>NZ_KE383931.1:0-174115 GCF_000422845.1 Oceanobacter kriegii DSM 6294
AAACAGTATATTGATCGCTTCTACAACAGAACTCGTCTGCACTCTGGCTTGGGATACATGAGTCCGTTAGAGTACGAGGCGATAAATGGATAACTGCAATGTGTCCGGAAAAGCGGGTGAGGATCACAGAACACAGGAAGCTAAGTTTGTTAAGTGGAAGCATCAGTGAAGATGAAATCATATGCACCGAAAGTGAAGTTCTAAGTGGTGAAAAGTACAAAAAAGTTAGTGGGTTCAAAAAGTATCCTGACCAGCCGCTATCAGAACACATTAAAACTACTCAGCGTGGCAAAAGTGGCCATATTAAGTAACTCACATAACAATACGTGCCAGCGGACAATTTATTCCACGGCTCAATTTTTTGTTGGCCGCTACGCTAGCACAAAACGCCACGCCAAAAATTGCGCATGCACTCGGCGCTAGCTCGTTACCGGATTCCACACATATGTTTTTAGACCTTAATGCCGTCGATTCTCAGATGAAGCTCGTATACGAGCTGGTCGAGGATCTAAAGAAAAATCCAGAACGCATCAGATTGGTTCAGGCGCTGACACTTGATTCAAATAGACCACGCTCGGGACTCAAAGGCTCGCATGGCCTTTTTGGTTCCCCGGAGTGGTGGGCAACTATCAAAAGTGAGTTTGAGAAAAACGATGACTTTTTGGCGAAGGTGAAACGTTTGATAAAAAAGCCGATAAAAACCAAAATCATATCTGGAGTCATAGATGAAACTTATTTTGCTGGTCAGGATGCACGCTGGGGAGATCAGGTAAATAGCTTTGTTTTAAAACTTGAGGACGGAACAACTGTTACTGAAAGTATTTACCCAAAACTCAAAAGCGACAGAAAATTATTTCGCCCTGGTGCAAGAGTGCTTATTGCATATGTTTTCGACGAAGGGAAGGCACGAAAAGCTGATGGTAGTGCTACATATTCAAAGACCGTTTTGGAGATGGCGGTTTCAACAAGGCCGATCACAACATGAGAAATTCGTTTCCATCACGGACCACCCCTTAGGTTAAGAGGGACTGGCTTCCGGTATGCCGCCTCCAGCCAGCCCTTCAACTCCAACGTTAATAACTCAATGTCAAAACGAATCCTTATCTACACCACCGCCTGCGTGATCACCATCGTTCTGGGGCTATCCACCCGCTCCCCTGCGCTGGATTTACCCCAGTTTTTCCATGTTTACGTGGGTGACTTTCTTTGGGCAGTGATGGTGTATTTTGGCGTTTGTCTGATTACCCCGAATTGGAAATTCCGCAGTCAGGTTGCAGCAGCCTTGCTATTTTCCTATGGGATTGAATTCTCGCAGTTTTACCACGCTGACTGGATCGACAGCATTCGCGCCACCACCATCGGCGGTCTGGTACTGGGGTTTGGCTTTCGTGTCAGCGATCTGGTGGCCTATACACTGGGAATCGGGGTTGGCACTCTGATTAATCGTTATGTGTTTTTAAGATTATTGCGGATCAAAAGGTAAGCCGGTCTAGCCAAAGTCATAAGACTCAAGCGTGGCCGCCTCTTTTTCCGCCCGAGCAATTGTCGCCTGCTTTACAAACTCGTAAGGCAAATCCGGATTATCTTCCATCATTTCGCCAATTTTGGCCCAATGCTCAATCTGTTTTGGTGCCGAACGATTAAGCGCCTTTCCCATAATGGTCGCTTTTTCAATCAACGCCTGATCCAGTCTTACACTGACTATTGCCAAGGTATTTTGCCTGCGTACATCAAGGTGAATAAACGGTAGCAATGCGCCACAATTGCAGCAATCCCAAACAGGTCACACACTCCCAGAACCAACCTAAAATAACAACTGTCTGACACAGCGAATCAGTAATACCTGAAGAATCAGGAGGTCTGTATGCCCCATCAATCTCACACCGTGCTGGCGTTTGATGTTTACGGCACACTCATTGATACCCGTGGTGTAACCAATCTGATGGCCCACGCCATTGGTGATCTCGCTCCGGCTTTGGCCGACAGCTGGCGACAGAAGCAGCTGGAATACAGCTTCCGTCGTGGTCTGATGCAAAACTATGCGCCGTTTTCTGTGGTCACCGAGCAAGCGTTGGAGTTTTGTATTCAGCAATTCAAGCTGGATGTTCCAGTCGACACACGTAGCGCTTGGCTCGATGCCTACAACAAGCTACCTGCCTTTGAAGATGCCCTGCCCGCACTGCGCCGACTGAGCGATTCCGATGCACGGTTATTTGCCTTCTCTAACGGCCAGCAGGCAGATGTAACCAAACTACTGGAGCAAGCCGAGCTACTGGATTTCTTCGAAGGGGTTGTCAGCGTCGATGACTTACGCTCGTTCAAACCCAACCCCGGCGTCTATGCCCATTTTATGCGTGAGGCGGGCAGTCAGGCGCAGCAGAGCTGGCTGATCTCGGGTAACCCGTTTGATGTGATCGGCGCCAAATCTGCGGGCATGCGAGGGGCATGGGTTAAACGCAACCCGGATGCGGTGTTTGACCCTTGGGGCATTGAGCCGGATTTGGTGATTAATAACCTGGATGAGCTGGCGCAGAAAAACGCGCTTGCGGTACAAGCCAAGCAGCTGGACGCGCCGCACCATCAACTGGGAGACAAGCGGTTGGTTTGATTGAGGTTTCCGGTGCGCAGTGCGCACCCTACATAACGGTTTGATTTGAACTGGTGGGAGGTAGCTTGCTGCCGATGTACTCAAAACATCGTGAGCAAGCTCACTCCCACAGCCTCCCTACGAGTCGCCAAATAATTTTCCAGAGGCCTTTCGACTGGCGGACTGTAGGTTGGATAAACGAGCGCAGCAAGTGCCATCCAACACACTGCGCCAGTGAGCACACCACGTCAGATGGCAGCCGCTTCGCGCCTTTATCTGACCTACAAATATTTTCCCGAACCATGCTCTGGGAATCTCACGACGGCTCATCAGGAAGCATGCTCACACATAGGATGTGAGCTTGCGCCCATCAAACTCGCTTGGCTTAGCCCTTCGTCAAGCACCCCAGCATGGCGGCTTCAATGGCTTGCCAATCCAGCTCTCGCGGACTGATGATTTCAATACGGCTGTCACGGCGGTAGGCGACTTTGTCGAAATCATATTCGTTGTTTACGCGGTTGTAGAACACCCAATCGCGGCCGATTCTGATCACGCCTTTGATGCGGCTGATGCCTTCAATATTGTTTAGAATTTCTTCCAGCGCCCAGTAATCGAAGCAGTCTTCGCGGTGGAATATCCAGCCGCAGCTGTGCAAGCCACTGCCGTTACCGGTTTTGCAAATGGGCTTGCCCGGTTCGGCGACGGCTTCCGGTTCCTGGCTATGAGAATGGTTGTGGGAATGGTGGTGACTGTTATGGCTATGAGAGTGATCGCAATGCTCATCACAGTGATGGTCATGTTTTTCGTGAGAATGCCCATGATGGTCGCCATGACTGTGATTGTGCGTGTGGGCTTGCGAAAATTGCGATTTCAGCTCGCCGTTACGCACCAGGTCCAGCAATTCCAGGCTGATATTACCGCGGGTAATGCGACCAATATGCTGTTTGGGCGGGAACATTCTGTTCAGGCTTTCTTCCACCACGTCTACCTGTGCCGGGTCGGCCAAATCACATTTATTGATCAGCACTACATCGGCCAGATTGAGCTGGTCGTGGAAAATCTCGCTGCCGACCACTTCTTCCAGCCCCAGTGAGCGCGGGTCAAGCAAACAGATGGTAGCGCGTAGGTCGAGCTTGTCCTTGAAAGCCGGCCCCATCAGGGTGTCGATGATGCCTTCAGGGTGACCTATGCCTGTTGGCTCAATAATCAAGCGATCCGGTTTGGCCTGTTCAATCAGGGCTTTTACGGTTTTGTGAAGCGATGGCCCTAGCTCACAGCAAATGCAGCCACCCGCCAGCTCTTTTACATGCAAACCGTCTTGGTCTGGCATCATTTCCTGATCGATACCGATCTGACCGAATTCATTCACCAGTACCGCCCAGCTTTCGCCGTCAGGCTTGTTTGCCAGCAACGAATTGATCGAGGTGGTTTTCCCTACACCCAGAAAGCCGGTGATGATATTGGTCGGGATGGCTGCTGCTTGTTCTCTCATAGTGGCTCTTTACTGGTTGCGAGATTGGCTGGCACTTCGGCCTGCGCCTGGGCTGAATGTTACAGTATGACAATTCAGTTCATGGCGAACGTAAAAGAGTTTTACAACAAGAGCGACGCCACAGGCCAAACCGAAAATCCTCAAAACCACCAACAAAGCTGATGCCTGTCTAACAAATTGAAAAATATCGCATTTTCAGTCGAAACCAGCGTTGTATTTGTTTATTTTTTTGGATCAATCAAAGCACCCACCTACCCACAAGCGAACACGACGAGAGCTTCTGCACTTCTGTCGAGCACCAGGTGTTTTCGTGCCTATGTTTATTTAACAGTCTTTTATTGAACCATTGTTAATCTTATTTTGATTACATTGAGTCACATATCAATTACACATATTGACTTAACGTTACGCAGGCGCATATTCCGCCGAAGGACTCGTATGAGCTCCGGGTTCCGTTTTTGAGCCGTTGTTTTCGGCGCCAAAGACGTACTGGAAATTTCAAACAAAAGGTGTGGAATATGTTGTCGTTTAATCCAGCCCGCTTGGGCTGTTTGATTGGCGTTTCAGCACTTGTTGCTGCTTGTGGCGGCGCGGGCAATGAAACTGCTTCGAATGAACAGGAATCAACCCAGGCGACTGTCGCCATGAACTACGATGTTGCAGCGCTGCTGAGCCAGAACATCGCGGGTAATGAAGCGTTGCGTACTGCAGCCGCCAATCAGATCCTGCGTGGTGAACTGAGCGCAACGGCTCTGTCTGGCAGCAACGCGGGCAATGTTGAAACCGTTACCTGGACCATCAACCTGGACGATGAAACTTTCGTCGCCAGCAGCAACCAGACGCTGGTGTTGTCTCCTGCCAACTACGATTTCGAATTGCTGATCACCGAAGGCAACCAGCAGTATGCCGGTTACAGCAATGAAACCATCATTGATGGCGAAAACACCCTTGAGATGACCATCAAGCCGATCATTGGTGACTTCCTGAGCGACGTAACCATCATCGACCGTCTGGCCTACTTCAAGTTTGCCTACTCTACCGACGAACTGGCTGTGGTTGCCGACCCGTCCATGGGTATTCAGGTAGATGGCGGCCTGGAACAGGTGTTCGGTATCAACCCGACCACCGGCCTGAGCGAGACCTTTGTAAACCTGCCAGCCGGCGAACACACCATCGAACTGGCCCTGTATGACGGCGCTACTCAGGTGGGTAAATCTCTCGATGCGCAGGAAGCCCAGACCGTAAACTACGGTACCGATCTGGCCATGGACATCGTGCCTCTGTACGGCGAAGTACAGTTTGAGCTGACGGAAAACGGTGGCGACGCCAACATTGCTGTGACGGTTCCAGCCGAAGTGATTGATGAAGTCGGCGGTGTAAACAACCTGACCGCCACTCTGGCATTGGTTGGCCCGAAAAACCCGCTGCAAGAAAGCGAGCTGTACCTTGTTCAACAGGGTGATGGCAGCTACCTGGCGGAATTCGTTCTGAACGACCTGCAATACGACGACGTTAATGTATCGGTTACCTTCACCGACACCACCACGTCCGACCAGATCGCCACCTGCAACAACAGCTGGACCCTGAACAACCTGAGCCAGACCTTCAACTGCGATATCACCCTGATTCGTCGTGCGGTTGTTAGCGGCAACATTCTGGCTGTTGTCGGCATCAATGTTGAGAACGCAGCTGGCGCGCCTGTCAGCGGTGCCGTCATCACCAACGCAGCCGAAGACGTACTGGCAGTAACCAACAGTGGCACTTACGGCACCCAAGGCTACGCCAAGGTTTACCTGACGGCTGGTGAATACACTCTGACCGCTACTGATGAAGCCACTGGCGATCTGAAAACCGTTACTTTCACCGTTAACCCGCTGGACGTTGAAAACCTGACTCTGGTTCTGGAAACGCCACCACCAGTTGAGTTCTCATACGCCTTCAACAGCGGCAACTGGAGCTTTTTCGACGGCGCGGCTTACAACGTCACCGAGACCCAATTCAACATCTTCGAGAGCTCTGTTGGTGGTGGCAAGCGCGCTGAAATCACCGTACAGGCTGACGGTCAGATTACTTTCGACTGGAGCTGTAACATCACGGTTGCCGGTGACTACGGTTCACGCTGCTACTACCTGCTGGACGGCGTAAACACCACCCTGAGCGACACGGTTGGTTCCGCCAATGGCACCGTGACCATCGATGTAACCGCTGGTCAGGTACTGGGCCTGGGTAACTGGGGCGGTACTCAGTACTCTCGCCTGAGCGCCAGCTTCTCCAACATCGCCTTCGCGGAAGTTGAGCCGTTCTCCTACGCCTTTGACGGCGGCAACTGGACCTTCGCAGACAACGCCAGCTACACCGCGTCTGGCAGCTCTTTCTCTGTGTACGAAAGCGCCAATGGTGGCGGTCGTCGTGCAGAGCTGACGGTACCTGCGGACGTTCAGCTGACCTTCAACTGGACTTGTTCTATCACGGTTGCCGGCGACTACGGTTCCAAGTGCTACATCAATGTTGATGGCGTACAAACCGTACTGAGCAGCGCAGTGGGTACCGTGACCGGCTCCGAGAGCATTGCGCTGTCTGCTGGCCAGGTTGTTGGCCTGGGCAACTGGGGTGGTACTCAGTACTCTCGCCTGACCGTAGCGTTCGACAGCGTGACCTTCAGCCCGCTGTAATAGCGACTGAACAGACCCGCATGGAGCTGTCTGTATAAAGCTCTATGTATAAAGCTGTCTGCAAAAAACAAAGACCCCGGCATATGCCGGGGTCTTTGTTTTCAAGATCTCTGTTTTCAAGGTGCTTATTTTCAGGGGCTTTGTTCTCAGGGGATTACCCGGCAAGCGTCCGGAACGACTCCATCAATGCCGGAATGCCCGGAAACATGCCAATCATCGCCATCACGGTACACAGCACCACAAACGTGATGCCAGGAATAATCCAGCGACCGGTATGACCCAACTCCTTGCCCCGCTCTTTGCAGCCAATCAGGCCCAAATTGTCGAGCACCATGGTCAACGACCAACCAAATACCGGGTTCACCAACGCCGACGAGAAAATCACAATCGCAGCGGATTGAGTGGTTTTGCCTTCCCGGGTCATCTGCATGCCCGCTTCCAGCAATGGCAGGAACACGCCAACAATCAACGCCACGCTCAGTACCGGCTGCCAAATCGCCAGATCCATTGGGTAACCCCAAATAGCCGCCACTACGCACAGTAAACCGGTCAAAATAGCACCCGCTGGAATCGGACGCTTGGCAATTGCCGCCGGCACAATATATGTCCCCCAGGAAGACGACAGGTTACCGCCGCCCAGCAAGCTGCCTACCGCCTGACGAGCGGAGGTCGACAGCATGGTGTCGTCGATGTTCATCAGCACCTTGTCGGTCTTTTTCGGGTAGCTCAACTCCTGAAACACCCGGTGACCCAGAAAGTCCGGTGACCACATGGCTACTGCCAGCACCGCAAACGGCGCTACCGCAATAAAATGCTCCAACCCCGGCAAACCCAGTTGCCAACCGGTGTTTTCACCCCACCAATAGGTCGGATCAAGGTTCGGAATGCCCGGCTCGGTTTTGAACTCAAATGGCGCACCCAAGGCCAGTGCTACCACAGCGGCAAACACAGAACCCAGTGGAATAGCCAGCCAGCGCATCTGAATGTGCTCCAGCCAGGCGTACATAATGATGGTGCCGATGATCACCACGAAGGCTATGTAGGCCATGTCGAAACTCTCCGCCCAGGCAAACAGCTTTGCCACCTGCCCGGTGACGCCGATAAAGCCCAGATACAAGAGCAGGCCGCCACAAACACCCTTGCTGGTGAGCTTGGCCAACAGGCTGCCGCCTTTGGTGATCCCCAAAATAAAACCGAACACACCAATCATTAAGCCCAGTGCCATCGGGTGTCCGCCCGAAGCCACAATCAATGGAATCAAGGGAATCAGCGGACCATGAGTACCGGCCAAGTTGCTGGTTGGGTTCAGAAAGCCGGAAACCAACACCACGAACAGAATCGCGGCGATCAGCATTTCAAAACGGGCGTTTTCAATCACAAACTCGGGCGACAAGCCCAGTGGCATGGCAAACGCTCCCACCACAGCTGCCACCATAACGATTTTGCCAATGGTCGCTGCCATGGCGGGCACCCAGTCTTCGATTTCGAAACGATAATCCCGAAACGGCAAGTTCGGACGCCAGCGTTTGGGGTCCATTACCTGAAGTTCGTGTTCCAGATATTCCGAGCGCGTTGCGAATTCAGAACGCGGCTTTCGGTTTCTGTTGTAAGCGCTTTCGGAAGAGGTTTGATATGAGGTTTTATTATTATCTTTCATAATCACACTGATCTATTTGAAGTCATTGCGATTATGAGTGTGTGAAACGGGCCAACAATCAGACCTTAGGCACATTATGATACAAAGGTCTATTGCTCAGAAAACAACCAAGTGGTTCCGGCACGACGCTTAACCACCAGCCGAAAAACAGAAAAACGTAGGTTGGATAAACGAGCGCAGCGAGTGCCATCCAACACATCAGCGGCCCGAATCAGACCTATATTTTCACGAGCCACACAGCAGTATTCGGTGCGCGGTGCGGCACCCTACACGAGGAATTGTAGGAGGTAGCTTGCTGCCGAACAGCAGCAAAACACAGGCTGGATAAACGAGCGCAGTGAGTGCCATCCAACACATCAGCAGCCCGCATCAGACCTATGTTTCCATCAATATTAACTGGTTTTCGTGTCGCAAGGCGCTTCGCACGCTCGGCAGGCGGTACGGCGGGCTTTGTGTTTCTTGGGAAAGTCTTCGCCGTCGCCGTATTCAATAAATTTGTCGTAATGCTCGTGCACTCGCAGGGCGTCTTTGTCTTCGTGCTTGGGGTGTTTGATGGGACACCAATACCATTCGGTACGTCCGGCAATTTCCGCCGCGTAGGCAAAGACGCCGTTGGCGTAATCGCAATACAGACAATTAATTTTCTGGAAAGCATTCAGGTATTGCAGCTTGCCACGATCAAATGCCAGGTAATTACTGCGTTTAACCTGTGGTATGCGGTAAGCGGGGAAACAGATTTTCTGATACAGGCTGACGCAAATATCGACAACCACCACGGGCAAGATCAAACCGTATATGGCCGGTGCGGTGATGGTAATCAGCAGGAAGTGGATGGGGTCTTTTCGTACCCGGGTAAGTAGCGCCATGGTGCCTGTTCCTTTTCTGGCCCGGTTAAATTCCGGTGAGCCAGGTCAGGTTACCACAAGCAAAACGAGAAACCGCCAGCTACCCGGTAGCTGGCGGTGGTGCTGCTCTTTGTGCCTTAAAGGCAGCCGCTATCAGGCAGCGGCGAAAGCATCCAGTTTGGCCAGCAAAGCTGCTTTGGCTTCATCACTCAGGAAGCTGGCCTTGAAGCCGTTGGCCGAGAGTTTCAGGGCTTGTTCTTTGTTCATGCCCAGCTCGTCTGCCAGTGACTCAAAGTTCTCGTTCATAAAGCCGCCGAAGTACGTCGGGTCATCGGAGTTAACCGTTACGCAGAGGCCTTTGTCGAGCATCTCCAACAGGTTGTGGTCGGCCATTGTGTCGAACACGCACAAACGCACGTTAGACAGCGGGCACACCGTCAGTGGAATCTGCTCTTTCACCAAGCGCTCAACCAGTACGTCGTCTTCAACACAGCGTACTCCGTGGTCAACACGGTCGACGTGCAGCAGATCCAGTGCGCCCCAGATGTAGGATGGCGGCCCCTCTTCACCCGCATGGGCAATCAACTTGTAGCCCAGCGATTTGGCCTTGGCGTACAAACGCTCGAATTTTTCCGGCGGGTTGCCCACTTCCGAGCTGGCCAGACCAATCCCGACGAAATCGTCACGGAAAGGCTCCACGCTGTCGAGCATGGCCAGTGCTTCGTCTTCGCTCAGGTGGCGCAACATGCTGAGAATCATCAGAGCCGACTGGCCGTTCTGTTCCCTGGCTTCGGCAATGGCCTTGCGGAAGCCCGCCAGCACGGTTTCAACCGCAACGCCATAAGGCAGGTAGGTTTGCGGCTCGACCATGATTTCGGTGTGAATGATGTTTTGTTCGTGGCACTTGTCGAGGTAGTCCTTCATAAGGAAATAGAAGTCTTCCTCGTCTCGCAGTACCGAAGCGCCCAGATAGTACAAATCCAGGAAGCTTTGCAGGTCTTCGAAGTTATAGGCCTGTTCTACCGACTCCACGCTGTCGTAAGGAATATCAACGCCGTTTTTCGCTGCCAACTGCAACAAACGGGAAGCCTGCAAGCTACCGTCAATGTGCAGGTGAAGTTCGGCTTTGGGCATGGCGCGTAGCCATTGTTTGAAATCGTTCATGAGGACCTGTGGAGTGAAATACGTCTTACAAGATTAGTCCACCTGGCCAAAAATCCGAATCGACCAAGCGGTCAGCTATTGTCTCGCAGTCCGCCGGCCGGTGCCAGTCCGCAACAGGCTGTTTTGCCTTTTGGAAGGTGTGTTGGAAGACCATTACCCGCTACAAAGTTGATCAACCGGTCAATTACAAAAAGAATCACGCAGACGCCTGACTTTTACTGACGCTTTGTTAGGATTTGGCCATCCAAAGGGAATGGTTGCAGGAGCCACCATGAGTGCAGTAAACGCCATCAAACGCACGCTGTGGCTGTTTGGCCTGCTGCTGTTTGTTATTCCCTCCAGCCTTGCATCGCCCGGTAGCCCGGAAACTGCCACCAAGGGCACGGTCAACAACACGTCGTCCTCAAGGCAGGTACTGCTCGACCGTTCACTGTGGCACCCGGTACAAAATTCTACGCTCAACACCTGGCTCAATGGCAAGATTGCATCACCTGTCGCTCAGCCAGCAGTGAACTCCCTGATCGGCCGCTCTGGCCAGTTCGTGGCCAAAATTGCCACCGGCCCCAACCCGTCTGATTTTCCGTACGTGGTGGTAAACAGCAACTTTGTCGATACCGGTCGTGCATTTTGGCAAGCCGACGGCCAAGCGCCGCAGCCCATTGCAGACTTTTCGGTTTCCAGTCCGCTAACTGCGCCATTTCTTGCCCACGCCCATACCTTCCGGGTAGACCCGGGCCTGCCGCAAGCCGGTACCTTGTGGGTTGTGATCGATGCCGAACACTACACCACACCGGTTACCGTCAGCGTTTACAGCGCCGAGAGCTATTTTCGCCACCAGCAATGGGTCAACTTCACCACGCTTGGGGCAGTATTTACGTTACTCACGATGGCGATTCTGGCAATGGTGGTGTTCTGGAGAACCTGTCAGCCGGTGACTTTCTGGTACGCCGGTTATGTGGGGCTGCATTCGGTCGGTTGGGCCATGTCCGCTGGGCTGATTAATGCGCTTGGGCCATGGCAGGTAAATACCGGCTACGGCGGCATGTACCTGTTCCCGGCGGCGATCGCTTGCGCCGCCATGTTTACCGCCGGGCTGTTCAGTCTGAAAAAGCACAATCCAAGGCTTCACCGCGTCATGACGGCGGTTGCGGTGGTAGGTGCTGTTAGCAGCCCGTTGTTGCTGGTTCTGCCATTTACCCCAGTGTTCTACTTTGCCCATCTGATGGCGTCGATTTGGGTCGGGTGCAGCCTGGCAGTGGCGCTGGCCAACCTGCGCCGCTACGGTGTTCGGGCCTGGTATTACTTTATAGGCAACCTGCTCTACAGTGCTTCACTGGTTTACTACATGGCCTCTCACGCACTGCCAGAAGCCGGTTTCTATTACCCTGAAATGACGGTTCTGATCGCACTCTCGTTGGATTGCCTTTGTATTTTGCTGGCTCTGGCCGAGTGGCTGCGCGCCAAGCAACTGGAGCTGGGAACCGTTACCCGCCAGGCACATATCGACCGTTTGACCGGTGCGGGCAATCGTTTTGCTCTGGACGAACACATGGCGAAACTCGACCGTCGCTATCTGATTGTGTTTATCGATTTTGATGGCATGAAAGGCATTAACGATCAGCTCGGCCACAGTGAAGGCGACCGTTTTCTGATCGAAGCCGTCAAAGAGCTGCACCAGCATTTACCCAACGATGGCCAGTTATTCCGTGTTGGCGGTGATGAATTTGTCTGGTTAAGAAGCCGTGTAAGGGCCGATAACACCGAGCTGGAGCAGCAAATTAATCATTGCATTACCGATATCGAAGCACGCCTGCAACGTCAGTGGCCCATGGCGGGCATCAGCTATGGCCTTGGCTACGGCGTGAGCAGCAGTGACAAGCACCAAAGCATGGCCGAAGCCGACCGACGCATGTACGAACACAAAACGTCCAAGCAATCGATACAGGTGCGCCGTGAAGAAGATGGCCACGGTGGCGGCAGTATTCCCCCTAACCTGCCGAAATCGCCACGTTTGGGCTTGTATTAGGGTCTTTTAATAGAAAGCAGGAATAGAAAACAGGAATAAAAAGCCAGAAACAAAAAAACCGATGCCACCTTCCTGATGACACCGGTTTTCTTGTGTCGCTGAACCAGCGACGGTTTTCACGCTCCACGGGTGCTGTGGCGCTCTGCCTTAACGGCAGGTATTCGATCAGAATGTCATTTCCGGTACGTGGTCTGGCACGATCAGTTTACCGGCTGTTTTTTCGGCAATTTCTTCAACCGACACGCCCGGCGCACGTTCTTTCAGGTGGAATGCACCGTCTTCAATTTCAAGCCACGCCAGGTCGGTCAAAACCTTCTTGATGCAGCCCTTGCCGGTCAGTGGCAGTGAGCAATCGGCCAGCAGTTTGGATTCGCCGTGCTTGGAAGCGTGGGTCATGGTCACAATGATGTTGTCGGCACCGGCCACCAGGTCCATTGCCCCACCCATGCCTTTCACCAACTTGCCGGGGATCATCCAGCTGGCAATGTTGCCGTTCACATCCACCTCAAACGCGCCCAGTACCGTCAAATCGACATGACCACCACGGATCATGGCAAAGGAATCTGCGGAGTTAAAAATGGACGCACCCGGTACCGCCGTCACGGTTTGCTTACCGGCGTTAATCATATCGGCGTCGAGTTCGTCTTCGGTTGGAAAGCGGCCCATGCCCAGCAGCCCGTTCTCGGATTGCAGCATCACTTCCATGCCTTCCGGCACGTAGTTGGCCACCAGCGTTGGAATACCAATGCCCAGGTTTACGTAAAAGCCATCCTCAAGTTCGCGGGCAACGCGTTGTGCCATTTGTTCACGAGTAAGTGCCATGTTCATTCCCCTCTAGTCGTTGGAAGCTGTCTCAGCGTTGAAATCAGGATTCAGTGACGGTGCGTTTTTCGATGCGCTTTTCAAAGCTGCCAACGATCAAACGGTTCACATAAATCCCCGGGGTGTGAATCTGGCTAGGTTCCAACTCCCCGACTTCGACCAGCTCTTCCACTTCGACCACGGTGATCTTGCCCGCCGTTGCCGCCATTGGGTTGAAGTTCTGGGCGGTGTGACGGTACATCACGTTGCCATAACGGTCGGCTTTCCAGCCTTTGACGATGGCAAAGTCGCCAACAATGGATTCTTCCAACAAGTATTCGCGGCCATTGAACTCACGCACTTCCTTGCCTTCGCCCACCGGCGTGCCAACACCAGTAGCAGTAAAGAAAGCAGGAATGCCCGCGCCACCAGCGCGCATTTTTTCTGCCAGCGTGCCTTGTGGTGTCAGTTCTACTTCCAGCTCGCCGTTCAGCAGTTGCTGTTCAAACATGGCGTTTTCGCCCACATAGGACGAAATCATTTTTTTAACCTGTTTGTCTTCCAGCAACACGCCGAGGCCAAAGCCATCGACACCGCAGTTGTTGGACACAATGGTCAGGTCGCGGGTGCCCTTACGCTTGATCTCACCGATCAGGTTTTCCGGGATACCACACAAACCAAATCCGCCGGCAATGACGGTCATGCCATCCTGCAAGCCTTCCATTGCTTCTTCATAACTGCCTACGACTTTATCGAAACCTGCCATTGTCGTTGTCTCCGTAGATTGTTTGGTTTAACCGCTACAGCAGCAGTAAAGCAGCCAGACACCGAGGCTGCTATATGCTCAAAGTATGAGCAGCTGACGATTGAATAATTCCAGTCTGCCGACTCGGCTTTGATTCGTTAATTTAATTATTTAAAGCTATTTTTTTGTTTTTCTTATGAGTTGTCACACCAAGGATTCGCAAATCGACCGTTCAGTACTTACGGAAGCGGCCGATACTTAAACCTGAGTACAGGACATTCCAAGCACCTTTACTGAATGTACAAAGCAGCAAAGTGGGCAAACTGGCCAAACCCCGGTCATTGCCTATGCTGAATGCAGAAAAACAGAAAAATCGGAGTATTCCCTATGCGAGCTTTTCGGCCTGTAGCCCGCGTGATCGCCACCTGCGCCCTGTTCGGATTGATGAACCAAGCCCATTCCGGGGTCATCGCTGCCACCATGCCGCGCTTTGAAGACAACTTTCTCACGGTACTGAGAATGGCGATTGAAGAATCTGCCGGTTATCGGGGGCACGACACCTACGTCGCCGATGGCGACGGCAACAAGGAACGTCAGCTCAGCCAGATTCGTGAGTTTGTTGACGCCAAGGTCGACGCCATCATCATCGCGCCGGTCAGTGGCGACCCGGAATACAACCGGGGCATCGTCGAAACCGTTATCAGCGCCAACATCCCGTTGGTTTACGTCAACACAGATCCCTCCATCAGCAACTACCCCAGCAACATGGTGTACGTCGGCTCCAACGAAGTGGAATCCGGCACCATGCAAACCGAAGAGCTGGCCAAGTTGGCGAACTACAAAGCCAACATCGCTCTGTTAAAAGGTGCCGAGGACAACCCTGCCGCCCAAATTCGAACCCAGGACGTGCGTGACGTCATCAAGCAATACCCGAATATGAAAATCACCGTGGAAGGCACCGCCAACTGGCAGCGTTCGGAAGCCATGGCACTGGTGACCAAGTGGCTCGACGAAGGCCAGACCTTCGACATGATCGTTGCCAACAACGATGAAATGGCGCTGGGCGCCATTCTGGCCTTGCAGAAAAAAGGCCTCGATCCGAAGAAATTTTTGATTGGCGGTATCGACGCCACCCATGACGCCCTCGAAGCCATGGACAAACAACTGCTCGACGTCACTGTGTTGCAAGACGGCCAGCGTCAGGCCGAAAAAGCCGTAATTGCCGCCAACAACCTGATTCGCGGTCGCGAAGTGGATGAGAAAGTCTGGGTGCCTTTCAAACTGGTGACCCAGGACAATTATCAGGATTTCCTCAACTAAGCGGATCGGAGAACAGACATGACCCTGGTACAAAAGATCACCGCCGGATTCGCTGCCATGTTGCTGGCCATGCTGGTATTAGCCGCTTCCAACTACGCGTCGCTGACCGGTATCTCCCAACAAATGGAAGCCATCGTCGACGAAAGCGTGCCGCTGAGCCAGGCCGCCGCCAGTGCAGAAACCGCCCTGATGGAAGCCAAAATCGCCTTGATTGAAGCCAACTGGTCGCACACCCCGGAAGCCCTGCAAGCCAGCCGCGACACCTTTTCAACCGCCATCAACAACCTCAATCTGGCCATTGGCAGCGTGCCTGCCAGCCTGTTGCAGAACAACAGCGAGGTGGCCGCCAGTGTCGAAGAAATTCGCCAGCTAGCCGACAAAATGCGTGTCAGCGGTGAAGAAATTCTTAAGCACTACAGCGAAAAGGTTGTTGCCGACGAACAGGTTTCCAACGGCATTTATCAAATGACCAAACTCAGCCGCCAGCTGGAAAAGTACCTGCTGAAATACCGCGACTACTACAAACCCAGCCTGCGTATGGTGATCAACTCACTGGGCCGCGACGTCAACAAGGCCATCGCTGCCTTCAGTGGCCATGTCGCCAACCCCGATATGCTGATTTTGAACGAATCCCTGAAAGGCCTTGGCCCGGTAATCACGGAGTCTTACCAGGCGGTTGTGGCCGAAAATGACAGCATCGGCAAAGTATTCAGCTTTATGGTGCCCAAACTGGTGATGCACATGGACGCCCCGGAAGGTTTGCGTGCGGCTTACCAGCGTCAGCACGACCTTGAAACCGCCATCATGGGTGAGCAGCAGTACGTCACGGAACTGACGGAATCGTCGGTACAAGCGGTGATGCAATTCAACGCGCTGACCAAAGTGATGCTGGACGAGGCCCGTGAATCCAGCGCTGCGGCGGTGTCATCCGGCATCTCCATGCTGCTGGGATTAGGCCTGGTTGCTGTGCTGGTAGCGGTGATCATTGGCTCGATGATTTCCCGCAGCATTCGCAATGCCATCGGCCAGTTCCGTCACAATCTGGTTGAGATGTCGAAAGGCAATCTGCAAGTCAGCTTTGATGCCAACGGCAAGGACGAATTTGCCGATCTGGGCGGTTATTTGAATACGCTGAACCAGTCGCTGCGCGACACCTTCAGCAAGTTGTCGGCCGCCGCCGACCAGCTCAACAACACCTCTGGCGTTAATGCCGATACCGCAACAACATCGCGCAGCATTGCCGACAAGCAAAAAGCGCTGGTGGTGCAAACCGCCACCGCCATGACCCAAATGGAATCGTCGGTGAAAGAAGTCGCCGATCGCTCGCAAGAAACCATGCAGGCCACTGGCAACGTCAGCAGCATGATGAAAGACGCCAAGTCGGCCATTGAACGTGCCATTTCCAACGTTCGTACCCAGGCAGCCCAGGTGCGTCAGGCTTCGGGCACCACCAACGAGCTGGACGAATACGGCAACCAGATCGACAGCATCATTGAAACCATTCACAACATTGCCGAGCAAACCAACCTGCTGGCCTTGAACGCGGCCATTGAGGCCGCACGCGCTGGCGAACAGGGTCGTGGCTTTGCGGTTGTTGCCGACGAAGTACGTTCACTGGCCAGCCGTACCAAACAAAGCACCGTCGAAATCCAGCAAACCATCGAACTGATGCAAAAACTGATCACCGCCGTGGTCTCGGTGATGGCAGAGTCCACCCAGCTCAGCGAAGAAAGCATTCAGGTAGCCGGTGAAGCTGAACAGGGCCTTAATGGCATCGACCTGTCGATTACCCAAATTTCCGAAATGAACACCCAGATTGCCAGCGCTACGGAAGAACAAAGCGCCACCGCGCGCGAGATCAGCTCGGCTCTGGAAGCCATCAGCAACCATTCGGAAGAAAACCTGCAAGGCGCTCAGCGCACCGCCAGCATCGGTAATGATTTGATGGGCATGGCCAAAACCCAGCGCGATTTGGTAAGCCGCTACCGGGTGTAACCAGACAGCCATTTGAGTGATGGGTGCAAGCGCCCATCCTATTACTCTCACCGCACCACAAACTCATAGGATGGGCACTCGTGCCCATCCACCCTCCTCTTTTCGACCAACACGCATTAATTTCAAATAATCGTGTAAGAAATCGTCGCCATCGCCGACCACAAGGAGACCTAACCCAAAAGAGTCTCTGACATGGATTTCTTCAATAGCCTGCTTACCCGCTTTATTCTGGCCGCCAGCCTGCTGCTGGCCCTGGTGGTGTCACTGAGTCTGACGTATCAAGGCTCGTTGGCGTTGCAAAACGCGCTGTCCGATTGGCACAACCAAACCGAACAACTGACCATGGAGTTGGTGAAAATCAACGCCCTGGCCGATAAGTACAAACAAAACGCCCCTCGCGACTACGAGAGTTACAACCGCGATCTGGTGATTTTCAACGAACAATTCCAGCAAGCCATCAACACCCTGGGTCAGCGCATCGAAGCCATGGACCGCCATGCCGAAAGCGCGGCGGGTAATCCAATCTGGTGGCTGTTGAATGGCGACGCCTTCGACACCCTCGCCAATACCACCCAGCCCGCCATGTCGACCGGATGGAGTCAGTTCAACAGCCGCCTGCATGAGCTGATTGGCGACCCTGAAGAGCCCCGTCTGGAATGGGCTGCCGAGTATGTCATTGAAAGCGGTCCAACCATGTTGGCCGACGCCCAAATGCTGGGCAGCGAACTGGTGCAACTGGAAGCCAGCGTTGATAACCAACTGTCGCAGTTGAATGCCCTGCTGCTATGCGCCGTGGTGGGCTACATCGTCGCGGGATTTGTGGCCTTTCTGATGTGGGTGATCCGACCGGTAATCAAAACCGCCAAAGCCTGTGAGGCAGTGGCCGCAGGCAACTATGGCCATGCCGTTGATATTCAGGGCAGCGGCGAAACCCGTCATTTGCAGCAGTCATTCAATGAGCTGAGCTGGTCGGCGGGCTTGATGCTGGATCTGGTGCGCGACCTCAGCCGCAGTGGCAACCTCGGCCGCAAGCTGGAAGGCATCTTGAATTCGGGCCAAAAGCCTTTGGGCATTCGTTGGGTCGGCCTGATGCAGCTGGGCCAGCAGGATGCCGAGCTGATTGACTGTGCACCAAGCCATGTTCACAAAGCCTGGCGTCATCCACGGGTGTCGTTGCACAAGTCATTCGGACGCCGTTTGAAAGCCACCCAAGGCGACCAGTGGCTCAACATTGATGATTTATCTGGACTGGCGTTGAACCACCACGACGAGCGCTTTCTGCGCGAAATGCATAAACACGCCCACACCAATTTCATTACCGGATTTGGCTTTTCAGGAAGCGACGGCCAGGCTTTCTTGCTGCTGTTTGCCAGTGATGGCGTTGCCTTCAAGCCGCACCAGAAAGAGCTGCTGAAAAACCTCTCCGGCTTGATGGCCAGTTCGTTGCTGGAAGCGATTGATGTGTCAGCCGAAAACCAGAATATGCCTAAGAACCAGGTCATGACCGAGAACCAGAACACAGGCAAGCCAGAGTGGCTGGTCTCGTAAAACAGACACAAAAAAGCCCGCACGAAGCGGGCAAAGAATTGAACCAAAAGACCGCCAACCCAAAGCTCAATCTCTCTGGGGTGGTGGGGTCCCTGCTGTAATCGCCACACTCAGGCCATTACAACAAGGTCAGTCAGCGGCCACCGCGTCGAGTGGCTGCTGACTGTGTTGCTGATTACTCAGCAGAGGCGATCAGGCTGGCGTTACCACCGGCCGCCGTTGTATCGATACAGATGTGACGCTCCAGCACATAACGGTGGCTGTTGCTGTCATCGTTGATCAGCGGCAGCAAAGCACCATCACGAGCAGCCAGCGCTTTACGGTAATCCACCATAAAGCTGCCCTGACCTGCGCAAACCACAGCGGCAAAACCGTTTACAGCGGTCAGCGTTTCGGCGCCAACCTGGCCATCAATAGCAACGATCGGCCATTCGTGACCACGCAGCAGGTTCACGGCGTTTTCAGCACCCGGCGCTACCACAACCACCTGGTTACCACACGCCAGGGCGTAAGCGGCCTGTTTCATGGCGCGGTCCAGTGTTGGGCCAACTACCAGAATCACACCACGGGCGTGAACAGACAGACGGTTCAGTTCACCGGTTGGTCCTGGCAGTTCAGCAGGCTCATGGCCCTTCACATCAACCTTGATGTTCAGCGCGGCAAAGCTGTCGTTCACTTGCTGAACCAGAGATTCCTGCAAGTCTTTCGCTGGCGCGAAGCTCAGGCCCGCTGCTTTGGTCAGGGCCGCTTCCAGTTTGCTGGCAGCAACCACTTCACCGGTCAGCTCGGCGCTTTCCAGCGCACGGTTTGGCTTGATGAACTGTTCAACGTAGTGCGGACCACCGGCTTTCGGGCCAGTACCGGACAAACCTTCACCGCCGAATGGCTGGGAGCCAACGATGGCGCCAATCTGGTTACGGTTAACGTAGGCGTTGCCCACCTTGATGCGCTTGGTGACGAATTCCACACGGGAATCCATACGGGTGTGCAGACCAAAGGTCAGACCAAAACCACGGTTATTGATGTCGTTAACCACCTGCTCAACCTGGTCACCCTTGAAGGTCGCCACGTGCAGCACTGGGCCAAAGATTTCTTCAGGCATGTCGTTGATGCCGCCAACCTTAACAACTGCAGGACCAACGAACAGACCGTCTTTTGGTACGTCCATGCGCTTCAGCAGACCGCCTTTGGCAGCGAAGCCATCAACGTAAGCAGCGATTTTGGAGCGTGCGGCTTCGTCAATCACAGGACCCACGTCAGTGGTCAGCTCCCATGGGTTGCCCAGCTCCAGCTCGTCCATCGCGCCGTACAGCATGTTCAGCAGGTTGTCGGCGATGTCTTCCTGTACGTACAGCACACGCAGAGCAGAACAACGCTGACCCGCACTCTGGAAAGAAGACGCCAACACATCACGCACAACCTGTTCTGGCAGCGCGGTGGAATCCACGATCATGGCGTTCAGACCACCGGTTTCGGCGATCAGAGGCGCTTCGGCGTTCATTGCCGCAGACATGGCCTTGTTGATGGTTTGTGCCGTAGCGGTAGAACCGGTGAAGCACACACCCTGAATACGGCTGTCGGAAGTCAGCGGCGCACCTACGTCCTTACCGGAACCTGGCAGCAGCTGAATCACGTCGGCAGGGATGCCGGCTTCCAGCATCATTTCAACGGCACGAGCAGCAATCAACGGAGTCTGGTCGGCAGGCTTGGCCAGTACCGAGTTACCAGCGGCAATAGCAGCCAGAATCTGACCGGTGAAAATCGCCAGCGGGAAGTTCCATGGGGAGATACAAGTGATCACACCGCGACCTTCCGCTGCACCGCCAGCGGCCTTGGCTTTGGCGTCCAGCTGTTGAACCTGATCGGCGTAGTAACGGGCAAAATCGACCGCTTCACGCACTTCACCCACCGCGTCCAGCAGGGTTTTACCCGCTTCGCGCTGAGTCAGAGCAAACAGCTCAATGGCGTTTTCTTCGTACAGGTCAGCCAGTTTGTTCAGTGCTGCAGCACGAACTTCAACAGGTACTTTGGACCAGGCTTCAGCGCCGCTAACGGCGTTGCTAATGGCCACTTCGATGTCAGCAGGGGTTGAGTTGGTCACTTCACCCACAATGTCGGCTGGATTGGCAGGGTTCAGTACCTGAGTTTTGGCACCACCTTCTACCTGACCCGCAATCATCGGCGCGGCTTTCCACTGAGTGGCCTTGAAGGCATCACGCTGTTGCAGCATGTCGCCTACTTCCACCACGTCAGTCACGTCCCAACCCTTGGCGTTTTTACGGTTTTCACCAAACAGGTGCTCGGAACGACGGATCATGCCACTTGGCTTTGGCTCACCAAACACATCGGAAATTTCAAACGGATCGCGGGCGATCATTTCCGGGGTAATACGGGTATCAACAATCTGGTTTACGAAGGAGCTGTTGGCACCGTTTTCCAACAAACGACGCAC
This sequence comes from Oceanobacter kriegii DSM 6294, assembly GCF_000422845.1. Classification (GTDB taxonomy): domain Bacteria; phylum Pseudomonadota; class Gammaproteobacteria; order Pseudomonadales; family Oceanobacteraceae; genus Oceanobacter; species Oceanobacter kriegii. The sequence continues at coordinate 21,305 of NZ_KE383931.1, forward strand.
CAGATACGCCAGCAGGTCGCGGTGTTCGCCAACCGGAGCGTAAATACGGCAGCGTGTGCCTTCGTTGCTCAGCACTTCATCGTGCAGGGCTTCACCCATGCCGTGCAGACGCTGGAACTCGAACTTGGTCTTGTCCACGCCCTTGGCCATGTTCAGTACAGATGCCACGGAGTGAGCGTTGTGAGTAGCGAACTGAGGGTAAATGTGATCGGTCATGCCCAGCAGTTTTTCGGCACAGCACAGGTAGGACACATCGGAGTGTGCCTTACGGGTGTACACCGGGAAGCCATCCAGACCCAGAGTCTGGGCGCGCTTGATTTCGGCATCCCAGTAAGCACCTTTCACCAGACGCACCATGATGCGACGGTTCAGACGCTTGGCCTGGGCGTACAGGAATTCAATCACGTGTGGTGCACGCTGACCAAACGCCTGAACAACGATACCAAAGCCGTCCCAACCCGCCAGTTCAGGGTCTTCCAGCACAGCCACAATCACATCCAGAGACAAGTCCAGACGGTCGGCTTCTTCAGCATCAATGTTAAAGCCCATGTTGGCTTTCTTGGCCTGACGAGCCAGCTCACGGGTACGCTCAACCAGTTCCTGCATCACGCGCTCGCGCTTGGCGAATTCGTAACGTGGGTGCAGTGCCGACAGCTTCACAGAAATACCCGGGTTTTCGGCCATGGTTTTGTGAGTACACAACGGAGCCAATGCAGCGATCGCTTCGCTGTAGGCGCGGTGGTATTCCAGCGCGTGCTCGTCAGTACGGGCGGCTTCGCCCAGCATGTCGTAAGAATAGGTGTAGCCGCGGGATTCCAGCTTACGCGCACGATCGGTGGCGTTCTTGATGTTGCTGCCCAGTACAAACTGACGACCCAGTTCTTTCATCGCCTGGCCAACGGCCACACGGATCACCGGCTCACCCAGACGTTTTACCAGACCACGCAAGGTGGAACGTACGCCTTCGGCAGTGGTTGGTGCGATCATTTTACCGGTGAGCATCAGTGCCCAGGTAGAAGAGTTCACCAAACCGGATTTGGATTGACCCAGGTGCTCGCTCCACTGACCCGGAGCTACCTTGTCTTCGATCAGAGCGTCGATGGTGTAGGAATCGGGTACTCGCAGCAGAGCTTCGGCCAGACACATCAGGGCAACACCCTCACGTGTGGTCAGGCCATATTCAGCCAGGAAGTTTTCCATCATGGTTGGTCGGCTACCGGCACGAACCTTACGAACCAGTTCGGCAGCAGCGGTGGAAATGGCCTGGCGCTGACCTTGGTTAAGACGGCTATTCGCTACCAGTTCACGCAGCGCAGTGGCTTCGTCTTTCAGGTAGCGGTCGCGGATGTTGCGACGGATGTCTTGAATTGTAGTTGTCATGGTACAGCCCTCTGTTACGCAAAACGTTGCCGGACATGGTACTCATTTGTGAAAGTCGATCTTCCTAAAGTGATCTATTTCACAGACCAAAGGAGCCGCTTTCTTACAAAACTCAAGAAAAAGCCTTAAAAAGCGATCAAAAAAGAGTCTAATGGCGCTTTGTAGAAATCATCAGAAAGCGTTATTTCGAGACTCAGATTTACCGTAATCTTCAACCAATTAAATGCACCACGAGAAAACACAACGCACACCATTGGTGCATTTTTAGGGTCTGGTTTTTCCTTGGTTTTTTCTTGGCATCAGGCCATGTATTCGCACCGCCATTCCTGCGACCGAATCCCAGACACCCAAAACCCAGACCCAAAAACCCAGCCACAAAAAAAGGAGCCGAAGCTCCTTTTTTTGAAATCATTGCCAGCGCAAGGTTCATCTTGCCAGCCGGCAATTCATGCCAGTTGTAGCAAGGCCAGCAAAAGCCAACCCGCTACAACCCGATGCATCAGCTCTTAACTTCAGCATCCACTTCGTCGAACTTCTTCTTGATGGAATCAGAAGGTTCGCTGGTCGCCAGAGACACACCAATGATGGCGATGGTAGCGAACAGAATGCCAGGCATGATTTCGTACAGGTCGAACCAGCCACCAGTCAGCTGCTTCCAAACCACAACGGTCACACCACCGATGATGATACCGGCCAGAGCACCTTGCTTGGTCATGCGCTTCCAGTACAGAGACAGGATCAGAGCAGGACCGAAGGCAGCACCGAAGCCAGCCCAGGCGTAGGAAACCAGATCCAGAACGCCGGAATCCGGGTTCAGAGCCAGAATGGTTGCGATCACAGCGATACCCACAACGGCGAAACGACCAACATTAACCAGCTGCTGGGCAGAGGCTTCCTTGTTGAACAGCGCCTTGTAGAAGTCTTCTGCCAGTGCAGAAGAAGATACCAGCAACTGGGAATCCGCAGTGGACATGATGGCAGCCAGAATCGCAGCCAGCAGAACGCCTGCAACAACCGGGTGGAAGATAGCGTCAACCATCACCATGAATACGGTTTCGTTGTCGCCCAGATCAGACTTCAGGTAAGCAATGGCGAACAGACCAATAGCGATGGAACCGGCCATGGAAACACCAGACCACAGTACCGCGATGCGACGTGCAGCCGGAACGTGATCCTTGCTCTTGATGCCTTTGAAACGCGCCAGAATGTGTGGCTGACCGAAGTAACCGAAGCCCCAACCAACCAGGGACAGGGTGCCAATCAGGGTAATGGAAGTACCGTCAGCATTGGTGAATGCGTCCAGCAGCTCAGGGTTTTTGGCAGCAATTTGATCGAACGCAGAGCCAACACCGCCCAGATCAGACAGCGCCAGAACAGGAACCAGAACCATAGCGCCAACCATCAGCAGGCCTTGCACTACGTCAGTCCAGGATACCGCCAGGAAGCCACCGAACATGGTGTAGGAGATAACCGCAACCGCGCCAACAACAACAGCCAGTTGGTAGTCCAGACCGAATACGGTTTCAAACAGTTTACCGCCAGCAACCAGACCGGAGCTGGTGTAGAACAGGAAGAACACCAGTACGAAGAACGCAGACACAACGCGCAGAGCATGGCTGTGGTCTTCAAAACGCTTTTCAAAGAAAGCAGGCAGAGTCAGAGCATCATCAGCGCGATGAGAGTAAACGCGCAGACGTTGTGCAACCAGCAACCAGTTGGCCCAGGTACCTACCAGCAGGCCACCAGCCAGCCAGAATGCACCGTAACCGGCGCTCATGGCGTAACCCGGCAGACCCAACAGCAACCAACCACTCATGTCAGATGCACCAGCACTCAAGGCGCTCGGGATTGGGCCAAGGTTACGGCCACCCAGTACATAGTCAGAGAGATCTTGCGTGCGACGATAAGCGACGATACCGATGCCCAGCATGACTGCCAGGTACAGTACAAACGTCAAAGTAACCATGGATAGTCCTCTTTCATTTTTTGATTATTGATTTAGGTATCACTTTTAAAGCATACCCATGTTTTTCAAGAGACATCCAACCAAAGCTGAGAACAGTTGATCGGTTTGTGCCCATGGGCGAAACAGACTAATGCAGACCCAATGGTCGAATTTCCTGATTCATTCTTTTTTATAGTGAAAAGGCGCTAAATTTTTACCAACCACCCAAAAATCGCACAAAAAAGCCGTTCGCAAAGATTTTTTCACTTTTGCATCACAAGAGTGCAACGAATGTTACATTTCAGGCCTTCCGAACTATTTAGGTGCATTATCATCAATATTGGATTCGCCTATGAAATACCCTAAAGAAGGAAAAAGGCCTGCCAAAAAACGGGAATTTGAAAGAAAGAACTACGACAGTGTTATTACAATGAGCCGCGTTCACCCCTATTCCAACAACAAGTGACCACCAAATAAAGAAAATAAAGCCAAATGGACTCCCAAGACAAACTCGACAAACTCGACATGGCTATTCTTCGTGAACTTCAGAAAAACGGCCGCATCACTGTAACTGAACTGGCATCCCGCGTGGGTCTATCAAAGACGCCCTGCCAGATCCGAATGAAACGCCTGGAAGAACAAGGCTACATTCTTGGTTACATGGCCCTGATAGATCAGAAGAAGCTGGGTACCAAGTACGTGGCCTTTGTTCAGGTTTCCCTGAGCGACACCCGCACCCGCGCCCTTAATGCCTTTAATGATGCAGTAAGAGCCATTCCGGAAATTGAGCAGTGCCACATGACGGCCGCAACGTTCGATTACCTGTTAAAGATCCGCACGTCAGATATGGAGTCCTATCGTGCGGTTCTGGGTGAAAAGATCTCGTCACTACCTTACGTTACCCAAACCAGCACCTTCGTGGTGATGGAAGACGTAAAAGACATCGAGTCCAAACTGCTGTAATCCAGAGAGTAAAACTCGAGGGCTGTATTTCCTCAGCCCAGCCTGCGCAGCGAGTCACACCGCTGCGCCGCCTTGCTCAATTGCACCGCTTGGCTCAATAAAGAAATAGCGACGACTGGCAATTCGCTCGCGATTGAAATCGCTCCTACAAAATATCGTCCTCACATCAACGTCTGTAGGAGGCAATTCATTGCCGAAAGCTGATGTGCCTGCAAAAGCACAGTGCCATCAAATACAACAATTCAGGCCATTTACCACCTGAAACCGCGTATTAGCCCAAAGTAGTATGCGCAACTTCCCTAGCGGACCGGCTCAAAATAGTCCATCTGACGCACCACCAATTCGAGTGAGTCATTACTCATCGAATGAACAGTTTTTCCTTGTGCTATCCCCCGTCAATACTGGCCTTTAGTAACTTTTGAAAGGCACAATTCAAGCTGGCCAAACTGCCTGAACTTCTAACAACCACGCAAACTACCTACGTACTTCTACTTGGTACTTTTACCAAGAAGACCAATAAAACTACGTATCACTACGCATACGTACCGCAGTCCTGCGAATAGCCGGATCAATGGTTAGACCACACTATTGCCACCGCTCACTAAGAAGCTGGCGTTGAACAACGTCGACGCCGATTGTGTTGAATAACCAAGGATAAGAATAAAATGATCAAGCTCTCCAAGCTCAAAACCGGCCTGCTGGCGGGTATTTGTGGCATGGTCGTCGCTGCTGGCGCCCAGGCTGCTGACAAGGTTTACCGTCTGAAGATGGCTGAAACCTGGCAAACCGATTTCCCGATTTTTGGTGATGCACCGCGCAACATGGCCGCCATGGCCGAGAAGATGTCCAACGGCCGCCTGATCATCACCATCGATTCCGCCAACAAGCACAAATCCCCATTCGGCGTGTTCGATATGGTACGTGCTGGCCAATATGACCTTGGCCACTCAGCGTCCTACTACTGGAAAGGCAAAGTGCCTAACACCCTGTACTTCACCACCATGCCATTCGGCATGACTGCTCCGGAACAGTACTCTTGGTTCTACCACGGTGGCGGTATGGAGCTGATGGACAAGGTTTACGGCAAATTCGGTCTGATGAGCTTCCCTGGCGGTAACACCGGTAACCAGATGGGTGGTTGGTTCCAGAAAGAGATCAACTCTCTGGACGACCTGAAGGGCCTGAAAATGCGTATCCCAGGCTTCGCTGGCGAAGTTGTGGCCAAGCTAGGCGTAAGCCCAACCAACATTGCCCCGGGCGAGCTGTACACCGCACTGGAACGTCGCACCATCGACGCACTGGAATGGGTAGGCCCATCTCTGGACCTGCGTATGGGCTTCCACAAGATTGCGCCGTACTACTACACCGGCTGGCATGAGCCTGCGACCGAACTGCAGTTCCTGGTAAACCAGCGCACCTGGAAGAAACTGCCAGCAGACCTGCAGGAAATCCTGCGCGTCGCGATGAAGACTGCGGCCTACGACATGTACATCCAGTCTTACCACGAGTCGGCTGAAAACCTGGCCGTAATCGAAAAAGACTACCCGAACGTACAGATCAAAACCTTCCCGGAAGACGTCATGGCTGCCATGCGCAAAGCCAACGACGAGCTGCTGGCTGAAAAAGCCAAAGGCGACGAGCTGGCGGCGGAAATCCTCAAATCCCAAGCCGACTACCTGCAAAAGGTTCGTGGCTGGACCGATATTTCCGACAAGGCTTACCTGAACTCCATCGCTCAGTAAGCTCATATCCGGTACCCTACGGCACCACAGGTGCCTGGGTACCTGCTGAACAGCTCGCTACCCGCGGGTTGTTCTCCCCATTCTGACCTCACCCGGTCTGTTCACCATCCCCGTCTACCCGGAGGGAGAGATTATGCTGGTTCGGCTGGAGCGGCTTATCAATCGCTTTTCCGACATGCTCGGTGTTGTATCCGCCGTGCTGTTCTTGCTGCTACTGGTCAACGTGTTTATCGACGTTGTCCTGCGCTACGCGCTAAATGTTGTTTATATCGGTGCCCAAGAAATGGAATGGCACCTGTACGCCGCCATGTTCATGCTGGCGATTCCCTACACCTTGAAAGAAGAAGGTCACGTACGTGTTGACCTGATTTACGAACGCCTGCCACAAAACTGGAAAAACGGCATCGACATCGCCGGTGGTTTTGTCTTCCTGCTGCCGTTCTGTCTGCTGGTTGGCTACTACGGCATCGGCTTTGCCCACGAAGCGTTCGAACTGGGCGAAACCTCTGGCGACCCAGGCGGCCTGCCTGCCCGCTGGATCATCAAGTCAGTGATTCCACTGGCCTTCTTTGCCACGGCAGTTTCCGGCCTCGGCATGATCCTCGCTGCCATTAACGAAATGCGCGGTGTAAAACACGAGCATCACGATAAGGAGGCCCAGCTGTGATCGGTATTATTATGTTTATTGTCGCCTTGCTGATGCTGTTGTTCGGCTTCCCGGTGGCATTTACCTTTGGCGGCGTGGCGCTGATCTTTGGTGTTCTGGCTGAAGGCCCGGACATGTTTGCCTTCATGCCCTTCCGCATTCAAAGCATCATGGAAAACGTCACCATGATGGCAGTACCCCTGTTTGTTTTCATGGGCATCATCCTGCAAAAAACCCGTCTGGCAGAACAACTGCTGGAATCCATGGGCAAGCTGTTTGGTGGCGTTCGTGGTGGTTTGGCAATTTCTACCGTTCTGGTGGGCGCGTTGCTGGCAGCTTCTACCGGTGTGGTGGGTGCGTCTGTGGTGGCCATGGGTCTGATTTCCCTGCCAGTGATGCTGAAGTACAACTACGACAAGGGCCTTGCCTGCGGCACCATTTGTGCCTCTGGTACGCTGGGCCAAATCATTCCGCCGTCCATCATCCTGATCATTCTGGGTGACGTGATGGGTATTCCGGTTGGCGACCTGTTCCAGGCCGCAGTGATGCCGGGCCTGATCCTGATTGGTATCTACGTGGTTTACATTCTGGCCTACTCCTTCATCAAGCCAGAAGCAGCACCCGCTATTCCGATGGAAAGCGATGAAACCAAGCGCGAGATGTACATCAAGGCGCTGAAATCCATTATTCCGCCACTGGCACTGATTCTGGTCGTACTGGGCTCCATCTTTGCCGGTATTGCCACACCAACCGAATCCTCCGCACTGGGCGGCGTCGGCGCTGTGATCCTGTCGGTACTGTATCGTCAGTTCAGCTGGAAAATGCTCTACGAGTCCTCCAAGGAAACCGTAAAAATCACCGCCATGGTGTTCGCTATCCTGCTGGGCGCAACCGCCTTCTCAATGGCCTTCACCTACACCGGTGGCGACTACATTGTTGAAGAAGTGCTGAGCAACCTGCCTGGCGGCGCGACCGGCTTCCTGATTCTGTCGATGCTGGCCATTCTGATTCTGGGCTTCTTCATCGACTTCGTAGAAATCAGCTTCATCATTGTGCCGATCCTGTATCCGGTTGCCGAAGCACTGGGCATTGCGCCGGTATGGTTTGCGATTCTGGTCGCCATGAACCTGCAGACATCGTTCCTGACACCGCCGTTCGGCTTCGCCCTCTTCTATCTCAAAGGGGTTGCGCCGCCGTCGGTACAAACCACCGACATCTACAAAGGGGTGATGCCATTCATCCTGATGCAGGCCGGTGTGGTTATTTCGATCATGTTCTTCCCGGAGTTCTACGGACTGGTGGACTGATCAAACCTGAGTAAACCGCAACAAGCACAACCGGATGGCCCACAGGCTGTCCGGTTGTGTTTTCAGAAAATGGCGATATAACACCAACAATGACGCCTGAGCCTGAAGTACGCCCATGCCCAACCTCTCACTGAAAGCCAAAATCCTGTTACTAACGATCCTGCCGATGCTGGTGTTATCACTCACCATCAGTTGGTTGTATCAACGTCAGGCCCGCGAACTGGCCGAGCAACAGGTTGCCATTTTTCAGGAAAACCTGATGTCGAGCCGCCGCGAGGCGCTCAAAAACCATGTGCAGCTGGCGATGAACTCGATCCAGCCGGTACTGGAGCAAATGGACAGCGGCTTGCAGCGTTCGCTGGCCGAATACCGTATCAAGCACCAGTTGCGAGGCATGCGCTACGGCAGCGACGGCTACTTTTTTGCCTACAGCCCTGATGGCACCAACCTGGTACACCCTACTCAGCCAGAGTTGGAAAACCAGAACCTGTTCGACATGCAGGATGAAAACGGCCAATTCGTCATCCGCGATCTGCTGGAACTGGCCTACAGTGGCGGCGGTTATTATCGCTATCACTGGCGCAAGCCAACCGCCGGGTCCGACGTCAACAAACTCTCATACGTGATCGAAATTCCCGAGTTGGGCTGGATGATGGGCACCGGCCTGTACGTTGATGACATCGCCGAAGAAATTGCCCTGCTGGAAGAAAAAGTCGCCAGTAATGTCCGCAAGAGCTTCTGGGCCAGCACAATTCTGTTGATTGCCACGCTTTCTACTGTGGTCTTGATTGTGACGCTGGTGAATATGCACACCACTCAAATGGCCGACCAGCGGCTGCAGGAACTGGCCAACCGCTTTGTGACCTTTCAGGTGATCCAGCGCCGTAACTTCGCCCGCGAACTGCACGACGGCATTAACCAGCTATTGGTGTCAGCCAAGCTGCGTCTTAATTTGGCCAACCGCCAATGGCCCGATGACAAGGCCCAGGACCACCTCGACAAGGGCGCAGAGCAACTCAACATCGCCATTCAGGAAGTGCGCCGTATTTCTCATAACCTGCGGCCGGTGCTGTTGGATGATCTGGGGCTGGAAGCCGCATTGCACGGCCTGCTGGACGAGCTGGAAGAACAAACCGACATAGGCACCCGCCGCCGCATTCGGCTGCCCAAGGAGCGCCTGCCCGACGCCATCGAAATGACCATTTACCGCGTCGTGCAAGAAGCCATCACCAATATTCGCAAGCACGCTGAAGCCAGTCAGGTGATACTCAGTGTTACCTGTAGCACACAGAAACTTACACTGCTAATGGGTGATAATGGACGTGGATTTACAGTTAACGCTGAAGATAACAGCGGCATCGGCCTGATGAACATGCGTGAACGGGTCGAGCTCCTAGGAGGAAAGTTCAGTGTCCGCAGCAACAGCAGCAAAGGTACACTGATCAAAGCTGAACTGCTGATGAATCCGCAGAGCAATAAGAACAAGGAACTCCCATGACCACCTCTGAACGACCTACCATCCGGTTGCTGATCGCCGACGATCACCCAATGGTGCGCGAAGGCCTCAAGGCCAGCCTGGAAATCGAGCAATACATCGAGGTTGTTGCCGACGTCAGCAACGGCAAAGAAGCACTGGAACAAACCGCCACCCATAAGCCCGACGTGGTGTTGCTGGACATCTCCATGCCAGTGATGGGCGGACTGGAAGCCTGTGAGGCCTTCCGCGAGCAGTTTCCGGATACCCGCCTCTTGATTGTCACTATGCACGACAACCGCGAATACATTTTGAAAGTGGTACAGGCCGGAGCCGCAGGCTACGTGCTGAAAGACGTACCAACCGAAGAACTGCTATTGGCCGTACAAACCGTGCATCAAGGCGGTACCTACTTCAGCTCCAGCGTTGCCAAAACCCTCTTCAGCGAATTCGGCAACACCAGCAGCAGTCGAGGTGCCAGTCACAATGTCAGCCATGCGCTAAGCCCACGGGAAACCGACGTACTGGCACTGTTGAGCGATGGCCTCTGCAACAAGGAAATCGCCAGCGAGCTGAGCATTTCGGTGCGCACTGTTGAAGCCCACCGACTGAAGATCAAACAAAAGCTCGGCATCAGCAACTCAGCCGGACTGGTGCGTTACGCGCTGGAAAACGGCATCAGCAGCAAAACCGCCTGAGCCGTATTCACCCCGACAAAAGGCGACATCAAGCCAGCTTTGATGTCGCCAACCGCACTGCCAAGCCGATAAACACCACACCAGCAAGTCCATCCAGAATACGTCTGGCATTGACCGTGCGAAGCAACTTGCCGCCTACCCGGTCCGACAACACCGCCAGTGTCGAAAACACCAACAAAGCCGCCAACATAAACAACAGCGAAAACAGTCCAATTTGCAGTGCAGACGACGCCAGCAGGCCCGTGGCATTAGGGTCCAGAAACTGCGGCAGAAACGCCAGAAAGAAAATAAACACCTTCGGATTGGACAGGTTCATCACCACGCCGCGTCGAAACAAACGCCCGGCACCGCTGATTTTTTCCTGACCTCCAGCCAAATCACCGGATTCATCCGCGTCGGCATCGGCAGCTGCCGGCCGTGCAGCGGCTTTCAGCGCATTAAAACCAATCCAGACCAACCAGCCAGCGCCTAACCACTTCAGTACCATCATCGCCGTTGGCGACGCCAGCAGAATAGACGCCACCCCCAGGGCCACCAGCAAGCCATGGCCAACCAGCCCCGAACACAGCCCCAGTGTCGTGATCACACCGGCACGCCAGCCTTTGGTCGCCGACACCGATATCACGTAAAGATTATCCGGCCCTGGCGCCAGCGCCAGCAGCACCGAGGCAACAAAAAATGACAACAACAATTGAATTTCCATCGATGAAACGACTCCTTTTATTAACTAGCAGTAAAACGCGGTCTGCATTAACCCAGCCTCTCTGCGGCGTTAGCCGGAGAGCCATTGGATCGTTCTTGAAAAGCTCATAAGCGACCCAAGATTTTGACACACGGCATAACGGCTGATAGAACGGCTACAATCCCGCTGTACTATCCCGCCGAACAAGCCCACCGGTATTAGACCAGCGAATCTGAATTCCCGACAGCCTGCCAAGGTTGTAATCGTTACAAGAGTATTCCCGCCATGTTGAAACAACTGATGAGTTTCTTCACCGAGGAAGCGGACAAAAAGCCCGCCGACAAATACACCCTCGACCTGTCTGCTGCGGCCTTGATGGTCGAAGTGATGAAAGCCGACCACTACATTGATAACGCCGAGCGCAAAGCGTTGAAGGCCTCCATCAATGAGTTGTTTGACCTCAGCGAAGACGACGTACTGGAACTGATGGCACAGGCCGAAGGCGCCAGTGACCAATCGGTCGACCTGTTCAAATTCACCGAAGTCGTGCACGCCCACTTCAGCGTGCAACAAAAATACGACCTGATGGTGGGTTTGTGGCGCGTTGCCTACGCCAGTGACGGCATCGACAAGTACGAAGAACACATCATTCGCCGCATTGCCGACCTGCTGTACATTCCTCACAGCGAATTCATTCGCGCCAAACAGCTGGCCAGGCCTGACGCGTGATCACCGATCTGATTGAACAGTTCCGACAGCTGCAAGCGCAATTGCTGGAACTGAAACAGCACTTGCACAGCACCCAACCAACCCATTGGGTGCTGCTTTCGGAACGGGAATCCAGCTACGTTCAGGGGTTGGACTTCGCCGCCGACCTTATCAGCGACCTCTGGTATCAGGACCAGCAGGACGGCCGGGAAACCCGCTCTCGTCATGGCCTGATTTTGGCGGATGCCACCAGCGTGGCCTTGATAGAATCCATCAACCAGACCAAGGACGACTTCCGCGCGGCGGTGAATGCCGAAAAGCAGGATGCACCGCATTGGAAGCAGGCCTTTGAACAACTGTGCGAGCAGCCCGCACCCCTGCGCGACAAACTGCAAAACGTCGGCCTCAGCCGCATTCACCTGAAGCAGTGTTTTCGCCATATTCCGCTGTTGCAACAAGCACCGCGAAAAGTGGGTTTCAGCTGGTACGTCAACGGCCGCAGCATCAAAAAGCTGACCCTGAAACAAGCCGAAGACAAACTGCTGGAACTGGGCGAAGACAAGGCCCACATCCAGATCCAATTGCAGAAACTCGGACAACTGCCACCAGCCACCGTACTGGCACAGATGCAAACACTGGCCCCGGTGGTCAGAGCCAACCTCGTCTTTGGCAGTGGCGACGACGTTGTGCGCAAAGCCATGAACGTTTCGATGCCGATCTTTGTACCAGCAGCCTCCGGCCGCGGGCCGTTGCCAGAACACAACCTGATCAGCCCGGAACCGCCAGAAGGCCGAACCCGACAAGCCCGTGGCGACCAACGCCTGCAAGACGAGCCTTTCCTGCCAAGTATTCGGGGTTATCTGTACAGATAGTCGTGCCGTTACCAGTGCCGTTAGAAGTACCGGTACACGTGGCGCAGTTTGCCGTTACAGCAACACAATCTGCGCCATCCTCTCGCCACCAGCCAATTACACACCATTACATTGAGCGGATAAGCCCGCCTGAACAACGCCCACCAGACATTCAAAAGTCGCTCCCCCCGCCAGCGTGTTTTTCCCGTCAGGAAGCAGTAGCCGCTGACGTAAAACATTAATGACAACAGCGACACAAAAGTCACTCTAAAGAACGATTTTCACCCGCCACGTTGTCCATGACCGAGCCATGAAGCACAACCCATCATCCGCATTGCCAAGCGCCTCAACAGCAACCAAAGTTCTGATCAGACGGTTTCAAAAACAACTGACCGCCGCTCAATGACAACAGAGTCACCAGCGGCACCAAGCGCAGATAGTAATAATGATAAAAACACCCAGGATACTGGCTGCTGCCTTACTTACGTCATCAATCGCACTGGTCTGGCTGGCCGCTAATAACGGCTCCAACAGCCACGTCCACAATCCAAAAGATGAGCCTGCTCCGCAAAACGTCACCACCAGCTCCGACGACTCCAGACTACAACCTTCTTGGGCAACAGGCAGCAAAGTCCAGAAATCAGCTCTGACACCAAACCAAATATCAGGCCAAACATCAGGCCAGACAGGCAGCGTACTTCAGCTGGACCCTGCGCTGACTAGCACATTCCAGAACGTCGCCGCAGGCTATGCAGTCACCAGCCAGTTCCCATCCTGGTCGGTGCCGCTGGATCAACATCAAACCGATTTACTCAATCCCAACGGCGAGTCCCTCAACCATCGCGACCTAACCCCAGCAGGACTTCCCCTGTCCATCAGCATGGCGCTGTCGGCTTATCGCTATGCTCCCGGCGAAATCATCGAAGGTGCAGTCAGCCTCAGTGGAGATGCTGACACTCTTCGACGGGTTCGCAACGTATCGGTCGCCATCACAGACAGCCGGTTACGGCCTATAAAAGAGCTAAAGGCGATACAGGCCTCACAAACAGGCTCAAACAGCACATCGGCAGGCACACGTTGGGAAACCCACATCGCCGCCGACCCGGAATGGCCACAACAACTGAACTACACCACCGTGGTCACCCTGAACGACGGCCAAACCGTCAGCCAAAGCTCGCCGTTTCAGGTAACGGCCTGGTCCGCCATGATCACCGGGGTTGGCAGCCACTGGCAGGAGGGCAACGAATTGGTTATCCCGGTCACCGTCCGCGATGCCAGTCCGGGTTACTACAAACTTGGTGCCGCGCTGTTTGATCAGCAACAGCAACCAGTGGCGTATTTGCAAGGTAAGCAATCGCTCAGTGGCAGCAGCGGCACCATCAAATTGCGTGTATGGGGTTCGTTGCTGCAACAGCTGGAGCAACCTCAAAAATTGTGGCTTGGCAGCTTCCAATTGCGCAATGTGCCCAGCCGCCCCGGCAGCCCAATCCAGTGGGGCCACAGCCAACAAGACCGTTATCCGATTTCCACCGTCGACCCAGCCCGGTTCGATGCCGAGCCCTATCAGGACGAACAAGCCCAGGCACGTCTTGAATTTCTGCAAGCCCTGGGCACTCCGGCCCATTGATGCCAATAACAATCACAAACCATCAATCACATACAAGCAGAGGGATGTTCCATGCCCAACTACCAAGACTGCCACGTAAACAACAACCCCAAACGGCAACGCCGCTGTACCACAGCAACGCTATCGGCCATGGCCCTGACGGCTGCGCTATGCAGTAGTCCAGCCAGCGCCCAGCTGGGCGGCAAAAACCTGATTCTGGTGCACGGCTTCAGCCCGGACCAGATTATGTCCGATGAGGTTTCAGAAGCCCGGGTGGTCACCGACGCCGACAGCTATTGGGAAGATTTCTGGAATCAGCACAGCGACGATCGCCTCGACTGGTCGTCCAAAGAACGTATTGAAGGCGGCATCGCCAACCGCGCCTATAACAAGGTGATTGAATGGGCCAGCACCGGCTTCTGCAACGATGGTTGCGTTATTGTCACCCACTCAACCGGCGATCTGGTGACCCGCTACATGCTGGAAAATCAGGACGTCTGGACCGAGGCCGCAGGATACCCTCCGCTGAACGTACTGGCCGTGTTTGACTTTGCCGGTGCCGGTGGCGGCTCCGAGCTGGCAGACCTCGCAGTGGACACCATCGATGGCGACGGCCTGGTGAATTCCGCCATTCGCGGCATGCTATCCCTGTGGCTGGGCTTTGACCCCAGCGGGCAACAACTCGGGGTGGTTCACGACTTGCGACCCGCCAACGCCCGCAACCTGGCCACCGCGCCGGGCTCTGTGCCGCATTTACGCTTTGTGGGTGGTGGCACCGAATACCTCGGCACCACCGACCTCTACATTCCCGGCAGCGATGACGGCGTGGTGTCGCTGCACTCGGCTTGTGGAGCGCCGGCTCAGGCGGAGTACGATTCCTGCGTGAACTACCGCGACCTCAATGGCGAATCCGGAACGGTATCGGCACCGGCATCGTTGCGTTACAACTACTACCCGATCCTGATGGGCGACAGCACCCACCACGGCGGCACCATTGGCACCCAAACCGGCGTGGAGCTGAGCTACGTGACGGCCAGCATCGATACCGGCGTCAGCGTTAACCTGTCGACCCAACGCTATACATCGGGATGGTGGTTGTGGAAACGCCAATACGACACCGTCACCGGCTCGGCCGACCGCAGCATGTCTGAAACCCTGTTCAACTCAGTGCAATAACCCCGAGCCTTGAAACGGCTGTTGCCAATGGGCGTCTATCACACTCATTGGCAGCCACTACTGGCCGCGCCTCCTGTGAATGGTAAACTGCACGCTTTTAACAGAACGCCATTCGGACAATTCCATGACCACCATCGTCAGCTTTAACATCAACGGCATTCGTGCCCGTCAGCACCAGCTTGAAGCCATCAAGGAACACATCGACCCGGACATCATGGGTTTGCAGGAAACCAAGGTGCACGATGAGCAATTTCCGCTGGCGGATGTTGAATCACTGGGTTGGCACGTTGAATTCTTCGGTCAGAAAAGCCACTACGGCGTCGCACTGGTCAGCAAGACCAAACCGGTTTTTGTTCAGAAAGGCTGGCCATGGGACGACGAAGACGCCCAGAAGCGCCTGATTCACGCCCGCTACGAAATCAACGGCACCACCTACGACGTACTGAACGGCTACTTCCCGCAAGGTGAAAGCCGCGACCACGAAACCAAATTCCCGGCCAAGGAGAAGTTCTACGCCGACCTGATGCGCTACCTGAACGAAAACTTCAGCGCCAGCGACAACGTGGTGGTGATTGGCGACATGAACATTTCTCCGGAAGACACCGACATCGGCATTGGCGAACCCAACCGCAAGCGCTGGCTGAAGCAGGGCAAATGCTCCTTCCTGCCAGAAGAGCGCGAGTGGTACCAAACCCTGCTGAACTGGGGCCTGTCCGACAGCTACCGCAAGCATTACCCAACCAGCACCGACTTCTACAGCTGGTTCGACTACCGCTCCAAAGGCTTCGACGACGACCCGAAACGCGGCCTGCGCATTGACCACATTCTGGTTACCCAGCCGTTGCTGGAGCGTTGCACCGACGCTGGCGTCAGCTACGACATCCGTGGTTTGGAGAAACCCTCCGACCACGCGCCTATCTGGTCCAACTTCGAGTAAATCGAACCCGGCTGCATCGCTATTGAACCGCGATGCAGCCCTGCCTCCCGCCATGCAGAGCAGGTGTAGGAGGGAATTTATTCCCGATAAGGTCAACGAGAGTATCTAGAGCAAGCTCTCTCCCACACCTGACTCTCGAGGCTACGCGCCCCGCTCACTCCCGACTCCCAAAACCCGCCCTTAATAAATTTGATTTGCAATTCAAACTAAATGCCGACACCATCAAAGGATGAACAACGCCGATAACCTCCGTGCCCGCTTTGGCATCAAGTTTTCCCTGCTGGCGCGCCAATGGCGACGCGTAATGCAGGCGCATCTGGCCCGCTCCGGCATGACCGACACCACCTGGGTGCCGCTGATGCATTTACGCGACCATCCTGACGGCATTCTGCTGAAAGAGCTGTCGCTACTGGTTGGCGTCGACAGCTCCAGCCTGGTGCGCATCATCGACAAACTGGATCGCGATGGACTGGTTGAGCGCAAGCGCGATGAAACCGACGCCCGCGCCAAGCAAATTCTGCTCACCCAGCATGGTCACCAACGGGTTGCTGCTATCCAACAGCAGCTGGCTGTTGCAGAGCTGGATATCCTTGGCGGTTTAACAGACGAAGACATCGTACAAATGTCAGCGTCCCTGCGCCACATTCAGCAAAAATTGACCGACTTCGAACACGCCGAACCGACACCCCATAAAGACTGACTTCAGGCCACAGACATTCGGAACTGCTCCGAGGACTTTCATGACCAACAAGCCACCTCACAACGAGAACACCAGCCAACAGACGCACCGTCGGCGCGATGCCGCCCGGTACTTGTTTCATAGCGACAGTCTGAAAGAAAGTGTGGCACTGGCACCGTCGGCCAGCATGCGAAACAACGTTCTCACTGGTGTGCAAACGGCACTGACCGCGGTGATTGCGATTACCCTGTTCCACTTTTCCGCATGGCCACATCTGGTCGGCTTTGCCGGGCTTGGCGCACTGGCCATCCTGTTCGGGCGCTTTGAGCCGCGTTTGCAGCGCTCCAAAATCCTGTTTCTGGCCTCTCTGATGCAAACCACGACGGTGCTGATCATGTCGACAGCGGGCTGGCTACAACTTCCAATCCCACTGCAACTGGGCTTGTTGTCGCTGATGGTGGGTGTTCTGGTGTTTATTTGCTCTACCACCGGGCTATGGCTCCCCGGCCCGCTGATTTTTGTCTTTGCCGCGGGCGCCAGCATCGCCCCTGAACTGAGTGGCACCGACGTAATCGAACGTACGTTAGCCACCGGCGCTACCGCCCTGTTTGGCTGGCTGATCTGCATTGCCACGGCGCTGTTACGACAGATTCCGGGACCAAACACCAACTTCCCGCCCATCCCACCACTGCAACCGGTCAACGAACGGCTGGCAGTGGCTGCTCGCATCACACTGGGAGCGGCGCTGGCGATATTTATCTCCCATTACTTGTTTGATGCCCACTACCCGGCCTGGGCAGGCATGGGAACACTGGCGGTGATGCAAGGAGCCTATCTGCATCTGAACATGAGCCGAGCCCTGCAACGCATGGTCGGAACCACCATCGGTGCTGTTATGGCCTGGGCGGTTTTGCAGCAGCAGCCGAATATCTGGGAATTGCTGGCGGTCATCGCCGTATTCCAGGTTCTGACGGAAATCTTCATCGGCATGAACTACGCCATCGGCCAAATGTTCGTCGCGCCAATGGCGCTGTTGATGACCTACCTGGCCGCCCCCCATCTGGTCGGCGACAACATGGTGCCCGAGCGCGTGCTGGACACACTCACCGGCGCCAGCATCGGCGTTGCCATCGCAGTTTTGCTATCAACACTGGACGACCGTCGTCATCTGTCAGAGCTCAGAAATAAATAGATCGATCACAGATGAGGCGTAGCTACAGGGATGGGAATAGAGAAAAATAGAAAAAACAGGGCTTAACGGACTTTGGCCTGCCTGACATTTCAGTGCCAGACCAAAGCGTTTTCATTCCCGTCTATACAAGCCAAATGGCTGGCGGGAATCATGCGCTGTGGCAGAACTACCGATGATCGTCGTGCTGTTTGCTGTGGCCAAAACGCCACTCCTGCAAACTCACATCACTGGCAAATCCCAACACAATAGCGGCCGCTACTCCTGCGGCCATGGTTACGGCAACGAGTTCAGTCATGGGCACCTCCTATCGGGGTGTTTGTTTTTGTTATCCCAATTCCTTTGGAGCCGTAACCAGTATAGACATCGTATATACGTTCTTGCCAGTTTTTAGCAAAATCGTCTGCGCATTAAACAGACACTTCGACCACACGATTCACCCATGCCGCCGTCGCCAGCAAGGCATCATCCCCTCGACTACGGCCAACCAGCTGCAAGCCCAATGGAATACCCTGACGGTTTTTCACGCCGGTCAGAGTGACCGTCGGCAACCCTAGTGCCTGCCATGCACGGCTCATGTGTGGCGAGCCAGTGCCCTCTTCCGCCAGCGGCGCAATGTCTGGCGCGGCAGGCGTGATGATGGCATCCACATCCGGGTAATGCTTATGCAGCTGCAAGCGCGCCTGATCCACTGCCGCCAGCGCAGCCAGATAGTCTTCACGAGACATCGCCAGCCCTTTATTGATCAGATCTTGCATCTGCGGGCTCAGCAACTCTGGCTGCGCCGCCTCAGCGGCCAAATTACGGCACACTTCCCAGGCCATAATGGTGGCGTGATGTTCAACCAGACCGCCCAGCCCCTGGTCGCCGGCAACGTCCTGATCCAGCATGGCAATGGTAACGCCTGCCTTTAACAGCTGCTCGGTCGCTTCTTCCAATGCAGTGGCCATCTCGACCGACACCGGACCCAGCCAACTGCCCGGACACATCAAAATTTTGGCAGGCTTGCGTGGTGCTTCAACGGCTGCGGTCTGATGTTCTGATCCTGTTCTCAGCAAGACCGCTCTCAGCAGTGCAATATCATCGGCCTGACGGGCAAATACCCCCAACGAATCCAGCGACTGCGCTAACGGCTGGCCACCGCGTAACGAATACTCGCCACGACTGCCAACATACCCTACCGCACCGCAATAGGCCGCCGGACGAATCACCGAAGCCGCGGTTTGGGAACCCAACGCCATCGGCACCATAAAATCGGCTACCGCCGCCGCCGAACCGCTGGAAGAACCGCCCGGCGTACGAGAAATATCGGCCGGGTTACGCGTGGCACCCGGTTTGAAGTAGGCAAACTCCGTCGTCACCGTTTTGCCCAGCACAATGGCCCCGGCCTGTTTCAGCAGCACCACACAGGTCGCATCATCAACCGGCTGACGGCCCTTATGAATCGGCGACCCCAGCTCCGTCGGCATATCGGCGGTATCAATGATGTCCTTCACCCCCAACGGCAAGCCCTTCAGCAAGCTTTGGTCGTAGAACGCCTGGCGACTGCGGTACTGAGCCAGATACTCCTCACGCTGCAAACGGTACTGCCAGGCCTGCACCTCCGGCTCACGTTGTTCAATCTGATCAAAACAGGCATGAATGACGTCTTCCGTGCAAAACGCGCCGGATTCAATGCCTTCCAGCATCTGCATTAACGAATAATGAGCCAGATTTTCAGGTGCTTGCATGGTAATTCCTCAGTAACAAACGGCGATGTAATAACGCCTGCAATTACTTGAATATTCACGCAATAAAAATTGTAATTCAACAACGTGTGAATTCAGAAAAGACTCATCAAAGAGAGCCAATCTGCGGCTAAAAACCAATAAAAACGCAATAATTCACAACAAAAGCCGCTAAAACCTGAGTTTCACGCCGAAAATCGCAGCAGAACCCGCGCTACAACCACTCAGTCCACACCCATATTTTTTAAACATTCAGACCGACAAACACGCCATTAGCCACCATCACAGCACAGCGGCACGCATTGCCATCAGCACGGCATAAATTGCCAAGCGCCCTTTTTCTGCCTCTGCCCTAATGACAGTCATGCATACCCAATTCGCACTGCATCGGCAGTCAATAAAGAACAATTTGATGAGGGACACACATGAGCAAGCAATATGACTACATCATTGCTGGCGCAGGTTCAGCCGGTTGCGTCATTGCCCACCGGCTGGTCAACGCCGGACATTCCGTACTGCTGCTGGAAGCCGGCGAAAAAGACGACAGCCTGTTCCATAAAATCCCGGCCACGGTGGTGAAAGTCTTCCAGCAAAAATCATGGCCCTACATGACTCTGCCACAAGTCGAGTGCAACAACCGGGAAATGCTGATCGCCCAAGGCAAAGTGCTGGGCGGCGGCAGCTCGGTTAATGGCATGATCTACATCCGCGGCCAGCAGCAGGACTACGATGACTGGGAAAACCTCTGGGGCTGTCGTGGCTGGGGGTATCACGATGTGTTGCCATTCTTTCGACGTGCCGAGGCCAATGAAAGCCTCGGCGATGAGTATCATGGCGAAACCGGCCCAGTGCATATTGGCGAGAACCGCTACCGCCACCCATTGACCCAGGCCTGCATCAAGGCCTGCGAACAAATGGGACTGCCCTACACCAATGACTTCAACGGCGCCTCACAAGAAGGCACCGGGTTTTACCAAACCAATATCAAACACGGCGAACGCCAAAGCACCTCGCAAACCTATCTGAAAGCCATCGCCAACAACCCCAAACTGACGGTCATCACTCACGCACTGGTGCACAAGGTATTGCTGGAAAGCTCTGGAGATCAGCAAAAAGCCACCGGCGTTGAATACTCAATCAAGGGCGGTGACAGCATCATTGCCATGGCCTGCAAGGAAGTCATCGTCAGCTCTGGCGCGATTGGATCACCCAAAGTCTTGTTGCTGTCAGGCATTGGCCCGGCCGAGCAGCTGGCCAAACACGGCATCGCCTGCCACCGCGAGCTACCCGTCGGCAAGAACTTTCACGACCACCAGCACATGTCGATCAACGCCACCACCAAAGAAAACATCTCCATCTACGAGGAAGACAAGGGTCTCTCGGCCATCAAACACATGTTGCAGTATCTGACCACCCGCTCAGGCCTGATGACGTCCAATATTCTGGAAGGTGGTGCCTTTATCGATACCGAAGGCGTAGGCCGCCCCGACGTGCAATTCCATTTTTTGCCGTTGCTCGACAACTTCGACAATACCCCGGGTGAAAAACCCGAAGCAGAGGCCCACGGCGTTTCCATCAAGGTGGGGCACCTGCGCTCTAAATCCCGTGGCGAAGTGCGCCTAAAAAGCGCCAACCCTGCCGATCTGGTGGAAATCGACGCCCAGGTGCTGAGTCACCCGGACGATCTGAAGAATCAGGTGCGAGCAGTGCAAGTCGCCCTGAAAGCCTTCCAGCAACCGGCCCTGAGACGCATTATCAAACGGGTGATAGAGCCAGACAACATTGCCATGGACGATATCAGCGCCCTTGAAGCCTTCGTTCGCCAGAACATCAAAACCGTCTATCACCCGGGCGGTACCTGCAAGCTGGGCACAGATTCCACCGACTCTGTCGTTGATCTGCAATTGCGCGTTCACGGCATTCCCAACCTGCGGGTTATCGATATGTCGATCTGCCCTCAAGTGCCGAGCGGCAATACCAATGCCGTCGCCATGATGATTGGCGAACGCGGTGCCGACCTGATCCTGAACCCGGACCAACCGACTTCCTCTCAAACCACTGCCTTTCAAACAACAAGCGCGGCCAACGAACAGAAGGAAACTGCACATGCCTGATATTCAACTGCTGCCAGAAACCAGCGCCTTTCTGGATCGACCACACAGCCAATTTATTGCGGGTGAAGCCATCGCCGCCAGCGGCGAAACCTTCGACGTTATCAACCCGGCCACCGAAGCAGCCATTGCAACCGTCGGTGCAGCATCCAGTGATGAACTGAATCAGGCCGTCGCCGCCGCCAAAACCTGTTTCAACGACGTTTGGGCAGACTTTAACCCCTATGCCCGCGGCCAGATCCTGAACAAACTGGCCGACCTGATTGAACAGAACGGTGAAGAAATCGCTCAGCTGGAAACCTTGTCGAGCGGCAAATCGATCAACCTGGCACGCTTGTTTGAAGTACAGCAGAGCGCCCTGTTTCTTCGTTACTTCGCCAGCTGGACCACCAAGATCAATGGCGAAACCATGCAGCCCTCACTGCCTTCCATGGCCGGTGAAAAATACTCCGCCTTCACCCTGCGCCAGCACATCGGCGTCGTTGCGGCGATTGTGCCCTGGAATTTCCCGTTGATGATCGCCATCTGGAAGCTCGGTGCGGCACTGGCCTGTGGCTGCACCGTGGTACTGAAGCCATCGGAATTTACCCCGCTGACTGTTTTGAAGCTTGCCGAACTGGCCCGGCAAGCGGGCCTGCCCGATGGTGCGCTGAACATCATCAACGGCAAGGGCGATATCGGCGAAGCCTTGGTCAAACATCCCGACGTCAAAAAAGTTTCCTTCACCGGCTCCGTACAAACGGGCATGAAAGTGAACCAAACCGCGGCTCAGGACATGACCCGCTGCACACTGGAGCTGGGCGGCAAAAACAGCGCCGTACTGCTGCACGATGCAGACATAGACCGCGCAGTGGGCGCGCTATTGCAGCTGGGCTATATCCATCAAGGGCAAGTATGCGCAGCGCCAGAGCGCATCTATGTTCCAAACGACCGCATCGACGAACTGCTGGATAAATTCAGTGCGGCACTTTCACAAGCCCCAATCGGCTCGCCAATGGATGAAAGCAACGTATTTGGTCCTATCTCCAACAAACCACAGTACGAAAAAGTGCTCAGCTATCTGCAGTACGCCAAAGACCACGGCCAGTTGGTTTACGGAGGCGAACCGTTTGATCAGGACGGGCTGTACATCACTCCGGCACTGGTCAAAGCCAGTAGCGCCGAAGACGTGCTGATGCAACAGGAAACCTTTGGCCCGATATTGACCGTAATGGGTTACGACGATGAATCCGAATTACTGGAATTGATCAACAACACCCCCTACGGCCTTGGTACCAGTCTGTGGACCAACAATTTGTCTGCGGCGATGCGCATGATTCCGAAAATCGAATCCGGCACGGTGTGGATTAACCTGCACACCATGGTTGACCCCGCCGTGCCATTTGGAGGCGTCAAACAGTCGGGAATTGGTCGGGAATTCGGCAGTGCATTTATTGATGAATACACCGAGCTGAAGTCAGTCATGATGGCGTACTGATCCAGCCAAACCCCACCTGGTGCGACCGCGGTCAGACTCAAACAATGGAACATTGCTTGCTTATAAAAACTTGAATATTCAATTATAAACAAGAGATTCCAGACATGAGAGAGACTGAATCACTGTCGCACTGGGACTACGCCGTCAAAGATATTTGTGGCACCTTCGCAACGCGTATTCACCCGCACATTCCTTTCATTGGCAACATCACGCTCCGCAACCACGGCGGTCTGGAAATCGCTCATATTGAAACCAACGCCGAACGGGTTCTGCGCAGCAAACTCGCCTGCCGGGATGACCGCTACTGCTTTCTTATTCTGCAAACCCACGGCGTTATGGGCTTTGTCGCCAGTAATGGCGATGAGCTGTCGCTGGCTCCGGGCGATATGCTGCTGATCGACTCATCCCATGAATTCGCCATGTTGCCGCAAGGGCTCATTCAACAACTGAGCTTTCACCTTCCACGCGAGAAGCTCCGGCACATCACCACTCCGAAACGAGCCTTCCACAAGCTGGATTACCACAGCATCAGCGCCTTGTCGCTGCGCGGCATACTGCAGCAACTGCGCTTTTCGGACGTTCATTTTGGTGCAAAGCCACAAGATGCCGAGGCGCTCCAACAAGCCATCATCGCCCTACTTACCGCCGCGTTGGGGCAACCCTCTGCACCTGAGATTTCCTTGCGCGATCAGGCAGAGCAACACATCCGGCGGCTGATTGCAGACCACCGGCTCTGTCCGGAAAAAATTGCCTCTGAAATGGGAATTTCACGTCGAAGCCTGTACCGGCTGTTTCAACAGGAAGGTGGTAGCATCGCCCAGCACATTCTGGATTTGCGGTTGAACAATGCCGCTGCGGATCTTCAGTACCGGGGCCAGGATGCCCTTTCGGTGACCGACATTGCCTTCCGCTGGGGATTCAACGATGTGTCGCAGTTTTCACGCGCCTTCAAACGGGAACTGGGCCTGTCGCCAACCGCTTACCGGCAACAAGCCCGAGAGATAATCAAGCCTTGCGGGCCCGCCCCTGACGCAGTCGCATCAGTACCGCACGCTGACGGCGATAATGTTCGAGGTTAATAATTTCTGCAGATGGGCGGGTTTCAACGCGCAGGCATACCGGGCGAACCGGATTAAAAACGCCGGAGCGGACAACCACGAATACGATGGCGATGGTTGCTACTACAAGAGTAAGCGAGAGCAAATCAGGCATAGTCACCTCCCAGCCAGGGTGTTTTATTATTATTCACTAATCCCTGTGAGTCGTGCGCTGAGCTTTTCTGTGCTGTTTAAAAGCGGGTCATACCGAAGCATGAAATGGCCGTCATGCTGCGTCTCCCATTGGCCTTAATGGCCCAACACTTGAAACAACTTATTACAAACTTTGAATGAAGTATAGAAAACCGTACCGGTCAGGCCAGTGCTTTTAGCCTGGTGATGTAAAAAGTCAGCCAGGATTTAACTCCGCCAACTCTGCCAGTGACGAACACCCCATCAAATTCATCGCTCGGGCCATTTCTTCCTGCAGCAACGCCAGCACCCGGTCGCTGCCCGCTTCGCCAGCGGCAGCCACACCAAACAGCGTCGCGCGCCCCAGCAATACGCCCGATGCGCCACAGCTGATGGCCTTGATCACGTCAACGCCACGGCGAATCCCGGAATCCAGCAAAACAGGAATGCGGCCATCGACCACCTCAACAATCGGCCCAAGCGCCGCCATGGAGCTAATGGCACCGTCCAGCTGGCGGCCACCATGATTGCTGACCACCAATGCATCCACACCAGCATCCAACGCCAACAGGGCATCACCCGGATGCAACACGCCTTTTAACACCAGCTTGCCCGGCCATTGCGCGCGAAGCGTTGCCAGATCATCCCAACTCAACAAGACGTTAAGTTGCTCAGCAATAAACTGCATGGCCCCCAGCGCCGACCGCTGCCCCGCAGGCAAATACGGGTTCAGATTGCCCATTGACGGCAAGCCGATACCATCCGATCCCGAGAGCATTACCCGTCGTAGCCATTGCGGATGCAGCAACACGTCCAGCTGATTTCTGAAGGTTAACTGACGCGGGGCGCTGAAATTTCGACGGTCCCACTCCCTGTTGCCAACCACCAGCGCATCCGACGTAATCACCAGAGTATCGACCCCGGCATCCCGGGCACGCTGCAACAGGTCTTGCTGTATGCCTGCATCTTTCAAGGCGTACAACTGAAACCAGAAATCCAGCTGCGGACAGGCCTGCCGTACTTGCTCCACCGAGGCATTGGCCACCGTGCTGAGGCAAAAAGGAATCGACGCCTTCATGGCCGATGTCGCCAGCAAAATATCCGCCTGCGGCCACAGCAGTCCATTAAACCCGGTTGGGCCAATGGCCATGGGCAACGCCGACGGCTTTCCAAGCATGGAAGACTGTAATTGCGGCGGGTGATTCGGCACCAGGGTGCGGCTCTGCAACGACAGCGACTGAAACGACGCACGGTTGGCCGCCAATGTCAGTTCATCTTCAGCACCACCCAGTAAATACTCACGGGCAAACGCGGGCAAATTGCGCTTTGCCTGCGCGGCCATTTCGTCCACCGACTGCACCCGCTGCATGTCACCACCCTGATAATAACGCCTCATGGCAAATTCCTTCTCCGTCTGTAGCGGGTCTATTCTGATGCCGCGGTCTGTCGTTGTCCGAACGCCCGTCGCAAGAACAGCGGCAACTCGATTTTCACTGCCTGGGCTGCAGCGGCGTTATAGGCAAAGCGGCCGTCACTCTGCACGCAGTCGTTTTCAGGCCGGAACATACGGCCAGTGGTTTCATTCACCAACACGCCCTTGACGACTTCTTTCACAATACAGTCCCGGAACGATGTTGTGTTCTCTTCTGCCAGCCCTTCAGGGTGCTGTAAATCAAAGCCATGACCCGCATCATCATAGGCAACCACCTGAATATCAGCGCCATTGGCTTTGGCGCGACGGGCAAAGTCCTGACAGGAGCCAATGGCGTTAATATTGTCGTTCATACCATGGAAGATTCGCACGGGCGTGGCCAGCAGCTGGTCATCGTCCCGGTACTGGAAGCCACAATTGGGATAGAAGGCCGCTACCGCGGCAAATTGCTGATCGGCCCGGCCATAAAGGGTCTGCATCCGCGACATGGCACTGTACAGGGCCGCCTGACCGGCGTCGGTAAAACCAACCAACGCGATCCGGTGCATGTCGATGGCCGGATGATTGGCCAGCACATCCAGCGCCGCCCAGGCGTCGCGGATCATCGCCAGCTGGCGCATGCCGGTATAGGCCTCGACACGGCCGTAGGTGCTTTCGACCAGAAAGGTGGCAATGCCCTGTGCATTCAATAATTCCACCCAGTCCTGCAATTCGTAGCTGTAGCCACCCGGGCCGTACAGCAGGATCACCGCCGGATTGTCACTCGCCTGCGGCAGTTTCAGCGCCCCCACAATACCGGCCTGATGACCGCCCTTGCCGCGCAACAACTGCTGATCAGACATGGTTACTGTGTTGAACACATGGATTTCCGAGCGCATGGAAGCACTCGCGGTAGAGGGCAAGCCCGCCAGTAGCAGCCAGGTTGCAATCACCAGACAAACAGAGTTTTTCATCGGATACCCCGAAGGATGCCGCTGACAGCCCCTCCCTGGTATCAGCAAGCACATAAAAAAGTATGGGAAACAGCAAAAGGCAGCCGCGTGGCGGCTGCCTTGTTGGCCTTCACACCGTCAGATCAGAACTGACGGGTATAAGTGGTGATAAAGCGGAATTCGCGGAAGCCGGAAGTCCAGCTACGGTCAATCCACATATCACGGGCGGAGAATGCCAAACCCTTAAAGGTTTCGTCCTGAACGGCGTAGGTCAGGAATACGTCACGCTCGGACTGGTGCTCGTCATCACCACCGGCAACGTCAATGTCCTTACCGAAGATGTACTGGGTCATCAGCGACAGACCAGGCGCCCCCAGGTCTTTAAAATCGTAGCCATAACGGATACCGGTGGATTTCTCATCCGGCATGATGAAGGCGGCCATTGACCAGTGCAGAGTGTAAGGCTGTGGTACGTAACCGTTCAGCGTTGGCACCGCACGCTCGCCGTCGATGCTCTGATAGCTCAGGCGCAGTTTGTGGTTGCCATGAGCCAGGCCCAAACCTGTGCTCAACACATCCACGTCCATATCGTCGCCGCCATAGGCTTTACCGTCGTTACCGTAGTCCAGGTAGCGCAGGTCGTAACTAACGCCCGTATCGCCAAACTTGTTTTTGTAGGCCAGTGCGTAGGTGTTCTGGGTGTAGAAATCTTTCAGCTGGCCATAGTAGTAAGTACCGCTGAGGGTCTTGGTAAACCCGTAGGTCGCGCCGGCAAAGTACAGGCCGTCGGAGCGGTTTTCGTCCTGGCCACGGTAAACATAAAACTCCTCTTTATCGGAAGAGTTACGGGTCACGGCTTTCCAGAACACACCGGCCTTGAGGTCGAGGCCCTCCACTTCTTTGGATTCCAGTACCGCACCTTCGTAGATGGTGGTCAGCACGCGGCTTGGGTCTTCCCATGCCACCGGCAGGTGTGGACGGTAGTCACCGATTTTCAGTTCGGTGTTGGAATACTTCAGCTTCAGGGTGGCACCCAGACGACCGTAGTTATCGACAGCTTCACCATCGCTGTCGAGAGGCAGCGAGCCGTCATTACCTTCGGAGTCCAGCACAATGGCGTCGGTGGTGTTCACATCCAGACCCACCTTCACCTTGGTGTCGGTGTAGCCAGAGATAAACTGCAGGTCGACGGCTTGTGACCAGTTGCCTTCCTCGGTGTCATTTTTGGTGTAGCGGCGATCCAGGTAGTAGTTTTTCAGCTGCATTTTCAGCGCTGAATCTTCCATAAAATCTGCCTGCGCAGTGCCCGTGGCAGCCAAACCGGCCATGGCCGACACCAGCAAGCCTGTCGTGGAAATAGTGTGTCTCTTCATCGTGGTTTTCCTTTTTCTTTGCTCAGTACCAGTGCTGCTAACGCCCGCCAGCAAAATGCCAGACAAAACGAACAGCCGTTAGGGTGATTGGCGGTTTTGTTCAAGAGCTATTAGCTACACCAAAACGTTTCAACCGCTCTTTTTCGCTGGTAACGAAGCCCCCGGCTTCGCCGCCCCCTCGTACCACCGGACCTATCCTTGCCCGGCGTCTTGCATGGCAACGATCTCCCATGCCCCCGGAGATCGTTGCCGGTGTAGTGACTCAGTGGCCTATGCCACCGAGCTGTCGCACAAACGGTGGTAATTACGATTGAAATACACCAGACCAGCATCGGCAGAACCAATGCGAACATCCTGAATGCGGCAGTAAAACACCGTGTGCGAGCCCATTTCGTGGCTTTCGTGGATGGTGCAATCGAAGTTCACCAGCGCTTCGTCCAGCGCCGGAGCGCCGGTGGTCAGGTTGGTGAATGAATGACGGGAAAATCGCTCTTCGCTGTTCAGATCGCGGTTGGCGAAATCCCACGACACGTTCTGGTGGTCGCCATTCAGTACGTTGACGCACAACACGCCGTTGGTCTTAAAGTGGTCGTGGGCGTACGAATTGCGGTTCATGCACACCAGCAACGTCGGTGGCTCATCGGTAACACTGCACACGGCGGTGGCAGTAAAACCAAAGCGTCCGGCTTCGCCGTCGGTGGTGATGACGTTAACGGCACCGCCCAGCAGAGCCATGCCATTTCGAAATGCCTGGGTATCAATCATGGAAATTTCTCCTGCTGTTGGCCGACTCACAGATCCAGCACCAAACGCGGGGTTTTGGAGCGTGAGCAGCAAATGGTCATTTGGTCGTTGTCTTCCTTTTCCTCATCGGTCAGGAACACATCGCGGTGTTCGGGAATGCCTTCCACCACGTCGCACAGGCAAGTACCGCAGGTGCCCTGCTCGCACGACACAGGGATTTTCATACCCGCGGCGTTCAGTGCCTGGGCGATGGTTTGATCCGGCCCCACGGTCACGGTGATGTCACTGGCTTCGGCATATACCTCGAAGGCTTCGCCGCCGGTTTCCACTTCTACCTGGAAGAATTCCTTGTGCATGCGGTCGTCGCTGAAGCCCTTGCTGGCTGCAGCGTCCATCACCCAATCCATAAAGCCCGCCGGGCCACAGGTGTACATATGGGTGGTGTCATCACTGCCTTCGTAAACGGCCTCAAGATCAACCCGCTTGCCGTCGTGTTCGTCGCCAAACCAGAAGTGAACCTGTGCGGCGAAGGGGCTGTTGGCGAGATCGTCAATAAAGGCCGACGTGGCACGGGAACGACCGCAGTACCAGATATCAAACGGCTTACCCGCTGCATGCAGCGCATACGCCATGGCGATCATCGGCGTGATGCCAATACCGCCGCCAATCAGAATCGAACGGCCGTTCGTTTCAGACAGTGGAAACAGGTTACGCGGGGCACTGATTTGCAGCTCAGTGCCTTCGTGCAAATGCTCGTGAACGGCGATGGAACCGCCACGGGAATCCGGGTCGCGCAAGACCCCAACCCGATACGCCGAGCGGTCGGCGGGGTTGTTGCAAAGCGAATACTGACGCACCAGATCGCCTTTTAGGTGCAGGTCAATGTGTGCACCCGCTTCAAACACCGGCAAAGGCTGCCCTGCTGGATCTACCAACTCCAGGGCAACAACGCCTTCGGCTTGTTGTTCGCGCTTGCGAACGACGACGGTCAACAACTCGTCTGTCATGTTATTTCTCCGTCCGGCCAGGCCGGTTTTCTGCGTGAGTATTTCTTTCTTGGTCAGACGTCTGAAGCCAGATGCCTGACGCTTTATTCGGGAGCGCGGCGGTGCGCAGTGCGCACCCTACAAGTTGCTCCCGTTGGTCATGTGTAGGAGCGAATTCATTCGCGAATAAATTCGCTCCTACAAAAGCGTGTCGCTCGTAATTTGTTTGCCCTGCGGTACAGGGCTTCGCAGGCAAGCCAGCTCCTACAGCATCTGTGTACGTAGGAGGTAGCTTGCTGCCGATAGTCGTTTACCCTTTGATGGGCGGGGCCCATCCTACGAACGCCACACCTGAAACGTAGGAGCGAATTCATTCGCGATTAGCTTCTGACCAATCGCGTACCGGAGCGTTAACGAGGCAGGCAGAGCAAGGCGTACCGGAGCCCGGACACAAGACATACCAAATGGGTAGGCGCAGTGACGGGCGAGGACACAACGAAGCTATGCCAACGCAGTTAGCTCCGATCACCTCATGAAGAGGCCGCCATTCACATCCCAAGTCGTGCCCGTGGTGAAATACGCCTCTGGCCTTGCCAGCTGCACCACCATGTCGCCGATAAAATCGGCGTCTCCCAGGCGTCCAGCAGGAATGTTGGCCAGCAGGCCTGGCAAGCGTTCTTCCGGCACCAGCGCCTTCACCATCGGCGATTCGATCGGGCCCGGGGCGATGGCGTTTACAGTCACGCCGCTGGCGGCCAGTTCCTTGGCGAATACCTTGGTGATGGTGATGATGCCGCCCTTCGAGGCCGCGTAATGGGCACCGGTGCTGGTGCCGCCGTTCTGTCCTGCCAGTGAAGCCATGTTGATGATGCGACCAAAGCCCTGTTCGGCCATGTAGGCGCCCATTACCTGGCAACCACCGAAGCAGCCACCCAGGTTGATGCTGACCACTTCGTTGAACTCTTCGAGGGAAATCTCCATCACTGGTGTAGCGCGTGTCACGGCGGCGTTGTTTACCAACACCTGAACACTGCCCCAGCGGTCGATCACGGCGTCCAGCGCCTGCTGATAGTCGCTTTTGCTGGCGATATTCAGGCCCACGGCCATGGCGGTGGCGCCACTGCTATCGAGCTGGTTGGCTGCGGTTTGAGCGGCGTCGACGTTGATATCCGTCACAACAACCCGGTAACCGGCCTGATGCAGTCGACTGGCGATGTGAAAGCCAACGCCCTGGGCGGCGCCGGTTACCAGTGCCACTGGCTGTGTTGCGATACTTGTGGTCATGGAAATTTCCTTCTGCCTGGCCAATTAGAAAACGAAGCTGACGGTGCGCAGGAAGCCATCGGCGTGCAGCAACTTGACGACTTTCTGTTCAATCTGGAAACCGCCATCCACCGGTTTGAGGGTGTATTCGACGTTGGCCGGATAGGTAACCAGCTTGCCGTGACGCAGTTCGTTGAGGGTTTGTGCCGAGCGCACAATCACTGCTTCGTCACCGGCTTCCAGAATGCGTACCCGTGACACCATGCGAACGGTTGAGCCAACGGAATTGGCGGATACCGATTCACCGTTTTCCAATCGGGCCACACGCATACGGCGCATGTCGGCGTCATCCAAAGCCAGGTTCAGGGTGCTGAGGTAGTCGGTTTCGTTGAGGTCGGTCGGTACGATGTACAAACCGCTGTCGGTCCACAGCGACAGCCATTCCTGATAGCCCTTGTGGTCCAGCAGGTCGGCCTCGTAGCTGATGAATTCGGTCACCAGCGCCAGCAGTTGAGTGTTGGATTTCATGGCTTATTTCTCCTCAACAGTGTCTGTGGTTGCGGTTTTGGCGCTCTGACCGGCGGCCATCACTTGCTTGTATTTGGCGTAAGCTCCACGCATGCCGGTTTCCGAGCACACCGCGCCTTGCGGGTTGCCATCTGCGGAGTCGCGCAGCTTGGTCATGCCGCGGTTAACCAGAATCCAGCCGTCAGTACCGGCCATGGAGCCTTTTTGAACGCGCTCCCAGGCTTCACCATCGTCTGGCGTACCAAAGCCCATTGGGCCTTGAAAGTGCTCATGCAAACGCATGCGCTTCTGGTTGAAGGCGTTTGGTGCACCGGCACCGCCAATGGCAACGTGCTGGATTTCGGTTTCATCCACCGATACCGGACGCAGCACCCGGAAAAACGCCATGGAGCAGGACACGTTCGGGAACAGGTTGAGGTTGAAGCCAGTGCCGTGGGCTGCACGCACAAGTTTCTTCACTTCGTCTTCCGACTTGCCTTCGTCACGCAGTGCCTGAGCCAGCGAGTTGAAACGTTCAGGGATCGGCTGATCCAGATCGGCCTCCAGGTCGGTCAGCTCAGGAATCATCACCATCACACTGTGGCCGTTGCCCAGGTCTTCAACAAAGCCTTCGCCGTCCAGGAAGTCGAAGATGTCGGCGGTGGCTTCATCCAGCGAGCTCACAAATGACTTGTGAACAATCGGGAAGTGGTAGGCATCGGTGGTGTTTTCCAGCTGGATTTTCCAGTTGCCCGGAAAGTTAAAACGGTGTTCGCCCAGCACTTGCAGCGGGTAGCCACCGCCCTGCTTCATAAACAGATCAATCCACTTTTTGGCACCACCAAGGAAGTCGGCCAGTGGCTCAATGTCCTGATTGAAGGTGGCGAAAATCATGCCTTGGTAGGAGTCCCACTTGAGGCTTTCCAGCGGCATATCTTTCTTGTCGAAAACACCGTCGTACTCTTCCGGCTTAGGCAGCGCACGCAGCGAGCCATCAAGGCCGTAGCCCCAGCCGTGGTAAGGGCAGGTAAAGGCTTTGGTTTTGCCTTTGCGGGCTTCACACACGGTGGCACCGCGGTGACGACAACGGTTTTGCAGTACGTGGATGTTCATTTTGCGGTCGCGGCTGATGATCACCGGGTGACGACCCACGTAAGAGGTTTTGAAGCTGCCCGCTTCCGGCACTTCGCTTTCGTGACCAACAAACACCCAGGTTTTGTTGAACACCAGATCAATTTCTTCTTCAAAGATTTCCGGGTTGGAGTACAGCTCTTTTTTTACCCGGCCGTTTTCTACATCGACCATGTCAGCGGCTTGGGTGCCGATGTTTTTCAATGCAATCAATTCACTCATGGCTATCTCTCTTTCAATTTGGTTGGCGTGGCATCTGCACGGCTTTCTGGCTGGCGCTCTAACCTGCGTTCAATACGGCTACTTGCCCGGAACAGGCAGGCTGGCGTCGCTGTTCCAGTGATCAACAGGGCGACTGAACAGGTTTTCAGTCTGGAAATGACACATCCGCCACACCCCGTTGTCGCATCGGAAGCGCACTGTCAAACGGGCGCTGTTCAGGTGCGATCTGCCGTCACTGAAGGTCGACACCTGCAACATGTTCCAGCTGCCGCTGGCGTCATTGCCCTCCACCTGAATCAGCTCAGAGGTCAGGTAATGAACGTTGAGGGCAAAATGGGCAGGCTCGACGCAGTACTTCGCCAGCATGGCGACAATGGCGTCGCGGCCCTGATGGCCACCGAAGCTATTGGCGTACCGAGCGCCCTTGCCTTCCCAGCAAGCATCCTCGGTGAACAGGTCGCCCAATTCGTCCAGCGGCGTACAGGCATCGAGTCGGTCGCACAAATCCATGTAACGATTGATGCAACGGCGAATACCTTGTTGACTGGCTTGCTGGTGCTCCAGCTGTTGCAGACGTTGCTGCAATGCGTGCAAATCCGTCATGGCGATCTCTGCCTTACGCCCGTTGTACGATCAGTTCACGACCGATACGGGATTCGATCTTGCAGTAGCGCCACAGCTTGTACGGGGTGTCGCCCACAGCGGTGGTACGGAACAGGTTGCAGCAGGCCACTACAGTGTCGTAATCGGCCACGTCTGCCAGCAAATAGGTGGTCCATGGGTAACCGGTGGAAGGGCCAACCATGCTCTGGTCGTCGTCCATATTGCCGATCACTTCAACGCCTTCCATGTCATGAATGGCATTCCACATGCTGCCGAACGCGGCCCATACATCGAGCTGCTCTTCACGCGGGGCGTCCATAAAGTTCTGGTTGATGCCCATGCAAAACA
Source organism: Oceanobacter kriegii DSM 6294 (assembly GCF_000422845.1). Classification (GTDB taxonomy): domain Bacteria; phylum Pseudomonadota; class Gammaproteobacteria; order Pseudomonadales; family Oceanobacteraceae; genus Oceanobacter; species Oceanobacter kriegii. The sequence goes on from NZ_KE383931.1 coordinate 55,373, forward strand.
GCACGCGCAATGGTTTCTTTTCGCTCATTTATCTAACTCCTGTTCGCTTGATTCTGACTGCCTGGCACTTACAAATAGCCGGGCAACGGGTCGTGGCCGAAGAACATGGCACCGGCGTTTTTCAGGGTGATACGGCCCATAAAGGCGTGCTGGGTCACCATTCGGGAATCACGCAAAATGCGAGACAATGGATGCTTGCTGTAAGCGCCGGTCATGCCGGTTACCTCGTACGTCATGCGTACCGCTTCGGCGCATTCATGAGCCAGCGTGGTGGTGGCAAGACGAATCAGATTGGTCTGATCCGCTGACGGCTTGCCGCCTTGTTGAATGGTTTCCCAGGCTTCCTCTGTCACCTGATAGAAGAAGGCGCGGGAGGCCCGCAATTTGGCCTCGGCCTGGGCAATTTCAATTTGCACGTACTCGCGCTGGCCAAGGTTCGGGGCACCGGTCACAGACTGGCGTCCGGCCGCTTCGGCCTGCACCACATCAAGGGCTTCACGGGCCAGACCGGCACAGGTAATGGCCAACACCTGAGCAGCAAACGACAGGCTTGGGTAACGGAAGAAGTCCGAATCGAGGTTCGGTTTTCCGCCCCGCACAAAGGTCCACTCTTCCGGCACAAACTGGTTTTCAACCACCAGGTCGTGGGAGCCGGTGCCAACCATGCCGATCACATCCCAGTTGGGCTTGATAGTGACCTTGTCAGCCGGGAAAACCGCCATGCGGGGCAGTGGTTCGTTTTCATCCTTGATGCCAACGCCAATCAGCGATGCACCCTTGCAGCCAGAGCCGAATTTCCAGGTGCCACTGACCATAAAGCCGCCGTCTACCCGCTCGGCCTTTTGTGGCGGGAAAATACCGCCGGCAAACACCACATCCGGGCCGCCAGACCACACCTTGTCGATGGTTTCCAGTGGCAGTGCTGCCAAATAGGCCGGGTTCATACCAAAACTGGCAACCCAACCGGATGAACCGTCTGCTGCAGCAATGGCTTCCACCATTTGCAGGAATTCCATTGGCGAACGCTCGTCGCCGCCCAATGCTTTGGGCACCATGGCGCGATACACACCGATTTCGCGAAAACGCTCAATGATGTCCTGAGCAATGTATTGCTGATCCTCGAACTCCTGTCGGCGCTCGCGAATATCAGCCAGCAGCGCATCGAATGCGTCGCCTCCCCAAAGGGATTTATCAATTTGATAAGCAGGCATATCGCTCTGTTCTCCTGTGTCCTGTGCTCGAAGCGGTCTGATAGAACCCGCTTTCTTCTGTGCTCATTCTAAGAGCCAGGGAGCACATAAAATTTCGGATATCGCCCCCCGATGCGTTTTATAAAATCATTTTTTTAACTTTACTTGTCAATTAATTTTTCAATATTTTTTACGCACAAAAAAGAAGCCAGCAAATTCAAATCGCACCAATAAAAAGCACTTTTAAAATCTCAAAATCCTATCCGCAAAACCCACCAAAAACCCATAAACCATTGTTTTTATTGGATTTAATTACAACAAGACAGAATCAAACGGCATTTAATAATCAATTTGTAAAACCCAAGCAGAACCCAAGCCAACCAATGACAAAGCTAACAATCACTAAAAATACAATCTTATTTTTTGTACTTTTAACCATCTAAAAACAGCAAAAACAACCGGTAAGCCTTCAAATCAAAATACGTGAAACTTCCAGTATTTATCAGGCCTGAAGCTATACCCGGGGAAAACCCGGAAAAGACCGTGTGGAAAGTAATTGGCCAATTTCCGGCAATTGCACAGCGACGACGCACAGGCCGACATGGCACGCCCCCTGCAAAACAGCCTGAGCGTTTTTTGAAAAACCCTGACACAAGAATCAGGAACACCAACGAAGAGCTTTGAGGTACCGGTGCTCGCCACTGGTCATTACAGGAGATACTCATGCCATCACGGAAAACCCTTTCTGCCCTGATCGCCGCAGCCACCCTGGCTTCCTCAATGGTTGCCCCGGTTGCCATGGCCGACATCAAGGTCGGCGTTGTGACATCCAGCACTGGCCCGATCGCGCTGGTCGGCATTCCACAGAAGAACACCGTTGCGCTGCTGCCAGATCATGCAGGCGGTGAAAAGATCACCTACATCCCACTGGACGACGCCAGCGACCCAACCGCTACCGTCAAGGCCTTCAAAAAGCTGATTGATGATGAAAAAGTGGACGCCATCATTGGCCCAAGCGGCTCTGGCAACGCCATGGGCGTGATCCAGTTTGCCGCCGAATCCGGCACACCAATGCTGGCCCCGGTGGGAACGGCCGCGGTGGTACTGCCAATGACGGAAGAAAAGAAGTGGGTGTTCAAAACCACCCAGAACGACGACCTGATTGCCGCCGCACTGGTTGACCACATGAAGAAATCCGGTGTCAAAACCATCGGCATGATGGGCACCGCCGACCCATACGGCGAGAACTGGTCCCGCGTAATGAAAGGCCTGACCGAAAAAGCCGGCATCAAGATTGTTGCCGACGAACACTTCCAGCGTCAGGACACCTCTCTCACTGGCCAGAGCCTGAAAATCCTGATGTCCAACCCGGACGCCGTACTGATTGCGGCACCAGGATCGTCCTCGGTCATGCCACAAACCACCCTCAAGGATCAGGGCTACAGCGGTCAGATTTACCAGACTCACGGAGCCGCACTGGACCCATTCCTGCGCCTCGGTGGCAAAGCGGTTGAAGGCACCATTTTGGCCGCCAGCCTGATGCTGGTACTGGACGAAGTGCCTGAAAGCAAGTCGAAGGAAATCGCGGAAGACTACGTTGACCGCTACACCCGCATTTACGGCAATGCACCAGCCACCTTCGGCGGTAACGTTTACGACGCCGGCCTGTTGCTGCAAAACGCCATCCCGGCCGCCCTCGAACAGGGCAAACCAGGCACCGCCGAATTCCGTGCTGCACTGCGTACCGCACTGGAAAACACCACCGAAATGGCGGCCACCCAGGGCGTTTATAACCTCACCCCGGAAGATCACAGCGGCTTCGACGAACGTGGTCGTGAACTGATCACCGTGAAAGACGGTGGCTGGGCGCTGATGGACTAAATCAGACCAAGCCACACCTGCAGAGCACGATCTGCGCCCACCAGCCCAACTCCCCGCTGGCGAGGCGCAGACACAATACGACAACAATTACCGGAGTCAGACGGTGCCCAAGCACCGCCGTGCAGTCCCGGTAACGCAAGGACTCAGACGCAATGAATTTTCAGATTGCCCTTATTCTGGGGCAGGACGGCATCACCAACGGGGCCATTTACGCCCTGCTGGCACTGTCGATTTTGCTGGTGTTTACCGTCACCCGCATCCTGCTGATCCCGCTGGGTGAATTCGTCACCTTTGGTGCCCTGACCATGGCCGCCATTCAAATGGGCAAAGCGCCCGCACTGGAATGGCTGCTACTGGCCCTGACCCTGATCGACTGCGGCATGGACCTGTACCAATACCGCCACAAACTGGACGGCCGTAAGTTCCAGACCATTGGCCTCAAACTCGGCTATGTGATCGCCATGATCGCACTGATTCAAACCCTGCCGCTGGCCGAACTGCCAATGGTATTCCAGGCCCTGCTGACACTGGCGCTGATGGTTCCACTGGGCCCATTAATGTACCGCCTGTTCTTCCAACCACTGGCAGACGCCCCGGCGCTGGTACTGCTGATTGTATCGATCGCCGTGCACGTTGCCATGGTCGGTGTTGGCCTGCTGCTGTTTGGGCCTGAAGGCGCACGCACAGAGCCATTCACTGATACCGTATTCCGCGTTGGCCCTATGATGCTGAAGAGCCAGACCCTGTGGGTGATCATGGTGTCTGTGATTCTGATCGTGACCCTGTTCCTGCTGTTTGAACGCACGTTATATGGCAAGGCACTGCGCGCTACTGCCGTAAACCGTACCGGCGCACGCTTGCTGGGCATTTCGCCAGTATTTGCAGGCAAGGCAACGTTTGCTCTGGCGGCCTTCATTGGCACCCTGTCCGGCATCCTGATTGCCCCAATCACCACCTTGTACTTCGACTCCGGCTTCATCATCAGCCTCAAGGGCTTTGTTGGCGCCATCATCGGCGGCCTGATCTCCTACCCGCTGGCAGCCGTTGGCGCTGTTGCCGTAGGCCTGATCGAAGCCTTCTCGATGTTCTGGGCTTCGACCTACAAGGAAATCATCGTCTTCACCCTGATCATTCCGTTCCTGATCTGGCGTTCGATGACCAGCCACCACGTAGAGGATGACGAGTGATGAATACTGCAACTCTGAAATCAAGCGCAACCAAATCCAACAACCTACTGAAGCCGACCAACCTGATGTTGGCTGGCCTGGTGGTGGTACTGATCGCCCCGATGGTCGCTCCTACCTATACCGTCACACTGCTGAACTACATCGGCCTGTATGCGCTGGTGGTTCTGGGCCTGGTACTGCTGACCGGCGTTGGCGGCATGACCAGCTTCGGCCAGGCCGCGTTTGTCGGCCTCGGCGCTTACAGCACCGCTTATTTGACTACTACCCAGCAACTGCCTGAATGGCTGGCATTCACCGCGGGTTCGCCATGGGCCGGACTGGCCATGGGCCTGCTGCTGACGGCGGCCGTAGCACTGTTCCTGGGCGCTGTTACCCTGAAGCTGTCTGGTCACTATCTGCCACTGGGCACCATTGCCTGGGGTATTTCGCTCTACTACCTGTTCGGCACCATGTCTTCCATGGGTGGCCACACCGGTGTTAGCGGCCTGCCATCGCTGTCGATCTTTGGCATCGAGCTGGATAAGGGCGAGAAGATTTATTACCTCATATGGGCCGTACTCGCCGTCGCCATTTTGATTACCCGCAACCTGCTCAACAGCCGCGAAGGCCGCGCCATTCGCGCCCTCAAGGGTGGCCAGCTGATGGCAGAATCCATGGGTGTTAACACCTTCCGTTCGAAAATGGTGATCTTCCTGATCTCTGCCATCTTCGCTGCCATCTCTGGCTGGTTGTACGCCCACACCCAACGCTTTGTTAACCCAACGCCGTTTGGCCTGCACATGGGCATCGACTACCTGTTTATGGCATTGATCGGCGGGGTTGGCAGTGTTTGGGGCGCCCTGCTGGGTGCTGGCGTGCTGACCATGCTGAAACAGTGGCTGCAAGACCTGCTGCCAATGATTCTGGGTAGCGATGGCCAGTACGAAACCATCGTCTTTGGCCTGCTGATTGTAGTCATGATGCAGCGCTGGCCAGGCGGTCTGATGGGCCTGCTGGCGAAACTGGTACCGGCCAAATACCGCGACCACTCGGATCTGACGCTTAACGATGACGCCGCTGAACTGCCTCGCCGGGAGCTGCCCAAAGCGGGTGACCTGGTGCTGGAAGCCTGCGACGTTACCCGTAAATTCGGTGGACTTGTGGCCAACAACCAAATGAACCTGCAACTGCACGCTGGTGAAATTCTGGCCCTGATTGGCCCCAACGGCGCTGGCAAATCCACCATGTTCAACCAGCTGTCTTCCGTTGATACCCCAACCGAAGGTGAAGTGAAGTTCATGGGCCAGAGCCTGAAAGGCAAAAGCTCTCGTGAAGTCGCCCAAATGGGCATGAGCCGCACCTTCCAGCACGTAAAACTGCTGCCAACCATGACGGTACTGGAGAACGTCGCCCTCGGTGCCCACATGCGTGGCTCCAAAGGCGTTGTCCCTGCTGCCCTACACCTGGAGCGCGAAGAAGAGCAGCGCCTGCTGAAAGAAGCCAAACACCAGCTTGAACGTGTTGGCCTGGGCGACTTCCTCTACGAAGAAGCCGGCTCCCTAGCACTGGGCCAGCAGCGTATTCTGGAAATTGCTCGCGCCCTCTGCGCCGACCCTTGCGTATTACTGCTCGACGAACCCGCCGCTGGCCTGCGCTTTAAAGAGAAGAAAGCCCTTGCCGACCTGCTGACCAAATTGCGCGGCGAAGGCATGGCCATCCTGCTGGTTGAGCACGACATGGACTTCGTTATGGGACTGGTCGATCGCATCGTGGTGATGGAATTCGGCACCAAAATCGCCGAAGGCCTGCCGGAAGAAATCCAGACCAACCCTGCTGTATTGGAAGCCTATCTGGGAGGTGCCGAATGAGCGTACAAGCCCTTAACACCAACAAGCCACTGCTTGCCGTCAAAGACCTGCGGGTTTCCTACGGCAAGGTAGAAGCCGTTTCCGGCATCGACCTGACGCTGAAAGAAGGCCAGCTGGTGACTGTGATCGGCCCTAACGGCGCCGGTAAGACCACCCTGCTGTCGGCCATCATGGGCCTACTGCCTTCCAAAGGCGACGTCCACTTCGATGGCGAAGACTACGTCAGCCCGGAAATCGAAACCCTGGTGGGCCGAGGCTTGGGTCTGGTGCCCGAAAAGCGCGAGCTGTTCTCCACCATGACGGTGGAAGACAACCTGCTGCTGGGTGCTTTCCAGCGCTACCGCAAAGGCGACGACACCTTTGAAAACACGCTGGCAGAGGTATACAGCCTGTTTCCGCGCTTGCACGAACGTCGCCACCAGCAAGCAGGTACCCTGTCTGGCGGCGAGCGTCAGATGCTGGCCATTGGCCGCGCCATGATGGGCAAGCCACGCTTGCTGATGCTGGACGAACCGTCACTGGGTCTGGCACCACTGATCACCCGTGAGATTTTCCGCATCTTTGCCGACCTGCGTCGTCAGGGTGTATCCATCTTGCTGGTGGAACAGAACGCCCGTGCCGCCTTAAAAGTGGCGGATTACGCCTACGTTCTGGAAGGTGGCCAAATTGCCATGCAAGGCCCCGCTGCCGAACTGGCTAACGACCCACGGGTGATCGAAGCCTATTTGGGTCTGGCCAGTAAGCATCAGGAGCTTCTGTCGAGTTAACGAGCCCGGGGCTGACATAGACGCCAACCCCGCCTATCGACCTATGGCTCTCTGACCCTATAGACCTATGACGCGCGATCACTTTCCATGTGATCGCGCGCAAATCTAACGACCGGTAGTCTATCGCTTAAACAGACAACACGAACGACCCGCACGCTTAACTTGCGTGCCTGGAAATCAAGAAAAAATAGCAAGACCCAAACTGCAAGACCGAAGGAAAGGAAAACACCACATGCGTATTTGTATTGCCGGAGCCGGTGCCATTGGCTGCACCCTGGCGGCGCGACTGGCCACTTCAGGACAACCCGTCAGCATGCTGGCAAGAGGCCGCACGCTGGAACAACTGCTGACCCAAGGCGTAACACTGAGCGACCTCGACGGTGAACACTCAGCAGCTGTAACCGCCAGCAACAGCGCCGCTGAACTGGGACCGCAGGACTTGATTCTGGTGTGCACCAAAGCCCCGGCACTGGCCGATGTACTGGCACAAATCCAGCCGATGCTGCATGCCGACACGGTCGTCATACCCGTGGTGAACGGCGTGCCCTGGTGGTATTTCCAGGGACTGACCAAAGACCAGAGCCGCTTTGCAGGCGAAGCCGTTAAAACCATCGACCCCGACGGCAGCCTCAGCGAACTGGTACCAGCAAAACATCTGATTGGTGCTGTGGTGTTTATCACCGCCACACGCACTGCCCCCGCGACCGTCAGCTCGGGCAACCCGCATTTGATGATCATGGGCGAAATCAACCACCAGATGACCGAGCGACTGGAAGCCATTCGCCAGCTGATTGAAAAAGCCGGCATCGAAGCCCGTGCCACCGACAACATTCGTGATCAGATCTGGACCAAAATCGTCGCCAACATCACCTCTAATCCACTTTCGGTGATCACTGGCGCCACACTCGAACAGCTGTACAGCGATGAACACCTGTCCGGCCTGGTACGCCGCATTCTGGACGAAACCCTGCTGGCCGCCGCCTCCCACGGTGCCCGCGTACGTTTCGACCCACAAACCATCATGGACATGGGCACCGGCATGGGCGCGGTAAAAACCTCCATGCTGCAAGACTACGAAGCAGGCGCACCGCTGGAACTCGCCAACATTGGCCACGCCGTGGTCGAAATGGCCGAGCGCACCGGTATCGACATGCCGACTACTCGCCACGTGCTGGCATTGGCAGAGTTTCTGTCTAATCAGCAAGCCAGCAGAGCATAAGCCAGCGGATACAAAAGCAATCAAAAGAGCCCTGTCGGGCAGTAAAAGAACAGGGCCACCCGAACAACAAAACCGAACAACAACGCAGCGCAGAAAAAACACCAAAATTTTGCTCAACCGAGCACTGGAGCACCAAGGAGTTACCATGAGCGAGACACAAGCCGTGCAAACCATCAGTCGCCCACAGCACATCAGCGAAGCGGAATGGGCATTACGCATCAAACTGGCCCACTGCTACCATCTGGTCGATTACTTTGGCTGGACCGAAACCATCTTCAACCACATTTCAGCGCGCCTGATGGATCAGGAAGACTGCTACCTGGTGAACCCGTTTGGCCTCAACTACACCGAAATCACCCCACTGAACCTGATCAAGGTCGACGTTGACGGCAACAAGCTGGACGACTCACCGTACGACGGCAACCCGGCAGGCTTCGCCCTTCACGGTGCCATCCATGCCGCCCGCGATGACATTCACTGCGTGATTCACACCCATACCAACGAAGTATCCGCCGTCGCCGCCAAGCCAAACGGCTTTGCCCTGAACAACTTCTACGGCGCACAACTGTTCAACCGCGTTGGCTATCACGCGTTCGAGGGCATCACCCTGTTCCAGGAAGAAAAAGGCCGCATGCTGGAAAGCCTGGGCAGCAAGCATATTCTGGTATTGCGCAACCACGGCATTGCCGTTGGTGAAATGGATATCGAGCGCACCTTCTTCCTGCTGTGGACCGTACAGCGCGCCGCTGAAATTCAGGTAACCGCCGGTGCTCTGGGCGGCGAAGACGTGATTCTGGACGACGCCATCGGCGACAAATGCGCCAGCCTCACGCAGATGCTGATCAAGGAAAGCGGCTTTGCCGACAAGTTCTTCAATGCCATGGTACGCAAAATGGAAGCCGACCGCGGCCCAAGCTGGTAAACCCAAGTACCCGGCTCCTCCGTTGCCGGGTACGGTTTTGGAAGCGGTGGCGACTTTGTTGCTCCTTCATCGCATAAATGCCACTTTGCTTCCCTTTTTATCGACTTTTTGTTCCTTGGGACTATTCAAACCCAGACAATTCACGCCCATAATGCCGCGCTTCCGTCGTTTAACTTGACGACAGGTTAATTTCCCAGGAAATTGACGTTTCACGTATTACTTATTTGTAGCGTATTTGCCACCACCAGCAGTAGAGAAAAATAATGACCAACACCACCCGAAAGCCGCGCAGTCAGCGCTTTAATCCCGCCAGTGACGACTTCCACAAGGAAGACTTCCCGTTCTACTGGTTGGCAAGGGTTCATGGTCGCTACACACTGGCGATGGAAAAGGAACTGAAGAAAATCAATCTCGATATTCCACGCTGGCGCATCCTGTTTACCCTGAAGGAAGAAGGCACCTCCAGCATTTCAGAAATTGCCATTCACGCGGTGGCCAAGCTGCCAACCATCACCAAGATTGTTTACCGCATGAAAGACGACGGTCTGGTCGACACCCGCCAAAAGCTGGAAGACGGCCGAGTCACTGAAGTGATCCTGACCGACAAAGGCCGCGAGGCCATTGAGAAAATCAAAGTCGCCACTGAAGGCCTGTTCCGCCAGAGCTTCAAAGGCATGACCGAACCGCAAATCCAACGTCTGAATAAACTGCTCGAACAGCTGTTTCACAACCTGCCCGAGCATTGATTTGGCAGAGGTTGATGTGTTTTAGAGAGTTATAGAAAAAGCAGGCTTCGGCCTGCTTTTTTGTGGGTGGGAAAGCAGGTGATGGGTACACAGAGCCGTGGACACCCTGGCGAACAATGCTGAGAGACCGCCGCCTCATGCCTGGCTCCCACGCTCTGCGTGGTAGTCTTTGGCTGGAACCGCTGCATTACCACGCGGAGCGTGGGAACGAGGTTAAAGGGGTTTTTCTACAGCTTCAACGCCTCACATCACCGGCAAAAAAAGCAGAGCGACGAGGAGCGGCGCTTTTTGTTGTCCGAGTGCATGTGATTGTTAGACGATATTCTCACGCCAGTGGCAAAAACGTTCCTAGCAGAATAAGAAGAAAAAACAGACCGCCTACAACAACACCAAATATATTCCAGCCTGTGAATTTGCTATTTTTAGCATGGCCGGGAGAGTTGACTTCATTGATATTGTCCACCAGCGCTTGAACAGGAAGCAAAAAAATGACCGCAAAATACGTAATCAGCCAGAATGGGGCTGGCAGTTTCCATAGTAGAGTGACAATTATCCAGCCTGCAGCCAACAACCCCGGTGACAACGACCTCTCAAGAGATGCATCTACTGCTGAGGCTTCCACCTTTTTGAAAAAAGAGTAGCAAAAGAAATACGCAAAGACGGCTCTCCAAAAAGGCATGATATTTAGCTTCTCCCTTTCTTTAATTAGAACCCAGTTTTTATAAAACCAATAAAGTTCATAAATCCCCATAGTGCAAATCGACATCACGACCAGCTTCAATGGGGAAACTGCAAAGTATATTGGTGTATTTGATGTATCTTCTGTCAATTGGTTGTCGTTTTGACTTGTTGATACTGACTCTTCTGATGAAGCTTGAGTGCTCATAATTCTCCATTGTTCGTCTAACGCCCCGCTAAACGGCGAGCGGTAGCGAGTCCGGTGGAGGCCACGCTTTTTGTGGCCGGAACGAATTTGAGTGGCTTGTTAGGCTTTGACCGTTGCATCTGCACTCTCCGCTTGCACAGCCAATACTGCACCAGACATAAAATCTATTGCTGTGAGCCACTGTGGTTCAACTTTTTGGTTGGGCTCTGCCATGATAACGCCCTCTGCCCAATCTTCATCTACCCAGTAGCCAATTGAATTAATGCAATTATCCTCTGTGAATGGAACTCCTTGCTCGCGAGGCATAAATCGAAATTCACTGACTTGGCGAAAGGTGATTCTTACACTTTGGGGCATATCGCGACTTACCCAATCCCCATCAGAGCGAATCCAATGCAATTCTAGCTTTCTCTCTGCAATGGAGTAATCAAAGCCGACGAAATCGAAATGATTATGCAAGTCTAGTTCATCCTCTCCTTGCACAAGATAAATTCCTTCGACTATTTCGTAGTTTCGATTCATAGAAGCCTAACACCGGTAGCAAAGGCGAGCGTTAGCGAGTCCAGCCCGCGTTTTTAGCGGGCGATTTTGCCGACCCTTGTTATAAGCTTTTGCCACGAAGTTTCTCCCTTAATGCTCTGACGCCAACAGGCTTTAACGAACAGTACTTTGCAAATACTAGCTCTGCTACATATGGGGCAACCAATAGTAAGCCGGCAAACACAATTAAGCTTTGAAAAGCTAATCCCAAGTAGATAGCAAGGCCAGGTATAAATGCCCCGCCAAATGCCAACACTCACTTAGACAATGACGTGTATTCATATTGGAAGAAGCACTTTTCGCAATGCATTCTGCTGGAAAAAGACAACATCTTTACCGTTACTGCCTTCTCGCTACATTTCGGGCACTTTCTCATCATGGCTTATAACGCCCGCATTTGCGGTTGGTTTGGAGCGCAGCGGAAAAACAGTCCAGCAACATGCTTTTGATAGCCACCATAGCCTCATATATATGACACGAAGTAACCGGCTGCATATTTCTGAAACCCTAGTGAATCACCCAATTCACTAGGATTAATTTGATCATGCAGCCTTTCTATGATTTCAATCAACCCTTTGTTTTCGCGTTTATCAGCGGGATCTAGACGACTCATTACCTTTTCAAAATTTCGTTTCGAATCATTCAAATTTTTTGCTACTGGCAACTCATTATTTCGCTTTTCATCGATAATTGATATTGAATTTAGCTCGAAATAAAATTCGCTTTCGTCTAGCTCCCCCTGCTTTTTTGCACTATTTAAAAATTTAATTGCTTCAGATTTTTGATCATTCTTTACGAGAGCTAGCAGCAACTTATGAAACAATGCCTTATCATAGTTATCGTTAATTTCGCCGATTTTTGAAAAATTCTTCAACACACGAACTCTCACAGCTGGCATTAGAGTGCTGAATATAGTAGCAGTATTTTCTGTTTTATTAAATTTGTTTTTCTGAAACCAATCAATAAGCAGCAAATCGAACAATTCCAAACATTTCCTTACAATATCTTTCACTTCATCATCATCAATATTCCTCTTGTTGTAGTGAGCTCCTTTATTTCCAGCAACTCTGATCTCATCCATGCGTATATGAATAGCACCATAATGCATGCCGGATTCTCTTATTGATTTAATTTTATTTACCAGCGACATGCGCTCATAAGCTTTTATGGAACTCGATGATGTAATTAATTGTTTAAAAAATACATCAATCATCATTTCCACAAACCAGCGGCATGCACTAAGCTTCGTTTCTTTTGATGTGTGCTCCGAAAGTATGTCTATAAGCCGATGGTGACCAGGCTTTGGAATAGGGTGTGTCACATGATCCATAGTGAAATCTCGTGTGGCTAACAGCTTATTAGTGCGCATGCGCGGTTTCTTAGTGAGGTAAATTCCAGAAACCAAAGACAACTATTTGATTTTAAGAGAAAAATTTCCATTTCCAGCCACCTCCTTGTCCGGCAAAACGCCCATGCGCGTTTTCTCCTTTTGGCGTGCGCATAAACCTGCAAATCACACTACACAACGCACCTAATTTCTGCCACCCACGCTAACACCCGCGGGAAAAACGAGCAACGGCTTCTGTCAAACTACGCACGGTTCGGACGTGTCAGGCCATAACCTGCCAGCGCATCGAGCACATTGATTTGCCTACCCCAATAACAAAAACGGGCCCCTGAAAAGGAGCCCGTTTTGATAGCGGCAACATGCGTCTACCAGATGTTCGGCAACTCGGTTATTTGCCTTTCTTCTTCAGTCCACCCTGGCGGGCTTTGAAGCGCGGGTTGCTCTTGCAGATGACGTACAAGCGGCCCTTGCGCTTGACCACTTGGCAGTCCGGGTGGCGATTTTTGGCAGTTTTGATGGAGCTAACAACTTTCATAACGAGTCCCTGTGAACGCTCACGGCGTGCAATTACTTTTTAGCCAAAGAACCAAAACGCTTGTTGAAGCGCGCGATGCGGCCTTCGGCCGTTACCTGACGTTCTTTGCCGGTGTACACAGGGTGCGACGCACTGGAGACGTCCAGATTCACCAGTGGGTAGGTTTTGCCGTCTTCCCAAACGGTGGTCTGGTCACTTTTGCAGGTGGAGCGAATGCGAAACTCGCGGCCGCAGCTGGTGTCGCGGAACACTACGTAGCCGTAGTCTGGGTGAATGCCTTTTTTCATAGCGGGATAGCCCTTATCAATTGTTACAAAATAACATTACACCAATGATAATGATTATCACAACCATTTTGCAACAATATAACCTTTCCCTTTCCCCTTTTTCTTTTCTCCTAGTTCTTTTCTCCTAGCCGCTTCACCCTGGCACCGACGAGCCCAGATATCGACGCGTCCCGATCCAACTCCGGTCCTTGGCACTAGGCCAACCGTGCCCCGACAGAAAACACGCACAAACAAAAACGGGCCCCTGAAAAGGAGCCCGTTGTTTGTGCGTTGTGTTCTGGCCTGAATCATCAAGGACTCATATGGGCCGTCGAGCTGGCGTCCGCCATCACCACCCACATGGCAACACCGGCGACCAAAAAGAACAGCGGTACCACAATGCCCAATGGCACGCCGATGTTTTTCACCAGTCGGTAGGCGCGGTCGTAACCTTCCTGTTCGACCATGTTCTTGCCCCGTTTGTCATTCGTCAGCCAGCTATCCACATCGCGGGAGATACGAATACTGCGCTTCAGTATCAGCGCACATCCCAGCGTCCAGACCATAAAGAACAAGGTGACCGGCCAAGGCAGCATATCTACAGACATAAGACTTCCAGAAATTTCCCAAGGTTATAAGTATGGTGAGGACTGAGCGCGGCTCAGCCTTCATCAAACGGGTAAATGGATTCAGCGTACAGTTGCAGGTCGTGAATCCATTGCAATTTGTTGCCGTCGTTTGCCACCTGTTCGGCGGCGCGTTGCAGTTCGCGGGCAAACTGCTCGAAGTTCAGCGCCGGGCAGTTCGGGTCGGTATGGAACAAACGGTCACGACGGAATTGTTCCCAGCGGCCGCGTTCGTCGGCTTCCAAAGTATCCGGGAAGTTGCGGGCGCGATAGCGGAACAGCATTTCATCGCCGCGCTTGTCCTGAAAACTGCCCGACCAACCCACCAGATCCCACGGCGACATGCCGTGCAAATCGTTCATGGCGTTTTTGTCCGCAGGCGAGAAAAAGCCATCGTACAGCATGGCATCCACATCGGTCGCAGGTGCAAATTCGCGGCCAGTGAATACCTGATGCAGCTTGTGGTCGATGTCCGGGCCGTTTTTGATCATGCCCAGATGCTTGCGCAGGGTCTCGCCACTCAGGTTCCAGCGCTCGGCCTGATCCGGTGTCAGGGTTTTTGCAGGCGCAATCACGGGCGACTTGTTGATGTGCAGCTCTTTCAACGGCAGCCGTTCTACCCCTTCCGGCAGTTCGTCAGCGCGGCTGAATACCCGTTGCTGAATCTGTTCGGCCGTCAGTTCAAACAACGGCGTTGGATCGGCGTGCAGGTCGTACACAATCACGCTGTTCTTGTTCTTCGGATGCCAGCACAGCGGCACCACAATCGCCATGCAGCCCTGCTCGACCGGGAACATGCCGGAGATATGCACCAGCGGCTTATGCTGCTGCACGTCAATCATGTCAGACACCGACTGCTTACGGCGCATATCGAAAAGATAACGGTATAATTTTGGTTGTTTGTCACGAATCAAACGCGCCAGCGCAATGGTCGCTCGCACGTCAGACACGGCGTCGTGGGCCTTGCCATGATCCAGCCCGTTGGCTGCGGTCAGGTGTTCCAGCTTAAAGCTGATGCGGCCATCGTCGTGTTTTGGCCATTCGATACCGTCCGGGCGCAAGGCATAGGCGCAGCGCACAATGTCCAGCAAATCCCAACGCGAATTACCGCCCTGCCATTCGCGGGCGTAAGGATCGAAGAAGTTACGATAAAGGGTGTAGCGAGTGAATTCGTCGTCAAAGCGAATGCTGTTGTAACCGGCGGCACAGGTGCCCGGTACGGAAAACACGTCGTTAATCTGGCGAATAAAGTCGACTTCGGCAATGCCCCGCTGCTGACAGTCTTGCGGCGTAATGCCTGTGGTCAGCACCGCCTGAGGGTGTGGCAGGTAGTCATCGCTTTGCTTGCAGAAAATCTCGACTGGCGCTTCGATTTCGTTGAGGTCTTCATCGGTACGAATGCCCGCAAACTGGGCCGGTCTGTCCCAGGCCGGGCTGGTTCCAAAGGTTTCATAGTCATACCAGACGATGCTGCTCACACAAGACTCCTGCGCGTTACGGATCACTTCAATGGCGGCGATAGTACCAGTTTCAGCGCCCCGGCGCGGCCCCCGCGCCATAGAATGTGCCGTAAAATCAGGAATTTGTCGGGCTAGCGAGAATCATTCTACATACTTCCCTAAACGCCCACGGCCTGTACAATGGCTGCGATTTTTTTGTTGCGACAAGTTGGATGGATCAGCTCGATGTCTTTATTCGCGAAGTTTCTGAAGCCAGGCAAGCCAAAATGGCAGCATGACGACCCGGCAGTCCGCAAGCAGGCCCTTGCCGAACTGCCTCTCGAGCAAATCCCCGAGTTTCTGAATATAGAACCCACTGCCGAACTGCGTGCCGTTGCGGTCGTTCGATTGACGGACGAAGCCGTACTCGAAAAATTGCTGTCCCACAGCAAGGAAGATGTACGAGAAGCCGCCCGCAGCCATTGGCTGGCCAGCCTGCTGCCCGCAGGCACCGACGTCAGCAGCATCAGCGACAGCAGCCGATTGGTGCGCATTGCCGGTTTGACCAAAGACGATCAGGTTCGTCTGACGGCCATTTCAGCAATCACGGATCAGCAAGAACGCCTGACCATTGCCCGCAGCCATCCGGTTGCCCGGGTTCGACTGGTTGCCGCTGAAGGCATCACCGAATTCACCTTGTTGGAACAACTGATGGGCCATGCCCAGGGTAAAGACAAAACCGTCTATCGCCTGTGCAAGGAACGTCTGGCCGAAGCCAAGGCTGCCGACGAAGCCAAAGCCGAACAGCAATCGCGTATTCAGACCATTCTGGAGCAAGCCGCTTACCTGAATCGCGTTGGCTACGGCCCGGAATTCAACGGTCGCTTGCAGGTGCTGGGCAAACAGCGCGAAGAATTTGCCGACGTAATGTCAGAGCAACAGCGTGCCGAACTGGACCAGCAAATTGAGCAAGCCAAAGCCACGCTGCAAGGCCACGAAGCGGAAGAACAGCGTCTGGCCGCTGCCCGCCAGCAAGCCGCAGAAGCCGAGCAACACCAGGCCACACTGCTGAACCAGCTGTCCGAGCTGGTTGCCGCCGCGCCTGCCATGGACCCAGCAGCCCTGGGCGAACAGCTGAGCAGCATTGACCAGCCATGGCGCGCCAGCCTCAACGACCACAAGCCATCCGCCGATGCCTTGCGTCAGTTTGAAAACACCTTGCAACAGGGTCTGGCACTGCAAAACACCCTCAGCCACTACGCCGAGAACCAGGACGCCCTGCAGCAATGGCTGGAGAAAGACCTGCCAGCCGATATGCGCGGCCTGCAACAAGTTATCCGCGGCGGCAAGGACTGGTTGGCAGCGTTCAAATGGCCTGCCGATGTCGAACAACCGTCCTGGTTGGCGGCGATTAATGGCAAGTACCAGCTGGCATCTGCCCAACTGCAAAATCTGGAAAGCCATCAGGCGTCCCGCATCGACACCATTGAAAAGCAGCTGGCCAAGGTCGAAAGCTACCTCGACGATGGACACCTGAAAGAGGCCAGCAAGGCCTTTGGTCAGGCCACTGGCAGCATTCGCCAGATCGACAACAAATCAGCGCAACGCTTCCAGCACCGCATCAAGTCGTTGAACGCTCGTATCAATGAAATGCGTGACTGGCAGGGCTTTGCCACGACGCCGAAGAAAGAATCCCTCTGCGATGCCATGGAAGCTCTGATTGGCGCTGACATCGACCCGGAAACCCTGTCCAACGAGATTCAGGCCTTGCAGGATGAGTGGAAGACGCTCAATTCCTCAACGCCAGATAAAGAGCTTTGGGAACGCTTCCAGGCCGCTGGCGATAAAGCCTTTGAACCATGCCGTGAGTGGTTTGCCAACGCCGCCCAGCGCCGCGAGCAAAACATTGCCCTGCGTAATCAGCTGATTGACGAGCTGAGCCAATACGAAGCGGGCATGGACTGGCAAAACGCCGACTGGAAAGTGGTTCAGAAAACCCTCGAAGCCGCCCGTGAAACCTTCCGCGGCTATTCACCGGTTGAACGGTCTGCCCATAAAGACACCCAGGCGCGTTTCCGCGACGTGTGTGACCGTATTTACGATCACCTGAAAGCCGAATACGATAACAACCTTGCCATCAAGTCCGATCTGGTTGAACAAGCCGCCGAGCTGGCCAACCTCGAAGACCTGACCGGCGTAGTCGACAAGGTGAAATCCCTGCAACAGCAGTGGAAGCAAGTGGGCACCACCCCACGCGGCCCGGACCAGAAACTGTGGCGCGAATTCCGCAGCCAATGCGACGCCATCTTCAACCGTCTGGACGAGCAACGCGCTGAGCGTCGCAACGAGATCGACGGTCAGGTTGCCGAAGCCGAAGCGCTGGTTCAACAAGCTCAGGCACTGCTGGAAGGCGTTACTGAGAATGACGCTAACAGCGCCGACGCCCGCACCAGCCTGCAACAGATTGAGAGCGATTTTGCCGCCATCGAACTGCCACGCGGCGCCCACCAGCGTTTGCGTAAGGCTCTGAGCGATGTTGGCCAGGCGTTGCAACAGCGCGAAACCGACAAAGCTGCCGCCGCCGACCGCCAACGCTGGCAGGGTTTGCTGGATCGCCTGACCGCTATCCAGACTGGCGACGAAGCCTTGTGGCAAGCCGCCGACAAACTGCCGGGCGACTACTCCGCTGCTGACTTCGAGCAACGCTGGGACAACCGCGACAACATGGCCGTAGAATCCGAGCAGGCCCGTGATCTGTGTATTCGCATGGAAATTCTGGCCGAGCAGGAATGTCCGGCTGCTGATCAGGGCCGTCGTATGGAGCTTCAGGTTCAGCGTTTGGCCAACGGCATGGGTCAAGGCGTTGGTCGCACTCGCGAACGCGCCGAACTGGTTGCCAACTTCCTTACCGTGAGCGCCAGCACCGAGCAACAAGGTCGCTTTATTGCGGCACTGGCTGCTTCTTTGATCTGACCCAGATCACCTGCTTCAAATCACCCACCCCGGCAAGGCACTGAGCTTGCTGGGGTGGGATTTTCCCAAACTCCCACCCAAGCCAATCTCTCCTCGCTCCCGACACCCGACACCCGACACCCGACTCCAATAGCAAAATACGAACGTTTATCGTCAAGCAATGTCAGATCAACATCTCTACCTTGCTCACAGGACGTCCCATGCACTGTTTCCGAATCACCCGACCGGCGCTAACGCTGGCTGCGGCTCTGGCATCCACACTCGCATCCACATTGATAAGCCCACTAGCCTTTGCTGACCCCAATCTGGTTAATGAACGGCAGCGTCCGGTTTCAGCGGCAGGCCAACAGGTTGAACCTCAGCTGCTGGTCGACAACCTCGACCACCCTTGGGCCATCGCCTTCACCAGCGATGGCAAAGCGCTGATTACCGAACGGTCTGGCAGTTTGCGAGTGCTGGAATACGTCAGCCCCGCCGGTGCGTCACTGACGCCTGTGCGCATCAGTGCACCGGTGCAAGGGTTGCCAGAAATCTGGAGTAGCGGCCAGGGCGGCCTGCTGGACGTTGCCGAGCATCAGGGCTGGGTGTATTTCAGCTATTCCGAACCATCACCGCGTGGCAGTAATTCCACCGCAGTAATGCGCGCGCGGCTGGTAAAACAAGGGGCGGACTACCAGCTTCAGGATCAACAACGCATCTTCAGCCAGCAGCCCAAGTACCCGTCACGGTCGCACTTTGGCTCCCGACTGGTGTTCGACCAGCAAGGTCATCTGTTTATCACCCTGGGTGAACGCTATTCCCAACGGGACGACGCCCAAACGCTGGACAACCATCACGGCAAGGTCGTTCGTATTAACCTCGACGGCAGCATTCCGGCCGATAATCCCTACGTGAATACCGACGGCGCATTGCCAGAAATCTGGAGTCTGGGCCATCGTAACCCGCAAGGCGCGGTACTGAACCCTGAAACCGGCGACTTGCTGGTGCATGAACACGGCCCTCGGGGTGGCGACGAGTTAAACCGGGTTGAACCGGGCCATAACTACGGCTGGCCAGTGATTACCTACGGCAAGGAGTACATTGGCGGCAGCATCGGCGAAGGCACCGAAAAAGCCGGTATGGAGCAGCCACTGCATTATTGGGTGCCTTCCATTGCGCCTTCCGGCATGGCTTGGGTCGATAGCCAGCAATACCCTCAGTGGACCGATACGCTGGCGATTGGCTCGTTGAAATTCCAGCAACTGGCGCTGCTCAAGGGTGTTTCTTCGGACATGTCTTCAGGAATGACCACAGGAAAGGCGGATATTCGTGAAGAACGCCTCGACCTGCCGCAATTGCAAGAACGCATTCGGGACGTCACCACCGGACCGGATGGTTTGCTCTATCTGATAACCGACGAAGACGAGGGCAAGCTGGTTCGGTTGAATCCGGTTTCAGACTAAACGAAAAACGGGCAGCTCTTAGGGCTGCCCGTTTTTGGTTTTTGCACGTTAGACCAGATCAGTTTTGTTCAAGAAAACCAGATCAGTCCTCTTCAGACGCCTTACGAATCACAAACCGATAGATGCCATCAATCTCTTCGGAAACCAGCATCTCCTGACCTAGAAAACTGCAAAAGCGCAGAAAGTCGCGCTGCGTTGACGGGTCGGTCGCCAACACTTCAACACAATCACCCAATGCTGCGTCGTTAATGACGTTGTGCAGCATCATCACAGGTTCCGGGCAAAACAGCCCCTTGGTATCCAGGTGATGTTGAATGGTGACGTCGATCGATGATTCCTGACTCAAGTTGAGCTCCACTTCTAACCAAACCGTTACGGGCTTGCCTGCGCCCGTTGACTGAAAAACGCCGCGACTTTAACAAACCCGGGCGCCGCTGTCTGGCCCCTGGCGTCGCTATAAGAACTCAACGCTCGTACAACTCCAGTGGCAAGGCATCCGGGTCGGCAAAAAAGGTAAAACGCTTACCGGTAAATTCATCGGTACGAATGGCTTCCACGGCAATGGAATGCGCTTCCAGCCAGGCAACCCACTCGTCCAGTTGTTCTACCTCAAACGCCAGATGACGCAGGCCCTGGGCTTCCGGGTAGCTGGGCCGCGCTGGTGCGCCATTGAATGAAAACAGCTCAACTTGGCCGCCGTCTGGCAACGCCAGATCCAGCTTCCAGGAATCCCGCTCTGCGCGGTAATTTTCCGCCAGAATGTCCAGCCCCAGCACCGTATTGTAAAAGTGCTTAGACACCGCGTAGTCAGAGCAAATAATGGCAGCGTGGTGAATACGCTGCAGTTTTGGCCGCCCACGCCCCTCAACGGCCGGGGCAGATACTTCGTTACTCAAGCTGATTCCTTAGCGCTTCTTTTTGGCGCGCTTCTTACGCAAATAGTCTTTCACCGGCGTTTTCTTGTCAGGCAGGGCCTGCTCAAAACGCTCTCGCAGTGACTCGACCTTCTCTTCCTTGTCCCGATGCATCCGTTCGTGTTTGTGCCTGGCACCGGCCGTTGCAAAATCGACCACATTTTTATCAGACATATCAGTTACCTCGTATGACCCAATCAGTTTAAGCCACCCGGCGTAAAAAGAGCCAGCAACAGACAAGCCCAGGCAAGCGAGTGCAGGCGTTTTCCGGTATGGTGATGCCCTTCAGCAGAGGTTTAACCACCAAACTGATCCCGGCCCAAACCTTCACAATACGCTGCTCGAACTTGCATGAATTCTGAACCGTCTCACTCCACGCCAGCCTTTCCGGTTGACCCTCTGATCCCGGACATTGTTTCCGCCCTTGCAGATCATGACAGTCTGTTACTGACCGCCGAACCCGGCGCTGGCAAAACCACTCGGGTGCCATTGGCTCTGCTGCAAGCAGAATGGCTGGCCGGCCAACAGATCATCATGTTGGAGCCGCGGCGGCTGGCTGCCCGCAATGCCGCCCGTTACATGGCCAGCCAGCTGGGTGAACAGGTTGGCGAGACCGTCGGCTATCGTATCCGCCTGGAAAACCGCAGCTCGGCCCAAACGCGACTGCTGGTAGTCACTGAAGGGGTGCTGACCCGCATGTTGCAATCCGACCCGGAACTGAACGGCGTCGGTTTGATTATTTTTGATGAATTCCACGAACGGCATCTGCACAGTGATTTAGCGCTGGCGCTGTGTCATCAATGCCAACAGGTGTGGCGGGACGATCTCAAGCTTTTGATCATGTCGGCAACGCTGGACACCGACCGTCTTGGCGAACAGCTGCAAGCTCCCCTTATTCATTGCCCCGGCCGAGGTTTTCCGGTCGAGCTGAATTACCGCCCTGCCCGCTCTCCGGACGAACGTCTGCCTCAGCAGGTCGCCCGCGTGGTCGACGAAGCCCTCAGCGCAACAGACGGCCATATTCTGGTGTTTTTACCCGGCGTCGCCGATATCCAGCGTTGCAGTGACCAGTTACAGCCACTGTTGGCCGATCACATTCAGGTGCTACCACTGCACGGCCAGCTTACTGACCAACAACAAAAAGCCGCGCTGACATACGTTGCAGCAGGGCAACGCAAACTGTTACTGGCCACCAACATTGCCGAAAGCTCATTAACATTGAACGGCGTCGACTGCGTCATCGACTCGGGACTGGAACGCCGCCTGCAATACCATCCGGCCAGCGGCCTCAGCCAACTGAACACGGTGAACATTTCGCAGGCGTCCGCCACCCAGCGCATGGGCCGTGCCGGACGCCAACAACCGGGCCGTTGTTACCGGCTTTGGCCGGAAAGCACCCACCACACGCGCGCCCAGCATATTGAGCCCGAAATCGCCCAAACGGACCTCAGCCAACTGCAAATGGAGCTGATGCAATGGGGCGCCAGCAGCAACGAACTCTTGTGGCTGACACCGCCTCCGCACGCCTCGCTGAACCGCGCCAAACAGCTGCTGCAATCACTTGGCTTGTGCAATGGACAACAACAGGGACAACAACAGCTGACGGCCATCGGCCAATTCGCCGCCCGTCTTGGCATGGACGTACGCTGGGCGGCAGCACTGGCCCACACGACGTCAGACAGCCGCCGCCAAACAGCACTGCTGGCCGCCATGATGCAGGAATGGCCGCACAAACAGTCCCGTAGTGATGATCTGGAACGCCGCTGGCATTGGGCGCAGCAGCAGTCGCTGTGGAAACAGCGCATCGAACCGCTGGCCCAGCGCTGGCTGTCGAGCGCGGGCAAGGCAACTGTTCAAAGCGAAAAAGGCACAAACAGCGACGAGCACGGCCATACCCTCGCCATGCTGGCGTTACTGGCGTATCCCGACCGTCTGGCTCGACGTCGCGGCAATCATTCTGCGGGTAAAGACAGCGCATCTGGCCAATACCAGCTGACCAGCGGCACCGGTGTGCAACTGCAACGAGACAGTGATCTGATGAACGCCGACTGGCTCGTCGCCGTCGACGTGCAAGGCGAATGGATTCGCGCCGCCATCGCCATCAGTCAGAACGAAATTGAGCGTTGGCTAGCGCAATTCCCACAGCAATTGAATCGTAGCGTCGTTGTCGAGTGGCAAGCCAATGGCTCGTTATTGGCAGAACAGCAGCAGCGTATCGGTCAGTTGATTTGGCAACGCCAACCCATGACCAACCTCAGCGCTGAAGACTGGCAATCGGCCTGGCTGGATTATTTCAGCCGCGGCAGCAAATCCAGACAGCGTTTACAGCAACTGAACTGGACCGACGACTGCCACACCCTGCGCCAGCGCATAGAACTGGTCGCCAACAGCGGCATAAGTAGCCCGGACGGCGAACCCTGGCCAGACGTCAGCGACGACGGTCTGTTGGCCAGCGTTGAAGACTGGTTATTGCCCTACCTGAGCGACTGCCGCAACGAAAAACAATTGCGTCAACTGGACATGCTGCAACTGCTGAAAAGCACCCTCAGCTGGCCACAGCAACAAGCGCTGGAAACCCTCGCGCCCACCCACTGGCAAGTGCCATCCGGTTCTCGGATTCGGTTGGACTATTCAGAAAATCCACCGGTATTGCCGGTGAAATTACAGGAAATGTTTGGCGAACCGACCCAGCCCGCCATTCTGAACGGACACCTGCAACTGTTGATTCACCTGCTGTCGCCGGGCCGCAAGCCCTTGCAGGTAACCCGCGACCTGCCCCATTTCTGGCAGCACGGCTACGTTGAGGTAAGAAAAGAAATGCGCGGCCGCTATCCCAAACACCCATGGCCGGAAGACCCGCTCAGCGCCGAAGCTACGGCCCTGACCAAACGCGCGTTGCAACGCCAGTCGAAGGGTGACTGACCGAGCAACCAGCGCCAACGGGCACTTTACTTCCTGCAGTGCCCATTCCGGGCAAGCAAGCTCACAGCCATTTCATAGGGCGAAGCATCGCCCTTCGTTGATTCACAAACCGGCAAATTGGTACTGAAGAGTATCCTGCCTGAATTGATGCCCCTATTCCCTTTTCCGTCGCACCTTTCCAAACCGGGTTACATAACAACCGATCCAAATAGCAACCGATCCAAATAGCAACCAGTGCAAGTAGTAAGCAGCGCTTGACTTTGGGCCCAAGGCGTATAAATTAAGTGTCACCAAGTGACACTTATTCACCGAGTGCCATTTTAATTATTCAAACCACAACGTGCGCAAGCCAAAATGACCCAATCAATAAAACCCCCAAGCCTGAGAGAGCAACAGAAAGCGAATACTCGAGCCGAGCTGACTCGAAAAGGCATGGAGTTGTTTTTAAAACAAGGTTTTGAAAGCACAACCATTGAACAAATCGTTGAGCCGCTGGGCATCGCCAAAAGAACATTCTTCCGCTACTTCAAAACCAAAGAAGACGTAGTGTTTGGCTTCTACGAAGATAAAACCCCGCTACTGGTAGAGCACCTTCAAAACAGACCTGCGCAGGAAGACGCCTACACAGCGGTCTGCCAAACACTGGCCATGCACCTGGAGCTCTATGATGCCAACCCACAGCAGGCCTGGGCTTTGGTTCGACTTATTCAGGAAAACCCGGCACTGGCGGCCAAAGGATTCGAAAAACGTAGCGAGAGGGAAGAGCGATTTGCTGACGCGCTGTTACAACGCTCTGACGCAGCGGATGCCTCACCGATCAAGGCCCGGGTTATCGTCGGCATTGCCATGCTCGCCTGGGAACAGGCACTTAAAGAATGGCACCGGCTTGGCGGCAAGCAGGATCTCCGCCCCATTGTGGAGCGTGCTTTTGAGATGGCGACCCCCAATGAAAAGGCCCTTTAATATCCTCCCGCCTGGCCATGCTGCCAGACAATATGCCGTAACGGCTCTGATGATATTCGCCAGCATCGGGCCTGCTGGTGCAACGGCTGCGGCAGAAGAAACGACCAAATCACCGGCAACGCTGACGGTAACCATCACATCCCCGACTACCGCCAGCTGGCCTGAAGAAGTCTTCGCCTACGGCTCAATTGCGGCGAGGGAAACCATCAGCGTCAGCGCCAATATTGGCGGCTACCCGCTAACGGACATTTTGGTAGATGTTGGCGATGAAGTCAGCAAAGGACAGCTATTGGCGCGGTTTGACTCTGCGCTGCTACTTGCAGAACAGGCAGAACTGGCTGCCAAAACAGAGCTGGCGATGGCAAATCGTGACCGCGCTGTACGGCTTCATACACGACAGTCGATCAGCGAGCAGGATCTGCTAACGGCGACAACCGACGCCAAGGTTGCTCAAGCGTTATTGGCCAAAAATCAGCTCCATCTCGACCACACTCAGGTCATCGCCGTAGAGGACGGTATTATTTCTGCTCGAGCGGCAACGCTGGGTGCCACCGTGCCGGTTGGCCAGGAGCTGTTCCGCATCATTAAGCACGGCAAGCTGGAATGGCGCGGCGAATTGAATGCAAAGCAGCTATCAGAGATCCAGAGCGGCCAATCGGTAAACCTTCAATTGCCCGATGGGGCAAAAGCAAAAGCCGTTGTTCGCCGTCTGTCCCCTACGTTGAATCCCCAATCCCGACTTGCCATGGTCTACGCCGATTTGAGTCCCCATTCATCAGCGAAAGCTGGAATGTATGCGTCAGGCAGCATCTATACCGGGGCCAGCAACATCCTGGCCATTCCCTCCAGAAGCGTCGTACTGCGCGACGGCCATTCCTATGTGCCAACGGTGAACGGTGAACTTGAATTTGCAGAGGTCAGCATGAAGCGGATATCCACCGGTCGTCGTCATGGCGATCTCATCGAAGCCCGCTCAGGACTCTCGCCAGAAGATATTGTGGTGGTTGATGGCGCAGGCTTCCTGTCCGACGGCGATATCGTCCGAATCGTCCAGCCTCCCATGACCGCTGACATGACCAGCGAGGAAGCACAGTGAACCTGGCAACCTGGTCTATCCGCCATCCCATTCCGGCAATCCTGCTGTTTACCATGCTGACATTTGCCGGTTTGTGGGGCTTTCAACAACTCCCAACGCAGAACCTTCCAGACCTGGATCTTCCCATGATCACCGTCAGTCTGGCGCAACCGGGCGCGGCTCCAGCGCAGCTTGAAACAGAAGTGGCCAGAAAAGTCGAGGATTCACTGGCCACACTGAACGGTTTGCGCCACCTGCGCACTTCCATTAGCGATGGCATGGTCACTATTCAGGTGGAGTTCGATCTTGAAAAACCGCTATCAGACGCTCTGATAGAAACGAAAAATGCCGTCGACAGCATCCGCTCGGAGCTTCCAGCCGACCTGGAGCAGCCAACGGTGACCACGCGCCGCAGCATCAGCGGCGCGGTGCTGACGTACGCTGTTTTCTCTGATCGTTACGACGAAGAAACATTGTCATGGTTTGTAGACAACACCCTGGCAAAAGCCGTTCTTGCGGTGCCCGGTGTGGGCCGTATCGAACGCATTGGCGGTGTCGATCGAGAAGTACATGTCGACGTTGATCCTGTCCTTATGGCCGGACTGGGCATAACCGCCGTTGACGTATCCCGTGCCCTGCGCCAGACCCAGCAGCAGTCGTCAGGAGGCGCAGCGAAGCTTGGGGGCGAGGAACAATCCATTCGGGTTGTTGCGACAATACAGCAGGCTGCCGAACTGGAGAATATCTTCATCCCGTTGGAGAACGGTCGCCGTGTCCGCTTGTCTGAAATTGCAACGGTCAGGGACTCCATCGCCACTCGCACCCAAACCGCTTTACTTGATGGCAAGGCCGTCGTTGGCTTCAGTGTCTACCGCGCCAAAGGATTCGACGAAGTGAACATCGCTGCGGGGGTACGTCGAGCCCTGGCAAGCGTTCAGGAGCAAGAGCCGTCGCTGACACTGACACCGCTATCCGGCTCCATAGAAGAAACCGTCGAGCAGTATGAGGGCTCGATGGCCATGCTTTATGAAGGCGCTCTGCTGGCCACTCTGGTGGTATTTCTGTTTCTGCGCGATTGGCGTGCAACCCTCATCTCCGCCACTGCCTTGCCATTATCCATCCTCCCCGCCTTTGCCCTGATGGCTCTGCTGGGCTACAGCCTCAATACCGTAACCTTGCTGGCATTGGCCGCCGTGATTGGCATTCTTGTAGACGATGCAATTGTCGAGGTTGAAAATATCGAGCGGCACTGCCAAATGGGCAAACCAGTCCGGCAGGCAGCCGAAGACGCCGTAAACGAAATCGCCCTCGCGGTCATTGCCACAACGCTGTGCCTGGTCGCGGTATTTATGCCGACGGCGGTGATGTCCGGCATCCCGGGCATGATGTTTCGCCAGTTTGGCTGGACTGCCGTCATTGCAGTGCTGGCGTCGCTTCTTGTTGCTCGTCTGCTGACGCCGATGATGGCCGTACACTTTCTCAAAAGCACACCGGCAAAACCACACCGTGATAGCGTCGTTATGAGAGCCTACATGACCGCGGTACGCTGGTGTTTGCAGCGTAGAAAAACCACACTCGCTGCTGCCACTGCATTCTTTTGCTTTTCGATGTCATTGCTGCCCATGATTCCCTCCGGTTTTGTGCCTGCGTCCGACAGCCGTTACATGACAGTCAGCATTGAATTACCACCGGGTAGTTCACTTGAACACACTCTGACCGCTGCAGAATCGGCTCGAACATCCCTCCTGCCCGTAGAAGACATTCAGTCAATATTTACCAGTATTGGCCAACCTCAGCAGGCAGGCCCCGGAGAAGTAACAGTCGGTGACTCGCGTCATGGCTCTCTGACGCTGATTCTCGCACCGCGGGACCAACGCAGGAGCAAAGTCCTCATAGAGGCCGACATACGTCAGCGACTGGAACGTGTAGCGGGCGCTCGTTTTAGCCTTGGCTCTGGCGGTCCCGGAGAAAAACTTGAGCTGCTACTTTCCAGCGACAGTGCTGACGCGTTGAACTCGACTGCGGTGGCACTTGAGCGTGAATTGCGCGGAGTTGGCACGCTTTCAAACGTATCTTCCACATCCAAACTGCAGCGCACCGAAATTGTTGTTCGCCCCGACCCTGCCCGGGCTGCTGAGCTTGGTATAACCACCGCCGCTATTGCAGGCGTTGTTCGCATTGCCACCCGCGGTGATTTTGACGCAATGGTTTCACGCCTCAACCTGGATAGCCGTCAAATCTACATCCGCACCCGACTGGCTGACCATCTGCGCAGCAATATGGATACGCTGGAAAACTTGCGCATTCATGGCCGAACAGGGCTGGTTCCACTCACCAGTGTTGCCAACTTGAGCATCGAAAGCGGCCCCTCACAAATAGAGCGGTACGACCGCCAACGATACCTGTCTGTAACCGCTGATTTGAGCGGTATGCCGCTGAGTGAAGCAGTAAAGGCTGCCTACCAACTGCCAGCAATCCGCAACATGCCATCCAGCGTTCGCTTGATCGAAAGTGGCGATGCAGAAGTAGCAGCAGAGACCATAAAAGGCTTCGGCCTTGCTATTTTGGCTGGCCTTTTCTGCATCTTTGCGGTGTTGATCCTGCTGTTTAAAGACTTCTTTCAGCCCATCACCATCCTCTCTGCTATCCCGCTGTCGGTGGGCGGTGCTTTCGTTGGCCTGATCGTCGGTCAAAGTGAGTTGAATGTACCATCCATGATTGGGTTGGTGATGCTGATGGGCATTGTCACGAAGAATTCCATTTTATTGGTTGAATACGCCAGTCAAACCATTCGCGAACAACATGTCCCAGTTTTGGAGGCGATCACGGAGGCCTGCCACAAGCGGGCTCGGCCAATCATCATGACCACCGTCGCCATGATTGCAGGCATGCTACCCATCGCGCTTGGACTGGGTGCAGATGCCAGTTTTCGAAGCCCTATGGCGTTCGCGGTGATTGGCGGACTACTGACGTCTACGATGCTGAGTCTGCTGGTTGTGCCTGTTGTATTTACATACATCCACGCAATGAAAACCCGGCTAGCCGCTCTTCCAGAGCGTGGTCAACCACTCCCTCCTCAGACAGCGGAAACCAAACTATGAGAATAAACCGCGATAGAACCAATCACATTGCCAGAATTGCGACCCTCTCGGCGCTCTTTGCAGTTGAATCTCCATCCTTCGCTGAAGAGCAAAAAGGTGAATCTGGCTCACTGCTCGTTTTTGCCGGTGCTGGCGTGATCAATCGGCCACAGTATCCAGGTAGCGACAGCACAGAAACCCGTGCAATGCCCCTCATCTCCTTGCGCTACAAACGCTTTTTTCTGGGAGGGTTAAATGGCCTTGAAACCGGGCTCGGGTTGATGATGTACAAAACCCCAACCATCGCTGTTGCTCTCGTTGGTACCCGCGATATCGACAAGCCCCGGGATCAATCCTACGACCAGCGTTTCAGAGGCGTGCGCGATATTGAACGGTCGACATTGGCAGGCTTTTACACCAGTTACAGCAAGGACTGGTACTCGTTCCATTCCAGCATCCTTACCGACGTTGAAAATGGCAGCCAGGGTACCGTGATCAACATTGGAGGAAGTCTGAACCGCACCCTCTACCAACGCCTCAACCTGTCAGTCAGCAGTAAAACAACCTGGGGTAATGACGAACATATGGATACCTTCTTTGCAGTTACCAGCCAGGATGCTGCGCAGTCCGACCTCGCGCGCCATAGCACACAAGCAGGGCTGGCCACCGTTGAATTCGGCGTTGGTGCGCGCTACCAGCTAACGCCACGACTTGGCATTGCTACGAACGCTACACAACAATATTTTCTGGGTGACGCAAAAGACAGCCCACTCATTCATAAACAACACCAAACCCGAATGGGTGTTTTTATGATGTACCGGTTTTAGGGACCCTCTGAATAACGATGAACAACATCGGACATCATCCATTGAAAAATAAAGGTAAGGCTATATTGGGAGCTTTGTTAGCCATAGCTCTGATGGTGGTGCTCACGTCGTCGTGCTCGAACCTGATAATGACCAACAACTCATCCATCTGGACCAGCTTTGACGACTATAAAGCAGCGGCAATCAGATCTGTCCGAGGACAGCGGGATTTCCAAACCGCCAACCATGAACTGGAAACGTTCCGAAACACGCCCCATGAGTGGGACAGCATGACTCCCGCGTCACAGCAGCGATCAGGGTCCTCAAGGGATGGCGTTCTGCTCGTTCATGGTCTTGGCGACTCCCCCTGGTCTTTTCATGACCTCGCTGAAAGGCTCTCAGCCGATGGTTATATCGTTCGGACAATATTGCTTCCCGGGCATGGCACCAAGCCCGCTGACATGTTGGATGTAACGGCTGAACAGTGGCAAACCATCGTCAATGATCAAGCGGATGCACTGGCCAGAGATATCGATGGAAATCTGTACCTTGGAGGATTTTCAACGGGGGCGAACCTGATACTTAATTACGCCTACCAGCATCCGGACGTTGATGGTCTGCTGTTATTCTCTCCGGGTTTTAAAAGCTTTTCGTTCGGCTGGCTCGCCCCCCTGCTGGCCAGTATCAAGCCATGGCTCATTACCCCCACCGAAGACAAGCCGCAACAAAATGAAGTGCGTTATATGAACGTTCCCATTAATGGTTACGCCCAATATTACCGCAGCAGTATCACAGCCCAGAAGTGGCTGGAAAACGTCTATAAAAAACCGGTTTTCATGGTCGTTTCAGAACACGACTCGGTGCTGGATACAGACTATTTGCTGGAAACATTTAACAGCCGCTTTACGCATCCGGACAGTCGCCTGATTTGGTATGGAAAGCTTCCTGACCCTGGCATCAATAGCAGCAGGATTCTGGTACGCAGTGATTTCATTCCCGAGGAAAGAATCAGCCAATTTTCCCACATGGGAATCTTGTTCTCCCCGGACAACCCCCTGTATGGCCGCAACGGCACTCTTCGGATTTGCCTAAACAGTACCAACAGTGCCCAAACAGCAGCTTGCGAAGCTGCCACCGACAGCGTTTGGTTTTCTGCCTGGGGATATGAAGAAGACAATAAGGTCCACGCCAGGCTCACGTTCAACCCCTACTTTTCCTGGCAATACGGCATTATGCGATCAGTGCTTGATTTATGAAGATTCCAAAGTGGCTTGGCGTTATTCTGACCATAGCACTGGCTTTCCCTGCCACGTTATCCGCAGAAGAAACAGATCACTGTCGCCGCTCAGGCGGCATTGCTGAGCAGTCGACCATTAATCTGCGCATCGACAATGATTTATTTGGGGGGCTGGATCAGGACCAGGGCTACACCAACGGATTTCTGCTGACGTTGGTTTCCCCCAATCTGCTGCATTATGCTGAGAACCCCTGCCTGCCGGATATAGCCCGCCAACTCAACCGGGTGTTCTCCTCCCTTCAACCAACCGGGTATGACGAATTGAATATGACGGTTGGGGTTGGACAAATGATGTACACCCCTACAGATCCGGAACCAGAGGATCTCATCGTTGAAGATAGGCCTTATGCTGGTGCCTTGCTTTTCAGTATTGGTTACAACGCCAGGCGAGATAATGATCTCCGCAGCGCTCTGCTAAGATTTGGCATGGTTGGCCCTGCTGCTCAAGGGGGCATCGTTCAAAATAACTTTCACGATCTGATAGGCGTCGACCGATTCAACGGCTGGGACAACCAGCTGCAGAATGAGCCGGTTCTGCAATTCATCGTTGAGCGGCGAAGACGCATTATGGAAAGTCGCAACCCCAAACCGCTAGGTGGAGATATGATTGTTCACGGCGGAGCCAGCATCGGTAACTTTGCGACCTATGCCAACCTGGGGTTTGAATATCGATTTGGCTACCATGTACCCGATGATTTCGGCACCGCTCCTTTGAGGCCAGCGGGCGAAAACACATCCCCGGTTAAAACAAACAGCTCCGAAGGTTGGCTCAGCCACCTGTTCATAGCATTTGATAGCCGATGGGTTGTGCACGACATCACCCTCGATGGAAATACATTCCAATCCAGTCATCGGGTCGATAAACGCCCGCTGGTTGCTGACCTGGGTTACGGCATTGCCGTGAGCAAGGGCGACTGGCGCCTGGCCTTCGCCAGGTATCACCGGACTCGGGAATTTGATGGGCAAAGGAAAACCCCAGCTCTGGGAAGCATTACCATTGGTCGCCGCTTCTAGGGGCCTTCTGGATAACCCGGTGCCATCCCCGTAGGGCCCTCATCCGATCTTTACAACGCCGCGACGAGAGCCGCACCAGTCAAAGGGCGATTGAGGAAACGCTACTGCCCCGCCGCAGTCGCACTGATGTTGGCAGCACGGCTGACATCAGCTCGGGCACCTATCACATCGTTGTTGTGACGACGGGCTTCTGCCCGGGCCAGCAAGGCATCGGGGTTGTCGCCATTGCGCTGGAGGAACTGGCTCCAGATGTCTTGCTGCCGTTGCCAGTATTGTTTTTTACCGTACAAGTCGCTCAACAGCTGGTACCAGGCAATGGGCGCCTTGCGGGCATCGACGGCCACCAGCGCATCCGCTTCAGCTTCGGAATAGTTACCCATTTGATACCAGACCGATGCTCGTTCAAATCGGGCTGGCCCGGAGTACGGATTAATCAGCAGTGCCTTGTCCAGATAATCCAGCGCGGCTTGCCAGTTCTGTCCAGCCGCTGCCTGCCGGGCCAGACTTGCCAGTGAGCCGATCAGCTGGGCTGACCACTGCGCCACCCTGGTGTCATCGGGCGCCAGACGCCGGGCAGCCGCCAATTCTGCGGCGGCATTTCGATATTGGTTTAGTCCGGCATACACTTCTGCCCGCCCCAAAAGACTGGCCGCATCGGCACTGCGCAGTGCCAACGCCTGATCAAACGCCAACAGCGCCTGCTGATAATGTTGCTGTTGCAGTTGCAGAGTGCCCAGCAGGCGCAGGTACTCGGCCGAGCTGGCAATGTTCAGCGCCTGCTTGATCTGGCCCATGGCCCGCACCTGCTGACCCCGTTGATGGGCTGTAGCGGCCTGCAAAAACAACAGTCGGCCTTCAAGGCTCACCAACAGCGGGTTTTTGGACACATGAAACAGCGCCTGTCGTACCAGCAATCGGGCTTTGGCTTCTCCGCCAGCCGCGGAGCCTGATGAAGCCAGACCTTGCTGATAAGCCAGGTCAACCGCTGTGCTGGCCACCAACAGCGACTGCGGTAAACGCTGCATGGCTTGTTGCCGGTACTGGTCGTATTGCGTTGCCGTGGTGGTTGCGTGGCTGGCACGTAATAGCAAGCTGTAGCCAATGCTGCTGTCGGGGCTGTGACGCAGGGCGGAATCAACATCCGTCATGGCGGCCATCATCAGATTATGAGCTTCGTCGTTGGCCGACCGCTGCATGGCCTGCTGCGCCAGTCCAACCAAATAGGTCGCCCGCGCCAGATAGGCGTATTCACTGCCTGACCTTAGCCTCACCCAGTCGTTGAACAGGCTCTGCATGGCAGGGTCACCGCTGTCGAATACCGAGTACAAATCGGCCAACACCGGCTCCTGGCTGATGTCGCTGGCAACCCGGCTACGGGCGCTGGAGAGTATTTGTTCGACATCGTAGAAGTGGCGGGAATTCAGGTAGGTGTTCAGACGTTGCCAGCTGTTGGCATCCATGCCCGCCAACACCACTCCGCTTTGGCGTTGACTGGTGCGATCACGCTCCAGCTGTCGGGTATCCACATAGCCTTGCTTGCCAGCGTTGGCAGGCACCCGATCTGAGAAATGAACCACGCCATTGGCATCGGTCCAACGGTGCATCTGGGCTTGCGCAGACAGGGCAAACAGCATGAGCGGTACGCCCACCATCAAATATCCAGTCATCACAGCCTCCTTGCCCCGTGTCCTGTTCAGTTTTCAGTCAGAAAAATCACCCGTGTATTATTGGCAGAGCCATCACACCTGCTGTGAACCGGCTCTCGTTTCTGTCGAAAACTTCGCCAACCTGCTGATGTTCAGGCGGCATATCGAACATTTTGGAACAAGTTTTGAATTTCGGACTGGGTAGCCTCCGGCTTAGCCACTGTGTTTATAGTCGAGTAGCTGCTCTGCGGGCACGTCGGCGCTGTAGTAAAAGCCTTGCAGACAATCACATCCCATACTCACCAGCATGGTTTTCTGTGATTCGGTTTCGACACCTTCCGCGGTCACTTCCAGATTAAGCACCCTGCACAAGGCCATGATGGCTTTACAGATTTCCACATCGTCCATGTCCTCTGGCAAATCGGACACAAAACTCTTGTCGATTTTGACGCGATTGAACGGCAATTCTTTCAAGCGCCCAAGCGACGAGTAGCCGGTGCCAAAATCGTCAATCGCCAGGCCCACGCCCATGTCACGAATTCGCCGCAGTTGCGGCATCAGGTTGGTGTGGTTTTGCAACGCCGTTTCGGTCATTTCCAATTCCAGCGACTCCGGCATCAGGCCATAGGCAGCGAGTGCTTCAGCAACAATGTCCGGGAAACTTTCATCGGCCATCTGGCGTACCGACACATTCACCGACATACGCGCATCACGAATGCCAACATGGTGCCATTCACTGGCGGTGCGACAGGCTTCCATCAAGACCCAACGCCCAACCTGAATGATGACGTCGGAGTTTTCAGCCACATGGATAAACCGGTCCGGGCACAACAGTCCCAGGGTTGGATGATCCCAACGCAGCAGCGCCTCGGCACCGACTACCCGGTCCTGACTGCTGGAAAAGATGGGCTGATAACCGACGACGAATTGGTCACGGGACAAGGCTTCGCGCAGGTCGGCTTCGATACGGATGCGCTGCTGATATTCCTGATCGAGGGCGAAGTCGTACAGGCAAAAGCGGTTTTTACCCTGCCGCTTGGCCTCAAACATAGCGGTATCTGCCGCCCGCACCAGTTCTTCATAGCCTCGTTCGGTATCATCCGACACCACCAAACCGATACTGGCCGACAACTGCACTTTTTCGCGACTCAGTTCAACAGGCTCGGAAGCCACATCGAGAATCTTGCGAGCAACCACTTCCATGCCCGCCGGGCTGGAGACATGTGGTACCAACACCACGAATTCGTCACCGCCCAAGCGGGCTATGGTATCGTCTTCCCGCAGCGCATCGACCAATCGCTGACCCAGAACCCGCAGCAAATGGTCGCCTTCGGCATGGCCCAGGGTGTCGTTGACCAGCTTGAAGCCGTCCAGATCCAGAAACGCCAGACCAATAAACTCCCCCGGTCGCTGCTGTTGCAGCGCCTTTTCCAGCGTCCGTTCAAACTTGATGCGATTGCCAAGCCCCGTGAGGGAGTCGATGTAGGCCATCCGGGTGAGGTTCTGCTCTGCCCGACGCAGCCGTGAAATATCCGACAGGTTGATGATGTACCCCGTCAGGTTGTAGTTGTCGTCACGCACCTGGGATATGTGTTGCCAGGCCGGAAAAATCTCGCCATTTTTGCGCGCACACATGATTTCGCCGCTCCAGGAGCTGGCGGCAACGGCCATCTGTATCGGCTTATCGTCTTCGCGCCGGGCCGACAGCAGCAATTCGGGGTTCTGTCCCAGTAATTCCGACTGCGAATAGCCGGTGATGTTTTCAAACGCCGGGTTCACCCGGATGATGTGAAGGTCCGTATCCAGTACCAACAAGCCTTCCGAGCTGGACTCGAACACCACGTCAGCCTGCAACAAGTTCTGTTTGGCCTGTTGTTCCTCGTGCACATCCTGCAGCAAGCCGCTCACCGAGCGGCGTTTGTTACGGCCGGAAACCACCGTCGCAAAAACCCGGTGCCAGTGGTATTCCGCACTGTCCTTGATGACTCGAACCAAACAGGAAGTACGGTGCTTGTTGGCCAACTCCTGTTCGAGCATCTCTCGGTCTTCCGGGTGCAGTTTGGACAGCAGTTCCGACAGGCTCCACTCGAACGGTTCAACGTTGTCATCCAGCTCAGGGGCTGGCAGCGAGTCTTCGTCTTCCGGTTGCCACTCCCACACCTTCATGCGTGCCGATTCCAGCGCCATACGCAGTTTGTTGGAATACAGGCGGATTTCTTCATCAGCACGGTGGCGAGTCATCGCGACCCGAATGGCGGCGTCGATTTCACGGCGTTCAAACGGTTTCACCAGATAGCCATACGGCAGTGAGGCAATGGCTTCGTCCATGGTGGTTTCATCGGTATACGCCGTCAGGAACACCACCGGAATATCGAGCTGCTTATGGATAATGTCGGCCGCTTCGGTACCCAGCATGTCGCCGGCCAGATGAATGTCCATCAGCACCAACGACGGCTTCAGCTCAACGGCTTTTTCAATAGCGACCTCTGCCTTGGCAGCCATGCCAACGACCTGATGGCCAATATCCTCCAGGGTTGCGCGCAGGTCCAAAGCAGTAATTTGCTCGTCTTCAACAATCAAGATACGTTCCGAACTCATGCTTTCGATCCTTGCTCTTCTGCCGCTTTTGCCAACGTCAGGGTAAATCGCACCCCGGTATCCGATTCTGTAATCAACTTGCCATCCATCTGCTCGACCAGACCGACAATCAACTGGAAGCCCAACGAGCCGCCAGTACCGGGCCGGACTCCCTCAGGCAAGCCAACACCGTTGTCTTCCACCACAACGGCAACTTCTGCCTCGCGCTCCACCAGCATCACACGGATGTAACCACCGCGTCGCTTGGGGAAGGCATGTTTGACCGAGTTGGTGATCACCTCGTTCATAAACAGACCAAACGGCTGGGCAACATCCAGAGGGATATGTATCTGTTCCTGATTGGACTCTACGCTCAGATCAATGCCTCGCACACTGGACAAATAGCTACGTTTGACCAGCTCCAGCAGGCGTCCGGCATAGGCCACAACATCAATACGGTCATAGTGGCTCTGTTCGTACAGCAGCTGATGGATCAGAGCCATGGCCCGAATACGGTCCTGACTCTCGGTAAAATGCCCCCGCACTTCTTCCGGCACCTTGCGGGTTTGCAGGCTCAACAAACTCGACACCACCTGAAGGTTGTTTTTCACCCGGTGATGGACTTCGTTCAGCAGTGAGGTTTTTTCATCCAGCGCCAGTTGCAGTTCCTGCTGGATCGACTTCTGAATGGTGACGTCCATGATGGTCGCTAGGGTGATTTGTTTTTTGTCGAATTCCATCGGCGTCAAACCAATTTCCACCGGGAACTGACTGCCGTCCTTTCGCATTGCAAACAACTCCCGCCGGGCTGCCATGGTGCGCTTTTCAGGATTGGCCAAATATTGCTGACGTAACTCGGCGTGGTGAATGGCCGTGTGTGGCGGTATCAATTGTTCTACCCGCAACGCCATGAGCTCTTCCAGAGGGTAGCCAAACATCTCGGTAGCGCGGTTATTGGCCAGCTGGATGTTGCCATCCGCATCCACCAGCAACAGGCCATCAGCGGTACTGTCGACCACTCGTCGGAATCGCTCTTCACTGGCTTTCAGCTGCCGCTCTGAGCGGGCACGGTCAGAAATATCAATGGCTGAAGGAATCAGATGGGTAATGCGACCAGCATCGTCCATCAAGGGAGCCATCATAAAGTCGATGAGCATGCGTTCGTTGTTGGCAATTTGAATTTCGACTTCGTAGCGTACGGTCTCGCCTTTAAGAGCTTGCTCGATACTTTGTTTGAGCCGTTGCTGGGTATCGGGATCATGGTTCCACCAGGGGCAGTCCCAGAACTTCAACCCCATGACATCTTCAGCCTTGATGCCCGCCGCATCCAGCGGAGGCCGGTTGGCATCAATCAAGGTGCCATCCAGCGTCAGTACTCCAACAAACGAAAACAGGCTGTCGATCACCCGCCGAACCAGCGCATTGGCGTCGATGCGGGCCTGCGACAGTTGGTTCAATAGCGTGAGGTTTTCAGCCACCACCAG
Source organism: Oceanobacter kriegii DSM 6294 (assembly GCF_000422845.1). Lineage (GTDB taxonomy): Bacteria > Pseudomonadota > Gammaproteobacteria > Pseudomonadales > Oceanobacteraceae > Oceanobacter > Oceanobacter kriegii. Next base: position 92,965 of record NZ_KE383931.1, read on the forward strand.
AATGCCGTCTACCGGCTGCTGAGGGTCACTGTTGCGAAAAATGGGAATGTAGGAGCCTTGCCAGACCGACTCTTCACCAGCAAGGCTTGGGGTTTCTCCGGAAATTTCGAAGTCCATGTGGCCGGTGCCGGTATCCAGCACTTGTTGCAGCATGGGCTCAATGATGGGCGCAAGATCCGGCAGAATTTCCCTGACCCGCTGACCCAGATGCTGCTGGGCCGACACGCCATTGAAGCGTGCCAGGGTATCGTTGATGCTGATGTAACGCAGGTCATGGTCCAGAATGGCCAGACCAAGGTCGTCATTCGCCATCAAGGCATCAAAGGCGGCGGCTTTTAGCTGTTCGGTACTGCTGGCAACTTCCTTGACCATCTGACCTACCTGACTGTTTTTATGGGGTACGATTACCACTCACGGTCGGGGCACTCTGCGCCTCCTTACACAGCATAGGCCAGATACCAGAAGCCAGCTGGCAAGGCATCACGAAAGTCGGGGATTCTGTATGACTATTTCCGCCAACATCCAAGTCAGCCAATACAGAAATACTCCGAAACCCCACTACCAATGACCCACAGATACTGCTCCTTTGGTCAATTGTTAACCCAAAAGCCCAGCCGGCTCAAGTACGTCAGGATTCCATGGTCTCCTTTTGCTCTGGGCCAGCTTCGGTAATACGTGAGTTCAGCGGTTGCTTTGGCGCACTGACCCGATCCAGCAAATAGAACACCGAGTGGTAAGGAACTTCGCTGTTTTTGCTGAGGCCAATCTCACAGGTTCTGCTGGTCGAAATGCCTTCGGCACTGCCCTGCACTTGCGCTTTCAGCGGGGCTAACGCGGAGTCGTTCAATTGCGGCAGCACAAAGCCTTTGTCGCCCGCAAAACCACAGCAGGTAATGTCTTCCGGCACCACCACGTTGCTGGAACACTGGTTTGCCAGTGCCACCAGTTCGTTACCCAGCCCCTGCTTTACCGTCGAACAGGTGATGTGCACCGCAATCTGCTCTGGAGTTGGCGCAATATCAAGGCGTGGCACCAGATAACGGTTAGCAAACCGAATAGGGTCCAGCAGCTCAATGCGTTTGTCGAGTCGTTCCGCCATGCGGAAGGTACAAGGGCTGGTATCAATCAGCACCGGCAAACGGCCGTTGTCGGTCGCCGCCAGCAAGGCCTGATTCAGTTGTTCGGCCATGGCATCGGCCTGTTCAAACATGCCTTTGCTCTCCAGTGGCATACCGCAGCAATGGGCTTGCTGGTCGACCATCTGGCTGATGTTAAGCCCCGCCTTGGTGGCCAGGTCCAGTGTTACCTGCTGCAAACTGCGCTGGTCGGCATCCTGTTTGGCTGGCCCCATATTGCGGCTGGCGCAGCTCGGGAAGTACACCAGATCGGCATTGGCGTCACAGCCAACCAGTGGCCGCGCCGTTTCACTGGCCTGCGGCATGGCGTTGTGCCAAAGAGGCAACTTGTCAAAGGTCGCCACGTTGGCCAGCTTACTTGCACCTGCCAGTACGGTATCGCCCACCACTGAGCGGGTGACATCCACCAGCTTCAGCGCGCCGTGGGTGGTGTTGGCAACGGTTTCAAAGTGGCTGGCCACCCAATCTGCACGACCTTCGTACTTGCCGTTGCGCTCGTGGCGCAAATGCCGTGACAGGTCGCCGGTATTGATTTTCACAGGACAGGCCGTGCTACACAGCCCGTCCGCCGCGCAGGTATCCACCCCCTGATACTGGTAGTCCTTCAGCATCTGCTGGTATTCGGGGTTGGATTCGGTGGTGCCGGCACGTTGTTGGCGGCTGAGTTCACGCATCACCACAATGCGCTGGCGCGGCGTCAGGGTCAGATTCTTCGACGGGCAGACCGGCTCACAGAAACCGCATTCAATGCACTTGTCGACCAAGTCATGGGCTTCGGGAATGGGTTTCAGGTTCTGGATATGGGTCTGCAAATTGGTGGTCAGGATCACCCCGGGGTTCAACAGGGTTTTCGGATCGAAGGCCCGCTTGATCTTCCACATCAGCTCATAGGCTTGTTTGCCCCATTCCAGCTCCACAAACGGCGCCATATTGCGTCCGGTGCCGTGCTCGGCCTTCAGTGAGCCGTCGTAACGCCCCACCACCAGCACACAAACGTCGTCCATAAAATCGGCGTAACGCTGGATTTCCGCCGGGTCGGTAAAATTCTGGGTGAAGACAAAATGCAGGTTACCCGCCAACGCATGACCAAAAATAATCGCTTCGTCGTAGTGGTACTTTTTAAACAAGGCTTGCAATTCCAGCACCGCCGGAGCCAGGGATTCGACTGGAAACGCCACGTCTTCGATGATGACGGTGGTGCCTTTTTCGCGCACCGCGCCGACCGCCGGGAACATGCCTTTGCGGATGTTCCAGTACAACGCACAGGTGGCCGGATCAGTAGTGAATTCCTTGCCATGCAAACATTCAAACGGCTCCAGCGCTGCCAATACATCGGCCAGCTTATGGTTCAGTTCGTGGTCGGTACCGCCGCGTACTTCCACCAGCAAACAGGCCGCGTCATCGCTCAGGCCCGGCATGTATTCTGGCATGCCCGGATTGTTTTCCACCGAGCGCAAGCCCGGACGGTCGATCAGCTCTACCGCAGCGACCGGGGTGTGCGACAGCGCGGTAACCGCGTTACTGGTTTGTTCGATGTCAGCAAAAATCAACAACGCCGATGCCTTGTGGGCGTGCTCTTCTACCGTGCGATAGACAACTTCAGAGACAAACCCCAGTGTGCCTTCAGAGCCGACCATCAGGTGCATCAGAATATCAATTGGGTCCTGATAATCGACCAGCGCATTGAGGCTGTAACCGGTGGTGTTCTTGATGGAAAATTTCTTGATGATGCGGTTGCGCAGCTCATCGTTGGTTGCCACCTCGTCGCGCAAACCTTCAAGTGCTGCAACCAGCTCGGGCTGGGCCCTTAAAAACGCCGAACGGGAATCCACATCGGCGGTATCCAGCACGGTGCCGTCGGCCAAAACCAGCCGCATGGAATCAATGGTTTGGTAGGTATTCTGGGCCGTACCGCAGCACATGCCAGAAGCGTTATTGGCGACAATTCCGCCGATCTTACAGGCATTGATGGAAGCAGGGTCAGGTCCGATCTTACGGGCAAACGGTGCCAGTTTGCGGTTGGCATGAGCACCAATCACACCCGGCTGAACCTTGAGCTTACCGCCTCCTTCCAGCACTTTCATTCCGTTCCACTGGCTCGACAAGCGCACCAGAATGCCATCTGTTACAGCCTGGCCCGACAGACTGGTACCGGCTGCACGGAAAGTAACGTGCACCCGGTGCCGTTGTGCCAGCATCAGCAGCTGAACCACTTCGGCTTCATTGTCGACCATCACCACGGCGGTGGGAATCAGCCGGTAAAAGCTGGCGTCAGTACCAAAGGCGAGCTTGCGCAGTGGGTCGGTGACAATGCGCTCGGCGTCGACAATCTTCGCCAGCGCCTGCAAAAACCCCTTGTAGTCTGGCTGGTTCATGATGACGCCTCCTCGCTGGACGCCACGTCATTGATCCAGAGAATCAGCAAGGATTTTGGACCATGTGCACCGTAAGCCAGCGTCTGTTGAATGTCCGCCGTTTTGCTGGGGCCAGACACAAACAGCAAGTTGGTTGGCATCGCTTTGCCAGCACGCCCGGCCATATAGTCGGTCAGGCCAGAAACCATGTCGCTTTCACGGGCAACGATGATGCTGAGCGGCGGCACCAGCGATAAGGTGCGAGGTTCCTGCGGGCCAGTTTCCAGCACCAGCGAGCCGGTCTCTGCCAATACCGCTGAGGCATAGCTGAGGCCCGCATCGGTGTTGGAGAACAGTTGCGAGCGCATGCTGCCGGGGTTGCCCTGCCAATGCTCTACCGAGCTATCGAACACCTGCAAAGCAACGGCCGAAGCCTGAGCCGCCAGAGTGTCTTTCAGAGCACCGGTTTCGGCGCGGTTTGCCAGCAACAGAGAACCCACCTGACGCTTGTTCAGTTCATCCGCCAGCGTCTGCTGCCAGGATTGCGCAGTAGTCTCCACGATGTCGGCGTGGTTCGCCGCCATCAACTCCATAAAACGACTGCGCCACTGTGCTTCTGGCAAGGTTGCCAGCGGCGGTAGCTCATCACGACTGGAAGCAGTGGTCTGATTGGTTTGGCCAGCACGCAGGCGGGCGAGAATGTTATTACGAGCGCTCATGACTTCGCCTCCGCTGTTCTGGTCGATTTTCCGGTCAAGGTGCTGGTTGCTGAACTGGCAATACCCGCTTCCCTGGCCAACTGATGCAAGGTTTTGGCGGCAGGCTTCGGCATCGAACGGGTGTTGGTCCAGGGTGCCAATTTGCCCGGCATCAATGCCCGGCCAAGGGTCATGGCACGGGTACCCAGTCGGTATACCGCAGGATGACGATGCATCTGGCTCCAACCCTGCCAGATCAGGGCTTCTTTCATACGACGGTTGCGGCCAGCACCGTTGGCATGCAGCGTGCCATCATGCTGGGTCGCAACAGGGGCCACGGATTCTGCACGCAGTTTGCGAATCAGGGTCGGTAGCGGAATTCGTACCGGGCAAGCCTCACCACAAGCACCATTGAGTGAGCAGGCATTGATCATGTCGCCGTTAGCGCCCAAACCACCGGCACTGTCCAACTGCGGTGTTACGACCTGGCCAATGGGGCCGGGATAGGTCGAGCCGTAAGCATGGCCACCAATGCGGGCATACACCGGGCAATGGTTCATGCAGGCACCGCAACGAATGCATTGCAGGGTTGGTTTCAGGTCCGGGTGGTTAAACATCTTCGAACGGCCGTTATCCAGCAACACCATGTGCACTTGCTCCGGGCCGTCCAGCTCATCAGCCTTGCGCGGACCAGATATCATGTTGACGTAGGTGGTGATCAGCTGACCAGTAGCTGAACGCGGCAACAAGGTTAGTAGCTCGGGCACATCCGTCAGCGAACGCACGACCTTTTCAATACCGGTGACGGCTATGTGAATCGGCGGCACCGTGGTGCTCATGCGGCCGTTGCCTTCGTTCTCGACCAGCAGCAAGGTGCCGGTTTCGGCAATCGCCATATTGACTCCGGACACACCGACATCGGCCTGCTCAAACTTCTGTCGTAAAATCGCCCGGGCGTTGCCGATCAGGTCGTCAACATCCTCACTGTAAGGTACTGGCTCGCCATCGGGTGTGGTCGCACGGGTGTGCATCAGCTGGGCAATTTGCTGCTTATTTTTGTGGATGACTGGCATCACAATGTGGGATGGCGCTTCCTTGGCCAGCTGCACCAGATACTCGCCCATGTCACTTTCAAGGCATTCAATACCACGGGCTTCAAGGTAATGGTTGAGCTCGATTTCCTCGCTCACCATCGACTTGCCTTTAACCACGGTCTTGGCGTTGTTGGCCGCCATAATGCCGTGAATGATCTGATTGGCCTGGGTTGCCGTTTCCGCCCAATGCACCTGCACTCCGTTGGCGGTCAGGTTGGTTTCCAGCAACTCCAGCAATTCGGGCAGATTGGCCAGACTGCGCTGTCGAGCCGCCTCGCCACGATCACGCAAGTCTTCCAGCTCCGCCTGATCCGGGAAAACGCTTTTGCGCTTGGCTTGCAGAAAATCACTGGCGCCACGGAAGCTGGCTCGCAGAGTGTCATTTTCCAGCGCCATTTGGGCGCGAACCTTGAAATGGCGAGAGGCCATGTCGGCAAATTCATGTTCTTCGCGGTTAACCGCTTCCGTCAGCTCAATGAAATTCGGCTGAGTCATGTTGGATTCACTCATTGGGCACCCTCCTCTCCCGGCTGCTCGGTACTCGAGCGATGGCGGCCTATAACCACTTTGCTGGTGTCCATGGCGTTCTTCACCAGGCTCGCCAAATGGGCCACCGGAATCGCTTGGCATTCGCCCTGCTCTGCCAGCTTGTCGAGAGTGCCGCCAATGTTCATCAGGCAGCCGCAATCAGCACTGGTGATTACCGTTGCACCGGTAGCCGCCATGGCACGGGCCTTGTCGTTGGCCATCGCAGCCGAAATATCGCCCTGTTTAACCGCGAAGGTACCGCCAAACCCGCAGCACTCGGTCACGCGCTCGGGCTCCACGACGTGCACGTCTGGTAGTCGCGTGGCCAATGCCATGTGTTCCGCAGCCAACCCCATGCCACGACGGGTCGAACAGGAGGTGTGCAGCGCCACTTTTTGTACCGAATCTTGAACGGAATCGCCACCAGCGCCAGAAGAATTGGTATGACCAATATTCTCGAACTGCACATCCAGCACGTTAATCAGGAACTCGCTGAACTCAAATGTACGCTCGGCCAATGCTTTCGCCTGCGCCTGATGAGGCGTATTGGCGAACATCACCGGGTATTCATGGACCATCATGCCGGTACATGAGCCCATCATGACCACCACCGGAATATCAGCCTCAAACGCTGCCAGCTGGGTCAGCGCAACAGCTCGGGCTTCGTCTTCAAAACCGCTGTTCCAGGCAGGCTGGCCACAGCAGGTTTGCGCCTGCGGGAAAATGACCTCAATGCCTTGCTGGCGGAAAAACTCAATCGCGTCCATCCCCGCTTCGGGATAGAAACTGTCGACCAGGCAGGTGCCCATCAGGTAGATGCGACTTGGAACGTCGGGATACGAACGCGGCTGTTTGCGCGTATTGCCGGAGGCGGCCATAACTTGCTCCACGGTTGCAGGCGCTGTTCAGGCCACCAAACCGCCTGATTAGGGCGGCGGATGGAATGGACTGCTGAAGGCGCTTGTTTTTCTTGTTTTAACCGGGTAAATTTAAATTGGTAATACCAATTACCCAGATTATTTAAAGGCAAATTAACTCCGATTGATGCACAGGTCAATGCGGAGCATCACGCATTGGCCGAAAATCCCACTTTATGATTCGCAATTCACAGGTCGTTTGAGATGCCTCAACAGAAAATCCGCAGCCAGAAAATCTCTGACATCATTGCCGAGCAACTGGAAAGCATGATCATTGAGGGAAGCCTGGAGCCCGGCCAGAAGATGCCCACCGAGCGGGCGCTGGCGGAGCGATTTGAGGTATCACGGCCGTCCATTCGGGAAGCACTGAACAAGCTCGATGCCAAAGGACTGGTCACCCGCCGCCAGGGTGGTGGCACCTTTGTGGCAGACAGTATCGGCATGTCGATGTCCGACCCGCTGCTTGGACTGCTGGAATCACATCCCGAGTTCAATTACGACCTGCTGGAATACCGTCATGCACTGGAAGAGATTGCTGCCCACTACGCGGCGGTCAGGGCCACAGAGTCGGACCACGAGCTGATTGAGCGGCGCTATCAGGAATGGCTGGACGGTCACAATGCCCGCCTGGGCGCTGAGCAAGAGGCCGAGCTGGACTGGCGCTTTCATTTGTCGATTGCCGAAGCATCACACAACGCTGTGCTACTGCATTCCATGCGCGCCTTGCTGAGCCTGTTCAAGCAGACCATCGCCACCAACCTGACGTATTTGTACACCGAAGAAGCCCGGCGCGACGAGATTCGCCGCCAACACGAAGCCATGAAAGATGCGGTTATCCAGAGGGATACCGAGAAGTCGCGTCAGGCGGTCAACAACCACCTGGCGTTTGTGGAAGAAACCCTGCAACACAGCAGTCGCTTTGAGAGCAACTCCCAGCGCTCCCTGCGACGGATTTCAATGATTCGCTGAGTTATTCCAGCCTTCGATAGCAGGATACCGGTCAGGCCAAATAGCCCAGTTGCTTGCGGATAACACTGACCAACTCTTCCCGATTGAAGGGTTTGCAGATGTGATCGTTCATGCCGACATCCAGGCTGGCACGCACATCATCTTCAGAAGTGTTGGCTGACAGCCCAATGATAGGCCCTTCGTAGTTGTAGTGTTTGCGTAGCTCGGTGGTGGCCTCGAGGCCACCCATGACTGGCATACGAACATCCATGAGCACCACATCCACAAATTCCCGATCCACGATCAGGAAATCGACGGCTTTCTGGCCATTTTCGACGCACGACACCTCGGCCCCCTGACGAATCAGGATTTCGTAGGCCACCTTCAGGTTCACCGCGTTATCGTCAACCACCAGAATATGTATCCCTTGCAGTGGCAACGGCGCACGATCATTGTCAGGCAGCAGAGTCCGCGACGGCGTCGCCTGACTCAGGGATCTGGCAACTATTCCGGCAGACGCTTCTGCAGGCTCTCCAGCGGCACCGTCAGTAGTCTTGCCGCCACTGGCGACGGCCAGTTCTGCCATCGCCTGATCGGTTTCACCACGCAAAGCGACCGGCAAATCGACTTCCAGACCAAAGCAACTGCCCTTGCCCTCTTCCGACGACACAATCAGCTTGCCATCCATCGCTTCAATCAAGGACTGACAAATGCTCAGCCCCAAACCGGTACCGCCATGATCGCGGGTATCCGAACTGTCGACCTGCTGGAATTTATCGAATACGGTTTTGAGCTTTTCAGCCGGAATGCCACGTCCGGTATCTTCAACCAGCAACTGCAATCGCACCGTAACACGGTCATTGCTGACACAGCGCGACACCAGACGAATCTGGCCGCCATCGGTGAACTTGGCAGCGTTACTCGCGAAGTTCATCAGCACCTGGGTCAGGCGCAAGCTGTCACCTTCGAGGTTGTCCGGTATACGACTATCTGCTTCCAGAACGATGTCGATGGGCTTATTGGCAATCAAGGCTTTCAGGTTGGCTTCCACCACTTGTAGCAGCCCCTTGAGGGCAAAAGGTTTGGAATCAATCTCAACTCCGACTTCTTCAATGCGGGTAACATCCAGAATGTCGTTCACCAACGACAGCAAATGCTGCGATGACGCCAGCGCCTGCCCGGCATAGTGACGCGACTCAGGATCACTGCTGTTATCGGCAATCAGGCTGTTAAAGCCCATGATGGCGTTCAACGGGGTGCGTAATTCATGGCTCATGTTGGCCAGAAAATCAGATTTTGCCTTACTGGCAGCCTCCGCTCGGCCGTAGGCGTTTTGCAGCTCGACCGTTGCCTCGCTGATGCGCTCTTTCAGAATTTCAGGCTCACGCTCCAGTCGATACAGCGACCAGAACACCAGCGGGGCTATAAACGCAAACAAGCACCACAGCAGCAGTCGCTGCAATGACCATGGATTGTGTTCAACCAGAGCCACGCCGACCTGCCAGGAACCGCCGGGCAAAGGCACACTGGCCACCACAGGGTCCATTTCAAACACGTCGGAATCACCAAAGAAGACTTCCCCCCGTGGGCCACGGGCATCTGCCCCACGCACCGCAATCATAATGTCGTCGTCACTGCGGGTCAGGCCAGCATCAAGAAACAGCTGGCCAACATCGAGCAGCACCGTGGCAAATCCCCAGAAGCGCTCATCGTCGCCGTGCTCAACAAAAATCGGGTTACGGGCAATCACTGCCCGACCGCCCTGAATCAGCTTTACCGGCCCTGAAATAACCATCTGACGAGTCGCAATTGACCGTTGCACCGCCGGGCGACGCTTGGGGTCCGCCAGCAAGTCGTGGCCAACGGTTGAGGCGTTGCGAGCCATATCGGTGGTGTAACGAACCACCGCTTCCGGGGCCAGCTGGAGTGCCAGAATGCCGGTCACGTGCTCACCAGCAGAACCGGCAAACAGGTCGAATTCGGTTTGGGTAAAGTCGGATCGGGAACGTACAAAGGCGGACAGCCCTTGCGTCAGTTGCAAACGCTGGGTGACCACCGAAGACAGTCGGCTGGTGAGTTCGCTCAAGCGACTTTTAGCCGCATCCCGATGGTCAAGATACGCCTGTTGAACGAGCAGCTTGTCGATCAACATCACGGCGAAAAAGATCGAGACCAGGGTCAGCGTAGGCAGAAGTAATTTGCGCATAAGGAGCGTGGCCGAGATCCCTCAGGGCGTGAACAGTACCTTCAGGGTAGACGAGATGCGGGTGCAAGACCAGAGGCCAATGCGTGACTCTTGTAGCGAATTACTCATCTGTCCTGAGCAGATCAATAAAGAGCAAGGTTATCAATAATCACCCTATCCAATCGTTCTCTTTCGACCAACCTTATTACCACACTCTGACAGCCCATTCCCTGGATAGCCCGTTATTCGCTACGTGGTGACTGGCCCTGCTATTCACTGCGTGGTGGCTGACCACTAGGCCCAGGCTTGCCAGCTTGCAGTTCCTGCTCGGTCAGATAGCCGTCGGAATTACTGTCGATATCATCAAAATGCTCAGCCAGTGGAGGGATCGATGCCGCTTCATCGCGAGAAATCAGTCCATCGCCGTTGCTATCAAGCTCTGAAAACGACGGCGGCTCTGGTGGTCGACCACCGGAAAACCCCTGATCAGACGGCGCAGCCATGGCCTGGGCCGAATACAAAGCCACTGGCGCTAACACAGGAAACAACAGAGAAGAAAACACACGACGCATAACGCACCTTTTACAATGAAATGGGAGCGCGATTGTGCCGGAGGCCGCCGTCAATGAGGGTCAAGGAATGCGGTTAACGTTCGGATTCGTTCAGTTTAACGACAGAACGGGTGGCAGAGACAGATCGAGAGACAGGTACAGAAACAGGAAGCAACAGAAGACATACGTCGTTTGCAGACGCCAGATACAAAAAACCGGCCACGAGGGCCGGAAAAAGCAGTTACCAACAGTGTTCTCACACTTGGAACAGGAAGGGGCCAACCCCCAAATTGTTGACCCCGGTACAAGCCATCAAACAGGGAAGCGTTCGATGGCCTGCAATTGCTCCCGAAGGAGCAAATCGTTACAGCAGGATGCGACGGATATCGCCGATCATGCTCACCAGAGTGGTGAAGAAACGACCGCAATCTGCGCCGTTGATGGCACGGTGGTCGTAAGAAACAGCCAGTGGCAGCATGTTGCGAGGAACGAATTCCTTGCCATTCCACTTCGGCTTCATCTCGGCTTTGGAAACACCCAGAATGGCCACTTCAGGCGCATTCACGATTGGGGTGAAACCGGTACCGCCGATGGCGCCCAGGCTGGAGATGGTGAAACAACCACCCTGCATGTCTTTTGGCTTCAGCTTGCCTTCGCGAGCCGCCTTGATCAGCGCATTGGCTTCCTTGGCGATTTCGAAGATGCTCTTCTTGTCTGCGTCACGCAGAACAGGAACCATCAGACCGTTTGGCGTATCGGCAGCAATACCGATGTGCACGTAGTTCTTCTGAACAATGTGCTCGCCATCGTGGTGCATGGATACGTTGAAGCTAGGCTCCGCACGCATGGCCATAGCCACGGCCTTGATCAGGAATGGCATTGGCGTCAGTTTCAAGCCAGCCGCTTCCGCTTCCGCCTTCATGGACTTACGGAAAGCTTCCAGATCGGTGATGTCGGCTTCGTCGAACTGGGTCACAGCCGGCACGTTCAGCCAGTTGCGAGACATGTTCGCCGCAGTCACCTTCTTGATCTTGGACATCTTGATCAATTCGATTTCGCCGAACTGGCTGAAATCTACCGCAGGAATTGGCGGAATACCGGAACCACCAGTAACCGCACCTGCAGCCGGCGCTTGTTCAGCGCGCTTCAGCGCGTCTTTCACGTAGGCACGGATGTCGTCCTTGGTGATACGGCCACGAACGCCAGTACCTTTCACCTTGGTCAGGTCTACACCCAGCTGACGAGCCAGACGGCGAGAGCTTGGGCCAGCGTATACGCTGCCTGGGCTCGCTTCTTTCTCATTCAGGCCACCTTTGGCGGCAGCTGGAGCGGCTTCTTGCTTGGCTGGAGCCGGAGCAGCAGAGGCAGGCGCTGGTGCAGCAGCTGCCGGAGCAGGCGCAGCGACAGGTGCAGGCGCGGCGGCCGCAGCAGCTGGCTTGAATACCGCGTAGATTTTACCTTCGGAAACCTTGTCACCTTCAGCAACCTTGAAGCTAACCAGTACGCCGTCTTCCGGTGCTGGTACGTCCATGGATGCCTTGTCGGATTCCAGTACGATCAGGGACTCTTCCGCTTTCACTTCAGAACCTGGCGCAACGCACAGCTCAATCACAGTCACTTCATCGGCACCGCCCAGATCTGGCAGTGGCAGTTCGATTTCAGCGGCTGGCGCAGCAGGTGCTGCAGCTGGCGCAGGGGCCGCTTCAGCAACCGGTGCCGGAGCAGCAGCTTCAGCGGCTGGCGCAGGAGCAGCTTCCGCTGCACCGGCAACTTCCATCACCGCGTATACGTCGCCCTCTTTAACCTTGCCATCAACAGCGACCTTGAACTCAACGATCTTGCCAGCTTCCGGAGCAGGTACGTCCATGGACGCCTTGTCGGATTCCAGCACCAGCAGGGATTCTTCTGCATCCACAGAAGCGCCTGGCTCAACGCTCAGTTCAATAACGGTCACTTCGTCTGCACCACCCAGATCAGGGATGGTCAGTTCGATGGTCTTGCTGCCACCGGCAGCGGCTGGCGCCGCTGCTGGTGCAGGCGCAGCTTCAGCGGCAGGAGCCGGAGCTTCTGCTGGTGCTGCTTCTGCGGCAGGTGCAGGCTCAGCGCCAGCACCTTCAGTTTCAACAACCAGGATGGCAGAACCTTCTGCTACCTTGTCGCCTTCTTTCACCAGGATCTCTACCACTTTACCAGCGGCAGTGGATGGAACTTCCATGGAGGCCTTGTCGGTCTCCAGAACGATCAAGTCCTGGTCTACTTCGATCATGTCGCCAACGGCAACGGAGATCTCGATTACATCTACGTCTTCAGCACCACCAATATCAGGTACTGCTACAGTCACTTGTGCCATGTGTCAGCCTCCTGTTAAACCGTGGTTGGGTCAGCTTTATCAGCATCGATACCCATTTTGGCGCGTACTTTAGGCAGTTCAGCAGCGTCGAACTTGCCTTCTTTGGCCAGCTCGGTCAGAGCAGCCAGTACTACAAAGCCACGGTCAACTTCGAAGAAGTGACGCAGTTTCTTACGGGTGTCAGAGCGACCGAAACCGTCGGTACCCAGTACTTTGAAGTTACCTGGTACGAAGTTACGCAGCTGTTCGCCGTAGGTCTTGATGTAGTCTGTTGCCAGAACCACAGGACCTTCTTTGCCAGTCAGTTGCTCAGTGATGTATGGAACCTTGGCGTCCTTCTCGGAGTTGATCAGGTTCCAACGCTCGGTCTTCTGGCCGTCACGGGCCAGTTCGTTAACGGAAGTAACGGACCATACGTCGGACTCAACGCCGTACTCATCACGCAGGATGTCAGCAGCGGCTTCAACTTCACGCAGAATGGTGCCAGCACCCATCAGCTGTACGCGTGGTGCATCAGAAGCTTTACCTTCTTTCAGCATGTACATACCTTTGATGATGCCTTCTTCAGCGCCTACAGGCATTGCCGGGTGAACGTAGTTTTCGTTCATGGCAGTGATGTAGTAGAAGCAGTTTTCCTTGTCTTCGTACATGCGCTTCATACCGTCCTGGACGATAACAGCCATCTCGAAGTTGTAAGTCGGGTCGTAGGACTTACAGTTAGGAATGGTGTGAGCCATCAGGTGGCTGTGGCCATCCTGGTGCTGCAAACCTTCACCGTTCAGAGTGGTACGACCAGCGGTTGCACCAATCAGGAAGCCGCGTGCTTGGATGTCACCTGCCAGCCATGCCAGGTCACCAATACGTTGGAAACCGAACATGGAGTAGAAGATGTAGAACGGCACAACAGCGCAGTTGTTGTTGCTGTAGGAGGTTGCCAGCGCCAACCATGCAGACATAGCGCCCGCTTCGTTGATGCCTTCTTCCATGATCTGGCCTTTCTTGTCTTCCTTGTAGTACATGATCTGGTTGTGATCATGCGGGGTGTATTTCTGACCCGCGGAAGAGTAGATGCCCAGCTGACGGAACATACCTTCCATACCGAAAGTACGTGCTTCATCAGGAACGATAGGAACAATACGCTTACCAACCTGCTTGTCTTTCACCAGCTGGGACAGTACGCGTACGAATGCCATGGTGGAGGACTGCTCGCGATCGCCGGAACCGGTCAGCTGGGACTTGAATGCGTCCAGTGCTGGTACTTCCAGAGCGTCGAAGTCGGCACGACGGGATGGAACCACACCGTTCAGCTTCTTGCGGGTTTCCATCATGTACTTCATTTCAGGGCTGTCTGGCGCTGGACGGTAGTAAGGTACAGTCTCCAGCTGTTCATCAGACAGTGGGATACCGAAGCGGTCACGGAACTGCTTCAGGGATTCCTTATCCAGCTTCTTCACAGAGTGAGTCGGGTTGGATGCTTCGCCCGCTTCGCCCAGGCCGTAACCTTTAACAGTTTGCGCCAGAATAACGGTTGGGGAACCCTTGTTTTCCATTGCTTCTGCGTACGCAGCGTACACTTTGAATGGATCGTGGCCACCACGATTCAGGTTGTAGATGTCTTCATCAGACATGTCCTTAACCAGTTCCAGCAGCTCTGGGTATTTGCCGAAGAAGTGCTCACGAGTGTATGCACCGCCGTTGGCTTTGTAGTTCTGCAGTTCGCCGTCGACAACTTCGTTCATGCGCTTCTGCAGCAGACCGGTCTTGTCTTTCTCCAGCAGTACGTCCCAATGACGACCCCAGACAACCTTGATCACGTTCCAGCCAGCACCGCGGAACACGCCTTCCAGTTCCTGCATGATCTTGCCGTTACCACGAACAGGACCGTCCAGACGCTGCAGGTTACAGTTGATCACGAACACCAGGTTTTCCAGCTGCTCACGACCGGCCAGGGAAATAGCACCCAGTGTTTCCGGCTCATCACACTCACCGTCGCCCAGGAATGCCCAAACCTTACGATCGCCACGGGCAACCAGGTCACGAGCAGACAGGTAACGCATTACGTGTGCCTGATAGATGGCACCGATTGGACCCAGACCCATGGATACGGTTGGGAACTGCCAGTAGTCCGGCATCAACCAAGGGTGTGGGTAAGAGGACAGACCCTTGCCATCGACTTCGCGACGGAAGTTGTCCAGTTGTTCTTCGTCAAAACGGCCTTCCAGGTAGGAACGCGCGTAGATACCAGGAGCAGAGTGGCCCTGGAAGTAGATCAGGTCACCCAGATGACCATCGTCGTTACCACGGAAGAAGTAGTTGAAACCTACATCGTACAGAGTCGCGGCAGACGAGAAGGAAGCGATGTGACCGCCCAGACCTTCGTCGTTATCGTTGGCACGCATAACCATAGCCAAGGCATTCCAACGGATCAGGGAGCGGATGCGGCGTTCCATGAACAGGTCGCCCGGCATACGCTTTTCTTTTTCCACAGGAATGGTGTTGCGGTATGGCGTAGTGATCGCAGCTGGCAGTTCAACGCCTTTTGCCATCGCATTATCAAACAGTGCTTTCAACAAGAATGCTGCACGCTCAGGGCCTGCATGGCGAATCGTTGCGTGGAGTGAATCCAGCCATTCTTGTGTTTCGTAGATATCGACATCTTGTGTCATACGGAACTCCCAGTCTTCTTTTTTATCTGCGCCCGGATAAGGCACGGGTGAAGGCCTTGTGAGCCTGTTACCCCTGAAATTCTGGACTTACCTATCATCCCTTTCCGGTAAGCGACAATACCTAAGCCCTTCATGGGCTAAGAAAATATCCATCATTCGTTCTGCTCATACCTTTACTACCCAGGTAGCAGAACCAAACGCGGTGCCAGTCTGACGCCTGCCGTTTTCAAACACAACGACCCTGTAGTTTTTTTACAGGAATTACAACGTTCGAAAATTGTGCGACGGACGTTAGAAATCTGACCGTTCTGTGGCACCAGCTTCGATGGCGGCAGCAGTATAACCAAAAAAAATAGGCAGAATCACTACAATGTATGGAGAAATTTTCTGTGATGCCTATTCAATTTTCGTTTTTCATGTCACGAATCGGTCAATTGCCGGTAAATAATTTACCACGAACCTTGTCACGAAATTCGCCAGGAGACTGGCCCGAAAGCCGCCGGAACACCCGAATGAAATAGCTGCTGTCGCCAAAGCCTACAGCTTGAGCCACATCGCTCACTGTGAGGTTGCTTTGTTGCAAAAGTTCGCGCGCAGCCTGACAACGTATCGTCTGAAAGTAGTAGAGCGGCGTCTGACCAGTAGCTTGCTTGAAACGACGGGTAAACTGTCGCTCGCTCAACCCCGCCCTCTCTGACAGCTGTTTCAATGAAAACGGCTCTCGCAGATACTGCTTCATCCAGGCCTGCGCCATCACCACGTCTTCATCGGCGTGTGCCATCGATTCTTCTGGACTGTAGACCCGGTTCTCGAACGGATTCCTGACTTCCGGTGAAAATTGTTGTTCCACCTGCAGGGCCATGTCCCTGCCCCAGGTTTTGCCAATGAAATGAATCACCATGTCCGCGCCGGAATTCACACTGGCGGCGCAGTAAATTCCCCGTGATTGGGTAAGAAGGTGCTGGCGCTGCAAATTTACGTTTGGGTAGTGCTCGGCAAAACGGTCCTGGTAATGCCAGTGGGTGGTCGCGGGCAAGCCGTCCAGAATGCCGCTTTCAGCCACCAGACACACCCCGGTGCCAACCGAAATCACGCTGGCCCCCTTGCGGTACTGATTGGCAATCCACTCAATGACCTGAGGGTGTTGGCGAATCACACGCTGCGGATCGCGCCACAAAGCGGGCACCACCACCAGGTTGGTTTGTTCAATATCTTCGATGCGGCTATCCGGCTGAATGCGCACACCACCAAGGCCATTGCAGGAACCACCATCCACCGCAGCTATCTGAATGCGGAAGTCGGCGTTGCGCTGACGCTGCAACCTCAACCGGGCGCGCGTTGCCTCCAGCATCTCGATGGGAATGGCAATACTGGACAGCAGCATCTGCTCCACCAGCAGCAAAGTGACACTCTGAAACATACCGTTGAACTCCATCGCCCCATATTGTCTGTATCTTTTTATTTTATGTCTTTTTTGTACTACTGAAAGAGTCAGTATTGCCAATAAGATAAAAAAAACACTTCTGGAAACGGGTTAATGAAAAAACTGGCAGTAATCACTGGCTTCGGCGGCATCAACGCTGCAGGCCGCAGCGCTGGCCACCACGCCTTCCGCCGCATGATTTTTGATTCTCTGTCCGAGCAGGACCAGCAAACCACATTGGCGGCACTGGGTGCGCTGATGGGCACCGACGACCGTGACGCCATTCTTGAAGGCTCGCTGGTACGTGAATGGGATAACGTCGACTGGGACGCCAAGGCCGTACCTTTCCATGAAGCATTCAAAGACGAGGAAGGCACACAGTGCTGGCGCCTGACTCATCGTCGCTTGCCGGTACAAAGTGCTGGCCAGATGCCAAAAGGCTTTGACCCGGCCAAACTGTACCGTTCACGTCACCACCCTCGTGGTTTGCAAATGGCGGTATACGCCGCATCCGATGCACTGGGCTCACTGGGCATTGAGTGGGAAACCCTCTGCCAGCATGTT
The DNA here is from genome assembly GCF_000422845.1 of Oceanobacter kriegii DSM 6294. GTDB lineage: Bacteria > Pseudomonadota > Gammaproteobacteria > Pseudomonadales > Oceanobacteraceae > Oceanobacter > Oceanobacter kriegii. The sequence goes on from NZ_KE383931.1 coordinate 110,379, forward strand.
GGCCCTGATGAAATTGCTGTCTATGCCGGTTCCGCCATGGGCCAGCAAGACGGTAACGGCCACGGCGGCATGATGCAGTCTGCATTAATGGGTAAGCGCACCAGCTCCAAGCAATGCGCCATGGGCCTGAGCGAAATGCCTGCCGACTTCATCAACGCCTATGTACTGGGCAACGTTGGCAAAACCGGCAGCATGACCGCCGCCTGTGCAACCTTCCTCTACAACCTGCAACTGGCCAAGGACGATATTGAATCCGGTCGCCGTCGCATTGTGATTGTTGGCAACGCTGAAGCGCCGCTGGTGCCGGAAATTGTCGAGGGCTACAACGCCATGACGGCGTTGGCGTCTGAGGCCAACCTGAAGAAGCTGGATAACAAGGGCGACAACGAAGAAGCCGACTTCCGTCGTGCCGTACGCCCGTTCGGTGAAAACTGCGGTTTCACCATTGCCGAATCGGCTCAGTTCTTCGTACTGACGGATGACCAGCTCGCGCTGGAGCTGGGCCTGAATGTGCTGGGTAGCATCGGCGATGTGCAAGTGAATGCCGACGGCTACAAGAAATCCATTTCCAACCCGGGCATTGGTAACTACCTGACCATGGCCAAAGTCATGGCCGCTACCCGCCGGGAATTGGGTGAAGCATCATTAAAGAACAGCTTTGTGCACGCTCACGGCAGCAGCACACCGCAAAACCGGGTCACCGAATCCCACATCTACGAAGCACTGGCCGGTGCGTTTGGCATTGAAAACTGGCCAATCACTGCGGTGAAGACCTTCGTTGGACATTCACTGGCAGCGGCGTCTGCTGACCAGTTGACTGCAGCTCTGGGCACCTGGGCCACCGGTGTGATTCCAGGCATCAAGACCACCGAAAAAGTGGCTGACGATGTGCACCAGCAAGGTCTGGAGTTTGTGCTTCAAGACAAGCAGGTCGATAGCGAGCAACTGGACGTTGCCTTTATTAATGCCAAGGGCTTTGGTGGTAACAACGCCTCTGCGGCGGTTGTATCACCGACCAGGACCCTCGAATTGATCAGCCAGAAGCACGGCACTGACGCCATTGCTGCCTGGAGCCAGGCCAATACTGCCATTCAGAGTCAGGCCAGCGCCTACGACAGCCGCATGGTTGCCGGCGAAATCGAGCCTCGCTACCTGTTCGGCGAAAACGTGCTGGGTCCGGAAGATCTGGAAATTACTGACACTGAAATTCGCATCAAAGGCTGGGACAAGCCCGTCGTGCTCTGATTGAACCTTCCAAAAGCCGGCAATCGCCGGCTTTTGTTTGTCTGCAAGCAAGCCACTCCAGCCGAAAGTCGACCGGCTTATGGTTGATTTGCCAGCCCCACAGCACTATGGTCGAAGTGGGCCATGGGTAATCCCCAAACTTTCTATAATTTGCCCAAGGGACCCTCCGACTCGGTGCTCGATCAGAGCTGTGTAGAGTTATTCAGAGGGTCGCAGCCCTTAGACAACGACCAACGGAAGAATAAGTATGATCAAGGTAATCATCGACCGTCGTATTGCCGACGATATGGAGTCCACTTACGAAGCCTCCATTAAAGACACCCTGCGAGCCATTCTGGAAGCGCCTGGCTATGTCTCCGGCGCCTCTTACGTCGATGCAAAAGACTCACACCACCGCATTATTATCACCAACTGGCAGTCCGTTGAAGACTGGGAACGCTGGTCTGTTTCGGAGTCCCGCCGCGACGTCATTGCGGCCATCCAGCCAATCCTGATGCGTGAAGAGCGTATTACGGTACTGACAGCCTGATTGGCAGGCCCGGGTTATTCATCGACCTGGGCCATCCCGCTGTTCATCCCTTCAAGCATTCAACCATTCAACCATTCAACCATTCATCAATGTGGTTGACTGCCTTCGCGATCAACTGCTGCTGATCGAAACCGGATGACCGCAAGGGTTTGAAATCGTGATCACCGGAAGGCAACCAGTTGATGCTGATACCGTCCTTGGGAAGCTCCATCGCACCCACATCCTCCGGCTTTCCAAATCCATCACGGGTTCCCTGCTCAATCAGCACAGGCACCTTTATGTCCTCAAAATGCCCTGTGCGTGGCTGTTTGTTCTTGCCATTACCAATAAACGGATACCCCAGCACAGCAACTGCTTGTACCGATGCTGGGCAATCCGTCGCTGCCAGCATGGTTGCAACCCGTCCACCCATCGACTTGCCCACCAGCACGCACGGTTGTGATTTATTCAAGGAGCCTGATAACAACCCGCGCAACTCTTCGACCAGTTTTTCGACCTTCGGTGGTGGCCGTCGTTTGCCCGTTGCCTGAGCTTCCTGCATGTAACCAAAGTCATAAGGACGCACCGGATAGCCGAGCGATTCAAAACAGCCACGGGTGTACTCCAGAAACGCCGATTGATTGGATGCTCCAGCACCGTGCAGCAATATGATCAAAGGTCGTTTATCCACCATTACTTCCTGATTTTTCAACATCACTCAATTCGTCTTTTGGTCTTACCACTTTCGTGCCGGACCATCTAATCTTTTTAAACAGCAATATCGCTAGCTGCCTTATTTTTGTCTCAAATCAATATAACGCCAAGAGGCCTGCTTATCATGGTCACCAATGCCAGAAGCCCCGAATATTCAGGGTTTTTCCGCAGGACGCGGGCCAAAACCGTCAAATAGGATGCCATATCTTAATGATATTCATTCCTATTTATTAGAAGGCCGAGGTATAACACAGGTGATGTATATCCCTGAAAAATCAGATGCTTAGTCTGACGTATATTTGCAAAGCAAAAATAAGCGCCCGATAATGTGGCACTAAAAATCATAACCCTCAATCTAACGCTGTTATTGGAATCCAATCATGAGCACAGCAATCGACCATCCCGAATACAACTACAAGGTGGTAAGACAATTTGCCATCATGACTGTTGTCTGGGGCATTGTTGGCATGGCGGCCGGTGTATTCATCGCTGCCCAGCTGGCTTGGCCCGCTCTGAACTTCGATACCCCATGGCTGTCCTTCGGCCGCTTGCGACCGTTGCATACCAACGCGGTTATTTTCGCCTTCGGCGGCTGCGCCTTGTTTGCGACTTCCTACTACATCGTTCAGCGCACTTGTCGCACTCGCTTGTTCTCTGACACCCTCGCGTCCTTCACCTTCTGGGGCTGGAACCTGGTGATCGTATTGGCAGCCATCACTCTGCCAATGGGTATCACCTCCGCGAAGGAATACGCCGAACTGGAATGGCCAATCGATATTCTGGTGGCGTTGGTTTGGGTGGCTTACGTCATCAACTTCCTTGGCACTCTGGCGATCCGTAAGGAAAAGCACATCTACGTTGCCAACTGGTTCTTTGCTGCCTTCATGATCATGATTGCCATCCTGTACATTGGTAACAGCCTGGCAGTGCCTGTTTCCCTGACCAAGTCCTACTCTATTTACGCCGGTACCATCGACGCCATGGTGCAGTGGTGGTGGGGTCACAACGCGGTAGGTTTCTTCCTGACGGCGGGCTTCCTCGGCATCATGTACTACTTCGTACCAAAGCAGGCTGGTCGTCCTGTTTACTCTTACCGCCTGTCAATCGTTCACTTCTGGGCCCTGATCTCCATCTACGTGTGGGCCGGTGCTCACCACCTGCACTACTCTGCCCTGCCTGACTGGGCTCAGACTTCCGGTATGGTAATGTCCCTGATTCTGCTGGCGCCTTCCTGGGGCGGTATGATCAACGGCATGATGACCCTCTCCGGTGCCTGGCACAAACTGCGCACCGACCCGGTTCTGCGCTTCCTGGTGGTTTCCCTGTCCTTCTACGGCATGTCCACCTTCGAAGGCCCAATGATGTCCATCAAGACCGTTAACGCCCTGTCTCACAACACTGACTGGACCATCGGTCACGTTCACTCCGGCGCACTGGGCTGGGTTGCTATGGTGTCCATCGGTGCCATGTACCACCTGATTCCTGTCATGTTTGGTCGCAAGGCATCTGACATGTACTCCCAGGGCCTGATCAACGTTCACTTCTGGCTGGCTACCATCGGTACCGTGTTCTACATCGTGGCGATGTGGGTGAACGGCATCATGCAAGGTCTGATGTGGCGTGCAGTAAACGACGACGGCACCCTGACCTACAGCTTCGTGGAGTCTGTTGAAGCCTCTTACCCGGGTTACGTTGGCCGTGTCATCGGTGGCGCCCTGTTCCTGCTGGGCATGCTGGTGATGGCGTACAACGTCTACATGACTGTTCGTGTTGCCAAGAAAGAGCAAGCTGACGCAGCTCTGGCACAGGCGTAAGGAGTACCGGAAATGATCAAACACGAAACTATTGAAAAAAACCTCCCCTTGATGGTGGTTCTGATCGTCGTTGCTCTGAGCTGGGGCGGTCTGGTGGAAATCGTTCCACTGTTCTTCCATGAAGACACCAACAAGCCGGTTGAAGGCCTCAAGCCACTGAGCGCCCTCGAACTGGAAGGCCGTGACATCTACATCCGCGAAGGCTGCCACGTATGTCACACCCAGATGGTTCGCCCATTCCGTGCTGAAACCGAGCGCTACGGCCCTTACTCCGTCGCTGGCGAGCACGTGTATGAGCACCCATTCCTGTGGGGCTCCAAGCGTACCGGTCCTGACCTGGCACGTGTTGGTGGTCGTTATTCCGACGAATGGCACCGCGCTCACATGTACAACCCACGTGACGTAGTACCTGAGTCCATTATGCCGTCCTACCCTTGGCTGTTCGAATACAAGGTAGATGGTCGTGACACACCGAAGAAGATGGAAGCCCTGCGTATGGTCGGCGTGCCGTACACAGATGAAGACATCGAAAATGCCAAAGCCGCCGTGGATGGCAAGCCTGAGATTGAAGCTCTGGTTGCCTACCTGCAGCAACTTGGCACAGTGATCACTAAACGGTAACCCTATGGATATTAACGACGTACGCGGTCTCGGGTCGGTCTTTGCACTGGCCGCCATGCTCGGCATTTTCTGGTGGGCCTACGGCTCCAGTCGCAAGCAACGCTTTGACGAAGATGCTGAAATTCCGTTCCTGGACGATGACGACGGGTCCGTGTACGACGATAAAGATCGGAGTAAGTAAAAATGTTAAGTACTTTCTGGCAAGTATGGGTTACCGCCATTGTGGTGGGTTCCATCATAGGCTGCGGCATCCTCATCATGTACACCAGCAAGGGGATGCGCAAAGAAGAAACCGACGAGACCACAGGTCACGCCTACGACGGTATTGAAGAAATTGATAACCCGCTGCCACGCTGGTGGGTGTTCATGTTCTGGGCCACCATCGTATTCGGCCTGGGCTACCTGGGCATGTACGGTCTGGGTAACTTCAAGGGTCTTGTCACCGTAACCGTTGACGGTGAAGAAGTGGCCTGGAGTTCCGCCAACCAGTGGAAAGCCGAGGTTCAGGCGTTCGACAAGGACATCGCTCCGCTGTACGCCAAATACTCTGCAACTCCGGTTGAAGAGCTGGCCAAGAACGACGAAGCGCTGCAAACCGGCCAGCGTCTGTTCAAGTCCAACTGTGCGGTATGCCACGGTTCCAACGCCAAAGGCGCACTGGGCTTCCCGAACCTGACCGACAACGACTGGCTGTACGGTGGCAACCCTCAACAGCTGACCATGACCATTGCTAACGGCCGTCAGGGTGCAATGCCAGCCTGGGAAGCCATTCTGGGCGACCAGGGCATTGATGACATGACCGCTTATGTCCGCAGCCTGTCTGGTCTGAAGCACGATGAAGCCGGTGCTGCGACCGCCGCACCGCTGTTCATGCGCAACTGTGCCATCTGTCACGGCGCTGACGGCAAGGGCAACATCATGATGGGTGCACCAAACCTGACCGACGATATCTGGCTGTACGGTGGCTCCACCAAGCAGATCGAGATGACCCTGCGTCACGGTCGTATGGGCAAAATGCCAGCGCACAAGGAAATCCTGGGCGCCAACGCGGACGCCAAGATTCACCTGTTGGTGACCTACGTGTACTCCTTGACCAACAAGTGAGCCGCGTTTGTTTCAGCTCATTCCAGCAGGCTTGAGCTGAAACAAGAAACCCCGAAAAAGCGGCCTCCAAGCCGCTTTTTTTTCAGCTGTGAAATATCAAAAACTATATAATCAAAACGTTATATAGATAAGCTGACGCCAGGGACACCCCCGCTCAACGCCAGCACCAATATGCAACCAGGTGACACGCTGTATGAGTAATATTCCCGTCAAAGATGTGACCCCAAAACAACAATCCATGTACCAGAAACGCGAGAAGATCTACGTCCGCGAGATCATTGGCGTGTTTCAGAAAGCCCGAACCTACACCCTCTGGGCGCTGATGCTGGCCTACTACGGCGTGGTATGGCTTAACTGGGACGGCCGTCAGGCAGTGTACTTCGACCTGCCCGCGCGACAGTTTCACGTGTTTGGTGCCACTTTCTGGCCACAGGATTTCATTTTGCTGTCGGCTTTGCTGATCATCGCCGCATTTGGTTTGTTCACCGTCACCAATCTGGCCGGACGACTCTGGTGCGGTTACACCTGTCCGCAATCGGCATGGTCCTTCTTGTTCATGTGGGTGGAAGAGCGCACCGAAGGCACACGCAACCAACGCATCAAGCTCGACAAGGAGCCGATGAGCCTGACCAAAGCGCGCAAGAAAGGGCTCAAACACAGTGCCTGGTTGTTTATTTCCTTAATGACCGGCGTCACCTTTGTGGGCTATTTCTCGCCGATTCGGGAATTGATCCCCGACATCCTTGTTTTTAACCTGAACGGCTGGGAGCTGTTCTGGATTGCCTTCTTCACTGCCGCCACCTATATCAATGCCGGCTGGATGCGCGAGCAGGTCTGCATTTACATGTGCCCTTACGCCCGCTTCCAGTCCGTGATGTACGACGAGGACACCTTGGCCGTGTCCTACGATTTCAATCGTGGTGAACCCCGCGGCCATCGCAGCAAGAAAAAGGACCCGGCACAACAAGCCCAGCTCGGTGACTGTGTTGATTGCTCACTATGTGTACAGGTGTGCCCAACCGGCATCGATATTCGTGATGGCCTGCAATACCAGTGCATTGGTTGCGCTCTCTGCATCGATGCCTGCGACTCCATTATGGCGAAACTCGACAAGCCCAAGGGCCTGATTCGCTACACCACCGAAAACGAACTGGAAGGCAAGAAAACCCACATCATGCGGCCGCGACTGTTTGGCTACGCAGCGGTACTGACGCTCATGGTCGGCGCACTGGTGTATGCCCTCGGCACACGTACTCCGTTCGAGCTGGACATTGAGCGCGACCGCGGCCGTCTGTATCAGCTGACGCCAAACGACACCGTCATCAACAGTTTCACCCTGAAGATGATGAACATGTCACAACAGGCCAACACCTACATTCTGAGTGTCGACGGGCTGCCAGCGGCCGAAATGGAAGCCGATTCCGAATACACCCTCAACACCAATGAAATGCGTGAAATCGCCCTCGATCTGGAGCTGGACCCCAGCGTTGCCAAACTGCCGTCCAGCAAGACCAACATTGAGTTCGTCGTGGTCAACAAAAACAGCGGCGAAGAAGTCGCCCGGGTTGAAAGCCGGTTTATTGCGCCACGTGGGTAAAACCCCTTTTATCTGGTCGCACACGCTGGCCCAAGTGGTTAAACTTGGGCCAGCTATTTGTGCGGTTAACTACACTCCGCAGCAGTATTCCATGGGAGTCCTATGAAACAGCAAGCTTCAGAACAAACCCGTCCCTGGTACAAGGAACCCATAATGTGGCTGGTGGTCGGCGTACCGCTGGTGACCGTTTGCTGGGGTATGGTCATGCTGACACTGGCGCTCAGCTCGAAAGACTCTCTGGTCAGCGACAGCTATTACAAGGACGGCATGTCCTACACCGAAAACACCGAGATTGACCACAAGGCCGGTCGCCTGCAAGTGCGCGCCAATCTGGTGATCAGTGACCACGAAGCGCGCCTGAATCTGCAAGGCTATTTCGATGAAGAACCCAATATGCTGTTGCTGCGTCTGATTCACCCGACCCTTCAGGACCGCGATGCCGATGTATTACTGCAACGCATTGCCGACGGCCTGTACGTGGGTGCTGCAGAAGTGGATTTGCCTTCCCGTCGCCATATCTGGTTGCAAAGCCCGGATCAGGGCTGGCGAGTACGTGCCACTGAAAACCTCAGCGACGGCCAGGTCATCACCCTGATCGCAAAATGAACCAGTCTACTTACTCCTGTTTCCATTGCGGTGAAACCACCAGCAAGCAGGAAGGCGAACGCTGGGCCACCGAGATTGATGGCCAGCGACAACTGATGTGCTGCCCCGGCTGTAAAGCCGTGGCAGAGACCATCGTTGCCAGCGGTCTGAAAGACTACTACCGCCATCGCACCGAACTGCCGGAGCTGTCGCCTGCCGACGTTGAGCACGACGATCTCGCCGCCCGCGACACACTCACCCTCTATGACAGCGAAGCCATGCAGCGTCGCTTTCTGGCGCATCTGCCCGATGGCAACGTCGAGGCCACACTGGTGATCGACGGCATCAGCTGCGCCGCCTGTGGCTGGCTGATTGAACACCGTTTGCAAGCCCACGATGCCATCGCCAGCGCCACCCTGAATTTGTCCAACCACCGCCTTGTCGTAAGCTGGTCACTTGATGCCTTGCCTGCCTCCAGCCTGATGGAACTGATCTATCGACTGGGCTATCGGGCTTCGCCATTTTCGGCCACCTCGGAAGAAGCCAGCCGCGCGGCAGAAAGCAAGCGCGCCATTCGACGGCTGGCCGTTGCCGGTATCGGCATGATGCAGGTGATGATGCTGGCGGTACCGCTCTATGCTGGCATGGCGCCACAATACGAAGTGTTCATGCGAATGGCATCCATGGTGCTGAGCTTGCCAGTGGTGCTTTACTCAGCACGGCCATTTTTTGAAGCCGCCATCCGCGACCTCAAAACCCGCCATCTGACCATGGACGTGCCGGTATCGCTGGCCATCTTCCTGGCCTTCTGTGCCAGCATCTGGAGCACCTTCAATCAGGGTAAGGAAGTCTATTTTGACTCCGTGTGCATGTTTACCTTCCTGCTGTTGTTGGGGCGCTTTCTGGAAATGCAGGCACGCCACAAAATGGGCAAATCCGGTAACAACCTGCTAACGCTGCTGCCGAACGTCGCGCTCAAGGTTGAATCCGCCACCCAGCTTGAACAGCAAACCGTCATTGCCGCAGAAGATATCCAGCTGGACGATCTGCTGCTAATCAAACCCGGCGCATCGATTCCTGCCGATGGGGTGGTGGTTCATGGCCAAAGCCCGGTGGACGAAGCCGCGCTGACTGGCGAATACCTGCCGATCAACAAGAAGATCGGTGATCGGCTGATTGGCGGCACGGTCAACGTCGAATCGCCATTGGTGATGAAAGTAACCGCTACCGGTGCCGAAGCGCAGCTGTCGACCATCGTTCGACTGATGGACCGGGCCCAGCAAGAAAAACCCAAAGCCGCGTTAATTGCCGACCGCGTGTCCAGTTACTTTGTGGCCGCCGTGCTTGTTATCACCAGCAGTGTGTTTGCATTCTGGTGGTGGCAAGGCAACGATCACGCCTTCTTTATTGCCCTGTCTTTGCTAGTCGTCACCTGCCCCTGCGCCTTGTCGCTGGCAACGCCTACAGCCCTGACCGCAGCCACCGCCGCCCTGCGCGAACAAGGCCTGTTGATCAGCCGTGGCCACGTACTGGAGGCCTTGCCGGGCATCGACCGGGTGGTGTTCGACAAGACCGGCACACTGACTCATGGCAAGCTCAGCATCGAGGCCGTGGAGCCGTTGGCAGAACTCTCCCGCGAACAGGTTCTGGCCATTGCTGCCGGGCTTGAACAAGCCAGCAGCCACCCGATTGCACGGGCTTTCCGCAAACGCCAGGCCGCTCAGGTTACCGATATTGAGCAGACCACCGGCTTTGGCATACAGGGGATTTGGCACACCGATGGCCAACAGAAAACCGTCCGCCTTGGCCGTGCTGACTTCGCCTGCCAACAGCCTCCGGCCATGCCGAGCAGTCACCCCCATGGACAGTGGCTACTGTTGTCCTGCGAACAACAACCACTGGGCTGGATTTGTTTGGGCGACAGCTTACGCAAGTCGGCCGCAACCTTGATCAGCGGCTTGCAGCAGCATGGCATCAAAACCGCCCTACTAACCGGTGACCCCAGCGCTTCAGGCACCGATATGGCGACAGCCCTGAAGATGGATGCTGTAGCCACCGGACTGAGCCCGGAACAAAAGCTGGCGCAAGTCAAAAAGTGGCAATCCCATGGTGAAACTGTCTTGATGGTTGGCGACGGCATTAACGACGTACCGGTACTGGCGGCCGCCAACATTGCCATTGCCGTCAGCGAAGCGACTGATCTGGCCAAAACCAACGCCGACGCATTACTGACTGGCGGCCAACTGGATGTACTGGTCAGCGCCATTGAGACTGCTCGCCGCACCCGCGCTATCATCAAACAAAATATTGGCTGGGCACTGGGCTACAACCTGATTGCCCTGCCAGTTGCCGCCATGGGCTATGTGCCACCATGGGCCGCTGCCATTGGCATGTCGTTTAGCTCCCTGCTGGTGGTTGGCAATGCCCTGCGACTGGGGCGAGTACCGTCCAAACAGGCTCCGGCGGCTATGCCAGCAACAACAAAATCCACTACAGAGCCTGGCACTGCCTGATCAACGGCAGCCTAGCATCAACACGAGTTTTTCTCCGGATAACTGCGATGGATATTATCTACATTCTGGTTCCGCTCTCGATCGTGCTGCTCGGCATCGCCGTCAGTATTTTTTTCTGGGCGGTCAAAGCCGGTCAGTTTGACGACCTGGAATCCCCCGCCCACAAAATTCTGTTCGATGACGACGAACCTCAAACGCCCCGCAGCGACTCTCCGCAAGAAGCTGCATCGGACAATCCGGACTCCGGTCCCAAGCCATGACCGAACCGCTATCGTTACTCACGGCGCTGCTGCTCGGTCTGTTTGGTTCGTCGCACTGTCTGGTCATGTGTGGTGGTATTGGCGCTGCGATTGGTAGCCAGCCAGGAAAATCGCCATTTTTGAATGTTTTCGCCTTTAATCTGGGCCGAATCACGACCTATGTCATTTTTGGTGGTGTTGTTTCGGTGGTAGGTTTGTGGCTGCAACAGCTGCAGACCGAAATGATGCTGGTGATGCGCAGTCTGGCCGGGGTGTTATTGGTTCTGATGGGCTTGTATGTTGGCCGTTGGCTGATGTGGCTCACCCATTTTGAACAAGCCGGTCAACACCTGTGGAAACGTATCCAACCCGCTACCGGTGCGCTGTTAACCAAACAAGATACCCCCAGCCGACTACTGCTGGGGATGCTCTGGGGCTTGCTGCCCTGCGGCTTGATCTACAGCACCTTGAGCTGGGTCGCCGCCAACGGTGATCCCGTCATGGGCATGTTGAGCATGTTATTTTTTGGATTGGGTACCCTGCCTGCGCTATTTGCCAGCTCGCTGGCGGCCCGATCCATCAGCACGTTTTTGAATCTGAAATCTATAAAGCAACTGGCTGGCGCCCTGCTGGTTGGATATGGCCTCTGGACCCTCTGGGCGATTTGGCACTGACAATATCCAACTTGACAGTCGGACTATCCGACAAGACCATACGCGGTTCAAGTCAGATGGATCTGGCGCTTCAGGCCAGTAACGGTACTCACTATGAAAACGAACTCTATTGCTCACCCACCGCTGCGTGGCAATCAGCCTCACTGCCAAACCTGCTCCCTTAACGCCCTGTGCTTGCCCCTGTCGCTCAGCGACAGCGATATGGAGCGTCTGGACGATATCATTCGCCGCGGGCGCCCGATTCAGAAAGGCCAGCTGTTGTTCCAGCAAGGCGACGAGTTTCAGTCTGTGTTTGCCGTTCGTACCGGTGCGCTGAAAACCTACACCCTGGCCAGCAACGGCGAAGAGCAGATTACCGGCTTCCATCTGGCCAGCGAATTGATTGGCTTGGCAGGCTACGATGGCGGCAACTACCCGCTGACGGCCAAGGCGCTGGAAACCACCACTGTGTGTGAAATTCCGGTACACCAGCTTGAAACCCTGACTGACGAGCTGCCAGACCTGCGCAAACAGCTGATGCGCACCATGGGCAGCGAGATTCGTCACGACCAGAACATGATGCTGCTGCTGAGCAAGAAAAATGCGGAAGAGCGTGTTGCCTCTTTCCTGATGGATATCTCCAACCGCTACGCCCGCCGTGGCTTCAGCGCCACCCACTACCGTTTGCCGATGTCCCGTGTTGATATCAGTAATTACCTGGGTCTGGCCGTGGAAACCATCAGCCGTGTATTCACGCGCTTTCAGAAGAATGGCCTGATCGAAACCCAGGGCAAGGAAATCATCATCGCCGATATGGATCAGCTTCTGGAAATGGCTGGTCTGATTGACCACGCCGAGTGCGAAACGGAATAACCTATTACGTGATGTTATTGAAAAGGCAGTGCTCAGGGACCCTCCCTGGGCACTGCCTTTTTGGTTTCTGGCCGCTACCTTCGCTGTAGGGAACGCAGGGTCTGAATGGCTTCAACGTCCTGATCAATACGCGACATGTTTTCCATCATGCTGTTGATGTAACGGGTCGAGTCGCTCACCTGCTTACCCGCTTCCAATGACGAATTCACCAAACTGGCCAGCTCACCACTGAGCATCTGGCTGCCACCTGAGATACGCCCAAGAAACTCTTCCGTATGGGCAATGGCTTCCTGAATCGAGCCAATGGAACCGGTAACGGCGTTGATGGTGTCGCCGGTTTTATTGAGGCTGTCCTGGGTTGTGTGTGAGAGCTGACGCACTTCGTCGGCCACAACGGCAAACCCGCGCCCTGCCTCCCCTGCCCGAGCCGCTTCAATCGCCGCGTTAAGCGCCAACAGGTTGGTTTGATCGGCAATTCCCGAGATGGCCGACAGGATTTTCAGCACTTCCTCAGAGTTACTTCGCAGCGTACCCACGGTGGAATGAAGCTGCTCACGCTCGGCGCTTTGCTGTTCAATATCATCGGAAAACCCCAGAAACTTCTGCTGCACATCGGTCAGGATGGTGCCCGTTTGTTCTGCGTAGTCCGACACCTTGTCAAAGCTTGAAGCAATGGTATGCAGCATGGCGCGGTATTCGCCCAAATGCTCCACCAACGTGTTTTGCAAACTGTTGATGCGCTGCAGGCTATTAATCTGCATTTGCAGGTAATACTCGCGGAACTGGGCATAGTGAAGGGCAAAGTTGTCGGCATATTCATCACTGAATTTGGCACCTTGCGGCACCCGAAACAGACACAACGCCGTCAGTGTCTGGTTCATATGAACACCCAGCAATTCACCGAAGGTGGAAAATCCGGCCACCGGGATGTCCTTGAACTCGGTAACCCGAGACAGGTTCTCGGCGTTATTCAAACGCCGCAGAATGCAGTCATTGGCCAACATGGCAATGGGACGGCCGGGTTTGCCACTCATCATGCGGTTAAACGCACTGTGGGTGGTACCCGCAAAGTCCATCGGTCTGACCAGCATTAGCTCATCACCAAAATCGAGATCGCAGAAAAAGCTGACCGAGCCCGATTCCAGGTCGATGGCGGCAATGGATCGAATAAACAGCTCACCGCCAATTTTCACCGCAAACGACTGTTTGCCCAGCGCCGCTTCCAACCCATCGCGAGAGCAATGCAGTTGTTCGCACAGAGCGTCGACAAACGGAATAATCGCATGGTCGGTTTCCCGCAGTACCGAACGGACTGTGCGCGTGTGAACATCGGCCTCGGCAATCACAAAAGACGTCGCCGTTGCTTCAAAATTGTGAGATTTGACGATGCCATACCGTACGTCCGCCGCCAGCTTGACGAAAATCACCATGGCAGCGTTACGAGCGATGCGATCGCCGTCGTAAATCAGCGCGCTCTGAAAATCCAACTTGCCCCCTGCCGAACCGCCCACAAAGTAGCATGGGAAACGGCCACTGGCGTACAGAGCCTGCATAAAGAAGCTTTCCGAGGCAGTGAGGCCATCAAAGAAGGTCAGCGCCAGACTGTCCTGGGCGTTGATGGCAAAAGGAACCGACAGCTTGTCGATTTCAGAGCGGATCATCGCCACCCGCTGGTCACGGTCGTAGCGAATCGCGCCGGACTGCATGTCTTCACAGTGCAATGGCACCAACTGGATAGACACGTCGCTGAACACGATGGGGCTGAAGCTTTGCAGCACAATGTTGTCCCAGCTGCCGTCAGCATCGTGATACAGACTAGCGCCACAGCTGCTTAGCTCGCCGGCGGTCATGATCCCTACTACCCGCTCCGCAAACGGCATTGCCTGTTTAAGCCTGCCAAGGGTGGTTTCAAGATCAAGGTGTGGCGACACATAGGCAATCACCAGTTTGCTATTGCCTTGCCGAAACGCCAGCTGACTGGCCAGTACCCCGGCATCTATCTGAGAGCTACTGCACTGGTAGACCCGAACATCTTGCTCACCAGCCTGCTGGGACTGCTTTTTTTCTGCGGATGCGCCAAAACCAAACCACGACATAAACGGATTCTCATGCTATCAGGAGCCATCTGATAACCCGCGCTATCGTGCTTTGGCCGATAACGATCGGATTCATCAGGAATCTATTAACTCTAGTAAAGGCATGTGCGATCTGCACAATCGGGATTGATCTGGCGCAAATTAAGGTGCTGAAAGCCTTCAGCTATTTCCGGACTCTGAGGTCTGTGCCGATCGGAAGTTAGAATCAGAAGTTAAGATCAGGAGTTAGAACTGAAAACGAGCGAGCCCATGGCTCGCTCCATAAAAGATCACGTCATTGAGAGGCAGGCGTTTAGCGAATGCGCGGCAGCAACAGATCCACCAGCTCCCACTCGATGTAGGTTACGGCTGGCTGTTTGGACACCGCTTTCAGATACTTGCGGGCACTGCTTCGTTTGCCCTTTTTCCAGTATTGGTACGCGGTATAAAAATAGGCTTCGGTTTTCTCACAGCCGTTAGATGCCATATCGATCAAGTCGGTGTTGGCTTCATTGGCATCCAGATACTGGCCAATCAGTAACTGCCAGTCGTTAGCGTAGCCGCTGTTTTCTACCAGCGGTGCAAAGTCTTTCTTGCCGCTCATAATCGCAACCAGCCACTGTTTAACCGCCAGTCCCAGCAAGAAGGGCTTACCTTCCAGTTCGCCCGGGTAATTCTCGAGGTATTTCATCGCACGAGAATCGTGCTCATCAGCCATCATCGACATCGCGGCGTACAACGGGTCAACCGCACCCGGGTAGCCTTCCTCCAGGCGATCCAGCCAACGCGCGGCAGCACCATAGTCATTACTGGCCACCGCCAGTTCCTGCAAGAACACCAGACTGTCGACCGTTTCTTCAATCGAGTTCGCTTTATTGGCAGCATGGCGAGCGAGCTTGTAACGACCACCGTCGCGGTACAGTCTGGCAGCGTCGAGGTAGTATTCGGCGTTGTCAGAGGCCGCAGCGGCTTTCGAATACAAGGTCGCAGCTTTCAGCAGGTAATCCTTGTTTTCGTAACCACAACTGCCCTGCCATGCCAGATCATCCAACGCCATTGCCTTACGTGCCTGCAAGTTTGGATCGCCATCCAGATTCTTGATCTGGTTAAAAGAGAACAGCGCCAGGTTCGAGTGTTTATCCATGGTCAGCAAGTTGGCCAGAAACACCCAGATACGCTCTGCGCCGCGCCCTTCCCGAATGGTCTTCTGCAATAGCTGCATCACTGCCGGATTGTCCGCGCCGTTCAGGAGCAGTTGCATGGCATCAATGTACTCCGGCGGCGTGTAGTCCAATCGGGCGAACTCCGGTAGCGCCACATAGTACTGTTCCAGCTGCTCCGAGGCTTGCAGGTTCATGCTATCCAGAGCAAATTGCATGCGGTATTGGCCATCCAGAACCGCCGTGCTGTGCGGTAGATACTGACGCGCTACGGTAAAGTGCTCCAGCGCACGGGTGGCAATATCGCGGGCTTCCTGTGGGGATTCTGCGGCGTCCAGTTGGGCCACAAGAGCCTGCGCCATGCCCAGGTTCACTGAACCCGGCAACGTAGAATCGGTGTGAAAGGCCAAATCTTCTGTGGGTTTCAGGCCTGTACTCTTCATACAGCCGCCAACTAGCACAGTGGCCAGGATCATCATCAGCAACTTCATCTTAACGCTCCTGATACTGATAGCCGAGTTCGCTGGCGCGCAGATAAGCGGCATCAGAACGATCAAACTCACCTTCCATACCCGCAGCTGTGCCCAACAGGTACCAAAGCTCACCGTTGCTGCGGTTGGCGATGGATTGCTCACTGTCGTCGTTCTCGTCCAGCATGCTTTCCGCCACCATCAGCGCATTGCCAAAGTCGCCCTGGTCCAGCAGTTCCTTAACCTGCTGTACCGTGTGACCACCGGCTTCCTGCAATGCTTTGCTATCGGCAATCACTGGCGCTTGTGGGAAAGCGCGTTCGTTGAACAATGTCAGTACAAAGCCGTTCTGATTCATCAGGTCTTCAATTTGCTGGTAGAACGTCTGGTAATCCGTGTTGCTCAGCTCCATCGGTTGGAAACGGGCTTCAACGCCCATACCGCTGAAATCATCGGCAACGCTGGTGGTCATCTCAAACAGGTTGGTGTTGGCCGACTCCCATTCCTTGACCACCAATGGCCGATAACCGTCGGGCACCTCTACCGACACTGTCATATCGGCGCTCAAATCCAGATTGCCCTGAAATGGCAGCAAGCGATCGGTTGGGTCGGGCAGCGAGTTATACAGACCGAACATGGCCATCAGCTGACGGGTGTTACCCGCGATGGTTATGTTTTCACCCTTGGCAATGGCTTGCTTGAAGTGGAAGGTTGCCTTGGTTGCAAAGGGTTCGAACAGCGAATCGGCATTTTCAACATCCACATCGATGCGGTACTGACCGTTGTCCATGTAGAGTGTTTCGAAGTAGCTTTTCAGCCCTTCGAGGCGATTTTTCGGGCTGGTGTAGTGGTACCAGGAACGCATACTCTGCTCCGCCATGCCCTGGTAGGTCACCTTCACATCCAGCGTCAGTTTACGCTGCTCGTTAAGCGCATAATGCAGCGCCAGGCTGGCATGGTTATCCATCCCCAGCGACAGTTCCTGCAAGGACTCACCCTTGGCAACAATCAACGCAGGTTGGCCTTCAAAACCGGCGGATGCACCCGGGTACAGGTTGTTGTCTCCAGTGGTGTCCAGCCAAATGGTGTCGTGCTGCTTGTTGCCCGGCACCATCACAAAGATGTGATTGAAAATATTACTGACCTGACCGGTGTAGGTTTCACCGGCGGAACGGGTTTGAATCAACACCGGATTGGATTTCACGCCCAGCGCGGCCAACATCGCCTGCACCAGCAGCGCCTGATCCTTGCAGTCGCCATAGCCATTGGCGAGGGTTTCTGTCGGTGAGTGCGGGGTATAACCACCACGGCCAAGGTGGGCGTAAACGTAGCGGATGTTATTTTCTACCCAGGCATAGACCGCCTTGACCTTGTCTTCGTCGGTCGGTTGTTCCGGCAACTCGAGGCCCGCGACCAGATCGGCGACTGACGCAATCATGTCTTCCGTGGGAATGTAGAGTTCGGCGGCCCACTGCTGAAACTCGGTCCAACGCGTCTGGTTGGATGAATAGATATAAGGCATCAGTTTGAAAGCGGCTGGCATGCCCTCTTCCAGTCGCACCGTTGTCGGGTTGTGCCATTCCCACTGGTAGCTGCGGATGCCATCGGCTTTCTTTTCGGTGGGCTTTGGCAAACCGGAAACCGTTGTGTGGTTATTCAGCTTGATGTCGTCCGGCACCCGGATTTCATAGTGGTAGTAACCCACCGGGTCGGTGCGGTAGCCATCATTGGCAACCTGCGGCTGATACCAAACGGGGGTGCTGACTCGAGTAACAAGCCCTGGCACACGGGAAGCCACTTGCTGTCGGGTGAACTGGAATTCAACCAGGGTACCCGGTGCCAGTTTCGGCAGTGAGAACACCAGTTCACTGCTTTCGGTGTAAAAGTCGTCCCCGCCTCCCATGGAGCGTTGCTGCACGGCATCGGCGGACACGTTGTATTCACGGCCTTCGGCAGTCAGAGTACGGGCAAAATCCAGAGACAGGTCGGAATAGAAGTCGTTAAAGCCGATGCGGAAGCTGGAATAGTCCCGCGCTGCGACCTTGTCATTGATACGGAAGGAATAGTAGGAAACCGTGCGCCAGAGGTTATCATCGCCAAGTTCGGCAACCTCCTTGACCCTCAGGGTCTCTGCTCCGGTGGCGGAATTCACTTCACTCAGGGCCTGCTCAGTCAGCGGCATGGCAATACTGGCGGCACCTGACAATTCTACGCTTCCTAGCGCGGAGGCTGACATCAGCATCAGCCCGGCGATCCATGCAGACGGCTTAAACAACAAAACCGTATCTCCTGTAGTTGTATCCATGTCGATGTCTTGATCCGCAAGACACCCTGGGACCCTCAGAATAACTCAGCACAGCGCTGCGCTGCGCGAGTCCTGCGGGTCCTTTCCAAATTCGCCAAACCCACTCTGGCGGCATGCAGGCCGCGCCCGAAGGGGATGACCCGGCATTGCTGACTCTGTGTCGCTAATTTTTGACTTGACCCATCCGGCCTGCCAATCAGCTTCGTGACTCAGCGTCGCCCTGTCATCCAGAGCAAGCACTGAGTTACTACGAGGGTTCCTCGATTATCCCTGACGTTAGCGACGGGTTGAACCTGTCATTTTCGCTTTTGTGATTTGTTCATCACTGTGAAAGCAATGATAACTACTGACGGCCCGTATCGATTTGGATACTATACGCGCCTTTTCAAGTTACCCAATATCCGGCCGGAAACGATCCAGAAATCGACCCGAATAGTCGCACGCCTGGCACATTGTGACAGCAGCACTGTAACACGGGCCATTAACAACGCCTGACCAGGTCAGACAAACTGATTTCCGCACCGGCATCATGGCAGAGCCCTATGACCGACGAAAGCTACGACCGTAAATCGAAAACCGAATTCAACAAACTGCAGAAGCGCCTGCGCCGCAACGTCGGCAAGGCCATCGAAGATTACTGCATGATTGAAGAAGGCGACAAGATCATGGTGTGCCTGTCCGGCGGCAAGGACTCCTACACCATGCTGGATATTCTGATGAGCCTGCAAAAGAGCGCGCCCGTCAAGTTCGAGCTGGTAGCCGTCAACATGGACCAGAAGCAGCCCGGTTTTCCTGAGCACATCTTGCCAGAATATCTGGAGCAACTCGGTGTCCCTTATCACATTGTCGAGAAAGACACCTACAGCGTGGTGAAGGAAATCATTCCTGAAGGCAAAACCACCTGTGGTCTGTGTTCACGCTTGCGTCGTGGCACCCTGTACGGTTTCGCCGAGCAGATTGGCGCCAACAAGATTGCCCTCGGTCACCACCGCGACGACATCATTGAAACCCTGTTCCTGAATATGTTCTTTGGCGGCAAGCTGAAAGCCATGCCACCCAAGCTGCTGAGCGACGACAGCAAACACGTGCTGATTCGCCCGTTGGCTTACTGCAAGGAAAAGGACATCGAAGCGTTTGCCACGGCACGGGAATTTCCGATCATCCCGTGTAACCTGTGTGGCTCGCAGGAAAATCTGCAACGTCAAAACATCAAAAACATGCTGTTGCAGTGGGAAAAGGAACAGCCGGGCCGCAGCGAGCAAATCTTCTCGGCCATCTGCAACGTTGCGCCATCACAACTGGGCGATGTGAACCTGTTCGACTTTGTGAACCTGCAAAAGAAACAGGACAAGTCGCATCTGGCGACCCGACTGGATGTGGTCACTATTGATTGATGACCAGCAGCAATTAGTTACCGCTCTTGAGGTGCCGGACAACGTCCAGCTGGTATTTGCCCGGCGCCCCGACTTTCAGAATCAACTCATAGCGGAGTTCACTACTGGTCGACTCCGCCATGCTGTTTAACTGACAGTAGCCCTTGCCAAACTCCGCTGTTGGCATTTCAAATCTGACCGACAAGTCATGCCAAAGCTCTTCCACGACCACCGTCGATACAGCCTTGGCCTCACCGCCGGCAATGCCATAACGAACCCATTGCAAGTACAGCCCGTGCCCAAAGCTTTCGGTGGTTCTGATCACCCGCACAAAACCGCTACCGCCATCGGTTTTCCAATTGCAGGTACTGACAACCGAGTCGATCCAGACCGGCAGCTGATACACCTGCTGAAACTGCTCGTCGCCGAGCTGCTCGCTGCTTTCTTGCATCTGCGAGTCGGCCCTCGCAACACTGCAAAGCGCTGCCAGAATCAGTAGCGCGGCAACGTATTTAGCCGCGAGGTATTGGGCAGCAACATATTTAGCCCCTGCGCAAATAAATCTGATGCCAAACGTCACCGTTCTGTTCAACTGGATACCCCGGAATGTCATAACGGCCTCCCTCCCCGTGCAGACCCTGACATTCAGACTAGCAGCTATTTCAGCGCGGCCATCAGGTCTGCCAACGGTGAGTGTGCTCCGCAGGCTTGTTGTCCCACTCTGGGCGATCGTAGTGAACCGCCAAAATGCAGAAATTACAGTCGCCCTTGGGTAACGCCACTTCAACCTCGTCATCGACCGACTTGCCTGCCAGCCCTCGGGCCAGTGGTGCGTCGATACTGATGTAGCCGTGTTTCAGATCGATCTCGTCTTCTCCGACCAGCCGATAGCGATGAATCTGTTCATCATCGTCTTCCAGTTCAACCCAGGCACCAAAGTAGATTTTATTTGGGTCCGCGGGCTTGCGGTCAACCACCGTCAGAGCTTCCAGCCGCTTGACCAGAAACCGCACCCGACTGTCGATCTGGCGCAAACGACGTTTACCGTAGATGTATTCGGCGTTTTCCGAACGGTCGCCCAGCTTGGCCGCATCCGACACTTCCTGAGTAACGCGGGGCCGCTCGACGCGCCACAAAAAATCGTATTCCTCTCGCAACCCCTGTTCGCCTTGAGGCGTAATCAGCAAACTGCGCTTTGGCAAGGGTGTCTTGCCGGGTGGGGTCTCTTTATCCGTCATAAGGTCTCACACGTTAACGATTCCGCAACATAGACGTGGGAATCTGATGATCTTTTCCGCCTGGTTCCTGAAGCTGATGATGAGGCTTTTGCTGAAGCCATTGTCGACGCTTTGCAAGGCTTGCAGAGGATTGAACAGATACTCCCTATGTTGAAGCGCAGTTTCAAAATCCTGACAGGATGCCTGCTGGTGATTGCAGGCATCATCGTCACCCCTCTGCCCATCCCGTTTGGCATCGTCATGATCATCATCGGCCTGTCACTATTAGTCACCACAGTGCCACAAATACGCGATTGGCTTAAGCGCAGACGCACACATTACCGCGAAACCTCTGGCCACCTGAACGCCATCAAACACAAACTGCCGGGCTTCGCCCGTAAACTGATTGAAGACACCGACCCGGAACCCCGGCAAACGAATGACAGCCAGAATGACGGCCAACATGTGATACCCTGCCCGGATGCTGAATCTCAATCGCGAACGCATCGACCCTCCCGACGAAACCCTCGATAGCCTACAAGAACTGCTGGCCAGCCGCCTGCTGGACGGTGAAAGCCATACCGAATATCAGCTGATTTCCTGGCTCAAACAACCCAGCCCCGGCGTCTTTCAAAGCGATGCTCTGGGCGATTCCCTGAGCCTGTTCCGCTGCCATTTTCTGGTCATGCACTGCCTTTACCGGCTACGCAATCAACTGTTGGTTGAACGAGCGGGCATTCTGAAGATTGACCCACTCGGTGTACGGCTGTTTGACTGGAATACCGGCTTCAGCAGCGATGCCGAACAGCTCGCTCAGGCGGACCCACTGGCACAATATTATCTGGATTTAAGCAACCTCAGCACCGACCGTGACACCGTCGAACAAATGCTGCGAGGAATCTGGAAACAAGCCCCCAGCGCCGACCAGCGCAAGCAGGATCTGGCGCTACTGGAGCTCGATGCCAACGCCAGCGAAACCGACATCCGGCGTCAGTATCGACGCCTGGCCATGAAGCATCACCCCGACCGCGGCGGCGATATAGAACTTTTTCAGGAACTGCTGGCGGCTTATCAACGTCTGTCTGTATAACGGTATACGAAAATCCAACTACCCTGCCGTTAAGGACGCGATTCAGATGTACAAGTTCTTGTTAACCGGTTTTATGGCGTTGTTTGCCCAAGCCGCCCTCGCAGACCTGATTATCCTGCAATATCACCACGTTGCCGACGACACACCGGCGGTCACCAGCATCAGCCCGGCGCAATTTCGCAAGCACCTGCAACTGCTGGAGGACGAAGGCATGCAAGTGGTGTCCTTACCCGATGCCATTGCTGCTCTGAAAAACGGCCAGCAACTGCCACCACGGTCAGTCGCCATCACCTTCGACGACGCCTATGGCTCGATCTACCAAAACGCCTTCCCGATGCTGGCAAAACGCAACTGGCCCTTCACCATTTTTGTGAACCCAGGACCGGTAGACCGTGGCTTACCCGACATCATCAGCTGGGATCAACTGCGAGAAATGCAGGCCGCTGGCGCGACCATTGCCAACCACACCATGGAGCACCCTTACCTGATTGAACGACCACAAGGCATGTCGCTGGAACAGTGGATGCAGCAAGAAGTGGTTCAGGCCGACGAACGCATTCAGGCCGAAATGGGCACCAGCTACCGCTTTCTGGCATACCCGTATGGCGAATATTCACTGGAAATTGCCGACTGGCTGGCCCAGCATGACTACACCGCATTTGGTCAACAAAGCGGCCCTGCGGGCATCGACAGTTGGTGGCAATCAATTCCACGATTCCCGGCGGCCGGACAGTACGCCAACATCGATACTCTCAAGGGCAAGCTGAAAACCCTGGCGTTTAATACGGGCAACGCGGCGTCTGAAGAACCCGCACTGGGTCGCCAGAACCCGCCGAGCTACACGCTGAGCTTTCAGTCAGACGACGTCAAACTCGACGCCCTGCAATGCTACGCCAGTGGCGAAGGCCGTATAGAGCACACCCTTGATCACCAATCAGGCGAGGCCACATTGGAAACCCGGGCTACGAAGGCCATTACCGCTGGCCGTGGCCGCTATAACTGCACCGCCCCCAGCAAAAGCCAGCCAGGTTATTTTTACTGGCACTCGCAACTGTGGATCAACACGTCGGTTGAAAACCGTTGAGCCTCACCTGGTTTAACTGCTGTTCCCGGGCGCGACAATCCGGCAGGTGATGCGCCATCAAACGCCTGAATCCTGGCCCATGATCGAAGTGGGCCAAATGACACAGCTCATGCACCACCACCAGTTCGATCAAATCGAGTGGCTGGTGCATCAGCGCCAGATTCAGATTGATGTAACCCCGCGTCGACAAACTGCCCCAGCGGGTGCGCATGCGCTTGATGCGCAACACCGGCTTGGCCGCCGCGTACTGCTGAAACTGT
Organism: Oceanobacter kriegii DSM 6294; assembly: GCF_000422845.1. Taxonomy (GTDB): domain Bacteria; phylum Pseudomonadota; class Gammaproteobacteria; order Pseudomonadales; family Oceanobacteraceae; genus Oceanobacter; species Oceanobacter kriegii. The sequence goes on from NZ_KE383931.1 coordinate 133,879, forward strand.
GGCCACCAGTCGTCTATTAACCCCTGATACAGTTCCTTTGCCTGTTGTCGCAGCCAGCGGTCGATGGCATCGGTTTGCTGCTGCTCGGAGCCTGCTGGCACCAGTAAGCGCCCCTCTTCCAACTTTAGGCCCCGGCCTTGCCAGGGAACCAGCTGAACGGTTTCGCCCACCAGCTCCATCGAGCCCCGGCTGGCATCCCGCGCCTGCAACCAATCACGTCTGCGTTGCAGCAACCAGGACTCGTGTTTTTTCAGAAAGGTCAGCACATCGGAACGCGGCACACCGACCGGAATTCGCAGGTCAACCTGCCCCGCCGGGGACCACGCCAGACGCATGCTTTTGCGCCGACTGGCCTGAATCACGACGGTGATCTCTTCTTCACCCAGTTGAGTAACGAATTGCTGCTTGTACGCTTTCATAAGCCTGATACGATTGGCGCCACTTGAGGAGCCTGTAAATGAACGATTTGAATAGTATCCCAGCCCTGTCCGAGAACGAACTGGAAACCCTCGGCGTTTTGCTGGAAGACGAAGCTGAGCGCCAGGACAGCTTCGATTTTTTCGCCGTCCACGGCCTGATCACCGCCTTGCTGTGCGGCCCGGCAGAATACCAGCCACAAACCGTATGGGATTGTGCCTTCGATGAACAGCTGGGCTTTTCAAAAACCGAAAAGGCTACCGTGTCCGAACTGATGGACAAGCTGGTGAAGGAAATTCAGGCATGGCTGGACTCCGGCCAGGACTTCCCGGTTCCGGCTGAATTGAGCCTGATCGACGAAGAAGAAGAGCCACCACTGGAAAGCTGGGCCATTGGCTTTATGACCGGCGTTATGATGCACGAAGACCAGTGGTACGCCAGCAATGAAGAAAGCGTTGCCGAGTGCCTGTTCCCGATCATGTACGCTTCCGGTCTGTTTGCTGATGAGGCTGAAATGGCCGACATCGATGACGACGTTAACCTGTCCAATCAGGTGTGTGGTGGTATTCCGCTGACCGTGGTTGACCTGTACCTGCACTTCCACAGCCAGGGCTGATCACTCGACGGTACCGCTGTCAGCCTCGGAAACTGTTTACCTCTGCAAGCCTCCGAGGCCAAACGTCACACACAACCCAAACGCAAGACACAAAAAACCGCCAAGTTCGGCGGTTTTTTTGTGTCTTGCAAAAGTCTCAGCTGTTGTCTTCGTTAACCCAGACTTCAACCCGACGGTTTTTGTGACGGCCTTCTTCACGATCCGCAGACGCTACTGGCAGGTAATCGCCGTAGCCGACGGACTGCTTCGGATAGATGCCGGCACGAACTAGCTCACGACGAACGGCCATGGCACGCAGTTTGGACAGCAACTGCGAGCGCTTTTCCGTTTTCTTCTTGTCACCAAAACCAATCAACACCACATCCTTACCACGGGAATCATGGGCTTGCAGATATTCAACCAGGCGTTCGATGTCCTTCATCGCCTTGTTGTCCAGCTGGGCACTGCCTTCGCGGAAACGGAAGTTAATGGTTAAGCGCTTGGAGTCGTTGGTGATTTTGCGGAAATCTTCTGGCAGCTCGGCATAGGTCTCTGGCACAACGGCTTTCAGTTCCTGAGAAATAAAGCCCACCTCGGCCACCACGCGCTGGCCTTCATTGTGCTGCACAAAACCCATGAACTCGGCTACGTATGGGGACAGGTTGTCGTCATCGGTATACATATACAGACGACGGGACAAGGCATAGTCTTCGGTAGCAACGGTCAGTTTGTTTGGCTTCATGGCCTTGGCGCTGCCATCAGACACGGCCAGTAGTTTGGAATCACGTACAGACGACAGGCCAACAAAACCAATGCCGTTTTGGTCAGCCGCAACGGTGTCAGACAGAGCATTGTTGGATTCGAAGCGTTGGGTACCCGCTTTCAACGGGCTTTTGCCCAGCACCATGCCTTTGAAGCTATCCCAGGTACCGGAATTTTCATCACGGGCATACACATTGATTGGACCAGGACGACCACCCACTTGCGACCAGTCGGTGTAGCCGCCGGAAAAAATCTCGGCAATTTCGTCGACACTCAACTCGTCAATCGGGTTATCGCCGTTCACGATGACCGCCAGACCATCAATGCCAACGATGTGCTCGGCGGCGCGACTGGTCATCTCGGCCATGTTTGACAGCATCGCCGCTTCTTTCGCCTTGATTGGACGAGAAGCCGCCGCAATCTGGGAGTCTCCGCTCAACAGGCCCTTGAAGCCTGTACCAGAGCCGTGTGCAGCCACATCGACAAACACCCGGGTGCCGGTTTCAGCCACCACGCCGGAAATAACCTGTTCGTTTTCAACATTGGTATCGGTGATCACAATATCCGTTGCGCCCTTCTGGGCCAGATATTCCTTGATCAATTTCGGACCCAGTTCCGCACCAATGGTGTTGGAACCGTGGATCGTAAACAATCGGACTTCACCGTCCTTGGGCAAGTCGCTGAATGGTGCCAGCGCCGCGTGGCTCATCGCCGTGATGAAAGCCAGAGCAATCGTGACTATTACGCGCATTAGGGGTATCGCCTTACTTCGTGTTTTGGAAACGGGCGCGATTCTATGAAGCTTGCATGACATTACCGTGACACAGGTCACAGCCAGAAAGCTTTCATATCGCATAGAGAGATGTAGCCTGAATAAGCCCGGCAGCCATCCTCGACTGCCGGGCTATTCAGGCCGGATTCAGAGTTGAATCAATGATTTTTGCCGGCACATTGCGGCGACGCAGGAACCTCAGCCACTTCGGCCCACTCTTGCGGGGTATACAAGTGCAGCGCCAACGCGTGCACCGGACCAGACAGTGCCTCGCGGAGCAAACCGTACACCATTTGATGACGTGCCACGGCCCGTTTGCCCTCAAACTGTGCCGAAACCAGAGTCAGCTTGAAATGGGAATCCGTGGCAGGTCCGGCGTGCATATGACTCTCATTCAGCAAATTCACATAAACGGGTGACAAGTCTGCGATCTTTTCTTCAATATAAGCTTCAACATTCATGATGAAGTCGGTTACCTCTGGTGAATTCGATGCGTATAATCCGCCGCCCTCGCCAATAACTCAAGCCAGACAGACTACGGAGGCACCCATGAAAGGCCCAGATCAAACCAGCACCCAAAGCCTGATCGACAAATATTATCAGGAAGAACAGGACCGTCGTTTGAAGGAAAAGACCCAGGCCGACATTCTGGTGAAAGCAGAGCCTACCGATCTGGCCATGATCAACATGATTGCCAAGCGCTTCCAGAAAAACCGCGAAGAACTGATCCGTGACGTGCTCTCCAGCGCGCTGGTTGATCTGTTTGCCCGTATGGAAGCTGGCGAACGCAAACTTCTGGCCCGCGACGCCGACGAAAACACCCGTCAGCTGGGACGTGAAATCGCCGAAGAAAACGGCATCATGGATCTCGATGTACCTCAGTCCCACTGGGCCAACATCGAGAAGCAATTGCTGAAAGCCGAGAAAAAGCTGCAAAAAGAACAGGAGCAACAACAGGCCCTGATCGAAAAAGCCAAGCAGCTGGTTCATCAAATGGAGCAGGAAGAAGCACGTAAGAAAGAAGCTGAACAGGCGTCCAGTGCAGCCGCAGCTGAGCAAGAGGTGGAAACCTCTGAAGATGAAACACAAAGCGACGACAACAGCGTGCCATTCGAGCAGGACACTGCCCCGCTATCAGAAACACCAGAATCTGAGGCATCGGATGCAGAAGCTACCGAAGCCAGCGCTGCTGAAATTGACAGCGAAGAAGACTCCGCCGACGCTGATAAGCCAGCATCGGTATTTTAAGGATGAAGCGCCCTTGCCTGCTCTGTTAACGCGGCAGGGATGACACTTTCATCGGGCTGTTGGCGCAATCCAACAGCCTGTTAGTCCATCGTGGTACAGCCGTTAGCCTGAAACAGGCTTAACAACTCGCTCCTGGTGATGCTACTTACGCCAGAGACGCAACTCCCGAAACTCTCCGGGACCCGCTTCCATCCAAAGCAGTTCGCCCTGATCTGCAAAGACGAACTTGTTCCCTACCAGAAAACCGGCTCGACGACGCCCTGAAACAGTGGCTGACGCCTGACGGCCCTGACGCTTGGCACTACGAGCGAAATCTTCTTGCAAGACATCCATACACTTGTCTCCAACTCGACCAATTCCACACGATCACGGTCAGGTTATCCGGCAAATATGACAGTCCTGTAAACCCCTAAAGACTCACAAAAGCGGTCTTTAACGGGCAGTTCATGCGTTTGATGAACGCAATCGGGGTGTCATAATCACCATCGGACGGTTGCCCTTACCAGACCGATCTATACAATGTGCCGCCCAAATTTTTTCAGGTCAACGAGATTACACACAATGGCAGTTCAATGGTTCCCCGGGCATATGAACAAAGCCCGCAAAAAAATCAGCGAGGCAATGCCCGAAATTGATCTGGTAATTGAGGTGCTCGATGCCCGATTGCCGTTCTCCAGCACCAACCCGCTGGTCGGAGAACTGCGCCGCAACAAGCCAGTGATCAAGGTGCTGAACAAGGAAGATCTGGCCGACCCCAAAACCACCAAGCTGTGGGCCGACTATTTTAACCAGCAAGACAACACCCATGCCTTGCCGTTGATCGCAGAAGATAAAAGCCATCTGAAGCGCCTGACCGCCCTGATGAAAAAACTGGGCAGCAACAAGACCGACAAAAAGCAATCCATCCGCACCATGGTGATGGGGATTCCCAATGTTGGAAAGTCGACCCTGATCAACGGTCTGGCGGGTCGCTATATTGCCCGCACCGGTAACGAACCGGCGGTGACCAAGTCCAACCAGCTGATCGACCTGAAAAACGGCATCGTCCTGTCCGACACACCGGGGATTCTGTGGCCAAAGTTTGAAAACGAAAACAGCGGCTATCGTCTGGCAGCCAGTGGCGCGGTAAAAGATACCGCCATTGAATATCAGGACATTGCAACCTACGCCCTTGGCCATTTGCTGGTGGCGTATCCTGACCTGTTGCAAACCCGCTACAAACTGAAAGCACTGCCAGAAACTGCCCAGCAAGCATTGGAAGACATTGGCCGTAAACGCGGTTGCCTGCGCCCCGGCGGCATCATTGACCTGCACAAGGCATCCGAACTAGTGCTGCACGAAATGCGCTCTGGCAAGCTGGGACGTGTCTCTCTGGAGACCCCAGAGCTGGTTCAGGAAGAACTGGCCGCCATTGAAGCGGCTCGCCTTGCCGCCCTGGCAGAAGCGGAAGAAAATCAGAACAAGGGTTAAACCCTATAACTGGCGCGGGTCTTCTCCCGCGCCTTTCACCGTAGTCGCCCCCGCAACCAACGCCTCTCACCACACGCTTTCCAAATATTTTCTCTTACCAGTCATTCACCCACCCGCCCCCTCAAAACACGCCCTTTGGCCATACAGGCCTGCAAACCTCGCCGCAGTACGTTTACACCGCGTCAATCTTGTAGCTTTCCAGCGACCAGCTCAAAAACCGCTGGCAAAACCGGTATTATGTGCGGTCAACATTTTTCGGGACTCATTGGAGCAACAGCCAAATGACTACTTTTCTGATGCTTGCGGCACTGGTTGTCGTCGCTGGACTGGCGTATTACGCCTGGAACCTGACCCGTCAGGTCAAAGACATGGAAGCCCGCCAACTGGAAGAACAACGTCAGGCAGAGCAAGCCCTGCGCGATCAACAAAAAAGTCTTTTACAAGATATTCAATTTCTCTGTACTTCCGTGCTCACAGAGCAGTGTGAAATGACAGAAGGGGTCATGCGACTGCAATATTTGGTGACAGGACTTGACCCGGAGGCCTGGAACGACGATAACTTGACGACAATGCGCGACTTTTACAGTCAGGTTTCCGACATGCCCATTTTGGAGGCATACAAGAAACTAAAACCCAAACAACAGTTCGAATTGGATAAGCGCCGGCACAAACTCGAAGAACGCCACAAGGACGACATAGAGCGCGAACTGGCGTGGTTGCGAAACCACACATTTCCTAACGTGTTTTTAATCCATTAAGGATTTCTCATGATTGTTCGTACCAGCTTGTTAGCTTCCCTTGCCTTCGCCAGCCTGCCCGCCTTGGCAGACTGGAGCGTGGCGCCAGAATCGGTCGTTACCTTCCAAACCTCCAAAAACACCAACATCACCGAAACTCATCGTTTCAAGAAGGTGTCAGGCAGCGTAACCGACTCCGGTGCCGCCATGGTCAGCATTGACCTTAGCAGCATCGATTCAGGCATCGAGATCCGCGATCAACGAATGAAAACCATGCTGTTCAATACCGGCACTTTCACCACCGCCAACTTCCAAGCCATGCTGCCCAAGGGCACTTTGGCGAAGCTGGAAGAAGGCCATTCGGAAACTTTCAAGCTGTCTGGCAGCCTGTCGCTGCACGGTGAACGCAAGAGTCTCAGTACCGACGTCATCGCAACGCCAGCGCAAGATGGCAAGCTGGTTGTTTCAACCCTGACCCCTATTATGCTGAGCGCCTCTGATTTCAGCCTGACCAGCGGTATCGAATCCCTACGTCAGGTGGCTGGCCTGAATGCCATTTCCACCACTGTGCCCGTCAATTTCACGCTGGTTCTGAATCCTTGATAAAAATTTGGGGCCACCAGCCGACTGGCGGCCCCTAGCCTGTCCTTTTCTGCTAGTATCCCGCCCCTGAAATCGCAAGCCTGCCGGAACCCTCGTTGATTCTTGTGTTTGATTCAGGCGTTGGTGGCCTGAGCGTTGCTCGGGAAATACGCCAACAACAGCCTGCCCGCCAGATTCACTATCTGATGGACACTGCTTTTTTTCCTTACGGTATCCGCGAGGACGACGCCTTGCGGCGCCGTATTGTGTCGGTGTGTCGTCAGGCGTGTGCAAAAATTGATGCGAAACTGCTGGTGATAGCCTGCAATACCGCCAGTACCCTGGCGTTGGAGCAGTTGCGGTCGGTTCTGGATATACCGGTTGTCGGTGTCGTTCCTGCCATCAAGACTGCTGCCCGCTACACTGTCAGTGGCCGCATCGGCTTATTGGCAACCGCAGCGACGGTCCGGCGCCCTTACACGGATGACCTGATCGAGCAGTATGCCAGCCATTGCCACGTTGCCCGGCTGGGTAGTAGCGAACTGGTCACTCTGGCGGAAAACACGGTGCTGGCCGGCGCCCGTTCAGCAAGCCATGCGGCTGTGCCACTACAACACCGGCGGCATCAGCTACAAAAGCAGCTACAGCAACTGCTGGGCGAATGGCTGGCGCAACATCAGCCCGACCAGGTGGTCCTGGGGTGTACGCACTTCCCGCTGCTGAAAGCCGATTTAAGTGCCTTGTGGCCAGACATTGGCTGGGTAGATTCCGGTATGGCCGTGGCTAACCGGGTCACCGATTTGTTGGCAAATGCGAAAAAGCCGGCCACTGGCGGCCTCCGGGTTCACCACACAGGTGCCGGAGAGCCAGCAAGAACATGGCAGCTGAACCTGTCAGAAATCTGGCCGGATGGCGACGAGATCATGATTGATCCGCCATTCAACCCATGGGTTGACCCCGAGATCAGCAACAACAGCTGACAACCGGAACAGCCGCGTTAGCCGGTTTTACAGGCTGATAAACAAAACACACTTATACAAGATACAGTTCTTGTATAACTATTTATTAATTGAGTATAGTGCTCAGGTATCGAAAAACTTCGGAAACAACATGTCTGAACTCGAATCCCTATACAGCAAGGTGCTGACCGAACTTGGTGAAGACACCCAACGTGAAGGCCTGCTGGACACCCCAAAACGCGCTGCCAAGGCCATGCAGTTCCTGACCAGCGGCTATCAGGGCAATCTGGAAGAGGTGACCAACGGCGCCATTTTCAGCAGCGACAATGATGAAATGGTGGTTGTGGAAGGCATTGAGTTCTACTCCTTGTGCGAACACCACATGCTGCCGTTCATCGGCAAGTGTCACATCGGCTACCTGCCAAACGGCAAGGTACTGGGTTTGTCCAAGTTTGCTCGCATCGTTGACCTGTTTGCACGCCGTCTGCAAATCCAGGAAAACATGACCAAACAAATCGCCGACGCCGTGTCCGAGGTTACCGGTTGCCGCGGTGTTGGTGTGATCATCGAAGCCAAGCACATGTGTATGATGATGCGCGGTGTGCAGAAGCAGAATTCGATGATGCGCACGTCCGTTATGCAGGGCGACTTCCGCCAGAATCAGGCAACCCGCAGCGAATTCATGCGCCTGGTCGGTCTGTAACAACCTGCCGACCAACAACGGTAGTTTGACTCAATATGGCAGCCTTTGGCTGCCATATTGCGTTTGGGTTCTCACGCAACACTTCTCTATCTCACACCCACTCATGTACTGATGATTTCGGGCCAGGAACCGGGCTCCCGAAAAAGCATGTTGCAGCGATATTTCATCCAGACTACTGTTTAAAGACAGGATGGATTTCTGCTGGATCATACCTTTCGGGGGGATAGCACATGAAGCGCGCAACTCTGGCATTCTGGCTGACTTGCTCAGCGTTCTCCAATGCTGCCATGGCAGCTCAACCACTCGACAACCATGCCCACGTGGCTTTTAGCGGCCAACCACTCACACTGCTCAGTACTCACAGCCGCGATATTGGCTACTTACCACAAGCCTATACCGGACAATATTTTGAAGCATCAGACCGCACACACGGTGTGCGTCAGCTTAATCTCACCATTCACAGCGACGTGCTCAGTGGCCGTGCCATTGGCATGAGCCTGCTGGAACAGATCGTCATCAACGAAGACTGGGAAACCGTATTAGAGCTTGAAGACCGCATGAACAGTCTGGTGAAAATGCTCGACCGTCGACTGGTCAAAGGCGATCACATCATCATTGAGTACACCGAAGGGCGTGGCTCAGAGATTCAGGTTCAAGGGGAGTTTATGGGGATTCTATTGGGGCAGGATTTATTCGACGCCATTGCCTCCAGCACTGCAAGTCCACTCGCCATAACAACGCCTTCCATTTCCAAACTGTCTGGTCCAGAGCGGTCCAAACAACAGGTGTCACTGCTGGCAGCCAACCTGAAGACAGCGAAATCAGACATTACCAAGGCTTCGCTTTAGTCTCACAGCAACAAGTCGAGCCAAGAAACAGCGACCAAAAAAAACAGCTCCGAAAAACAGAAAAGACGGCCGGAGCCGTCTTTTCTGTTTCAGGTACTGCAGTCAGATACTTCTTTTTGAGCGTAGAGAGCGATTCGAGGGGTAATCGCAATCAGAACTTGTAGCCAGCGCTAACGAAGTAAACCAGCGGGTCGATTTCTACATCCAGTCCGTCAGCGGCACCACCTTTGATCTTGGTGTCGATATCCATCTTCCAAACGGACGCATTCACCAGCCAATGTTCATCCAGTTGGTAGTCAATACCGGCGGAGTATGCCATACCCCAGCTTGGCTCCAGGCCGTTGGTTCCCAGATTCCCGTCGTCTTTTTCATCAAAGAAGAAGGTGTAGTTCAAACCCAAGCCAACATATGGCTGCAATTTGGAGCCTTCACCCATTGGGTAGTATTGGGCCGATACAGTTGGTGGCAGCTGTTTGGAGGTCGCAATAGTTGCACCATCGATAGCACCACCATCACCTTCTACTTCGTGTTCAAACGGTGTGGCGGCCAGTAACTCCACGCCAAAGTTTGGAGACACCATGTAAATTGCCGTCAGACCAAGCTGAGTGTCGTTCTGTGCATCCAGCTCACTGCCTGGCACCAGTGCACTGCTGTCAGCATTGCCATCCTTTGGAGCAACCGTAATCACACCGGCTTTAACAATGATATCGCCGCCTTCATACGCCAGGGCTGGCATGGCAGAAAAAACAACAGCAGAAGCCAACAGGGTTTTCAACATTTTCATAATGCACTCCTAGATACCGTGCGCTTGTCAGATGTGGCCAGATTAAAGGCTGCACCCGGCCCCTCTTTGACCCAAATCAACCGCCGTCCCGGCACCATTACGCATCTGCTGCCAAACTTGTGGCAGGTCAAGTTGGAACAAAGCGGACAAATCTTTACCCCTTCGCTGGCATGAAATTTTCTTGCTCAACCTCGCATGTTTCGGCCCTTCCACTAGACTTGTTACTGATTTGCAACTTGTTGTCACCAGAAAAGGAATGCCCTGCCAGTGAAGTTACTGACATCCGCCTTCAGTACCCGAGTCGGCCAACGCCTGCTGCTGTCTTTGCTGATCGCCAGTCTGACGATCACCATGACGACGCTGGCGTGGATACTGGCGCTCGACTACAACCAGGGGAAAACCAACGTCACCAACAATTTGTCGAGGCTCGAAGAAAGTTACCGCTCCAGCCTGGCCATCAGCCTCTGGAACTTTGATGAACAACAACTGATGGCCCAAATGCAGGGGTTTCTGAATTTTGAAGGCATTGAATACGTCGTGCTTCGCAGCAAGGACTTTGGCGACCTGGAGTCCGGTACGCCCCTGACGGAGCCCGACTTCGACTATCAGTTTGACCTCATTCACAGCAACGCCAGCCAATCGATTCATCTGGGCAAAATCGAGATTCAGGGCAGTTTTTCCCACGTCCGCCAAACCGTCCTGAAACACGGGGTGCAGCTGGCGGCGGTGCAACTGATCACCACTCTGGTTATTGCCATTGTGCTGATGCTGTTGATTCATTTGCACATTACCCGCCACCTGCAACATCTGGGTAACTGGGCCCGGTCGTTCTCCATTGCCCGACCGGATAACAAACCGTATTTACGGCGTAACCGGCGCAAGGCCCGCAAGGACGAACTCGATACCCTGGTGGAAGCCTTTGAGTGGATGCAACAAACCATCGTCAGCGATACCACACAGCAGGAAATCGCCACCCAGGCGCTGAGCTACACCCACGAGCAGCTCAACATGGCGATTGAAAACACCGAACTGGGTTACGGCAAATATCGCGTTAAAGAAGGCAAACTGGAGATCAACCGCAACTTCTGCCAACAACTGCGAATTACCCAGAGCGAGCTGGACCAGCTGGAAAACCCGCTGCACCGCATTCTCGAGCGCATACAGGGTGATCAGGCAGAAACCCAGCGGGAACGCATCTATCAGCTGCTGCAAGGCCGCGTACGGCGGGTAAGAGGCGACTTCCGCGTACTCAAGTTCAACGGTCAGGATGGCTATCTGGAAATCAGCTTCCATGCCTTCAGTTTTCACAACAACCAGCCTGAAGAAGTGATTATTTGCTGCTCCGACCGTACCTCGGAAATGAACGGCCGCATTCAACTGCAAGAACTGAGTGCTCGTATGGAAGCTTCGTTGCGCAGCCAGCGTGAGGATTTCCAGCACGAGCTGCTGGAAAAAACCAACAAACTGAACCGGGTTGAACGCGAACAGGCACGGGTCAGCCAACGGCTGGCTTCACTGCAGCACCGGCGCATTTTTGAAACCCTGGAAGCCTTACTAAACAGTGCCTCGGAAGCCGTTATCCAATGTCGTCAGTGCGACAACAACAGCCAGAATCAGGCCCATCAACTGACGCTCGCCCATCGGGCTCTGGCCTTGATCGCCTCGGCCGACCAACAACCGTTCGATCTGGTGCTGCACATTCGCAAACAGCTTGAGCAAGCGTTAGGCAATGAGCTGGTAAAAGTAAGAAGCCAGTTCCCAAGAACCCTGATCATCACCAGTAACGCCGCCGTCATCGACTACATTCTCGACCAATTGGTGGTGTACCCAGCCCAGCAGCTTGGCCTCAAAGCCGAGCAATTGTCCCTTGGACTGGAGCTACAGGATCAGCTGCTGATCATGCGATTAGCCTGGCAAGACGACAGCCATCATCTTGATACTCTGTTCCCATTCCCGTCACGGGAACTGTGCGCCGATTTGTCAGAAATGGAGCTTCGCGGTAATTTACAGTTTGAGGAGGCCAACGGCCTGCTTTCCGCTGTAATTACGATTGATCTGGATGGCTGAACAACATGCATTCCCGCGACCCAAGGGAAATTCACCGACTTATTCACCTGGTTATGCAAACCGGGCCGACCGAACCACGTGCCGCACTGCTGTGCCACTCGCTGCAGCAACAGCTGGCAGCCATTGATGCCGCCGCCATGGGTGGCATGCACGGCAGCCAACTCAGCCACACCGACAAGGAAAACCTGCACCTGATTTTGCAGGCCAGCCTGACCGATGCGGATTTGTTGTCGTGGTGGGGACGCTTCGCCCGATTGACACTGCCGGGCATCGACGTGCGCCTGCACATCGAAAAAAAGGATGCCTGCGTATCCATCCACTGCGAGCAACTGGGCGGCCTGCCTGATGCCCTTGCCCGGCCGTTGAATCAGTATCTGGTGGCATACACCGAAAGCCGCCTGACTCATGGGCTCATGGAGCTGGGTTTTCTGGATACCAACCGCCGGGTCAGTGCCAGCAGCGAGAATCGCTACCCGCTGCCAGGCAACCCGGAACGCAAAGGCTCAATTCCTGCCGTGCGTGCCCGCCAGCAGTGCCACAAGGCACTGGCTTTATTACCCGGTAGCGAACACGACCTCGGCGTAGCCATTTCCAACTGGATCGAAAAACAAGCTTTGGTGCCTTGCATCGACGACTGTGCCGAAGCGTTCAAAACCAGCGCCCGTACCCTGAATCGCAAACTGGCGATGATTGGTATCCGCTACAACGGCCTGCAAGAACAACATCGCAGCTTCCGCGCGTTGCAAGGCCTGCAAGAGCAGGAACGACCCATCTGGCAAATCGCCGAGGATTTGGGCTACGACAACCAGGCCAATTTTGGCCGCGCCTGCCGTCGCTGGTTTGGCCAGTCGCCCAAGGTTCTGAAAGAAATGCTTAACCCGCCGTTACAGCAAGAACTGCGCTGGTAGCCATAAGCAGTTATCGACAGAGCATGGAACAATGTCCCGGTTTGCGTATCTGATTTCCCGTTAGACTTTGATCAGGAGACAGTTATGCAAACCCAACACCACGATCTTGGACAGCTGTTTCAACAACTCGGCCTGCCCAGCGACGATTACTCCATAGAACATTTCATTGAAAGCCAAAAGCCCTTGGCCAGCACGACCCGGGTAACCGACCTGGATTGCTTTTCGCGGGCGCAGAAGTCGTTCTTGCTGGAATCCCTGATCGAAGACTCAGACTGGGCAGAAGCGGTCGACACACTGGATGCCCTGCTGCATCAACCTGCCGACATTCGTCCTTCCTGACCGTTTGGCCGCATCCCGTAGCAACGGGGTGCGGCCGTTCGCTCTGAAGCCACATTCTGCCTCGTACCTGAACAGCTTGAAAGCAAGCCGCAGGACGCTTACAGTCGCGACTCTTCTACACAGATACGAGGTTCGCTGTGGCCTACCCACATTTCATCGCCATTGATTCAAGCTCCTACGAAGAGGAAGCGCATCCGATTGCCATCGCCTGGTCTCTGGCCGATGGCCGAATCAAAACTACGCTGATTCAACCGGACGATGGCTGGGAAGACTGGGACTACGCACTGGAAGACATTCACGGCATCTCACAAGACACGCTTTACCAGCGTGGCGAGACCACCTGGGCCATCGTTCGGGAGCTGGAAAACGACCTTGATCAGACCTACCTGATGACCGAGGAAGAAGAACGCACAGAAATGCTGCTGGGAAAAATCTACGAGGCCTGTAACCGCGAACTGAGCCTGGAAGTGGGCGACTACTCGGAAGAGATTTCCGACCGTGAATCGATCAGCGAAGCCACTGACGCCCTTTTCCATCAGCAACTGGCCTGTGATGAACGGGTGCTGGTGATGCTGCAAACCTGGGCCCGCGAGCACGGCGAAAGCGTGGTGTTTGACGAGGAAGAGTCGGACGAAGAATCCGATAGCTAAGCCTAACAACGCTATCCTATCCGGAGCGAACGTCTTGGCAAGCTCTACAAACAAACATGCTGCCCGCAGGCAGCATGTTGAATCAGATCCGTCATAACCGAAAGTTCAGATCTCGAACAAGCCGATCACATCGACACACGCTCGATATTGGAAGGCTGCAGCCCGCCCGGTAAGCACATATCGGAATGGCCCGCCTTACGAATCGTCAGAATCACCCGACCAACCGTAAAACCAAACTTGCTCATGCGGGTTTCGTTAACGATGGTGCGGTTGTTTACCTGAAACATCCAGTCATCCATGTTCAGCTTGACGGTATCGCCCTCGCCCGTCTGGTAATGCAGAACGTACTCCATGTTCAAACTGTTGCCGGCAAACTGCATCCGGGTGGCTTCCGGCACATCGTTGGCCCGAGCCAGATAACTGCCTGTGCCATCCGGCACCAGAGTCCAGATACGCTTTTCGTAATCCCCTTCAACACGATCATTGAACTGGAACACCTCGTCCAGCGTACCGACGCCAGCACTGTCCCAGCTGGCATTGATACGAGCCGAGAAGTGGCGACTGACGCGGCCACGATAATCCTTAACGATGCCGTCCGCACACAGACGACCATCAAAAAATTGCTTCGGGTCCAACTCGGGAGTCATGTCCGAATAGTACTGAACACTGGTCGAGCTACAGCCCGTCAAAGCCAGAAGAACACCGCCCAACACAGCGGATTTGATAACACGTTTCATAATTCACCCTGAAACTGGCTTGTATGTGCATAGTGTATCGGATAACACTTGTACAAAACATATGCAGAAAGAAAAGCCACATGGCGTAGTGTGGAAAGAGTCTGTTTCCGGGCAAAGCCCCTGAATAACCGAATTAATCGTTTTGCCGGGTTCGCTTGATAAACCGGGCCTTGCACTCAAGGTCCACCAGCGAAAATATACTGTATTTGTAGTTTCCAATCTGGACGTAGCTGGCAACTTCCTTGTGCAGGCTGGGCCAATGTCGCTTGAACACCTTGGCCGGATAAAAAATCGTCGGATTGCCCCGGAAATAACTCTTTGCCAACGCATCCCCGGCGGCCTTGGCATCACGGTCACGGCACTCTGCCACGGCCGACACCGACCACATCTGCAACAACAGTACAGCGCACACGCCCGACAGTTTGCCCATAGTACGACCCCGAAATAACCCCTTTTCAGAGCCTAGAATAAAAAAGCCCCGATGACACGAGGCCATCGGGGCGATCTCTTCTTGAGCACAGAAGAAACAGAACGCGATTACTCGTCGCTACCCAGCACGCCAAAGATTTGCAGCAGGCTAACGAACAGGTTGTACAGAGACACATACAGCGACACGGTCGCCATGATGTAGTTGGTTTCGCCACCATGCAGGATGTTGCTGGTTTCGTAAGCGATCAAACCACTCATCAGGATCACGAACAGGGCAGACACCGCCAGACCCAGCGCTGGAATTTCAAAGAAGAAAGCACCCAGCGACAGCACGAAGGCGGTGATAATGCCGACCATCAGGGTTTTGCCCCAACCGGACAGGTCTTTACCAGTAGACAGTACCCAACCGGACATACCGAAGAAGATCAGGCCTGTTGTACCCAGAGCGTTCATGATGATGCCGCTACCACCCGGGATGCTGGCGTACATGGACAGAATCGGGCCCAGGGTGTAACCCATAAAACCGGTCAGTGCGAAAACTGACAGAATGCCCATCGCGCTGTCCTTGGTCTTGTGAACCGCAAACAGCAAACCAAAGTAACCCACCAGCGTCAGGATGAAACCCGGGTGCGGCAAGTTCATGGCCATGGAAACACCGGCTACTGCGGCACTGAACAACAGCGTCATGGACAGCAGCATGTAGGTATTGCGCAGAACCTTACGGCCGTCCGCCGTAATGGCACTGTTCTGTGGCTGCTCCAGCACAACAGAGTCAACACGACTCTCGGCAGGCTTGGAGTTCAGATAGTCTGGACGACTCATAGATATTCTCCTTAGGATTTGTTTTCCAATAGCTTGCTATTTTATGGAGCCGTCGTCGAAAATAATATTCGAATTAACTAACACCAATAGCTCGGTTTTTACGAAGTATGCGACGTCTTAACTACAAGCATTTGCAGTATTTTCACGCCGTTGCTGCGGAAGGCAGCGTCCAGGGTGCCGCTGAGCGCCTGAACGTTACGCCGCAGACCATCAGTGGCCAGCTAAAGTTGCTGGAAGACGACATGGGCGTCAATCTGTTTGTGAAATCCGGCCGCGGCCTGGAGTTGACCGACGCCGGCCACGTGGCGATGGATTATTGCAAACAGATCTTTCAGTTAGGCGACGAGCTGCAGGAAGTGATGAATCTGGGCATTACCGAGCGGCCAACGGAATTCCGGGTCGGCATTGTCGATGCCCTACCCAAGTCCATTGCCCACCGGCTGCTGCTACCGGCTCTCGACCTGCCCGGCCAGATGCGGGTGGTGTGCCACGAAGAGCAAATGTCTGTACTGCTTGGGGAATTGGCGGTTCACAGACTCGATCTGGTGTTGGCTGATAGCCCTATTCCGCCGGGTATGAACATTCGCTGCTTTAACCAACTGTTGGGACAAAGCCGACTGGCTTGCTTCGCCACCACCGACCTGATTGAGCGCCACGTAGCAAGCGAGGCTGATTCGAACACAGATACCGTCCAGCAACGCAGACCCTTCCCGCAATGCTTGACCGATGCGCCCGTGCTGCTGCCAACCGACACCGCCTCTGGCCTGAGAACCGATCTGCTGAGCTGGTTCAACCGCACTGGCATCACCCCAAGAATCACCGGCGAGTTTGACGATTCGGCGCTGTTAAAAGCCTTTGGCAGTCAGGGGCACGGGTTTTTCTTTGCCCCGGCAGTGATTGCCGATGAAATTTGCACTCGCAATACGGTGCAATGCATCGGCGTGGTAGACGAGCTGAGCCAGCAGTTTTACGCCATTTCCGCCGAGCGACGCATCCGCCATCAGGCGGTAAAAGCCATTACCGAGCAAACACCGCTTGCTGAAGCCACTCCCGAACCGGAAAGCAAAAAGGTAAAGAAAAAAGACAAGAGCAGCGACGAGGGCGAAGCAGACGGATAACCCACTACCGCCCTTTCTACAGCAGATTTACTCTTCGACCAGGGTTTCGCAGCGGAATTGGCCGCTGCTGCCGCCCAGATGCTGCGCCAATCGAGGCAGCACATCCTGCATTTTCTGCATCAGGGTAAACGGCGGATTCACCACCAGCATGCCTGACGAGGTCATACCACGGCCTTCTGTGTCTGACTGCAAGCCCAGTTCAAACATCTGGATATTGCGGATACCGGTTTTGCGGAACTGCCGCTCCATCTCATCAATGCGGTCACGATCCACCACCGGATACCAGATGGCGTAAGTTGCCGTTGCCATGCGTCGGTGCGCCTTTTCAACGGTTTCGACCACGGTCTGATAATCGGTTTTGATCTCGTAAGGCGGATCAATCAACACCAGGCCGCGACGAGCCTTGGTCGGTAGCAAGGCCACCAGCCCCTGAAAACCGTCTTCGTTACGCGCCTTGATGCGGCGCTCGCGATACGTCAGCTGCTCCAGACTGCCGAATTCCCGAGGATGCAGTTCAAACAGATAGCCTTGATCCTGCTCCCGCAGCATTTGCCAGCCGAACCACGGCGAACCCGGATAGGTGGTTTCCCCATGCTCTGCCCGCCCCTGTTCAACCAGCGCCAGATAGCTGGCCAATTCCGGCCATTGCTTGGCATCGAGTTTGGCAATACCGGTCAGGTATTCCCGGTTTTTGCCAGATTCTGCCGACTCCAGCTGATACATGCCCGCCGCCGAGTGGGTATCAATGTACACAAACGGCTTGTCCTTGCGATGCAGGTATTCAAGCACCTCAACCTGCACAAAGTGCTTCAGAACATCGGCAAAGTTGCCAGCGTGAAAGGAATGGAGATAACTCAGCATGAATACACTCTTTCAAAATAGGGGGCCGTCCGGATTAACCGAACGCCAAAAACAAACATGCCGCAAACCCAAGGGCTGCGGCATGTGATGATACGACCGTTGCCAAGGTGCTTACGGACGGTCGTCGATCTCTTCCTCAATCTCTGGCGGAATCAGATCCTCACGGGTCAGATTCAGCGCCATCAACAGGGTCGCGGCAACATAGATGGATGAGTAGGTACCAATCACAATACCCACGGTCAACGCCATGGCAAAGTTATGGATCAACTCACCGCCCACAAACAACAGCGCCAACAACACCAGAATGGTGGTGAAGGACGTCATCAGGGTACGGTCCAGCGTTTTGTTGATGGCATTGTTCATGATTTCCGCTGCATCACTGTGACGCATGGTACGGAAGTTCTCACGAATACGGTCAGCCACAACGATGGTGTCGTTAAGCGAGTAACCAATCACCGCCAGCAAGGCCGCCAATACGGTCAGGTCGAATTCCAACTGGAACAAGGAGAAGACGCCCAGCGTAATCAACACGTCGTGGAACAAGGCAGCAACCGAGCCCACTGAGAACTTGAACTGGAAACGCGCGGCAACGTAGATCATCACCACACCCAATGCCATCAGCAGCGCCAGGCCGCCCTGGTCACGCAGCTCTTCACCCACGTTGGCACCCACAAATTCGCTGCGCATCAGCGTCAGCTGGTTGCTGGCGTCAACTTGTTGCAGCACTTGCAGAACCTCATTGCCAAGGTCGGCACGGAAGGCTTCAGACATACGCATCAGGATGTCGGTTTCAGAACCAAAGGTCTGCACCGTGACGTCCTTGTAGCCTGCGGCTTCCAGCGCAGATGAAATCTGCTCAACTGGCTGGGCTTTTTCGTATTGAACTTCCAGCAGCGTACCGCCGGTGAAGTCGAGGCCCAGGTTCAGCCCTTGTACAGACAGGGAAATTATCGAAGCCAGCAACAATGCGCCAGAAAACAGCAGCGCAAAGTGGCGATACTTCATAAAGTCGAAGGTAAATTTCATCAGACGTTACCTCCGATGGACAGGGTTTGCAGGCGGCGACCACCGTAAATCCAGTTGGTCAGCGCACGGGTCAACATGATCGCAGTGAACATGGAGGTGATGATGCCGAACGACAGGGTAACGGCGAAGCCTTTCACCGGACCAGTACCGACCGCAAACAGAATCACCGCCACAATCAGCGTGGTCAGGTTGGCATCCAGAATGGTGGTAAAGGCGCGGTTGTAACCTTCGTGAATGGCTTGCTGTGGTGAGCGACCCGCACGCAATTCCTCACGAATACGCGAGAAAATCAGCACGTTGGCATCCACCGCCATACCGACGGTCAGAACAATACCGGCGATGCCCGGCAGCGTCAGCGTAGCGCCAACGATACTCATCAGGGCAATCAGTACCACGATATTGGCAATCAGCGCCACGTTGGCGATCAGGCCGAACACACGGTAGTAAACGGTCATCAGCACCAGTACCAGCGCCAGACCCAGAATCACCGAATTGGTACCTTGCTGAATGTTCTCTTTACCCAGGCTTGGGCCAACAGTACGTTCTTCAACAAAGTACATCGGCGCTGCCAGCGCACCAGCGCGCAGCAACAGGGCCAGTTCGGACGCTTCAGCAGATTCCAGACCGGTAATACGGAACGAGGAACCCAGCTGGCTCTGAATGGTGGCCAGCGAGATGATGGACTTCTCCACCACCTGAATGGTTTTTGGCTGTTCAACGCCGTCTACCATTTCATAAATGGTCTTCGGCTTACGCTCAACGAACAATACCGCCATACGACGCTTGATCGCCTTACGGGTTACCTGCGCCATGATGGCACCGCCCTTGGAATCGAGGTCGATGTTCACCTGTGGCATGCCGTTTTCATCAAACGACGGCTGAGCGTTGGTCACGCTGTCACCAGTGGTGATCACGGTTTTTTGCAGACGCGCAGTGCGGAACTCGTCACTGCGGAACGGGTATTCTTCAGTGGTAATGCGAGAAGCACCTGGCTCGGCTTCCAGACGGAATTCCAGGTTGGCTGCCTTGCCCAGAATCTTCTTGGCTTCGGCCGTGTCTTGTACGCCCGGCAGTTCAACCACGATGCGGTTGCGGCCCTGACGCTGCACCAGCGGCTCGGCAACACCCAGCTCATTCACCCGGTTACGCAGGGTGGTCAGGTTTTGCTTCAGCGCATAGTCTTCCAGTTCCTTGATTTTCTGTTCAGTCACAGACAAACGCACCAGATAACGGTCGTTTTCATCAAGGTCTTCACGCAGGAATTCCGGGTATTCACGAGACAGGAAAGAGTCGGCCTCGTCGCGTACCGCAGCATCCACAAAGTGAACGTCAATGTGGTTGCCTTCAACCACCACACGACGGTACTTGATGCCTTCTTCACGCAGGCGGGTACGCAGCTCTTCGCGGTAGTTCTTGATGCGACCAGCCATGTAATCTTCCATGTCCACTTCCATCAGGAAGTGCACACCGCCGCTCAGGTCGAGACCCAGTGTCATCGGGCCTGCGCCCATCGACAACAGCCAGTCCGGCGTCGTCGGCGCCAGGTTAAGTGCAACAATGTAATCGTCACCCAACTCGCGTTGTACCAGATCCTTGGCCGCCAGCTGATGCTCGGAAGAGGTCAAACGTACCAGCGCAGTACTACCGTTGACTTCGTCTGCCAGTACATCGATGCCGTTTTGCTGAAGGATTTCGTTTACGTTGCTGACAACGCTCTGGGACATTTCCGCGCCAGCTTGCGCTGGAGTCACCTGAATGGCGGGATCGGGTGGATACAGATTCGGCGCTGCATAAACAGCCGCCAATGCCAATACAAACAGTATCAGCAGGTTTTTCCATAGGGGATATTTGTTGAGCATAACCTGCCCTTGTGAATACTCGGATCAGACACAGCCGTAACCCGTGTTGCGGCTGTGGTGGAAGGGAATTAACCCAGAACGTCCTTGATGGTGCCTTTTGGCAGCACCATGGTTACTGCAATTTTCTGCACTGGCAGTTCGATGCCATTGCCTACTTCCAGAACAACGAAGTCTTCAGAAACCTTGGTAACACGACCCAGCATACCGCCAGCCATGACCACTTCATCACCCTTGTTCAGGTTGCCGATCAGTTCCTTGTGCTCTTTCTGACGCTTGGACTGTGGACGCCACAGCAGGAAGTAGAAGATCAACAGGAAACCACCCAGGAAGACCAGCTGACCCATGGCACCCATTGGGCTTTCACCAGCACCTTCAGCCAGCGCAGCGCTGGATACAGACATCGCGATCAGAGCGAACAAAGCTTTCATCTAGTTATTTCTCCAAAAACATCCCGGCTACCCTATCACGGGCACACGACACTTATTTTACGCCGCCGCATCAACGACGACGTTATGAAACTGTGGCCAAGCCTGATCAAACGTTCTGCTCAGGGCTTTCTGGCGCATCCAAAGGTGGCGTTGTTCTGCCACGCTTGGCATAAAAGTCATCTACAAAGCTCGCAAATGTACCTTCTTCCAGAGAACGGCGCAAACCAGCCATGAGGGTCTGGTAGTAGTGCAAATTGTGAATGCTGTTCAAGGTTGCACCCAGAATTTCCCTACATTTATCAAGGTGATACAGGTATGCACGGCTGTAGGTGCGACAGGTGTAGCAGTCACATTCCGCATCAATTGGCCCGGTATCGTTACGGTTTGCGGCGTTGCGGATTTTCAGTACACCGGTGGACGTAAACAGATGACCGTTACGGGCATTACGGGTTGGCATCACGCAATCGAACATGTCGACACCGCGACGAACGCCTTCAACCAGGTCTTCCGGTTTGCCAACACCCATCAGATAACGAGGTTTGTCTTGCGGCATTTTCGGCGTGGTGTGAGACAGAATGCGCAGCATGTCCGGCTTTGGTTCACCGACACTCAAACCGCCGATGGCGTAGCCATCAAAGCCGATATCGGTCAGGCCTTGCAGTGATTCGTCACGCAGGTCTTCGTACATACCGCCCTGAATAATGCCAAACAGCGCCGACGGATTATCGCCATGCGCGGCCTTGGAACGCTCCGCCCAACGCAACGACATCCGCATGGAATCCGCAGCTTCTTTTTCAGTGGCCGGGTACGGCGTGCACTCGTCGAAAATCATCACAATGTCAGAGCCCAGATCACGCTGAACCTGCATTGAGCTTTCCGGCGTCATCAGCACCTTGTCGCCATTCACCGGCGACTGAAAGGTCACCCCTTCTTCGGTGATTTTGCGCATATCCCCCAGGCTGAACACCTGAAAACCGCCGGAGTCGGTCAGAATGGGTTTGTTCCAGCCGATGAAGTCGTGCAAATCGCCGTGCTGTTTGATCACTTCCGTGCCCGGACGCAGCATCAGGTGAAACGTGTTACCAAGAATGATGTCGGCACCCAGCTCTTCAACCTGATCCGGGTTCAGACCCTTCACCGAGCCATAAGTGCCCACCGGCATAAACGCCGGAGTCTGGATATCGCCGCGTGGAAAGGAAATTTTACCGCGACGGGCATGGCTGCTGTCGTCGCTGGTCATCAGCTCGAAGCTCATCATGCATTGGCGGGCAGATAGAGCGGGCTTGTTGGTTTCAGAACTCATTGGATCTCCTCAGCACCGTCGTCAGAGGCCGGTACGGAATCCGGGGTCTGTGGACGGGTCAGCAACATGGCATCGCCATAGCTGTAAAAACGGTATTGTTCGGCAACGGCATGCTCATACGCAGCCATGGTGTGCTCTTTGCCACAAAAAGCAGACACCAGCATGATCAGGGTCGATTCTGGCAAATGGAAGTTGGTGATCATGGCGTCAACCGACCGGAATTGGTAACCCGGATAGATAAAGATACGGCTGTCGCCCTGGAATGGCTCGATCACCCCGGAAGTACTGGCACTTTCCAGGCTGCGTACCGAGGTTGTTCCTACCGCAATCACACGACCGCCATTGGCACGGGTCTGTTTTACGGCGTTGGCAACCTGTTCACTGACTTCAATGTACTCGGCGTGCATTTCATGCTGGGTAACATCGTCAACCTTTACTGGCTGAAACGTACCGGCACCCACGTGCAGGGTGACAAACTCGGTCTTCACACCTTTGGCACGAATCGCATCCAACAACGCATCATCAAAATGCAAACCCGCCGTCGGTGCCGCGACGGCACCGGGTTTTTCGGCATACACGGTTTGATAGCGTTCACGGTCGAAGTCGTTGTCTTCACGTTCCATATAGTGGGGCAAAGGAATATGACCCGCTTGCTCCAGCAACTCCAGCACACTGCCCTCGGCGTCAAAGCGTAAATGGAACAGCGTACCCTGACGGCCAAGTACTTCCACATTATGGCCAGCAACCTTGAGTATCTGGCCGGCTTTTGGAGAGCGGCTGGCTTTTACATGGGCCAATGCTTCATTGTTGCCCAGTAAACGCTCAACCAGCATCTCTACCTTGCCGCCGGTTTCCTTTTCGCCGAACAGTCGCGCCGGAATCACGCGGGTATTGTTGAATACCAACAAATCGCCCGGCTGAACAAAGTCCAGAACGTCCTTAAAGGTGCTGTCTGTTAACGCGCCGGTTTGACCATCGAGTTTCAATAACCTCGATGCCGTGCGTTCTTCTGCCGGGTAACGGGCAATCAGCTCGTCTGGCAGGTGAAAATTAAAGTCACTGGTTTTCATGAGAGGGATTCAGTTGAAGCACAGCTATACAGATAGCGGTGACAATAGGCATTCGAATACAGCAGCAAGATTACCCAACAAGTTTCGCTAAGTTAAGGAATAACTTGAAAAAAATGTTTGACAGACGAAATTTCGGCTGTAGTATACGCGGCCACTGACAGCTACTCAGTCACGCCAGAGTGGCGAAATTGGTAGACGCAGGGGATTCAAAATCCCCCGCCTTAACGGGTGTGCCGGTTCGAGTCCGGCCTCTGGTACCAAATCGTGATTGAGGTCAGTTACAAGTTGCAAACGCCCAGGTGGTGGAATTGGTAGACACGCTGTGTTCAGGTCGCAGTGAGCTTACGCTCGTGAGAGTTCGAGTCTCTCCTTGGGCACCAAACTTAAACGTTGTTTGCACTTGATTTACCGGCTTGCCGGACTGGACCCAACCAGTTAAAAAATGCCCAGGTGGTGGAATTGGTAGACACGCTGTGTTCAGGTCGCAGTGAGCTTACGCTCGTGAGAGTTCGAGTCTCTCCTTGGGCACCATTTACAAGCTTCTTATTAGAAGTGTCTTGGTGATGGTGCGGAAACTGAATCAGAACAGTTAAACTTCTGAGCTGGAAAACACCAGTTAAAAAATGCCCAGGTGGTGGAATTGGTAGACACGCTGTGTTCAGGTCGCAGTGAGCTTACGCTCGTGAGAGTTCGAGTCTCTCCTTGGGCACCATTATTCAACAACACGTTGAATGTGGTGAAAACTGAGTCGGAACAGTCAATCCGAGCTGGAAATAACCAGCCTAAAAATTGCCCAGGTGGTGGAATTGGTAGACACGCTGTGTTCAGGTCGCAGTGAGCTTACGCTCGTGAGAGTTCGAGTCTCTCCTTGGGCACCATTATTCAACAACACGTTGAATGTGGTGAAAACTGAGTCGGAACAGTCAATCCGAGCTGGAAATAACCAGCCTAAAAATTGCCCAGGTGGTGGAATTGGTAGACACGCTGTGTTCAGGTCGCAGTGAGCTTACGCTCGTGAGAGTTCGAGTCTCTCCTTGGGCACCAACCTCTTCTCGACAGTCGTCGAATTCTCAATATTTTATTCCCGTATCAGCGTTTTGCTGATTTTTTCGTTTTTTCGTTTTTGCGCTTTGCTTATCTCCAGGTTCTGCAAGTTCCTTTGACAATTTAGTATCCTGCGTTTTGTTGTACGCATATCTTGTCGCCCCCGCTCGTGTCACTACACCATCAATAAGTACCTGGCTCTCGCTCCGACAACCTTTAGCAATAGGGCTTTTTGTCCCCTATTCCAGCAGCAGCACCGCACCCCTGGAGATTATTGTCTACGCTTTTTGTTAGATCATGGTTTCCGGACATCCAGACATGTACCTAAACAGTCTTATCGCAACCCTTGTTGGCGCTTTGGTGGGCGCTGGCCTGTCTTACCTCACCGGGTCGGGAGAATATTTACCCGCCATAGCAGCAGCCCTTGGCGCCAGCGTATTCATAACCACACTTACAGGTCGCAACGGCAACAACCACCTGGAAACCCTTGTTAGCCTGAAAAGTGGCGATCCGATTCCGGATGATCTGCCGGAAGACGCCAAAGCCATCGCTCGCGAGCTGGAATCCACCCGCCGACTGAAGCAAGATTTGTCATCCCACGGCGGCCGAATTGCCATTGCCGCCGCTGAAATGTCGTTTGCCTCCGACCAGATGCGCGAAAAAATCCACGCCGAAGTCGAAGACACCAGCCGCATTGTCGATTCGGCACAGAAAATTTCGGCCGCTATCGAAGCCATGGTAGAGCAAACCCGCGATGCAGCTGAAGCCGCCGACCACGCCAAGGCGCTGAATTTATCCGGTAAGCAATCCGTTGATGACACCATTCCTCAAATGGAAGGCACCCGGGATCGGGTTAATGCCAATGCCGAGCTGATTGCACAACTGGAATCCAAGTCCGAGCAGATCAAGGGCTTTACCCATGTGATCAGTGACATTGCCGAGCAAACCAACCTGCTGGCACTGAATGCCGCCATTGAAGCCGCCCGAGCAGGCGAACAGGGCCGAGGCTTTGCCGTGGTTGCTGATGAAGTAAGAGCTCTGGCCGCCAAAACCTCCAGCGCGACAGAGCAGATTGGCGCCACCGTGAACCAAATCAACTCATCCATCAAGGATGCTGTCGCCAACAGCCAGGAACTGACGGTCGTCATCGACGAAGGCGTGAAGATGACCCAGACGGTCAGTGAGAAACTGCACGAAATATACAGCCGCTCGGAAGCTATCCAGACCACGGTCAGCTCCATAGCCGCCAACGTTCAGGACAACAGCGCCCATATTCAGGAAATTTCGCGCATTGTCAGCGATACCAGCAATCGCCTTGAGCACACAGAACGAGAGATTTCGTCCATTTCAGATCAGTCATTGCAACTGTCTGAAACAGCCGAAAAGATTTACGAAGCCTTTGGTGATGGCGAACTAGGCCAGTCCCACGACGCCGCCAAACAGGAAGCACTGCAAGCCAGCGCGGCGATCAGCGCCTTGTTCGAGCAAGCCATCGACAGCGGCCGAATGAACCTCAACGACTTGTTCGATACCAATTATCAGCCCGTTGCCAACACGGACCCGAAGAAATACAACACTCGCTATGACAGCTTTACCGACGACCAATTGCCCGCCATTCAAGAGCCTATTCTGGAGCGCAACCCGCACATCGCTTATGCCGGCGCAGTAGACGTTAACGGCTACTTCCCCACACACAACCGCAAGTACAGCCAGCCATTAACCGGCAATCGCGAGCAGGACCTGATCAATAGCCGCACCAAACGTATCTTCAACGACCGCACCGGCTCACGCTGCGGATCAAACACTCACCCACTGCTGCTGCAAACCTACAAGCGCGATACCGGAGAGGTGATGCACGACTTGTCGGTACCCATCATGGTGAAAGGCCGCCACTGGGGTGGCTTCAGAATTGGCTATCGATCGCAGTGAGGTTATACCTGGCTGAGCGCGTATTACGCTCAGCCTGTCTTCTTTCAGCTTTCTCTTTTGAGGTCATGCCTTTATCAAGCACACGAACGTATCAGGAAAACCACTGCCAGCGTTTTCTGACCAGCAGAAACAAGACAACAGCACCTAGCAGACCAGAAATAGCCCCACCCACTCCCACACCGAGATACAGGTTTAAAATAAACGCGACGGCCGTGGATGCATAAAACCCATACACCCCTACTCTCTTCCAGCACCAAATCAATACCACCAGTACAATATTGATCAAACACAACATGCCCATGCCGTAGAACACACCCAAAGGCACACCAGGGAAAAACTCCTGATAAGTCTCTGGAGTGGTCAAATAGCCAACCGCCAACACTGGATTAGCCAACAACGCGAGGCCCAAAAACAGCGTTAGCAATACGCCGCGGGATTTTTCGGCGGGCTCGATAGCCGCGTCAGTCGAATTCATTAATTAAGGACCCTCTGAATAACTCTGCACAGCTCTGCGCGAGTCCTGCTGGTTGTCAGAACAAGGCGGCGAATGCAGCGGAATGACAAGTCCTTTCCAAATTCGCCAACACCGTTCTGGCGGCCTACAGGCCGCGCCCTGCGGGGATGACAGGGCAGTGCTGACTCTGTGTCGCTGATTTTTGACTTGACCCGTCAGGCCTGCAAATCAGCTTCGTGATTCAGCTTCGCCCTGTCATCCAGAGCGGGCACCGAGTTATTCAGAGGGTCCTTAATCTCCTCAAATTCATTCCACAGATTGTTTCAATGGCAGAGCCTGGGCTCAATACCGAACAACGCAGCCACAAACACAGTTGAGAAGCGGGTCACAGCCCACTCCAAATAGCTCAGTTTATATAGCTCCGCCCATATAGCTCCGCCCATAAAAAACGCGGCCAAAGCCGCGTTCTTTATTCAAAGCTTTCAGAGAAGCCTTAATCACATTTGTGTTCACGCGCCAGATAGTCGCGGGATTGCATTTCCAGCATACGGGACGTGGTGCGCTGGAATTCAAATTCCAATTTGCCCTGACCGTAAATATCCGGAATAGCGGCGTCCGCACTCATGATGACCTTCACGCCACGATCGTAGAATTCATCGATCAGGTTGATAAAGCGGCGCGCCAGATCATCATTCTTAACGCCCATCACAGGCACGTTGGAAACCAGAATGGCATGGAATTCCTTGCCCAGCTCAATGTAGTCATTTTGCGAACGCGGACCGTCACACACGGCGTAAAAATCGAACCAGGCGACATCGTCATACACCGCCTTGGCACGAATGTTACGGCCCAGAATTTCAACGTCGGTATCCAGTTTGACCTGACTGGCATCACGCACCAATGCATCGAAGTTCTTCTGAATGGCCGCTTCGCTGTCTGCATTCAGCGGGAAATGATACAGGTCCGCCTGCTCCAGTGTACGCAAACGGTAATCCACTCCGCTGTCAACGTTGACCACTTCGGTGAACTTGTTCAACAGCTTGATTGCCGGTATAAAACGGTCGCGCTGCAAACCGTCTTTATACAGACCGTCCGGCACGATGTTGGAGGTTGCTACCAGCGTCACGCCACGATCGAACAATTCCTGCATCAGGCCAGCCAGAATCATGGCGTCGCCAATGTCGGATACAAAGAATTCGTCGAAGCAGATCACAATGGCTTCTTCAGCAATCTGGTCGGCCACAATGGTCAGCGGGTTTTTGGCACCAGCCAACTTGGTCAGGTCACCGTGCACACGCTGCATAAAGCGGTGAAAGTGCGTGCGCATTTTGCGCTCGAACGGCAGCGCGTGGTAAAAAGTATCGACTAGGTAAGTCTTACCGCGGCCAACACCACCCCAGAAATACAGGCCTTTTTCCGGCTCTGGCTTTTTGCGGTTAAACAGCTTGCCGAACAAACCCTTACCGGATTGACGCTCGTTGGCCGCAACCAGATCATCAAACAAACGCTGCAAATGCTTGACCGCCATTTCCTGGGCAGGGTCATAAGAAAAATCGTCGCGTTTCAGATCGGCTTGGTAAAGCTCCCAAGGGGTGGTCACGGGCTAACTCCAACGGCTGGTTTTGGGGTGCGAAATGTAGCCGACCACGCCAAAAACATCAATGGAAGCCCGCCATCAAGGCGCTGGTGAACAGCGTTCTGTATGCTTTGTCGGCTTTTGAAACTTGCACAGGTGCTATCAATCACCCAATCACCCAATCACCCAATCACCCAATCACCCAATCACCCAATCACCCAATCACCCAATCATTCAATCAACCAAGCACTGCAGCACCTGATCCATCGACACCCGGTACTTTATCGGCCGACCATTAAACCCGGCTGCAGCCAGCTATATTCCGCCGCACAGCCCAAACCCACCGAAGCAGCGGACTCTATATTTAGAACCAAATCGAATTAAGACCACCTTCTTATATGCCTCACGCCTTGATATAGTCCCACCGATTCTAAAGTCGGGCGCATTGGATCAAGCGCCAGTGTGAACAGCCAGCCATGGCTGCCCCGAAAGCATTCAAGTCCAACTTCTGAGAAATCTTCCATGATCAGTGACTACCAACTCACGCACCTGAAGCAGCTGGAGGCGGAGAGTATCCATATCATCCGCGAAGTTGCTGCCGAGTTCGACAACCCGGTGATGCTCTACTCCATCGGTAAAGACTCTGCGGTAATGCTGCATCTGGCTCGTAAGGCCTTTTTCCCGGGCAAGCCACCCTTCCCACTGCTGCACGTGGACACCACGTGGAAATTCAAGGAAATGATTGAATTCCGCGACAAGATGGCCAAAGAAGTTGGTATGGATCTGCTGGTTCACATCAACCAGGAAGGTGTTGAGCAAGGCATTGGCCCGTTCACCCACGGCTCATCCAAGCACACCGACATCATGAAAACCCAGGCCCTGAAACAGGCTCTGGACAAGTACCAGTTCGACGCGGCCTTTGGTGGCGCTCGTCGTGACGAAGAGAAGTCCCGCGCCAAAGAGCGCGTGTACTCCTTCCGCGACAGCAAGCACCGCTGGGACCCGAAAAACCAGCGTCCGGAACTGTGGAACATCTACAACGGTAAAGTGAACAAGGGCGAATCCATCCGTGTATTCCCTCTGTCCAACTGGACCGAACTGGATATCTGGCAGTACATCTACCTCGAGAACATCTCCATCGTTCCGCTGTACTTTGCCGCTGAGCGCCCGGTTGTAGAGCGCGATGGCATGCAGATTATGGTTGATGACGACCGTCTGCCATTGAAAGAAGGCGAAGTGCCGGAAATGAAGTCCGTGCGTTTCCGTACACTGGGCTGCTACCCACTGACCGGTGCAGTGGAATCCGAAGCCGCCACACTGCCTGAGATCATTCAGGAAATGCTGTTAACCACCACCTCCGAGCGTCAGGGCCGTGCAATTGACCACGACTCTTCCGGCTCCATGGAGAAGAAGAAGCAAGAGGGTTACTTCTGATGTCTCACCAGTCCGATCTGATTTCCACCGACATTCTGGAATACCTGAAGCAGCACGAAAACAAAGAGCTGCTGCGCTTCCTCACCTGCGGTAACGTGGACGACGGTAAATCCACTCTGATTGGTCGTCTGCTGTACGATTCCAAGATGATCTACGAAGATCAGCTGGCTTCCGTAACCAAAGACAGCGCCAAAGTCGGTACCACCGGTGACCGCCCTGACCTGGCCCTGCTGGTAGACGGCCTGGCCGCTGAGCGTGAGCAAGGCATCACCATTGACGTAGCCTACCGCTACTTCTCGACGGCCAAGCGCAAGTTCATCATTGCCGACACCCCGGGACACGAACAGTACACCCGTAACATGGCGACCGGTGCTTCCACCTGTCAGCTGGCCATCATCCTGATTGATGCCCGTTACGGCGTTCAGACCCAGACCAAACGTCATAGCTTCATTGCCTCCCTGCTGGGCATCAAGCACGTGGTGGTTGCGGTTAACAAGATGGACCTGATGGACTTCAGCGAAGAACGCTTCAATGAAATCCAGAAAGACTACCTGGAGTTTGCTGAAAAGCTGAACCTGACCGACATCCGTTGCGTACCAATTTCCGCACTGGACGGCGACAACGTGGTAGACCGCTCCGCGCGTTCTCCGTGGTACACCGGCCAGACCCTGATGGAAATTCTGGAAACCGTTGAAGTTGCCGAAGACAAGAACCTCGAAAACTTCCGTCTGCCAGTTCAATACGTTAACCGTCCAAACCTGGACTTCCGTGGTTTCTGCGGCACCATCGCCGGCGGTATCGTGCGTCCGGGCGACACTGTGATGGCACTGCCTTCCCAGAAAACCAGCAAGGTTGACCGCATTGTGACCTGGGACGGCGATCTGGATCAGGCTTTTGTTGGCCAATCCGTCACGCTGACTCTGGAAGACGAGATCGACATCTCGCGCGGCGACGTGATCGTCAAGATTGAAGATCAGCCGGTTGTTGGCAACCGCTTCAATGCCGAACTGGTGTGGATGACCGAGAAGTCCATGGTTCCGGGTCGCGCCTACGACCTGAAATTTGCTTCCAGCTCCAGCACGGGTGCCTTCAGCTCAATCCACCACCTGGTCGATGTAAACACCATGGAGCAGAGCCAGGCAGAAGAAGTCAAACTGAACGAAATCGCGCTGGTTGAGGTTGCCCTCGACAAAGCTGTTCCGTTTGATGCCTACAGCAAAGTGCATGGCACTGGTGCTTTCATCGTCATCGACCGTCTGACCAATGTGACCATTGGTGCCGGCATGATCGTCGGTGAATCCTCCGGTTCCGGCAGCACCGACGCCGTTTCTGCGGCTGAAAAAGCCCGTCGTTTCAACCAGAAGCCAGCCGTTGTTGCCATCAACGCGGTCAATGCAGATGAACTGGTTAACGCTCTGGATCGCCGTTTGTTCGAAATGGGTCGTCTGGCCGCTATCGGTACTGCCGAAAGCGCAGAAATCCTCAAGAACGCCGGTCTGGTTGCACTGGTTGCCGGTGGCGCTGACGGTGCCGACGCCAGCATTGCAGCAGAAGGCCTGTCGGTTGACAGCCTGATCGCTGAACTGCAGGAACTGAGCATCATCTGATGCCGCCCGATTGCCTTTCTCCGTTCGGCGAAAGGCAATCAACGGGCAATAAAAAAGCGGCTGATCAGCCGCTTTTTTTGTGTCTGTCGTTTATAGCTTCCTGAGATCAGAATCCGGAATCAGAAACCAACAGACAGGGACGCACCGTAGTACATACCGGAAATATCCAGATCGGTTTCGATATCCACATCGTCCGGATCGGTTTGCAGTTTCAGGGCGCGGTAGCCTGCTTCCAGACCCAGATCAACCACTGGAATCGGGAAGGTGTAGCCCAGACCGTAGCTGACGTCGGACATCAGGTTGTCGCCGTAGCTTACGTAATTGATATCAGCACCTGCGTACAGGCCAAATGGCGTATCCAGCTTCACTTCGCCGTAAACCATTGGCAGCACCAGATCCAGATCAACCTTGTCGTAAGTCGTTGCACTGGTGACTTCGGCGTAACCGTCCAACTGACGGCCAGTCACACCAAAGTTGATGTCCAGGTACGGCAGCGGCAGAGGCAAGCCCCAGTAAAGGGTCAGGTCGGTGTGGCTCAGGTCCAGCGTGGTATCCACTTCACCAGCGTACACCTGACCATTAAAGGTCGCAGTAGCAACACCGGTACCTTCCAGTTCCAGCGCGGTTTGCTTGATTTTTACATCTGGCAAAAACGGCACCGGGTGCTCGAAGAATACGGTGATCTGTTGACCGTTTTCCTGCTCCAGATCCAGGCCGTCGCCTTCAACAGACAAGCCATCGTCCAGCTGACCGGTTGGCTCTGCCTGCCAAACACTGGCCTTGGCACCAACGGTGAACAACAGGTCAGCCTGAGCTGACAGCGGAGCAAGTGCAACAATACCTGCTGCAATCAGGGTCTTTTTCATAATCGGAATCCCATTCCTGTTAGGAGTTAGATTTCAGGTTCAATCCGGCAACCGGGTAGACTCGTATCAGTCCAAGTGTGCCCTTAAAAACATCAAAATACCAAAGTCTTGTGTCGTTGCTCTGACAAAATCCAAACGCATTGACGGCCGCCGATGAGTATGGTGCACATGATAGCGACGATATCGGCTTACAAAGTGGAACAAACGTTCAAACAGTCAGCCGCAGGCATAAAAAAACAGGCTTGCGCCTGTTTTTTTACTGCTGTCGCTAAATCAGAACTGAACACCGATACGACGGCCAACTTCTTCGTAGCCTTCGATCACGTTGCCCAGGCCCTGACGGAAGCGGTCTTTGTCCAGCTTCTCGCGGGTTTCCTTGTCCCACAGACGACAGCCGTCCGGGGAGAATTCATCACCCAGTACCACTTCGCCTTTGTACAGACCGAATTCCAGCTTGTAGTCGACCAGAATCAGACCACCGTCATCGAACATCTTTTTCAGAACCTGATTCACCTGGAAGGTCAGCTTCTTCATGATTTCGATGTGTGCTTCTTCAGCCCAACCGAAAGAACGCGCGTGGTATTCGTTAACCATTGGGTCGCCCAGCGCATCGTTTTTCAGGAACAGCTCAAACGTTGGCGGGTCAAGGTCGATGCCTTCATCAACGCCCAGACGACGGCACAGGCTGCCAGCAGAGACGTTACGAACCACACATTCCAGTGGAATCATGTCCAGACGCTTAACCGCAGACTCAGTGTCAGACAACAGGCTTTCGAAGTGAGTCGGGATACCGGCTTCTTCCAGCTTGGTCATAATGAAGGCGTTGAACTTGTTGTTCACCATGCCCTTACGATCCAGCTGTTCTACTTTTTTGCCATCGAATGCAGAGGTGTCGTTACGGAACTCCAGAACCATAGTGTCCGGGTTGTCTGTACTATACACCGATTTGGCTTTACCGGAGTAAAGCAGCTCGCGTTTTTCCATCAGGAATCTCCGCATAGATTTGATTGTTACGAATTAAAGGTGACGAGGCCAACAGGCACGCAGCCGTCAAAGCTCTCGCCAACCGGAAATATCATCCTGGGCAAGGATTTCTACCTGCTCGGCCAAATGGCCCAGCACCTTGCTCAGTTCTCCAAAGACCAGCTCCGGATGATTGTTTTTTTCACTGATGTGGCCGGCAGTAATGTGCTGGACACCGGACCAGTGAATCTGGCCGATCAACTCGGCACATTGGGCATTGCTGAGGTGACCATACGGCCCTGCAACCCGCTTTTGCAGCGACGGAGGGTAAGGCCCTACCTTGAGCATATCCGGGTCATGATTAGCCTCCAGCTGCAAGCCATGACAGCCCTGATAGGCATCAACAATACGTCGTGTCAAAGACCCAAGGTCGGACAGCACACCGAGCTTGCGGTTACCGCCCTCCACCACAAACTGCAATGGCTCACGGGCATCATGGGGCACCGTAATGGCACCCACCTTCATACCCGCCAAATCGACCTGATCGCCACAGTTTAACCGATTCCACAATCGATGGTCGGTCCATTTCATGTGGATTGCGGTACCCGCCGAGCAATACAGGGGAATATCGAACAACTCGCAAACAGCCATCGCACCCTTGGCGTGGTCTGAATGCTCATGTGTGACCAGCAAACCTTCAAGCTGATGACCATCGGCCTGGGCCTGCTGCAAACGCACCAGCAAATTCTTGCGACTGAAACCGCAGTCAATCAACAAACTGCGGTTGTTGTGTTCAATCAGCGTGGAGTTGCCTTTACTGCCACTCCCGAGCGAAACGTACCTCACCGCTCAAGCTGGGTCTTGATCTCAACAAACACCGACTCAGCCAGGGTGTCGTCGGCCAGTGCATCCACATCGGACAGCAAAGACAGGTACACGCCGTTATGAGCCCGGTTAAGTTTCAGCAAATAAGTTGTGGTTTCAGACTCTGGTTCACGATTCCACAAACGCGACCACCAACCCCGAGTGTCTTCCTGCTGTACCGTTTGCAGCTCCAGATACCAGGTTGCCAGACTGCGATTGAGGTCGACCATATTGATGTCAGACGCGGCCAGCGCTTCGGTCACTTCCGCCCAGGTCAGGGCAAAGTTGCCGTCCAGTCGCAAAATGCGGCTGCCGGAACCATCACGATCCAGACGAGGGTTCAGCTCGGTCGAGTTGAACTGGTTAAGAGAAGCAGACTGGGATTCCGGCTCTGCGGCCTCAACCACCAGACGCTGGGGTTGCGGCAGCTCGAAAGTATCCGGTTGTTCAACCTCACGAGCCAATTCAGGAATTGGCAAGGAATCGGTTTTTGCCAACGGCTGACCTTGCAGGTCAACCGCTTCCTTGGCCGGTTTGGCGGTCAGGTAGTCGTCTGCACGATCCCGGAACTTGTCACCAAACAGGGTACTGCAACCGCTCAGGCCTGCGATCATGGCCAGAATCAGGTACTTCATAGGATCAGATCAGCTCCAGACCTTTCATGGCCAGTTCGACCTTCGGCGCGTAGCGCACATCCATTTCAACCAGCGGCAAGCGAATGCCGTTTTTCATCAGGCCCATGCGCGCCATTGCCCACTTCACAGGAACCGGGTTGGATTCGCAGAACATGCCGGCGTGCAGTGGTGCCAGCGTTTCCTGCATGGCACGCACTTCGTCGGCCTTGCCGTCCAGCGCCAGCATGCACATGTCGTGCATCAATTTTGGCGCTACGTTGGCAGTCACAGAAATGTTGCCCTTGCCGCCCGCCAGAATCAGTTCGTGACAGGTTGGATCATCACCGGAGTAAACCGCCATGCGGTCACCCACCAGTTCAATTACCTTGCGAGCACGATCGATGTCGCCAGTGGCTTCCTTGATGGCAGTGATCTGCTCAACGTCAGCCAGAGCGGCCACGGTTTCAGGCAGCATATCAACACCAGTACGGCCCGGTACGTTGTACAACCACAGTGGCAGGTCAACGGCAGCAGCAATGGCTTCAAAATGCTTGATCAAGCCACGCTGTGGCGGCTTGTTGTAGTAAGGAGTGACAGACAAGCCTGCATCGGCGCCCAGTTGTTTCGCTTCCTGATGCAGTTCGATGGCTTCGGCAGTGCTGTTGGCGCCGGTGCCCGCAATCACAGGGCGACGACCCGCTACCTTGTCGACCACCCGTTTGATCACCGCACAATGCTCTTCTGTGCTCAGTGTTGCAGACTCTCCGGTGGTTCCAACAGGCAAAATGGCGTCAGTGCCATGTTTGATGTGGAATTCCACCAGGCCGTCGAGAGCTTCCCAGTCCAGGGACCCATCGGAATGCATCGGGGTTACCAATGCGACAATGCTGCCGGTGATCATGAATTCTTACTCCACATAACGATCGGCTTCTGCGATTCATTCACCAGAAACAGAAGCCGTAAAAGACAAGAGCGCAATACTACTGACGGTAACCCTGAGTGACAAGCACGGACAGTTTAGAAGCGCCGAAAAAGCGGATTCCGGAGAATCCTTGAACAGACTTAGTGAGTAGCGTCGTCGCTATGTTCCACATGATGCCCGGGCCATGCCTGAATCACGGCCTTGAACAAGGTCGCCAGCGGAATAGCGAAGAACACCCCCCAGAATCCCCAAATGCCACCAAAGATCAACACCGCGACAATAATGGCCACCGGATGCAGGTTCACCACCTCAGAGAACAGCAGCGGCACCAGCACATTGCCATCCAGCGCCTGAATCACGCCGTAGACCACCATCAGCCAGATAAACTGGCTTTCAAGTCCCCACTGCATGTAGCCCACCAGGGCCACCGGAATAGTGATCACTGCCGCGCCGATGTATGGCACCAGCACAGAAAAGCCAACACCAATGGCCAACAGCGCTGCGTATTCAAGCCCCAGCAGCAAAAAAGCAGCCCATGACACGCCGCCAACAATGACGATTTCCAGCGCCTTGCCACGAATGTAGTTGGCAATCTGCAAATCCATCTCAGACCAGATGTCATCCAGCAGTTTACGACGGGCCGGCAAAAACGACACACACCAGTTAACAATGGCCGTCGAGTCTTTCAGCAGGAAAAACACCAGAATCGGCACCAACACGCAATAGATCAGCATTGCCATAAACGCGGTAAGGCCGGTGATCGAAAAGCTCAGCAGCCACTGCCCCATCGAAGCCACTTCCTCACGGGCTTGATTCACCCAGCCACGCACCTGCTCATCGGCAACCAGATCCGGGTACTGCTGCGGCAACAGCAGCAGCAAATCCTGCCCCTGCCCGACCATATGCGGCAGCTCGGTAAACAGTTGCGACAGCTGGCGCCAGGTGGCAGGTAAAATAATAAACAAGGCAGTCAGCATGACCCCGACAAACATCAGAAACACCACCACCGTGGCCATCAAATGGCCACAGCCACGGCGCTTGAGATACTGCATGCTGCCCTGCAACAAGTAGGCAATCACCACCGCCGTCAGGAAAGGCGCCAGCACCTGCCCCAGAAACACCACAACCAGCAGGAAGGCCGTAATCAGCAATAACAGCAGCAGCGCTTCTTCATTGGACAAATACCGGTCGATCCAGCGTCGAAACACCTGAATCATGCTTTATCTCCCTTGCGAATCCAGTAATGGTACTCACCATCAACTTCTTCCAGGTGCACCAGCTCATGCTCCGACATTCCCAGATACTTGGGAATGTCACGCCACGAACCGGCATCCTTGGCGATTACCCACAAAATTTTACCGCGGCTCATGCTTTTCAATGCCATCTTGGTTTTTAATAGAGGCAAAGGACAGCTGACATCCGTTGCATCGAGCTTCTCATCACTGGGTATTTGCTGGGTCACGCGATTCATCATCCGCAATTAGGTGAAACCAAAGAGGCAGGATAGTCTCAAACAGAGCGTAAATGAATCAACTCTGTGTACCATTGAGCTGTGCCGCACGACATTGTAAATCTAACTTTCGTTAGATGAGCACAACAAACAAGCACACAGCCCCGGCCAAAGGCCTTCAGCCCCAAGCCATTGCAACCAGACAAGAACTACAAGCCGTCAACGGAAACTGATTTGAAACGACTTGCCCTCGCCCTCCTTATTGCCAGCCAAAGCCTGCTTTCAGCCAGCCCGGTACAGGCCGATGCCAACGACCTGCCGACACTGGGTGACAGCGCATCCGGCGTGGTGTCGCTGCAACAGGAACACGACCTCGGACGCAACTGGCTGCGCCAACTCAGAGCAAGCGCAAAAACCATTAAGGACCCGCTGGCGGTCGAGTTTCTGGAGAACATGGCTTACCGGCTGATTCCCCACAGCGGCGCTCAGCAAAGTGAATTTGAGTTCGTCATTATCGACAAAGCCGAGCTGAACGCCTTCGCAGTACCCGGCGGCATCATTGGCATCAACCTCGGCATCATGCTGTTTGCGGAAGACGAGGATGAACTGGCCGCAGTACTTGCCCACGAACTTGGCCACCTCAGTCAGCGCCACTTT
This sequence comes from Oceanobacter kriegii DSM 6294, assembly GCF_000422845.1. Taxonomy (GTDB): domain Bacteria; phylum Pseudomonadota; class Gammaproteobacteria; order Pseudomonadales; family Oceanobacteraceae; genus Oceanobacter; species Oceanobacter kriegii. The sequence goes on from NZ_KE383931.1 coordinate 171,753, forward strand.
GCCCGCCAGCTGGAGCGGGCGTCACAACAGGAACCAGTGGCCATCGCAACGCTGCTGGCCAGCATTCTGCTGATCGCTCTCAGCGACAACCCCGACGCAGGCATTGCTGGCATTATGGCCGGACAAGCAGCAAGCATTCAGGATCAATTGGCCTACAGTCGCAGCTGGGAACGGGAAGCGGACCGGCTCGGCATGAAAACCCTGGTAGAAGCCGGTTACGACCCGAACGCAATGCCCGGCATGTTCACTCAAATGATGGCAGCCAACCGCATGGGCGGAAACCCGCCAGAATTCTTGCTGACCCACCCATTAACCATGAACCGGGTAGCCGATGCCGGGGCGCGGGCCGGAAATTACCCGACCCAGCCACGCGAAGTGGGCTTTGACTTTATGGTGCTGAAAGACCGTGCCCGCATTCGCTACCAGCTGACGCCGGAGCAGGTTATTCCTGCCATGACGGCCGAATTGCAAAGCAAGGATGCCGTCAGACGCAGCGCAGCACGGTTGATTCTGGCCGAGCAGGCATTCATTGCCGACGACTACCAAACGGCGCTTAAACACCTCGACGGCATCGACAGTGACTACCAGAACGATCCCGCCACCACCGTCGTACGAGCCCAAACCCTTCACCAGTTGGGCAACAGCGCCGAAGCCATTCAGCTGCTGGAACAACGCATGCAGTATTATCCGGGCAGCTACCAGCTAATCATGGCCTACGCGACGATTCTGGATCACTCTGGCAGGGTCCAGCAAAGCACAGACGTCCTGCGCAAACTGGCTGAAGACCGCCCAGGCACGCCGGAGGTGTGGTATCAACTGGCGCAATCAGCAGCGGACGCCCGCCAGAACATGGTCGCCCACCACGCCAATGCAGAATACCTGTACCTCAATGGCCAGCAGAATCAGGCCATCCGGCAAATGGATCTGGCCATCAAGGAAGCGGGCAAGCAAGGCAACTTCCAGCGTCAGGAAGCCCTCAAAGAGCGCCTGCGCCAAATTGCCAAAGGCGATCGCAAGTTCTAAAACCCCGTTCATCTTCCGACCATACGCAAGCCACAAACCAAGCCCACAAACAAAAACGGCCGCTCAATGAGCGGCCGTTTTGTCAGGTATCGATTCAGGCTTTGAAATCCAGCATACGCTGCAAGCTGCGGATAGCATCCTTACGCAAGGCTTCGTTCACAAAGATTTCCTGATTGCCGTTTTCCAGCACTTCAGCAATGTTGCGCAAGCCGTTCATGGCCATCCACGGACAGTGAGCACAGCTACGACAGGTCGCACCATTACCTGACGTTGGCGCCTCGACCAGCAATTTGCCTGGTACAGCCTGCTGCATCTTGTAGAAAATCGCCTTGTCAGTAGCAACGATCAGGGTTTCGTTCGGCAACTCCTGAGCGGCCTTGATCAACTGACTGGTCGAACCCACGGCATCGGCCATTTCCACTACTGACTGCGGGCTTTCCGGGTGCACCAGAATGGCAGCGTCCGGGTACACCTGCTTGAGATCCTTCAGGCCCTGCGCCTTGAACTCATCGTGGACGATGCATTCGCTGTTCCACAGAATCATGTCAGCACCGGTCTCACGGCGAACGTAGTCGCCCAAATGGCGATCCGGCGCCCAGATGATCTTCTCGCCCTTGCCATTAAGGTGATTCACAACATCCAGTGCGATACTGGAGGTCACAACCCAATCAGCACGAGCTTTTACTGCTGCCGAGGTGTTGGCGTACACCACCACGGTACGATCCGGGTGCTGATCGCAGAACTGTGAGAACTCATCCGCCGGACAACCCAGGTCCAATGAACAGGTAGCGTCCAGTGTTGGCATCAACACGCGCTTTTCAGGAGATAGGATTTTGGCGGTTTCACCCATGAAGCGAACACCGGCAACGATCAGGGTGCTGGCAGGATGATTGGCACCGAAGCGGGCCATTTCAAGGGAATCAGAAACGCAGCCACCGGTTTCTTCGGCCAGCGCCTGAATCTCCGGTTCACAGTAATAGTGGGCGACCAGGACCGCATCTTCACGTTTCAGTAGTTCACGGATGCGTTCCTTGTATTCAGCGACCTGATCCGGTGCCAGCTCCGGCTCCGGAGCGGACCAGTAGTCCTGAACGATATTGCGTTGTTCCTGTTTCTCAAGCTGGCTCATATTCTTCTCTGTTGTAAAACACCGCTCTCACGATTGGCCGCAGTGTATCACAGGGGCAACCTTTCTGACGGTAACAGTGTGGTGTGTCCAGAAACGAAAAAGGGAGAAAGCATGCGCTTTCTCCCTTTGGGAATATGGTGGGTCGTGCTGGATTCGAACCAGCGACCAATTGGTTAAAAGCCAACTGCTCTACCAACTGAGCTAACGACCC
>NZ_KE383931.1:174125-435052 GCF_000422845.1 Oceanobacter kriegii DSM 6294
AGTGGTGGGTCGTGCTGGATTCGAACCAGCGACCAATTGGTTAAAAGCCAACTGCTCTACCAACTGAGCTAACGACCCGAAGGAGGCGCATATACTACTGATCTTTTTCCGCTTGGCAACCCTTTTTGTTAAAAAAATTAAGGGTTTACGGAAATTTTCTTCAAATAGGTCTCGGCCAGCCTCACAGTGCCTTGTGAACTACCCTTGTAGGTATCGATCACTTTCTGCAACCACTGACGTGCTTCCGCATCCTTACCACTGCGATGCAAGGTCACCGCATATTTGTAGGAAGCATCTGCCGCTTTGCTGTGGTCCGGGTACTGATCCACTACCTGACGGAAATTGGTCAGTGCTGCCGGGTAATCCCCACGCACCAGCGAAATTTCGCCATTCCAGTAGTAGGCGTTGGCAACCAGATTGCTGTCAGGATGGTTATGGACGAATTCATCAAACGCCGCATTGGCCTTTTCGAATTCCTTATCCTTAACCAACTGCATTGCCGCGGCATACGCCTCCTGAGGCGTCTGTCCGGCCGTAGCAGACGGAGTAGCAGCTACCGGGGCGGCCACTTGCTTGTCGGCTTCGTTGGTCAGAAACACGATTCGACGATCAAGATCGAGATAGCGGTTATCACTGTCCTGTCGCAGTTCGCGCAATTCATTGCCTTGCTGATCCAGCTGCTCACGCAGCATCGACAATTCCTGCTGCATCTGTTCGATTTGCATCAGCAACTCGTTCACCAGCGAGGGATCGGCAGATTCAGAAGACGTATCGGCGACGACAGGGGTTTGAGAGTTCGCCAGAACTGGCGCGGTGTCAGAGGAGGAGGCGGGAGCAACGCTGGGCGCTGCTCCAACCGAAACCCACTCCTCCGCCGTGGCGCTGAAAGACGACACCAACAGCGCACAGAGGACAAAATGGGCTTTCATAAATTAACGGCTCTGGTATTTGATCTCTACGCGACGGTTCTTGGCGTAGCTGGATTCGTTGTGACCCATAACCGCTGGACGCTCTTCACCGAAGCTAACCACTTCCAGCTGGGAAGCGCTTGCACCGTTGGCCAGCAGGTAGCGACGTACCGCCATACCACGACGCTCACCCAGAGCCAGGTTGTATTCTACTGTGCCACGCTCATCAGCATGACCTTCCAGAACAACGCGAGCGCTGCTGTGAGACTTCAGGTACGCAGCGTGAGCCATCAGAGCAGCCTTGCTGTCGCTCTTGATGGTGGACTGGTCGAAGTCAAAGTAGAAAACAGTTTGCTCCATCAGAGCCGCTTCAGCCTGAGACATTTCAGACTTCAGGGATTCACCGCTTACAGCAGAGGTGTCTACTGCGGTGGTGCCGTTGCTGCTGGCAGAACCGTTGGTAGTTTTGGTCTGGCTTTGTGCAGAAGCAGTGGTGTTGCTTGCTTCGCCTTCGTTAACTTCGCCAGTGCTTGAACATGCAGTCACCAGCAGTGCGCCCAGAGTCAAACCCAACGCTTTGTACAATGCATTCTTTTGCATAACTGTTTTCCCACTCCACTCAATGGTTTTACTTTTTAAAAAATTGGTGACCACGCAGGCTCTCTGACGTCACCGTACTTGGACGGCAGGCGGAATTTAACATCTCCATCCACCGATACTGCCGCCAAGATGCTGCGATCAGCTTCACTGGCTGCGTAAATTACCATACTTCCGTTAGGTGCAACACTGGGCGACTCGTCGAGATCGGTGTCGCTGGTGAGCACCTGAACCATACCGGTTCTGAGATCCTGTGACGCAATATGGAAGCTCTCTCCACTGCGGTGCACATAAATCAACTTGCGACCATCATCCGTGACCCGGGCCCTGGCATTATAATTACCCTCGTATGTCATCCGTTTGACCGCTTTATTACTGGTATCCAGCTGATAAATCTGCGGTCCGCCAGCACGACTTGAGGTGAACACCAGGTGGCGATTGTCGGCCATCCATTGCGGCTCGGTATCAATCGCGTAGTGATTGGTAAGACGTTCCGTCTTACGGGTGTTCAAGTCAAGGACATAAATGTCCGGATTGCCCAAATAAGAGTGCACAAACGCCAATTTGGTCCCATCTGGCGAAAATGCCGGTGCACTGGTTGAGCCTTTCATCTTCAGAACCAACTCACGCTTACCGGTTGCCAGCTCCTGGAAGTAAATCGCCGTACGGCCGGTTTCAAACGACACATAGGCTACTTTCTTGCCATCCGGAGCCCAGGCCGGCGAAATGATCGGCTGATCGGACGAGAAGATCAGCTGCTCGCGGGCGCCATCGGCATCGGCATAGTTCAGGTTAAAGCGCGTACGATCACGATTGGTGGTGACGTACACCAGCTTGGTCGAGAACACCCCCGGAATACCGGTCAACTTCTTGAACACAAAGTCGCTGATATAATGAGCAATATCCCGCAACTGAGTTCCCTTGCCTTTCACTCGATGGCGAAGCAGTTCCACTTTCTGGTGTACATCCATCACGTGAAATTCCACCGCATAGCCATCACCGTCGCGGCTGATATTGCCCACCACCACGAAATCCTGGCGCAAATTGCTCCATTCCGAATAGACCACTTCGTCCGCCGTGGCCGGTTTGGTAATCATGTTGCTTTCCGGCATCACCCGGAAGTAACCGGAACCACCGAGATCATTGGCAACAATACCGCTGACGTCTTCTGGCAAGGCATCCGGCCCTGCCCAGGCAAAAGGCACCACAGCCACCGGAATGGCCGACTGCTTTCCCTGGGTGACTTCAATCACCAACTCCGCTCTGGCAGCCAATGCCACCACCATCAGGGCAACAAACCCTAACCATCGAGTTACCACGTTGCATTCTCCGGTCTGAAGTTAATCGTGAAGGTTCTGAAATTACTTTCAAACACCTTGATATCCTTGGGCACTGGCAGCGGTGAGGCTTTCATAACCGCTTGCTCCACCGAACGGTCCAGTGCCGAGTTGCCGCTGCCCTTCACCACCGTCACGGCAATGACTTCACCCGTAGGCACCAGGTTAATCCGGACCGTCACTTGTTGGTCCGGCTCGACTCCGGGCGGGTACTGCCAGCTGCGTTCAATCTTGTCGCGTAATTGCGCGGTGTAACTGATGACCGCTTCTTCACGCTCCTTGGCCAAACGCTCTGCGGCTTCTCGTTCCCGGAGCTCTTGCTCCGCCTGCTCTGCCGCCATACGCTCAAGCATTTGCTGCTCTTCTTTCAGCTGACGTTCAAGCGCGGCCTGCTGCTGTTTCTTGCGCTCGGCGGCGGCTTTTTCTTCCGCCAGTTTTTTCTGGCGGGCCTGCTCGGCCGCTTCTTTGGCTTTTTGTTCCTGGGCCTTCTGCTCCCGGGCTTTTTGTTCTTTTGCCCGTTGCGCCTGGGCGGCCTTTTCCCGGGCAGCCTGCTCAGCCTGTTTCTTTTTCAGCGCCTCGGCTTCGCGTTTCTTGCGGGCCGCTTGCTCCTGGGCCTTACGCTTCTGCTCCGCCAACTGCTGCTGACGCTTGCGCTCAGCCTGCTGTTTTTGGATTTCCTGCTTCTTGCGCTCAGCAGCGGCACGGTTTTCTTCCTGCACCACGGTAGCCACAATGTGTTTTGGCACAGGCTGCGGCAGCTGTGGCTCGTCGGCTGGCCATTGAAACCAGAACACCAACCCCACCAGCACGTGCAGCACCACAGCGGCAAACACCGCTGGGGTATAGGATGACGGTGCAAACAGCTTATTTTTCACGACCACCATCCGGGTCCGGCGCTTCGGTAATCAATCCCACGTTCTGCATGCCAGCGCTTTGCAAGCCGCCCAGCAACGCCACCACTCGACCGTATGGCACCTGTTCGTCGCCACGCACCATTACCCGGGTGCTTTCAACCTGTGCCTTGACCTTGCTGATGTAGTCCTGAACTTGCGCCAGCGACATCGACTTGGTGTTGCCTTCTTCACGCTCGATGAAATATTCCCCGGCGCTGGTCACAGACACAATCAGGGTGTTGTCGTCGGGCTCAATTTCCGTCGGCGCCGATTGCACCTGCGGCAAATCCACCGGCACGCTTTGCACCAGCATGGGTGCCGTCACCATGAAAATAATCAGCAGCACCAACATAACGTCAATGTAGGGAACCACATTGATCTCGGCCATTGGCCGACGCTTGGCAACCGGATATTGCATCGGTTCCATATCAGTTGGCTCCTGAGGTTGGCTTGGCCCCCTGCTTCAAACGCAACGCCTGACGGTACAGCAGCGAGGAGAATTCATCCGCGAAGGTGTGCATACCGGTCGACAGCTGATCCACGCGAGTGGCAAAGCGGTTGTAGAAAATAACCGCTGGAATGGCCGCCAAAAGACCCATAGCCGTTGCCACCAGCGCTTCCGAAATACCCGGCGCCACAGTCGCAATGGTGGCTTGTTTAACCGCCGCCAAACCATGGAAAGAGTGCATGATGCCCCACACCGTACCAAACAGACCGACGTACGGACTGGTAGAGCCAATCGTTGCCAGCATCGGCAGGTGCTGCTCCAGCGCTTCGGTTTCACGGGTAATGGCAATGCGCATGGCACGCTGACAGCTGGCAATAACAGCATCCGGATCGGAGGCGCTTTGCTGACGCATCTTGCCGAATTCTTTCAAACCGGCCATGAACACATTCTCGATCGAGCTGGTCTCTTCCTTGGCCTGACATTCACGGTACAGCTCGTTGAGGTCATCGCCAGACCAGAACCGATCCTCGAAGTCGTGCAGTTCTGCCTTACTGGCCGACAGCAAGCGGCTACGTTGGACAATCACCACCCAGCTGCCAACCGAGGCTGCCAGCAACAACAACATCACCAGCTGCACCACAATGCTGGCTTCGGCGATCAAACCAAAAATGGAAAGGGACTCGTTCACTACAGCTCCTGATTCTCTCGGTCGGGTTACTTACCCTGAATGTTTTCCAAAATCTGTTTCGGGATGGCCATGGCCTTACCGGCAGTGGACATACAGGCGATGGTAACGCCCGCGTCTACCAACAATTCCGGTTGACCCGATTCTGCCATGCGAGTGACCTGATGTCGGATACCCAGCCTCGCCTTGCCGATACTATCGACCTGAACCGACACATTGAGTTCATCATCAAGACGGGCCGGCTTGCGATATTTGGCCTCCACCGAGGTAACCACAAACAGAATGCCCTGCTCTCGCAAAAGCTCCTGACTGATGCCCATCGCCCGCAGCCATTCGGTGCGAGCGCGCTCGGTGTATCGCAAATAATTGGCGTAATACACGATGCCGCCAGCGTCGGTATCTTCAATGTAGATACGTACTGGCCAATCAAATTGTGTCATTCGGATACTCCAAACCGGTCTGGCAGGTCGAGTCCAAAGTGCAGATACGCCAACTTGGTGGCCGTGCGGCCACGCGGCGTACGGGTGATGTAGCCTTGCTGCATCAGATAGGGTTCCAACACATCTTCAATGGTATCGCGCTCTTCACCAATACTGGCCGCCAACGCATCCACGCCGACCGGGCCGCCATCGTACTTTTCCATCAGTGTCAGCAACAACCGACGGTCCATATGATCAAACCCCTGGGAATCGACATTAAGCATGTTCAACGCCAAATCGGAGCACTGCTTGTCGACCTGACCATTGCCTTTCACCTGAGCGTAATCCCGCACCCGTCGCAACAAGCGGTTGGCAATACGCGGCGTGCCACGGGAACGGCGGGCAATTTCCGTCGCACCGTGATCGTCCACTTCCAGGCCCAACAGGCGTCCGGAACGGGAGACAATGTGCGACAGGTCGTCAACGTTATAAAACTCCAGACGCTGAACGATGCCAAAACGGTCCCGCAGTGGCGAGGTCAACAAACCTGCCCGGGTCGTCGCGCCAACCAGGGTAAACGGTGGCAGATCAATCTTGATCGAACGGGCGGCAGGGCCGTCACCGACCATGATGTCCAGCTGGTAATCTTCCATCGCCGGATACAACACTTCTTCCACCGCCGGGTTAAGGCGATGAATCTCGTCGATAAATAGTACGTCGCCAGATTCAAGGTTGGTCAGCAAGGCCGCCAGATCACCGGCTTTTTCAAGCACAGGCCCTGACGTTGACTTGATCGACGCGCCCATTTCCTCGGCAATGATGTTGGCCAGCGTGGTTTTACCCAGGCCCGGCGGACCAAACACCAACGTATGGTCCAATGCTTCGTTACGGGCGCGAGCAGCACCAATAAAGATTTCCATTTGCTCCCGCACCGCGGGCTGACCGATGTAGTCAGCCAGCTGCTTGGGACGAATGGCGCGGTCCTGATGGTCTTCCGACGGCGTACTGATCGGACTGATGAAGCGATCTGTTTCTATCATGCGTTACCCAAACTGTTGCGAAGCGCCAGACGAATCAGGTCTTCCGAGCTGTCGGCCTGGCCGGCAACCTTGTTCAGCATTTTGGCGGCTTCAGTTGGCTTATAGCCCAGCGCTACCAGCGCCGATTCAGCGTCTTGCAGCATGGAGTCGGCAGACGCCTGCTCTTGTTGGTCGACGGCGTCCCATAATGGGCCAGCGGACTGCCATTCTTTCAGGCGGTCACGCATCTCAACAATCAAACGCTCAGCGGTTTTTTTGCCGACCCCTGGCAACTTGGTCAGTGCCGTAACGTCTTCGGCGTGCACACAGCTGGCAAACGCGTTGACGTCCATACCGGACAAAATAGCCAGTGCCAGCTTTGGTCCGACACCACTGACCTTGATCAGGGTGCGAAACAACGTGCGTTGGCTTTTGTCACTGAAACCATAAAGCTGATGGGCGTCTTCGCGGATGGCGAGGTGGGTGTAGAGGATTACCGGATCACCGATTCGGCCAAGGACGGCAAAGGTGGAAATCGGGGCCTGAATTTCGTAGCCCACACCGTTAACGTCCAATAAAAGTTCAGGAGCAGATTTTTCCAGCAGAATGCCCTGCAAGCGGCCGATCATAGCGAGTTTACCTGTTTGTAAAGCGGCCTAGCGTAGCAGCAAAGGGAGCGCCAGCTCAACAGATTCGGCTAGCTCGACGGGGGCACAAAACTGCGCATGGAACGGGAGCGTCGGCCAGATGTACGGCCGGAGGTAATGGCCAGATTATTGACCATAAAAGCGTGACACAAGGCAATCGCCAACGCATCGGCGGCATCCGCCTGCGGCTTGCCTGGCAGCTTGAGCAAGCTTTGCACCATGTGCTGGATTTGGCTTTTGTCGGCGCCACCCATACCAGTCACCGCCTGTTTGATCGCACGAGGCGCGTATTCAAAGACCGGCAGTCCCTTTTGGGCAGCAACCAACAGTGCAACACCACGAGCCTGCCCCAACTTCAGGGCAGAATCGGCGTTTTTACCCATAAAAGCCCGTTCAATGGCGTATTGATCCGGTTGCACCTGATCAATCAGCGACGAGATCGAGCTATGAATGATATTGAGCCGATCCGGGATCTCACCCTCACCGCAGCGAATGCAGCCACTGGTCAGGTATTCCGTTTTCTGGCCAATCACACGAATCACCCCGAATCCCGTCAAGCGGGAGCCGGGGTCGATGCCAAGAATAATGCTCAAGAATCACCGCTGACGCGGTTATAGCCAGAGTGGTAGAAATCCCACTCCTGGCCACTGCTGTCGTCCACCACATGCAGATGGCCCCAGGTATCAGGCAGTGAGACGCGCAAACACGGATAAGTCAGCACTTGCGGCACCATCATGCCGGGCTCTGGCGCAGCCTCGCGAAAATGCAGCGTTACCGAAGCCCCGGTTACGGTCGATTCGGTCACCATCACGTTGTAACCGGCGGTTGGACGACGACCCAGTGCGATACGCACGCGGCTTTCTTCGTCCTGGATATACACACCGGCCTTGCCGTAACAACGCAGTTCAGATTCTTGCACCAGTCGCACAGCCTGTGGCTGCTCAACAGGGGCTGCGGATACATCAGAGGTAGAGGTGGTTGCGCAGCCGGTTGTGGCTGCCAATACGGCGATCAGTGCCGAAGAGGCCCAAAAGCGATTCATCATCGATCAATTCCAAATAGATTCCATTCAGTGTGGCACAGCATGCTAGCTCATTTATTGATGGGAGCAATGATACTTGCAGCCACTATTCTGACTTAAAACACCCGCGGCGTACGCAAATACAGTCACCTGCCGTTCAGAAAACAGACTTTCCAGATAGGAATCTATCGCATTTAAACGCAAAAGCCCCGCTAAGGCGGGGCTATATTGGACACAAATAACAACACTATCAATAGCGTATTCAAGACGGCGGTGAACCGCCGTCATCTCAGGATTTAACCTTACTGACTGCGAAACACCAATCGGGCCTTGCCACTTTCGTCCTCGGCAACATCGCCCAGGATGACGTCACCCGGCATAAACTTGCCAGACAAAATATCCTGCGCCAGCGGGTTTTCAATCCACTGCTGTATCGCCCGTTTAAGAGGACGTGCCCCAAATACCGGGTCGTAGCCAATGTCCACCAGCCGAGTGAACGCAGCATCCGTCAGTTCCAGCGTCAGCTCCCTCTCCATCAAGCGGCCTCGCAACAACTGCAACTGGATATCGGCAATGCCACGAATCTGGTCTTTCAACAGTGGATGGAACACCACCGCTTCGTCAATCCGGTTGATGAATTCAGGGCGGAAGTGCCCACCAACAATTTCCATCACGGCGTCGCGCATCTGCTCGTATGGTTCGTCTTTATACAGGGTCTGGATGACATCCGAGCCCAGGTTCGACGTCATCACCAACACGGTGTTTTTAAAGTCGACCTTGCGGCCCTGACCGTCGGTCAGCTGACCATCATCTAACACCTGCAAGAGAATGTTAAAAACATCCGGGTGCGCTTTTTCGACCTCATCCAACAAAATCACCGAATACGGTTTACGGCGTACGGCTTCGGTCAGGTAACCGCCCTCTTCGTAACCGACATAACCCGGAGGCGCACCAATCAGGCGAGCCACCGAATGCTTCTCCATGTATTCGGACATATCAATCCGCACCATGGCGTCCTTGCTGTCGAACAGGAAAGTCGCCAACGCTTTGCACAGCTCGGTCTTACCCACGCCAGTAGGGCCTAGGAACAGGAACGAGCCGTTCGGGCGATTCGGATCAGACAGCCCCGCTCGACTGCGACGTACCGCATTGGATACCGCCTGAATGGCCTGGTCCTGACCAACCACCGAGTCGTGTAGAACCTCTTCCATTTTCAGCAGTTTTTCGCGCTCGCCTTCCAGCATTTTGGTCACTGGCACACCGGTCCAACGCGATACCACTTCGGCAATTTCGTCTTCGGTCACCTTGTTACGCAGCAGGGTGAACTCCTGAGTGCCTGTCGCTTCGGCCTCGTTGGCGTTGGCCAACTGCTTTTCCAGTTCCGGGATTTTGCCGTACTGCAATTCGGACATGCGCGACAGATCACCACTGCGGCGCGCGGCATCCAGTTCCAGCTTGGCTTGCTCCAGTTCTTCCTTGGCTTTGCTGGCACCTTCCAGCAGGGCTTTTTCGTGCTTCCAGACTTCTTCCAGCTCGACGTAGGCACGACCCGCCTTGTTAATCTCTTCGTTCAGACCACTCAAACGCGCCTTGGCTGCGTCGTCTTTTTCTTTCTTCAGCGCTTCACGTTCAATCTTCAACTGAATCAAACGACGCTCAAGACGATCCATTTCCTGTGGCTTGGAATCGATTTCCATACGAATCACCGAGGCCGACTCATCGATCAGGTCGATGGCCTTGTCCGGCAAGCGGCGATCGGTAATGTAGCGCTGTGACAGTTTGGCCGCTGCAATGATGGCGCTGTCGGTAATCTGCACGCCGTGGTGCACTTCGTAACGTTCTTTCAGGCCACGCAAGATAGCGATGGAGTCTTCCACGGATGGCTCGTCCACCAGCACTTTCTGGAAACGACGTTCCAGCGCGGCGTCTTTTTCAATGAACTCGCGATATTCATCCAGCGTCGTAGCTCCCACGCAGTGCAGTTCGCCACGGGCCAACGCCGGTTTGAGCATGTTACCCGCATCCATGGAACCTTCTCCCTTGCCAGCGCCAACCATGGTGTGCAGCTCATCAATAAAGAGCACAATGCGGCCTTCTTCTTTGGATACGTCTTTCAGTACGGCTTTCAGACGCTCCTCAAACTCACCGCGGTATTTGGCCCCGGCAACCAGTGCGCCCATATCCAGTGACAAGATACGTTTGTTCTTCAGCGTATCCGGTACTTCACCATTCACAATGCGCTGAGCCAGACCTTCCACCACCGCGGTTTTACCCACGCCTGGCGGGCCGATCAGCACCGGGTTGTTTTTGGTACGGCGCTGCAACACCTGGACGGTGCGGCGAATTTCTTCATCACGGCCAATCACCGGATCGAGCTTGCCCGCTTCCGCGCGCTCGGTCAGGTCGATACAGAATTTTTCCAGTGCCTGACGGCTGTCTTCGGCATTGGCGTCTTTCACAGTTTCACCACCACGCATATCCTTGATTGCTTTTTCTGCAGCTTCGGCAGTCAGGCCGACGTCTTTCAGCGCCTTGCCGACTGCGCCGCGATCTTCCAGCGCCACCAGCAAGAACACTTCGCTGGACACATACTGGTCGTGCATCTGCTGGGCTTTCTTCTCCGTCAGGTTCAGCAGTCGGCCCAACTCCGGAGAAATCTGAATCTGGCCATCCGGTGCGCTGACCTTGGGCTGGTCGCTCAGTATTGCTTGCAGACGCTGCTCGAATTGCGGCACGTGCACACCACCACGGCGCAGCACGTCTTTTACCGAGCTATTGGCTTGCTGCAGCAGTGCCAACAGCAAGTGCACAGTGTCAATTTGATTGTGGTCTTGTCCCAGTGCCAGACTCTGGCTTTCAGCCAGGGCGTTTTGCATACTGGTTGTCAAACGATCCATACGCATACGAAAAATCTCCAACGTAATGACTGCAGACTTTGTTACACAACACGCTACCGCTGCAGTTCTTTGTGATGATCCTTATCTGGAGTCAACTTGAGCATAATTCAAGTCCATCACGTTAAAATTTAAAATCATTAATAGATAATCGCAGCACACCCGACGGTTCACATCCGATATACTCTGCTGTCTTCATGCCACTATCACCATCAACCAGCAGCCGCTATCAACCAGCAGCTTCATGCAGCGTCTCCCGTAGGCACGTACAGGAGTGCAGCGAACCGAGAAAACAACGGTCATCAAACCGTTAAATAGTGGCTATCTTCCATTTTTAAAGACCCGGATTCGTTCTTGTCCCAGGATATCAAACGCGGTGCTCTGTTCTTGCTGGCTGGCGAAGCCTTGCTGGCCATCATGGGCGCTATCATCAAGTCCCTGTCAGACGACCTGTCCACCGAGCAGGTTGTCTTCTTTCGTAATTTGTTTGGTCTTCTGGTACTGATGCCACTGCTGCTTCGCAGTGGCCCGCAAATGCTCAAGACCAGCCAGTGGCATTGGCACCTGATGCGCGGCATCGTTGGCCTCAGCGCCATGTACTGCTACTTCTGGGCATTGGGTAACATGCCGCTGACCGAGGCATTTCTGGTCAAGCTGTCGAGTCCCTTTTTTATGCCGTTGATCGCGCTGTGGTGGCTGAAAGAGCCCGCCGGCAAGTATAGCTGGCTGGCACTGCTGGTCGGTTTTGCCGGTGTCTTCGTCATTCTGCGCCCGGGCGGCGACAGTGCCTTGACCCAGGCCGCGCTGGTCGGCTTGCTGGGGGCCTTTTTGGCCGCACTCGCCAAGGTCACCATTCGCCGGATGTCCGCCACCGAGCCGAGCCAACGCATCGTGTTCTATTTTGGCGTTGTCGCCACGCTGGTTTCCTTCCCGGCGGCGCTACTCAACTGGCAGCCAGTGCCAAGCTCCGCCTGGTGGGTCATCGTTGCCATGGGTGGAGTGGCCACTGCTGGTCAATTAGCCATGACCAAAGCCTATCGCATCGCTCCTACCGGCAAGGTCGGCGTATACGTATACAGCGCAGTGGTGTACGGCGCCTTGATGGGCTGGCTGTTCTGGGATGAAATCCCGACCTGGGCCACCGTCGCGGGGGCCGCCTTGATTGTGCTGGCCGGGTTGATCAACCTGAAATCCCCCAAGGCCGCCAAGGCAAAACCGGATGGCCATGTTCAAAACGGTCCGCCAACGGCCTGACCAAAAGGCGGCATGAAATCAGTGAGGGGCAATAAAGGAGCGACCGTCGCCCCCAAACCGGTAATTTCCTGTCAAAGATGTTATTTATCGAGCCACTTGCAAGAATCAGGAACTAATAGAGCTGATTATTTCCTTTCATTTAACTATAATTTCGGCAAGCTCGATGACTTACACAAACGATGGCCGCCTAGCCCTATGTCCAGAATAGACACTCTGCAAACCTTTGTTTCCGTGGTGCGTGCACGCAACTTCACTTCTGCTGCTGACGCACTTGGCGTCACGCCGTCCGCTGTCAGCAAGCAGATCAGCGGCCTCGAAGAACGTTTGGGTGTACGCCTGCTGAATCGCACCACTCGTTCGGTGAGTCCCACAGAAGCGGGTCAGATGTTCTATCAGCACTGCGAGAACATCCTCGAATCCATTTCCGAGGCAGAAAAGCTGGTCACGGATTTCGACGTTACTCCGCGCGGTCGCTTGCGCATCACGGCCATGTCTAATTTCGGTCGCCGCGAGCTGGCGCGCATGTTCAATGATTTTTCAGAAAAGTACCCGGACATCAGCTTCGACCTGCACATTTCTGATCGACCACTGGATATCGTCAAGGAAGGCTACGACTTCGCCCTGCGCATTGGCACGCTGGAAGATTCCCGCCTGATCGCCAAGCCGGTCGCCCGTCAGAACATTGTGATTTGTGCCTCCCCTCAGTACCTGAAAAGCTGGGGCACACCGACGTCGCTGGAAGACCTTAACAAGCACCGCATTCTGATGGTCACCAATGCGGAATTTGCCCGTATCAACTGGCTGCGTCAGTTTGAGAAAGACCATGGCTTCACCCTGTCCAGCGTCGAGCGAAAACTGTCGGTCAACGACATCGATTTGGTCTACGAAGCATGCTTGGCGGGCATGGGCATCACAGCCATCCCGACCTACATTGCCGACCACCACTTGCAAACCGGCGAACTGGTACGCCTGTTCAGTGATGTTGAAATTCCGGTTCGCACCATCAAGGTGGTATTCCCGCAAAACCGCTATCTGGCGACCAAAAGCCGCGCCTTCCTCGACTTCATTACCGAGTACTTCGACGACCTCGGCATCAGCTCTGAAGAAGCCTGAGTTTTTTAACAGGACGGCGACTGAGCATCAGCCGCCCTCCTGATATTGCTACCACCCTACGATTCCCCGGCTCTGTCCGGCGCACAGCGCTGCAAGAACACCGGCGGCACGCGAGCTAATTTGCGTTCGTCGTAATCAAAAAATACCAAGCCGGTTTTGGCCTCTGCCACCAATCGATCCTGATCGGCGTTAGTAACGCGATAGACCATGTCACAGCCGTACTTGTTGAATTCGGTCAGGCTCATTTCAAACGTCAGCATATCGCCAACAAAAGACTCGGCCCGGAAACACACCGCTAGGTCCGTTACCATTAAACCAAACCCACCAATATTGAACTCGGCAAAATCAAAATGACGCAGGTAGCGCAGCCGCGCTTCGTGCAACAAGGTCACCATCCGATCGTTGCCCAGATGATTGCCATAATTGATATCGGATACCCGTACATCCAGATCCACCTTGAATTCAAATTCTTCAGGTAAATCAAGGGTTATGCGCGCCATACTACTACCTCCTGCATTGACACTTCCTCGCATGACCGTTGTCGCGCGGGGGAATTTATTCTCGTTATTTGTATCTATACTTGGGCTACCGGCTACTTCACCGCCACCCGCATTACAACGGGCTATACTTGGCATATTGATTGCCGTGTTTTATGGTGAATCAATAGCGTCAAAAAGAATAGCGATGCACCGCAAGATAGCAAATACGCGGATACCTACCCGAGACACTGAGCGAACCGGCTGACTATTTTATGTATCAAAAGATTTTCAAACCCTTTGTTTCGTCCCTGCTGCTGTGCCTGACTCTGGCTGGCAGCCTGAATGCGGTTGCCCAGATCCCGGATGTGGTTCCTGGCACACCAATCCAACCGCTTGAGCCAACCCGCGAGCAAGCGGTTACCACCCAGCAGATTCTCAATAACCTGCTGCGCGGCCACTACGAATTACAACGACTCGATGACGCCCTGTCCGAACGCGTGTTCGATCTGTATCTGGACGACCTCGACTCCACCCGCAGCTACTTCCTGCAATCCGACATCAACGAATTCACCGGCAGCCGCAAGAAGCTGGACGACGTTTTGCTGCGTGGCGACCTGAGTATCCCGTTCGCTATTTACAATCGTCTCGAAGAGCGCATCAACGAGCGCCTGACCTTTATGATCAAGGAGCTTGATGAGAACGCGGCCAACTACCGTTTCGATGACACCGAGCGCCTCGACCTTGATCGTGAAAACGCCCCTTGGGCGACCTCGACCGCCGAGCTGGACGACCTGTGGCGTAAGCGTCTGAAGAACTCCATCCTCAACCTCACCATGAGCGGCAAGGATCACAAGGCAGCGCTGGAACTGCTGCACAAGCGCTACCAGAACCAGCTCAATCGTATTCACCAGACCAAGCCGGAAGATGCCTATCAGGCCATCATGAACGCGCTGACCCGCTCTTTTGACCCGCACACCCAATACTTCTCGCCACGCAACACCGAGAACTTCAACATCAATATGAGCCTGTCCTTACAGGGCATTGGTGCGGTACTGCAAAGCGAAGATGAATACACCAAGGTAGTGCGTCTGGTGCCAGCAGGCCCGGCCGACAAGGCCAAGAACCTGCAGCCAGCGGACAAGATTGTTGGCGTTGGTCAGGATGCCGATGGCGAAATCGTCGACGTGATTGGCTGGCGTCTGGATGAAGTGGTCGACCTGATTCGTGGCCCCAAAGGCAGCACCGTTCGCCTTGAAATTATTCCGTCCGATGCCACCACCACCGACACCAAAGTGGTTTCCATCACCCGTGATGAGGTCAAGCTGGAAGAGCAGTCAGCTCAGAAAGACGTGATGACCATCGAAGAAAACGGCAAGAAGCACAAAATCGGCGTAATCGACCTGCCAACCTTCTACGTTGATTTTCAGGGCAAGATGGAAAATCGCCCGGACTACAAAAGCACCACCCGCGATGTCGCCAAGCTGATCAAGGAATTGCGCGAAGAAAACATTGAAGGACTGGTGATCGACCTGCGAAATAACGGCGGTGGCTCCCTCGAAGAAGCCATCAGCCTGACCGGCCTGTTCATTCCTCAAGGCCCGGTTGTGCAGGTACGCAGCGCCCGTGGCAATGTCGATGTTCTGCCTGACCAGGACCCAAGTGTGTTGTACGACGGCCCACTGGTGGTACTGGTTAACCGCCTCAGTGCGTCGGCCTCGGAAATTTTTGCCGGAGCCATGCAAGACTATGGCCGCGCCATTGTGGTGGGTGGTCAAACCTTTGGTAAGGGCACCGTACAGTCCTTGCGCCCATTGCGTCATGGTCAGCTGAAAATCACCCAGGCCAAATTCTACCGGGTATCTGGCGACAGCACCCAAAACCAGGGCGTGATCCCGGACATTCTGTACCCAACCCTGTTTGATACCGACAAGATTGGTGAAAGCTCGCTGGAGCGTGCCTTGCCCTGGGACACCATTCGTCCGGCCAAGTACGTACACGACAACCAGATTTCCAACGCCATTGCGGTGCTGCGCAAAGAGCACGCCGAACGCGTCAAGGATGATCCGGACTTCATCTTCATGCGCGAACAGAAAGCACTGGTTGAGCAGCTGCGCGAACAGACGGATGTATCCCTCAACGAGCAGCTTCGTAAGCAAGAGCGTGATGCCAACGATGCCAAGCGTCTGGATCTGGAAAACAAACGTCGTAAAGCCAAAGGGCTGGAGCTGCTGACGTCGCTGGACGAGAAAGAAGCCACCGATGACAAAGCCACGGAAAACGCTGACGAGACCGACGAAAAAGAAGATGAAAAAGCCGAAGAGGATGCCCTGCTGACGGAATCCGGTCGCATCCTGCTCGACTACGTTCAGCTTGAATCTGCCCAGAAGCAAGCCGCTCGCTAAGCCAAGCACTCTCTTCTCGCGGTTCGAAACGCCCACCCTGCCAGGCAACGGAGTCTGAGCACGGTGGGCGTTTTGCTATCAGCTTCTCCGTAACACTCAAACACAGCCACGCCCAGCCACACTCAAACCCAGCAGACTAAAAACGCACTGACAAAGCGCATAACACGCAGACAAAGAACTGCTGCTGCGCATCGGGCTGAATGGATCTGGCCCATGCCGTTGCGTAACAGCATCAGCCACCTGCCGTTAAAGCCATACCCCATGTGATCGGTTGCCAATCTGCGACAGCCGTTGTCGCCAGATTACACAGGCAGGGGCGATCATGAGCTCTCACCACGTCTATCAACAGCCGGTTTCGAGCCGCAGAGCAACATTGTCAGCATGGTCAGCCGCCCCAACAGATCGACCATGTCGATGGCATTGATCTTGATATAACAACAGTAACGTACGGCTTTGCGTCGTTTACGTTGTGCTCTCAGGGAACCGACAGGTACCCAATTACCTGTTTAGCGCTCGGCGGGCTTGTTCGCCGGGCGCTTTTTTATGCCCGAAAGATGACCCTGCCCCCTCAGCTCAGGCCAATGCCGGATACTTCCGAACGAGAAACCACGATGAGCAGACAGTGTGCTGAGGCTGTCGGGCGCTGTTTTTCACACCGTATAATTAACCACTTGGCTAACCGGTTGTTTGTTCCATTAAGTGCCACAAAGACAACATTCTTAACAAAGCTGTAACTCAGAACACCTAAAAAATGTTATCTACTTCACAAAATAACTGTTAGCTGTATCAGGAAGCCTTCAATGGATATCAAACGACTGAGACTCAACAGCACACTTCAAACGGCACTTCAGGTGCTGAAACTGCAACTGGAATTGCACGACGGGCACGCAGTGCGCGCCAATAAAAGTGTTGAAGAGCTCACCACCCTAATCAGTAAAGCGCTGGAATCCGAGTCGGAGCCCGTGCTGGATGCACTGGTGAGAACCGTGAGTCTGATGGACGACAAGCAGGTGGTATTTTTTGAAGTGCTGGGGGTCGATTTCACCCCACTGAAAGAATGGATTCAGCTACAGCAGTCTGGCCGTAAACGCTCACGACTGCGCAGCTTCAGTGAAGAGAATAGTGTAAGAGCCTGATCAGGCGTATTTTTTCAAAATCAGAATGCGGTTGTTGGCCGGCATAGCGATGTCTTTAATCAAACGCAGCTTTTCCTTGCGCGCCGCCAACACCACCTGTTCCATATCCTTGATGCCCGCTGCCGGGTCGATGTCCCGCTTGACCCACTCGTCCAATGCCTTGTTACCATCACTGGTGAACGCGCCGTCATAATTAAACGGGCCATAAAGAATCGCCACACCCGTCTGACGCAATACCCGGCCCACACCAGCCATCATGCTGCGCAACTTCGGCCAGCTGATGAAATGCGCGACGTTGGCAGCAAAAACGGCATCAACCTGTTTCACCGGCCACAGGTCCTGCGCGACATCCAGCACCAAAGGCGGCAGAAAATTATTACGACCAGAGCGCAATCGACGGGCATTGATCACTGAAATACGTTCAGCCAGCTCTGAGGGTTGCCAGGTAACATCAGGCAGCCGGGCGGTCACGTATTCCGCATGCTGGCCTGTGCCGCTGCCGATTTCCAGCACCACCGAATGAGGCTCCAGCACTGATTCCAGCACATCCGCAATGGGTTGCTGGTTGCGCAGGCAGGCTTCCGAAACCGGCAAGTCAGCATGCTCAAGAATCTGGAATTCCGGTAGTTGATCAGCCGGGGTCATAAGGTTTCCTGTTGGATCGGGGCTAAGAGGCGTGCCACCGCAGCACACTGGGCGGCAGAGTATTCCAGCGCCGAATACGACACAAGTATACAAACGACGAAAGTATCAAATAATTCGCCAAATTGCCGCGAGCCAGCTCAGACAGTAGAATCGGGGCCAATTACACGTTTTGACAACCGGATTCGACGAGCTGATATGCGCGCAACAGAATTTTTGATCGCCACTGAAAAAGAAACTCCCGCTGATGCGGTTGTTGTTAGTCACCAGCTGATGCTGCGTGCAGGTATGATTCGCAAGCTGGCCGCTGGCCTTTACACCTGGATGCCTCTGGGCCTGCGCACCCTGCGCAAGGTCGAGAACATCGTACGTGAAGAAATGAATCGCGCTGGTGCCCAGGAAGTACTGATGCCCGCCGTACAACCTGCCGAGCTGTGGGAAGAAACCGGCCGTTGGTTCCAGTACGGTGGCGAACTGCTGCGCCTGAAAGACCGTCACAACCGTGATTTCTGTGTTGGTCCAACCCACGAAGAAGTCATCACCGACCTGGCTCGTAACAACATCAGCAGCTACAAGCAGCTGCCGCTGAACCTGTACCAGATTCAAACCAAGTTCCGTGACGAAACCCGTCCTCGCTTCGGTGTGATGCGCTCACGTGAATTCATCATGAAAGACGCCTACTCGTTCCACGCCAACGAGGAAAGTCTGGCAGAAACCTACGACAAGATGCACGAAGCCTACTGCAATGTGTTCAAGCGTATGGATCTCGACTTCCGTCCGGTGATGGCAGACACCGGTTCCATTGGTGGTGCCAAGTCCCACGAATTCCAGGTGCTGGCCGACTCCGGTGAAGACGACATCGTGTTCTCCAACGCCAGTGACTACGCTGCCAACGTCGAGCTGGCCGAAGCACTGCCACCAGTTGGTGAGCGCCCGGCGGCCACTCAAGCCATGGAGCTGGTGGACACCCCGGATGCCAAGACCATTGCTGCTCTGGTTGAACAGCATGGCATTGCCATTGAAAAAACCATCAAGACCCTGATTGTTCGTGGCGAGAAAGACGAAGATGGCAACTACGAACTGATTGCCCTGCTGGTTCGTGGCGACCACGAGCTGAACGAAATCAAAGCCGAAAAACTCGACGGTGTGGCCTCTCCTTTTGAGTTTGCCACCGAAGAAGAAATGCGCCCAATCGTCGGTGCCGGTCCTGGCTCCATTGGCCCTGTTGGCCTGAAGATGCGCATCATTGCCGACCACGCGCTGTCCGTAGTGTCGGACTTTGGCGCTGGCGCCAATGTTGATGGCAAACACTACTTCGGCATCAACTGGGAGCGCGATCTGCCACTGCCGGAATTTGCCGACCTGCGTAACGTGGTGGTTGGCGATCCAAGCCCATGTGGTAAAGGCACCATCGAGATCAAACGCGGTATCGAAGTCGGTCATATCTTCCAGTTGGGTACCAAGTACTCCGAAGCCATGAAGGCCACCGTACTGGACGAGAACGGTAAAGATCGCACCATGATGATGGGCTGCTACGGCATCGGCATCAGCCGTGTGGTGGCGGCTGCGATTGAACAGAACCACGATGACAATGGCATCATCTGGCCAAACGCCATCGCACCGTTCCACGTTGGCATCGTGCCAATGAACTATCACCGCTCCGAAGCCGTGCGTGAGAAAACCGAAGCTCTGTACGCCGAGCTGACCACTGCGGGTCTGGAAGTGTATCTGGACGACCGCGACAAGAAGACCAGCCCGGGCGTCAAGTTTGCTGATATGGAGCTGATGGGTATTCCGCACCGCATCGTTATTTCTGACCGCGGCCTGGAAGCTGGCACCATTGAGTACAAGGCTCGTCGCAGCGATGAGAAACAGGAAATTGCCGCTGAAGAACTGGTGGCCTTCCTGACCTCCCAGGCGAAATGCTGATACAGCCACTGCACAAGGGCCTCAGCGCCCTTGTCACCGCATCGCTGACCTGCTGCCTGCTCTGGGGTCTCTCACTCCAGAGCCAGGCAGAAGCCATGCCCAATCACGACCCGGAGCTGCGTCAGGCCCTGCGTGAAGCCGCCTCTGCCGCCGAATCCTTCCCCAACCGTTTTGATGCCGAAGTCTGGC
This sequence comes from Oceanobacter kriegii DSM 6294, assembly GCF_000422845.1. Classification (GTDB taxonomy): domain Bacteria; phylum Pseudomonadota; class Gammaproteobacteria; order Pseudomonadales; family Oceanobacteraceae; genus Oceanobacter; species Oceanobacter kriegii. Next base: position 194,138 of record NZ_KE383931.1, read on the forward strand.
TGGTTGATATGCAATCCCGACTGGCTGGCATGAAGTGGATCAAACTCAAGAACCGCAAACGACGGCTGGAATTCCTCCGACTGGTGCATCAGGAAGCCACCCGAGCAGGCATCTCGCCAGAAATGGTGCTGGCGGTTATTCACGTTGAAAGTGCCTTCGACCGCTTTGCTGTATCCCGTGTAGGCGCCCAGGGCTACATGCAAATCATGCCATTCTGGAAACGCGAGATTGGCCGTGAAGACGATAATCTGATGAGCATGGCCACCAACTTGCGTTACGGCTGCACCATCCTCAAACACTACCTCGACAAGGAAAAAGGCAACTGGATACGGGCACTGGCTCGTTACAACGGCAGCCTTGGCCGCACCACCTACCCTGAAAAAGTCCTCGATCGTTGGCAGCGCTATTGGTTCTACCAATAAGATTGCTTCTCAACTGGAAAACCTTTCTAATTTTTCGATCAAACCCTACGGTATTATCCAATATTCCTTTTTATCAATAGCTCGGATACTTTGATGAAAGCGAGGCTGACTTAGCTGGCTTTTATGCCAAAGCTGACAGCACTCTTATCGACACAGAACCAAGTCGAAGCATCAGATTTCAGGCAGCCACCCGTGGCTGTCAGAATGTGGCCAAGCCACAGCACCCGGGCGTCAGCCCAAACAAGGAGCGTTTGGTTAATGGGAAACCATGACGGCGCCACCTCAAAAAAGCGGCCATGGACGGCCGCTTTTTTGTTTTCTGACATCTTGTTCTGATGTCTGCTGTTCACTCAGTTCCAGCCAATCATTGACCTGCACTACCCGCTTTATAACCGGTAATGGCCGCAATCCAGTCGACCATTCCCTGCGGGTCATCATCGGCACAATGACCGCCTTCCCAAAACAGTGCGGTATTCACATCAACGCCCTGCTGCTCCAGCCCCAGCGCCAGATTGAACATCACCACCGCGGCGTTGTTATTGTCATGACTGCCGTTGCGTAGCCACCAGTGCGGTGCAATATCGCTGCGCGATTGATCCTTGGGCGCGGTGGCGAAATACATTGGGTTCATCATATTCACCCGCTGTTGCAGCTCATCGGCCAAGGGCGCCTCGGAGGCCGAGTTGTAGTCCTGACTGAACGCCGTGAAATGATTGGCGCGTTGGTTATCCAGACCAAACAGCTGGTTCTCAGGCGTCGACAGTTCAAAGCTGTCGAACGACGGTGCGCCTTTCATGCGGCCGAAATCAGCCACATAGTCTGCAAAGTCAAAGTCTGCTTGCTGGCCATCCCAACGAATCCAACTGTTGTCCGTCAGGTACTGCTGCTGCGCTTCATCATCCAGCTTGCGAATGTAGGCGGTAGCAATGGGTTGCAGGTATTGCTGCTTGAGGTAGTCGGCGTAGTTATCCGCCGTCAACACGCCGAAACCATGGTGGCCCTGCAAGGCCAGCTCGGACTGATAGACACGGTATTGCTGCTGCAACTGACCGGATACCTGCTGGTCGACCAGCTCGCCACGCAGAGGCTGATTGCCAAACATCCACTCATAGGACATATCGGCATGATCCAGATCGGTGATTGGGCTGTAGCAGGCGCTGGCAAAGATATTGTCGGGCTCATCGGCTGCTCCCAGCGCCTTCAGATACGGCGCGTACCAGTCCTGATTGCCGGAAGCGCCCAACAGCGCCGACATGGCACCACCCGCGCTGCAACCTGCCGACACAATCCAGTTGGCGTTACCCGCCATCACCGCATCGTTGTGACGGATATAACGCACCGCCGCTTTCAAATCGACGATTCCAGCAGGGGCTGTGCCGTAGTAAATACCTTCGGCATTGACGTTATCGATGCCACGGGCACCCGGTGTAACCACCACATAGCCGGCGGCCAGCGCCAACTGTGCCTTGTCTGAGCCCATGCCTTCCCCCATTCGGGCACCGCGTTGCGGGCCTGGGCCCTTAGCATCAGGGCCATCTCGTCCTTTACGGCCGCCGTCACGAGGACCAAAGCCTTCTGCTGGCACTTCCAGGCCTGCTTGCATCCCATGAGCCGTTCCCTGAACCCTTTCTTGAGCTCTGCCCTCACCAGGAGCAGGCCGACCTTTACCCTCGCCGCCACGACGTCCACCAAATCCTTGATCCGGGTTGGCGTTGTTGACCGAGCGATAGCCGCCAATCTTGATGTTCAGCAGCACCGGCGCGGCACCGGCGTCCAGCGGCTGACCGTTGATAGCCACCGGCACCTGCACATCCAGACTCTGGTAATCAGCATCAACCGGGTTGGCGACGTACGGAATGTGCTTGTAGCTGTGCACGGTGACCTGCTGCTCGCCACTGGCGGTTTTCACAGTAACCGTTTCTACCGTGAAATCGTCGGCCGGAAATTGCAAAGGATCACTCGTCGTCGAATCAGCCGGGCTGGCGTCCGAAGCCGGTGTCGACAAGGTGTCACTGGAGGTGTGTTGGCGCGATTGGGTTACCGCCAATGCAACGGAGAAAGCACCGGCAGCCACCAGTGCAGTGATAAGCATGGATCTGGGAGTCATTGTCTGTCCTGACAAAGGGTTGGTATGGACCGGGCACTGAGTTATTCAGTAAGGCCCTGACGCTTTTGCACCCAAATGAGAACACTTATCAGCTGAATAGATCCGTCGGAAACCGTAAGTTTCCGCTCTGCGGCCGATGCCTGATGCAGCGGCAACAGCAACGGCAACGGCAGCAGACACAGATTAATCGTCCGAGATTTCAATCTCTGGCATATCGCTGGCGGCCTCACCACCACGAGCCAGTGCAACGGCCAAGCGGCGAGCCGCATGACGATACATCATCGCCACTTCCGAGCAGTCATCCGCTGCCACCACTGGCGTACCGGCATCGGCCTGCTCACGAATGTATTTAGCCAACGGCAGTGAACCCAGCACCCTGGTGTTATAGGTTTCGGCCAGACGGTCCGCACCGTGTTCACCAAATATGTGTTCGGCGTGGCCGCAGTTCGAGCAGATGTGCATGCTCATATTTTCGATCATGCCCAGTACCGGAATGCCCACTTTACGGAACATCTCGACGCCTTTTTTGGCATCCGCCAAGGCAATATCCTGCGGGGTGGTGACAATGACCGAGCCGGCAATCGGGTATTTCTGGCTCAACGTCAGCTGAATGTCACCGGTGCCCGGTGGCATGTCGATCAGCAGGTAATCCAGCTCGCCCCACTGGGTTTGATTCAGAATCTGGGTCAGTGCCCCAGCCACCATCGGGCCACGCCATACCATTGGCGTTTGTTCGGTAACCAGGTATGCCATCGACATGGTTTTCAAGCCGTGGGCTTCCACCGGCACAAACCACTTACCCTCGATGGTTTCCGGGCGGGTGCCATCCGCCACACCCAGCATGATGCCCTGACTCGGGCCGTAAATATCAGCATCCAGCAAACCGACTTTGGCGCCGTCTTTGGCCAACGCCAGGGCCAGATTCACCGTGGTGGTCGATTTGCCAACGCCGCCTTTGCCCGACGCCACTGCGACAATGTTTTTCACACCCGCCAGCGCTTCGCCGCCGTCGTGGCTTTTGTGGGCGTCTACATGCCAACCGATGTTGACGGTCGCTTGCTCACAGCCGTCGATGTTTTCCAGCGCCGTTTGCAGCAACTGGGCAACACCGCCCTTGAGGAATTCGGACGGATAATCCAACTCCAGTTCAACATCCACACGGGCACCTTCAATCTGCACCGAGCGCAAGGCACCAGCTGAGATCAAATCGGTTTCAAGGTACGGGTCGGTGTAGCTCGCCAGGGCAGTTTCTACCTGGCTTTGGGTCAGTTGGCTCACGCAATGCTCCAGACATTGGCCTGCCTCGGAATCCGGCAGGCATAAATAACGATTGCCACAGGTTATGGTGGCAAGTGCGCGGTATTCAAGGGCGATGTCGGTTTCATCTCCCTTTGCGGTGAAATTTCTGCCCTTGATTAAGGACCCTCTGAAAAACTCGGTGCCCGCTCTGGATGACAGGGCGAAGCTGAATCACGAAGCTGATTTGAAGGCCTGATGGGTCAAGTCAAAAATCAGCGCCACAGAGTCAGCAATGCCCTGCCATCCCCGTAGGGCGCGACCTGCAGCCCGCCAGACCGGTGTTGGCGAACCTGCGCGGCCCGATTTGGAAAGGGCCAGCCATTCCGCTGCATTCGCCGCGAGGTTGTAGAGAGCCAATGACAACCTGCAGGACACGCGCAGAGCTGTGCAGAGTTTTTCAGAGGGTCCTTAAAGCACCGGCGCTGCTGCCAGCAATGCCTTGGTGTATTCGTGCTGCGGGGCGTCCATCACGTCGGCACACAACCCTTGCTCCACCAATACGCCGTTTTTCATCACCGCGACCCGATGGGCCAGATGCGGAATGATCGACAGGTCGTGAGTGATGAACAAATAGCTCAGCCCCATATCACGCTGCAGCTCCAGAAGAAGCTCCATCACCTGACCACGAATCGACACATCCAAGGCGCTGGTTGGCTCGTCACAAATGATCAATTCGGGCTCAACCGCAATGGCACGAGCAATGGCGATGCGCTGGCGCTGACCACCAGAAAATTCGTGCGGGTAACGATCCAGATGCTGGGCTTCCAGCCCTACCCTTTCCAGCAGTTGTTCCAATTTGGCTTCGTGCTCTTCTCCCTTACCTGCCAACCCCAGACTGGTCATGCCTTCGGCCAGAATCTGACGAATGGTCATGCGCGGATTCATCGACGAGAACGGGTCCTGAAAGATCACCTGAATGCGTTTTCGATACGGCAAAAACTGCTTGTCAGACAGTCCCTGCAACGACTGTCCGTCAAAACGGATATCGCCTTCGGTAGCCTGTTCCAGTGCCAGAATGGCTCGCCCGACTGTCGACTTGCCGGAGCCGGATTCGCCCACCAGAGCCAGGGTTTCGCCTTTGTGAATTTGCAACGACACCCCATCCACCGCTTTGGTATGGCCCACGACACGCTGCAAAATGCCCTGGCGCTGTGGAAACCACACTTTCAGGTTGTCTACGGTCAGCAGCGCTTGCGGCTGCTGCTGGGAAGGTCGGAAACGGCGTTCCGGTAATGAATGAATCAGCTGACGGCTGTATTCATGCTGGGGATTGGCAAAGAACTCCACTGCTGAGCGGTATTCGAGAATGTCGCCATGGCGCATCACCGCCACGTGGTCCGCCATTTCCGACACCACCCCCATGTCGTGGGTAATCAGCAGCACCCCCAGCTGACGCTGTTTGCGCAGCTGATTCAGCAGCTCCAGAATTTGCTTCTGAATGGTCACATCCAGAGCCGTGGTTGGCTCATCGGCAATCAGCAAGTCGGGCTCACAGGCCAGTGCCATGGCGATCATTACGCGCTGCTTCTGACCACCAGAGAGCTGATGCGGGTACCAGCTCAGGCGCTGCTGCGGATCGGGAATGCCAACTTCCTGCAACAACCCAACCACGGCATCTCGTCGAGCCTGGCCAGTTTGTCCCTTGTGCAGGGTCAGCACTTCACCTATCTGCTGCTCGAGGGTTTGCACCGGGTTCAGTGCCACCTGCGGTTCCTGAAAGATCATCGCGGCACGGAAACCACGCACCCGGTTCATCTGCTTTTCGGTCAGGGCAAACAGCTCTTCACCCTGCAACTGCACACTGCCTGCGATAATCGTCAGGGCATCGGGTAACAGGCGTAAGATAGACAACGCCGTCAGCGATTTGCCCGAACCACTTTCACCAACAAGAGCCAGAATTTCACCCGGCTCAATGGCGAAGGAAATGCCATTCACCAAAGTGTGTGCCGGGCTGGCAAACGGGCCACGACTGGCAGGCAATTCAATGGTGAGATTGGAAACTTCAAGCAGCGACATCAGTTCACCGTCCTTGGGTCGAAGGCATCACGAACGCGGTCAGCAAACAGGTTGGCTGCCAGCACCAATACAAACATCATCACAAACGCGGCACTGACCGACCACCAGACCACCGGTTCACGAGACAGCTCGGCGCGGGCTTCGTTGATCATATTGCCCCAGCTGGCCATCGACGGATCAACCCCGACGCCAATGTAAGACAACACCGCTTCGGCCAATACAAAACCACTGAAATCCAGTACCAGCGCAATCAGCACAATGTGGGTGACATTAGGCAGGATGTGCTTGCCAATAATACGACTGTGGCTGACCCCAAAAGCCCGTGCGGCTTGCACATAGTCGAGCTGACTCACCTTCAGGGTTTCTGCTCGCAGCAAGCGGCAAAGGCCGGTCCAGCTGGTCATACCAAGAATGAAGCACAGCGCCAAAAACTGGAAATCAGCACGTTCGGCCGACAGTCGGAATTGCTCGGCGTGGGTTTCGATGTAGACATCAATCAGCAACACCGACGCGGCAATCAGCAGGATGCCCGGAATTGAGCTGAGCGTGGTGTAGATGTACTGCACCACGTCGTCGATCAGGCCTTTGAAATAGCCAGCGGCAATGCCCAGGATTACCGCAATCGGCAAGGTGATCAGCGTCGCCAGCGTGCCAATCAACACCCCGGTGCGCACTGCCTTGATCGCCTGAAACAGCACATCCTGACCAACCTTGTTGGTGCCCAGAATGTGGTAGTAGCCGCCTACCTGCAAAATCCAGACAGTCACCAGAATCAAGCCGCCGAGCGTCAGGTACACGGTTTTCCAGGGGAGCCATGCCGATGCCTGTTTGCCTGTCAGCCGCCGCAGCAACTGAATCAGCAACGCCAGTACCAGCGCAATGCCGAGCCCCACAACCAGCGCATTCATTGACCGTTCAAACACATCGGAGCCAACGGTTTCGTGTTTGCGCAAGTGGCTACCGGCATACTCCAGTCTGGGGTAGTCACGCACCACCTGACCGTTTTCGAGGGTACGGTTTTCCTTCGAGAAGGAGTGAATGGCGAACGGCGACGAATAGGTTTTTTCGTCATGGCCACGCAAGTCCTCCAGCACCACATCCAGCAGGCTGTTGACCTCCTGACTGTAGTGCTGCTCATCCGAGCCTTCGAGTTTGTCGAGTGGATACCGAAAGTGCATCGAATCCAGCAAGGCGATCAGCACGTAGAACACAATCACCAGAAACGACGCCATCCCCACCCGGGAAGCAAACACCGAGCGCCAGCGTTTGCGTGCCACCGGGTTTTTACCGAGGTTGATAAAGAACAGAATCAGCGTCAGCACCAGCAGGAAAATCAGCCAGTCGCTCCACAGCAACACCGGTTTTACCGTCATCAGCATTTCCATCAGGACAACCTCACTCGCGGATCAACCAGGGTGTAGGAAATGTCCGTAAGGATCAGTCCAACGATGTACAAAATAGAACCCAAAAACACCATGCTGCGCACCACGGCAAAGTCCTGGGCCTGAATGGCATCGAGGGTGTAACTGCCCAGCCCCGGAATACCAAAAAACGATTCCACCAACAGGCTGCCCATAAACAGCGACGGGATAACCACAACAACACTGGTCAGAATTGGAATCAGGCCATTGGGCAAAATATGACGGAATAGTACCGTCAATTCAGGCACACCTTTGGCGCGGGCAGTACGCACGTAATCCTTGTTGGCTTCTTCCAAAAACAAGGTGCGATACAAACGGGTGCCGCTGCCGATACCACCAATCACGCCGATGATCACTGGCAGGATCAGGAAGCGAATGGCATCCATCCCGCCCAGATAGCCGGAGATGGGCACCAGATTCCACATCCGGGCAAAAAAGAACTGACCGGCAAACACGTAAAACACCCCGGATATCGACATCAGCACCACGCAGGCAACCATGGCGGCGGTATCAAACAGGCTGGCGCGGAACATCACCACAAACAGCGCAAAGACAATGTTCACCGCCAGACCAATCACAAAGGTTGGCAGTGCCACCGCCAGACTTGGCCACATGCGTTGCTGGATGTCTTCGGCGATCGAGCGGCCTTCGTCCGATTTGCCAAAATCGAGCACAAACAGGCGTACGGATTTATCGAAGAAAATGGTGTCGGTCAGCAAGCCGTCACTGTCTTCGGCATCATTGATAAACAAAGGCTTGTCGTAGCCGCGTTGGGCTTTCCAGGCCTCAATGGCCTGCGGGTCCATGTGTTTGTCGCCCAGCTGGGCCTGAGCCATCTGGTCGGGCGAGTTGACCATAAAAAACAGCGCAAACGTCAGCAGGTTAACCCCAATCAGAATCGGAATGGCGTACAGCAAACGCCGAACTATGTATGCCAGCATCAGTTGTGCCCTCCTTTGGCTGTGGGGGATACCAGCACGCGCTGGTTCTGGCGGCGGCGATAGGCCTGATAACCCGGAATCATCAACACCAGCACCACCAGCCCGACATTCCACAGCGGCGACCACACCGGTTGATTGCGCTCTTTTCGGAGCGACTCACGCATGCGGCTGTCGATGCCCATGTACTTCAGGGTTGCGGTGCTGATGCCATGAGGCTTGGTGTTACGCACCCAGGGGTTATCCAGCACGTAAGAGTGCAAGTGCAGCCCCGACGCCCACGGTACCTCGTGGTGATAGATTTCCAGCATCTGTCGAATCAGCGCCAGTCGCTCTGGCGAATCCGGCATCAGCTTCATTTGTTCAAACAAGCGATCGTATTCCGCATTGCTGAAATTGCTGGCGTTAACCCCGGAGCCACCGGTGATCACCTGACCATTCTTGCTGTACAGCAGGAACAGGAAGTTTTCGGCATCCGGGTAGTCCGCCGACCAACCCCACTGGAACAGCTGGGCGTTACCCGAACGCATCTTGTCCTTGAAGCGGTTGTAGTCAGAGCCGCGAATATTCAGCTGAATACCCAGCTTCTTGAATTGCTTGATCAACCAAACCTGCTGGGCACTGGCAGCGCCGCCACCGGTTGGGGTATCCAGATTCAACACCAGGGGTTCACCGGTTTTGGCATCACGGCCATCCGGGTAACCGGCTTCCGCCAGCAGCTTGCGAGCCACGTCAATGGGCTTGCGAACCGGTGCGCCGACGCTGTCCGAGCCTTCCTTGCGAATGGTCGGGTCCCAGTCAAACACATAAGGGTTTATGCCCTCTGGCCCTTGCTGATAACCAAAGATGCCTGGCGGAATCGGGCTTTGGGCGGTCTCACCCCGGCCATTCAGAAAAATGGAAATACGGTCTTCCTCGCTGTAGGCAATGGCGATGGCCTGACGCAGTTTGCGGGCCCGTTCCCGGGCTTGTTCCTGGGCTTCTGGATCGGCTGGTTGTCCGGCCTCCGGCAACGACTGCCCGCCCACCACCGGGTCGAGCATATTGAAGCCAAAGTAATAGGTGGCTGGCACCACTTCGACACTCAGGCTGATGCCCATCTCTTTCAGCTCCGGACTCAGATCAACACCCGTGCTGCTGACCGACACCGCCTGATCAAAACTGTCGCTGCCAATGCCCGAACGGTCATAATAGCCCTGCAAGAACTTGGTCCACAGTGGGATGCTTTCTTTTTCAAGTCGATACACTGCCTTGTCGATCAGGGGTAACCGCTTGCCCGCATCGGCCAGCAAACCGTGTTCGGCGTCGCCTGGTTCGCCTTCTGACGGATAGCGGTCGTCGTGGTAGTTAGGGTTGCGTTGCAGAATGATGGCTTCGTTGGGATCGTTCTGCGTCATCATGAAGGGGCCAGTGCCGACTGGGTGCCAGTCCAGCACGATGTTACGGTCGGCCATTCCGGGCTGGTGGTAAAACTCGTCCACCAGTCTGGGAACCGGAGCCAGAAAGCGCATACCCAGCCAGTATTTGAACTGCGGATATTTGCCCTTCAGGCGAATGCTGTATTGGTATTTGCCCAGCACCTGCACACCGGCAAAATCAAACGGCTGCAAATCGAGCCAGCCCGTTTGCTGATAACGGGGATCACTTTCCTGCTGTTGCTTGCGGGCCTCGCTGACGGTTTCGGCGAATTCGTCCATGCCAACAATGTACTCCGCCAGCACACCTCGAATGGGCGACAGGTTGGCCGGATCGGCAATCCGCTTGAGCTGATAAACATAGTCCTCAGCCACCAACTCACGGCTGCCGGTTTCGGTGAAATCCGCCAGCGATCGGTAGCCCGCCGATGCGGTGGCATCGGCAAATCGATAGCGCGGCTGTTGCTGGTCATTTTGCGCAAAGGCCGGGTGCGGCTGATAGCGAATGCCCGGTTTGATGGTCAACGTATAGGTGCTGAAGGCCAGTGCAGGATCGTTTTCCGCGACCGGGTTACCGTCGGCATCGGTGTAGGTAATAACGGGCATTTCGGTCAGGGTTGACGGAATCAGCTCATAGGGCCGTTTCAGATAGTGGTATTGCAGCGGCGGCTCGTATATCTGGTCGATAAAGCGGCCTTCATCAGCACTGTAGGAACGCGCCGGGTCCAGATGCTTTGGGCGTTGGGAAAAGCTGGAGTAATAAACGACTTGCTGGCTGTCTTCACCCGCCGGATGCGGGCTGTTGATGGCGCGGCTCAAGGAATCATCCGAGCACCCCTGCAACAGCAGCGAAACGCCGATACACGCCATGGCCTTATAAATAATTTGGGCTGATTTCATATCCGTCCAGTATGAGGCAAGGAACCCTCTGAATGCCTCAGTGTGCCAGTAAAACCGCTGGTTACAAGACCCCACTGTCGACTCTGAGAACAAATGCAGTGGCTGTTATGTGCGCCAATTTTTGCGCTTGTCACACAGGCTCTTTATATTGACCGACCTATTTGCCCAGCCATTCAAGGAATTCCCTGTGAGCAACCCGGTCGCCGCGCTGCAACAACTGCACAAGAACCTGTCGTCCGTCGTCATGTGCCAGCCTCAATCGCTGCTGCTGACACTCACCACCCTGCTGTGCCGTGGCCACCTGCTGCTGGAAGACGTTCCCGGTTTGGGCAAAACCACACTGGCGCGGGCGCTGGCAAAATCGGTACAGGTGGACATGAAACGCCTGCAATGCACCCCCGACCTGATGCCGTCGGACATTACCGGCGTCAGCGTTTACAACCAGAGCGAACATCGCTTTGAGTTGATCAAGGGCCCGGTGTTCACCAATCTTTTGTTGGCCGACGAAATCAACCGCGCCACGCCCCGTACCCAGTCGGCATTACTGGAAGCCATGGCCGAAGGCACGGTCAGCCTCGACCGCGATATCCATGCCTTGCCCAAGGTGTTTATGGTGATCGCCACCCAAAACCCGGTTGAATTCAGCGGCACTTACCCGCTGCCGGAAGCCCAGCTCGACCGTTTCTTTATGCGGCTGTCATTGGGCTACCCGAGTGAAGCCCAGGAACTGGAGATTCTGAAATCCCAGCTTAATGGTCACCCGCTGGACGCCCTGCAACCGGTGATGAGCGAAAAAGCCCTGCAAGCGCTGCAAGCCCACTGCGACAAGATTCCGCTTGGCGAAGGCCTGCTCGAATACATCAATCAACTGGTGCGCGCCACCCGCGAGCATCCGCAAGTCACACTGGGAGCCAGCCCACGCGGCGCACTGGCGCTGATGCGCGCCGCCCGCGCCCTGACGTTGCTGACCGGTAAAAAACAGGTAACGCCAGCCACCGTACAGACGCTTGCCGAGCCGGTATTGAGCCATCGGATTATTTTCCGCGACCCGGCGCTGCAAAAAGCGGAAGCCCGGGCTGAGTTCTGGAGCAAGCTGTTTGCCGACCTGCCACTGCCAGACCAAACAGCGGCTACGCCCAAGCAGCCGAACGACGACACTAAACAGACTTCTGAGCACTCGTCTGGACAAGCTTCGGGACAAACATCCGGGCAAACAGCCAATACCAACGGCCCAACCGAGACAGTCTGATGGCGGCTGCGTCCACGCATCCGGCCCTGGCAGCCACTCGAGCCCAACTGGGTGGCCATCGGCTGTTGTTGGTGATCGCCGTCGTGTGTTTTCTGGTGGCCTGGAATCGTGGCATTAATCTGCTGTACGGCATGGTGGCACTGGTATTGGCCTTATGGCTGGCCAGCTGGTTACTGCCGCTGCTGCCGTTACGCTCTGTGCAGGTGTCAGCTCGGCAATCCGGACAGGCCCACGCCAATGGCAAGGTCAGTATTGAATACCGACTGCGTTCCCATGCCCCATTGGCCATGTGCGTTATCGAACAGTCGTTACCCTTCGTATCGAATAGCTATTCAGAAAGCACTGACACTGAAAACGTCAATTCGGAAACTACAGAATCCGCAATCGCACGCCGCACTCTGGTCTGCTGGACAACCGAGGACCGTCCTGTCATCCAGGTCGCAACCGGCCAACGCGGCCTATTCGAACTAACGCATGTACGAGTTGGATGCAGCTGGCCATTCGGACTGAAAACCCACTACCGCACAGTGCCACTGGCACACTGCCAGTTACTGATTGAGCCCGAGATCGTGCCCATTACCGCCATACCAGCGACCACTGCTGCTCAGCCGCAACCGATGGCACCCACCCCGACCCACAGCAGTGCTGCTCTGGCACACAATGAATACGCAGGCATCCGTGACTATCGGCATGGCGATTCATTGCGTCACGTTCACTGGGCTGCGTCAGCCCGCCACCAGCAAATGATGGTGCGAGAGTTCGACAGCATCAGCCATCAGGACTTCCTGCTGGTACTCGACGCCGACCCTGCCAGCAATCTTGGCCCATACCCAAGGTGCAGTTTTGAACACAGCATCACCCTTGCCGCGTCGATGATGCACTGGGCGCAACAAAACGGCGTTTCCATACGGCTGGTGTGCGGTGGCCAACATCCGTTTGACGTTGCGGTTGGCGGCAACAGCCGCAGCCAAGAAGGGGATTACCTGATGGCGCTGACCCGGGCAAATCCGTGGCAAACACACTCCCTCAATGTTCAGACTTATGAATCAGTCATCGGCAGTGCACTGACGGGGGCCAATGCCAGCACTTTGATTCTGATCCGCAACCAGAGCCAACTGACAAAAGTGGATGTGTCGCGCTTGCCATTGGCGAGCGGCGCCAGTGTGTTGGACATTCAGCTTTGTGATGCGAGTTTTGATCAGCCCATGCAGCAGTGGCCCGAAGGTTGGCAGTCGGAACCGGGTACCAACCCGAACCGACGGATTTTGAAACTGCACGCGTCCAGTCGACTGCAACGCTGGCTGCGCGAAATGTGATTCGGGTGAATACAAAAAGAACCGCCATGTTTAAACCACTACCCCGCTCCCTCAACCCGTTCGCTCTCTGGCACAGCGCCCAATTTGGCCTTGGCCTACTGGGAGCCGCTGCCACTCTGTTTAGCAGCACGGGGGCTGCCTTGCTACTGGCCATGTTGGCCGCCGCTGGCAGCTATGCCTGCCTACGCATGGCGCAAACCAATCGTCCCGATACCAAACAGCGCCTTGTGTTCGGCAATGCCATCGCAGCCCTGGGGTTGCTGTGCTTTCTGATGCTGCTGTTCACCACCGATTTGATGCTGGCCCTGATGGCCTTACTGGTGGCCAGCCAGCTGGCGCTGAACCTGACCAGCGAGACTGCTCAAGCGGCTTCCAAGCGCCACTACGTTGGACTGGCATCCGGCTTTGCCGCCTTGATGATTGGCGCTGCTGAATCGACGTCAGCCAGTTATTTGATGCTGATGTTGGCCTACAGCGCGTGTGTGTGTTTACTGCTGCCAGCGCTTTGGCGGGAACTGAACACCGAACAATCTGCTGAAACAAAACACCCAGATTCAGCAAAGACACCTGGGCATGTTGGCGGCATGGCCCCCTGGCTGCCAACCGCAGCGGTGGTTGGACTCGCGCTGTTGGCGTATTTACTGCTGCCGATGCCTCCGCAAGCCAATATTGGCGGCACCGTGATGCCACTGAGCCAAACAAGCAGCATCAGCAATCCGCTGTGGGATGCTGAAGCCGAGCGCTCGCAGCAGCAACCGGCAGATTCAGATTCAGACACGGGCAAAACTGAACAGTCACAAGACGAACAAAGCTCGTTGGCCCCCAAAGCCTTGTGGGAAAGCGACCAGATTCCTGCCAACCAGCAAGCCTATGATTACCCGGGCTTTCGCCAGCAGTTTTCCATTGAAGACGCCGTCGACAGCCGTGATCCGGCAACCACCTCCGGGCTCGATCTGGATGCGGTAGTGCTGCTGATGAAAACCAGCTACGCCAGCCATGCAGACCACCCCCAGCCACGCAATCACTACGTAAAAGTCCGTAACTTTAACCATTTTGATGGACGCCAATGGCGCACCGAGCAAGACCATTTGCAGAAGTGGCTACCCAATGGCGATGGCCAGTTCGAGCTGCCCGTTGAACACGGACAACAATCCGATCAGGGCTTGCTGTATCAGGAATTTACCGTCAAGCACCCTGTTGGCGCCTGGCTACCCGCCGTCGATACCCCGGTTCGCGTTGCCATTGCAGCCAGCAGCATTGCCAGTGATCGCTGGCATCACCCGGTGACCGCAGAGCCGCTGCCAGCCGACACCCGCTATACCGTCGTCAGTGAGCCGCAACATATCCATGGCCGCAGCATCAGTCGACTGCCCGCACCGGATGCCAATGATCTGCAACTGCCAGCCAAAATGGACCCGCGCATCAGCAAACTCGCCAGCAACATCACCCAAGCTGGCCGAACACCACTGCAACGGGCAGAGCAACTGGAAAGTTATTTACGGGAAAACTATCAATTCAGCCTGCAATCGGTGATCGATAATCAGGGCAATACGCCGCTGGCGCCCTTCCTGTTTGATCGTAAAAGCGGCCACTGCGAGCACTTTGCATCCAGCATGGTGGTGATGCTGCGAAGCCTTGGTATCCCTGCGCGGCTGGCAACCGGTTTCAGCGCCAGCCAGCGCAACCCGGTGACAGGCTACTTCGAACTGCGCGCCATTGACGGCCATGCCTGGGCAGAGGCCTGGATTGAAGGCAAGTGGCTCAGCTTCGAACCGACGCCAGCCTACCCGCGCCCAACCACAGCAGACGAAGGCTGGTTTAACAGCACCGCCGACCAGCTGAATCGTTACATTCAGCACCGCAGCCAGCAGAGCGAGCTGGAGTCCGCTCAAACTCACTCCATCACAGACACCTTGGTCAACCTGCTGGGTCAACTTGGCCGCTGGATTTGGTCTGCGCTGTATTGGCTGCTATTGGCACCGGTGGGATTTGTGGTTGGCAGGTTCTTATGGCTACTCACCAACGCCTGGCCCTTGTTGTTCGTGTTTGCTATCGCCGCGACCGCAGGCTGGTATTACCGCGAACGCTGGCTGGCAACATCACTGCAACGCTGGATTCAATATCGCCTGCAAAAACGGAAATACCACAACTGGCAAGAGGATCTGGATTATTGCCATCGCTGGATTGACCGGATGGCAACACTGCAGGGGCTGCAGCGCAACACCGGCGAACCGATTGAACATTGGCAAGCCCGGATGACGTCCTATGCGGCAGCATTAACAGGAGCAGCACCAACAGGTACAGCATCAACAGATGCAACGACGCCAAAGGGCGACACCAGTACCGCTGCACTGGATCAGTTTTGTGCCTGGCTGCAGCAACGCTGGTACGGCCAGGAAGATATCGAACAGCCGGAGGAAGATCTGCCATCGATCGCATTGGATGTGGTGGACTGGCTGGCATCGTTGCCAATCAATACCACCGCTGGTTTGAGGTAAAGCTCTCAGGGTAAAGGTCAAAACGGACGTTCAGGTTTTGCTTCAGGTATAAATAGAAAGTTAGAAAATTAGAAAATTAGAAAGAAACGATCAATCCTCAATAACCTGTCCACGGTACATGCGCTGGCGTTTAGCAGCGACAGGGGCCTCGGAAGTCGTCTGACTGGTGACCCCACGATACGTGGTTTGCTTCGCTTTTTTAGGCTGGGTGTTGTCTGCCACCAGCGGCGTCGCGCCACGATAGTTACTTGCACCCGCGACATTCAGACCACGGCTGGCAAGCTCGCTCAACCAGACATCACAGAGTTTGGCGACGACCTGATTGGCCAAGGCGACCAGCTCTTCGCGGCCGGAATGAAGCGACATATTCAAAATGGCCGCCATACCTTCCGGAGCATTACGCCAACGAATACGGTTGCCGGTTTCAAGTTCAAACTTTAACGCCAACGCCGACATGGATGCGGCCGCGTCAGCGGATAACGGTTGCGACATACATCACCTCCTGTGACATCTCTTTTTTTGTGTTTTTCGAGCTGGGTTCTTTCTTGGTTCTTTGGGATGAGGAAGCCCCTCACTCCGAATGGCTCGAATTTTCACCACCCATAAAAAAACGTCAACGCCGAAGCCGATGAATTGGCGTTTCCGGACCCAGTTCTCATTATTTGCATTGCCATTGTCGACACTTAACAGCTGTTCAATGACGGATTGTCTGGCAAACTGACTGGCTGTTTAAATTTTCTCTAGGGTCCCTAGTCATCCACTCACAGGTACAAAAAAGCCCTCTGAATCATCGATCCAGAGGGCTTGGCCTTGATCAGGGTTAGCGAGCCTGATTGGTTATTTCGCCGCGCGGGTATAAACCTGCAACCACTTCTGCGGTGGTACCCACTGGCTTATCGCCGTCCGAACATCCGCCACCGATACGTGCTGCAACGCCTGCTGCCATCGCGAGATCAAGGCCGCACCTTGAGCCTCGCTTGCAGACTGATGCAAGGCCGACCACAACGCCAGGGGACCTTCATAGCGACGGTACTGGTCAAGCCACTGCACGGACAGAATCGGTTGGGCCTGCGGCAGCAGCATGCGCTGACGATGAAAGTCCAGCACCCGCTGTATGTCGGCATCGGTAAACCGATCCGACAAACTTTCCAGCACCTTTTGGCTTTCCAACGCGATTTCATCCAGTCTCTGCGGTGCGGTTTCAAACGACAGCGTCACTTTCAATGCCTGACTGTCGCTGTCTGGTTCCAGCGCAAAGCGGGCGCTGTAAATGCCCTGCAGTTCCTGTCGCAGTCGTTGCTTCAATGCCTTGACCGCCAGTTCCTGCACCACTGGCAGTATCAACTCATTGGTAACCGACCACTGGTACTCGGCTTCGCCCAATCCCTGATACTCGGCGCGGTGTTCAGCCTTGCCAGTCAGCTGCAACTGCTGCTTGCCATCCACCTGGCGTACTTGCGGAGACTGCCGCAGAGTAGCCCGGTTGGCATTCGCTGCCGTATTGTCGCTGTTAAGAGCATTCGCGCTGGAAGGCAGTGCCTCAACACCGTCCATACAGCTTGCTATGGCCTGTTGCAGTTCTGACACGCGAGACTGAGGCACCCGAATCAACCACTGCACCGGTTGCTGCATTTGTTGGCGATACAAGGCATCCAGCTGCTCTCGCTTGATCTTCGACCAATCGATATCAACCCGGAACGGTCGTTTTCCAAGCTGAGCATCGGTGATGCGTTGTTTGTTGGTCCGCTTCGCGTCATCTGCACCCTGCTGGCGGGCTTGCTTCTCAATATTGGCGGTCTTTTGGCTGTATTGATCGCTGATAAACGCCATCGCTTCGTCATTCAGCGCGCCCTGCTTGCGCCATTGCTGGATCAGGCACATGCCGTTCAGCAGCCCCTGGGTGTCGTTACCAAAGGCCTGTTCATCCGACAGGTTCAGATCCAACGACAACTGTCGGGCCGACTGGTCGATACTCCAGTGTACGCCGTGGCGTTTTTTCCAATCCGTAAACTGCCACTCGCTCCAGCCCGGCAGACCGCTTTGTTCACCCAGCTGCATCGCCAACTGCCGCAGTTGCACCTGATCGGCGGCGCGCTGAACGTCCTCTGGCTGGTTACCGTTTTCAATCACTGAGCCATAACCCGCCGCGGAAGCGCCGCGTACTTGCAACTGGGACAGCTCGGGGGAACCGCTGCCCGCCTCTCGATCAGCAAACCCTTGACCCACAGGCCCTTTACCCACAGGCACAGTCACAACCACCGCAGAATCCCCATTGCCCAGCGCCCACTGCTGAATGGCCGTGCCGAGAGTCCTGGTATTTGTCGCACTAGCTGCGCTGCCTGAGATATTCGCTGAGCTGCCGGACTGCTGCTGTTTGGATGCCTCGACGACCAGATCGGACAAATCCAGCTCTACCGGTGCTTCCAGCTGATGTTCTGGCTTAAGCGGAGCCTGAGCTGGCTGTTGGTCCGTGATCGCAATCTGTTTATCCAACGCGATCAGCTGCGAATCATCCAGCTTCTCGGCATCAATACCCTCGACGTAAAAGAAACGGTCAGCGCTGCTTAACCAGTGTTGCGACAGCCATTGGTTGACGTCATCCGCGGTCATGGCAGACAGTACGGCTTCCAGCTCGGCAAAATACTGCACCGGCTCTGTGCGTTCATCATGGTCAATCAGCGCGTTCACTATCCGATCCTGCCACTGGGCGGCATCGGGCTCCGATGGATGGTTTTTCAGTTTGGTGGCAAGGGCCAGAGTTTCTGAAATCTCCTTGTTGATGTACTCCGGCTGAATACCAAACTGCTGCAAGCGGGCAACTTCAGTTCGCAACCGCTGCAATAAGCGGGCAACGTTTTGCTCATTGGCTGGCAGGGCATCATTGATGGAGCGCACCACAAAACCAACCACCTGGGTATTACCATCCAGCTCCGAGCGCGTCATGCTGATGAAAGCGTCGTCCAGCGCATCGTTCTGTCGGTACAGTTGCGCTCGCAATGCCTTGCGCAGCACATACTCGATCATGCGTTGCTTCACATCGCCCCGCTCACTCGATTTGCCCAGCGGCAAACGCACGCCATCGACCACACGCAGGGCGGATTGACGTTCAATGGTGCCCAGCGTCAGTCGAGGCTGCACTGGTATCTGACGCCAGCTGCGCTGCCAGAAGGGTTCCACCTGATGATCCGCCTCCAGACGCCCGAATGATGCCGCCACCAGCGCCTGCTGTTCAGCAATCGGCAAGGCCGAGGTAATCACCAGCGACATGTTATTTGGCTGGTACCAATGCCGATAAAACGCTCGCAATTGATCGGCGGTTTGCGCATTGATGCTCTCATAGGTACCGATGGTTGGACGCTGAGCAGTCTGGCTACCGTCACGCACAATGTACTTACGTGCGCGGTTCACCCGATCGCGCTTGGGATCGGAACGACGCCATTCGTTCAGCACCACTTGCCGTTCCTGCTGCCAGGCAGCCGGCTGAATAGCAGCCTTGGTGGCGATGTTGGAAAGCACCGCCAGCGCATGGGTTAACTGGGTACGAATCTGGGCATCGGAACCGGCCAAACGCACGTAAAACTGGGTCAGTTCTTCACGAGTAACCGCATTGATTTCCCGGCCGGTCATCCAGCCCAGCTGCTTGAATCTGGCATGCAGCCCTTCGGGGAAATCTTCGGTTTCATGGAACACCATGTGCTCCAGCATGTGTGCAACACCCAGCTGATCGTCGGCTTCATCCACCGAGCCGGTATGCACTACCAAGCGCACAATCAGTTCGCTGGTGGCTGGTCTGTTTGTCTGTGCCGGTGTCTGTGCCGGTGTTTGTTCCTGATGGCTTTCTTCTTTGCTCTGCTGACGCGCTGTGGCTTGCTGCAAATTCTGGCTGGTGTCGACCAGATAGACCGACAAACCGTTGTCCAGGGTTTCACTGACAATGCGAGGATCGGGGTCAAAGCGCTGGTGTTTGGCGTCTTGCGATGCCGCGTTTGAATCCTGCTCGGCCTGCCACACGGCACAGCCTGACAGGCTCGTTGTCATCACAGTAGACACAACGGCCATAGCAACAAACGCCGTTTTCTTCACAGCACCTTTCAGCGGGGTCTGCCAGCGATTAACGGAAGTCATAGTTCACTCCAAACCAGAATTGACGACCCAGCTCGATACCGGAGTCACCGTCTGCGACGGTGAAGGTACGGCTGTTGAACAGGTTGTTGATGTCGGTACGCAGGGTCAGCTGATGGTGCTCCCCGTTGAATACCTTCACCGACATGGCGGCGTTAAACAGCCAGCGTTTGGGTACCCGGTATTCTTCATACACAGGTATCGCCAGGCTGGTGCCCGCCCCTGAGCCATCGCTATTGGCTATGATTTGAGTGCTTTCGTACTCGCTGCCGGTATCACGCCAGCTTTTGTAACCGCCCCGGAAAGAGCCAAACAGGCTGGTCATCCAGCGGTCGGACCAGTGGCTGCTCCAGCCAAAGTTCACCGTTAGAGGCTGACCAAATTCACTGATAAAGCGCTCCAGCGAATCACGGCTGGTTTCGGTATAAACCCCCTCGCCGTTTTCATCTTCGGTATACAGCGCGACCAGATCGGCTTCATCGGTGTCTTCCGCTGCGCTGTCGTAGCCACCGTTGTAGCTCTGGGAAATCTGATAGCTGCTGTTGGCCCACAGGCTGTGCTCATCCAACGACAGAGCCCACGACACACTGACACGACGATTGAGGCCTTCGCCTTCGTTCACCTGATAACGATAGGTGTAACCATCGGTCGGGTTGTAGTAGTCCTCATCGGAGCGCACCAGCTGGTCACGCTGCCAACGCTGCACGTATTTGATCGAGTAGTTACCCGCCCAGGTGGCGTGTTTCCAGCCCACCACGACTTCATCGTTGTAGGGCGTTTTAACGTCTTGATAAACATAACGATCACCGCCGCTACCGGTCGCGGTTTGCCATCCCTGAACGTAGTTGTCACTGTTCAAGGCACGGCTTTCAATGCTGTACGGAGTTTGTTTCTCGCGAACCTTGTAGGTCAGCAGATTGGAGTCGTAGTAGCGGTTAAAACCGAGGGTGATCAGGCGGTCTTCGTCACCGAACAGGCGATAGCCAGCACCGATGCGCGGTGCAATGTTGTGGTTGCCAAAAAAGTCGTCGGTTTCGTAGCGTAGCCCCAGGTTCAGGGTCCAGTTGTGCCAGTCGACCGTATCCGTGATGAAAGCCGCCGCCTTGTTGACCGCCACATTGATGTGTTCAGCGTGGTAAACACGACGTACCTTGAAGTATTGCGGCGAGCTGATGATGGTGGCCTCATAAGCGGCAATGTGCTCGGCGTTGTTGAAGTCGAGCTCATCGACACCCAGCTGCGCCGCCAGCTCTTCCTCAGTCATCGAACGTTGCAGCTCAATACAGTCGAGGGTAAAGCCACTGCAGTTCAGGTCCTGAATGCCGTTTTGGGCGTTGCTGTAAACGTAACTGTCGTTGTAGCGCTGGCGTTCCAGTTGCTCATGGTTCAGCTGCACACCGGCCTGCAACCAGTGCTGACTGTTGCCCCAATGCCAGGACATGTTGGTCAGGTCGAGGTCAAACCCTAGCGTCTGCTGGGTTTTGTCGATATCGCCATAACCACCCTCGCGGGACAAGCCGGTACCGTCTATCCCCCATTCCTTACCCAACGATTTGATCCACGGCAAATAATGCTGCGGTGCCCGGCGGGAGTTCTCACTGAGGTTGTAGGCCAGTTTGCTTTTCAGGGTAAAGTCGTCGAATTCCTGCTGCAGCTTCAGGCTGGTGCTGTAACCGCCGCCTTTGATGGAGATATCGCTGTCCTTGACGTTGACCAGCAGGTCCTTGCTCTCATAGGGCGATACATTCACCGTCCATTCCAGCTGGTCGACCCACAAATCCTGCTGCACCAGCTTGAGCATCAGATTGCTGTTTTCGCGGCTGGTCTGTTGCGCCTGATCAAATGACACCTTGGTGATGTCGCTGGTGCTGTGGTTCGCCACCAGCATCAGCTTGTGGTGGTCGCCGATACGGCCTTCCATATTCAGGCTGTAGGAGCGTTTTTCGTACTCTGGCTCACTGGGCAATTCGACGTCTTCATCGTTCAGAAAGACGTGATATTCACCCCAGCTACTGTTGTTGGCACGTACGCCAATGCCGTAACGGAATTCGTCGTCCGGCTCGCGAGTGCTGACTTCCACCACGCCACCGCTGAAGTCGCCGTACTGGGCCGGGATGTTGTTATCAAACACCTCGATGGTTTCGACCAACTGTTCGTTAATGTTGACCGACTGGGCACTGCCAGCAACGTCGTTGATATTGGCAACATCGCGGTTGTAGGACGCCGGGTCTTGGCGGCTGTTGATGTTCACACCGTCCAGAAAGAATCCGGTTTGCCAGGCCTGACCGCCGGAAATGGATACTCGCTTGGCCTTGATTTCACCGGCTTCGTCGGCACTTAGGGTTTCGTCACCCAGCTGCACACCGGGCAATACCGCCAGCAGTTCGCTGATTTCGCCATTGCCTTTGGGGCTGGCGTCGATCATGGCGCGGTTCATTACATATCGACCGGCAATTTCCGGCACTTCGACGTCCAGCCCGATGTATTTGCCGGTGACCACAATTTCATCAAGGGTCTGGATTGGTTGTTCGAGACAGGCGGTCAGTTGGTCCCAGTTCAATTCAAACCGGGCACCAGCCTCGTTTATTTCCGGGTCTGAGCCTGTGTCTGGAGCTGCAACCGTGCCTGATTCAGGAACAGCCGCTTCACGGCTTTGGTCAACACAGTCAGACAAGCGTTGGGGATCAAGCTGATATTGATCCAACATGGCCAGCAGTTGCTGGCGCACGTCGGTCGGGAATTCAGAGAAGCGGGCCGCTTCAAGAGGAGAAGTGGCCGAATCACCGCTTGGGTTGTTTTCGGCCTGGGCTGACCAGGCTGCGGTAAGCAGCGTGGCCAGTCCAATCAATCGTAAAATGTTCATGTACTTCATGGTGGGATTCAGAACCTTGATTGATGGCCCGCTTGTTCATGCGGGCCGGTTAAGCCCGATCAGGAACCGGGAATCAGTGGGTAAACGTCTTGAGGGTTGTTGATGCCGTCGCCGTCATCGTCGGCGTCCAGCACCAGACCTTCAGCGCTGTCATCCACAATCTCTACGTTTGGAAGGAAGAAGTTCGGGTAGCCATCCAGATCGGTGTCCACAGCCGCAATGGTTTGCGCCGGGAACTGGTCGCGAATTGCTTCGGCCTTGGCAATGATTTGCAACAGGGCTTCGGTTTCGGTGGTGGAATGAATGGCATCCACTGCCAGTGAGGCAGCGGTGTCATAAAGGCCCGCGTTGGCAAGAGAGTCGACCAGATTCTCGAACGCTTCCAGCTTGGCGCCGTCGGCAAAACCAGAGGCCTGGGTAATCAGGCTGCCATAAAGCTGTTGCAAACGGTCGTCGGTATTCTGAATGGTGGTTTGATACTCGGCAGAATCGGCAACACCGGCCAGATACTGAACGCCAAGGCGGTAGTCGCGGAGTGCCATCCAGCTGGAAGAAGCGTCCAGCGATGTTACTTCACCATCTACGATGGCGTTGATGATGTCGTTCAGCTGATCCAGTTGACCTTCTTCATCCAGTGACTCTTCGCCAACCAGGGCATCGACGCTATCCATTGCCAGACCATAGGCGGTTCTGGCTTCGCTCAGATTACCGACCGCCAGGTGGGCGTTGGCAATTTGCAACAGCGACTGGGCGTAGGTTTCAGTAGCATCGTAGTCGTATTCATCAGATTCGCTGGTTTGCAGCTCGGCAATGATGTTGTTGGCAATCTCAGCGTTGGCAGCTACCTGGTCCGAATTGCCGGCGTCGTTCCACAACAGCATCAGGTATTCAATTGATTCCAGCGCCTTGCTGTAGCTGTAGGTATCGCCACTGGACGGCAGCAACGTGTTGGCCGCCAGCGTCTGGCACTGGGCAAGGTCATCCTGATAAGCAGCGCTATCGGCCTGCTGTTGATTGATCAGCCATGCCACACGACCACAACCTGTGCTGCCAATAAGGTCAGTAACACTGGTGCTATTCAGGCTGGTGTAGTCATCGGATTGCACCAGGGTCAGCGCGTATTCCAGCAAAGCAAGAGATGCTTCGTGGTCGCCCTGATAATTCAGAATGGCTGCCGCACCAATGTTGAACTTATTGGTCGCCGTACCGAATTCCACAGCAGCCTGACGCAGTTTGTCCAGACGAGTTGAGCTGGTAAATACCTCGGAGTAGTAGGCTTCCGGGGCAGCCATAACCGCTGCTTGTTCTTCACCACTGGCAATACGAGCGGCAATGCCATAGCTGAAGATATAACGATAGGCGTTGAACAAGCTCGAGTGTGATTTACCTGAATCCAGCAGGATGTTCAGTGGTACGTTGCCGGTTTGAGTACCGTCGTCCTCAAACGCCACAAGCTCTGGGTACAGAGCTGCAAACAAACCCGCCATTTGGTGCAAGCCGGTTGGAGAGCCAGCCAGGGTTGATTCGGCATTGGCATCGGCTTCAAAGGTGTATGTGTCGTCGTAATTAACCGCGCTGTAGTAAGCCGTGGTTTTGGCCAACCACTCACTCGCTTTCTCTAGATCCGCAGCGGTATTCGCTGGCAGGGATGACAAGTAGTAGTACGTCGCTACATAGCCGGAATACGTCGCTTTGTAGATTTCATAGCGGTCATAACGGGAGGTTGAGCGGTAGCCAGCATCAGATGCCATATCGCCCAACACACCAATGTACTCCACCAACAGATCGTGGTTGGCATCGGTTGTGTCAGCCAGATAATTTTCCAGCAAGGTCGCAACGTAGCTTTCCATGGCAATAACCAGATAGCGCCGAGTTCTAGACGATTCTTCGTCAGCACCACCCAGCTGATCATAGTAGCCAAGAATAACGTCCAGCAGCGCCTGAGCCTCGGTATCCGCGCCCGCTTCGTTGTAATCGCGGATAACGCCCATCAAGGAAGACGCAACAGAACTCGACATATTGGCAACGCCGTTGCCACTGATGTACTGGTTATACGCGGCGGTTGCCATTTCACGCGCATCATTGGCCTGCTCGAACTCCTCAATCGAGTTCAGGGCCTGACCAATCGCACGGTAAGCGTCGCCCTGGGTTTTGAGAGACGCAATGTTCTCTTCCACCAGCGCCAGCGCTTCGTCGACATAGCCATTAAGGGCATAGCCTTCGGCAATGTTGACGTAAACATCCGCAGCAACCGTGGTGTCGGTGATGGTTTCAGCGTCATCGTCGCCATTCAGCAAAATGCGATTTTCCGCGGTGCGCAAATGCGATACATCAGAGGCGTAGTAATAGGCACGACGCTGTTCGTTGGTCGCGTAAGACGATTGCAAAGCAATCACTTGCTGCAATACGCCGTCGTTACCGTCGTCGATTTGCACAGTGAATTCATTCGCCGTCGACGTCACCGACTCCAGCACGTAGTCAAACGATCCGTCGTCGTTGATCGTCAAGGTGCCCGCCTCAGGGGCCTGTGCGACCGAGTAACTCAGGCTGTCGCCATCAACATCCGAGGCGTCGATTTGACCATTAAGGGTTTCACCGTCGACATCGGCAATGATAGATACACTATCAATCACCGGGGCATCATTAACCGCTGCAATGCTGAAGTTCAGCACCGCCGATACCGTCACCTCGCCATCGGTAACATTGACCGTGGCAGTGTCGTCACCGAACAGGTTGTCCGCAGGGGTATACACAAAGGTGCCATCGGCGTTAACCGAAAGCGTTCCCATCGTGGGTGAGGTTTGGACCGTGTAGGCCAGGGTATCGCCATCACTGTCGGTGGCCGTCACACTGCCGTTGTAGGCGGTGTCTTCGGTAACCGAAAAGTCATAACTGGTTTGACCAAACACGGGACCCGAGTTGCCGCTACTACTGCTGCCACCACAGGCAGACAGCAACACGGCGGCAGAGCACAAGGCTCCGCGCAAGGTTGATTGCTTAAATTGCATTTGTTTCTCCGCGAGAAATCGCTCTGAATCCCGGCGCGGAGGCTATCACATACGAATATTTTTGATAATCGTTATCACTAGCAACATTTAATTACGATGGCGCCTCCAACGCCAATAACGGGCTTTCGGTGGGAACTTCAACCGCAGAAAACGGACTTTCACCCGGATACGCCCGTCGAAGTTTGCCAATAAGAAAATGTCTGGCCATTGGCACCGAAAGCTTTGAATTGGCGGGCTTACAGAGCCCTCACGAGCTAACGAAACGCCAGAATAAAAAGACACGCATGACATCCGTATCCCAGAGCCCTGCTCTTACGACTCATCCGACAAGCGAGTTCCTTGATACTGATTATCATTTTGTAAATTTTTGAAAGGGTGAAATTGACAGGTTTCACACTGGGCTCAGAATAGAACCCAAGAGTGCATACGCACTGGCAGCCCTGCGAACCGAGGGGCAACTTATCAAGGACGTTTACGTGAACAGAATAACTGCAGGATGCAGCGTCATCGTGGCGGCAGCATTGATTGCTTTTGTCACCAACCTGCTGTTTTCAGACTCAGAGGCCGCAACGGGCCTCAGTAAAAATCTGCAAGAGCAGCCAGCCTCTTCAGCGACCAACGTAACCGGCGCGAGACAAGAAGACAGAGCTCAAACGTCTCCGGATGGCGAACACTCACGAAGCACCGCATCCAAACAGTCAGGTTACAGCTGGAAAGACGACCCCAACGACATGACCGATGAACTGGCTGAATTAAAACGCCGAGCCCAAGACCAGCAGCAGTACATAGAAGATTTGGTTAACAACAGCTTCGGCATAGACGAGATGATCCCGCCGCTGAAAACCCTGGCTCTACTCAAAGTCACCGGTCGTAGTTCGCCCGAGTCCCTTGAACAACTGGTTGAAGTACTCAATAGAAATCCTGATATCGACTTTACTGAACTGCAAAGAGACATTGTGTTGAACCACAAGAATGACAGCCTGACCGAACAGGACGTTATGGCCAAAATCAAGGTACTGAAGGATAACCAGGTATTTGAAGACAGCGCTCTCTCTGTTACCAAAATGGCAAAAGCAGCGGCTTTCAATAACTACTCCGATGTACTGCATAGCATGACGAAAACAGACTCATGGGCGGACATACCGGCCGCATCCAAGGCCGAGTTCGTTAACATGGCAATCGCCGCTTACTCATCCAAATACCATCAGAATACAGTAACGCCTGAAGACAAGATCAAATTGTCGTCGATGCTGGACAGGCTTTATCAACTCGGCATCCAAAGTAACAACAGGAGCCTGAGACTGATGGATTTAGTCGGGCTGTCTGGCACGGATGTGTACCTCAAGGCATTCGAGCAGCAGCTTGAGGTCGAGGATTAGGACCTCTCTGAGGTAATGCCTTCAAATGCAAACAGCTATCAGTTGCGTTTGTTTTCAGTCTGTTCCATTATTCGTCTACAGAAACGCAGCGATCTGCTTGCGCGTAGACGAATGAACGTCATTTGCTCAAAATCCTGCCCCAACACCCTCTGCTCCAGTTTTTCCGCATAGCGTTATTACCAAAACCAATAAAAACATTGCTCTCTGTTTATTGATGGCAATAACAGGTTTTTGGGATAATGCGCCACCCTGATTTCCTGGCTGGCTGTTTTTTAACCAGCAGCCACTCACCCGGAGCACCGAATGACCGAGTATCTGCTGATTCTGGTTAGCACAATATTGGTGAACAACTTTGTACTGGTTCAGTTCCTCGGCCTGTGCCCATTCATGGGCGTTTCCAACAAGCTGGAAACCGCCATCGGCATGGGCGCAGCAACCACCTTCGTACTGACACTGGCGTCCCTGTGTAGCTACATCGTTTACAACTACCTGCTGCTACCGCTGGACCTTGTGTACCTGAAAACCATCAGCTTCATCATGGTGATTGCGGTGGTTGTTGGCTTTACCGAATTGGCTATTCGGAAAACCAGCCCACTTCTGTACCGGGTTTTGGGTATATTCCTGCCATTGATTACCACCAACTGTGCGGTGCTGGGCGTTGCCCTGCTGAACATCAAACGCGACAACAGCTTGGTGGACTCAATTCTTTATGGCTTTGGCGCAGCCGTTGGTTTTTCTCTGGTAATGGTGCTGTTCGCCGCTATGCGTGAGCGCATTGCCGTCGCCGACGTACCGACGCCATTCAAGGGTTCCGCCATTGCCATGGTAACGGCGGGCCTGATGTCACTGGCATTCATGGGCTTCACCGGCCTGGTGAGCATCTGATACCGGAAGACGAGGCACACACATGACCACCATTATTATTGCTATTGCAGTGCTCGCCGTTCTGGCGCTGATTTTCGGCGCGGTACTGGGTTTCGCTGCGGTAAAATTCAAGGTTGAAGGCAACCCCATCGTTGACCAGATCAACGACCTGCTGCCACAAACCCAATGCGGCCAGTGCAGCTACCCTGGCTGTAAACCCTACGCCGAAGCCATTGCCAGCGGCGAAAAAATCAACAAATGCCCGCCGGGCGGTGAAGGCACTATTCAGGCACTGGCCGACTTGCTGGGTGTTGAACCTGAACCGCTGGACGCCGAGCACGGTGCCGAAGCGGCAGGCCCGAGAGTGGCGGTTATTCGCGAAGACGAATGCATTGGTTGCACCAAGTGCATCCAGGCGTGCCCGGTTGATGCCATTATTGGCGCCGCCAAGCAGATGCACACCGTGGTTGCGGACGAATGCACCGGTTGCGACCTGTGTGTCGAGCCATGCCCGGTAGACTGCATTGACATGGTGGCCATCGAACACAACACCAACACCTGGTACTGGGAAGCCCCAACGTCCGGCGTCGAGCTGATTGCTACCGACCGCAAGCCAGGCGTTGCTGCCGTTAGCAACGACGAAACCACCAACGATACTGACGATTCGAACAAGGACCAGGCCGCATGACCCATCTGATTCAGCTGCACAGCTTTGATGGGGGTATTCACCCGGCTGAAAACAAGCACCAAAGTACCCAGCGACCGATTCAACCGGCGCCTCTGCCAGACCAACTGGTGCTGCCACTGGGCCAGCACATTGGTGCCCCGTCCGATCCGATCGTGAATGTTGGCGACAGCGTTCTGAAAGGCCAGCTGATTGCTGAGCCAAAAGGCTTCGTCAGTGTTGGCTTGCACGCCCCGACTTCCGGCGTAATCAAGGCCATTGAGCTGCGTCCGGTTCCCCACGCTTCAGGCTTGCAAGACCTGTGTGTGGTAATTGAGCCCGATGGCAAGGAACAGTGGATTGAACACCAAAGCCTGCTAACCGAGCTTGGCGTGGACGACCTCACCGATATTGATCCCGCTAAGGTGGTTGATCGTATTCGCGGTTGTGGCATCGCCGGCATGGGCGGCGCAGGCTTCCCGACGTCCGTCAAACTGACCGTCAAGCGCGATGACAATGGCGATACGCCAATCGACACCCTGATTCTTAATGGTGCCGAGTGCGAGCCATACATTACCGCCGACGACATGCTGATGCGTGAGCGCGCCGAAGAAGTCCTTCGTGGTGCCCAGGTGCTGATGTACCTGCTGAATGCCAAACGCTGCATGATTGGCGTGGAAGACAACAAGCCGGAAGCCATTGCCGCACTGAACCGCGCTGCGGAAAGCCTGCACGAAGAACATCACATCGATGTGGTGACCATTCCGACCAAGTACCCCTCTGGCGGTGAGAAACAGCTGATCCAGATTCTGACCGGCAAGGAAGTCCAGTCCGGTGGTATTCCGGCTCAGCTCGGCATCGTCTGTCAGAACGTTGGTACCGCATCGGCTATTTACCGCGCGGTGTACCACGGCGAGCCGTTGATCAGCCGCATCACCACAGTGACCGGTGACACCGTGGCCGACAAGGGTAACTGGGAAGTGCTGCTTGGCACCCCGGTATCGCATTTGCTGGAGCTGTCCGGCTACCGCTCACAGAAGCGCGAACGGGTTGTGATGGGTGGCCCGATGATGGGCTTTGCCCTGCCCCACACCGAACTGCCGGTGGTGAAAACCACCAACTGTTTGCTGGCGCCCACTGAAAAAGAAATGCCGCTGAACGACGCCGCCATGGCCTGTATCCGTTGCGGTATGTGCACCGAGGCCTGCCCGGCTCAGTTGCTGCCACAGCAACTGTACTGGTTCAGCCGCGCTGAAGAATTCGACAAGGCCGAACAGCACAACCTGTTTGACTGCATTGAGTGTGGTGCCTGCTCCTACGTATGCCCAAGCCAGATTCCACTGGTGCAGTACTATCGCCACGCCAAGGGTGCCATTCGTGAAGAACGCGCCGCCCAGGCGAAATCCGAGAAGGCCAAGGAACGCTACGAGCGTCGACTGGCTCGACAGGAACGCGAAATTGCTGAAAAAGAAGCCAAGCGTAAAGCCCGTGCCGAAGCTGCCGCCAAAGCCGCAGCCGAGAAAAAAGCCGCTGCTGCCGCTGGCAATGCTGCTCCGACCGCGGCCAAACCGGCTGCAGCTACATCCGCAGCACCTGCCACCAGTCCAGAACTGGAGAAACTGCAGAAGCAACTGACGGCAACGCAAACTGCCATTGCCAAGACCAAGGAAAAGCTTTCCGAAGCCAAGCAAGCGGTAGAAGCTGGCGACGAAAGCATGCAAACCAAGGTCGATACCTTCACCGCGGCACTGGAGAAATCCCAGACCAAGATGAAGGCACTGGCAAAAGACATTGCAGCCGAAAAGAAAGCCCTGAAAGAACAGGCCAGCGCCCCGGCGGCCGATGGCCCGGACAAGGGCGATCCAAACACCCCAGAGCGACTGAAACGCAAGTGGGAAACCGCCCAGGCACGCCTGGACACGGCCCTGAAGCGTTTGGAAGAAGCCAAGGCACAAGGCTTGGATACCATCGACGCCCTGCAAACCGGCATCGACAAACAGCAAGTGCGTGTTGACGAAGCCAAAGCCGCCTACGAGGCATCTGTTGGCCAGACATCAGCACAGCCATCCGGCAACAGCAGCGCCGATGCTCAACCGCAACTGAGTGCTGAAGAAATCGACGCCCTGCAGAAGAAACTGCTGGCTCAGCAAGACAAGCTGGCCAAAATGGAAGAGCGTCTGGCCACTGCCAAAGAGCAAGGGCTGGATACCGTTGATGCCATCGCCAAGGGCGTTGAAAAGCAGCGCAGCAAGGTGGAAGAACTGCAACAGCAGTTGCCTGCGACTTCTGCCACTCCAGCTCCGGCTGCTGAGCCAGAAGTAGCAGAAACCCCACAACTGAGCGCCGAGGAAATCGAAGCGCTGCAAAAGAAACTGCTGGCCCAGCAAGACAAGCTGGCGAAGATGGAAGAACGTCTGGCCACTGCCAAAGAGCAAGGTCTGGACACCGTTGATGCCATCGCAAAAGGCGTCGAAAAAGCACGCGCGAAAGTGGCAGAACTGCAACAGCAGTTGCCAGCGTCTGAAGAGACTCCGGCAGCCCCAGCTCCGACAGCTGAGCCAGAAGTAGCACCAGAAGTAGCAGAAGTCCCACAACTAAGCGCCGAAGAAATCGACGCCCTGCAAAAGAAACTGCTGGCTCAGCAAGATAAGCTGGCCAAAATGGAAGAACGTCTGGCCACTGCCAAAGAGCAAGGTCTGGACACCGTTGATGCCATCGCCAAAGGCGTTGAAAAGGCTCGTGTGAAAGTGGCAGAACTGCAACAGCAGTTGCCAGAATCTGAAGCGACGCCTGCTCCCATTGCTGAAGCCGATACTGCCCCAGCTGCCGAGCCGGAAGAAGCAGAGGTCCCACAACTGAGCGCTGAAGAAATCGACGCCCTGCACAAGAAACTGCTGGCCCAGCAGGACAAGCTGGCGAAGATGGAAGAACGTCTGGAGATGGCCAAAGAACAAGGCCTCGACACCATTGAAGCCATCAACAAGGGCGTGGTGAAACAGCGCGATAAGCTGACCACCATGCAACAACAGCTGGCTGCCGTCGCTCCCGATTTGGCCGCCAGCTTGAACCAGAACCCAGAAACCACCGAAAGCGGAACCCACTGATGGCCTTGCTGACTCTATCGTCCCCTCACGCTCACGGGCGCAACAGTACCAGTAAGGTGATGATGACCGTGACCCTGGCAACCCTGCCAGGGCTTGCCGTTATGACCTGGCTGTTCGGTTTCGGCACTCTGATCAATACCGTGCTGGCTGCTCTGGTTGCCGTGGCGACCGAAGCCGCCATTCTGAAATTGCGCAATCGCCCAGTATCGTTTTTTGTTAAAGACAACACCGCGCTGCTGACAGGCGTATTACTGGGTCTGGCACTGCCGCCCCTCGCGCCCTGGTGGATCACCGTCGTGGCCACCATGTTTGCCATCATTTTTGCCAAGCAACTGTACGGCGGTATTGGCAACAACCCATTCAACCCTGCCATGGTTGGCTACGCCCTGGTGCTGGTATCTTTCCCGGTACAGATGACCACCAACTGGGCAGCCTCCAGCCAAATGGGCCTGGATGGCGCAGCGCTGAGTCTGGCCAGCTTTGGTGATGCCCTTAGCACCATTTTTGCCGGTGGTGCAGCGGATGCGTTCACAGGTGCTACCCCTCTGGATGCCTACAAACACCAGATTGCCAGCAAGACCGCCGCCGAAGTATTGGCCGAACCCGTCTTCAACGGCTGGCTGAATGGCGGCTGGGAATGGGTCAACCTGGCGTTTCTGGCCGGTGGTTTGTTCCTGATATGGAAGCGCATCATCACCTGGCACATTCCGGCATCCATGCTGGGAGCACTGGCGGTTTGCTCGCTGGTACTGGGCTGGGATGAAGACCTTTACACTCCGGTATCGCTGCATTTGTTGAGCGGCGCGACCATGCTGGGTGCCTTCTTTATTGCAACCGACCCGGTGTCCGCCTCAACCACCAAACTGGGCCGACTGATATACGGTGCTGGCATTGGTATTTTCCTGTACCTGATCCGTACCTGGGGTGCCTATCCGGATGCCGTGGCCTTTGCCGTCTTGCTGATGAACTTCGCCGCCCCGTTTATTGATGCCTACACCCAGCCACGTACCTACGGCCACAAGAAAGCGGCCCGTGGCCTGAAAAAACCGGAGGCCAAATAATGAAAGAGCTGTTCGCCTCCATTCGTAAAAACGCCGTTGGCCTCGGTTTGTTTGCCGTTGTCACCGCCGGTGCCATTGCCGTCGCCCAGGTAGGCACCAAAGAGCGTATTCAGCAGAACATTCGCGCCGCAGAAGCCCGCGCCTTGAATGAAATCGTGCCCATTGGCAGCTACGACAACAACTTGCTGACCGATGTTACCGCCGTCGATGAACGCTTTAACCAGCAGTTGCTGGGGCCGTTGAAAGACGACGCCGCCATTCACATTGCTCGCCGCGATGGTGAAATCAGCACACTGATTTTCCCGGTCGTTGCTCCGGACGGCTACACCACCGTAATCGACATGCTGGTTGGGATTAACGCCGACGGTACCGTCGCCGGTGTGCGAGTGGTTGCCCACCGCGAAACCCCGGGACTAGGCGACAAGGTTGATCTGAAGAAGTCCGACTGGGTGCTGGAGTTCAACGGCAAATCGCTGTTTGGCCTTGGTGAAGACGAATGGGCCGTTAAAAAAGACGGCGGTGCCTTCGACCAGTTCACCGGCGCCACCATCACCCCACGCGCCGTTGTTGGCGCGGTCAAACATGCGTTGCAGTTTTTTGAACTGCACAAGGCTCAGCTGTTGAGCCTGCCAGCCACCGATTCGTCCGAGGAGCAACACTGATATGGCCAAATCCCTTCAGGATATTTCCCTCGACGGCTTGTGGAACAACAACCCGGCGCTGGTTCAGCTGTTGGGCTTGTGCCCGCTGCTGGCCGTAACCGGCTCTGTCGTGAACGCCCTTGGTTTGGGCATGGCGACCATGATGGTATTGATCGGCTCCAATTTCTCGGTGTCGCTGATTCGTAATCATGTGCCAGATGCCGTGCGCCTGCCGGCCTTCGTTATGATCATTGCTTCGTTCGTAACCGTGGCTGAACTGGTGATGCAAGCCTTCACCTACGAACTCTATGAAGTATTGGGTATTTTTATTCCGCTGATCGTAACCAACTGCGCCATTCTCGGCCGCGCCGACGCCTTCGCCTGTAAAAACCCGATTCTGCCTTCGGTGGTTGACGGCTTTATGATGGCCATGGGCTTCACCGTGGTACTGGTGTTGTTGGGCGCCATGCGTGAAATTCTGGGCCAGGGCGTGCTGTTCTCCGACATGCAACTGCTGTTTGGCCCAATGGCCGCCAACTGGAAGATCGAGTTGTTCAGCAACTACCCGGACTTCCTGTTTGCCATCCTGCCTCCCGGTGCTTTTGTGGCGATGGGCCTGTTGATTGCCGTGAAAAACGTGATCGACAAACGCATCAAGGATGCTGCCGAAGCTCGTAAGGAACCCGTTGAAGCCAGCGCTCCGAAACGGGTTCGGGTAACCGGCAACTAACCTTCTGTTCATTTATACGCGCCTATTGCTGGCAGCACTGCCTCTGTTAAAGGAGGCAGCGCTTAAAGGAGGCAGCGCTCCTGAACTCCCACCCCCTCACCGAGCGAATCGTTTAATACCTCCTTCCCTTGGCAGCAATGCCTGGGTAGAAATGCCCTGCCATCCCTGCCAATCCTCTAAAAGACAATTACCTCCAGGGTAACGACTCATAAATAGTCCCTCTGAGCCATGTCAATAAATGTATCAATTGGCGACCAGCGTAAGCTTTCTTAAAGAAATTCAAGGAACTTCCTCTTGGTTTTGAGAACAGTTTTCATTAAATTACGCATCCCAATAACTCAATGGAATTGAACCGATGCGTTTTATTACCTTAATTTCCGCTCTGGCACTTACCTTATTGGCAGGCTGCTCCTCCACACCGCCACAAGCTCCAATTGCACTGGACGATCCGTCCCAGTTTTACGCATCCGGCAAGGTTGCCATTGTTGTTAACACACCAGAAAAAGCCGATACCTATTTCCCGGGTGCCAACTGCCTGTTGTGTGCCGGTGCTGCTGCCATGATGAACTCAAGCCTGACCGATCATACCCAGGCATTGCCCGTCGACGATTTCACCAATCTTCCTCACACCCTGAAAGACGAGCTGACTGCACTGGGTAAAGACGTTGTTCTGACAGAAGGCGTGGTACCTTCCAAGCTGAAAAAATACAAATCGGACGTAGCCAACACCGCCCGTCGTGACTTCTCTGGTGTAGCCAGCCAGTACGGTGCTGATCAGGTATTGGTTGTTGATCTGAGTCTTGTCGGCGTGGTTCGTACGTACGCATCCTATGTACCAACCAGCGACCCAATCCCAACCATTTCCGGTGCGGCATACATCGTCAACGCTGCCGACCAGAAGCTGGTTTGGTATGCACCAATCCGTATCGCCAAAAATGTTGAAGGCGAATGGGACGAAGCCGACCAGGGTTTCCCGGGTGTAACCAATGCCTACTACCAGGCCGTTGAAGAAGCCATGGATACCATCCGTGAGCCAGTATCACAGGCTGTTGTTCAAGTGAGTGCAGACTGATGGCACTTCGTCAGCTACTGCTGGGCGCTGCCATTGCTGTTATGACGGGTTGCGGAACACAAGCCGTCAAACACGACCCAATGACCAGCATTTCATTCCAGGACGACAACCGGGTCTTTGCTGTTTCGCTGAATCCGAATATCAGCAACATCCCGTTTCGCGGCCAGTTGCCGGATTCGGCAGAAGGTCAGGTAGGCAACATGGCCTATCCAGCCACGGATGCTTACACAGCGCTGCTGTCCCTGGCGGTTCACAGCGCTGCTCAGTCGGGCATCAGTGCGATGGAAGACAGTGCTGAACAACGCGCTGCCAATGAGGTGTTGCTGCCCTATCAGGCCGCCATTGCTCAAATCGACACCGCGACCATGTCGCAGTATGTCGGCGAGCACCTTCAACAAGTGGTTCCTCACCTGGTTGCTGGCAACGATTCCGAACCGTCCACCGGCAGCAATGTGATTGCGGTCGATGCAATGCCCTACTACACCATGTCTCGCACTGCCGACGCCTTGTTCATCGACAATATCATTGTGTTCGATGCAAACACTGAGCAGGCACGCACCATGAAGGTACGCGTCAAACGCTACCCGGTAACGGATATTGGCTCCTGGGAGCAGGACGACTTTGCTGAGTTCCATTTGGCAACCCGCGAACTGCTGGCGGTATCTATTGAAGCCGCCCTGCGTTATGCATCTGGCGAATCCAGCGCAGCTCCAAAAATGGCAACGGTCCGTTTCATTGAAAACAGCAGCAAGAAGGTTGAACGAGGACGGGTACTGGCGGAATCCTGCCGCTACACCATGTTCGAGTCTCTCCGCGGTGAGCTGACCATTGTGCCCAGATTGAAGGTCGATGACGTTTGCGCAACGCAACTGTCGATGTCTTTCTGATTCTGATAAAGACCAACCGAGGCAAAGGTCAGCTCAAACGGCCTTGCCTCGGTGCTTCAGACCAATCTTTCTACCCACTCTTTTTAAACCACCTTCTTTAAACTAGCTTCTTTAAACTACGCGGCCAAAACACGCACCCATAAGCTACTTCCATAGCGTCCCGAGCAACGCGCCAGCAGAATTAAATCCTGCGCCCCTGTCGCTGCAAAAGAGCGTTAAATCACACGACTGTACTGCTACTTTTGGTAATTCCGCGTCGCACAATTCAAGAGCCACCAGCACATATTCCACACAGACCATTCAGCTCGCTCTGCGGTTTATTCTTTTGACCAATCTCTCCGCTGATCACCTACTCAGCCATCAGCCCTCTCTCCGAACCGGTTCAGAAAAGAGCAACGAATACCTCATAGAACAATCTATATAGAGGCCCGTAGTGCCGCTGAAGGCCTTACCGTATGGGATATTGGGTCGATCAGGCTCATGACAGTGTCTTCGCCTCAAGAACAAGTGCCGCCGCCGCACCAACAACCCTCTTCTATAGGCGAGCATCAGCCATACCGATATCCACAACCAGCAGCAACGCTTGCGTCGATACGTTATTGCGGGCCATTGATACTTTCATTTGCACTATTTGTGAACTTGCACACTTTCCGGAAATCCCTGTTTTACAGGGGGTGTTACGTATCGCCCCAATTGTGTGCACCCGTTTCGCACAGTTGCGCAGCACATTGCACTAAAAAAATGCACCTTTTTAGGGCCTTTTATCGCCCCTAGCAATCTTTTCCTATTTCAACTTTGGTTTTCAGAATTTAATTCTCTAAAAAAAGGGTTTTTATCCATTTGTACTTTTTATTTAGTTTTATCAACAGGACTTTCAAGGTTGGCATTGTCTTTGTATTACATAGAGGCACCAAGAGACTGATGAAACAACCTACTAAAAAATCAGGGAGCTACACCTATGTTGAAAAAGCTGACTACCGCAGCAGCAGTACTGTCCATGGGCATCGCAGCATCTGCACAGGCAGGTACTCTGGACGATGTTAAAGAACGCGGCATGCTGTCATGTGGCGTAAGTACTGGTCTGGCTGGCTTCTCTCAGAAGGACGAGAAAGGCAACTGGAGCGGTATGGATGTCGACGTATGTAAAGCAGTAGCCGCTGCTGTACTGGGCGACGCCAACAAGGTGCAATACAAGCCACTGACTGCGAAAGAGCGTTTCACCGCCCTGCAGTCTGGTGAAGTCGATATGCTGTCCCGTAACACCACCTGGACTCTGACCCGTGATGCTTCTCTGGGTCTGAACTTCGCTGGCGTTAACTACTACGACGGTCAGGGCTTCATGGTTTCCAAGAACCTGGGTGTTAAATCTGCACTGGAACTGGACGGCGCTGCCGTTTGTATCCACGCCGGTACCACCACCGAACTGAACCTGGCTGACTACTTCCGCGCTAACGGCATGAAGTACACCGCCATCACTTTCGACACCTCTGACCAGACTCGTGCTGGCTTCGAAAGCGGTCGTTGTGACGTACTGACTTCCGACCAATCCCAGCTGTACGCCATCCGTATTGGTCTGAAAAACCCATCCAACGCCGTGGTTCTGCCAGAAGTAATCTCCAAAGAACCTCTGGGTCCTGTTGTTCGTCAGGGTGATGACGCCTGGTTCAACGTGGTTAAGTGGTCTCTGACTGCCATGATTGAAGCTGAATACCTGGGTCTGGACAGCTCCAACGCTGACAAGATGGTTAAAACTGGTTCTCCTGAACAGCAGCGTCTGCTGGGTGTTGAAGGCGATTCCGGCGAGAAACTGGGCATTGGCCAGAAGTGGGCTTACAACATCGTCAAGCAGGTTGGTAGCTACGGCGAATCCTTCGAGCGCAACGTTGGTAAGGGTTCCCCACTGCAAATCTCTCGTGGTCAAAACGCTCAATGGAATAAGGGCGGCCTGATGTACTCCAACCCAATCCGTTAATTCGGGTTTATTCCGCTACACCTGCCCGCCGCTGCTCTGCGGCGGGTAATTCCACCAAGAGATCATTATGACAAACGCATCCAGCTCAACTAAAGGGCAAGGATCTGCCCCGGCGTTTTATAACAATCCTCATATCCGAGCGGTTTTCTACCAGATTTTGCTGGTAGCGGCGCTTGGCTATTTCCTGCTGACCATTATTGGTAACACTCTGGCCAACATGGAAGCTCGCGGCATCAAGACCGGTTTCGACTTC
This sequence comes from Oceanobacter kriegii DSM 6294, assembly GCF_000422845.1. Taxonomy (GTDB): domain Bacteria; phylum Pseudomonadota; class Gammaproteobacteria; order Pseudomonadales; family Oceanobacteraceae; genus Oceanobacter; species Oceanobacter kriegii. The sequence continues at coordinate 232,348 of NZ_KE383931.1, forward strand.
TTGACCACGACGGCCGGCTTCGACATTCTGATGTCGCTGATTCCTTACGATGCCAGCTATACCTACCTCGATACCTTTTACGTTGGCTTGCTGAACACGGTTCTGGTCAGTGCCATCGGTATCGTTCTGGCTACCATCGTTGGTTTTATCATGGGCGTTGCCTATTTCTCGCCAAACTGGCTGATTCGCAAGGCGTCTGTGGTGTACGTAGAAACCTTCCGAAACATCCCGTTGCTGCTGCAAGTATTTTTCTGGTACTTCGCAGTGCTGGCGGCACTGCCCAATGCTCGTAACAGCCTTAACCTTGGCGATGCTTTCTTCCTTAACATCCGCGGTCTGTATCTGCCAAAACCACTGGAAGAGCCCGGTGCAATGGTGGTTTACGTTGCCATGGCCGTTGCCGTTGTTGGCACCTGGTTCTTTGTTCGATACGCCAAGAAGAAGCAGGATCTGGAAGGCACCCAGTTGCCAACCTTCCGCATCTCGCTGGCCATTCTGCTGGGTTTGCCAATTCTGGCCACTCTGGTAATGGGCGTTCCTTTCCACCTGGAATACCCGGAACTGAAAGGCTTCAACTTCCGCGGTGGTATTACCATCATTCCGGAACTGATGGCGTTGGCAATTGCGCTCACCATCTACACCGGTGCTTTCATTGCAGAAGCCGTACGTGCCGGTATTCAGTCCGTGCCCAAAGGCCAAACCGAAGCGGCTCGCAGCATCGGCCTGAAAGACAGCAAGATCATGAAGTTGATCATCGTGCCGCAAGCCATGCGCGTGATCGTTCCTCTGCTGAACAGTGAATATCAGTCACTGGTCAAGAACTCCACGCTGGCGACGGCCATTGGTTATCCGGATCTGTTTACCGTGTTTGTAGGTACCTCCCTGAACCAGACGGGTCAGGCGATTGAAATCGTCTTTATGACCATTGCGGTGTACTTCGCCGTCAACATGACCATTTCGTTCTGCATGAACTGGTTTAACCGTCGCGTTGCCCTGGTAGAGAGGAAGTAATCATGACCAAGACAACTACGGGTGCCATGGGCACTCAAGCTCGGGTTTTTGAACCCAGCCCGGCTCAACCAGCGCCAGTCACCTCTACCGGTGCCTACGCCTGGCTGCGCGAAAACCTGTTCTCTGGCTGGCTCAACAGCCTGGTAACCATCGGTGTGGTTGCCCTGCTGATGACCTTGCTGCCACCACTGTTCAACTGGCTGTTCTTCGACGCCAACCTGAGTGGCTCAACCCAGGCCGACTGTACCGGTGACGGTGCGTGCTGGGTGTTTATCAAGGTTTGGTTGCAACCTCTGCTGTACGGCAGCTACCCAACCGAGTCGCTGTGGCGTGTAAACCTCAGCCTGGTATTGCTGTTTGGTACCCTGGCATCGCCGTTCTGGCTGCCAAAGCACCTGCGCAACAAGGTTGATATTGCCATGCTGCTGGCCCTGCCTTTCATCGCCATCATCATTCTGGATGGTCGTCTGTTGGGTCTGGACTACGTTGCTACCGATTACTGGGGTGGCTTTGCCCTGAACCTGTTCCTGGCTGCTGCCAGTATCATTCTGGGTATGCCGCTGGGCTTCCTGTGGGCACTGGGTCGTCGCTCCCAAATGCCGATGGCGCGCAGTATTTGTGTGATTCTGATTGAGTTCTTCCGTGGTACACCCGTTCTGGCCCTGTTCTTCATGGGCTCGGTGATGCTGCCGCTGTTCTTCCCGGAAGGTACCAATGTCGACAAGCTGCTGCGGGTTTGGATCGTTCTGACCCTGTTTATGGCGGGCTACATGGCTGAGGTGTATCGCGGTGGTTTCGCAGCGATCCCACAAGGCCAGTACGAAGCGGCCGACGCACTGGGCCTGAGCTTCTGGCAGACCACCCTGCTGGTGATCCTGCCACAGGTGATCAAGGTCTCCATGCCAAACATTCTGGCAACCGCTGTGATGCTGTTCAAAAACACCACCTTCCTGATGATTATCGGTATTTTTGAAGTCCTCAGCACCGCACAGAACGCCCTGACAAACTCCAACTGGCTGGGTGGTTTCTCGACCGAAGCCTACCTGTTTGTGGCCGTGGTTTACTGGGTATGCTGCTTCAGCATGTCCTCTGTAGCTGCCCACATTGAACGTAAACTCGACACCAGCCACCGCTCCTGAAGCAGGAATCAAGAATTATGACAACTGAACACATTACATCTGCGACAGATGCCAGCCAGGAAGACATCATCACCATCGACAAGATGAACAAGTGGTACGGTGACTTCCACGTACTGAAAGACGTGAGCCTGAAGGTGAAAAAAGGTGAGCGTATCGTGGTGTGTGGCCCTTCCGGTTCCGGTAAGTCCACCATGATTCGCTGCATCAACCGTCTGGAAGAATTCCAGAAAGGCCAGATGTTCGTAAACGGCATTGAAATGATCGATGACGTGAAAAACATCGAAGCCATCCGTAAGGACGTGGGTATGGTGTTCCAGCACTTTAACCTGTTCCCACACCTGACCATTCTGGAAAACCTCACCATCGGCCCAATCTGGGTGCAGAAGAAGCCGAAGGAAGAAGCGGAAGCGACGGCAATGAAGTACCTGGAGCGTGTAAAAATCGCCAACCAGGCACTGAAGTACCCGGGCCAGCTTTCCGGTGGTCAGCAGCAGCGTGTGGCTGTAGCCCGCTCTCTGTGCATGAGCCCGGAAATCATGCTGTTCGACGAACCAACGTCCGCGCTTGACCCTGAAATGGTTAAGGAAGTACTGGACGTGATGGTTGAGCTGGCTGAAGAAGGCATGACCATGATCTGTGTTACCCACGAAATGGGTTTCGCCAAGAAAGTGGCAGACCGTGTGATCTTCATGGATGGCGGTGAAATTGTTGAGGAAAACACGCCAGATGAGTTCTTCGACAACCCACAAACGGATCGTCTGCAGTTGTTCCTGAGCCAGGTTCTGCAACACTGATCAAGGGTTCGCGGCCGCAAACAGCGGCCTGTGAACAAGAAAAAGCCCCCTACTGGTAACAGTCGGGGGCTTTTTTTGATTCTCGGTTCTGAACTTGAGGAACCAGACCCCGTTACTCGTGAGCAGCCAGTGCTTCCTCTTGCTCCACCGGCGTTTTCTTCTTGCCAAAGGACAGCTTCTGAATCACCAGCCCGGCAATGATCAACACCAGCCCAACCAGCGTTGCCATATGTACTGGCTCACCCAGAATCCGGCTGATAAAGATCAGCGACAGGAACGGGCTGAGGAAAATCAATGAACTTATGGCGGCCGTTTGCTTGGTCAGGTTCATGGCGGTTTGCCACAACAGGAAGGTGATCCCCATTTCAAACAGACCAATGTAAACAGAGGCGGCAATGCCTTTGAACAGGTTTGGCTCAATGGCCTCCCCACCCTCGGCAACCTCTTTCAGGGTGCCCACTTCATTGACTGAAAACGGTGCGCCATCCCATGCAATGGCAATGGCCAACAACACAGGGATGGCCAGGGTAAAACTGGCCCACAGGCTGATGGCTGGCTCCAGCTGTTCGCCCCGCTGGGCGGCACGGGTATTCAGAATCCAATACATGGCCCACAGCAAAGTGCTCAGCAGCGCCAAACCAACCCCGGCCAGCGACTCAAACTCCAGCCCAAACACATTACCCTTGGTGGCAATCACCAACACACCAAGGTACGCCAGAATCAACGCCACAATGTCTCTCGGGAACAGTTTCTGACCAAGAAGAGGCACCGCCAATACGCTCATGGTGATGGCCCAGGTATAATTAATCGCCTGCGCTTGCTGAGCCGGCAAGAGGTTATAAGCTTCGAACAGAATCAGGTAATAGAACACCGGATTGATCAAGGCCTGACGGGCGTAAGAGAAACCGTGACTGCGAAACGACGCCAGGGCCATTGAAAACTGAGAACGGTGAATCAACACCGCCGACAGCACGCACCACGAGCTGATCACCGCAATGGTCAGCATCCAGCGTGGAGAAAGTTCTTCTAACGCCAGTTTGAACGCGGTCGCCACCGTCGACCAGCAAAGCACTGCCATCAGGGCAAATATAACCGCCCGCTTTTCCGTATTCACAGCCAAACTCCTAAAAGGCACAGCGTCTTCGTTAACGCTGCGTGCATAATTCCTGCTACTGCATCCAGTCGACATTGACCGGCACAGATTCCTGATACCACGGCTCGGTACTCGGCCCCCTGCTACCAGTGCCGGGAGGCCGCCATGGCAAGACACACTCACACAAAACCGGCCTACCGACCAGCAAAAAAGCGGCAGCGTTTTACTCAGCGCGGCGCTTGGCCTACCGATGGCTAATGTTTGAACATTCACATGAAGGCACTCTTTCAAAGAGCCTGAAAACGAACGACAGTTTCCTGAAAGAATGTAAAAAGCTTAAAGACCCTCTGAAAGACTCAGTACCCGCTCTGGATGACAGGGCGACGCTGAGTCACGGAGCTGATTTGCAGGCCTGACGGGTCAAGTCAAAAATCAGCGACACAGAGTCAGCAATGCCCTGCCATCCCCTTCGGGCGCGGCCTGCAAGCCGCCAGAACGGTGTTGGCGAATTTGGAAAGACTCGGCCGGACAGGTCCGTCATTCCGCTGCATTCGCCGCGGGGTTATAGAGAGCCAATGACAACCTGCAGGATTCCCGCAGAGCTGTGCAGAGTTTTTCAGAGGGTCTTCAATCACAGCTGACACACGGCGGTTTGAAGTAGCCGTCCACTTCACAAAGGGATTGATGCAACGACCCAATCACAAACTCCGCCCGACGCGATAATGGCCAGTCATTGCGATGAATCAGATAGAGAGAATCCCGCACCACCACAGGCGCCGGCATCACCTGAATACCTTCCTGATTGGCAAACGCCTGACGGGCATACCGAGGTATTACCGTGAAGCCCAGACCGAGCACTACGGGCTCCAGAATCAGAGAGATCTGATTGACAAAGCCACGACACGGCAATTGATCCAGCGATGGACAGCCGGGGAACACACGCGCCAACAGCCGCGTGGCCATCGCCTTACCATCAGGGTGGCCGATGTAGCCCAACGCCTGCAGGTCTTTCCAGCCGGTCACATCCGCCCCTGCTGGCACCACCAGCTCCAACGGCTCCATGCAAAACAAGCGACTCTCCAGCCGGCTGTCCTCAGGCTGATACGGCAACACACCCAGCTCATGGCAGCCATCCACTACCGACTGCTCGACTTCGGCATCCGGCGCAAAGCGATGATGGATTCGCAACGACGGCGTCTGAGCTTGCAGACCAATAAGATAACGGTATAAAAGCAAACCCACACTGCCCGGTGTTATCAGCCGCACTTCGCCAGCCAGTGCTTCGTGGTCTGCCATACGATGCTGCATACGCTCATGCGCCAGCTGCATGTCTTGCCAGTACTGCAACATCACCTTGCCCGCTGGCGTCAGTTCGACGCTGCGCGGACGACGAATCAACAAGATGCCATGCTCATCTTCCAGATGCCGAATGTGCTGACTGACCGCCGCCTGCGTCAGCCCAAGCTGATCGGCCGTTCGGGTGAAATTGCCTTCCGATGCCAGAGTGGCGAAAGAACGAAGCCATTGCGGATTAATCATTAGAATCTCTTATAAAAGTTATAAGTCATCGATAGTTCAACTTATCACAGGAACGCCCTAGGATCTCTCCATTGATCCACTTTCCGTTATTTCCAAAGGAAACCGCCATGAGCGAACTGTTTACACCCTTTACCCTGAAAGACGTCACCTTGCGTAACCGCATTGCGATCCCACCCATGTGTCAGTATCAGGCCGTTGATGGCTACACCAACGACTGGCATCAGATTCACTACGGCGCGCTGGCCCGTGGCGGCGCAGGCCTGGTGATTGTCGAAGCCACCGGCGTTTCTCCTGACGGTCGTATTACGCCGGGGTGCCTGGGCTTGTGGGAAGACGGCCAGATTGAAGGCCACCAGCAGATCGTTCGCTCCATCAAGGCAGCCGGAGCAGTACCAGGGATTCAGATTGCCCACGCCGGCCGCAAAGCCAGCGCCAATCGCCCGTGGGAAGGCGACGACCATATTATGGAAGCCTCTGAAGGCGGCTGGGACACCATCTCACCGTCGGCTGTGGCCTTCAGCGAGCATCTGCGCAAAGTGCCGCAGGAAATGACTCACGCCGATATTCAACGCGTCCGGGATGACTTTGTCAGCGCCGCCAAACGTGCGTTAGAAGCCGGCTATGAATGGCTGGAGCTACATTTTGCCCATGGTTATCTGGCGCAGAGCTTTTTCTCGGTACATGCCAATCAGCGCGACGACGAATACGGCGGCTCAATCGACAACCGCAGCCGTTTCCTGCTGGAAACCATGCAAGCAGTACGAGACGTATGGCCGCAGAACCTGCCTTTCACCGCTCGCTTCGGGGTATTGGAGTTTGATGGCCGTGACGAAGAAACCCTTGCCGAAGCCATTGGTCTGACCCGTCAGTTCAAACAGATTGGTCTGGATATGCTGAGTGTCAGCATGGGATTCAGCACGCCGGATGCGCAGATTCCATGGGGCCCGGCCTTTTTGGGCGACATCGCCAAGCGCGTTCGTGACGAAGCGGAGATCCCTGTGTCTTCAGCGTGGGGGTTCGATCTGCCAGCCACGGCCGAGGCCATGGTCGCTGAACAGAAACTCGATCTGGTGATGATTGGCCGAGCGCATCTGGCCAATCCACACTGGCCATATTACGCCGCCAAAGAGCTGGGTATCGACAAGCCTTCCTGGGTATTGCCCGCGTCTTACGCTCACTGGCTGGAGCGCTACAGCGAAGCCAAATAACCCCAAGGACCATCTGGATAACTCTGCACAGCTCTGCGCGAGTCCTGTAGGTCGTAAGAACAAGGCGGCGAATGCAGCGGAATGGCTGGCCCTTTCCAAATTCGCCAACACCGTTCTAGCGGCCTGCAGGCCGCGCCCGAAGGGGATGGCAGGGCATTGCTGACTCTGTGTCGCTGGTTTGCAGGCTTGACCCGCCAGGCCTGCAAACCAGCTTCGTGACTCAGCTTCGCCCTGTCATCCAGAGCGGGCACCGAGTTATTCAGAGGGTCCTAATGGAAATCACTGTCGCGTCGCCAACAACGCGCAGTGATTTATCATGATGCAAATTTCAGGGAGCAAGACGATGACAGACAACACCTATACGCCGCCTGCGGTATGGCAGTGGAACCCGGGCAATGGCGGTAAATTTGCCAACATCAACCGACCAACTGCGGGCGCCACCCACGAACAAGCCCTGCCAACTGGCGAACATGCCTTGCAGCTGTACTCACTGGCAACGCCAAACGGCCAAAAGGTCACTATCCTGTTGGAAGAATTGCTGGAAGCCGGTGTGGCCGACGCCGAATACGATGCCTGGCTGGCCAATATTCTGGAAGGCGATCAGTTCAGTTCCGGCTTTGTGGCGGCCAACCCCAACTCAAAAATTCCGGCCTTGATGGATCACAGCACGAACCCTCCACAACGGGTGTTCGAGTCGGGTTCTATCCTGATGTATCTGGCCGAAAAGTTTGACCGCTTTGTGCCCACCACCGCGGCAGGTCGCACAGAGTGCTTCAACTGGCTGTTCTGGCAAATGGGTAGTGCGCCATTTCTGGGCGGCGGCTTTGGCCATTTCTATGCCTACGCGCCAGAAAAATACGAGTACCCGATCAATCGCTTCACCATGGAGGTGAAACGTCAGCTGGATGTGCTGGACCAGCATTTGGCCACAAACCAATGGATCTGCGGTGATGACTACAGCATCGCCGACATGGCTATTTGGCCCTGGTACGGCGGCCTGGTGCTTGGCCGTTTGTACAATGCCGCTGAGTTTCTCGATGTTTCCAGCTACACCCACGTGGTGCGCTGGGCCAAGGCCATGGACGCCCGCCCGGCAGTAAAACGTGGCGTTCGGGTGAACAAAATCTGGGGCGACGATGCGCCACACATGGCTGAGCGGCACAGCGCCGCTGATTTTGATCAATCGGACGATTAAACGTCGGAATTGGATGAAACAAGGAGGGAGCCGTCGCTAAACGGCTCCCTCTAGTTTTGGAACCGGAAGTCAGATCTCGCTGAGCGACTCCAGACTTTCCGGCAAAATCTGACCGCCATCCACCACCATTTGCTGGCCGGTGATGTACGAGGCTTCGTCAGACGCAAAAAACAGCGCTGCATTACCGATGTCTTCCACTGCTCCCAAACGCTTCAACGGAATCGACGCTGCCATGGTGTCCAGATACTCCTGCCCAAGGTCCTGCAAGCCTTCGGTCATGATGTTGCCCGGCATCACCGCATTGATGGTGGTGTTGTAGCGCGCCAGTTCCATGGCTGCGGTTTTCAGGAAGCCCAGCTGTCCGGCTTTTGATGCACCGTAGTGAGCCCAACCCGGGTAGCCGGTGATGGGCCCGGTAATCGACGAAGTCACCACCACCCGTCCTTTACCCGCCCGCTCAAACGACGGTATGCAGGCTTTCACACACAAGAAGGTGCTTTTGAGGTTGGTCGCCATCACCGAATCCCAGTCATCCGGCTCCATATCAATCAGTTTGATTTGAGGAAAAATACCGGCGTTGGCACAAAGGATATCGACCGGACCAAACTCCGCTTCGGTAATTTTCACCATGTTCTTCACCGACTGCCAATCGGCCACATCCGTCTTGCAACACGCAGCGGTGCCCCCTGCTGCCACAATCTCGGCCACCGCAGCCTCAGCATCGGCCATGCCTCTGGCGGCGATCATTACCTTGGCGCCCTGGCGAGCAAACACCGAGGCAATGCCTTTGCCAATACCTTTGGAACCACCCGTAACGATCACTACCTTGTTCTGAATTGACGTCAGCATACGTCCTCCGCTTGAACGGGCTCTCTGGCTACAGCTACAACTGCAAACTGCTCTGCCACAACATCGGTAAACAACATCGGTAATTGCCTTCGCGACAGCTTCAGCAGCAAGTAGGCAGAGATCCCTTTGGATGCCGAACCCAGTGTTCGGATTCATTTCAGAATGTGGAATCAGCAATGTCGTTTCAATGAATAAATCTTTCAAGAACCACAAAAATGACATACCAAGATGCCAAAGTTGTCGAACTTGCAAATTACCGGCTTCACACTCGGCAGTCGAGCCTAGGCGTGACAGGATGACCCAAACCTCATCAAGATGGCAGACAAACAGCATGACCACTATCTACGACGAGCAGTTTGTGCAACGACTGAAGCGCGGTGTTGAATCACTGATCAGTGAATGGGGAGCCAGCCCTCAGGCTCAGGTGAAATTGTTGACCTTGTCGGAAAACGCCACATTTATTGTGGAAGATCCAACATTTAAGTTCTGTACCAAAACAGAAGGCCCGAATCGCTTTATTGTGCGGGTGCATCGCCCGGACTATCACAGCGAGGCGGAGATTCGCTCGGAACTGGAATGGATTCAGGCGCTAAAAGCCAGCCAGCTGGTCACCACCCCTGCTCCACTGCTGAGACATAAAGCGCCGGCTCACGAAGACCCATTCATCGCTCGCTTTGACGATCACGGCGCCAGCCGTTATGTCGTCGCCTTTGAATTCATGCCGGGGTCTGAGCCAAGCACCGACGACGACCTCACAGCAGGGTTTGAAACCCTAGGGGCCATTTCTGCCCGCCTGCATCAACACAGCCGCCAATGGCCGCTGCCAGATGGTTTTGTACGCAAACGTTGGGATTTCACATCGGCCTTTGGCGACACGCCTTTGTGGGGTGACTGGAAAGCCGCCGCTGGGTTGGATCAGGACGGCAAACAGGTGTTGCAACAGCTGCTGAATGTACTGCAACAGCGACTGGCTGACTACGGCGACGGAGCCGACCGATTTGGCCTGATTCATACCGACCTGCGATTGGCTAACCTGCTGGTTCAGGGAGATCAATTGGCGGTGATTGATTTTGACGATGCAGGCTTCAGCTGGTTTATGTACGACTTTGCGTCGGCCATCTCGTTTTTTGAAGACTCACCGCAGGTGCCGCAACTTCAGCAAGCCTGGCTACGTGGCTACCGCCGTGTACGAGAGTTGGCGCCAGAACACGAAGCCATGCTGCCCGACTTCATCATGTTCCGCCGCATGCTGCTTACCGCCTGGGTAGCATCCCATGCCGAAACCGAAACGGCAGCTGAAGCCGGTCACGAGCGCTATACCCAAGGTACAGTGGCGCTGGCAAAAGCGTATTTACAGGCACACGCTGCGGAGGTCAGTGAGGCATGATCAACTCTTCCACTTCCGGCACCTCCAACACTGCCGCGCCCCAAAGCCATAACCAGGGCACCACCAATAAAGGCATTCTGGACATGAACGCCTTTGATCATCACAGCGCGCAATCCCCGGCGGCAAAACGTCGGCTTGCCAATCAAGGCGCTGCTGCCGTGCTGTTCTATCAGCAACCGATTGAAATGGTGTCTGCTCAAGGGGCCTGGATGCAAGCTGCTGACGGCACCGAATACCTCGACTGCTACAACAACGTACCCTGCATTGGCCACAGCCACCCGGCAGTAACCGAAGCGGTGAGCCAGCAACTGAGCAAACTCAATACCCACACCCGCTATCTGGTGGATGTGGTCGACGAGTATCTGGAAGCTCTGAAAGCACGGTTACCCGCCGAGCTGTCCAACGTGATGCTGACCTGTTCAGGCAGCGAAGCCAACGACCTGGCAATGCGTGTGGCCATGGCCCACAGCGGTGCCCGCGGATTCATCGTTACGGAAGCCGCCTACCACGGCAACACCGCACTGGTAACCGACGCATCGCCTTCGTCACTGAAGCGCGGCCAGCTGCCAGACCATGTGGTGACGATACCGGCCCCGGCCAAGTCGTATTACGCAGCAGACATTACAGACCCGCAGCAGGCTGAATTGGCCATTCGACAGGGCTTTGCCCGTGATGTGCAACGTGCCATCGACACCCTGCAACAGCGCGGTCATGGCGTTGCCGGTTTGCTGGTCGACTCGGTCTTTTCATCCGATGGCATTCACACCGCGCCGCAGGGGTTTCTGGCCGATGCCGTGGCTGCCGTCAAACGTGCCGGAGGCTTGTACCTTGCGGACGAGGTGCAGCCCGGGTTTGGTCGACTTGGCAGCCATTTCTGGGGGTTTCAATTTCACGGTCTGATACCGGATGTGGTGACCATGGGTAAACCCATGGGCAATGGCTTTCCCATGGCTGCCATGGTAACCCGCCCAGATCTGCTGGCCGATTTTTGCCAAACCACCGGCTACTTTAATACCTTCGGTGGTAACCCGGTGGCCTGTGCGGCGGGCCTGGCCGTGTTGCAAGTATTGAAACAGGAAAATCTGTTGGCCAATGCCAGCCAGCGCGGCAAGGAGCTAAAACAGGGACTGTTGCAACTGGCCAGGGAATACCCGACGTTGGCCGAAGTTCGTGGTCAGGGGCTGTTTATTGGCGTCGATATACACAACGCATCCGGTCAGCCTTGCGCCAGTACAACCAAACACCTGATAGAGCAGTTAAAACAGCAGAAGGTTTTGAGTGGTGCCGCGGGACTGCTAGGTGCAACGCTGAAGCTGCGGCCGTCCATGACATTGAACGACCGTGAGGTGGATTTTTTTCTTACCGCAATGCGAGTCGCGCTGAGAAAATCAACGATCGACTGAGTAAATAACGCTTGGCGGCGTCACTCGCCGCCAGACTCGTTGTCTTCCATCAGCTGCTGTACCAACCGCTGAATACGCTCGGCATCCGCCAAGCGCAACTCATAGCTTTCATCCTGATTGCGAATGCTCAAAAACTGCTGTTCCCGCACCGCTTCACGGCGTAACGAATAACCCGCCATCGGCCGACCAATGGCCTCACCGTCGGCTGCCTTCAGCATATGTTCCAGATCCGCATGGAAGCTGCGAATGTCTTGAGGTTGTACCTTGATCGGACGATGACCCGCGCCAATATCGACGGCTTTCAGCTGTAACCCCTTACGCGGGTCAACCTGCTCATCATTGCGGTAGAAGAAGTCGGTGACCAGTATTTCACGACCACGTTGTACTTCCCCATTCGGGGCGTTGTAGTCGTAAATACCGAGAGAATAGCTCTGTCCTTGTTGTGCCGTTTGCAGGCCAGAACAACTCGCCAGAGCCACCAGACAAGAAATCAGAAGTGCTTTGTTCATACTCATCCCTGAAATTCGAAAATCCCATCACGGAGGTTCGTTCATGAACATCCGTACAGCCGATCACACAAGGGGCAGCTCGACCAGGCAGTCTTGCTTAATCGGCAACACTCTATCCCCTATGTGGATCAAACGGGCGCATTACCTGCCCGTAACGCGAAATGTATCACAAAACCGCTGTGCAATTTCAAACCAGTTTTCGCTTACCGCTCATCAAGGAGCCAATACAAAGTCTGCCCGGCTTTGCTCAATGCGTTGTTGAAGCGCTAATTCGGGTTGCCGATCTGAAATCACACAGTCCAGCTGCGACCAGCCACACCAACGGGCCAGCGCCACTCTGTCGAACTTGGAATGATCGGCCACCAGCACCACCCGGCTGCTTTGCTGAACCATGGATTTGTACACTTCGGCAGCGTCCATCAAGGCATCACTGCAGCCATCGACATCCAGCCCCGATGCCCCCAGCACCGCCACATCCGCCTGATATTGACTGAGAAAGCGCTGGGTCATGGCCCCATGCGTGGCCGCTTCCCCTTCATGATAACTGCCAGGTGCCATGATGATATCCATACTGGGGTTGCTGGCCAGCGCCTTGGCAACGCCGAACGCATGGGTAATCACAGTTTTATCATTCAGCTGGCGCGCCATCTGACGCGCCACCTCAGCGGTGGTAGCGCCGGAGCCCATCATGATGACCCGGGCGTCCTGCAACTGGCTAATCGCTGCTTGCGCAATACGGGTGCGCTCTGCCAGATACAGCTTGTGCCGCTCCGACACCACCGGTTCAAGCGCTTGCCGAATCACGGCACCGCCGTACGTGCGACTGATCATGCCTTGTTCTGCCAACTCTTCCAGATCGCGTCGGATGGTTTCGGTGGTCACCGCAAACAGTTGCGCCAATGCATTCACACGCATGGTCGGTGACACCGCCAGCTGCTCCAGCAGCGCGGTTTGGCGTTGTATTTTCTTACGCGACATGGTGCCGTTAATCCGTTCAGTCAGGCCAAAGTATCTGGGAACGTTAGCTTACACCCTGAATAGCTCTGCACAACGTTTCTGAGGACCTATCCAATGCAACGCACCGGTTACAGCCAGAAACGTTTTTCATAGCTGCCATTCCTCCCTTTGCTGACACCAGCCCCAAGCTGCAAATACTACATGCCGGTTTGTCGCCACCGAGTACGGTCATTGACCTATTGTTAATGAAACAAAGCGCACTCAGCCGTTTCGCTGGCTGAGCGTTTCTGAATAACCCGATCGTCGGATTCAGCGTCAACAAGGTGAGATATCCCAAACGATGAGTCAGCAGAATACCGTGCCGCGCAGCGCCTCAAAAAACATTCTCTTCCTCAAGGTATCCATCGCCTCGGCCTTGTGTCTGGGGGTTCTGATGGGCATTACCCTTTGGATCAGCATCAAGACCTCGGTGGCAGCCATTGAGGAAGAAATCGAGCGCGATATCCGCATGGCAGCCTATGAAAAACGTCACCAGCTGGACGCTATTTTCAAAAGCCTTAAAAACCAGGCCATCGCCACCACCAACGTGCCCTCAGTCGTCGGGCTGGCGGAAGAATACGATCTGATGGGCGAAGTACACGAAGGCACACAGCAAAACGTGCGTGACTATTTGGGCAAAATCCATCAATCCACCGAAGGGGTGTACGAAAACATTTTTATCACCAATGGGCGCTTGATCATCGCCGATGGCATTGGCGGCCTGTCCGAAGACTACATCTTTGAAGAATCCAATCCGATCACCGCGCAACTGCTGTCGGATGTTCCTCACATGGAAGACACCATGATCTCGCCGATCACCGATCGCCCGATCATCTTCCACACCAGTCCCATCACCGACCGCTTTACCGGCAAATTGATTGGTTCACTGGGTATGCCGATCGATTTGGCCAACGCCTCACAAGAAGCCCTGGGTTCACTGGATGAAGGCGTCATCACCCTGCTGCTGAACAAGGACGGCGTGGTGTTCGCCAGCAACCGTGAAGACATGATTCTGTCGTTGGATTTCACCAAGCAGGAATCCTCAGCGAAATTCTTCGCCGATTCGCTGAAACAGGAAAACGGTATTGGCCTGCTGGAGCTGGAAGGCAACCTTTACAAGGCCTCCTTTGCCCACTTGGTAGCAGGTGAACTGACGTTGGTGTTTGCCCTGCCCAAGCAGCTGTATCTGGAGACGATTCACCACCTGCAAAACACCCTACTACTAGTAGGCGTGATCGGCACCATCACCGCTACGCTGTTGATCAGTGCAGCGCTGTACTTTATTACCCGGCCGTTGCTGGGGCGACTGTCATATGCGATGGAAACTGCCCGCAATATTGCCGATGGCAAGCTCAACAACCGTATTCGAGTCACCGGCAATGACGAAGGCAGCCAGCTGTTACAGGCGCTGGATGATATGCAAAACGGTCTGGGTGCCACCATTGCCCAAATTGCCAGCAGCACCAACCGGATCTCCAACAACGCCACCAGGCTGAGTGAACTGGCTGGCAATATGAGCGACGGCGTTCATAACCAGCAGGCGGCCATTTCGGAATCTGTGGAAGCCGTCACCAGCATTGGCACCGCGTTTTTGCAGATGCAGGCCGCTACCGTCAAGGCGGCAGAAGCCTCCCGTACCGGTGACGAAGAGTCCCAGCGCAGCAAGGCCAAAGTGGCTGAAAGCATCGACGCCATGCAAAGCCTCAACCAGCTGCTGGACAGCACCTCAACCAAAATGTCGACCCTGGCGTCGGACATCAGCAACATCCACGGCGTGCTGGATGTAATCCGCAGCATTGCCGAACAAACCAACCTGCTGGCCCTGAATGCGGCAATTGAAGCCGCACGAGCGGGCGAATCCGGTCGTGGTTTTGCCGTGGTTGCAGACGAGGTACGCTCGCTGGCCAAACGCACGGAAGAATCCACCACCCAGATCACGCAAATTATTTACAAGATTATTGAAGGAACCGAACAGGCCGTTGAGGCCATGAAAGAGAGCACCAGCAACGCCAATCTGGTACTGGAGATTGGTCAGGAGTCCGGTAAGACCCTGGATATCATCACCGACCTGATGCACCAGATCAGCTACGGCAACCAGCAGATTGCCACCCTGACCAACGAGCAAACCGTTGCCATTCAGAACATCGACATCAACCTGAACAGTATTTTGAATGAAACAGCCAAAGGCCAGCAGGGTTCGGAAATGAATCAGCAGAGCAGCCGTGAGCTGGGCTTGTTGGCGCAAGCGCTGGATCAGGCTGTTGGCTATTTTGACCTCAGCACCATCGACAATCTGGATTCGGCTGATGAGCTGGCTCCTGAGCAAAACAGCCAACAAAACAGTGGCCAAAACGCAGATACTGCTAAAAACACCGCTACAAATTCCACGCTAACAGCGCAAAACAGCATGTCTGCAGCGATACCTGTGACCGCAGCCGCCACAACGGCAGGATTGAACAGCATCGAGACAAGCCCAGCTCAGTCTGAACCGGAAGCAGACCTCAGAGCGCAAGCGGTTTCAGCGACAGCACCTGTATCGCCCTCTGCGCAGCCAGACAAAAATTATAACCAGGATGAAGACATTACCTTGTTCTAGGGACCCTCTGAAAAACTCCGCACAGCTCTCGGCTCTGGCTTCCTGCTTCGCCCTACCTCCTGCATCCATGCAGTCGTGCGCGAGTCCTGCAGGTTGTCATTGGCTATCTACAACAACCCCGCGGCGAATGCAGCGGAATGACCAGTCCTTTCCAAATCGGGCCGCGCAGGTTCGCCAACACCGTTCTGGCGGCCTGCAGGCCGCGCCCTACGGGGATGGCAGGGCATTGCTGACTCTGTGTCGCTGATTTTTGACTTGACCCGTCAGGCCTGCAAATCAGCTTCGTGATTCAGCGTCGCCCTGTCATCCAGAGCGGGCACTGAGTTATTCAGAGGGTCCCTAGCGCCTGGTGATTCTTCCCAGCCCTTTATGCCTGAGTACCATCCACAGCAGCGGGCGACAGAATATCGAGCGACCTGGCGTGCACGCACAGATCGATTTCCGTGCCAGCCAACACTTCGCCATCCAGCACATAGTCCAATGAGCGACCATCCACCGCCCTTAGCCGAATGCGCTCGACCTTGCGATGGTGCACAAACTCGGTAGCCGGTGTATCGGTCAAGCCCGATATCAGCAGCTGCGCCAGGCTTTGCAGGTTTTCAGACGCCGACTCCCTTGGGTCCAACCAGGTAACGTCCAGCAAGCCATCACTGATGGATGGTTTGCCGCCGCCCTGAGCCAATACGGCACTGAACGGTGAGGCATTGGCGACGACCAGCGATGACGTATCAATGGATTCAAAATCACCGTCGTCAAACGCGACTCGTAACTGCTGAATATCATTTTTCTGCAAGCTGTCCCACAGCCCCTGAAGGTAGGCAAACTGCCCGCTCTGATCTTTACGGCCCCGGTCTGCGGCAGAAATCATCGCCTGTTCAAAGCCGATGCCCATCGCCAGCAGCATGGTTTGGCCATTGCAATCGGCCACATCCACCGAGCGCACGTTGCCCGCAATAATATGGTCACAGGCGGTTTCGACCGGCAGCACTTTTGCCTCAACACCCCACAACGAAAAACACAACGAATTCGATGTACCCAGGGGCATCATGCCCAACACGGCATCACTGTCGGCAATCACATCGGCGACTTCGGCCAATGTGCCGTCACCACCACAGGCTATCACCACATCGGCCTGATCCGCCAGCGCCTTCATGGCCAAATCCCGAGCCGAAATGCGCTCCGTCGTGGTCGTGACGGTCAGGCGGAAATACTTTTCCAACCGCTCCAGCACCATGGCCTCGGCGCTGTGCCATTTACCGCCACCGGCCACCGGATTGGCAATGATCCAGGCATGATTAAGAGCCTGTATCGCGCCCTCGCGGCGATAGCGCTCCAGTGCGCCCAGTTGCGACTCCGAGAGTTTGACCCCTTTGATGTGTTCGGCCATTTGCTCAACCAGCTCGCGGGCGCTTTTTTTCGGGTTCAATGCCAGCAGCTGGGCAACCACCACAAACAGTGCGTTGGAGCTGCCCCGGGCGCTGTGTATCAACACCGGCGTTTCGTTTTTACGATGGGCGTCGAGCCAATTCAGCATTCGACGTAATTGATCTTCTCGGGGAGCTCGTCCCGGCGCGACTGGCACGGCCAGATAGTCCATGCCAGCGGGCTGTCGTAACAAACCCAGCCCCGGAAATTCGGCGGTCACGTCCAGCACCGCCATTACGCGTGAGGCCCGTACACGGCGCATGTCCAATGGCGTCAGCTCGCAGGCAAAATACAAATATTTGCCGACCCGCTGCACACCATGCCAACGGCGCCACTGGCGATTGACCGCACTGTAGCAATACACCCCGAGGGCCAGCGGTGCGCATGCCACTAACATCGGCAAACGGTAGCGGCCATCCAACCGCTTGCGCCAGCGGTCCGGTTTCCCCGCGGCCTGCACTGCCGCCGCCAACATCAAGGACAGCCCTGCCCAAAACAACAATAACGTTGCCAGCCAGCCTTTCACCAACACGGCAACCACCAGCGTCATAACCGACAACGGAAAATAGTATTGGAACAGGCGCATCATCCCTCCGAGCCAAAAGCTGCTGCTAACTTCCCAACGGCTAACGGACCGATGGGGCTTTCAATGTACACAAACAATGTGAGCAGCAACCCCCCTGGTTGGTTCATTCCACATAGCAACAAGCCACTCGGCCATCAGCCGTGTCAAAGTCTGAAAATTTTTCCTTACAGCCTGTAAGAAATTCCTGAAAGCGGTTGTTCAAGCACCTGACCAGGAACACCAAAAACACTACAAGCTATTGTTTTTATTGAATTTTTCATATTTGGCACAGCCTTTGGAACGTCAATAAGCGTTATGTGAAACAAGCCAACGTAACCAACACAACCTCATCCACGAGGTAAGGAGGACACCATGCTTGGCTGGTCAGTTATGTTTTTTGTCGTCGCGATTGTCGCTGCCATCTTCGGATTTGGCGGTATTGCAGGCGCAGCCACCGGTATCGCCAAGATCCTGTTCATGATCTTTATCGTGCTGTTTGTGCTGTCGCTGGTAAGCCGGGCGATTCGACGCTCATAACCTCAAACTCACATCGATCTACCACCTATTACGATTTTCTGAAGAAGGAAAACACCATGACAAACGAACACTCCATCACTCGTAAACTGCTGGCACCTGCATTTGTCGTATTGCTGGCCAGTGCTGGTATCACCGCCTGTTCCGAAGAAGAAACCACCAGCGAAAAAATTCAGAACAGCGCCTCAGAAATGGCCGACGATGCATCTGATGCCATGGACGACGCCAAAGACGCCACCGTCGATGCCTGGAACGACGCCAAGGATGCAACCGAAGATGCCGCAACGGATGCGGGCAACGCCATTGAAGACGGTTGTGAAACCGTGAAGCAGGAAGCCGGTGCCAGCGATACGGATTGCTGATTCAGGATTACTGCTTCAGGATAATTGGCGCAAGAAACCGGACGGATTCAGACAGTGACCACAAAGGCCATCACCATGAAGGATTTGATCATCCGCAACCAACAGCACAGCTGGAGCAGCAAGGTTGCCCGCATCGCCTTTGAAACCGGATTGCAACACGCACACTGGTGCCGCTGTGATCTCTCGCAGCAAACGCCGAGCAGTCGGCAACATGCCCGCCAGGTCTGTCAGCAGCTCGGACGCTTTCTGAATGTCGCCGACCAGCAGCTGGGGTTAGCCCCCCTGCTGCCGGAAACCTCGATGGCAGCGACCGGTACGGAATCGGCAGACGCCACCGAACACCTGATCATCAGCCTGTCAGCAACGCTGGTTGGCTGGCGATCGTTGCTACAAGACAGTCAAACAAGCCAGCAGCAGCGAAACTTCAACCAAACAATGTCGTCAGAACTGGCCAGTGGCCTGCAACTGCTCGACCGCCTCAAACTCTCCCTCGCCGCCTGAGCCTGGTTTCCCACTATTCTCGCAATCAAAACCAGTTCAAGAATTTGACAACCCTTGTCGGCCTCGTACAACTTTTATTGAACCTGCTTCCCTGCCAGCCATCAGAGCCTCTATAACAGAGCGGTCAAATCCGGCTCATTCACCAAAACATCGGCAGATCCTTCCGGTTGAGCCCAAAGGCTTACCCCGGATACGCCACCACAGGGAGTAGACGGCATGCCAAGCGCATCGATCTTGCTGACCCCGGGTAACGACCCCTTTGACACCAGCGATACGCTGCCTGCCGCATTGAGCCAGGCCACCGCATTGTTCGCGCAAGAGCTGGATAGCCTGAAATTTACCCTGGCCGATACCCACAACCCCGCCCAAACCGATCTTAATGTGCTGATCACCCATAAGGTCAGTGAACAGGATTACGCCCTCTTCAGCGAAGACCAGGGTTCCCATTCAGACTGGGTGGTGGTCTCTGACGGCAGCCCGAGCCAGTGGCTCGATAAAATGATGGCGGAAGGCGTGGCGTTCCATTTCCGTACGCCACTGGATCACAGCTACATCAAGGAAGTGCTGCAAGAGCTGGCCAGTGAATACCGACTGCGCCACAGCAAGCCGTCCAACCTGGCTCCGCATACCTCCAATCTGGATCAGTATGGGTTGCTGTTGGGGTCATCCAACGCAATGCGAAAGCTCTACCGCCTCATTAGACGGGTGTCGCGTACCGACGCTAACGTGCTGTTGGTGGGCGAAAGTGGCTGTGGCAAAGAACTCGCCGCACGCACGATCCACCAGCAAAGCCCACGGGTACACGCACCCTTCATCGCCATCAATTGCGCAGCACTGTCACAAGAGCTGGTTGAAAGTGAGCTGTTTGGCCACGAAAAAGGCGCATTTACCGGCGCCAGCCAGCAACATATTGGCTTTTTTGAGCAGGGAGGCAATGGCACCCTGTTTCTCGACGAAATCACCGAAATGCCGCAGGAGCTACAAAGCAAGCTGCTGCGGGTGCTGGAAACCGGCGAGTTTCGTCGGGTTGGCTCAGAAGTAACACGACATACCCGGGTGCGAGTGGTTGCAGCCACTAACCGGATACCCGCCGATGCCATCGACAACGGCCACCTGCGCGAAGACCTGTATTTCCGCCTGGCCCACTTTCCGATCCAGCTGCCCCCGCTACGAGAACGCGGCGACGATGTGATTGAGCTCGCGCATCACTTTCTGGCCACTCGCAATGAAGAAACCGGCACCAGCAAGTTTTTCTCCGATGCCGTCATCAACATCATCAAGAGCCACCAGTGGCCGGGCAATGTGCGGGAACTGCGCCACCGGGTGGAACGGGCACACATACTGTCATTGGGAGCAATTACCCCGGAAGACTTCAGCAACGAATCGTTGGAGTCAGAAGCCAGTGACAATGCGACGCTGGCGGCGGGAATGTCGATTCGGGAAGCAGAACGTCAGCTGATTATGAACACCCTGACGGCGTGTCAGCAGAACAAGACCAATGCGGCACAGATGCTGGGGATCAGCGTTAAAACGCTGTACAACAAGCTGGAGCAATACGAACAAGCGGAGTGATTTTACGGTGACATTCGCTGAATAGCGCCCATAAAAAAAGCAAGCCAGATGGCTTGCTTTTCTTTTGCTTCAGCGAAACAGGTTGCTATTACAGAGCAACGATGTTCTCAGCCTGAGGACCTTTCTGGCCTTGAGTTACAGTGAACTCAACTTTCTGGCCTTCAGCCAGAGTTTTGAAGCCAGAACCAGTGATGGCGCTGAAGTGAGCGAATACGTCTGGGCCGTTTTCCTGTTCGATGAAACCAAAGCCTTTAGCTTCGTTGAACCACTTAACGGTACCGGTAACTGTATTAGACATTTTATATATCCTGTAGAAAAAATTGGTTAGTGCCCTTGCGAGCGATAGCCAACGAGAAGACAGCTGATTTAAAAAACTACAGGACGGAGAACTACTAATTGAGCTACGTAATGGAGATTGTTAAACAGGACTTGCTTTCGTGCTGCAAGCGAATCTATACAGGCCCCGAATCAATGTCAATCGTTTTAGGGTAACCCCATGTAATTGGTCAATATGCGTTGATCCGTTGGCGTCAAATGCCGCTTCGCTCGCCCCACATCACTGCGCATGCTTGCCAAAACTCGCCAACGCTTTGGAACTGTCCGGCAGCTGGATTTTGCCCTCCGCCAGACGCTTTTTCATATAACGAAAGGTATGAATGGTTTGCGCATAGAGGTGGTCGCCACACACCAGCGGCTGGTACTGATCGGCTGGCGCTTCCGACAGTGGCGGCAAGATCGGTTTCACCACTGTGTCGTAGTCCAGACTGCAAAACAGCGGAAACGAATAGCGTTCCTCTTTCACCTTGCGTACTCGATGGGACGTGGCCACAAAACGGCCATTGGACAGCAGTTCCAGCATGTCGCCAACATTCACCACATAGCAGCCCGGTTTCACCGGCGCATCAATCCAGACACCATCACCGTTCAGAACTTCAAGACCATCCGCGGTCGGCAGCAACAAGGTGAAGCATTCATAATCGGTGTGCGCACCAATACCCTGGCGATCCACCGCTTGGGCATTAAACGGATAATGCACCATACGCAACTGACTGGGCGGCCGGGTGCACTGCTCAACAAAGGTGTGCTCGGGCAATCCCAGCGCCAGGGCAAAGCCACGAAACAGGTCCAGCCCCAGCTGAAACACTTCGTGGTAATACGCCAACACCGCTTCCTTGAAGCCTGGTAACGGTGGCCACTGGTTCGTCCCCAGCATCGGCCGCTGGGCGGAAGGATCATCCAGCTCAAAGCCGACATCGTAGGATTCCTTGAAGTCGGTACCGGTAATCCCTTGCTGACTGGAATAGAATTCCTCTTCGCCTTCTGGCACATAGCCGCTGTGATTGCTGGAATGGCCGATATAGCTTTCCTGCTTGCGCGCCAGTGGCTGGGCAAAAAACTCCCGGGTTACTTCCAGCAGGCGATCTATCACCGCTTCTGGGACGTAATGACCCTTGATGTACATAAAGCCAACATCAGAGGCTGCCTGCTTCAGCTCAGCGGCCACCGCCAGCCGTTCATGCTCGTTATCAGAATACAAACCACGAATATCAATGATGGGAAGTTGGGTAAAAGAGGACGGCACGACCAGGGTCTCCCAGGTTGGGGAATCAGAACAAGGGACTGAAAGTAGACCATAAAGACGGTATTTCCAACCATCAGCAGCCAATCGTCCTGATCCGAATCAGCAACCCTCTGACTCTTTAATCACTACATCGAAGTAGCGACGGTCATCTGGCCGCTCGGACACATTTGCAGCAAAGTCATCGCGACAACCCGGGTTGCAAAAGCCCACCGTGAACCCGCGGTACTCCGTCAGTGAAGTGTCGACCACGGGCTTGCCGGAACGAGGGCAAAATTTGTTAATCGCTGTCGTCATAAAAGACTCCCTGCCTTGTAGAAGATGATTCAATAAGCCCGGCATAAAAAAGGCCCGCAAGCATTGTGCTTGCGGGCCTTTGGTTTGTCAGTAATTCTGGTAGCGCACATTGCGCACAGGAATTACTTCAGCTTGCGAACTTTACGAGCACCCGGCTTGCCAGCGTTATTTGATGGCTTATTACCACCAGAGGCTTTGGAAGTGATCGGCTTGCTGCGACCAGCACCTGGCTTGCCCACAGACTTGTTGCCGGCCGGCTTGTTAGCAGTGCCCTGACCTTGACCACCGTCTTTTTTGACGCCGCCCTTATGGGTTTTGCCCGGCGTGCCGCGGCCATCTTTCATGCCATAACCGGAAGCCTTGCCGTGGGTTTTACCTGCCCCGGTGGCTTTACCGCGCCCCTTGGCCTTGAAGCCCGGGCGAGGGGTACGGCCATTCGGCATGTCTTCGTCTGGAATCAAGGCGTTCGGGCCTTTGCCGATCAGGTCATGGCGACCCAGGCGACGCAGCTCTTCACGCAGCATTGGCCAGTTGCGCTCATCGTGGTAACGCAAGAAGGCTTTCTGCACCCGACGGTCATTTACATCCCGGGAGATGTGCATTTTCGGGCTCTTGTAACTCATGCGTTGCAGCGGGTTACGCTCGGAGTGGTACATCGCCGTCGCCAGCGACATTGGTGATGGATAGAAGGTTTGCACCTGATCCACCCGCATCTTGTTGCGCTTCAGCCACAACGCCAGATTCATCATCTCAGTGCTGTCAGAACCCGGGTGCGCGGCAATAAAGTAAGGAATCAGATACTGCTCTTTACCGGCTTCTCTCGAGAACTTGTCAAACATGCGCTTGAAGTTGTCGTAGGTGCCCATGCCCGGCTTCATCATCTTGTTGAGCACGTTGGCTTCGGTGTGCTCCGGCGCGATCTTCAGCAAGCCACCCACGTGGTGGGTCACCAGCTCGCGTACGTATTCCGGATCTTCCACCGCCAGGTCGTAACGCAGGCCGGAGGCAATGGCGATACGCTTGATGCCCGGCAGCGCACGAGCGCGACGGTACAAATTGGTGGTCGGCTTATGGCTGGTTTCGAGGTTTTTACAAATACCTGGGTACACACAGGACAAGCGACGGCAATTCTTCAGAATGGTCGGGCTCTTGCACTTCAGCATGTACATGTTGGCGGTTGGGCCACCCAGATCCGAAATGGAACCGGTGAAGCCAGGCACCTTGTCACGGATTTCTTCAATCTCGCGGATGATGCTGTCTTCGGAGCGGCTTTGAATAATGCGGCCTTCGTGTTCGGTAATGGAACAGAAGGTACAACCACCAAAGCAGCCACGCATGATGTTGACCGAGAAACGGATCATCTCGTAGGCCGGAATGCGCGCATCACCATAGCTTGGGTGTGCTACACGCTGATACGGCAGTGCGAACACGGTGTCCATTTCGTCCGTTTCCAGCGGGATCGGCGGTGGGTTAACCCACACTTCCTTGTTGCCGTGCTTCTGCATCAACGGACGGGCGTTATACGGGTTGGATTCCTGGTGCAACACCCGTGAGGCATGGGCATACAAAGCGCTGTCATTACGCACCTTGTCGAACGACGGCAAGCGAATGTAGGTGGTGCTGTTGTCGTGCTCGACCTTGCGTTGCAGTGGCATTGGCACAATTTTCACCGGCATCACGTCCGGGTCGGCACCCTCTTCCTTCGCCTGCTGATCAGAAGCACAGGACTCCGTGTTGGCTTCCTTCATCTCGTACGGATTTGGCAGCGCATCGATATGCCCCGGCCAGTCGATACGGGTGGAGTCAATTTCGGTCCAGCCCGCTGGCGGCAAATCACGAATGAACGCCGTGCCGCGCAGGTCGATCACGTCTTCGATTTTGCGACCCGACGCCAATTGATGGCTCAGTTCCACCAGCGCCCGCTCGGCGTTGCCGTACAGCAGAATATCCGCACCGGAATCGATCAGAACCGAACGACGCACCTGGTCGCTCCAGTAATCGTACTGGGCAATACGACGCAGGCTGGCTTCAATACCACCAATAACGATCGGTACATCTTTATACACTTCGCGAATTTTCTGCGAGTACACAATCACCGCACGGTCCGGACGTTTTTCCGGCGTACCGTGTGGGGTGTAGGCGTCTTCGGAACGCACCTTGAGGTCGGCGGTGTACTTGTTGATCAGCGAGTCCATGTTGCCCGCCGATACACCGAAGTAGAAGTTGGGCTTGCCCAGCTTCATGAATTCTTCCGGGTTATTCCAGTCCGGCTGACAAATCACACCGACACGGAAACCCTGGCTTTCCAGCAAGCGACCAATCACAGCGACACCAAAACTTGGGTGATCGACGTAGGCGTCACCGTTTACCAGAATGATGTCGCAGCTATCCCAGCCGAGTTGATCCATTTCTTCCCGGGACATAGGTAAAAACGGCGCAGTACCAAAGCATTCCGCCCAATAAGGATGATGGGAGAACAGGTGCTGGGCATCGTCCGTGACCGGCTTTTGTTGAGGCAGTGTAGAAGGCATGAAATCAAGCTCTTGGAAATACGGGTGCGGCAGAGTCAGCTTCTTGTGCCCAAATGCAGAAACATGGGCCGAGCTGTGAGCGCCAAAGCGCCGTATTCTCCCAAAAACTGGCTTCAAGCTGAAGAATAACCGAGCCAGAAAGTCGGATTTTTACGTTGAATTCGGAAATTGCTGATGATTTGCAGCTTAAAAGGGCTATTTACTGCAATTCGCTAGTGACGTTCAGTCTGATTGCGCTCGGGCTGATTATGCTCAGTCTGGCTGCGCTCGGCATTTTCTTCAGAGTTAGCATACTGAGCAGCCTCTGAATGCTCGGTATTGCGGTTATCTTTCCAATCCGCCAGCGCCTGCTGAATAAGCCGTTCGGCTTTCAGCTTCACATGATGCGCCGCCACTCCCTTGATGAAGCCCCACAGCACAGACGGTTCATTTGCATCATCCTGCTTCGTTTTCTGCTCACTGTCTGGCGAATGCTGTTGGCAAGGTGCCGACTCGGTATTTGAATTGCTACTCGACTGCCCTGCAGCCTTGGGCTTCCGCAGCGACACCGGGTTGACCAGATACCCGGCTCCGGCAACTCCCAGCAGCGTCAGCGGGTGCACCAGCCTGGCGGTTACACCCAGCTTGAATCTGTGCCAATCGCTGGCAGTGTGTTTCTTTTGATTGGCCAAACGGACTTCCAGATCGTCTCGTCTGGCCATCAGATCAGCGCGATTCGACATAAGGCCTCCTGAGAAGAAACGGTTTACTGTTTATCTGAAGGGCTATCTTCAGCCGCTGTGCTGCCCGAGGTTCCCAGACCAAGCTGTCGTAACGACGCCTGAAAACCGAGCGACCGGAGCAACTTTCGGTGGTATTGACGTAAACCGTACAAAACCCCCAAACACATCAGGGTAGCGACGCCAAAAATCATTTCCAGCGCCATCCCCTGCTTCCAGGCCAGCGCTCCGATGGTCGCCATCAGAGCCATCCAGCCTGTCACCGCAATGGCCGCCATCGACAGGCTAAGCGCATGCAGTCGGGCAATCGTATCCACGGCCAGCTGTGCTTCCGTTTGCACCAGCTTCAGCCAGGTTGCCGAGCCTTGTTTAACCCCGGCCAGCAACTGGTCCCAGCTCACGTCGTCGGTTGCCGTCTCCGCTGCCTGTTGCGCGGCCGTGTCAACGCGTTCATCGTTGTGAGCATGTGGTGCTGTGTTGGATACGGTTTCATCTATCGATGCCGACTGATTCATAACGCTTACCCTCGGCGTAGCCATACAAGTGTTCCGAGCGGGCCAAAGCCCGCATCTGAATTACTTACGCTTGATCAGCGCAGACAGCAGTGCTCCGGCAACAAAGGCCATACCGGCGGTTTTGAGCGGATTTTCCCTGGCGTAGGTCGTGGCGACCTGCCCCATCTCTTTGGAGCGCGAAGCGGCGCTTTCGGCCACATCATGCGCCTGGTGATACAGATGACTGGCCGCATGCTGCATCTTCTTGACGTTGCTTTCTGTAATGTCGGCGGCCTGTTCGGCGGCCTCTTTCACGTCTTTCTTGGC
Source organism: Oceanobacter kriegii DSM 6294 (assembly GCF_000422845.1). Classification (GTDB taxonomy): domain Bacteria; phylum Pseudomonadota; class Gammaproteobacteria; order Pseudomonadales; family Oceanobacteraceae; genus Oceanobacter; species Oceanobacter kriegii. The sequence goes on from NZ_KE383931.1 coordinate 258,973, forward strand.
TTGAGTGTTCTCTTGAACGCGAGCTGTATTAGCCATAGTGCTAACTCCTCTTTACCTGTCATTGGACACTAACCCAAACCGATTCAAGCGGATGTATGAATGCGGTGGCGGGTTACCGCCGTGGTGATTTCTCACTCACACTCAGAGTGTTTCAAGCCTCATGCCAAATCATAACTAATTGTTTTTATTGATATTTATTAAAATCCAGATCGTTAACCGTCCTCTCGCCGTGTATATTTTTCAGACCAATGCTGTAGATATTGCACTTTCATTCTTCTCATCATCGCCATCGCATACGGAGCTGAAGTTTTCGTTTCTTACACCTAAACAGCGCACCGAAACAGCGCACCGTATTAATACGCAGATGCTCATTTGACGCACAACAATGCACCAGCATGCTCCAGCATTTCCCTGCATCCTCCTTCAGCTGGTACCGACGGCCACCGAATCACGACCAATTTGTCAAAAATGTCGCCGGGCGAATGACGACCAAAGCTGACAAAAAACAGTGAAATCAGGCCAGATTCACTGCGTTTCATAGCCATGAACAATCCCTTCAGGATGGCTGAAGCGTCGTTTTTTCACTCAACCGAACAAGAACTTCGAGCCAGCGATGTATATTTGTGATCAAAAACCCAACAGCCTTTCACTCTCTTGGAAACACCAGTAATGACGGGGCTTTGTGGCAATTTGAGCCATTCAATTTCGACCAACACTGCCGTCCCCTAAACCACGTTTCACAAGCCCACCGCAGTCTTGAATTTCTCGAACCGGTGATCTTGTCAAGGCAGACTATTTAACAAACTGCCAATCGATCCTGACCGCCAACCGGTTCCAAACAATTTGGCACACCGCTTGTATTAGTCATTTCACAAGCCCAATGGCGGGCTAACCAAAAAATCAAGAACACCTGAAGTTTCAGCAAAGGCGCTACCGACGTTATGTCGTAGCGCCTTTTTTGTTTTTTTAAGCCTAAGAAGAGGAAGCATGATGCGAGGTATCAACACACTGCGCCGCAAGCTGTTGACCACAGCGGTTGTATTGGCAAGCGGACTGGCCACTCTGTCTGTACCGTCTGCCAGCGCAGAGGAATGGGCCGAGAAGGAAGAACTGAAGTTCGGTTTCATCAAACTGACTGATATGGCACCACTGGCTGTGGCCTATGAAAAAGGCTTCTTCGAAGACGAAGGTCTGTACGTCACTCTGGAAGCGCAGGCCAACTGGAAGGTACTGCTGGACCGCGTGATTGACGGTCAGCTGGACGGTGCACACATGCTGGCAGGCCAGCCACTGGGCGCGACCATCGGTTTCGGCACCCAGGCCCACATCATTACCGCTTTCTCCATGGACCTGAACGGTAACGCCATCACGGTTTCCAATGACATTTGGGACCAGATGAAGCCAAACATTCCAAAGCAGGCCGACGGCAAGCCGGTTCACCCAATCAAGGCTGACGCACTGAAACCAGTGGTTGAGAAGTACAAGGCCGAAGGCAAGCCGTTCAACATGGGCATGGTATTCCCGGTTTCTACCCACAACTATGAGCTGCGTTACTGGCTGGCAGCCGGTGGTATCCACCCTGGCTACTACGCACCGGCCAAGGGCGACACCTCTGGTCAGATTGACGCCGACGCACTGCTGTCTGTTACCCCGCCACCACAAATGCCAGCCACTCTGGAAGCCGGCACTATCTACGGCTACTGCGTAGGCGAACCGTGGAACCAGCAGGCGGTATTCAAGGGCATTGGTGTGCCAGTGGTTACCGACTACGAAATCTGGAAAGACAACCCGGAAAAAGTGTTCGGTGTATCCAAGGCCTGGTCTGACAAGTACCCGATCACCCACAAGAAAGTCGTAAAAGCCATGATTCGTGCGGCTGAGTGGTTGGATGCCAACAATAACGCCAACCGTCCGGAAGCGGTGAAGATCCTGTCACAGCCTAACTACGTAGGCGCCGACTACGACGTAATCGCCAACTCCATGACCGGTACCTTCGAATACGAAAAAGGCGACAAGCGTGACGTGCCGGACTTCAACGTATTCTTCCGCTACAACGCCACCTACCCGTACTACTCCGATGCCATCTGGTACCTGACCCAAATGCGTCGCTGGGGTCAGATTGCTGAAGAGAAGTCTGATGACTGGTTCATGGAAACCGCCAAGAAGGTTTACCGTCCAGACATCTATGCAGCGGCTGCCAAAGAGCTGATCGCCGAAGGCAAGCTGAAAGCCAAGGACTTCCCGGATTTCGACAAGGAAACCGGCTTCAAGGCACCACAGAAGCACTTCATCGACAACATTACTTACGACGGTACCAAGCCTAACGAGTACCTGAAGAAGTTTGAGATTGGCCTGAAAGGCTCAGACACCATCTGATCCCGACGCCTTGTGAAACCCGCCCCTGAATCCAGTTGTATCAGGGGCACCCATAAGAAATACCGCAGTTGGCAGAATGCAGTCGTCAATTGCAGCAGGGGGATCATCCCCTAAACCCGGTTTTGCCAGCCCATCCAACAGCAAGGCTGGCAACCACAACGGGGATATAACCCTGGCAGGAGAGAGAAATGAGCATCGCGTTATCCAACATCAGCTGGCTGGAGCCAGTCGTTAAAATCGCCAAAGGCGACGACGTCAGCAACAATCTACAGGTCATCATCAAGGCTATTGGCGTGCCAATGGCTGGTATTCTGGTATTCCTGATGCTTTGGCACGCTGCTGCCAGCAACATTGAAACCTCACTGGGTAACTTCCCTGGCCCGGCCGATGTGTATGAGCAAAGCACTGGCCTGATCGAAGAGCATTTTGCCGAACGCGAAAAAGCCGAAGCCTTTTACGAGCGCCAGGAAAAACGCAACGAAGCCCGAATGGCAAAAGACCCATCCTATGAGCCAAAGATTCGCCCTTACACCGGTAAACCAACCTATTTCGACCAGATTGCAACGTCGCTGGTGACGGTGCTGTCCGGTTTTATTCTGGCGTCCCTGATCGCCATTCCACTGGGTATTCTGACTGGCCTGAGCCCTACCCTGAACTCGGCCTTTAACCCGATCATCCAGATTTTCAAACCGGTTTCCCCACTGGCCTGGCTGCCGCTGGTAACCATGGTGGTATCCGCGCTGTACACCTCTGCCGACCCAGCCGTGCCGAAGTCGTTCATCAACTCCATGATCACCGTGATGCTGTGTTCCCTGTGGCCAACCCTGATCAACACCTCTGTGGGTGTGGCGTCTATCTCCAGTGATTTGCAAAACGTTTCCAAGGTACTGCGTCTGAACTTCATGACTCATGTGACCAAGATCGTGCTGCCATCATCACTGCCAATGATCTTCACTGGTCTGCGTCTGTCATTGGGCGTTGCCTGGATGGTATTGATTGCCGCCGAAATGCTGGCTCAGAACCCGGGCCTTGGTAAGTTTGTCTGGGATGAATTCCAGAACGGTTCTTCCGATTCCCTTGGCCGCATCATGGTTGCGGTACTGACCATTGGCTTCATCGGCTTCCTGCTCGACCGCATGATGCTGAGCCTGCAGAAGGCCTTTAGCTGGGACAAGTCCGCAGAAATCCGCTGATCCGGATTGCTGAACAAACCCAGGTTGAACCGATCACCAAATGACTGCCCTTCCACCCCAGACCTCTGGGCTGGAGGGGAATGCGAAAGCACCAGGAGCAAGACAATGAGCAATTTCCTCGACATCACCGGCTGCGGCATCGAATTCCAGACTCCGAAAGGTTCTTTCCGCGCCCTGCGCGACGTGAACCTGAAGATCAAAAAAGGCGAATACATTTCCCTGATTGGTCACTCCGGCTGTGGTAAGTCGACTGTACTGAACATCGTTGCCGGTCTGCTGCAAGCCACCGAAGGCGGTGCGGTACTGAATGGCAAAGAAGTAAACGAGCCAGGTCCTGAACGCGCGGTGGTGTTCCAGAACCACTCGCTGCTGCCATGGCTGACCGCCTACCAGAACGTTGAGCTGGCGGTAAAAACCGTCTTCAAAGGCAAAAAATCCAAAGCCGAAATGAAGGAATGGATTGAGCACAATCTGGCGCTGGTGCACATGGACCACGCCATGCACAAGCGCCCGGATGAAATATCTGGTGGTATGAAGCAGCGTGTGGGTATTGCTCGCGCTCTTGCCATGGAACCAGAAGTGTTGCTGATGGATGAACCGTTTGGTGCCCTGGACGCCCTCACCCGCGCCCACCTGCAGGATTCACTGATGGAAATCCAGAAAGACCTGAACAACACCGTGATCATGATTACCCACGATGTTGACGAAGCCGTACTGCTGTCAGACCGCATTGTGATGATGACCAACGGCCCAGCCGCCACCATCGGCGAGATTCTCGATATCGAACTGGAACGCCCACGGAACCGTCTCGAATTGGCGGATGACCCACGCTACAACCACTACCGTAGCCAGGTATTGCAGTTCCTGTACGAGAAGCAAAAAAAAGTTGAGCACATCAGCGACGTAAAATCCAAAAAGAGCGACGGCAAAACCAAAGTCGCCTGAACGACAAGGGCCTCTGTAAACCCGGTGTAGCAGTTAACAGGCATCGGGGTACACAGAAGCACCTGAAAAGCCGCTCACAGAAAGCGGCAGCTTGCATCACAGCGGCCAGTAACAGAATAAAAAAGCGCCGCTTGCCCGCAGGAGCCTGGCTCCTGCCCCGCACATGAAATACCAACAACCATAAAAAACCGGGGAGCCCGGTGAGTCACTGCTGCCGTTTCGGCATCGGGATGGATTCGCTCGGCGGTTTGAAACTGAACATACCGATGAAGGAATCAACTGCATGTACACGAAGTCACTGTTAGCGGCTGCTATCGCCATGACAACTGCCGCCGTCAGCCAAACCGCCTCTGCCGAAACCGACGTTGCAAAAGCCCTGACTGAAGGCAAGCCCATCGCCCAGTTCAACTTACGCTACGAAACCAACGACACCGACAACACATTGGATGCAGCCACGGCTCTGACTCTGGGCTCCAACCTCGGTTATGAAACCGGTTCCCTGTATGGCTTCAAGGCGCTGGTGGAACTGGAAGACACCCGCGCTCTGATCGATGAATACAACCCGGAAGACGCCCAGTACAACACCGTGGCCGACCCGGTTAATACCGAATTCAACCGCGTGCAAATCAGCTACGCCAAAGATGGCGTATCCGCAGTTCTGGGCCGCCAGCGCATTATTCTGGATAACGCCCGCTTCGTTGGTAACGTTGGCTGGCGCCAGAACGAGCAAACCTTCGATGCCTTCAAGGCCGGTTTCAGCAACGATGACTGGGACGTCACCTATGCCTACATCGACAAAATCAACACCATCCTGTTTACCCAGATTGATGTCGCCAACAACCTTTTCAACGTCAGCTACAAAGGCCTTGAGGCTGGCAAGTTGACCGGTTACGGCTACTACCAGAAGAACGAAGACAACCCGGCTAACGCAGCGTCCAACGCCGACACCCTGGGTGTCCGTTTTGCTGGCAAGCACGCGCTGGAAAGCACCACCCTGATGTACACGGCGGAATACGCCATGCAGGACGCCAAGGACTACAGCGCCAACTACCTGTTCGCTGAACTGGGTGCGACGCTGGGCAAGGCCAAGGTTTTTGCAGGTTATGAAGTATTGGGCAGCGACGACGGCGCGTACGGTTTCCAGACCTTTATGGCCACCAAGCACGCTTTCAATGGCTGGGCTGACAAGTTCCTGAGCACCCCGGCATCCGGTCTGACAGACACTTACCTCAAAGCCGTTGGCAATGTCGCTGGTGTGAAACTGGTGGGTATGTACCACATGTTTGATGCCGATGAAGGCGGCGCCGATCTGGGTTCTGAACTGGACCTGCTGGCCGTCAAGAAAATCGACGATATGTTCACCGTTGGCCTGAAAGCTGCCATGTACAGCAAAGGCGATAGCGGTGCCGACACTGACAAGCTGTGGGCCTGGGTGTCTGCCAAGTTCTGATCGCTTAACAGCCGACGTCTGCTTTGGCCTTCTTTCTCCGTTGGGAGGCTGAACGGTCGTCCGGTTCACCAGAACAGCGTGGCTGCTGTTCTGGTGTTAATTCCTCTTACCAGTCGTCTCTTCTCTCCCGCCCTACCTCAAAATCCACCACCACTGGGCCAGAGACATCATCCCCAGCAGCAAACTCAACAACATCCAGAACTGGGTTGGTGCCTGCTCCATCAAGGGTTTGCGGGTGTGTAATTTCAGCAGAGCCTGATTCGGTGCCTGCAAATCGGCAGCAAACTCAGAGAAGCTTTCATAACGCTGCTCCAGTTTTGGGTGACAGGCTTTCTTGATGGCCAAATCCAGCCACAATGGCAGATCAGGCCGAGCCTCCCGTAAGGAACGGTAATGCCATTCTCCTGTGGATTTGGCACCACGACGAATCACCTGCGCCATGTCATAAGGCAGGCATCCGGCCAGCATTTCGTACACCATCACCGCCAGTGAGAACTGATCACTGGCCGTCACTGCAATGCCGTCCATCACATATTCAGGTGAGATGTAACCGACATCCCCTTCCGGCCGCTCTTCACGTTTGCCGCTGCCCAGTTCCGCCAGTCCTTTGACCGAGACAGCGCCAAAATCGATGATCCGCACCCGGCCGTCATGACCAATAATGATATTTTCGGGCTTGATGTCGCGGTGCACCATGCCCTTTCGCTGCATCGCCCGTAAGCCTGCAATCACCTGCATGATGATTTCCCGCACCATCGGTAATTCCGGGTTTGGGTGATCGTGCATCCATTGGCGAAGATTGGCACCGTCGAGGTATTCGCACACCTGATAGAGAAACTGACTGCGGTCATTCTGCGGCGCCATTTTCATCAGGTTGGGGTGATCCAGACGCCGGCCAACCCATAGCTCACGACCAAACGCCTCAAGGTACTGTTCATCGTCCTCAAAGTTGATCGATGGGGCTTTTAGCACGCCAATCTCGTCATTGAGCGTATTACGAACCTTATAAACATGGGACCGGCTGTTGGAATGCAACACATCCAGCACCTGGTATTGATCCAGCTTTTGGCCGATATCCAGCACCGGTGGAATCACCCGATTGGCATTCTGCCGTGCAACCTCCTCAATTTCAGGCGCAGGCAAATCAACCACCTGAAGCAGCACACAGGTGATGTTGTCGTCACTGCCATTGCCTTCGGCGGTCGCGACCCACTGTTGGCACCACTGCTCCAGCACCCGCTGGCTGGCCGGAAACTCCAGCTGTTCAAGGCTGGCGGTCAGTTCCGGTAACGACACAAAACGATAGAAGCCATCGCTGGCCAGCAACAGCAAATCGCCAATGCGCACATCCCGCTGCCGGTAGTCCACTTCCAGATGCGAATCCATCCCCAACGCCCGGGTCAGGTGGCCCGTTTGCGGCTGAACATGATCACGGGTGACCTGCTCTACCGAACTGCCGCTGATGTGCAACAGACGACTGTCGCCAACGTGAAAAATATGCGCCGTTGCAGATTTCACCACCACTGCGGTAAAGGTGGTGATCAAGCCATCCTGCTTAACGCCCCCCTGCAAACTGTGATGAAACAGCCAGGCGTTCAGAGAAGACAACACCTTGCTGGCCGCGCTCTTTACATCCCAGCTTTCCGGCGTGCTGTAGTAGTCCTGCAAGAAATGGGTAACGCTGAGGGTACTGGCTTGACTGGCGTTTTCGCTGCAACTGACCCCGTCAGCCACACACACACCAACGCCTTTGTAACGCGCCCCCTGAACACCCGGCTGATAAGCCGCAAAGGCATCCTGATTTTCGGCTTTCACACCGGCTTTTGAACAACCGCCAACACGAATATCCAACTGCTGTTTGCTGGGCTGCCCCATGGCTCAATCCCCTTGTGCGCATTCAGAATACGCGGTTTACCCACGCCCGGAGACATCAGCCTGTTGCTTCAACAGGGCAAACTCCAGATACAAAATCACCCGGCGAACCGGGTGATTTAAGTTAGCTAATCAGACTCTCTGAAACATCAGTCAACGCTGATCATAGCCACACTGCCGTCGTCGTTCACTTCAACCATATGACCTTTTGGCTCACGCATGGCCAGCAGCGCCACGAAGCCCAGTACCGCAGTACCGGCAATCACCAGGAAGAAGGTGGAGTAATCAACCAGCGACAACACAGTCAGGTAAGTTACCGCGCCAACGTTACCGTAGGCACCGGTCATACCCGCAATCTGACCGGTCAGACGACGCTTGATCAGAGGTACCACAGCAAATACCGCACCTTCACCGGACTGAACAAAGAAGGAACACGCCATTGCTGCAACCACGGCCAACCATACCGGCCAGCTGCTATCCACCAGCGACATAACGAAGTAACCCAGAGCCAGACCAGCGGTCAGAATCAGCAGAGTGGATTTACGGCCAAATTTATCCGACAACCAGCCGCCACCAGGGCGCGACATCAGGTTCATAAAGGCGTAGGCAGACGCCACCATACCGGCAATAACAGGAGACAGGTCGAAGGTTTCAGCGAAGAACAATGGCAGCATGGATACCACTGCCAGCTCGGAACCAAAGGTAGCGAAGTACAATACGTTCAGAACCGCCACCTGCTTGAATTCGTAGCGGTGCATTTCTGGCACTTCTTCTACGAATACGTTCTTGTTCACTTTCCAAACGTTGTAAACCTCATAGGCGTACAACAGCACCAGGCCCACATAAATCATCAAGGCCGTGGATTCGCTCAGCATGGAGACGCCCGCTGGGGACAGCTTCCAGGTCAGCAATGCCAGAGCGGCATACATAGGCACTTTCATGATCAGCAGGAAGAAGAAATCGCCCTTGCTGGTCACTTCCATAGCACCCAGATTTTTAGGTTTGAAGTAGGTAGAGCCTTTTGGCGTATCGGTCACGTTTTTGTAGTAGATCACACTGAAGATCAGCGACAGCGCGCCGGTAATACCAACAGCGTAACGCCAGCCATCGTCACCACCGAACCACAGGGCAATCACAGGCAAGGTGAAGGCTGCAGCGGCGGAACCGAAGTTACCCCAACCGCCATAAATGCCCTCAGCAGTACCCAGTTCATTGGCAGGGAACCACTCAGACACGATACGAATACCAATAACGAAACCGGCACCAATAAAGCCCAGCATAAAGCGAGCGATGGCGGCCTGCTCGAAGGTATCGGCCATGGCAAACATGAAACACGGCACAGAACACACTGCCAGCAACACGGAATACACCAGCCGCGGACCAAATTTATCGGTCAGCATACCGATGATGACACGGGCTGGAATGGTCAGCGCAACGTTCAGAATCAGCAGTGTTTTCACTTCCGCCGGAGCCAGACCCAGGCTGGACGCAATGGCCTGCAGCATTGGAGCGTGGTTGAACCACACAAAGAAGGTAATAAAAAACGCCATCCAGCTCATGTGGAGGACTTTCATCTTGCCGCTGAAGCTCAGCAGGTTAAAACGTTCTGCGCTCATAGGTCTGAAACTCATCAGGTTAATCTGGGCATGGTCGCAAAAGATGACCGAATACAGAGCGTCAGCAACCTTAAACACACAGAGAGGGAAAACAGTATGGAGGGATAAACCCATACAACAATGCCCGGGCGGCCATGATCAACAGCGTTGCCACTGCCCTGCCTGTTTAAGGTGCATCGTTGCATCTGTATCCGGCCATGTACTTCGTTGCCAAAGCCGGTTAATTGGTTGTTGATTTATCCCTAGCAAGCAGCGGGCCAAATTAAAAAATGACGAATCGGACGTTGCCATAAAAATGTCAGCATTGCGTTTATTGAGTCCTGAAAACCTATTTGATAAACCACCACCATCCCGCCAACATTTGGTGCAACTGGTACTTTTTAGCATCAAATTTGAGCCAAGTGCCAAGCCTGTCCTGCCGGTCTTGCAGCCAGCCAGGACAAAGCCGCAACCGGCCGACCGTTGCACTGAAGTGCTCTGTGCGACCATGATCCGCACAGCAGCGGCAAAGTGGCTACGTTCTAAGCATAAGACGATACAAACAGAGCCCACAGATGCACTTCTGGCCCATTACATTGCAGTGCAGCCGGATGCTCATATCACCCTCATTCCGCGCCGTCCCGCACCATTACCAACCCACTTATGTGCAACTAGCACCAGAACAGAGCAAAATCCCATCCCGGTCATCCTGGGTCAGCCAGACGGCCAATACACAACCACAAGCCAGATACGCCAGCAGACGCGCGCAGCCTCACCAGTGTTATGTTCAACCACTCACTGGCACACATACTGCTTTAATGAAAGATTAACCCACGGGCGACACCACCGCAGGGCACTGGCAAAGACGCCGGACTTCAAAACCTGTTGGTAGTCAGAAAGGTTATTCGACACAGCAGCCCGTCAGCACAGACCTTTCAAACAACCTGACAAGAACGCAAAGGCGCTTTCTGAACCTGCCCACTGGCAACGTTCAGCAAGCGCTTTTTTTATGGTGAGACAAACGTACATGAGCGCAAAAACACTGGTAATCGTTGGCAACGGCATGGCGGCCAACCGGGTATTGGAGCAACTGGGAATCGATCACCCGTTCGACGCAATTCATGTACTCAGTGATGAAGCCATCCACCACTACAACCGCATTATGCTGTCACCGCTGCTGGCTCAGGAAACCACACTGGAAGCCATCACGCCGCACAATGCCCTGTGGTACCAACAACGCCACATCCAGATTCACCTGAACGCTGCCGTTGACCACATCGACACCCAAACCAGGCACATTACCACCGTCACCGGAGAGCAGTTTCCATACACCGCACTGGTGCTTGCTACTGGTTCGCGCTCATCCATTCCGCCGCTACCGGGATTGGAGCACAAGCCCGCCAACGTACTCGGCTTCCGTACCATGACCGACGTTGACGCCATGTTAGCTGCCAGCGGCAAGATTCAGCACGCCACCGTCATTGGTGCAGGGCTGCTGGGAGTTGAAGCCGCTGTTGGTCTGAAATCACAAGGCATTAACGTCACCCTGATGCACCGCAATCCGGTGTTGATGAACCGCCAGCTGGACGCCACCGCATCTGGTATTTTGCAACGCGATCTGGAAAGCCGCGGTGTTGACGTCAGAACCGGAGTTAACCCACTGAATATCGATTCAGACGCCACCACCGGGCTGGCCACCGCCATCCACTATGAAGACCGCGCCGATAAAAGCCCCCATACGCTCAACACCGACCTGATTGTCTTTGCCACCGGCATCATTCCCAACGCCGAACAGGCCAAAGCCGCTGGACTGGAGGTGGGCCGAGGCATCAAGGTCAACAGCCGCATGCACGCCACCGCCGCGAACACCTACTCACTGGGTGAATGCTGCGAATTTGAAGGAGCAACCTACGGCCTCGTTGCTCCGATCTGGGAACAAGCCAAAACCCTTGCCCATGAACTGCTGCGCTACAAACACTACGACCATGATGCACAACACATCCCCGCCGCACTGGAAAGCGAACATCAGCCCAAGCACTACTGCGAACAAGACCACTTGACCAAATTGAAAGTATCCGGCGTCGATATGCACAGCATGGGACGCTACGAACCGGAAGACAGCGACGAAGTGATGGACCTGCAAGACCTCGCCGCCGGTGTGTACAAAAAACTGGTAATCAACAACAACCGCATCGTCGGCGTCCTGTGCGTTGGCGACGTCCTCGATTCGGGTTGGTACTTCGACCTGCTGTGCCAACAAGCAGACATCAGCGACCTGCGCACCAACCTGCTGTTCGGCAAAGCCTGGTGCGAAGACGTGGCTTGAGGGCTAGGGGGCTAGGGGGCGGATGTCGGATGTCGGATGTCGGATGTCGGATGTCGGATGTCGCCAGACACTGTGGGAGAGAGCTTGCTCTCGATGGTCTTATCGGGAATAAATTCCCTCCTACATAACCAACAACGTAGGTTGGATAAACGAGCGCAGCGAGCGCCATCCAACACCGCAGCGTCAGCGAAAACAACACGTCAGATGGCAGCCGCTCCGCGTCTTTATCAGACCTACATCAAGCCTTCAAACGCACTCATGTAGGGTGCGCACGGCGCACCAGCTCCGCCACCAACTATCGGCAATAAATTCTCACCAACGAAGACTCATCCTTCCACCATAACCCTCACCCCAACACCAGCGCCGCATGCAGCTTTTGCTTGCCGTAGCATGCCATCGCCAGATACTCCTGATGAGTCACTGGCACATCAACGTAATCCGTCGGGCTTTGGCCCTGCTCTTTGTCAAAATCCGGATCGGTCAGGTACACAAAGCGGTCATCGGCGCCGTTCAGCACCACCCAATGGGGCGCTTTGTTGCGGTTTAGCCGCCAGGTACTGATCAAACACAGCAACACCTTGCCCTGCTTTAACGCCGCCAGCACCGGCTCCAACGCCATCGGCTGGTACAACAAGCTAACGCTTGTTTCACGCAGTTGTTTCAAAAAGTCCGCATGTACCTTTTCGATCACCTGCTTTTTGCGTTCATGGCGCACGCCATCAACAAAGGGCACACCGTCGTGGTCGGTGATCAAACTGACACTCACGCCACGTTTGACGGCACTCAGGGCCAGGCCATAGGGCGAACAACCGCCGTGGCCAGAAGTCATGAAAATGGTGGTGGCCTCGCGCCAGATTTGCAGCTCTTCCTGCTCGGACGGTTGATAGTCCGGCTGCAATACATCAAGCGCCATCATCAGACTGGCGGGGCCACAGGTAAAATCCGTTGTTTGCTCGAAATAAGGGGTCGGCCGCGCTGGCGGATTGGCATGGCGACTGAGCGCTTTTTCCATGCGCCAGCCATCACTGCCGTTTTCGTAATAGGCTTTCAAGCGGGTACGAGCAACATAACCTGACGCCCGATAGAGAGCGATGGCAGCTTCATTCTCGACACTGACCTCAAGCCGAATAAAGCCGCAGTCCTTATCCGTCGCAATGGCCTCCGACTGCGCCAGTAAACGCTTGCCTACACCCAAACCACGAGCAGCCGGATGCACCGCCAAAGAGTACAAGCGAGCCAATCGTGTTCCGCGCCGATACATGACAATGGCGTAGCCAATCACATTGCCGTCCAGCAACGCGACCATCACATCCGCGTGAGCATGGCGTACAAAATAGGCAAGACTACGGCGGGACAGACGATCGCCATCGAAGCAGAACATTTCAAGGTCGAACAGAGCATCGACATCAGCAGGCAGCGCCATTCGAATCGATACAGGTGCAGCAGAAGACATAGGGCCAATACGCCGCTTATGTGGGAATAGAATTGCCACCATAGGCCGAGGTTTTCATAAAGAAAAACGAAGGTTTCTACTCTTAACGACAAGAAACCTTCGCTTTTCAAAGCGCGCACCCAATTCCATTATGGCTCCATCAAACTTCTTTTCCCCAACCAGCACTGACTCTCAACATAACAGTGCCGGACTACCCAAAGGACCCCTGCCCTATGCCTGCTTTTTACGTCGTGGTTGATGACCTGAACGACTGGGCACCTTATTACCCAAGCCAGGACGTGATTACCTTCGAGCAATATCTGGCGCTGGAAAGCGACGTCTCCGACCAGAAAGTACGCGTTCTGAACTGCTGCCGTAACAGCACCGCGCTGGGCAAGGGCTACTATTGCTCGCTACTGGCTGAAGCCCGTGGCCACAGCGTGATTCCATCCATCACCGTGTTTAACGACGTGCGCCGCAAGTCCCTGTTGGCACTGCAGCTGGAAGGCCTGGATCAGGCGCTGGACGCGGAACTGGAAGCCACCGATGCCAGTAGCAAACAGTTCAATTTTCAGGTGTTCTTTGGCAGCGTGGCAGGCCACCAGGATCATGGTGCTCTGGCAAAGCTGGGTCGCCAATTGTTCGAGCGTTTTCCGGCTCCCGTGCTGGACGTCACCATGCGTCGCGGCAACCTGGCAGGCAGTGGCTGGAAGGTCGACAAACTGAAAGTACTGGCGTTGCCAGACATTGGCGAAGACCAGCAAACCCTGTTTGCCAACGCTCTGGAAGATTACTCAACCCAGATTTGGCGCAAGCCAAAAACCCGCAAGCGCTACCGCTACGATCTGGCTATTTTACTGGACCCGAATGAGGCGCTGCCGCCGAGCGACAGTGAGGCCATTACGCATTTTATTCAGGCGGGCAACACCCTGGGCATTAACGTTGAGCTGATCAGCAAGAAGGATTACATGCGGCTGGCGGAGTACGACGGTTTGTTTATCCGAGCCACCACCGCCATTGACCACCACACCTATCGTTTCGCGAAAAAAGCCGAAGCCGAAGGTCTGGTTGTGATGGATGACCCTACGTCTATTTTGCGCTGCACCAACAAGGTGTATTTGGCCGACCTGCTGAAAAATCATCAGATTGGTACGCCCAATACCCTGATCGTCAGCAAGGTCAGCGACGCGGTGATGGATCAACTGGAACAGGCGTTAGGCTACCCGATGGTCTTAAAAACACCAGACGGTTCCTTCTCTCGTGGCGTGACCAAAGCCAAGGACCGCAAGGAGCTGGCGCAGGGCCTGAAAACCCTGAAGCAAAAATCGGCATTGGTGCTGGTACAGGAATACCTGTACACCGACTTCGACTGGCGCATTGGCGTGTTGAATAACAAACCGGTGTTTGCCTGTCGGTACTTCATGGTGAAGGACCACTGGCAGATTTATCAGCATGATCAGCAACAGGTGGATTCTGGCGATTTCGATACCTTGCCGGTGTGGGATGTACCAACGCCTGTACTGAACGCCGCTCTGCAAGCCACGCGCCTGATTGGTGACGGCTTCTATGGCGTCGATCTGAAGCAGGTTGACGATCGTGTGGTGGTGATTGAAGTGAATGATAACCCCAGCGTGGACGCTGGGGTTGAAGACCAGACCACAGGGCCTGCGCTGTACCATGACATCATGGCGGAGTTTCTGCGCCGGATGGAAAACCAGCATCAGGGGGCCTGACAGGCGCGCCAGAGACATCCGACGCGCTGAGCATCAATCCGGCCACAACCGTGGCTAGGGGGACATCTGTTTAATCCTGCACGGCTCTGCGCGAGTGTTGCCGTTGTTCAGTGCAAGGCGACGAACGCAGCGGAATGACGTGTCCTTTCCAAGCTCGTCAACACAGCAATGGACAGCGGCAACCCGCGCCCTACGGGGGCTGCCAGATGATCTCGACTCTGTGTCGCCGACTTTTGACTTGACCCGTCAGGCCCGCAACTCGGCTTCGTGATTCGAAACCATCCGGTAGCCCAGAGTGAGCACCGGATTAAATAGATGTCCCCCAGACATTACTTTTGCTGTTCGCCCAAAAGCATGTCTGCCACCCGGATCATATGGGTGGCGACTTCGACAATACGCTGCTTGCCGTTCATCGCCGCCTGGCGAATCTCGCGATAAGCCTCTTCTTCTGAAATGCCTTTTGACTGCATCAGTAGGCCTTTGGCCTTTTCCACCAGCTTGCGCTCATCCAATGCCTGACGAGCTTCTGCCAGCTCGGCACTGACTTGCTGAATGCGAGCCGCCTGCCCTTGCACCAACTCGGACACAGACTGCGCCAGCTTGATGTTAAAGCCAGCGGCAACGTTGACCACGGGGCCGTCGAGGTCATCGCCATCCGGATCGCGCGACAAGGGTGAAATCGGCGGCTCCTCGGCACTCAGCAAGGATTTGATCTGCTCCGTGTGCAGCGTCAGCTCTTCTTCCGCCTGCTTGATCTTCTGCTCGCACAGCTGTTGCAACGACGTCGCCAATGCTTTTTCGGCTAGCTGCATGGCATCAATGCGCTGGGTGCAGACCGAATACCAGATTTCGCTCATGGCCGCGGGCAAGCTGTCACCATGGCGGGCGCGGGCGATCATCTGGCGCAGCTTTTCCAACTCGGTCGCCGCTTCTGATGACTCAATCCGGCGCAAAGTGTCGGCATGCACCGGCTGCGTGAATTCGGTGAAGATATCAAAACAACGAATTTGCGCTTCTTGCAGGTCTTTTACCCGCTGTTGAACCTTGTTGCTGAATTCACCACTGGTGAAGCCAATCAAGCCCCACGCCCGTTCCTGACCGGAGTATTCCTTGCCCTGAACAAAATTAAACAACGCAATCAGAGAGCGGGTAATGTCCGGGTCGTGAGAGATATCTGCAGCTTCAAACACCACATGAATCAAGCCAGCGACCAGGCGATTAAACAGCCCGGTGGTTTGTGCAGCGGTTAACTTTTGCGCCAGAATTTGCTGGCGCAGTTCAGGCAACTCATCCAGTCCGTGGAGTACAAACGCCACACTACTGAACAGTCGTGAAGAATTCAGGGAACTATCGCCCAGCGGAAGTCGCCCCAACATGGTGCAGAAGTGTTTCTCGGCTGCATGGATTTGGCTCATCTCATCCTGCAGTTCACGGGAGAAACGTGTACCACTCGACACCAGGAAGGAATTGGATAGCCCACGCTCTCGCTGCAGCTCATGAATCAGCTCGGTGGCGCGAATCACCAGATCACAACTGACCTCCAGCTGCTTCAACGAAGCAATTTCAGCCCGACGGGCAGCATACAGGAAGTCTTCAGTGGAAGGGGTTTGGCTCATGAATAAAGGCCCTGGCAAGCATCACGGATATAGTTATCTAATTGTTACAGCAAGGAGTGTTCCAACTTGGGGCAAACCTGCCTTTTTTGAGGTAGGCAGCTCCAGAGAATGGCGCATGATTCAGCCTCCGAACCACTAAACGCCACCAAACACCATCAATGTGAACCGTGATGGTGCATCCTGACAAAAACAGCAGATCAATTATCGAGAGGCCGTAACTTCATCCACTGGATGTGCGAATGGCGTTTCCTGGCGCTATGAAACACCCGTTGCAAATCCGGATCATGGGGACTCTTAACTACCACAAACCCGTTGCGACGATAAAAGTCATTCAGATGAGGCAAGGGTAAAGTGAATATTGGCGCTGCATCCTGACGCAAAAGCCCAGCGCCTTCTTCCAGATGCAACCTCCGCAGATTATCCAGCAGCAACGACGCCAGCCCTTGGGATCGATGATCCGGCAGCGTGCATACATTGCGTAGCAGCCAGCCGCAGTCATAGCGTTGCAGGCGAGCCGCGCATACCAGTTCGTTGTTCAAATACAGCCCCAGCCGAACATCCGACGGTGATGCCCGTCCGGATTCACCGCTGCGCTTGTACAAGGCATTGATATCCGCCAGCGACACATCCGCAGAAAAACGTATTTCAGATAGCGATTTCACAAATAGCTGCTTCATAATTACTGGCGTTATAAACGGTGGCTTCATCAATGAGCAGTGGGGTTTAATACGTACAAAGAGCTCAAAGGAATGAAACACTATGAAATTTCGGCCACCAATATCCGCCCTACTATTTCCGGCTTTGCTATCGATGGGCGGCTGCGTTGCAGACAATGACTCCTCATCAGATGACAGCACACCAGAGCAGAGCAATGTCGAAATCAACTACGAATTGCTGAATAGCGGCAATATGGGCGAGTACAACGTGATTGGCGACGGCCCTCTCGTTCGCACCTTTCAAAATACCGATGACCTGAATCGCTCCTGGAGTTCCATGTTTACCAGCGAGCCACCCGAGGTTGATTTCGACAGTGCCCAATTATTGCTGGTTTACGAAGGGGTATCCAACGGCAACACCTGTGGCAATGCGACCTCGGTGGAGTCACTCAGTGTCACTCGCCCGGCAGACAGCGATGCTCTTACGACCAACCTGACGATCAACATCAATAACGTCAAACGCTGCACCAACAATAACGAGTACGCCTGTAATACCTTGTATGAGCCGGTATACAACTACTACCTGTACCGCATTGATTCAACTGTTTCTCGTACCCTGTTTGCAGAGCACTACGAAGAAGTCGACTGCTGAGCCTGCTTTCGCAACCAGCTGTAGACCTCACACAAAGGCCCATAAAATCCCATAAAAAACCGCTGTAACTCCGCCATTTCTGGCTACGTTACAGCGGTTGATGAGGCTTGCCTGCCAGACAATGGCAGGCTGGTGCTTACACCAGTTCGACCCGGCCGTCTTTCACCTGAACCGTCCAGGTTTTCAGCTTGATGTTTTCGTCTTCAAAGCACTCACCGGTTGCCAGGTCGTAATGCTGCTTGTACAGCGGCGAGGCCACCATGTAGCGGTCACCCTTGGTGCCGATCAAACCACGAGACATCACATTGGCCTTGCCAAATGGATCGTAGTTGCTGACGGCGAACACCTGTTCGGTGTTGCCAATACGGAACAGCGCAACCTGCTCACCTTCGTGCAGTGCGCATACGCCAGTATCCGGGGCAATGTCTGTCAGGGCACATACGTTAGTCATGATCTCTCTCCTATTACTGCTTACTCGCCACCGGCGACAGGGTTGCTGGCCAGTTCAACCAATTCAATACGCTCGGCTTCGGTCGCTGGGCGACGCTGACCACGCTCACGCACGTAGAACAGGTTTTTGTCTTCTTCATCGGCGTTAATGAAGTGCTGGAAGCGCTTCAGGCGCTCTGGGTTGTTGACGGTGGTTTTCCATTCACACTGGTAAGCGCCCACAACGCGCGTCATGCCACGCTCCAGGTCTTCACAGATATCCAGTGAGTCGTTGATCACTACGTCTTTCAGGTAGTCGAGGCCACCTTCCATGTTTTCCATCCAAACCGAGGTACGCTGCAAACGGTCGGCGGTACGAACGTAGAACATCAGCACGCGGTCGATGTACTTCACCAGGGTTTCGTCATCCAGGTCAGTAGCGAACAGGTCGGCATGACGAGGACGCATACCGCCGTTACCACAGACGTACAGGTTCCAACCGGTCTCTGTGGCAATCACACCAATATCCTTGGACTGGGCTTCAGCACACTCACGGGTACAGCCAGATACCGCAAACTTGATCTTGTGCGGCGCGCGCAGGCCCTTGTAGCGGTTCTCCAAAGCAATCGCCATGGACACGGAATCCAGTACGCCATAGCGACACCAGGTGGAGCCAACACAGGACTTCACAGTACGCAGCGATTTGCCGTAGGCGTGGCCGGTTTCAAAGCCCGCATCGATGAGCTTTTCCCAAATGGTCGGCAGTTCGTGCAGCTGGGCACCAAACAAGTCGATACGCTGACCACCGGTAATCTTGGTGTACAGGTCGAATTCCTTGGCCACTTCACCGATGGCAATCAGGCCTTCTGGCGTGATCTCACCACCTGGCACACGAGGCACAACGGAGTAAGTACCGTCTTTCTGCATGTTGCCAAGGAAGATATCGTTGGTGTCCTGCAGGCCAATATGCTCGTCTTTCAATACGTATTCGTTGTTGAACGACGCCAGAATGGAGCCAATGGCTGGCTTACAGATTTCACAGCCACAACCACCGTTGCCTTCGTTAGCCAGCACCTCAGCAAAAGTGCTGTAGCCTTTCACACGAATCACATCGGCCAGTTCACGACGGGTATAGGAGAAGTGCTCACAAATATCGGTGTTCACTTCCATGCCCAGCGCTTCCATCTCGGCATCCATCACCTGCTTCACCAGGGCGGTACAACCACCACAACCACTGGTCGCTTTGGTCTCGCCCTTGATGTCAGGCATGGTGCAGCAACCACCCTGCACAGCTTTGGAAATATCGCCTTTGGTGACGTCGTAGCAAGAACAGATCTGTGCGGTTTCCGGCAGTGCTGACACGCCCAGACCGACAGGCTCAGCACCATCTGAGGCAGGCAGAATCAGTGACGCCGGATTGCCTGGAATGTCCATGTCGTTCAGCATCAGCTGCAGCAAGGTGCCATACGCTTCGGAATCACCGACCAGCACCGCACCCAACAGCTTTTTGCCGTCGGCGGATACAATCAGACGCTTGTACACTTCGGCGATGTCGTCGTTAAACACATAGCTCTGGCTACCCGCCGTGTGGCCATGTGCATCACCAATAGAGGCAACTTCAACGCCCAGCAGTTTCAGCTTGGTGCTCATATCGGCACCCTGGAATGCCAGCGCTGGCTCCTGATGCGTGATCAGGCTATCAACGATGTGGTTGAACGCCACCTTGGCCATCTGGTAACCCGGAGCCACCAGACCGTAGATTTTGTTGTCCCACAGGGCACATTCACCGATGGCGTAGATGTCATCGTTGGAGGTTTGGCAGTAATCGTTAACAACGATGCCGCCGCGCTCGCCGATATCGAGGCCAAACTGACGAGCCAGCTCGTCTTGTGGACGAATACCGGCAGAGAACAGGATCATGTCGGTTTCAAGGAACGAGCCATCCGCAAAGTTCATGCGGTAACGGCATTCTTCACCAGCAACGATTTCCTTGGTGTTCTTTTCCACGTGGACTTGTACGCCGAGGTCTTCGATCTTGCGACGCAGCAGCTTACCGCCGCCTTCGTCGAGCTGAACGGCCATCAGGCGTGGAGCAAATTCAACAACGTGGGTTTCAAGGCCCGCTTCTTTCAGTGCGTTAGCGGCTTCCAGACCCAACAGGCCACCACCAACAACCACACCGGTTTTGCTGACTTTGGCAGATGCTTCGATGTTCTCAAGATCTTCAATGGTGCGGTACACCAGGCAGTGATCCTGGTCTTTACCCGGGATTGGAGGCACAAAAGGAAAAGAACCGGTAGCCAGAACCAGTTTGTCGTAACCCTCTTTACGACCACTGGCGGTGGTGATGGTTTTTGCGTGGGAGTCAATCTCAACCACTTTGTCGTTTAGCGTATAGATAACGCCTTGCGACTGGTATTCGGCTTCGGTGGTCAGTGCCAGATCATCGGCGCTGGAGCCGGAGAAGTACTTGCTGAGTTGCACCCGGTCATAGGCCAGGCGATCTTCTTCAGCGAAGGTAATGATATCGAATTCGGATGCGTGGTCAGAAGTAACCAGCGTATTGATAAAATTGTGGCCAACCATTCCGTTGCCAACAACGACGATGCGTTTCTTGCTCATGTGAGGGGTCTCTCTATCTTGTCATCAGGCTTTTTCTCCTTATGTGCATCGTTGCGCTGACCAATCCGGGCGTCGTTGCCATGGACGGACATCAGAGTTGCCAAAGCAAGTCAGGTGCCAAATCAGCAAATGGATGTCGTATTTCGTGTCCAAACCTCACTTGGCAAGCCAGACAAAGGCGAAACCAGTTCCTTTTTGCTACTCGCTACACCGGCTGAAATACGGGACAAAAAGGCGTATTCATGGGCTTTGTTGGTAGTTTTACCAGTTCACCAATGACCGACGGGGCCTCACAACTCTTTAAAAAGAAAACGACACAGAAACAGCAACGCGACAGCTGGTCCCTCTACCGCCTGAGTTTGAACAACGAATCTTTGACCAAGCAAAACCACACAAATCGCACCACGAAAGTGCGCCACGCACCACAAGCAAACAAATTCAGCCAAGTTTGTCATGCTTTGGTCACAAAACGGCCAAGGTAATACAGCACACCATCGGCGCGACCATTATTTAACCCTTGTTCCTTTAACCACCCGCCAAATAACAAGATATTCGGCACCTGACACGGGCAATGCCCTCTTCCATACTGACTGGCGCCCATGCCCATGGGCTTGAGTCCTCTATCCACGCTTTCCTGCAAACGGGGTACCCCGAAAACGACAGAACCAGTGAACAGCACAATGCAGCCGTCAGAGGCTTGTTCAAACCTCGATTGGCCAAACATTGTTGGATGTGGCACTGTTTTTGGATGTACAACGTTCAGTTGAAAACAATTTGATGGAAAGAACCGCCATATCATGGTGACCCGAAAGCTGATTTTCGGAATGGGCAAACTGCGATGAAGCCGTTTACCCCAGCGGTTCTTTCGAGAGCAAAGGCGCTCCCCGGCTAGTCCGGCGAGCGCTTTTTTTTACCCGAAATACAGGATTCGATCATGACCACAGCCAATCACACCACTTGCACCACCTGCCCTTACTGCGGTGTTGGCTGCGGTGTTTCGGTGACCCTGGATCAGAATCAAGACCGCATCGAGCAGCAAGTATTGCCGGTAGCGGGCGACACCGCCCACCCATCGAACTTTGGCAAACTGTGCGTCAAAGGCTCTGCTCTGCACGACACCCTCGACCACACCGACCGGCTGCTTTACCCATCCATTCATGGCAAGCGCGCCAGCTGGGACGAGAGCCTGCAACTGGTCGCCGACACCATTGCCGACGTGGTTAGCAAACATGGGCCAGAAGCCGTTGCCATGTACGCCGCCGGACAAATCCTCACCGAAGACTATTACGTCGCCAACAAGCTGATGAAAGGCTTTATTGGCAGTGGCAACCTCGATACCAACTCCCGCCTGTGCATGGCCTCTGCGGTAGTGGCCTACAAACGCGCTTTGGGTTCAGACACGGTTCCGGGCTGCTACGAAGACCTCGAATTGGCCGACCTGCTGGTGCTGGTAGGCAGTAATGCCGCCTGGGCTCACCCTATTTTGTATCAGCGCATGGCTGCCGCCAAAGCTGCTAACCCGCACAAGAAAGTAGTGGTAATCGACCCTCGGAAAACCGCTACCTGTGATTTTGCCGATCTGCATCTGGCTATTCGTCCGGGCACTGACGTGTTGCTGTTTAATGCCTTGCTGGCGCATCTGGCCCAAAGCGGCAAGCTGGATCAGGCCTTCATCGACGCCAACACGGAAAACTTCGAACAGGCCATTGAAGCGGCCAATGCAGAATACTTGGGACTTGAAGCGACTGCCCAGCAACTCGACATTGCCGTTGACGACCTGCAAACCTTCTTCGACTGGTTTGGGAATACCGAAAAGGCGCTCAGCTTTTACTCACAAGGCGTCAATCAGGCCCGCAACGGCAGCGATAAAGGCAACGCCATCATCAACGTGCACCTGGCGACGGGCAAAATTGGCAAGCCCGGTGCTGCGCCGTTTTCAATTACCGGCCAACCCAACGCCATGGGCGGCCGTGAAGTGGGCGGCCTGGCCAACCAGCTGGCCGCTCATATGGACTTCGCCGATGCCGACCGCGATCGCATTCAGCGTTTCTGGCAGGCACCCAATCTGATCAGCGGCCCGGGTTTGAAAGCCGTCGACCTGTTTGATGCCATCAAGGACGGCAAGATCAAATTCCTTTGGGTGGTATCCACCAACCCATTGATCAGCTTACCAGACGCCGACGACGTCAAAGCGGCCATCAAGGCCTGTGATCTGGTGGTGGTATCGGACTGCATGGCCAATACAGATACCGCCGAGCTGGCCGATGTGCTGCTACCAGCCGCCAGCTGGGGCGAGAAGAACGGTACCGTAACCAACTCCGAGCGCCGGATATCCCGTCAACGTAACTTCATCAAGGCCCCCGGCGAAGCCATGCCGGACTGGTGGGCGATGACTCAGGTTGCCAACAAACTCGGCTTCGAACAGGCGTTTGGGTACCAACATCCGGCGGAGATTTTCGACGAGCACACCCGCTTGACCGGTTTTGAAAACGGCAGTGATGGCCATGCCAAGCGCGATCTGGATTTGAGCGGCCTGAGCGGTATGAGCCGCGATCAGTACGACAACCTGACGCCCGTTCAATGGCCGGTAAACAGCGAATACCCCAACGGCCGTGCCCGCTTTTACGACGATGGCCATTTCTACACACCGACCGGCAAGGCCCGCTTTGTTCCGGTATCCAACCAGCTGCCGGAACCCGCAGGCGATGGCGAACTGGTGATGAACACAGGGCGTGTGCGGGACCACTGGCACACCATGACCCGCACCGCAAAATCTGCCCGTCTGGCCCAGCACATCAGCGAACCTTACGTTGATGTACACCCGGACGACGCCGAGCAATACGGCCTCAAGGACGACCAAATAGCACGGCTGTTCAATCAGCGCGGCGACCTCCTGATGCGAACCCGCATCCGCACCGACCAGCGTAAAGGCGAAGTCTTTGTGCCGATGCACTGGACCGACCGTTACGCCAGCAAAGCCCGCATGGGCACCCTGATTGCCAAAACCCGCGACCCGTTTTCAGGCCAGCCGGAGCTGAAGTACACCCTCATCAAGGCCGAGCCAGCCGCCTTGAACTGGCAAGGCATGTTGTTAAGCCGTTCCGACCTTGGCAAACCACCCTGCGACTACTGGGCTTATGGCCTCAACGACCATTGCCATGGCTACGAATTGGCTGGCAACCAAACACCCGCCGACATGGCCAATTGGCTGCGCCAGCAACTGCCCCACAGCGACTGCCAATGGCAGGAAATGCGGGACGACAAGAACCAGCACTTGCGCCTGGTCGCCATTCGGGAAGGACGCATTGAGGCGGTGATGTTCTGCCACCCGCAACTGCGCTTTGAATCGCGCCAGTGGTTACAGCAGTGTTTTGACAAAGACACACTGGAAACCAGTGACCGTCGCGCCCTATTGGCTGGACGCCCGGTAGATGGTGTCGTTGATCAGGGCAAAATGGTGTGCTCGTGCTTCGGCGTTGGCGAACGCCCAATCATGGACGCCATTATGGGCGGATGTTGCAGCGTGGAAGGCTTGGGTGAGGCACTCAAATGCGGCACCAACTGTGGCTCTTGCGTTCCGGAACTGCGCGGCCTGATCGAAAAGCATAAAGACGCAGCCGCCGCACTGGCCGTTGAAGCCTGAGAACCAGTTAGGCTGGCACTATTTTGCTGCATCGATACTGCTCAATAGCCTAACAAGCTATTGAGCAGTAATAGCTTATCAATCAAACATGCCGAGCCAATCCCACCAGAGGTAGTCCAGCGGCACCAACACCAACAAGGTAATCAAGGCCAGCGGAAACTGCACTTTCAGCACCCGACTTGCAGGTTCACCACTCAGGTGCATGGCCATCAACAAAGGGCCGGACTGGTACGGAAACATAATGCTGGAATACCCCAGCACCTGGGTCATTAATACCGTACTCAACGCAAATCCGGACGTTTCTGCAAAGTGAGCTGCCATCGGCGCCAACATGGCCGGAGCGCCTGCCTGGGTAGTTGGCAGGGTTGCCAGAAACGACATACTGGCTAACGACAGGTAGTTGCGAAAATGGTCACCGGGCGCCATTGGGAACAGGTGCTCCAGTTGCTGTGCGAACCACTGGCCAAGACCCGAGTTATTGATGACCGCGCCAATACCCAGAATGCCTGCAATAAAAATCAGCATGGTGGCATTCACATTCAGCTTTTTGGGGTCAACCAGATTCACCCCTGGCATCATCATCAAGACGGCGGCAGCCAAACCAACCCAGGCGGGATTCATACCGTGCCAGCTGTCGGTTAACCACAAGGCCAATGCCGCCAGCAACACCAACAGCATGCGGGTTTGACCATTCGAGAAGCCTTTCACCGCAGTCGCAGCCATCGTCCCGACATCAGCACCACCATTTAACTTCGCCAGAATGGCATTGGATTCCCGCGCCGGGTACACCCACAAAATAATCGCAATCAGCAACGCCGCTTTCAGAGCGCCAAGTACCGGAAAATGCAGAATCAGATAATCGAGGTAGCCAAACTGGATGCCATACAAGGAATCTGCAGCACCACTCAGCACCATATTCGGAATGTTGGCAGGCAAAATCGCCACCGTTGGAATGTGAGTACCAATCGCCAGCGCCATAATGATTCCCGACCGCCCCATAGTGCCCGGCTGAAAGCCGATTCGTTCAGACAGCGCCAGTACAATCGGAAGCATCATCACCAGCCGCCCCATCGACGACGGCATCACAAACCCCAATAACAGGCCGCCAACCACCAGCCCAATAATCAGGCGCTCATAGCTACCCGCTAACACCCGTTGCAACACCGACGCCAGGCGATCACCAAGCCCGGTGTTTTGAATGCCCATGCCCATCACCGTGCCGGCAAAGATCAGCCACAAGGCGGTAGAAGCAAAGCCCGAGAACACCACATTGGGTTCTGCAATACCGGCCAGAATGGCAATCAGAAAAAAGATCAGAGCCGTCAAGAATTCCGGAACGGCACCGGTGGACCACAGAGGCACAATCAACAACACCAGCACCAAAGCGTAGTTCTGGGTGGCGTCCAACTCCGCAACCGGAAACGCCAATACCCAAGCCGCCAGGGCAAACATCAAGGCCAGAAAAATATACTTGGGATGGAAAACACCTTGGGGTTTTGAGAGTGTCGGACTGGACATAAAACACCTGATTCTGAATCGAACTGGATCGCAGCAAATGCCCCACAGGAACACAGAATGTTGCTGCAGCCATTTGCACCGTCAGCGTATTGTGGCAAGTTAACCAATTGCGATCAGTCGACAGAACGCCAATGGATATCGATAACCCGCCAGGTTTACACTGTCATTCAAGCCCGGAATCATCAGGTCACTCCAGTGCATCGCCACACTCGGCCGATACTCAAGCACCATACCTGCGCCCGGAAGACGGCACTGGCACACGGCTTGGCCGTCGTATGGACCCGGAATGCCCGGTGCTGTGCCTGTCTGAACAACTACCAGCGGGCTCATTACGTACCCCACACAGCCATCCCCGCGCACAACTGGCGTGGGCTGCCAGCGGTGTATTGAAAGTGAATACGGCCTCCGGCAGCTGGATTGTGCCGCCCAGCCATGCCGTCTGGATTGCCAGCAATATGGAGCACGATATCCAGGTGGTCAGTGACGCCAGCATCGGCTACCTGTTTGTTGATGTATCCGTCACTCATCGGCTACCGGATCAATGTTTGGTACTGACCATCAACCCGCTGATGCGAGAGTTGATCCTCAAACTGGCTTCGCTCGACCTGAGCCCGCCCATGAGTGTCAAAACCGCCAACCTGATTGAAGTGGTACTGGATCAACTCGGAGAACAACAGACATCGCCGCTGCACCTGCCCGGCGGCCGCGATCGCCGCCTTCAGGCGGTGATGGACATACTTACCCGAGACCCGGCCGCAAGCAGTAACCTGCAACAACTGGCCTCAGCAGCAGGCGCAAGCCCACGCACCATCGAACGACTGTTTCAGAACGAAACCGGTATGAGCTTTCGCCAATGGCGTACCCGCCTGAAACTACTGGAAGCCGTACAGCGACTGGGAGATGGGGAAAGCAGCGCAGCCATCGCGCTGTCGCTGGGCTATTCCAGTAGCAGCGCCTTCGTGGCTGCCTTCAAAAAGAACTTTGGAGTGCCGCCGCAGCGGTTTTCAGACAGCGGATGAACGCCCCGTCTGGTTCATCGGCTGTCTCATACCTCACCTCAACCCCCTCACTTCCCCTCAAACCCCTGCTTGAACAAAAAATCTTTCATGTGCGGGCGCAGTTTGCCGGCAAACATCGGCTTCAGGCCTTCCGTCCAGTTGGAGCTTTTCTGGCCGCCGGTGCGCTCATGGTAGTAGCGTTCCATGTCGGCGTTGTATTGCTCCACCAGTGCCTGATCGTTGGAATCGTTGTAGGTGTTTTCCTGCAACACCAGCGCCAGCGGCAGCCGAGGTTTGATGTCTGGTGTTTGATCCGGGTAGCCAATGCACATACCAAACACCGGGTACACATGGGTCGGCAGTTTTAGCAGTTCGCTGATCTCTTGCGGGTTGTTGCGGACACCGCCGATGTAGCAAATGCCCAGCTCAAGGGACTCCGCAGCAACGGCGACGTTTTGCGCTGCCAGTGTGGCATCGACCGTTGCGACGATCAGCTGCTCCATCATGCCCATTTGCGGCTCGACGCCAGCGCGGCCGATGGCATCGGTAGTGCGTTTCATATCGGCACAAAACACCCAGAATTCCGGCGCACCAGTAATGTACGGCTGATTACCCGCCAGTGGCTGGATTTGCTCACGCAGCTGTGGGTCGGTGACGCGGATAATGGTGTAGGCCTGAACGTGGTTGGAGCTGGAAGCCCCCTGTCCGGCTTCGGCCAACTGCTGGATGACGGTATCGTCGACCTGCTGATCGGTAAATTTTCGAATGGATCGATGAGACTTCAACAAGTCGATCACGGGGTTCATACACACTCCCAATTGGTCACTTTTTCAGGGCCATCTACGTTAATCCCTGGCTCTGTAATGAACCAGAAAACAGATAGTTTCACCAGTAGACATAGGGACTGACGCCAACTCCCCCTAGAATCCACCGCCGTACAACAGTGACCTTCTGAAAGGAACAGACCATGTCCGACACTCTCCGCACCGCCATTATCTCCAGCGCTCATCGCCGCGACTCCCAAAGCGCCCGCATTGCCGAAGTACTGAAGCAGCATTTTTTGAACGGCAATGCCGATATCATTGATCTGTTTGAAGATTCCCTGCCACTGTGGGATGGCGAAACGCCGGCCAATGAAGCCATAAGTAAAGTGCAGCAAACCGCCGCCAATGCCGACGCCTTTATCTTTGTGGTACCGGAGTGGCACGGCATGGCACCTGCCGGTTTGAAAAACCTGTTGCTGTGGAATGCAGGACAGCCGCATATGGCTCATAAGCCCGTGCTGTTGGTCGGTGTTTCTGCCGCGGTTGGCGGTGCATTTGTGATCGCAGAATTGCGCGCCAGCGGCTACAAGAACGCCCGTTTGATGTACACCCCGGAACACCTGATTCTGCGCGGCGTAGGCGATCTGTGGGAAGACGGTGTTGAAGCGGAATCCGACGCCTATATCAGCAAGCGCGCGCAGTTCGCAGTCGATCAACTGCTGACCTACGCCGAAGCCCTGAAGCCAGTCCGTGGCAAGCTGCTGGAAGCCCAAGCGGATTACGCCAACGGCATGTCCTGATAGTTTCCAGGGACCCTAGCCAGCTTTGGCGGCGGCCGTTGTTAATGAGGTTGTTGCGTGCAGCGTCTGCGACAGCTCATCGACCACCGCCGCCAAGCGGTCCCAGGAATCCGTTCTGGAAGCCGAAATCAGTCCAAATCGCAGCATTGCCTGACCTCTAACGGCCCTTTCACCATTACCAGCCATCTCAGCGCCTGCGGACAAGGCTACCGGCCGGACCAGAATGCCTTCTCTGCCCAACCCCTCATAAATTGCACTCGCCTCGCCTTCTGGCAAAACATAGCTCACAAACAAGCCACCTCGGCTTTGCAGCCGTGCATTGGCCATTAAAGGCGCCAGCGTCCGGTGCATACGATTGGCCAAAATCGGGATTTGATGGCGGGCAAAACGGTGCCAGTCGGTATCTCGCCAGGCATCCGCCGCGATGGTTTGCGCCGGGCCATTCAGACTCCAGAGCGACTTGCCCCGTCGAACACTCTGCCAGCGTTCCCACACCTGATTACCAAACACTACGGCACCAATGCGCAACCCCGCCAGCCCGAAAAACTTGCCAAACGAACGCAACACCAGCACGTTGGCAGGCAAATCTGCCGCACTGCGATCAGGCGACTGCAAAATGGATTGGTCAGGCGTCATGTCCATAAAGGCTTCATCCACCAGCAAACAGCAACCCGGTGCCAGTCGTTTGGCCCAGCCGTCCAAAACCGACAACGGCATCTGCACACCCGTGGGGTTGTTCGGGTTGATGACCACCAGGTGCTGATCCGGATTCAACGCCAGCTGATCTTCCACGCTGCGCACCATGGAGCCCGCGTCCATGGCGCTGTACGGTTGCACGGTTCTGCCAGCGTCTTTCCATGCCTGCTGATACTCCTGATAACCCACGTCAGGAACCAGCATCGGTTTGTTTTCCAACCAGCCGGGAAGATGGGCAATAAAGGACTGCGACCCCGGAATAACCTCCAGCTGGTCACTGCCGTAATAGCCGCAGGCTGCGGCATGCGCGCTTGCATCCAGATACGGCATGGAGGCAAAGGTTTCCAGCGGAGGAACGCGAAAGGGATACGGCTCCGGATTGATGCCGGTAGACAAGTCAATCCAACCGTTCATTGGCACACCAAAATACGCAGCGGCAGCGGCCAGATCGCCACCATGCATTGGGAACTTCATCAGGGCTTTACCTCACACAAGGGGATTTCAACCTTGTAGCGGAAGGAGTACATCAATTACTGCGGGCCAGATCACGAATTGGCGCGGCGCGGCAGCATCCAGTGAAAGCCAGATACAGTAGTCAGGCCTGTCAGGATCAAAAACGCTTACGGCACCGGGTTATGCAGAGTTATTCAGAGGCTATCTGGAAAAACTGAAGACCAGCAAAGCGTGACAAACTTCGCAAGAACAACAGGCACCGTCAGCCGGTCAACGCAAAATTAACAACAACTCACAGATATTTACAGTCAGCATGGTATTCTGACTAAAAATCACACACACCAAGCCAGAACAAGGTAGTACTGGCTCACTATCGTAAAGCGACGACATGTCAAATCGAGCGTATGGATGCGCCACGAGCGGCTGGAAGACACTGCTGCGCCTGGTCCGTTATTGTTTTTTTGCCTGCTATTTTCTGCTTGCTGCTATCTACACTCATGCCGACACCCAGGTAGAACTGAACGAGACCTTTGCAGGTAACATCGACTTCGCTCTGGCAGGCGGCTCTTTACGCAGAAGCGACGACGAATGCCAAATGGTACAGGGAGGCGTATCTGAAGACACAGTACAGCTCCCGGCCAATGCGACCATTGAAGCGGCTTTTCTATACTGGGCTGGCAATGGCTCTGTTGATTCCCAGGTGACCCTTAATGGACGTTCTATCCGCGCCACACCGGGTAATTATCACACCGTTGAAACCGACAATAACCGCACCTATTTTGCTGGCAAAGCCGACGTCACCGAATACGTCAGCAACAGCACGTCCACCAATTACACATTTAGCGGCCTAACATTCGAAACCGGGCAGAACAGTCGCTATTGCGACAACGCCACCGTCTTTGGCGGCTGGGCACTGGTCATTGTATACGAAGCGCCGACCGAGCCTTTGCGAGTTGTGAATATTTTCGATGGTTTCCAGACCTTCTGGGGAAGCTCCATCACACTGACGCCGAACAATTTTGTCGTCGATAACAATCCTGGACAAAAGCAAGGCCACCACGCACATATCACCTGGGAGGGAGACGACGGTAACTCTCAAACCAAAAATGGCGTTCGAGAAGACCTTTTCTTCAACAACAACGAGCTGACCGACAGCAACAACCCCAGCAGAAACCAATTTAACTCCCGTTCCAATGAGATCGGTTCCACCTCTGGTGTCGACATCGACAGCTATCAAATTGGCAACTACCTGAGCGCTAATCAGACCTCGGCGACAACCGTCTATTCTACCGGCCAGGACAGGGTTTTCCTGAGTGCAGAAATCATCAGTATTCCCAACCAACCGGTTTCCGATCTGACCATTATTGATGACGGCGACGTCGGTGTTGTACGAGGTACAAATGCCACGTTTGTGATGAATATAGTCAATAACGGCCCCAGTGACGCCGTAGGCGGCGGAACGGTTGAAATAGACCTGGAGGACAATGTTTCATACGAGGGCTTCAGCGGCACCAATTGGCAATGTCATGCCGCGACCAGTAGCACCGTCAGCTGCGTTTACTCTGGTTCGATCGGGGACGAAGAACTCAGTGAAGACCTGTTACTGACTTTGGGGACGGCAGCAACCACACTGGACGAAATCGACATGACGGCAACGGTTTCCATTGCCGCTGGGGAATTCGACAACAACGCCTGGAATAATGAAACCACCCTGCGCCTTACCATTGGCACCGCCGACCTGACGACGTCGGTCAAAAATGTTGAATTCAGCACCCTTGGGGAAACACTTCACCCCGGCGATACACTGACATACACCATCGCCCTGAATAACACCGGCAACAGCTCGACCATTGCCACACTGCTGGACCACCTGCCCGCCGGCATCGACTCCTTCAGTGTCATTACGGTGCCTTCAGGAGCGAGCTTACAAACCTATGGAGCACCGGATGGCGACCATGGTGCCGGATATTTTGAACTGACGGATGTGTTTGTACCGGCCAACGGCAGCGTTGCCATCACCCTCGACGCTGTCGTTTCAACCGCCGCGCAAAGCGGTGACACCTTCACCAACACAGCCGTGGTAACCGACAGCAATCTGAATTCAACCAATATCACCTCAGAAACCGTCACCGTCGGGCAAGCCTTTTCTACCGAGGGCAACAAACCCTTGTATCTGCATATGAGTGACAACAGTGCGGATTTGACGCTAAGCCGTATGTCGGAGGAAGCCTCTGGCGCACCGGATTACTTCACCATCGACAGTGGAACAACCGCAGTCTGGACACTGACACCGGCGGTTCAAACCAACCTGTCACTGGATTACAGCGAAGACATAGCCAGTGAGTTTTACGTACAGATGGACTGTAGAAATGGCAGAAGCAGGATTTACAACTTCGAGGTCGAGCTGGTCAACGCGACCCTTGGACAGACAATTGCCGATTACCAGGTATCCTTCTCAAGTAATTGGAACAGGCTGCGCTGCAACCGCTTCTACCGCTTTTCCTACCCTTTGGAAATCATCAACCAGGCCTCTATTAATGCAGGAGACAGCCTGCAGCTTCACATCAGCCTCGACGCTGAAGACGACATGCGCATTTACGCCAACCGGTCCAACACCCGGGCACGAATTGAGCTGAACTCCAATACCATCATCAACATCAACAGCATCCTCGCTTACGATGCCCCATACCCAAATGGCACCGCCACCACTCAGGTTACAGAAGGGTCTGAGGCTTACCTTAGAATCGTTGTCAGCGACCCTTTCGGTTTTGAAGACATCACCGAAGCCCGCATCACCAGCATCAGAACACCGGCAGGTGATGAGCTACTGCCCTCATTTGGAGGTACGGAACCCAGCCCGGTATTGCTCGACCCCATCATCAGCTCAGGGGCGTTCAAAACCTACCAATATCCACCCGCAGACGAGCCAGGCATGGAGTTTCCGGATGGCGAGGAATGGATAGGCCAATGGCGTATCACCATAGAAGCCGACGAGGGCTATGAAGGCATCGTTATGGCCAAACGGACGGTGATTATCAACGTCACTGGGCGGCCGGAGCCTGAACTGATCAAAACGACAGAAACCATATGGGACCCGGTGAACGGCACCAATAACCCCAAAGCCATTCCCGGTGCTGATGTCATGTACACACTGACGATACGCAACCCAGGCGACGGCAGCATCACTAACAACAGCATTGTGATTGTCGACGTGATTGATTCCGAACTGGTGTTTATTGCCGACGACTTCACCAATACCACCAACCCGGGAAACAGCGGCCCGATTATTTTCACCGACGGAGACAGCACTCCGTCAGGGCTGACCTTTAACTTTACCGCGTTGGACGATTTGACCGACGATGTCGATTTTTCAACCGATGGAACCAACTTCGACTATGTGCCGCAACCGGATGCCCGCGGCATCGACGAAGCAATCACGCACATTCGCCTTAACCCAAGGGGCGTGATGAGCGCAGCGGATGGCACCGACATTCCCGAGTTTAAACTGCAGTATCAGGTCAGGGTGGAATAACCACCCTGCTCTTTTTAACAGGCCAGTTGCTCTATCAGCCATTCAGTAATCCGGCGCCAAGACAACCCGCATCCAATAATTTGGTAACGGATTTAAAATAATAGGAACCCTCTGAATAACTCTGCACAGCTCTGCGCGAGTCCTGCAGGTTGTCAGAACAAGGCGGCGAATGCAGTGGAATGACTCGTCCTTTCCAAATTCGCCAACACCGTTCTGGCGGCCTGCAGGCCGCGCCCTGCGGGGATGGCAGGGCATTGCTGACTCTTGTAACCAGATAGATCTCCTTAGATAGATACTGAATCCGGGATTAAGTGGAATTGAATGGAATCAAATGGGACGGATTCAGTATTCATGCGGTTTTAAGCGATGCTTTAACCGAAATTGAATGAAATCTATCTAAGAACATGCGCCGAGCGAAATTGCTCGGCGTTTGTATTTTGGCGGTATGTTCCTAGACAAAATTACACTGTCCAAGAAGATGTCGCGACTCAGTAATCCTTGCCAACCCACACAACCCGACCAATCACTTCGAGATCCGGCATGTTGCCGTCGAACT
The DNA here is from genome assembly GCF_000422845.1 of Oceanobacter kriegii DSM 6294. Lineage (GTDB taxonomy): Bacteria > Pseudomonadota > Gammaproteobacteria > Pseudomonadales > Oceanobacteraceae > Oceanobacter > Oceanobacter kriegii. Next base: position 292,830 of record NZ_KE383931.1, read on the forward strand.
TCACCAGGTTGGGTGGATAATCTTTGTTGTCGCTGATTAGCAGGACGCCTTGCCCTGGAACGAGCGACGTCCGCTTTACCACCAAGTGGCCATCGACGCGAATCACATACATGCGGCCGTCCTGCGGGCTTCTGTCGCTTGTGTCGACCATGATGGTGTTGTTGTCGCTAATCGTTGGCTCCATAGAGTCGCCCTTTGCGAACACCACGACCAGATCCTTTTCGTGCAATCCCTTGTAATTCAGCCACTTGCGGCGAAATGCCAGCTTGCGCGATACATCCTCACTACCAGCAAGCGCCCCTGGTCCTGCGCTTACCTGGATGCTGTAACCTGGGATCAGCGCGTATTCGTCAGCGATGTCTGCTGCGTACGGCGCGGGTTCCTCTTCTTTGACGCAATCGACCCCAGACTGGTAGTCACCGCGCAACTTTGGCCCTGTGCCCACCATCAACCATTCGTGATTGACGCCAGCTGCATTGGCAATCAATACCAGGTTGGACCACTTTGGCTCAGTTCCTTCTGATATGTAGTAGTCGATGGTTCGTCTCGGCACTCCAGATGTGAGCGAAAGTTTTCCTATACCCCCGCAAATATTCGCGCACTCCTTTATTCGTAATGCAAGTGCATCGAGTTCTTCGTTTTTGTTCATGGCGAATCCGAAATTTAAGGTTAAGCAATGGCGACTTTTCGCTTTTAAAAATTATCTTTTAAATCAATGAATTACGGATTTATCGCGAAATAAAACCGAAAAATGAAAACGAAAAGCGAATTTTCGCTTTACCGATTGGCGAAATCTCGCTAACTTAGCCCTACCGTTAAGCAGTACCGACAAGTAACAACGCTTAACCGAAGTCATTAGTAAGAGGGCGAAAAAAATGAGCAAGTCCGAGAACCGCTCACCAGCCGACTGGCACAAGGAAGACATCAAAGCAGCAATCCGCAAGCGCAGCGTAACCATGGCCGATTTGGCTCGCGCCAATGGTTACAACCCGCGCACCTTCAGCAATGTGTTCAACCTCAAGTATCCGAAGGTTGAAAGCATCATCGCTGAGTTTCTGGGCACCACGCCAGATGTCATCTGGCCGAGTCGTTATCAGGAGCCTACCCGAATTCGTCCGAGCAGCACCTGCGCGGAAGTTTACCGAAATGCGTCATAAGTTGCGCGACCTCTGTCTTGTTTGGCTGAAATCAGCATAGGCAGAGCGAAATCCCGCCGATAGAGGCAAAACCACTTTTTATTTAGAACCCCAACTCGCAGGTAGTAGCAATGGCAAAGCGGAATTGGAAACGGCAACAACCTCGGTCGCTCAAGCACGGCATGGAATTGTGCGTTGAGCACGCAAAGCAGGTTAAGAGCCTGTCTGTCGAGCGCATCGCGGACCTGATGGGTCTGCCGAATCACTACACACTTTACAAATGGCTGGAAGAGGCTCGCATGCCTGCACTGATGATCCGTCCATTTGAACACGCATGCGGCCAGAGCTTCGTCACCCAATACCTGGCCGCCAGCTCACACCAACTTCTGGTGCCAATGCCCAACTCCAAGCCAGCAAAATCCGAAGACCTGATGGCGCTGCACGGCTCTTTCAGTGCTGCCGTTGCCGTTCTTGCTGCCTTTTATCAGGGCGACGAAGAAGGCGAAGCCGCCATGGCCGAACTGACCCGTTTGATGGGCGATGTTGCCAGCCACCACACACGCGTTGAACGCATGTGCGCACCTGAGCTGGAACTGTTTGGAGACGACCAATGAACGACTGGTTTACCCCCAAGGATCTGGCCGGTATTTCCGGGCTTCCAGGTACCGAGCGGGCCATACAAATTAAGGCGAAAGCCGAAAGCTGGCAGTCACGGCCGAAAGCCGTCGGCAAAGGCAACGAATACCACATCAGTAACCTGCCTGCAGAAAGCCAGCGTGCCCTACGCATCAGCATGGCCAAAAAGGCCGCAGCCGCCAGCCGTGCGAATCCGGTTTTACTGGACGACGACAACGCCAAAGCCGCAGCCCAGCTGCAACGCGAGCAGGCGCTGAACCGTTACAAAAAACTGTCCGATGGCCAAAAGAAGAAAGTCGACGCAAAGCTGGCGATTTTGCACGCCGCGCAGGAATTCCACCGCGCCAGCGGACTGCCAAAGGGCAAGGCATACACCGAATTCAGCACCCTCTACAAAGCGGAAGAAATCGCCGTTGAAGCATGGGTGCGCGAGATTGAACCCAAGTGCAGCCGACCATCCCTGTACCTTTGGGAAAAGAAGATCAACGACAGCGGCATCGACGCACTGGCAGGCGACACCGGCAAAGGCCGTCGCGGTACCGGCGTGATCGACAGCCAGCCAGCACTGCGCGAGTACATCGTGGGCATGGTGGTTGACCGCCCACACATCAAGATCACCACCTTGGTTAAGGCCCTGCGCGCTGAATTCGCTGGCACCGAAGTCACCTTGCCATCCGAGCGCCGTCTGGCCGAGTGGATCAGCAAATGGAAAAGCGACAACCGCGCCGTATTTACCGCCGTCACCAACCCGGACGCGTGGAAGAACAAATATATGGATGCGCAAGGTTCTGCCTCTGAACACGTCCACGCCCTGAACCAGCTGTGGGAATTCGACAGCACGCCAGCCGACCTGATGCTAACCGACGGTCGTCACTCCATTCTGGGAGCGATTGACGTTTACAGCCGCCGCACCCTGTTCGTTGTGATGCCAACATCCAACAGCAAGGGCGTTGCCCAGGTTATCCGCCGCTGCCTGCTGAGCTGGGGCGTGCCAGAAACCGCCAAGACGGACAACGGCGCGGATTACAAATCAAAATACATCCAGCAGGTATTCCGCTCGCTGGGCGTTGAGCAGGAATTCTGCCCACCGTTTCAGGGCTGGAAAAAGCCTCACATTGAACGCGTATTCAAAACGTTCTCGCACGACATCGCCGAGCTTCTGCCGGGCTACATTGGCCACAACATCACCGAGCGCCAAGCCATCGAAAGCCGCAGATCATTCAGCGATCGCCTGTTTCAGAAAGACGAGCTGATTGAAGTGAAAATGAGTTCCGCCGAGCTGCAGCAATTCTGCAACGACTGGCTGGAGCACGAATACCACCCGCGCCGTCACAGCAGCCTGGGCGAATCCCCAGCCGCCCGCGTGGCCAGCTACGCCGGAAACATTCGCACCATCAACGACGAACGCCTGCTGGACGTACTGCTGAGCGAGCCTGCCGGTACCCGCACCATCACCAAAAAAGGACTCAAGATCGACGGCGGCATCTACATCCACGCAGAGCTGGCTGCCCACACCGGCGAGCAGGTGAACGTGTTCTACGACGAAGCGGATATGGGCCGTGTGTACGTGTACAGCATCGACGGTGACTATCTCTGCACCGCTGAAGATCCTGAGATCACCGGCATCAGCCGCGAAGAAGTTGGCACCAAAGCCAAGGCTATCCAGAAGGAAGCGATTCAAGAAGAGCGTCGCCGCCTGAAAGCTGCTGCCCGCAAAGTCACCAAGCGCGACGTGGCACAGCAGATCCTGGAACACCGTGCGGCCGAAGAACGTGCCGAGAAAGTGCGCCACTTCCCACGCCCAGAACAGGAACACACCAGCGCAGGCATTGAGGCCGCCAAAGCAGCACTGACTGCCCAGCAACCAGCGGCCGATCTGCCAGCTCTGCCAGTAACTGAGGCACCTGCCAAGCCAGCCGCGCAGGTGATTCGTCCTGAGTTCAAAGCCCCGGCCATCACACCGCCAACCGACTACGCCGAACGTTATCTGTTTGCCCTGGACATCAGCCAGCGCATCGATGACGGCGAAGCCACCGAAGCCGAGGCGAACTGGTTCAACCGCTTCAAAAACAGCAGCGCATTCAAAACAGGCCGCGACCTGCACCAGATGCGCACCGGCGGCCTGCCGTTGACCGGCCGCAAGTAACGATTAACGCAGTTTAAACACCCAATAAAGGAAGGAACGACTATGTCGAATATTGCAGGTATCACCAACGTCGCACTGGCCAATCGCGCAATGATGCAACTGCAGGAACGCAGCCCATCACTGCCCGGTCTGGGTGTACTGCATGGTCCGTCTGGCTACGGCAAGAGCTTTGCCGCCAGCTACGTGGCCAACGCCCACCGCGCGTATTACGTGCAGTGCAAAAGCACCTGGACACGCCGCGCGTTTTTGGAAGCCATCCTGAAGGAGATGGGCATTCTGCCATCCAAAAACCTCGCCTCCATGACCGAGCAAGCCTGTGAAGAACTGATGCAATCCGGACGCCCCTTGATCATCGACGAGGCCGACTGGCTGGCCGACAGCAAGTCGCACGTAATGATGGCGATGGACCTGTACGAAGGCTCACAGGCCAGCATCCTGCTGATTGGCGAAGAACGACTGCCCGCCAAGCTGAGCCACTTTGAAAAGATCCATAACCGCATTCTGCGTTGGGAGCCCGCGCAGCCGTGCCAAATGAACGATGTGCTGCAACTGGCCAGCATCTATGCCCGCGATGTGGACATTGACGAACAACTGCTGCTGAACCTGCTGGACGCCACCAAGGGGGTTACCCGCCGGATCTGCGTCAATCTGGAGAATATCCGCAACTGGGCGGCGGACAACGGCACCGACCGCGTCACCATCGCGAACTTCGACCAGCCACTGTTCACCGGCCAAGCACCACGGGGGCGCGCATGAGCAGCTTTGCCCACGCTAAAGAGATCCGAATTCAGCAGACGATCTGGGACACCGTGCGCGCACTGCGAGAGTTCACCGAAGCGGATCTGATCATCCAGACCAGCAAGCGAGCGGGCCAAACCGTCACCGACGCCAGCGTGCATGCCTACCTGCACAAGCTGAAGCTGGGCGGATTCGTGACCGTCGCGGCAGAAGAAGCGCTGCCACGCAACCACAAGCGCTACACCTACCAGCTGGCACGCAACACCGGCCGCGAAGCCCCGCGCCTTACCAACACCGGCAAGCCAAGCAAGTTGGGCCGTGTAAGGGAAAACCTGTGGCGCTCGATGCGCACGCTGGGCACGTTCACCAGCCGCGAGCTGGCATCAACCGCCCGCACTGACGACGTTGCTGTCAGCGACTCCGAAGCCAAACGCTTTTGCCGTTATTTGGAGCGCGCAGGCTACGTCGTGATTGCACAGCCGCCAGTGCATAAAAAGTCGCTGACCGTATACCGCTTTGTGCAGCAGCGCTACACCGGCCCGCTACCGCCAATCATTCAAACGATCGACCAGGTGTTTGATGCCAACACCGGCGAGATCGTTTGGTCTGCCGACGAAGAACAGGAGGCCTGTTGATGGACGCCATCGAACTGACAGACGCACTCAGCATAGACGAACCGCGCTGGCTGACCGAGCTGCGCAACCAGTGTTTGTCCCGTTCCCAGGCACAGGTCGCCCGTGAGCTGGAAGTGTCTGGAACACTGGTCAGCCAAGTGTTGAATGGCAAATACCCAGGCGATTTAAGCCGGATTGAAAAACTCGTTCGGGGCCAATACCTGGGCGACACCGTGACCTGCCCAATTTTGGGCGAACTGGAACTGGACAACTGCCAGCGCTACCAGCGCGACGGCATCACCACACACAACCCATTGCGAGTGCAGCTGTACCGCGCCTGCAAAACCTGTGGCTACGCGGAGAGAAAGTGACATGAACCACCAAGCAGAAACACTACCAGCCGGAAACCGGCATCTGGGCATCAAACTGATTGGCGCGGCTAATGCGTTATCTGCGCTGAACGATATGGGCGTGGAAGTGCTGGAAGCCAACCTGACACTGGCCGTGCCCGTGTTACACGTTCGCAGCAGCGCCAAGTTGAAAGCGATTGGCGGGAGCTGGGCACAAACCCGCACCAACGCCAACCGCGACCGGGTTAAAACCATGTGCGCCATTTTGGCGGGCTGCCGGATCGAATGGGAGATCAACCAATGATTCATACAAAGGACAACACTATGACTGCAGTACAACCCATTCCCGCTGGTTACATGCAAGACGCTCGCGGCCGTCTGGTACCGGAAGACCAGGTAAAAGAACAAGACAAGCTGCGTGACCAATGCGTCAGCGATCTTGTTGATCAGGCCAAGGCCATCAGCCAGCAGCTGACCGAGTTCAAACGCAAGGCACTGGCCGACATTGCCGACCTGCTGCAAATCGCCGCCGACAAGTACGAAGTCACCCTGGGCGGTAAGAAGGGCAACGTATCCCTTGCCAGCTATAACGGCCAGTACAAGATCCAGCGCGTGTTTGCCGAACAGATCCACTTCAGTGAGGAACTGGAGGCAGCAAAAGAGCTGTTTGCTGTATGCCTGGATAAATGGACTGAAAACGCCGACGTGAACGTTCGCGCACTGGTCGACCGGGCCTTCAGAACCACCCGATCTGGCCAGATCAAAACCGCCGAACTGCTGGGACTGCTGCAGCTGGAGATTGACGACCGAGACTGGCAACTCGCAACCGCCGCCCTGAAGGACTCCATCCGGGTCTCTGGTTCAACGGTTTATGTGCGCGTGTACGAACGCATTGGCGATAGCGATCGCTATCAGCAGATCCCGTTGGATCTGGCCAGCGTGCGAGGTGCGGCATGAGCGGCACAGCATATAACGCCTTGGCCTTTCTGTGGCAGTGCGTATGGAAAGCCTATGTGCTTTTCATCGTCACCGAGTTTATCGGCTTCAGCCTGACCCTTGGGGTCAACTTTGCCCTGGATTTGATCCAGCCCGACTACATTCTGAACCTGAACGTGATTGAGGATTAACAATGACAACCATCATCTATGACTCAAATCCAAAAGACGAGGTCATCACTCTGGATGACTGGCTGAGCGTCCGCCCCTGTTACGCCAACTTTGCTGACTGCGACACAGTGCAAGTAGACATCAACGAGGACTTGGTCGATGTCGATGTGGATCGCATTCCAGCGCTGATCGCCGCACTGGAAAAAGCCTATGAAGTAGCCATGGACAAAAGGCCAGTAATGGACATCCGTTTTCGCTTTGCCAGCAGCTACGAAGGCCAGCTGGTTATCAACGGTCAGCCGATGGAAATTCAGCTGCGTCCAGGTTCACGCGAGCTGTACGGCATTAATGGCAAACAGTTGACCCACACCCTTGAGGGGCTGGTTGCCAGCGAGCTGTTCCCAAAGCTGTCCCAAACCATGCAAGCGTGGGCCTATGCCGATGAAGTCGCCGTCAACATCCAGCGCTGGGAACAACTGCCAGCCGCAGCCATCGCAGCCGCAAAAAGCCAGCTTTGACGGTTTTCACTACCCCAACACCGGCCACCCAGCCCGCGACCCTGCGGCCCGGCTCTGGCTGGTGCAGGAATTTACCGCAGAGCAACTGAAACAGGCGCTGCAGCTCACCGATCTGCAGCCGGTTGTCAAAGCCGCGATTGAAAAGCGGCTGATCAAATTAGAGCACGAACATGATCAGCAATGACCAATGGAAAGACATTCAGGAAAAACTGGCGCGCTCGTTTGTCAGCGTCCAGTTCCGCTGGGGCGATGATGAAATCAGCGTGCAGCGCGTTAGTGTTAGCGAGAACAAAACCGCCCTGGCCGTATACCTGAACGGTACCATCCAGCCCGGCAAAGGCTTGCCCGACTCAGACCACTATGACCCACTGGTTGAAAAAATTTGGCGCAAACGCAGTAAAGCCGCATACAGCCCGGCCAAGAAGGCCAAAATCGAAAAGACCTTTGGTAAACGCGGTGCTCGCCAAACCTTCAGTAATTTGGATAAAACCTTCGAATGGTTTGACCCGACGTTCAACACTGCTGCCAGCTTGGTGCGTCAGTTCAAAAAGCTGGAGAACCTGCAACTGCTGAAACTGAACGGCGTAGATGTGGAGGCGGCAGCATGAACCCTTTCACCAGTAAAACCGGCTACGTCGCCCAAAGCACCGAAAACCGTTTGGACATGGTGCGCAGTTTTGGCATTGCCCAATGTCAGCAGGCACTGCAGCTGCCGCACCTGCAGAAGACGGTTATTAAAGCCGTTAACGCCCGTTTAAAGCGCATGCAAAAGGAGCAAAATCAATGAGTGCGATGAATGGCGCCACCGCCCAAGGCAAGGCCAAGGCGATGATTCATATCGCCAAAAAGCAGCTGGGTCTGGATGACGAAACGTATCGTGCATTACTGGTTGGCGCTACAGGCAAGGCCAGTTGCGCAGATATGTCACTTAACGAGCTTAACAAGGTTGTCGATGCCCTCAAGGTCCGGGGATTCAAAACCCGGCCAAGCAAGAAAAATGGGCCAACGAGCCGCCGCAGGGTCGTGGATCAGAACGGTGTTGAGCATGGCGGCCCAACCCAAGGCGACAAAATCCGCGCGCTTTGGATTGAAATGGCAAACAGCGGAATTGTTAAAGACGGCTCTGAAGACGCATTGAGAAAATACGTGAAACGCATGAGTAAGAACCGGTTCGAGGCACCTCAGTTCTGTGATGACGCAACCGCATGGACAGTCATCGAAAGCCTGAAAAAGTGGCGCACTCGCGCTGAAAAGCACGTTACCCAGGAGCACAACGCATGCAAGTAGGCCGCTGCCCAAACTGCCACACACGACTGACACTGGAGCAGCTGTGTCAGGACGAAGCAGGCCGCGAACTGACCAAGCTGCTGTTCAGCTTCGATGTGCCAGTCAGGAGCGCGCTGGCAAGTTACCTTGGGCTGTTCCGCAGCGCCAATCGTGACCTCTCGAATGACCGGGCGCTGAAACTGCTGCACGAAACCATGGAGATCGGCGACCCGCGCATGCTGCTGCCAGCACTGCAGGGCACGGTGGAAAGCATGCGCACCAAACGCGAAGCAGGCACTGTAAAGCCGTTGGCAAACCACAACTACTTAAAAGCCGTGGTGGCCAGCAACACCGGCGCGGTTGTGCCACTAGCACCGGCAGTAAGTGGCAGCGTCAGCGCAAACAATTACCGATCTGCCGAAGCGTCGGTGGAACGACTCAAAGACACCAGCTGGTAAGGACTTCAAATGAAAACACTTCTCGCAGTAACGACGCTTTTATTCGTATCTACCAACTCTCATGCGGCCAGGCAGCACCACGAGAAATGGTATCAAGAGTCTTGGTGCTCAAAAGCAAAAGGTCAGACAGAAATCGTGCAGTCAGATAGAACTAGAGTGGACTGTATAACCCAAACACACGCCATTGAGTTCGACTTCGGCAATAAGTGGTCAGAAGCGATTGGTCAGGCACTGGGCTACGCCATGGAAACGAATAAGCGGGCAGGTGTTGTTTTAATCCTCGAATCGCCCGAAGACTATAAATATTGGATCAAGTTGAACAGCATCATTGATCACTATGAATTACCAATTGATACATGGAAAACTGGAGCATTCGGAGATGAATACTGAACACCAGCACGACCTGATGCCAGACGCACCAATTCCAGACGACGCCATCAACCACCTGGAAGACGCCGAAGTCCGCAAAAAATGGCCACGTGACCTGGTCGCAATCATCGACTTGCTGAATGCCAAATTGCGACGCATGGGCTACTCAGAAGACGAAGCTCACCGCATTACCTACGCGATGGTTATGGAGCAAGCAGCCTACTGTGGTGGCCGCTATTTCTACTTGCCTAAGGGCGATGTATTGGAAAGAGCGATTCGCGACAAAGCACTCTACAAAGACTGGTCTGATCATGGCATCCTGCCGAATGAGCTGGCACAGAAGTACCGAATCACGGTGCAGCATGTGTACCGGGTAATCAAGGAACAACGGGCTTATCATCAGGCGAAGGTGCAGCCGAGTTTGTTTTGACAAGGAATTCTAAATGGATCGCATGAAAAAAATTGCAGCCATGGTTGCCATGGTTATATTCGGTACATTCTCTGTAATATGGGTTGCCACATCGTTTCAAGACCCCACCTACCAAGAAAAGCCGGACTGGGATGGCAAAACAGCCATTGTTGCTGAACTGAAAAAGCGCAACCACAGCAAGATCAGCATCAATGCAGTCAGTAAAGCGCTGGATGGATTTGTCCGCCAGTGCAGTCCATTTGTTGCCTACTGGGGAGATGTAGAATCTACCAAGATCACAGTTGGCGACACGGTCCAGTCGATGCTCAAGGACAAGGGCTGGAAAAGGCAGTTACAGCTGGAGCTCCACCTCAAAGAGTCACCAGCGCTAATTCCGAATTCATACCGCGCCAATGGTCACACCTGTTATGTTGATTTGAGCCTGAACGGAAACCAGGGGATGACTGTCTCAAAAACACCCTGTCAAAAACTCTGTGCCTTGAGCGAGAAAGAAATATCTTCAGGTGGTTACGTTGTCCTTAATAAAACCGTTGCCTTTTCTGAAGCTCCAGAAGAACAACATATCCAAAGAGTCAAAAGTCAGTTTTCATCATGGGATGGATCACACAAAAACCTTGTGACCATGCTAAAAGCGGCTCTTAATAACCCGGACGGTTTCGAGCATGTAAAAACGACATACTCCGACCAAGGCAGCAATCTCATCATAATCATGGATTACCGAGCAACAAACGGATTTGGAGCACCAACACTGCACAAACTCGCAGCATCTGTTGATATGGATGGCAACGTGCTTCAAATACTGTCGTCCAACTAGCCAATTACTTCTAAAACCCACGTTAAACCAGCCCGACAGCACAACCCCATACCCTGACTTCATCACTGTTTTCCATCACAAACAGACCGAGGTCAGGAGCATGTAATGGGTATCCGCCGCGAGCCATCGCAAATCAACACCATCGTTATTCACTGCGCAGATACGCCCAACGGCCGCGCAAACACCATCGAAGACATTGATCTTTGGCACCGTCAGCGTGGCTTCCGCCGCGACCTGTCGATCGCGCCAAGCTACCAGCCAAACCTGACCGCCGTCGGCTACCACTATGTAATCGAAGTGGATGGCACGGTGCGCTGTGGCCGTCCTGTGTTGGAAACCGGCGCGCATGTGTCCGGACACAATCACAACACCATCGGCATCTGCCTGATCGGCCGCGACCAGTACACCAATGAACAGTGGATTGCTCTGGAGTCGCTGGTGCGTGCTCTGCAAATGCCCAGTCTTGTTGCACAGGGTTTAAGCATCCAGCACATCAAAGGCCATCGCGAATACAACAAAGCGAAGAGTTGCCCAGGCTTCGATGTGGCCGACTGGGTGAACGCTGACTACAACCCCAAAACCAAGCACGTATTGGAGGCTTCTTCATGAACTGGTTACTCGCCATTGCAAAACCGATCCTCTCGGCACTGACGAAGGATCTGATTATTGACACCGTGCAGGCCGTATTCGGGCGCATCCAATGGGCGGTTGTGCTGGAGCGATTGCTTACCCGCCTGATGATCAGCTTTTTGCGTTGGATTCAGCGCCTCAGCACCAACGACGTGGTTGATGAAACCGTCGAGCTGATCGCCAGCATGCTGGAAGAAAAGCGACTGGCCAAAGCCAAGGAGTATCAGAAGGCCATCAACCGCAAACCGCAAACCGCCGCCAAGGCCAACAAGGATCTCTGATGAGCCCCCTGGATGAAGCCAAGGAACTGGAACAGCAAGACCGCGAGCGTGCATTGCGCAACCATGCCGCTCGCCAACACGAACCCGACCAGTGGATCGAAAACGGCGTTGTGCTCTGCATCGACTGCGCAGAGCCCGTTTCCATCAAACGCCTGGCGGCCAAACCTGCTGCGGCTCGTTGTATCGACTGTCAGCAGCTGTGCGAACTACAGAACCACTGCTAGGAGTGCCGATGGAATCCGAAATCAACTACCAGGCACTGCAGTTCTGGTTTGCCGTTTTCAACGCGACTGTGACCTTTTTGATCGCTGTTTATGTATGGCTGTCGCAACGACAGCGGGCCACCAAAAGCGACATCGATGACATCGACGACCGTTTAATCCGTATTGAAAAAGACGTTGAACACGCGCCATCACGCGCAGACTTCGACCGCCTGAGCGATCGCGTGGCCCAGATCGGCAACAGCGTCAACGGAGTCGAAGGCCAGCTGGCACAAATGAACCGCAATCTGGGATTAATCCAGGAACACCTGCTGAACCGGAGCAACTGATGGCTTACCAAGACATCCTCAATCAAGACCAGCGTCTGGTGATTCTGCGCAGCCTCAACGACGTAAACGGCACCGCCAACGATTCCATCATCAACAAGATGCTGGACGCGTACGGCCATAAAGTGAGTCGCGACGTGGTGAAAACCCACCTGTATTGGCTGGAAGAGCAAGGCCTGATCTCACTCGACAGCGTGATGTCGACCGACGTGGCCACCATTACCGGCCGTGGTATCGACGTAGCTCAAGGCCGTGCCCGCGTGCCGGGCGTGGGCGTACCGCGTCCGGGAGCCTGAGCATGGCAGAAAAAACCACCCGAGGCCGCCCGTCCAAAATCGACCAGCTGCCAGACCAGGTGCGCGCATTTCTGGATGCCGCGCTGCGCGATCCGGCCAACAGCCAAGACGACATTCTGGCAGAAGTTAACCGCCAGCTGACCGACATTGGCGTTGACGAATCCGACCAGATCAGCCGTTCCGGCCTGAACCGCTACGCCACCAAGATGGCCAAGATCGGCAAGAAAATGCAGGAGCGTCAGGCCACCGCCAACGCGTGGGTGGCCAAGCTGGGCGAAAAGCCCACCGGCGATATTGGCAAGTTATTGATTCAAATGACCCAGACCATGGCATTCGATGTGGCCGAAGCTGCGCTGGACGAAGAAGACCCGGCCAGCTTGGGGCTGATTAAGGAACTCGCGCTGACGGTTCAGCGGCTGGAGAAGGCCAGCATGGACAGCCTCAAACGTGAAAAAGAGATCCGCAAAGCCTTTGCCGAAGAAGCCGCCAGCGCGGCAGAAAAAGTCGCTACGGCAGCAGGTCTGACGCGCGAAGCCGTGACAACCATCAAGAACGACATTCTGGGGATTGCGTGATGGATATTCCGACCCTTTGTTCAGCTGATTTGGTGGTGGCTGCTAAGCACCTTTCCGATGGCATGTTCCATATTGGATTTGGTATCGCACTTGCCGGATTGTTTAACGGTTTGCTCCGAAAATGAACGCTCCCGCCTATATCCCCTACGACGAAAACGAGCTGCTGCTGGGCTACCAGAAACGCTGGATCGCTGACGAGTCGCCACTCAAAATCGCCGAAAAATCCCGCCGGACAGGCATCACCTGGGCCGAAGCCGCCGACGCCTGTTTGACCGCCAGCGCTGCCAAAAGCGCTGGGGGCACCAACCATTTTTACGTGGGCTCCAACAAAGAGATGGCCCGCGAATTTATCGACGCCGTTGCCATGTGGGCCAAAGCCTTTAATAAGGCAGCGGGCGACATTCAGGAAGAGCTGTTTATTGAAGACGGTAAGGATGGCAAAGAGATCCTTACCTTTGTCGTCCATTTTGCTAGCGGCTTCAAAGTGCAGGCGCTGTCCAGCAATCCAAGCAACCTGCGCGGCATGCAAGGCAACGTCACGATTGACGAAGCCGCATTCCACGAACGCCTGGCCGAAGTGCTCAAAGCCGCTCTGGCACTCACCATGTGGGGCGCGAAAGTCCGGCTGATCAGCACACACAACGGCACTGAAAACCTGTTTAACGAGCTGATCAACGACAGCCGAGCAGGCAAAAAAGACTACAGCATCCACCGCATTACGCTGGACGATGCTTGCCGCGAAGGCCTCTATAAACGTATCTGTCAACGTATTGGTCAGCCGTGGAGTCAGGCTGCTGAAGACAAATGGACGGCAGACTTGCTGCGCGCCACCGCCAGCGAAGACGATGCGTTAGAAGAATACTACTGCGTACCCAAAGCCGGTGGAGGTGCCTACATCAGTCGTGCCCAGATTGAAGCCTGTATGCACACAGCCCCGGTGATTCGGTTTGAAGGTTCTGCTGAGTTCAACGGCTGGCCCGAACACCTGCGCGAAGCCGAGATGCGCGACTGGTGCGAAGAACACCTGCTGCCACTGCTGCAAACCCTCAACCCCAAAAGCCAGCACGCTTTCGGGGAAGACTTTGCCCGCAGCGGCGACTTCACCGTGCTGGCCCCCATGGAACTGACCCAGCAGCTAGAGCGGCATGTGCCGTTTCTGGTGGAACTCAAGAACGTGCCGTTCAAACAGCAAGAGCAAGTCGTTAACTACCTGTGCGATCGCTTGCCGCGTTTCATGGCAGGCGCACTGGATGCCCGAGGCAATGGCCAATATCTGGCCGAGCAAACCCGCTACCGATATGGCTCAGGCCGCATCGAAGCCGTGATGCTCAGCCAAAGCTGGTACCTCGACAACATGCCCCGCTTCAAGGCCGCCTTTGAAGACCAAACCATTCGCATCCCACGCGATGCCGATGTGCTGTCCGACATGCGCGCCATCCAAGTCATCAAGGGCATTCCGAAAATCCCCGAAGGCAAAACCGACGACAAGAAAGAGCGCCACGGTGACGCCGCCATCGCATTAGCGTTGGCGTACTACGCCACCACCATGGAAATGGAGCACTTCGGCTACCACGCCGTGCCCAAGGCCACCAACCAACAACCCGACCAACATCAGCGCCAGATTAAAACCACTGGCGGCTTCCGTCGCGGCTGCCTGTAAGCCGCCCTTTAACACCCATTAAAGAGGCCGTATATGGCTGACGCCACCATCCTTGACCACAACGGTCAGCCCTTCAAAAAAGCCGAACTCAGCCGTCAGGTTGCTGCCCCCAGCATGACCGGCATTCGCAACATCTGGAACTTCGGAACCCAGGCCGAATGGCTCAGCCCTGAACGACTGGCCGCCATACTGCGCGATGCCGCCGAAGGCGACGCCGATGCCTATTTAACGTTGGCTGAAGAAATCGAAGAACGCGATCCGCACTACGCCAGTGTGCTGGGTACCCGCAAGCGGGCCGTCAGCGGCTTGCCCACCATGGTCGAAGCCGCAACCGACGATGCCAGAGATCAGGAAATCGCGGACGCCGTGCGCGTACTGATCCGCCGTCCTGAATTCCACGACATGGCCGACGACCTGCTGGACGCGCTAGGCAAAGGATTCTCGGCGGTCGAAATGAACTGGGACACCAAGCATCAGCCGTGGGAGCCACGCACCCGCAACGAAAAGGTCGACGGTGAATGGCAAGAGGTGGAAGGTTACGAACACCGCGACCCGCGCTTCTTTCGTTTCGACCGCATCACCGGCAAGCAGCTGCGCATCAAAGACGAAGCCAACATGCTCAATGGTCTGCCGTTGCCACCGCACAAGTTCATCGTGCATAAGCCGCGCTTGAAAACGGGCCTGCCGATCCGTGGCGGTTTGGCCCGCCTGGTCGCGGTGTCTTATATGTGCAAAAGCTACTCGCTGACAGACTGGCTGGCGTTTGCCGAAGTGTTTGGCATGCCGCTGCGCGTGGGCCGCTACAACCCCAACGCCACCCAGTCCGACATCAACACGCTGGTGAACGCCATTGCCAACATCGGCACCGATGCCGCTGCTGCCATCCCCGACACCATGCGGATTGATTTTGAATCCCCCGGCAACAGCACCGGCGGCGCGGACCTGTTCAAGAACCTTGCCGAGTGGCTGGATAAACAGGTTTCCAAGGCCGTCCTGGGGCAAACAGCAACGACCGAAGGCACACCCGGCCGCCTGGGCAACGAAGATGCCCAGGACGAAGTGCGAAACGACATCCTCAAGGCTGATGCTCGTCAGCTCAGCAACACCATCAACAAACACCTGGTACGCTCGTTCGTGGACCTCAACTTCGGCCCGCAAGAGCAATACCCACGGGTTGAGTTCCAGGTGGTTGAAAGCGAAGACACCACCGCACTGGTGCAAAACGTGAAAGAGCTGGTGCCGCTGGGGCTAAAAGTAGAAGCCAGCGTCATGCGCGATCGACTGGGCCTGCCAGATCCCGAAGAAGGGGCCGAGCTGCTGGCCATGCCACAGCAGTCGCAACCGCCAACCACGTCCGCATTGAACAGCCAGCAGTCGTGCCAGTGCGGCCACTGCCATGGAACAGCAATGAACCGCGAGCAACCCGCCGTAGAACGATCGCTGGACGAACTGGAGCAAGACGGCTTGGCCAGTTGGCAACAGCAAATGGACCCGGTACTGCAACCGATCCGCGACTTGCTGGAGTTGGTCGACACGGCCGAAGACTTTGCCGCAGGCCTGCAAGACCTGCTGGATGAAATGGACGACAGCGATCTGGTCAGCAAGCTGGCGCGGCAGCTGTATCTTGCAAACGGCGCGGGTGAAGGAGCCAACGACTGATGGCCAGCTATCGCTTCAGCGCCACGCCCCCCAAAGAGGCGCAGGCATGGTTCCGTGCCAAAGGGTTTAAGCCAGCGTTTGATCATCGCGAAGTGTGGAAAGAGCAACACAGCCACGCCTTTACCGTGGCCAAGGCCATGAAGATGGACGTGCTCACCAGTATTCGTGAATCGCTGGACGGCGCATTGGCCAACGGCAAAACCTTCGCCCAATGGAAAAAAGAGCTGCAGCCAGAATTGGAGCGTTTGGGATGGTGGGGCAAGCAGGAAATGACCGACCCGGTCACGGGTGAAATCCGTGAGGTGCAGCTTGGCAGCCCGCGCCGGCTTAAAACCATCTACAACACCAACCTGCGCACCGCTCGTGCGGCTGGCCAGTGGCAACGCATCCAACGCAGCAAGCGCGCCATGCCGTACTTGGTGTACGAGCTGGGGCCGTCTGAACAACACCGACGCGAGCACGTATCCTGGGCAGGTATTCTGTTACCAGCGGACGACCCATGGTGGCAAACCCATTACCCGCCCAATGGCTGGGGCTGTAAGTGCCGCATCCGCCAAGTGTCCAAACGCGAATACGACCGCCTGAAAGCGTCAGGAAACTACCTGACCACAGCACCCAAAATAACCACCAAAGAATGGACCAACGGCCGCACGGGCGAAGTGCTGCAAGTGCCCAAAGGCATCGACCCCGGTTGGGACCACAACCCCGGCATGCACCAGAGCAAGGCGTTGGCAGACAACGAGCAGCGCAGTCAGCAGGCGATGGATAAGGCACTGGATGTACCTGTGCCCAAGCCTGAGTTCAAACCCCAAAAAACCACCAAGGCAGCCGCGCAATGGGCCGTTGAAGCCAACCTGGCCGACGTTGCCGACTATGCTGGAGTCAAACCAGAAGTTGCCAATGCCTGGAACGAATCCTTGTGGGATCACCTGCAGGAGTTCCCAGCCTTGCGTGACAACCAAAAGTTTGTCGGCACCGGTCAGGGGCAATTTGCCCGCTACCATCAAATTCAGGTGGAGCGTGCAGTGCAACGCGCGGTCGAAAAAGGTCTGGATGAAGATCTGGCACGAACATGGGCCAAGCGATCGGTCAAAAAGCCCAAGGTATCCAGCCGAACCTATGCCCATTCCTGGTCGCAACCCGATGTTGCTGGCGTTACAGTAAACAAGGTATGGGGGAAAGATCCGGCATTCTGGAAAGAGCAACTGCAGAATGACATGTCCGCACGATTCCACCCTGTGGGTTGCAACACCATCCGCAGCGTGGTTGACCATGAATTAGCGCACCAGATCGACGACCTGCTAAAGCTGCGCGACGACCCCGAAGTTCAAACGTTATTCAAGCAAGCTCGCGATGCGGGCATGGCGACAGAGGTTTCAAGATATGCCGACACCAACATCAAAGAGTTCATCGCCGAATGCTGGGCAGAAGCGTGCAACAACCCAAGCCCGCGAACTTACGCCAGCCGAATTGCAGCAGTTGTCCGAACTCGGTATCGAAGACAGTTTGGTGAAGGATCTGAATGATCTGCCTGGCATCAGTCATGCGTCTGGTCCTGAAGAGCATCAACAAGAGATTGATCAGTGGATCAGGGATGGAGGGAAGTCAGAGGTGGAAGGCTAATATTCGGCGTTGTGAGTAGATCTGATTGATTTTCTTGGTGGAGGCTTGGATAAATGATAAAAACTTGCTGAGTGGTGTTTTAAACGCCTTTTAAACGGCGCCTAGGTGGCGTCGGTGGCAGAGTAGTCTCAAGGAGTCTGTGCATGACAAGAGAATCAAGTGTTAACGAGTTATTGGACGATGTTGATGAGCTGCTGGCCAGTATTCACTCGGTTTATGAAGAAGCAACCGAAAGGGAAGAAATATCCAAAGTAGCAAGGCCCAAGGTGAAGAGCTGTCTGGAGCAATTGCGAAGTTGCTTAGACTACATTGCAATGGATTTATTTGAGCAAACAGCACCATCAAGATCTACTAGAGATGTTTATTTCCCATACGGCAAAAATAAGTCAACGTTTATTAGTGCTTTGAATAAAAGACTGCCCGGCCTGGATGACAGGCTAAAAGCCAAGGTTGAATCAATACAGCCACATCAGTGTGGCTCAAAGTGGTTATTGCAGCTTTGTAGGCTGACCAATGACAACAAGCACAAAGACCTGCAAGAACAGAATCGACAGAATAGCCCTGGCTCTATGACAGTATTGGGAAATGGAGCTGCAGCTGTCAGCGGTAGCGGTACGATATATCTCGGCGGGGCAATTATTAATGGGAAAAAGTTGCCCGAAGGCTACAAATTGGATGCAGAAACTTCTGTGAGTGATTTGCAAGAAGGCCACTCAGTTCCTGTGGCCAGAAAGTATGAATGGGTGAAATTCGTAGTAAAAGGCACTGATATCGATGTACTTGATCTGCTCAGAACTTCGTGTGACAACATCAGAGCATTCTCAAACGATATTTATTCCTGAGCTGCCAGCCAGAAAAACCTCCAACCCGCGTTAAACCACCCCTTCTGATTCTGGGGCCATCATGGCCCCATGACTACTTCAAACGCACTCCGCACAGCACTTTGCCAAGCCAGCCAAACCGAGCTGCTAACCGCGCTTTGTTTCGAGCTGCCTGCCGATGGCACCGTACCCGATTGGATCAAGCTGATTCCGGCGGGTGAATTCCAGGGCTTTGACCAGCGCGCCTGGATCAACGACCAACCCGATCAGGTGCTGGCTGTGAGTCTTGATGGCCGCGACAAACCGCTCGACTGGGAGCACAGCACTCAGCTGAAAATCCCAAAAGGCGAAAAAGCACCGGCCGCTGGCTGGATTGACCAGCTCGAATCCCGCAATGGCGAGATCTGGGGTCATGTGTCCTGGAACGCCGCAGGCCGTGCTGACGTTGCCTCTGGCCAGTACAAATACTTTTCTCCTGTGTTCGATTACGAGCAAGCCACCGGCCGCGTAGTGCGCTTTGTATCGGCTGGCCTCACTAACCGACCAAACCTGCTGTTGACCGCACTCAACGCCCAGCAATCCCTGAATCACTCACCCCCGGAGACCACCATGGAACTTTCAGAATTCCTGAAGCTGCTGGCTGCTGCGTGGCAGCAACCAGACACACTGACCACCGATCAGGCGCTCAACCACGCCAAGCAGCTCAACACCGATCTGGCCACCGCTCGTAATGCGCAGCAGCCATCGCTGAGCCAATACGTACCCCGTGCCGACTACGACCAGGTACTGAACCGCGCCACCAACGCCGAGCAGCAGCTGGCCGACAACGCCAAAGCCGAGCGTGATCAAGCCATTCAGGCCGAAGTCAACGACGCCATCGAAGCAGGCAAGATCGCGCCTGCCTCCAAAGATTTCTACGTGCGCGCCTGCAACCACGAAGGCGGTCTGGACGAATTCCGCAAGTTCATCGACGGCGCACCCGTCATTGCCGGTGCATCCGGGCTGGATACCAAAAAGCCAGCAGACACCAGCACCGCACTGAATGCCGAAGAGCAGAAGATTGCCGAGCTGTTTGGCAACTCCGCTGACGACCTGCAGAAGTACGGCGGCTAACCCTGTACTGACACCCATTCGCCACTGAGGAACCCATCATGGCACTGACCAAAGATCGCAACACCCCCATGCAAGACGCCGAACTGATCGCGGTTCCGGTTGCGTCTGGCGCTGTCTGCTATGCCGGTGGCCTCGCCACTGCCAACGCAACCGGCTACGCCACCCCCGGCGCAACCGCCACCACGCTGACCTACTTGGGTCGCTTTGACGAACAGGTCGACAACAGCGGCGGTGCTGACGGCGACCTGTTGGTGACGGTGCGTCGTGGCAAAGCGTTCAAGTGGAAGAACGCCGGCACCGATGCCGTCACTCAGGCGAGCCTGGGAACGCCTTGCTACATCGTCGACGACGAAACCGTTGCCGCAACCGACGGCAGTTCCACGCGCTCCGCTGCTGGTGTGGTGGTGGCGATCGAATCCGACGGCGTTTGGGTTGAATAACCCGATTAACCCTCTTTAAAGGAGCATTCACATGCTGGTAAACAAGCAGACCCTTGGTGCTATTTTCACCAACATCAAAACCACCTTTAACAAGGCGTTTGAAGCGGCCCCGTCCAAGTGGCAGCAGATCGCCATGCGCGTGCCGTCCACAACCAGCCAGAACGATTACACCTGGTTGAACAACTTTCCGAAGATGCGCCGTTGGATTGGTGCCAAGCACATCAAGTCGCTGGGCGCGCACAAATACACCCTGGTTAACGATCCGTTCGAAGCCACTATCGGTATTCACAAGCACGACATTGCCGACGACAACATCGGCTTTATTGGTCCGCAGTCGGAAGGCGCTGGCTACTCTGCCAAGCAGTGGCCGGACGAACTGGTGTTTGAAGCGGTGAATCAGGGCACCAGCCAGATCTGCCACGACGGTCAGTATTTCTTCGATACCGACCACGAAGTCGGCGATGAATCGGTCTCCAACAAGTTCACGCTGCCGCTCGACATCAGCAGCCAGGCAGCAGCCAAGGCCAGCTACGGTGCCGTGCGTACTGCTATGAAGCTGTACAAGGATGACGAAGGCCGTCCGCTGAATGTCACTCCGAACATCTTGCTGGTAGGTCCAGCTTTGGAAGACACCGCCAACACGCTGATGACTGCCGATCGTCTCGAAGACGGTAAGCCGAACCCGTACAAGGGCACCGCGACCGTAGTTGTGGATGCGCGCATTGCCAACGATACCGACTGGTATTTGCTGGACACCACCAAGCCGATCCTGCCGTTCATTTTCCAGGATCGTGAAAAGCCACAAATGATGGCCTTGACCGACATCACCAGCGACCACGTCTTCAGCCTGGGCGAGTTTCTGTTTGGTTGTGAAGCGCGCGGTCAGGGTGGCTACGGCTTCTGGCAGCTGGCGGCCAAGGGCAACTGATCCACTCGCTCCCCTGCATAAGCAGTGGGAGCGAATTCATTCGCGATTGATTGATAACCGGAGAACATCATGGCGACCAAAAAAACCAAGCTGCTGGAAATCAGCACCACCAAAGGCGTGAAGTCCTTCCGCCGCGCGGGTTACGGCTTCAGCGAACAGCCGGTGCAACTGCCAGTGGACGACCTGACCGACGAGCAGATCGCCGCGTTAAAAGCAGAGCCTCTGCTGCGTGTGGTGGAAACCGAAGCCGCAACCACAGCCACGGCCGCCGCCAAGCCTGCGGCAGAGTCAGCCGAGCCAAAGGCTGAATAACCATGGCCATCTACGCCGCACAGTCCGACATCAGCGCTCGCTACTCGCAAGATCAGCTGCTGCTGTTGACGGATCGGGACCAGGACGACGCGCCAGATGCCAACGTGGTTGACCAAGCACTGCAAGACGCCAGTGCCGAAATCGACACCTATCTGGCGGCCAAGTACCAGCTACCACTGCCGCAGGTGCCCGCCGTCCTGACTCGCTTGTGTGTGGATGTCGCGGTTTACCGACTGGCCGCCGATGCCGACATGGCCACTGAAGAGCGCCGCCAACGCTACGACGATGCCGTCAGCTTGCTGAAGCGGCTGGCCACTGGCGCAGCCTCGCTGGGGTTGGAACAGGCACCGGCCAGCAGCAGCGGTGCCGTGTTCATCAGCGGTGGCAAGCGCAACTTCAAACGGGGCCGCCTGCTGTGAGTATCGACCTGCAGTTTTCAACCGCCGAACTTAACCGGCTGGGGGCGCGACCGGAAGCGTTGGCCAAGCTCAACGAACAGGATCAGGCCGACCTGCTGGAAGGCATCGGGGCGCTGGTCGAAAGCCAAACGCACCGCCGCATTCGCGACGAAAAGACCGGCCCCGATGGCACCCCATGGGATGGCTGGTCAGATGGCTACCGCAACACCCGCCACGGTGGCAACAGCCTGCTGATGGGCGAAGGCCACCTGGACGACTCCATCCAGTACCTGATCGAAGGCGACCAGGTCTCGGTGGGCAGTAATCTGATTTACGCCGCCATCCATCAACTGGGTGGCACACCGGATATGGCACCCGGACCAGCCGCCATTCCCGCTCGCCCATTTTTGGGGTTGAGCCAAGACGACGAACAAGACGTGGCCGACCTGATGGAAGACTTTCTGGCCGACCAGGTGAAGGAGTTAGCCCGATGACATTGGCTGAAATCCAAACTGCCATGGTGGCCACCTTTAACAGCAAGCTGCCTCAGTTGAAAACCTGCGAAGCCCATGAAGGCCGCTTCGACGCCAACGAACTCAAGCGCGTTGCAGGTCGCTGCCCCGCGTTGTACGTCGCTTGCCTTGGGCTGGGTCAGCCTGTGCTGAGTGGTACGCCATTCGCTCCCATTCGTTGGGGGGTGTTTGTTGTTACCAAAGATGCTCCCAAGGCTGACCGCAGCACCACCGCTTTGAATCTTGTTCAGGGGGTGAATGTTTTGTTGTCAGAACAGAGCTGGGGGCTGGAACACGCACGCTCAGATCCAGAACGCGTCAGCAGCCAGAATTTGTTTGGCAGTGCTACGGCAGGCCAAGGGGTAATGATCTGGGCCGTCACCTGGACGCAGGAATTTCAGCTGGACGATGGCGTGCTCTGGGAAGAGCTCAACGACTTTTTAACCGCTGCTGGTGAGTCTGCCACCACCGATGGCGCTGCAATCACCACCAAACAAACACTGCCAGGAGCAAGCGCATGAAGACCATGAACGTAAAGCCAGCGCAGGGTAAGCAGGTCCGCACGGAATCCGGCAGCCTTATTGCTGCCGCTGGTCAGGCCGTACCCGCCACAACCTACTACCGCCGCCGCGTAAAAGACGGCGATCTGGTGTTGATATCTGACACCGCAGCCGACAAGAAAGGAGCCGCCAAATGACTATCAGTTTCGACAGCATTCCGTCCGCCTTGCGCACGCCGGGCAGCTATGTGGAATTCAACACAGAGCTGGCGGGTGCAACCAGCACTGAATTCAAGATGCTGGTGATCGGTCAGCGCTTGTCCAATGGCACCCAATCGGCTGGCGTACCCGTGTTGGTTACTGATCCATCACGTGCCGCCATGCTGTTTGGGCGTGGCTCCATGTTGCACGGCATGGTCGCAGCGGCTCTCAATGCCAGCACTACCGTGGAAATGTGGGCTGTCGCGCTGGACGACCTCGAAGCAGGCACAGCGGCAACGGGCACCATGGTGGTTGATAGCGCAGCCACCGAAGCCGGCACTTTGTACGTTTACCTGGGCGGTGTGCGCGTTGCTGTTGGTATTGCATCCACCGACGACGCTGCTGCCATTGCTGCCAGTATTGCGGCTGCAATTAACAGCTCGCTGGACCTGCCCGTCACGGCCACCGTGTCCACCAACACGGTGACGGTGAAGGCTCGCCACAAAGGCGAATTCATGAACGGCTTCGACCTGCGCACCAGTTACTACGACGAAGAAGAACCCGCTGGCCTGTCTGTTACTTGCTCCAACTTGAGCAGCGGCAGTGGCAATCCGGATGTGACGGCCGCGCTCGATGCGATGGGTGACGAATGGTTTAACTGGTGTTGCACGCCCTATACCGACACCGCCAACCTGCTGGCCGTTGACGAAGAAATGGATAGCCGTTTTGGCCCGATGCGTCAGCAAGGCTGCCGCGCCTTTGCTGCTTATGCGGGCACTTTGTCTGCAGCTGGCACCTTCGGCAACACCCGCAACAACCCTCACGTTGTGATCATGGCGACCAACGATAGCCCAACACCGACCTATCTGGTTGCGTCCATCCTGATGGCCACCGCTGCCGCCAGCTTGTCGATCGACCCGACTCGCCCATGCCAGACGCTGGAGCTGAAGGGCATGAAAGCTCCGGTGCGTGAAGCGCGTTGGATTCAAAGTGAGCGCAACGTGCTGCTGTTTGATGGCATCAGCACCTTCACAGTAGATCGCAGCGACGGCACCTGCCGAATCGAACGCCTGATTACCACCTACCAGACCAATCAGGCCGGAATGCCAGACGCCAGCTATTTGGACATCAACACGCCAGAAACGCTGGAGCGATTCCGCTACGAACAACGTTCCCTGATTGCGCAAATGTATCCACGCCACAAGCTGGCCAGTGATGGCACTCAGTACGGCGCAGGCCAAGCGATCGTGACCCCTGTGATTATTAAAGGTCAGTTTTTGGCGCTGTACCGGGAGCTGGAAACCAAGGGCTGGGTTGAAGACTACGACACGTACAAGGCGAACCTGATTGTTGAGCGCAATGCAGATGACGCAAACCGACTGGATTGGCGCGACACCCCGAACCTGGTCAACCAATTCCGTGTTGGTGCCGGCAAAACCCAATTCATCGTGTAAGGAGCCGAGCACATGGCAAAAGTAGCACGCAAAATCATTCTGGATGTCCCCGGCGTAGGCCGAGTGGAGTCCATCGAAAACAGCGGTCGTTTCAATCCCGGTGGCGTCAACCGCGACCCGATCACGACCGACACCGGCAGCGTTCACTACAGCGAGGCCACCGCAGCCTCGCAGCTCAACTTCCGAGCGCCGAACTTGCCCGGCTATCTGGAAGCACTGCGCGACCTGTCCGGCGTGAACGTGAACGTCCAGGACGATAACGGCCAGGCATGGATCATCAACGGTGCATTTACAACCACCCCAAGCGAACTGCAATCCGGTGAAATCACCGTGCAAATGCAGGGCGCTCCGGCTGAACCTGTTTAAGGAGTCAACATGAACCATAAAGGCAAATTGAAAGACGGCTTGCTGTTTCGAGAAAAGCGTCAGTACGACTTCGAGATGCGGCCACTCCAAACCGCTGGCGAACTGTTCGACGCTGAAATCGAATCCGGTGGCGTCGAAAACCAACTGGCGTTCCACGGTTCCTTGATGGCTCGCCAGTTGAAGCGCATTGGCGAATGCACCGGGCCGTTCAGCATTAGCCAGGTGCGCTCCCTCAGTCCACGCGACTGGAAAATCCTGCGCGCTGCTCAGGCTCAGCTCAACACGGAAGATGACGACCCAAACGCCGAGAGCGACAGCGCAAACAGCTAGACGCCATCGCGCTGATCGCACTGCATTTCAAATGGAGCCGGGCTGAAATCCGCGCTCTTCCTGTTTACGAATTCAATCATTATCTGGAGTTGCTGACTCGTGACCGATCTGACGACTAGCCTGGTACTCAGCTTGCGCAACTCGCAGTTCACTGCGGGACTGCGTTCGTCTGCTCGTCAGGTGGATCAGTTCACCAACAGCAGCAGTCGCCAGATCCGTGGCTTGAAACAGGACTTCCAGCAGCTCACTGGCCAGGGCTTTGGCCGCCTGAAAGGCGAGCTCTTGGGGTTGGCCGGTGGTTTTGCGGCCGTGCATGCTGCCAGCCAATCCGCCAACCTCGACAAGCAACTGACTCAGATCGGTCTGACCGCCGGAGTCACAACCGGAAAAACCGCCGAGCTGCGCAAAGAGCTGTTTGCGCTGCAACGGCAGTATGGCGTGGTGGTGGATGAAAGTCGCAATGCCTCTGGCGCACTGCTGGCGGCTGGCCTTGGTTTCAACGAGGCCCGTGGTGCAACGCAGGCCATTGCCCCAGCCAGTGCCGTGACCGGTGCTCAGCCAGAAATTCTGGCCGGTGCGCTGTCGGTCAGTTCGGAGATTTTTGGCTACGATCTGGCGCGGGTCGAAGTGGCTACCGACCTGCTCGACAAAATGACCGTGGCAGGACGTGCTGGTAATGCCGAGCTGGAAGACCTTGCCAGCATCTTTGCCCGCGTTGGCGGCAACGCCCAAACCGCTGGGCTTGGGTTTGAGCAGTCTCTCGGCTTCATTGAGCAGCTGTCGCTGATTGAGCGTCAGCCTGAACGGCTGGCCACGTTGGCCGATTCCACCCTGCGCATATTCACCAACCAGAAGTATCTGCAAAACGTGCAGTCCGGTCTGGGCATCAATTTCTATGGCGAAGACGGCCAGCGCCGTGATCCATTCAGCGTGCTGGGTGACATTAGCGCCATCTACCAACGCCAACAAACCGACCAACAGCGTGATGCGCTGGTCTCATTTGCCTTTGGCGAAACCGATCTGGACACCCAGCGCGGCATCCGTGCCTTGCTGCAGTCCGGCAAAATCGACGAAGCCCGTGCCACCACTCGCGAAATCCTTGCCGCCAACGGCACCATCGCCCGCGAATTGGATGCCGCGCTCAACAACGCCATCGACCAATCCAGCCGTTTAAAAGGGGCTTTAAGGGAGTCTGTCGATAGCTTTGTGCAGCCGTTGACCGGCGCATTCAACGACCTGACCCGTAACTTGTTAGACAGCCGTGAACAAGGCGGCCTTGGTCTGGATGGTAACGACCTGCTGCTGGGCGCTGGCGGCTTACTGGCCGCCGGGGGCGCAGCTTACCGCTATGGCCCCAAAGCCCTGCGCGGAGTGCTGGGCAAGGCTGGCGGTTTGGGGGCTGGCGTTGCCACTGGCATGGCGTTGGAGGCCGCAACAGGCGTGCAGCCGGTTTACGTCGTCAATATGCCGTCCAGCTTCGGCGGTGGTCCAGACATCAACATCAACCGCACCAAAGGCGGCCTGCCAGGCACTGGCGGCATTGCTGGAGAGTGGATTCCACGCGGCTCACAAGGTGCTGGTCGTTTGCCTGGTAAAACCGTGCCGCGCTTGCCCGGTTCCGGGCCGCTGGGTTTGCCAGCGCCTGTGTTATCAGGCGGGGCTGCAGGTGGTGCCGCTGCCGGTCTAGGCACACTGGGTACCGCTGCGTTGTGGGCCGGTGGTATCGCCGCTGCTGCCGCTGGCGGTTATGGCGTTGGCACGCTGATCAATGACCACTTAATCGACGGCACAGAAGTCGGCAACGCGATCGGCCGCAGTGTTGCGAATGTGTTGGCACTGTTTGGCAACGACACCGCAAAAGCAGCGCTGGAAAGTGAGCGTCGTCAGTTGAAAGAACAGCGTGAGCAAGCACAGGCCAGCCTGAAAATCGAAGTGAGTGATGACGGCACTCACGTCAAACACGTGGAGTCCAGAGGCATTGATTTTGATGTCTCCGGCGCATCCATGAGCATGATGTGAGGTGACCGATGACGTGGCGTGATCGTTTACAGTCCGGTTCATTCCGTGGCGTTGAATTCCACACTCAATCTGCATCCGGCCAAGGCGGCCGCAATGTGGTCGTGCATGAATTCCCAATGCAGGAACAGCATTATTCGGAAGACATGGGCAAAACCGCAGGCTCCGAACGCCTGACTGTGTTTCTTGTTGGCGACGACTACGATGCTGCCAGAGACCAATTGATCGAAGCCCTGGACAAGCCCGGTGCAGGCAAGTTGGTGCATCCATACACAGGCACTCAGATGATTCAAGTTCAGTCCTATGACTGGACGATCAGCAGCCGTCAGGGTGGCTACTGCCAGTTCTCCATCAGCTACGTGTTGGCAGGCAAACGCCCGGCACCTGCAGCTGCGTCAACCGCAGCCGATCTGACAGCAGCAGCCACCGCAGCCGAGGCGCTGAATGCACAGACCTTCGCTGAATCGTTCAGCCTGGATAGCCAACCAGAGTTCGTCACCGAATCGGCAACCAACATGCTGGAAGACGCATTCACAGCTCTGAATTCAATTAATGGCGCGATCGAGGCCGAGCTAAATCAAATCACCGACATCGCAAACGACATCAACGCGCTGACAGACGAAGTCACAGACCTGATCGCCCAGCCACTAAACCTGATCAACAACGTCGGGGCTGTGGTTACGTCTGTGATCGGCGCATTCAACGAAATCAGCAATGCGTTCAGCGCATACAACAATTTGCAGGCCGCCTTCGGCATTACCCGTCCGGTATCCCGCACCGCCGCCAATGGCACGGCAACCGATACCCGTGCTCGTATGGCCGACAATCAAGAGGCAATCGGCAGCGCGTTCACCGCAGTGGTGGTGATCGCCTTTGTTGCTCGCATTGCTGATTCGGACGCATCCGAGTTTGACTCTCTGCAGCAGGCCCGCGAGATCCGCGATGCACTGCTGGAGCAATTGGACGAGCAGCTTGAAGCCGACGACCTGAGCAGTGAGCAATACGACGCCATCAACGCGCTGGCAACCGCGCTGCAACGGCACATCACCGCTCTGGAACCAGGGCTGTTAAGTGCTCAAGACATCACGCTCAAAACCTCTCTGCCTGCTCTGGTTGTGGCTCACATGCAATACGGTGACGCCAGCCGCGTGGACGAGCTGACCGACCGCAACGGCATCGAAAACCCGAATTTTGTACCGGCCGGTACCGAGCTGGAGGTGTTGTTGTGAATGAGTTGATTCTGAACATTGATGGCAAGTTATACACCGGCTGGAAGCGCGTTGCGGTTTCTCGTGGTTTGGAAATGGGGCCGCATCAGTTTGAAGTGGAAGCCGCACCGGATTTGGACGCCGCCGCTGGCATTTTTGCCATTGAAGACGGCATGGCCGTGGAAGTGTTTGTCGACGATGACCTGGTCACGACCGGCTATGTCGACGACGTAGACGTTGCTTACGACCACCGCAGCAGCTCTGTCACGGTTCGCGGCCGCTCCAAGCTGGGGGATCTTGCTGACTGCTCAACGACGGGTCAGCAAGTCAAGCAAGGCCAAACCCTGCTGAGTGTCGCCCAGAAGGTCTGCCAACCATTCGACATCAGCGTGTCCGTCGACAGCTCGGCCAGCAGCGCTGCTAACCAGGCATTCAAAGCCACTGATCTGGCCTTGGATGCTGGTCAGCCAGTCTGGGAGTTTCTGGAAGAGCTGGCCCGTGTTCGTGGCGTCATGCTGGTAAGCACTGCCGCTGGCGGCCTGCTGATTACCCGCGCCGGTACCGGCAAAGCCGCTGTCGCGCTGGAGCTGGGTTCTAACATTTTGGCGGCCAAGGGTAGCCGTTCTCACCGTTCATTGTTCTCTGAAATCAGTGTGACCGGTCAGCAGCCAGCGTTCCTCAGTTCTGACACCGGAGCCACCTCACAACCGCTTGCCAGTGAAGCCGGAGACGCTACTCGTTACCGTCCATCCGTGCTGTTTTCCGACAGCCCGTCCGATGCCGCCAATTGCCAGGCACAGGCCAAGCATCGTCGACGCATCGGCTACGGCCGCAGTCGTCAGGTCATTTATACCGTGCAAGGCTGGCGTCAGACCGACGGCGGCAATATTTGGCAACCGAATCAGCTGGTGCAAATCAACGACAGCCGCAACCACATGAGCAACGCCACGCGCCTGATCACCGAAGCGCGCCTGCTGATGGATAGCCGCAGCGGCCGCACCACCGAACTGACGGTGATGCCATCTGAGGCATTCGACTTACTGGCTCAACCAGAAAGTACAGGGGGCTGGCTATGAAACGCGCCGAGCTGATCCGAGCGCTGCAGGCGTTCACTGCGCCTTTGTCTCGCCGCTTGCGGGTGTTGCTGCAGCGCAGCCAAGTGTTACTGACCAAATACAACGGCAAGATCCGCATCCTGCAGGTTCAGGTACCGGGCGGACAAGCCCTGTCTGACGTTGAGCATCTGGAGCCGTTCGGTTTTACCTCTCATGCCCCGCAGGGCGCTGAAGCCATTGTGTTGGCATTCGGTGGCAACGGCTCTCACAGCGTTGGTTTGCTTGTTGGCGATCGCCGCTATCGGCTGGTGATCGAAGAAGGCGAAGCCGCCATCTACAACCAGCAAGGCGACTTCCTGAAAATGGGCAAAGACGGCACCGCGACGCTGAAGACAGCCACGAAAGCCGTCATCGATGCGCCTGCAACCGAGATCACTGGCTCGCTGCAAGTAACCGGCGCAACCACGCTGCTGAACACGCTCAGCGTTGCCTCTGCTGCCACCTTGCAAAACACTCTTAGCGTATCAATGACCATCGCAGCAGGCGGCCAAATCACTGCACCAGGCGCGGTGTTCGCCGGGGCCATGACCGCAGCGTCAGCCACCGTGGGCGGTGTTGAGTTTGCCAGCCATGCCCACAGCTACACAGACGATGGCAGCGCCATGACCACGGGAGGTGCCCAATGACGACAACCACAGTTCTGGCCCTGACCTGGAACGCTGAAACGCAAACTGCCGAGTTGATCGAAGCCGACGACACGCTGGAAACCTACCTGCGCTCGGCAGTCATTATGAGCCTGTTCACAGACGGCCGCGCTACTGAAGACGAAGAGCCAGAAATCAAAGATCGTCGCGGTTACTGGGGTGACATCGATCTGGACGGTGACGAAAGTTTAGGCAGCAAATTGTGGCTGCATCGGCGTTCAAAGCTCACGACCGATGTGGCCAACCAGGTGCGCGACGAAGCGCAAGCCGCACTCGACTGGCTTGTTGAATATGGGCACGTAAGTGCGTTGGCAGTAACGGCAGAACGCCAACCACCAGACCGAATTGCCTACCAAATCGACATCACGCTGCTGGACGGAGAAACATTAAGCATGACTCTTGAAGCAACAACAGCAAGCACAAGCGCAGGAGGCAACTGATGGCGATTGTGTCCGAACTACTGTCATCCATTCGCGACCGTATTCAGGCTGACATCGAACGCTGGACAGGCAAAGCCGCTGGCACCCGTGGCGACATTTATTACCCCATCCGGCAGGCGATGGCGGGGGTTGCACACGGTCTGTATCGCAAGGCGGACCATCTGGAAAAGCAGCTGCTTGACGATACCTGTACCGATGCCAACCTTGTCAAACGCGCAAACGAAGTCGGCATCTATCGAGTGGCCGCCAGCCGCGCATCAGGCACCGTCACCATTCCCGGCAATAACGGCGCTGTACTGGCTGCAGAAAGCCTGCTGACTAAAGGCGATCTGGTCTACCGGGTTACAGCCGATGCGACTGTGGCGAGCGGCACATTGACTGCGCAGATCCGTGCAGTTGAAACCGGCTCGGCTGGAAACCAGTCAGCGGGTGTCGAGCTGTCATTAACAGAAACTGTAGCCGGTCTGGATACCGTCGCTACGGTCGTTGAGCTGGCAGGCGGTTCCGACATTGAAACCATCACCCGGCTGCGTGAACGCCTGGCAGAACGCAAGCAAAATCCACCCCAAGGCGGCAATTCCAGTGACTACGTAGCATGGGCCAAAGCCGCACACAGCGACGTGACACGCGCCTGGTGTTACTCCAACGAAAACGGCCCCGGCACGGTTGTGGTACGTGTGACCACAGATGATCTGGAGTCGCCGATTCCGAGCACTGTGATCATCAACACAGTCGCTGCGCACATCAACACACAGCGACCAGCAGGCATGCGTGGTTTCTCTGTAGGTGCCCTGACCGCCGCGCCATTGAACATCACGGTCACCAGCCTGACGCCAAACACGACTGCCGTGCGTGCAGCGGTTGAAGCCGAGCTGGACGACATGATTCGCCGCGATGCGACACCGGGCGGCACCATCAAACTCTCTCGCATTCGTGAGGCCATCTCGCTGGCCACTGGCGAGACCGACCACACAATCAACCTGACTGCCGATGTCACCTGTGCCAGCAACGAATTGATCACGTTGGGCACGGTTTCATGGCCGTCTTAACAAGGGTTTAAAGGACGTTTATGGATTACCCAACTTCTGATTCTGAAGCCCGGCTGGCCGATGGCAAATTTACCGATGGCGACGTAAGTGCCAGTCCGGTCGTGCCGCCCAGCAAGAACAGCGCGGCCTATCAAAACATGGTGTTCGACGAGCTGCTGAACGTCATCACGGCAGGCGGTTTGGAGCCGTCCGATCAGTCTGTCAATCAGCTGATTACGGCCATCAACAACGTCATCGCCAGCGCAATTGCCAGCAAGAGCAACACGGGCCACGGCCACTCAATCAGCGACGTTAGTGGTCTGCAGGCAGCGCTGAATGGAAAGAGCAACACGGGCCACGGCCACTCAATCAGCGAAGTTAGCGGTTTGCAGACCGCATTGAACGACAAGAGCACGGTGCTCACTGGAGAGGTCACCATAGGAGCGAATTCCGAATCGACCATCGATCTTGGCCGAACCGTGATCAGCGTTGTTCCGTTTTTTAACAGCCTGGGGGACATCGAAACCGGCTGTGGTGCAACGTGGTCGGGCACGACCATCACCATTCGCAACAGCTCCGGCGGCAGTCATCAGCTCGGATTTATAGCGGTGGTTGTATGACGGTTGCGGCGTATCAAACACAACTGCTTGCGCTGCTGCCGCTCGGGGCAGCGTGGCCGCGTGACGACAACACGCCGATCGCTCAGTTGTTCGGTGGCCTCGCAGAAGAATTTGCGCGTGTCGATGCGATGCTGGACGACATTGCAGCGGAGTCACTGCCAAGCCAGGTCACTCAGTTAATCAACGAATGGGAGGCTGAATACGGGTTGCCCGACAACGGCAACACCGTTGCAACAACGTTGCAAGCCCGTCGCACAGAGCTGATCCAGAAGTATCAGCAATACGGTTCCCAGTCTCGTGAGTTCCTGATCGCCATGGCCGCTGCGTTGGGGTTCGACGTGGCCATCACTGAATATCAGGAAACCACATTCGGCGGTGAATTCGGCGGTGATTTTGTAGGTCTTGATTGGGCCTTCACAGCGCAAATCGACATCGCCGAACTCAACCGCGCAACCGACTCAATCAATCGCCTGGAACAGATGCTGCGTCGCTTGATTCACGCGCACAAAGTCGTTCTGTCGAACCGCACAGAAACGAATTACCTGAGCGTTGGTGGAACTCTCATTTACTACGGCGGCAAGCCGGTAGCCGTTAGCCGAAATTCAACAAATCCCGTGGAGATCAATAATGTCTGAGTACATTGAATTAACGGACACCGCCGCAGTGCCGGTACGGAACTACAAAGCTGGCGACCGTGCGTTGGTTGTTAATGGTCAGGATACGGCCATGGTGGATATGGACACTGTTCAACAGGCAGTCGATGCTCGCATTGACGAATATCGGGCGTTGGTCGCAGGTCGCTTGCCATTCGAAACAGCTGCAGAAATGATCAACGCTGGAGCGCCGCCGAATGGTGAAATTGCACTGGTCTGGGGTGACCCCGTGCTGGCAAATAACGGCGAGTTTGCGTGGAATGGATCTGAGTGGGTTGTATCCATGGCGACCAACACTGGCTTGCTGAAATCTGTCGACCGCCGCACAACGGTAATCGAAAATCGAGCGAGCACTCAGCAATTCCTGCCAGCAGCGAATGCCAAAATACTGCCCATTGCGATCGGTCTTGTTAATGGCTCGTTGAAAACCATCCTGGGATACAACAGTGCTGGCCAACTTCGGTTCGACGCTGACGATCAAACAGCGACCGAGTTGGTCGACAAGGCGCTGGCGGGAAGAGGCTGCAAGCTGACAGGGTTCTTCAGTCTGAAAGATGCTTACAGCTATGCGGTGGTCACTGATGGCGACAATCCGCGCTTGCTGCATTCCATCTCCGCGAACGGCATACAAACCAACGGTGGATCGTCGTGGCCCGGTTTGAATCTGCTCGATTACCCCATCATGTACCACGTCATCAACGATGGCCAATCACAGGCGAACGGCTATAAGTCACTGCCAGTTTTGACAGCGCAGGGAGAAAACGATGGCTACTTCATCCCAGCTGGCGGCACTGAGGCACAGACAACGTTTGCTCCACTGGCTGAAGGTGGTGAGATAGCCACATCAAACAACAATGGCGAAAGCCCATCTGCAGGGTTGATTCAAGGCGTTTTTAAGTGGCTGGATCAGGCTCACGGAATCCGGGTTGCAGACACTCGCTGTCGATTTGGCATTTCCAACAGTGGGGTAAACGGAACAACAATCGACAAATACATCGTCGGAGGTGCTCATTACGGCCGATTCTACAAGCAGGTTTGGGGAATGAAGGCGGCAGCCCAGGCACTCGGTTTGCAGTATCAGATCCATGCCTTTACATGGACACTCGGTGGATCGGACATGAATGCCGGGACAGCGTATCAGGACTACTACGACGCGCTGACTGGTATTCGATCGGAGCGTGAAAGCACGTTGCAGACAGAAATGAATCGGCCGGTGAAGCTGCACTGTATCGCATGGCAGAACGGCGCTCGCGTCAGTGGTGGTGCATTAAGAACGCTGGATGTTCCCGATGCGCAACGACACGCGGCAGAGAATGTGGAAGAGATCCATATCGCCTGCCCCTATTACATTTTTCAGTTTGTTGACGCAGTACATCTGACAAACACGTCGAGCAAAGCCCTGGGGCACTTCATGGGGCGCGTATATCGTGAAGTCGTTATTCGTGGTCGCCAATGGAAGCCACTGTTTCCTGATTCGATTACAGCGACAGGCAACGTCATTACAGCGGCATTCAGCTTGAACAATGGACGGTTGGAATTCGACCGTGACGTGATCGCCAAATTGCCAGCGAATGAGGGGTTCCGAGTCTTTGATGATAGCGGTGAATTGACGATCACCGACGTCCGCATCATTGCCGGTTGCAAAGTCCAAATAACCACGTCTGAGACTCTGGGGTCGAACCCGCGCCTCTCATACGGCGAAGTCTGGACGGGCGACGGCAGTGCTCTGACTGGCGATCATCCACGCGGCACCTTGCGAGACAACGCAGGCGATCACGACAAGTATGTTGAGTATGACGTCGATGTCGATGGCGGCCCGTTTGAATTTCCTCTGCACAACTTCTGCCTCGTCTTCAATGAATTAATCACAACGGAGTAAGCGAACATGAATATCCCAGTGCTCGTGTTGAGCGGCATTACGTCTGACAACCCATTCCTGCCCGATGCGGAAGGCGTTGATCTTAGCGCTGCTATGGGGTCGGTTCAGATCGACTTCGGATCGAGTGACTTCGTCAGTTCCGCATGGCAAAAATTGCTCCCGACTGGAACCGATTATGCTGGTGCGGCAGCTCCCTACGGGATCGATGAGGTTCAGGCGACCTCATCGACAGGGTCGCTATCGCGCTGTCTTGTATCGGCGTCAGAGAGCTTTTTTGACACAACAACAGCGGAAGACGTCGACTCTGAAAATGCGGGTTATATCTTTGTTTCAGCAGAAGGTGGTGAAACGGGTAATCCAGTGACAACCGTGGATTCGGGGGATATCTATTTCAAAAACCTCGACCCCTACAAGCAGTATTCAATTACGCTGCTTGCACGGCGCGTCCCTTCAGGCTCCCTCAATCGGGTTGGTGACTACAGCATCAACGGCGGGCTGACTCAAACAATCGACGGCAATGCGAACAGCACTCCAGCTGAATGGACAGATATCTCTCCTGATGCTGAAGGTACAATTACACTGACAGTGGCTAAGAATGGCCGTTCAGGGTTTGCCTACGTGAACTGGGTAGTGATCAATGAGCAGTAAACTCAAGGAAGGGTAAAAAGGGCGCTGATGCGCCCTTTATTTTTGTCTAAAAACAAACGGCTTTCTGTCTAAAATCATTCGGCGCGCTACAACTCTGTGTCGCTGATTTTTGACTTGACCCGTCAGGCCTGCAAATCAGCTTCGTGATTCAGCTTCGCCCTGTCATCCAGAGCGGGCACCGGGTTATTCAGAGGGTCCCTAGTAACCCGTTTCAACGTCCACACAAGGCACCGAAACACCCGCCTCCAGCTTAAGTAAATAATCACTCACCTGCTCGACCGCGCCGTCAATCAGGGTCGGCCCTGCAATGTGCGGGGTCACCAGCACGTTATCCATTCGCCACAACGGCGAATTGGCGGGCAAAGGCTCTTGCTCGAAGACATCCAGCAAGGCTCCCCGCAGCTGGCCAGATTCCAAGCCCTGCACCAACGCCAACTCGCTGAAGATTTCGCCACGTCCAGCGCTGATCACCACGGCTCCTCGGTTCAGCAGCTGTAGTTGCTTTTGCTGAATCAGACCTTGGGTCTCTTGGGTGCAAGGCAGCAGATTCACCAGCACATCGGTATCAGCCAAACAATCTGCCAGGGCCGCCTGCCCGGCAAACACCTCAACGCCTTCAATGTGCTTTGAGCTTCGGCCCCAACTGCGAACGGTATAGCCATCGGCAACCAGTCCGTTAGCCACGGTCTGGCCAATGGCACCGGTGCCCAATACGGTCACCTTTCGCTTCAAAGGGTTATTCAGTTCCAGAGGCTGCCATACCAGTGCACGCTGATCAGCGCGGTAGCGGTCAAAATCACGACCAAAGTGCAGCAAGCCATAACGAACGTAATCCAGTATCAAGGCACCCATGCCCGCATCGCGCAACTTCATTAACGGCACCTGACGAGGGAAGTCGGCTTGCGCCAATAACTTATCGACACCCGCCCCCAGATTCACAATGCCTTTCAATTGCGGCTGCGAACTGAAGAAACCGGCTGCAGGCAACCACACCAGTGCATAGTCGGCCAACCAACCGTCTGGTTGCTGACCATCAACCTGAATGTCGGCATCTGGCAAGGCACGGTTCAACTCCGGCAGCCACAGCTGTGCGTCCAGTGATGGCGCGGCAAACACAATCTTCATGAAATTATCCCGGTAAATCGTTGTAAACGCGTCAACGTATAACACAACTCAGCGGCGACGGTACTGGCTAGGGGTTGTGCCTCGTAGCTGACGAAAGCGATTGGAGAAATGGCTGGAGGAGCTGAAACCACAGCGTTGGGCAATGTCGGTCAGCGGCGTATCGGTGTGTTTGAGCAATTGCTCGGCTTTTAACAAGCGCTGTTGCATCACGTACTGGTGCGGTGCCAGACCAACACTTTGTTTGAACATGCGCGCAAAATGAAACTCACTGAGTTGCACCAGCGCGGCCAAATCTGCCAGCAGTAACGGCTGATCAATATTGGCGTCTACAAAGGCCTTTACCCGCGCCAGCTGAAATGGTGCCAGCCCGCCTTTGACCGTCAGCGGCGTCCATTGAAAGTGGGTGTACTCTTTTACCAGATGCGTCAGCAACATGGCCGTTGCGCTGCTCAGCATCAAGCGATCGGCGTTGTCGTGCCAGTTGCTGGCCAGTAGAAACTGACGGTACAAGATCGCGACTTGTGGGTCGTCGGCAAAAATATGCTCGTCTACCGTCAGCCCGGCCGGGCTTTTATCCCACACCTGCTCGGCTATTTGACTCAGGTGACGATCGGTAAAATACAGGTGCACAAAGGTGAGTTCACCGCGAATGTCCCAGGTGGAAGCGTAGCCTTTGGGCATTAAACACAGCCGGTCCGGCGCACCGCCATTTCTCCAGCCATGGGGCGTTTTCAGGTA
This sequence comes from Oceanobacter kriegii DSM 6294, assembly GCF_000422845.1. Classification (GTDB taxonomy): domain Bacteria; phylum Pseudomonadota; class Gammaproteobacteria; order Pseudomonadales; family Oceanobacteraceae; genus Oceanobacter; species Oceanobacter kriegii. The sequence goes on from NZ_KE383931.1 coordinate 330,170, forward strand.
CGACTCGTAGCCGTTTTCAACATACAGGCTCAAGGTGTGGTGGTCAGCACCGTCGACAACCACCCGATCGTTGCGATTATTCCAGGCCGCCAGTCCAATGCCGTCGACGGCCTCTGAACCAGATGCCGAGCCAGCCACCAGCCTGCCCTCATTGAGCAAACGCGTCTTGTGCTGCTGCAAGTTGTTATACACCTGGTACTGTTCTGCCACGCCGTTCGGCCTTGTTCATTACTGTTCAAATTATCTTAAGTGAGTGATCAACAACCGCCAAGCGGTCGCCCGTGGCAAAGCCCTGAAACAGACGTTTTTGAAAAATTAACCGCAAGAATGTGCAAATGGCGCAAGTTGGTAGCAGCGACCACGCAGGCAAAACGGCAGCATACTCACATATCGACCAGTCCAGTTTCACAATCTGACTTCACAATCCGACTGCAAAATCCTTCTTCAAATCCAAAACAGGTAAACACCATGACAGTATTTTTATACGCCACCACCGTACTGATCTGGGGCACCACCTGGATCGCCATCGCCATGCAAACCGGTGACGTGCCGGCAGCGGTCTCTGTGTTTTACCGCTTTGCACTGGCCGCCTTGCTGCTGGTGCCCATGGTCGCCTTAATGGGCAAACTAACCCGCATCAGCCGCACCGATCACCTGTTCTGTGTGCTGCAAGGCATGTGCGTGTTCTGCTTCAATTTCCTGTGCTTCTATCAGGCCAACCACTACATCAACAGCGGGCTTGAGTCGGTGCTTTTCTCGATGGCGATCCTGTTCAATGCCATCAACGGTGTGCTGTTTCTGGGACAACGGGTAACCGCCCGTCTGATGCTGGCCAACAGCCTCGGCATCGTCGGCATCATCAGCCTGTTCTGGCACGACCTGACCGCCTCCAGCGCCAATACTGACACCTTGCTGGGCATTGGCCTGTGTTTGTTGGGCACTTATGGATTTTCACTCGGCAATATCATCAGCGCCCGCCACCAAAAACGGGGCCTCAATGTATTCACCACCAACGCCTACGCCATGACCTACGGCGCCATCACCATGCTGGCAGTAATCCTGCTGAGCGGCACCGAATTCCGCATAGACACCGGACTGCCCTACCTGAGTGGCCTGTTTTACCTTGCCATTGTTGGATCGATACTGGGATTTGGTGCCTACTTCCTGCTGATTGGCCGCATAGGAACCGGCCAGGCTGCCTACGCTACCGTCATGTTCCCGCTGGTCGCGCTGACCATATCCACCCTGTTTGAAGGTTATGAATGGCGCTTCGCGGCTGTCGTCGGGCTGGTGCTGATTTTGGCAGGAAATGCCGTGATGTTCTGGAAGCCACGCAATGCAGTGACAGCGGCCAAAGTGGCCTAAGGGGCCTAAGGGGCCTAAGGGGCCTGGGGTTGGTTTTTTGGGTCTGACAAAATCGTAGGAGCGAATTTATTCGCGATACAGTCCCGCTGAATTCAACAACAAGCCCTCCCACAAGCAACTGCACAACCTGTGGGAGAGAGCTTGCTCTCGATAGCGGTTACAACCCCAGCGCTTTAATCGCGGCAATGTGCTCCACACCAATGCCACAGCAGCCACCGATCATATCAGCGCCCATGTCTTTCCACTCTTTAACCCACACGGTGTAGGTCTCTGGCGTCAGGTCCGGGCGCACTTCGTCAAGGCCGTCGTTGGCCGTGGCATCTTTTGGCTGAGGCGCAAAAGCGTTGGCGTAAGCACCCACCTTGATGTTCTGAATGCGTTCGTCACTGCTATTGGCCAATACGTCTTTTGCCACGCGAATGGCGTCAGAGATGGTTTCTGGCTGGCTGCAGTTGAACAAAATCGCATCAACACCGGCGTTTGCCATGGCTTCAACCGCGTCACGAACAGTTTCGCCTGAGCGCAGTTTCGGGGTATCGGAAGGTTCAAAGTCTTCCAGCGTGAACGACACCCAATACGGCTTTTTCTCGTTGTCGATGCTGTCCACCAGCGCTTTCATGGCAAGGGTTTCCGCCAACAGGCTTTGGGTTTCGTTCAGCCATACGTCCGGATTGCCGGCTTCCAGTGCGGTAACCAACGGGCGGGCGATTTCCTCAAAGCGGTCGGCTTCGTACAGGTCGGCACGGTAGGAGCCAAATAGCGGCGGAATGGACGCTGCAACGGTCACCGCCTCACCACTTTCCTCAGCAGCAGCACGGGCTACTGCAACAGAATTGGCAGCCAGCTCACCCACTCGCTGCTCGAACACCTGTTCGCCAATATGAAACGGCACCAGGGCGTAGCTGTTGGTGGTAATCACCCGAGAGCCCGCCTGAATAAATTCCTTGTGTGCCTGCTTAACAATTTCCGGAGTTTCCATCATGGCCAGTGCCGACCACTCAGGCTGTCGGAAAGGGGCGCCCAGGCGTTGCAGTTCGCGGCTCATGCCGCCATCCAGAATCGTCAGAGAAGTCATAAGGGAAATTCCGTTGGTTAAATCAGCGCGGCAGTGTAGCCGAATCGATCTTTTCAACCTATCATTTCATTAATCGAATTGATGCTTTTGTTGAAATTCAATCTCAACAACTTGGCAGGACCTCTCTAAATCCTGCTAAACCGCCCGAAAACTCCTCTAAAAACCTCTATTTTTACACTTTCAAAACCACCCACCAAAACCAGCCATTAAAAAACCTTGGTCTTAGACACCCATATCGTCGTTACTCAGACCGTAACCGCTTCTTTATAGTTACGCGCTTTTCTGACGCCAAATAACAACAGAACCGGGACCTGTTATGACCTCTGTACTGAAACGCATGTTGGCCACCTTGCTGGTGGGCACCTCCCTGCTGGGCGCATCTGCCTCTTCTTCCGCTGCGGACAAATCCGCCATCGATGGCATTCTGGCCAGCGGCGAACTGCACGGCTGCTTTGAAGCGGGTTACCTGCCGTTCTACATGAAGGCCAAAAACGGCAATTTCATTGGTTTTGATATCGACGTGGTCAAGCACATGGCGCGCTCCATGAGCGTAAAGTTTGTACCCGTTAACACCGCGTGGGACGGCATTATCCCGGCCCTGCAAACCGGCAAATGCGACATCATCATTGGTGGCATGGGCATTACCCCAGCGCGTAACCTGCAAGTGATGTTCGCCGACACTTACCTGGAAATTGGCCAAACCGTACTGATCCGTCCAGAGCTGGCTGGCACCATCAAAAGCTACAAGGACCTGAACAACGGTCAGTACACCATCACCAGTCAAATCGGCACGACCGGTGCCATGGCTGCGGAAAAGCACCTGCCAAAAGCCAAACTGAACCTGTTTGAAACCTCCGCCGATGGCGTGCTGCAAGTCATCAATGGCAAGGCCGACGCCTTCGTTTACGACCTGCCATACAACGCCCTGTACGCCTCCCAGCACAAAGACAAAGTGATCCACCTGGATGCCAGCTTCACTTACGAGCCACTGGGCTGGGCCATTCGTCGCGGCGACCCGGACTTCCTGAACTTCCTCAACAACTACCTGAAGATGATCAAGAACGACGGTACCTACGATCGCATTTACGCCAAGTGGTTTGAGTCCGACGCCTGGGTAAAACAGGTTCAATAAGCCACAGTTGTAGCGGTAAAACGCTACACTGGTCAGCAGCAGCCGCGGTTATGCTTCCCATAGCCGCGGCTGTTGAACTTTCAGCCACCGCATTTTCCAGACATGACTCCAAACGCCTCCACCAAAAGCCCCTGGCTGGGCCACGGCCTGTACCTGCTGATCATGGCAGTACTGGTATCCGGTATTTACCTGTCGGGCCAACGCATTAATTACACCTGGAATTGGGAACGGCTGTGGCCGCACGTCATCGACACCACCCCACAAGACGTGTTGGCACACAGCGACGGTACTGCGTGGATTGATGAAAACGGCCAACTGACCGTCGAGCCGGATGCTGGCGGCGAGCCGCAACTCGTCCCTGTTGGCTACGAGCTATTGGTAATGGACGGCGACATGGTGTTTCAGGGCGACACCATTGCCCAGCAACACGGCTGGCGCTTTGGCACCATCGCCATTGGTCTGTGGGTCACCATCAAAATATCGGTGGTATCGCTGGTGTTCGCCATTCTGCTGGGGGTGATTTTTGGCCTGATGCGCATCTCTGAAAAAGTGGTGTTGCGCGATCTGGCCATTACCTACATTGAAATCATCCGTGGCACCCCGCTGCTGGTGCAGATTTTCATCGTTTACTTCTTTATTGGCACCGTGTTCGACCTGGACCGCTTCACGGCGGGTGTCGCGGCGCTGGCGATTTTCACCGGGGCTTATGTGGCCGAAATTGTGCGAGCGGGCATTCAATCAATTCCACCTGGGCAAATGGAGGCCGCACGCTCGTTAGGTATGAACTACGTGCAAGCCATGGTGTACGTCATCATGCCGCAAGCCATTCAACGCACCCTGCCACCGCTGGCGGGCCAGTTTATTAACCTGATCAAGGACTCCTCACTGGTATCGGTGATTTCGATTACCGACCTCAGCAAAGCCGGACGCGAAGTGGTCAGCGGCAACTTTGCGCCCTTTGAAGTGTGGTTCACCGTTGCCCTGCTGTACCTGTTGATCACTGGCTTGTTGTCGTTGCTGATCCAACGTTTGGAAAAAAGGATGGCCGCTGATGCCTGAGCAAACTGCACACAAGCGCGCAAACGATGTCATCATCGAAGCCCACGAGGTCGACAAGGTTTACCCTAACGGCTGCCATGCCCTGAAACAGGTATCACTGGACATTCATCGTGGCGAAGTCGTGGTGATTATTGGCCCCAGCGGTTCGGGCAAATCGACCTTTTTGCGCACCCTGAACCAGCTGGAAACCATTTCTTCCGGCAGCATTCGCATTGAAGGCGTCGACCTCAACGATAAAGCGACCAACATCAACAAGGTGCGCGAAGAAGTCGGCATGGTGTTCCAGCAGTTCAATCTGTTCCCACACAAAACCGCGCTGCAAAACGTCATGCTGTCGCCGATGAAGGTGCTGAAACAAAGCCGCAAAGAAGCCCAACAAACCGCCGAACAACTGCTCACCCGCGTGGGCCTGGCTGACCGCATGAGCAACTACCCGGCACGGCTTTCAGGCGGCCAGCAACAGCGAGTGGCCATTGCCCGGGCGCTAGCCATGAAGCCCGACATCCTGCTGTTCGACGAACCCACCAGCGCCCTCGACCCGGAAATGGTCGGTGAAGTACTGGAGGTTATGCAGAATCTCGCCCGCGAAGGCATGACCATGGTGGTGGTTACCCACGAAATGGGCTTTGCCAAAGAAGTCGCCGACCGGGTGGTATTTATGGAAGACGGCGAGCTGGTACTGGAAGAATCCCCGGACACCTTCTTCACCTCGCAACATCCACGCTTGCAACAGTTCCTGGGCCAGGTGCTGCACCACGTTTAACCGCGCGACAAAACAATCCAGTATACTCGGGGCCGAACTGACACCGGCCCCAACAAAACCATGCAAAAAACCCTGCCACCACTGAACTGGCTTCGCACCTTTGAAGTATCTGCCCGCTACCTGAACTTCACCAAAGCCGCGCAGGAACTGCACTTGACCCAAGGGGCCGTCAGCCAGCAAATCCGGCTATTGGAGCGTCATCTGGGCGTTGCCCTGTTCAAACGACTGCCGCGCGGCATTGCCCTTACCGACGAAGGCCAGTCTTACCTGCCGGTTGTTCAGGACTCCATCTCACGACTGGCCGCTGCCACCACCGAACTGTTCAGCCAAAGCCAACGCGTTCCGGTAAAAATTCGTGGCAGCCTGTCGTTCTTTATGACCTGGCTGGCCCCGCGCATTCGCGACTTCAATGCCCAACACCCAGACATCGATATCCGCTACACCAGCACCTTGTGGGTGAAAGACGTCGAAGCCGACGACGATTTTGAAATCCGCTGGGGCAGCGGTGAATGGGCCGGGCATCTGTCGCAACGCCTGAGCTGGGACGAACTCTTCCCGGTTTGTTCGCCAGAGCTGCTGAAGCAGCATCCCATTAACAGCCCACAAGACCTGCAAGGTCTTACCCTGCTGCACGTCATGGGCTATGAAGAAGGCTGGGGCTACTGGCTTTCCCTGATGAACGAAGACGACATCGACCCATCCCACGGTATTCAGGTAGACAACGTGGTATCGGCCCTCAAACTGGCCGAACTTGGAACCGGAGTTGCACTGGCACGAAGCGCCATGGTGGAAGACGCTCTTGCTGAAGGCCGACTCGTCGCCCCGCTACCGGAACGCCTGCCAGCCAGCGAGTCATTTTATCTGGTACGGAAATCCGGCAAGAAACTGGCACCCGATGCGGCACTGTTTCTGGATTGGTTGGAGCGGGAGCTGCGGGAGGGGGGATAAGCCACTACTGACTCAGAGGCTCCCTGGCTACTCATCATTATCCGCATAACCACTGCCAATCGCACTAAATGGCAAATCCAGATCCAGCTCAGGAACTTGCAGGCCTACCCAAGCCGGAAAGGTATTGCTGTTTGGCCCCGGAAACACCGTATATTCATTGGCCCACGGGTAACGAGTCACAGCCTCCTGAATACGCGGTATCAACTCGGCAGCTTTATTACCCGTGATAGACAACAGCACCTCCGGCTCGGCACCGTACCAAAACCGGTCGGGTGTGCTTGTAGTGTATTCGCGCAGCGCAGGTAAGCCACGCTTCACGCGCCAACCAACCACTTCATATACCGTATATTCAGACGCCTGTGCGGGCTTCACCGCAATCCAGGTATGAATAGCAAACCAGCCACGCCAGCTGAACGCATCCGCGCCATACACTTCAATCACTGCTTCCGACGTTTGCTCTGGATCTGGTGCCAAACCAGCTGGCTCCCGGCTGGCAGTACGCCAGTCCGCATTGCTACAGGCCGATACCAATGCCAGCATCAGAAGGGGGAACAGCCATCGGGGTTGTAACCATCGCATCATAAGATCGAACGCCTTGAAATTCTGAACACCGTTCTGGGACGCCAGCGCTGCGGCCGGGTTCAGCATCGAGCGATTGATTACCGCTATTAAAGCGGCTCATCAACACGGCATACCGGATAAAACGGCTGCCAGAACAGCTGCTGTAATAGCTGTATGGTTACCTGAACGACTGATTATCGGCTCGAACTGACCGCCAGTTTGATGCCCAGCGCCACAAACACCGCACCAACGGTACGGTCCAGCCACACACTCAAACGCTTGCTACTGCGAACCTTATTGGTCAGCTTGGAGGCCAGCAACACGTATAACACTTCAACCACCACCGCCACGGCAATCACCAACAAGCCCAGATACACCAACTGCAATGGCACCGCGCCCTGCCCTTCGCGCACAAACTGCGGCAAGAAAGCCATAAAGAAAATAGCCACCTTCGGGTTCAGAATATCCACCAGTACACCCTGACGGAATGCGGCCCATGCCGATTCCTTTGGCTGGCCATCAGCCGACACCTGCAAACTGGTGCCTGCCGACTTGAATGAATCCCAGGCCAGATACAGCAAATACGCCACACCCACAAACTTCACCACCGTAAACGCCAACGCTGACGACACCAAAATGGCAGACAGACCAACCGCTGCGGCAAACACATGAAACAGTGCACCGGTGCAAACGCCCAGCGCAGACGCCACACCAACCTTACGGCCGTTAGCAATGGTCTTGGTGAGGATATAGAGCAAATCCGGACCCGGTGCGATATTCAACGCCAAGGCCGTAGAAAAGAAGAGAAACCAAAAACTGAGATCTGACATGTTCGTATCCCTGAACGTCACAGGCGAAAATAAAAGCGCCGAAGATACGGCGCACAATAACGTGCAATTTACCGTATTTCGTCTCAACGAACGACAGCAATCCATCCAAAAGTGCCCTGGCAGGCTCTATCAGCCTCCGCTGGCCAGCGTGAGCCACCCTATTTCCGGCCACTCAACCATTCACGAACATTGAACAACCGTTGGCCATATTGGTCGTTTATAAAACAACCACCAGGCGCTAGAATCACGGCTCTGTTTCCATTTGTTTCAAGATGTAGGCGCTTTGTGAATTCCTTGTTTGCCAGTTTCCATTCCCTCTCGGCAGTGTGGCAACGCTGCCGAATGCTGCTTTTCACGATGTGCCTGGGTCTGTTCGGCGTTATCAATCCGGTTTCTGCGGCCTCCGAATCCAATGAACCGGCAGCCGACATGGGGCTGACCCAGCAGGAAAAAACCTGGCTGAAAAACCATCAAACCATCCGGGTTCACAATGAAACCAGCTGGGGACCGTTCAACTACTACGAGTTTGGCCGCCCCAAGGGGTATTCCATCGAATTTATGGACTTGCTGGCCGAGAAACTTGGCATTCAGGTTCAGTACATTACCGGGCCAAGCTGGGGCGAATTCACCAACATGCTGGCCAACAAGGATCTCGATGTAATGCTGAACATCGTCGAGACCGAAGACCGCAGCAAGTTCATCCTCTTCACCGATCCCTATTTCAACAACCCACCCGGCATTGCCGTTCGTGACGACAACAACGAAGTACGCGATTTGCGCGACCTGAATGGCCGGGTTTTGGCAATTCCAAAAGGGTTTTTCTATCAGGAAACCATCGAGAAGCATTACCCCGGCATCCAGTTACTGCTGGTCAGTGATCAACTGGAAGCCCTGAAGGCCGTGTCGTTCGGCCACGCCGACGCCACGATAAGCGGCGTTGCAGTGCAGAATTTTGTGATCCGTAATCACATGCTGAACAACCTCAAGGTCATTGGTGGCATCGACAACCCCCTGTTCAACATCGACTTGCGCATCGGCATCCGTAACGACTGGGGCATCTTCCAGGGCATTTTGCAGAAAGCCCTGCGTTCCGTAACCGGCCAGGAGCGTGATCGTCTGGCGCGCCGCTGGCTGAGCAGCGGTTTGCAAAGCACCCAAGTGCTGCAACTGGACAAGGACGAAAAGGCCTTTCTGGAGGCCAATCCGGTCTTGCGTGTTCACAACGAGCTGAATTGGCCGCCGTTCAATTTCAACGAACAGGGCAAACCAAAGGGCTATTCGATCGATGTCATGAACCTGATTGCCCGCAAAACCGGTTTTCGGATTGAATACATAAGCGGCCCAAGCTGGGGCGACTTCTTGGCGATGACCAAGGATCGTCAGCTGGACGTGATGTTGAATGTGGTCAATACGCCGGAACGCCGTGAGTACATTCGGTTCACCCGCCCGTTCGCCTACAACCCGAACGTGATTACCAGCAAGAAAGACCAACGCTACGAATCCATCGATCAACTCAACGGTAAAACGGTCGCCATCACCAAAGGCTCTTTCTACGAAGAAGTGCTCACCCGTGATTACCCCAACATCAAAATCCATTACGTCGAAGACGTGTTAGACGGTCTAAAAGCAGTCTCTATTGGTAAAGCCAATGCCTCGCTGGCAGAGGCCGCCGTGGTGAACCACCTGATTGCCCGCAATCTGATGAATGACCTCTCCATTACCGGTGAAGTCGAGCTGGGACAGCCTGATCTGGCCAACCTGCGCATTGGCGTTCGCTCTGATTGGCCAATCCTGCAAGGCATTATGGATCGCGCCATCGAGTCGATCTCAAGGGAAGAAATGGCGCTGATTTCCAAGCGCTGGATGGGCAACGAGAACTACGTCGCCCGCCCCAAAAACGGCATGGAATTGAACGAAGCCGAAAAAGCCTGGCTGGCCAATCAGCCAAACATCACCTTCTGCGCCAACCCGGACTGGATGCCGTTAGAGAAGATCGGCCAGGGCGGCAAACACGAAGGTATGGTGGCCGACTACCTCAATCTGATGGCCAATCAGATTGGGATTGGCCTGACCATGGTGCAAACCGACAGCACATCGCAGTCGTTGCAATACGCCCAGAATCGCCGCTGCGACATCATGTCGGCCGCCTTTGAAACTCCGGAAGCGGCGCGCCAGCTGAACTTCACCAAACCCTACTTGCGCCTGCCTCTGGTGATTGCCATTCAGGAAAACGCCATGTTTGTGGACGGCCTGAAGTCGCTGGATGATCAGGTGATCGCGGTGCCCAGTGGCTACGGTTTGCTCAACAAGCTGCAACAGGATTACCCCAGCCTGAAAGTGATTGAAGTGGATGACATCACCGAAGGCTTGCGACAGGTTGAAGAAGGCCGCCTGTTCGGCATGATTGGCGCCATTGCCCCTGTGGGCCACGCGATTCGTGAAGGACGGTTTATTAACCTGAAGATTGGCGGCCGACTGGACGAAGACTGGAAACTCGCTATTGCCGTTCGTAACGACAGCCCCGAATTGCTGTCGATGTTCAACAAGGCCACCGACTACATCACCGAAGAAGAACGCTCCCGGGTGTTCCAACGCTGGGTGGCGGTGAAGTTTGATCAGCAGGTTAACTACGATCTGGTGTGGAAAATCGTCGCCATTATTTTCGTTATTATGCTGGGCATCGTGCTGTGGAACTGGAAACTGGCGCGCCTGAACCGGGCATTAAAAACCGAGATGGGCCTGCGCAATGCGGCGGAAGCCCGTTTGCAAGACGCCAATGACGCCCTCAGCAGCAAAAACCGTGAACTGTCGATTCTGTCGACCACCGACAGCCTGACCGGGCTGTCCAACCGACTCTACATTGAAACCCAGCTCAACAAGGTACTGGACGATGACGCAACCTTCGTTGTGATGCTGCTCGACATCGACCATTTCAAACAAATCAACGACGTCTACGGCCACCTGGAAGGCGATGAAGTGCTGAAGCGCGTGGCAACCGTGCTGAGCCAGCACAGCCGTGAGAACGACCTGATTGGCCGTTGGGGCGGTGAAGAATTCATGCTGGTGTTGCCCAACACCTCCGGCTCCATGGGATTCCGTTTGGCAGAAAAACTGCGCACGGCCATTGCCGCAGAACAGTTTGGCGAAGTTGACCACGTCACTGCAAGCATAGGCTTGGCCGAATGCCACGGCCCGGGCAACACCGCCCGCCAGCTGGTATTGCGGGCCGACAACGCCCTTTACAGCGCCAAGAGCAAGGGCCGTAACCGAGTGATTGCCGATATTCAATCGGAGCTGGCCTAGGACTGACGGAGCAAGCCGAAGCCTGTTCAGTTGGATATGCTCAGGCTGTCTTTCGCCAAAGGTCCGTCGGCCACATAAACACCAAAACGTTATCAACCACTCGGCTGATGGCGCCCAACCGCTTGGCACAGGCCGCCATGTAATAGTTTTGCTGCTGCTTGATTAGAAAGCCATCGGCAACCAATTGGCTAACCAAAGCGCCTTCTGTCACTTTCAAATGATCAGCCAGCTCAGTGGTGGTCAGTAGATTGACGTTTTCTGAAGGACTCTGTGACTCTATGACCGCCGATTGATGCGAAGGTACAGAAGGCACTGCTGCCGCAGCAGCATCGTTAATGGCAGGATCATTGGCCATTGCGAAGTAACGTATGGCCGAGGGAGACTCTACAGGCTCCTCGGCTGATGCGTAGAAAACACTCGACAACGCCGAGACACTCGGTGGCTCGTCCAGCGTTTCCGGCGTGTTATGAATCAGCATCTCCGCCGCTTGTTTGATGTCATCAATCTTTGAACGCGCAGAAACAAAGGCAGCGCTGTCGCCCGATTTAGTCAACAACACCCCCATGTCCAGCGAATCAACCTCGGAATTGAGTGGTCGACTGGCCATGACCACATTGCTCTCGTTGCAATAACAACGCGCATTCAGATTATGACTGACGAACACCGACAAATTCGGCAACCGGGTCAACGAATAAAGACGTGAGACAAATTTTTGATGGCGGTATACCAGGCTTACCTTGATGCCTTGCTCTGCGCGTTCGCACAGCAATGTCAGCAAATGCTCTGGCATGCTGATGTTCGGACAAATGAGCGTGACTTCCCTCTTTGCCTTGAGAATCAATAACTCAATTATCCTGTCCATGTCAGAGTCATTTAGAAAAGTAGCCATGTCATATCCGTTGATAAGAAAGATGCCAGAGGGAAGTCCAACCGTATGATGAACAGGCTATCAACAGGAAAGGCGAACCGAAGTATCAGATCAGTATCAGTTACGAAACCCAAATGAACCGTACCAGACCAAAAAGAATCCTGACGCTATGGCATCAGAATACAGACCAGTAACCGCATGGATACCAGTTTATTCACCAGCACAAGCGCAATGAAAAAGCCCCGACGGTTTCCCGCCGGGGCTTTTCAGTTCATCGGTTAATTAAAACCGGTCTCTCAGCGAACGCCCAACGCACGCAGGAATTCAGGGTCTTTGAAAATGTGGCCCCAGATTTTATCCAGCGCTTCGTTCACCCATTCTTCGTTGTACACCTGTGCTGGTGACGCCACCACAGAGCGGGTTTCGCTGATGCTGTATGGTTTGTCGAAGGTGTCAGCACCGTTCATGACAGTCATCGCGAAGGTCAGGTCGAGGGTGCATTCGTTCACCATCACCCCTTCATTACACTGGTAGTTGAAGGTGTTGACGTCCAGCTGAACTTTCACCGGATCGGCACCTGTGCCGTTGCCAAAACCCACGTTTGCCAGTGACGAGCGCAGGCGGTTGGTCAGCGAGGTTTTCAGATCGGTTTTGGTCAGCAGCGGCGAGTTTTCCGGCTCACGGCCACCGCGATAACCTAGCAAATCGTTTTCCATGCCGCGCTGGTCAACAACGCGCACCAGCGCATTGCGTGGCTGGCTCAGTTCTCCGGCCGGTACGTTGGCGGTTTCGTTCAGTTCAACCACTTGAGGCGACAGCACACAACCGCTCAACCCCAAACCTGCGCCTGCAACCATGGCAGTCGTCAACAAGGTTTTGCGGAAAACAGAGGTCAGTTTATGCATTTGGCAGATCCTTTTCGGCTCGATTAAACACCCAGGTATTGCCTTTGGAATCTTCTGGGCAGTATTTGTATCCGGCCACGTTAAAGGCTTTCAGTTCCTCTGGCGTGTCGATACGTTTGTCGATGATGTATCGAGCCATCATGCCACGGGCTTTTTTGGCGTAGAAGCTGATGATTTTGAAGTTACCGTTTTTCTCATCCTTGAACACGGGCGTAATCAACTCGCCGCTGAGCTGTTTGGTCTTTACCGATTTGAAATACTCGTTAGACGCCAGATTCACCACCACCTTGCTGTCGTGTTCTACCAGCTCGTTATTGAGCGATTCTGTCAGCGTATTGCCCCAGAATTCGTACAAGTCCTTGCCCCGTGGGTTCTTCAGTTTGGTGCCCATTTCCAAACGGTATGGCGCCATCATATCCAGCGGCTTCAGGATGCCGTACAAACCGCTCAGCATACGCACGTGCTGTTGAGCGTATTCAAGATCCTGCTGCTGCAAGGTTTCAGCCTCAAGACCGGTGTAAACGTCACCCTTGAAGGCCAGAATGGCCTGCTTGGCGTTGCTTTCATTCAACGGCAATTGCCAGCTGGAATAACGCTCAACGTTCAGTTCGGCCAGCTTGTCGCTGAGCTTCATCAAACCGCCGATTTCATCCGGCGAGTATTTGCGCAGCACGTCGATCAGTTCGGCAGAGTCGTCCAGAAAGCGTGGCTGGCTGCTGGTGCTGGTCGTTGCGGGTGTCTCGTAGTCCAGTGTTTTGGCTGGCGATAACAGAGTCAACATGATGCGTGCTCGTTCCTTTTAAATGAATAACGCCATCATAACGGTGCCACAGGACGAACCCAAGCCTGCTGGAGCGCCGCACAGCTATCCTTCCGATAGCTGTTTTTAATAGCCCAAAACAATTAAACAAAGAAGATCGGTAGTTTTTTTGTTGGCTGTTTATTAAATCGCCATGTGATAGTCTTTCGCGCTTTCTTTCATCGGCCTCGCCAGAGACCGATCTCCGATGGTCCTTCGGCCCGAATTTTGTACCAGCAACGTCGCTGGTCGATTCCCAATTGCCAACAAGACCAGCCCGGACCTCTTCAGGTTCCGCCGGGGCGTGGAGTTATTTTTTCTGGCGAGAGAATGTTCACCGGCAAGGCCTGGGCCTTCCGGTGTTAAATCAAGGTTGGCTGGAAGCGCACACTTTCTATCAGCGCATGGCCGACCCGCAGTAAGAGGGTTTACCCAATGACAGTTCAGGTTGGCATCATCATGGGCTCCAAGAGCGACTGGCCTACCATGCAGTTCGCCGCTGAAACACTCGACACCCTGGGTGTGGAATACGAAGTACAGGTTGTTTCCGCACACCGTACTCCAGACCTGCTGTTCGATTACTCCAAAAGCGCCCACGATCGCGGTCTGAAAGTCATCATCGCCGGTGCTGGCGGCGCCGCTCACCTGCCAGGTATGGTTGCTTCCCAAACCTCCCTGCCAGTGCTGGGCGTGCCAGTTAAGTCCCGCGCCCTGAATGGCCTGGACTCGCTGCTGTCCATCGTGCAAATGCCAGGCGGCGTTGCCGTGGGTACGCTGGCCATTGGTGATGCCGGTGCCAAGAACGCAGGCCTGCTGGCTGCGCAGATTCTGGCCACCAGCAACCCTGAATTGATGACTCGCATCGACGAATTCCGTGCCAATCAGACCGAAACTGTGCTGTCGCAGCCAGATCCACGCGACGCCTTCTGATTCAGCAGGTACAATTCGCGATCTGAATCGCACTCCAAAAAGCGGCTCTCCAGCCGCTTTTTGTTTTTCTGAACTCCGACAACCGTAATTAAGGCAAGAGCAAGATATGAAGATCGGTATTCTCGGCAATGGCCAGTTGGGTCAGATGCTGCAAGACAGCATCACCGACCTGGCAGACATCGACGTAAACCTGTACGACCTGCGCGCTCACAGTGATGACGCCCTGCGTGCGTTTATCGCCGTGAATGACCTTATTTCCTACGAGACCGAGAACATCCCGGCTCATATCGTTGCCATTCTGGAAGACCACGCCGACAAACTGGCACCGGGCCTGAATGCCCTGAAAACCTTCCAGAACCGTCTGTTGGAAAAGAACGCCCTGCGTGCTGCGGGCATCGCCACCGCCGACTTCTGCGCCGTAAACTCGCTGGAAGACGTGAAAAGTGCCGTTGAGCAGCTGGGTCTGCCAATCGTGCTGAAGACCACCACCGAAGGCTATGACGGCAAGGGTCAGTTTGTACTGCGCGCGCCGGAAGACGCCGAGCCAGCCTGGGACGCCATTGGCGGCCGTGAGCTGATTGCTGAAGCTTTCGTTACCTTCTCCCGTGAAACGTCTGTTATTGCCAGCCGCGACGCTGAAGGCAATGTGGTGATTTGGCCGATGACCGAAAACGTTCACCACGAAGGCATTCTGCGTTACTCGCTGTTCCCATGCGAAGGTCTGAGCGATGCCAAGGCCGAACAAGCCCGTACCTACATCACCGATTTGGCCAACAGCCTCGATTACGTCGGCACCATCACCCTGGAGCTGTTCGATACTGAATCCGGTCTGGTAGCCAACGAAGTGGCACCACGTGTGCATAACTCCGGCCACTGGTCCATCGAAGGTGCGGACGCCAGTCAGTTCCGCAACCACATGCTGGCGATTTCCGGCAAAGCACTGGGCAACACCGAAGCCAAATACCCGGCCGTTGCCATGTTGAACGTCATCGGTGACGAGACCCCAACCATTGCTGCCGATGGTCTGGCCGGTGTGTACGTACACTCTTACGGTAAGGAAGCACGTCCTGCCCGTAAGCTGGGCCACGTGACGGTCACTTCTGCATCCGTAGAAGAACGCAACAGCACCATCGACAAACTGGTTGGCCTGATGCCGGAAGGCGTTTGGGCTGGCGGCAGCAAGTAAGGCAAGGGAGAGATTCAAGTGGCCAAGTCACTGCAAGAACAAATGCTGGAAATGGGCCTGATCAATCAGAAGAAGGCCAAGAAAAACGCCAAGGAAATGAAGAAAACCGCGCACGCCAAGCGTACCGGTAACGACGAAGGCATCGAAGACACCGCCGCCGCCGCAGAAGCTGCGCGCAAGGAAAAAGCCGCCCGCGATAAAGAGCTGAACCGTCAGCGCGAAGAGGCCGCCAAGCAAAAGGCCATCGTCGCTCAGGTGAAGCAGCTGATCAAAACCAACGCCATCGATTGCGACGGTGAGATCAAGTACAACTTCGTTCACGACAAAAAAGTGAAACAGATGTACGTGAATCAGGCCGTGTGGGATCGCCTGAGCCGTGGCCAGCTGGCCATCATCCTGCTGGAAGTAGTGAAGGAAGAAGCGGTTTACAAAGTGGTGCCGGTGCAGGTTGCTGACAAGGTTAAGCAACGTGACCCTGAACACTACATTATGATTGCCGACGCATCCGGCGACGTAATGGAAGAAGACGACCCATACGCGGCGTACCAGATTCCAGACGACCTGATGTGGTAATGGCTTAGGCCTTTTAATCCCGGTGATGGATATCAGATTCCATCAGCGGGATTCCCTGTAGGTTGGGCCCCGCCCAACTGATGTGGTAATCACCGGTATTGTAGGAGCGAATTCATTCGCGAATGAAACTGCGCGTCCCGATTCGCTCCTACGACATACGCCCTCAGACCCAATGATCAATGCGTACTCACGCTTGAGAACACGTTAATCAGCACTACCCCGCCGCCAATCATGGCCACACCGGCAATCGCCGGAACATCCAGTTTCTGGCCATACAGCACCCAGCCAATCAAGGTAATTGCCATAATGCCAACCCCAGCCCAAACGGCGTAGGCAATGCCCACCGGAATGGTTTTCAGCGAAATGGCCAACAGCCAGAACGCCCCGGCGTACCCCAAACCGGCCACTACCGATGGCACCAGCTTAGAAAAGCCATCCGACTGCTTCAGTGCCGACGTTGCAATCACCTCAAGCACAATCGCCACCATCAGAATCAACCAATGATTCATATCGCCCTCCGATCAATCAACTCAGCATGGTTCAGGGATGCTCTGAAAAATGAGCAAATGGAGGCGGATTATGCCTGTCGGATTTTCACCCTGGGAAGCAAAATCGGGGCATGGGTCACGCTGTTGCATGGCATAGACAGTGGGGTACCTCAAACGAGGTGACAAGCCGCAAGACAGGATGGGCACTCGTGCCCATCAGGCAAACACCACAGAGAAACTTACAACAACTCCCCGACCAACAGCTTCAATGCCACGACCAGAGTCACCCCCTCATACAACCGCTTGATGGTCAGGTTGCCAGCCTTGATGGAGCTGTTCGCTCCCAGATAACCGCCAATGACCGAACCGAGTAACAGCGCTGGAATCCAGCTCCACTGCACATCGGCCACAGCACCCATGGTCAACGCCCCCGAGCCGTTCCAGCCAAGGCCAACCGCCACCAGGGTGTGTGCTACGGCTTTTTTGTATTCAAATCCAAACCAGTACACCAGCCATAGAGTGACAAACAACCCACTACCCGCCGACAGTGCACCGTTCATCACACCAATCACAAACAGAATCAGACCGCCGATCACCATGCCAGACGCATCTCTGTGACGTGGTGTTTCATCCAACCCCAAATCCGGTTTGAAAATGGAATAAGCCGACAGCGCCAGCATCAAAATCCCCAGCGCAATTTCCGCGCTGCGATCGTCTACTCCAATGATGAACAGCGCACCACTCACCACACCGGGAATACCGGCACCGGCAATCAGTGCAATCAACCACCACTGCAAATGGCCTTCTTTCAGATGACGCCCCGTGGCCCCCACCCCCAAAGCCACTGTCGCCACCTTGTGGGTCGCCAGTGCCAGCGAAAACGGCAAACCGAGGAAAATCAGCATCGGCAACTGAATCAAACCCGCACCACCACCGGCCAATGCAGAAAACCAATTGGCGATTATCGCCAGTACAAGGAGAATAAGGTGTTCTAGAATATCCATGAAATTGTCTTGTTCAGGCGGATTCCCTGACGGCTGGCGACACGCTTGCATGCCGATCCATCATCCGCTGTGTTAGAGGAAAACTATGAATTACGCGCTCTACTACTACGATATGTGCCCATTCTGCCAGATGGTTCTTCGCAGCCTTCCGGGCCTGAATGTGGAGGTAGAAAAACGCAATGTGTTGCAAAATCCGGAATATCGCCAACAGCAGCAAAAAGCCACTGGCCGCACTACGGTTCCTTGTTTGCTGATCACCAACGAACAAGGCGAAGAACAGTGGATGTTCGAATCCCGCGATATTATCGCGTTTCTGAATAGCTTGTAACGGCCAGGGCCTCTGAATGACAGAGCGATAACCGAGTTATTCAGAGGCTCCAGCAATGCCCATTTGTTCTCCAGTTATTTCGCTAGTGGGACAGAAACCTTCAACCTTCCTCTAAAAACCACGCAAGAAATGTTCAGGCCCCAACAAACATAAAGCACTCCCCAGCTCCCAGCTCCCAGCTCCCAGCTCCCAGCTCCCAGCTCCCAGCTCCCAGTCATAGACCACAGAGGCACCTGTAACCTATGGGCCAACCCGGAAGAAATTGCGGTACACTTTCGCCCATAAATTAATGATAATCATTACCATATCAATAATACCACGACGATCAACGTTCACAGGTACTCCGATGAGAGACACCCCCAACAGCACTCGCCGCTTCCGATATTTGTGGTCCGGCCGTTTCTGGCTGGCCAGTTTGATGGCACTGATCCTCTCCATTGTCATCATGGCGTCCATGTCCTTATGGCTACCAGAGGGCCCTGCGGCCGTCGACAACCTGATTATCCCGCTGGTGATCTTCCCACTTATATGGGCCCTATGCTTCTTCTATGCCGTCATGGACCCAAGCCTTAAACGTGCCACGCTGGTCATGACGGCGTTACTGATCATCAACGGCTCGCTGGTGGCGGCCTCCATTATGGGGATGTTGTCATGATTCGTATGCCAAAAGCAGAAACCGCCCGCATGCTCGATATTCATGGCTGGAGCGCGGTACTTTTTGGGCTCGCCCTTTATGTCGTCGTTCTGACCGGAGCCGTGGTGGTATTTGCCCACGAAATTGGCGCCTGGTCCGTCAGTGGCCACAAAATGGATGGCGCACTGGCCGGAAAAATAGACCAATCCATGGCCACACTGACCGAGCAGGTGCCAGAAGAGTACCGCCACGACGTTAGCCTCTATCAAAACTCTGCGGGCTACCTGATTGCGTTTTTTCATACCCATGAAAAAAATGACAGCGGCATGCTGGCCGACATCGGCACGCGCTTTGTGCTTGACCCCGAAGACTTCAGTATTGTCAGCCGCCATGATGGCTTTGCTGACGATATGCCCGACATCACCAGCAGTTTCCTTGAAGACTTTTTCGTCGACTTGCACGTTCGCCTGCACGCACCTAATCCCATCGGCCTTTACCTGACAGGCTTATTGGGATTGCTGCTGCTGGTATCAGCTATCTCTGGCTTTATCATGCACCGCAACCTGATTCGTGACCTGTTCCTGTCGCCCCGCGGTGCCAACAGACTCATCAAAAAGCGGGATAAACACACTCTCGCGGGTACCTGGAGCATTCTGTTCTCAATCATCGTGGCCTTCACCGGGGCTTTCTTCAGTTTTGCCACCACACTGGGGTTGCCGGTCATCGCCATCACGGCCTTCGAAGGCGACCAGCAAGCCGCCATTGAAGCTGTGTTGGGCATACAGGATGCTGAAGATCCAACTCCGAGTCCATTTGTTGGGGTAGAAGCGATTGTAAGCCGTGTGCAACAAACGGATGCGGCAGGCAGCTTGCCAACCTTCATTTCTATTGAGCACCCTGGCCGAGTCGATGCTCGTGTTACCACCTTTCATGAACCTGCCAATGGCCAGTTGTTCGGTGGATCACATTTGTTCAATGGCGCAACCGGTGAGTACCTTGGTAAAAAGCCCGCTCTGGGTCAGCAACCGTCCTTTGGCAGTGACTTGATCTCTTTGGTAGGGGTATTTCACTTCGGCTTGTTTGCCGGGATGCTGTCAAAAATCATCTGGCTCAGCCTTGGCCTGGCAACGTGCTATGTCACCTATACCGGCCTCAAGCTATGGGTAGCACGCCGCGAGCAGCAAGCGCGCTGGCGACTTATGGGACGCCTCACCGACATCACCGCTTACGGTACTGTGATTGCCATGAACGGTGCGGCTATTGGCTTCCTTGCAACTTACCACCGCCAGCCGGACGTTGTTATTGATTGGACCATCAATGGCTTTTTTGCGGCAGCACTGGTCAGTATTCTGGTCGGTTTTATTCGCCCCGCAGGCGCTGCAACCAGTCAGATATTACAAGCGTTGATGGGTCTGAGCCTGTTGGTACTGCCAATTGCACGACTGATTACGGCAGATGGTGACTGGTCTGTTTATCGACTGGAGGACAACGCCGTAGTCATCGGTATGGACATCAGCCTGCTAGTACTTGGGGCCTTGTTTGTATGGTTGGCATTGAAAGCCACGTCCTTAAAGCCAATCACTTCGATGCAAGCCGCCACAGAAACGACCAAGGGAGCAACGACTCATGGCTGAGTTCTCAACCCTGTTAGCTTTGGCCGCGACAATGGCCGCATTTGCATGGATTCGACATACCGATCCCAAAAACCGCCACGCGCACAAAGCGTCTCCCTATCAGGGAAAACGCAATACCACCCTGTGGTGGCTATTGAGCATGGTTCCGGGGGGAGTGTTGTTGTTGCTGCAACAGAATGCTGCCTTTGTTATGTGGTTCGCGGCGTTCCCACTGCTTGGATGGCTAGTGGCCTTGCCCAAGCCCTCAAAGGCCATAAAGCCGTAAACCAGACCTGAGCCAATGCTCAGGTCACATACCGAGTCGCACCGGAATCAGCCCTTGCCTGCCAGCCGTTCAGTCAGTTGCACCAGCAGCTGGCTGTCGCCCAACAAACGAGTGACGGTATCGACTACGGCCTGGGTGTGCGGGTCGGCTTCCAGATTAATCAAATCCCCCACCTTGGCCGTACCAAACGTCGTAACATCGCGGGTTTCCGGAATCAGGTGCACAGAGAAGCGGTCATCGCCTACTTCTGCAATGGTCAGGCTGCAACCGTTCAGTGCCACGTAGCCTTTATCCAGCAGATACGGCGCCAACTCTGACGGCCGTTCGAACCACAGCACCAGATTGTGCTCCGATTCAATTCGCTCCACTACCGCAACCTGTCCCATCACATGGCCTGAAATCATATGACCACCGATTTCGTCGCCCATTTTGGCCGCGCGCTCAATATTCACTTCGTGGCCGGTTTCCAGCGCGCCGAGGTTAGTCACTGCCAGAGTCTGGCCAATGGCATCAAAGCTGACCAATTCGCCGTTGATCTCACGAGCCGTCAGGCAGGTTCCGTTCAGCGCCACCGAGGCACCAATTTCCAAACCGGCACGCAGTTGGTCATCAAACTTCAGCACAAAGGTCGCAAAATCGGCTTTGCGTTCAACATGATGAATGGGCAAACGGGTTTGGACGATACCGGTAAACATGGCTGCTCCTGCAAACAAGGACTCAAAAGCGGGCTGGCATTATGCACTATACTGAAAGCGTGCGGACAGTCGTTGTCGCCAACGCAGTAACGGCTTCCAGCCTGACCGGCGGTTTTCCAGCAACCAGCAAGTGCCCATTCACTGTAACAATTGACCGTAGCCAATCACCGTAAGTCCATGGTCAGGCATTGAAATTTCGCTGGCACCACAAGGCCAGCCTTCAGCAAGGTAGCACGCTATGAAATTGCAACGAACCGGTCTGATTTTGTCAGGTGGTGGTGCTCGAGCCGCCTATCAGGTTGGGGTATTAAAAGCCGTCCACGAGATCCTTCCCAAAGGACACTACAACCCGTTCGATATCATTTCCGGCACCTCAGCAGGGGCCATTAACGGCATAGCCCTGGCCAGTTACGCCGACGACTACCGCCGTGGCATTCGCCAGCTGGACCGCATCTGGCGGCACTTCACTCCCGACCAAATCTACCGCACCGATTTCTGGGGCATTTCCAATTCGCTGGCGAAAATGAGCCGCAGTATGATTTTCGGTCGGCGCTACAAAAACGACCCGGTATCACTGCTGGACAACGCGCCATTGCGAGAACTGCTGGAAGAGGTGGTCGATTTTCAGCGTGTAAAACGCTGCATTGACGAAAACCATTTGTACGCCCTTGCCGTCAGCTGCTCGGGCATCGACAGCGGTGAGTCGACGGCGTTTTTCGAGGGACACCCGGAAATCCAGAACTGGGAACGCCAGCGCCGTGTTGGCGTGCGCGCCGAGCTAACTATCGATCACCTGTTAGCCTCATCGGCCATTCCCATGATTTTCCCGGCCATGTTCTTGGGCGACCAGTACTACGCCGATGGCGCGGTACGTCAGTTGGCTCCAATCAGCCCTGCCCTGCACCTGGGCGCAGAAAAAATCATGGTGATTGGCGTTAGCGCTATTGCCCACCGCACCAAACCGGAAGTGCCCGACACCACCTATCCGGCACCGGCCAAAATGCTCGGCCACATGCTCAATGCGGCGTTTTTGGACAGCATGGAAACCGACATTGAACGCCTGCTGCGTATTAACCGCACACTGCAACACATCCCCAAATCCGTACGTCAGCACTACGACATGGAGCTACGCCCTGTTCAACTGCTCGACATTAGCCCCAGTGTCTCTTTGGATGTGCTGGCGGGCGAACACGCCGACGAAATGCCCAAAGCCCTGAAACTGGTATTGAATGGTCAGGGCAACAACAAAAAAAATGGCTCGGGCATCCTGAGTTATTTGCTGTTTTCAGAAGGCTATTGCCGCCGCCTGATTCAGCTGGGCCACGACGATGCCATGGACAAAGCCGCCGAGATTCGGGACTTCTTCCGCGATCATTTTGATGATTGTCAGTTATAGGGAGTCTGGAGTCTGGAGTCTGGAGTCTGATAGAAAATTGTGGGAGAGAGCTTGCTCTCGATAAACACAAACCATCGGCAGCAAGCTACCTCCCACAGACCAGGTGCCACTCTGCATGTCGATCAATAAAAAAACGCCCGCCGGATCACTCCGACGGGCGTTTTTTCTGGTTCTGATCAACACCACCCTGGGCCTGCATCACCCCTTGGCGGTGTTCACCTCAACCACTTTCCGTACTACTCATTACGACTCAAACGCCTGCCTGTAGGGCGGATAAGCTTGCGCCATCCGACAGCCATTGCAGGCGTCTGCCACAACTCAGTAGTTGTGCTTGCCAGCGCTGTACAGAGTCTGGGCTGCCACCCACACGTCGCCAACTTCACCAGTGCCTACTGGCTTGCCGTCCAGTTCAACCACTGGAGCAATTTCCTTGGAAGAGCTGGTCAGCCAGATTTCATCGGCGTTACGTACTTCTTCCATGGTCACAGTACGCTCTTCCACCTTGATGGAACCGTCTTTGGCCAGGATGTCCAGCAGCATCAGGCGGGTGATACCCGGCAGGATCTGGTTGTCCAGTGGTGGAGTGATCACTACGCCGTCTTTCACGATGTAAGCGTTGCATGCGCTGCCTTCGGTCATTTCGCCGTTGGCGTTGTACAGGATAATTTCGTTGTTGCCGGAAGCAAAACCCTGTTGGAAGTGCATCACGTTGCCCAGCAGTGCAGTGGACTTGATGTTGCAACGCTTCCAGCGCAGGTCTTCAGTGCTGGATACTTTGTAAGCCTTGGCTTTGGCTTTATCAGCTACTGGAGCAGCCGGGATTTCGAACGCGAAAGCGTAAACGGTAGGCTGGATGTCGGCCGGGTAAGCGTGGAAACGCTTGCTGTCTGCACCACGGGAAACGTGCAGGTAGATACCCAGGTTACCGCCGCCGTTCTTCTCGATCAGCGCTTCACATACTTCACGCCATTGGTCGTGGGAGTAGTCCAGCTTGATGTCGATGAAACCCATGCCTTCGTTCATACGATCGATGTGCGGGCCAAAGCCAACCAGCTTGCCGTCGTAGGACGGGATCACTTCGTAGATACCGTCACCGAACAGGAAACCGCGGTCCATCGGTGAAATCTTGGCTTCTTCCATCGGCATGTAATCGCCGTTCAGATAAACAATGCTCATCTCTTTCTCCAGTAGTGCGGAGGATTTGGCAGTCGACTCTTTGCTATTGCGAACCGCCAGCCCTCTCTTTTCAATGATAATTCAGTCGTAATTCGTTACCGCCGGGTTAAATCAGCCGTCACATCAGGCGTTGATAAAACCGGTCAGCTGGCGCAATTGCTTCAGCATTTCAATGCCGTCTTCCGCTGGCAGGCTGTCTTCGGTCAGGGTGTTTTCACGGGTTACGCCATCCACGCTGCCGTGCTCGGAGCAGTACTGCAGCACCGCCAGGTTGTCGAAATCGGCCAGCAAATCCTTACCAACCAGCCAGCCCAGCATGGCAATCAAGCCATGGCCGCCCCAGTTGGAAACGTCAGCCACGACCAGCTCGCCACAACGGGTAAGGGCTGGGGTAATATCCAGACTGCGCAACGCCGGGCCAACGTTGCCCATGCCGATTTCGTTACCACCGTCGCCTACCGCCACAGTCGGACAACCGGCCATTTGCATGATTTCGTCGAAGCTTGCGGCACCGGCGGAAATGGATTCACCACGCATGTTGTAATAACCGTGGTCAGCGGCTTGTCCTGGACGCTCGATGGAGATCACCAGCTGTGGCTGGTGCTTCTCCAGCACTTCAGCCGCCTTGGCGCAACGCTCTTCCTGGCTGGCCGGGCCAACCGGCAGTTTTTCAACGCGGTAGTCGGCTTCAATGGCGGACGCCAGTGGGTCGCCACACACCAGTACCGGCTTGGCACCCAGTGCTTCGAGGCCGCGATACAGGGAAATTGCGCCGACCGGGCCATCGGTTTCAAACGTACCGGCAACCGGGAAACCAGTACCAATCAGTACCGTGCCGTCGCATTGCTGCATCATCATGGCAGCACGCAGCACGTAGCCTTTCAGCATGGAAGCCTGCACAGTTTGCATGCCGCGCGGATTGCGGGCGACCAGCAGGTCTTCAATGCGGGCACTCAGTTCAATGGCGCCAGCCAGAGTGTGTTCTGCACGAATGGGCGTTGAAGTCAGTGTCATAGGGAAGTTCTCTAACAAGCATCAGAGGGTGCGGGATTAACCACGCACCATCCGGGTTGCGTTTTCACGGTAGCGCGACAGCATATGAATGTTGTGCGCTTCGTCGATGTTGATGGCTTCAAAGCGCACTTTGGAGCCAGGTGTCAGTTGCGCCAGACGGCCGGTGTCCAGAGACAGCACAGAGCCGATCTTCGGATAGCCACCAATGGTCTGACGGTCGTTCAACAGCACAATCGGCTGGCCGTCGGCCGGTACCTGAATGGCACCGTGGCAAATGCCTTCCGACAGAATGCCGTCGATGGATGGCTTGACCTCCGGCCCTTCCAAACGATAGCCCATCCGGTCTGAACGGTCGGTGGTGGTGTATTCACTGCTGAGGAAACGTGCCACCTGCAATTCAGTAAAGGCCGCCTGCTGGTAACCCAGAATCACACGCAGGCTGACGTCGGCGCTGTAATCAGGACGTTCCCATTCCGGCAGCAGCTTCAGCTCAACCTCTTTCACTGCGCTGGCTGCCAGCACATCACCAGCCGCCAGCTTGTCACCTTTCAAACCACCGACTTTCTCACGGGCCACGGTGGCCGCACTGCCGAAGCTGTGTGGAATATCAAAGCCACCGACGACTGCCAGATAGGCGCGACAACCGCTGGTCGAAAAGCCCAGCTTGATTTCGTCACCAGCTTTCACGGCATGAGTGCGCCACTGGTCTTTCGGCTGGCCATTAATCGTCAGCGGCGTTTCAGCGCCAGTCAGGGCAATGGCAGAATCCACCTGCGCCTGCAGCACCAAACCACCAAAGCTGGCTTCCAGCGCGGTGGCGTTGACGTCGTTACCAACCAGACGGTTGGCCCAACGGAAGGCTTCGCCGTCCAGCGGACCGCCCACAGTCAGGCCAATGCCGTGCTGACCGTAACGGCCAGCGTCCTGAATCAGGGTCATCAGGCCAGGCTGTACAACTTTAAAGCCTTGTTTGTTCGCAGCTTGATCAGTCATCCAGAGAACCTCCCAGTGCCAGGAATTCATCACGGGAGATGGCATCGAATTTCACAATATCGCCCACCTGTACCGGCATGGTTGGCTCTTGATCCGGGTTGAACATACGGGTCGGACAACGGCCAATCAGGTTCCATCCACCCGGCGATACCGCCGGGTAAATAGCGGTCTGACGGTCAGCAATGGCCACCGCACCACGTGGGACTTTCTGGCGTGGTGTCGACAAACGCGGCGCAGCAATACGCGGGTCAACGTCGCCCAGATAAGCGAAGCCCGGCGCAAAGCCGATGGCGTAGACGCGGTATTCGCCGTTGCGGTGGATGTCGATCACTTCGTCGGTGGTCAGGTCAGCGTTGCGAGCCAGATCTTCAAGATCAACGCCCACTTCCGGGCCGTAGTACACCGGCAGAGTCACAATGCGACCTTCCGCAGACGCATCGTCAGTCAGCAGTGGCTCGACGTCGCGAATGGCGTTGCGCACTTTCAGGTGATCGCAACGGAACATATCGAACACCACCAGCACGCTGGCGTAAGAAGGCACCAGATCGATCAGATCGGCGCCCAGCTGCTGACGCAACAAACGGGTAATCTGCTCAACGCGGTTGGCGACACCGGCTTCGCCGTGCTCACCAACGTAGATGATCAGGGCGTTTTCGCCCGCTACTTCAATTCTCATCCGCTGTCCTTACGCCTGCTGGCCGGAATAGACGACCTTACGGATTTCTTCGATCGCGGCGACGCCCTCGGCGTTGTCACCGTGCACACACAAGGTATCGGCGTCGATGTTCAGAGTGTGGCCGCTAACGGTAGTCAGGGTGCCCTGCTCGTTCAGTTGCTTAACCTGCGCCAGCATCTTTTCGCGAGTGTGAACAGCACCCGGCTTGGTACGGGACAGCAACTTACCGTCGTCGTCGTAACAACGGTCAGCGAAGGCTTCAAACAGCACTTCAATGCCCGCCGCCTTGGCTTCTTCACGAATCTCTGCACTTTGTGGCGTGGCTTGCAGCATCAGCTTGATTGGACGATGGTAAGTCGCAATCGCCTGCATGATGGCAGCACGAACATCAGCCTTGGCCATCATGTCGTTGTACAGCGCACCGTGTGGTTTGACGTACTGGATATCAATGCCCTGACCTTTGGCCATGCCGTCCAGCGCAGCTACCTGATACTGCACAAACGCCACAATCTCTTTGGCGCTGCAGTTCATGGAACGACGACCAAAACCTTGCAGGTCCGGGTAGGCCGGGTGAGCACCCACTTCCACGCCATGTGCTTTGGCCAGTTCCAGCGTGCGCTGCATCACTACCGGGTCACCGGCGTGAAAACCACAGGCAACGTTGGCCTGGTCGATAAATGGCATGACAGCGTCGTCCATGCCCATTTTCCAGGAACCGAAGCTTTCGCCGAGATCACAATTCAGTTTCATCGTTTACTCCCGCTCAGCTTACAGAATGGACAGACGGCTGTTAGGCACGTCGGAAATCAGCATGTGACCCGGGCTGTGGGTAATGCAGAAAGATGGCTTGGCCTGCTCCAGCGCAACCTGAGGCGTCACGCCACAGGCCCAGAACACAGGCACTTCGCCTTCACGGATGGTCACGGCATCGCCAAAGTCCGGGGTGTTGATGTCCTTGATGCCAATGGCAGCAGGATCACCAAAGTGCACCGGAGCACCGTGAACGGACGGGAAGCGGGAGCAAATTTGAATCGCACGGATGGCATCAGCAGGCTTCATCGGACGCATGGACACCACGTTGGTGCCAGAGTAACGACCGGCAGGCTTGCACTCGATGTTGGTGCGGTACATAGGCACGTTCACACCTTCAGAGATGTTGCGAACGTCCAGACCGTCGGCCAGCAGCGCCTCTTCGAACGAGAACGAACAACCCAGTGCAAAAATCACCAGGTCGTCGCGCCAGTGTTCGGTAATGTCAGTCACTTCTTCAACGAACACGCCGTCCTTGAAGATGCGGTATTTCGGTACGTCCTTACGGATGTCCATGTCTTCGGCCAGATCACGAATCACCAGGTCGCCCGGGTTGGCTGAAATGCCCACCAGCGGACATGGCTTCGGGTTCAGCTGACAGAATTTCAGAAAATCATCAGCCCAATCTGCTGGCAAAATCGCCAGGTTGCACTGAACAAAGCCCTGCGCCAGACCAGAGGTGTTGCTGGTGTGTTCACCAGAGCGAATCAGGTGACGCAGTTCTACCGGAGATAAAGTCTTCAAATTCATATCACTAACCCTGTTATCTGAAACGATCATTGCGTTCGCCAACCACCTGGCCACCGTGCTTGTACACGCGCGGGATACGATCGGAGATGGAACAAACGATTTCGTAGTTGATGGTGTTGAGGTCGTTGGCAGCCATATCAATGGTGCACTGATCGTTTAGCAAATCGACGCGGTCACCCACCTTGACGCTATCGTCAATGGTGACCATGCATTGATCCATACAAACCCGCCCCACCACTTTGAAGGTGTTGCCGTTGATTTGTACAGGTCGATTTTGGTGGTAACGCAACCAACCATCGGCATAACCAATGGCAATGGTGCCAATGCGAGTATCTTCGCTGGCTTCGAAGGTTACGCCATAGCCCAGTTTCTCGCCCTTCTTGAGGGTCTTCACCTGGGTGATGCGGCTGTGCAGCGACATCGCCTGCTGCAGTTCAACCGGCATATCGAATACATCGCCCGGAGCCAGACCGTACATGGCAATGCCCAGACGACCGCAATTGGTATGCGGCTGCTGACTGTGGTGCAGCAACGCCGCGCTATTGGACTCGTGCACCAGCTCAAACTGGCTCATGTCGATGGTGGCGGTCATCTCGTCGACGTTGGCCAGCTGTTGCTGGTAGTAGTCGGCATCGCAATCAGCGGTGGCAAAGTGAGTAAAGATACCGGTCAGTTTCACCGAACGGTTCAGCTGCAGCAGTCGACAGGCTTCCTGCAATTCGGTCGCAGAGCTCATGCCGATGCGGTGCATGCCGCTGTCCATTTTCAGGTGCACATTCAGAGTGGCACCCTGATAACCGGCAATCTGTTGAATCCAGTCCAGCGTGTGGGCGGTTACGTCAATCTGGTTGTCGGCCGCCACCGCAGCATCAGATGGGCGGATTGGCCCCATCACCAGAATCGGTACGTTTTTGATTGAACGGCGCAGTTTCAGCGCTTCGTCCAGAAACGCCACCGACAAGTGCGTGGCTCCGGCTTCCAACGCCGCTCGCGCCACTTCAACATCGCCATGACCATAGGCATTGGCCTTCACCACAGCAAACAATTGCTGGTAGCCACTATGACGTTTGATGCTGCTGACGTTGTGGGCGATACGGTCGAGATCGACCTCTACCCAAGTGTCGCGATAGAACATTGAAAATCCTCAGATTCGGTACTTCTTTACCAGTGCCAGAAGCGGGTTTTGCTTCTGGCGGGCGAACTTTCAAAATTATACGTTGGCGATGCAATTACTGAAGGAGCGTTTAACTTAAAAAAACGCCTTAAGCAGAATATTCATCTTTATTTAAAATGAAACAAAAAGGAAAAAACTGTGAAACTATCGTCAAGCGGTACATGCTCTTTTTAGCCTTTTTCTCTTCATGGCCCAGAAGGAGGTCGAAATTCCTGCCAAACATGGTTACATAGAAGAGGCATCTCACTCAGGATCATCGCTATGAGCATCAAGCCTTCGGATTTCGGGCAAGCAGGCAGTACTTCCCGTTCCGCTCCCCGCATTGTGGTATTGACCGGCGCGGGTATTTCGGCCGAATCCGGTGTCCGAACCTTCCGCGACAACGACGGCCTGTGGGAAAACCACCGGCTGGAAGACGTCGCCACCCCGGAAGCCTTTCTGCGCGACCCGGCGCTGGTGCAGCGCTTTTACAATGCCCGTCGGGCACAGCTGAACGATGTGGGCTGCAATAAAGGCCACCAGGCCCTTGCTGAATTTGAAGCCGCCTGGCCCGGCGAGTTCCTGCTGGTGACACAGAACGTCGACGACCTGCACGAACGCGCCAACAGCCAAAACCTGCTTCACATGCACGGCGAATTGAGAAAGGTACGTTGCAGCCGAACCCACACCATCTATCCTCACAGTGGCGATATTCTGGAAGACAGCCTTTGCGAATGTTGTAACGAGCCTAACCTGCGTCCACACATCGTCTGGTTTGGCGAGATGCCTCTGTTTATGGACGAGATTTATCGTGCACTCGATACCTGTGACCTGTTTATCAGCATCGGGACCTCGGGCCATGTATACCCTGCGGCAGGCTTTGTCGAAGTGGCCAACAATGCTGGCGCACATACGATAGAGATCAATCTGGAGCCCAGTCAGGTGAGGGATAATTTTGCCGAACAACTGTACGGCCCAGCGGGCGAGGTGCTGCCGGGGTATCTGCAACAGTTGCTGAGCGATTGGCAGCAGAATTGACCTAGCCTGTCACGATTCGCCTGAACGATAACGACAGGTCTGACTGGTAACGACGCGCCTGAAAAGAAACAGGCTTGGCATCACACGCCCTTAAAATTACAATTTGTAAATTATTATTCTTCTATGGACAGCCGCTGCTGATGCCCGCCCATCAGTACCCTTCTGACGATCAAGAGATTCCTTATGACTGGCCCATTGCGATTCCCTGCTATCCCGACCAGCACCCTGCTTACTGCCCTGTTTCTACCCATGCTGCTGTTGAGCGGCTGTGGTTCAGAGCAGGCTGACGCCCCGGCAGCCATTACTGACACGCCGCGCCCGGCCCGCATTGTCGAGGTCAGCTCTGGCGCCGATGCCTTGTTGCGCCGCTTTCCAGGCAAAGTAGCGGCCGCAGAGGAAGTACAGCTGGCCTTCCGGGTTCCCGGTGAACTGCAAACCTTACCAGCGTTAGCCGGTCAGCAAGTGGCCAAAGGCGCGGTACTCGCCACACTGGACCCGTCGGATTACCAGCTGGCGGTTAACGAACGTCAGGCCCGCTATCAGCTGGCCAGCTCGCAGTTTGATCGTATCGACAACCTCTACCAGAAAAATCAGGTATCCCGCGCCCAATACGACCAGTCAAAAGCCGAGCTGGATATCGCCAAGGCCGCTTACGACAGTGCCACCACTGATCTTTCCTACACCACCCTCAAAGCACCATTTGCAGGCATCGTTGCGGATAAATACTCCGACAACCATCAGTCGGTTGCCGCAGGCACCCCCATTCTGAAGCTACAGGCCAGGGGCCAACTGGTGGTGGTGATTCAGGTGCCGGAGCAGCTGATGATTCAGCTAAGCCGATCTGACAATCAATACCACCCGGAAGTCGAATTCGATGCCCTGCCCGGCCAGCGCTTTGACGCCGCTTATAAACAGCACAACACCGAAGCCGACCCGGCCACCGGCAGTTATCAAATTCAACTGCAGTTGCCTCGCCCCGAAGGCCTGAACCCACTGCCCGGCATGTCGGCCAGCGTCTACGCCGATCTCAGCAAGGTGCTGTCGGTCAGCAGCAAGGCTTTGGTGATTCCGGTTGAAGCGGTCTTTCAGTCTGCCCAACAGCAGGAAGGCTCACAGCAAGCCAGCGTCTGGCTGGTGAATAGCAGCAATCAGCTGGAACTGCGCGAGATCGTTACCGGCAAGATCACCCAGGCAGGCATTGAAGTGGTTTCTGGTCTGGAGGCCGGAGATCGCATTCTGGCGGCAGGTGTGAACACCGCCCAAGCCGGCATGAGCGTACGCCCATGGCAGCAGGAGCGGGGTTTGTAAGATGAGCGAACCGACTCAAACAACTGCCCGCAACAGCCTGCCCGAAGGCGCCTCAGGCAACGCCGCTACCTACTTCATCAAGCACAAAACCACCAGTTGGATGATGCTGCTTATTTTGTTGCTGGGCGGCGTCATCAGCTACCTTGGCCTTGGCCGCCTTGAAGACCCGCAATTCACCATCAAGGAAGCCATGGTGTACACCTACTATCCGGGTGCGTCGCCGTTGCAGGTGGAAGAAGAAGTCACCTCAAAGCTGGAAGGTGCCATTCAGTCGCTGGCGTACATCAAGCATGTGGATTCCATTTCCAAAGCCGGGCTGTCGCAAATTCACCTGGAGGTTAAATCCAGCTACAAGGGCGACCAACTGCCTCAAATTTGGGATGAGCTGCGCCGCAAGGTCAACGACGAAGCCTCGTCGCTGCCACCGGGGTCTGCGGCCCCGATTGTGCTCGACAACTTTGGCGATGTATTCGGCGTGTTGCTGGCCATCACTGGCGATGGCTACAGCTATCAGGATCTGGCTGACTACGCCGACTACCTCAAGCGCGAGCTGATGACCTTGAACGGCATCTCCAATATTGAGATTGCTGGCGACCAGACCGAACAAGTCTTCATCGATATCTCCCATGAGCAGATGAACAACCTCGGCATTCCAGTCAGCCGCCTCTATCAGCTGTTAAGCGCCCAGAACATCGTCAGCAACGCGGGCCGTATTCGCATTGGCTCTGAATCCATTCGCATCCACCCCACCGGCGAATTCCAGAGCATTCAGGAACTGGGGAATTTGCTATTGAGCGAACCCGGTTCCGACAAACTGATTTATCTGAAAGACATTGCCACCATCCGCTCCGGTGTGACCGAAAACCCGACCCATTTGGCCAATTATCAGGCCATTCCATCGTTGCGTTTGGGCATCGCTTTCACTGGCAAGGTGAATGTGGTGGAAGTGGGCGAACGACTGCGCGCCAAGCTGGCCGATATGGACAGCAATCGCCCGGTTGGTATTGAACTGCACACCATCTACGACCAACCGGTGGAAGTGGATAATTCCTCGCAAGCCTTTGTGCTGAACCTGGCCATGTCGGTCGCCATTGTGATCGGCATTCTGTTCGTATTTATGGGGGCGCGTGCCGGGGTCATCATTGGCTCAGTGCTGCTGCTGACGATTCTGGGCACCTTTATTGCTATGAAGTTCTTTGGCATCGACCTGCACCGTATTTCCCTCGGCGCACTGATCATTGCCCTTGGCATGTTGGTTGATAACGCTTTGGTGGTCACCGAAGGCATTATGGTAGGACTGCAAAAAGGCCAGACCCGCGTGCGTGCCGCCTGGGACATCGTCAAGCAAACCCAATGGCCGCTGCTAGGCGCCACCGTGATTGCCATCACCGCCTTTGCGCCGATTGGCCTGTCCCCCGACAGCGTCGGCGAGTTTGTCGGCTCACTATTCTGGGTGCTGTTGATTTCGCTGTTCCTGAGCTGGGTCACCGCACTGACGCTGACGCCGTTTCTGTGCAACCTGATGTTTCGTGAGCAAACGGCCAACAGCTCTGATGACGACAACACCGCAAATAGCAACACAGGAAACAACACTAGCTCTGATCCTTACCATGGCGCTCTCTACAACGCCTACCGTGGCATGCTGCAACTGATGCTGCACCACCGAGGCGTATCCATGCTGTTAATGGTGGTGCTGATGGTGGTTGCAGTGATTGGCTTTGGCCAGGTAAAACAATCGTTCTTCCCGCCATCCAATACGCCGATCTTTTTGGTCGATATCTGGATGCCAGAAGGCACCGACATCAAGGCCACCCAGCAGCAAGCCCGCACGCTGGAAAACTGGATGCTCCAACAGGATGGCGTTGAATTTACCTCGTCCACCGTAGGACGCGGCGAAACCCGCTTTATGCTGACCTACGCCGTGGAAAAGGAATACCCTGCCTTTGCTCAGGTACTAGTACGCACCGAACAGCGTGACATGATTCCAGCCATGATTGCCAAAGCACAGCAGTTCACGGCCACCGACATGCCGAATGCCTTTGTGAAGTTCAAACGGCTGCAAATTGGCCCAAGCCCACAGGCCAAGATTGTTGCCCGTTTCGCCGGCCCGGATCAGATGGCGCTGAGGCAACTGGCCGAGCAAGCTGAAGACATCTTCCACCAGCAAGCCGGTGCAACCAATATTCGCCACAACTGGCGCGAGAGAGTGAAGGTGATTCGCCCACACCTGCGTGACGATGCCGCCCGCCGTGCCGGCATTGCCAAACAAGACCTCGACGACCTGCTGCTGATGAGCTTCACCGGCAAGCAAGTGGGCTTGTACCGCGACGGCACCACCTTGATGCCGATTCTGATTCGGCCGCCGGAAAGCGAGCGCCTGAACGTCAACAACCTGATGGACCTGCAAATCTGGAGCCCGGTGTTCAGCCGTTACATTCCGATCCAGCAAGTGGTCGACAGCTTTGATGTGGTGTTTGAAGACCCACTGATCATGCGTCGTGACCGCAAACGCACCATCGAAGTGTACGCCGACCCGACCATGGCTTCCGGCATGACCGCCGACGACCTGTTCCAGCAGCTGCGGCCACAAATCGAAGCCCTGCACCTGCCAACCGGTTATTCACTGGAATGGGGCGGCGAGTATGAGTCTTCCAGCGAAGCCCAGGCCAACGTGTTTGCCTCGCTGCCGATGGGCTACCTGATTATGTTCATCATCACCGTGCTGCTGTTTAACGAAGCTCGCGCGGCGCTGGTGATCTGGGCCTGCGTGCCTCTGGCGATTATTGGCGTCACCGCCGGCATGCTGTTACTGGGGGCGGAATTCGGCTTTATGTCGCTGCTGGGCTTCCTGAGTTTGTCGGGCATGATTGTGAAAAACGGCATTGTGCTGGTCGACCAGATCAAGCTTGAAAGTGCCGATGGCAAGGAACCCTATCAGGCCTTGTTTGAAGCCTCGGTCAGTCGTCTGCGTCCGGTGACCATGGCGGCATTGACTACCATTCTGGGCATGCTGCCGCTGCTGTTTGATCCTTTCTTCAGCAGCATGGCGGTGGTGATTGCCTTTGGCCTCGGCTTCGCCACCATCCTGACGCTGGGCGTGGTGCCGGTGCTGTACAGTTATGCCTACCGCATCAAGGTGAGGTGATGGGCGCAAGCGCCCATCCTATATGTGGGTGATTGCGGAGAATAGGATGGGCACTCGTGCCCATCAACAAAAAACACCATCGGCAGCAAGCTGCTTCCCACAACAAAAACGATAAAAACAACCGGAATCAGCCACCTTGGAATGGATTCGCAAACGCATCGAACAACAGGTTCGTGGCCTCAGCGGCCTGGCGTTAAACAACATCGACTACGAAAACCCACCCGGCGACCCCGGCCTCTATGGCCCGGACGCCATCTGCTGGCGGGTGCACTGCGACTTCCCGGCCATGCTGTGCGGCGGCATTGGCGCACTGATGCTGCAAATGATGCACCCACTGGCGTTGGCCGGTGTTTGGGATCACTCCAACTTCCGTGATGACCTGCTTGGCCGCCTGCGTCGCACCAGCCAATTTATTGCTGCCACCACCTTTGGGGCGACAGCCGATGCTGAACGCCTGATAGAACGGGTCAAATCCCTGCATGATCAGGTGACAGGTACTCACCCGGACGGCCGCACTTACTCTGCCAACGACCCGGAATTACTGACCTGGGTACACGTTGCCGAAGTGTATTGTTTTCTGGAATCGTTCCAACGCTACGGCAGCCAGCCGCTAAACCGCGAGCAACAGGATCGGTATTTTGAAGAGACCGCTTTAGTAGCCGAACACCTCGGAGCGGCGAACGTACCCAAGACACGACAAGCGGTTGAAGAATGGATTAACCAACAACGCCCCGGACTGGTGTTCGATGAACGCACGGCTGAAGTGCAGCGACTGCTCTTGAACGCCCCGGCACCCAGCCGGTTAGCCGTACCCGTAGGAAAGGTGATGACCTACGCTGGCATGAACCTGTTGCCAGACTGGGCCCAACAGCAAGCGGGGATTCATTTTTCAGCGCCTAAAAAATGGGGCATTAACCGCAGCATGAACGGCATTGCCAACACCTTGCGATGGGCCATTCGCAACGGTGCCTCGCACAGGGCGAAACGCCGGATGGGGATTCAGGTCAAATAACCAACCCTCAACTATCCCTCGGACAGCGCCAACTCAAATTCCCCCACCGGATAACTCTGGCCATTCACAAATAGCTCGACCTTGTGTGTGCCCGGATACAAGGTGCGGGTGCTCATTTTTACCAGCGACAGTTTTTTGCTCAGCGACACTTGCTCACCTGCCTTCAACGTCAATTTTTTCAGTTTGAACACCTTGGCGGAGGTGCTGCCATTGGCTTTCACAAAGTGGACTCTGAAGTCGACCATCAATGCCAACTCGGCTGCACCTGAAGCACCTGCAGACTCAGGCAAGGCCAGCTCAGCATGTACTTCTATCGTCTCTCCCATACGCGCCTCAGCAGCACTCAAACTGCCTGACACACCCAGAGCCTCAAGCGCGTTATCGGCTCCGTAACCCAGTACCGCCAACGCAGCGGGGTCACAGCGTTTAACCGCTGTTCGCAGCGCGTGTTTTACCAGCCATTCACGATTGGCTTTTAGCTCTGGCGTCAACGCTTCTGCTTCGGTCATCCAGCGTGAACACACTTCTATTAGGCGTTCAGGATTGTCTTTGCCAATGTCGTTCAGGTTGTTCGCCACCGAACGACGCACGTACAGCTCCGGGTCGTCTTTTAATGCCTCGAGCAACGCCAGAACAGGCGTTGGATCGGCCATAAACCCTTTCAGCTGTTTGCCCCACGGCAGGCGCGGACGGGTGCCTTCGGAGACCAAGCGACGTACGTGATAGTTGTCGTCCGAAGCCCATTCCTCCAGCAAAGCCAGGGTTTGCTCAGGGTAGCGCTCAATAAAGGGCCGGATACTGAATTCGGCGGTAAAGCGCTGGGTCAACTCGTACTGAGCAGCCATGGATTCATCAAAAAAATCCAGCCCGTATTCGGCAACAAAGCAGGTGTGCGGCAGGTAGTAAAACGCCGACATCGAAAAGCTGCGGTCGGTGGTCAGAGGCTCGCCGACTGATTTCAGCAAGACGTCCACAGCGGCAGGAAAATCCTTCGGTAAAAACTCGCCTAACAACTGACCGAGAAAGCGACCACGGCCCATCAGCTCAAAGGACTCATACTGTGACTGCACCCGCTGCATAAAGCCGTCGGCATCAAACGCTGGCCAGACGGCCTGTAACTGCTGCGCCAGCTGTTGGGGGACTTCCAGCCCGTATTGGTTTTTCAGCAGTTCGGCCATGTTCAGCGGTGCCTCAGCAGTAAAATGGGGTCATTGCTGAATCATACTGACAATTTGCCGCGAAGATACTTTGGTATTCCGCCCCGCGAGGAATTGAAACCTGCAGCGCTTTCCCGCAGCATTGAGCCAATTCGATGGAACAACAAGGAACCCCACATGGCAATTCACCCGGATGCCGGTAAAACCGCCCCACGTGACGCTTTGGTCAACGTGCCTGCGCTGGTCGCAGCCTACTATCGCAATCAACCGGAAATTCTGGATAACCCGGGCCAAAAGGTCGAGTTCGGCACCTCTGGTCACCGTGGTTCTGCCTTGAAAACCACCTTCAACGAAAACCACATTGCTGCTATTTGTCAGGCCATTGCCGAATACCGCGCCGATGCAGGCATTAAAGGCCCGCTGTACCTGGGTAAAGACACCCACGCATTGTCTGAAGCCGCCTTTGGCACCGCCGTGGAAGTGCTGGTTGCCAACGGCGTTCGCGTGCGCATTCAGGACGGCGGTGGTTACACCCCAACGCCGGTGATTTCTCACGCCATTCTGACCCACAACGCCGATGCCGACGACGATGATCTGGCCGATGGCATTGTGATCACCCCGTCCCACAACCCACCGGAAGACGGCGGCATCAAATACAACGCCGCCAAAGGTGGCCCGGCAGATACCGACATCACCGGCTGGGTTGCCCAGCGTGCCAACGAGATTCTGGAAAACGATCTTGATGGCGTTGAATGGATCATGGCCGAAGAAGCCGACGCCAGCCCATTGGTGGAAGACTTCGACTACATCAGCCACTACGTCAACGACCTGGGTTCCGTGATCGACATGGAAGCCATCGCCAAAGCCGGTGTCAAGATTGGTGTTGACCCGATGGGCGGCTCCGGCTTGCACTTCTGGAAGCCGATTGCCGAGAAGTACAACCTCGACATCACCGTGGTAAACGAAGACGTTGATCCAACCTTCGGCTTTATGCCGCTGGATAAAGACGGCCGCATCCGTATGGACTGCTCTTCCCCATACGCCATGCAGAACCTGCTGGCCATCAAGGACCAGTTCGACATCTCCGTCGGTAACGATCCTGATTACGATCGTCACGGCATCGTTTGTAAAGCCACTGGCCTGATGAACCCGAACCACTATCTGGCCGTTGCCATTGAGTACCTGGCCACTCACCGCGCCGAGTGGAAAGACGACATCAAATTCGGTAAGACGCTGGTGTCCTCTGCCATGATCGACCGCGTGGTCAACGGCCTCGGCCGAGAGCTGTGTGAAGTACCGGTTGGCTTCAAGTGGTATGTGGAAGGCATGTTCAACGGCGACATGGGCTTTGGTGGCGAAGAAAGCGCTGGCGCTTCTTTCCTGCGCAAAGACGGCACCGTATGGTCCACCGACAAGGACGGCATCATTCTGTCGTTGCTGGCCGCTGAAATTCTGGCCGTCACCGGCAAAGACCCACAAGCCTTGTACGAAGAACAAGTCGCTCGCTATGGCCGCCCTTACTACAAGCGCATCGACGTCCCGTGTGAACCCGAGCAAAAAGCCGTATTGAAAGGCCTGAGCCCGGAAGCCGTACACGGCGATTCACTGGCTGGCGACGCCATCACCCGCATTCTGACCAACGCACCGGGCAACAACGCGCCGATTGGTGGTTTGAAAGTGGAAACCGCCAACGGCTGGTTCGCAGCACGTCCTTCCGGTACCGAAAACGTCTACAAGATCTACCTGGAAAGCTTCGTATCCGAAGAACATGTAGACCTGCTGGAAGCCGACGCCAAGGCGCTGGTGGACTCTGTACTGGCAGGCTGAGTTATTCCGGCTTAAGTCTGACGATAAGAAACGGGCCATGTGCCCGTTTTTTGTTTACCCCGCGCTGACACAACCTGAGTCACACAATGCCACTTCCAAACTGACAGACAACATAAATAACGATAATTTCACCAGCCGGTAACATTCGTCAGTAACGCCATAAGGACAGGCATGACCACCTCTCTGAACCCCGCTAAAGCATCACCAGTACCAAATACCGCTACCACCTCATCAA
Organism: Oceanobacter kriegii DSM 6294; assembly: GCF_000422845.1. Taxonomy (GTDB): domain Bacteria; phylum Pseudomonadota; class Gammaproteobacteria; order Pseudomonadales; family Oceanobacteraceae; genus Oceanobacter; species Oceanobacter kriegii. The sequence goes on from NZ_KE383931.1 coordinate 369,205, forward strand.
ATACCGATGACCCCCTTCATCAAGAAGCGATACAGGCATTGCTCGAAGCTTGTGAGGTAATGGAGCAATATCGGTCGGGGCTGGCCGCCCGGGCGGTAGATTTTATTATCTATGGCCAACAGGCCGAGGTGCTCGATGCCATCGGGGAGCTGGGAGAAACACGCCAGTACTGCTGCCCCGGCGTGCGGCTGGATACGCCACCTCCCGGTTTTGACAAGGCCAGTATCAAGCAGCTACAGGATCATATGCAGCGGTTTATGAATTCGCCGCTGGCTCTTCAGCCAGATATCGCCCGCCGACTGGGCCAGGTGTGCCACGCCTGCGATGACCAGCTGTCGCACTTACATGTCGCTACACCGATTGAAAGCTGGAGCGGCAATCTGCTCGACCTCTATAACCGCTATACCCAAAGAAATCGCAAGCAGGGCAGCGGCGTTCAGAATTACCCCGACCACAGTGCATTATTGGAGATTCTGCAACCGGATGACCCTCAGGGTCACACGCTGGACGCCTGGGTATTGGGAGACGCCCACAGCTACGAAAAGTTTGGCCATGTTATGATCAAGAATCTGCGCCGTAACAGCGATTGGGACAACCGGCTGGCGCAGCCGGATTATGGTCGTTTTATGCTGACTGCGGATATCAGTGTACGGGAAACCCTCGGTCGTCTGATCATCAACGACGAATTCCAGCTCGAACAGGCTCACGCCAACAGCCTGATGGCGTTATCACTGAATGATGATGTCAACCTCGACGACGCCATTGAAGCCAGCATGAGCAAGCTCAGCAAGGCCGAAAAACGTGATTTCTGGCAGCAGCATTACACGCTGTTGAACAGCGACAATCGCCAGCTGGGCCTCAGTAAAATCCGCTCGATCACCACGCTGGAAGAACGTGAACCACTGCTGCAAGGCTTGCTGAATCAGGAAACTGACAACAAGCTTAAACGCCAGATCAAGGCCGAACTGGAGCGCATCAAACAGCTCAAAACCCTGCTTTCCCAAACACAGGCATCGCCAGAGCTACCCGCTGTAGCCCCACTACAGAGCCGTGCTCCAGTGCCACAAAGCTGGTATCAGCAGTGTCTGGATGCCCTTGATCAATGCTTGCAAAAGTCAGAACGCTCACTGGCCGGAGCACGGGACTACAACATCGGCGAGCGCCGTTACAAACACCAACAGCTCAGCGAACTGACTCCCGAGGTTATTCGCCAGCAGCTCGATTATCTGGCTACGGGTCAGGGCGAGTGGGCTGCCGTGTTTGACGACATAGCCCAACAGGCACGCCTCGACAGTGATCCGAACATTCACCTGATCCACTGGCTGCGACTGCGCCATATTGCCATCGGCAATGACGGTCGGGCCTGGAATTACCGGCTCTGGGGCCAGTCGGTGTTAAAGATGCTGAAGCGCGATTTGAGCGACTTCCGTCAGCTCGATCAGCTGCCGGATGACCTCGCCGGGCTGTCGATTGACGAACTGCTTCATGACGCCCTGTGGGGCACCCATCAGCCCTGCGATCAACTGCCCGAGATCTTCAGGCTGGTGCCGTTTTGGCCCTACCTGGTCGCGCACCCCTATTACATCGAGAACATCCTGCTGGATGAATTCATCCCCTTCAGCTACGTCTGGAATCATCAGGAATACCTGATCCATAGCCTGATGCTGACCCGGGAGCTGCCAGTGCTGCCGCCGGAACACAAGCTCAAGATCTACGAGCTGGCCACCGGCGCGCGCAAAACCCTGCGCCAACCCGCCCGTCAGACCGCCCGTCATTTTGGTATCGAGCTGGCGCTGATCACCGGCATGCTGACCAGCAAGGACAAGTCAGTGCGCCAGCAAGCGGCGGACTGGCTGCGCGAACTGAGTGCCGACCCACTGATCCGGGAAAAGAGCATTGAGTCGCTGACCCAGGCCGCCAACAAGGAGAAGGACCAGTTTACCCGTGCCATGATGATTGACGCCCTGCGTGCCTGCGCTGCCGATATCCAACCGTGGATGTCACTGGAAGCCTTGCTACAGGACGCCGAGCAAGGTCTGGCCAAACCAGCCCCGGCGCACATGAGCTGGTTCCCGTATGAGCAGCTGCCAGTCTGTCGCTTTGCCAATGGCAGCGAAGTTCCTGCCCGCTTGCTGCAATGGTGGTCGGTGCTGGCTGTGAAAATTGCCGACCCGGCAGGCAACCCGATCCTGAACCTGTATCTGGATTTGCTCGACAGCGACAGTCAGAAGCGACTCGCCTGGTTCATGCTCGACAGCTTTATCTCTCAGGATCTGGCCTGCATCAGCCATGAAGATGCCCATGCGTACGCCGAAGCGGAAAAACAGGACACCTGGAACCGCTACCAGAGATTGAGCCAGCAATACGACTGGGCTGAAGACATGGCCAAACTGAGCCTAGATGACGTCTATCAGCGCCTGTATAAGCAAAAACGCAGCGTCTTGTTGGGCACCGCTACCAAAGAGAAAGGTCTGCTGGCGCTGACCCGCCGTGGCGATGGCCTGCAACTGCTGCCACTGGTGCAAAACTACCTGAAAAAACATCCGACCCGACTGGCTCAGGACCGACTGCTGCTGAACGTGATTTATCACTTCAATGAGCCGGCGGTGATCCAGTTCCTGCTCGGTATCTCGCGCCGTTACCGCAGCAAGTCGGTACAGGCCGAAGCCAATGAATTGGTCAATGCCATTGCCGAACAGAACGGCTGGAGCCGCGATGAGCTGGCCGACCGCACCATTCAGACCGCCGGTCTGGAACAATTGCATGGCCCGACCGAATTCGACTATGGCAGCCGCACTCTGGCGCTGCAACTCAGCGACGACCTCAAACTGCAACTGCTCAACGAGCAAGGCAAGGTCCTCAAGAGCCTGCCGCAGCCACGTCAGGACGACAACAAGGACGAAGTCGGCGAAGTACGCAAATGGTTCAACGCCTGCAAGAAAGACATCAGCACCGTGATTAGCCAGCAAAGCCAGCGCCTGCATGACGCCATGGTTAACGAACGTCACTGGCCAGTCAGCGAGTGGCTGGAATTCCTGCACCAACACCCGGTGATGAACCGCCTGCTGCAACGGCTGATCTGGGAAGTGCAGATCGACGGCCAATGGCGCAGCTTCCGCCCCACCGAGGAAGACGCCTTCATCAACAGCGATGACGACGAGCTGGAACTGCCTGCTGATAGCCAGATTCGTCTGGCCTGCGGCGCCCAGCTGAGTGCCGATCAAATCGACGGCTGGCGCGCTCATCTGAAGGACTACCGCATCAAGCCGTTATTCGATCAACTACAACTGTCCGACTTGCTGGCACAAGGGCTCAGCCCGGAACAGTCCGGCGGCAAACGAATAGACCATGCCCATCGCCTTAAAAGCCAGCACCTTAAAATCCGGGCCCTCAAAACCTGGAACACCGAGCTTCGCAATATCATGGAAAAACTCGGCTATCGCCGTGGCACTACCATGGACCACGGCAGTTTCTGGGAGTACATCAAGGACTTCCCGGCCACCAATGGCTCACAGTCCAACCTGACGGCCCGATTGCACTTCAGCGGCAGCTATCTGCCAGAGGAAACCTCCGAGGTTGAGATTTACTACATGGACGTGCTTGGCACTAACCAGCACAGGGATGAAACCGTGCTGACGCTGGCCGAGCTTCCGCCCAACTTGCTCAATGCCATTGCGCAGGACTACGAGGTACTGGCCACACACTGCGAACAAAATGAGTCGAGCGACCCGGAGTAATCAATCGCCAGTCATCAGAATCAGCAAGAGATCCCTTGGGCCCGACAGTTTGTGTCAGACCATACAGGTTCAATCAGCTGGTTCTGATGAACAATGCATCAGCAACCAAATTTCAGCTCCAACAGGAGTTTTCAAGCAAGGATTCAGCATGTCAGAAGCACTAACCCCATCACTCAGCCAAAGCGACAGCCTGGCGCTGCTCAATACCGCCTGTACCACGATAGAGTATTACCGGGCCGGACTTGGCCAGGCCATTGCCAGTTATATTCTGACCGGCGCTCCAGCAACCGCCCTGGCGGATCTCGAACAACAGGTGACCAGGCAGCACAAGCCTTTGTATCCCGGCAGTAGCCGTGGCGGCTTTCCCGATGAACTGACCAATCAGCACAAAAAAGTTGAGCAAGCCCTGAAAGAATTTCTCGCCTCCGAAAGCGGCGCTCAACCAGCTATTTGGGTTCGGCTGGGACGGGTAATGTACGCTGGCCATTACTACGACTACCGTAGTTTCAGCCACATGGCAGACCGTCCTGATGGCTGGGCCGCGCAAATGCTTGCCATAGTGGCAGAGCATTACGATGCAATCAGCCGCGACATTCTGGTAACGACCCTGCAGGAATACCAGCAGGACCCAATGCTGTTGGATACCTGGCTGTTGGAAAATGCCAACCGCTATTACTCGCCCAACGGTAAGCTGCGTAAGCACCTTCAAAATACCACCGACTGGTTGACTCTGAGCTGTAACCCGGACTGGCAACAATCCCTCAAAGCCCTGCATGTCAGTGCCCGGGCAACACTGGCCGGCCTGCTGGGCAAGCAGCTACAAACCGAACAGGGCGAGAGGGCTGAAAGCTTTATTGCACCCTTGCTGCAATTATCCGCCGACAGCGCCAAAAGCGTCCGTCAGGCCACCCTACTGGAAATACCAAAACTACCTGGGCAAGCGCTGGCCGAGCACCTGCAAAGAGCCTGGTCGTCCGTCAATGCAACCACCCGGCTATACTGGGTCAACGCAGCGGCAGAGCATCCTGACTGCAAGCCACTACTGACCCAACTGCTGGCAACAGAGACAGCGCCCAAAGTGTGTGAAGCCCTGCAGCGGCTTGCCAATCACCAACAGCCTGCCGATGACACACCATTTGAATGGCAAATTCCGGTTCTCGAAACCGTTGAGCTCAGCAAGGAAGTCCCGGCCCCTTGGTTCAGGCTACTGCAACAGTCCCTCCAGCAGCGTATTCGTTACACCGAATCCAATATTGAAAACCAGCAGCGCTATATCGAGCAGTCAGATAACCCTCGCCCATACGAAATTCAATATCTTGAAAGAGCCCAAGAGACGCTGGTCAAACTGCAAGCCATTACCGATGCAGACCTGCAGCAAGTCATCAACTGGCTGGCCAAGTCAGAAGCACGGCCAACCAACCAGTTGCTGGACACCATCATCAGAAACGCCAGTCTGAGCCAGCAGCCGGATGCCAATCTACGCCACCTGTTCCGTTTACTGGGTAACCATAATCAATACTGGGGATTTTTGCGCCATCAGCCGGACTTTCCTCGGCTGCTGAGTGAACTGAGCGACTTTCGTCAACTGGTGGCCATTGCCGCCGAAGAAGGCATTGAGCCACAATCCGTCGAAGCGCTGCTATTTTCCAGCGACGACCTACCCGACTACCTGCTTGAGTTACAACTATGGCCATATCTCGCAGAACACGAGTCGATCATTGACGACGGCCTCAAGGGCCAGTGCGCCAATACAGTTCGCCTGGACGCCAACGATCTCATCATCAGCAGCCTGCGATTACTGCAGTGCTTTCCGCAGCTGCCAGTACGCTGGAACAACGCACTTTACGACCTCTGCCTGCATGAATCCCGCTACGTTCGCCGGGCCGCATTCGAGACCATCGACGTGCTGGGTATCGACCTGCCACGAGTACTGGGGATGCTTGGCAGTCGTGAAAAAGCCCTCCGGGCCGACATCATCCAGTGGCTTGGTCGCCTCGGCCTTGAAGAATCACAACCGGCTCTGCTGCAAGCTCTGAAGAAAGAAAAAGACGCACCAACCCAGGCGCTGATCATCGATGCCCTGCAGCGTAGCGGCTATGACATCAGCGAATTCCTGACACTGGAACTGCTGCAAAAAGAAGCCGACGCTGGACTGCGCAAAGCGCCGCCCAAATCCATGGAATGGTTCCCTCGCGCGCAACTGCCGACGCTGACTTTTAGCGACGGCAGCCCAGTGCCAGAGCCACTGTTGTTCTGGTGGGTGGTACTGTCAGTGAAACTGAAACAGCCGGAAGGCAATGCGCTGCTGGACAGCTATTTAACGTTGCTGAGCGAGAACAGCCAGAAAACCCTGGGGCATTTCCTGTTGTCGGCGTTTATCCATCAGGACACCCGTTGCCCAACCGATGAAGAAGCCCATGCCATTGCCGAAAAAGGCAAGGCAGCTCAGTATCAGCAATATCAGCGGTGGGCCTCTTCCACTTGGGGCGCGGACTATGCCAACAAGACCGAACAAGACGCCTATAACGAGCTATATCGTAACAGCAAAGGAAACCTGCTGGGTTCAGCCATTAAAGAAAAAGGCCTGCTGGCTCTGACCAAACGCGGCGATAGCCAGCAGCTGCTGGCATTGATCCGGCCATTTATGAAAGAGCACTACAAGCGTCGCTCACAAATCGAAGCCATGCTAGCCGCGGTCGGTGACTCCGACGACCCAGCCATAATCCAGTTTGTGCTTGGCATCGCCCGCCGTTACCGCACCGCCTCGGTACAGACTCTGGCCCGCAGGCTGATCGACAACATCGCCAGCCGCAATGGCTGGAGCGCCGACGAACTGGCCGACCGCACCATTCAGACGGCCGGTCTGGAGCAGCTGCATGGCCCGACCGAATTCGACTACGGCAGTCGCACCCTCGCCATCCAGCTCGATGATAACTTCAAGCTGCAATTGCTGAACCCCGACGGCAAAGTCATCAAAGCCCTGCCCCAGCCTCGCCAGGACGATGACAAGGAAGCCATCAGCGAAGCCAAAAAATGGTTCGGTAATAGCAAGAAAGAACTCAAGCAAGTGGTCGAACAGCAACAGGCTCGGCTTTACGAAGCCATGATCACTGACCGCGAATGGCACAGCAACGACTGGCTGCAATACCTGCATCAGCACCCGGTGATGAACCGCCTGCTGCAACGGCTGCTTTGGCAAGTGGAGATCGACGGAGCATGGGTCAGCTTCCGCCCCACAGAGGACGACGAATTCATCAACCTCGATGATGACGAAGTCAACGTACCTGATGACAGCCGCATCCGCCTGCTGAGCGCGGCGGCACTGGCACAGCAAGATGCCGCAGATGTCAAAGCCTGGCAACAGCATCTCAAGGATTACAAGATCAAGCCGCTGTTCGATCAGCTTGGATCAGTACACATCGCCTTCAAGCTAGGCCAGCGTAAAATCGATCACTACCATGGCTACATGACCGACGCTTTCACCGTACGCGGCGTGCTTACCAAAGCCGGTTACGAACGCGGTCATGCCGAAGACGGCGGCTGGTTTGGTGAATACACCAAAAACTTCGACAGCCTCGGCCTCAAGGTGATTTTTACCTTCAGCGGTAACTGTCTGCCAGAAGAGCAGGTCAGCGCCGCCATCTACAGCATGCAGGTAGTTAAATTGTCGAAGCGTCGTTGCTGGTACCAGCAAGAAGATTACATCCCGCTGGCCGAGTTGCCCGCCAACCTGCTCAACGCCATTGCCATCGACTACGAAGCCGTGGCCGCCAAAGCCACTCACGACCCGGACTGGGAGAAAAAACTGCCGTGGTAAACGTCATTCGAGAACGCGCCGAACAGCGCTACCAACAGGAACTGGATACCCTGCGTGAACAAGACAGCGGCCCACGCCCACCGGGCTGGGCGCTGTCGGCCGCGGCGGTGCGCCGCTTTATCTGTGGCGATGCCGCCCATGGTATCAGCCGCAAATACTATGGCGACGATGCGCTGGTTGAGCGCGCCATCGTCAGCCTGATGGGCAACAATGGCCTGATGCTGGTCGGTGAACCGGGCACCGCCAAGTCCATGCTGTCGGAACTGCTGACCGCTGCGATCAGTGGCCACAGCGAGTTACTGATTCAGGGCACCGCCGGTACCACCGAAGAACAGATCAAATACAGCTGGAACTTCGCCCTGCTGCTGTCCGGCGGGCCGAGCCTGGAAGCCTTGCTGAAAAGCCCGGTATATGAAGCCATGGAACAGGGCAAGCTGGTGCGACTGGAAGAAATCACCCGCTGTCCGCAGGAAATCCAGGACGTGCTGATTTCGGTGATGTCGGAAAAGACCCTGACCATTCCCGAGCTGGGCATTGCGATTCAGGCCAAGCCCGGCTTTAACGTCATCGCCACCGCCAACCTGCTCGACCGTGGCGTCAACGACATGTCCAGCGCCCTCAAGCGCCGCTTCAATTTCGAAACCGTGCCGGTGATTCAGGATGCCGCCATGGAGAAAACCCTGATCATGAGCCAGGTGCAACAGCGATTGGCCGACAATGGCAGCGAGCATCCGCTCGACGCCGATCTGGTCGAACTGCTGGTTCAGGTGTTCCACGAGCTGCGCCACAGTAGCGGCCCACAGGCACTGGAAGCCACGCTATCGACCGCCGAAGCGGTGAACATCGTCCACGCCTGTGCCCTGCACAGCCTCTACTGGCAGCAGCCGATGAGCACCGCCCAGCTGGTGCAGCAAATGCACGGCACCCTGATCAAGGACAAGCCGGACGACATCAAGAAGTTGGCGCACTATCTGGATGTAGTGGTGCGTGAACGTTCCAGCTGGAAAGAATTCTTCACGGCAGGTAAAGCCCTGTGGATGAATTAGCCGAACAGGATATTGGCCAGTATCTGGCCGACTGTCGGGCAGCGTTTTTGCGTAACGACGGCCTGAGCTGGCTGCCGGTACGCCATCACAGCCCGGCCTGTGCCGCCATGACCATCGAGCAGCTCGACCGCCAGCAACCGCAAATGGTACTGATCGAAGCGCCGATGGCCTTTGTCGACCAGCTGCCGCTGCTGCAAGGCGATGAGGTGCGGCCACCATTGGCGCTGTATCAGCACCAGAGCTACTACCCGATGGCCGAAAACAGCCCGGAGTGGCAGGCCATTCGCTGGGCCGCCGCTCATCAGGTGCCTGTCTGGTTTATCGACCTCGACCAACCCGAGCGCGCCGGCAATCAGAGCGACGGCGGCAATCAGAGCGACGGCGGCAATCGCTGGAGCGACAGCCGGCTGCTCGGCTCCGAATACACCCGCCAGCTGCAACAGCAACTGGGCTGCCGCTCGCAGGACGAAGTCTGGCAACGGCTGTTTGAATGCCGCGACTTTGCCAGTGCCAACGATTTCTTTTTGCAAGTCATGCTGTATTGCGCCGCTAGCCGTGCCTGTCACGATGAAGAATCCCTGCAACAGCTCGGCGACCTGCCCCGCGAACAGTGCATGCGCGCCCATATTCGCGACGCCCGCCAACAGGTCGATCGTATCGCCGTACTGACCGGCGGTTTCCATACCCCAGCGCTGTTCGACTTTGCCGACGAAAGCGCGCCGATTCCGGCCAGTGCGCTGGACCAGCCCAATGCCACCGACCCGCGTCAGACTGCCGTACTGGTACGCTACAGTGACGAGCTGCTGCATCCGGCCTCCGGTTACGCTGCCGGAATGCCATGGCCTGCCTTCAGCCGCTGGCAACTGGCCGACCGACTGAAAAAGAACCAGAGCACTGCTGAAGACTGGATACTGTTTCTGCTCAAGCAACTCGGTCTGACCCTGGGGCAGCGCCAAAACGTCATTCACCATCTGCAACAGCTGTGTCTGCTGCGCCAGCTCGACCGCCCCGGCAGCAACGACCTGCTCGACTCGCTGACCAGCTGTCTGGTCAAACAGCAATTCACCGCCGATGCCCTGGAGCCCTGGCAACAGATGCTGCGAGGTGATGCCATTGGCGAGTTGCCGGAAGGCCTGCCCGGCCTACCTCTGGTCGACGAAGTACTGCAACAGGTCCGTGCCAGCCGACTGAAAGTCGGCCCCGCCGGCCAGTGCCATTTTGATCTGCTGGATATCAACGACTCCGCCACCAAACGCCGCCAACTGCTGTGCCGACTGGCCTTTGTCGACGCCGGATTTGCCTCGCCATCCGGTGGGCCGGGCAGCTTTTACAGCTTCAGCGCCAACAAGAAACGTGAATCCTGGAGCTACCAATGGACGCCATCGGTGGAAGTACGACTGGCCAATCTGGGCCGCAACGGCAGCTCCCTGGAACGCGTTGCCATCGTCCAGTTGCTGAACCGGCCCCGGCAGAACCTGAGCCAGAGCATCACCTTGCTGCAACAGGCCATGCAGATGGATCTGCATCAACACCTGCCGCAGCAACCGCTGTATCAGCAGATTCACGACTGCACCGACATCAAGACGCTGTCGCAGAGCTTTATGCAAATCTTCCAGCTGTCACGCCATCCACTGTTTACTGAGCAGCCGCTCGATGATCTATATCGGGCGTTGTGGCAGCAACTGGGCTTTCATCTGGCAGCGCTCAATCAGCTCGATATGGGCGAAGCACTGGAACTACTGATTGCGCTGCAAGGCATCGCTCGTCAGCACGAAGAGGAACTGCGCCAGCCGTGGCAGGAGCGCCTGCACTGGCTGATCAGTCACAACCGCCACCAGCTGCCGATGTGGTTTGCCCTGCAAGCGCTGGAAGTGGAACTGAGCGGCGCTGACGCCGGCCCCCTGCTGCAACAGGTTCACAGTCAGGGCGTCAATGAGCGGTATGCGATCCTCGAAGCCCTTATTACGGTCGTGCCGCATTGGCTGCGTCAAACGTCCGGGCTACTGGACTTACTCAACCACTGGCTTGAGCAGCTGCAAGACGACCACTTCACCGAGCAGCTGCCGGCCCTGCGCAAGCTATTTAGCCGGATGGACGCCCGCGAGATTGACGGCATTACCCGCCAGCTGCGCACTCTCAATGATTGGGACGACCCGCTCGACTGGCTGCAAAAAGGCCTCTCCGAGCAAGACGTCGAACAGGGCATGGCGCTCGAACAGCAACTGCAACAACGCCTCGACCAGCAAGGACTGAACGCATGGCTGAGCCACTGAAACAACGCTGGCGACTGGTACTGGGCCGCTACGCCGACGACCTAAACGCCAACCTCAGCGCGCAACAACAGGGGCAGGATCAGGTCCTGCAAACCCTCTATCAGCAAGGACTGGTGGAGCGCGGGTTTGACTTGTCTGCCGGCCTCGAGAGCGGCGAGCCACAGATCATCCAATGGCTGGAGCAGGCCGAAAAGCTGTTTCCGCGCAGCGTCAACGACAAACTACAACAGGACGCGGTGGATCACTATGGCCTCACCGGTGTGCTCAAACAACCCGGCGTACTCGACAAGATCACTCCCAGCGTCGACCTGCTCAAACATCTGATGAAACTCAACGCTCATCACAACCCGGCGCTACGGGATCAGGTCGAGCGGATTATCCGCGCCGTGGTCGAACAGCTGCTGCGCAAACTGATGCCGGTGTTCAGCCACAGCCTGACCGGCCGCCTCAACCGGCAGGCGCACAGCCCGATCAAGCGGCTGGCCAACCTCGACTGGCAAACCACCATTCGCAAGAACCTGAAAAACTTCGATGGCGAACGGCTGCGCTACGAGCGGGTATATTTCAACTCACGCCAGCAAACCAGCTTGCCGTGGCGAGTGATCCTGTGCATCGACCAATCCGGCTCAATGGCCGAGTCGATGATCTATTCGGCGGTGATTGCCGGGATTCTGACCCGCTTGCCCACCGTCAGGCTGTCTCTGGTGGTGTTCGACACCCGCGTGGTTGACCTCAGCGAACACGCTGATGATCCGGTCACTGTGATGCTACGCACCCAGCTTGGTGGCGGCACCCTGATCGGCCAGGCCTGGCAGTACTGCGAGCAACTGGTCAGCGAACCCAAACGCACCGTAGTCGCCACCGTCTCCGACTTCTGTGAAGGCGGCCCGCAGCAAGGCATGATTGGCCAGGCAGCGCGAATGATCGACAGCGGCATCAACATGCTCGGCATGACCGCCATGACCAGCGACTCGACGCCCTTTTACGACAGCCAGTCCACCAGCCAGCTGCAACAACTGGGCATGGATATCAGCGCCCTCAGCCCGGACCAGTTTGCCGACTGGCTGGCACGTGCCATGGGATTCAGAAAATGAACGACGATTTACTCGCCAGCCTCAGCAGCCCAGGACTGGTGCGCCGCGCTCGCAAGGCACTGGACAAGGCCAGCCCGGTCCTGGCTGCTGGCGACAGTTTTGAATTTGAAGGCCAGCACGGCCAGATCAACCGCGACAACCCCAATCTCAGCCAATGCGACTGCGCCGCCTCCGGACTGTGCAAGCACATCATCGCCGTCTGTTTGTATGTGGCGGACAACAAGAGTCAGACGTCTGACGTCGGAGGTCTGACGTCGGATGTAGAAGTCCAAAAAGCTGGCTGCCAACCCTGGACACCCAGCCTCGATATTCCCGCCCTGCTGAAGTCAGCAGGCAAGGCGAAAGTCCGTCAGTTATGGAAGCAAAGCCAAAAACGCTGGGCCTACAGCATTGAGACTCAAACAGACAGCACGACCAAGAGCGGCCTGGTGCGGGTAAAGATCCATCAGGACGAGATTCACTTCCGCAAGGCGCACGATCTGGGCGATCTGATCTGTCATTCACAAAGCGAGTCGCTGCGTCTGCTGGCGGTGTGGCTTTACTGCCAGCAGCAACAGATCTCTTTTGAATGGCCAGACTGGCTCAGCGCAGAACAGCAGCAACAGGCCGGCATCAGCCAGCAATCACAGCGGTGGCTGGGTGAGCGGATTGGTCATCACCTGCAACACATGCTGATGCAAGGGATCGACCAGCTGCGCCCCAGCGCCTTGCTGGAACTGGAGGCCATGGTGATACCGATGCAGCGACTGGGAATGAACAGCGCCGCGCTGAAGCAGCTGCTCAGCGGGCTGGAGCGTTATGTCAGTGGCCGGGGGATTCGTGATCGCAGCGCCATTCTGGTCAGCATGGCCAAACTGCTGGTCAGCCTGGAGCAAGTCCAGCCGGAGCAGCTCAAACCGCTGCAACAGGCTCCGCAACGGCTGATTGGACTGGGTGGCTACCCCTGGCGCAATGACAGCGGCGCCCATGGCGTCACTCTGATTCTGCAAGACCCGCAAGGCCAGTTTGTGACCCTGGCCGAGAGCCGGGCGACGGCAAGCCCTGAGTTGAACTTTCAACAGACCTGGCACAGCGGCGGCTGGCTCGACGGTGCGCCGTCCGGCAGCGCCTGGATGGGTAACATCATGGCCCTCGACAACGCCGAGCTGAATGGCTGGAACCGATTGCGGCGGCTGCAAGCCACACACGTTTATCCTCCGGATGCCGCTTCAGTAACGTCCGACCAGCCATTCGCGCCTGCCGAGCCGATCAGCATTGATAAGGTCGACGATATCGACTGGCAGGCCGAATTTCTCTGCTTCCGGCCCAGTGCTTGCCACAGCACCGAATTTGATGAAGCTAGCCAGACCCTGACCGTGCAATACGCCGATCGAGACGGCCACCTGCTGGCGTTCGAACTGATAAGCTCAAGCCTGAGCAAGCCGGCAATCATCAACCTGATGGCACTGGAAAGCCATTTGCCGGAACTCATTGTGGCACGTATTGAACGTAACCATGTGCGCGTGCATCTGACGCCTTGCGCTGTGCGTCTCCCTCACAGCGTCTGGCCGAAGCCACCGAAAAGCCGCTATCAGACTCAGCTGCACGAGCCTTCAGCTCATGACAAGGAATCTTCAGCGCATAAGGACGAGCAAAACAACCCAGAGCAACAGCCGACGCGCTGGTTCAGCCTCTTTTTCGATACCTTGGAAAGCTGTTATAGACCAACCCGCTTCAGTCAATGGCTGGCCAAACTCAGCAGCCAACCAAGCCAAAGCGGGCGCACTAGCCGCTTGCAGCAGCTGCTGATTCACTGCCTGGATCAACTCGCCGACCAGCCACCGAGGGCCTCAGCCCATGCTGAGCTGGCACGGCGCTACGAGGATATCGGCCTGAAGACTCTGGCCAGGTTGCTGCAATCCGCCAAACCACTCGATCAGCTACGCGCCGCCTGGTGCGTCAACCAGTTATTGGAGATAGCAACCATCCTGCCAGTAGCCAGTGTCAGTAATCCAATGGAAAGGCAAGGAAGGACTGGTTGATTGCTAACCAAGAAAGCCCTCTTATGGCTGCTGCCTGAAGTGCCTGAGGCCACGCCCAACACTTACCCCTATGTCAGTGGCTCTTCTTCTTCGTCTTTCTCGTCGTCATCCATAATCAGGCTGAACGCCATAGCCGATGATTCCCCTTCCTTGCTTTCGTCGGGCAAGCCGCCGTCGTTTTCGGCCAGTTTGATGCGCAAACGCAGGTTGTTTGGCGAGTCGGCGTTTTTGATCGCTTCATCCAGAGAAATCCGACCGTCCATGTAGAGCTTGAACAGTGCACCATCGAAGGTTTGCATGCCGAGGTTTTCGGACTTTTCCATCACTTCCTTGATGCTTGGCAGGTCACCGCGCATCACCAGGTCTTCGATGGTTTTATTACCCAGCATCACCTCCACCGCCGCACAGCGTTTGCCGTCGACGGTGCGTAGCAGTCGTTGGGATACGAACGCACGCAGGTTTTGCCCCAACCCCATCAGCAGCTGCTGACGGCGTTCTTCAGGGAACATATTAATGATACGTTCCAGCGCCTGGTTGGCGTTATTGGCGTGCAAGGTCGAGATGGCCAGGTGGCCGGTCTCAGCGAAGGCTAACGCGTGTTCCATGGTTTCGCGGTCACGAATTTCGCCAATCAGGATAACGTCTGGCGCCTGTCGCAGGGTGTTTTTCAGTGCTGCATGGAAACTTTTTGTGTCGGTACCTACTTCACGCTGGTTAACAATGCAACGCTTGTGCTTGTGCACGAACTCCACCGGGTCTTCGATGGTGATGATATGGCCACCGGCGCTGGCATTACGGTGGTCAATCAGTGCCGCCAGTGAGGTCGATTTACCTGAGCCCGTGCCACCGACAAACAGAATCAAACCACGTTTGGCCATCACCACTTCTTTCAGAATCGGCGGCAGGTTGAGCTTTTCCAGATTAGGAATTTCGGTGTTGATGTTACGCGCTACAATCGAGACTTCATGGCGCTGTTTGAAGATATTGACCCGGAAGCGACCCGCGGCATTAGAGGTAGCCAGGTTCATTTCCAGCTCTTCTTCAAATTCTTTCTTCTGCGCATCGTTCATCAGCGCATAGGCGATTTTCTCGATATCACCCGACCCCAGCGGTTCTTTACTGAGTGGCTTCAACTGCCCCTGGAATTTGGCACAAGGCGGTGCTCCGGTACTCAGGTAGAGGTCGGAACCGTCTTTCTTGGCCAGAATGGTCAGCCAGTGATCCATGCTCATGGGTTACTTCTCCGTCGTTGAGCCATTTTCGGGTAAGGGACTGTAAAGACTAGACGGGTAATCTGGCAAGGTTTACTGACATTCACGACAGCCGACTCGAAAATGCCATTAACCGGAAACGGGTCGCGTAAAACACACAGGGCATCATCGAAAGTCAGCCCTGAACTTCTTTGCAAAAATCTGCGATGCTTTGGCAAACAATCCAAACTTTGCTGTCAAATCCACTGATTCAACATGGGCTATAAGGAGTCTGTCTGTATGTACATTGCAATGAACCGCTTCAAAATCAAACCCGGCTGCGAAGAGGACTTTATTGAAATCTGGCGCAGCCGCGACACCTACCTGGACGAAGTACCAGGCTTCAAGAGCTTCAACCTGCTGCAAGGTGCCAGCAACGACGAATACACCCTCTTCACCTCCCATTCCGTCTGGGAGTCGAAAGACGCCTTTGAAGGCTGGACCAAGTCTGAAGCGTTTCGTAAGGCCCACGCCAACGCAGGCGGTGCCCGCAAGGACATTTATATGGGCCCGCCGCAGCTGGAATGCTTCGAATCCGTGCTGTAAGTGAATTGCAGACAATAAAAAAGCGCCTATGGGCGCTTTTTTATTATTTCTAAACAGCCGTCAGGCGGTCACGATCAGTCATCACAGGTTGAGCTGATTTTGTGAATGCTCAGGTCAGCGCCGTTGAACTCGTCTTCTTCGTTCAGACGCAGGCCAGCAACTGCCTTCAGCAGACCGTAAACGATGAAACCACCGCCCACTGCAATCACCACACCGGCAACCGTACCGATGATCTGAGCCATCATGCTCACGCCACCAAGGCCGCCCATGGCTTCGGAACCGAAGATACCGGCAGCAATCGCACCCCACACACCACACAGGCCGTGCAGCGGCCATACACCCAGTACGTCGTCAAACTTGCTGAACTTGTTCTGTGCCAAGGTGAATACGTACACGAACAGAGCACCTGCCACACCTCCAACGACCAAAGAGCCAATTGGGTGCATGATGTCGGAACCGGCACACACAGCCACCAGACCAGCCAGTGGGCCGTTATGGATAAAGCCTGGGTCATTCTTGCCAACCAGCATAGCGACCAACGTGCCGCCAACCATGGCCATCAGGCTGTTCACAGCCACCAGACCAGAAATGCCATCCACGGTTTGGGCAGACATCACGTTAAAGCCGAACCAGCCAACGGTCAGAATCCACGCACCCAGCGCCAGGAATGGAATGTTGGATGGTGCAAACGCTACCACCTTACCGTTGCGGTAACGACCGTTGCGGGAACCCAGCAAGTAGATAGCCGCGAACGCAACCCAGCCGCCCACACCGTGAACCACAATAGAACCAGCGAAATCATGGAAACCCGCACCGTAGCTTTCTTCCAACCAGCTCTGGAAGCCGTAGTTGCCGTTCCAGATGATGCCTTCGAAGAATGGGTACACAAACGCCACAATCAGGAACGACGCCAGCAGGAATGGATAGAACTTGGCACGCTCAGCAATACCACCGGACACAATCGCCGGAATTGCAGCAGCAAAGGTCAGCAGGAAGAAGAACTTCACCAGCTCGTAGCCGTTGTTTACGGTCAGTTCACTGGCTCCGGCAAAGAAGTTGCTGCCGTAAGCGATCTGATAACCGATAAAGAAGTAAGCCAGGGTAGAAACCCCGAAGTCGGTCAGAATCTTGACCAGTGCATTCACCTGGTTTTTGTGGCGGACAGTACCCACCTCCAGAAATGCGAAGCCTCCATGCATCAACAACACCATAATGGCGCCCAGCAGGATAAAGAGCGTATTGGTGCCAGACATCAGTGTTTCAACTGCGCTGTTTACGCCTGTCAGATCCAGACTTTCCACAAGAATTTCCCCTCTGTTTCGTTATGTCGTTCTCGCTGGTTAGTGAAAGGGTCACCACCAGCGCTTTTTGCACTTTAAGAGTGCTTATTCTCTTACAGGGGTTGGTATTAGCAGGATGTGTACCAACTTTGTCATCTTTGTCACATACCGAAGTGACAATTTAGACTCAAAACAAGGCACCTCAGGCAAATACAGCACCACGGGCGGGCACTTGATAGAAGATAAAAAGAATTCGGAGGGTTTATAGTCGCCGAACAAACTCAATTTATGCACCAGATAAAAACACCAGATTTAAATTAGAGTTTATTTTGGTGCGTTTTTGGGGTTTGGAATGCGATGCGTGCCGATCGCATGTTGGGTGTAGTGCGTCGGGTGTCGGGTGTCGGGTGTCGGGTGTCGGGTGTCGGGTGTCGGGTGTCGGGTGTCGGGTGTCGGGTGTCGACAACATGATTGTAGGCTGGGCCCCGCCCAGCAATCGTTGGGCACGGCCCAACCTAAAGCTGACTACATTTCCATTTGTAGGGTGTGCACTGCGCACCACCAAAGTATCCAGCCATACAAATACGGCTGCCACTAATGGGCAGCCGTATTGGCCATGCAATTACGCTCGCTCAATATGGAAGCAGTGGTGAATGTTCGGACGACGTGCGTAGTCCTGCGGCACCGACTTCTTGCTGACGTTCTGAATCTTCAGTGGGCCTGCGGCTCCTGCTTGCAGGGCATCCGTATCCATCCCGAATTTGCGCAAGTTGGTCGAGAAGATCAGCAAGCCACCCGGGTTCAGACAGGCCATGGCTTGTTCAATCAATCGAACATGGTCCCGTTGAATATCCAACACCCCTTCCATCCGCTTGGAGTTGGAGAAGGTTGGCGGGTCCATAAAGATCAAGTCGTATTTACCTGAACAGTCAGCCAGCCACTGCAAGCAATCCGCCTGAATAAATTCGTGTTTACCCGCTTTGATACCGTTCAGCTCAAAGTTGTCCTTGCCCCAGTTCAGGTAGGTACGTGACATATCCACGCTGGTACACATGGCACCGGCCTTGGCGGCGTGCACACTGGCAGTTGCTGTGTAGCAGAACAGGTTAAGAAACTTCGGCGCAGGCAGTTTGGCAATGCGCTTGGCAATGTCCAGACGGGTTGGACGGTGATCCAGAAACAGACCGGTGTCGAGGTAGTCTTTCAGGTTCACCCACACTTGCGCCTGACCTTCGCGGGTCGGGAAACGGTGACGAGCAACGCCATCGGTGCTTTGTTTCTCGTACTGCTTTTTACCCGCCTGGCGCTCACGACGCTTCAGCACGATTTGATCGGCACTAACGCCTGTTACTTCAGGCAGTACTGCCAGCACGTCGAGCAAGCGACGTTCGGCCTTGGCTTCATCAATGGACTTGGGTGGCACGTATTCCTGCACGTGCAACCAGCGGCCACTGAGTGGATCACGGGCATCGGTGTAGATATCGACAGCTACCGCGTACTCTGGCAAATCCTGGTCGTACACCCGATAGCTGAAGATCTCTTCGCGCTTGGCCCACTTGTCGATTTGCTTGAGGTTTTTCTTCAAGCGGTTGGCGAAGGCTTCCACCGGACCACGAATCATCGATGCCTGCGGCTGGCTGGAACGTTCATCCGCTGCGTCAAACATCAGCAGCTGGGTTTCAATCTTGCCGTTCAGGAACTTGTAACGCTTGGCAAACGGACGACGAATGGCCTTGGCCAAATCAGTATTGCCGGTGAATACCGCCAACTTCCACTCTGGTACACGCATCGCCGCATCATGCAGCTGCTGGTACAGCGGTGCCAGCTGCGGCAGTTCGCTCAGTCGCTCGCCGTATGGCGGGTTGGTAATCAGCAAACCGCCCTGTTCGATGGCGTCCTTGCTGATGCGCAACTGTTCGACTTCGCGTTTTTCCAGATGAATCAGACCCGCCAGACCGGAGCGCGCCAGGTTGGCGCTGGCCGCGTCCAGCTGTTTGGCGTCTTTATCAAAACCGTAGAAACGGTTCTTCATGCTGTTAATGCCATCGGCACGGCGTTCGCGGGCTTCTTCCACCAGCTCCAGCCACAGCTTGCGGTTGTGGCCATGCCAGCGCTCAAAGCCATGCTCCTGACGGTTCAAACCCGGTGCTACATCGGCGGCCATCAGGCCTGCTTCAATCAACAAGGTGCCGGAACCACACATAGGATCGACCAGATGCTTGCCCGCCTTGGCCATTTCGGGCCAACCGGCACGCACCAGCAAGGCCGCGGCGAGGGTTTCTTTCAACGGTGCCAGGCCCGGCTGTAAACGATAGCCACGACGATGCATGCCAGAACCACTGAAGTTCAGATAGATGGCCAGCTTGCCTTTGCGCAGCTGGGCTTCCACCCGAATGTCGGCGTTTTTATCGACGTTAGGACGTGAACCTGCTTCCTCACGGAAACAGTCCACAATGGCATCCTTGATCTTCTGGGCACCAAACTGGGTGTTATTAATAAACGGGCTACGACCGTGGAAGTCGATGCGGAAGGTCGCGGTGGACGGGAACACCATGGTCCAGTCGATGTTACGCACATGATCGTACATGGCTTCAACGCTGTCGGTGTCTTCTTCCAGCATCGGCATCAAAAGACGGTTCGCCAGTCGGGACCACAAGCACACACGGTAAGCGGTCTCCAGCGTGCCTTGCCAGTGCACACCCAGGTGGGTTTCGCGTTCAACCTCACCACCCAACGCGCGGATTTCGTCGGCTAACAGGGGTTCGATACCCTTGCTGCATACAGCCAGCCAGGAACGGGTCGGGAGTGATTGGTTTTCTTGCATAGAGTTCATGCCTATTGGACGAAATAGCCAAACGTTACAAACGAGTGACATTTTATTTAAATAAAATCGTTAACAAGTGGTGTCTATTCGCGATACAACACCAGTGTCGCTGTTGAAGATCGTCTTGAACTGAACGACCGCAGCGATCATTTGCTAATTGAAGCGAGGATGCATCGTATGAAAAAACAGAAACGCGATCTGCAAGAACGAGCTTACTCACGCGGCTATCGCGCTGGCATTGAACGGAAATCCAAAGATCTGGCTCCGCCAGATGGGGCTCTCCGGGATGCCTGGCTGGCCGGTTGGCGCTCTGGACGCGCAGACCACTGGGATGGATACACCGGCGTTTCTGGTATTCATCGGATGGTTGTCTAACCATCTTCGGGGGCTCTCCAGGGCATGGTAATAAAACCACTTTCTTTGAGCCTCAACAGCATCGATTTCCAGCCTTCGGGCTGACAAAAAAAAGCAAGCCTCCTACCCCGGGAGGCGGCCCCCAAGAGGGGCCTTTTTTATGCCTGTCAAACCTCAGTCGTGATTGGCCAGTGCTTCTACCATTTCACGAATCAGTTCAGGGCCACGGTAAATAAACCCACTGTACACCTGTACCAGCTCGGCCCCGGCTTTCACTTTATCAATCGCGCCTGCGCCATCGGTAATGCCGCCAACGCCAATCACTGGCAGCTTGCCATCCAGCGCCTTGCACAAATTTTCCAGCACTTCGGTGGCTTTCTCTTCCAGCGGGGCACCACTCAGGCCGCCCTGCTCGTTGGAGTTTTCACAACCTTCAACGCCATCGCGGTCCAGCGTGGTGTTGGTAGCGATCACACCGTCCATACCACACTCAACCAACGCACTGGCCACCAGACCAACTTCGTCGGTATTCATGTCCGGCGCGATTTTCACGAAGATTGGCTTGTAACCAAAATGCGGTGCCAGTTCTGTCTGCTTTTCTTTCAGCGGTTGCAGCAGTTCCTTCAGGGCATCGCCGTATTGCAGGGTACGCAGTCCAGGTGTGTTCGGGGACGAAATATTCACCGTGATGTAGGTGGCGTATTGGTACACCTTTTCCAGACAGATCAGGTAATCGTCCACGGCGTTTTCAACCGGCGTGTCGAAGTTTTTACCAATATTGATGCCCAGCACGCCGGTGTAGTTGGCGCTCTTCACTCGCTCGATCAGGTAATCAACGCCTTTGTTGTTGAAACCCATGCGGTTGATGATGGCCTGACGCTCAGGAATACGGAACAAACGCGGCTGCGGGTTACCCGGCTGAGGGCGCGGCGTGATGGTGCCGATTTCGATAAAACCAAAGCCCATGCGGCTCAAGGCGTCGATGTAATCGCCGTTTTTGTCCAGACCAGCAGCCAGGCCAACCGGGTTGGGGAAACGGATACCCGCCACTTCCACCGGCTCGCCCTTGACCTCTGGCAGCATGAATTTCAACAGCTTCAGACGCTCTGCAGCGCCCATCAGGTCAAGGCTGACTTCGTGGGCAGTTTCGGCACTCAGGCTGAACAACAGGGGGCGAATGGCGCTGTACCAATCCATAGGAATCCTCGAGGGGTGATTGTAAAGGGGGAGATGATTTCAAAATTGGCGGGATTATACGCGAGACAACTCAATAATGCGCTGGAACTTGCCCTGTTCATCGGTATCAATTGCAAAACGTCCACGAATACCGTCATGGCGCACCACCCCACGTAGCACATTGGCCGGAAACCGGACCGTTCTGCCATCCAACGCCACCACCTGCACCATGCGCACCGCCCCCGAATAATACTGCTGGTAGTCACTTGCACTGATGTAAAGGTCGAAAATCACCCGCGCCATATGGTCATCCGTTTTGGCCATTCTCAAATCTGTGTAGCACTTAAACAGTATAGAAGTCGCGCAGGCTCATTTGCAGGTCTTTGTTCACTGTGCATCAGTCTCTGACCAACGACACACCCAGACATTGTCAGCATCAAAATAACCATTACTGACACACCTATAAAAACTGCTGGTCAACCTGGTAGTTGAGGTGACACAAGCAAACGCCTTAAACCCTCTACCCACCGGCGTTTGTCGGGTTCTGTCGCCCTGTCAAAAATTGTGCAATTCAGATCCAGCCCCAGCGCCGTTGTGGCGATAATTTCCATTCAACCCAACACTTCCAACAGTGCCACGGAGAGCCACGGTGTCTGCCTTCGGCCGATTAAACGGATTCCTTTTGCCAACTACCCACACGCCAGCTATCGATTTGCTATTCGGCTGCCGGTCGCCAGAGCCTTATCCATTCGCACGCAGTGGCAATCGACAGCGTGGCTCGGCCCTGATCATCAGCCTGGCCATGCTGACGGTGCTCACCGTTGCAGCCGGTGTCGCCTTGCAGGAAACCACCTTACAAAACCGCGCCATCACCAATTACAACGTCAAACAGCAGGTTCGTACCGCCAGCGTTAACAGCATTGACCGCACCTACGGCAACCTCAACGCCTACTACGAAGCCCTGGGTTCCGATGCCCTCGACGACCTGATGGCACTGATCAGCTCAGAGAAAAACGCCATCCAAAGCCAAACCGACAACGGCACCAGTGACGACGAGCTTAGCTACGACAACGTTGGTTTGAACCCCTACAGCCAATACGGCTGGGCACAGCCCTCCACCACCCGCTTGAGCGCGGTCGGTACCGTATCAACACAGATTTATTACGACACCGCCCACCCGATTAATAGCAACTGTCTGAAGTGCAACGCTGGCAGCAGCGGCGGCCAAACCAGCCGTTACCCGTTCCGGATTGTCGCCACCACCACCGACAGCAACGGCAAGATTGTTTCGCGCCAGGTACAGGGCATCACACTCACCGGCGCAGGGGCCAACTGATGAATTGCTATCGTGCTTTGCAACACGGCCTGTTACTGGCCTGGATGTTAATCAGCCACGTGTGTTTGGCCGACAACCTGATGAACAGCGTGGAGTATCAGGTTAGTGCTACCAACCTGAAGACCTTCTCCGGCACTGCGCTGTCTGTGGCCTTGTGCGATGGCTGTAATGCCCAAAGCTTCAGCCTGACCAACACAACAGAGCTGCAGGAGTACCAACAAACCATCGACCTGCAACGCGCCAGCGAGCTCTATCTTCGCAAGACACCCGCGATCATTTTCATTGGCGTCGACCGCGCTGCCAACACCATCAATTACGTCAACTTTGGCGGCCACGCCAGCAGCCAGTATTGAGACCGACCATGATTACCCGCAACAAGTCTGTGACTGTATATAAAAGCGCCGCCAGCCATCTATTGGCGTTGCTATTGGCAGCCCCGGCTTGCCTTGCCGACGACACCGAAATTTACGTATCCAACAGCGATACCGATACACCACCAAACGTGGTGTTTTTATTCGATACCTCCGGCAGCATGGCAACCAGCGTGTACGAAGACGGCCAGTCGGTCGGCTCCCGTCTGGATGTGGTCAGGGATGCCGCCATCGATGTGTTGAACAACGTCAGCGGCATCAATATTGCGCTGGCTCGCTTCAATACCGATAGCGAGGGAGGACGCCTGTCGACCCCCATGCTGTCGATCGATGACGACGGCATCAAGGACTTGCTTGGCAACGTTCTGGACAACTACTCGGCCTCCGGTGGCACCCCGCTGACCGAAAGCCTCTACGAAATAGCGCAGTTTTATCGTGGCGGCAGCATGACCTATGGCTCAACCGACGCCGATGACACCGACCAATGCATGGTCAGCAGCAGTACCGACAGCGCCTTCAATCATGGTTCTGGCATGGGGCAATACGCCTCGCTCGAGCCAGCGGTACCCACAACATCAGACGGCTACGTGGTGACCCGCGGAGACTATGTGGTGTCTCCCAGCCGTCAGGTATTCAGCAGCAATGGATACCGCTACCAACGGGTGGCAGGCTGGAATAATGGTAATAACAGCGGAAATAACGGCGGTGGTAATAACGGCAGTAATAACGGAAGCAACAATGGCAACGGAGGTTGGAACAACGGTGGCAATAATGGAAATGGCAACGGAAACGGCAATAACAACGACAGCTCTGATGACAATTCAGACAACAGCTCCGACACCAGCAGCTGTGAAGAATACCTGAACCTGGACGACACCCACGACGGCAGCGGAGACTACGTTTCGCCCATCACCGCCTCCTGCCAGAAAAACCACATTGTGGTATTCACCGACGGCGAACCCAACGGCGACAAAGGCGCAGACAGCCAAATCCGCACCTGGTTAAGCACCCTCGCCAGCGCCGACTTCCCGGTAGATGAAGATTTTTCCGAAACCTGCGGTAGCAACGGTGCCGACGGCGATTGCGCCGAAGAACTGCCCTACTTTCTCTACAACACCGATAACAGCGAAGAACTCGACGACGATCAGCCCATCTACGTGCATACCATTGGTGGGTTTATCGGCGATGAGTACGAAGAACGACTGGCAGCCATGGCCGAGTACGGTGGTGGTATTTCCGGCAGTGGCGACGACACCGAAGCACTCACCGAGGCTCTGAACAAGGTATTCGCCACCATCACCGCCACCTCGGGCACCTTTGCAGCCCCCGCTGCAGCCGTCAGCGCGTTCAACAGCCTGGAGCACCTGGACGAGCTGTATTACTCGGTCTTCAAGCCGTCAGAAACAGCAGCCTGGCGCGGTAACATCAAACGCTACCGGCTCGGTTCCGACGGCACCATTTACGATGCCAATGGCGACGCTGCCATCGACGAAGACAGCGGCTACTTTGCCGACGACGCCACCAGCTACTGGACCGAATCCGAAGACGCACCGGACGGCTCGGACGTCACCTTGGGCGGCGCCGCCCGTCGAATGGACGATGCCAGCGCCCGCAACGTGCTGACCAACTTTGCCAGCAACAACCTGACCGCCTCTGGCAACCGGATCACTTCAGACAATACCGACTTGTACGACCTCGATGCATTCAGTGACCTTAGCGACGACGACAAAGCCGACTTCCTGCTGTGGCTGTCCGGCATCGATCCGGATTCTGCCGATGGCGGTGCCCGTCGGGAAATGGAAGACCCATTGCACAGCCAGCCATTGATGCTGACCTACGGCACCCGCACCAACGCCTCCAGCGGCGAAAGCGAACCTGACGTAACCCTGTTCGTTGGCACCAACTCCGGCTATTTTCACGCCATCGACACCGCCGAAGACGACCCGGCCGAACGCTTTGCGTTTATCCCGACCGACCTGTTCGACAGTGCACTGTCGTATTTCAACGACGACACCAGCAAGGCCTACGGACTGGACGGCAAGCTGTCGTCCTACCATGTCGACAGCAACAACGACGATATCGTCGACAGCGACGAAGAAGCCTTGCTGTTCATTGGCATGCGGCGTGGTGGCAAAAACTACTATGCCCTCAATGTAGCCGACCGCGACAACCCCAAACTTGCCTGGGAAATCGTCGGAGGTAGCGGTGACTTTGAAGAAATGGGCCAGAGCTGGTCCGAACTAACGCCCGTTACTGTTATGTGGAAAGGCAGCCAGCAAACCGTGCTGTTTTTTGGCGGTGGCTATGACGAAGCCGAAGACGATAACAACCAGCGTACCGAACACAGCATGGGCAACGCCGTGTATATGGTTGACTACCAAACCGGCGAACTCTTGTGGAAAGCCTCCAACACCGGTGCCAACCTCAACCTGACCGAGATGACCAGCGCCATCGTCGCCGACATTGTTCCGGTGGATGCCGACAACGACGGCGATGCCGATATCCTCTACACCGCCGATCTCGGTGGCCGGATCTGGCGCTTTGACCTGGCCCAGGACAGCAGCGATTCCAACTCGGCCAGCAGCTTTGCCAGCGGCGGCGTGATTGCCGACGTCGGCGAAGACGACACCGAAACCAACATCACCCGCTTTTACACCACACCCGATGTGTCGTACCAAAACAGCGGCAGTTTTGTCGCCGAAGACGGCGTGGTGTACACCGCCGGACGCTACCAAATCGTCATTGGCTCGGGTTACCGCGCTCACCCGCTCGACACCACCACCGTCGACAACATCTACGTGATCAACGACTTCGATACCGACGCCGCGCCTGAAAGTTACACCACCGTTGAACGGGCAGACCTCGCCGAAGTAGGCTCACTCTCCTCAGCAACTGCCAGCCAGATGCAAACCGGCTTGTACTACCAGCTAACCGGCGATGGCGAGAAAATCCTCACTGACGCCACCACCCTCAACGGCTACACCTACATCACCTCGTACCTGCCGCCCGATGGCACCAGCAGCAGTTGCGAAACCGACCTTGGCACCACCGACCTTTACATCCTGCAACTGGTGTACAGCGTCAACGACGACGGCGACCAGGAAGCTAGCCTGCAAGTCGATACCATCGACACCAACGCACCGGGCATTGCCGGTTTGTCGGCACCACTGTACGTCGACAGTGACAGCAGCAGCTCCGATGCCATAGAGAGCGACAGTGATGACGACAGCGTCAGCAGCTGCGACAACTCAGCCATTCTGGCGGTCGGCACCGTCACGGTGAAAACCGACAACTGCCAGAACACCATCAGCCGCAGCTACTGGCAGGAGTACTGAACATGCTGTTAATCAACACCTCGCAGACACCGCCTTGCACACAGCGAACCCTCCGAGGATTCACCCTGATCGAGCTAATGGTCATCATCGCCATATTGGGCATTCTGATGGCCGTTGGTACGCCATCGCTTCACACCTGGCTGACCAACAAGCAATCCGAAGCCATGCTTAGCCAGTTGTTGAATGACCTCAGCTTTGCCCGCAGCCATGCCATCTCCAACAGCACGGATGTGGTGATTGAACCAGGCAGCAGCTGGGAAGACGGCTGGACCGTGCGGGAAGATTCTTCGTCCATCGACCTGCGTGTGGCAACACCACCGGAAGACGCCACCATCAGCGCCAGTTTTACCGGCGCACTGGGGTTTGACGCCTACGGCCTTGCCAGCAACACCGGCGCTTTAACCTTGCAGCTGGCGGGTTGTACTGGCAGCCGGGTGTATCAGGTTAATCTCAGTGTTTCCGGGCAAACCACCGTCACCACGAGCGACTGCCCATGACTGTTCGCCACCGTTTGCCGCATGAAAATTACCGTCGCCGGTTAGCCGGCTTCAGCCTCATCGAACTGATGGTCACCATGGCCATCACCACCATCGGACTGGTTGGTCTGGCTTTCACACTCTTGGAATCCGATCGCTTTTCGCAGGAAAACACCTACCAGTCGTTAGCCATGAACATGGTCGATGACCTTGGCCATCGCATTCGACTAAATGCCCAGGCCTACGCCGACTACGACACAGCTGGAGCGGCCGCCAGCTGTACCAGTCAGCCAAGCCAATGTGCGGCATGGCACAACGGCAGCAGCCAGCAAGCCGCCGCCAATTGCAGCACAAGCGAGCTGGCCGCCTACGACCTGTGGGACATCGCCTGTGCCGGAACCATCAACGACAGCAGTGCCGACTACACCTACAGCAGCAGCGCCGACTCACTGCCAAACCCGGAACTGATTGTCAGCGTTAACGACAATCAGGGCTACAACGCCAGCTCCAGCGAGGTCAGGATTACCCTTTCGTGGGACGTCCGCACCGCGGGCCAGGACGACGAGGGCAACGCCGTTTATAGCCGCGACCAGGCCAGCCAATATCGCAGTAGCGTTTCAACGGAGTTCAGCCTGTGGCACAACGACTGATACCCAAACGGTCTTTCAGACAACAGCGAGGACTGGGGCTGGTTGAATTGATGATTGCCGGCACCCTGTCGGTCATCATCGGCATGATCCTGTTTCAACTGATGATGGGGGCCAACCGCAGTGGCAACCGTATTGGCAGCATGTCGGAAGCACAGGAGAACGCCCGCTTCGCCATACACTGGCTGGCTGAGCACATCGCCGCTGGCGGCTACAACCCGTTCAGTGAAGTCGCACCCGACAGCATCGTGATGGCCGCCTGCAGCAACAACGCCACACCACCGGCCGCCAACGCTCATTGCTCCATTGATAACACCGACACTCCGGACCAGGTTGCTATTGAACGGGTATCAGACAACGGCCTGACCTGCACCGGCGCCAGCCTGGCTGACCTTGGTGTTGCCGAAACCGACATGGTAGTGGATGTGTTTTGGGTCGAACGGGATTCCGGCAGCGGCGATGATGAATACGACGACCTGTTGCGGTGCGCCACCTACACATCCTCCGGCACCCTGCTGGATTCAGCGCAAACGCTCACCAGCGGCATTGAAGACTTGCAGCTGCTCTACGCCACCGAAGACAGCCATGGCTTTGTTGCACTGGCAGATATCAGCGACGTCAGCGCAATTTCCGCCGTTCGGCTGGCCATCCTGGCCCGTGGCTACAGCGACGCTGCCCGCCTGACCGGCACCCGCAGCTACCTGCGACTGGACGCCGACCCGCTGCGCTTCAGCGACGGCGTGCCACGACTGATGTTTGAAGACACCGTGTATTTGATGAATAGCGAGAACGTGGTGGCGGATAACTCTGAGTAACAGGTCTTGTTGCATCGATTTCCAGCTACTCAAAGAAAGTGCCCACAGAACGTGGGCATTTTGCTTACCATTGAACGTCTATAGCACGTCCCTTGTACCCTTGGGGATTAACAATGGTTGTTCCATCATAGTCATAGATAGTGTCGTAATAGCCAATTGAACGAATCGCGTTGTAAATTTGCTGAGGATTGCCAGATTTACATATGCTGCTATAGGCTTCACAAGCTGTCGCGAATACACCAGACATGATGGCTGTGGCGCCAGATGTTTCGCCAAAGCTCCGGGTTTCAACACCGTTTTGATCCAAGCCCCACAAACCTTCCCCTGGCATATACGCACTGATTTTTGGTTGATTGGCAGGAACCGACCGACTGTCTACGATAATCGGGTCACTGGCGTTTGGACGGGCCATATCTGACAAGATGATATCCTGAGTGCCCACCACTTCCGACAGACTGTAATAGCGTGATGCACTGGTCACATTATCAAAATAGTTAAAATTGCTGGTTGCAGTGACAACGAACACTTCCTCTAGCCTGGAGCCCGTTTCACCACTGGTATTTGTTGAAGGATCATTACCCGCAGAAACCACGATAATAACGCCTTTTCCATGCAGGTCTTTCAGCAGGTTTTCAACAGTTGTTCTGTTGGGCTCCTGATTAGGAAACATACCACTGTAATTCAGGATATCTCCTGGTTTTGCGATAGTTTTGAACTCTTCCAGAGCTTTTATGATTAGAGTAGTACTAAAAAAGGCGCTACTTCCGTTGCTCACTTTTGCCATTACAATATTGGCATTTTTTGCTACACCATACGTTTTTCCACCTATGATAGTAGCCACCTTCGTACCGTGTCCACGGTAGTCCCTGCCGTAGTCAGGGTCATCCCTTGTAATGTGATACTGATATTCATCACCATCCGCAGGCGTCAGCGCTTCATTCATATCATATACCGTAGCTCTGCCACCGAACTCACTGGCAACCCGACTATTTCCGAGAGTCAAGCCAGTGTCCATAATGAACACGGTTTGACCCCGTCCAGTTGCCGAGGTTGTATACTGTCCATCTATCCGACCATCCAGTCGGTCGAGAGCCCAGTTCCAATCTGTTTTCAAAGCGTGAGCAGCACTACTGCATGCAAGCATCGCAGTAATCAGAAGACATGATTTCTTCATTACATTTCCTATTGATAAGCAATTTATCGCCAACAAGTCAGAGATCAAAACCCCTCTGAAATCATTATTAGCGGCCACCAATAATAAGGATTTAATAACCAATACGATGAGAACCGAGTCTCTACGACTGCGGCATTGACGCACAAACAAGTCTTTACAATACAAAGATAAAAATAAAACATCCGTTAAAAATTAATTCATAAAGCGACCACCATAAAATCAGTCCAAAAGATAAAGAAAACCACACACCTAACTTCATCTCACCTGTAAAACAACATATGTTTATTTAACACCGTATTTCCGATATCGGACTCTGTATTTTCGGGCAGATATATCCAGCATAAAAAAGCCGGTACTGCTCTCGCAGCACCGGCTTCGGGTTTACCACTTCAAGGGGTTTTCGCCTTATGCGTCTTCCTCTTTGGAAGCATCAGCCACAACCACGGCGGCTTTGCTGGCTTGCGCCAGGTCCAGCAGTTCGCGCAGGGCAACAGCTACCATGGCAAATTCGACGTTGTCTGCCGATTTCAGCTCACCCAGCATCGAGGTCCAGCGCTCGACCATGTGCTGCTGGTCGGTTTGCCAGCGGGCGACCGATTCAGCGGTATCTTCACCTTCGGTTTGCTGACCCAATACGCTGATGGTCAGTGCTCGTTGCTGCCAGTCGAGGTCGTCACGCAGGCTTTCACGAGCCAGTGCTTCCCAGTGGCTGTTGGTCGGCAGGGTGTTGATCTGTTGTCCCATCCAGCTCAGCGACAGTTGCTCTCCCACTTCGAAGTAGGCCGCAGACACTTCAGATACCGGACGGCCGGTTTCGGTTGCCGCTTCAATAATGCCCAGGGTCGAGTACAGATTTACAGCACCGGCGGTGTAAGCCGCCAGTTGCTCCGGCACGCCTTGATCCAAACGAGCCTGATACGCTGACTGCCAACGCTCCAGCGCAGAACCGCGTAGGGCGTCGCCCAGGTTACCTGCAATCGCGGCAACCGCCGGACGGAAGCTGGCAACTTCGGCTTCAATGTCGATCGAGTAACGACGATTACGCAGGAACCAGCGTGTAGCACGACGCACCAGACGCATCAGTTCCGACATCATGTCTTCCTGCAGTTCGGTCGGAATCTGGTAATCCAGCTCCGTCAGGCTCTGCCACAGGCTATCCAGCTGGAAGATGTCGCGGGCGGCAACGTAACAGCGGGCAATGTCGGCCACGGTGGCACCAGTGGATTTATGCAACCGGTGCATAAAGGTGATGCCCATGTAGTTAACCATGTCATTAGCCAACTGGGTGGCAATGATTTCACGACGCAGACGGTGGCCGCGCAGCTGCTCACCGAAGCGTTCGTCCAGCGCCTGTGGGAATGCTGTGGTAATGATTTCAGACACATAGCCGTCGTTGTAGATTTCGGCGGTGTTCAGCTGCTCTTTCAGGTCAGCCTTGGCATAGGAAATCAGCACCGACAGTTCTGGTCGGGTCAGGCCCTTGCCATTGGCGCGACGCTCGGCCAGCAGCTCATCATCGGGCAGGAATTCCAGCGCCCGGTTGAGTTTGCCCTGGCCTTCGTAGGCCTTCATCAGGCGGGTGTACTCTTCCAAACGGCTGAGGCAGTCCTTGTAGGCCAGCGCGATGGCCTGGGTCTGACGGTAGTTATTCTTCAGCACCAGTGACGATACGTCGTCGGTCAGGTCCATAAAGATCTTGTTACGCTGCTTGCGAGTGAGGTCGCCGTTGTCCATCACTTCGTTCAGCATGACCTTGACGTTCACCTCGTGGTCGGAGCAGTCCACACCACCGGCGTTATCAATAAAGTCGGTGTAGCTGGCGCCACCGTTAAGGCCAAATTCAATCCGGCCCAGCTGGGTCATACCGAGGTTGCCGCCCTCGCCCACCACTTTGGCGCGCAGGTCTTTACCGTTCACCCGCAGACCGTCGTTGGCCTTGTCGCCCACTTGCGAATTGCGCTCGCTGGAGGATTTGACGTAGGTACCGATACCGCCGTTCCAGATCAGGTCGACCGGTGCTTTCAGGATCGCGCTGATCAGATCGTTCGGCGGCAGACGGTCGGCAGAAATACCGAACACCTGTTTCATTTCAATGGAAATCGGAATGCTCTTGGCGGAACGATCGAAGATGCCACCGCCTTTGGAGATCAACTCCTTGTTGTAATCGGCCCAGCTGGAACGTGGCAGGTCGAACAGGCGTTTGCGCTCTTCCCAGCTGGAAGCAGATACCGGCTTGGGATCAACAAAGATGTGCATGTGGTTAAACGCTGCGACCAGGCAAATATGCTTCGACAGCAACATGCCATTGCCGAATACGTCACCCGCCATGTCGCCAATACCCACAACGCTGAAATCTTTTTCCTGCACGTTGTGGCCGCGCTCACGGAAGTGGCGCTGTACCGATACCCAGGCACCCTTGGCGGTAATGCCCATTTTCTTGTGGTCGTAACCAATCGAGCCACCGGAGGCGAAGGCATCTCCGAGCCAGAAGCCACGGGATACGGCGATTTCGTTGGCGATGTCAGAGAAGGTTGCGGTGCCTTTGTCCGCCGCGACCACCAGATACGGGTCGTCGCCATCGTGACGCACCACGCGCTCTGGCGGATACGGCTGGCCTTCTACCAGGTTGTCGGTAACGTCCAGCAGCGAGCTGATGAAGGTTTTGTAGCAGGCAATGCCTTCAGCAATAAAGGCATCACGGCCACCGTCTTTCGGCAGCTGTTTGGCCACAAAACCGCCTTTGGCACCAACCGGCACGATCACCGCGTTTTTCACCTGCTGGGCTTTTACCAGACCCAACACTTCGGTGCGGAAGTCATCCAGTCGGTCAGACCAACGCAAGCCACCACGAGCAACCTTGCCGCCGCGCAGGTGCACACCTTCAACCCGTGGGGAGTACACGAAGATTTCAAACATCGGGCGAGGCAGCGGCATGTCGCTGATCAAGGCCGGATTAATCTTCAGCGAGATATACGACTTCACTTCGTCGTTTTCGTCCAGCTGGAAGAAGTTGGTCCGCAAGGTCGCTTTGATCAGTTCGATATAACGACGAATGGTACGATCTTCGTTCAGCTGGCTAACGTCATCGAGGCTGTCGATGATGTTCTGTTCCAATTCTGCACAGGCCGCTTCACGCTGCTCGCTGTCGCCAACATCCAGCCCAAAACGGGTGTTGAACAACTGCACCAGCGAGGAGCTGATAGGAATGTAACGGCACAGGGTATCGGCAATGTAGTTTTCCGAAATACCAAAGCGAATCTGCTTCATGTAACGGGCGTAAGCACGCAGCAGGGAAATCTCTTTCCAGCCCAACTGGCCACCCAGTACCAGACGGTTAAAGCCGTCGTTCTCGGCCTGACCATTCCAGATGGCGCGGAAGGCATCCTGAAACAGCGCTTTCACTTCAGAAATGCTGATGCTGTCAGACAAGGTGTATTGCAGCAGGAAGTTGTGAATCCACACCACTTCACCGGTTTCGGTGATGATTTCGTACGGGTGTTCGCCCAGCACGCGCAGGCCGAGGTTTTCCAATACCGGAATCACATCCGACAGCGGCAGGATGGAACCGCGGTGGAACAGCTTGAAGCGCAGGTGGTTGTTGTCTTCTTCCAACTCGCGGTAGAACACCATGCCGAGGTCGTCCGGCTTGCCTTGCAGCAGGTTTTCCATGTGCTGGATGTCGGCTACGGCAGTGCGGGCACCAAAGCTTTCACGGTATCCGGCCGGGAAAGCCGAACGGTAGTTATGGAACTGGCGGTTACCGGTTTCTTCACCTACCTGTTCAATCAGGGCGTCGTGCAGGTCATCCGACCAGGAGCGCACCACACTCTGGATCTTGCGGGCCACCAGCGCTTCGTCGAAGCTGTTATCGCGGTCGCTGTCCAGGCGCAGGGTGTACTGGGCGCGGGCCAGCACCGACTCCGAGAAGTAGGTGGTGAATTCCACATCCAGCGGTTCAAACTCCACGCGCAGCACGCTTTCGATGCGTTGGCGCAGTTCGGTGTTGTAGATATCACGCGGTACATAGACCAGACAGCTGACGAACTTGCTGTAGGTATCGCGACGCAGGTAAACGCGGGTCTGACGGCGTTCCTGAATATTCAGAATGCTGATGGCGGTTTTGTGCAACTGCTCGACGTCAGACTGGAACAGCTCATCACGCGGATACACTTCCAGAATACGGTTCAGTTCCTTGCCGCTGTGGCTGACCGGATCGAAGTTGGCCAGCGCCCGAACCGCTTCGAGCTTCTTGCGCACAATCGGAATGTTGTTCGGAGTTTCGGTGTAAACGATGGAGGTGTAGAGGCCCATAAAGCGCACACCACCAATCACTTCGCCCTTGTCGTTGTAGCGTTTTACCACCACGTAGTCCGGGTAGGCCGGACGATGAACCCGGCTACGCACGCCAGATTTCATAAAGCTCACCGGACTGTCGCCAGTGATAAAGTCGTGGATGTCTGCCGACAGGTCTTGCAGCTTCAGGCTGGAGCGTTCAGCCCGGTGGAAGCGGAATGTGCCTAGGTCTTGCGATTCATCACGCACTACCCACTCTTCTTTGCCTTTCGTTTCGAAGTGGAATTCATCCGACGCCAGGAAGGTAAAGTGATTTTCGCTAAGCCAACGAATAAAGGCTTCGGCTTCTTTGCTTTGCTCGGCTTTGGACTGCTTCAGCTGGTTGGCCACTTCCGTTGCACGCTCAACGATCTTCGGGAAGTCCTCAACGCAGCAGGTCACTTCTTCCAACACCGAGTGCAGGGCATCGGTCAGACGCTGCAACACGTCCTTGTCGGAATGGTGGTCAAACTCGATATAAAGGATGGCTTCCGGCGTTTTGCTTTTGCCCGGCTTGGCCCAGTCGATGTTACTCTTGAGGTTGTGGTCCTTGTCGCGGCTGGCATGCAGTACACAGTACTGAATCGCATGCAGCGACATCTGACGGGCGTTCAGCTGCATCCGCACCGAGTCGACCAGGAATGGGACATCGTCGCACACCACCTCGACCACCGAGTGCATACTCTGCCAGCCGTGGTTTTCATGGTCCGGGTTGAACACCCGAATCTTGGCCTCGCCGGGCTGACGATTCTGGACAAAATGCCAGGTAGACAAGGTCGCACCGTAAAGATCGGCAACCGGTCGTGCCAGCAGTTCGTCAACCGCTGCATTGGCGTAGTAAAGATCGGCAAATTTGCCCAGCGCTTTGGCCTGGGCTTCGGTGTTACGTTCAGAGATGATGTCGTGCAAGGCGGTGAGCATGCTGGAGACCCCGTAAAGTCCACGTTTTTATAAATTTTAAGACTAGCAGTGAATACGAATATTTCAGTGACCTTATCCATGTTAGCGGGTTCACTTCAGGATATGCTCCTGATAACGACTTGAACTTAGTGGATATGCCCCAATCTCACTGGCCGTTCTGGCCGAAATCCATTGTTGCGGATTTGGCCCATTCAGAGAGACTGATCAGACCGCATTACAGGAAATCGACATGTCCCATCAACAAGGATTCCAACAGCTACGCAATGCCCTGCAAAGCCGCATTATTGGCCAGCCTCACCTAGTAGACCGTTTGATGGTGGCGCTGCTGAGCGATGGCCATTTGTTGGTAGAAGGCGCTCCCGGTCTGGCCAAGACCAAAGCCATCAACGCCCTTGCCGACAACGTTGAAGGCGACTTCAAACGCATCCAGTTCACCCCGGATTTGCTGCCCGGCGACATCACCGGCACTGAAATCTATCGTCCCGAACACCACAACTTTGAATTTCAGGCTGGCCCGATTTTTCATAATCTGATCCTCGCCGACGAGATCAACCGGGCACCGGCCAAGGTACAAAGCGCATTGCTGGAAGCCATGGCCGAACGTCAGATCACCGTCGCGGGTGTAACGCGCCAGCTACCTGAGCTGTTTCTGGTAATGGCGACCCAGAACCCGATTGAGCAAGAAGGCACCTATCCGCTGCCCGAAGCCCAGCTCGACCGCTTTATGATGCACGTAAAAATCGACTACCCGGATGCCGAAGCCGAGCTGGCCATTCTGCGTCTGGCCCGCGGCGAAGCCATGAAACAGCCCCCCGTCGAGGTGCCCAAGCTGACCCAGCAAGACATTTTCGCCGCTCGTAAAGAGGTGCTGGAGCTGCACATGAGCGAAGCCGTCGAGCAATACATCGTGCAGCTGACCATGGCCACACGCCGCCCCGAGCAATACCACCAGGCACTGGCACACCAGATTGAATTTGGTGCCAGCCCGCGCGGCACCATTGCACTGGAACGCTGTGCCCGCGCCCACGCCTGGCTGATTGGCCGTGACTACGTCAGCCCAAGCGATGTGCAAGCCGTTATTCACGACGTGCTACGCCACCGCATCCTGCTGAGCTTCGAAGCCGAGGCCAGCGGCCGCAGTGTCGATCAGGTGATCGACGACATCATTCAACTGGTTCCTATCATCTGACCCTTTGACTCGCGGAGAACAACACAGCCATGAACGGAACGGGCGAATTTTCCGGCTTTGAGCTGTTTCATCACGGCCCGCAGGCAGACACCAGCAAGCTCACTGCACTGAGCCAGTTGGCCACGCGCCTGCCGCTGCGCAAACAAAAGAAGGTCCTCAGCGCCATGTCGGGTGGCCACGCCTCGGCCATTCGCGGCCGTGGCCTCGACTACGCTGAAAACCGCCTTTATCAGGCCGGTGACGACATACGGGCGATGGACTGGCGGGTCACCGCTCGCACTGGCGAAGCCCATATCAAGGTGTATCAGGAAGAGCGCGAACGGCCGGTACTGTTGGTAGGCGATTTCCGCGCCAGCATGAACTTTGGCAGTCGCCGCACTCTCAAGCAGCTGGTTTGCGCCGAACTGCTGAGCTTGCTGGGATGGGCTGCCGTACGCGAAGGCGATCGACTGGGGGCACTGTTGTTCAGCGAGACCGACGAACTGGATATCCGTCCGCGCACCGGCAACCGCCAGGTACTGCAACTGATTCGTTCAATCACCGACTTCTGCGACCACGACACACCCCGGGCCAGCCAATCCGACGAACAACAACGCTTCTACCAGCTCATGCTGAACCTGCGCCGCATTGCCCGTCCGGGCACCGCGATTTACATCGTCAGCGACTGGCGAGGTATGAGCAGCGACGCCGAGGCGCAGCTATTCCAACTGCGACGCCATTGCGACATCACCGCCATTCAGGTCCATGATCCACTGGAAGCCGAACTGCCTGACATGGGGTTAATGACACTGACCGACGGCCACCAGCGCAGCAATCTGCACACTCACCGGCAACAGCGGCAGCAACACCAGCAAGCCTTTGCCGAGCATCAGCAAGCGTTGCACAACCACATGATGCGGCTGTCGACACCACTGATTTCCGTGTGCACCACCGACCACCCGCTGACGCGTCTGCGTGAGGGCATGGGCTTCAGCCAGAATGCCAGCCAGCCTATCAACTCCGGCCACAGCTCGGCTGGACGTTCACCAGGCAGTTCGGATGGCAGCTGGAAAGGGGGCCACAACTGATGGCCAATACCACACAACAACTGCCGCTGGCAGACATTCACCTGCCCGACCCGATTGGCTTCTGGCCATTGGCACCGGGCTGGTGGATTGTGATTGTTCTGCTGCTGGTGGTTATTGCCACAGCGGCCTGGAGCTATCGCCACTTATGGGTGCCAGCACGGCAACGCAAACTGCGCCGCCAACAAGCGCAAGCATGGGTCTATCGTTTGCAGAGCCAGATGCACAACCTCAACCTGGAAGACGCCAGCCAGCGCCAGCAGTATCTGATTGAACTGCAAACCTGCCTGAAACTGTGGATGAAAACGCACGCCCCCCACAACCTGAACCTGATTGGCAAACCCTGGCTGACGGCGCTGGACCAGTACTGCGTCAACGCCTTCAATAAGGACAGCCTCGAACTGCTGATGAAAGGCCACTACCAGAACCCCGAGTCCATTGCTTTACCGGCTTTGCAAACCCTGCACGAGCAAAGCTGCCGCTGGCTGTTGAATGCTGACCCCACAGCCAAACCCCAAACAGCAGTGGAGACCAGCGCATGAACACCTTGCTGGCCTTTATGGAATCCCTGCAATGGCATTGGCCATGGGCATTTGTGCTGCTGCCGCTGCCACTGCTGGCCCGCGCCTTTTTGACCCCGCGCCAACCGCAGCAATCTGCCCTGCGCGTCAGTCGCCTGCAACAGTGGTCGACGGAACAACAAAACGCTGGGCCCGGCCGTGAGAGCAATTTGAAACGCCTGTTAGCCCTGCTGGCCTGGTGCTGTCTGGTGACCGCCGTTGCACGGCCATTTCAAATGGGCGAAGCCGTACCGCTGCCCCAAAGTGGCCGCGATCTGATGCTGGCCGTCGACATATCCGGCAGTATGCAGGTGGAAGATATGCAGGTCAGCGGCAGCTGGACCCAGCGTTTGAATGCGGTGAAATACGTAGTCAACGACTTCATCGACCAGCGTCAGGGTGACCGGCTGGGGCTGATTTTGTTCGGCTCCAACGCCTACGTTCAGTCACCGCTTACCTTCGACCGGGAAACCGTACGCAAATACCTGTTGGAAGCCCAAATTGGTCTCGCCGGAGAGCAAACCGCGATTGGCGATGCCATCGGCCTTGGCGTCAAGCGGCTGCTGTCGCAGCCGTCCGACAGCCGCGTGATTGTGCTACTAACCGACGGTGCCAATACCGCTGGCGAAGTCGACCCGGTCAAAGCCGCCGGACTGGCAGCAGACAATCAGGTACGCATTTACACCATCGCCCTGGGAGCCGATTCCATGGTGGTGCCTTCGATATTTGGCAGTCGCCGTGTCAACCCGTCACGGGATCTGGATGAAACCACCCTGACTGAAATCGCCAGAGTCACCGGCGGGGAGTTTTATCGCGCCCGCAACTTTGAAGAATTGCAGAAAATCTACGACGTGATCGACCAGCTGGAACCCACCGAAAAAGACCCCGAACAATTTCGCCCCCAGCACAGCCTGTTCCAGTGGCCGCTGGGGGTGGCACTGACGATCGCCATGCTGCTATGGCTCGCTCAGGCTGCAGTTCCAGCGTTCCAACGGTTGAGCCACAAATCGGAAACTGACCCTGTAAAAGGAGGCCAATAATGGAAAGCACGCTGTTGGAATCCTTCCACTTTATTCGCCCTTTGTGGTTATTGATGCTGATACCCCTGGTTTCCCTGTTGTTGCTGGGCCAGCAACGCCGCAAACAGCAACGACAGTGGCATCAGGTGATCGACCCACAACTGATCGATCACATGGTCGAACAGGCGCCGTCCGGCCAGCACATGCCGCAGCTGCGCTGGCTGGCCATTGGCGGCCTGCTGGCGATTTTTGCCGCCGCAGGCCCCAGCTGGCAGAAGCTACCACAGCCGGTCTACAAGAATGACGACTCGTTGGTGGTGCTGCTGGATATGTCGTATTCCATGGCCGCAGAAGACGTTAAACCGTCCCGTGCCGAACGGGCGATTCAGAAAGTCCACGACATTCTCAACACCCGCCGCGATGGTCTGACAGCACTGGTCACCTACGCCGGTGACGCCCACACCGTGACGCCGTTGACCGACGACAACGCAACCATCGCCAACCTGCTGCCAGCACTGTCGCCGTTCATTATGCCGAAAGCCGGCAGTCGACCAGACCTGGCCATCCAACTGGCCCAGCATCTGGTTCGGGACGCCGGGCAAAAAGGAGCGCAGCTGCTGCTGATTACCGACGGCATTCAGGACCGTGACATTGGCCGTATTGAAAGCGCCCTCGACACCCCGGATTTCCAGCTGGGCATCATTACGCTGGGAAGCAAGGAAGGGGCACCCATTCCGTTACCCAAGGGCGGCTTTTTGCAGGATGGCAACGGCGCCATGGTGCTGCCCGGCCTGAACACCGCGCCGTTCAGCCAACTACGGCAACAAACCGGCATTCAATGGCAGCCCATCAGCCTGCTGGATAACGACTGGCAATCGCTGATTCGCCAACAACCCGTAAACGCCGAAGCCGCAGACAGTGATGGCATCCAGCGTCAGTACGACAGCTGGATAGATGAAGGCTACTGGCTGCTGCTGCCTCTGCTGCCTCTGGCCCTGCTGGTGTTTCGCAAAGGTACCTTCGCCGTTTGCGTGATGGCTGCGGTATTGCTCAGCAGTGCCATCCCTGCCCAACCGGCTTATGCCGAAGAAGCTGGGCAAGTCGCAACAGCGCCTGCAGAGTCCAGCGTCTGGGATAACTTGTGGTCCACCCCCGATCAGCAAGGCTCACAATTGATAGCGACCGATCCGGCTGCCGCCGCCCAACGCTTCGAAGATTCGTCATGGGCAGGCAGTGCCGCCTACAAAGCCGGCGACTATCAGGCCGCAGCCGATGCATTTGCCAAGGCTTTGGAGCAAAACCCAACGGCCGAAGGTTATTACAACCAGGCTAATGCCCTTGCCCAGCAGGGCAAGCTGCAACAGGCTCTGGACGCCTACGATCAGGCACTGGCACAAAACCCGCACATGGAAGATGCCATCGGCAATCGCAAGATCGTTGAACAGGCGCTCAAGCAGCAACAGCAGCAAAATCAAAACCAATCCCAGGATTCTTCCGACAACTCGTCACAGGATGCTTCCCAAGGTGATGAGCAGAATCAGCAAGATCAAGGTCAGCAACAGAACAGCCAGAATCAACAGGGCTCGAATAAACAAGATCAGGGCCAGCAGCAAAGTCAAAGTAACCAGCAGGGTCAACAACAGGGCCAGTCCTCGGATCAGGCAAATGATCAGCAAGGCCAATCTGGTAACAGCGACAGATCCGAGCAACAAAACGACAAGGACTTCCAGCAGCGCCTGCAACAACAGCAAAACCAGCAAGCGCAGCAAAACCAGCAACGTCCATCGGATGCCGAAGCAGGACAGCAACAGTCCACCGAGCAGCGCCAAGAGCAAGGACAAGATCCCGGACAGCAAGATCAGACCCAAGCGGAATCTGGCGAACAAGGGGATGACCAGACGCCTCAAAACGTACAGCCATTAGGTGATATTCCGGCCGACAGTCTGAAAAACCTGTCCCCCGAACAACAAGCCAACCTGCGTCAATGGCTGAACCGGGTGCCCGACCAACCGGGTAAATTGCTACAGCGTAAATTCCTGTACCAGTATTCACAGCAGCAACAACAAGAGAACGATCCAGAGGAAGTACTATGGTGATTCGTCGCTGGCTCAAGGGCGAGCCATGTATGCCCACGATGTGGCTGATGATCATTTTGCTGGCCATCCTGACCAGCCATAACGCACTGGCCGACAGCCTTACCGCCAAGGTCGACCGTGCTGTGGTGGGCGAACAGGAAACCATCCAGTTTACGCTCACCCACGACCCGCAAATCAGCACCGGTACGCCGGACTTCTCTGGTTTGCGCAAGGACTTCGATATTGTTCAAGGTCCCAGCCGCATGAGCAACTCGCGCTGGATCAACGGCCGCAGCAGCTCCAGCACCGAATGGAATCTGATGCTACTGCCAAAACGCACCGGCAATTTGACCATTCCGGCCCTGACCATCAATGGCCAAACCAGCCAACCGCTGGCCATCAAGGTCAAGCCCATGTCCGACGCCGTGCGCGAGCAAGCCAGTCGCAACGCCTTTTTTGATATTCAGGTGCAGCCGCAACCGGCTTACTACGTCCAGGGCCAGATTCTCTATACCGAAAAGCTCTACTTCAAGGTCAATCACCGCGATGCGTCGCTGTCCGATCTGGCGGTAGAAGATGCCCGTGTGGAGCAAATGGGAGATGCCAAACAGTACACCAGCGTCATCGATGGCGACCGGGTTGGTGTTTATGAGCGCACTTACACCATCCAGCCGGAGAAAGCCGGTGAGCTGGTTATTCCGGGGCAGCGTTTTCAAGCCACCGCCATTGTTCAGGACCCGTCCTACCCTTACACCAACCGCCGCCAGATGATCAGTGCCAACACCAGGCCCATTACACTGAACATCCTGCCGATTCCGGCCCAGTACCCCGCTGCGCCCTGGCTACCTGCGGAGCAATTGACGCTGAAGGAACACTTCAGCGCCGACCCGGCGGACTGGAAAGTAGGCGACCCGATTACCCGAACCCTGATTGTGGATACCAAAGGCATGTCGGCCAGCCAGATTGTATTGCCGGATTTACCGCAACCGGCAGGCCTGAAGCAATACCCGGATCAACCGGAACATCAGGATATCCCCAGTTCCAGCGGTGTGTCCGGCCAGTTCCAGCAATCCATCGCCATGGTGCCAACCCGCGAAGGCAAACTGGTGCTGCCAGAAATCCGCATCCCGTGGTGGAACACCCGTAAGAACCAGCTGGAGTACGCCACACTGCCGGAAAAAACGCTGACCATCAGCGCCAATCCGGTACATCAGGCGATCCCACTGCCAGCAGGGCCCAAACAACATTCACAAGCCGCCGCTCCAGCAAACCAAAGCGATTTACAGCAGGCCGATGAGTTGCAATTGAATACCAACCAGCAAACCGAGTGGCTGGGCTTACCAATGAGCTGGTGGGCCATTGCCGGCTGGGCACTGGCCATACTGGGCTGGCTGGCGGTTATTTTGATGACCCTGAAGCAATCTGCAAAGCGCCGCCATGCAGCACCGAGCAACGACGAAACACCCACCAGTAATCAGTGGCAAGCACTGCAAGCCGCCTGTAAAACCACCGATACACTGGCTATTCGAAATGCCTTACAGCAGTGGGTAATGGCCGAACAGCCGCTCGGAGCCCGCAACACAGAAGCGCTGGCTCAGCAGAGTGAAACGCTGAAAGGATTGCTGCAACAACTGGACGCCAGCCTGTTTTCCGACCGCGCCGAACTGATGCGGTTTGACGGCAAAACGCTGTTGAATGAGCTGACAGCACTAAGAAAATCAGCGACGGCTACTAGCCGTAAGCGGGCGGCGGATCAGAGCATAAACCCTGACCAGCCGCTGTATCCGAATTAAGGACCCTCTGGATAACTCTGCACAGCTCTGCGCGTGTCCTGCAGGCTGTCAGAACAAGGCGGCGAATGCAGCGGAATGGCTGGCCCTTTCCAAATTCGCCAACACCGTTCTGGTGGGCTGCAGGCCGCGCCCTACGGGGATGGCAGGGCATTGCTGACTCTGTGTCGCTGATTTTTGACTTGACCCGTCAGGCCTGCAAATCCGCTTCGTGATTCAGCTTCGCCCTGTCATCCAGAGCGGGCACCGAGTTGTCCAGAGGGTCCTTAGAGTCGATTAGTGCCAGAGCTCAAGACCATTGGCCTGTTTGTGCTGACTGCACTGGCCGAGATCATCGGCTGCTATTTGCCATACTTGTGGCTACGCGAAGGTAAATCCGTTTGGCTATTACTGCCCGCAGCTCTCAGTCTCGCGGCCTTTGCCTGGCTATTGACGCTGCACCCAACCGCAGCAGGACGCGTGTATGCCGCTTACGGCGGCGTCTACATTTTTGTGGCAATTCTGTGGCTATGGCTGGTCGATG
The DNA here is from genome assembly GCF_000422845.1 of Oceanobacter kriegii DSM 6294. GTDB lineage: Bacteria > Pseudomonadota > Gammaproteobacteria > Pseudomonadales > Oceanobacteraceae > Oceanobacter > Oceanobacter kriegii. The sequence continues at coordinate 412,250 of NZ_KE383931.1, forward strand.
GGATTCGACCATCGCAGTGGGATATCGTTGGGACGCTGATAGCCATGCTGGGCATGGCCATCATTATGTTTGCGCCCCGGAGCTAGCAGGTCAGCCAACCACGATGCCGTGCTCAGCCAATAAGGCCACCAGCGCGGCTTCATCCTTGACCTGCACTTCCAATTGATTGGCTTTGGCCAACTTGGAACCGGCTTTCTCGCCCGCCACCAGAAAATCGGTTTTGGCCGATACACTGCCCGTCACCTTGGCACCTAACGCCTGCAAGTGCGCCTTGGCCTCATCACGAGTCAGCACCGACAGCGTGCCAGTAATCACCACCACCTGACCGTCCAGCGGCAATTCACCTTCGGCCGCGGCAACCGGTTCTGCTTCATCCCAATGAACACCGGCTTTCTGCAACTGTTCGATGACGGTGCGATTGTGTTCTTCCGCAAAGAAGTTCATCACGTGCTCGGCAACAACGTTACCTACGTCCTGCACTGCAATCAGCTGATCAAGCGTGGCATCCATAATGGACTGCAGGAAACCAAAGTGCGCTGCCAGGTTTTGCGCCGTCACCACGCCCACTTCACGAATGCCCAAACCGTACAGGAAGCGCGCCAACGTGGTGGATTTGGCTTTCTCCAGAGCCGCCAGCACGTTCTGGGCGGATTTAGGGCCCATGCGTTCCAGACCGGCAATATCATCCAGGGTCAGATGAAACAGGTCGTCGACAGAGTCGATCAAACCGGCATCTACCAACTGGTCGACCAGTTTGTCGCCCAAGCCTTCCACGTCCAGCGCCTTGCGGGAAGCAAAGTGTTTGATGGCCTCTTTGCGCTGGGCAGCACACACCAAACCGCCGGTACAGCGGGACACGGCTTCACCTTCGACTTTCTCGACGTGAGAATCGCACACCGGGCAGCTTGCCGGCATTTCAATCAACCGGGTGTCGTCGGGACGTTCGCTTTCAACAATGGAGACTACTTGCGGAATCACATCACCGGCGCGACGAATCACCACCATGTCACCAATACGGACGCCCAGTCGGGCGATTTCGTCCATATTGTGCAAGGTGGCATTGCTTACGGTCACCCCGGCGACATGGACAGGGTCCAGACGGGCCACAGGCGTTAGCGCTCCGGTACGGCCAACCTGAAAATCCACCCCCAGCAGGCGAGTCATTTGCTCAACGGCTGGGAATTTGAAGGCGATGGCCCAGCGCGGAGCACGAGCAACAAAGCCCAGCTGTTGCTGCAATGCCAGGTTATTCACCTTGAACACGGTACCGTCGATTTCGTAATCCAGACCCATGCGTTTTTCAGCTAACGCCTGATAGCACTCCAGCGCCTGCTCAACGCCCAGAGCCACACGGGTTTCCGGGTTAATCTTGATGCCCCACAGGCGAATCTGATCCAGCACGGCCCGATGAGTTTCCGGCAGGCTGTACTCATCGGATACCACGCCCACGCTATAGGCGCAGAACTCCAACGGACGCTTGGCAGTAACGCTGGAATCCAATTGGCGCAAGGAACCCGCAGCAGCGTTGCGCGGATTGGCAAATACCTTTTCATCGGCTTCACGGGCCTTGCGGTTGTATTCCTCAAAGCCCGGCTTTGGCATGTAGACTTCACCGCGGATTTCAATGCGCTGCGGGTAGTCTCCCGCTGAGCCTTTAAGCTTCAGAGGTACGTTCTGGATAGTGCGCACATTGGTGGTGATGTCTTCACCGGTAGTGCCATCGCCACGAGTCGCTGCACGAACCAGCTGGCCTTCTTCGTACAGCAAGCTCACTGCCAGGCCGTCGAGCTTGGGCTCGAACACCAATTCGATATCCGCGCTGGATTTCAGGCGATCCTGAACCCGCTGATAAAACGCCCGAAACTCCTCAGCGTTCATGGCGTTGTCGAGCGACAGCATTGGCAGTTCATGCTGTACCTCGTCAAACGCCGACAAAGGCGCTGCACCCACCCGCTGGGTTGGCGAATCGTTGGTAATCAGCTGCGGATTGTCTGCTTCCAGAGTCTGCAACTCACGCATCAACTTGTCGTATTCGGCATCCGGAATAGCGGGTTCATCGAGCGCGTAATAGCGATAGTTGTGGTCGTTAATCTGCTCACGAAGGGCATTAATACGGTCAGAGGCGGTGCCTGGAGTAGCCATGTATCTGCTTTCTCAACATTCGTACCCGGCCCAATTGGCAGCCGGGTTAAAAACAAAAAGCCCAGCTGTTAGCTGGGCATGATTCCGTGCTGTGCTGACGAAGATCAGCGACGCTTGCCGGCAGCCATCTTTTTGGCCTTGAGGGCCTTGCGGCGTTCGTATTCCTGAATTTGCTGACGGTCGTGTTCAACCGTTTGTTTGGTGAACGTGCTGCGAGAGGAATCGCGCAGTTCGGCATTCAGGTGATCGGCCAGCACGCGGGCCATTTCAGACATGGCCTGATAAGCTTCTAACGGGCGTTCTGCACCCGGCAAGCTCATAAAGAAGGTCAACCCGGAAAAACGTTCGTCTTCCATAGTGGCCGGATTGAAAATACCCGGCTCGTAGGTTTGCGCGACCGAGAACTGAATCGGCCCTTTGCCATCCGCTTCTTCAAAGCGGTGGAAAATACGTTCATGGCCAAAGCGCAAGTCACAGCCGTCGAACAGGTGCAGCAATGAGCGGCCGGAAAAGCCTTCCGTGTCTCGCGCTACGGCATTAATCACCAGTACGACTTCCGCTTGTGCGCGATCGGCCAATTGCTCCGCATCGTCGTTGGCGTAAATAATCAGCTCACTGCCCTGGTCTTCACCCTGCTCTTCCTGCATGTCGATTTCTTCTTGCAGGGTTGGCTTGTCACCTTTGTGATACTCGGATGGACCGGTCAAGGATTCTTCCAGCGTTTGTCGGCGCGGCGATGTATCAGCGTCGTCGCTATCTAACGGCTGTTCGCTTTCACTGCCATTGGAGTCATCACAAGAAGCACTGACATCTTTGCCTTCCAGCTTCGACAATTCCATGTCCAGCTCCTGACCTAAAGACTCCACCGACATCAACAGCGGTACATCTTCGTCAAGGTCCACCGGGCGAGCCTTCGGAATAATGGAAGCCGTTTCCTGCAAAGGTGCCAGCTCTTCTTCGATTTCACGAGTACGCGTGTTCAACCAGGATTGGATGTTTTCCTGCATCTGGTCGTTGTCGTTGTCATTATCACTGCCACTGCCACTGCCACTGCCACTGCCACTGCCACTGTCGCTGTAATAAGAATCAGAATCGTCTACTCGGGATTCGCTCTGGGCCGCCGTGTCGTCAACGACCGGGGTTTTCACAGTCTGCTCTGAAGCCGCTGCAGCTGGCACATCGAGTTGGTCACCTTGCGGTGCGCTCAGCTCAGTGGCTTGTGGCGTCTCCAGAACCGTTTCTGGCGCCGGTTGCTGTTCATGGCTGTGCTGTTCATTGCTCTGGACTGACTGGTCAGTGTCCACGGCGCTGCGAACTCGAACCGGCCCCAGATCGTCACCATCAAACCCGGCATCCAGATCCTTGAACACGGGTTCCTTTCGCTCGGCCGGCTTATGAGCCGCTGCAGAGCTACCGGTAGCGGTACTCGCCGTGCCTGTATGGGCAGCAGCCACGCGACCGCGCATGGTCGGGATCTCCGGGCGTTTTTTCTCTTCTCGAGGCTTGCCGACTGGTGATTTGCCATCAGAACCAGAGTCCTCATCGTCATCACCAACCACACGAAAGCCACCGGTTGGCAGCTCCGGGTTGTCATCGCTTTCAGGGAAGTTGAAGTCGTTTTTAATATCGAGCTTGAGGGCTTCGGCGCGGGCTTTGCGCATCCGGCGCAAACCGTCCAAAACAATAATAACCACCACAAGCAAGCCAAGAATGATGGTCAGGGTTTGCCAACTCATGTCCTTAAATTCCTCTTATCCACGTTTCCCTTGGCTGGGGTCTGATGTCACAGCAACCCGATGTAAACAGCACGGGAAATCACAATTATTCGATCATTTCGGCAGCTTCCTCGACATCGACAGATACCAGTCGGGAAACACCAGGTTCTTGCATTGTGACGCCCATCAATCGGGACGCCATCTCCATCGCAATCTTGTTGTGCGTAATGTATATGAACTGCACCTTTTCTGACATGGCTTTTACCAGTCGGGCATAACGACCGACGTTGGCATCGTCCAGTGGCGCATCCACTTCGTCCAGCATACAAAACGGTGCCGGATTCAGTTGGAAAATAGAAAACACCAGGGCAATAGCGGTCAGTGCTTTTTCACCACCCGACAACAAGTGGATGGTGCTGTTTTTCTTGCCCGGCGGCCGTGCCATGATGGCAACGCCCGTCGTCAGCATGTCTTCGTCGGTCAAATCCAACGAAGCATGGCCACCGCCGAATACTTTCGGAAACAGGTCGGCCAATCCCGCATTGATTTTATCAAAGGTCTCTTTGAATCGGGTACGGGTCTCACGATCAATTTTCTGAATCGCACTCTCCAGAGTGGCCAGTGCGGTTTCCAAATCCTCGTGTTGGGCATCGAGATAGGTTTTTCGTTCAGACTGAACCTTGTATTCGTCGATAGCGGCAAGGTTAATGTTACCCAGTCGACGGATTTTTTCTGCGATGTCCTCGAGATCCTGCTGCCAACGCTCGCTGTCGGCGTCTTCTGGCATGTTCTCCAGCACGTCCTTGAGGGTCAGCTTTTCTTCCTGCAACTGCTCAATCAATGCCTGACGGCGGATATCCAGCGCCTGGCATTCCATCCGTACCGATTCCAGCTGGTTGCGAACATCCAGTATGTGCTGGTCGACCTTGCTACGATCAGCTTCCAGTTGCCGCAAACCGGCTTCGGTTTCGTCCAGCGCCCGACGAGCCTCCTGCACCTTGAGTTCGGCCTCCTGACGCTGTTCAAGCATTTGCTGTAATTCGGCTTTCAGCAGTTCCAGATCGGCACTGTGGTCCTGTTGCTGACTGTCCAGCACCATCTGACGTCGCTGACGCCACTGCTGCAATTGCAGTTCGAGTCGCTGTACGGCCGTTTGCAGTGCCTGCTTGCGGCTGCTGGTCTCCCGTTGACCCAGTTCAAACTGGTGCCAGACCTGCTGTTGTTGCTGAACCTGGGCGCGGGCGTCTTCCAGCTTCAGTTTGAATTCGCTTTGTTGCTCCAGCAGCCGGTCACGTTCATCGGCGTGGGTTTCAATGGCGTCGTGAGCAAGCTGTCGCTCAATCCGCAATTGCTCCAGCTCTTCCTGTTGCATCATGCGCTGTTCGCGGGCCTCTTCGAGGTCGCTGTCAATGCGTTCGCTGCGCTGGGCAAACTGCTCGGCACGGGCTTGCTTGGCCGCCAGTTGCGATGTCAGTTGAGTTAACTGGGCGCTGGCCTGCTGCCATTCACGTTGGGCGCTGTCGCGCTGTTGTTCCAGCGTGTGCATCCGCAGCTGAGCGGATTCCAACTCCACTTCCCAATCTTCAACGTCCATATCGAGCTGGTCCCACTGCTCGTGCAGCAGTTCCATTTCCTGTTGGCGTGCCAGCAAGCTGCCTTGCTCTTCCGCTTGTTTGTGCACCCGAATCCAGTGCTGGCCAATGCGAGTGCCGTCCGGGGTGATCCAGTATTCGCCAGCGTCCAGCTGGCTGCGTTGCTGCAACGCCTGTTGCAACGACGCTACGGTACGAGCACCGGCCAGCAAATCGGCCAACCCCGTATTGGCGCTGACCTTATGTAACAGAGCATCGCTTGCAGCTGCAGACGAATCCAGCATCGGAGCGGCCTTGTCGCGAAACACCAACCGCCCTTCGTTGAGGCTATCGAGCCATTTGGCGGCTTGATCGAGATCATCTATCAGCAAAGCGTGCAGGTGGTCTTCCAGCACAATTTCAACGGCTTGCTCCCAGCCGGATTCCACTTGTAGCTGCTGCGCCAATCTAGGAGCTCGCGCCAGCTGACGGCTTTCCAGCCAACGAGCGACGCTTTCATTGCTTTGGCCCATAGCGGCTTTCTGCAAGGCTTCCAGGGTTGCCTTGCGACTGTTCAGTTGGCTGAGCTGCTCTCGCCCTTCAGTCACCTGCTTACGCTGGGTTTCGATGCTGCTGCGCGCTGCTTCGACTTGTTCACGCACTTCTTCGGCGCGCATTTGCTGCTCTTCGGCTTGCAGTTCAAATTCGCTGACTTCTTCGCGTAGAAGCTCGATTTCTTCCAGTTCAGGATTGTCTTGCAGCTGCTGTTTTTCGCTGTTCAGACGCTGGATTTGCTGATCCAGCCGCAGTAGCTGCTGATCCAGTGAAGCAATGCGGGATTGCGCGACTTCGGCCTGCCGGGCAGGTTCACCTGCCCGCTGGGTAAATTGCTGCCAGTCGTCTTGCCAGCGTGCTTGCAGCGCTTCGACGTCTTCCAATTCCAGCCGTGCTTGTTCCAGCTGTTCGCGCAGCAGCTCCTGCTCTTCTTCCTGATCCAGATTCTGGTTGTCGAGCCGTTCCAGTTCGAGCTGATCGTTTTCCAGCGCTTGCAGGGTTTCTTCAATCTGACGGTCGGCTTCAGCCAGGTTACGATCCAGCTCCAACGACATTTGCGACTGGTGCTCGATTTTCTGTTCCTGACGAGCAATCCGGGCACCCACTTCGTAGAACTGGCCTTGAAGTTCCTGAAAGCGCTCGTTGTGTTCGGATTGCTGCAAACGCAGGGCTTCGTTGTTCCGCTCGATCCGGGTTTGTTCTGCGTTGTGCTGCTCCATGCGGGTTTCCAGCTCGGCAATTTTCAATTCCCGTTGCTGGTAGTCGTTGTTCAGCGATTGCCATTTGAGGGCTTGCAGCTGGGCTTTTTTGCTGCGTTCTTCCGCTTTCAGCGCCTTGTATTTCTCAGCGGCGTCGGCCTGCCGTTGCAGGTGGCCAAGCTGGCGTTCCAATTCATCACGGATGTCCTGCAAGCGCTCCAGGTTTTCCAGCGTGCGACGCATGCGATTTTCGGTTTCCCTACGGCGGTCCTTATAGCGCGAAATGCCCGCGGCTTCTTCGACGTAAACGCGCAATTCCTCGGGTTTGGCTTCGATCAGGCGCGAGATCATGCCCTGTTCGATGATGGCGTAGGAGCGCGGTCCAAGGCCGGTGCCAAGGAAGAGGTCGGTGATGTCTTTACGGCGACAGCGGCTGCCGTTCAGAAAATAAGTCGATTGGCCATCGCGTGTTACCTGGCGGCGCACGCTGATTTCGGTGTAGGCGGCGTATTCGCCACGCAAGGTTTGGTCGGTGTTATCAAACACCAGATCCACACTGGCCTTGCCGACGGGCTTACGCTCGGACGAGCCGTTGAAGATAACGTCAGTCATGGCGTCGCCACGCAGATATTTGGCGGAGCTTTCGCCCATTACCCAGCGCACGGCATCAATGGTGTTCGATTTGCCACAACCATTGGGCCCGACAATGCCGGTCATGTTGGTGGTAAAGGGAACGGTGGTCGGGTCGACGAACGACTTGAAACCGGCGAGTTTGATGGCCTTCAGGCGCATAATGAGTGGGTGCCAAACAACTGAACTGACTGGCTATGATAACCAGCCAGACTGCAATTGAATACGGTTCTTGAGTGCCAGAACTCTATTCAGACCGAGCACTGGGCTGCCGAGAGTGTCCATAGCGGTCAAACTGACAGAAACAGGGGGAATAAGGGCTCTGGCGAGCCCCATACGATCAGAGTAGCGGCCGGAATCAGGCGTTAACGGCGGTTACTTCCCCTGCTTCGCCTTTTTCGATGGCACCAATCACCAGCGCACTGTGGTGCTTGAAGTAGTGGTTCACCTGAGCCGGTACGGAATCGATGTCACCTTTCAGCGAGCACTCTACCAGGTCGGTAATAAAGCGCGTGCATTCATCGATTTCGCTGAGGTTTTCACGCACAGCCAGAGCCAGCGTGCGGTGCACAGGCGGACGCAGGTTTTCCAGAGCAGTGGTCAGGTATTCGTTGTCTGCCACGATGGCTGCGGCGCTGATCAACTCAAAACTGGCTTCTGCGAACAAGTGCTCATCATGGATGGCTGCGCTGTTGCGTAGTTTTTCAATCAATTTACCCAATTCAACCTTGTCACTTTCATTGGCTTTCCAAACCAGACGCTCCGCCAGCATCTCCAGCAGGTTGCCATACAGGCGGTACAAACCACGAACACGATCGGCATTCAGCTCACTGACGAACGCACCGCGACGCGGCAAGATAGTGACCAGATGAAGTCGTTGCAGGATCAACAAAGCTTCGCGAACAGAACCACGGCTCACTTGAAGCTCATTAACAATACGGGCTTCCTGAATTCTTTCGTTATTCACCATGTCACCCTGAATAATCCGGGTGGCCAGGTGATTAGCGATTTGTTCAGCCAGACTTTCGGCTACCACAAATGCCATTGTTCATTCCCTCTATTATCGCAATTCTAATCGGTGTAACGGAGTGGCTGGGTACAACGCAGCCAGCTTGTGCGGTTTATTTGAGCACATGCGATGAATTTGCATTCAATCCGGACAGGTAAAACAACGTGGATAACCTTGCAGATTGTTGCATACGCCGCCACCGTTGCGGTTTTGGGCCGCACCCTGTGCGCCAGCGTAGCCTGAATTCTGGTAACAGACTGTCAGGACTTTGTTGTTCTTTGTGACAAGATTATAGACAAAACCGGATGCAATCCTGTTATGACGTCACGATAGACGGCATTAAAGCATGAACCGAGTCATTGATAATCGTTTTATTATGCTATTGGCAACAATATATATAGTCAAATTTCATAAGCATAGAACAATATTGAACACTTGTTTGCTCAACAAACCCATTCTTTTCAGACGTACGGTAAGGTTTGATAAACGAACGGCAAGGACTTCAATTTATTTTATTTATCGTTTAGTAACTTTGGTTTTTAGAATGACTAGCCGTTAAGCATAATCTCTGCCTTAACATCAAAAGGCTTATCCGCAGGCCGTTGGAAAATACTGAAAAGAACGTTTTCAAAGTGGCACCAAATCGGCAGTCAAAATAACAAGACCGTCAGCAACCCCCATTCAGCCTGCTTTTCACAGCAACCGCCATCTGCTTGCCAATATCGACAATGTGCCAGGGAGAGTCCCTAGCGCTTGAACCTGAGTACCAGCAAAACACCGCCAATAATCAGCGCCATTCCCGCCAACATCAGTAAGGTCAGGGGCTCTCCCAACACCACCACACCCATTCCAACGGCCAGTGGTGGCACCAATAATTGGAGCTGCCCTGCCAGCTGAATGCCCAACCTGGGCAGCACCTGATACCAACCAAAATAGCCGACTCCCGAGGCAACAACACCCGACGCCAGTGCCAGTAGCCAGCCTTCTGGCACCGGAGATAGTTCCACCCATGGCAACAATAAAACCGAGATAAATGACGCGACGACAAAAGCGGATTGCACATCAGCCAGTGGATTGGTTGATCTCTGCCCCATTACGACAAAACCCGCCCATCCCAGACCCGCCACCACCATCACAACGACTGGCCACCATCGTTGAATTTCACTGCCCGGCAACAGCAACACGGCCAACCCCAGCATCGCCAGCAAGACTCCGGCCACCTGCCAACCATTCAGTCGCTGACCTCGCCAGAATGCCGTGAGTTGAAGAGTCAGCTGCACGGTTGTGAACAGGACAAACGCCCCCAAACCGGTATCGAGGTGGATATAAGCGGCCGAAAACGCCGCCGCATACACAAACAACCCAAGCCCCAGCAACCCGTTGCGACGGTTCAGCAGTGGCAAGGATCGCTTTTCGTTGCCACCGCGCTTGAAACCAAACAACAGCGACAGCATCAGCGCACCGGACGTCAGGCGAATAACAGTAAATAGCTCGGGGTCGAAGTGATATTCCCGCATGGCCCAACGGCACAGCAAGGAATTAGCGGCAAAGGCCAGCAATACCCATGCGGTCACCATCAATAACGAGCCTGTTGAAGATGAAGATTGATCTGCTGCGTGCATGGCCGGGTCCTTTTGTTGTTATTGTTTTTACTGAGCAGGGTGATTCAGAGGATCTCTGGAGCCACTGCCGCATAATGGCTACCATACCTGCGCCATTGAGGCTTACAACGATTAATTGGGGCACACCATGATTATGCTTGTTCTTGGACTGGTTCTGTTTTTGGGGATTCATTCGGTGGTGCTGTTTGCCCCCGACATGAGAGATCGACTGATTAAGCAGTTTGGCAAACTTCCCTACCGCGCGGTGCACTCGATTGGCGCCATCGTTGGTCTGGGGTTGATCGCCCACGGTTACGCCGCCGCCCGTATGGACCCTTTGTGGCTCTGGATTCCGCCGTTCTGGATGAACCACATCAACCTGTTGCTAACGGTGTTTGCTGCTGTTTTTGTTGGCGCAGCCATGGTGCCTGGCAGCTGGATCAAGGCCAAAACCGGCGCCCCCATGCTGTTGGCCATCAAGACCTGGGCCTTTGGTCATTTGCTTTGCAACGGCGGCCTGCACGACGTGCTGTTGTTTGGTTCCTTCCTGGCGTGGGGTGTGGTGGGTTACATCATTCATCGCAAACGCGATCGTGCGAATGGCGTGGTGCGCGAAGGGAAGATTGCACGGGATGGCATCTCCGTAGTGATTGGTTTGGCGCTATGGGCTGCTTTTGCGTTCTGGCTGCATGCATTGCTGATAGGTATTGCGCCAATGCCTATGTGATGTGATTCGACCTGGCGCTGTTTGACCGACAAGAGTTATGGTCCAGAAGTTATTAGCACCACAAAAAACGCCCGCCTGATTGCTCAGACGGGCGTTTTTGTTTTTACTCAGCATGCCTACTGGCAAAGCTCAAAGCGCTCAGTCCAGACGTTCCCACACAGTGGCGATGCCCTGACCCAGACCGATACACATGGTGGAGACACCATAACGACCGCCCTTGTCTTCCAGCACGTTCAACAGCGTGGTGGAAATACGAGCACCGGAACAACCCAGTGGGTGACCCAGCGCAATCGCACCGCCGTTAACGTTAATACGTTCGTCGGCGATTTCGGTCAGTTTCAGATCTTTGATGCATGGCAGTGACTGAGCCGCAAAGGCTTCGTTCAGCTCCCAGTAATCAATGTCAGTGGTTTCCAGACCGGCACGCTTCAGCGCTTTCTTGGTCGCAGGCACCGGGCCATAACCCATGATGGCCGCATCCACACCAGCGACAGCCATGGATACGATACGAGCACGTGGCTTCAGACCCAGCTCTTCGGCTTTTTCCGCACTCATCAGCAGCATGGCCGCAGCGCCATCAGTGATCTGAGAGGAGGTACCCGCCGTTACGGTGCCGCTCTTTGGATCAAACGCCGGACGCAGGTTGCCAAGAGTTTCAGCGGTGGTTTCCGGACGGATGGTTTCGTCTTCGGTAACCAGAATCTGCTTGCCGTCAGCGTCGTGACCCAGACACGGAACGATCTCGTTCTTGAACTTGCCGTCCAGCGTCGCCTGATGAGCACGAGCATGAGAACGAGCGGCAAACGCGTCTTGCTGCTCACGGCTGATACCGTGCATCTTGCCCAGCATTTCAGCAGTCAGGCCCATCATGTTGGAGGCCTTGGCGAAGTGCTTGGAAGACGCCGGGTTATGGTCAAAGCCATGGGTCATTTCAACGTGGCCCATGTGCTCAACACCACCGACCACAAACACGTCGCCGTTGCCCGTCATAATGGCTTGAGCAGCGGTGTGAATCGCGCTCATGGCAGAACCACACAGACGGTTAACGGTTTGGGCACCGGCTTCTTTTGGCACCTTGGTCAGCAGACCAATTTGGCGGGCGACGTTAAAGCCCTGCTCTTTGGTCTGGTTCACACAGCCCCAGATGATGTCTTCCACCAGCTTGGCTGGCACGTTCGGGTTGCGATCGAACAAGGCGTCGATCAGGGTCGCCGACAGGGTTTCAGCACGCACGTTGCGGAATACACCGCCTTTCGAGCGGCCCATTGGCGTGCGAACCGCGTCGATCACTACCACGTCTTTTGGATTCAGGGTTGTCATATTGATCTCCAGATTCGCTCTTATTCTGCCGCTTCGGTGTTGCCGAAGTAGCTTTCGCCATTGGCGGCCATTTCACGCATACGGGCAGTTGGCTCGTACAGTTTGCCCAGATGCGCAAACTGATCACACAGGGCCACAAACTCAGCCATGCCAACGGTGTCCATGTAGCGACAAGCACCACCACGGAATGGAGGGAAACCAATACCGAAGATCAGACCCATATCAGCTTCTGCCGGAGTCGCTACGATGTTTTCTTCCAGACAGCGAGCAATTTCGATGCACATTGGAATCATGCAGCGAGCAATGATCTCATCGGCTTCGAAGTCTTTGGATTCAGCAACCACAGGCTTGATCAGTTCGTAGGCGGCTTCGTCGACCACTTTCTTCGGCTTGCCCTTACGGTCTTTCTCGTACTTGTAGTAACCCTTGTTGTTCTTCTGGCCGTAACGTTCGTTTTCGAACATCACTTCCATCGAAGTCTTGTAGTCGGCTTTCATGCGATCCGGGAAGCCGTCAGCCATTACTTCGTTGGCGTGCACACCGGTATCAATACCCACTACGTCCAGCAGGTAGGCCGGGCCCATTGGGAAGCCAAACTTCTCCATCACCTTGTCGACTTTCTGGAAGTCGGCACCGTCGCGCACCAGCGCAGAGAAACCCGCGAAGTACGGGAACAGCACACGGTTAACCAGGAAGCCCGGGCAGTCGTTCACCACAATCGGGGTTTTGCCCATTTTCTTGGCGTAGGCAACCACGGTGGCAACTGCTTCTTCCGACGTTTTCGAACCACGGATCACTTCCACCAGCGGCATCATGTGTACCGGGTTGAAGAAGTGCATACCAAGGAAGTTTTCAGGACGCTTGAGGTCAGCGGCCAAAAGGTCGATGGAGATGGTCGAGGTGTTGGAAGTCACCACGGTGTCTTCGGTTACCTGATCTTCCAGGTCAGCCAATACGGCTTTTTTGACTTTCGGATTTTCAACCACCGCTTCAACCACAACATCGACGTCGCCGAAATCGCCGTAGCTGAGGGTTGGACGAATGCGGTTCAGCGCTTCACCCATTTTGTAAGCAGTCATCTTGCCTTTTTCAACGCGCTTGGACAGCAGTTTGTTGGCTTCAGACAAGCCCAGCTCGATGCCCGCTTCGTTGATGTCTTTCATCAGGATCGGTGTGCCCTTGTAGGCGCTCTGGTAGGCAATACCACCACCCATGATGCCGGCACCCAATACCGCCGCCTTGTTGGTCGGCTTGGCAACCTTGTCGTAATCCTTGGCTTTCTTCTTCAGCAGCTGGTCGTTCAGGAACAGACCAATCAATGCCTGGCTTTCGGTGGTTTTGGCCAGTGTTGCAAAACCCTTGGCTTCAGCCGCCAGGGCTTTTTCGCGGGTCATGCTGCAGTGTTTCTGCATGGTCTTGATGGCCATGATTGGCGCCGGGTACTGACCTTTGGTCTGACCCATAACGAATCCTTTGGCGGTTTCAAACACCATCATGGATTCCATCGGGTTCAGCTTCATCTTGCCAGTCTTGTCGGCACGACGCTGCTGCCAATCCAGCTCACCCGCAATCGCGGATTTCAGCATCGCGATGGCATTTTCACGCAGGCTTTCAAGAGGGAATACCGCATCCACTGCACCGTCAGCCAGCGCTTTGTCGGCGCGCTGCTCGTTGCCCATGCAGATCCATTCGATGGCGTTATCCGCACCAATCACACGTGGCAGACGCACGGTGCCACCAAAGCCCGGCATGATGCCCAGTTTCACTTCCGGCAGGCCGATTTTGGCGCTGTCGGCCATCACTCGCAGGTCGGTCGACAGTACCATTTCCATACCACCACCCAGTGCAACGCCATTAATGGCCGACAGGGTTGGAACTGGCAGGTCTTCCACCGCACTGAAAATGGAGTTGGCGAAACCCAGCCACTCGACGATGGATTCTTCGCTGCCAGCAAAGTAGCCGCCGAATTCAGTGATATCGGCACCGACAATGAAAGCATCCTTGCCAGAGCTGATCAGTACGCCTTTTACCCCGTCAGCAGCGGCAACGGCTTTGGTGGCCTGTTCCAGTTCCTGCAAGGTAGCGCGGTTGAATTTATTGACGGATTCGCCCTGAAGGTCGAACTTCAGTTCGGCGATGTCACCTTCGATCATGCTTACCGTGATGGCTTTACCTTCGTAAATCATCAACTGATCTCCAAGTGTGAAGTTAGCGATTGGGACTGCTGGTGCTCTGAGGCGTTGTTAGCAGTAGTCATTGTTATTCTGCTGTCTTGCTGCGATTGGCGATACCTCGGGGCGTCGCCATCTGACAGCAATATTTCAAACAAGTGATTCATACGACCGTTTGAATATACAGCAACCTTCCTTGAATACGCCGCCAAAGTCAACAGTCGCGACGCCGTAATCAAATAACCGGCTTTATGGACTGTTAAAGAATAGCCCCGGTTCAGACAAAGTGACTGCGTTCAAGGCCACAAAAAGCATTCATAACCAAATCGCCATGAGTGGACATTGAAAACGCATCTATTCCGGCCATACGCACTAGTACCAAGGTACTAATACGGGACAAGCCGCACCGGCTGGCTTAAGATGTGGCACGTTGATCTTAATGTTGCGAGAGCACCGAACACAGATTTGGGCCCGCACGCCGCGTTTTCCAAGGTTTCCACAGAAGAAACCAGAGGCGCCGGTGGAAGAATAAAAATAAAACAGAGACAAGAAGACAGAGGCCACACCATGATCACAGCCATCCGCTCGCTCGGGCTGCTTGCTGCCCTGATGCTATCCACGCTGTCGGCACACGCCGAATCCAATACCCTGATGCAACACTTGCAGCATATGCGCCTTGCGTCCGTTGGGGTTATGACCGACTTCTTTATGTACACCGGCCTTGAAGGCGACCGCAAATACGCCCGTCGAATGGATTCTGATATGGAATCGTTCGAGGTGGCGATCGAAAAAGCCCGTGAACAGTCTGAAGGCAGCGCCCACGCCGCTGAAGTCGAGAAAATCCGCCAGCGCTGGCTGTCATTTGCACGTTCGCTGCAAGCCAACCGCGATGCGGTTAAAGACCTTGGCTATGCCGACGAACAGTCTGTTGAGCGATTGAACCGGCTCAACGAAGACCTGGTAAATCAGATTGGCGCTGTGTACCAGAAAATTGCGGGCAAAACCCCGGCCGACCCGATGATCGAGAAAACCCGTGAAATGGCGTTGTTGCTGCAGGAAATGACCACCCACTACGCCGCCAGCTCTTCCGTCACCATGGATGAGGAGTTCCTGAGCCAGTACCGCAACAGCATGCAGGAACTGACCAGCGCGTTTGAATTTCGCCTCAACGACCTGAAATCGGCTGCCAACCAGCGTTCTACGTATGTGTTGATGGACAACATCAATAATAAATGGCGCTTCCTGCGTAACTCCATCACCCGTCAGCACGAAATGGACGTACCGTTTCTGGTGATCAGCTACAACGACCGTATCATCCGTCACCTGGAAGAACTGGAAGGCCGTATTCACAGCTCCTGATACGCCGCCCTTTCAGACATCCAGATAGCAAAACGCCACAGTTGGTAGCCCAACTGTGGCGTTTTTATGTATCTGGCATCCGGTTCAAAACAGCTAGCGCATGCGCTGCAACACTAATTCATCAGCCATCAGCCGCAGGCCTTCCAGCACTTTCAGGTACTTTTCTGCCGACGCACTCTTTTGTTCGGCGGCAAACAGCACAATGCGGTTTTCGTACACTTCCAGCATTTTCAGCTCATCGTCCATCGACGACAGCAAACGCACCAGTTGCGGTGCCAGAGCCTCCGCCCGGGCAACCGCCGCTTCGTGATCTTTGGCTTCAGGCAGGTCGTGCCAGGCCCAACCATCAGGCAGTCCAGCGGCTTCCCAGCCTTCCTGACCGACGATACGAAACAGCAATTGCTGACGCGCTTTCTCTCCGTGAGGCGGCTGCGGCATCATCAGGGTGTAGCCGGTGGCGGTAATGTCTTCCCGCACACCGGTTTTGGCAGCATCCACCCGGAACGTTTGCTGACGCACCTGAATGCCACTGCGAATGGCCGCCAGACGCAATTCCGACAAACGACGGTCACGAGCGCTGGGGCGCATGCTGTAGATGGTGCCAATCAGGGCCATCACCACAAAGACGATGATCAGCCATGTCATGAAGCCATTTCCTCCAGTTCCAGCCAGCGCTCTTCCAGCTGTTCCAGCTTCGCTTCGGCAGCGGACAAGTCTGCCAATACCCGCTGTACCGTGTCTTGATCTCCGGCATAGAAATCCGCTGCGCTGCTTTGCTCGGCCAGCGCATCACGAGCGGCTTCGGCTTCCGCAATCTGGTCTGGCAGCATGTCCAGCTCGCGCTGGAGTTTGTACGACAGCTTCTTGGCAGGCGCAGCCGCTTTGGCATTCGCAGCCGGTGCAGCGGCCTTGTTTTCGGATTTCGCCTGCTGGGCTTTTTGTTTCTGTTGGTTGGCTTTTTCAACTGCTTTGAACTGGGCTTCCTGCGCTTTCTTGCGCTCTTCCCATTCGCTGTAACCGCCCATTTGTTCGTCGATGCGGCCTGCACCTTCAAACACCCACATCTGGGTGATGACGTTATCCAGGAAGGCACGGTCGTGGCTCACCAGCAACAAGGTGCCGTCGAATTCCATCAAGCGCTCTTCCAGCAGCTCAAGGGTTTCCACGTCGAGGTCGTTGGTCGGTTCGTCCATCACCAGCAGGTTGCAGGGTTTGAGGAACAACTTGGCCAACAATACCCGGTTGCGCTCACCACCAGACAAGGCTCGAACAGGTGTACGGGCACGTTCTGCCGGGAACAGGAAGTCACTCAGGTAGCCAATCACATGGCGGCTGACGCCGTTCACAATCACGTGGTCCTTGCCGTCGGCGACGTTGTCGGCAATCGACTTGTCGTCATCCAGCAATTCGCGGGACTGGTCGAAATAAGCGACTTCCAGCTTGGTGCCCACTTTCAGTGAGCCGCTTTGTGGCTCCAGCTTGCCCAGCAACAGTTTTAGCAGGGTCGATTTACCAATCCCGTTGGGGCCAACCAGACCAATGCGGTCGCCACGCTGGATAATGGTCGAGAAAGTATCGACCTGTGGGTTGTTTTCCCAACCGAACGACACGTCGTTCAGTTCGAAGACGATCTTGCCGGAGGCATCGCTGGAAGACATGGCGATGTTCGCGGTGCCCTGACGGTCACGGCGGGCACCACGTTCTTTACGCAGTTCTTTCAGACGCTCAACGCGGCCTTCGTTACGGGTTCGACGAGCCTTGATGCCCTGACGAATCCATTTTTCTTCTTCCGCCAATCGCTTGTCGAACAGCGCATTCTGGGCCGCTTCGTCTTCCAGACGTTTTTCACGGTATTCAATAAAGGAGTGGTAATCGCCGTTCCAGTTGTAGAGGTTGCCACGATCCAGCTCGACGATGCGGGTCGACAGGTTCTGCACAAAGGCCCGGTCGTGACTGATGAATACCAATGAACCCTGGAACTGCTTCAGCTGCTCTTCCAGCCATTGGATGGTAGCAATGTCCATGTGGTTGGTTGGCTCGTCCAGAATCAGCAATTCCGGCTCCACCACCAATGCCCGAGCCAACATCACACGACGCTGCCAGCCACCACTGAGGCGGGCAAAGCTGGTTTCCGCTGGCAGGTTCAGGCGCTGGATAATGGCTTCCACCTTTTGCTGCCAGCTCCAGCCGTCCTGGCTTTCAATGCGGGTTTGCAGCTTTTCCAGCAAATCCAGATTGGCGTGTTCGCCTTTCATGGTTTCGTCGTGGTAAGCGGCGATGTCTTCGCCCAACTGGCCCAGGCCCTGCGCCACGACGTCGTACACCGGAATATCCACCTTGGCCGGTAACGCCTGTTGCAGCACTGACATTTTCAGCAAATCACGACGCTGCACGACGCCATCGTCGGTGGTCACCTCACCCGTCAGCACTTTCAGCAAGGTCGATTTGCCCTCGCCGTTGCGCCCGACCACACACACCCGTTCGCCGGACTGGATATCCAGGTCGACCTTGTCGAGCAAGACGTGGTCACCAAAGGCCAGCTCGGCCTGCTTCAAACTTACCAACACCATAAATACAGCCTGCGGGCATTCACTGACTCGTTGCCGCCAGTGAATGCGGTTATTTCAGAAAGAGGGAGAGTTTACTGGCAGCCCGAGCCAGTTAACAGCGTCATTGCGTGCGACAAAATAGAACAGGCATTCATCCACTCTTTGTCATTCAATCAAATAGTCGCTTGATCTATGATCAACCACCGTCACCGAAATTGTCATCGAATGACACCGCCAGCAGCCCCCTCACCTGCTGGCACTCAAAATAAACAACAGGACACGGACACATGCCTTCTTCGATCAACAAGGGTTATTTACTGGCCGCCATGATTGTTGTCGCCGCCGTCGGCTGGATGCTCAGCGGCCCATCGGCCGACTCGTCAGCACAGTCAACCGCTGCCAACAACACCGAAGAACCCAACCACCACAGCGACAAAATGCGGGTCAAGGCAGCCACTCTGACAGCCGTTCAGCATCAACAAAATATCGAGTTGTCGGCGCAGCTGGCGGTGGGACGGGAAGTGACGCTGGTATCCGAAATTCGCGCCAAAGTAGTGGCATTGCATGCTCAGAAAGGTGACCGGGTTCGTCAGGGGCAGTTGCTGCTGGAACTCGACCAACGCGACTGGCCAGCTCGGGTAAAACAGGCCGAAGCCAGTCTCAAACAGCGCAAACTGGAAAAACAGAGCGCCGAAAAGCTGCAGGCCAGCGGCTTGACCAATGCGTCCCAGATGGCGCAGGTAGAAACGGCCCTTGCCAATGCCGAAGCCGAGCTGACGTCGGCCCAGCTGATGCTGAATGCCACCCGTATTCGCGCGCCGTTTGACGGCATTATCAACCAGCGCATGGTCGAAATCGGTGACTTTGCCAAAGATGGCACGACACTGCTGCAACTGGTCGACGTATCGCCATTCAAGGTGATCGCTCAGGTGCCAGAGAATCAGGTAGCCAACGTTAAAGCCGGCATGGACGGTGAAGCCAGACTCCTCTCAGGCGAGGTGCTGCCGGGAAAACTCCGCTTTGTCGCCGTACAGGCCGACAGCGCCACTCGCACTTTCCGGGTAGAGCTGGAGGTCGTCAACTCCGAGAACCGGGCCATACCGGCGGGCCAAAGCGCCAAGCTGATTTTGCCGTTGCAAACCCGTCCGGCCTACAAGGTATCACCGGCATTGCTGATGCTGGATTCGGACGGCCAGATGGGATTGAAAACCGTCACGGCCGACAATACCGTCGCCTTTACACCCGTTGAACTGGAAGACGCGGAACAAAATGGCGTGTGGGTATTTGGCCCATCCCCGCTTCACCTGATCACTCAGGGAGCCGGTTTTGTGGATATCGGCGACAGCGTTATTCCGGTCTGGGATAACGAGCCACCGCAGAAATCCCATAACGCCCATTCAAGCCAGCACGCGATCAGCGCAGGGGAATAATCATGTTTGCGCTGATTGATGCGGCTCTGGGCCGCACCCGAACGGTACTGATGCTGTTTGCACTGGTGATGATCTCGGGGACCATGACCCTGCTGACCATTCCCAAGGAAAGCTCGCCAGACGTTGCCGTACCCTTTGTGTACGTGTCGGTTGCCCACGATGGCATTTCCCCCAATGACGCCGACAGCCTCTTGTACAAGCCTCTTGAACGCGAACTGCGGGGCATTGATGGTCTGAAGGAAATGGTGTCGACCGCGACTACGGGCCACCTATCGATCACTCTGGAGTTTTACACCGACGTCGACGTTGACCAGGCGCTGCTGGATGTCCGCCAAAAGGTCGACGATGCTCGCGCCGACTTACCCGACGATACCCATGAGCCCAAGGTGATGGAGATTAACGTTGCGTTATTTCCGATTGCCGTAGTGACGCTGGCGGGGGATGTCAACGAAGCCGAGCTGTACGCTGTTGCCAGCGACCTGCAAGACCGGCTGGAGTCCTTGCCCGGCGTTCTGGAAGCTGCGATTCAGGGGAAACGGGAAGAAATTGCCGAAATTGTGGTCGACCCCGCGCGCATGGACAGTTACGGCCTGTCGATGAACGATCTGGCTCAGCTGGTACGCAACAACAGTTCACTGGTGGCCAGTGAAGACCTGCAAAACGACGCCGGCCGCTTTGCCATTCGCATTCCCGGACTGGTGGAAAACATCAGCGACATTCTCAATATGCCGATCAAGGTCAGCGGCGATCAGGTGGTGCTGTTCCGGGATATTGCGGTTGGCCGACTGGCCTACAAGGACCGCAGCAGCGCCGCCCGGGTTGGCGGTCAGGCGGCGGTCACCCTGGAAATCAAAAAGCGCATTGGCTCCAATATCATCGATACCGTGGATCAGGTGCGCAGTGTCATCGACACCGTTAAACCCTATTGGCCAGATGGGTTGGAAGCCCAGGTGATTCAGGATGGTTCGAAAGAAATCAACACCATGCTCAACGACCTGTTCAACAACGTGCTGGTCGCCACCCTGATGGTGATGGTGTTGGTGTTGGGCAGCCTTGGGATTCGCAACTCCATTCTGGTCGGCATCGCTATTCCCGGTGCCTTCCTGATGGGGATTATCTGGCTCAGTATGAGTGGCAGCACCATGAACATGGTGGTGTTGTTCGCTCTGATTCTGTCGGTTGGCATGCTGGTTGACGGCGCCATTGTGGTGACCGAACTGGCCGACCGCAAACTGGCTGAGGGTCTTACTCCCAAGCAAGCCTACGCCGCTGCCGCCAAGCGCATGGCCTGGCCGATTATTGCCTCAACAGCCACCACACTGGCGGTGTTTCTGCCACTGTTGTTCTGGCCCGGCACCACTGGCGAATTCATGAAGTACCTGCCGCTAACCCTGCTGTACACCCTCACTGCATCACTCATTATGGCGCTGATTGTGGTACCTGCTATTGGCAGCCTGATGGCCCATAAACAGCAAGGTTCAGACCCTGCCGTGGCGCGTTTACTCGCCGCTGAACGTGGTGAGTTCGAACGTATCGGTGGCTTTGCCGGCGGCTACGTCAAGCTGCTGCGGTTGGCTCTGCGCCACCCTTTGCTGGTATTGCTGGTTGCCATCGCCAGTATGGTGGGCTCGTTCATGCTGTACGGCAAATACGGCCACGGCGTCGAGTTTTTCCCGGATGTCGACAGTGACATCACCATGGTCGATATCCGTGCCCGCGGTAATTTGTCGATCACCGAGCGGGAAGCATTGGTGCTGCAAGTTGAGAAATTGATTTTCAACATGGACGAAGTCGACAGCATCTACACCACCACCATGGCCAAACCCGCCAACGATTCCGCCCCGGATCTGATTGGCCGTATTCAGCTGGAACTCAGCAATTGGGAGCAACGCCGTTCCGCCAACGCCGTATTGGCCGACATTGAACAGCAAGCCGCCGCGATCCCCGGTATTCTGATCGAAACCCGTAAACAGCAAGGCGGTCCGCCGGGCGGTGCCGATGTACAACTGCAACTGACCGCCAACAGTGCTGAAGCCATTCTGCCGCTGCTGAATCAGGTGCGGGCCATTTTTGAAGCAGATCCGGACCTCAAGGACATTCGCGACGATCGCCCGCTGGAGGGCATTGAGTGGAAGCTCAGCGTCGACCGCGAGCAAGCAGCGCGTTTTGGCGCGTCCATATCGGCGGCTGGCAACATGGTGCGAATGCTGACCGGCGGTCAGGTCGTCGGCAGCTTCCAACCGGATTTCACCGATGATGAAGTGGATATTGTGCTGCGCTACCCGGAAAACCGACGCACTCTGGACGATCTGGACGGCTTTAATCTGACCACCCCTTATGGTCTGGTGCCGGTGAGCCAGTTTATGACCCAAACCGCAGAGCCCCGTGGTGGCGATCTGGTGCGAATTGACGGCAAACGGCGCTATCGCCTTACCGCCAACGTGAAAGACGGCGTCAACGCCACTGAAAAGATCCAGCAGCTGAGCGAGAAGATGGCCTCGCTGGACTGGCAAGGGGCTGGCGTCGAACCCCGATTCCGCGGCGACTTTGAACAAATGGCCGAAACCGGCCAGTTTCTTGGCACCGCCTTTGGCATTGCCATTTTCATGATGGCAACCATTCTGGTGACCCAGTTCAACAGTTTTTACCAGGCTGGACTGATCCTCAGCGCCATTGTGCTGTCGATTGTCGGCGTATTAATGGGGTTGCTGATTCGGGGAGAGCCGTTCGGCATTGTGATGAGCGGTGTTGGGGTTATTGCGTTGGCCGGTATTGTGGTTAACAACAACATCGTTCTGATTGATACCTACAACAGCCTCCGCAAGGACGGCCTGGACGCCATCGAAGCAGCCCTCAGAACCGGCGCGCAACGTTTACGGCCGGTTCTGCTGACCGCGATCACTACGGTATTAGGCCTGATGCCGATGGTTTTCCAGTGGAACATCGATCTGATTCATCGACATTTCAGTGTCGGCGCACCGTCATCGCAATGGTGGACCCAACTTTCCACCGCCATTGCCGGTGGATTGACCTTTGCTACCGTCCTGACACTGATTCTGACGCCTTGTTTACTGGTGTTGGCTGACAGACGATCAGATCGCAGCCTCGGCCGTGTATAAAATCGACAAAGCTGATTGTTACACAGCCAATCGGGCCAGCATTTCGCAAGTCACTGAAAAAGTTTAAGAAAATTGAAAAATAGTGTTTGACACAAAGCGCCCTGTGCGTAGAATGCGACCTCGCTTTCAGGGGGTGATTAGCTCAGCTGGGAGAGCATCTGCCTTACAAGCAGAGGGTCGGCGGTTCGATCCCGTCATCACCCACCA
>NZ_KE383931.1:435862-718698 GCF_000422845.1 Oceanobacter kriegii DSM 6294
TGGACTGGTAGTTCAGTTGGTTAGAATACCGGCCTGTCACGCCGGGGGTCGCGGGTTCGAGTCCCGTCCAGTCCGCCATTTCTTTTTAGAAATCCCACATTGTTTCTCTCTATAAATTCCAGGCTACATTAGCCTTGCTCGCGGTCCGAAGTGTCGGTCCAATCGCCTCCCGTCCAGTCTGCCATTTCTTTTTAAAGATTTTCCGCATTGTTCTCCTGATACTTTGTTTCTTACCTGATCTCTATTGCCTCCAACAGCTGAATTCACACATTCCTAATTCTCGCGATGTCTTTCATTTAGCATCACCAAGTCCCCTGTCCTTTCGATCAGCTCCCATTGGCATCAGCATCACTCCAGGTTGTTTTTGTGCGGTTTGATTCAACCAAAGAACCCTGGCACTCCCTGCGCTAACGTGAACCTCGCCCGAGCAATCACCAACAACCAGCCATCACACAAACACAATTGATATTCATTATCATTTATGTGATAGTGAATTCCTTCGGCACATTCGAGCAGTAACACAAATCTGTAGTGCTCGGTTCATTGAGCTGTCACAAAGTGAAGATAATGTTCGCCGGGTAGCAACAAGACTTGGAACAATTCACAAATTGATCGGTCTTACTGTTTTCTTGACCAACTGGTCATATACTATTGGCATAACCTATGCTTGAATAGTTTTGGACTAAACTGAGAAAACAGACTCCGGAATGGCTGGAGTGCAGGAACGCTTCGTATGGAACGGAGCTTCAAATATAAGAAGGAGAAAGACTATGTCTGACTACACTGAAGAACTTTTGGATGTTATTTACGAGGAATACGACGACGACGTTGATGACGCCGTCGAAATGTAATCCCTCACACTGAAGACTGCCTTAACTGGCGTGGCGTTTCACCCGTCCAACGTTTGAAAGCCCGCTGAAAGGCAGTCGCTGAACCAAACCCCGTCAAATACGCAATTTCCCCCACTGCCAGATCCGTTTCCCGCACATAGGCAATCGCCAAATCCCTGCGGGTATTATCCAACACCGTTTGATAATTGGTATTTTCGGCCGCCAGCATTCGCTTCAACGTCCATGGCGCCTTGCCAAACTGCCGCGATACCTCTGCCAGCTCCGGAGCACAGCCTTCGAGCATCGGGGACAAAGCGCGAGCGACCTGCTCCGAGACCGACAACCCCCGTTTTACCTTTGCCAGTTCGGCTTCTGCCATATCCAGCAACCAGCGATGGTGAGAAGCACAACGATGAAGAAGCAATTTTTCCAGTGCACCACTTTTGAGCACGATGGCATTCTGTTCGGCACCGAATTGCACCGGGCAGGAAAAATGGTGGCCGTAGCGCTCTTGCCAGGCAGGTGCTTCAAACTCAATGGTGACCCGTTCGACCAGATCTTCCCCACTGATGTGGGTCAGCAGCGACGCCCAGCCTTTCAACACCATATCGACAATAAAGCGGTTATAGGCGTTGTAAGGGCTGATGGAGTAAAAACACAGCTTGCCCTTACCCGCTTCAACAATGAAGGAGGATCGGCCACGAGCGTTGAAGCTGGCCAATAATTCGTAGCGTACCAGCGCCTCACAGGCCCCTCGCACGTTGTTGGCGGAATCCGCCAGCCAACCTGCCAACCCCAACACTGAAGGACTGGTGAGCGCCCCCATACGCAGCCCCAGGTCGGTAATCCCGCCCTGACGGATGACCTCATGTCCGACCCGCAAAAAACGCGGAATGCTGACCCGATGACCCGGCAGCGCCCAACGCTCTGCTGGCAACTCGTACTGGTTCATCACGTGGGAAGCATCAAAACCGGCGGTTTGTGCCGCACGGGCCATCAGCTCAACATAGGTAATGGAGAGGTCACCAAGTTTCATAAACTACTTCTGGTTAGGGCAAGACTCAGGCATCAAAACCGCCCGAACGTGGAGGTTGGGGATCGTCCTGTTGGCCATCAGACTGAGGATCTGCCGAGCTATTGAATCCACGGCCATCACTATCGTCATTGCCATTGCCACGGTTATCGTCACTGAATTCGGCAACAAACTGATACGCCAATGACAGGGTCACCAGTCCAACCAAGGTGGCGATATAAGAGATCAACGATCCCAAAATCAGAGTCATCAGGGAGTCGACCAACATCAGCAGCAGCGCTGGAATCATCATCACAATGGGCAGAATCCAGACCACAATCGCCATCCGGCTACCGTTGCCCTGGCTCAGTTTCCAGGCACGAGAGAAGCTGGTCTGTTTGCTCAGCGCCACTTCCGGCAAGGTAATCATCAAACGCGAGCTAACATAAATAGCCACCATGACACTGGCGACCATAAACAAAATCACACTGCCCGCCAGCGGCGTACCTTCCGGTGAGGAGCTCATCGAAATGATCATCGTCATCATGGCAGGTACACAGATAACCGCGGCAATCATACTGATCAGAATGGAACGGCCGATGTAACTCAACTGGGTTGCACCGAAATAGCCGTCGGGATACATGGGTTCCTGGGGACGAAGGGTCATACGATGAGCTCCTGTCGCCACCACGGCGGACAAACTGGCAGCCAGCAAAGAGGTCAGCAGTTGGCCAATCGGGCTTTCGCCGAGCACGTACTGCCCCGCTACATCCAGCGCCACCATCACCAGAATCAGCGGCATAAAGCGGCGGGTCAGTTCCGCGCGTTTGACGTACAAAATACCAACCGCTTCTTTCAGCAAGTCCATTACCGGCAAGTTGGCGTCCAGTCCCATCGGGCTTTTCATCGAGTACTCCAGGCAAAAATTTCAGCCAGCAGTATACCGCTGTAGAGACAGACCCCGGCAAGTGCCGGGGTCTGATTTTGGGGCATTTCAGGGACGTTGCTTTGAAAACAATTGTCGTCGTCCTGTCAGACGGCCGGCGGCACATCCTCATGGGCTTTGGCATGACGCTGCTGCATCTTCGCCGGATTCAGCAGAATGCTGGCCAACGCTGGCAACAGAATCAAAGCGCCCAGCATGTTCCAGATGAACATAAAGGTCAGCAGGATGCCCATGTCGGCCTGGAACTTGATCGGCGACAGAATCCAGGTCGCCACACCAATGGCCAGGGTCACACCGGTGAAGCTCACCGCCTTACCGGTTGAACGCAGGGTTTGCAGATAGGCGTCCCGCAACGACAAACCACTGATGATCATGGCTTCAAGGCGGTTATAGATGTAGATACCGTAGTCGACACCAATTCCCACACCCAGCGCGATCACCGGCAAGGTAGCCACTTTCACGCCAATGCCCAACCAGGTCATCAAGGCCTGACCCAAAATGGAGGTCAGCACCAGCGGCAGCAGAATACAGGCCACAGCGGTCAGCGAGCGGAAGGTCAGCAAACACAGACTGAACACCACCACGTACACAAAGATCAGCATGGTGTCCTGGGCATCAGCAATCACCTGATTGGTCGCCGCCTCAATGCCCGCGTTACCCGATGCCAGCTGTAAACGTACCGGCGTCGCCTGAATATCTCCGGCAGCAATGGCGTCTTCAATCTGGTCTGGCTTCATGCCGAAGTAGATATCATCAACCTGATCGTCGTACTGGGACTTGAAGGCCTCGACCGCATCCACCGCGGTTTGCAGGGTTTTGGCTTTATGGTCATTGAGGTAGATGATGACCGGCGTCATTGAGCAGTCGGAGTTGATCAGACCAGACGGCGCCCGTTGAATCGAGGTGTTCAGTACCGTCTGGTTACGCGACAGCGCGTACCATTTGAGGTTGCCCTCATTCATTGCCTTGGTCACCAGCTTCGACACCGACACCAGCGAGGCGGTGGACTGCACGCCCGGTACGTTGTCCATGTGCCACATAAAGCGGTCGAGCACATCCATTACCTTGAAGGTGTTGCACATTTCCACCGGCGTTTCGGCCATCACCACCAGCACATCAGAACTGGTGGAGTAATGGGACACCATAAAGTCGTTATCAAGGTTGTAGCGAGAATCCGCACGCAGCTCTGGCGCGCCTTTGTCGAGGTCGCCAATTTGCAAATCGCGGCTGTAGTGCCAGCCAAACACACCCAGCAGTACCGCCAGTACCAAAGCGGCTACGCCCGCCTTGCGTTCGGCAAACACACTCAGGCCACGCCAAATCGCCGGATCGGCCTGATCGGCTTTCTGCGCCTGCTTTACACCGGAAGGACTGATGCCCAGATAAGACATCACAATCGGCAACAACACCAGGTTGGTGACAATGATCATGGCCACACCCACTGATGCAGCAATGGCCAGTTCCTGAATCACACCGATATCAATAAACAGCAGGGTCAGGAATCCCATGGCATCACTTAATAGCGCCAACATGCCTGGCACGTACAAGCCACGGAAGGCCTTACGAGCAGCCATGAGCTTGTCGTCACCATGGCCGGAGTTAATGGCAATGCCATTGATGATCTGAACCCCGTGACTGATACCGATGGCAAACACCAGGAACGGCACCAGCACGGAATACAAATCGATACTGAAGCCCATAATGGCCAGAGCACCCAGCTGCCATACCACGGCCACCAACGAGGCAACCACCGGCACAATGGTGCCTTTCCAGCAACGGGAATACAGGTACAACAGCACCGCCGTCATGACCATGGCTGCGAGGAAGAAGTAACCGATAGACACCGCGCCATCCAGCAAATCGGCCAGTTTCTTTGGCGTGCCGGTGATGTAAATTTTAATGCTTTCGCTACCGTACTGGTCGCGGATTTTCTCTTCCAGCTGATGACCCAGTTGCTGGTAATTAAGCTTCTCGCCGGTCTCCGGGTTCACTTCAACCAGTGGCACATTGATGATGGTGGAGCCAAAGTCGTTAGCCACCAGGCGTCCAACCTGACCGGACTTGAGGATGTTCTCCCGCACCTGATTAATGCTGCGCTGGCTGCCGTCATAGTCGGCCGGAATCACCGGGCCGCCCTGAAAGCCCTCTTCGGTCACTTCCGTCCAGCGGGTGTTCGGTGTCCAGAGGGATTGCATACCCGAGCGATCAACCCCCGGCAGGAAGAAGACGTCGTCGTTAATCTTGCTCAACGTCTTCAGGTAATCGTCGTTGAAGATGTCACCATCGACCGCGGCTACCGCAACCTTGACGTTGGCAACGCCGCTTTTCATATCATCCTTGTGGGTCAGGTAATTCTGAATGTAGGGATGATTCAGCGGGATGTACTTTTCAATACTGGAGTCCAATCGAACCTGCGTCAGGCCCCAGGCGAACACCAGCGTCAACGCCGCCAGCACCAACAGCACCAGCGCGCGACGATGAAAGAGGATGCGTTCCAGCATGGGTTCGGTTTGTGGCGACAGGATGTAATGTTCCGGTTCGCTGGAATAGTGATGATTCTGACTCATGATCAATGCTCCTCTGAACCCAACAGCTGCGTGTTGGCCGAGGCTAGCGCTCCGTTTGCAGGCTCATTATTGCTGTTATTGTTATTCTGGTCGCGATGCAGGTTGGCTGCCTGTTTTAGGGTACCGCTGGCGTCAATACGCTGTACGCCCGCTTCACCGACCACAACAAAACCGTCTGTGGTTGGCGCAATGGCAGCCAGCCCCTTACGGCCCTTGACTGTCTCGACCTGCGCCGTCGCGGCATCACCCGCAGGCAACAGCACCAGGGTTCCGCCGTTGCCAACCAGTGCAATCTCGCCCGCGTTGCTGACAGTGGCACCAATCAGGGTATTTTCATTGTCGATGCTCAACTCTTGCCAGTTCTGGCCAGCGTCTTCGGAGCGGTACACATGACCACGCAGCCCCATCAGCGTCAGTTCGTTGGCGTTGCCAATAATTGCAAACAGCGAACCTTCATAAGGGCTTTCCAACCGTTGCCAGCTTTTACCCTGATCATCAGAGGTCAGCAGCAGGCCCATTTCACCCACAATAAACAGTCGACCGTAGGCACCTTGCTCAATGTCGTTCAGATGCGGACGTTGTGCCAAGGGCAGACGGGAGGTGAACTGACGCCAGCTTTTGCCACCGTCGGTGGTTTCAAAGGCCATGCCGTAAGCGCCAACGGCATAACCGTGGTCTGCGCTCAGAAACAGGGTATCGAGGAAAGGTTTGGTCGAGCCGATGTCATAGTCGTACTCGGCGTCTTCCAGAGCAAAGGTCGCGTCTTCGACAGCGATTTCGGCGTCTTCGATGGCAATGTCATCGCCGCTGTCCTCTGCCAGCGCCAGCGTATTTTCGGCGGCCGCCAGAAAGTGCTCGGATGCAGTAATCATGGCCTTGTTGGCCTGATGACCATCAAGTTGCAGCGTCCAGTTTTGGCCGCCATCAACACTGGCCAGAATCACGCCATCGTGGCCGGTGGCCCAACCATGGCGCTCGTCGGCAAAATCTACTGAAGTGAGTGTCACACTGACGGGAACACTGGCTTGCTGCCAGCTGGCGCCCTGGTCGTCCGACCAGACGATATTGCCGAACGCGCCAACCGCCACCAACCGCTGTTTGCCTGCGTGGGCAACATCCAGCAGTAAGGCCTGATGGGCTTTGGTGGATGTCATTGCCGGGGTTTCCAGCGGATCTGACCATTGCGCCAACGCCAGACCCGGCAAAGCGCAGGTCAGGGTGCCGATCAGCAGTGCCCTGATTAAAGTCATCAAGAACTCCGTTATTATTGTCTGCCTCAGGCGCGGTCATAAGACGACCAGCAAAGCCCGGACTTTTATGAGTTAATGGAACAGGTCTATATCCTGAAAGTTGGCTATAGTCTCACGTTGCCCCGATTTTGCCAACACAACGGACCTGATCCGGCTCGGAACCAAATTTAATACATACGTTTGATTCAATGCGAGTTTTTGTTACCAAACCATCGTAAATGGCTCTGTTCCAGCAAACTACCAGCTGGTTCTCAGCAACCAACTGGCATCGTCATTGCGCACGTTCAGAATGCCCTGTAGTGCCGTTCGCATCGCAGGAATACGATAGTCGCTGTAGAGAAACTGCAACCCCACTCGCTGCAAGCTGCCATCGTGGCCGTACAGATCGGCCATCACAATTTGCCAGCTGTCCTCATCCACATAATAGACCCGCTTACGGTATTGGTTATCGGCATTCTTGCGAAGCACGCCATCAACCACCCAAACCCGATGCAGCTCGAAACGCAGCTGCTGCCAATCCATCACACCTTCGCCGCCTTGCATGGTCTCAACGACGTCTTGTGACGGGTACTGGTTGTACGGTACCAGCAGCATTCGTTTGCCCAACAACGACCACAGGTAATCACGCGGCAGTTCGCTGTAAAGACCAACCTCGGCACTGCCAAGCATCCGGGTCTGGTCACTGACAGGCCAGGAGCCGGCGATTGAGGCATCCAGAATCGGCCGCCCCGCTTGCATATAGAGCTGTTGCTTCCATATCAGAGGCGCACCCTGCTGTGGCTGCACCAGCTGCCACTGGCGCTGCATCAGGGATTGCAGCCGGGCGCTGTAGTGCCCCTGCTCGCCTTCGCAGGCATGGCCACAGTGCTCAACGTCTTGCTGCCAGGGCCACTGTTCGGATACCTGCCATAACCAGGGCACCGAGGCTTCGCCATTTTGGCGCTGGCGCTCCAGCAGGCCATAGTCATCTTGTGTGCCACGCCATGCCAGCAGGTGATTCCAGATAATTTGCTCACCGCGCTCGGGCTGCGGATAAGGTATGGCGCCGTGACCATACAAAAAGCCGCCCTGAGGCGACGGCTCCAGCCGCACACGATTGCGGTAGGCCTGATCCAGAATGCGAAACGGCGCTGTCGCCGTGCGGTGAGAGGCGTATACACGAATGGTTTGCTCAGGATGGTACTGCAACCACAAACGCAGTCCGGTGCCGAGCCATTGCAGCTGCGATTCCGGGCTGCTGGCGGTCAGCAAGGCTAGTGGTGCTTCGGCCCGATACGGATTGATCAAATGGCCATTGAAGTCTGCTGGCGGAAACGACAAGCCGCCGCGCCACGGCGGCAGTTGCTGCCAGTCTGCACTATTGGCTCCTGTTGTTTCCGCGCCTGCCCTTTCAGCACCGAAAGGCGTCAGCGATGACCCCAGCGCCGCTGCCGCATTCAGGCGTTCGGACAACGCCTGATCAGACAGCCCTGCGGCTTGAGTATGAATCGGCAACAGCATGCCAGCCTGTAATAGCACCCTTAGAGCCTTACCGGACGCAATGCAACGCCAGCATCGTTGAAACAAAACAGCCGCCAGAAGCGTAAAGCTTCGGCGGCTGTTTTGGCAGGTCGCAGGCCCAGGAGCCTGCGGTTTAGCCTGCATGGTCAATGCATTGACCAGCTTTTCCCCAACCATCAGGCCAGGGATTTGTTAACGACTTCGTACACATCCCGGGACAGATTTGGCTCGTCAGCAATGCGTTGCAGCTCGGCTTTCATCTTCTCAGACAGTTGCGGCACCAGACGTCCCCACTTGGTCAGTGGTGTGATCAGGCGGGAAGCAATCTGTGGGTTGGATGCGTTCAAACGAATGATGGCATCGGCCAACAAGGCATAACCAGAACCGTCTTCGGCGTGGAAGTGGCACAACGCCTGATTGGCAAAAGCACCCAGCACAGAGCGGATCTTGTTCGGGTTGCGCCAGTCGAAGGCTTCGTGCTCCATCAATTGCTTCACGCGTTCAATGGTGCCGATTTCGGAAGAACCACACTGCACCGACAACCACTGGTTAACCACCAGCGGGTCTTGCTTCCACTGTTCGTAGAAAGCATCGAGGGTTTTCGGTGCCAGTTCGTCGTCACCGCTGTTTACCAGCGCAACCATGGCCGCCATCTGGTCGGTCATGTTGTCGGTTTTACCAAACTGGCTAACGGCTTTTTTGACGCCTGCATCGGATGCCAGACTCCAGTAGCTCAGGGCGAGGTTTTTCAACGCTCGAGCGGCCATCTGTTCAGGCTCTGGCTGGTATTCCGCATCGGATTCCAGACGCTGGTAGCAAGCAGCAAATTCTTCGTTCAAGGCCATGGCAACGGCCAGACGAACGCGCTTGCGACCCAAATGAATCGCGTGAGGATCAACCTGGTCGCTGAATTCGGCAACATAGGCCTCGGATGGCAAGGTCAGCAAGTAGCTCACCATGGCCGGATCGAGGGATTCATCCGCCAACAGCTCTGCCAGTACCTGACGGGCGGTTTCCGGCAGCTCGAATTCACCTTCCTGAGCCTGCTGAATCCAGCCCAGCATCAGTTGCTGACCGGCATCCCAGCGGTTGAAGCCGTCGGAGTCGGTTTGCAGACGGAACAGCAATTCTTCTTCCGGCTGAATGAAGCGCACTTTCACCGGCGCCGAGAAATCACGGAACAGCGACAGTACTGGCTGCTCTTTCAGGCCAGAGAACACAAAGGTTTGCTCTTCTTCGGTGAAGTGCAGAACCTGACTGGCGTTAGTCCAGGTATCCAGACCCTGCGGGTTCTGCGCTGGGCTGACGTTCACCGCCATGTCATTGCCTTCGGAATCGATAAGGCCCAGCTGCACCGGAATCCACATTGGCTTTTTGCCGCTCTGTCCCGGTGTGTCCGGGCACTGCTGATGCAGGGTCAGATACAGCGCTTGCTCGTCTTCGCGGTATTCAGCAGCAGCCGTCACAATTGGCGTACCGGCTTGCTTGTACCAAAGCTTGAACTGGCTCAGATCAACGCCATTGGCGTCTTCCATCGCAGCAACAAAATCGTAGATGGTCACGGCCTGGCCATCGTGGCGCTCGAAGTACAAATCCGAGCCTTTGCGGAAACCGTCGGCACCGAGGATCTTGTGGATCATGCCCACAACCTCTGCGCCTTTTTCGTAAATGGTAACGGTATAAAAGTTGGAGATTTCGATGAACGAGTCCGGCTGTACCGGGTGCGCCATCGGGCCGCCATCTTCAGCAAACTGAACCGTACGCAACAAACGGGCATCTTCAATGCGCTTGACCGTCGCCGAGTTCATATCGGCCGAGAAGCTGGCGTCACGGAATACCGTGAAACCTTCTTTCAGGCTCAGCTGGAACCAGTCGCGACAGGTCACACGGTTGCCGGACCAGTTGTGGAAGTACTCATGGGCCACAATGGCTTCAATACGTTGATACGCCGCGTCGGTCGCCGTTGCCGGGTTAGCCAGCACGCAAGAGGAGTTGAAGATGTTAAGACCCTTGTTCTCCATCGCCCCCATGTTGAAGTCATCTACAGCCACAATCATGAAGATATCGAGGTCGTACTCACGGCCGTAGGTTTCTTCATCCCAACGCATGGAACGCTTGAGGGCATCCAGTGCGTAGTCGGTTTTGTCGATGTTCTGCGGCTCAACAAAAATCTGCAGCTTCACTTCACGACCGCTCATGGTCGTAAAGCTGTCTTCCTTACTAAGCAGGTCGCCAGCCACCAGTGCGAACAAATACGCCGGCTTGCGGTGCGGATCACTCCAGGTGACCTTGCGACGACCGTCTGCCAACGTTTCGTCAGCAACGCAGTTGCCGTTCGACAGCATCACCGGGTAACGACTGCCATCGGCAATGATGTGGGTGGTGAATACCGACATCACATCCGGACGGTCCAGATAGTAGGTAATACGACGGAAGCCTTCGGCTTCACATTGGGTGCAGTACATACCGCCGGAACGGTACAGACCTTCCAGCGCGGTGTTCTTGTCGGGCTGAATGCGGGTCACAATCGACAGCGTGTGCTGATCGGCCAGCCCGCTGATGGTAAGGGATTCGTCGCTGGTGCTGTAACGGCTGGCGTCCAACGCCTGACCGTCCAGCTCGACAGCAACCAATTCCAGTTCCTGACCGTGCAGGGTCAGTTCGCCCTGGCTGTCGACGGCACTGTTGGCTTCAAGTGCCAGTACCGACGTCACCAGAGTCGCGTCGTCTTGCAGCTCAAACGTCAGCTCGGTGGTGTTGATCCAGTAGCCGGGCTGCTGGTAATCCGTCAGGTGGATGGTTTGCGGTTGAGCATCACGCATGGGAGGTTTCCTTATAACTGTTAGCCTGCTGATCGAGCCTGCCCGGGTAAAACTCATCAACCACCGGGCAGCTTGATGTTCGGGTATTATCCATTGTCCCCAAACAGGGAGACCCGATAGCTGGTGTATTTACGCAGGTTGATAACGCCGGTATCGAGCATCAGATACTGACCTTTGATGCCCATCAGACGTCCCTGCACGTCCGGATTTTTATCCAGATTATGGCTGGAAATCTTGGTCGGGTATTCCAGCACAGGGTAATGAAAAGTTTGCGACAGCGAATTGGTCGCGATCAAGGGTTCAATCGCTGGTCCGCTATCGTCATCGAACTGCTCTGAAATAGCACTCAGTTCCTGCTGATATTGCTCGAACAAAGCATCCCGCTGAGCGTTCAGGTCGATGATGTCAGTGGTGCCCTTGAGCATGGTGCGCCAATTGGTTTTATCGGCAACGCTGCCGCGCAGCAGGTCTTCCACCAGCCCGGCAATACGACGGCTTTTTACCTTCGCAATGGCCATGCCTTGTATCGCCCCCTGATCAATCCAGCGGGTTGGCAGCTGGGTGGCCCGGGTGATTCCGACCTTCAGGCCGGATGAGTTGGCCAGATACACATAGTGGGACTGAAAACACACACTCTCGGCCCATTCCGGCTCACGACAGGTGCCCAGATGAAAATGGCACTTTTCCGGACTCATCATGCACGGGTCGCACTGCGCCAGCTTGCTGAAGCAAGGGTAACAATGGCCCTGACCAAAACTCTTTTTGGTTTTGCGACCGCAGCTGTTGCAGTGAATCTCACCGTGCCAGTGCAGATGGATCGACTGGCCCAGCAAATCGTTCATGGCAACG
Organism: Oceanobacter kriegii DSM 6294; assembly: GCF_000422845.1. Lineage (GTDB taxonomy): Bacteria > Pseudomonadota > Gammaproteobacteria > Pseudomonadales > Oceanobacteraceae > Oceanobacter > Oceanobacter kriegii. Next base: position 447,639 of record NZ_KE383931.1, read on the forward strand.
GTCTGATCACCCAATTGCAGCTGGTAGCTAACCTGACCGTCGTCCGTTGCACGTACCCGCATCTTGCTGACAGCACCGGCCGCCAGCGGTTGTTTCTCGGTCGTCAGCATTACTGGATGGTCAGCGGCTGAACGTCGTCGTCATCACGGCCGATCTTGTCGACGTTGCCACTGGAGCAGGCACCGGCGACAAAACCAACGCGCTGTTCCATCGGTACGTCGTGGGTCACTTCATAGTGCAGGATGGCTTCCAGACACAGTTCACGCTGACCGTCTTTCAGTGCCACACCATTGGGCCACTTGCCCAGTGCCACCGCGTTTTTGAGATTTTCATAGACCTCTGGGGTCAGTGATTGGATCAGGTCTTCGAGTGTCATCATTCACCTCGGTCTTGTCTGTTGTCGCGGGACGCTTCTTCGTCATCCCCTGTTGTATTCTTGCTGGCACGGCTACCAGAATTTTCAGTGCTGTTCTGACCGCCTTGTTGGCCACTTTGTCGAGTCACCTGCCGCAGCGCTTCGATCAAAGCCTGATCACCGGCGGTTAGCGGCCATACCGCAGCCAACAGCATCCCGGTGACCAAACCGCCCAAATGCGCAGCGTTGGCAATGCCCGTCAGGCCCGGCACCAAACTCTCGCCGAACATCGTCAGCAGCAGCCAGCCAACCATAAAGGGCAGTAACATTTTAGGAATCGGGTACGGAATATGGCGCTGAAACTGCCGCCAGCCAACCCAGCCCATCAAGCCATAGGTAACACCGGACATACCACCAAAGCCCGGCCCCGCCGCCCACCACTGGGCCATATTGCCAGCCAGTGCGGTGATCAGAGCCAGCGCCAGTAGTTTGAGGCTGCCGTCCTGTTTTTCAACGCTACGCCCCAGAATCCACCACCACATGGTGTTGAAGACCAGGTGCATCAGCGAGAAATGCAGCAGCGTTGGTTTGAGCCAATCGAGCAGGCCAATGTGCCAATAGGCGGCTGGATTGAATTTGTCTTGCGGCCACCAGTCCATGCCCGGACGTGCCCAGTCATACCAGAAGTCGCTGACACTCATGGCGCCAAAAACACCTACGATCAGCAACGACACCAGCAGCGTCAGGGGAATGTGTGTCAGCCCGAGAACAAAGCGGGTGACAACGGAAGGGCCATGGGCGGTTTGAGCCGGTTGGCCCAGCTCGCCATTGCGCCACTGTTCCAACCAGACTCGCACCTGCTCGGCATCGTCAGGATTCGCCAGATACAGGTGCTGCTGCCCATCGGCAGCGATCACCCGATGGGCAATACGATTGGCCCATAAATGTTGGGTCAGCGGCGCCAGGTTGATGTCTGGAGGCGCGACCAAAACCAGCAGTGGTTGCATTAACGCTCTTTCTGTTCGACTCGAACCCAGGTGAACTTGCTGGGTTGCAGATGTTGTTCGGTATCCATGCGATAAGCCACCAAACGACCGTACTTGACGGCACTGTAATCCAGACAAGCCAGGTTCGGTTTGATTGGCGCAGGAATACCCGCCATCCAATAGTGACCAAAAAACAGCGGTTTTTCTTCCGGCCCGTAGAAAAGAAGTTGCTCTTTTTCTGCATCAGACAGTAACGAATGGTGCAGATCGGGTGGCAGCGGGTCCGGCTGGAATATCACATCGCTGTAGCGTTGCGGATCACTTTCCCAGAAACGGGTGCGGAAAAACTGCCTCACAAAACCGTCTTTGGCCGTCATCGAACGGCCTTCCGGCAATTTCAGCGAGGTGCCACGCAGGGATCGATCGAGGAAGCGATACAGGAAGGTGCTGGTATCAACCGACTCCAACAACAGATCACGGTCGAGCTGGTTGCCACCGTAACGGGCAATGTATTCATCGACCATCTGCTGATCCCAGGCCGCATGGATCACCCGAAAGTGGTCATGCTCCAGGAACAACGGACGCTCAAGAAACCAGTCGAGCATCTCATTCAGCTCGTGCGGGTGATTGGCGTATTGCTCCAGTGTGGCTTCAACAATGCGGGTATTGCGGCGAGTATGCTCACGCAGATACGGCTGACGCATGCCCGCTGGGGCTTTGGTGCAGTAGGTAATCAGGTTGTACTCATGGTTGCCCATGATCATCTCTGCTTCGCCCGCTTCCACCATGTCACGTACCACGTCACAAGCCAGACGGATGTTAGGCCCGCGATCAACGACGTCGCCAACGTACACTACCTTTCGGTGCGGATGACGGTACACGCCGTGCTCTTTGCGGTACCCCATCTGTTCCAACAGCAGGATCAATGTTTGACCGCAGCCGTGGATATCCCCGATCAGGTCATATCCCTGATGCATAATCAGTCTCCGAGATTGCTGCTCCAGCCCAACTTGGTACGACAGATTTCGTAGAAGTTATGGCTCTTTGGATGGATCAGCTTCAGCTTGTGCGCCTTCTTCCGAATGGTCATAACGTCGCCCGGTGCACAAGGTATGTGGGTCTGGCCATCACAACTGACGGTCGGGTAAATATCGAGATCACCATCAATATGGATCTTGATCTCGCTTTTGCCATCCACCACGATCGGGCGGCTGGACAAGGTATGCGGGAACATCGGCACCAACACCAGGGCATCCAGCTTTGGATGCATGATCGGACCGCCGCCAGACAGTGAGTAAGCGGTCGAGCCCGTCGGGGTCGATACAATCAGGCCATCAGCGCGCAGGTTGTAGACATATTGGCCTTCGATATAAAGGTCGAAGCCAATCATACGAGCCGACTTACCCGGGTGCAGCACGACGTCGTTCAACGCCGCGGCAGAACCAATCGGGTTACCATCGCGTTTGATTTCGGCGTCCAGCAGGAAACGCATTTCGCTGGTGTATTCGCCTTGCAATACCGCCATGACCTCGTCGCACATATTGTCGTCCGGGCTGATGTCGGTCAGGAAGCCCAGTCGGCCACGGTTAATGCCCAGTACCGGAATATGATACTTGGCCAGGGCCCGAGCGGCCCCCAACAAACTGCCATCACCACCAACCACAATCACCAGATCGCAAATTTCACCCAGAAGGTTCACCTTGCTGATCTGCATGTTGTGGCCTGGTATGACTTCAGCAATACGCTCATCGAGGATGACGTAGTAGCCCTCGTCGGTCAGGAAACGGGACAGGCGTTTGACCGTTTCCACTACCTTGTTGCTGTTCAGTCGTCCAATAATGCCGATATTGCGAAACTCTTCCATCACCTTACCCAGTCATCGTTGTCTATGGCGCTTTGCACGGATGCTTGCACGGTGCCGCTTCAGTTGTCACTCTGGCAGCACTCTTTATTAATGGGGCGATTTATAACACAGCGCCCAACAAAAGGCTTGTGACCAAACTCATGGACACCTTGCAGGAAACCTTCTTCAAACTGCCAGAGAAGTCATTGCGTGATCTGGTGTGGGCTGTCAGCTCACCTGCACTGCTGGACACCTCATGGTCGCCGGCACAGCCGCTCTGGTTGGACGAACTGTTGCTTCAGGCTGGCCCCTGGCAACACTGGCAGCTCCCCGCCGAAAGCCCCCACTCCCGTCTCGGACTGGTGTTCGAACAGCTGTGGCAAAGCTGGCTGCAAGAGCAACACATTGCGCTTGCCGCCAATCTGCAAATCGCCTCTACCGAACGCACGCTAGGTGAACTGGATCTGCTGTTGAAACTGCCCCAGCAGCCGTTGCACCTGGAACTGGCGATGAAGTTCTATCTTGGTCACAACGATGAATGGATCGGCCCTAACCGGCGGGATTTGCTGGCCAATAAAATTGCTCACACCCGTGATCACCAACTGCCACTGGCCCATACCGAAGCGGCCCACACGGCGATGGCTGGCCTCGGCTTTTCAAACACGGATGCCTTACGCTCCGAAGCGCTGATGCGTGGCTGTCTGTTTCACCCGGTAGATACCAACATCAAGGCAGCACTGCCGCTGGAGGTTAACCCGCATCATTGGCGCGGATGGTGGTGCCACGCCCATCAACTGGCCGATCAGGTCAGCCGAGGCGACTGGATCATTCTGGCCAAGGACCAGTGGCTGTCTCCGGCGTTATCGCCGGTAAAGGCCAGTGCAGATGAACTGGTCAGCCTGGTGGTGCGTCATTTCGACTGGCTCAAGGTACCGTTGAGCATTGCTCGGGTCGAACGTACTGAATTCGGTTGGGCTGAGGTTGAGCGGGCCATGGTGGTCAGCGACCAATGGCCGCAGGCATTCCCCAAATAGCGGCTAAATAACAGCCATTCAGCCACTTCTAATCAGGGCTGCGCCATGCCAGCCCCACCCCGCGGCGTCCTTGCAGGCCACCGCCATGGATCAATAAAGGCGGTCGAGCCTGCGCAAGCCCTTTTCGTGCTGACGCCTGACAGTGGTGTAGCAGTAATGCCTTAAGCAAGGGCAGGCCGTAAATAGGGTCCAGTACCAGCCCCAGCGAGCCTAGCCTTTCCAGCAAGGGTTTGGCCTGCTTTCGAGCCTTGCCAAAACCACCTTGTTGCGACGCATGCAAGTGCCAGTTTTGCTTGTGCCTAAGATGTATCCAGCGGTTCTGCAGGTGTTCAGCCAGCTGCCCGTTATCCTGCACCGTGTTCAATACATGCAGGGCGCAGTCACTCGGCAAATACGGCATCAGCTGTCCAGCGGTTGTGCCACTGCCAGCAGCCATCCAGACAGACTCATACCCCTGGCACTGCTGGCCTAGCCACTGAAAAGCGGCTGTGCCCGGCTGACTAACAGCGGGTTCTGCGTTAACCGCCAAAGCACCGCCTTCGCCAATAAAATAGCCATCACAGTGATCGCGCCAGCGCTGCTGAAATTCGGCGTCGTAACGCTGCCGATACGATTGTTTATCCAGAAACACCAACGTCATTCCCCATCGCTTGCAATCTTCCAGCATGGGGGTGAGTGGCAGGTGCTCATAGCCCCGCACCAAACCGGTAACCGGAACTCCCAGCCGCCGTGCCAGCCAGGCGCAGGCATGTAAATGATTCGACCAGCAGCCACCCGGCGTGACCCAGCCAGTGCGGCTGGATTGCTGCCAACGGGGAATATGATCCAGCAACTTGAAAATCTTGTTGCCCTGCAAAACCGGGTGAATCTGATCAAGCCTGAGCACATCCACACGAAACGGCTGCGCCATACTCTCACGAAACGGCTGCGCCGCATGCTCACGATCAAGAAGCGCATTCACAAGTTCAGCAGGCAGCTGATGGGATTCAATCACCGCCGACGTACAAAGTGCCAGCAGCTCATTTGCGACAGATTCGGGGTCAGTACTTGCGCTTGGCGTCTTCGTCGCCGTTGGGGATGCCATGTGGGTCTTCTTCCGGAGTTTCACTTTCCATGGCCTGCGACAGCTTGTCTTGTTTGGCAACGCCGCCATTGAACAGCGCGGTGTTACGCTGGGCCAATTCACGGATTTTGTCATTTTTCTCCGGGAAGGTCAGATCCGATTCAATCAGCATCTTGCGCGCCGCCTTGTAATAATTACCCGCGCTCATCACATCGCCGCCGTCGGCCGCCAGATCGCCCTGATGACTGAAGGTTTCGACTTCACGTTTCAACATCAACAGCTTGAGGTAGCGGCGATACTCGTCCAGATTGCCTTTGGTTATTACCCGACGCTTCACCATGCTGGTCAGGGATTGCATCACAACGGCAACCTGCCGCTTGGCGTAGTTGATCTCGCGGTCGCTGTTGAACAGTTCGCGGACCTCACGGTCTTCGGCATCCACTCGCTGGCGCAACTCGTCAAAATCGATCTCCGGGAAGGGATCTTCTTCATCCTTTTCCTTCGGACCCGGCCAAATTTCGTGGGCTTTTTGAATAAGCTCCTCTACACGATCAATGATCAGCGGTGGGATCTCGCGTCCCTGATCAATGTTCAGCAGCAGCTCCACCGCTTCTCTTAGCTCGGCAGTCTTGTTGATGATCAAACGGGTCTGGATGCGCTGAGACTGTTTTTTCTGCTGATTACGGCCGTAGTACACCATACCCGCCATGATCGAGGCGATGGGCAAGGCGATAGCAATAACCAAAGCGATGGCTGACATGGCAAACGAATCTCCCGTGATTTACCACAATATTCTGCGACAGCAATTTCCGCTTCTGAAAAGTCTAGCAACATATATAGAAGCTGCTATCGAAGCTGTTTTGATACGGTTCCCGATGTGAACATTCCAAAACCCGCCACGACGGCGTTCAGCACAGGTTATCTTGCCGCTGGATCATGCCTGTCAGCCCCTGTTCATGTCCTGGATATGCCCCACAAATGGGCAATCAAACCGCCCCGAAATTGACGATTTCCGAGAACAAATAGCCCGATGAAGTCAAGAAGAAACTCGCATCAGGCTTGACCAACCCCTATGCTGCCCCTATAAATGACGCGATATAACCGTTGTATAGGGGACATCTATTTAATCCGGTGCAGTCTCTGGGCTGCCGGATGGTTTCGAATCACGAAGCCGACTTGCAGGCCTGACGGGTCAAGTCAAAAGTCGGCGACACAGAGTCGAGATCATCCGGCAGCCCTCGCAGGGCGCGGGTTACCGCCGCCCAGTGCAGCGTTGACGAACTTGGAAAGGACACGTCATTCCACTGCATTCGTCGCCTTGCACTGAACAACGGCAACACTCGCGCAGAGCCGTGCAGGATTAAATAGATGTCCCCTGTAGCATTTGATTAGAGATAAGGTAGCTCGGAGAAATATGGGCAAATCGCTGGTGATTGTGGAGTCGCCTGCCAAGGCGAAAACCATCAACAAGTACTTGGGTAAGGACTATGTGGTGAAGTCCAGCGTAGGTCACGTCCGTGATCTGCCCACCTCTGGCTCAGGTTCAACCTCTGACCCCAAGGAACGTGCAAAACAGGCTGCCTTGACCCGCAAGATGTCGCCGGAAGAAAAGGTTGTTTACAAGGCCCGCAAGGCCAAGGAACAACTGATCAACCGCATGGGCGTAGACCCGGAGCACGGCTGGAAAGCCAACTATCAGGTGCTGCCCGGCAAGGAAAAGGTGGTCGATGAACTCAAGCGTCTGGCGAAAGATGCCGACACCATCTATCTCGCAACGGATTTGGACCGCGAAGGGGAAGCAATCGCCTGGCACCTTCGTGAGATCATTGGCGGCGAAGACAAAAACTACCGTCGAGTAGTCTTCAACGAGATCACCAAGAAAGCGATTCAAAAAGCCTTTGAAGAGCCTTCCGACCTCAACATGAACCGGGTAAATGCCCAGCAGGCTCGTCGCTTCCTCGACCGCGTTGTTGGCTTTATGGTGTCACCACTGCTGTGGAGCAAAATTGCCCGCGGTCTGTCAGCCGGCCGGGTTCAGTCCGTTGCCGTGCGCCTGATCGTTGAGCGTGAGCGCGAAATTCGTGCCTTTATTCCGGAAGAATACTGGGAAGCTTTTGCCAACCTGAGCACCGCTGGCGGCGAAGCCTTGCGTGCACAGGTGACCAAATATCAGGGTAAGGAATTCCGCCCCACCAACGAAGCGGATACCACTCAGTTGATGGCTGAGCTGAAGTCCTTGCCGTTTGCCGTCAGCAAACGCGAAGACCGTCCAACCAGCTCCAAGCCAGCCGCGCCATTCATTACCTCGACGCTGCAGCAAGCGGCCAGTACCCGCATGGGCTTCAGCGTGAAGAAGACCATGACCCTGGCCCAGCGCCTGTACGAAGCCGGTTACATCACCTACATGCGTACCGACTCCACCAACCTGAGTCAGGACGCCATTGAAAGTGTGCGTGGTTACATCAGCACCAAACTCGGCGAAGAGTACCTGCCAGACAACCCGCGTCTGTACAGCAGCAAGGAAGGTGCTCAGGAAGCGCACGAAGCGATCCGCCCATCCGATGTAAAGTTGCGTGCCGCCGACCTGTCCAGCATGGAACCGGATGCCCAGCGCCTGTACGACCTGATCTGGCGTCGTTTCGTGGCCTGTCAGACTGCCGATGCCAAGTTCACCAGCACCTCCATCACCACCGCTGCCGGCGACTTCGAAATGAAGACCCGCGGCCGAGTGATTCGCTTTGACGGCCACCTGCGTGTGCTGTCCTCCGCGGGCAAGGATGAAGACGTATTGCTGCCAGATGTAGCCGAAGGCGACACACTGAATCTGGTTGAGCTGGAGCCAAAACAGCATTTCACCAAGCCTGCCCCGCGCTTCTCGGAAGCGGCACTGGTTAAAGAGCTGGAAAAGAAAGGGATTGGCCGACCTTCTACCTATGCATCGATTATTTCGACCATTCAGGAACGGGGTTACGTCAGCCTCAAAGGCCGTCGCTTCTACGCCGAGAAAATGGGCGATATCGTTACCAGCCGCCTGGTAGAAAACTTCAACGATCTGATGGACTTCAGCTTCACCGCCAATATGGAAGAGAAACTCGACCATATTGCCGAGGGCGAATTCCAGTGGATCGACGTGCTCGATAATTTCTACAGCGACTTCCAGCACAAGCTGGACGATGCTGGCGAAAACATGCGCCCGAACGACCCGGTCGACACCGACATTGAGTGCCCGAACTGTGGCCGTCATATGCAGATTCGTACCGGTTCTACTGGCGTATTCCTGGGCTGCTCCGGTTACTCTTTGCCACCCAAGGAACGCTGTACCCAAACCCTCAATCTGGTGCCAGGTGACGAAGCCATTTCCGCCGATGAAGACGAAGAAGCGGAAAGCCGCCGTCTGATGGAAAAGCGTCGCTGCGTGAAATGTGACGCGGCAATGGAAAGCTACCTGCTTGATGAAACCCGCAAGGTACACATCTGTGGCAACAACCCGGATTGTGATGGCTTTGAAGTGGAGGCCGGTCAATTCAAGCTGAAAGGCTACGATGGCCCAACGCTGGAATGCGACAAGTGTGGCAGCGAGATGCAGCTCAAGTCCGGCCGCTTCGGCAAGTACTTCGGCTGCACCAACAGCGAATGTAAAAACACTCGCAAGCTGCTGAAAAGCGGTGAAGCAGCGCCACCAAAGATGGACCCGATTGCCTGTCCGGAGCTGCAATGCCAAAAAGTGGACGACACCTACGTACTGCGTGATGGTGCATCCGGTTTGTTCCTGGCCGCCAGCCAGTTCCCGAAAAACCGCGAGACCCGTCCGCCACTGGTTGCTGAACTGATTGCCCATCAGGCGGAACTGCCCGACAAATATCACTTCCTGCTGGATGCACCACGGGCGGATGACGACGGCAACCCGTCGGTAATTCGCTACAGCCGTAAATCCAAAGAGCAGTACGTGATGTCGGAAGTTGAAGGCAAGGCCACCGGCTGGTCAGCCTGGTTCACCGACGGCAAGTGGGTGATTGAGCAGAAGAAGAAAGCCGCTCCTAAAAAAACGGCAGCGAAAAAAGCGTCGGCCAAAAAGTCCACAAAAGCGTCTGCTAACGCGGACGACTGAGTATCGCAAAAAACAAAAAACGGCCACTGGGATTCCCCAGTGGCCGTTTTTTGTTCAAGGACTCTCAAAAACTCATACTGGAGTACCAAAAATAAAATTGAAATCTGGTTCTCGCGAGGGATGTTTGCTATCTCTGGAGCTGCTAGATTTAAGGCACGACATTGACGTCAGCCCTCGTAGACACGAGCCTTTACAAGGAGAAGTTAAGATGAAAACGATCAATAATTGGATCAAGTGCAGCGCCCTGGCCAGCCTGATGGCCGTTTGTAGCGTCGCCTCAGCTGAAACCGATCAAGCCCCTGAATCAGCGTCGGTCAACACTCCCCAAATCACCACCACCAGCATGACCTACAAGGCCTCTGCCAACAGCAGCGATGACGCCTACAAGACCATCACCACCACCAGCAATACTGCGCGGGTTAACCTGAACACCGCTTCGGCGGCAGAACTGACATTACTGAAAGGGGTTGGCGCGTCAAAAGCCGAAGCCATTGTGCGCCACCGAGAGGAACATGGGCCTTTCGCAAACCTTGAAGAGCTGGCTCAGGTACGCGGCATTGGTACTGCCACCATCGAAAAGAATCGCCAGCTGGCGACCGTAGACTGACGGTTCTGAAAGCCAGAGGCCGTAGCGGAGCCTGAGACAGCTATCCGCTGCGGACCCTCATTTATCTGAGCAAGGTGTTATCCGGCTATGCCCCAACAGCCACCAGCTCAATAATCGATAAACGAAATAACAGACAAACCCGGCAAAAATCGTATCACTGAGGAAATGCCCCCCCTGGACGATACGACCAGCACTGACCACCACCCCCAACCCAAGACCCGCCCAGAACCAGGCCTTTCGGCGAGTCCACCAGGCCAGCGCCATCAGCCAGAAGCCCATCGCAGAGTGACCACTGACAAACGATTTACAGCTACGCTGGCACGAATCCGACACAACAAACGCCGGCGTAAAACCACTGCTGCCGCCAAACTCCTGCACCTGCCGTGGGCGTGGCCGTTCAAATCCTTCCTTGAACACAGAATGCACCAGAATACCGGGGCCAGCCAGCAGGCTGATCAACAAAAATAGCCACACCTTGCGCTGCGTCGCAGGCAAGCCATGTTTCAGATAAGACAGGACCGTTGCCGCAAGCAGCATCGGCACCAACAGATAGGGGATGTAGCGAAAGATACCGTAAATGGCCACCACGACCGGCTGGTCTTTCAGCGGCCATGCAGCAGTCGCAGGGTCGTAAAACCAACCACTCACTGTCAAATCCAGTTGCGGCCACAACAGAAACACCGCAACCAATAGCGCAAATACAACAATGTCCAGATGACGCTTGAGCAAAGACACAACACTTCTCCCGAAAAATTCGCCGCAGAGAATACCGACTATGCCCTGCTTGTGGCCAGAATAACCCGCCAAAGACGCACGAATTTCGTCAAAGTTCAGTATCCGAGCTCTTGGCCGTATCGGCCGATAACTTCAGTGTTGGCAAGCGCAGGATATAAATGCTGACGCCCAAACCAATCAGCGGGAATACCACCCTGGGGGCCGGAGAATCCAGAATCACAAACGCCGTCAGCATTAACGACGTCCACATCAACAGCAGCGTGTATATTTTGGCTTTGAATGGCATGCCCTTGCCATTGAGGTAATACAGCAGGTATTTGCCCAACCGCGGATGTCCCACCAGCCAATAGTAGAATTTCGGCGAGCAGCGCACAAAGCAGGCAGCCGCCAGCAGCAAGAATGGCGTGGTCGGCAATACCGGCAGAAAAATGCCCGCGGTTCCCAACGCCACACAGAGCCAACCAACCGCCATCAACAGATATCGGATGACGGGATTTCTAACCGGCTTGAACTCAACCGGTTCCGTTGTTGCGGACGGACCTTGTTCCACAGCCCACTCCATTCCAGGCATTCAACTTTACCCTGCTGCCCTTTTGGGGCGCGCCTGCTGGCCATCAGTGTTGCCCAAACAAAACCGTGCAGAGTTCTTCAGAAGCTCCAAGTATACCTTCATCGCTTAAAACACGGCATAAATTCGGTAAGATTGGGCATCGTTCCGGAGATCGTATGAAAACCACACTCGAACAATGGCGCATGTTCAAGGCAGTTGTTGAACATGGCGGTTATGCCCAGGCAGCCGAAGCAATATTCAAAAGCCAGTCCACCATCAGTTATGGCGTGCACAAACTGCAGGAACAGCTGGGCATTACCCTGCTGGAAGTGGAGGGTCGCAAGGCGGTCCTCACCGAACAAGGCAAGGTCATGCTGCAACGGGCCAACCAGCTGTTGGAGCAGGCTGAAAACCTCGATAAGGCCGCGGATGTATTGCGCCAGGGCGTTGAACCTGTGATCCATCTGGCGCTGGATATGATTTTCCCTTACGACCATCTGTTCTGTCTGCTGGCCGACTTCTCAGAGCAGTTTCCCAACACCCGGGTAGAACTGACCGAATTTGTTATGAACGGCGGCAACGACATGCTCGAAAATGGTGAGCTGGACCTGCTGGTGACCCCAATCATGCCAGCCGGACTGAAAGGCAAACAGATTTACCGCGAGCAGTTTATCCCTGTCAGCAGCCCCGACCACCCGCTGCAATCCCGTCAGGATCTGAAACTGGAAGACCTGATGGAGTACCGCCAGATCGTTATGCGGGACGGCAGCAAGCAACGCAGGGATTCTGGCTGGCTGGGCGCCCACCAACGCTGGACGGTATCCCATACCAACACCAGCCTTAACATTGTGCGTCGTGGTCTGGGCTACGCCTGGCTGCCCATGAACTGGATTCAGGCCGACCTCGACAACGGCACCCTGATGCCACTGCCCATGAAAGACGACAGTGCACGTTACGAAGACCTGTATCTGGTAGAAGCCGCTGAGGGCAGCTCAGGCCCGGCAACCCGTTATCTGGCGTCCTTGTTAAGAAAGTCTCTGTAACCGTCTTTCTGCCTGTCTCTCTAACCGCCTATTTAACTGTAGGGCATCGGATAGATCGTGCTGACGGCAGAAAGAGGACTCACTTCAGGGATTTTCAGCCAACCCCTGCGCACCAATATAGTGCATAAGTTTGTTTTTTGAACACTCCATTCCAAAAGCGATAGACCATTTTAGGACACAGATAGACAAATAACGCCAAAATAGCCCTGTACAGCATTTATTCTAACGCGTGAACGGTTAATTCAAACAGTCATAATTGCACCATTAGAAAACACAAGCCCCACAGCCGCACCATTAAAGTGCAATTTATAAATTTCATTTTAGATGCAAATGTGAACCAATTCACACTGGCGATTTGGCAACGCACTCAAGACGGGCTTTTGGTAAATTACACAATAGTGGTATGCACCTTGCTTTATGTAAGCGTCGCAGGAGATCTCAGGATACGGGACAGGACGTCCTGACAATTTGGAAATAGATGGCTAGGGTTCCGGCTTCGACACACTGAAGCGACTGGTCCGAGAGCGATCGACCTCAGACGCTTAGCGTCAGGTTACACGGCGGGACAAAAGCCCGGGAGGCCCAGGAACAGCATGGATTTTCGCTGCATCCGAAGACCTTCTGCCGCAACGATAACCAAAAATGAGGAACTACCATGTTACGCCTGAATCGCCTGGTGCTAGCCAGTCTGGTCACCTTGGCCGCTCTGCTGCCATTCAACGCCAATGCCCAGGACAGCTTCCGTCTTGCGTGGTCTATTTATGTAGGCTGGATGCCGTGGGATTACGCCGACAAGGCAGGCATCGTCAAGAAGTGGGCCGACAAGTACGACATCGAAATCGAAGTTGTACAAATCAATGACTATGTTGAATCCATCAACCAATACACCGCCGGCGAATTCGACGCTTGCGTGATGACCAACATGGATGCCCTGACCATTCCTGCGGCCAGCGGCGTAGACACCACTGCCCTGATCGTTGGCGACTTCTCCAACGGTAACGACGCCATCATCCTGAAAGAAGGCAACTCCATTGCCGACCTGAAAGGCAAGCCGGTTAACCTGGTTGAGCTGTCTGTTTCCCACTACCTGCTGGCCCGTGGTCTGGACAGCGTTGGCATGGCAGAAAAAGACGTATCTGTTATCAACACCTCTGATGCCGACATGGTCGCTGCCTACGGCACCGACGACGTAGAAGCCGTGGTTACCTGGAACCCATTGGTAAGCGAAATCATGACCATGCCAAACGCCAACAAGGTGTTTGACTCCAGCAAGATTCCTGGCGAAATTATCGACGCCACCATGATCAACAGCGAAGTGCTGGCCAACAATCCCAAATTCGCCAAAGCCCTGGTAGGTGCCTGGTACGAAACCATGAGCATCATGTCCAGGAACGACAAGGCTGGTAAAGAAGCCCGTGCCATGATGGCCGAAGCATCCGGTACCGACTTGGCCGGTTATGACGCTCAGCTGGCTGCGACCAAGATGTTCTACAAGCCTGCCGATGCCGCCAGCTTCGTAAACAGCAAAGAACTGCCAGCCACCATGAAGTACGTTTCCGAGTTCTCTTTCCAGCACGGCCTGCTGGGTGACGGCGCTCCAGACGCAGACTTCATCGGCGTTGCTTTCCCGAACGGTAAAGTCAACGGCGACATGGATAACATCCAGCTGCGCTTTACCGACAAGTACATGAAGATGGCTGCTGAAGGCAAACTGTAAGTCTGCCCGAACGCCAGGCCCTCTGGTTTCAAATAGCCAAACAAAAGCCCGGCCATGTGCCGGGCTTTTTGCATCCACTCGATCCGCTACGTTGCAACAGAGCTCAGGCCATATCTATCAGGTGGCCAGCGACGGTTGCGTCTCACTGCGACCATCCAGTATCGAGGCCGCCAGAATCAAACCACACCCCAGCCAACCGGCCATATCCAGTGCACTTTCACCCAGCAGTTCCGCCGACAGCACAGCCGTCACCAACTCCATGATAATGATCAGTGCCGAACGACTGGCAGGCAGCTTGCTGACGCCCCACTGAGAGCCAAACGACATCAACATCAGCCAAGTGCAGCCATACAAAACAGCGGCCAACCACGCCCATACAGGCACCGCCGTAGCCACGTCCTGAGCCACCGCAACAGCACCATGGGCACCACCGCCTTCGCCTCCCAATCCCAGCGCGACCACCAGGGTCAGTGACAACGCCGAGCCCAGTAGCATAACGCCCACCTTGGCTACCAGCTGGGCCTGCTCGGTCTTACGGAACAGCACGTTGTTCGCCGCGTAGGTAAAACCGGCAACCAGACCAAGTGTATCGGCAAGCCCCCACGGTGTTGCCATAAACACATCCAGGTTATCAGGACGCAGCCCCGCCACCATGGCCACCCCAACCAGCGCCATCGCAATCATCAGGGTTTTCACCAGATTGATGGATTCCTGCAACCACCATTTGCCCAACAAGGTGCTCCAGACAGGTAACAGGTAAAACAGCACCATCACCCGAACCACATTGCCCTCCATCAGGGCAATCGAAAAGCTGACATTGGCCACCCCACCAAACAGCAAGATCCCCACAAACTCCTTGCGATTGGCCAGCACATCCTCACAGCAACGCTGCCACGACCGCACAGCCAGCAACAGCGTCAGCAGCGAGCCAACCCAATACGCCACCAGCAGCAGCTGGCTATGCTGCAACCCCATTGACTGAATGGCATTGAGGGGAATCCAGGCACTGCCCCACAAGATCGAGGCAAACAACAGCACCACAGCAGGGTTAGGGGAAAAACGGGAGAGAGCATTCACGGCATAGATTCCAACAAGACTTGTATACAAGCTGCAATTCAAGAAAAGTGCCGCCAATCAGCCAGCACTCTGAAATAGTGTATTCACGGTCAGCAAAGACAATTCGGGGCCATCAACTCCGATTCCAATGCATAGAAAGGCCTCAAAGCAGCGCACCTTTGGCCACGCCATTCCAAGCACAACGGGGAAGGATGCATTTCCGGACCAGATTTGCACCACAAAAGAACAAAAACATCAACAACGCCCCAGTTGAGGGCAATTCTCAATTTCGGAAAATGGGACACCCTCCACAAAACCGCTGGCAGCGCCTTGACCACACTATTCCTTCCGGTAAAACCAAACTGGCACACTCATCGCATACGATCTTGTATGCAAGATGCAATGGGATACCGACATCTCATCGAATAGGCAGCTAGGGTTCCGGTAACAATCGTTAGATAGTTTACGTCTGGTCCGAGAGCAGCCGACCTTGCCACTTCTCGCTTTGACGTCAAATCTTGATCAAAGCCTGATGCGGGGGTTACACGGCGGGACAAAAGCCCGGGAGACTTGCAGAATCTGACCACCACTGTACAACGGGTGTTAGATTTTGCCGGACGTTCTTTTGGAACATCCCGTTGTTTCGTACCGTAAACCCGACATCAGGAGATGCGCAATGCGCAAGCTGGTCAACCTGCAACCCACCAAGCTACAAACGCTGATTCTGGGCGCCTTGCCGTTCATCGCCGTGATATTGATTTATCTGGTCGCATCCGACCTGCGGCTGCAAGAAAACCCCAAAGACAAGCTGCTACCGGCTTTTTCCACCATGGGCGAAACCCTTCTGCGGTTAACCACCGAAGAAAGCCGCCGCACCGGTGACATCATTTTCTGGGGCGACACCTTCGCCTCGCTTGAACGCATGGCAATGGGCGTCGGCATCAGTGCTTTGATTGCACTGCTGTTCGGTTTGGCCCAGGGCAGTTTCCCGCTGGTACGCGCCAAGCTCTCCCCCTTCACCACAGCCATTGCCATGGTGCCGCCGATGGCCATGCTGCCCGTGCTGTTTATCGTGTTTGGCCTTGGTGAACTGTCCAAGGTGGTGCTGATTATCATCGGCATTACCCCTTTCCTGATCCGCGACCTGCAGCAACGAGTGCAGGAGCTGCCTGAAGAGCAATGGATCAAGGCCCAAACCCTCGGCGCCAACAGCTGGCAGCTGATGACTCGCATGGTATTGCCTCAGATGATGCCGCGACTGATTGATGCTGTGCGCTTGTCGATGGGTGCTGCCTGGCTGTTCCTGATTGCAGCCGAAGCCATTGCCGCCAACGAAGGCCTTGGCTATCGAATTTTCCTCGTTCGTCGTTACATGGCGATGGACACCATCCTGCCCTACGTGGCCTGGATCACGGTGTTGGCGATCTGTGCAGACCAACTGCTGCGCCAGATCAATCGCCGGGTATTCCCCTGGTACCAGAAATAACCGCACCACCATGACATCCGCTGGATAAGGCAAACGAACGGAAACCAAGGATCTCCTTATGACTGTCAGACTCGTAACCGAAAAGCCGCCACATTTTCTTGAGTTCAAACGTGTTGGCAAACGCTATGGCGATAGCGTGGTGCTGGAAAACATCAACACCCAGGTGAAGAAAGGTGAATTTATCACCATGGTTGGCGCCTCCGGCTGCGGCAAATCGACGTTTCTGAAAATGCTGTCGGGCCAGGAGCAGGCCACCCGCGGCGTATGCCTGATGGAAGGCCAGCCGATTTCAGAAGAGCCCGACGTCAATCGTGGCATTGTGTTCCAGAAATACTCCGTCTTCCCGCATTTGAACGTTTTGGAAAACGTCATTCTGGGCCTCGAACTGGAATCTACCAGCCTGACTGGACGACTGTTCGGCAAGCTGTTTGGTGCGGCACGCAAAGCCGCGCTGGAAGAAGCCGCCACCTTGCTGGAAAAAGTCGGCCTAGACCACGCCATGCACAAATACCCGCATGAGCTGTCCGGTGGCATGCAGCAGCGCCTTGCAATTGCCCAAGCACTGATCAAAAAGCCCAAGGTGCTGCTACTGGACGAACCGTTTGGCGCACTCGACCCGGGCATTCGTGCCGATATGCACCAGCTGATTCTGGAGCTGTGGGAAGAAACCGGCACCACCATTTTCATGGTTACCCACGACATCACCGAAGGGTTTTATCTGGGCACCCGCTTGTGGGTATTCGACAAGGTGCGTAACGACCCCACTCACCCACACGCCTGGGGCGCCACCATTACCTACGACCTGCCGATTGGCGTAACCAGCAAAAATTTACACGACGATATTCGTCACGACGTAAACCTGACTTCGCGTCACCAGGATGAACAACTGGTGTCCTGAGCCGACATTCACAGGAGCAAGAAAGATGAGTGAATACCAACTCGGTGAAACCGTATACACAGACACCCTGCGCGGTGGGGCCCACTGGTCCATGCGCGTCAAAAAAGGCACCCTGCTGACCCTTACGGACGTTGAGGGCGGTGCCAATCTGGGTCTGCTGATGTTTAACCCGTACGACCTGAAAGAAAAGTACAACGCCCCGGACAGCCTCAAGGCCCAGCACACCTTCAAACTGACCAAAGGCCATTGCCTGTACTCCGATATGGGCCGCGTGATGGCCTCCATCGTCGAGGATGACTGCGGCTGGCACGACACCGTCTGCGGCAACATGAACAAAACCATGCTGGAACAACGCTGGCCACGTGTTAGCTACCAACAGGGCCTGAACGACTGGACTCTTAACGGCTACGACAGTTTTATGGTCGAGTTCGCCAAATACGGCCTCACTCGCCGCGATATGGCTGCCAACCTGAACCTGTTCAGCAAGGTGTTCACCGACGACGAAGGCAACATGAGCTACGAGCCTGCAGGCAAAGCCGGTGACTCCATCACCCTGCGCTTTGAAATGGACACCCTGGTGATTTTCCACAGCTGTCCGCACCCGCTGGCGTCTCCTGCCACCGGCTTCGACGAATACCCACGCAAGCCGGTTCAGTACGCTCTGGCCAAAGCCGCGCCGGTAGCCGAAGACGACTACTGCAAAAACCTGTGCCCTGAAAACCAACGCGGTTTCCAGAACACTCACCTGTACACCTTTATGGACTGACGCTGAGGAGCAAACCCGATGATCAAAGAAAGCACATTGCGCCCAGAAGACGCCATTTTCCGTCAAACCGTGGATGCCGGCGACTACTTCCTGCACCGTATTGAAGCCGGTCAGACCTTCCGTATCCTCGACCTCGAAGGCAACCAGGCTGCCGACACCCTGTTCTACAACGCCGATGACGTCACCGAACGCTACAGCGCCATGGACACCATCCGCGAACAAGGCAACGTCTACCTGACCGCCGGTTCGGTACTGCGCACCAATGAAAACAACCCGTTGTTGGAAATCGTCGCCGACACCTGTGGTCGTCACGACACCCTCGGCGGCGCCTGCGCCACCGAATCCAACACTGTGCGTTACTCGCTTGAGAAGAAATGCATGCACGCCTGTCGCGACAGCTGGATGCTGGCCATCAACGAGAACGAACAATACGGACTCGAAAAAGCCGACATCACCCACAACATCAACTTCTTTATGAACGTGCCCATCACCAAAGAAGGTGGTTTGACGTTTGAAGACGGTATTTCCGGAGCCGGTAAATACGTTGAGATGAAAGCGAAGATGAATACACTGGTGTTGATTTCCAACTGCCCGCAGTTGAACAACCCGTGTAACGGCTACAACCCAACACCGATTGAAGTGCTGGTTTGGGAATAAAACCTGCTATTCCAGGTTAATCGTAGGATGGGCCCCGCCCATCCCAAGCTTGCATTAGCTTTTTAACCTGGATTTGCCAATTGCCTCTTGGGAGGTCTTACCTCCCGCCGGCAGGGCCACCCACCGCTTTGCGCTACCGGTTCGCTATATCGGTTTTAACTGCGCAAGCGCAACGGCCACGGCCAGATTCGGCATCCATGCCTCAACTGGCCTGCCGACACATCCATGTGTCGGCGACCTGCGTTTGCTGGTAAAAACCGGCGAACCTCAAGGCGCAGGGTGTGAAGACGCAAGGCAGCTTTTTAAAAGGACCTTGCTGTGTTGGGCGTGGCCCAACCTACAAAGCGAAATATGAAAAACCGATGCGTGGCTTCATTCCGCTCATAAAGGTTCGTTGAATCGGCTTTTTAATCGGCAACAGGGTTGTCCTCTTCGGGGACTTCCCCCGGGCCGGACGGGCATCCCCGCCTTGCGCTACCGGTTCGCTGTATCGGTTTTAACTGCGCAAGCGCAACGGCCACGGCCAGATTCGGCATCCATGCCTCAACTGGCCTGCCGACACATCCATGTGTCGGCGACCTGCGCTTGCTGGTAAAAACCGGCGAACCTCAAGGCGCGGGGTGTGAAGACGCAAGGCAGCTTTTTAAAAGGACCTTGCTGTATTGGGCGTGGCCCAACCTACAAAGCGAAATTTGAAGAGTCGATGCGCGGTTTCATCCCGCGCATCAAGGTTCGCCCGATAGAGCCACATCGAGCAGGGCCGACCGGCATGGATGCCGGGAGAGCCGACTCTGGACATGGATGTCCAGTGAAGGCGGGCCCGTTGCGAGATGTTGGTGATATCGGATCAGCGGACCGGTAGCGCAAGGCGGTGGGATGCCAGCCGGCGGGAGGTAAGACCTCCCAAGAGGCATTCCAACGTCGCAAGCTAAAAAGCGGAGTCACACCCGTAGGATGTATTAGCCGAAGGCGTAATACATCGAGAAGAATTGAAAAGCCGATGCGCGGTTCCATCCCGCGCATCAAGGTTCACCCGATAGAGCCACATCGAGCACGACCGACCGGCATGGATGCCGGGAGAGCCGACTCTGGACATGGATGTCCAGTGAAGGCGGGCCCGTTGCGAGATGTTGGCGATATCGGATCAGCGAACCGGTAGCGCAAAGCGGGGGCTTGCCCGTCTGGCGTGGGGGCAAGGCCCCCAAAGAAGACAAGCCCCAGCATATTAAAAAGCGGAGTCACCCCCGTAGGATGCATTAGCCGAAGGCGTAATACATCAACCCCAAATGAAAAGCGGAGCAGCCCCCTGCCCCGCCACCGAACAAAAACCAGCGGGACGACCCGGTGGTCACAGAATTACAGGCAGGACGACCTGCCACCTGAACGGAGCCTGATCGCTCATGCTGACCAAAGTTCTTATTGCCAACCGTGGCGCCATTGCCTGCCGTATCATCCGTACCCTGAAGAAAATGGGCATCGGCTCTGTGGCCGTTTACCACCAGCAAGACCTTCATTCCCGTCATGTTCAGGAAGCCGATGAAGCCTACAGCCTCGGCGAAGGTTCTGTGGCCAACACCTATCTGAATCAGCAACGTCTGCTGGAAGTCGCCAAACAAAGCGGTGCCGAAGCCATCCACCCGGGTTACGGCTTTCTGAGTGAAAACCCGGATTTCGCTAACGCCTGCGCCGAAGCCGGTGTGTTTTTCCTGGGCCCCCGTGCCGAGCACATGAACGCCTTTGGCCTCAAGCACAGCGCTCGCGCTCTGGCCGAAGCCAATCATGTCCCGCTGCTGCCAGGCACCGAGCTGCTGACTGACCTTAATGCCGCTCTGGAGGCCGCCGAGGGCATCAAGTACCCGGTCATGCTGAAAAGCACCGCAGGTGGTGGCGGTATTGGCATGCAGTTGTGTTACAGCGCCGACGAACTGACATCCGCCTGGGACAGCGTTAAGCGCCTGAGCGCCAATAACTTCGCTAACGACGGCGTGTTTCTGGAAAAATTCGTCGAGAAAGCCCGCCACATCGAAGTACAGGTATTTGGTGATGGCAACGGCAAAGTAATCACACTGGGCGAACGCGATTGCTCACTGCAGCGCCGTAACCAGAAGGTTCTGGAAGAAACCCCGGCACCGGGACTCAGCAACGAACAACGCGCCCAACTGCAAGCCACCGCCGAGCGTCTGACCGCTGCCGTCAGCTACCAGAGTGCCGGTACCGTTGAGTTTATTTTTGATGCCAGCACTGGCGAATTCTACTTCCTTGAAGTGAATACTCGCTTACAGGTTGAACACGGTGTGACCGAAGAAGTGTACGGCGTCGACCTGGTTGAGTGGATGGTACGTCTACCGGGTGTTCAGGCCGGGAAAGACTCGTTGCCACTGGACGCCGCCTTCGAATCCAAAGGTCACTCCATTCAGGCCCGTGTTTACGCCGAAGACCCGGCACTGGACTTCCAGCCATCCGCAGGCCTGCTGAGCCGTGTGGAATGGCCAGAGCAAGCGTCTAACGGCCGTTTGCGCATCGACACCTGGGTAGAATCCGGCACCACCATTCCAGCCCTGTTCGACCCGATGGTCGCCAAGGTGATTGTCACCGCCGACAACCGCGAGCAAGCCATCACCGGTCTGTCCGATGCGCTGGCGGGCTCACAGCTGTACGGTATCGAAACCAACCGCGCTTACCTGCTGGACATTCTGGCCGACCAACGCGTGGCCAAAGGCGATGTCTACACCCAGCTGCTGAAAACCCTCAGCCACCAGCCCAACACCATTCAGGTGATTGCTGCGGGCACCCAAACCACCGTGCAAGACTTGCCTGCCCGTGTTGGCTACTGGGACATTGGAGTACCGCCATCCGGCCCGTTTGACAGCTACTCGTTTGAGCTGGGCAACCGTTTGCTGGGCAACAAGGCTGAAGAAGCGGGCCTGGAAATCACTTTGAAAGGTCCGGTACTGAAATTCAACAGTGCCACTCGTGTGCTGTTGGCCGGTGCCACCACCAACGCCAAACTGACGCGCGCCAATGGCGAAGTAAACAGCGTTGAATTCTGGCAGGCCATTGAAGTTCAACATGGCGATGTGCTGGATACCGGTTCAGTGTCCGGTGCCGGTGCGCGTGCTTACTTGCTGATTGACGGCGGCTTGCAAGTGCCGGATTACCTCGGTTCCAAATCCACGTTCACTCTGGGTCAATTCGGTGGCCACAATGGCCGCTCACTGCTGCCGGGCGATGTCCTGCATGTACTGGCCAGCAAGCCCGCTACCAACATTGCCGATAGCAATGCCCTGCTGCCAGACATCAGCAACGAATGGCAACTGCGAGTGATCTATGGCCCACACGGTGCGCCGGAATTCTTCACCGAAGCCGACATCGACACCCTGTTCGAAACCGCCTACGAAATTCACTACAACTCCAGCCGTACCGGCGTGCGTCTTATCGGCCCGAAACCCGAATGGGCCCGTACCGACGGCGGCGAGGCTGGCCTGCACCCGTCCAACATTCACGACAACGCCTACGCCATCGGCACCATCGACTTCACTGGCGATATGCCCGTGGTTCTGGGCCCGGATGGCCCAAGTCTGGGTGGCTTTGTATGCCCGGCCACGGTGATCACCGCCGACCTGTGGAAGCTGGGCCAGCTGAAGGCAGGCGACAAAGTGCGCTTTGTGCCGGTTTCCCAGCAGACCGCGGTTGAGTTGTTTGAACAACAAGCCAGCAACCTGAAAGCGCTGACATCCAACGCCGACGTTGCCGTAGAAGAAGTTCGTCCGGCCTCGCCAATCATTGCCGAAATCAGCACCGACGATCACCCGACCGGCGTTGTCTATCGCCCGTCCGGTGACCGTTACCTGCTGGTTGAATACGGCCCGCTGCAACTGGATATCCGCCTGCGTTTCCGCGTACACGCCCTGATGCAATTCCTGCAGAGCCAGCACATTGACGGTTTGCAGGAACTGACGCCGGGCATTCGCTCACTGCAATTGCATTACGATTCCACGGTACTGCCACAAGCCAAGCTGCTGGAGCTGCTGCAAGCTGCGGAAGATCAGCTCGGTGACCTGGAAGGTGCTGAAGTGCCGTCCCGCATCGTTCACCTGCCGCTGAGCTGGGACGATGAGGTTTGCCGCCTTGCAGCCGAGAAGTACATGCAGTCGGTGCGTGCTGATGCCCCATGGTGCCCGGACAACATCGAGTTTATCCGTCGTATCAATGGTCTGGATTCCATTCAGGACGTCAAAGACATCGTCTTCAACGCCAGCTATCTGGTGATGGGTCTGGGCGACGTGTATCTGGGCGCACCCGTCGCCACGCCTGTCGATCCACGCCACCGCCTGGTGACCACCAAGTACAACCCGGCCCGTACCTGGACGGCAGAAAACTCTGTTGGTATTGGCGGCGCCTACATGTGTATTTACGGCATGGAAGGCCCGGGTGGTTATCAGTTTGTGGGCCGTACCCTGCAACAGTGGAACCGCTACAAGCAAACCAAGGAGTTCACCCAACCATGGCTGCTGCGCTTCTTTGATCAGGTACGGTTCTACGAAGTAAGCCACGACGAACTGACTGAGATTCGCCAACAGTTCCCGCATGGCCAGTACCCGATCAAGATTGAAGAAACCCGCTTCAATCTGGCCGAATACGAAGCGTTTTTGGCCGAACAGGCGTCAGGTATCAATGAGTTCCAGGTGGAACGTCAGAAAGCCTTCCAGGAAGAGCTGGAAGACTGGAAACGTACTGGCCGCTTCAATTACGACAGCGAACCTGCCGACACCGAGCAGGAAGAGGAACGTGTGCTGGAAGACGGTGAGTTCACGGTGGAAAGCCATGTGGCCGGTAACGTCTGGCAGTGTCTGGTCAAGCCAGGCGACAAGGTCGATGCCAACCAGCCGCTGCTGATCCTGGAGTCCATGAAAATGGAAATCGAAGTCGCCAGCCATCAGGCCGGTACTGTGGTTGAGGTGGTGAAACAAGCCGGTCAGGGCGTCGCCCCAGGCAGCTTGTTGGTGGTACTGAAAGAGGATTAATCCTCTTTCGCCCCTCGGCTGCTTGCAGCCAAACCACCCTCCCGCCAATACCCTCGTCCAAACAAAAAGCCCCGATCAATGCAAATTGATCGGGGCTTTTTGTTTAAGCTCTATTTCTGTTGAGAAACAGACATTACAGCTTGGTGTGCAAACCACACTCGCGGTTATCGCGGGCTTTGGTTGGATCGAAGTATTTCTTCACGTTTGGCAGATCGTGCTTTTCCAGGTACGCCTGCATATCGGCTTCTTTCCAGTGCAGCAGAGGAGCAACTTTCAGGGCACCGTTAGGGCCTTCGCCGAACACTTCCAGGTTCTGACGGAATTCAGTCTGCTCACTACGAACGGCAGTAAACCAGGCATCCGGCTGCTGTTCAGCCATGGCGCGGGTGAAGGGCTCCAGCTTGAACGCGTGAGTGAACGCATCGTGACGCTCATCGTCGATATCCGGAATACCACCGAAAGCGTGATCCCAACGGGCCGCGGTGATTTTCGGGGTGTACACCTCGATGTTCAGGTTCAAGCGTTCGATCAACTGCTTGGCCACCAGGTAGGTATCACGGGTGTTGTAACCGGAATCAGCCCAGATAATCTGCATGTCTGGCTTAACCTGGGTCACCATGTGCAGGATCACCGCTTCGTACGGGCCGAAGTTGGTAGAAGTCAGTGGCTTGTTGGACTGGCTGAGTGCGAATTCAATGATTTCCAGTGGACTGGCATTGCCCAATTCCTGATTCGCTTGTGCAATCGACGTCATCATTATCACCTAGATTGGAATCGTCTTAACATATAACCAAAAGTTTAGACGATTCTGTTTTATATGTTGATTTGGATACTAGCATAAGAATGGGGTCGCTGAAGCTGAAATCAACGGGCACCCAAACCCTACTGATATCAATTTGCTGCTAGAACCATTGAAATAGTTATAAGCATTAGCCCAGCGACAAGCGCTGGGCGCTTCGCCACCGGCTTCGAATCCATGCCATTGCCGGGCGCTCTACCCACACCGCCATCAGGCTGGCCAACAGCAACGACACCAGTACCGCCACGGCAACACCCAATGCTGGCTGCCAGCCCTCGGCATAAAAGTGGCGAATAATGATGTAGCCGATGTTCTGATGAATCAGATACAGAGCGTAGGATATTCCCCCCAGCCACAGCAACGGCGGCGTTACCAGAAATGCCAAACGCCCACTCACCGCCAGATACAGCAGCGCTGCAAAACCCGTAAACAGCAACGCCAGCGCCGGGCTGAAAATCACCGCCGACGCCAGCAGCGAATATCCCACCACCCCCCACTGCTGCCATGCCGCACCGCGACCTGAATAGAGGTTATAAACGCACATACCGATCAGGAAGAATGGCAAGTAGGTCAGCAGAAAGGCCCTGCGCAGATCATCATCCAATGCAAACACACCGCTGTGGTGCAAGACCGATACGCCAATCACCGCAGCAAACAACCATTCAATGTGGCGCAGGTTATTGGCCAGCCAGGCCAGAAAAATCCAGAAATAGAAGGTCAGCTCCAGCACCAGCGTCCAGTAGACGCCATCGACATGAGGCACATCCAGATATTGATGCGCCATGCTGAGGTTCCAGAGTGCTTCCGTGCCGCTCACTTCCCGGCCCGGTAATCCCACCAGCGAAACCGTCACGAACGTCAGGGCAATGGCCGCCCAATAAGCCGGAAATAAACGCGAAAAACGCGACACAACAAAGTCGAGCGGCTGTTCGGTTCGCTGCAAACTCCAGAAGATTACGAAGCCACTCAGCATAAAGAACAACTCTACACCGTAGCGACCGATGTCAGCCCAGCCCACATCCCACTGGGGATGGCCATAGATTTCGTCAAAGTGGTAAAGATAGTGGTGCAGCATCACAACCACTGCTGCGATGCCGCGCAGAACATCCAGCGCCAAAAGCCGGGAGCCTGATTGCATAACTGACGTTGCCCCTTTCTAAATATAAAAAGTTGGAATGGAAACAGTAGCAGAGACTAGGGACCCTCTGAAAAACTCGGTGCCCGCTCTGGATGACAGGGAGAAGCTGAATCACGAAGCTGATTTGCAGGCCTGACGGGTCAAGTCAAAAATCAGCGACACAGAGTCAGCGATGCCCTGCCATCCCCGTAGGGCGCGGCCTGCAGCCTGCCAGAACGGTGTTGGCGAATTTGGAAAGGGCCAACCATTCCGCTGCATTCGCCGCCTTGTTCTGACAACCTGCAGGACACGCGCAGAGCTGTGCAGAGTTTTTCAGAGGGTCCCTGGCGTTATCCAACTTACAGGCAAGCGCAGAATGCGGGTTCCAACCGGACAACAGTTGTTACCCGGATGGAATAATCACACCAATCAGTCTATCCGCAGGTACACCATCGTCTGGTTCACCAACTGATAGGCAATTTCACCGAAGGTCATGGGGCCGACCATACGGCCGGTTTTCTGGCCCTCCAGCTCACCGTAGAGGTAGTTCAGAATGCAGTTGCAGCAGAACGCTGTTTCCAGCGAGTCATCCGGTATGGCGTTTTTAATGGCCTCGGCATAGGGCGGAATCGACCCAGCAATGCGGTATTCCAGCTCCGGAAACACCGGCGCGTAGAGCTTCACCAAGCCCTGCTCCACATCCACTTCCTGCACACTGACGTTAATGAACGCGCCGCAGTAGTCCGCCACCAGCGGCAAGCGGGTATCGATCTGCATTTCTTTCAGGTAGTGGGCAAAGTTGGTCAACTTGCCATCCACTTCGACCTCCGTCACCACAAAACCGGACTCCCGGAATCGCAGCGCCGGGCCTGCCCCTGGCGAAAACAGGTTAACGGTCTCGATGCTGGCGGCCTTGTCCATATCCAGTGCCACGTGCATGGCCACTGCCTGATCTTCCAGAAATTCGCCGGTTGGGCCGAACACGGTTTTTGGCGTTCGACTGCCCAGATCATCAAGATGCGCACCGGCTACCCAGCCCACCAAGGGCTGCATGTACATGCCATCGAATTCCGGGGCATCGTGGGCAAAGGTTTGATGAATCTCCGAAAAGGCCGGAACAATCAGTACGGTGAAACCATTGGTCGGTGCATCCAGACACAATGAGTGAATACTGCCCACATCGTAGGTGCACAAGCCCGGATCGCCACTGGCAGATGGCAGCGGGTTAACAAACACCTGATCACGACGGCACACGCCGCCTTCGTCGGTCATGAAATAGGGAATGGTGCCGCCAATCCATAGCCCTTTCGGCAGCTGCTTGAGGGCTTCTTCATCCCCGGCTACCGACACTCCGGCGCCGGCCAAAATCAGTTGGCTGGCCTCGGCAATGCTCATCAATTGGCCGTTTATGGCCGAAATACGATCACCTGTGGACGTCATACTCATTGCAGCGCCCCCCGAATCTGTTCAACTTCGTGCAGGGTCGAACCCTTGTTTTTCTCGAAGTACAGACGCAGCTGTTGGGCTTTCAACAAACGCACGTCGTCGTCTTTGGCACTGGAGTATTGCTGGCGCAACTTCATCAGCATCAGGCGCAACCCCAGATTGCGCATTTCGAGGTCCTTGTCGCCCTTCAACAGCTCATGCCAAATGGTGGCACTGGCCTCTGGCAGAGCATCTTCCTCCACCACAAGCTCAGCAACCGGCTCCGCAGATTCAACGCTCTCGACGGCCGGTGGCAGCATTTTTTCAAAGCCAGCACCCAGTCGACCGGTATCCAGTCCACGCTTGAACTGCCACAGTTTATCGGCATCCAGATCCAGCAAGCGGCCAATCACCCCCAACGAAATACCTTCCGACAACATGCGGAATATCCGTTGCCCCATGGCATGGGTAAAGCCGGAATTGTCGTCCCCGGCCCACGGCAGGTCTGGTAGTACGCCACCTTCCGGGTAATCAACCCGCACGGTACAACGCAGCGCACCCAGGTTCACATGACGCCAGATTTTGTGATGTCCGCGAAAATTCTGCACCGCGCGACGGGCACCAAACCAGCCACTGCGGGCCTGGCCGATGTGCACTTCAACACGCTGGTAGGTTTCGTTAATGCGGATATCGTGGATGATCCATGGCGCTGTAACGCCCATGAGTTGTTCAACGGCTTCGTAGTTCATCGGCAACCTCTTGTTATTGTTGGGGCGATTGCGGGGGTAGGGATAGAGATATTCATGCTATGCCGATCAGCAGGATTGGATATGGCACCAGTGGCAGTGACCCATAACTGCTTTAGGCGCAGTGAAAGCAGTACCCAAGTAGTAGTTACCTTCCAGAACAAAAGCACGACAAAAGAGTAACAAACGGCAACACAGAGGCCGCTAACCGAATGAATTGAAAGGCCAATGACGGCTCGCTGAGCTTGCTGCCACTGGCTCGCTGATGCAAAATACTTGTGAATTAAATTACACAGACAATAAAAATATTTTCATCTATTGGAGAGTCACCATGACGGATGTGCGCTACAGCCAGGACAACGGCATTGCATTGCTGGAGTTGAACCGCCCGGAAGTTCTGAATGCCATTCGGGTTCAAACCTACACCGATCTGATCGGCGCATTGCAGCAAGCAGACTCTGACGACAACGTCATGGTGATTGTATTGACCGGTTCCGAGCGCGCTTTCTCTGCCGGTAATGACCTTAGCGACCTGCTGCCCGGCGGCGATCTGCACGCTGTCAAAGAGGGCGTTGCCGGTATTTTCCATACCCTCGCGGCACTGACCAAACCCTTGATCGTTGCTCAGGAAGGGGTGGCCGTAGGCATTGGTGCCAACCTATTGCTGCATGCCGATTTGGCTTACGCAGGAAAATCGACCCGCTATGCCCTGCCATTTGCCAAAATTGGGGTTACCTCGGAAGGTGCTTGCTCCGTTATGCTGAGTGAGGCCATCGGCCCCAAAGCCGCAGCCGACCTGCTCTACACCGGCCGCTTCTTTAGCGCCGAAGAAGCGTTGGGATGGGGACTGTTGAATGCCGTCACTGATGACGGTGAGGCACTGGCTGCGGCGCTGAACACAGCGGCGGCGCTGTGCAAAAACTCACAGGGTTCCATCCGAGCCATCAAGCAACTGTCTCGCGCTGAAGGCCATGTACAACGCGTAGATGAAGCGGTCGATCGGGAAATGCGCTTGTTCGCTGATTTGCTGCAAACGCAGGAAACCCAGATGCGCATGCGCGCGGCCTTAAGCCGAAAATAAACGGCTACAGAAACACGCAGTACGTTATAAAGCCGGGCTCAGATCAGCCCGGCGTTCGCATTCTTACCCGGCCTGAACTCGGCCCGGTACCGGATGAATCGTCCAATCCTAAATCAGAAGAAATACCAGCCTCTGACTCAAGAGCAATCTCCTGGGTACAGCCTACGTGATTACGGCCAGCATCCTTGGCGGCATATAAGCCTTCATCCGCACGTTGAATCAGCGTTTTGATGCTTTCCTTATGATCCCAGCTGGCAACGCCAAAGCTGGCGGTCAACTGACCGACCTCGGTGAATTGCTGCCCGGCAATGGCCGACCTCAAGCTCTCGGCCAGCAATAAGCCACCCGCCAGTTCGGTCATGGGGCATAGGATCATGAACTCTTCTCCACCCCAACGACCAACGTAGTCGACCTTGCGCACCGACTGTTGCAGGAACAGCGCCGTTTCAACAATGGCATGATCACCGGTAGTGTGGCCGAAGTTGTCGTTGATCGTCTTGAAGTGATCGATGTCCATCAGGATCACACAGAAGGTATCCCCAGAGCGCATTGCTCGCTCGGACTCAAGCAGCAGCAACTGATCGAGCTTGTGACGATTGTAGAGTCCACTCAGTCGATCTGTAGCTGCCATTTCTTCCAGCTGTTCGGTTTCCCGGCGGGTAATTTGCTCACGCATTTGCGAATCGACCAGCAAGCGGGTTTTCTCTTCCAGATGACTGCTCATGCGATTGACATCGAGGTATAGCTGGTCGATTTCAGCAATACCCACCGATTCAAAACGTTCGTTGTCCGGGTTGGCCCCCAACGACTGACTCCACTGCGACAACTTCTTCATCGGCTGGGATACCTGCTCCGCCAAGCGACGGGATTTCCATTCCAGATAGAGGAAGAACAACAGGTAAAACACCGCCATCAGCACAATGGCAATAAAGCCCGCCCGCTGGCTGATGTCTTTCAAATGGGCCATCGGTGCCAACAACGCCTGACGATCGACCACTGTGATCAAGCGCCAGCCGGTTTCTTCCACCAACTGGGCATTCAACAAGTACTGGCGGGAATCCAGCACCAGATTATCAAGATTGCCCTCACGCTCGGGACTGGCCAACAACTCTCCCATGCGCAGGCGCACTTCTGCATCGCCGCTTTTCAGCAAATTGAACGCTTCGGGCTTTTCGACCGTGCCATCGATGGCGGACTGATAAACGTGGGACTTCAGTTCTTGCAGCTGTAATAACGACTCAATTTCCGGCGGCATCGCCAGAATCATGCCTTCGGCATCGACCAGAAAGCGTCCGCCGTTCCAGCGATGCTCCCCTTGCAAGACGTTGCTGACGAACGAATCGATGGTGATATCCAAACCACTGACGCCTTCCAGCCGGTCTCCCTGATACACAGGCGCAACCACGGAAGCCATCCAGCCCTGCCCTGCCGGGTCCAGATACACGCCGGTCCACACTGGCTGACGTTGGGGGTTATGTTCTGCATCCGCCAGGTAATAAAAGTTGTAATCCTGCATGTGCAAGTCGGGCCCATACTGACCCGCCGCATCGGCCATAAAGGGATAAATACGGTTCATATCATCCCGGGTGTTCAGATAGGCCTGGGTCACCAGATCGTTGTGCTCGACCATGGCTTTCAGTTGTACATCCAGAGATTCACTGCACCAGGCTTTGGCCAGCGTTGCTACCGTCATGGGGGTATGACTGGCGTAGTAAACCGACGCGCCGCCGTTATCAACTGGTGTGAACCAGGCGCCGTTGGCGTGTTGCTGCAGAAAACCGTCAGGCATTGGTCGGCTGCATCCGGCCATGCCAGACGTACTGGTTGACGTTGCAGCGGTAGCCGTCGGTGCAGGCAGAGAGGCAAAAAATGCTTCGTGAGAAACAGCCATCACCGCGGCCAGTTGATCAACCGCGCGTAATCGCTGATTAAAGCTGTCGGCTTCCAATTCAGCGGCCTGATTGATGCCCTGCAAGGCTTCATCCAGCAAACTGTTTTGGTAAGCATCAAAAATAAACCGGTTGGCGCCGAAGTACATCAGCAACAGACAAAGCTCAATAACCAACAACGGTATCAGAGCACTACTCAGAAATCCCCGGTACAACAGACTCTGGAGCTGGATAGACCTGAACATGGAAAACGTGGGCTCTTTGTGCCCCGGGGGATGCTTTGGATAACCCGCAGTGCAATACCTGCACAGCCAACCGTCCCCATCGGGTGAGCTTACAGGTTGCCAGAGTTATCAAGAAGATCCTGGGAGGCCATAAAATGAATATTATGGGCCCGGAGTATAGTCATACGACGCAACACAAGGCAGAGGTTTTTCGTAACAAACGATAACTGGTAGCAAACAATGAATAAATGAACTACTGATCAGCAATAGAAAGTCATTTAGAACTAACACATTGTAAATACCAGTGAGTTTTCACTTCCCCACTTCAACCGGGAAAAACAAAAAACCACGGCTATCACTTTTCAATGGAGCTGGACGTTACATTTTGACAGTTAAGGAAATTTAAAACCGTCCCCGCAAACAAGACACAAAAAAACCGCAGCAGGTTGCCCCGCTGCGGCTTTCTGTGAACCGACTGCTCTTAGAACTGGTTCATGGTGTTGTCTTTACCAGACGCTTTCAGAGCGTTTTCACCGGAGAAGTATTCCTTGTGAGCGTCACCCAGGTCGGAACCGGCCATGTTCTGGTGTTTCACACAAGCGATACCCTGACGGATCTCTTCACGCTGTACCTGCTTCACGTAGCCCAGCATGCCTTCTTCACCGAAGTAACGCTTGGCCAGGTTGTCAGTAGACAGAGCTGCAGTGTGGTAAGTCGGCAGAGTGATCAGGTGGTGGAAGATACCTGCTTCACGTGCTGCGTCAGCCTGGAAGCTCTGGATACGACGGTCAGCTTCGATGGCCAGTTCAGACTCATCGTACTCAACGCTCATCAGACCAGCGCGATCGTAGGCAGAAACGTCCTTACCTTCTTCAGTCCAGGCATCGAATACCTGCTGACGGAAGCTCATGGTCCAGTTGAAGCTTGGGCTGTTGTTGTAAACCAGCTTGGCATTCGGCACTTCTTCACGGATACGGTTAACCATGCCGCCGATCTGACCAACGTGTGGCTTCTCGGTTTCGATCCACAGCAGGTCAGCGCCGGCTTTCAGAGCTTCGATACAGTCGAATACACAACGGTCTTCACCGGTGCCCTGACGGAACTGGAACAGACCGGAAGGCAGACGCTTAGGACGAACCAGCTTGCCGTTCTGGTTGATCACAACATCACCCTGCTGCATCTGGTCAACGGTGATTTCTTCAACGTCCAGGAAGCTGTTGTAGATATCGCCCTGATCGCCAGGAGTCTTAACAGTAGCAATCTGCTTGGTCAGGCCAGCACCCAGGGAGTCGGTACGGGCAACGATCACACCGTCGTCAACACCCAGCTCCAGGAAGGCGTAGCGAACAGCGCGCAGCTTGGCGTGGAAGTCATCGTGAGGAACGGTAACCTTACCGTCCTGGTGACCACACTGCTTCTCGTCAGCAACCTGGTTTTCGATCTGGATGCAGCAAGCACCCGCTTCGATCATCTGCTTGGCCATCAGGTAAGTGGCTTCTTCGTTACCGAAACCGGCATCGATGTCAGCAATGATCGGCACTACGTGAGTTTCGTGGTTATCGATCAACGCCTGAACTTCAGCAGCCTTGGCGCTGTCGCCCGCTTCGTTGGCGGCATCCAGCTGACGGAACAGCAGATCCAGTTCACGAGCATCAGCTTGACGCAGGAAGGTGTACAGTTCTTCGATCAGGCCAGCAACCACTGTTTTCTCGTGCATGGACTGGTCAGGCAGAGGACCGAACTGGGAGCGCAGGGCAGCAACCATCCAGCCAGACAGGTACAGGTAACGACGGTTGGTGTTGCCGAAGTGCTTCTTGATAGAAATCATCTTCTGCTGACCAACGAAACCGTGCCAGCAACCCAGAGACTGAGTGTACTGAGAGCTGTCAGCGTCGTAGGCGGCCATGTCTTCACGCATCACCTTGGCGGTGTACTTGGCAATGTCCAGGTGAGTCTTGAACTTGTTCTGGGCACGCATACGTGCAACGGCTTGTTCGGAAATGCCAGACCAGCCAGCGCCAGCGGCTTCTTTCAGTGCAGCAACTGCTTTGATGTCATTCTGGTATGCAGACATGGGTTTCGTCCTTTGTCATAGCGTTTTGGGGTATTCAGTACCGGCTCCCGCTTATTGTAGATGGGATGCTCGGCTCTGCTTGAGACCAATACTATGGAGAACAAAACCATAATTGAAATCAATAGATCGTATATCTGCAATTCACATCGGAAATGTTATTCCTTGGTATGAACCGGTTATTACCAAAGTAGCGGTAAACAGCTCATTTCCTGCGATTCAGCAATCGGCAATCAGACTTCGGGCGGCCACCCATGCGCTGGACCACGCCCACTGGAAGTTGAATCCACCCAAATGTCCTGTGACATCAACCACTTCTCCAATAAAGTAGAGACCTTCCACCTGCTTGCATTGCATGGTTTTGGAGGATAATTCGTCGGTATCCACCCCACCGAGCGCCACTTCCGCCGTGCGGTAGCCCTCGGTGCCTGAAGGTTTTACCTGCCATTTGTGCAGCGCATCTGCCAATGCGTCCATTTGCTGGCCATTGAGGCTCGCAAGCGTTGCGTCAGCCTGGAATGCCATCGCTGCCAGCCATTTATCGGCAATCGCCTGATTGAGCTTGTGGCTTAACCAGGTTTTCAACTGTTGTTTGGGATTACTGTGCTGGTCGGCACGCAGCTGCTCGGCGGCATCCAGTCCTGGCAGCAGGTCGATCTGCAAGCTATCGCCCGATTGCCAGTAACTGGATATCTGCAACATGGCCGGGCCACTGAGGCCCCGATGAGTAAACAGCATGTCATCAAGGAAGGATTGACCATTACAGCTCACGTCAACCCGACAGGCGTTGCCTGCCAAATCGATACACAACTGCTTCAACTGGCTGGTCAGGGTGAACGGCACCAACGCCGCTACCGGTTCATACACCTTGAGGCCAAAGTCTTTCGCCAGCTGAAAACCAAAACCCGTTGCTCCCAGTGTCGGAATGGATGGGCCACCAGTGGCGACCACCAGTTTATTGGCCACAACCGTCTCGGGGGGCTGATCAGGATTTCTAACCTGATGGGTAAGCAGCTCAAAGCGGCCGTCCTCACGTCTTGTCACGGCATCAATGGCGGTCGACAAACGAATATATGCCCCTGCAACCTCGCATTCGTTCAGCAGCATATTGAGGATGTCGACGGCCTTGTTGTCACAAAACAGCTGACCGTCTTTTTTCTCGTGGTAAGGAATGCCGTACTGGTCAACCAGGGCAATGAAATCCCACTGGGTGTATTGGCTCAGTGCGGATTTGCAGAAATGTGGATTGTGGCTGAGATAACGGTTGGGCTCGACGTAGTAATTGGTGAAATTGCAGCGGCCGCCACCCGACATCAAAATCTTTTTGCCCGCCCGGTTGGCATGATCCAGTACCAGCACCTGCTTGCCGGATGCGGCTGTCAATGCCGCACACATCAGGCCGGCGGCACCAGCGCCAATAACGACTACGTCAGTCTCTGTCACAGGGATTACCTTAATTCAGTTCATTGCATTGTTGGCGCTTGCCGCCCCTTCGATGGCTGGTATTATGCCAGCGATTCGATACCACGACGGGAAAGACGCTATGGAGTTATTTGATCGCCAGGGACTACTGGAAGCGACCAAACTCTCCCCATTCAAATTGAATATGCTGCTGCGTTTGTTGAAAGGACCCACCATGGTTCGCATTTACGACAAACTGGAGCACAAGCAAGGCATCGACATGATCGAAGATTGCCTTGCCTACCTCGATATCAAACTGGACTACGACATCGACGCTTTGCGTAAGGTGATTCCGAAGGAAGGTCCATTTATTACGGTATCCAATCACCCGTTCGGGTTTCTTGATGGCGTGATCCTGCTGCTGATCATCTGCCGTATCCGGCCTGATTTTCGCGTGGTCGCCAATTTCCTGTTGAG
Source organism: Oceanobacter kriegii DSM 6294 (assembly GCF_000422845.1). Lineage (GTDB taxonomy): Bacteria > Pseudomonadota > Gammaproteobacteria > Pseudomonadales > Oceanobacteraceae > Oceanobacter > Oceanobacter kriegii. Next base: position 482,797 of record NZ_KE383931.1, read on the forward strand.
CTACTTTGCGCCAATCTCAGACCTGTTCATCACCGTGAACCCGTTTGAAAACCGTGGCCCCAAAGGCATGGGCGGCATGCGTAAATCACTGGCGCAAATCAAGCAGGGCAAGGGCCTTGGGCTGTTCCCGGCGGGTGAAGTGTCCACCTGGTATCCGGGTCAGCAAGGCATTGCTGACAAGCAATGGCCGATTTCCAGCATGCGCCTGATTCGCAAGGCCAATGTGCCCGTCATCCCGGTATACTTCCACGGCTCCAACAGCCGCAGTTTTCACCTGCTGGGCAAAATCAATCCTGCCCTGCGCACCATGCGGATTCCGGCCGAGTTTCTGAAAAAGCGCCGTTCAACCATTCACATTGGGATTGGCGACGTGATCAGCCCGGACGTGATTGCCGCGACCGAGAATGATGAGGCGCTGCGCGATCTGGTGCGTGAGGCGACCTACTGTCAGCAGCAGAAATTTGATCGCTGACCAGAACCCGCTTATTCAGATTCCAGTAACAGCTTCTTCACCGGCGCGTAACTGCGGCGGTGAATGGCGCATGGCCCAAGCGCCTGCAACGCTTCCAGATGCGCCTTGGTGCCATACCCCTTGTGTTTGGCAAAGCCGTAACCCGGGTATTGCTCTTCCATCTCCAGCATTTCACGGTCACGGGTGACCTTGGCCAGAATCGACGCTGCGGCAATGGCCATCACCTGACTATCGCCCTTGATGATGGCCGTCGCATCCATATCCAGTTCTGGTAGCTTGTTGCCGTCAATCAAGGCATGCTCCGGCTTGTCACCCAGACCTTCCACCGCACGGGTCATCGCCAGCATGCGGGCGTTGAGAATATTGATGTCGTCAATTTCTTCCACGGTCGAACGGGCAATGGCAAAGTCTGCGGCCTTGGCCAGAATTTCGTCGTAGAGTGCCTCGCGGCGCTTTTCAGTCAGTTTCTTGGAGTCGTTCAGACCTTCAATCGGTCGGGCTGGGTCCAATACCACCGCCGCCGCCACGACATCGCCACACAAAGGGCCGGCGCCCGCTTCGTCAACGCCGCAATAACGCAGGCCCTGTTCGACCAGTTGTTGTTCCTGTTCAATCATGGGAATACCGCAAAGAGGAGATAAAGAAGAGTTCATCAGGACACACAAGCCGCTGCCTGAATGACCCGATGAGGATGGAATCAGCCTTCGATCAATTCAATGATGGCGTTGGCTGCTTCTTCGTCGGCGCTGCGTTTCAGCTGACGATGGATAAACTGAAAGGTTTCATGCAGCTGATGACGGGTTTGCTGGTCTTCCAGGTTGCGCATCATTTCTTCCGCCAGACGCACCGGCGTTGCTGCTTCCTGAAGAACTTCCGGCACTACCTGTCTGCCAGCCAGCAGATTAGGTAAGGCAATAAACGGTTGTTTCAGCATCCGCCGAAGCAGGAAGGCCGTAATCGCGTTCACCTTGTAGCTGACCACCATAGGGCGCTTCAGCAACATGGCTTCCAGCGTCGCCGTACCGGATGCCAGCAAAATCACGTCCGAAGCGGCCATGCATTGCTGCGACTGCCCCAGCACAATTTTCAGCGGCAGTTTCTCTGGCATTTCAGCCAGCTGGCTTTCCAATTGCTCGCGTCGTTCGACACTGGCCGCCGGAATCACAAACTGCAAATCGGAGCGTTGCTGCAACATCAGCTGGGCGGTGTCCATAAACACCGGCCCCATACGATCCACTTCACCACCACGACTGCCCGGCATCAAACAGGCAATCGGCTTGCTGACGTCCAGCCCCAGCGCTTCGCGAGCCGGGGTTTTCGGGGTATCGAATGGGATTTTATCGGCCAGATGATGACCCACGAATCGCACCGGAATCTGGTGGTCTTCGTAGAACTTGGCTTCAAACGGGAACAGCGTCAGCATCAGGTCAACGGCTTTGCCAACCTTGATAACGCGTTTTTGCCGCCAGGCCCAAACCGACGGGCTGACGTAATGTACGGTCTTGATGCCTTTGGCCTTGAGCTTCTGCTCCAGCGTCAGGTTAAAGTCCGGGGCGTCGATGCCAATCATGACGTCGGGAGGATTATCGATCCAGCGACGGATCAGGCTCTTGCGGATTTTCAAAAGCTCGCCAAGGCGGCCCAGCACTTCCACAAGCCCCATCACCGACAGGCGCTCCATCGGATACAGGCTGTCAAAGCCATGCGCTTGCATCAAAGGACCACCGATGCCCTCGAAGGTGGCATCGGGGTACTTTTCCTTGAGTGCTTTCAGCAGGCCAGCACCCAGCATATCGCCGGATGTCTCACCAACAACAATCGCAATCCGTTTCACTATCTGATGATTCCGCGGGTAGCAGCCTTAACACTGTCGACCAGCAGCTGGGCGGCTGAATCAACTTCCAGAGTCTGCAGTTTTTCCAGCGCTTCGGCACTGGTCAGCCCCTGACGATAAACCACTTTGTAGGCGGTTTTCACTGCACTGATTTGCTCGGCCGTGAAACCACGACGACGCAAACCTTCGGAGTTAATACCGTGCGGTGTTGCCGGGTAACCCAGCGCCATAACATAGGCTGGAATGTCCTTCAGGACCACAGTACCGGCACCCGCCATCACGTGGGCACCGATGCGGCAGAACTGATGAACCTGGGTGGCACCACCCAGAATGGCCCAGTCGTCGACGACTACGTGGCCAGCCAGATTGGTGTCGTTGGCAAAAATACAGTTGTCACCAATCACGCAGTCATGGGCAACGTGGACGTTGACCATAAACAGGTTATTGCTGCCAACCCGTGTTTCGCTGTTGTCCTGCACGGTACCGCGGTGAAAGGTGCAGCTTTCACGAATCACGTTGTTGTCGCCAATCACCAGACGGGTCGGCTCACCAGCGTATTTCTTGTCCTGGCACGCTTCGCCAATGGTCGCAAACTGGAAAATCCGGTTGCCCTTGCCGATGTGTGTCGGTCCCTGGATCACCACATGCGGTCCAATCACACAACCTTCGCCAATCTCCACATCCGCACCCACAATGGAGTACGGGCCGATTTCTACGTTGTCGGCAATGCGGGCGGCTGGATCAATGATGGCCGTAGGATGGATCATGCTGGCTCCATTACTCGTTCGGCACAGGTAATCAAAGCGGCGCAAGCCACTTCACCATCAACCAGAGAGCGACAATCGAACTTCCAGATACCACGACGGCTGTTCACAAAGCGCGCTTCCAGAATCACCTGGTCACCCGGCACAATCGGACGCTTGAAACGGACGTTATCAGCACCGGCAAAGTAGTACAGCATGTTCGGGTCGCGTTCGCCGCCCAGCATGGTCATACCCAGCAGACCTGCGGACTGTGCCATGGCTTCCAGCAGCAGTACGCCTGGCATCACCGGGTGGCCCGGGAAGTGACCATTGAAAAATTCTTCGTTAATGGTGACGTTCTTGAGGGCGCGGATCACCGGGCCTTCTTCGGCATCAAGGTCTACGTCATTGATACGGTCGACCAACAGGAATGGATAACGATGTGGCAAAAATTCCTGAACGGTCTGAATTGGTTGAGGGTACATCAAGCGTTACCTTCTTGGCTTTTCTCTAGTTTCTGCAGCCGCTTGGCTATTGAATCGAGCTGTTTAAATCGTGCAGCGTTACGACGCCACTGTTTTGCAGGCATATGCGATGTGCCCGATGCGTACACACCCGGCTCATCAATAGAATTCGTTACCAGTGTCATACCCATGATATGCACACCGTCGGCCAGGCTCATATGGCCAGCCAGACCTGCACCACCGGCGATGGTGCAGTGTTTACCCACTTTGGTGCTACCGGCAAGACCAACACAGCCTGCCATGGCGGTCCCTTCTCCGATTTCACAGTTGTGGGCAATCTGAATCAGGTTATCCAGAATAACATTATCGGCAATCACGGTATCGCCCAACGCACCACGGTCGATGCAGGTATTGGAACCGATTTCAACGTCATTACCAATGCGCACACCACCCAATTGGGCAATGCGTTCCCAGCGTCCCTGATCTGGCGCGTAGCCGAAACCATCGGCGCCAATAACGGTGCCGGATTGTACTCGAACACGGTGCCCAAGTGTTACCTGATAATAGAGAGTAACGTTGGGATTCAAGATACAGTTGTCGCCAATGACACAGTCGTCGCCAACCACACAGCAGGCGCCGATTTCGGTATCGGCACCAATCACGGTGCGTTTGCCAATCACGGCATTGGGGCCAATAGAGACGTTTTCGCCAATCACCGCGCCCTCTTCAATCACAGCGGTCGGGTGAATGCTGCGGGAAGGGGCTGGACGGTTGTCGAACAACTGGGTGGTACGGGCGAAGGCCAGATACGGGTTGTCGGTGATCAACGCCACACCGGTAACCTGGTCGGCCAGTTCCGGCTTGATGATCACGGCACCCGCCGCCGTCACCGCCAGATCCTTTTGATAGGCTGGGTCGGACAGGAAGGCAACCTGCTCGCTGCTGGCAGCAGCCAGAGCAGCCACTCCCCGGATGACAAGGTTTCCATCACCGCGCAGTTCTGCGCCCAGATGGTCGGCAAGTTGGGAAGCGGTCAGCTCCATTCGGTATTCCTTTTCAAATCAGGCAATCAGACCAGCTGATTACTTTTTGTTCAAACGCTCAAGCAGTGGCTTGGTCAGGTCAACGGTCGGGTTGCTGTACACAACCGCACCGGCCTGCAAGACAACATCGTACTTGCCGTCTTCAATAATCGCTTTCAGAACCTCTTCCAGCTCTGGCAGTTTGGAACGGAAGAACTGCTGACGCCAGGCCTGATCCTGTTTCTGCAGTTTTTCCATGTAGAACTGACGCTCACGGGCTTTTTCTTCAAAGTCCGCCGCCAGCTTGTCCAGTTCAGCCTGGCTCATGATGGCAGAGTCTTTTTCGCGCTTTTCACGCATCGCAACCAGCTGGCCTTCCAGGTCTTTCACCTTGCCAATGGCTTCCGCGTTGTCGGCTTCAAACTTTTTCGATGCTTCCTTGGCATCGTCAGACAGGAACAGTGCACGTTCCATATCCACTACGCCAACCTTGGCTTCTGCCATCGCCAGTGGCGACAGCAGCGCAACCATCATCAGTACAACAAAACGCATTCCGGTGCTCCTTAAACAAGCAGTAAATTAATTCGTTAGAAGACCTGACCCAGAGAGAACTCGAAGCCTTCTGTATCGTCGTTACGCTGATCGTTCAGCGGGATCGAATACACAAACGTCAACGGACCAATCGCCGTAATCCAGGTCACACCAATACCGGTACTCAAACGCATGTCCGACAAATTAAAGCCGGTATCACAGTACGGATGGCTGGTCAGATTTGGCACGTCAGCGTCATTCGGGGTGTAACAGTAGTCCGTAAACGCATTACCGGCGTCGAAGAAGGCCACACTACGCAGTTGGCTGCGATCTTCAACAAACGGGAATGGGAAAATCAGTTCGAACGATGTTTCTGCCAGCATATTGCCACCCAGGGAAGCCGGGGACTCGTAATACGCCGGAGCCGTTTCAACCGAACCGTCGGTACCGGTCTTGTAGACAGGCTTGTACTGGCTGGAGTTCGAATGACTTTCAGCAGCACCGTCTTCGTCGGTGGTGTACACCACGGTTGGCGCATCGCTGTCGTATACCGGACGACCCAGATCGTCGGTCTCGTACACTACGTCGCCATTGCTGTCGGTTTCGGCAACCGGCACTACGGTGTACTCAGGCAGACCTTTTGGTCCCAGGCTGTTGGAGCTGTAACCACGGATCGAACCCAGACCACCGGAGCGGTAGTTCTTGAAGAACGGCAGACGTTCGGTTTTGCCGTAGCCGTTGCCGTAACCCAACTCGGTACGGATGCGGAACGACCAGTCGCCAACAATCGGGAAATAATAGTTGGCGGTGTAGCCAATCTTGTAGGTGGTCAGGTCGCTGCCTGGCACGCCGATGTCGAGGGACAGTTTGTGTTCCATACCATCGGTCGGGAACATGCCTCGGTTGAGGCCATTGAAACGCCAGTTCAGACCCAGGGTGTATTCGTCGAAGTCGTCGCCATTTTCATCCAGGAACTCGAGGATTTCAGCCGGTACGGTTGAACCTTCAAACATGCGGGTATTGGTGTAGCCAACGCTGGCCGACAAACGCTGCTGACGGGAAATCGGGTAACCGAAGGTGACGTTACCGCCTTTGGCGTTGGTCTGGTAATCGCTGACGGTGCTAAGGCTTTCGTAGTCGGTTTCACGGTAGAACAGGTTAAAGCCACGGCTAACACCATGAATGGTGTAGTACGGGTCGTAGAACGAGAAGTTGTACGACTGCACGGTATTGTTTTTCTGAACACTCATGCTCATGCGGTTACCGGTGCCGAGGAAGTTATTCTGGCTGACACTGGCGCCCAGAATCATACCGCTGCCGCCGGCATAACCGATGTTGAAGTTGAGGCTGCCGTTGAGCTGCTCTTCAACGTTGTAGTTCACATCAATCAGGTCATCTTCACCCGGAACAGATGGGGTATCGACGGTGACGGACTTGAAGAAGCCCAGCTGGTTCAGGCGGTTTTTACCGGCTTCAATCTTGTCGGTAGACGCCCAGCCGCCTTCCATCTGAACCATCTCACGACGCAGTACTTCGTCTTCGGTAGTTTCGTTACCGGTGATGTTGATGCTGCGCACGTAGGTGCGACGGCCCGGTTCAACGAAGAAGGTGACGTCTACTTCCAGCGAGTCATCGTCTGGCGTCGGATTACCGTCAACCTTGGCAAAGGTGTAACCATCGTTACCCAACAAGCGAATCATCGCCTCGCTGCTGGCAATCACCTTGCGGCGAGAGAAGGTCTCACCACTTTCAATCTTGTAGAGTTTGGTGAACTTGTCTTCATCCAGCACCAGATTACCGGCCAGCTTGATGTCACGAATGGTGTACACCTCGCCTTCGGACACACTGATGGTGATGTAAACACCGTCTTTTTCCGGCGCCAGAGAAACCTGGGTGGCTTCGATGTTAAAGCGCAGGTAACCGCGGTCGTAGTACCAGGAGCGCAGACTTTCGAGATCGGCGGTCAGTTTTTCGCGGGAGTATTTATTATCACCGGCGTACCAGGACCAGAAGTTGGATTCCTGCAGAGTCAGCTGACCCAACAGCTCGTCGTCGGAAAACGCCTGGTTACCAACGATGTTGATATGGGCAATCTTGGCAACGTTGCCCTCGTCTACCTTGATGGTCAGGCCAACACGGTTACGTGGCAGCGGCTCCACTTCGGTGGTGATTTTGGCGTCGTAGCGGCCCTGAATAACGTACTGGCGCTCCAGTTCCAGCGCGATACGCTCCAGCGTCGAGCGCTTGAACACCATGCCTTCTGACAGACCCGCCGTCTTCAGGTTATCCAGCAGCACATCGTCGGGAATCGCAGAGTTACCGTCCAGCTCCAGCGAGGTGATGGTCGGCAGTTCAACCAATTGGAAAATCAGCACATTACCATCGCGGTACAACTGGATGTCGTTGAACAGCCCGGTTGCGAACAAACGGCTGGATACCGACGCCAGACGCTCACTGTCGACCGCATCGCCAACCGCAACAGGCAAACGTTCAAACACCGTACCGGCGGAGACCCGCTGCAAACCTTCCAGGCGAATGTCTTCAATAACAAAGGAATCCGCCAGAGCGGCAGAAGAAACCAGCCCCAGCACCAGGGTTAAAAACAGCGAGCGCATGAAATACGTAAATCCAGTTTCGAGGCCCCGAGGGATCAGAGCCGACCAATATCGTTGTAGAAAGCCACTGCCATCAGACTGAACAGCAGAAAAATCCCTACCTGCATGGCAACCGCCTGTACCCGTTCAGGTACCGGCTTGCCAATGATGCCCTCAATCGTATTGAACACAATATGACCACCATCCAGCATAGGCACTGGCAGCAGATTGAGAACGCCAAGCGAAACACTCAGCAAGGCGAGGAATTGAACAAAGGATTCAACCCCGCCCGACGCCGAAGCGCCGGCTACTTTAGCAATGGTGATTGGGCCACTCAAGTTCTTTACCGAGAGATCCCCAGCCAGCATTTTCCAGAGAGATTCCAGAGTAAAAACAATAAGATCCCACGTTTTTGAGCAAGCTTTCAGAAACGCCGAGAACGGGTCCAGAGAGCTGGTACTGAGCCATGAAGACGGCACTTCCGGCTGTACCGTACCGACTCCGGCAAAGCCAGTGACTTCGCCATCGGCCTGTTCGCGGGAGCCCGGCGTCAGCTGCAATTCGATGGTACTGCCATCACGCTGAACGGTGGTCAGCAGGGTCTGACCCGGGCTTTGCTGAACAATCCTGACCCAATCAAACCAATCCTTTACATCTTCGCCATCAACAGCAACCACCTTGTCACCCACTTGCAGACCGGCTTGCTCGGCGGCACTGTCTTCAACCACCGAACCAATCAGAGCCGGTACTTCCAGACGGCGAGGCTGAAACCCAAGACTGCCCATCAGGTCTGGCTGATCGGTGTCTGACTGCCAGTTTTCAATCGGCAGACTGACTTCTCGCACAATGCGGTTGCTGTCTTGCAGCGAAAGCTCAATCTGGCCGGTCTCGCCCAGATGGTCGATCAAACGCCAGTTCACGTCTTCCCAGGTTGAGGTTTCATGGCCATCGACCGCAACAATACGATCACCAGACTGCACACCGGCCTGCCAGGCAACCGAGTCCGGGGTAACGTCACCAATTTGCGAAATGACACCTGTGGTGCCGATGGCATACAACAGCCAATACACCACAATGGTAAAAATAAAGTTCGCGAAGGGACCGGCAGCCGCAATGAAATTACGCTGGGCGACGGTTTTGGAATTGAAACTTTCGTGGCGCAGGTTATCGGCCACCGGGGTTTCACGCTCGTCGAGCATTTTGACGTAGCCACCCAGCGGCAAAGGGGCCACCGAGTAGGCCGTGCCCAGTTTGTCCTTGACCTCAAACAGGGGTTTACCGAAACCGACGGAAAATCTCAGCACCTTGACGCCACAGCGACGAGCAGCCCAGAAATGGCCGTATTCATGCACCACCACCAACAGGCTGATGGCGACGATAAACCACAGGATTGTCACGAACCTACCTCATTCAAACCAGCGTGCGGAAAGTCTTTGGTGAGCAGCCGATTGGCCGTCTCACGCGCCCACTCGTCGGCCGCCAACACGGTGTCCAAATGACCAATAGCCACCGGCACGTGCTCGGCCATGACCGACTGAACCAGCCTTGGAATGTCAGTAAAGGCAATTTGTTCCCGCAAAAATGCATCCACCGCCACTTCATTGGCCGCATTCAGCACCGCGGGCATGGTCATGCCGGTTTCAAACGCCTGACGGGCAAGTGCCAGCGCCGGGAAGGTCACTTCATCGGCGGGTTCAAAATCAAGTCGGGCAATCTCGAACAGATCCAACGATGCCACACCCGCTTCGATACGCTCAGGCCACGCCATGCCATAGGCAATCGGGGTGCGCATATCGGGCTGTCCCAGTTCGGCAATCACCGAACCGTCGTTGTATTGCACCATGCTGTGAATCACGCTTTGCGGGTGAACCACCACCTGCACGTCATTGGCTGCACAGTTAAACAGGAAACAAGCCTCAATCAACTCAAGGCCCTTGTTCATCAAGGTGGCAGAATCGACGGAGATCTTCTGCCCCATTGACCAATTGGGATGCGCCACCGCCTGCGCAGGGGTAACGGCATCCAGTTTGTCTGCCGCCCAACCCCGAAACGGACCACCGGAGGCTGTCAGCAAAATCTTGCGAATACCGTGTTGGGAGAAGTCTCCCGAGTAAGCCACTGGCATCGACTGAAAAATGGCGTTGTGCTCACTGTCGATGGGCAGCAGCTCAGCACCGCCATCACGGACCGCCTGCATAAACAGCGGCCCAGCCATGACCAGCGCTTCCTTGTTGGCCAGCAACACCCGTTTGCCCGCCTGCGCCGCCGCCAGTGTTGGCAACAAACCTGCCGCACCAACAATGGCCGCCATCACCTGATGCACGTCGTCATGACGCGACACCATGGCAAGATTGTCGGCACCGGCCAGTACCTGTGTTGCATGATTGGAAGGCAGCAAGGTTTTAAGCCTGGCCGCCGCGTCTTCATTGGCCATCACCGCAAAGACCGGCTCAAACTGCAGTACCTGCTCGGCCATCTTGTCAGCGCTGCTGGAGGCCGTCAGGGCAAAGGCGCGGTATTTGTCCGGGTGACGAGCAATCACATCCAGCGTGCTACAACCAATGGAACCGGTCGACCCCAGCACGGTGACGTTGTTGATCACTTGGCAAATCCCCAATCAAGCAAATAGATGCACAAGGCGAAGACAGGTACCGCGGCAGCCATGCTGTCGATGCGGTCCAGCACACCCCCATGACCCGGCAACAGCGAGGAGCTGTCCTTGATGCCGCGGTGACGTTTCATCATGCTTTCGACCAGATCACCCAGTACAGACACCACCATGGTCACCATGGCAATCACCACCATTTGCACGTAGTCGGCCTGACTCATTGACTGCAACCAGCGATCCAGCCCCAAACCGAACAGCAAGGCCACCACCGCGGAGGTCACCAGACCACCCCAGAAACCGGCCCAGGACTTGCCCGGACTGACGTTCGGCGCCAGTTTGCTGTTGCCCCACTTCTTGCCCGCAAAATAAGCACCGGTATCGGCGCCCCAGACAATCAGCATGACGAACACAATCAGCAATGAACTGTGCGGCTGCATTTTCAGATGCATAAAGCCAACCCACATGGGCAGCAACACGCACAAACCAAGGATGGCCCGGATCGGCCGCGAGGTCCAAAGCGAGGTTCCTTGTGGGTAATGGCGAACCAACGCAAAGGCGATGACCCACCAGAAGGCTCCGACAGTGAGGAAATACACCACCACCTCGGGGATGAAGTAGTAGGCTCTGGCGGTTATGTACAAGCACACAAACACCAGAAAGGCGTAGCCAACACGGCCCCAACGCCGTTCATAGCCGGCGATATTGGCCCATTCCCAGGCTCCGAGCGTCGCAATAGCGGCGATAAAAATGGCGAATTGTTTCAGCGGCAAGAAGAAAATGCCGATGATCATCAAGGGAGCAAGCACCAGAGCGGTGATGACACGCTGTTTAAACACTGCCAGCAGATTCCTTCAACTGGTCGTCCGTTCGGCCAAAGCGTCGGGTTCTGGAATAAAAAGCATCCAGCGCCTTGCGATATTCGTCTTCCTTGAAGTCAGGCCAGAAAACGGGACTGAAATAAAGTTCACTGTAGGCGGCTTGCCACAGCATGAAGTTACTGATTCGCTGCTCTCCACCGGTCCGAATCATCAGATCCGGGGCAGGCAGTTCATTCAACCAGGTGTAGCGATGAATGGTCTGCTCGTCGATGGTGTCAGGGTCCAGCGAGCCGTCACGTACCGCCAATGCAACCTGTTTACAGGCCTGGGCAATGTCCCACTGACCGCCATAATTGGCAGCAACAACCAGCGTCAGACCGGTGTTGTTGGCCGTGAGCGTTTCGGCGTCACGAATCAGCTTCTGGATACGTTCGGAGAATCCGGTCTTGTCACCCATCACAATCAATTTCAGATTGTTGCGATGCAAGCGTTTCACCTCGCGCTCAAGCGCAATGGTAAACAGCTGCATCAGGGCAGAGACCTCGTTGGCAGGGCGGCGCCAGTTTTCACTGGAGAAAGCAAAAAGAGTCAGCACTTCTACCCCTTCACGGGCAGACTGCTCAACCACTTTTTTCACCGCGTCAACGCCAGCCTTATGGCCAGCGATGCCTGGCATCAGGCGTTTTTTGGCCCAGCGGTTGTTGCCATCCATGATGATGGCAACGTGCCGGGGGGCGCAGCCCTGAGCTGCACCCTGATCATTGATACTGGTAGACATCCGGACTGATCAGACCTCCATGAGGTCCTTTTCTTTCTGAGCCAGATGCTCTTCAACCTGAGCAATGTACTTGTCGGTCAGTTTCTGGATCTGATCTTCACCGCCGCGCTCTTCGTCTTCAGAGATCATTTTCTCTTTCAGAAGATCCTTGATGCTGCTGTTGGCATCACGACGGATGTTACGGATAGAGACACGGCCCTTTTCAGCTTCCGCACGAGCTTGCTTGATGAAATCCTTACGGGTTTCTTCAGTCAGCATTGGCATGGCCAGGCGAATGGTGTCGCCGGAGGTGTTCGGGTTCAGGCCCAGATCGGATTTCAGAATGGCGCGTTCGATAACCTGCACCATGTTCTTTTCCCAAGGGTTGATCGCCAGTGTACGGCCGTCTTCAACGATGATGTTGGCAGCCTGGGCAACCGGAGTCTCGGTACCGTAGTAATCTACCTTGATGTTATCCAGGATGGCTGGATTGGCACGGCCAGTACGGACACGCTTGAAAGCTTCCAACAGAGCGCCAATGCTCTTCTGCATACGTTCGTCGGCGTCTTGCTTGATTTCTTCGATCATGCTCAGTTTTCCTCACTAACAATCAGAGTACCGTCACTGCCGCCAGTAACCAGACGGGCCAGCACTCCCATTTCATTCATATCGTATACACGCAGTGGCATGCTGTGGTCTCGCGCCAGACAAATCGCCGTGAGATCCATCACGCCCAGCTGCTTCTCCAGTACTTCCTGATAGGTCAGGCTGTCGTACTTGGTGGCGGTCGGGTCTTTTTTCGGATCCGAAGTATACACACCATCGACGTTGGTGGCTTTCATTACCACGTCGGCATTGATCTCAATACCACGCAAACAGGCTGCAGAGTCGGTTGTGAAGAACGGGTTGCCGGTACCGGCAGAGAAAATAACCACATCACCCTGCTCCAGCGCGCGGATGGCGCTACGGCGATCGTAGTGATCAACCACACCGCTCATTGGAATGGCGGACATCACACGAGTGGTGATGTTGGCACGTTCCAACGCATCACGCATGGCCAGCGCGTTCATTACAGTCGCCAGCATGCCCATGTGGTCGCCAGCAACGCGATCCAGGCCCGCTTCGCTCAGCTGCTTGCCACGGAACAGGTTACCACCACCGATCACCAGACCGACCTGTACGCCAATGCCCTTCAGCTGACCAATTTCGAGCGCCATGCGATCGAGTACCTTGGGGTCAATACCGAAATCGAGCTCGCCCATCAGGGCCTCGCCACTCAGTTTCAGAAGAATACGTTTGTATTTAGGGCTTTGGTGTTTGGACATGATCGACTCCGTGAGCGTAATTCGGATACAAATATGCCGGGAAACCCCGGCATATGGAATATTGGGACAGGGACAAGCCTGCCCCGAATAAAATCAGCCTTTCAGCTGAGCAGCTACTTCAGCAGCGAAGTCTACTTCTGCAACTTCAATGCCTTCACCTACTTCCAGACGGATGAAAGTAACGATTTCGGCATCAGCAGCTTTGGCCAGCTGACCAACAGTCTGATCAGGGTTTTTAACAAATGGCTGTTCAACCAGGCTGTTCTCTTTCAGGAACTTGTTGATACGGCCACCCATCATTTTTTCAACGATGGCTTCAGGCTTGCCTTCCATATCAGGCTGGGCCTTGATGATGTCTTTTTCAGCTTCTACAACATCAGCTGGCATGTCTTCTGGACGTACAACGCGTGGGTTGGACGCAGTAACGTGCATAGCGATGTCTTTAGCCAGCTCTTCGTTGCCACCTTTCAGAGCAACAACACAGCCAACTTTACCGTTGGAGTGCAGGTAAGCACCAACAACGTCAGATTCGATCACGGCTGGACGACGAACAGTGATGTTTTCACCGATCTTCTGAACCAGACCCATACGAGCTTCTTCCAGCTCACCTTCCATCAGCTTGGCAACGTCGGTTTCGCGGGTTTCAGCCAGTTTGGCAACAACCTGATCAGCGAAAGCAGCGAAGTTGGCATCGCCAGCGGCGAAGTCGGTTTCGGAGTTAACTTCAACAACGAAAGCCACACCGTCCTGGGTGATGATGCGCAGCTTGCCTTCGGCAGCAGTACGATCAGCTTTCTTGGCAGCTTTCAGACCAGAGTTCTTACGCAGGTCTTCAATTGCCTTGTCGATGTCACCGTCGTTAGCAACCAGAGCTTTTTTACACTCCAGCATGCCCAGACCAGTACGTTCACGCAGTTCTTTTACCAGAGCAGCAGATACACCCGCCATAATCCCAATCCTCAAAAATTACTTGTCTACAAATTCTTTCTTTAAAAAAAGGGGGCAAGCCCCCTTTTTCGCGCGCTGAGAGTCGAATTACTCGGCAGCAGCTTCTTCAGAGGAAGATTCTGCAGCGGCTTCTTCAACAAACTCACCAGCAGCTGGACCGTTCTGCTGCTTGCCTTCCAGTACCGCGTCAGCAACAGCGGAAGCGTAGATCTGGATAGCGCGGATAGCATCGTCGTTACCTGGGATAACGTAGTCGATGCCGTCTGGGTTGGAGTTGGTATCAACGATACCTACAACCGGGATACCCAGCTTGTTGGCTTCCTGGATAGCGATGCGCTCGTGGTCAACGTCGATCACGAAGATCATGTCTGGCAGACCACCCATTTCCTTGATACCACCGATGGAGCGTTCCAGCTTCTCCATTTCACGGCTACGCATCAGGGCTTCTTTCTTGGTCAGCTGCTCGAAAGTACCATCGGATTGTTGCGCTTCGAGGTCACGCAGACGACGGATAGACTGACGAATGGTTTTGTAGTTGGTCAGCATGCCGCCCAACCAACGGTGTGCCACGAAAGGCATACCACAACGCTCAGCCTGCTCTTTAACGATCTTGCCAGCAGCGCGCTTGGTGCCAACCAGCAGAACCTTGTTGTTACGGGCAGCAACACCTTCAATCTGAGCCAGAGCTGCGTTCATCGCAGGTACAGTGTGCTCCAGGTTGATGATGTGAATCTTGTTACGAGCACCAAAGATGTAACGACCCATCTTTGGGTTCCAGTAACGGGTCTGGTGACCGAAGTGAACACCTGCTTTCAGCAGGTCACGCATATTTACTTGTGCCATTTTCTTTACCTTATGATTGGGTTAGGCCTCCACGTACCCAGTGAGCCGACTGTTCCTGCCAGGCAGAATCAGCACCCCGGACCACCGTTGCAGTACGTGTGTGTTTTAATGTGCCGGTGCGAGTCAATTGCTTGCTCGTCCGTACACGGATTTCAGCGCGCGCTTTATACCACTTTCCCGCAAGCGTTGCCAGCAAAGACATTGCCACAATCACGATTGATTACAATTAATCTCTGTTCACCCGTTGGCCAACTCCCGATACAATGGCGGGCTTATCAAACTGACTTATTCGTTCCTACATGACTGTATCTATCAAAACGGCAGAAGAAATAGAGAAAATGCGCATCGCTGGCCGACTGGCCGCCGAGGTGCTGGAAATGATCGAGCCCTATGTTGTACCCGGGGTCTCCACCGGCGAACTGGATCGCATCTGCCACGACTACATCGTCAACAAACAAGGGGCGATTCCTGCTCCGCTGAATTACAACGGTTTTCCGAAGTCCATCTGTACCTCGATCAACCAGGTGATTTGCCACGGCATTCCAAGCGACGACAAAATCCTCAAGAAAGGCGATATCATTAACATCGATATCACCGTCATCAAGGACGAATACCACGGCGACACCAGCAAGATGTTTTTTGTGGGCGAACCCACTCCAGCCATCAAGCGTCTGGTCGAAATCACCCAGGAATGTCTGTACATTGGCATCGACATGGTGAAACCCGGCGTTCAACTGGGCGACATTGGCGCCGCGATTCAGAAGCACGCCGAAGCCAATCATTATTCCGTTGTCCGTGAATACTGCGGCCACGGCATTGGCAAGGTCTTCCACGAAGAACCGCAAGTATTGCACTACGGCCGTGCTGGCACCGGTGTGACCCTGAAAGAAGGCATGACCTTCACCATTGAACCCATGATCAATATGGGTACCCGCTTCAACAAACTGATGAAGGACGGCTGGACCGTGGTTACCAAAGACCGCAAACCGTCTGCCCAGTGGGAACACACCCTGGCGGTGACCGCCACCGGCGTTGAAATTCTCACAGCCCGTAAAGAAGAGAAGTACTGGACGGAATAATGACAGCAGTGGTAACGGAATTAGTCCCGGTTCAGCGAGATACCTTGCTGGCGCACCTTGCAGATGCTCCCGCACCACTGCCGGTGGTGCGAAGTTTTCTGAAAGAAACCCAACAAGCCGCCGACGACTATTTCCGCGCCACCCTAGATGCCCTTCCTCCCGTTCACTTCCGCTCCGCTCAAATTGATGCCTTGTTGGCCGCCCTCTGGCACAAACACAAGCTCGATACCGACGACCTCGCCCTGATCGCCGTTGGCGGTTATGGCCGGGGTGAGTTGCACCGCCACTCCGATATCGATGTATTGCTGCTGTGCCGCGACGAAGTCACCATTGAAAAACACAGCGCCGACCTACAGGGATTCATCACTACCCTGTGGGATACCCGCCTCGACATTGGCCACAGCGTCCGCACCCTGGACGACTGCCGCAACGAAGCCATCAAAGACCTGACCATCATCACCAACATGCTGGAAAGTCGCCCACTTGCCGGCGACAACCGCTTGTTTGATGCGTTGCAGGACATTGTGCAGGAGCCGGACATGTGGCCGGCCAATCAGTTCTTCAAGGAAAAATGGAAAGAACTGGATAACCGCCACGCCAAGCACAACGACCCCGAATACAACCTCGAACCCAACGTCAAGAATTCCCCTGGCACCCTGCGCGACATTCAAACCGTCAGCTGGGTAACCTCGCGCTTTTTTGGCGATGGGTCACTGGAAAGCTTGCAGGAACGCGGCTTTCTGACCGAGTTTGAGCAAAAACGCCTGACCAGCAGCCTGCACTTTCTGTGGCAGGTGCGTTACGCCCTGCACATGCTGGCCGAGCGCGAAGAGGACCGCTTGCTGTTCGACCTGCAACGGGAAGTATCCCAGCTGCTTGGCTTTGAAGACGATAACGAGCGACTGGGCGTTGAACGCTTCATGACCCGCTTCTATCGCAATCAGCTGGCCACCACCGAGCTGTGCGACCTGTTGCTGATGCACTTCAATGAAGACTTCATGAAAGAGCAACAACAGGCCGAACCAGAGCCGGTAAACGAACATTTCGTACTGCAAAACGGCTACCTGCAGGTACTCGACCCACAGCTGTTCGCCCGCGAGCCAATTTGGTTGCTACAAGTGTTTACCCTCTGCGCCAAACTCAAGGACCGCCACGGCAACGACATTCTCGGTGTGCACTCCGATACCATTCGCGCACTGCGGGACAACCGCCACCTGATCGATTTTGAATACCGCACCAACCCGGCACACAACGCCTGTTTTATGGAGTTGATGCGCAACAAGGATCACGTGGTGCGAGAGCTATCACGGATGATGCGCTACGGCATTCTCGGACGATATATTCCCGAGTTTGGCCACATCATTGGCATGATGGAACACGACCTGCTGCACATTCACACGGTCGACGATCACAGCTTCCGTATGGTTCGTTTCCTGCGCCAGCTGCGCTTCTCGGAGCAGCGTGAACAATACCCACTGGCCTCGAAGCTGATTCATAAAGTGCAACGCCGTGAAGTGATTTATCTGGCTTCACTGCTGCACGACACTGGCAAGAGCGTTGAAGGCGACCACTGCGCCAATGGTGAGACCATTGCCCAGAACTTCTGTCGTCAGCACAACCTCAAGCCAACCGATACCCACATGGTCAGCTGGCTGATTGCCAACCACCTGACCATGTCCCACGCCGCCCAGCGGCTGGACCTCAATAACCCGGATGATATTCATCAGTTTGCCCGGGACATGGGCGACCAATACCATCTGGATCTACTGTATTTGATCACTGTCGCCGATATGGTGACCACCAATCCAAAGCTGTGGACCAGCTGGCGTGCGGAACAAATGCGAGAGCTGTACCGCAACACCCAGCAAGCGCTGCGTCGCGGCTTGGCCAATCCGATCAATAAAGAAGCCTATATCGAGGAAATCCAGCAGGACGCCATCGAGCTGCTGCAACAGAAAGGACTGGATGCTGACGAAGTCCGTCGTATCTGGGGCCATGCCGGCGACGACTACTTCCTGCGCGAGAACCTCGACAACGTGGTATGGCACACCCACGCCATCCACCAGCACGGCAACAGTACCGATCCTTTGGTCAGTATTCGCCAGACTTCGGACCGTGATCTGGAAGGGGCCACCCAGATTTTCATTTACATGAAAGACCAGATCGACCTGTTTGCGGTAACCACAGCCACCCTCGACCAGCTCAACCTGAACATTCAGGATGCCCGTATCATGACGTCGGAAACCGACAACAACGTCATGGACACCTACATTGTGCTGGACGAAAACGACCACCCGGTGGAAGACCGCAATCGCCTGGAAGAAATTCGTATCGCGCTGATCGAAGCCCTCGATGATCCGGAAGACTACTCCACCATCATTCAGCGCCGCACACCACGAATGCTAAAGTACTTCCCGGTACCGACCCAGGTCACCATGAGCAACGACCCGTTCATGCACCGCACCGTACTGGAAGTTACCGCCGCCGACCGCCCCGGCCTGCTGGCCCGTGTGGGTGCCATTTTCTCGGACTTTGGCGCCCAGATTCAGGGAGCCAAGCTGCTGACCGAAGGTGAACGGGTATCGGATATTTTCTACATCGTCGATCAATACGGCGAGCCGTATTCCGACCCGGACACCTGCATGATCCTTCAGCAGGCGCTGGAAACCGGCCTCGACGAGCAGGTCGAAGCCCAGACTCAGGTGTAGGCCGAAACCTTTCGAAGTTTTCACCAACATCGGTCGAATTAATCCGGTTTTTTCGAAACCAAACACCTCCTATGATGCTGATATTCAAAGGAGGTGCTTATGACTCTGCCCTACAAAAAACTGATTCCTGCCCAACACACATCCGACGGTGATGGCGTCAAAATCCAGCGCGTGGCGTTGTTTAACGAATCCCTGTCAGATCCGTTTCTGATGATTGACGAGCTGCGCTCCGACGACCAGAAAGACTACGTTGGTGGCTTCCCTCCACACCCACACCGCGGCATGGAAACCCTCACCTACCTCCGTCAGGGCGGCCTAGAACACCGTGACCATATGGGCAATCGAGGGATGATTCACAGCGGTGGCGCACAGTGGATGTCGGCAGGTCGCGGGGTCATTCATTCAGAAATGCCGTCACTGGAAATGAACGGTTTGCATGGCTTCCAGCTGTGGATCAACCTGCCTGCCAGCGAAAAGATGAAAGACCCAGATTACCGCGACGTACCGGCAGAAGAACTGATCAACGTACAAAGCCAGTCTGGCGCGGCGCTAACGCTGATTGCTGGTGAATGGCAGATTGATGGCGAGCAATTTACTGCGCCCCTGAACCGCATGGCGGCCAATGCAGGCATTGCTGACGTTGAATTGAAAGCTGGCCAGTCGCTGACCATTCCGGTGGCAGCAGGCAAGCAAGCCATGGCGTTTACCTACGACGGCAGCCTCAAAGGCCTGAAACACGGCAAGGCACTGGTGGTGCTGGAAACTTCCCGTGGAGAAGTCACGCTGGAAACCGACGAAGACACCCGCCTGTTGCTGCTGACGGGAACGCCATTAAAAGAACCCGTCGTTCACTACGGTCCGTTCGTTATGAACACGGTAGAAGAAATCCAGCAAGCCATTGCAGATTACAACGCTGGACGGTTTGGGAACTGAGACTCGGCTTTACGGCAACCACCGCACAGAATGCGCATCGAGATGAGCCGATTTTAATGACAACGAATAGAACAGTCAGGCCATGGATGGCCTGCTAGCACTGTTGAGGCATGGATGCCGAATCAGTCGGTCCGACGCATCGGCGGGTTCGTTATGAGTTGGAGATTAAAATTGAATTGCGAATCGGAAGCGCGAGGCAGAGGCGGTCCGACGTATCGGGATGGCCTGCCGCCGGGGAGAGAAGTTCTCCCCAAGAGGCATGCGATGCCAACGGTTTGAGCGCACAACCATGCGCCCAAACACATGATCGAATCAGCTATCCGCGCCCGGCTTCTTCTTACGAATCGGCGCGAAACCTTCGCCATCCATCAAATTACCACGATCCGCGCGGGAGCCACCCGGACGGGATGGACGTGGACCATTGCGCTTCTTCGGACTGGCGCTCTTACCCGCCGGGCCTTTACCTGCACCTTTGCCAGCCGGCTTCTTCTTACGTTTGACCGAGGTCGCCGCCTTGCCAGACGCCTTGACCTTTTTCGGCCCCTTGTAATTGCCTTCCAGACCCGGAACCTTGCGAGATTCCATCTCAACGTTGAGGTAGCGCTCAATCGCCGCCTTCAGGTTCCACTCGTTCGGAGCAATCAGGCTGATGGCCTTGCCATCACGACCGGCACGGCCAGTACGACCAATACGGTGAACGTACTCATCGCCTTTACGGGCCAGATCGTAGTTAATCACCAGATCCATGCCTTCCACGTCCAGACCGCGCGCAGCGACATCGGTTGCCACCAAAATCGGACGCTTGCCCACACGCACCTGCTGCATCACGTACTTGCGTTCGTCCTGAGTCATCTCACCGTGCAAAACGGCAACGCCTTCACGGTGACGACGGATAAACTCAAACAAGCGATCCGCTTCCACCCGCTTGTTCACAAACACAATGGCTTTGTCGAAGCTTTCGTTGGCCAACAGCCACACCAGCAGACGATCCTTGTGTGGATTGTCGTCCGCCAGAATACGCTGCTGGACAATGTTTTCGTGCTGATCCTGAATCGCGCGAGTGGTCACCTCTTCAGGCGACTGCAACAGCTTGGTGGCAATACGGCGCACGCCTTCGTGGCGCAAGGTGGCCGACAGCAGCATGGTCTGGCGCTCGTCACGGCAGGCCGCACGAATAATATCCATGTCTTCGGCGAAACCCATGTCCAGCATGCGGTCGGCTTCGTCCAGAATCAGGAATTCCAGATCGCTCAAATCGCAGCTTTCACGCTTCAGGTGGTCCACCAGACGACCCGGTGTAGCAACCACAATCTCAGGGTTTTTACGCAATACCGCGGACTGATACTTGAACTCCTGACCGCCGGTCAGCAGGCCAACATTGAGGTTCACCAGCTTGCAGAAATGCTCTGCCACCTTGAACACCTGCTGTGCCAGCTCACGGGTCGGCAGCAGCACCAGCATGCGGGTTGCTGAATTGGGCGCTGGCTGCTCCAGCATGGCATGCATGGCAGGCAGCAAATAGGCCAGGGTTTTACCACTGCCGGTTTCCGCGCACACCTGAACGTCCTTGCCCGCCATTGCCAGCGGGATCACAGCTTGCTGAACATCCGTCGGCGTGTCGATCGACAACTGCTCCAGTCCCACTAACAAACGTTGGTTAAGTGATAATTCAGTAAACACAGAAAAGCCTCATGGTGAATTTGCGCGGAGTATAACAGTCTCATGACAAGGATAGGGTAAAAGCTGACGGGCACCTTCTGAATAACGCCACACAGTGCTCGGCTCTGACATCTGCTGCGCCCAGCCCTCGAATCACCCAATGCAATCAAGCCATTAAAGTGCATGCCAAATACGATTAAACTGCGACTTGAATCCAGACCGAAACGCTTTTAACAGAAACCGGAATTCACACATGCTGCTGAACAACACCCGCAAAATCACCAAACCGGCTATGCTCACCGCATGCCTCAGCGCCGCCCTGCTGGCTGGCTGCGCAACAAGCCCTACCGGCCGCTCGCAAATCATGGTGGTATCACCGGACGAAGCCATTAGCCAATCCAAAAGCGCCTACGTTTCCACCGTGACCGAACTGAAACAAAGCGATCAGCTGGTGACCGACGCCAAGCAGCTGAAGCGCATTCAAACCATCACTGGCCGCCTGGTCACCGAAGCGGTTGCCAAATTCCCGAAAACCGCCGATTGGGAATGGAGCGTTGCCGTGATCGACGATCCGGAAACCCTCAATGCCTGGTGCATGGCCGGCGGCCGCATGGCCATTTACACCGGCATCATCAACCAGCTGGCTTTGGACGACGACGAAATTGCCCAGATCATGGGCCATGAAATTTCTCACGCACTGGCCAACCACACCGCCGAGCAAATGTCCCGCGCAGTACTGATTAACGCAGGTCTGGCGGCAACCGCATCAGCCACCGACCAGAACGGCATTGCTCTGACTGGCACGGCACTGGCCGCCAAATACGCCCTGCAACTGCCAAACAGCCGCACTGCCGAAACCGAAGCGGATGAAATTGGTATTGAGCTGGCCGCCCGTGCCGGTTACCAGCCAGAAGCAGCCGTGAGCCTGTGGAAGAAAATGCAGCAAGCCGCCGGTGGCAGCACGCCTGAGTTCCTCAGCACGCACCCATCACCAAAGAACCGTGCCAAAACCCTTGGCAATCTGGGCACCCAAATGCGCGCATTGAACCCGTCCATGACCAAAGCCGCCGTCTATCCGGTCACCATGGTGACCGACCTGAGCCAGCTGGACTGATCAGATAAACGGGCTCATCCCGTGATCAGATCATTACCAAACAGGTTGAACTGATTGCGGGAGTCGCTGGGCGTAACCCCTGCCCAGCGTTTGAAAGCACGACGGAAGTTGGTGGCATCATTAAAGTTCAAATGGGCTGCCACCTGCTCGTTATTCCAGCCGCACACGTGCAGCAAGTACAAACTCATCTGCAACCGCGCCATGTCCTGCAAACGCTGAAAGCTGCTGCCGTGCTTGCCCAGCTTACGCTTCAGCGTTGCCGGGCTCATCCCCAGCTGCTCAGCCATATCTGGCAGATTGAAGGGCTGCTGAATTTGCTTCAGCAAGGTGCGGTAGACGTATTCCGGCAGTGACATTTCCGGAAAATCGATTTGCGCAACGCACTCCGCTCGGGCGACCTGAAACGCCGTCGCCGACCCTCTCGGCCAACGGGCATTGAGCCAGCGCTTGTCGATAAACATCACATCCACGCCCAGATTGAACCAAAGCTCATTACCCAGATTCACCCGGTATTGTTCTTCATGGGACGGGCAGGAATAACTGAAGCCAAATTTCCAAGGCAAACGGCTGTCGCTCATCCAACGGCTATACGACGTCAGCGCACTCATGGCCGCTTCCACCAGAAAACGCTCGGCACCACTGCCCGACAAATTCAGCCAGTACACGTAGCAATAGCGATCATCCACCACCACATGAGGGATAATCCAGGGCGTCAGTAATGAGCGATATTGTTGTAGAGCGTCGAGCGCCTCATTCAAATTGCCGGCGTTGCCCAACAGGTTGCTGGCGGCGCCGTAGTGGCCTGGCCACCAGCTGGAGCCCCAGCGAAATGACAATTCGGCTTCGGCATTCAGCTTGTTTGCGTTGGCCACCAGCCCCAACCCCTGAGCTTCCGATATCCGCGCCTGGCCCTTGAGAATATCGTCGTAAAACAGGCCCGTGCCACGCAAAATCTTGTGGCTGCAAACATCCCGCGAACGTAACAGGTCGATCAACAAGGCAGGCTGATGATGAGCGGCGAACAGCTTGTCATCGCTTTCGTACCATCCATAGCTCAACTCCATACGGTCAGCTCCATACCGTCAGATCTACAACGCTGGCTCCTGGCAGTCCGCGTCATATCAGGCAACCTCGCTCTGGCCATCACCGGCCTTGGCTTGCTCCAACGCCTGATTGGCCCGTTGAATCAAGGCCTCCGGCGAGTCCTGCTGCCAAGCCGCCAAACCGACGCTGATGCTCTGATACAAGGTTGCACCGGTTTGCTTGTGTTTATAAGCAAAGTGCGACACCGCCAGCACCAGCTCGGCGGATATTTGCCGCGCCCGTTCAATGGAAGTATCAGGCAACAGCACCGCAAAGCGGTCGGCGGCGTAACGGCAAATCAAATCCTGCTGACGCAGATTCAGCAGCAGCAACTCCGACATTTCATGCAGCAAGGCATCCCCCTCCCGGTGGCCGTGCAGCCGATTCACTTCAGCAAAGCGATCGATATCGACCATCAGCAGTACCATTGGCTGATGGTTCTGCCTCGCCAGCAGGCCTTGCAGTTCTTCCTTCAAGTAACCAACCCGCCCCAGCTGGGTCAGATTGTCGATAAACCGATGCTCCCGAAACAGCTGCTCACGTTTGCGCAACTGCTGATTAATCTTCAGCTGTTCCTTGTGCCAATGAATCAGGCCGTACGTCAGCAAGGCGACACCAATCGGCATGGCGCCGGATTCCAGCCAGTGATCCCACATAATGCCCGCAGGCACCTCAATGAATTCGTCGAGGTTGTCCTGCCACATGGCCAGAAACATGAAACCCAGCCCGAGGGTCAGCAAATCGGTGACCCGTCCCGCCGGGCGACTGCCCAGAATCAGCACCATCCACACCGCCAGCGCCAGCGCGGAACCGCCCTCACCGATGACATCGATCCAGTCGATAACAGCCAAGGGTTTAATGGTACCGACGGACGCAAAGCCGATCAGCCCACCAAAGGCCAGGCCAAAAATCAGCAGCAGTTTTTGCCGGTGTAATCCCAATGTTGAAAACATGATCCAGCCCTGAATCCAGTCGCGTTAAGTGATGCCGCATTTAATCATGTGGCTCGCGCATTTAGCCGCCGGGGGTCATATCAGCTCAATGTAAAACCGCCGATTTTCGATGAATTTTTTATGACAGCGGCAGCAGCACCGATGCCATGAGGCCTGCCGAGCACTGAGGTGATCTCGCCGTCAGCACGACCTGCATCGGTGTAGGGGTCAAATGAGATCATCAGCACACTCCGTCACCACGCCAAATGCCGCTTTTCGCCATCAAACGCCGCCCCAGGTCTGTTGCTCGAAAATACCGTCACAGCACTGTCACACAGGCTTTCTAGTTTGCGCCGGGTTCACAAATAAAAGAGCGCCACACGAGCCAGCCACAGAACCGGCCGGTGGCAAGACCTACTGGAGAGCGAACAGTGAAACTCATGATGAAACCTCTGGCCGTCAGTATTGCACTGGCGACTGCGACCCTTGCCCACACCCAGGCCCACGCCGATGGCATTGTTGAAGGCCGCATTGTCGATGCCGCCAGCCAGACCGTATACAAGGGCGCGGTCGTGCGTCTGGATGAAAGCAAACGCGAAGTGCTGGCCGAACAAGGCGGTCGTTTCCGTATGCCGCAAGTGCCAGCAGGTGAATACACCCTGATCGTCAAAATGGGCGGCAAGGTTATTGATACCCGCAAGATCACCGTTGCCGACAATCAGGTCACATCGGAAAGCATCATTGTTAACGACGGCGACGATGTGGTGGACGAAGTACTGGTTTACGGTCAGGCCGCACAGATGCAGCGCGCACTGGATCGCCAGCGCTATTCTGACGGCATTGTGTCGGCCGTTAATGCCGACGCCATCGGCGAACTGCCGGATGCCAACGCCGCCGAAGCGCTGCAGCGTATTCCCGGCCTCAGCATTGAGCGCGATCAGGGCGAAGGTCGCTTTGTACGGGTTCGTGGCATGGGCGCGGATTACAACGCTGTTTCGGTCAACGGCACCCAGATTCCAGCTCCGGAAGCCGGTACTCGTTCCGTCGCTCTGGACGTGATTCCAGCCAACCTGATCAGCTCTCTGGTCGTCACCAAAACCCTCACCCCTGATATGGACGCCAACTCCATTGGCGGCGCGATTGAAGTCGAAGGCGTATCAGCCCTCGACCGTGAGGGCCTGTTCTACAGCGCCGACGCCGAGTACAACCACGTTGATCTGACCGGCGACAACAACCCGAAAGTATCCCTTGCTGGCGGCGACACCTTTGAGCTGGGTGGCGAACGTCGTTTGGGCGTTGCGCTGGCAGCCAGCTACGAAAGCCGTGATTTCGGTTCCGAAAACACCGAAACCGGGGGGGCCTGGGATGGCGACGGCCTCGAAGAAATGGAAATGCGTGACTACACCATCAATCGTGAGCGCAAAGGCGCTGCCTTGAACCTCGACTACGAGCACGACATCAATAACGCCTTCCACCTGCGCACCCTGTACTCCGAATTCACCGACGAAGAACAGCGTCAGGCGCTGGTAGCCGAATTCCTCGACAGCGAAGAAGAAACCGAAGCTCGCCTGGCTGGCGAAACCGGTGCCGGTGAAATTGCCCGCGAACTGAAAGACCGCACCGAAACCCAGACCATCAAGTCGGTGACCTTTGGTGGCGAGCACTACATCAACGACTGGACCGTCGAATACGACCTCGGCCTGTCGAGCGCGCAGGAGAAAGAACCGGATTCCATGGACAGCGCGGTGTTCACCGCGGGCGTCGATTCCGTAGGCTACAACGGCTCGCGCAAGCCGATTCTGTTCGGTGATGAACTGTACGATGCCGCCAACTTCGAGCTGGACGAAATCGAACGGGTCAAAAGCCACACCACCGATGACGTAACCGTTGCCAGCATCGACATCACCCGCGACACCATCGTCATGGACTACCCGGCCATGATCAAATTCGGCGGCAAGCTGAAGAGCCGTAAAAAGCATCAGGACGTCGATGTGCGCAAGTACTCCGCCGACGATGTGTCGATGTCGGACTACACCGATGGCAACACCGACTACAGCCTTGGCAACCATGCCTCAAATACATATGGCCCATCACTGAGCAAAGGTAAGCTGCGCTCGCTGATGAACAGCCTCGCCGCCGACGCCGGTGCGGAGGCCGATGCAGTCGAAGAAGGCCTGGTCGATTCCTACGTTGAAGACTACACCATCGAAGAAGACGTCAACGCCGCCTACGTGATGGCCAAGGTAGAAACCGATCTGGCAGAACTGATCGCCGGTGTTCGCTACGAAAGCACCCAACAGAAAAGCAAAGGCTACGAAGTCAACGAAACCGACGACGTCAACATTACCCGCACCCACTTCAAGCAAGACTACAACCACGTGCTGCCGGGCTTGTTGGCCAAGATTGAGATGGACGAAAGCACCAACTTCCGTGCCGCCTGGACCAACTCCGTGGTACGTCCTACCTTCGAGCAAATTCGCCCAAGCATCGCCATCGACGGCGACGAACTGGAAGTCGGCAACCCGAACCTGAAAGCGCTGGAATCCAGCAACATCGACTTCGGTATCGAACACTTTATGGGCAACGCCGGTATGGTGTCTGCGTTTGCGTTCTATAAAAGCATCGATAACTTCTCCTACGAAACCGACATCCAGAACGACAGTTACTACAACGCGCTGGCGGGCGAAGACAACACGGTAACTACTACCTTCCGCAACGGCACCACCGCCACCGTCAAGGGACTGGAACTGGCGTACTCACAGAAGTTCGACATGCTGCCGTCGCCATACAATGGCTTGCTGCTGAGCGCCAACGTCACCTTTGTGGATTCCAAGGCCGATATCAGCACCGACGACGACGGCACCGTCCTGACGCGCACCATCAACCTGCCAAAACAGTCTGATACCACCGGCAACCTGATGGTCGGCTATGAAAACGACCGCATCAGCCTGCGTCTGGCGGCCAACTACAAGTCGTCCTACCTGGACGAAGTGGGCAACTACGAAGACAGCAGCGAAGACATTCGTCAGGCTGCCCAGACCCAGGTGGATTTCAACGCCAGCTACAAGGTTAACCCGCAGCTGAAAGTACGCTTCAAGGCCGCCAACCTGACCGACGAGCCGTACTACATGTACCAGGGCAGCGAGCAATACAACGCCCAGTACGAAACCTACGGCACCACCTACACCCTGGGTGTGAGCTACGCCAGCTTCTGATCTGGCCGTGCCCAAACCGGCTCGCTTGCGAGCCGGTTTATCACCCACCTCCGTTCGAGAATGAGACAATGATGAACAACTCCCACCGGTTACTGCTGACCACCCTGAGCTGTACCAGTCTGCTGATGGCTGGCTGCGCCGCTACACCACAAACCAGCACGTCACACACCACCAGCCCGCTGCAAGCTCAAGCCACTCTGGCAGGCGGCGAGCACCTGCTGATGCTGAATGAGCAGCACTGGCTGTCGATTGGCCCGGATCACAAGCTGCAACTGGGGCAGCAGGCCAACGGCACGGCCACCATTTGGCAAGACCAATGGCATGGCGAATTCCTCGATAGCCGCATCGTCGACGGCAAACTGATGACCGTATCGGTCGACGACAACCAGCGCCTGCACCTCAGCACCTTTGTGCGCAGCGAACAAAGCGGCCAGTACCAGCGGGTGCAGGATGCCGTTGGCGGCGTTATCAATACACCACTGGAAGGACTGTGTTTGTACGCCCCCCGAGGCGATGCCATGCAAGTGTTCCTGCTGGATGAAAACGCCAACGGCCAGCAGCTGATGCTGACCCCGGCCAGCGCCGATGCCAGCACCACCCAATTGAACACCACCCTGCTGCGTCAGTTTGCCACCGCGCCCGGGGCTGAATATTGTGTGGTCGACGACGACCGCGACACCTTGTACATCAGTGAACAAGCCGTTGGCGTATGGCAAATGAATGCCCGTGCCGAAAGCGACCCAAGCCGTACCATGGTGGAAATGGCCAGCCCGTTTGGCCACATTCAGGGAGAAGCCGGCGCCCTGGCGATTCAGGGCAACAGCCTGTGGATTGCCGAAGCCGAAAGCGACCGCATCCATCAGTACCAACTGGATAACGGCCAATACCTGGGTGTCGACACGCTGGCCGCCAACGGCGCTGCCGTTGCCATCGACACCCTGCTGGTCTCGCCACTGTCTGGCCAGGCCGGCGTGTTCGACAAACACAGCGAACAATTGCTGAGCCTGCGCTTGCCATCACAACCTGCCATCAATGTCAGTGACCGCATTGCAACCATTGCTGCCACGGCCGAAACCGATCCGGTCAGCACCGCTGGCGATGCCGCTGACGACCCGGCCATTTGGGTGAACCCACACAATCCTGCTGCCAGCCTGATATTGGGAACCAACAAAAAGCACGCTCTGAACGTTTACGACCTCAACGGCAAGCAAGTGCAACAGCTGCCAGTAGGACGAGTGAACAACGTCGATGTACGCCAGCAGTTCACCCTGCGCGGCCAACCCATGGACATCGCCACTGCCAGTCACCGTGACCACAAGTCAATCTCGCTGTTTGCTATCAACCCGGACACCGGTGCGGTCAGTTCCGCCGGAGAAATTGCGACCACACTGGAGAGCGTGTACGGCCTCTGCATGTACAAAAACAGCCGCAACCAGATGTTTGCTTTTATCAACAGCGAAAACGGCGAGTTTGAGCAATACCAGATCCTCGACAGCGATAACGGCTGGCACGGCAAGCGGGTACGGCAGTTTGCCGTTGCCAGCCAACCGGAAGGCTGTGTTGCCGACGACCGGGCTGGCCGTCTGTTTTTGGGTGAAGAAAACCGCGCCGTATGGACATTGGGTGCCGAACCAGCCGCCAGCACCCGCATGACCGAAGTCGCCACGCTGGGCGAAAAGCTGGTTGCCGACATCGAAGGCATGGACATCTACCAAACCGAAGATGCCAACTATCTGGTGGTGTCGAGCCAGGGCAACGACAGCTACCTGGTATACGAAGCCGAAGCACCGTTCGCCTACGTTGGTCGTTTCCGCGTTGGCCTGAACGCCAATAAAGGCATCGATGGCGCCTCTGAAACCGATGGTTTGACCGTCACCTCAGCCAACCTCGGCGACCAATACCCGCAAGGACTGTTGGTGGTACAGGACGGCCGCAACCTGCTGCCGGAACAGCACCAGAACTTCAAATACGTCGATTGGCGAGACATTCGCGCCCTACTGACACACTAAAACAGCCCCGAGACAGAACAGACTGGAAAGCGAAAAAGAGAGAAAGAAAAGGAAAAGCACACGGGGCAAATTTGCCCCGTTATTCCATCAAGTAGTAAAAGCTTGAGAACAGCCAACCAACCTGAACAAGAAATGAACAATTCAGGCCGACTGAAGAACGCTTTCCCAAATCCACCATCCAAACCATGAATGAGTTGCTAACTTGAAGGTGCGAGGCCCTCCATGCTCGCAACTCTGATGTTCTTCTTCATCGAAGCATTCGCCGGGAAAGTCCCGGCTTTTTTATGCCTGCAAGAAAGGAGTTACAGCACCTGACGCAGATCGTCGTCGTCCGGCACACTCATGCTCGACCAGGACTCAACCACCTGACCATCGGCATTCAGCAAGTATTTATAGAAATTCCATTTAGGCCGCACGGACTGGGCAGCCAACTCTTTAAACAGCGGATGAACATCGTCGCCTTTGACCGGCACTGGCGCCAGCATGGTGAAGGTCACACCGAAATTCTTGCGACAAATACGAGCGGCTTCTTCTTCGGTTTTGGCTTCCTGATTGAAGCTGTTGGAGGCAACTCCAACCACCACCAAACCCTGATCCTTGTATTTATCATGGATGGCCTGCAAATCACCAAACTGCTTGGTGAAACCACAATGGCTGGCAGTATTGATCAGCAGCACTGGCTTGCCTTGGGATACGTCACACAGGTTCAGCACCTTGCTGCTGTGCAGTTGCTTCATGTTCTGGTGGTAAATGGCCGGACAATCAGCTGGCCAATTGGCGTCTGCGTTTTCACCGGCCTGAGTCGTCGCAGCGAATAGCCACAAGGCCAGCATTGCTACGGCCGCGAGCAGCCAGCCCGAGCGTGAGCCGCCGTATTGCAGGGAAATGTTTTCTTGCGGCGCAACCATCACACGACTTTCAGCCCTGTTGGATGATGCAGATGAAGCGCGAGCCTGACGCGCATGCTGTACCCGACGAGCGTATTTCATGGAAACCTCCAAACCTGTACAAAGCCTATACATCATCCGGCGATTCCAAGCCGGAGTAAAGCGCTTTCACAGGCAGAGATGAAATTGTCGGGTACAACCTTTAAACCAGAGCGAACACGGCTTGTCCGCTCATGGCTCCAGCTACCCCTTCTTGCCCGCCCCTTCCGCAATGCGCTTGATCACCCGCGCGGCGGCGACAAACCCAAAGGTGCCTGTGACCATGGTGGCGGAACCAAAACCGGAGGAGCAATCCAGCCGGGTGGAATCGCCGTCAAACGACTTGGTCTGACACACCGAACCGTCCGGCTGCGGGTATTGCAGCTGCTCGGTTGAGTAGACGCATGGAATGGAATAGTTACGGCTGGGGTTGCGCGAAAAGCCGTATTCACGACGCAACAACGAGCGAACCTTGCGCGCCAACGGGTCATTGGTGGTCTTGTTAAGGTCGCCCACCTGAATCTGACTGGGGTCGGTCTGGCCACCCGCAGCACCGGTGGTGACGATGCGGATTTTACGGCGTTTGCAGAACGCAATCAGCGCTGCCTTGTTTTTAACGCTGTCGATGCAATCCACAACGTAATCAAAATGGCCGTGATTGCCTTCAGGGGCCAACAAGGCTTCCTGATTGGACGCGGTCAGAAACGACTCGACCACGGTGACGTCGCAGTCCGGATTAATGGCCAGCACCCGTTCTTTCATGGCCGCCACTTTCATCTTGCCAACGGTGTCGGTCATCGCATGGATCTGGCGATTGGTGTTGGTGACACACACATCATCAAGGTCGATCAGCGTCAGCGCACCAATACCGGAACGAGCCAGCGCCTCGGCAACCCAGGTCCCTACGCCACCAATGCCGACCACACACACGTGCGCCGCAGCAATGCGCTCAAGTCCCTGCACGCCATAGAGTCTGCCAATACCGCCGAAGCGATCAATGTATCCGGGAGTCACTGCTACCTCTTGAATCTGTGTCGATCAAAAGGCGCAGTATATCAAGAGTTATCAGAGAGAAGACAGGCGAGCGCCGCCATGGTCGTAGCGCAACCAGCGAGCGGTTTGACTGACACGGCTGAGTGAAACGTCCTGCTGCATAAAGCGACGCTCCAGCGACTGGCGGTCGTCAGATGGAATCTCATTCAGCAGACCATTACGTAATACGGGCACTGGTGCAATGCGGTCCGTCAGGGATGCCACGAACATCGACAGGAAATTGCCATCCAGACGGGCGTGTTCGTAATGGTTGATGGTCATCACCGTGGTATCGCCCTGGGCTTCCAAAGCCAGATAATCGCCTTCCAGCAGCGGCCCACGAATGGCGTCGAAGAATACTTGCAGGTCTTCCGAATGCGCTTGCAGATTCACGTTGGCACCAGACGACGTCAGGGCATCCAGCCACAGGCTTTGAAAACGACGAGGGGCGATTTCTTCTTCGACGACTTTGAATTCCAATCGGAAGCCGTCACGCAACGACAAACCAGAAGACGCATCGCTCATGGATACGATAAACCAGGGTTTTCCCAGCAGCTCGAAAGAGCCGTAGGAGCGTTCATTGACGGCGAACGCAGGTGAAGAGACAAGGGCAAACAACAGATAAATGACTGACCAAGTTTTCATACTGCTACCTGCTAATAACTGCTAAGGCTTGGGTTAACAACAATGCCACTATCCCTGGCTGGTGTGACTCTTGGGGTGTGAGAACAATGCTCCAGAGTACACGAGGTAGGATTGTCCTACATCACCAACATAGCAGGGTGCCCGTTCAGTTAACGGACATTCATCACAAAATGAGAAGGAAGATCACATTCAAACCGGTGCAGCCCTCTCAATGACACTGGCTATGGCACTGGCGATGCCCAAACCTTATCAGCGCCATATGACAAAAAACGGAAAAGCGTTCGGTTTCTTACAATGGCCGGGCTCATAAACAGCAGCACCGAATCAATCGATACTGACCAGCTGGATTTGCTCGTTGCTGGGCTGAAAGCTGGCCATCATTTTCGACAGAGATTGCGGGTTACGAATGTCATTGAGGCTGATCCCTGCCAGCACGGTTTTTACCACAAAATTGATGCCGCCCCAGTTCCCGGCCAGCGAACACTGGTCCTGAATATCGCAACGCACTGTCTCATCACTGCACTCGGTCAGGTTCACCTTACCTTCAAAGGCTTCGACAATGCTCAATAACGGAATTCGGGCCGGACTTCGGGACAACCGATAACCCCCTCTTGATCCTCGCTTGGCCAACACCAAACCGGAATCCACCAGGGTACGCATTACCTTGCGAGCGGTTGGCAACGGCAAGGCCGTAGCAGCGGCAATTTCTTCCGTGCTTTGCAAGGTTACGCCGGTTCGGGCGAGCTGGTTAAGCACCAGAATTCCATAGTCAGTCAGCTTGCTGATTTTCATTCTCATTCTCACAAAAGTCCGCACGCCAAGCGGGATGCAGGCTGGATTGAACATTGGAAAAGTCAATCACCCAGAAAGAATACCAAATTAGTATCCTTTGTGGTAATCAGGCGAGTACTTGAGTAAAATGCTTGGAAAATTTGATCAGACGTTGAAGTCGTTCGTCCAATCGACGGAATTGGCCGAACAATCCGGCTTCGCCAACCTGCTGTCGTGCACAACAGCAGGACGCCCAACCAAGAGAAAGCGCCATGAATGATGTAGTTAACCCAGCCGCGGCCGACATGCCGAACCAGGAAATTCATCAGCGAATCCGCAAGGAATATGCGGCCGGTTTTATCAGTGAGATTGAATCGGAAACCCTGCCACCGGGTCTGAATGAAGACGTGATCCGTTTTATTTCCGCCAAAAAGGGCGAACCTGAGTGGCTGACCGAATGGCGCCTGAAGGCATACAACGCCTGGTTGCAAATGGAAGAGCCGGAATGGGCACACGTGGAATACGAAAAGCCGGACTTCCAGGCACTGTCTTACTACTCTGCACCAAAGAGCATGGCTGACGGTCCAAAGTCCCTCGACGAAGTCGACCCGAAATTGCTGGAAACCTACGAAAAACTGGGTATCCCACTGCACGAGCAAATGGCGCTTGCCGGTGTAGCCGTGGATGCCGTGTTCGATTCGGTTTCGGTTGCCACCACCTTCCGCGACAAGCTGGAAGAAGCGGGTGTTATCTTCATGCCAATCTCTGAAGCCGTGCACAAGCATCCAGAGCTGGTTAAAAAGTACCTCGGTTCCGTGGTACCACAGCGCGACAACTTCTACTCGGCACTGAACTCCGCCGTGTTCTCTGACGGTTCGTTCGTGTACATCCCGAAAGGCGTGCGCTGCCCAATGGAGCTGAGCACCTACTTCCGTATCAACGAAGCCAAGACCGGCCAGTTTGAACGTACCCTGATTGTTGCCGACGAAGGCTCCCACGTGTCCTATCTGGAAGGCTGTACTGCGCCCATGCGCGACGAAAACCAGTTGCACGCCGCGGTAGTTGAACTGGTTGCCATGGACGATGCTGAAATCAAATACAGCACCGTGCAGAACTGGTACCCGGGCGATGAAGAAGGCAAGGGCGGTATCTACAACTTCGTCACCAAGCGTGCCGTAGCCCACACCAACGCCAAGGTCAGCTGGACCCAGGTTGAAACCGGCTCCGCCGTGACCTGGAAATACCCAAGCTGCATTCTGAAAGGCGACAACTCTGTGGGTGAGTTCTACTCCGTAGCGCTGACCAACAACTTCCAGCAAGCCGATACCGGCACCAAGATGATTCACCTGGGCAAGAACACCCGCTCAACCATCATCTCCAAAGGTATCTCTGCCGGTAAGAGCCAAAACGCCTACCGC
Organism: Oceanobacter kriegii DSM 6294; assembly: GCF_000422845.1. GTDB lineage: Bacteria > Pseudomonadota > Gammaproteobacteria > Pseudomonadales > Oceanobacteraceae > Oceanobacter > Oceanobacter kriegii. Next base: position 517,280 of record NZ_KE383931.1, read on the forward strand.
GGCCTGGTGAAGATGAACTCCGGTGCCGAAGGTGCCCGTAACTTCACCCAGTGTGACTCGCTGCTGATTGGCGACAAATGTGGTGCCCACACCTTCCCGTACATCGAAAGCAAGCACCCGTCTGCCGTAATCGAACACGAAGCCACCACCTCCACCGTGAGTGATGACCAGCTGTTCCTGTGCCGCCAGCGCGGTATCGACACCGAGAAAGCCGTTTCCATGATCGTGAACGGTTTCTGTAAAGAGGTGTTCAAGGAACTGCCGATGGAATTTGCCGTGGAAGCGGGCAAGTTGTTGGAAATCAGCCTCGAAGGCTCTGTTGGCTAATTTTGAAGCTGTCGGGCGTCTGGAGTCAGGCGTCTGGAGTTGTGTTGGCTCCCACGTTCTCGAGTGGTAGCCACCGCCGATTCAGCCAGGCACGAATTAGCGTTCCCACGCAGGAGCATGGGAACGAGACAAGAATGTAGATGGCGCCAGACCCCAGACTCTTGGCTCCAGACCAAATTTAAAAGCGCCCGACGCCAGACACCGGGCGCCAGACTAAACGAGATACAACCATGATCAGCATTAAAAACCTGCACGCATCTGTTGAAGACAAGCCCATCCTCAAAGGCCTGAACCTGGACATCAAGCCAGGCGAAGTTCACGCCATCATGGGCCCTAACGGTGCTGGTAAAAGTACTCTGGGCAATGTACTGGCCGGTCGTGAAGGTTACGAAGTGACTGACGGTTCCGCCGTGATGAATGGCAAGGAACTGCTGGAGCTGGAAACCGAAGAACGTGCCCGCGAAGGTCTGTTCCTGGCATTCCAGTACCCGGTTGAAATTCCGGGTGTTTCCAACCTCGAATTCCTCAAGGCTTCAGTAGACGCCGTGCGCGAACACCAGGGCAAGGACGCGCTCGACAGCGTTAACTTCCTGAAGCTGGCTCGCGAAAAAGTCAAAGCCGTGAACCTCGACCAGAGCTTCCTCAAGCGTGGTGTTAACGAAGGCTTCTCCGGCGGTGAGAAAAAGCGTAACGAACTGATGCAGATGATGCTGCTGGAACCTCAGCTGTGCATTCTGGATGAAACCGACTCCGGTCTGGACATCGACGCCCTGCAAGTCGTGGCCAACGGTGTGAACGCCATGCGCGATGAAAACCGTTCATTCATTGTTGTGACCCACTATCAGCGTCTGCTGGACTACATTGTGCCGGACTACGTTCACGTACTGGCTGACGGCAAGATCGTCAAATCCGGTGGTAAGGAACTGGCGCTGGAGCTGGAAGAAAAAGGCTACGGCTGGCTGGAAAACGGCGAGGCGTAATCATGAGTGTATTTCAAACCCAACAACTGGCCGCTCTGGAGCAAGCCCAACCACTGAACTGGTTGGCCGATGTTCAGCAAGCCGGTAAAGCCGCGTTTGCCGACACCCAATGGCCAACCCGCAAAGTGGAAGCGTGGAAATACTGCTCGCTGAAAACACTGGGCGACCAGGGCTTCGATGCCGTACAACCGGCAGCGATTGCCGACGCCGAGCAACTGCAAGCGCACATCAACATCCAGAATCTGGATGCCAGCAAGCTGGTGATCATCAACGGCCAGATCAACCTTGAGCTGTCCGATGCGCTGGCACTGGAGCAGGTGACCCTGTTTGCTGATGCCAACGCCGATCAGCAAGCGATCATTGCCGAACGCCTGAACGCCGCTCGCCAGCAGCCAAACCAGCATCTGTTTAATGATCTGAACGACGCTGCCCTGCAAAACGGCGTACTGGTACAGATTGCCAAAAACAGCCGTCTGGACAAGCCGCTGCACATTGTCTCTTTGAACACCGGTGCTGACGCGGCCTACGCGGTTAACAGCCGGGTTCTGGTTGAACTGGGCACCAGTGCCGAGATGACCCTGATCGAGCAGTTTGCCTCGCTGTCCGACGACGCCGACAACAGCTTCACCAACAACCAGACCGACGTGCGTGTGGGCGACAACGCCCGCTTCAACCACTACCGTCTGAACATGATGGCTAACGCAGCCAGTTTCGTGGGCACTACCCGCATTGATCTGCAACGCGATGCCAACTACGACGCCTTCCATCTGGGATTGGGTTCGGTGCTGACCCGTAACGACATGGTGATCAACCATAACGTTGGCGGCTCCCACGCTGAAATTGCCGGCATCTATGTGCCACAGGGCAAGCAGCTGGTCGACTTCCATACCTGCATTGAGCACAAGGTTGCCCACTGCACCAGTAACGAAGTGTTCCGCGGCATCATCAACGACGAAGCCAAGGCAGTGTTCAACGGCCGTATCCACATCCATCAGGATGCCCAGAAAACCCTGGCCGAGTTGAGCAACAAGAACCTGCTGCTGACTAACAAAGCCGAAATCAACACCAAGCCGGAACTGGAAATCTACGCCGACGACGTGCAGTGCGCCCACGGCGCCACCGTTGCCCAGCAAGATGAAAAGGCCCGCTTCTACCTGCAAAGCCGTGGCATCAGTGCCGCTGATGCTCAGGTGATGTTGAGCTTCGGTTTTATCAACGAGCTGATCGACAACCTCAAGCTGGAAGCCATTGGCGACTGGTTACGCCCGGTACTGGCTCAGCGTTTTGGTCGTGAGCAACTGTTCTCTGCCGAACAAACCGGAGACCTGTGATGAGTACGATTCCAGCTGCAGAACGTCAGGCTTACATCGAAAAAGTACGTCAGGACTTCCCTGCCCTGCACCAGCAGGTGCATGGCAAGCCGCTGATCTACATGGACAACGGTGCGACTACACACAAGCCGAATGCGGTGATTGATTGTGAGTCGACGTTCTACAAAACCGTCAACTCCAACGTCCATCGTGGTGCTCACTACCTCAGCGACAAGGCCACGGAACAGTTTGAAGCGGCACGTCGTACCGTGCAGAACTTCATTGGCGCGCTGAAGCCTGAGGAAATCATCTGGACCAGCGGCACCACTGAAGGCATCAACCTGGTGGCGTCTACCTGGGGTCGTAAGAACATTGGCCCCGGCGACCGCATTCTGGTGTCCGAAATGGAACACCACTCCAACATCGTGCCCTGGCAGATTCTGGCCGAAGAGAAAGGCGCTGAAGTGGTGCCAATTCCGGTGCTGGACAACGGTGAACTGGACCTGAACGGCTTCGCCGAGCTGATGGAACCACGTGTAAAGCTGATCTCCATTGCCCATGTGTCCAACTCACTGGGGTCGATCAACCCGATTCACGACATCGTGCGCATGGCACGCATCAATGAATCCGTGGTGATGGTCGATGGCGCTCAGGGCGTATCCCACTTCGACGTCGACGTACTGCGTCTGGACTGCGATTTCTACGCCTTTTCTTCCCATAAACTGTTCGGCCCAACCGGTATGGGTGTGCTGTACGGCAAGGAAGAACTGCTGAACGAAATGCCTCCTTACCGTGGCGGCGGCGAAATGATCGACCGTTGCTCGTTCGATGGCACCACCTGGAATCAACTGCCGTACAAGTTTGAAGCCGGTACACCGAACATCGCCGGAGCCATTGCTCTGGGCGCTGCCATCGAATATCTGAACAGCCTGGATCGCAAGATTCTGGCAGCGCAGGAAGATGTGCTGATCAAGAAAGCCCACGAGATGGCGGCCGAGCTGGGCGGCATTCGCATTGTTGGCGAAGCCCGCAAGAAAGCTTCTGTATTCAGCTTCTTGCTGGAAGGTGCTCACCCGGCGGATGTTGGCGCCCTGTTGGATCAGCAAGGCATCGCCATTCGTACTGGTCACCACTGCGCACAACCGCTGATGGCCCGTCTGGGCATTCCGGGCACGGCTCGAGCTTCGATGGCGTTTTACAACACCGAAGCCGAAGTGGAAGCGTTGTTCAAGGGTCTGGAAAAAGCCAAGACCTTCCTTCTCTGAGCTATTGCGCTCCGCCTGGCGGTGTTAAACCGGATATCGAAATGCTCATTTACAACCTCGTAAACTGCGCTTTCTCAATCCGGTTTGCCTTGCCAGACGTTCGCTCATAACGCTCAGAGTGAACTGAAATACGTCGGTGATTACTCAATTTACCGACCCTGCTTTTAACCGAGCACACCTCACTGATTGAGGACACTGAAAATGAGTATCGAAACCTACGATCCCAATGCTGCTGCCGACGTCACCATGACCGACGCCGCCATTGCTCACGTTCGCAAGCTGTTGGCCAAAAACGCCGACAAGCAAGGCGTTCGCCTGGCCGTGAAGAAAAGCGGCTGTTCGGGTTTCAAGTACGATGTTGAATTCGTAGAGAAGCCTGCCGAAGACGACCAGGCCATTCAGGTAGCGGATGACGTCACCCTGTACATTGCCGCCGATGCCAAAGCCTATGTGCGCGGCACGGAAATCGACTTCAGCAAGGAAGGGTTGAACAGCACCATCAAGTTCAACAACCCCAATGCCAAAGACCTGTGCGGCTGCGGAGAGTCTTTCTCGGTGTGATGATTACACTGCTTTATGAATCAAACAGTTCGTAAAGCAACTTGAGCTCTGTCTCTGGCGAGCGACCACAGCAGTGGCATAATCGAGCCAACTTTTCTTTTGTCGCCCTTGTTGGCACGGAGTCTGGCATGGCTGATTCGCTGGAGCAGATTCGGGATCGGGTCGTCCACCTGTATTACATGGACTTTATCAAGGACCACTTCGGGCTGTTGAAACGCCCGGATGTGTGTATCGCGCTGGAGTTTCAGGTATGGCTGGAAACCTTCCACCCGACACTGGCCGCTTTCGGCGATTCCGGCCTCGATAAATTCAACAAGATCAGCGAATGGGTCAGCCATCCAGACCTCGATTACCACGAGCTGCTGGATTACTTTAACCGATTCAAACGCAAGCACTAGACAGAAGTGAATCATGGAAAAACGCATGGTCGTTTCGCAGGCAGAGTGCCCTGCACGACAGGTTCCATCCGGTGTACCTACGGTTATTCAACCGGGCGTGTTTGTCACCATTAACCAGGCGCTGGGCGGCAACTACACCGTCACCGTCAACGGCAATATGCTGCGCGTTGACGGCACCGATGCCGCGGCACTGGGATTGGAATCCGAAGAAATTGTGTTCGAGCAACACGACGACGGCGTGGTCCGCAGAGAACAGGTTAAACAAGCACTGCGGACGATTTTCGATCCGGAAATTCCAATCAACCTGCTTGATCTTGGTCTGGTGTACGGCATTGATATCGACGCTGGCAATGTCACCATTCGCATGACCCTGACCGCTCCAACTTGCGGCATGGGGCCAGTACTGGTGTCCGACGTGAAATACCGCGTTGCCAAGGTTCCCAATGTTGAAAACGTAGAAGTTGAGCTGGTGTTCGATCCACCATGGCACCGCGACATGATGACCGAAGAAGCCCAGCTGGAAGCCGGCTTGTTCTTCTGATCGTCCGCTTTCAAACCCGAACAGTAACGGCAGTCTCAGACTGCCGTTTTTGTATCCCCCACCGCTTGCAGGAAACCACTGATGCAGATGCAGGAAACACAGGACCAGGTGATTCTGGAACCACAAAACGCCGCCACTCACTGCATTATCTGGATGCACGGACTCGGCGCTGACGGCTACGACTTTATCGCCGTGGCCCAACACATGGCCCGCCAGATGGACCTCAGCAGCACCCGCTTTCTGTTCCCCCATGCGCCGGTACAGCCCGTGACCTTTGCCGCTGGCGAGTCGATGCGTTCGTGGTACGACATCCTCGCGGCCAACCCCCGTCGACTGGTAGAGCCCAACAGCCTGAACCAGTCGGTAGAGCGCATCAGCAACCTGATTCAGCAGCAAATCGCCGATGGTGTACCGAGCCAGAACATTTTTCTGGTCGGCTTTTCCCAAGGTGGTGCGGTGGCGTGGCAGACGGCCTCAGACATTGAACAGCCGCTGGGTGGTATGGCGGCACTCAGTACCTACATGCCGCTGGGCCAAGCCGATGAGCAACTGGTCTTTCGGCCAGCCAATCAGGCACTGGCGGTATTTATTGGCCATGGCAGTCGGGACGGGGTTGTGCCCATTAGTCTGGGCGAAGAAGCAAAAGCGCGAATGAGCCAGCATGGCAGCGAGCCTGAGTGGCACAGCTACCCGATGCAACACGAAGTGTGTGTGGCCGAAATCAACGACCTCTGCACCTTCCTGCAACAGCAGATGTACCCGGCCTGAGCCGGGTGTCATCCGTGATTATTTAAAGATTCGGAATTGCTGTGCAGCTTCCAGCAGGCGCTCGGCCAACTGACGCTGCTGCACACTGGTTTTACTCATAAACTCACCGGTCGCCGCGGTGGACTCCGACAGTTTGTGAATACTCACCACCCCTTTGGTCAGCTCCCGGTTGGTAGCCACCTGCTCTTCTGCGGCGGAAGCCACCTGATCCGTCATATCCTGAATGCTGCGCACCGAGGTCTGAATACGGCCCAGTTCGGTCGACAAGGTGCCCGCCAGTTCGACGGTTTCAGCCGCTGAGGTTTGCGACGCTTCCACCGCCGTGAAAGCACGCTGGGAGTCTTGCTGGAACTTGCCAACAATACGGCTGATTTCCTCCGTAGACTCCTGGGTCTTCTGCGCCAGCGCCCGCACTTCATCCGCTACCACAGCAAAGCCACGACCTTGTTCACCGGCTCGGGCCGCTTCAATCGCAGCGTTCAATGCCAGCAGGTTGGTTTGTTCGGCAATGGTTTTGATCACTTCCAGCACCCCGCCAATGGCGTCACTGGATTTGTGCAAATCCTGAATCACCGCTGCGGCCTGGGTCATGCTGCCATTAAGTGAGTTGATGTTCTTGAGGCTGCGTGCCACCACATCACCACCTTCGCTGGCAATCTTGTTGGCTTCTTCTGCCCGGTCGGCCACCGTCTGAATGCTGGAGGCAATTTCCTGGGTTGCCTGCTCCAGTTCATTCACCGCCGTCGACGCCGACGCTGTTTCGTCCTGCTGGGCTTTCATGCCTTTCACGCTCAGAGAAATGGTCATCTGATTTTGCATCGCGATCAGATTCATCTCGGTGGTGTTGTTAAGGAATTGCCCAACCGTGGTTTCCATTTTCACCAGCAATTCGTTCATGGCCTGACAAACCTTACCCAGCTCATCGTTGGCCAACACCGGCAGTCTGATCGTAAGGTCGAGGCGATCAGTGACCGAATGAATGTTGCGGGACAAGGCATCAATCTGCTGATACAGCACCATCGACACCATCCAGGTGACCGACAGCGTTACAATCAGGGTCACCACTCCCAACAGCAAGGTTCCCCACACACCGGCCTGAGCAGCATCGTGTTTGGCCTCCGCTGCTGCCAGCAAGTCTGCCTCCAGACTGTCTTCGATGCCCTTCAGTAAATTAATGCGCGCTGTCGAAGCGGCAAACCAGGCCGTTGCTTGCTGGCCAAAACCACCGCTGTCGGCTTTTTCGTGGGCAATGGCACGGTACTCCGCCACCGCCTGTTCTTCCTTACTGCTGCGGAAAGCCCGATAACCGGTCAGGCTCTGCTCCGTGGAGAACGCCTCAAAGGTATTCAGATAGGCCGCCTGCTCGGTTTCCAGACGAATAAAACGCGGGTACAGGCCTTTAGCAAACCGGTCGGCACCAAAAGCATTGCTGAGCACGGCACGTTCAATACCAGCCCGCTCCTTACCCTGCAAGAAGTTGTAGTAGGCCTGCAAATCCCGCGATACCTCGCCATCAGAGGTATAACGCGATGCCAACGCCGAGATCGCAAGCAGCTCGCGGATCGTGCCAGTGTAGAATTTAAGGGTGTCTGCCAGTGCGATTTGCTGGTTGGTGACCTGACTACGAATATCCGCCAGGCGGGCAATATTATTGCGAGCACGGCCCAGTGCATCGTTCACCAGTGGGTATTCGGTGGTGCTGATTGTCGCCAGCAGCCCTTGCCATTGCTGGATCTGGCCATCGCTGAGGCCTCGCTGCTGCGGCAACTTGTCTGCAAAGGCGGTGCCCTTGCTGCCCAGATAACCGGCCGACATGCCACGTTCTTTTTGCAGCTCGTGGGCCAACAGGCCATTCTGACGGGCCACTTTCACCAGTACCGTAATGTCGTGCATCTGATGTTGGGTGTGTAACCGCAAGGACAACTCGTCAAACAGAAAGAACAACAGTGCCGCCAGCGGCAGCAAGGTCATCAACATCAGCTTGGTTTTCACCTTGAGGTTGCTGATTACTCTCATATCCCGACTCCCAGGACTTCATATCAAGATGTCTTTCAGCCTAGACCAGACTGGTCAGATTGCAGCCACTGCCAGTGATGCCGCCGGTTAGCCAGCGGAATGGCGTACTTTGTCGGCCTGCACTGCTGGATTCATGACGCCGTGATAGGTGTGGGCTATCAATTTCCTGACGCAGCCACTCGGGTACTGAACTCGCTTCGCTCGTTTGCTATTCTTCGCGCTTTGAAATTTCGGCAGCGGGATCAGCAATGACCACCATGTACGGCATCAAGAACTGCGACACCATCAAGAAAGCCCGCAAATGGCTGGATGACGCAGGCGTTGACTACCAATTTCACGACTACAAAAAAGACGGTTTGCCAGAAGCCCTGGTTGACCAGTGGCTCGACGAGCTGGGTTGGGAAGCGCTGATCAACAAGCGCGGCACGACCTGGCGCAAGCTGGCTGATGACCTGAAAGACAATATGAACACCACTAATGCCCGCCAGGTGATGCTGGACAACCCGTCCATCATCAAACGTCCGTTGCTGGACACCGGTGCGCAGAAGGTACTGGGCTTCAAGGCCGACGAATATTCCAGCCTGTTTGCTGGCTGAACACGTTTTTATAAAGACTCTGCCCTCGGGCAGCTGATATTGAGGATTGTTACATGAGCAATGCATTTGCACTGGCCATTGGTGTCGGTACCAAAAACGCCAACGGTGACTGGCTGGAAGTGTTCTACTCCAAGCCACTGCTGAACCCGACTGCCGAATTGATCGAAGCTGCCAAAGCGGCTCTGGGCTACGAAGGCGGCAACGAAGCATTGGAAGCCGACGGCGGTGAACTGAACGCTTTTGCAGACGCGATTGAAGCCACTGACGCCCAGCAAGCTGCCATTGCCCGCGCTTGCACCGACAGCGACAAGCCAGTGGTTGTGACTGTACTGGCCACTGACGAGCAGTCTGTGACCACTCCAGAGGTTTACCTGAAGCTGCACCTGCTGTCTCACCGTCTGGTCAAGCCACACGGTCTGAACCTGGCCGGTATGTTCGGCCTGCTGCCAAACGTTGCCTGGACCAACAAAGGCGCCGTTGATCTGTCCGAACTGGCCGCAGCCCAGCTGGAAGCCCGTCTGAGCGGCGAACTGCTGTCTGTAAACAGCGTCGACAAATTCCCTCGCATGACCGACTACGTGGTACCGGCTGGCGTTCGTATCGCCGACACTTCCCGCGTACGTCTGGGTGCTTACATTGGTGAAGGCACCACCATTATGCACGAAGGCTTCGTTAACTTTAACGCAGGTACTGAAGGCGTTTCCATGGTTGAAGGCCGTATCTCTGCCGGTGTTGTGGTTGGTAACGGTTCCGACCTGGGCGGCGGTTGCTCCACCATGGGCACCCTGTCCGGCGGCGGTAACATCATCATCTCTGTGGGCGAAAACTGCCTGATCGGCGCTAACGCTGGTATTGGTATCCCACTGGGTGACCGCTGCACGGTTGAAGCCGGTCTGTACATCACTGCCGGTACCAAGATTCAGGTACTGGACGATGCCAAGAACCTGGTTGAGACCGTTAAAGGTCGTGACCTGGCGGGCAAATCTGACCTGCTGTTCCGTCGTGACTCCATCAGCGGCGCCGTTCAGTGCGTGACCAACAAGTCCGCCATCGAACTGAACGAAGAGTTGCACGCTCACAACTGAGTTCTGGGCTGTGCCTTTAACTCAATAAAAAAGCGCCTTAATGGCGCTTTTTTATTGGCTGTATGCTTTTTCTTACCGGTACTCTCCAGGTTCTCGCCACAACCTTTTTATTCCTCAGTCGCGGGCATCAGGGTAATTTCAACCCGGCGGTTCAATGCCTTGCCTTCGGCCGTGCTGTTGCTAGCAATCGGTTCTGACTCACCAAAGCCCACCGGTTCCAGACGCACCTCGTTGATTCCTTTCACTTTCAGGTACTCAGCCACGGAATGCGCACGGTCTTCGGACAGCTGCTGGTTAAAGGCTTCAGAGCCATCGCTGTCGGTGTGGCCTGCGACGACCACCAAAGTTTTGTCGTATTCCTCTAATACCACGGCAACAGAATCCAACACCTCATAGAAGTTGGAAGCAATGGCGGTACGTCCTGAGCCAAAAGTAATATTGCCCGGCATGATCAGATTCACGTTGTCGCCGACACGCTGAACGCTTACGCCGGTGCCACGTAATTGCTTACGCAGTTCGGCTTCCTGGGAATCCATGTAGTAACCCACGCCACCGCCAATGGCACCACCGCCGGCTGCAGCTGCCAGAATACGGCGATTACGGGTTCCGCTCTTTTCGTCCTTGTTGGCCAGATAGGCGGCCACGGCACCCACCGAGGCACCAATGCTGGCACCGATGGCGGTATTGGAGGTTTTCTCTTCGCCGGTGTAGGCGTCGTAGGTTGAACAGCCGGTAATGGATACGGCCAGTGCGGTTGCTAAAGCAAAATATTTCATGGGTTCGCCATTGTTTGTAAAAATGAATGCTTATCTGTCGACTGGCAATGCCGGTACAGGTTCATTTTTAAAGCAGTGGCTTTTAATCGGTGTATTTAAAACGGTGGCTTTAACGCCGTGGTTAAAGCGACGGCAGCAGAGAGCACACAGAACATCTGCCCTCTGCTACAGTTCCTGGGCCCACGCCCCTCAGCTACGCACGCCGTGAACAACCGTCAGTAGAAATACTCCAGCGTCAGCTGAACGAAGTCGTCTTCCCGGATGCTGTACAGCACGGCATCATCCGAATCGTCGGCAAGGAACAGGTTGCCGTCGATGCTCAGCTTGAAGCTTTCGCCCACCCTTTTGCTGCCTTCCACCACCAGACTGGTGGAGCCGTAATCCAGGTCGTAGCCACCACCAATCAAAAGAGCGCTGTCGTCAACGTCGTTAAAGGTGAGGCGGGCACCGGCAAACACATCGTTCTGGGCCAGCACTCCGGCATCTTCGCCACGCTGGTCCCAACCGTATTCCGTCAGTACGCCAACATCGGCGTTGGAATCCATCACCCCATAAAAGGTGTATTCCAAACCGCCCTGGGCAGCCCAGTAGTTTTCCGGCTGGGTATTGCGGTGAATGGTTTCGAACTTCCACAGCCAGCTGTCAATGGTGGCCTGTAAATCCAGACCAAACTGGGTCATCTGGGCATAATAAGGCACCAGCACAATCTCACTGCCTTGCAGCTCAGCATTTAACAACGGATCGCGGTTGGTGCCCTTGAAGGCGTGCAAGCCAATATCAAAATCGCCGATGTAGTGGCTCCAGCGCAACGCGTAGTCGATGTGCTTTTGCTCGTCGTCCGACTCGTATTGGGCATGGTCTGCGTCTACCACCAGCGCCGGACGAAAACGGCCTTCTTCGCTGGCAAAGGTGCGCTCGCGGAAATACGGCAACACAAACACATCAACAATGCCCCAGTCGCGCACCAGCGATACATTCACCATCGGCTGACCCAGCTTGTCTTCGCCGTCCGGTGCTTCAACGCCGTCAGTCTGGTTAATCACATCGACCAGATGCTGGAACTCAGTGACGCCCCAGAACACCCGCCGGATACCGATACGGCTTTCAAAGCTATCGGCTACGTGTACCCAGCTGAGATCGCGCAGATCAAAGTGATTGCGCTCGTCGTCGCTGTCCAAAAAACGCTTGAACACTTCCAGCGTGACGGCATCATCGCCACCGTTCCATTCCCACAGTAGCTTGGGCTGGGCAGCAATCGATAACTGCATTCCGGTCTGCTGTTGGTCTGCATCTGAATCGGCGAAATAACGAGCTTCCAGCGACACATTGCCCGACTTCTCGTAATACAGCTCAGCCTGTGCCAGCGAGGGCATGGCCCCCGTCAGCAACAGACCTGCAAGCGGCAGCAGGCGCTTCATCGACCGGCTCGCTTGAGGGTGTTTTTGTTGAAGTCGGCGTCTTTCAAACCGGTTTTAAAGCGGTAGCCGCTCCAGGCCAAATCGGTGCTTTTGCCACTCTGGTGGTTGACCATTTTCATCAGGTCCGGACGCCAGTGTTTGCCTTCGTATTCCTTGTAGCCTTCATAAGTGAGGGTTTTCAGCAGGCTGTTCTTGCGGTCGTAAAAGTCAACTTTCTGAGCGCGCAGTTCTGCGGTGTCGATCCAGGCAATACGACGGGTATAACCGGAGTTCTTGTCGACCGGGTAGTTTTCCACTACATAGCACTGCAGTTCACCACAGGCTTCCGTACCAACGTACTTGTAGGTGTACTTTTCCACCTCGAACGAGGACAGGTCTTCATAGGCGAATTCAGAGCCCATAAAAGGACCGGATTTGTTGCGCGAGGCAATGCGTTTGACCCGTTTCAGAGCCGGCAGATACAGCCATTGCTCATCCGCGCCGACAGCGTGGGAAAAGCTCAGAAACGCAGTGCCTTTGACATCCCGCGGCTCATCGAACACCGACAAGCTCTTGTCACCATCGCCCTGCACTTCCAGCGAACTCATGCGCACTGCACGAACGCTTTCCTGGCCCTGCTTGTTACGCAGTACCATGTTCATTTCGCCCTGCATGTCCTGCCAGCCTTCATCGCTATCTTTCGACGCCTGCGAAATAGCCAGCCCTTGTTGCTCTGGGGTGAGCGACGCATCCAGTTCAGAGGCATGAGCGGCCATGGAAACCGTGGTAGCAGCCGTCAGTGCCAGTGATGTAAATACCTTGTTCATCAATTTATTCTTCATGATCGTCAAATCCTTATACCGACGCAGAGGTCGCTGAAGTGTGCTTATTGTTGGTATCCGCGTTAACTGCTGCCTTGTCGTCCTTGTCCAGCAGCATCAGCAATGGCGGCAGGAACAGGAAGTCGACAATCAGGGCGATCACAATGGTGATGGCGGTCAGCAGGCCCATGTCCGCATTCAGTTTGAAGCTGGATTGCGCCAGCACCAGGAAGCCTGCAGCCAGCACCAGCGTGGTAATCACCAGCGCACGACCGACACTGGAAAACGCATAGCGAACCGCGGCTTCGGTGCCGTAACCCTTGTCCCGACGGGCGTGCAGGTATTTGCTTAAGAAATGCACGGTGTCGTCCACCACAATACCCAGCGTCATACCGGCGACCACCGACAGCGCCAGACCAATCTGACCATCGATCATAAACCAGACACCAAAGCCCATCGCCGCCGGCGCCATATTCGGGATCAGACTGATGGCGCCGAACTTCAATGAGCGCAGCGCAAACGCCAGCAACACTGAAATCAACACCAGCGCAATGGCGGTCCCCATCAGCATACTGATGATGTTGCGCTGGCCGATATGGGCGAACATCAGTGTTGGGCTGGCAACCTCGACCTGCAGCTGCGGAGCCTGTTCGGCAAACCAGCGGTAGATGCGGTTTTCGATATCCAACTGCTCGGAGCTGGTGAGATTCTGGAAGGTGGCGATCACCCGGGTGCTGGATTTATCGACGTCGAGCTGATTATTCAAATCGAGGCCGTACGGCAGCGACATTTCATACAACAGCAGGTACTGCGCCGACAGCTCGCGGTCTTGTGGCAGGGTGTAATAGGCTTCATCGTCGCCGTGCATGTTTTTGTTCAGGCGCTTGAGGGTGTCGGAAAGCGTATTCACATGATCGGTTTCCGGCTGTTCACGCAGCCAGTCACTGAAGTCCCCCAGCGCTTTTACAAAGCCGGGATCATTAATACCGCTGCTCTCACCTGAGCCGATGGATATTTCGATGGTGGTCAGGCCCGACATATTGTCGGCCATGTAATCGGTGGCCTGACGGAACGGCACGGTCTGGTCGAAGTATTTAACGAAATCGTCGTTCAATACGTTATTGGGCAACAACACAACACTGCCAGCAATCACCAATGCCATGCCCGGCAGCAGCACTTTGCGACGCTGAATCACAACGTCAGCCAGCTTTTCCATCGCACCGCTGTGGCTTTCGTCCACCACTTTCACTTTCATTGGCAGGACTGTAAGCAAAGCAGGGAAGGTGGTTACCGAGAATACAAACGCCAACATCACACCCATCGCGACCATGTTGCCGAGGTCGTTAAATGGTGGCGAGTCGGAGAAGTTCATGCTCAGGAAACCAATGGCCGTGGTGGCACTGGTCAGGAACACTGGCGTCAGGTTGAGCTTGAGGCTATGCATCAGGGCATCGCGCTTGGTGGCACCGTGGCGCATATCGTAGAACATCGACGCCAGAATATGCACGCAGTCAGCCACCGCCAGTGTCAGCACCATAATCGGCGTTGTTGCTGATGGGCCGGTTAAATAAAACCCCATCCAGCCCGCCAGTCCCATGGTCGACAGAATTGAGAAGATGATCACCACCAGTGACGCCAACGTCCCCGTAATGCTGCGCAACAGGAAAATCATGGCGACCAGAACCATCAGGAACATGGCTGGCACCAGCGTTGCCTGATCTCCCAGTGACGATTCGGCAAAGGCGTTGTTGAGCATCACCACCCCAGACAACCGCACTTCAATGTCCGGGTTTGCGGTAACAAATTGATCGCGCAGTTCACGAGCAAAGGTAACGACCTCAGGCACTTCTTTCGTAGGATCAATAGCAGGTAATTGCACCGTGACGTTAACCACGGTGACGTGGCCCTTGTCAGACAGCAGCTTGTCGACCAGCAGCGGCTCATCAACAGCGATGTCTTTCAGCTGCTGCATGTCCATGTCAGGCAGTTCATCGGCTTCCAACACCAGATCCGCCACAAACAGGTCGTCTTCCTCGGCCTCGGTGTGTTGATAGTTGGTGATGGAATCCACCCGGGTGGAATACGGAATCTGCCAGGCATCTTCCGTCAGCTGTTTGATGGCAGCCAGCGTAGCCGGTGTGAATACTTCACCATTTTTCGGCGACAGCACAAAGGCAACGTTGTCGCTTTTGCTGTACACCTTCTGCATGGCCTCAAAGGCCATCAGTTGAGGGTTTTCGTCACTGAAAAACACCCGGTAGTCACTTTTGAATACCAGGTTCTTGCCGCCAACCGCAGCGGCCATCACAAACAACGCCGACAACAGCAGCACCAGCCACGGTCGATTCAGCACAAAGTTAAAGAAGCGGTCTTGCATCAGGTCTCCTTCCCTGCAAGCGTCAGGGGGCGTATTAAGGTGAGTAGCAGAGCAAATGAATAAAAGCTGAAATCAGGGTTTGTGCAGGCCATGGTTCTTGATTTGTGGGGCTACCCGCTGGTGACAGGCGCGGGTCAGGGCTTGCAGATCGATACTGTTGTCCAGTGGCTGCCAGCCGAGGCCATCCAGCACCAGATTGGTATGTGTCAGATAGGCTACTTCCAGAACCTGGGATTCGCGGATGGCACAACGCTCAACCTGGTCCTGTAGCAGTGCCACGGTGCCGTAGGCCATCGACCAAATCGCAAAGGCAACACCGCCAGCGTCCATACCCGGCTTGGGCGTCAGCTCACCGTTGTCAATGGCGTCCACGATCACGCTGCAGAACAGCCGATTCAAATCGTCTTCCAGCGCCATGTGCTCTTCGGTGTGGTGTTGTGAAGCCTTGGCCCGGGTGGCTGGTGTTTTCGCCGTCACCACCAGATTGAAACGGGTCATGTCGGATTGCGCATGCAGCAAATAGGAATACGCCAGACACAGCGCTTTCTCTCGGGTGGAGCCTTCAAAATCAATCGCTGCGGCAAACACCTCAATCAGGGTACTGACGCAGTAGTTGCACATGGCCGTCAGCAGGTCTTCCTTGCTGGAGTAATGGCCGTATACGGTGCCTTTTGAGTACGGCACTTTGGCAACCACCTTATCGATGGTGACGGCACCGACTCCACCGCCGCTGCGAATCAACTCCAGTGCAGCCCCCATAATGACTTGCTGGCGTTGCTGTTTGTCTTCGTCGTTGATGATCTTCGGGGCCATATCGCTACCAGTTTGACGATTCGTCAAAATAAAACAGTTAAAAAAGCGAAGTGGTTCAACCCAACTTCGCCGATGGAAAACGCTGACGTTTTCTGACTAATCGTCAAAATAAAACAGCCCACTCTGATCGAAAAGCATCCAGATTGAAACAATCCGTTCCCTCAGGCGCTTTAATTGACGATCCGTCGAAATAAAGTCGTCGACCAACAAGCATCCCGGTACGGATGCTCAGGAGTCAGAGGTCAGGAGTCAGACCGGAGAGGCGCGTAAGTTAATCAGGTAGCTCCCTAGGTAGCTCCGGGTGGTTAAGGAAGCCTTTAAAGAAACAAAAACGAATTGATCAGCACGGAAAATAAATAGTGATATCCGGGTAATACAATACCAATATCTAATAGCAAAGCGGTTATTCACTACCCTTTTGAATAAACAAAACCTGGATTACAAATAATAACGTTACAGCCTTAAAGCACAGCTCAAATGTGTCAATAAGGTGACATTTTGATGGGTGTATTTATTCACCGAGCACAGGTCAGCGCTGACATAAGCCGCGCCTTTGACCACTTTGGCACAGACAGGATTTGTGCCCGTCTGATCGCACCTCAAACTGCGCCCAAAACGCCCGTCATCAGGGCTTTGGTGCTCAATCACCCTGTCAGTCCGACCGCGATAAAAAGCCGCCAGCATAAAACGTGATATACTCTGCTCAGCGCAATATCAATGAAACCGTTCACCCGGATATGAGTTTGAATTGCCCTGCCATTATGAGAATCATTTTCATTAAGTTGTTTGCGCAGGGACATGCTAAAAACGGCGGCTTTTGCATACGAATGGGCTGGCTCGAAAAATAGCCAAAAAACAACACATTCACAAAAGTTATTACAGATATTCACGCCATTTATAGCGTTTTCATTGAGCTGTTAACGAGTTTTCAATATCTTATTGCGCGATCAAAATTAGACTAGATGAGATGTGGGCGCTATGAGTTACTATTCAGAATATCTACAAGAAATTGAGGTTCGTAAAAAGGACCTGGGTCTGAACCCGAAGCCAATCGACAGTGCCGAGCTGCTGTCTGAAATCATTGCCCAGATCAAAGACACCGGCAATGAGCACCGCGAAGCATCTCTGAACTTCTTCATTTATAACACTCTGCCAGGTACGACGCCTGCTGCAGTTGTTAAATCTGCATTCCTGAAAGAGATCGTACTGGGTAACGAAGTGGTTGCCGAGATCTCTCCTGAGTTTGCTCTGGAGCAGCTGTCTCACATGAAGGGTGGCCCATCTGTTGCTGCTCTGCTGGACGTTGCCCTGTCTGACCACGCTCAAGCCGCTGCTGCTGGCGAAGTGCTGAAGTCCCAGGTATTCCTGTACGACGCCGACTACGAGCGTCTGGCCGCTGCCTTCAAAGAAGGTAACGCTGTTGCCAAGGAACTGCTGGAAAGCTACGCCAAGGCTGAGTTCTTCACCAAGTTGGACGATATCCCAGAAAAAATCGACGTGGTGACCTACATCGCGGCAGAAGGTGATATCTCTACCGACCTGCTGTCTCCGGGTAACCAGTCTCACTCCCGTGCTGACCGTGAACTGCACGGCCTGTGCATGATCAGCCCTGAAGCACAGAAAGAAATCGTTGAACTGGGCAAACAGCACCCGAACGCCAAAGTGATGCTGATCGCTGAAAAAGGCACCATGGGTGTGGGTTCTTCCCGTATGTCCGGTGTGAACAACGTAGCGCTGTGGGCTGGTGAAAAGACTTCCCCATACATCCCGTTCATCAACAACCGTCCAGTGGTTGCTGGTACCAACGGTATTGCGCCTATCTTCCTGACCACCGTGGGTGTGACCGGCGGTATTGGTCTGGACCTGAAAAACTGGGTCAAGAAAGTTGATGCAGACGGCAACGTGGTACGTGACGAAAACGGCGATCCAGTACTGGAAGAAGCCTACTCCGTTGCTACCGGTACCGTGCTGACCATCGATACCAAAGCCAAGAAGCTGTACAACGGCGATAAGGAACTGGTAGACGTATCTGCTTCTTTCACTCCACAGAAAGTGGAATTCATGAAAGCCGGCGGTTCCTACGCAGTAACCTTCGGTAAGAAGCTGCAAACCTTTGCTGCTGAAACCCTGGGTGTTGAAGCTCCAGCCGTTTACGCACAGGCGAAAGAAATCTCCATCGAAGGTCAGGGTCTGACTGCCGTAGAGAAAATCTTCAACCGTAACGCCATCGGTGTTAACTCCAAGACTCCGCTGCACACGGGTTCCGACGTTCGCGTTAAGGTGAACATCGTAGGTTCCCAGGACACTACCGGTCCTATGACCTGTCAGGAACTGGAATCCATGGCGGCTTCCACCATCTCTGCAACCGTCGATGGTGCTTTCCAGTCTGGTTGTCACACTGCTTCTGTATGGGACAAGAAAGCTCAGGCCAACACGCCTAAGCTGATGGCCTTCATGAACGCGTTTGGTGTAATCACCGCACGTGACCCGAAAGGCATCTACCACTCCATGACCGACGTAATCCACAAGGTTCTGAACGACATTACTGTCGACGACCGTGCGATCATCATCGGTGGTGACTCTCACACCCGTATGTCCAAGGGCGTGGCCTTCGGTGCTGACTCCGGTACTGTTGCTATCGCACTGGCGACCGGTGAAGCAGAAATGCCAATCCCTGAGTCTGTGAAGGTTACCTTCAAAGGCAACATGAAGCCTCACATGGACTTCCGTGACATCGTTCACGCCACCCAGGCTCAGATGCTGAAGCAGTTCCAGGGCGAAAACGTCTTCCAGGGTCGTGTGATCGAAGTACAAATCGGTACCCTGCTGGCTGACCAGGCCTTCACCTTCACCGACTGGACTGCAGAAATGAAAGCCAAGGCTTCCATCTGTATCTCCACCGATGAAACCCTGATCGCCTCTCTGGAACTGGCCAAGTCCCGTATCCAGATCATGATCAACAAGGGCATGGACAACGAAGCCAAGATGCTGGAAGGCCTGATTGCTCTGGCCGACAAGCGAATTGCTGAAGTTAAGTCCGGTGAAGCCCCTGCACTGGCTCCAGACGACAACGCCAAGTACTACGCCGAAGTGGTTGTAGATCTGGACTCTATCGAAGAGCCAATGATCGCTGACCCGGACGTTAACAACGAAGACGTGTCCAAGCGTTACACCCACGATGTGATCCGTCCAACTTCCTACTACGATGGCCGCAAAGTTGATCTGGGCTTCGTTGGTTCTTGTATGGTTCACAAGGGCGACATGCAGATCATCGCTGCGATGCTGCGTAATCTGGAGAAGAACGGTCCGGTTACCTTCAAGGCTCCACTGGTTGTTGCGCCACCAACGTACAACATCGTTGACGAACTGAAGGCCGAAGGCGACTGGGACATCCTGTCCAAGTACGCTGGCTTCACCTTCGACGACGAGAATCCAAAGCAAGCCGCTCGTACCCAGTACGAGAACATCATGTACCTGGAGCGTCCAGGATGTAACCTGTGTATGGGTAACCAGGAAAAAGCAGCGCCTGGCGACACCGTACTGGCGACTTCCACCCGTCTGTTCCAGGGCCGTGTGGTAGAAGATACTGCCGAGAAGAAAGGTGAGTCCCTGCTGGGCTCTACCCCAATGGTTGTTCTGTCCTGTGTTCTGGGTCGCTTCCCGACTCTGGAAGAGTACAAGGCTGCCGTTGAAGGTATTAACCTGACTTCCTTCGCGCCACCAAGCAAGGACCTGAGCGTTTCCGGTGATATCCCGGTAGTTGCTGTGTAATTGCTGCCCGAGCGCAGATGACAGTTTGGCCCACGCCGCTGGCATGGGTCATTCCTCCCAAAACGCCTGATACTTGTCATCGGGCGTTTTGCGTTTAAGGGCCAAGCAAAGGCCAGACCGGGGTAACAGACCCCTGAATAAAGCTCTGAAAAACAGCCACAAAAAAGCCCCCGCTGCTTATCGCAGTGGGGGCTTTTCGAATCACATCAAAAGGCGCTGATTACAGGCCTTCAGCAGACTCGGACAGGTACTTGGCAACGCCTTCCGGAGAAGCGTTCATACCTTTGTCACCCTTGTTCCAGCCAGCTGGGCAAACTTCGCCGTGCTCTTCATGGAATTGCAGAGCGTCAACCAGACGAACCAGCTCGTCGATGTTACGACCCAGTGGCAGGTCGTTGATGTTAGCAGCACGTACCACGCCTTCCTTGTCGATCAGAAATGCGCCACGCAGAGCAACACCGCCAGCAGTTTCAACGTCGTACGCTTTACAGATAGCGTGGGAAACGTCAGCCGCCATGGTGTACTTAACAGGACCAATACCACCGTCGTTGATGGCAGTGTTACGCCATGCGTTGTGAGTGAAGTGAGAGTCGATGGATACAGAGATCACTTCAACGCCCATTTCTTCGAACTTGGCCATACGCTTGTCCAGAGCGATCAGCTCGGATGGGCATACGAAAGTGAAGTCCAGTGGGTAGAAGAAAACCAGGGCGTACTTGCCTTTGGTCGCTTCAGCGAAGTTGTAAGAATCAACGATGGTACCGTCGCCCAGTACGGCTGGAACGGTAAAGTCAGGGGCTTGCTTGCCTACCAAAACGCTCATGGTGTCACTCCATTAGTGAGTCGCAGCAGAATTGCTGCATTTCAGAAACGCCGATAATACATGGGGTTTTGGGCTACTCAAGCGGGCCTGATCACGGTTCAAACAACTGATAGATTGAAATAATAAACCTGATAGCTTTTTATAATTCGAAGTGTCCGAATTGCCGTAATACCGATGTTTTTTCGGCGCCTATTCCCGGTAGTCACTGCTGTTAATCCCGTACTTCACCAGCTTCTGGTTAAAGGTACGGCGTTCAATACAGAGGTCGTCCAACACCGCGGAGACCTTGCCCGCATGTTGAGCCAGTTTCGAGCGCAGCAGCTTTTCTTCGTAGGCCTGCACCAGCTCCTTTAACGACTCTCCGGCTTGCACCTCAAAGGTGTTGGCGGTGTCGGATTCAATCGCTTTTTCAATCTGGCGGCAGCTACGTATGGCATAGCGGGTTGCAACGTTGATCAGCTCACGAACATTGCCGGGCCAGCTGTACTGCAACAACACCTGGCGGGTATGTTCGTCGGCGCTTTTGTATTGGGTGCCAAAGTTGTCGCACTGCTGACGGGCATAGAATTCAAACAGGCTGACCACATCCCCTTCCCGGTCGCGCAGTGCCGGAATCCGCAGTTCTGCCACTTGCAGGCGGAAGAACAGGTCCTGACGGAAGTTGTCGTTATTACGTAGCTCGTCTTTGGTCGCCGACACAATGCGGCAGTCAATGGGGATTTCCTTGTTGGAGCCCAGCGGCGTTATCAGCTTGTCGGATATGGCTCGCAATAACTTGGCCTGGGTGCTTAATGGCAGGCTTTCGATCTCGTCCAGAAACAGCGTGCCGCCATTGGCGTGCACCAGTTTGCCGTCACGAGCGGCACCGGCATCGGTAAAAGCGCCTTTTTCATGGCCAAACAGTTCGGCTTCTGCCAGTTGCTCCGGAATTGCGGCACAGTTCAGCGCGACAAAACGGCCGTTAGATCGACCCGACAGGTCGTGTAACGAGCGTGCGACCAGCTCTTTGCCCACCCCGGTTTCTCCGTACACCAGTACCGGAATATCCATTGGGGCAAACTCTTCAATGTCTTGCCTGAGCGATTTGATGGCCTTGCACTGACCAACAATGGTGTTGGCCAAACCCGCTTCGCCCCCCTGCCCGCCAGACTTTAACGCCAATTGATTGGCCCGGGTTTCCAGCGCTCGCCGGATGGCGTTCATCAGATAATCGATGTCGAACGGCTTTTCGACAAAGTCGAAAATGCCCTGCTTCATGGCGTCGACGGCAATCGAAATATCGCCATAGCCCGTCATCAGAATAACCGGAATGTCAGCGTCGATATCCAACACCTGTTTGGCAAATTCAAAACCGTCGGCATCGGGCATGCGCAAGTCGGTCACCACCACCACAGGGGCGCCTTTTTTGATGCGCGGCATTACCTTGGTTGGAGAAGACCAGGTGGACAGTTGCTCAAACTCGGTGGAGAGTAAATCCGACAAGTTGATACGGATGTCTTCATCATCATCGATGATCAGGATTTCAATGTGGGAATCTGCAGTCATTATCTGGCCATCAACGCGGTGTAAACATCATGCTTGCAGCTTACACCGCGGTAAAACAAAAGGTCTAACGGATCAGGGGCAATCTGAGGGTAAAGCAGGCACCGCCATCGCGGTTGCAAACGTCCAGCGTGCCTTGCATTTGCTGAACGATTTCCTGGGTAATCGATAAGCCAAGTCCAATGCCCTTACCCACTTCCTTGGTGGTCACATAAGGGTTGAACAGCTGCCCCATAATAGCGCTGTCGATACCGCCACCGTTATCGGCCATGGTCAGCAGCAGCTCGCCGTTGTCTTCCCGCAGGCCAATATTAATGGTCGGCTCGGCGCAATCAGCAACGGCATCCAGGGCATTTTTCAGCAAGTTGGACACCGCCAGATCGAGCTTCAGGGCGCTGCCCATGACCTTGCCGTGTTCCGCAGGCAACTGCTGGTGAATATTCAGCTGTACTCCCCGCTCGGTGAGTTGGTCGGCGCTGACTTCCACCACCTGCTCGACCACCGCCAGCAAGTCGATGGCTTCCAACTGTTCGCTTTCACCGTAGCTGAAGTGCTTTAGCATACGCACCACTTTTTCCATCTTGCTGGACAGGGGTTTCAAACGGCTGGCGGATTGCGCCGCACCTTGCCAGTTTTCCCGTTTGAGTTTGTACTCCAGCGCCGCCACCGAGCTGTTCATGGCCGACAACGGCTGGCTCAGCTCGTGCACAATGGTGCCCGCCATCTTGCCCAGCGCTGCCGCCTTGCTCTTTTGCAGCAAGGCTTGCTGAGCGGTTTCCAGCTCTCTGGTGCGTTCGCTGATGGTTTCTTCCAAAGAGGCGTTCAGCTTCACCAGCTCGTCTTCGGCTCGTTTGCGCTTGGCAATGTTGATCAGGGTAACCAGATAATGCTCGCGGTTGTCGTACACCACGGGTGACACCGCATACATGACCGGCACCGGCTGACCGCCAATGCGAGTCCAGGTTTCGGCGTATTGTGGCGCTTGCTGCTGCAAAGCAACCGGGCTCTGCAGGGTTTGCAGCGAAGGGATTTGCAGCAGGTCGACTACGCTGACTTGCTGACCGTCACGGAAGTCGGCACCAGCCAACAACAGATTTTCGGCGTAGTCGTTCATCGACGAAATCCGACCGTCGGCCGAACACACCAACACGCCGATGTGAATGTTATCGATCAGCCGTTGCAGGTCTTCCCGACGCTGGGTCTCGGCTTGACGAATACTGGCGCGGTAGCGGGCTTTTTTACGGCGTTCAATCATAAACAGCAGCCACAACACCGCCACCAGCGTCAGCACCGCAAAACACACCATGGTCGGCAGCACCAGTTCGCTCTGGCGTTTGACCTGGTGCATGGTCCAGTCCATGCCCTCAATGGGGGAATGATTCACCAGCCAGGCATCGCGGCCGATGTGCCATAAATCGGTATCGCTGAACCAACCCAGCGACGCCGATTTCTGGAACAGCATGGCCGGGTCTTCGTCCGGAAACTGACGTTCGGAAATTAATTGCTCACGCTGCTGCAAACTCAGCGGCGCAATCAGTTGGTACTGCCAATCCGGCTCGGATGTGATGATCACCACGCCACGATGATCAGTCACCATCACCCGCTGGGCTGCGGATTCCCAACTGCGGGTCAGGCTTTCCAGCTCCAGCTTGACGGTCACGACGCCGATAAACTCGTCGTTTTCAAACACCGGCGCGGAAATAAAGAACCCCGGAATCCCGGTGGTGGTGCCTTTGGCAAAATAGAACTGACGACTGCGAAAATCGCGGGCGCGGTGAAAATACGGCCGGAAAGCGTAATTTTCATCAAGAAAGCTGGAGTTATCCAGGTAGTTACTGGCCGCCAGCACTTCGCCACGAGCGTCCATGGCATAGACGATATCTGCGCCCGACCGCTCGGCGGTAAAGCGCAAATACTGGTTAATAAAATCCTGATTGTTCACTCGGCCAGTGAGCATATCGCGCAGCCGCTCATCACGAGCCAACAGCGCAGGCAGGTATTCAAACTGGTCGATGGAGGCTTTGAGGGATTGTTTGAAAATCACCGCAGAATTGCGGTTTTCCTGTGCCAGCGAGGCCACCTTACCGATGTAGTAACCGGCGGTGCCCAGCAGCACAAAGGCAACGGCCAACAGCACCCAGGCCAGAGGCAAGCGGCTGTCCTTTCGAACAGCCGTTGCAGCAACACGGTTGCTGCCTGAATCCGGGTGACTGTTGGTCGTCATGCGATGTGCCTTACAGATGTTTCATTGAGAAGGCTATCAACCATAGCCCATCAATGATGGCAGCCACAGCACAAAGCCCGGCACTGTGATCAACACAATGATGGTCAGTACGTCTGCCACAAAGAATGGCGTACAACCGCGGAACACATCCTGTACCGAACACTCTGGGCGCACGCCGGCAACCACAAAGCAATTCAGACCAATGGGCGGCGTAATCAGGCACAGCTCGGCCATCTTCACCACAATGATGCCGAACCAGATCGCACAGGCCGTACCAGACATACCAAATGCCGACTCAGCAGCCGTCACATCCATGCCGCCATTAAGGGCGATGATCGCCGGGTACACCACAGGCAGTGTCAGCAACAGCATGCCGATAGCATCCATAAACATGCCCAGAATGGCGTAGGCGCACAGAATCAGCACCAGTGTCAGCATTGGGCTCTGGTCCAGACCGGTCAACCAGTCAGAGAACGCGCTTGGCAGGTCGGCAAAGCCGAGGAAGCGTACGTACAACAACACACCCCAGATGATGGTGAAGATCATCACCGTCAGCTTGGCAGACTCCAGCAACGCATCTTTCAGCTGGCCCAGCTTCATGCCCTTGTAGAACGCCATGCACAGAATCACAAACGCGCCCAGTGCACCGGCTTCTGTTGGTGTACCCACACCGCCGTACACACAGATGACGATGATGCCGACCACAAACAAAATCGGAGAGGCACCCGGCAAGGTCGCCAGACGCTCTTTCCAGGTAAAGCCTTTTACTGGCGGCCCCAATTTCGGGTTCATCAAGGCCAGGAAAACCACCAAACCACCGTAAATCAGCGCCGATACAGCACCCGGAATAAAGCCTGCCATCAGCAATGCGCCTACATCCTGCTCAACAATAATGGCGTAGATCACCAGAATCGAAGACGGTGGAATCAGCGAGGCCAGCGTGCCACCAGCAGCCACCACTCCCGCGGCAAAGCGTTTGTCGTAGCCCAGCTTGAGCATTTCAGGCACTGCAATGCGAGCGAATACCGCAGACGTCGCCACAGACGCTCCGGACACCGCGGCAAAACCGGCAGTAGAAAATACCGTGGCCACACCCATACCGCCCGGCAACCAGCCAAGCCACTTTTTCGCCGCTTCAAACAAGGAGCGGGTAAGACCGGCGTGATAGGCCAAAAAGCCGATCAGAATAAAGGTCGGAATCAGCGACAGTGCCAACGAAGACACTTTGGAATGCGGAATGGTACCCGCCATTTTTACCGCTACTTCAAAGCCGCGCTCAAAGCCCATGCGGGCCGAAAAAATCCACAGCAGGCCCAGAAAACCTGCCAATGCCGCAGCGAACGCCACTCGCAAACCCAGCAGCACACACAACAACATAACACCCGTTACCCACAGACCAATCTCGATCGGGTCCATGGCGGCCATTGTTTCCCAAATACCCATGTTCAGCTCCGCCCTGCCTGATCGTTATTATCTGAAGACTCAATCGTGTCTGATTCCACCGACGCTGCCTCACGGGCAGCCACAGTCGCTGCATCTTCCACCAACGGCACCGCCACCGGATTGCTTTCACCGGAAATAAGCGCACGGCCATAACCCCAGATTTGCATCACCAAACGCAGCGCCAGAATGGCAAAGGCCACCGGTACCACCAGCTTCGCAGGCCAGGTTGGCAAGCCAATATCAAACGAGGTGTCGCCATTTTCAAAGGCACGCCAGAAGTGTTTGTACGAGCCCCAGGCCAGCAGAACGGTCAGGCCCAGCATGATCAAACAGGTCAGCAGTTCAACGAACCACAGGTAACGGCCTTTCAGTTGGCCCACCAGAATATCCATACGAATATGGCCGCCATCCCGCTGCGTGAACGACAAGCCCATAAACGCCATAAAGGCCATCGCCTGCTCAACCCAGTCGATGTAGCCCTGCACCGGCAAATCAAAAAACCAACGACCCAGAATGTTGGCGGTCGCCAGCAACACCAGTAACAGAATTACCACCCCACCAGCGAGTCCAAGCAAGGACTCCAGCCGATAGAACAGGCGGTCAATACGGCTCAATGCCGACTGATCGGACAGCACGGTAGCGCTTCCAGCCATAATTCAGCTCTCTTGAAATAATCGTGAATACAAAGCCCACCGGCCGGTGAGCTTGAAGAGGTGGGACTGGCGGAAAACTCCGCAAGCCCCTACCGGGTTAACACCGCCTGACGTTACTTGCCGGCAAATTGCGCGGCAGCGAAGTCCAGCAGTTTCTGAGAGTCAAACTTGCCCTTGTACTGCTTCACCCATTCCTCGCGAACGGTGGCAGCCGCTTTGTCCAGCTCAGCGGTTTGCTCTGGGGTAAAGGTCACGCGGGTGATATTGTTTTCATCCAGCTTGGCCTCGTAGGCTGCGGTGACGCCTTCGTAGTTTTCAACGTAGTACGCCAGCGCTTCAGGCACAGAATCCAACAGCGCTTTTTTGTGAGCAGGCTTGAGCATGTCCAGCGCGTCGTTGTTAACAACGACCGGGCAGTCACCGGAACCCAGGTTCAGGTTGGTGGTGGCCCAGTTGCCAATGGCGGTGGTGTTGGTGGCCAGATGGGCGTGAGGAGCAAAGGAAGCCGCATCGATCACACCGGAGTCCATCGCCTGACGCACTTCACTGAACGGCACGCCGGTTTTGATAGCGCCGTATTTGGTCAGCACTTCCAGCAGACCGCCCGGCCCACGAATACGCATGCCTTCAAAGTCGCTCAGCTCGTCCAGCACATCACCCTTACCCACCAGGTTGTACTGCGGCATTGGGGTTGGCATCAGCAGCGTGGCGTTCCAGCGCGCCAGGTCTTTTTTAACGATTGGGTGGTTGTACACCGCGGTGTAAATTTCAGCGACGCGGCTCAGGGAAACATCGTGAGAGAACGGCAGTTCGTTCACGGTAATGGTCGGGTTTTTACCAGCGTGGTAGAAGGCGCAGAACTGTGCCATTTCAAACGCACCGAAGGAAATACCATCGAGGTTTTCCTTGGATTTGCTCAGACCGCCGTAGGAAATATTCAGCTTGAACTCGCCATTGGTTTTCTGTTCAACCAGTTCGGCCAGCTTTTCAACGTTCTCGGTAAAGGCACGCTGCTTGCCCCACAGGGACACGTTCCAGGTGGTATCGGCCATAGCGGATGGCGCCATTACAGCCATGGACAGAGCAGACACCAGGCCCAGCTTCTTGATCGCTTTCATGAGATTACTCCACGTTCGAATTTATTGTTGTTGGTGACGAGCAGTGAATTGCTTGTTTTTTCGTTGTTGTGGAAGTTCTACTACAAAGATCGGGCCAAAATCATAAGCTATTGTTTTTAATAGCTTTTTTTCAATTCACCCTAAACATCAGTGACAGAAAAAGCCGTTAAATTCCTGCCACAAGCCCAGAACAGGAATTTTTTTTCTCATGAAAGCCCTTTAAATAGCCCCTCAAACAGTCCTTCAAAAAACCGCAAATAGCCCCTCTTACGGCCACAAAAAAGCCTGCATAAGCAGGCTTTTGAGTGTCGTTATTGAATCAAGCAATGAACATCAGATCCGGAACCGCGACACCGTTGCCGCCAAACGGTCGGCCAACTGCTTGAGGCTACCCGAGCTGTTGTGCAACTTGTCGGCAAACCCCTGAGTCGCATTGGCTTCGGTGTTCACCTCAACAATGTTCTTGTTGATGCTCTCCGACACCTGTTGCTGTTGCTCCGCTGCCGCTGCAATTTGCTGCGCCATATCCCGGATGCGGGTCACCGAATCCTGAATGGACGAGAACACTTCGCGGGTTTGATCAGAAGCCGACAGGGTTTGCTCGGAATGCTGCAAGGTGGTTTCCAGCTTGTTGGCTACGTCCGCCGTTTGCTGGTTGAAGGAGGCAATCATGGCATCGATTTCAGCAGTAGAGTCCGCCGTACGGCCAGCCAGAGTGCGTACTTCATCGGCCACCACCGCAAAGCCCCGCCCCTGTTCGCCAGCGCGTGCAGCCTCAATGGCTGCGTTCAATGCCAACAGGTTGGTTTGTTCAGCAATGCCACGAATGGTGTCCAAAATGGTGGTGATGTTGCGGGATTCATCAGCCAGGTTTTTCATCGCCTGGTTAGAGTCTTCAATACCACGGGTCAGGTACTGCACCGCGCTGGTCGAACGGTCGATATACTGCTGACCACTCAACACCAGCCCCTGACTCTGATCCGCAGATGAGGCCGTTTCGTTACAGCTTTTGGCCACCTCGGAGGCCGTTGCCACCATTTCGTTGAAGGCCACGGACACCTGATCCATGGCATCAGACTGCATCCGGGCACTGCGCGCCATCGACTCCGAGATGCCTGCACCATCCCCCGACTGCACGCCCACTGAGCGCGACGTCTCGGTAATGTCCCTCACCAATTGATGAATCATGGCCACGAACTTGTTAAACGCCGAGGCCATGTGGGCCAGCTCGTCGCTGCCACCATCTGGCAAGCGTTTGGTCAGGTCACCTTCACCGTTAGCTATTTCTTCCATATTGCGTGTCATGGCGGCAATAGGACGAGTGATCAGATTGCTGAACCACATGCCCAGCACGCCGAAGGCCAGCACCAGTACCAGAGCCACCAATACTACATCCAGCTGGAACGCATCCGCAGACGCAAACACTTCGGATGCCGGAACCAGGCCAATCAGCGTCCAGCCAGAGGCTTCAGACACATGGCGTGCCACCAGCCAGTTATCGCCCGCCATCGTCACATTATTGAGGCTTCCCGCGGCCATCGCCGAATAGTCGTTACCGAGCTCAGTCACTTTCTTGAAATTATTGTCGGGATTGCCAGCATCCGCTAACACCACGCCGGTCTGGTCGACCAGAATCAGATAACCGGATTCGCCAAAGGTCACCCCACGGACAATTTCGGTCAATTTCGCCAACGTAATATCAATGGCTACCACGCCGGTCATGCCGCTGCGGGTTTTGAAGGTATGCATGTACGGCAACAACGGGTTACCCGTGTTGAAGTCGGCGTACGGCGCCATGCTGACCGACTGCCCCGGCTGCTTCAGTGCAGCGCCAAACCACGGACGTTTGGTTGGGTTGTATTCGCCAAGGTCAGTCTTTGGCCATTGGATGTAACTGCCGTTATCCAGGCCCAGATACACGTATTCCAGATTCGGGTTACTGGAGCCAAAATCATCCATCAAACGCCATGCGTTACGCTCAACGGCACTGTTTTGCTCCGGCGTCATGGCTTTGGTTGGGCCAAAGTAGTTGGTCACCGAACCATCCAGCTCGGCCAGTGCATCGGTTTTGGCCAGGAACGCCACCGACTCGGCCATGCTGTTCAAATAGGTTTGAAAGGTTTGGCTGATTTGGGTCATACGCTCAGCCGCATCGGAACGAAACGCCCGTTCGGAAGTTGCCCGAAAATCCTGCACCGCAATGGTTGTAATCACCAGCATCGGTAAAACCACCGCAGCCAGAATAATAAGAATTAACCGTTGACGGAGTGTCATGGTCAAAGCTCCAGAAAGATAAAAGTGAGGGTCTCTCTAAAGCCTAGACCACATTTTCAAGAAGGAACGTTTGTTAACCGCAATTGTTAATTTTGATACAAAACGGCCCGAAACCACCGCTTTCCCGCCACCACACAGTGAACGGTAACTGCTCCGTACAGTGCAATTGCTGTGCTCCCGTTCACAACACTGTATACTGCTTGCCCTTTTTTGATCTCGCCCGGCCCACATCCTGAGTGGCCACGTGGCGCCAACGGATAACAACAGGACGGCTCATGGCAAAACGCACTGCTTTGTACGAGAAACACCTCGAAGCCAACGGCAAAATGGTCGACTTCGCCGGCTGGGACATGCCGGTGAACTACGGTTCACAAATTGAAGAACACAAAGCGGTACGTACCGACGCCGGTATGTTCGATGTGTCCCACATGACCATCGTTGACGTCATGGGCTCCGACGCCACCGACTACCTGCAAAAACTGCTGGCCAACGACGTTGCCAAGTTGACCGAGAAAGGCAAGGCACTGTACTCCGGCATGCTGAACAAAGACGGCGGCGTGATCGACGACCTGATCGTCTACAAGGCCGACGGCGGTTACCGCGTGGTAGTGAACTCCGCCACCCGCGCCAAAGACCTGGAGTGGATGGAAGCCAACCTGCGCGGTTTCTCCAACATCTCCCTCACCGAGCGTCCTGAGCTGGCAATGATCGCCGTCCAGGGCCCGAACGCCATCGCCAAGGTGAAGCAAGTTAAACCGGAGTCTGCCGTAGCGGTTGATGGCCTGAAAATTTTCCAGGGTCGCCCATTGGCCGACTGGTTCTTCGCGCGTACCGGTTACACGGGTGAAGACGGTCTGGAAATCATGATTCCTGAATCCGACGTTGCTGCCTTCTGGCAAGCACTGGTCGAAGGCGGCGTGCAGCCATGTGGCCTCGGCGCTCGCGATACCCTGCGTCTGGAAGCTGGCATGAACCTGTACGGCAACGACATGAGCGAAACCGTATCGCCACTGCAAGCCAACATGGGCTGGACCATCGCCTGGGAACCGGCCGGTCGCGACTTCATCGGCCGTGAAGCGCTGGAAGCGGAAAAAGCCGCCGGCGTTGCCAATAAACTGGTTGGTCTGGTGCTGGAAGGCCGTGGCATCATGCGTTCACACCAGAAGGTTATCGTTGAAGGTGTGGGCGAAGGTGAAGTGACCTCCGGTACCTTCTCACCAACGCTGGAATGCTCCATCGCCATGGCCCGTGTACCGGTTGGTACCGGCGACAGCTGCTTCGTCGATATTCGCGGCAAGCAGATTCCAGCGAAAGTAGTGAAACTGCCGTTCGTTCGTAACGGTAAAAAGGTTTACGAAGGTTGATTAACCTTTTTCTGTCATAAATTCGCGGATTCCTTCCAAAGACGGCTTTTGCCCGCCGCAGGAATCCGTAAAATGCAGCGCTTATACAAACAAACATCGTCGTTGCCTGTGTCTTGCTGAATTTGGTCAACCTAACGCCAACAGCCGGGCAACGCAGCCAGCTTGGAGATAAACATGGCTAATGTTCCTGCAGATCTGAAATACGTTGCCTCCCACGAGTGGATTCGCGTAGAAGCCGACGGCACTGTGACCATCGGTATTACCGACTTCGCTCAGGAATCTCTGGGTGACGTGGTATTCGTTGAACTGCCAGAAGTAGACGCCGAATTCGAAGCCGAAGCCGATTGCGCCGTGGTTGAATCCGTAAAAGCCGCCTCCGATATCTACGCCCCGCTGGCGGGTAAAATCGTTGCGGTTAACGAAGACCTGGTTGACGCTCCGGAAAAAGTAAACGAAGACCCATACGGCGAAGCCTGGTTCTTCCGTATGGAACTGGCCAACCCGGCCGACCTGGACGCCCTGCTGGACGCTGACGCTTACACCGCCCTGTGCGAAGACTAAGCCAGCGCTAACAGCGACCTGTCATCAAGCCGGATGCTTCTGCCTCCGGCTTGCTTGTTTCTGGCAAGCCAGAGACCCGACGACAGCGCCTCTGACGCGACCAACGATCGAATTTTGAACCTCTGAGCCTTCAGAGGTTTTTTGTTTTACAAGCAGGGCCCCTCAGCCCGGTTTATTCACCTTCAAGGGTTTTGTATCCATGACTCAAACTCTGTCTCTGCAACAACTGGAACAGCGCGATGGCTTTGTTGGCCGTCATATCGCCTCCAACGGTGCCGGCTTCAGTAACGCCGAAACCGCCGCCATGCTGGAAGCAATCAACGCGGAATCGCTGGACGCACTGACCGCCGAAATCGTCCCATCGGACATTCTCAGCGACGCCTTTCTGGAAATTGACGACAGCAAGACCGAGTTTGAAGCGCTGAACTACCTGCGCGGTCTGGCTAACCAGAACAAGGTATTCAAAAGCTACATTGGCCTGGGCTACCACGACACCATCATCCCCAACGTAATCCTGCGTAACGTGCTGGAAAACCCGGGCTGGTACACCGCCTACACCCCATACCAGCCAGAAATCGCCCAGGGCCGTCTGGAAGCCCTGCTGAACTTCCAGCAAATGGTCATCGACATGACCGGCATGGAACTGGCCAACGCCTCCCTGCTGGACGAAGGTACTGCCGCTGCTGAAGCCATGGCGATGGCCAAGCGTTCTGTTAAAAAGAACAAATCCAGCACCTTCTTCATTGACGAAAACTGCCTGCCGCAAACCATCGACGTGGTCAAAACCCGCGCTGAAGCGTTCGGTTGGGACGTACTGGTTGGCCCGGCTGACGACGCTGCCAGCGCCGACGTATTCGGTGCGCTGTTCCAGTACCCGGGCAAAAACGGTGACGTGCGTGACTTCACCGCACTGATTGACGCCCTGCACGCCAACAACGCGCTGGTTGCTATGGCCACCGACCTGATGGCACTGGTGAACCTGAAAGCACCGGGTGAAATGGGTGCCGACATCGTTCTGGGTAACGCCCAGCACCTTGGTGTGCCAATGGGCTTTGGTGGCCCACACGCAGCCTTCTTCGCCACTCGCGACGCCTTCAAGCGTTCTATCCCGGGCCGTATCATCGGTGTTTCCATCGACGCCAATGGCAAGCCCGCCCTGCGTATGGCGCTGCAAACCCGCGAACAGCACATTCGTCGTGAGAAAGCCAACTCCAACATCTGTACCGCTCAGGTGCTGCTGGCCAACCTGTCTTCCTTCTACGCTGTGTACCACGGTCCACAGGGCCTGAAGACCATCGCTGGCCGCATTCACCGCCTGGCCGATATTCTGGCCGCGGGCCTGAAGAAAGGCGGCATTGAACTGCTGAACGACAGCTGGTTCGACACCCTCACCTTCAAGGTTGCCGACCGTGACGCCGTGCTGGGCCGCGCCGACGACGCCGAAGTGAACCTGCGTGACGACCTGCGCCTGCAAGGTACCGACACTCTGGGCGTATCCATCAGCGAAAAAACCTCTGCTGCCGACGTGCAACAGCTGTTCGACGTTATTCTGGGTGGCTCTGTTGATACCCATGGTCTGGATGTGTACGCACTGGACGCCGAAATCGTTGCCAACGGTTCTGAATCCATTCCGGCCGACGCCGCACGTAACACCGAATTCCTGACCCACCCGACCTTCAACCAGTACCACACCGAGCACGACATGCTGCGGTACATGAAGCGTCTGGAAGCCAAAGACCTGGCCATGAACCACAGCATGATCACGCTGGGTTCCTGCACCATGAAACTGAACGCCACCACCGAAATGATCCCGGTGACCTGGCCTGAGTTCGCCAACATTCACCCGTTTGCCCCTGCCGACCAAACGGTTGGCTACCGCACCATGATTGGCGAACTGAACGACTACCTGAAAACCATCACCGGCTTGCCAGCCGTGTGCATGCAGCCAAACTCAGGTGCTCAAGGTGAATACGCCGGTCTGCTGGCGATCAAGAAATACCACGAGAGCCGTGGCGAAGGTCACCGCAACGTGTGTCTGATTCCACGCTCCGCTCACGGTA
Source organism: Oceanobacter kriegii DSM 6294 (assembly GCF_000422845.1). Taxonomy (GTDB): domain Bacteria; phylum Pseudomonadota; class Gammaproteobacteria; order Pseudomonadales; family Oceanobacteraceae; genus Oceanobacter; species Oceanobacter kriegii. The sequence continues at coordinate 551,144 of NZ_KE383931.1, forward strand.
CCAACCCAGCGTCCGCCCAGATGGCCTCCATGCGCGTTGTGGTCACCGACTGTGACGAACACGGCAACGTGGATTTCAACGACCTCAAAGCCAAGGCCGAAGAGCTGAAAGACCAGCTGTCCTGCCTGATGCTGACCTACCCGTCGACCCACGGCGTGTACGAAAAAGGCGTGAAGGAAATCTGCGACCTGATCCACGCCAACGGCGGTCAGGTATACATGGACGGCGCCAACCTGAACGCACAGGTGGGCCTGACTGCCCCTGGCATCATCGGTGCCGACGTGACCCACATGAACCTGCACAAAACCTTCGCCATTCCACACGGTGGCGGTGGCCCGGGCATGGGTCCTATTGGCGTTGCTGCACACCTGGCGCCGTTTGTTGCCAACCACAGCGTGGCACCGATTGACGACGCCGCCAAAGGCAACGGCGCGGTATCCTCCGCCCCATACGGCTCCTCCAGCATCCTGCCAATCAGCTGGATGTACATCACCCTGATGGGCGGCAACGGCCTGCGTCTGGCCACCCAAAACGCACTGCTGAAAGCCAACTACCTGGCCAAGCGCCTGGCAGACCACTACCCGATTCTGTACACCGGCCAAAACGACCGCGTGGCACACGAATGCATCGTCGACCTGCGCCCAATCAAGGCCGAAACCGGCGTGACCGAAGTGGATATCGCCAAGCGCCTGATGGACTACGGCTTCCACGCCCCGACCATGTCGTTCCCGGTAGCGGGCACCTTCATGATCGAACCGACCGAATCCGAATCCAAAGCCGAAATCGACCGCTTCGCAGATGCCATGATCTCCATCAAACAGGAAATCAACGCCATCCACGCTGGTGAAATGGACGCCGAAAACAACGCCCTCAAACACGCCCCGCACACCGCGGAAGTGATTGCAGGCGAATGGGACCGCCCATACAGCCGCGAACAAGCCGTGTACCCAACCAAAAACCTGGGTGCCCACAAGTTCTGGCCAAGCGTCGGCCGTATCGACGATGTATACGGCGACCGCAACCTGATCTGCTCCTGCCCGGCGATTGAAAACTACGAAGACTAACTTGGAACGCGCCCCAACCCATGGGGCGCAAATCAACGTGAAACCAGAAATTCGTGCCAAACTCAGACTAATTGATCACCTAATAGCGACCCAAAGGTTAGCTGAAGGTGATCTTTTAATTAGTGAATTTAGACTTCCAAATAAAAAAAGGCGCGTTGACTTGGCACTTTTCACAACAAGCCGAGCGATAGCTTTCGAAATAAAAACAGAAGGTGATAATTTATCCAGACTTTCTGAACAAGTAAAAGATCTTTCCACTCATTTTGATAAGGTCATAGTTTTTTGCGCTCATAAACACTACAACAATGCGAAGAAATTAGTTTCTAAAAGTATAGAAATATGGTCTTACAACGATAAGAAAACAAAGCTATTACAACGAGGTAGATCCAACATAAAAAACACTAAAGCCATAATAGAACTACTTCCAAAGTATGAGCGTCACACGATCAAAAACAGAAATGACGCACTAAATAAAATAAGAAAAAAATTCAGAAAGAATATCGAATTGTTTTGGAAAATCAGATCCCAAAAGAAAAATTGCGACTTAAAAGATCTGATATCAATTAGCAGGACTCCCCCAAAGGATCAAACCAAGAAAACCAGCGATGATCTCTGGACTTCTATCATAGAGGATCAATCTTCCCAATCTTCATCTGAATCAATTTCAGATAATTCTTCATCATAATGAAGCTGATTGTATAAATGTATGTTTATTCTTACTGCTGTCGACTTCATCGGAGTGGATATTGCGTAATCGTTACCTTGAGCCGTCAGTTCAATCATTTGAGTACCCCATACTTTCAATTCAGGCTGCCAATAATCTTTCACCATAATCTCATTTGCAGCCCACCTATATTGATCAGTTCTATTGGGTATTGAGCCTTCCCTATAACGAACATAACGCCAACTATTTTTCAAAGGAAAGTCAATCCTAGGAACAGGAACACCACCACCGCCTCTATTCTCTTTGACACGTGCACTTGCATAATCAGAGTAAATTAAATTGCCTCTGAAATTCTTGATAAGATTGTTATACAAAAGCCTTTCACATATTGGGTTTTCTCCATTTTCCGTACCCCCAAATCCATCTGGGAAAGAACTACCACTGATACAAAAATCAGCACTTGGAAAAATACTCCGAGCCTTTTCTAGCCAACCCAAGAAAATATCATTATATTTTTGCGTACCAGAATCAATCCTTCCAAAATCAAAAATAATTAAACAAGGATCAAAACCAGACAGCATATTAATTAATCCCAGCCAGCGTCCAGTCTCGATATCAAGCAAGGAAAACCGTATAACAAATTGCCGCCCAGACCTAGTTAGAGTTTGACACTGTTCAATCACATGGTCGAATTCTTCCGTTTGAATCACCGGTATGCACCAATCATACGAGAGTACAAATTCAGTCCAGTTTTTATACCCCCCCGTCGGATCCATCAAAGCCTTTAATTGTTCATAGACCGGACGTGGAAAACTTCCACTAACCAAATAATCCTTATTTTCAAAAACATATTCATAATCTAAATCTAATATGACATTCCCCGCTCCCAAACTCTCGAGCTTAGATATCGAATTCGAAATATCTTTAGCAGCCAACCATCCTTTCAGCTTTATACATGGAGATAGGTTTTTTTTATCTTTATCTGGAAGTTCAGAAAACGCCATAATTTCAGCAGGACTTAGAGATAATATAGGAAGGTATTCAGTTGATTCATACATTTTTAATCACCCACCCTAATTTTCAAAGCCACCACAGATACTTCTAGCTCTTGAGCAGCTTTTTCAAGGGCATACTCTTTTTTCTCACCTGCATAGTTAGAGATGCAACTTCTAACAAGATTTCCAGGCATCAATATGTCAGCTGCGATCCTATTAGCTTGCGTTTCCATTGCGTTTGAAAGATTTGATCTATACAAAACATCATCGACAATACCATCTCCTATTAAATCCCGATGAAGAAGGAAATGACCAATTTCATGTGCAATTGTAAATCGCTGCCTTTCTGATGTATCGTGACGATTAACCTTGATAACAAACGTTCCATCTATATTTCTTATCTCTCCAGAGACACTAGCGGACAGCGTCGACTTCTTAACAACCAACCCCAAAGACTTCGCGACAGCACCAATTTTCACGGGGGCTTCGAGTTGAAAACTAGAGATTATTCTTTGAATTTCGGGAGAGATCAAATCCCACTCTCGCGAGTACTCGTTTAACTTAACCATTATTATCGATCCCCCGATAAATTGCTCTTTCAACCCCGTTCTCAACCATATTATAAACCAGTTTTTCCAAACCTTTTTGGAAATCGCTCTTCTCTACAACATTACCATCAGCGTCATACAAAGAGCGATCATCGACAATCGAATTCTTGAGGGATTCATATACCATTTGAGGCAATTCCTGCTCAGCCACTCTATTTATTTCCTGTCGAGCCTTTTCAGATACTAAATTTTGAAGTTTTTTGTATCCAAATATTGATGCAACACCAATCAATATCGTAAGTGCCGTCATAATAACGGTTATAGTACCTAAAAGGACGCTGACCCACCCACTCCAGCCCTCATCTCTAGAGTTGATTTTATTCAACCCTACTTTTACAGCTTCTAATGCCTCACTAATTTCAGCAATAGATTCCGAATTAGTAGCAATAGACTGCGAGCCCAACTCTAAACCATTTAAAGAGTCTTGAATTTTATCTATGCGGGATCTCAAATAAGATATTTCATCATATTGCCGATGAACTTGACCGAGAACAACATCTGGATTCTCAGAGGGAAAAACAAGATCTCTTGAAACATCCTTATCGAATTCCGAATTACTTTCCGCATGTAAATTAACTGCCCCACCAAGAAATATCGAGATAAATATCAACAACTTCCACATCAGTTCATCCTCAATTCAGTCTCCATCTAGTGGATAATAAAGTAACTTGTATAAATAACAATCATAAATCTATTGCTTACTGCCCTCTATATGACCATACTGCAGCATTAGCTATATGGACTACCAGATTTTATACACCGGTCAGAGCCTTTCCCCACTCACATAACCTCTCGCACTGGAATAGCGCAGTGTTCTGCCAAGTCAACGTAACCCCGTTTCACTAGGTTATGGTGAAGATATTCGATTTTCTGCCGCATCATATCAACGCCCATCTCGCTCTCACGCTCCGCGCTGTATTACAGCGGTTTCACACTCACGACGCCTGTCTTTCCCGGGAGCGCGGGCCGCTGGCCCGCTCTTGATGCAGACGACCTGCGCGGCCCGAGCCGTCCTCGCTCCCAGCCAAGTTACACAACTCCTCCCAAGACACTACTGAAGACCCATGGTCTTGTGCGTTCAGCGCCCTACACTGAGAGAAAACAATAATAACCCGCGTGGCAGCGTGTCTTTGGACAGCATGCTGTGCGGTGAACCGGAGGTAGCATGTTACGTTCGAGTCGTTTTTCCGTTCTCTCTTCGCTTTCTTGTGCTGCTGTAGCAGCAGTGACGCTGACCACCAGCGTGCTGGCGAATCCGGCCCTGGAAGGTGAAAAGCACGTCTATTTGCTGGATAAGCAAGGCAACGAATACCCGATAGGCAGTGTGCATTTCACGGCTGCAGATGCTGGCAGCAAGTATTCGCTGCATATGGAGCACGAGCGCTTCAAGGATTTCTTTTTGTCGATGAAGGAGATGAAGTGCCTCGAAGGGCCGGAGCTGATGTGCCATTTGGCCTACCCGTACGATCAGCCGCGCACAGTGACGGAACAGGAGTTAGGCTGGCTGTCTCATGACTTGTTGTTTATGTACAAGCAACCGGCTGAGTTTGGGGCCAATTTCTGGAATGGCGTGTATTACCAGCTGCGTATTGAGGGCGGTGTGATCAAAGGCAACGCTCAGGCAGTTGATTTGAACATGCTGGCGTCGCCTCCTGATGATTTGTCAGTGCTGCCGTTTGGCGAATGGGACCGGGAAGAGCTGGAGCCGAAAAACCGCTGGCTGCCGTTTATCGAAATTCGCTAACGGCTGTCAGGTTCTGTCTGATTATTCGAAGCCCAGCAGTTCCGCGGCATTTTGCCAAAAGTATTTGTGGCGCAGCTGGGGATCGGGGAATTGCTGTTCGGCCAACGCCAGCAAGGTGCCGTAATCCAGTCTTTGGCGGGCTTTCAGAAATGGCCAGTCAGAGCCCCAAATCAGTTTGTTTTCTCCAAAGGCCTGTTTGATCTCTTGTACCCAGGGAGTAACGTCATTGAAAGGCAGTGCCTGCTGAGAGAACTTATCGAAGCCCGATACCTTGATCCAGGCACGGCCGGTATTTGCCATGTTCAGCACGGTCTGAAAGCCGTGTGCTTTTGTACCTTCATCAAGCACCGGTCGCCCGCAATGATCGATCAACAATTTCGCACCACTGTGGCGAAAGGTGTCCTCCAGCGCCAGCAGCTGTGCTCCCTCTGTTTGAAACTGCGCCACCATATCCAGTTGGGCAATGTTATCGAGCAATGCATCACAGTTAGCAAAGTGCTCCACGCCATAAAAGGCAATGTTAAAAGTAACGCCAGCGATGCCTTGTTCGGCCAGTTCCTGTAGCTGCGACAAGGATGTATCCATTCCAACAACCGCCATGCCTTTACAACGACCGTTAGAGCGAGCAATGCCATCCAGCAAAGCCCTGTTATCATTCTCTCCGTATGCGGAGTTAGGACCCACTATCAAGGCATGGCTTACACCGTAGGTGTCCAGGACCTGATAAAAGGTGTCGGCGCTGGCAATTTCAGCACCTTGCGGGTGATAGACATTTGGCTGAAAGGGAAACCGCAGCGGGTCGAAAATATGGTTGTGGCAGTCGATCTTACGTTCGCTGAATACAGACATGGGGATCTCTGGTCGTTGAATGGCCAGTCCCCACATTAGCTATCATGTAGCCCTGTAACCAGTTGGTTTCGTGCCCATAGCCATGCAAAACCCGCACAGCCCGGCACGCAAGAAGCAGCCTGACTACTTCTGAAACCCGTACAGTTGGCCGGGGTAAAAGCGTTCGTCCACTTGCTGACCGTCGATAAACAATCCAATCAGCAAGTTGGAAAAACTCTCTATAATGGCTTTGCCTTGGTTGTCGGTGTATACCGCTGGCAGCAATCGACGGTGGCCGTCCATGTAGATGCCTTCCAGTGAAACATGCTGAATGCCGTTTCCTTGTGCGTCCATAATGTGAAAATAGAAGGCGTGCTCTGGCAGCATGGGCCTCGCTCCATGTGTTGATAAATGAATAATTATCAGTTGAATTAAAGACCAAAAATTACCATTCAGCAGCGCACTTATGCTGTAAACACCGGTCTACGGAGACCCACATCAAGCTTTGTTGATCATGCCCTTGTCACGCGCAAAACATTTAAGTCGTATTTTTCTGGCCACCACGGCTGCTGCTACCAGTCTGGCGCCGGACATGGCGTTTGCTGCCTGCGACCCCACCAGCCGTAGCCTCTGGAAAAGTGCTTACGTTAACGGCGGCATCTTGCTGCGCGATGGCGAACTGCGCGACGTCGATCTTTATAACCTGTCGATTGGAGCCAAGCACACCGCCTGGTGTGTCAGCCAGGATTGGGAAGCGTCGCTGGCAGGCAAGGTGTATTACTCCCAGCGGGAAGTCCGACTGGAGAGCGCGCGTATTCGAAGCCAGGTGATGGGGTTTGGCCTGGCGCGGATGTCGTACGACAACTGGACCCAAACCGATGGTTTTACCCCTTACGGCGTGCTGAATCTGGAAAAGAGCAACATCAAGCGCAGCAACGATGAGGGCACCCAAACCCGCGATCACTCCAGTGTGTTTGTGTGGGGCATTGGTATTGAACAAACCCTTGGCCCAGAGGATTCCATCACTCTGGATTTGTCGCGCCGCTTCAAGTTCGACAAGATTGCCAGCGACCGGCTCAGCGACGAAATCGTGCTGACGCTGAAATTCAACTTTCTGCGATTGCTCTGAGCCCAGCGCAAGTTTTCAGGGTTATCTTGCTCGAACGGTCATCGACTTTTCTGATACATTACCGGGGCGTTATATAGCGTCTGTTTTTCTTTGTTATCGCCCCGACAAACTGCTCTGTAGAGCTTTCAGGATTTAACGTTGAACCGTACCGAACAAGCGTCCACTCCGGGCACGACGCCCTTCGCCACCCCGGCTGCCCTGCTCAAACATTTTGGTCAACACGCCCGTCGAGAGAACACGCTTTCTACCCTGCTCGGCATGGTACAAGTGGTGATGACCATTGCGCTGGCATGGCAGGTTGCAGGCATGTTGGATGCCGCCATTTACCACCCAACTAGCCAACCCAATGTCCATCCCGACAACGAGCCCAGCAATCAGTTACCGGGCACACTGGATTGGTTGATACTGGCCACCACCCTGATCCTTCGCGTACTGGCGGCCAATGCGCAGCAACGGGTGGGTAACCGCGCCAGCATCAAGGCTCGGGATGCCTTGCGACGCTTTGCTCTGCAACGTTGCTTTCGCTTGAATATTCGTTTGTTCCCGGCCTTCAACAGCGCAGAAGCTAGCAACCTGCTAACCACCGAGATCGACAAGCAGCGGGGCTATTTTGCCGACTTTGTGGCGCAGAAAAATCTCGCTGTGCTGATGCCGCTGGCCATCATTATTGCCTCCGCCACCGTCAGCTGGCTGGTGCCGATTATCTTTTTGCTCACTGCGCCTCTGGTGCCCATTTTTATGGTTCTGGTCGGCTCACGGGCCGCTGAGATCAGCCGGGTGAACATTCAACAGCTCAATCGTTTGGGCGACCTACTGTCCGATCGCCTGAAGAACCTTCAGGCGCTTCAATTGGCCAACGCCACCGATGCCGAAAGCAACCAGCTGTTTAAGCAGTCCGAACAGTTTCGGCGATCCACCATGAAGGTGCTACGCCTGTCGTTTTTGTCCGGCACCTTGCTGGAGTTTTTCAGCGCCATCAGCGTGGCCATTGTCGCCGTGTATTTGGGTCTGTTTTTCCTGAACAAGTACGATTTTGGCGCCTATGCCAGTGGCTACGGAATGTTCGAAGGTGTTTTCCTGCTGATGCTGGCCCCTGAGTTTTATATGCCGCTGCGCAAGATGGGCGCTTTGTATCACGACCGTATGGACGCCATGAGCGTGGCCGAGCACCTGCAAAAGCTGGATGCGCTGTATCACGCAGAAACCAGCCCAGAAACTGGTACAGCAACCGGTGTAGAAAACCAGACAGGGCCAGAAACCAACACTCACAGCACCAACTCTGGCAATGCAAACAACACCGTAACGTCGTTGCACGTAGAGCTACTGCAAAGCGGCAGTCACAGTCATGCTGTTCATGCGCCGGTCAGTTTCCACCTGCACCCCGGCGACCGCCTGTTGTTGGACGGTGCCTCCGGCTCTGGCAAAACCACCCTGTTGGATACCCTCGCCGGTTTGCGACCTGCCCATTCGGGCAATGCTGTGGCTGTTACTGGCAATACAGACGCCGACACCGATACAGGCCGCATCGATAACCTGTTCCAAAACCCACAGTGGTATTGCCATATTGGTTATCTGTCGCAAAAACCGGAGCTGTTGTTTGCCAGTATTCGCGACAACCTGACGCTGGGAGGCGATTTCACCGATGAGCATATTCGTAAGGCTTTGGACGATGCTCGCGCCCTCGATCTGGTGAACGCTTTACCAGGCCAGCTGGATTACCTGATCAGCGACAGCGGTGGCTATCTGTCAGGTGGTCAGGCACAGCGCATCGCCCTCGCACGGGTGTTTTTGCACCAGCCTGCGCTGTTGTTACTGGACGAGCCCACCGCCAATCTGGATCAGGACACCGCCAACGAATTTATGCAACGGCTCGATCAGTATTGCCAACAGGGCGGCATGCTGATCATGGCCAGCCACCGAGTCGCCGAGCAGGACTTCTTTAATCAGGTGATCGCCATGCAGCCGGCTGACAGTGCACTCTCCGCTTCCGCCTCTACCAGCCCTGCCGCAACCGGAGCACAGTCATGAACAACTCGTTACGCTCCCACTATTTCCGTATCTTGCGGCAACAAAAAGGCATGGCACTGCTGGGCGTTTTCCTCGCCGTGGTCACCGCTTATGCCGGTGTCGCCTTGCTGGCGGTATCCGGCTGGTTTATCAGTGCGGCGGCCCTTGCCGGACTGAGCGCCGTGGCCGCACATCAGTTCGACTTTTTCTCCCCCGGTGCCATGGTGCGAGGGTTCTCGATCGCCCGTACCTTTGGCCGCTACGGCGAACGTCTGAGCAGCCACGAAGCCACGTTTCGAGTAGTTTCCCACCTGCGCACGGATCTGTTTCGGTTTATCAGTCAGCAGCGCTGGCAGGAAACCCAGCTGAACCGCCACGACAGCGCCAGCCGTCTGATGCAGGATATTCAGCACATTGAATCCATCTATTTGTCGGCCTTACTGCCTGCCGTGGTTGCGCTGGCCACCACCCTGGGCTTTGTAATCACGCTCTGGCTGGTCGTGCCGGATTCACTGGTATTGGCGCTGCCGTTGTTGTTGTTGGCCGTGGTCGTCATGCCATGGCTGTACAGCCGTGAAGTGCTGGCTTCACAGAATCAGCTGCACACCCAACGGGCCGAGCAATGGCAGCGTTCCAGTGCGTTGCTGAGCAACTTGCGCACGCTGACCCTGCATGGCCGTTTACAGCAAACCGGCCAGCAACTGGTGGATCAGGGCCAGCAGGCCGATCAGCAGGAAGCCCGTACGGTAAATCTGCAACAAAGCCTGTTGCTGCTGGCGAACCTCAGCCTGATTGCACTGACGGTATGGGTGTTCTGGCAAGGGTTTTTGGCCTGGCAGGCTGGGGAATTGATTGCGGCCAATCTGTTTATGTTGCTGTTGCTGTCACTCGGAACTGCCGATGTACTGATCACCGCCAGCCCCGTTCTTGCGGCCTGGCAGCTGGGCATGAAAGCTCTGCAACGACTGGGGCAAGAGCCCGTTAAACGACACGACCAGCGCCTGTTTGGCCCGGCCAGCAGCCGTTTTGAATCGGATACCGCCAGGGCCTGTGTTCGGCTGCAAGCCATCAACTACCGCTATCCATCCACCAGCGAAACCCTGAACCCGCCAGTGTTTGAACAGTTCAGCCATGAATTCAAACAAGGCCAATGGTGCTGGATTACCGGCAGCAGCGGTCGTGGCAAAAGTACCCTGATTCATTTGCTGGCTGGTGAATTACAAGTTCAACGAGGGGTGATTGAGCTATTGGGTGTCGACGCCGAAGACATCGGCCTGATGCCACAACGCATTGATATTCTGAAAGCACCACTGCGCGACAACCTCTGTCTGCATCAGAACGTCAGCGACGACGACATTTGGGCGGCACTGGCCATGGTTGAACTGGATGACTGGGCGCGCCAACTTCCCAATGGGCTGGACACCTGGATGGGCGATGGTGAATGGCAACCTTCCGGTGGCGAAACCAAGCGCATTGGTCTGGCTCGGCTGATTCTGAGAGCACCGGCGATGGTACTGCTGGACGAGCCGGCCGCCGGTATGGATGCCGCCCTGGCAGCACGCATTTTTGCGCGACTGGCCTCGCACTGGCACAACCATTTGGTCATCGCCAACACCCATGACCAGGGCTTGATTCAGGACGGTCAACAGGTGCTGGAGTTGTAAGACCTGCAGGAGCAAGTAAGAACGACGCTGTTTAATCCAACGCCGTACTCAAAGAGCGGGCTTCGCGCTTGCGGAGCCACAGCTCAACCGGCACAAAACCAAACGGAATCAGCGACGCAAAGAACACCATAATCAGGGCAAAGCCCGACCAACGATCCCGGCTCCCCGCAGCAACACAGCATACGCAGTACAACAAAAACAGCACGCCGTGGCCCATGCCCAGAGTGCTGACGTATTCACGGCTGATATAGCCCATCGTTACACTCAAAATCAGCAAATACGACAAGCCTTCCAACAGACTTACTACTCGGAACAGTCCAGACATGGGGGATTTTTCTCTTATCACGGGTTTTATGCGGGGCATGGTGTGGAAAGCGGAGGAGGTTTGCAAGTCTGGCTCGTTCCCTGTGACAGACACCGGAGCAAGGTGCATTGATCAATCATGCATAAAACACGGGGCCTGAAACAAAGAAGCCCCGCACTGGCGGGGCTTCTGACTGAGAACCGAATCAGGCCGCTTTTTTCAGCTTCTTCTTCAGTGTTTTCAGCTTGGCTTCATGCTTGGCCACTTTCGCCTTGCGAGCCTTGATTGCTTTTTTCAGGCTAACAACTTTTTTGGATTCTTTTTTCTTGGCCATGAGACATGCTCCTGTCAGTGAACTGACGGTAATGGGTTTTGGCATCTTCAGTCGTGCTGGTGATCCTTGATGAACTGGCGGATAAAACGGCGAAGCTCCCGAGCGGCGGTGGTATCCAGCTCTTCACACAAAGAGATGAATTCGTCCCGCTCTTCTGAATGAATCCGAATCAGCAGCTGGGCGTCTTTCTTACCCTTACGTGCTTTTTTGTCATCACCCGAAGCCAATGCTGCCTGCTTTTTATCCGTGCTCATTCGGTACCTCTGCGCCCGAAGATATTTTAAGCATATACAACGTATATACTTTTTAAACCCCAATATGACAGAAATGTGTCATTTTTCGCAGATTACTGCAATCTGGCTCAAATGGTTTCTTTTTCGGCCACTACTGGCCACCGTCCAGAATACGGTCGATCACCTGTTCAATGGCCGCTGGTGGTTGGGCGCCAGATACCAGAAACTTCTCGTTGAACACCATCGCAGGCACCGAGCGGATACCACGCTCTTGCCACAGTTGCTCTTCGTAACGAACATCGCCGGCGTAACGGTCACCGGCCAGCACCTCGGCGGCTTCGGTCGCGTCCAGGCCAACGTCTTCGGCTGCCTGTTGCAATATGGCGTGGTCACTGATGTTCTGGTTTTCAGTGAAATAGCGTTGGAACAGCAGATGCTTCAACAGCAGCGCCTTGTTGCCTTTCTCGGCTTTTTCAGAGGCTGACGCCCAATGAATCAAGCGGTGGGCATCGAAGGTATTCCACTTGCGACTATCAGCGCGAAAATCGAAGGTAAAACCCACATTAGCGCCACGTTCGGTGATGGTTTGCTGATTCTCTGCCACCTGTTCTTCGGTCATACCGTATTTCTTGCACAGGTAAGGAATCACCTCTTCGCCTTCCGGCCACATTTCCGGGGTCAATTCAAACGGACGAAAACGAATGTCGACACTGACTTCTTGCTGACGCGCCTCCAAAGCCGTTAACAGACTGTTCAGACCAATAGCACACCATGGGCATACCACGTCCGACACAAAATCGATTTGTATATGTTGTTTCATTACTGCTCCTGGGGGCGACACTGGATGCAGTGTGCACGGTTAATGGCGGATATGCACTGCCGATTTGGTCGCAGGTTAATAGCCTACTGTTGTTCAAACATTCGAATTACATTACTTTTCCGTCGCTCTTGTGGGTCAGCAGACCCGTTTTCAGCCATAACAACGATAACCAGGACCTATCATGCTCGAATCCCTTATTTCCGCTGGCCTGCCCATCGCCCTGATTCTGGTGATGACGGGGGTCGGCTTGGGCCTGACCGCCCAGGACTTCCGCCGTGTGGCCACCGAACCCAAAGGGTTTCTGGTCGGCGCCTTGTGTCAGCTGGTGCTGTTGCCCATCATCGCGGTTGCCATCATTGAAATACTGGGCTTGAGCGGCGGAGTTGCCATCGGTCTGTTTATCATTGCCCTGTGCCCGGGTGGCTCAACCTCCAACCTGTACAGCATGCTGGCCAAAGGCGATGTGGGCTTGTCGGTGTCACTGACGGCGGTGATCGGGTTCATTACCCCTTTCACCATCCCGCTACTGGCTGCCTGGGCGATTGGTCGTTACGCCGACGGCACGGATGGCTTCAGCTTGCCGGTGGCCAAAACCATGATTCAACTGCTGGTCGTTGGGGTCATCCCGGTGATCGTGGGCATGTTGATTCGAGCTAAATGGGCCCGTTTCGCTCAAAAGGCCGAGCCTTGGGTAACCCGCTTTTCAAGTCTGGTGCTGGCGCTGTTGATCGTTGCGATTTGCGTCAAACTGGGTGGCAAGTTGGGCGCTGCATTGGCCGCTGCAGGCACCGGTGCCATTGCCCTTAATCTGATCACCATGGCGGCAGGCTACGGCATTGGCAGCTGGTTGCTGCACCGTGAACAACAGGCTCGCACCATCGCGTTGGAAGTGGGTCTGCAAAACGGCACCATGGCGCTGATGATCACCAGCACTATTTTGCAGAGCGCAGAAATGTCGATGGCCCCGATCGTTTATAGCCTGCTGATGTTCGCAACCGCGACCCTGTTTACCCTGTGGGTAAAACGCAAACCAGTCAGCGCCTGAAAGGACGCGTGACAGCCTGACGCTCAGGCGCTGTAAAAGCCCAGAAACACATCCAGCGCCCGCGCCACCGCGGCACTCACTTCCTGATCAGTGAGCGGTGGCGCACTGCGATGCACCATACGATCGATAAACTCGGATTCCATCAGCGTCAGCAGGTGCGATGTCATGAGCGCCGGTGGGTAATCCTTCAAATGCTGGCGTGCCACGGCTTCCGCCAGCTCGGCGGCAATCTTCTCTTCACCTTGCTTGCGGCTGCGGCAATAGCAGTCGTAACCCAGATCCGACCGCACCGCTTCGGCAATCACCAAGCGGCGCACCGCCAGTACGTCTGGTGAATAAATCAGTTTCACCAGTGCTTCCCCAAACCCCTGCAACACCTGTCTCAAAGGCTGGTCAGATACTTTCAGCAACTGCTGAACGGCACTGAATTGTTGCTGGTTGGTACTGATCATCACCTCCAGAAACAACTCCTCCTTGGACGGAAAGTAGTTGTACAGCGTGGCTTTGGAGCCGCCTACCCGAGCTGAAATCTCGGCCATGGAGGCACGCTCAAAGCCGGTTTCCGCAAACACTTCGGTGGCAACATCCAGGATATGTTGTCGTCGCGCTTCTGATTTGGTTTTCATAGTTCCTGCTCAAAACTGAACTGATGAGTTCATTTTATCCTTGACGAACCAAAAATCAAAACTAAACTGTACAGTACGGTTTATTTATGGAGTTAATCATGCCCATCCGCTCCTCTTTTTCAGTCACAGCCCAGTCCCCGGCGACACCCTTCAGGCCCAAATTTGATGGCCTCAGCCGCATAGGGTCATTCGCGGGTTTGCTGGTGTTGCTGACCCTCAGTGGCTGCGCGCAGCTGCCCGAAGACAATCAACACCCCAATATGATGGATGGCCAGCAACTGTCGGCTGCCCAATCCCTGCAAACAGCCTCAGCCAATGATCAAACGCCCTGGCCCACTGCCCAATGGTGGACCCGCTATCAGGACAGCCAGCTCAACCAGCTGATTAACGAAGCACTGGCCAATTCCCCGGACATGACAGTGGCCGCCGCTCGGGTACGCGCAGCGGCAGCGTTCAGCGATGTTACCAGCGCCGCACTGAAGCCCGATGTCAGTGCCAATGTGAACATCACCAAACAGAAGCAGAGCTACAACTATCTGACCCCGGACGCCTTCACACCACAGGGCTGGAATAACTACGGTCTGGCGACCCTGAACCTGAATTGGGAAATCGATTTCTGGGGCAAAAACAGTGCGGCACTGGCCAGCGCCACGTCCAGCTTGTTGGCCTCACAAGCCGAACTGGCCGATGCCCGCCTGACTCTGGCCGCTAATGTCGCGACGCGTTACGCCGAACTGGCGCAGCTGTTTTCCCAGCGCGACACGCTGGAGCGAGCACTGAAGATTCGCAGCCAAACCCTGCAACTGATCAGCGAGCGTTACGACAACGGTCTGGAAACCCTCGGCAGTCGCTACCGTACTGAAGCACGCAAGGCCAACGCCGAAAACGATCTGCTGCAAATGGACGAGTCCATCGCCCTGAAACGCAACCAACTGGCAGCGCTGCTGGGTCAGGGACCTGCCCGTGGTGAATCCATTGCCCGCCCGGCCTTTACGCTGGATAAGGCATTTGGTCTGCCACAGCAGGTGCAACTGAACCTGCTGGGTCACCGCCCGGACATCACTGCCGCGCGCTTGCAGGTAGAAGCCCTGCAAAGCGAAGCCGAATCCCGTCAGGCAGCCTTTTACCCCAACGTGAATCTGTCGGCTTACTTTGGCTTGCAGTCCATTTATCTGGATCAGCTGACCGACAGCGGCTCCACCGTGGGCTCCATTAGCCCGGCCATTTCTTTGCCAATTTTCAATGGCGGCCGACTGCGTGCCCAGCTGCGCCAGACCCGCGCCCAATACGATCAGGCCGTCGGTAGCTACAACCGAACAGTGACCCACGCCTTGCAGCAGGTTGCCGACACAGCCGTTAGCCAGAAGGCATTGGGACAGCAAATCGACAAGGCGGAAGAAGCCTATGCCGCCTCGCAAAAGGCCTTTGATATTGCCCGCAACCGCTATGAAGGTGGGCTCGACAGCTACCTGGATGTACTGTCGGCAGAAGACCTGCTGCTGGGCAGCCTGCAAAACCTGACCAACCTGAATTCCCGCTCACTGATTCTGGATGTCGCCATGCAGCGGGCGTTAGGCGGTGGCTACGTGGAGTCACAAAACGCACCACAGAGCGAACCACAAAACACAACACAGCACGAGCCGTCGTCAAACGCGACCACCACATCGATTTCACATTATTCCGGTAGCACCCAGACGGCTGCCGACGAGCAAGTATTCGGAGCCTGAAGACCATGACAGATCACAGCCAACAGCCAGCTGCTGAAACCAACAGCACCGCTTCCAACAACAGCTACTCTTCCCACAACAGCAACTCGGCCAACAACAAAGCCCGCCGCAACAAGTTACTGCTGGGCCTGGGTGGACTGGTACTGATCGCGGCCATTGGCAGCTTCAGCTACTACGAGCTGGTCGCTTCTCACTACGTTGAAACCGACAACGCCTACACCGATGTCGAAATTGCCCAGATCACCCCGGCGGTTAGCGGCAACATTGCCGACGTGCTGGTGCACGATACCGACAAGGTACAAAAAGGTGATCTGCTGGTCGTCATTGACCCGGCCGACGCCAAACTGGCGTTGGCGCAGGCCAGCGCCAACCTCGACCAGACATTGCGCCGCGTGAAAGGCTACTACGCTCAGGATCGCGCCCTGCAAGCGCAAGTCGATGCGCAAACCGCCTCCCAGGAAGCCGTGAACGCCCAACTGGAAGCCGCCAAAGCCGACTTCGACCGTGCTCAAATCGACCTCGAACGTCGCAAGGCACTGCAAAAATCCGGGTCGATTTCCGGCGATGAACTGACCCGCGCCCAGAACGCTTGGTCGTCTGCCCAAGCAGCACTGACCGCCGCCAAAGCCAGCGCCGCACAGGCTCACGCCATGCTGATTGCCGCCGAACAACAGCTGGACGCCAACAAAGTGCTTACCGCAGGCACCGATGCCGAACATCACCCGGAAGTGCTGGCTGCACTGGCGCGTAAACAGCAGGCAGAACTGGACCTGAGCCGCACCGAAATTCGTGCGCCGGTAGACGGCGTGGTGGCCAAGCGCAGCGTGCAACTGGGCCAACGCGTTAATGCCGGAACGCCGCTGCTATCGGTGGTGCCTGTGGCCAATATGTACGTCGATGCCAACTTCAAGGAAGGCCAGCTTGAGCAGGTGCGCGTGGGCCAGAAAGTTGAACTCACCTCGGACCTGTACGGCTCATCCGTGACTTACCAGGGTGTGGTGGAAGGTTTCTCGGGCGGCACCGGCTCAGCCTTTGCTGCAATTCCGGCTCAAAACGCCACCGGCAACTGGATCAAGGTGGTGCAGCGACTGCCTGTGCGTATTCGTCTGGACAACAGCGAACTGGAACAGCACCCACTGCGGGTTGGCTTGTCGATGCAAGTCACCATCAATACCGACAGCACCTCGGGCAACGGTCAGCGCGTGGCGTTTGCCGACTGATTCAGCAACGTACAACGGGTAAAGCTGTATGAGCCAGAGCTCTTCTCAATACAACCCGTCGGCGGCCGGTTTGCCGCACGACGGTGAGCAGCCGCTGCAAGGCGGCATGCTGATTCTGGCGGCGATTGTGCTGGCAATGGCCAACTTCATCGCCGTGCTGGACATGACCATCGCCAACGTATCGGTACCCACCATTGCTGGCGGTTTGGGTGCAACCACCACTCAGGGCACCTGGGTGATTACTTCCTACGCGGTGGCCGAAGCCATCACAGTACCACTGACTGGCTGGCTGGCGGCACGCTTTGGCGCAGTACGCGTTTTCTGCGTCAGCATGGCGCTGTTTGGTGTGTTTTCGGTGCTGTGTGGCCTGTCGACGTCACTGGAAATGCTGGTTGTGTTCCGTATTTTCCAGGGCCTGGCTGGCGGCCCACTGATGCCACTGTCGCAAACCTTGCTGCTGCGTATTTTTCCGCCCGAAAAAGCCGGCGCCGCCGTTGGCCTGTGGGCGATGACCACGGTCATTGCGCCAATTCTGGGACCGATTCTGGGTGGTTGGTTGTGTGACAACTACAGCTGGCACTGGATCTTCCTGATCAACCTGCCGTTCGCCATGGTGGGTGCGATGGCGGCCTGGAAGCTGCTGAAGCGCTACGAAGAATCGCTGCAAAAAGCTCCGATTGATATCGTTGGTCTGATACTGCTGATTGTCTGGGTAGGCTGTCTGCAACTGGTGCTCGATGAGGGCAAGAACCTCGACTGGTTTGCCTCCACCGAAATCGTTGCCCTCAGCATTATTGCTGTAATCGGCTTCGCTGCCTTCCTGATCTGGGAACTGCACGACGACAACCCGATCGTCGACTTACGGGTGTTCAGGCACCGGGGCTTCTCAGCCGCCGTGCTGACTATCAGTCTGGCTTTTGCGGGTTTCTTTGGCATCAACGTGCTGACCCCACAATGGCTGCAAGGTCTGATGGGCTATACCGCCACTGAAGCGGGTATGGCTACCGCCTGGATTGGTGTACTCGCAGTGGTGCTGTCGCCGGTAGCTGCGGGCATGACGATGAAAGTTGATCCACGCAAGCTGGTGTTTTTTGGCGTGATGTGGCTCGGCCTGATCATCCTTTGGCGCAGCTTTTCCAACATGGAGATGACCTACTGGGATATCGCCATACCGATGCTGTTAATGGGCATTGGCATGCCATTCTTCTTTGTTCCCCTGACGGGCCTTGCCATGGCCAGTGTGGATGAACGAGAGATGGCATCGGCGGCGGGCTTGATGAACTTCCTGCGGACAATTTCCGGCGCCTTTGCAACGTCGGTAATTACCACTCAGTGGGACAGCCAGACAACGATGAATCACGCCACCCTGGTGGGTGATCTGGATCGGGATGGCAGTGTCCGCAGCATGCTGAGCAACAGCGGCATGACACCGGATGCGGTCAACGCAACGCTGGAGCAACTGCTGAATGGCCAAAGCGTGATGCTGGCAACCAACCAGATCTTTATGGCCACCGCGGTGGTGATGTTTATTGCGGCGTTTGCCATCTGGCTGGCCCCCAAGCCAGACAAAACCGTCGACCCGGCAGCCGCAGGTGGACACTGACGGGAAAACAAACCGCTGCTGCGAAAACCAAAACAGGGCATGCCTTTCGACATGCCCTGTTTTGTTTCTGTTGGACTGTCTATCAGCTGCCGTGAGTCATACGCTTCAAGGTTGCGTCTTTCAGAACAAAGTGGTGGTACAGAGCAGCACCGGCGTGGCCAATAATCAGCACAATCAGGGCCTTGGAAGCCAGACCATGTACGGCATGAGCAACACCGCCCAGCGCTTCGCTTTCGCCAACAAAAGTAGGCAGCGCCAGTCCAAACATCTCCACTCCATGTCCACCGGACTGCGACATCAGGATGCCGCTGACGGGCATCAGGATTATGCACAGATACAGCAATCCGTGACCGGCTTTGGCCAGCTTGGCATTCATGGCAGAGATGCCCGCCACATCGTCAACAGGATTGGTAAAGCGATTGATGACCCGGGCAAACAGCACCAGCAGGATTAAAACACCAAACGATTTGTGCAGGCCCATCAGCTCAAATTTTTCAGGGCCTTCCATGTTTTCCATCATCTGCCCAACCACGATCAGACCAATGATGATGATGGCGCTGACCCAGTGGAACAGCTTGCTCAGCAGGTTATAACTGCGGTTTCCGGTTGCCATAGGATTCTCCTTTTGTTGTCCACTGTTTATATCAGGGTCGTGCGAAGACGACATGACACAAAGGGTATAACGGGACAATAAAAGGCTCGTGCAGAGCTATTCGGAGAGTCCGTATCAACCAACCGGGTAGAGAATTCGGTCCTGATAGCCGGTCAGGACTTCAATGGTGCCCGCCCAAGCACGGTCGAACTCGCTGTCGCCACTATCGATCACCAGCGGCCGTCCGTTCAGTTCGGTGATTTTGGTTTTGGTGCTGACCAGAATCAGTTGCTCGCGGCCAATTTGGCTCAACACCTCACGGCTGAACTGCTGATTGCCACGGCCAATAATATGGCCCTGCCCACCCATGATGCTCAACACCGCCCTACGTTCAGGGTATTGCGCCAATAGTTGCAGAATGTGCTGTTCGGTCAGATCACGGCCAATCAGTTCGCCATTCAATACCGCATCAACGCCCAATAAGGTGCCATCCAGGCCCATATCATCCAGCAGCGCCTGCGTGGTTTTGCCCGAGCCGATCAGGTACAGGCAATCGTCTTCCATTTCCTGCTGCAAGGTGGCGGCGATATCGGCCAATACCAGCTCTTCCGATTCCACGCCGCCCATTTTCACGGCCTGCACAAAATGCCCCAGCTGTGGCACTTTCATATCGCCATAATGACGGGCACGGACAACGCCTTTGCGAAAAGCATCTTCGTCGAGGTCGCGCACTTCCGACTCCCGCACATCTACCAGCCCACCGCGAATCAGCTGAGCCACCACTTCTGCAGAAGCCACCGGAGTAATGCCGTACACCCCGGAGTGAATTTTCACCCCGGCCGGAATACCCAGCACCGGGATCGCATCGCCAACCACAGAACAGATATCCCGGGCAGTGCCGTCACCGCCAGCAAACAGCAGCAGGTCGATGGGTCGCTGGCGGTTTTCCGCCAACATCAAACGCGCCGCTTCTAACGTATGTTCGGCACGGGTTTGACCATCGGCTGGCAGCGTCATCGGCAACAATTCAAACGCCAGTTCGGCCTGTTCGAGCCAGTTGGCGCCCATGTCGTCCGGGCAGGTCAGGAACTGACACTGATCCGCCAGCGGCTTGAGAATTTCCAATGCCTGCAAGGTTCGCAAGCCGGATTTTTGCTGTGCTCCCCGCTTCAGGGCTTCGGCCACCGTGGCTTCACCATCGCTGCCTTTCAGCGCTACGCTGCCGCCAATGCCAGCCCAGGGGTTTACGATCAATCCGAGTCGAATCATGTGGTTGCTCAATCCGTCACTGCAAAACGGCCATTATATCCAGTCGCTGAGCTTGATGCCGACGCCAATACGCTCCTGAAAGCGGTCGTAATCAATCAGGCTTTCGCCATAGCCATTAAAGTAATGCACGAACCAGGTCAGTCGTTCAGTGAGCGGGAAGGTCAGGTCCAGCTGAAAAGCGCCACGGTTGTCGTCGAAATCCAGGTTGTTGCGCATCATCACTGCGATAGATCGGCGGCCATAGTTGCGGATGTAGCGCAGCTCGCCATAGCCCAGGTAGCTTTCAATGCCGGGGTTGTCGTCATCGGTGGGATCAAACGGGTCGGATGACGACTCCTCCGGAATACGCCACCAGGTGCGCAATCCCCATAAGCCATGAGAAAACGCCCAGGCGCCCGAAAACTCAATACGATTCCAGCTACGCGATAACGAACTGGTTTGGCCGTTGGATTGATGGTTAAGGGAAATACTGGCGTGGTCGAGCCACCGGGAGTCTGGCAACCAGGAGTAGATGATTTCCGGTTCGTGGTTGGTTTCACGGAACGGCCGTGAGATATCCGAGTTGTAGGCCTGCCAGAACGACTTGTTGGTGTAAGCTACTTCCAGCCGGTCGAGCTTGGTGAGGATGTCTTCAGCAACGATGTATTTGACGCTCAGCTGCATGACGATTTCAAGGTGGTCAAAATCGCCGTCGTATTCTTTCTCGCCGTCCGAGTAGTAATCCACCAACTCGTCCAGCTCACGGTTGTTAGGTCGACGCTGCCAGCTCAGTGGCATGATGTAATTGGGACGATGCGGCAGCAGTACAAAAGGGCTGGAGGCGGCGATGTCTTCAATCTGCATGCGCTCCACCGCCCGTGGCGCGTTCTTGCGGATGTTTTCCTTGAATTCAGACGGGTCAATCATCTCCACATCGACTTTCTGGCGCTTCACCGGCTCGCCATCCAGTAACGGCTTGATGTCGTCCTGACTGTCTGCATTCGCAAAAGGTTGATCGACCTGGTCGGTTTCTGAGGCTGGCGCCCCTGTTGCCACACACGGAGCAAGAAAAGCAGCTGCCAGCACGGCAGCGAACGAATGCCTGAAAACAAACATGACCCGGATTTCCTGATTATTTGTGATAGGGACCCTTTGAATAACTCTGCACAGCTCTGCACGAGTCCTGCAGGTCGTAAGAACAAGGCGGCGAATGCAGCGGAATGGCTGGCCCTTTCCAAGTTCGCCAACACCGTTCTGGCGGCCTGCAGGCCGTGCCCAAAGGGGATGGCAGGGCATTGCTGACTCTGTGTCGCTGATTTTTGACTTGACCCATCAGGCCTGCAAATCAGCTTCGTGACTCAGCGTCGCCCTGTCATCCAGAGCGGGCACCGAGTTACTCAGAGGGTCCCTGAATAGTAAGTGACTGACCGCTATCTTGACAGTCCGGGCCGTAAATTGATTCCTTTGAATCCCGTGTAATTAACCGCTCGATCAGCCGTTACATCATCAAGGCATCGGCTTCCAGATAGGGCGTACGCTGGGCCTGATATTCGTTTTTGCAGTGCGGACAAATACGAACGTCTTTCTTCAGAATGCGATTATGCAAATGCATCAGCTTGTGCTCGTGTTCCCAGCAGTAGGAACAATACGGCTGGCCGTATGGACGACCTTCGCGGCTTTTGTAGTAACCATCACCACGTCGACGAAGATTGGCCTTGGTGTGCAGAAGCTCCCCCATGGTTTTCAGCTCGACGTCTTTGTCTTGCAGATAGCCCTGAAGAATGCCCAACTCCATCTTGGCTTCGGAAATCGACCCCGCCAGCTCTGCCAGCATGGCTTTCATGTCCGACTTTTCCAGCACATAGCCCGCCGACCGAATCCGCAGGCCAACTTCATTGGCCTGATTCAAACTGCGCATGATGTCACTCAAACGACCCTGACCTGCCATGACTCACCTCTTTTCTGACACTTGTTGCGGTTATTTCGTCAGAATCCCGTCAATTGCAGCCTCTTCTACTGCTGCTTGCCGGGTTCTGAACCACTGTGAGTAGGTAATTGCAGCTTCAATGCCAGTTTTCGTAGCCCAAATGCAATATCTGCGGTTTGGGGAAGATCAATGAAAACAAAATCCTTTCGATTCGGTAGTAGATTGCCAGCACTTGTTTTCTGGCCGGGCCAACGATTGTTGAGTCTGAGAATTGAACCAGAAACGCTACCTGAACAGCCATTGCCCGGTCGGCAGTCGCTGGAAAGGCCACAACAACTGATAATAAAGGACCAGAGAATGCCGAATGAAGTGACTCACATGGGCGATGCCAAGCCGGCCTCCAAAGGCGGAATTTGGCTATTCATCATCCCCTCTCTTATTGGCCTGCTGCTGTTTATGACGCCAGTGCCCTACGACGGCGGTGTGACCATTCCCATTGCCATTCTGGCAGCCGAATTCAAGGGACTGCTTGGTCACTCCGCCCCTACTGTTGTCACCACCCTGATATGCCTTGCGGCGGCGCTGTCGGTGATCACAACCTTTACCAAACCGCTGCACAACAAGCCTTTTTTCAGCACCCTGTTTTTGACCAGCTTGCCTTGGCTGGTGTTGCGCGTGCTCGGAGCGGCGTTTGCCATCATGGCTCTTAACAGCACAGGTATCGACATGATCTGGCACGAATACACCGGCGGACTGGTGTTGAACGAGCTGATGCCAACCTTGCTGTCGGTGTTCCTGTTTGCCGGTTTGCTGCTGCCATTGCTGCTGGATTTTGGCTTGCTGGAGCTGGTTGGCAGCTTTATGAGCAAAGTGATGCGACCACTGTTTAACCTGCCGGGCCGTTCGTCCATCGACTGCGTGACCTCCTGGCTGGGCGACGGGACCGTAGGCATCATGCTGACCAACCAGCAGTACGAACAGAACATGTACACCAAGCGCGAAGCCGCCGTGATTGCGACCACCTTTTCAGCAGTGTCGATTAGTTTTGCGCTGGTCGTGGTGTCGCAAGTGAAGCTCGAACACCTGTTTATTCCGTTCTATTTTGCCGTGTCGCTGGCCGGTTTTGTTGCTGCCCTGATCATTCCGCGGCTGCCACCCCTGAGCCGAAAATCGAACGAATACCTGAACGGCGAACAAGCCGCTCCCTGCGAACTGGCCAGCAAATCCTTCGGCGAATTGCTACGTATTGGTGTGAACAGCGCCATCGAACGGGCGCAAGGTAGCCGAGGTGCCAAAGCCGTGTTGGTGGACGGCGCCCGCAACGCGGCGGAAATGGTGTTCTGTGTGTTACCTGTGGTGATGGCCATTGGCACCCTGGCACTGGTCGTCGCTGAAAACACCAGTATCTTCAGTGTGCTGGGCATGCCGTTTGTGCCACTACTGGAGCTGTTGCATATCCCGGAAGCTGTAGCCGCATCTGAAACCCTGGTGGTTGGCTTTGCGGATATGTTCATTCCGTCGATCATGGCAGCATCGATTGAAAGCGAAATGACCCGCTTTGTGATCGCCGCGGTGTCGATCACCCAGTTGATTTACCTGTCGGAAGTTGGCGCTTTGATTCTGGGCAGTCGTCTGCCAATCAATCTGCTGGAGATGTTCATCATCTTTATCCTGCGGACGCTGATCACTCTGCCAGTGATTGCTGCGGTAGCTCACCTGATTTTCTGATCCTGTTGAGCCCGTAGCCAGAAACAGCAACAGCAATAAAAACAAAAAGCACCGGACGGATGTTAGCCCGCCGGTGCTTTTGATTGGAAACTGCCAGAGTTCCTGGTTTAAAGAGCCCCTGGTTTAAAGAGCCCCTGGTTTAAAGCGTCCCGTCAGCAAACGGCCTTATCGGCCGATGGCTGTGCTGGTGATTGTTTAGGCTTCACCTGAGCCACCAACACGCAACTCAACACAATCCCCACCGCCAATAACTGCATCAAGGTGAGGGTTTCGCCCATCAGCACGACCCCACAGCCCACGGCAATCAGCGGGTTCAGCAAACCAAGGAAGCTGAGTTTATCGGTCGGAATGTGCTGCATGGCCAAAAACCAGCAATAGAAGCCCACGCCCATTCCAAGCGGAGCAATCCAGATAAAGGCCATCAGTGCCGCCGCATCAAACTCGGGTAACGCCCGTCCAGTACTCAATACCGCTGCTACCAATATCAGACCGCACAACAACAGTTGTCCGGCGGCCATCTGCAACGGTGGCACTCCGCGGGAATATCGAGGTGTCAGCACCATGCCCAATGCCATGCAAAACCCAGCCGCCAGAGCAAAGCCCACCCCGACCGGATTCAAGGGTTCACTGGCGCGCCACACCAACAAGGCAACACCGGCACTGCCACCAATGGAAGCCAGCAAGCTGGCGGTTTGTGGTCGGCTACCACTCACCCAACGCATCAGCAGAATTTGCAGCGGCACCGTCGACACCAGGGTTGCAGCAACGCCACCCGGCAAACGACTGATGGCCTGAAACAGCAGCACGGTAAAAATGCCAATGTTCAAACCGCCCAGCAGTAACATGCGATGCCAGTGCTGTCGGATCACCGTCAAAGGCAAAAATGGCAACATCAACAAGCCAGGCACCAGTACCCGTAATGCCGCAATCCACAATGGATCAATGTCGGCCATCCAGTGCTGGGTTACCGCGTACGTTGTGCCCCACAACAACGGCGCCAGTACGCCAATCAGCCAGTATTTCATGCCCATAAACCTCGCATTATCTTCAGATAAAGACAGTTGACCTTGTGCCGGTAGCAACACCGACAGCCGTTGTTCGCCGACATCAGAGCCGGGTTTCCCCATCGCCTGTCAAAGACGGCATTCTGTTAGCATTTTATCTTCAAGTAAAGACACTTTATCTTAACACCAAGATAAATTAACTTAATATTAAGATTGTTAACATGGAATACTTACAACGCCACGGTTAACATTCGGTCATTTATTCAATACCTGCGGAGTGGGCTCCACATCATGTCTGATCAAGACCACGTAGACTTCATCATTGAGCAGTGGGCGAACGAAAAGCCCGGCATGAACACAGATTCCATGGCCCTGATTGGCCGGATCTACCGCCTCTACAACCATTTGGCGGCGGAAGTCGAAGCGTGCCACAAACAGCATGGTCTGAACTTCGGCGAATTCGATGTGCTGGCGACGCTGTTACGCAGCGGAGAGCCATGGACACTGACGCCAACCGAGTTATTTCAAAGCGCGATGCTGTCTTCCGGTGCCATGACCAACCGCCTGAACCGGCTGGAAAAAGCCGGTTTGATCAGTCGAAAACCATCCGAATCCGACAAGCGCTCCATGCTGGTGGTACTGACGTTTGCCGGTCGTGCGGTTGCTCATCGGGCTGTTGAATCCCACATGGACAACCTTAATCGGCTGACGCAATCGCTTGGAAATGAAGAGCGAGACGCGCTGGGCGGACTGCTGAAACACTGGCTGACGCAGTTTGAAGGCCAACCGATGGGTAAAAAATCGAACAACTGATCAGGATATAGCTTTACATAAAGATACATTGAGCAATCGTTCAGAAAGATCCGTTGTGATGACAGCTATCGCATTCGCCACCCAGCCGTTGACCCTGGAGTGATCGTCAGTTTGTACAGAAAAACAGCAGAGAGGAATGATGGCTTCTGAAAGATTTCAGAAGCCATCATGGAAGTATCTTTATAGAAAGATAATTTTAGCAGGGCTTACTTCTCAACGAAGGCACGCTCAATCACGTAGTGACCAGCGTTGCCCTGACGCGCTTCCTGGAAGCCCAAACCATCCAGAATATCGGTCAGGTCTTTCAGCATGGCCGGGCTACCGCACAGCATAAAGCGATCGTTTTCCAGATCCGGTTTTGGCAAACCAATGTCCTCAAACAATTTGCCAGAAGTGATCAAATCGGTCAGACGGCCTTCGTTACGGAACGGCTCGCGGGTCACTGTTGGGTAGTAAATCAACTTGTCACGTACCACATCGCCAAAGTACTCGTTGTTGGGCAACTCGTTTTCAATGCGATCCTGATACGCCAGCTCGCTGACGTAACGCACACCGTGGGTCAGAATGACCTTGTCGAACTGCTCGTAAATCTCGTAGTCCTTGATAATGCTCATAAACGGCGCCAGCCCGGTGCCAGTGCTCAGCAAATACAGGTTTTTACCCGGCAGCAGGTTATCGGAAATCAATGTGCCCACTGGCTTGGTGCCCACCAGAATTTCGTCGCCCACCGCGAGTTTCTGCAAATGTTTGGTCAGCGGGCCGTCCTGTACCTTGATGGAAAAGAACTCCATCTCTTCTTCGTAGTTGGCACTGGCAATGCTGTAGGCGCGCAGCAGTGGTTTGTTTTCAATTTCCAGCCCGATCATGGTGAAGTGACCGTTTTTGAAGCGCAGGCCCTGATTTCGGGTGGTGGTGAAACTGAACAATGTATCGTTCCAGTGGTGAACGCTGGTCACGGTTTCCTTGATCAACTTGCTCATTCTCTATCTCCAGGCTAATCGCGATCTTGTTCGTCGCTGAATAATTGGGTTATCCGCTGGAGCTGGCCATTCTCATCGGCGGTTGCTTGATGGTTTTACTGTACGCCCGCGCTTTTTTTCGATAAAACGGGTTGTATAAATATTAATAATCGGATTTTCCGAAAATAGACGTTCACCTGTGGGCAAACGTCAGCAACCACGAGCACCCATTGATGAGATACACACTGCGCCAACTGGAAGTGTTTATTGCGATTGCCCAAAGCGGCAATCTGACCCGCGCCGCCGACCATCTGGCGATGTCGCAGAGTGCTGCGTCATCGGCCCTGAAAGACCTTGAAAACCAGTTCGACGTGCAACTGTTCGACCGTATTGGCAAGCGCCTGCAACTGAACGAACAAGGCCGCCTGCTGTTGCCAGAGGCCATGTCACTGATGGAACAGGCCACCGCCCTGCAAAACAACCTGATGCAGCACAACGGCACCGGCAAACTTCGTGTGGGGGCCACCCTGACCATTGGCAACTACATGGCGGTAGGCATGGTGGCTGACTACCTGAAGCAGCACCCCGGTGCTGAAATCGCCCTGACGGTGGATAACACCGAACACATCGTCAGCAAGGTGCTGAACTTCGAGTTGGATGTGGCCATGATTGAAGGTGAAATCAATCACCCCGACCTCGACATCCAGCCCTGGCAAGACGACGAACTGGTGGTGTTCTGCCACCCGGATCATCCATTGGCCAAACTCGACAGCGCCGATGATCAGGCGCTGGCACAAGCCCAGTGGATTTTGCGCGAAGAAGGCTCCGGCACGAGACAAGCGTTTGATCGGGGCATGCACGGTTTGTTGCCGCAACTGACTGTTGCAATTGAGCTGGAACACACCGAAGCCATCAAGCGCGCGGTGCAGGCTGACCTCGGCATTGGCTGCCTGTCACGCATTACTCTTGAAGACGCTTTTGGACGTGGTGACCTCTGCGAAGTAAACACCCCTCACCGGGATTTTGGCCGCCAGCTATACATTGTGCTGCACAAGCAGAAGTTCAAAACTGCCGGTCTGGAAGCCTGGCTGAAGCTGTGTGAAAACGTCTGATAAACAGTACCTGAACCCTATCTCAGTGGGATAGGGTTCGGCTCATCAACTGGTGCCAACAGCGATCAAAGCACCAGTTGAACACCATGGTGTAGGGCAAAATAATCACAAAGAATGCGATATCCAGCAGCAAGGCTTGCCACCAACTGATGGCCAACCACCAGGCCACCAGCGGCACACAAATACCGATCAGCGCCAGCTCGAACACCAGCCCATGCAGCAGCCGATGACGCCAGCGCCAGTCGATCCGCCGTACTTGAACATAACGATCCACCAGCAGGTTGTAAGCCAGATTCCAGCTCATGGCGATGGCAGACAGCACCAGCGCCAGTGAGCCAACACTCAGCAGCGGCTTATCGAGTGCCAGCGCCGCAATCGGGGTCAGCAGCAAGATAGCAAACAGCTCGAACAGCAAGGCATGAACAATGCGCTCGGCGGTTTTCGCAGCAGCGGTCGTCATGGTCAATTCCCCCCTCAGAAGTCATGGGTAAAAGTGATGGGATCAGGTGATAGCATTGCCATGCTCTTTCATTTTTACGATAGTTGGAAAATAGCTTCTATCGGTTTTATTAATAGATGAAATACTCTCCCGAAGCGCTCACCGCCTTTGCACTGGCGGCAGAGCTGGGCTCGTTTTCCGCTGCCGCCCGTAAACTGCGCAAGAGCCAGTCCACCATCAGCGTTGCCATTGCCAATCTCGAAGCCGACATTGGTTGCCCCCTGTTCGACCGCGACGGTCGCCAGCCACGTATCAACGCCGCTGGCCGTCAGGTGCTGGGTGTTGTGAATACCATTCTGAATGCCAACCAACAGCTGAACGCCCTCAGCGTGCGCCTGGTTGATAACGTCGAATCACTGGTTTCTATGGTGGCCAGCGACCTGTTTCTGCCGCTACTGAACCGTGAACTGCTGAGCCGCTTTGCCGAACGCTTTCCCGACACCGAATTTCGATGCGGGCCGTCCGAGCACGGCGATGTGATTGTGATGATTCAGGAAGATTTCGCCCAGCTGGGGCTTACTGCAAGCCAGCCCCACTACCCCGCCGACATAGCCCACCAGCGGCTGTCGTCCCAGGCGGCATTCAATCTTTACGTCAGCCACAACCACCCGCTGGCGGCCCTGCCGAGTTGCAGCAATCTGGAACTGAGCGCCGAACGCCAGCTGCGTTTGAAAACCTATGCGCCCGAGCCCGATACCAGCACCGGCAACGTTTGGTCAGTGCCGGATTACCTGACCCTGCTGGAATTCACCCGCATGGGATTGGGTTGGGCTGAACTGCCGGATTCTCTGGTTGAACGCTTTGGTCAGGAGCTGACCCGTTTGAACGTACGCGGCTATCCGCGCACCGTGGCACTGGACGTGATCTGGAGCAGAAACAACGCGCCGGGCGTGGCTGGCCAATGGCTGGTGGATCAGATTACCCGCAACTGAAATGAGCAAGGATCGACGGAGAATGGCCGTCCAGCTCTACTAACTGCCCCCATTCTGAAATCAAACCTGCAACGAGCCTGGCCACCCGACACCCGACACCCGACACCCGACACCCGACACCCGACACCCGACACTGTGTGGCTCATTTGGTCCTTTCTGAAGTGTTCATTCGTACCACTACGACAAAGGTCTGAAGTACCGCCTACATCTCATCCCAACACTGTGATTTCACAGCATTTTTCTTTTCTCCACCAAGAAAAAACTAACAAAATGAGACCTTGAGTATCAATTTAATTGATTTTGTTGTTTGACAATCCAAACCCGCTGACGCAAATATAAAAACGCTTATCGAGACCTCAGATCTCAAAATAAAAACAAAACGCACAAAAACGTGCGCATCCCCATGAGGTAATGTCATGTTCAAGACACGGAAATCCCTGCTAAGCGTTGTTAGTGCTGTCACACTATCCACCGCCCTGATCGGTCTTTCCACTGAAGCATCTGCCAGTGAAAAAGTACGTTGGAAAATCCCTACCGTTTTTGGCACCCACCTGCCAGGCCTTGGCGACCCGATCAAACTGGTTACCGAACAAATTGGTGCCGCCAGTGAAAATCAGGTCCAGTTCAAAGTGTACGAACCAGGCAAACTGGTACCACCGTTCGGTATCACCGAAGCGGTGAAGAACAATCAGGTACCTGCCGCCTATGCCTGGCTCGGTTACGACCAGGGCAAGATCCCCGCTTCGGCGCTGTTGTCGGCTGTACCATTTGGTATGGAGCCATGGGCCTACGCGGCCTGGTGGTATGACGGTGAAGGCAAAAAACTGGCAGAAGACCTGTACGCCAAACACAACGCCCATCCGGTGCTGTGTTCTGTGATCGGTCCGGAAACGGCTGGCTGGTTCAAGAAAGAAATCAAAACCCTCGACGACATCAAGGGCCTGAAAATCCGCTTCGCCGGTCTGGGCGGTAAGGTGCTGCAGGAACTGGGGGCATCGGTCACCGTGATTCCAGGCGGTGAGATTTTCCCGGCACTGGAAAAAGGCGCCATCGACGCCTCTGAATTTTCCATGCCAGCTGTCGACCAGATGATGGGCTTCGACAAGGTCGCCAAGTACAACTACTTCCCCGGCTGGCACCAGACGTACACCGCCTCCCACCTGCTGGTGAACAAAACCGTCTGGGACAAACTGCCTGACGACCGTAAGGCTCTGGTCGACATGGCCTGTACTGCCGGTACGTTCCGCGCTCTCACCCGTGGCGAAGCCATTCAGGGCGACATCATCGCCGGCTTCCCGGCCAAAGGCGTGAAAGCCACCCGTATGTCCAATGAACTGTTGGCGGGTCTGAAGAAAGCCTCCGACAAGGTGATGGCCGAGCAGTCAGCGGCCGATGCCGACTTCAAGCGTATCTACGAGTCTCAACAAGCGTTTGCTGCCAAGTACAGCACCTGGAAGAAACTCGCCTATCTCCCTGACGACCTGTAAGCGTGTGCGTCTCTGGTCCGCCTTCGGGCGGGCCTTTTTTAACCAAACTCACACTTGCCAGGCGTTCAGCCCCCACAGGGAAAGGACTTGTTATGAAACCTTCACTACCCGTGACGGACGGCGACGCGCTGTCTGAACAACTTAATCTGGATGGTATCGCCCACCATCCCAGACTGCCTCACACCCGTTTGTCGCTTGTTTTGGATGGCTTGCTGAACAAGGTTGGAGAAGCCTGCAGCTGGGTCTGGGTCATCCTGATGGCCATCATCGTGCTTAACGTATTGCTGCGTTATGTGTTTGGCGAAGGCCGCATCGAATTTGAAGAACTGCAATGGCACCTGTACGCGGCAGGATGGCTGATTGCCCAGTCGTTCTGCTTCGTCCACGACGACCACGTACGAGTTGACCTGCTACACGACCGTTTCAGCGTCAAAGCCCAGGCCTGGGTAGAAATGTTCGGCATGCTGGTACTGCTGCTGCCGTTTCTGGCGCTGGTGATCTGGTACGCGATTCCGTTTATCGAATACGCCATCGAAACCGGTGAACGCTCCAACGCACCCGGTGGCCTCGGCAATCGCTGGATCATCAAATCCTTTCTGCTGATCGGCTTTGCGCTGATCGCCATTGCCATGGTGGCGCGCTTGTCACGGGTGCTGGCGTTGTTGTTCTCGCGTTCGGCCAGTGGTGAATCCCTTGGTACATCCAACGCTGAATCCCACAGCCAAACCGCAGGAGCCAGCCATGGAAATTAATGAAATTCTCGCCATCGCCATGTTCAGCACGTTTATCGTCTTGCTGTTCAGTGGCTATCCGGTGGCCTGGGTTCTGGGTGGCGTTGCGATGATCTTTTCGGTCATTGCCATGGCTTCTGACCTCTGGCTCGACACCTGGATTGGCATCGACTGGAACTACATCTCAATCACCATTCCACGAATCTGGGACGTGATGACCAACTGGGTGTTAGTGGCGCTCCCCATGTTCGTATTTATGGGGCTGATGCTGGATCGCTCGGGGGTTGCTGAAGACCTGATGTCCAACCTCGTACGCCTGTTCGGTCGCATTCGTGGCGGACTGGCAGTAACCATCACCGTCGTTGGTGTACTGCTGGCCGCATCGACCGGTATCGTTGGCGCCTCAGTGGTGTTGCTGGCCTTGCTGGGCGTGCCCCTGATGGTCAAGAACGGCTACAACAAGGAACTGGCCTGCGGCATCGTCTGTTCCACCGGCACCCTCGGTATTCTGATTCCACCGTCGATCATGCTGGTGATGATGGGCGACCGTCTGGGTCTGTCCGTTGGTGACCTGTTTCTGGGAGCCTTCTTCCCGGGCCTGATGCTGGCAGCACTTTATATTGCCTACATTCTGATCGTTGGCTGGTTGAAACCGTCCATGGCACCGGCCCCCGAAGATGCCGA
This sequence comes from Oceanobacter kriegii DSM 6294, assembly GCF_000422845.1. GTDB lineage: Bacteria > Pseudomonadota > Gammaproteobacteria > Pseudomonadales > Oceanobacteraceae > Oceanobacter > Oceanobacter kriegii. The sequence goes on from NZ_KE383931.1 coordinate 583,475, forward strand.
GCCGGTCGATTACAAACTGGTCTGGAACGTATTCAAGGCGGTACTGCCACCAGCAGGCCTGATTCTGGCGGTACTGGGATCTATCTTCGCCGGTGTTGCTACACCAACCGAAGCGTCCGGTGTAGGCGCGGCAGGCGCGGCCCTGCTGGCCTGGTCGAAAGGCCGACTGGATCTGAAAACCCTGCACGACACCTGCAAGGAAACCAGCAAGACCACCGCCTTTATTTTCGCACTGCTGCTCGGTGCCACTGCCTTCTCGCTGGTACTGCGTGGGCTCGGTGGTGACGAACTGATCGAAGGTGCACTGACCAGCCTGCCATTCGGCCCAACGGGCATCGTCATCTGCATCCTGCTGGCCACCTTTATTCTGGGCTTCTTCCTCGACTGGATCGAAATCACCCTGATCATCCTGCCGCTGGTTGCTCCGGTAGTGGCCAACCTCGGCTTTGATCTGGTGTGGTTCACCATCCTGTTTGCAGTGTGCCTGCAGACCTCTTTCCTGACGCCGCCAGTTGGCTTTGCCCTCTTCTATATGAAAGGCGTGGCTCCCGAAGGCATTCAGGTCGGCACTATCTACCGCGGTGTACTGCCGTTCATTGCCATCCAGCTGGTTGGCATCGCCATTGTCTTCAGCTGGACCGACATCGTCACCTGGCTGCCCAGCGTGGCCTACCAATAACCCCAAACTCAGCCAAGCGTCACAGCAGATTTAATGACCAATATCTGAACCAAAAACAACAAGGGAACGACCATGAGCAACAGACTCGTATTGCCCCGCATCATGCAAGCCGGAGCCGGGGCCTCAAAGGAACTGCCAGCCATCCTGACCTCACTGGGATGCAAGTGCCCACTGATTATCACCGACAAGATGATGGTGAAGCTGGGTTACACCGAAGTGCTGTCGGCCACATTGAACGAAGCCGGAATGGCCCACGCGGTATTTGACGATACCGTACCGGAGCCGACCGAAGCCTCCATTACCGCAGGCGTTGACGCAGTTCGTGCAGGTATCGATGGCCAGCCGTTCGACAGCATCGTTGCCCTCGGCGGCGGTTCTCCGATCGATTCGGCCAAAGCCATCGGCATTCTTGGCAAGTTCGGTGGCCAGATGCGTGACTACAAATTCCCCCGTGATGTGCATGAGGAAGGTCTGCCGCTGATCGCCATTCCGACCACCGCAGGCACAGGCTCGGAAGCGACTCGCTTTACCATCATTACTGACGACACCGTCGACGAGAAAATGCTCTGCGTTGGCCTCGGCTTTATGCCGGTGGCGGCGTTGATCGACTACGAACTGACACTGTCCCTGCCACCGCGGGTTACCGCCGATACTGGCATCGACGCCATGACCCACGCCATGGAAGCCTATGTCAGTGCCAAGGCCAGCCCATTCAGTGACCAGCAGGCACTGGCAGCGCTACGTCTGATTGGCCCTAACTTGCGTAAGGCCTACTTCGAGCCCTCTGATCGCGCTGCCCGGGAAGCCATGATGCTGGGTTCTACCCTGGCGGGCATCGCTTTCTCCAACGCCTCGGTGGCACTGGTGCACGGCATGAGTCGCCCTATTGGCGCGTTTTTCCACGTACCGCACGGCATGTCGAACGCCATGCTGCTGCCAGCCATTACCGAATTCTCAATCCCGGCGGCCACCGCTCGTTACGCCGACTGTGCCCGCGCCATGGGCTTTGCGAATCAAGCAGACAGCGATGACATCGCCTGCACCAAACTGGTGGCTGAGCTCAAGTCCATCAATCTCGACACCAAGGTGCCGTCACTGGCGGAGTTTGGCTGCGACAAGGACAAGTACTTCGAATTACGACCATTGATGGCGCAGCAAGCCGCCGCCTCTGGCTCCCCCGGTAACAACCCGAAAGTCCCAACTGAACAAGAAATGATCGCCCTGTACGAAAAAGTATGGAACCAGGAGTAATAACAATGACGACCCCAATGGAAACACTCGGCAACCTGATCAACAACCGTCCAAGCGCCAGCGAGTCCGAGCGCCGCGCCCCGGTATTTAATCCGGCGACTGGCGAACAACGCCTCAACGTCAGCCTGTCTACCGCCGATGAGACTCGTGCTGCCATTGCTTCGGCTCAAGCGGCATTTGAAGGATGGTCGAAGACCCCTTCGGTAATCCGTGCTCGCGTGCTGTTCAAGTTCAAGGAACTGGTGGAAGCCAACCGCGACAAACTGGCCGAGATGATCTCGCTGGAACACGGCAAGGTGTTCTCGGATGCCCATGGCGAAATCACCCGCGGCCTGGAAGTGGTGGAATTTGCCTGTGGCATTCCACACGCCAGCAAGGGTGAATACTCGCTCAATGTGGGCCGTGGTATCGACTCCCAGTCCATGATGCAGCCGTTAGGTGTCTGTGCGGGTATTTCTCCATTCAACTTCCCGATCATGGTACCTATGTGGATGTTCCCAGTGGCCATCGCTTGCGGTAACACCTTCGTGATGAAGCCGTCGGAAAAAGACCCAAGCTCAACCATGATGCTGGCCGAACTGCTGTACGAAGCCGGTCTGCCGGAAGGCGTATTCAATGTCGTGAACGGCGACAAGGAATCTGTTGACGTATTGCTTACCGACGAGCGCATTCAGGCAGTCTCCTTCGTTGGCTCCACGCCAATCGCGGAATACATCTATTCCACAGCTTCTGCCCATGGCAAGCGTTGTCAAGCTCTGGGCGGAGCCAAAAACCATATGATCGTGATGCCGGATGCCGATCCGGGTCAGGTGGTGAACTCACTGATGGGCGCCGCTTACGGCTCTGCCGGTGAGCGTTGTATGGCCATTTCAGTCGCCGTTTGTGTGGGTGACGATGTTGCCGACAACCTGATCACCAGCCTGAAAGGCGAAATCGCTGAAATGATCGTTGGCCCGGGCACCGGTCCGTTTTCAGCAGAGAAGCGCGAACCCCACATGGGTCCCCTGGTGACCAAACAGCACCAGGAAAAAGTACTGTCCTACATCGACCTGGGGGTGGAAGAAGGCGCAGAACTGGTGGTTGATGGCCGTGGTTTCAAAGTGGAAGGCTTCGAAAACGGCTACTACGTTGGCCCGACCCTGTTCGACAAGGTCACCAAAGACATGCGCATTTACAAGGAAGAAATCTTCGGCCCGGTACTGGCCGTAGTACGGGTAGATTCTTTCGACGAAGCCCTGCAACTGATCAACGATCACGAGTTCGGTAACGGTACCTCCTTGTTCACCCGCGACGGCGACACTGCTCGTCAGTTCGAGGAAAACGTCAAGGCCGGTATGGTCGGCATCAACGTGCCCATTCCGGTGCCAATGGCGTTCCACTGCTTTGGCGGCTGGAAGCGCTCCATCTTCGGTGCACTGAACATGCATGGCCCGGACGGCGTACGCTTCTTCACCCGTATGAAGACAGTAACCAAGCGCTGGCCAACTGGCATTCGTGCCGCCGGTGCCAGCAACGAGTTCTCGATGCCAACCATGAAGTAAGCATCTGTTTATGGCCTCAGCAGCACAGCTTGTGCTGCTGACATGCGTTAGCAGAAGAGTTGTCAGCATCACTATTGTGATCTGACAGCTGCTAGCCGATCAATTCGATCGGCTAGCCGTTATACTGGTCAGTATTACAAGATCTGCACCAGCACAGAGATTACCTTCACCGATGAATAGCAAACGCGAAAAAGGCTCCTCCATCGTTCGGGTTCTGGAAATACTGGAAGCCATCGCCAAGGCCGACCGGCCAATGTCCCCTACCGATCTGGCCTATGAACTGGACATCCCCAAGGCAACCGCACACAGACTGGTACAGACGCTGGAAGCCGAAGGCTACGTACAAACCAACCTGCGCGGTAATCTGATGGTTGCCGACCGCCTGAACCGCTTATCGATGGGCGCCTTGCAGAATAACCACTTCAAAACCGAACGCCGCATCCTGCTGGAAAACCTGGCTGCCACCACCGGCGAGACCTGTGGTATTTCACTGCCCGATGGCACAGAGATGATTTACTACGATCGTGTGCAGGCTAATTGGCCATTGCAGGTGTATCTGCCGATTGGTAGCCGGGTGCCCATGTATTGCACTTCTGGTGGCAAGCTTTACCTGAGCCAGATGCCTTCGGCACAGCTCAAACGTATGATTCCGAAAGTCGAGCTGGTGCAACGTGCACGTCAGACCATCACCGATCACAATCAGCTGCTGGAAGAACTGGAGCTGACTCGTAAACGTGGCATCGCGCTGGATAACGAGGAGTTTATCGACGGTATGGTTGCCTGTTCGGTACCCATCAAACTCAACGGCCGCATGCTCGCGTCACTGTTCTGCCACGCCCCGGTGATCCGGCAGTCAATTGAAGATATGGAAGCCATGGCTCCGAAGCTGTTGGAAACTGCGGCGGAAATAGAAAACTTGCTGGTCGCCGCCCAATAACCCGGCAGGCTTAGTCCAGACGTTTTTCGTTGGCCTCAGACGTCGCGCAACGCTGACACAAGCAGCGATCGTGATCGGTCTGAAACGCCAAGTCACGACCGTTCTCTGAAAATTGCGTAGTCATGCACCAGCAGCTGGAGGCACTTTTGCCCGCCGCCATGGTGCAGCTGTTGGCTTGCCCACAGGCTGGGCAAACACTCTCGGGCTCAAAGCGCTCAGGTTCTGTCTTTGCTGCGTCTCTGTTTACTGCATCTGTCTTTACTGCACTTGTCACAAGCTGCTGACTGGTCTGATTGCTCACAGTGTATTAACTCCCACGACGCTGACCGTCTTTATACCCAGCTGGTGGGTTACTCGGACCATACTGCGAACTCATTGCCTCCCGGCTCAACAAAGTGAAAGCGACGCCCGCCGGGAAAACTGAAAATCGCCTGGCTGATTTCAGCCCCAGCCGCTTCTACAGCCACTTGGGTGTTTTCAAGTTCTGCACTGTAGAACACCAGTAAGGGGGCACCTGAAGCCTGAGTCGCAACCTTGTCGCTTTTGAAGAACCCGCCGTCCAGCCCCTCATTACTGAACGCCGTGTAATCGTCGCCATAATCGGTAAATTGCCAATCAAAGGCGTTGCCGAAAAACGCTTTGGTAGCGGCCAGATCGCGGCTGGCAAATTCGACGTAGTTCAGTTTTCCGTGCTGATGCATGCTGCTCTCCTCATTGGATATTTCCAGCCAAGTGCCGATCACAGCTCGCCATTGGCCGCCTTGCGAGCTTCAACAAACTGGCGGATCAACTGGCCGGAAATCGACACGGTTCCCGGTGTGTTGGGTAGCTCGTTGTAGTGAAACCAACGAGCGTCGTCAATTTCGTTGCCATCGATTTCAATCTCGCCTTCGGCGTGTTCAGCACTGAAGCCAACCATCAGCTGTCCCGGGAACGGCCAGCTCTGGCTACCGAAGTAACGCAGGTTTTTCACCCGCACGCTCACTTCTTCAAAAATCTCACGGTGTACGGCCGCTTCGATGGTTTCACCCGCTTCAATAAACCCTGCCAGCGTACTGTAAAAGTCGGTGGCGTAACGGGTGTGGTGCGCCAACAGGCAATAGTCACCTTTGGTCACAATGGTGATCACACAGGGGTTGATGCGCGGGTAATAGAACTTGTTGCACGAAACACAGTGCATGGCGCGTTCGCTGCTGTGCGGCTCGGTAGCACTGCCACAGGCACCACAATAGGCATGATCACGCGCCCAAACGCCCAATTGCAGGCCACGAGACACCGCCAGGTACTGGTCTGCCGACAGCGTTGGCAACAGCGCTCTCGGTGGAACCCAGTTGGCAGCCTTCAGTTCTGGCTGAGTATCGAGCACTGCGACAAAACAAGGCTGATTGCCATTGGCCAACCCCAGAAACAGCGGCGACTGGCGAACCAGGCCTTTGACACTGGCAAACTGCTGATCAAATTGGGCCTGGGTCCACAACACCAGCAAACCATGACTGTCGGTAGGCAATTCGCCATTGGCAATGGTCAGAAACCAGCCGCTGCTGCTCTCTGGTGCCGGTAGCTCGGTGTCCACCAGCTCGAAGGTTTCAATGACACAGTGATTATCTGGCACACAGTAATTATCAGACGCAGATGCCTGATCTTTGGAAATACTCACACGATCCACCTTATCAGGTCAGTTCGAAGGAAATCGGTCTCTAGGGGACATCTATTTAATCCTGCACGGCTCTCGGCTCGGGCTTCCTGCTTCGCCCTACCTCCTGCATCCATGCAGTCGTGCGCGAGTGTTGCCGTTGTTCAGTGGAAGGCGACGAATGCAGCGAAATGACGAACCTGTCCGGTCGAGTCTTTTCAAATCGGGCCGCGTAGGTTCGTCAACACAGCACTGGGCGGCGGCAACCCGTGCCCTGCGGGGGCTGCCGGATGATCTCGACTCTGTGTCGCCGACTTTTGACTTGACCCGTCAGGCCTGCAAGTCGGCTTCGTGATTCGACACCATCCGGCAGCCCAGAGTGAGCACCGGATTAAATAGATGTCCCCTTTACAACATAACGCTGTGATGGCGTGCCCGCAAATGATCAGGCCGTTGCAGCAAACAGCCATATCAACCGGCAGAAACAAAAAAGCCCTGTCCGGGGACAGGGCTTTGATCAGCACTGACTCAGATCGAATCAGGCCAGGTGTTCAACACGGATGCGGGTAATGTCGCCCACGGTGCTGTCCAGCTCGCTGATGGCTTCCAGCGCGCCGTTCATGGTTTTTTCCATAACACGGTGCGTCAGGATGATGATCTGCGCCAGCTCTTCGGTTTCAGAAGGCTCTTTCTGAATGATGGCTTCAATGTTGATGCCACGCTCACTCAGAATGGTCGCCACTGACGCCAGTACACCGGTTTTGTCCTGCGCCTGAATGCGCAGGTAGTAAGCGGTTTCCACCTCTTCAATTGACAGTACCTTGTCATCTTCGATGACGTTGTAAGCCAGGTGGTTAACGCGGTTGGCCGCATCGGCTTCCAGGGTACGAGCCAGATCAACAATGTCAGCAACCACGGCAGACGCAGTTGGACCAGCGCCAGCACCAGCACCAACGTACAGGGTGTCGCCCACAGCGTTGCCGTTCACCATCACAGCGTTCAGAACACCGTCAACCTTGGCGATTGGACGATCTTCCGGAATCAGGGTTGGGTGAACACGCAGGTCGATGCCTTTTTCAGTCTGACAGCTCACACCCAGGTGCTTGATGCGGTAACCCAGCTCTTCGGCGTATTCAACGTCGTCACGGGTGATCTTGCTGATGCCTTCGGTGTAGCAGCGGCTGAATTGCAGCGGAATACCGTATGCAATGGAAGCCAGAATGGTCAGCTTGTGAGCCGCATCGATGCCTTCAACGTCGAACGTAGGATCGGCTTCGGCGTAACCCAGCTCCTGGGCTTCTTTCAGCACGTCGGCGAAGTCACGACCCTTGTCGCGCATTTCGGTCAGGATGAAGTTACCGGTACCGTTAATGATGCCTGCCAGCCAGTTGATGCGGTTGGCCGCCAGACCTTCGCGCAGGGCCTTGATGATTGGAATACCACCGGCAACGCCTGCTTCGTACATCACGGAAACACCCTGACGCTCAGCGGCGGCGAAGATTTCTTCACCGTGCTCGGCGATCAGGGCCTTGTTGGCCGTCACCACGTGCTTGCCGTTTTCGATCGCCAGCAGCACCAGTTCACGGGCAACGTCGTAGCCGCCAATCAGCTCAACCACGATGTCGATGTCCGGGTTGCGGGCAACGTCAAAGATGTCGGCGGTCACTTCAACGCCAGTGGTGTCACAATTCGGGTTCGGACGACGGGCGCCAATCTGCGCCACAATAATCTCGCGACCTGCCCGGCGTGCAATGTTTTGCGCATTGGTGGTCAGTACATTGTAAGTACCACCGCCGACTGTACCTAAACCACAGATACCAACTTTTACCGGTTTCAAGGTCATCTCCTCTTGAATAAATTGCGGCACGGACTGGCTGACACAAGGTCATTGCCGTTCAACTGGCCGACGTCATCGACTGCCTGCAAATCTCTGCACGGCGCTCGGGCCGGGAAATTTACCACAGGGCCACCACCAAGGGCGATGGCCGCAGACAAAACAAAGCGCCAAAGGCTACTGGAAGGCGGCATCAGGATCAACGATATTGACCAGGTATCATCGATCCTGCTTGGTGCCAACGCCAAGGCTTGTTAACCTCAGCGCTGTTTTCATCACTATATTGGCAGCTTTCCTATGACGACATCCTTGGTTCTTACGGTCATCGCCGACGACAAGCCCGGCATTGTTGAACATATCTCCGCCGTGATTTCCGCCCACAACGGCAACTGGACTGAAAGCCGCATGGCCAGTCTGGCGGGCAAATTTGCCGGTATTATCCACGTCAAACTGGAAGATGAAGCCTACGAGCCGCTGATTGCGGATCTGGGCGCACTGGCTGGCAAAGGCATTGAGATCCGCGCCGAGCGCGGCAGCAATGACGAAGAAGGTAGCCACCACCTCAACCTGAGTCTGGTCGGCAACGACCGCGCCGGTATTGTCAGTGAAGTGTCTGGCAAGATGGCCAAACTGGGTGTGAACGTACTGGAACTGACGACCTATTGTTTCCAGGCTGAAATGACCGGTGTCACCATGTTCCATGCCGATGCAGAATTGCAGGTGCCAGACGAACTGGACGACGACGATGTGAAAGAAGCACTGGAGCAGCTAAGCGACGAGCTGATGGTGGAAATCACACCAGCCTGAGTGCTTCGCGCTTGATGATCAGGGTCTGCCAGCGCACGTCCGGGCGCTTGAGCAGATCCGGCTGTTTGCCCCGCCCGCTCACCACTTCAACCTGCAATCCCATGGGTCGCCCCAGCGAGATGATTTCTTCCTTGCTGACCGGATACATTGGCCGCTGACACTCGTTCGGGCCATCCCGCAGTGTCATCACCAGCATGCCGTCCTCGTCCAGTAATTCGATCAGCCGTTTGAACGCTGCCGGACGGTGGGCCACCGACAAGTGCATCCACACTGCCGACAGCAGCACCAGCTGATAATGCTGTCCCTGAACACTGCTCAGCGCTGGCAAAGCGTCGTTGTGCCAGCTTAACGCGTCATCATCGAGGCCCAGCGCCAGGGTTTTACGGGCAGCCAGCTCACGCATGGCATCGGCGGGCTCAACCGCCGTTACCTGCCAGCCATGCAACGCCAACCACAAGGCATCACGACCGGTGCCAGCACCAACGTCCAACGCCTTGCCAGGAGTTGGCAGGCGGCTGGCCCAATCGTTGTGCAACTGCTCGAATGCGAGCATGTCGTAGGATTCCGCCAAACGAGCGGCGTGTTTTTCGTAATACGGCACACTGGCCAATGGTGAAGGCATAACTCCCTCGCTCTGAATATCTGGGCTACGACCAGAACGGCACCGCTGCTAACGCAGCGCTAAGCCAGTCCTCATGCAGCCTGAAAACATTTGATCGTTTCAGATTGGTCGAATTTTGCGCTCCCCATAAGCCCATATGCCAAATACAAGCCCTGCTGACAGCTAAGACAGGTATTAACTGCCAAAACCAACCTGACAGACGTGCAGAAGCTAGAGCGACGCCCACAAAAAAGCCGAACTCTTTTCGGAGTCCGGCTTTCGGCGTTCAGCTTTCGGTTGTTAGCTGAGCCAAGCGTGATCAGCCACTGCGATTGCGCTTTTTGGCGCCTTTCTGGACTTTTTCCTGCTTGATACGACGCTTGTTAGAGGTACGTTCCACCGCTTCGGCACGACGGCGGCTACGGTGACGTACTTCTTTCTTCACCTCAGCATACGGGTTTTCGCCCTGACGGAATTCAACCCGAATCGGCGTACCCTTGATGTCCAGCACCCGACGGAAGGTGTTGGCCAAATAACGCTTGTAGTCTTCTGGCAGGTCGTTGACCAGACTGCCGTGCACCACCAGCAACGGTGGGTTGGAACCACCCTGGTGCGCATAACGCAGTTTCGGACGACGGCTACGTACCATCGGCGGCTGATGGCTGGCAACGGCGTCTTCCATAATGCGGGTCAGCATGTTGGTCTGCCACTTACCCATCGCTGATTCGTACGCCTGATCAACGGATTCGTACAGGTGGCCTACACCGGTGCCGTGCAGCGCTGAAATAAAGTGCATGTCGGCAAAGGTCAGGAAGTCGAAACGACGGTCGATCTCGGTTTTCACGCGATCCTTGTCGTCCTGGGTCATGCCATCCCACTTGTTGATGGCGATCACCAGAGCACGACCGGCGTTCAGCACGAAGCTGAGCATGTGCAAGTCTTGCTCGACGATACCGGTACGGGCGTCCAGCACCAGAATACACACGTGACAGTCCTGAATGGCCTGCAACGTCTTGATGATGGAGAACTTCTCGGCGGCTTCGCTGATGTTCTTGCGACGACGGACACCGGCAGTATCAATCAGGGTGTAATCCTGACCGTGACGCTCGTACGGAATATAAACAGAGTCGCGGGTGGTACCGGCTTCGTCGTACACCACCACACGGTCTTCACCCAAAAAGCGGTTTACCAGCGTCGACTTGCCCACGTTCGGACGGCCAACCACGGCAATTTTGATGCCTTTGACGTCCAGTTCTTCGTGAACCACTTCTTCGAGGTTGCCGTCTTCGTCTTCATCCCAAACGTAGTTCCACTCGTCCGGGTCAGCTTCCGGTTCTTCCGGCTTGCCGTGCAGCTCTTCCATGACGTATTCGATCAGCGCGGTAACGCCACGGTTGTGCGCCGCAGCAATCGCCAAAGGCTCGCCCATACCGAGCTCATACATTTCGCCCAGTACAACGTCCGGGTTTTTACCGTCGATCTTGTTGGCAACCAGATACGCCGATTTGCCGCTTTTACGCAGATGGTTGGCGATCACACGGTCGCCTTCCAGAATGCCGGCGTTGGAATCCACCATGAAGAAAACAATGTCTGCTTCCTGAATGGCCTGATAGCTCTGGTGAGCCATGGCCTCATCAATGCCTTCTTCCTCACCGCTGATACCGCCGGTATCAATCACGATGAATGGATAGTCGCCGACCTTGCCTTCGCCGTACTTACGGTCGCGGGTCAGGCCCGCAATCTCCGCCACCAGCGCATCGCGGGTTTTGGTCAGACGGTTAAACAGAGTGGATTTGCCAACGTTCGGTCGACCTACCAATGCAATGACAGGAACCATGAAATACCTCAATAAATACAAAAGGGGAGCGTTTGCTCCCCCACACATTCAGACAGCTGAACCCAGTGTATCAGGAGTCTGTATCGTCCTGCGTCAGCAGCATGATGTCACCGTTGTTGGTGAACACCAGCAAGCCTTCCGCAGTGGCTTTCAGCGGGCTGTAGGCACCGAAGTGCTGGCCACGCAGACGACGCCACCGGGTCGCTTCTGACTGATTAGGGTAGCTGACGTGCAGTGCATTCGGAACCAATGACAAGCGCGATGTAATCTCGCCATCAATTTGGCTCAGCAAGTAGATGTAACCGTCGGAATCGACCACGGCCAACTTGCCATCCCATGCTTCAACTGCGCCCAGTTGTTTGCCTTGCAGGCTTTTCTGCGTCCACACCGGGTTGCCGGAGTACACATCAAACGCCTGAACAGAGCTGTCGTCCAGCGTCAGGTAGAGGTTACCCAATGCCATCGCCGGACTGGTGTAGCTGGAGGCATCCTGTTCCCAACGGGTTTCACCGGATGCGCTCAAAGCGGCCATTTTACCGTGGTAGCTGGCAGCGTAAATCAGCTGGTTGTCGACCTGAACCGTGCCGTCGGAATCGACCAGACGCTCCAGCTCAGAACGGCCTTCTGGTGTCGCCAGACGCTTTTCCCAGGATGGAACACCCAAACGAGCATCAATCGCAACCACCTTGCCGTTGGCCAAACCGGTAACCACGACTCCGCCAACAACCACCGGACTGGCAGTACCACGCACCGACAGAATCGGCATGGCGGTTTCATAGGACCAACGCTGGGCACCGGTTGCCAGGTCAAACGCAGAAATACGGCCATCAATGGTATGAACGTAGGCTTTGCTGCTGTCAAAACCGGCCGGAGACACGGCTTCGCTGCTCAATGGCGCTTGCCAGATTTCTTCGCCGTTGTTGCGATCCAGACAGTGCAGAACACCGTTGCGGGTTGCCACAATCAGGTACTGGCCCTGCACAGCAACACCGGCACCGATGTCATCGTCGAGCGTGATTGACCAGTCGGTGTCGCCACTGGCCAGCTCCAGCTGGGCAATGCGGCCATTACGGCTGGCAATATACAGTTTGTCGTCCACCACCGCTGGCGCAATACGGGTGTAGTGAGAACCCACACCCTGCCCTACGCGAGTACGCCATTCAACCGACAGGCCGTTGCTGCCAACGTCCACCGAGGTATCGATTACGGTGCTGTCGTCTTGCGGTTGCTCAGGTGATGATGAACACCCAGCCAACAGTACCGCTGCGGCCAGCAGGCTTGCGCGAATCAGCATCAGGCGTCCTCAGCAGCAACCAGGAAATCGGCCTTGCGCTTCAGTGGCTGGGTATCCAGACCCAGCTCGGAAGCTGAATCGATCGCCGCCAGGTAGGCTTCGCGAGCCGCACCCAGATCGCCTTTGCGGTACAACGCATCGCCTTTCACTTCCAGGTACTGGGAAGCATAGGCAGGGTCTTCCACGGTGCTGACCAGTGCAATGGCAGCGTCAGTGTCGTTCAGTTCTACCAGTACGTTGGCCAGACGAACCTTGGCCATGTACTTGATCGGCGCTTCAGCAGTGTCGACCAGAGTACGCAGTTCCTTGGCAGCGCTTTCCATGTCGCCGTTATCGGCGGCGAAGCGGGCCAGGAACAGCGAGCCAAACTGGCTGTAGGTAGAACCGTCGAAGTCTTTCTTCAACTGCTCTGCCAATGCCACTGCTTCCTGTTGCGCAGCAACGTTGGAACCCGACTGGGCCAGTGCGGCTTGCTCGGTCAGCTGCGAATAAATCTGTGCGGCAGCTTCACCGGTTTGCTGCTGTTGGGTCTGGTAGAAATCCCAGCCAATCCAGCCGCCAGCAACGATTACGACCGTCGCCAACAGGCTCTTGCCGTTCTCTGCCCACCAGTTTTTCAGCATTTCTGCCTGTTCTTCATCCGTACGCAGTTCAGTCATTGCCTGACGTCCCCTTTTCCAACGTTTTTAATTTAGGTTTGGTTGCCGGATCGCCTCAGCGATCACAGCATATTGTCTGCCAACCACGCCGCCAGTTCGGCCTGCGGGATGGTTTGCTGTTCGGCTTCGCCACGCAGGTCTTTCACTGCAGCGGTACCGTCAGCCAGTTCAGTTTCGCCCAGCAGCAGCGCATAACGAGCACCGCTCTTGTCGGCTTTTTTCATCTGGCTCTTGAAGCTGCCACCGCCGCAGTGCGTTTGCACGCGCAGCCAGCTGTTGTCTTCACGCAGCTTGTCGGCCAGCAGCAGGGCGGCCAGGTCAGCGCCTTCACCCAGCGCGCAGATATAAACATCCACCGTCTGGTGCACTTCGGCCGGGATCACTTCAAGGGTTTCCAGCATCAGGATCAGACGCTCAACACCCATGGCAAAACCCACCGCTGGTGTGGCCTTGCCACCCAACTGCTCAACCAGACCGTCGTAACGGCCACCGGCACACACAGTGCCTTGAGAACCGAGTTTGTCGGTTACCCACTCGAACACGGTCTTGTTGTAGTAATCCAGACCGCGCACCAGACGCTGGTTGATTTCATAGCCCACACCGGCGGCATCCAGAATGGCGCGCAGCTTGGCGAAATCGGCGGCGGATTCTTCATCCAGGTGATCATGCAGCTGAGGCGCGTCTTTCAACAGTGCCTGAGTGTTCGGGTCTTTGGAATCCAGTACCCGCAGCGGGTTGGTTTCCAGACGACGTTGGCTGTCTTCGTCCAGCTGATCCTTGAACTGGCTGAGGTATTCCACCAGCGCTGCGCGGTATTCCGCACGTGCGTCGTTGGAACCCAGCGTGTTCAGCTGCAAGGTAACAGAATCGGCGATGCCCAGTTGCTTCCATAAACGGGCAGTCATCAGGATCAGCTCGGCGTCGATATCGGCGCTGCCAATACCAAAGGTTTCCACGCCAATCTGGTAGAACTGACGGTAGCGGCCTTTTTGAGGACGTTCGTGGCGGAACATCGGGCCGGTGTACCACAGACGCTGGGTCTGGTTGTACAGCAGGCCGTGTTCTTCACAAGCGCGCACACAGGACGCCGTGCCTTCCGGACGCAGGGTCAGGCTGTCGCCGTTGCGGTCCTCGAAGGTGTACATTTCTTTTTCAACGATGTCGGTCACTTCACCGATGGAACGCTTGAACAGATTGGTCTGTTCAACGATAGGCATACGAATTTCGTTGTAACCGTGGCCCGCCAGCAGCTCCTTGACGGTACCTTCCAGGTACTGCCACACCGGGCTTTGGGTTGGCAGGATGTCGTTCATGCCACGAATGGCCTGGATTTTCTTGCTCATATTCTTCTCTTTGCCGACCCGCTTATTCCGCAGAGGCGTCGGTTGCAATCATGTCTTTGCGTTGTTCGTCCAGCTCGGCAGCACGCTGACGAATCAGGGCTTCCAGTTCATCGACCAGATTATCATTGCCCAGCTTGGTCGCAGGCTTGCCGTCGATGTAGATCAGGTTAGGCTGACCACCGGCCAAACCAACGTCGGTTTCTTTTGCTTCACCCGGGCCATTAACCACACAGCCGATTACGGAAACATCCATATTGGTGCGGATGTCTTCAACGCGGGTTTCCAGCTCATTCATGGTTTTGATCACATCAAAGTTCTGACGTGAGCAGCTTGGGCAGGCAATAAAGTTAATGCCACGGGAGCGCAGTTTGAGGGACTTCAGCATGTCCCAGCCCACTTTCACTTCCTCAATCGGGTCGGCCGCCAGCGAAACACGAATGGTGTCGCCGATGCCATCCCACAACAACAGGCCCAGACCGATGGACGACTTCACAGTACCGCCGCGCAAACCGCCGGCTTCTGTGATGCCCAAATGCAGCGGCTGTTCAATCTGGCTGGCAATCTGACGATAAGCCGCCACCGTCATAAAGATATCGGAGGCCTTCAGACTCAGTTTGAAATCCTGAAAATCGAGCTTATCGAGAATATCAATGTGGCGCATGGCGGATTCCACCAATGCCGCAGGCGTCGGCTCGCCGTATTTCTTCTGCAGCTCTTTTTCCAGGGAACCGGCGTTAACACCGATACGGATTGGAATGCCATTGTGACGGGCAGCATCAACCACCGCACGCACACGATCATCACGGCCAATATTACCCGGGTTGATACGCAGACAGTCTGCGCCCAGATCGGCCACTTTGAGGGCAATGCGGTAGTCAAAATGGATGTCGGTAACCAGCGGGATGTTCACTTGCTGGCGAATCTTGCCGAAAGCATCGGCCGCTTCCATTGAAGGTACGGACACACGCACGATGTCGGCACCGGCATCCTGGGCACGCTGGATTTGCGCCACCGTGGCGTCCACGTCCAGCGTGTCGGTGTTGGTCATGGTCTGAATGGAGATAGGCGCATCGCCGCCCACCGGCACATCACCGACCCAGATTTTACGGCTCTTACGACGTTTGATCGGATTTTCAAAGTGCATCTGTCAGTCTCGCTTGTGCCTGAACCTTAACCCTGAGCCCCAGCGAGGGACTCCTGATACAGGCGATATTCTGTCGATTTCGGATAATCCTGCTTGAGGATGGCCGCCAGTCGAACCACTTGTCCCATGTTCTGGAAGATGGTCGCCAGTCGAATACCCAGCCAGGCGCTGTGCGCCGTGTGCTTGAGGGTGCCCGCTTGAGCCATACGGTCGAGGCGGTTGAAGTATTTGTTGGAATCGTCGTAACGCTGGGCTTCAAACAGCAAGGTGGAAATATTGGCCAGCGCTTCGGCGTTGTATGGTTCCAGACGCAAGGATTGGCGGTAGCTGTCAGTAGCCTTCACCGGCATGCCTTGCAGGTAGAAGTTACGCGCCAGGTCGTTGTAGGCACGGGCACGGCCTTCGTAGTAACGATCACCAGCGGCGATTTTCAGCCATTCCTCGGCTTGCTGGTATTGCTTCAGCTGAGTGTACAAACGGCCCAGGTGGTGTTTGGCTGCGCTGAAGTCGCTGTCGTAGGCAACGGCTTTTTTGAGGAATTCTTCCGCCAGGTCGAATTCCCCTTCGCTTTGCCACAGCAGGCCCATGGCGTCGTTGGCCGGGGCGTAGGTGGCATCAATGCTGAGTGCTTTTTGCAGGCGTTTACGAGCCAGATCCGGACGGTCTTTCTGCAAGTAGCCGTAACCCAACTGGGTGTAGTTTTCGACGGCTTTTTCCGGGTCCTTGTTCTTTTGCAATCGACTTTCGGTCACTGTCACACAGGAAGTCAGCGCTGCCAGCAAGGTGAACAGCGTCAGATGTTGCAGGATTTTTCCGAGTTGTCTCATGCCTGAGTAGCCTTATTGATTGGAATCCAGTTGAACAGCCTTGATGTACTTGGCACTGCGTCGGGTGCGGTCGGCAACGCGACCCACCAGCTGACCACAGGCCGCATCAATATCATCGCCACGGGTCGATCGAATGGTCACGATGTGACCTTCGTTGATCAGATGATCGCGGAAGCGGTACACGCGATTGTTACTTGGGCGTTTGTAGCCGGAATTCGGGAACGGGTTGAACGGAATCAGGTTGATCTTGCACGGCACCTGCTTCATCAGCTCGGCCAGCTGCTCGGCATGTTCCATGGTGTCGTTCACGCCTTCCATCATGGTGTATTCGATGGTGGCCTTGCGACGGTCCGGCAGCTTGGACAGATAACGGTTGGTCGCCGCGATCAGCTCTTTCAGCGGGTACTTCTTGTTGATCGGCACCAGCTCGTTACGCAGCTCGTCGTTCGGTGCGTGCAGGGATACCGCCAGCGATACGTCAGTGACGTCGCCCAGCTTGTCCATCATTGGCACCACGCCTGAAGTACTCAGGGTTACGCGGCGCTTGGACAGGCCATAGGCGTTGTCGTCCATCATCAGGTTCATGGCGTCGACCACGTTGTTGAAGTTCAACAGCGGTTCGCCCATGCCCATCATCACAACGTTGGTAATACGACGCTCACGACGTTCACCTGGCTCGTGGAAGCTCATCGCCGCTACATAAACCTGGCCAATGATTTCGGCCACGGTCAGGTCGCGGTTAAAGCCTTGCTTACCGGTGGAGCAGAAAGAACAGTCCAGCGAACAGCCAATCTGTGAACTAACACAGAGGGTGCCACGTTCTTTTTCAGGAATATAAACCGTCTCGATGGAGCTGCCGCCAGGCATGCGCATCACCCACTTACGGGTGCCATCGGAAGAGAAGTCTTCATATACCACTTCAGGCAGGGCGATCTCAGAGATCTCGGCCAGCTTGGCACGCAAGCCCTTGCCCATGTTGGTCATCTTTTCAAAATCCGCCTCGCCGTACTGATGAATCCACTTCAGCATCTGCTGGGCACGGAATTTCTTTTCGCCGATGCTGGCAAAAAATTCTTCCATTTTGGTTGGGGATAATCCCAGCAGATTGATTTTTTCTGAGGCTTCGGTCATCGAACAAGTTACCTGGCTTGGTGCTTCCCAGCAGAGGTTGATTTTGAAAAGAAGGATGAGGGCAATCCGCCCTCATCAGCTAATACGGCAAGCCGATCTTAGCGAGCGCAGATTTCGTCTGCAGCGAAGAAGTACGCGATTTCACGTTCTGCAGAAGCAGCGGAGTCGGAACCGTGAACAGCGTTAGCGTCGATGCTTTGAGCGAAGTCAGCGCGGATAGTGCCTTCAGCCGCTTCTTTAGGGTTGGTAGCACCCATCAGTTCGCGGTTCAGAGCGATGGCGTTGTCGCCTTCCAGAACCTGTACAACAACAGGACCGGAAGTCATGAAACCAACCAGATCCTTGAAGAAAGGACGCTCTTTGTGCTCAGCGTAGAAACCGCCAGCTTTTTCGTCGTCCAGACGTACCATTTTAGCGGCAACGATGGACAGGCCAGCTTTCTCGAAACGAGCCAGGATTTCACCGATTACGTTTTTGCCAACTGCGTCTGGCTTGACGATGGACAGCGTGCGTTCAACAGCCATGTGTATGCTCCAATTCTATAAATGAATTCAGGGTTAAAAATCCGGCGGATTATACGCACGTTTTTACCAAAGTTGTACGCACCAAATGACACCCGGCACAGTATTTCCGGCGCTTTGTGTCGCTTTTGCAGCAGATTACCCTGAACCAGCGTTTACTTTCGCAACAGCCCGATCACACGGGTAACGGTTTCGATGGCAAAGTCGATGTCTTCATCGCTGGTAAAGCGGCCCAGACTGAAGCGCAAACCGGCATGAGCCAACACATCGGAACGGCCAATGGCCTTCAGCACATACGACGGTTCAACACTGGCCGAGGTACAGGCCGAACCGGAGGACACCGCGACTTGCGCCAGCGACGCCAGCAGAATTTCGCCATCCACGCCTTCAAAAGACAGGTTCATATGGGCCGCGGTGCGCTGCTGCGGGTGACCGTTCACATGCACACCACCCAACGCCAGCATGGCCGCTTCGAGCTTGTCGCGCAGCGAACGAATGCGGGCTTCTTCTTCAGCAAACTGTGCTGTAACCAGTGCCGCAGCTTCGCCCATACCCACCAGCTGGTGAGTGGGCAGAGTACCGGAACGCATACCGCGTTCGTGGCCACCGCCGTGCATCTGGGCACTGACGTGGGCCAGCGGCTGGCGTCGAACATACAAAGCGCCAACGCCTTTTGGGCCATAGAATTTGTGCGCCGACAACGACACCAGATCGGCCTGCCAGTCGTTCACATTGCAAGGAATCTTGCCCGCCGCCTGGGCCGCATCAACGTGCAGTAACGCGGGGTGATTTTGCAACAACGCACCAATAGCGGCGATATCAGTCACCGTACCCAACTCGTTATTCACCGCCATCAGGGTGACCAGCACGGTGTCGTCACGCAGTGCGTCTTGTACCTGATCGGGTGTGATAAGACCGTCGGCGTCCGGGCTCAGCAAGGTAACGTCTACACCCTGGCCTTCCAGCCACTTCAGTGTGTCCAGAATCGCCTTATGCTCGATGCAGGAGCTGATGATGTGGCACTTCTGTTCAGGGTTGTGACTGCGGATGTACTCCACCACCCCTTTCAATGCCAGGTTGTCGCTTTCAGTCGCACCAGAAGTCCAGACGATTTCGCGCGGGTCGGCACCCAACAGGTCGGCCACCTGACGACGGGCCTTTTCAACCGCCGCTTCGGCCTGCCAGCCAAAACGATGGGAACGGGAGGCCGGGTTGGCAAAGTTGCCATCCAGAGTCAGGCATTCGGTCATGGCTTGCGCGACTGCCGGGTCGACCGGTGTGGTGGCGGCATAATCCAGATACAGGGTTTTCATGGTGCTTCCAAATCAAAAAAGGCAGAGGGGTAACCACTCTGCCTGTTATTCGGTTGGCCCGGCTCTGCGCGTGTGAAAACTCACGGCAAAGCGAGGCGAGTCGTTCTTAACTGCCTACGGCGTCGGATAACAGGACATCAATGCGGCTGGCAGAATGTTCATCCTGACGCCTGGCGGTTTGCTGCACTTCCCGGCGTTCAATCAGCTGCTTGAGAGTGATGTCGGACAGGAAGTCGTGAATCTGATCGCTCAGGTCCAGCCATAAATGGTGCGTCAAACATTCCAGGCCTTCCTGACAGTTGCCTTGTTTCTGGCAACGGGTGGCATCCATGGATTCGTTAACGGCATCGACGATCTCGGCCACATTAATGGCGTCCTGATCGCGGCTGAGTTGATAGCCGCCGCCGGGGCCACGAATACTGGACACCAGACCGCAGCGGCGCAGCCGGGCAAACAGCTGCTCGAGGTACGACAGGGAAATACCCTGTCGGCCTGAAATATCATTGAGACTTACCGGGCCGCCTTCAGCATGGATAGCCAGATCGAGCATGGCGGTCACCGCGTAACGGCCTTTGGTTGTCAGTCGCATGGAAAAATCCTCCGAATTGGTCGGGATTATCTTTATTTCCGACCAATTCAGTCAACATTAAAGCCGTTGATCCATGTCTCTTTACACAGTATTTGCATCACAATTTGTCAGCATCGGCCTCTTTTGTTTCAGAGTCGGAACTGTGTTTACTGTCAGCAACAGAACCACGGGCAACATTCGCGTCTTTCTCCGTCGCTGCTTTATTGGCCTGCGCATCCACATCACTGAGGCTGACAAAGTCTTCACGAGCCAATTCTGGTAAGGCGTCGTCGCAGTTGTGAATACCGGCTTCACCCATGGCCTTGCACATGCGGTCAATTTTGTTATCCACCGCTTCCATATGCTCCATCATGTTGTGAATCGAGCGGGCAATCGGGTCTGGCATGTCGCTGGACATACCGTAGGCATCGAAGCCCAGCTTCTCAGCCATACGTACTGCCGCCGCTGGCACTTCTTTCTTCTGGCCATTAACACGCACAATACGGCCCGGAATGCCCACCACGGTGGCGCCTTCTGGCACGGCTTTGGTCACCACCGCATTGGAACCGATACGGGCATCCTTACCTACCACAATCGGGCCCAGCACCTTGGCGCCAGCACCCACAACCACACCATCATGCAGGGTTGGGTGACGCTTGCCCTTGTTCCAGCTGGTGCCGCCAAGGGTAACGCCATGATAAAGAGTGCAGTCGTTACCGATTTCTGCGGTTTCACCAATCACCACGCCCATGCCGTGGTCAATAAAGAAACGCTGGCCAATGGTAGCACCCGGGTGAATTTCTACCCCGGTAACCCAACGACTGAACGTAGACAGCAAACGCGCCAACCATTTGAAGCCACGACACCAGAGTGCATTCGCCATGCGGTAGTGCAGGATGGCATGGACGCCCGGATAGGTCGTCAGCACTTCAAAGGTGTTGCGGGCGGCCGGGTCGCGTGCGAATACGCAGGCCACATCTTCACGCAGTTGTTTAAATATCAAGGCGGTTTCCTCTTGCTTGCTGCCTTTCTGTGGATTGGTTGATGCGATTACTGAGCGTCGTCAGCATCAGACCGGGATGACTGACGGGCTTTCAACTTGTCGGCTTGCTGCCGAACCGATGAAAACATGCCACGCAGAATATTGATTTCCATGCGATCCGGTTCAGCGCGCTGAAACAGTCGACGGATACGGGTCATCAGTTGCTTCGGTGTATTGGGGTCAAGGAAGCCAATATCAACCAGCGTCTGTTCTAGATGCTGAATCATACCGTTCAACTCTTTATGCGTCGCTGGCGGATGATCCCAGTCGACGCCCCAACGCTGCCCCATCACCGGGGCCGATTCGGACTGCACATTGCCGCCCAGCGCCTGTTCAGCCTCCATGGCTGCCAGACGCATTTCATAGCACAGCACCTGAATCGCCTGCGCCACGTTCAACGAAGAAAAGCTTTCTTCGGTAGGAATGTGTACATGGGCATGGCACAGGTGCAGCTCTTCGTTGGTCAAGCCGCGGGACTCGCGCCCAAACACCAATGAAATACGACCGCCCGCCTGCGCTACCGGAATCACACTGCCACCCAACTGGCGTGGCGACATCAACGGCCACGGAATATGACGGCTACGGGCGCTGGTACCCACCACCAACACAGAATCGGCAATGGCGTCTTCCAGCGTCGGCACAATGCGTACCCGCTCCAGAATGTCGTCGGCGCGGGAGGCACGGGTAATAGCTTCTTCATCCACTGCCGCAATCGGGTCAACCAGCACCAATTGACCAATGCCCATGTTCTTCATGGCACGGGCCGCTGCACCAATATTGCCGGCGTGCGTGGTGTTCACCATCACAATGTCGATGGCATCCAACAGATTCATGCCTTCAAAACGGGTAACGGTGGCGTCTTCGGCAGCAGCGGGTGACGGTGTCTGGTCGCTCAAGTGGCTTTCCTTCGGTGGCTGGCAGGGTAAAAACAAATCGACGAAATAATTCGAGGCGCGAAAGTGTATCAAACAGGCATCGACACGCACCACTATCCTGATATAATTACCTGTTCCCCCGTTCTTTAAGAGATAGTTGTCGAAATGCAGCCAATGGTAAATCTGGCTCTGCGTGCTGCACGCAATGCCGGTGAAGACCTGGTCCGCCGCCTGGACCGTTTTGATTCTTCACAAAGCTCCGATCAGGAAAAAGCAAAGTTCATCGCCGATTGCTCCATCGGTCTGGAAAAAGCGATCATCTTTGATCTGAAAAAATCCTACCCGGAACACAACTACAAAGGCCGCGAAACCGGTCTGAACGCTGGTGATGAAAAGCAGCCTGAATGGTCTGTCTGTGTTATCGACGACATCGCTAACTTCCGCGTGGGTATTCCAACCTTCGCCATCATCATTGCCTGCAAGATCAACGGCAAAACCGAACACGCCATCATTACCAACCCGCTGAACAGTGACGAATTCACTGCTTCCCGTGGTCGTGGTGCGCAAGCCAACAATCGTCGTATCCGTGTTGGTAACGTAAACACCCTGGCTGACGCCATGGTAGGTTACACCCAGCCATCCGGTGTCGGTGAAGACGCCTATGCCCAGCGCGAACGCCTGATGAAACTGATGAGCACCAGCTACGACCTTCGCAACATTGGCTCTAACGCCTTGTCCCTGTGCTACGTAGCCGCCGACCGCTTCCAGGGTGCCCTGCTGAGCAACATCGACGAGTTTGCCCTGCAAGCCGGTGGCCTGATTGCCTCCGAAGCTGGCGCACTGGTTTCTGACATTACTGGCCAGCCTCAGCTGAAGCCAGGTGCAAACATCGCCGTCTGCAACCCACGCCTGCTGAAAAGCTTGCTGCAAGGCTGATAAGTTCTGAACGACAGCTGCCACCAGCAAAACCCGGCTGGCTGAACGGCAATTCCTGAACCAGACTGATTACTAACAGTCTGTTCAGGAGACAGCCATGATAGCCAACCTGATGTATTTGCTGCAGCTGATCGGGGAACCCCAGCTTTGCGACCAGCAAAGCCTGCATAAAAGCCTGCCGTAATGGTGGGCTTTTTTGTGGGTGGAGTTTTGGAGAGAGACTTGTTTGTGCGCTGCGGGAGTGTACCCCCCTGATTAGTACCACTCATTATTAGAGTTTCTCCGGGAGGTACCCGGGCTATTCAACCAGAACAATTGATACAAGGGATCACCCGTATCGCGTCGTTCTTTTATTATGGTATGTATTTGTTTTTTGGAGACCTCCAGATAACTCCTTTAGATTTTATATAAGCAACCAACTCATCCAGTTGATTTTGAAGTTTTTGAGCCGCTGTTTTATTGAACTTCTCTAAGTAGAGTATTTTCCCTCTTATGCTTAGGTAACGCTTTTCATAAGGAATGTCTGGCAATAGGTTTTTATCAATTCTTATCTTCAGGTTATGAATCTCAGCCCGTATTTTGTCTTTGTCGGCCTTGGAAGCGTTAACTTTTCCATTGTGAATGGTCTTTTTGTTTACCTCCTGTCGGCTTCCCTTTTCCATAATTTTGGTTTTTCGGCTTTTAATAGAAAGCCCCTTTGATATAAAAACTTTCTGAGCCGTTTTAATGGCCCATGTTTTTTCTTCTTTTGTTGTTCTTGAGCTCTTGGAGATGCAAATATCATCCACATATCTTGAGTATATGTATCCTTTTCTATGAAATTCTTGAACTATTAGAGGCTCTACATCCCAAAAAACCAAGTTTGAAATATAAGAGGATGTAGGAGCGCCTTGAGCTAAGCCCCCTTGAAATGAGCAAAGCTGTGTGAGGAGTGTAGATGTCTGACTCTCAAAATTGAAGAATTCTGCCCATAGATTCATCACATCAGATGCATTAATGCTGGGGAAGAAGTTTGTGGCATCAATAGAAATTATTGTCTTTTGCCCAACGTGGAAATTTATATTTTTGATATGAGTGCAGTTCGGGAGAGAGCCGGTGAGGTACTCTGGATATTTGCACTTTTTTAGTATGAGGGAATTTATTTTTCGTTGTATGCCTTTTAAAGGCTCTCTTACACTATATATTTTTCGAATGGAACCGTCTGGTTTTTCGATTTCTTTGTGTATTCGATAGTAACTTTCGGAAGTGTCTGCAATGCTGACTAGTTCGTCTATAGGTGTCTTTAATACGAAAGATAGCGATTCTACGGATGATATTCTAGTTCCCGAAAACTTGGGTGCTAATAAAGGTGTCTGAAGACTCTTTGATAAGTGATTTTGCGACATTCCTTATCTGATCCCTTAATTCACTGGAAACACTAATTAACTCAGAATCATCACTTGCAAGAAATACTAGGAGACTAGATGGTATACCAAGTGAGGAAGATATCTTATCAATAGTGGTTATGCTAGGCTCCCGTTGTCCATTGATTATCTGAGATAGATATGGAAGGGATACTCCTGCTTGCGAGGCCAAACTGCTCTTTGTAATCCCTTTGAGCTTTCTACACTCTTCTATTGCAATACCAACGTTCATAAATTTTATCATCCGAAGATTGAGGCCTGGGGCCTCAGCATGTGGTAGCACCAATTTATCGAACACAACTATCATCCTCCAAAGAAATCTTTGATCTCTGGCAGATTACGGACGACAGCTCCAATTAATATCAGAGCATTACTAGCAAGAGACCGCCTTTTGGCATCTGACAACTCCTTGTAGTGCGCATCTTTCAATGCGACAAGGAGATCATCTATCTCTTTTCTAGTGGTACTACATTCCAACTTCCCATCAAGTTCTCTTTTCAGGCGCTCTAGGAGCGCAACTGTTTCGCTATGGTTACCCATGTTGTCCTCTCTGTTGGTTTAGCGACGCGGTTGCGTCAGCCCCAATACCGCAATACCAAGTCGCTATGCCAGATCAGACATAGAATAGAGGGGAGTTGGAATCCCAGACCTTATCTTCGAGCTGTTAACAAGCTCATCAGCCCCTTGGATTTACTGCGTCCTACCAGATCACTGGGTAACTCGAGTACGAGTTAGCACGGTGACAGGTCAGCAGGGTACAGAACTCCTTTGGGCCGGTAAGTTATGACTCTTAAAGTTACAGAGCCGAGACTTAGCATCTACAGAGTTGACGAATTTAAAGAACTCGATTCGGGTGAATCACCCAATCTGCAAACTAGTATAGCCATTTTTTAGCTGAGAGCAAACATTTATTAGCTTTAAGCTAAGTGGAGGTGTTCTACAAGCAGTGAACATGTTAGTTCTATGCGACATCGCAACTGTATCGGGTACGTTTTAGTTGCGATGGTAGATTGTAAGCATATGATTTATAAGGTTTTTTCTTTGATGGTGCTATACCTATCTGGTCACTTCGCGTAGGAGAACGTCATGAAACTCGAAATTGGACTCTGGGGCATTGCGTTAACGGTCTTATCGTTGGAGATCAGGCTGTTCGTCGGTGATGTATACATCAAGATCCGTTTGCTACTGGAACTCTCTTGGAACTCTTCAGTTTTTTCTGCGAGCTGTTCTGGTCAACCTGTGTAACCCTCCCCAGAACATCGCCACAAAAAATGGCGCTGCAGAACAAACCACAGCGACATTTTTATTAACCTATCGTTCAGTAATTACCAAGCTTTCGTGGATGTCAGGCTTTGCAATTACTCTACTGCAAGAGCAGCTTGAAGAGCGTCAGGAATCTTCCAAATCCCGATAGCACTCGGGCACAAACCGAGGTGTACAAATAGCCAGAAACACCAGGTCATCTTCGCCGTCGTTGCGAATCTGTTGCGGACAGTCGGCAGGTATCACCACCACGTCCCCTGCTGCAAGACGTTTGGTTTCTCCAGCAATGGTGGCAATGCCACTGCCCGACTGGATCAGGTAACGTTCCGTGGTATCAATCAGCGAATGCAACCGGGTTTGCACGCCCGGTTCTACTCGTGCGCGAGCAATCGAACACTCGCTGTCTGCCGGGTCGTTGAGGTATTCAAGGATGTGGCAGCCTTCAACGAAGAAATACTCATCTTCGGCAGCGGTGCTGAAATACTGCGGTGTGGTAAGCATCCTTTACGCTCCAGAAACGTTGAATAATCAGCCACCAGCGGCCTGACGGCGAGCGTTGTTGCGCGCCACCATAAAACCGTACATCACGAAGCTGAGCGACATCATTTGCTGGATAGCCAGGATGTATTTGTCTTGCAGCAGGGTCAGGCTGCCCATGGAAATATTCATCAGGGCAAAGAACAACCAGCCGTACATGCTGCCCTTTGCCATGTAGTAACTGCCCAGCAAGAAGCCGATCGTCACGCCGAACTCCAATACCTGAGACAGTGCACTGATGCCACCGTATTCATACAAGCTGTAGCCAATGCCCAGCGCCAACATGCTGTAGGTAAAGGCTTCAATGGACCGGTTCAGCAAACGGTTGGTCGATGGCTGGCCTTTGATCACGTTGTACAAACCCAGCATCATGGCCGGAATACCGCCTGCTTCAATGGCAGCAGCCATCCAGTTGCTTTTGGCAACCATGATGATTACCCAAGGCGGCACGCCCAGAATGTAAATAGCCCAACCGACGATTTTCAGCTTGCGCTTCCATTCTTCATCGCGGGACTCAGCAATGGCAAACAGCACCTTGTTGGACAGATAAAACGATGCTGCCCATACCTGTAAAAACAAATCCATAGCCCAGACCCTTGTCCTTGTATAAAAACCGAAGCATCCCTGCGCCCTTGGGCCATGGCAATGCCAATTCACGACGACCATCGACGACTGAGCAGAAACTGATCGCCAGTCCCGTAGAAAGCACCCCAGCGCCTGACAAAGAGGCCCAAACCTAGGCTTAAACCGGTCTTAAGCGTGCGACATCCCGTCACACGGCAACTCCAATGCCCCTTGCTAAGCTCCGCCGCCGAACAACAATCACTCAGGGATCGCTGTCAGGAACCCCAGCATGACGCAGATATCAAACACTTCGCTCCACACCCTTGAAGCGGCTTGCCAGTCAAACGCCAAGCCAAGCACTAAACCAAACGCCAAGTTATTGCCCAAAACAGTGGCAACCGCCATGAAATCCATCGCCGGCATTACCGTGTTCAGCATGGCGGTCAACCATCAGGCCATTGCCGACAACGCTGCCGAACAAGGCACCCTGCTTGCGGTGCAAGACACCATCGTGGTCACCGGCACTCAGACACAAGACCCGCTGTATTTGATCACCGACCCCAAGGCCCCTCGTCAGCCTTTGCCGGCTGCGGATGGCGCTGACCTGCTGAAAAACATTCCGGGATTCAGCGTGGTGCGCAAAGGCGGTAGCGACGGCGATCCGGTGTTACGCGGCATGGCCGCATCACGGCTTGGCATCGTCCTGGACGGTGAACAAATTCTGGGCGGCTGTGGCATGCGCATGGACCCACCAACGGCGTATGTATTTCCGGAATCCTATGATCAGGTAACCATCATCAAGGGACCCCAGTCGGTCAAAAATGGCCCAGGCACCAGTGCGGGTGTGGTGCGATTTGAACGCAAGGACCCGGTTTTTGAAGAAGCGGATATCAGCGGTGACGCCAGCTTGCTGTACGCCAGCGCCGACCGTAATGACCAGATGGCACATCTGCTGGCAGGCAACCAGACAGGTTACCTGAAGCTCAATGGCACCCGAGCGGACGCCAATAACTACACTGACGGCAACGGTAACGAAGTGCATTCTGCCTATACTCGCTGGAGCACCGACGCCACCCTGGGCCTGACCCCCACAGCCGCAACACGCCTGGAAGTCAGCCTTGGCACCAGCGACGGTGAAGCACGCTACGCCGACCGCTCGATGGACGGCGCTCAGTTCAAACGCAACAACGCCGGTGTGCGTTGGGTTCAGCAACTGAATGGCAGCAGCGACAGTCTGATCAGCGCACAGCAACTGGAAGCCCGCTTTTACCGCAATCGCATCGACCACGTGATGGACAACTACAGCTTGCGCAATAACACAGGGATGACCATGGTCAGCAACCCCGACCGGGATTCCAAAGGCGCTGCACTGGTGCTGTCCAACGACCTGAATCTGGCGCAATTACCAGCTGGCGAATTGGAAGTTGGCCTCGATTGGCAGGCCAACAATCACCGTAATCGAACGGCGATGGGCATGATGGGAATGGCCCCGGCCTATAAAAACCTCAGCCGCGTGGACGACATGCGCTTTACCAGCACCGGCCTATACGCCGAACTGGATCAGCCGCTGGCCAACTTCAACAGCCTGCATCTGGGCCTGCGTTTGAACAAGGACTACGCCCGCGACCTGCGCTCTGGCGTCGAGACCGCAGGCAACAGTGACCAGCAAACTCTCAAGAGCATGTTTGTGCGATATGAACAGAACATGCGCGGCACCCATCGCTGGTATCTGGGCCTTGGCCACAGCGAACGCGCCGCCGATTACTGGGAACGCACCAAAAAACCGGCCGCCACCAGCATGATGATGAGCGGCAGCGCCAGTACGTTCGAGTTGTCGCCCGAAGCCACCACCCAGATTGACATGGGCATGATTCACACCAGCGGCTACGCCAAAGGCAGCCTGTCGGTGTTCTACGCCCACCACAACAACTACATTCTGGTTGAGCAACTGCCAGACGTCAGCGGCTTTGCCTCCAACGCCCGCAACGTCACCGCGCGCAGCTGGGGCGCAGAAGCCGATGCAACGATTAACCTGGGTGAGCAATGGAAAACCAACGCCTCATTAGCGTGGGTTCGCGGCCACAATCTCACCGACCATCAGCCGCTGGGACAAATGCCGCCACTGGAAGCCAAACTGGGACTCACCTGGCAGACAGACAGCTGGGAAGCCGGAGCCTTATGGCGTGGCGTCGCTGCACAAAATCGCGTTGCCGAAGGCACCGGCACCGTGGTTGGACAGGACATCGGCCGCAGCCCGGCCTTCCAGGTAACGTCCCTGCATCTGGCTTATAAAGTCAGCAGCGACCTGCGCATCAGCAGCGGTATCGACAACCTGTTCGACAAAGCCTACGCCGAGCATATTTCACGCTCGGGGGCCGCCATTGCCGGCTATGAGAACGACACCCGTGTTAATGAACCGGGTCGGACTTTTTGGTTGAAAGGTCAATATAGCTTCTGATACCTGGGTTATTGATAGGGGCATTGAGAGGGACATTGAAAGGGGGACAGGAACGCAGATTCAGACCGGCCGCCATCATGGATTACACTGGCTGCCTGAATCTGCACCCGAGTATGATTCGCCCAAGGCCCAAAGCTGACAAGACCCAAAACCTGATAAGACGCGAAGTGAGTGAGACCCGATATGACAGCGGATAAACGTGAATACGGCGATGGCGACGCCACGTATCAGGCAGCAGGACAGCTGCCAGGGCTGACCCAGCTATGCGATCGTTTTTATCAGATCATGGACACCTTGCCGGAAGCGGCCAGCCTGCGTGCCATGCACCCTGCCGACCTGACGGAATCCAGCCGCAAGCTGGCGTTTTTCCTGAGCGGCTGGACTGGCGGGCCAAAGCTGTATCGGGAGCACTACGGTCCGATCAGCATTCCACAAGCCCACGCGCATTTGCCCGCCGACTTACACAGCACCCGCGCCTGGCTTACCTGTATGGACCAGGCACTGCAGCAGTTGGACTACCCGAATGATTTTCGTGAATACCTGATTCGTGAGCTCAGCCGTCCAGCACAGCGGGTATTGCAGGTATGTCAGCATCGCATGGCGAATAGCTGATTCAGGCGAATACAGACCAACCGGTTTTCTGCACCAGCCGCTCCAGCGCGGCGGTGCCCAGCTTGCTGTTACCTACCTCATCCAGCCCCGGCGACCACACCGCAATCGATGCCTTGCCCGGTGCAACGGCCAGAATGCCACCACCAACACCACTCTTGCCCGGCAAGCCAACCCGAAAAGCAAACTCCCCGGAGCCATCGTAGTGGCCACACATCAGCATCAGGGAATTGATGCGTCGGGCACGGTTGGAAGAAATCACCCGAACACCCGTTACCGGGTTGCGACCATCCCCTGCCAGAAATAACCCGGACTGCGCCAACTGACGGCAGTTCATGGCAATGGCACAGTGATGAAAATAGGTACCCAGCACGTAATCGACCGGCTGTTTGACGATGCCGTAGGCTTTCATAAAGTGCGCCAGAGCGCGGTTTCGCTCACCGGTATCCAGCTCCGACTGAGCGACCTTGCTGTCGAAACAAATCGATTCATCATCGGCAATAAAGCGCACAAAGCTTAGAATTTCGGCAAGCGCTTCCTTGGGCAGGCGCTTCATCAGAATGGCGTCAGCAATGGCAATGGCACCGGCGTTGATGAAAGGGTTTCGCGGCTTGCCGTGTTCGTGCTCCAACTGCACGATGGAATTGAACGGATCGCCCGATGGCTCGCGGCCAACCCATTTCCACACGCCGTCGCCCAGGTGGCCGAGCGCCACCGTCAGGCTGAACACCTTGGAGATACTCTGAATGGAAAACAGCTGCTCACTATCGCCCGTACTGAACACCTGTCCGTCGGTCGTCGCCACACAGATGCCAAACTGATTGGGGTCGACTCCGGCCAGCTCAGGAATATAGTCCGCCACGTTGCCGCGGTCGTCGCTTTTGCCAATGGTGGCGACAATGTCGTCCAGAATGTCTTGCAAGGCCTTCACCTCGATCGTCTGTTCAGGTCGCGATAATACAACAGGGAAGAGACGCCGGAAGAGCAGATATTAGAGGGTTACTGGGCCTGATTCTAAACACGGGATTCTGAACACAAAATTCAGGGCATTCGGCGGGACTGCCAGTAGTGCTGCTGCCAATAGGGCTCATCAAGGTTGGAAATCGTGACACCGGCAGTGGTAGAGGCATGGAGGAAATCGCCATCCTGCAAATACATACCGACGTGGCGGGTATCAAACCCGGTTTTGAAAAACACCAGATCACCGGGCTGTAAATCCACTCGATTAACCGCCCGGCCAAACTGGCTTTGCAACAAGGTGGTTCTGGGCACCCAACTGCCCAGTACACGGGTGTAGGTAAGCTGCACAAACCCCGAGCAGTCGACGCCACTGCGAGACTGCCCGCCCCACTGATAACGGGTGCCGCGCCAGTCATCGTACTGCTGATACAGTTTGTCGCGCACATCAACGCCGTCCACCAGATCCATAATATCCAGTGGTTGCGACGATGCCTTTGGTGCTGAACTGCTGCACCCCGACAGCCAGCCGGAACACACCGCCACAACAGCCAATACGGTGGTCAGATACCCGATTCTCATACTCTTCCTCCCAATCAACGTATTGTGACAAGCCAAAGCGGGAGGTTCGAGCAGGTTTACACTTACATGGGCGAACACCCATCTTCCTTCAGCAGCTCGGAATGCTTGAGGTAACCACGTAACCGGATGTAACTGCTTCAGGATTGCTTCGTTAGCGTTTGTTAATCTGTTTTTAATGTTCAGTTCAGGTTCTTTTCAGAGCGGTTAGCTACCTTGACGTCTTCTTAACAGAGGACTCAACATGAACACCAAGCACATCGCGTTTCTTGCACCGGCCGTATTGCTGACTGCCGTTTCCATGTCCACTCAGGCTGGTTCCTCCAAAGACGTTGCCGACAGTGTGATTGCCGAGCAGCGCGCCAACCTGGCCACCAACACCGAAGGCAAAGGCTTTGGTCCACAGTCTCCGCGTGACATCGACACTCTGGCTGGCAACAACAAGATCATCTTCTCTGAAGCGCCATCCCACACTCAAATGAACCTGTGTAACATCCACTTCCACAGTGGCGCTGAGCACAAGGGCGGCGAATTCACGACTTATCAGGGTAACGGCGATGGCAAAGGCCACGGCACCGGTTTCCTGTACGACGGCAAGCTGACCAAATCCCAGCTGAAGCCATACAAAGGCAACGTATGTGGCGACAAGGGTCACGGCCTGAAAGTGGGCGAAACACTGGAAGTACACTTTGTACACTCCACCGCTCCGGTAAAACCGGGTCCAACTCTGGGTTCTTGTCTGGCTGACAGCATCGGCAACCCACAGCTGCGCGTAGAAACCCAGGTGATCGTTCTGGCTAACGACAGCAAAGCCATCGACTTCACCAAGATGACTCAAATCGCAGAAGTGAACGGCTACCACCAGGCGCCAAACATCCCAACCAACATGGGTGCACCGGTTCAGTACGAAGGCTCCACCACTGGTCCTAAATACAACGAAGGCGGTTCCCCATTCCAGGTTAGCTGGAGCGTTCGCCCGAAAGTTGCCGTGGTAGACATCGCCTCTGTTGACGAATGGTGTGACAGCAACGTCTTCAAGGAAGACCACGCTCACGGCGTTCGTAACCTGGTAATCAACCCGGATCTGCTGTCTAAAATCGACTGATAGCGTATAGGGTGTGCACCGCACACCCTTTTTTGTTTATTGGAAGGTTAAATCGCAGGCAAGCCAGCTCCTACGGGTAACACGGCTACAAGGCCTGATTTGTGGGAGTAAACTTGCTCGCGATTCGCGGTTACAACCGATTCTGCAAGCAGCCCAATGTAGGGTGTGCACCGCGCACCTTTCCCCTTCCCAATACTCCCCGCCAACGCTTAATGCGCTGTGTGCAACAACCGGTAACCACTGCCGCGAAGGGTTTCAATTTTCAAATCATCGGTCTGCGCCAATCGCTGACGCAAGCGGCTGATGTACACATCCACAATGTTGGTTTGCGGGTCCCGCACCGACTGCCATACCCGGCTCAAAATCCGTTCCCGGGTCAGCACCTTGCCGGCGTTTTCCAACAAATATTGCAACAAGTCGAATTCCAGCTTGGTCAGCTGCATTTCTTCATCCTGCAACCGGGCAATACGCTCGTCCAGATCCAAAACCAGCTCGCCACAGCCACAATCCAGCGTGCGGGTTTCCACCACATGAGCCACCACAGGCCGCCGCCCCAGCACTTCTATGCGAGCCAGCAATTCATCAAAATCGAACGGCTTACACAGGTAGTCATCGGCACCTTCGCGCAAGCCTTCTACCCGGTCTGACACATCGTCCCGTGCAGTTAACAGCAGCACCATAGGCGGTACTGGCAGTCGCTTGATATGGCTCAACAGGCTGACGCTGTCTTCATTGCCAAACATACGGTCGAGCACGGCGACTTGCGGCTGCTCTTGCTCAATGGTGGTCAACAACTTCAACACCGACGACTCACTCACCACTTCAAAGCCTTCCGCCCGCAAACCGCGCTCCAGAAAATTCAGCAGCGGTACTTCGTCATCAGCAATCAGAATTTTCATCAGCTCTTGTTCTCCAGGCTAACGCCATTGGCGGTGACAGGAATCATCAGGCTAAACACCGAACCACTGGCCGACGACTGCGCCCGAATATCACCATGATGCGCCTGCACAATGGCTTTGGCGATGGCAAGCCCCAGCCCCATGCCTTCCGCACGTGGCTTGAAGCGCACAAAACGTTCGAAGATGTGCTGCAAATCCGCTGGCGAAATCCCCTCACCTTCGTCCACCACCTGAATCTGATAATACTCGCCGGTTTGGGTATCGGATCTCGACAGGCTAAGGGTTACCCGGCCTTCCAGCGGTGAATACTTGGTGGCGTTGTCCATCAAAATCGCCACTGCTTGCTGCAAACGCTGCTCGTCCGCCATCGCCAGACACTCGTTCAACTGCGGTGCAATTTCCAGATCAAACTGACGCTTGGGCATCAAACGCTGCCAGTGTCGGCACTGGTTCTGTACCAATTCCGCCAGATTCACCGGCGCAAGATGCAAGCGCAGCTCGCTCATCTCCGCCCTGGCCAGCAGCAACAAATCGTCGACCAAACGGCTGAGACCAACGGCTTGCTCCAGAATGATGTTCAGCGTTTCCCGGTAAACCGCCTCGTCTCCGGTTTGCTGGCGCAAGGTCACCTGAGCCTCACCTCTAATGACCGTTAGAGGGGTGCGAAGCTCATGGGACACATCGGCAATAAACTGCTTACGACGGGCATCCAGCATGGTCAGCTGATGATTGGCCTCGGTCAGCTCGCGGGTGCGCTGCTCCACTTCAAATTGCAGCTGCTGGTTTTGCTGCTCTTGCTGTTGCTCGTGCTCCGCCAACCGGGTAGCCAGCTGGTTCAGTGACTGCACCAGAGAGTCGAACTCACTATCGAGGTTTTCCGGCAAACGGGTTTTGTAATCGCCGGAAGCAATCAGGCGGGTGCCAGTGGTGATTTCACTTAACGGCTGATACAGCTGGTTAAACAGCCAGAAGCAGCCAAACACAATAAATGGGCCGACCAATACGCCGAGCAAAATGGTGAACCACACCAGCGCGGTGTTGAGCGTATCGATACGGGCGTTGGTAGCCGACACCATACGGCTCTGACGGGTAACCGCTGCGTTAATGGCTTCGCGGAACTGGTTATCGATGGTGACTTCCAGCAGCTGCTGGAAGCGTGCCCGCTGGCTTAATGGAGTTTGGTCATTTTCAGCAATGATGGCCCGAAACTCCGTGATGATTGCTTGCAGCAAGGCTTCGAGTTCGTCGGTGTCTTCCACACTGCCCTGGGTGAGTTGTTCGCCCAGGGCTTGCCGCTGTTCGATCTCCAGCTCCCGGATGATTCGCAACGACTGGTCAATCAACTCCTGCTTGCGGCGCACCAACGCCTGGTTGGCATTGCGGCCGAAAATCAGCTCATCGGTAAGCTGCTTGAATAATCGATAGGAAATACTCGAAAGCTGCTGGTGCTCTGCCAGCAGGCTCTGCGCCACCATGCTTTGCTTGAGGTTTTCACGAGTGATATGCGCCGACACCGCCACGCCAGCCAGGGCTATGATCAGCACCGCCGCCGACAGAAAACCGAACAAAAACAGCTTTTTCTTGAACATGCATCACCCGTATAACCGACCGTAACACCAACCGCAATTGAGACGTTATTTCAGGTGATCAGTATATCGGTTTTAACGGAGAAGTTGTTTTGGTGCTCACCACTCCTACAAGGATTCCATGTAGGAGTGAATTTATTCACGCAACTCTTTCAGATTGGGCAGCGGTACATCACAGCGATTACGGCTCCACCGAGCTATTCACCGGGCTATGCACCAAAGCCGCTGAGCCCATGCCGACCACAACCTCCTCCACCACTCGGCTCGGCATGTAACCCTCCCCAAAAACTAAGCCATTCATAACTGGAGATTTTCCGGGATAATCAACGCACCAAGGAGATCATCTCATGCGTAAATCCCGTTTCACTGAAAGCCAGATCATCACCATTCTGAAAGCCGTCGAAGCCGGTCGAACCGTCAAGGACGTGTGCCGTGAATACGGTGTTTCCGAAGCCACGTATTACAACTGGAAAAGCAAATACAGCGGTATGGAAGCTTCTGATATCAAACGGATGAAAGACATGGAGTCCGAGCTTTCCCAGCTCAAACGCATGTATGCGGACCTGGCTTTGGAAAACCGAGCACTCAAGGATGTAATTGAAAAAAGCTTTAACGCCCGCAGAGAAACGCTTGCTGGTCGATGCCCTTAAAGACGAGCATCAACTCAGCGAGCGTTGCAGTTGCCGAGCTTTGAATATCGCCCGAAGCACCTACCACTATCGTCCCGATCCACATCGGGATGATGCGGTCATTGAGGCTTTGCAAAGTGTCGCGGAGAGATATCCGAGATACGGCTTCCGCAAACTCTTCGTGAAATTGCGGAAGCTCGGACATCCCTGGAATCACAAGCGGGTGTATCGGATCTATTGTCAGCTCAAGCTGAACTTGCGACGTAAAGGCAAGCAGCGATTGCCAAATAGATACCCACAACCGCTGGCAGTGCCTGAAGCTGAAAATCGTAGCTGGTCGATGGACTTTATGAGCGATGCGCTCAAATGCGGACGGCGGTTCAGGACGTTCAACGTCGTCGATGACTTCAATCGAGAAATACTCGGCATTGAAGTCGATTTGAACCTTCCCTCCAGGCGGGTAATCCGTACATTGGATAGAATTGCCGAATGGCGAGGCTATCCTGCTCAAATCCGCATGGACAGTGGGCCCGAATTTACGGCACTGGTGCTAGCAGAATGGGCTGAAGAGCATGGCGTGAAGCTGGAATTTATCAAACCGGGTAAGCCGACCCAGAATGGCTACGTAGAACGGTTCAACCGAACCTACAGAACAGAAATACTGGATTATTATCTCTTCAGCGACCTGGACGAAGTCAGAGACATTACCAGCCGTTGGATGAGAGAGTACAACGAAGAACGACCACACGAATCACTCGGAGATATGACGCCAAGCGAGTATCGTGAACAAGCAACCTTCCCGGAGAAACTCTAATAATGAGTGGCACTAATCAGGGGAGGGTTACAGGCACTCACGACCAATACGCCAGCCACACCCTCGCGCCGATTCTGCAGGCGTTTATCCTCAGTTATCCGGAAGCCGAACTGGAAGTGTTCTGTGACCACCGCCCCGACCGATTGGTCGATATGCTGGAAGGCGGCAAGCTGGATTTGGCGATGGTGGAAATGCTGGCAGGCACGGACGAAGGCGTACGCCTGAGAAGGGATGACCTGGTGTGGATAAAAGCTCGTGACCACAGCCTGAACATGGACCCGGTGCTACCCCTGGCAGTATTCGACGAAGGCTGTTACCACCGCCGCTCCGGCTGCCGAGCGCTGGATAAACACGACATACCATGGCGAGTGGCCTTCACCAGCCAAAGCCGCACCAGCATACTGGCAGCCGTTAGAGCCGGGATCGGCGTAGCCATTATTCCCCGCCATACACTGGAAGATGACCTCGAAATCATCGCCGATGTGTTACCAACCCTACCGGACACCGAAGTCACCCTGTTTACCGCCCGAAAAACCAACGAGGCCACCAAAAGGCTGGAGCAGACGATAGTGGAAAGTCCGCAGTTTGGGTTGAGCTAGTAATGATAACGGCAAGAAATTACCGTAATTGCTGTATCGTCAATGGCGTACACCAAGCGATTGGTATCATCAATTCTACGAGACCAGAAGCCCGACAGGTTTTCTTTAAGAGGCTCTGGTTTTCCTATTCCATCAAACGGCGAACGCTGAACATCGCTAATGAGCTTATTGATACGTTTCAGGATCTTCTCGTCCTGATTCTGCCAATAGACGTAACTGTCCCAGGCTTCATCAGTCCAAGATAACAGCCGATTACTCATCAATGAGTTCTCGCTGAGTCGTTTTGCCCTTTTTATACTGCTCTATTGAACGGTTTAAATGCTCAGCATTTGCTGGTGAACGTAATAGATGAACCGTTTCCATAAGGCTGTTGTAGTAGTCCAATGACATCACAACGGCATCCTCGGAATCCCGGCGAGTAATTACCGTAGTATCCGCATCGTTGATGACGTTATCCAAAACAGACTTGAGATTGTTACGAGCTTCAGTGAAAGAGACAATTCTCATGTCGACACCCGACTTGTACATTATAGAGGACAAGTCTAGCTTAAGAACACAAACATGTACAAGATACCGTACATCGATCTGTTTCTCGCAGCCAAGGCCCTGCAGACGCACTGCCTGTGCTGCGTGGTTTTCCCGCTCGGCCCTGAGAGCTTGGAGTCATCTTGTTAACTGTCTGAAAACCACCAAAGCCATGCATGGCAGGAGCGAACCATAATGGAGAGCCCTCAGTTTGGGAGTTGGGTAACAGGGGAGACGGTTGGGTTAACGCCAACCATCAGCGGCGCGCGCCTTTGGCGCGTCCGCTGCATGGTTTTGTTAAACATTCCTGCATTTATTTCTTGATGATTTATCGACGATATTACATAAATTTTCTCGCTTCTTATCCCGGTCCTATCTGAACATAACATATAAGATCACCAACACTTTCTCCTCGCACACTAGGGAGCCCTTTTCCTCGCAGTCTGAGTTTCTTGCCTGAGTGGAAATTTGGTGGAATCTTTACTTTGGCAAGGCCAAACAAAGTCGGAACAGTTAGCTCTCCTCCATTTTCAGCCAAAGCGTAACTCAAATATATTTTGGTGAAGAGGTTATTCTCCGAACGAGTGAAGGTTGGGTGGGATCGAACTTGCACATTTAAGTATAGATCGCCGATCTGATGTTGCGCGGAATGCCCCTCTCCCTTGAGGCGTATACGATCGCCGGTATCAACACCTGCAGGTATTTTCACATTTAGAGCTTTTGGCACCAAAACACTACCTTTGCCATTGCATTTATTACACGGAATCAAGTCCTTATTAACCGAATATCGATTACCACCGCCCCCGCAGTGCTCACACATTCCACGAAATGACCCTTTAATTATTTCAGTCGTTCCTTTTGCGGCATCTTCTAAATTAATTTCGACAAGATAGTAACAGTCAAGTAATGATGCCTGGACATCTGACTCTGACGCCGATATGACCTTTTGAGGCGCTGGAACAAGCTTGCTTATACTTTTTATGAGACGAGCGTAACAATCTGCTTTTTCACCTTTTTCCCAATCATAAAAATTCTCGGTATGAATATTATTAAATCGAAAAGGCAACTGCACGTCTTCGACAGCGACTGGTACAAGCTTATTTTGGTCACGCGCATAACTTGCTTCGTCCCTTATATATGTCGAATTTATGGAGCGTTTAGACCAAATAACAATCACACACTGACACCCATTGAGTGCTTCAAGAATCACTTCATCAAAACGCTCACCTGCATGAATTTTTGGATCCCACCACACAGACCATCCGTGAACCTCTAACAGCTCTGCGAATTTTTGTGCAATGTGTTGCTCTTCTCGCTTATAACTTATAAATATTTCTGCCATATAATCTTGTAGGGATCTGTGATTAGTTTAACACCAGCCATACCCGTGGTAAAAAGCTGCAGAGGGAGAAACGACCGGCGCAGCTTTTAGACGTCCGAGTTTATGGCATTGTTATACCTTAGCTTTCATCGACTGCTTTTTTAATGGCAGCGAATGTGAATGACATTGCCCATGTTGCTCCAACACCGTAGAGCGCATCTGGAGTTGTATTGGATCTATTGGTTTTTACAGCGATAATCTTTTTTCCGGTTTCAACAGCTTTGTTTATTTCCCACTCAACCCACGCACTTTTATGGGTTTCCTCGCCAACAATGCAAAGCAAGTGAGTAGCTTGAGATATTTTTTGAGATATGACCCGCCTAATTGGTCCAGCTTGAGTACTATTTACAGGAACTGTTACTGAACCATCATAGAATTCGAAATCAAATAAATCATTTTTATCCCAAGCAACGAGCAAATTTTTATAGCGTTTGTCAGTTTTATATGCATAGCTTATGAATATGTCTTTTTTCCATCCAAATATCATTTTAAGGATTCCTTTTTGGCTTTTCTGACTCTGGTGGATTCATCATGTATTGAGCCCAGTTCGTATTTTCTTTGGAAACCAATGTCTCCACTCGCTGAACCAGTAGATTTAAATTGTCTTGATCTTCGCTGTCGTATGGTTCCGAATTTGTTAAAAAGAGGAATTTTTCTTTCTTTAGCGATTCACACGTTGTCCTGTATTGAATCCAATCTTCGTTCCATTGATAGAGGCCTTGGGCAGCAGTAATAATTGCGATTATGACACCTAGTCCTCCTATAGCTATTTTTAGATCTTCTGTATCATTAGCAATCATTCCCGCCAAGAATGGAATTAAAGCAGCGCAAAAGAATTCAACCAAACGTAACCGCTTGTACCACTTTTGTGCAGATTGGCTTTTATTGTCGTACCAAGAAATCTGATCTTCGAGACGATCTTTAATGTATTCGTCAGCGTTCAATTTCACGCTCCTGATGTAACGCCCAGTGCAGCGGGCAAATTGTAGCGACGAAGGAGCGGAAATTTGGTCCGCCTGCCGCTGCTTGTTAATAGCCTACACACTAGGGTTGGCAAAAAAGGCTGACAGCATAAGGTGAATTGCATTTTCAGCCTCTTCCTTAAGCTCCGTTCTAGAGCCCCACTGTTGATCCACAGTTATCGCTGGCTCTTCAGGGCGGAGATGGATGATGCGATTCCTCCGCAGCCTTAAAGCTTGGTACTCTGAACCAAGTCCTTGCGACTCTAGCAGTTCCTTTGCACTACCCTTAAATCCTGGGGCTTCAACTTCAATAAGCTGGGCATCAATTACGGTAAAGGCAAGCACGATTGCTGCAATCCATGCTCCAGCGCAATAACAAGACTGAACTTCACCTATAAGCGCCGAAGCTTGCTCACTGACCAAATAGGAGCCTGATTCCTCGAATTCTAATAGCAGACCTTCAAACCACTCTCTCCGTGAATTCCATGAATCTTCGGTCGGCTGCACAAGGTATTCCATAGCTATTAACAGCTTTATTTCTGCGCATGCGCGTTTTGTCGATGACGTAAATTGTTGTGAATCAAAATTAACTCTCTGATTTTTAAAGCTGTTTTTAATTCTTTCCAGCCGTACACACCCGACTAAACACGCATGCGCGTTTTTCCATCCTTGATGGCACGCAAAGCAGTCTCTCCACTTTTGCCAACCACTCTAATTTCAGCCACTTACGCTAACAGCTGCTGGAAAAACGAGCAACCCGATACAGGATAAACAGGGACAAAACACGCATGCTTTAGCCTGCCCCATTGACACACTGTTCATTCACACAGTTCTTCCAGGAGGAGCAGAAACATGAGCATAGGCCCACTGGATCGGCTTTCAATTTAACGAATAGGTTAGTTAGCACTTCCATAAATAGCCTGTGTACCATGCCGCGCTTCCAGCCCTAGCCGCTCGCCCTTGCGCAAGCTTTTCACCACCAGCGCGTAGGAGTTATCGATCATTCGTTCTATTTCCCCTTGCGGCAGTGAGCCGTTTAGTACCACGGTGTTCCAGTGTTTTTTGTTCATATGGTAGCCGGGTTGAACGGCATCGAAGACGTCGCGCAGTTCGATGGCTTCTTGCGGGTCGCATTTGAGGTTTACGCAGTCCTGACCGTTACGGTGGTATAGCAGCGCAAACATTTTGCCGAATATTTTATAAACCTCGGCTTCCGGGCCGAAGGGGTAATCCAGCTGTGCTTCGGGTTTGTTTAACAGGTAGGTTTTGCTGGTTTCGTAGCCTTGGCTCACGGCCCTCTCCTTGCTTAAAGCACTTCTGATGGCGAGGCGGGTCCGTCCAGCACTTTCTGATAAAACACCAGGTCCAGCCAACGGCCAAATTTGTACCCTGCATCTTTTATCGTACCGCAGTGTTCAAACCCCAGGGCTTCATGCAGTGCAATGCTGCCTTGGTTACAGGCTTCGATGCCTGCAATCAGTGTGCGCACCCCCTGCTTGTCGGCGGCTTCGATAATCGCTTTCGTCAGCTGTTTGCCAATGCCCTTTCCACGGTGCGCTTTGTGTACGTAGACGGAATGTTCAACGGTGTATTGGTAAGCTGGCCAGGCTCGAAAGGTGCCGTAGCTGGCAAAGCCAACGAGCTGCCCGTCTTGTTCCATGCCAATGACCGGAAAGTTGCCAGCAGCCTTGGCTTCAAACCAGCCGATCATCGACTCTGCTTGCCTTGGTTTGTAATCGAACAACGCCGTTGAGGTTGCAATAGCGTCGTTGAAGATATCCAGAATCTGATCCGCGTGTTGTTCATAGCTGCACTGGATTATGGTTGCGGTCGACATGGGCGTCCTTGTGGCTCAGTAATAGTGTGCATTCGCAATGGCAAGTCCTTGCTCGATCAGGTTGCTGATTCCAGGCTTTGCATCACACTCTGGTCTACCTGAATCAGGCCGCGCTTGGGCCGGTCGAGGTCGATAATGGTGAATACAATCAGGGTAATCAGCAGCGATACCAGCACAATCGGCACGGTCATGCGTTTGCCGCTGAGGCCTGATGAGTACCCCATCATGGCGCCGTTAACGACGAATACAAAGAACAACAACAACAGGATGGTTTCAGGCACGTGCTGCTGCAATATGGCGTTGCGCTTGCCCTGGGCATCGATCATGTCGTTCAGCGAGTTCAAGAACGCGCCGGTGGTTACCGG
Source organism: Oceanobacter kriegii DSM 6294 (assembly GCF_000422845.1). GTDB lineage: Bacteria > Pseudomonadota > Gammaproteobacteria > Pseudomonadales > Oceanobacteraceae > Oceanobacter > Oceanobacter kriegii. The sequence continues at coordinate 625,320 of NZ_KE383931.1, forward strand.
ACGAGGGTCGGCGTCGGTGGCTTTGGTGACGATGTCCCACAGCTGGTTTTGCACTGCAACCGAACGCTCGTTATAGGCCGCGCGTTCGGCTTCGTGAGTGAGGTCAATCACCCCCACTTCCGCGCGCAGCACAACGTATTGATGCAGCAAATCGGACGCCTGTTGGCGGTATTCATCCGGTAGCAGTTTTACCCGCAACATGGTGGTACCAATGGCGTTGGCTTCGTCGATTACCGCCATGCTGCGAGCATCAAAACGCTGCATCGACATGCTGAAAGTAAAGCCCAGCAGCAGCGCCAGCAGGCCCAAAATACTGCCTTGAATGGAGCCCGTCATGGCTTTCACTTCATCGTCGGTATTGGCCTGAACAAAGCGCCCGGCGCGGAAGCCCAATTCGTTAAACACCACGATGGCGACAAACAACACCACAGCAATGGTGACGCTGCTAACACTGTAGAGCAGTTCGGTAGATGGCATGGATGAGTCCGATAAAAAGGATTGGAGAAGAGAGAAGAGAAAACAGATGCAAGCGGGGCACTTTATAAACCCGCTTTTACGGCAAGTGTGATCAATTTGCCAGCGTATTTTTCAGGTTGGGAGTCTCCAGGTTCACGGTTTTCAGATTAAGAGACCGCCGATTAAGAGTCATCGGCCGAAAACCATAGGCTGAAAGCCAATGCCATCTTTCATTCCCGCTTCACCGTTTATCTGAAAGCCGAGCTTTTGGTATACGGGCACTGCAAACAACGACGAACGCAGTGAGTACTGGCTAACCAGTGGTTGACGCTCCAGCACGGAATTCCAAAGCAAGCGAGCAATACCTTGGCCATGAGCATACTCGGCAACGAACAAGTGATAGAGATGGGATCTTTGTTTAACCGAAATATAGCCAACAATCTTGCCCGCTTGTTCGTTCACCAGATTGAGATAATCCGGGTCGCTGATACGTACTTCGAACGCCGTAACGGTTATGGTTTCGGCAAACCACTCGGGCAGTGGTCTTTGTGAGCCCTCAGGGTCAACCGGCTCTTGAAGATAAAAATGCGCCAACGAGCCAACCAATTCTGAAAGGGCTTCGGCATCACTGGCGGCAGCAGTTCTAATCGTCATACATCATCCTTGAATGTCACCATTCAGCGCAGAAAATAGAAACGCTTATGCGCTCTAACCGCACGGTGCCAGTGAGTACTTCCTGTACATAACAGTGGTCACCTATGAGGTGATAGCTCAGTAACTCAGCGAGTTATCGTCACACCACTCTTTAATCGCTTCGCGGGTTTCCTGATCTACATATTGGTGCCAGCGTTCCAGTGCCCCGATGTTGTCCAGATGCGCATTGAACTTTGAATAAGCACCTTTTTTGGAAAAGAAGCCACTGATACGGTCGAACTCGTCCGGCAGTTCTGCTCGTACAAAGCGGAACACCAGGGACGTGCCCAAATCAAAGTCCTCCTTATGTGGCACTTCAAGGTAGCGGTCACTGCCCAGATCATCCGGCACTTCGGTATCTATGCCATCGCAAATGTAGTAGACCGCACCAGTATTGGTATCCACATAGCCTTTCGCTTCTCCAGAAGGATCAGCCGATACCAAATCAATCGCGTATTCCAGTTCTTCCAGATTTACTTTCATGTTGTCCCTGTTTATCCATGGGCGTCTTTCAAACCGAGCTCGATGATAAGCCGCCTGCGGCATACAGAAAAGCAGCGGTTGACTTCCTGCTCAACCCCGGATAAAACGTTCGATATATAGAACGTTCTTTTTATAGAACACACTGCTGACCCAAAGCTAACCGAGCAAATCGCTTCCCGAAAGGCCATTCAATGGAAAAACCCAACTTCGCCACACTTGGCCAAAACCTGCAATCACTGCGGTTGGCTCAAGGCTTATCGCTGTCGCAGCTGGCTGCTAATGCCGGTATCGCCAAGTCCAACTTGTCGCGCATCGAACAAGGGGAAGGCAACCCCACCATTGAAACCATCTGGCGGCTGGCGATGCAGCTGAATGTGCCGTTCAGCGATTTGATCGCAAGGGCCGACATGGCCTGGGGAGAAAACGGCGTTCAGGTGCGATTGATTGATCAGGGCACGGATAACCCGCGGGTGGATGTGTATTGGATGTATTGTGCACCTCACAGTGTGCGGGAGTCTGAACCCCACTTTGCCGGTACGGTGGAGTCCGTGACCATGGTCAGCGGCGAGGTGAATGCGGGCAACACCGGCGAATTACAAACCCTGCGCGCGGGCGACACCTACACTTTTGACGCCTCGCGGCCGCACAAATACCAGACCGACGAACTGTGGGCGACCATGATGGTGGTGGTCACCTACCCGAAAAACGAGCGGCAACCGGCCCCTCTAACGAGCGATAGCGAATGAACATATCCGAAGCAACGCCGCCGGGTTCCGCCTGGAAGCAAGGGCTGAAAGACGCACTGCCCCTGTTGGGCGCATATATCCCCATCGCGATTTCGTTTGGTTTGATTTCCATTCAGTCCGGCTTTGGCGTACTGGAAACCATTTTAATCTCGGTATTTATTTACGCTGGCGCGTCGCAGTTTTTGTTTGTGGCAATGGTCGCCTCCGGTTCGCCTTTATGGTTGGTGGTGATCATGACCTTGCTGATCAACGCCCGCCATGTGCTGTACGCACCGAATATCACAGCGTATCTGGGCACCGACAAACGCTGGATTCCGTTGATGCATTGTTTAACCGACCAGATTTTCGCGCTGTCGCTGACCATTTTGCCGAAGCTTGCGCCGCAAGATCGTATGGCCTGGTACACCAGTGCGGCGCTGCTGGCCTGGTTCAGCTGGATTGCCGGCACTGCGATTGGTGCTATCGCCGGCGACGAGTTGACCCAGCGCTGGCCGTTAATTAACGACGTGCTGCCGTTTGCCCTGCCCGCGCTGTTTTTGGTGCTGGTTGCCCCACGCTGTACCAACCTCGTATGGACTGCGGCTTTGGCCTGCGCCGCGGTGCTGGCATTGGTGGTGAAGTTGCTGGGCTATCCGAATGTGGCCATTCCGCTGGCCGCCATCGCTGGCGCCCTGGTGTTCCACGCGATGAAGCCTCGCCTGCCATCAGACGATGCTCAGCCGACGGAGGCAAAACCATGAGTACAGAGATTTGGCTAACGCTGGTGAGCATTGCCGTCGGCACTTACCTGATTCGTGTGGTGCCGTATGTGTGGATGCAGCGCAAACAGGCGCGCAGCCACAACGAAGGCATGATGGCCGATACGCCCGACTGGCTGACGGTGATGGGGCCTGCAATGATTGCCGCCATGTTTGGCACTTCGCTGGTGCCTGCACACCCGACGCCGTTGGCGTGGATCGCCAGTGCGGTGGGCATCATCGCCACCTTGTTGGTGTGGCGCAAAACCCGTTCCATGGGGGTGCCCACGTTTGTTGGCGTGTTGGTGTTTGGGCTGGTCGAAGTGGTATTTCGCTAGCCCCATCCGTTGGCCGAATTGAATTGCCCACCTTGCGCAATAGCCAACCATCGCAGGCAAGCCTGCTCCTACAGGGGTTATTACTGTAGGTCGGATAAGCTTGCGCCATCCGACAAGGGAGCGGTCAGAAACACGTCAGATGGCACCCGCTTCGCGTTTTTATCTGACCTACGGGGATAGCGAATATCATTATTCCCCGGCCAATACGATCTTGTATTGCTCGCCGAAGATTTCGATGACGTCGCCGTTGAGGATTTTCTTGCGCTTCTGGGTTTCCAGCTCGCCGTTCAACAGCACTTCGCCGTTTTCGATCATCAGCTTGGCTTCACCACCACTGGAGGCAATATTTTCGAATTTGAGGATTTTGAACAGTTCAACCGGCTCGCGGGTGATGATGATGTCTTGCATGGGGTATCCATTAGAAAATTGGTGGCAGCGCAATGTCGTGACGAATACTCGTGACGAATACTCGTGGTGAATAGACGTGGCGAATAGCAGAGGTTTGGCCCTCAGAAGAAGTCGGGCTGCCCTGAATAAGCGGGATGATAGCAGCTAAATGCGGGAACCCGCGCGGCTGTTTTGTGGTTAGCTGTTAAACGGCAGGCATAAAAAACGGGAGCAAAGATAGCTCCCGTTTTCATCTATCAGACAGATTCATTACCACGCAGAGCGTGGGAACGAGGCGTCAGACCTCTGACTTCAGACGTCTGACACTGTTATCACAGCATGCCACGGCCTTTCTTGGCAGCGGTACGCAGACGCAGGGCGTTCAGCTTGATGAAGCCTTCTGCATCTTTTTGGTCGTATGCGCCAGCATCGTCTTCGAAGGTCGCGATGGCCTCGTCGAACAGGCTGTCTTCTGACTGACGGCCAACAACGATCACGTTGCCTTTGTACAGTTTCAGACGTACGTCGCCGTTAACCACTTTCTGGGTTTCGTCGATGGCCGCTTGCAGCATCTGACGCTCTGGAGACCACCAGTAGCCGTTGTAGATCAACTCGGCGTACTTAGGCATCAGGGAGTCTTTCAGGTGAGCCGCTTCGCGGTCCAGAGTGATGGACTCAATCGCACGGTGTGCTTTCAGCAGTACGGTACCCGCTGGGGTTTCGTAGCAGCCGCGAGCTTTCATACCCACGTAACGGTTTTCAACGATGTCGGTACGACCGATACCGTTGGCGCCCGCCAGCTTGTTCAGCTCTTCCATGATGGTGGCTGGAGACTTCTCAACACCGTCGATGGCGTACGCGTCACCGTTTTTGAAGCTCAAAGTGATGTAGGTTGCTTCGTCCGGAGCATTCTCTGGAGAAACAGACCACAGCCACATGTCTTCTTCTGGCTCTGCCCATGGATCTTCGATCAGGTCGCCTTCGTAGGAGATGTGCAGCAGGTTGGCATCCATGGAGTATGGAGACTTCTTGCCTTTCTTCTTCTCTACGTGGATGTTGTGCTCATCACAGTAGGCCATCAGTTTTTCGCGGGAGTTCAGATCCCACTCACGCCATGGCGCGATCACTTTTACGCCTGGCTTCAGCGCGTAGGCACCCAGTTCGAAACGAACCTGGTCGTTACCTTTACCAGTCGCACCGTGAGCAATGGCATCGGCACCGGTTTCGTTGGCGATTTCGATCAGACGCTTGGAGATCAGTGGACGCGCGATAGAGGTACCCAGCAGGTACTCACCTTCGTAGATGGTGTTGGCGCGGAACATCGGGAATACGAAATCACGAGCGAATTCTTCACGCAGGTCATCAATGTAGATTTCCTTGATGCCCAGGGCTTCAGCCTTGGCGCGTGCAGGTTCAACTTCTTCACCCTGACCCAGGTCGGCAGTGAAAGTTACCACTTCGCAGTTGTATTCGGTTTGCAGCCACTTGGCGATTACGGACGTGTCCAGACCGCCAGAATAGGCCAGCACCACTTTTTTGATGTCTGACATGAAATTCTCCAGATGAATTCTGCCTGTGGAAGAAACCACCAACAGGCGCCGCACCAGACGGGAACGGCCTAAGAAAAAGGGCAGCATTCTAACGAGATGCTGCCCTTTTATCCAGCCATGACTATTAAATGAATTGATCATTTAGCCAGATTTTGACGAATTAAATTCGGATTGCGGCATAAATGATCGAATTATATCCCACACAACACCTACCAAAGGTTGTGATTTGACCAGTTATTTTTAATGCAAATATCAACCAAAAACATGCAGCACTTCCGGCCGAATTTATTTCAGTCGCTATAATCGTCGCCCTTCAAATTCTTCTTTGTGGCTTCGGCGGTTATTCGACGAAGCATCTCAGGTACGCCAGGAGGGCGACAATGCCAGGCTTCCCACAGCTACTTGTTACTGTTTCCTTATTGTTGGCCCTCAGCGGTTGTGGCGAGGAAGCGTCAGCACCGACAACGTCGAACAACGCTGAAGCGTCCAGTGCTCAGTCCGTCCAGGCGTCCACAACGGAATCCACCAACAGCGAACCGGCTACTCACAACGACAGCCCGGAAACCAATGGCGAAAGCAGCAGCCAGATAGCTCCACTGGATGACGCCGACCGCTACGCCAATATTGAGCTGACCATCGGTGCTATTCGGGAAGCCACCTTCGATGGCGGTAGCACGGTGGAAATCCGCTTTTCAGCGCCGCTGGATCGCAGCCGCGACCTGACCGATTTCATCCGAGTGAACAATCAACGCGCCAGTGGCGGTATTGGCTGGCTGTTTTCCGAGGACGGCAAGTCACTATTTATGACCGGTGCAGTTCCGGAAACTACTTATAAAATTAATGTCAGCCCCGGCCTGATGGCAGCATCTGGCAAACAACTGGGCCAGTCGTATGCCGATACCGTGACGACCGCCGCCGCTCCACCGGTACTGTCGTTCGCCAGTGACGGCCATGTGCTGGTACCGGGCAGTGAACAGGGCTTGCCGGTCATTACTCGCAACATCAAAGAAGCCAACGTCACCTTTATGCGGGTTAACGACAATCAAATTGCTTCGGTACTCGACCTGCTTGGCAATGGCACCCGTTCCAGCAACTACTACCTGCAAACCGTCAGCAAACACGCCGAACTGGCGTACGAGGGCCGCTTTGAATTAACCAGCGATGACAACCGCCGCCGTCAGGTCAATCTGCCAATCAACCACATCAAGGAATTGCAGCTGCCGGGCATGTACGTGGCCGTCATGGATCAGCCCGCCAACTTCGAATACGAGCACCCTACAACCTGGTTTACCGTTACCGATCTGGGCCTGCATTTGCGCCAATACGATCACGGGGCCGAGCTGTTTGTACAAAGCCTGGCAACGACCAAAGCCGTCGCCGGTGCCCGCATCGAACGCATGACAGGTAACGGCAGTCGTACAGACATTGGCAGCACCGACAAGGAAGGTCGCTTTCACCTTCGCAGTCGCCTGAATTCACAAGACATTCTGATTGTTCGTACAGACGAATCCGTCAGCATCCTGCCACTGAACACCACCGCGCTGGACCTGTCGGCGTTTCATTACAGCCAGCGTCCATACCGGGTGCAGAACCTGTTTATCTATGCCCCAAGAGATCTGTACCGCGGCGGCGAAACCGCCCAATTTTCCGCACTGCTGCGTGGCGACGATGGTCAGCCGGTCAAAGCTGTGCCATTGCGCGCCGACATCATTCGCCCGGACGCCCAGAAGGCCACTGAAATCAGCCTGAAACCGCAGGCTGACGGCTATTACGAGTGGCAATACGCCATTGCCGATGGCGCCATGACCGGCACCTGGCGAGTCGAAGTCGACCTGCCCGACCGCTCAACCGCGACCTATCGCTTTAAAGTGGAAGACTTTATGCCTGAGCGCATGAAGTTAAGCTGGCGACCCGCTGGGCCAACCTCCGGTACAGCCGAAGCAAGCAACCGTCACACCGGAGCAGACGACCTGAAAATTCCAGTGTTGGGGGAATATTTGTACGGCGCTCCGGCGGCCGGAAATCGCCTCGACGTCAGCGTTGCCGTACGGCCGGAACCGCACCCGTTTGAAGGCTGGAAAGACTACTGGTTTGGTAACACCAACCAGCGCCAATGGAATAGCCACAGCCAACAAGAGCTGGCGATGGATGAACAAGGCAAGGCTACCGTCAGCGTCGAAAACCAGTGGCCACAAGCGACCATTCCCATGGCCGTCGAACTGACGGGTAGCCTGTTTGAATCCGGTGGCCGTCCGGTCATTCGCCGCACCAAAGAAGTCTGGCTGCCAGGCAATCAGCTGCTGGGCATCAAACCGGCTTTCACAGACCATGCCCCACAAGACGGTTTGGCCGATTTCGATATCGTCCTGACCGACGGAACCGAACAGCTGTTCGACCGCACCTCTGTCAACGTCAGCCTGATGAACGTCACGCCGCGATATCACTGGCGCTACAGCAGCTCCCGGGGCTGGTACGACGAACGCGAAGAGCAGTCGGTGAAAGAGCTGTCGATGACCGTCGACCTCAACAGCAAAGCGCCACTGCGACTGCAAGTGCCGGTGGGCTGGGGCGAATACCAGTTGCTGCTTACCGACCCGGACACCGGCCTGCAAGCCATGGTGCCCTTCAAGGCTGGCGACCGATCCTACTGGTGGCGCTCCGGGTCTGAATCCGATTCTGCCCAGCCACAACAAGTGACTCTGGCATGGGATAAAAAAGGCTACCGCAGCAACGACGTCGCGGTGCTGAACATCACGCCACCGGCCGCCATCGAGCAACTGCCACAAGCCAGTTACGACGCGCTGGTGATGGTTGAAGGCGACGACCTGAAATTCTTCAAACGGGTCAGCTTGCCGAAAACCGGTGGTACGGTCGACATTCCCATTGACCCACGCTGGACCCAGCACAACCTCTACGCCAGCGTGTTGTATCTGCAACCATCAGACAACCAGCAGCGCATCACCCCAACCCGGGCGGTGGGCCTGATTCACCTGCCACTGGATCGAACTGACCGCACTCTGGAAATCAATTTGAATGCCCCGGAAAAGTGGCTGCCAAACCGCACCGTGAATGTCGATCTGGCGGTCACAGACAGCAGTGGCAAAGCGGTGTCTTCCGCCTGGGTTACCCTCGCAGCCGTCGATGTGGGCGTGTTGTCGGTATCCGGCTTTGAAACCCCGCAGCCATTCGATTTCTTTTTTGCTCCGCGTCGTTATCAGGCCGACCAATACGACCTGTACCACCAGCTGATCGACTTCAATAACAGCAAACCCGCCACCCTCAAATTTGGTGGTGACGCCGCCATGGCGCGCGGTGGTGATATGGCCCGTTCACAGGTGCAAATTGTGTCGCTGTACTCCGGCCGCGTAAACGTGGTTAACGGCAAAGCCTCGATTCCATTGGCGCTGCCCGACTTCAACGGCCGGGTACGACTGATGGCCGTCGCGTTCGACAGCCAGCGGGTTGGCCATGCCGATGCCGAAGTCACCATTGCAGCACCACTGGTTACCCAGATGTCGCTGCCACGTTTTGCGGGCATCAATGACCAATCCCATATTGCCCTCGACCTGACCAACCTGAGCGGAAAGACCGCCACGCTGACGCTGCAAGCCAAGGCCTCTGGCCCAGTAGAGTTTGACGCCGTTAACCGCACCATCGAGCTGGCACAGCAACAGAAAACCACGGTTACTCTGCCGTTTACTGCGACGTTGCCAGCCAAGGGCTCACTAGGCCATATCGACTTCCACGTTACGGTCGATGGCATCGACGACTACCCGGTGGATCGTCATTGGCAACTGGTCAGTCGGCCAACGCTGGCAGCAGTGACCCAGCGTTACCGCGACCGTTTGAGTGCTGGCGAGAGCCTGACCATGGATGCCGACGAATTTGCCCAATTGGCACCCGCCGGCCTCAAGGGCGAGCTGATTCTGGACAGCCGTGTGAACCTCAACCCGGCCCACCAGCTCGACGAACTGCTGCATTATCCGTATGGCTGTCTGGAGCAATCGGTATCCAGCAGCTGGCCCTGGTTGTTTGTGCCGCAACAGCAAATCGATGACCTTAACCAGCGCCGCAATCGCCAGTTCAAGCGTGAACAGGCGCTGACAGACGGCCTTAACCGAATCTACAAACGCCAGCTGTCTAACGGTGGCTTTACGCTGTGGTCGTTGTCGGATGACTACGAACAGCACTGGCTGACCGCCTACGCCGCCGACTTCCTCACCGATGCCCGCGAGCAAGGCTATCCCATCAACAACTACGTGTTGGAACGTGCGATTCAGCGGATGCAGAAATACGTTCGTGGCCGTGCCGACAATCGTGAACGCTGGAGCGACGACCGCGACAGCTACCGCTTCGCTTACCGCAGCTACTCAGCCTATGTGTTAGCGCGCCATCGTCAGGTCACTCTGGCAGATATTCGCAAACTGGCGTCCGGTGCGCCGGATTCCGCAACGCCGTTGTCACTGGTGCAACTGGCCGAAGCCGCGCGTTTGATGGGGGATCAACGCAAAGCCGATGAGCTGCTGCAAACCGCCCAGCAACACCAACGCAGCCAACGCTACCTTGGCGACTACGGTTCACCGCTGCGCGACAAGGCCGCCATCGTTAATCTGTTGGGGCAGGCGAAAACCGCGACCGCATGGCGGGACGACCTGCTGTTTGAACTGGAGGCCGACCTGCGCAATCGCCGTTGGTTAAGCACTCAGGAACGTATCCAACTGCTGCAAGCCTCCAACCAGCAGGATCAGAACGGGACGCCATGGCAAGTCAGCATGACCATGCAACAACTGCCACAAGCCGTAATCGACTCTGGTGCCTACCAGCCGGATATTCTGAGTGGCAGCAGGCAGCAACGAATGCCACTTAACAGCCAACAGCTGGGTTGGTTGCCAGCCGTCACCAATACCGGTGAAGAGTCAGTCAGTGCCGAGTTTATGGTGCAGGGCTACCTGCAAAATAACGCTCCGGTGAATCAGGGCGGCGTTACCATCCAGCGTCGTTATTTCAAACCAGACGGCACACCACTGGCGTTCGACAATGACCAGCTGACGCTGAAAACCGGAGATCGGGTATTGGTAGAGCTGCAAGTAAGCAGCAAGAAATACCGCCCGGACCTGATGGCCGTGGACCTGCTCCCGGCAGGATTGGAGCTGGAAAATGAAAACCTGGCCAACGGTTCGGCCGGTGCAATAGACAAGGTAGTGATCGACAGCACGCCGATCAGTGAATGGAAAGCCGACAGCCCATTGCTGCACCGGGAATTCCGCGATGACCGCTTTGTTGCCGCACTGGCCACTGGCAGCCGCTACGACAACGGCCGGGACCGCGCCCGCCTGTACTACGTTGCCCGTGCCGTCACGCCGGGGCAGTACCGTATTCCGGGACCACTGCTGGAAGACATGTACGACCCGGAAGCCCGTGCCATCGGCATCAGCACCCAAACGATGGTGATTGAGCCTTGAGCCGGCTCAAGCGCCGTCGCTGGCGCAATCGGCTGGAGGCACTGAAACGTGCCATCCCGACCGCGATACACACGTTAGCCAATAGTCGTTTGACTGCCATCGGCAGGCATCTGGGTCAACGCTCTGGCCGCAGAGTCGCCCATGTATGCCGCATTCTGTGGCGCAGACTGTGGGTAAAGACGGCGTGTATTGGCCTCATGGCGATCATGGTCAGCCTGTGGGTTCTCGACCGCTGTTATCCGGTCGGGCCACGGGTACAGGCCGTAATGGACAGTGCCAATCAAGCCAACTCACAACGACAACCAAACAACCTGCAAGACCTTGCCCAGGACTTCGCACAAGTCGTGACCGACCGCTACGGCCGCATGCTGCGTGCTTTCCCCGATCAACAAGGCGTGTGGCGCTATCCCACCAGCCACGCCCAGGTAGACCAGCGTTATCAACAGGCCTTGCTGAGTTACGAAGACCAGTGGTTCTACTATCATCCGGGGGTTAATCCACTGGCGCTGATGCGCGCGGCCTGGCAAAACTGGCGCTGCGACTGTGTGGTTTCCGGTGGTTCCACCATCACCATGCAAGTGGCCCGAATTCTTTATCCACACCCGCGCACACTGGCGGGCAAAGCCCGACAAATGGCCCGCGCCCTGCAGCTGGAATGGCATTTGAGCAAGTCACAGATTCTCGACTTGTATCTGAACTACGCGCCAATGGGCGGCGTGATTGAAGGGGTCGAAGCGGCGGCGCAAACCTACCTCGATAAATCCGCAGCTGAGCTGTCGTTGGCAGAATCCGCATTACTGGCCGTATTGCCTCAGGCACCCTCACGCTTACGCCCCGACCGTCACCCGCAGCGGGCCAAGGCCGCCCGCGACAAGGTCATAAAACGGCTGTCAGGTAACGGCATAATTACCGCTCAGGAAGCCGAACTGGCCTTGATGGAGCCGGTGCTGGCACTCAAGCCCGGCGTCCCTCAGCACGCGCCATTGCTGGCCAGACGTTTGGTGCAGCAACAGCCCCAGCAGGCGGTTATTCAAACCAGCCTCGACCTCGACGTGCAAATGGAAGTGGCCGACCTGCTGAAGCGCTATGTTCAGCCACTGCCAGACCATCATTCCGGAGCCGTGCTGGTGTTGGAAAACAGCACCAATCAGGTAGCGGCCTACGCTGGCACCGCCGATTTTGGCAATGCGGCACGTTGGGGGCATGTGGATATGGTGACCGCCGTCCGCTCTCCCGGCTCAACCATGAAGCCGTTTATCTACGGCCTGGCACTGGACCGTGGCATCATTCACGGAGCCAGCCTGCTCAGCGATGTACCAAGGCTGAGAGAAGATTACCAACCCGGTAACTTTTCCAACGGCTTCTTTGGCCCAGTCACCCCGCGTCAGGCGCTGCATCAGTCATTGAATCTGCCAGCGGTGCAAGTGTTGGAACAACTGGGTAGCCAGGTGTTTCACACCGCCATTCGTAACGCAGGTGCCAATTACCGTATTCCCGGTGACGGCAAAGCCAACCTGTCGTTGGCACTGGGCGGTGGCGGTGTGCGTCTGGAAGATCTGGTGATGCTCTATCACGGCTTGATGAATCAGGGGCAAACCCAACCCATTCAATACCTGCTACCGTCTCAGCAGCGACTTAAACACCAACACCAAACACAAACATCAGCTCAGACTCCGGCCAGCCATTGGCTGCTGTCCCCTGAAGCCGCCTGGGTTACCGCCGAGCTGATACACAACCCGCTGCCCTCTCGAACCCGCAGCATCGACGTCGCCGTGAATCGCCCGTTCGGCTGGAAAACCGGCACCAGTTATGGCTTTCGTGACGCCTGGGCCATCGGTGTTTCTGAAAAGTACACCATTGGCGTCTGGCTTGGCCGACCGGATGGCACCCCATCACCGGGGTACTTTGGCGGCGTAACGGCATTGCCACTGCTGGAACAGGTTTTCCGCATGGTCGACCGACAACCCGGCTGGCCTGCGGCACCCGCCGACGTTGAACAAGCCACCGTCTGCTGGCCACTAGGACGACGTCAAAGCGAGACCGACCAAGCCTCCTGCCATCAAACCCGACAAGGTTGGATTGTTCGTGGTCAGGTACCGCCTACCCTGCCCGACGCCCATCGCCCCTACACCCAGAACCCAATGATCGTGAGCCTGAACGCCGACGGCAAGCTGATTCAGCCGGGCTGTGGCGGCCCCCGCGCCAGCAGTGTCAAACTGGCGCTGTGGCCACTGATGCTGGAGCCCTGGGTAAACCGCAAACACCGCTACCAGAACCAGATTCCAGCGCTGGCCGACGACTGCAAATCCCAGGTCGCCATAGAACAGCCGCTGCAAATCATCGGCGCAGAACCCGACAGTCACCTGTTGGCGGTCAATGCTCAACGCTCGCCCGAAATGACCTTGGGCAGCCAAGGTGGATTAGGTGCTCGACACTGGTTTCTGAACGGCCAATTTGTCGCCAGCACGGGGGCCGAGCAAACCCTGAACATCCAACTGCAACGACCGGGCAAACAACAGCTGATGCTGGTAGACGATCAGGGCAACAGTGACTGGGTCAGCTTCTGGTGGGATTGAAGCGGATATCTATTTCATCCTGCATGGCTCTGCGCGAGTGACGCCGTGAACCAGCTTGTTCCACCGCAGAGGCTTGACCGCGCCAAACGGTTTTTTCTATGCTTCGACTGCGGTTGTTTTCAAACAGCCGTTTTATTCTCAGGGCGGGGTGAAATTCCCCACCGGTGGTAGGTTGCCCATCAAGACAACACAGTCCTGATAGCAACAAGCCCACGAGCGCCTTTAATCGGCCGTCAACAGCCGGTTAAAGGGTCAAGCAGATCTGGTCAAATGCCAGAGCCGACGGTCATAGTCCGGATGAAAGAGGATAAGCGACACTCAAAAACCGTCTGCTCTGCCGTCTAACGGCTGGTAGTCGGCCGTCTGTTGTTTGCCGGACGCGGCTCCCTTGCGCCTGGCCCTCCCGTATCAGCCCTGATTCATGATTTCTTCTGGAGTATTACCATGAATCAGAACAGCTCAAATTCCGTTGTTGAAAATGCCTTGAACGGCACACTGGCCCCTACCAGCGAACACTCACTGCTGAACGAATTCGGCACCCCTGTCCAACGTGTTGAACAGGCACTGGCTGCCCTCCGCAAAGGCGAAGGCGTACTGGTATTGGATGACGAAGACCGCGAAAACGAAGGCGACCTGATCTACTCGGTAGACCACCTGACCAACGCCCAGATGGCGCTGATGATTCGGGAATGCAGCGGCATTGTGTGCCTGTGCTTGCCACACGACACCGCCGAAAAACTGCAGCTGGCACCGATGGTGACCAACAACGAAAGCGCTAACCAAACAGCGTTTACGGTATCCATTGAAGCCAAGCGCGGCGTCACCACCGGAGTTTCTGCCGCCGACCGGGTCACCACCATCAAAACGGCGTGTGCGCCAGACGCTGTGGCCGACGACCTGGCCCGCCCGGGGCACGTTTTCCCGCTGCGCGCCCGCGCCGGTGGCGTACTGGAACGTCGTGGCCACACCGAAGGCACCATCGACCTGATGAAGCTGGCAGGTCTGAGCCCTGCCGGTGTGTTGTGCGAAGTCACCAACGAAGACGGTACCATGGCCAAAACGCCGGAAATCATCGCTTTTGGCAAGGCCCGCAATATGCCGGTGCTGACCATTGAAGACATCGTGCTGTACCGCACCTTGCAGGAATCAACTGCCCAACAGGCAGAAGCAGAAACGATGGAGTAACCCATTGCAGAATACAGAATGGCCACTTGTGCCCATCCTGTATTCTGCGGGTTTAAGTTTTACGGGGTGCGGATTTAAGAAACTTGAGCGGCCGTTAACGCAATGGCCCAGTGGAAATAAACAGCAAGTCATCCGGTATCGGCATGTCTTCGTCCATTTCCAGGCGAATGGTCACACGGCGGTTTTGCGCCCGACCGTTGGCACTGCCGTTACTGGCCACCGGATAACGGTCGCCATGAAAACGGGTGGTGATCATGGCCGGATCAACGTCTTCATCAAGCATGTACTGCTGTACATCTTCCACCCGACGTTTGGACATTTGCCGGTTGTCGTAGCGGCGGCCGACACTGTCCGAGTGGCCATCCAGATAAATGGCTTTCACTCTGGGATCGTGTTTGACGTAATAAATAATCTGATCCAGCACTTTCACATCCGCCGCGTCGATTTTGTCTTCACCACTTTTGAAGAACACCTTGCGGCGCGACACCTGATCAAAGTTCATTGGCAGCAGCTGGGCCACGCAATCCATAAAGATCGGGTAAAAGTCCTGAAAGGTAACGCTCGATAGATACACCCGCACGTAACGGTTGTCGTCGTAGTACGTGTGATGGCTGATGGTCGGCCGCTTGCCTTCCAGCAAGCCGTGCATAAACACGTTACTGCGGCGGGAATCCAGCGCCAGCAGTGGGCCTTCGCGGCGAATGTCCGCCGACCCGAGATTCTCGGTGCGCTCCGACGGACGCCACGGTGGTGGTAACAGCGCCACCTGAGCCTTGCTGTAGTCCATGATGTTTTTGGTGCTGGTCAGATGAAAACTGATGTCTTCACCGGCTTTTTTGACAAAAATGCCCGCCCCGTAGCCCGGGATCGGCTGTTCAAATTTGCACTCGAACACAGAGCCATACACCATCCAGCTGGTGTTATCGATCTTGAGCCCATATTCCAAGGGCCGCGGCGTTTGTCCGGCACTGCTCCAGAATGCCGAACCACACAATCCAGCCATGCACAGAAGCCTCAACCAGCGCTTGGCAGGTCGAGTCTTCAGGGCCGTTTTAGATGCACGACGCGAGGCGCTGGCATCGGTACGGCCATTGGCAGAAGAATGGCGCGTTGGGCGAATCATGGAATCATTGCAACCTGTGCCTGACGGCAAAAACATGGATGGCTTAACGAGGTTATCGGCCGACGTCCAATTGGCTTGAATACTTTCGGCCAGACTTTTCATGGCCGACGCGTAAGTCCCACGACAAAGCCAAGCAGCAAAGCCGCTGTTGCGCTACAATGGCGGCCAATTTTTACCATTCAAATTCTGAATCGGTGTCTTTAGTGGCACTCGGACCATTCCGGCTGCCCGCTAACAGGCACGATCACCACGACGAAGGAATTCCCAATGACTGATCGCCTTACTATCACTCGCCCGGACGACTGGCACCTGCACGTGCGGGACGGTCAGGTACTGGAACATACGGTACCCGCCACCGCCCGAGTGATGCAGCGCGCGATCATCATGCCAAACCTGCAGCCACCGGTAATGAACGCCGAGCAGGCGCTGGCCTACCGCGAGCGCATTCTGGCGCAGGCCGGCAACACCTCCTTTGACCCGCTGATGGTGCTGTATCTGACCGACAACACCACCCCGGAAATGATTGCTGAAGCCGCCGCCACTGGCCGCGTTCAAGCGGTAAAACTGTACCCGGCGGGTGCTACCACCAACTCAGATTCCGGCGTGACCGACCTTGGCAAACTGGACGAACTGGCCGCCGCCCTGTCTGAAAACAACATGAAGTTGCTGGTACACGGAGAAGTGACCCACAACCATGTGGATATTTTTGACCGCGAAAAAGAGTTCCTGGACACCATTCTGGCACCGCTGGTTTCCCGTCATAACGACCTGAAACTGGTCGTCGAGCACATCACCACCAAAGATGCCGCCGACTTCGTCAACAGCCAGAATGCCAACGTCGCTGCTACCATCACTGTTCAGCATTTGGCCTACAACCGTAACCACATGCTGGTTGGCGGTATCAAGCCACACTTCTACTGCCTGCCAATCCTCAAACGCAACATCCATCAGGCGGCCTTGCAGGAAGCGGCGACCTCCGGCAACGGCAAATTCTTCCTCGGCACCGACAGCGCACCTCACGCCAAAGGTGCCAAAGAAAGCGCCTGTGGTTGCGCTGGCTGCTACACCGCGTACGCTGCCATTGAACTGTACGCCGAGATTTTCGAAGACCTGGGCGCACTCGACAAACTGGAAGGTTTTGCCAGCCACTTCGGCCCGGACTTCTACGGCTTGCCACGCAACAGCGACACCATCACCCTGGTGAAGGAAGACTGGCAGGTACCGGCGGAAATGGAATTTGGCAACGACGTGATTGTTCCTCTGCGTGCAGGCGATACCCTGCGCTGGAAACTGGCCAACGGCTGAATTAAGGATTGATGATGACTGACGCAACGAACGGCGATAAGCAGGACAAGAGCCTGATGGCACAACGCTTCCGCGGCTTCCTGCCGGTGGTAGTGGATGTAGAAACCGGCGGTTTCAACCCGGACACCGACGCGCTGCTGGAAATTGCCATGGTAACCCTGCGGATGGACGACGACGGCTATCTGCACCCGGATCAAACCCTGGAAGCCAATGTGCATCCTTTCGACGGCGCCAACCTCGAAAAGGAAGCGCTGGATTTCACTGGCATTGATCCGTTTGACCCGGAACGCGATGCCGAATTTGAAATCGACGTGCTCAGCAGCATGTTCCAGACCGTGCGCCGCGAGATCAAACAATACGGTTGTAACCGCGCCGTATTGGTGGGCCACAACGCCCATTTCGACCATGCGTTCCTGAAAGCGGCTGTGGACCGTTGCGACATCAAGCGCGACCCGTTCCACCCGTTTTCGTCGTTTGATACCGCCTCGATTGCAGCCATTTCTCTGGGCCAGACCGTGCTGGCAAAAAGCTGCATTACCGCCGGTATCGACTTCGATAATGATGCTGCCCACAGTGCCGCCTACGACACCTACAAAACCGCTGAGCTGTTCTGCTTTATTGTGAACCGCTACAAGGACCTGGGTGGTTGGCCACTGGCGCTGGACAACGCTGACAACCACAGCGACAGCACAGCCGAATAAGCCCTGCCTTTTGCGAGTGAGGGCTGCCCTCACTCGCCTTCCTCACGCTATACTCCCGCCCCGATTTTCTGCTGCTACCGGAGCCCACTTTGGACTACGAATTCTGGTTTGAAGGCCACAAGCCTGTTGCCCGCCTGGACGATGAACAACTGCTGCTGGGCCGTTGGCTGACCGATGAAATTGGCGACGACCTGAAACATCTGCGGGCGCTGATCACCACCGTCGAACTGCTGCTCGATGGCGGCCTGCGTGATTACCGCTGGCAAGGCAAGGAAACCATCCTGCAACTGACCCAGCACGAAGCCGAAGTACTGGCTCACGAGGTCATGCACGATGAAGATATCAATCTGGAAGAAGAACAACTGAGCTTGCAGGAATCCGACCAGCAAGCCGGCTGTGGTTTGGACGATTTTCTGGATTTGTTGCTGGCCTGGAAGGACTTTATCGCCAGCTGAATTTGCCGCCAATTGCCGGCGGGACTGAAAATGCCGATTGAAAGTGCCGCCACGATTGACGGCACACCAGACCCTTATCGCGCCCGGTAAATAATCCCCGGGTGACACTGCACCATATCGAAGTACTCGCCCAGGTTATTCATACTTTCCGAAGCACCCAGCACCAGATACCCGCCCGGGTTCAGCAAGCCATGCATGCGCCGCAGAATGTCGTATTTCAGATCACCAGAGAAATAGATCAATACATTGCGGCAGAAAATCACGTCAAACTTGCCCAGCGCACTGAAGTTCTGTTGCAGGTTTTGCGAACGGAAATCCACCCGCGATTTGATCTTTTCGTCAATCTGCCAGCAATCTCCATCACGTGGATGAAAATAGGATTTCAGGTGCTTGTCGCTCATACCACGACGAATGGCCAACTGCTGATACACCCCCTGCTTGGCTGCCGCCAGCGAGCTGGGAGAAATATCCGTAGCCAGGATGCGCTCACCAGAGGCCAACTTACCCGGATACAACTTGCGAAATTCTTCAATCTCGATGCTGAGTGAATAGGGCTCCTGACCGGTCGAACACGCCGCCGACCAGATTTTCAGCGGCCGACGCGCTTCTGCCAGCTCAGGCAGCAGTCGCTCCCGAAACACCCGGTAGGGATGCTCATCCCGAAACCACAGTGTCTCGTTGGTGGTCATGGCATCAATCACCTGCTCTTGCAGTGCCCGATCAAGCGACAGCTTGCGCAACAAGTCATTGATGGTTTTCAGGCCCTGGGAGTCCAGCAAACGGCGCAGGCGACTGGCAATCAGGTACTCCTTGCCCTCGCCCAGCATGATGCCACTACTGCTTTCAAGCATCTCTCTGAACTGCCTGTACTCATCCGCTGTAATCTGCAGTGTCATACTCTGTTTCGAACCTCATTGCCGCTGACAATCCTCACCGTCCCTGGTGCCTGAATCGCCGTCCCTGGCCGTTTTTCTAACACACGGTAGTCCTTGTCATGCGCCCGCTTCCACGCGACCGGTTACCTGGGCTGCCAATACGTCCGGGTCGAATTTGGCGATGAAGTCATCTGCCCCCACCTTCTCGACCATGGCTTTATTGAATACCCCACTGAGTGAGGAGTGCAACACCACGTAAAAACCGCTCATACGGGAGTCGGACCGAATGCGGGTGACCAGCGTGTAGCCGTCCATTTCCGGCATTTCGATATCCGAGATCATCATCATGTAGGTTTCCTGGGGCGACTGCCCCTCTTCCACCATGTCATAAAGATGTTCCCAGGCCTGGCGCCCATCATTCAAAGACACCACTTCGACGCCAATGTTCTCCAGACAGCGGGTAATCTGCTTACGCGCAATCTTGGAGTCGTCCACAATAAGCACGCGTTTTTGTCTGGCCCGTTCCTGCACGGACTCAGTCACAACGCCTGCACTGATTTCTTCGTTGATTGGCGATACCTCAGCGAGGATCTTCTCCACATCAATGATTTCCACCAGCGCCTTCTCAACGCGGGTTACCGCGGTGAGGTAATGCTCTTTACCCGTACCCTTCGGTGGTGGATGAATCTCTTCCCAGTTCATATTGACGATGCGCTCCACACCGCCAACCAGAAAGCCCTGCGTCTTACCGTTGTACTCGGTAATGATGACGAAGGCATTTTTCAAATCGGTCAAACCCGCGTTGCCCGTGGCCATGCTCATATCCATGATCGGAATGGTGCCCGAACGAATATGCGCGACCCCACGAACCACCGGGTTGCTGCCAGGTAATACGGTCAAGGGAGGACATTGCAGTACCTCCTTCACCTTGAACACGTTGATGCCGTAGACCTGCCGCCCGTTGACGCGGAACAACAGCAACTCCAGTCGGTTCTCACCGACCAGTTGCGTTCGCTGGTTTACCGTATCTAACACACCGGCCATAAAAAGCTCCCAAAAGGTAATTCGGCACAGCGCTTGCAAAACCCACTGTGGGACATTCACTCACGCTGGTTAATCGCCAGAATCATGACGTTTCAACTCAGTCATTAATCAGCATAGTAGAGAACTGGAACATGGGTAGGATATTTGTATTGTTTCTGTTGGCACTGCCTGTTTGGGCACACGCCGGCTGGCAACAGACGTTGCAGCAGACCTTGCTAAAGCAGTGGCAGGCTATTGGCGGCGATAGCGCACAGGCCAGCATCAGCCTGCCCTCCATCAGCGCTTCTTATCAGTTACCGACTTGTCAGGGAGAAGTAGAAACCTCACTGACACGCCCCATCCAACCGGGTCGTAACGGCGTCGAACTGGTGTGCCGTTCGCCCTGGTGGCAACAATTTGTCGCTGTGCAGTTGCATGTAATGCAACCCGTCGCAATTCTGACGCGTACCGTCAACTCCGGCGAACCAATCGACGCCGCCAGCATTCATTTTGCCGAACAGGATCTGGGCGATTTAACCCAGGGCTATGTGCTTGATGCCAACCAGCTGGAGCACATGGAGTTCCGTCGCAATCTGCGCCAGGGCACGGTGCTGTCGCCCGATATGATGCGGCCTGCACAGGTGATCGAGCGCGGTCAGCACGTCCGGGTATTGGTGGTTCGTGGGCCAATCAGGATTGAATCCCGGGCCGAGGCGCTGGGCAGCGGCCGCATGGGAAAATCGCTTCGGGTACGGAATTTGCGTTCAGGAAAGGTCGTGTCGGCAATCGTTGTTGGGCCGGGTGAAGTGGAAGTGCGTTAGTTCACCTTCACATACCTGCCTGCACGCGTGATAGCAGCAAATAAACGATCGGCAAAAATTTTTAAAATATTTTCTAAAGTCGGTGAAGGGCTGGCCGATACACTCATAGCAGGGGTACATTCAATGCAATGGTTTGGAGACTTCAACATGAACATTAACAAGCTTACGGGCGGTGTGGACAACAGCACTCGTTCAACAGCGCGGAGCAACGATGCGACCGACGCAACCAGTGCCGACAGCGCCAAACAAGCGGGCAGCTCTGACAGTGGCTACAGCGATCAGGTAAAACTGAGCGCCAGCGGTAAAACCATCCAGCAAATTGAAGCTGAAATCAGCTCAATGCCGGAAGTCAATGACGCCACCGTCGAACGCATTCGCAGCGCCATCGACAGCGGTGAGTACAAAATCGATTACGACAGGTTGGCAGGAAAAATGCTGGACTTTGAGGGAGGCCTCAACTGATTCGGTAACTTGCCATGTCCAAGACCCCAAACCTGCCATTGAACGACCAACAAACGGGACAACTGCGTGCATTGATTCTGGCCGAGCTGGCCCACGCCCGTTTGTTGCATCATCGTCTGACCGATGAACTCACCCTGCTGCGTCACCCCAACGCCGAAGCCTTGCAGGCCGCTGCGCGGCGTAAATCGGCCAGTCTTCAACACCTGAGCCAACTGGCCAACGAACGGCTGCAATGGCTCAACGAGCATCAACTGCCATTGGCCGAAGCCTTTCTTCAGCATCCCACCATTCAACACCACGCCGACATTCGCTCCCTGTGGCAACAACTTGCCGCCTGGTACGAGCGCAACCGGACCTTGTCGGCCCGGCTGTCGGATATTGTTTTGAAAAATCGCCGCCGGGTTCAACAACGGCTGGAAATTCTGCGTGGCAAAAAGCAACAGTCGACTATTCTCTATAATAAGCAGGGACAAAGTCAGCTGGGTGGAACCGGCGGCGGCTACATCTCCGCCTGAAGAACCACACGCAGGAGCATTTCATGGGACACGCCTCGGCCTCTTTTGAGCCAGATACGCCAAACAGCCAGTTAACCAACACCGCCGACATCTACGGAGCATTGCGGGCGCTGGTGCTGATGGAAAAAGACGTCGAGATTATGATTGATGGCTCAAGTACCCAGTTTCGTACCCGATTTTCCGATGTCGACCTGAAATCCCGCAGCTTCTTTATGAGCGCCCTGATTCCCGCCGAAGGCAATCAGTTACTGCATCAGGGCAAACGCTTTCGTGTGTTTTGCGAAAGCCGTGGTGTGCAAATCCGCTTCGAAGCCGATGGCCGCCTACGTTATATGAAAGATGCCGACCGCTACCGGGGCGAATTCCCCAGCTCGTTGGAATATGTTCAGCGCCGCGGCGCGTACCGGGTGAATATTCCCACCGCCCATAAGGTGTTGGTTGAGATTCCGGAAGTTGATCACTCCGACCCGGAGCTGGTGGTACCCAAGCACCGCGGGCGCTTACTCGACCTGTCCGAATCCGGCTTTAAAGCGCTGTTCAGTGGCGACCTGAAGAATGAGCTGCAAGCGCTGAACCCGATTGCCGCTGCGACCATCCGCTTCAACGAGCAGCACCATATGGATTGTGGCCTGGAAGTGCGTCACCTGATAATAGATAACGATGGCAACACCCGCGCCGGGTTTGTCTTTTCACGGGTGTCGTCCAATGCCCAACGCTACATTCGTAAACTGATTGCCGACTTCCAGTGGGAAGAGCGTCATCAGGCCAACGCCGAACCAGAGGCCGGGAATGGATCAGCGGGTTAATAAACGCTTATTGCGGCTCTTCTGACGACGGATTGCCCGAACCGTCAGGCTTGTGATTCTGGTGATGCGTTTGTTCCGAATGCTGGGCGTGCGAGTGATGATCCCCGGATGCGCCTTTCGCTGCCGACTTCGACTCAGTGTGGTCATGGTGATCAGACTCCAGGTCCTCAACGCTTTCAATGTTCATGTACCACTCGTCTTCCAGCCCCTTGTGGCTATCTCCATGAGCCCACGCAGTATGACTGCTCAGGCTTGCAACCGCGCCAAACAGAGTAACCAGCATAGCCACGGCAGGCCGGGTTAATGATTGCTGTGTTTTCATTAGAACTCCCCATGATGAGATAAACAGCGGCATACCAACATGGTAGCAGCCCGCTTACAGCAGGTCTGTGCTGCAAACGGGCCGTACCAACGCGGTGTTTTACTGCCAAAGACGGATTTAAAACCACACTCTTACACCGGCTTGCCAAGCCGTCTCGGCTGAAGATTCCTGCAAGTCGGCCGAATCGCCGTACCAGTGGCTGCGCTTCACACCCACATAGGGCGCAAACTGACGGCTGATTTCATACCGTAAACGTGGTGCCACAGAGGTAGATACCAGCCCACTGGCAAACTCGCCTTCGGAATCATCCTTACCCGCCAGATTGGCATCGGCTTCAACGGCGATAATCCAGCGCTGGGTCAGCAGGATCTCGTATTCAGCGCTCAACTCCAGCATGGTTACGCCCTGTTCGCCAACAAACAGCATGGCTTCGGATTCAATCCAGTAAGGCGCCAGCCCCTGAAAGCCCACCCCGACCCAGTTGCGGGAATCGTCTTCGCCCCGCTCATGCTTAACGCCCAACTGGGTATTCCAGAACGCGGTGATAGCATGACGCCAATAACCGCCCAGCTCGGCTTCGGCCTCGCCATTCAATCGGTCGATATCAAAGCTCAGTGCCAGACGATCCCAGGTCGTACCAATCCAGTATTCACCTTCAACAACCTTACTGGTGTCAGCACCACTGCGACTGATACCCAACTGTTCCAGCGACAGCGACGAAAACCAGTGCTCATCAGCCAGTACCAGCTGGCGAGGACCTTCCATCGCATACGGACCCGATGTCAGGGTGTAACCACCTGAATACGCATGTGGGTCGCGGGCGTTAGCCGGTGCGGAGCCGCCTTGCACACCGGACATATCATGGTTCATCTCACCATGGTTCATGCTGTCATGACCCATTCCCTCGTGGCCCATTGCAGAATGATTCATCTGCGAATGATTCATACCGGAGTGATCCATTCCAGAGTGATCCATAGCCGGAGCAGCCATCTGCATATCACCATGGTCCATGCCTTTGTGGTTCATCTGAGAGTGATCCATGGACACAGCGTCATCCGCCAGCACGTGCCCGGCCGTCGCGCTCATGACCGAAAGCACTGCCACAATCAACGGCGTCTTTTTCATCGCCGGTTTCATGATACGACTACCTCCCGGAACATACCGGCGTCCATGTGGAATAACAGGTGGCAATGCCAGGCCCAACGACCAAGAGCATCAGCGGTTACCTGAAAACTGATGCGCTGGGCAGGCTGTACCGGAATGGTGTGCAACCGGGCCAGAAACTCGCCACGGTCATTTTCCAGTTCGCTCCACATGCCGTGCATGTGCATTGGGTGAGTCATCATGGTGTCGTTGTGCAAAATCACTCGCAGACGCTCGCCATAACGGAAATGCACCGGAGTGGAATCACCAAATTCCAGACCATCAAACGACCAGCTGTAGCGTTCCATATTGCCGGTCAGGTGCAGCTCGATTTCCCGTTCCGGCAGGCGATGATCCATTGGACCACCCGGAGTGTGCAGATCCGCCAAAGTCAGTACCCGGCGGCCGTTATTGCGCAAACCAATGCCCGGATCATCCAGATTGGTACGCGGGGTATCGACCCGCATATCGACGCTTGAGCCATATTCTGAACGGGCGTGGTTGACGGTATGAGTAGGCTGTTTGATGCCCTGATGATGCATGTCTCCGTGGTTGTTAGCACCGTGATTCATAGCACCGTGATTCATTCCCGTATGATGATCAGCACCATGCGCCATACCGGAATGCATGCCGCCCATATCCCCCATCATATCGGTCATCGTCAGATATTCAGGCTTGTCCATCGCAGGGACAGGCGCAGCCATACCCAATGCCGGAGCCAGCGTGCCGCGCGCATAGCCACTGCGCCCCATGTTCTGGGCAAAGATGGTGTATGGCTGGTCCGCCGGCTGCACAATCACATCGTAGGTTTGGCCCGGGCCAAAACGGAATTCATCCACCGTAACCGGCTCAACCCGCTGACCATCGGCTTCCACCACGGTCAGTTTCAGACCCGGAATACGCACGTCATAAAAGGTGTTTGACGAACCATTAATACAGCGCAAACGCACCCTCTCACCCGGCTTGAACACGCCAGTCCAGTTGCTGGCCGGTGTGACGCCGTTCAGCAAATAGGTAAAGGCCGCCGATGAGGTATCCGCCAGATCCGTCGGGCTCATGCGCATCTCATTCCACATCTGACGCTTGTTCATTGCCCCTTGCAGGCCGTACTGACGCACATCAGCCCAAAACTCCGGCGCCGTTGGCTGGCTGTAATTCATGAAATCCGCACGAGCCTTCAGCTTGCCAAACACCGCCATCGGGTCATCATCGGTCCAGTCAGACAGCAGCAGTGGGATGTCACGGTCGTAACTGATCGGGTCGGCAGCTTTTGGCTTGACGATAATGGCACCGTACATGCCAGTGATTTCCTGAAAACCGGAATGGGAGTGATACCAGTAGGTGCCGCTTTGCTCGACCTTGAAGCGGTAAGTGAAGGTTTCACCGGGAGCAATACCCTTGAAGCTGATGCCCGGCACACCGTCCATCTGATACGGCAAAATAATGCCATGCCAATGAATCGACGTTGGCACGCTGAGTTTGTTGGTGACACGAATGGTGACCGTCTCGCCTTCCTGCCAAACCAGCGTCGGCGCCGGAAGCGAACCGTTGATCACAGTCGCTGTGCGACGAGTGCCAGTGAAGTTAACCTGCGTCTCTGACACTTCGAGGTTAAACACCTTGCCGCTCAGAACCTGACTACCGTTAGACAAGTGTGAAGGTGTATCTGCCTTGGCACCATAACTCGCCGTGGTCGCTGCCAGCGCAGCACCACCAACCAGCCCCTGCACAAATCGACGACGAGACAATCCGGGCATCTGCCAACTGCTCATTCCGTTCTCCTTTGAAGCCATGCGTCCAACGACGACGCCTGATGAATGCCTCATTGTCGAAAAACACAGCTGACCTGCCGATGACCTCAAGATGACAAAATCGTCATGTTGACGTCATGTCGCAGACCCTCTCCGGTCGGCTACAATCGCAATCTCATCATGGAGACCGTTATGCGGCTATTGATCGTAGAAGACGAAACCAAAACTGGCGATTACCTGCACCAGGGCCTCAGCGAAGCCGGATTCAATGTGGTGTTGGCGCGTAACGGCCTCGACGGCCATCATCTGGCCATGACTGAAACGTTCGATCTGATTCTGCTGGATGTGATGTTGCCGGACGTCGACGGCTGGAAAATCTGTCAGTCACTGCGTGAGGCGGGTAACCAGACCGCGATTCTGTTTCTGACCGCACGGGACCAGGTAGAAGACCGCGTCAAAGGACTGGAACTGGGTGCCGATGATTACCTGGTCAAGCCGTTTGCGTTTGCAGAATTGCTGGCGCGAGTACGTAGCCTGCTGCGACGTGGCAACCGTCCGGTACAGGAATCATTGGCGGTGGCCGACCTGCAAATCGACATCATCAAACGGCAAGCCATTCGCGCTGGCCAGAAAATTTCCCTCACCAACCGCGAGTTTACCTTGCTGGAACTGCTTGCCAGTCGTAAAGGCGAAGTACTGCCACGGTCATTGATCGCATCACAGGTGTGGGACATGAACTTCGACAGCGACACCAACGTCATCGACGTTGCCATCCGACGTCTGCGCCGCAAGATCGACGACCCGTTTAAACCCAAACTGATCCATACCGTGCGCGGCATGGGCTACCGGCTGGACGACGATGACAACTGAACCTTTGTGCAGCCGCTCCCGTAAACGACCGCTGTCCTTGCAACGGCGCGTTACCCTGTATGCGGCACTGGCCATTGGTATTGGCCTGATCAGCCTGGTCATGCTGGTGCAGCAATCCATTCGAGACCACTTCGTAGAACAGGACGCCATGCAGCTGGCGCTGGTCGCCGAACTGCTTGGCAGCCAAAGCCAACACGGCCGAACTGAACTGCTGGAACAGCTTGATCAAGTGCAGGCCCAGCACGGCATCAAGGTGCAGCTAAGAGACAATGGCACCCTGCTGCACAGCAGCCCCAACTTTGTCCTGCCCGATTGGGTTTTGCAGCATCCGGGCAGCGAGCACATCAACGCCAACACCCTGATTCAATGGCAGCATGACCAACAGCATTATCGCGGCGCCGTACTCACGCTCAGCACCGGACAAGCTCCAAACGCCCATCACTACCAGCTGGTACTGGCCGCCGACCTGGCCTTCCATCGCCACTTTATGGATGGGTTCAACCACCAGTTGTGGCTGATTGCCGCCGCCATGGGCGGGCTGACACTGCTCGCGGTATGGCTGGGCATCCGTCAGGGCCACGCGCCGCTGCGCAAGGTGGGCGACTACATTCGCCAGATTCAGCCCGGCCAATTGCAACAGCGACTGTCGGCAGAGCATTGCCCCAGCGAACTGGTGCCGTTAATTGAGTCGTTCAATACCATGATGACGCAACTGGAAGACGGCTTCGAACGGCTGTCCAACTTCTCCGCCGACATCGCCCACGAACTGCGCACGCCACTCACCAACCTCATTACCCAAACCCAAGTGATGCTGGCGCAACCCAGAGACCTGAACAGTTATCAGGAGCTGCTTTATTCAAGCCTGGAAGAACAGGAGCGGCTGGCCCGCATGGTGTCTGACATGCTGTGGTTGGCCAAAGCCGATAACCACCAGCAAGCCCTGCAAACCAGCCGGATAAACCTGCAAGAAGAAGTCGAAGACCTGTTTGAATTCTTTGAACTGCTGGCCGACGAACGTGCAATCGAGCTGCATTTGAAGGGTGAAGCCCGCAACGTACAAGGCGACCGCAATATGCTGCGCCGAGCCATCAGCAACCTGATCTCCAACGCCATCCGCCACACCGCCGAGCAAAGCCGAATTACCGTCACACTGGCCAATACCCCAACCGGCGTAACACTGACCGTCAGTAACCCCGGCAGCGCCATCCCCAGCCAGCACCTTGAACACCTGTTCGAACGATTCTATCGCGCCGATCCATCACGCCACCGCAGCACAGGCAACGAAAGCACCGGCCTGGGACTGGCCATCTGCAAATCCATCGTGCAACTGCATCACGGCAGCGTCGCGGCCCAAAGTGCTGACCGCGATAACCACTTCAGCATCACACTGCCTGCCACAGACACAATCCCGGAGGCCGCCCCGGAAGCGTCACACCAAAACCGTACAGGATCATAAAAACACCAACAAAGCTTCTTGCCCGTTGGCCAAGCGCGCTGGAATTCAGTACCATACGCGCCCTCTCTTCCGCTCCCTATAGCTCAACAGGATAGAGCATCCGCCTCCTAAGCGGACGATCGGGGTTCGAGTCCCTGTGGGGAGGCCATTACTATTCCTGCTGAATCAAGGCTCTAGCGACAGTTAGTCGCACAATCATGCAAGTGTCAGAACGGTGCCAAAACCTCAAATGGTGTCAAATTGGTGTCAACGCTTGGTTGGCCGATACATTTACGAAGGGATGATAGATAGGCTTATAAGCAGTAACAATTAAATCAGCTCTTTGTACTCACTGAGCATTCCAGCACTTTTAGGTAGGCGGCTTCTCAATCCAGTGAGAAATTCGTCTGGCGTGAGAGCAGGCTTCCTCAAACGCTGACGCATTTCCTTTATTGCCCCACAACAGGCTCCAGGAGCCATATCAATCTGATAAGCAATAAAGTCGTCAGGATGAATAGCATCTATTCCGTAACGTTTTAAATACTCAGCAGGGAAATCTTTCAAGTTGCTGGTAATGATGGCATTTGCACCACAATGAATAGCAGCAGCCAGGACATGACGATCATCTGCGTCAGGGAGCTGCAATCCTTCAATCAAATCATCAAACCCCGTCACCAGCGCATCATCAACAGCCTTGTCCATCAGCGCGCGAATTCGCTTCAGGCCATCCATTGATATGCCCTGATTCTGATGAACGTTACGCATCCATTCATCGTGAATCCTGTCACTCCAGTAGGCTTTGAATATTCGTCGTTTGGCCAGACTTAGCAGAACATCTCTCTGTGCCGGTGGGTAGATGACGCAAGCATCCAGGACCACGGAAAAAAGAGCCATCAGAAGTACGGCCCTAATTCCTGAGATAGCTCTGCCAACTCATCCAGCGCTTTTCCCCGAGCTTCGTCCACTTGCTTGCGGTAATCCATCACATCGGTCAACTTGACCCGGCGATGACTTCCAACCTTGCGGAATGGAATCGCCCCCTGCTCAAGCAGTTTTACCAAGTGGGGACGACTGATACTCAGCAGCTCAGCCGCTTGCTGGGTACTGACTTCTTGATGAATTGGCACCAGGCTAATCGCATTACCCTGAGAAACCTGTGTCAGAACATTAAGCATCAGGTTCATAATGTCGCCCGGCAGCACCAGCTCGTTGCTGCTGCCAGAGCTACCTTGAATGGTCATCCGAACCCGATCATCATCGGAATAATTGGACAACGCCTGCGCCAGCACCCGACTGGAGTCCTTAGCCTGCTCACTGTCTTCAGCAGTCGGCAGGAATACCACTTCTGCGCCCATTGGATTAACCCCTGTTTTTCTGATTTTACAGCACGTTACTCACGTCGTCAGATCAGATTAAACGAAATAAACGAAACAGCAAGTAATCTACTCGAATGTGAACTACTGAGGCAGTAATCAATATCGTCAAATTTCAGCAGGCAAAGCGTCCAACACCTGCTCGACTTGGGAAGGCTCTCTTCGTTGTTCTCGTATGCTATTGGACTCACGAAAATCCCGGGCTTCTGCAGTCACAACGAACTCGGCATCGGGAGAAACTCTTAACACCTCTTCTCGTATTTCGTTCAGGGTTACGCTAAAGAACTCTTTCCGGTTGTTAACGAGGTTCAACCTTTTATGATCGAATGAACGATGCAGTAGGCTCTCGAGAGCTGGAGCATCATCACTGTAAATCATCGCATGCACATCAAATACAAAGGGGACACTGGCATCACCTAACTCTTTGACCCGATCCAATGGCTCTAGCCTTCGTGTCATACCGATTTTGTAAACATTTTCCCCAAAAGAGCCGATGTTAGAAATGACGTATACATGTCCGGACTTCGTCTGTTGAGCCATCGATAATGCTCTTTCACTTTGTGCGTGAGCCGCTCGTAATTCTTCATCCAAGAGAGCAATTTGTTCATTCAGCTGAGCTAATTTCTCTCCAGCAGCCCTATTCGCCTGCTCTTTGGCCTTTGCCAATAGCTTCGCAAAGCGTTCTTCTTCTTTGAGTGCTTTTTCTCTTTCCTGATCGAGCTTCGCCTCTTCACGCATTTGACGTCTAATCTCAGCCTGCTCCTCTTTAACAGCCTGCTTTTTCTCTGCAAATTCATGAGCAAGTCGGAGCTCGTTGAGTTTGAGGTCCAAGTATTGCTGAGTGATAACAACGCTATTGGTGTCATTCAGCTTATTGATTGATTCAAAGGCCTTTTTGATACGTTCTTCCATACGCAGTATGTTGTTCCAACTAACGGATGAAATCGATGAATCACATTCGTTGTTAAATGCCCTGGCTGCAATTTTGACTGCCTTTCTGGCAAGTGCTCTACCTTTCGTTCGGCTACCTTCTACAGTCCATTCCGCAGTGCAGTAGATGCCTTGACCATTGGAAAGCAGCTCTTTTTGAATTTCTCGTACTCGCCGCCTCTCTTCCTTATATTCATCTGGAGTATCAAAATCGAAATGGGGCTCGTAGAACCCAAGCTCAGCTGATTCAATTCGTTCGTCATAAATTGCCACTTCGCGAATCAATTTTTGCAGCAACGACCTCTTTTCTTTGTAGCTTTGGCGAACCCCCTCTATATCTTTCAGTAGTCGATCCTTAGTGACTCGACAGGCTTCTACTTCAGCCTCAATATCAGTGACAGATTCAAAACGTTTTTCTACCTCATCCAAGGCATATGACTTATCACTTAAGGTCTTTCTGAGCTTTGTCAGAGCCGTCAAAGCTAAAATTAATCCCACCAAAGTGATGCCCAATAACACTGCACCGTATACCTGCTGCTGTTCTGTCAGCTCCATGACTGCCTCTCCTTTTCACGAAAAATCAATTCAGCTTGCAACTGGATACCACATCATCGGAGAAAGTAGCTGTACACCTTCCGCTACTACAACCCACTCCATCAGCAAGCAAACTACACATAAACTAACATGGCCGGGCTAAACACCCATTACATCGCTGCTGTTCTGACGCTCCACTCAGCTCCGGCCATAAGTTTTTGTCTCGCGTTATTAATTTCCCGGCTTTTCAGGGCCTGAATACCCTCTACTTTTCAAGCAGTTCACCATGGCTATTTTTCAGTTAGGGAAACAGGCAATCATTTTCAGCGGTGCGCTGGCACGTATGGTTGCGTTTGTGTGGCGCATTTCAGGCCAGGTTTGTCAGTATCGTCAATAAGTCACAGGGGTTTGTCAGGCCAGTTCAGTGGCAGCAGGTGGCGGTCTTTACGTTTCAAAATTGATAACGATTCGTTTTGGGTTGGCAGGCTGTTTTCTGTCGGCGGGCTTTTCTAGCATCGAAAAGGTGATAAGCCTGCCGGATGCAGTGGTCGATACGCCGTTCTGCTCCAGCGGCGATCCTGGTTAGCCGTCGGTCTTCGACGCTGACTACGCATTTTAATAACAACAAAGACAACTTCGCTGGAGCCTGCAATGACTCAGTCCAATGCCAACCTGTTGGGGGCCTTGTCCTCCATCCATTCCTCAAACCCGTTTGCGTTTGCCAAGCCTCTGGCGGTCGCGGTGCTGTCTGCTTCCCTGTTGATGGGGTGTGGTAGTGATGACGACAACGACAATACCAGTTCGGTGGTTGCCGATGCGGAAGACACTGCCCTGGCGTTTGATGCCACCGATTACACCACGGTGAATGTCACGGTCGATGGTGAGTCGGTTGCTGTTCGCCAGTACCGCATTGTGTATGTGGCCAACCCGCTAGCTGCCGGTTCATCTTCTACCCGCTTTGGCCAGCCACTGGAAATTACCGACCCCTATACCTTTCAGACCATGATTGTGTCGGTGCCGGAAAGTGCGCTGGAAGATCAGCAAACGGCGCTGTATTTCATGGTTAACAATGGCGGCTGGTTCAACAGTCCGGTTGCAACCGATGTCTCGGATGGCGCGGAGTTTGTCAGCGATTCAGATACCGACAACGTTGGCGCCGCATTGAAAGCCGGATACGTGCTGGTGGATGTGGGCACCCGCAGTCGCGGTGCCCGTGGGGTGAATGGCGATTGGATTGGTAAAGCACCGGCTCCTGTTGTCGACGCCAAGGCCGCCATTCGTTATTTGCGTTTGAACGACGCTGCGATGCCGGGCTCGGCAGAACGCATTGTGGTTACCGGCACCAGTGGCGGTGGCGGTTTGACCTCT
Organism: Oceanobacter kriegii DSM 6294; assembly: GCF_000422845.1. Lineage (GTDB taxonomy): Bacteria > Pseudomonadota > Gammaproteobacteria > Pseudomonadales > Oceanobacteraceae > Oceanobacter > Oceanobacter kriegii. Next base: position 657,745 of record NZ_KE383931.1, read on the forward strand.
GCGGTTGCAGCCAGCGGTAACAGCGCCGACTACCTGCCGTTCCTCAGTGCCATTGGCGCAGCCGGTGTCACCGGCGCTGACGACACACTGGCCAGCACCATTAACGACGATGTGTTCGCCGCCGTGGCTTACTGCCCGATTAACAACCTTGGTAATGCCGACGCCGGTTACGAGTGGCAGTACAACGCCATTCGCAGCGATGACAACACCGGCGCATTAAACGGTGTCGCCTACTCCGAAGGCCCACAGCCTGCGGCTTCCAGTGCCATTGCCGCCATGTTCCCGGATTATCTGGCCGGTCTGGGGCTGACCAACGCCGACGGTACAGCGCTGACCGCAGACACCATCAACGACGAAACCGTTGCCTTCCTGAAAGAGGAAATTGAGCGCCAGATTGCAGCGGGTACGGCAGTGCCAGCCTTTGGCGAAAACTTTGAGGTTACCCAACGCGGTACCACCTACAGCATTCCCAACGACTGGCTGACGCTGAACGGATCAGGCACCACGGCCACCGTCGCAGAGATCGACTTTGAGAAGTTCCTGACCTTCGTCACCACGCCAATCAGCCTGAAAACCGTGGTGGCGTTCGACGCAGGGGCCGTCACCGGCAATCCGAGCATCAGTGGCGAAACCAATCTGTTCGGCAGCGACAGTTACGAGTATTCCAACTTTATTGAGTGGAGCTGGAACAACAACGAAGTTCAGGCCGATGGCTCTGGCCCGGACGACACGGGCATGGAGTGGGATGAGTACATCGCCAGTGAGTATGGCAGTGAACTCGCAACCCAGTTGAAGCTGATTAACCCATTGGAATATCTGGGCACCGATGCTGACACCGCGCCTTACTGGTACGTGCGCCACGGCATGATCGACCGCGATACCGCGTTTGCGATGCAAACCCTGCTGTATCAGGCCATTCGTAATGATGATTCGGTGCAGGATGTGAACTTCGCCTTCCCGTATCTGGTACCGCATTCCGGTAACTACGATGTGCAAGAAGCCTTCAGCTGGATCGCTGATACCCTGGCCGCGGCCAACAGCGCGGAGTAATCTGTTTACCAGCGACACCCAGAGACCCTAACCAGGCAAGTTCTGAACGGTCAGCGCCGCTTATTGGCCCTGACCGTTTTGGCGACCACGAAATGGAATCACCGACGGGTAGTATTTGTTCTCAAAGTCTTGTGGGAACAGGGGCTTGTCGTAGTAGTAGCCCTGCACCGTGTCACAGCCTTTGCGGCGCAGGATTTCAGACTGTTTCAGGGTTTCTACCCCTTCGGCCGTCACGGTCAAATCGAGGCTTTTGCCCAACGCAATCACCGCCATCACAATTTGCTCGCTGCCGCTGTCTTCCGCCAGTTCGGTAATGAACGACTTGTCGATCTTGAGTTTGTCCACCGGCAAGCGACGCAAATACGCCAGCGACGAATACCCGGTGCCAAAGTCATCAATAGCCAACGTGATGCCACGGCTGCGCAGTTCCTGCAGTTCTTCCAGAGCCGAGTTGGCCCGTTGCATGATGAAGTCTTCGGTAATTTCCAGCTCAATGTCGGCGCCGTCACAGCCCGTGTCTCGCAGAATATCAATCACTTCAGAAGCAAACTGACCTTTTTCCAGGCGGGTGCCAGAGAGATTAATGGCCACGCGCCCAAAGCGGATATCGCGGTCGCGCCAGCTCTTGGCTTGTTCGCACGCCGTGCGTAGCACCCAATGCTCCAGCGAGGCCAGCAAGCCGGTTTTTTCAGCCACCGGCAAGAAGTCCCCCGGAGGCACCACACCCAGCTCCGGGTGACGCCAGCGCACCAGCGCTTCAACCCCACACAGTTTGCCGGTACTCAGGTCGATTTGCGGCTGATAGCTGAGGAACAACTCGCGGTTCTGAATGGCTCGATGCAGTTCATAATCGAGTTTCAGCAATTTGGCGGAGTGCTGGCTAACATCGTCACTGCTGAAGCAATGGGTGTTTTTGCCAGCGTCCTTGGCCTGATACATGGCACCGTCGGCTTTCCGCAGCAGGGTTTCGTAATCTTCTCCATCGTCCGGATAAATGCAGATCCCGGCACTGGCGGTCACCCGTACGGTTTCGGCTTTGATATTGAAAGGCACGTCGAGCTTGTCGAGCAGTTTGTCGGTCAGGCGAATCACGTCGTCAACATCGTGAATATCCTGCAACAGCACCACAAATTCATCACCCCCCAAACGGGCCACCAGGTCTTCACGACGCAGCTCGGTACGAATCAGCTCAGCCACCTTGATCAACAGCTGATCTCCCGCATGGTGACCGAGGCCGTCGTTAACGTATTTGAAGTTGTCGAGGTCGATAAACAGCATGGCAAAGCGCATACGACGCCGCTCCGCCCGGGCAATTGCTTGCTCAACCGACTCAGCAAACAGCACCCGGTTAGGCAAGCCCGTCAGCGTATCGTGATGGGCCAGCTGCTCCAGCTTGCGTTGGTTGGCCTTGATGTCGGAGATATCGATAAACGAGTACAGACAATGACAGGACGCCATCGGCGAGTGCATGCCAACGCTGTCGTCCTCCACATGGCTAACCGACAACCGAATTGGAAACAGCTCGCCGTTCTTGCGTTTGGCAAAGTGCTCACCGGTCCAGCGTTTATCCCCCTTCTCGACCTTGAAGTGGTCGCGCTGCTCTTCCGAGCCGCCCAGGAAGATGCTGGCTCCCTGACCGATGATGTCGTTGCGGTCAAAGCCGGTAAGGTCCAGAAACGCCTGGTTCACATGCTCGATACAGTACTCGGTGTCGGTAATGACCATGGCTTCGCCAGAGTCCTGAAAAGCACGGGCAAAGTTACGCAGTTCTTTTTCGCTGTGCAGGCGCTGACTGATGTCCATCACGGTTGCCGATACTTCCAGCTCACCGTCCATGTCCACCGGGCTCAGGCTGATTTCGAGTGGGATCTTGTGGCCCTGCTTGTGCCTGCCGTATACATGGCGGTCGTTAACGATCGACAGTCGCGACGGCTGCTGCAAGTAATCGTGCCGCATTCGCTGATGCGCCTTGCGCCCATGCTCGGGAATCAACACTTCCACTTGTTGACCCACCAGCTCACCTTCGTGATACCCGAACATGCTGTTCAGCGCCGGGTTAGCCAGGACGATTACGCCGTGATTATCAACAATCAGAATGCCGTTGATGCTGCTTTCCACCAGGTTTTGCGCCCGTGCGCGTACCTTCAGAAGGTCGCTGGTCATTTGTCGCAAACGCTCGGAAATTTCCAGTCGGGCACTGGTTTGACGATGATGATGACGGGAGTGCAGCAGCGCCATTGCCAGTAAACACAACAGCAATGTCACCGGCGTACTGACCATCAAAATGGAACGGCAGATTTGCCATTGCATGGCCGTCAGGGTCTCGGCCGATACAAACCGCACCAGTTTTACCCGAGGTGCGTTGGCGGCATTCGCCAGCGCCACGGTCGACCAGGTCCACAGGTTGTCGCGCTCCAGTAAGCCATCGTTTTGCATCCAGATGGTTTCCCAAGCCTCCGGGTAGCTCTGCCCCAGCCGCTGCGGCTGGTCGAACATAAAGCCCCATTCCTGCTCGCTGCTAAAACCGCGTAAGTAATCACCGCTGGTATTCAGCACCAGGCCTGTAGAGACGGTTTCCGGGGTGTCCGGATTGATTTGCAGAGGGTCGATTTGCTGGTTAATGACCACAATGCCACGGCCCACACCATTGTTGTCGAACACCCGTATGGCAAGCCGCACCATCGGGCGGAAAGGCTGTTCTACACGGCCGTTTTCCATGTTCAGGTCGATGTCCGAGAAATACACCTGGCCACGCAGTAACTGGATGGTTTCCGAGAAGTAGTAACGCGATGATTTATCTTGTAGCTCGCCATCGGGCAGAGACAATACCTCGCGACCAAAGCGCTGCAAGCGGACTTGCTCTCGGCCGCTTTCGTCGAGCCAGCGTACCTGATGGAATTGCGGATGACGAGTGATGATCTCGCGCAGCATCGGCGTGACCAGAGGCTCGGGATGAGACTCGGCCAGAGCGGCCGAAAATCTGGCTTCCCCCGACAGCGACTCCAGAATGTTGACCGCCCCTTGCAGGTAACCTTCAAACCGCGCCGACATGCTCAGCACCTGAGCGTGCTCGCGGGATACCAGTTCCTGAGCTTCCTGATGCAGCTGCAAGCGACCGATGGTCCAGCTACTGAGTGCACCCACAGCGATCAAGCTAACAACCGCGACGACCATCTGCTTGCGCAATGTCATAAACGTCCTCATCGTCCCTGTCCTTCGGCAAGATGCCGGGAGTCTTGTGGGGCTCGCCTGGCACGCTCACAACAGCTTGAAACTGTCAGAGCAATCAAAAGAGCCCCGAAGGGTCATCCTTGCAGTAAAGAACAGGGAGAGAGGAAGTCCAAGTGCCAGTCACAACTGGCAGGCAGCAACTGGCTGATTGGCCTTATCTGGTTAGCCTTGTCTGTTTAGCCTTTAGCAGGACTCATCTGATGCACCAGCTGACCCAGGGTGCGCAAGGCTTCTTCCAGCTTGTCGTTCCAGGGCACCGCGATGTTAAGACGCAGGTAGTGGTCAAAACGATCGCTGTTTGAGAACAGACTGCCTGGAACCACGGTAATGGAACGCTCACGAGCCAGGTGATAGAGCTTGGTCGAGTCGATACCGTCAGGTAGCTGAATCCACAGGCAGTAACCGCCGTTGGGGCATGAGATCAGGGTTTCTTCCGGGAAGAAGCGGCGAATCTCCAATTTGAAACGGGCGAAGTTCTCAGTGATAACCTGCCGCAGCTTACGCAAATGACGGTCGTAGTGGCCGTGCTGCAAATACGACTGCACCGCATATTGCGACAAGGTACTGGCCGAGAAGGTGGTGAAAGTCTGTTCTTTCACCACTTGTTTGAAGTGCCGCCCCGGCAAACACCAGCCCAACCGCAAACCGGCCGACAGGGTTTTCGAGAACGAGCTGCAATACATCACCCGTCCATCGGTGTCCCAGGCTTTCAGCGCCGAAAAAGCACCGTCTGCAGCGCGGGCGCTGTTTGGCCCTTTATCGCCAATAAACGCCAACTCACCGTAAATATCGTCTTCCAGCAAATCGATGTCGTAACGACGGGCCAGCGACACCAATTGCTTCTGCCGTGCCACCGGAATAATCGAACCGTGTGGGTTGGAAAACCGCGCCGTCAACAGCACGACCTTGATCGGCCACTGGCTCAGCGCCAGCTCCAACGCTTCCACGCTCATGCCGGTTTGCGGGTCGGTCGGAATTTCCAACACTTTCAGGCCCAGCAATTCCGCCAGCTGCAAAAAGCCGTAATAACACGGTGACTCGACCGCCAGCAGGTCGCCCGGCTTGGTGGCGGCGCGCAAACACAAGGTCAGCGCTTCAACGCAACCGTGCGTTACCACGATTTCGCTGGCGCCACAGTGCACGCCAGCATCGCGCATGCGCACTGCCAGCTGCTGCCGCAAAGCCGGATAGCCCGGCGAAAACTGATACTGCAACACTTCGTCAATGTGGTAACGCGCCGCTTTCTGAATGTGCTGCTGCAACTGCCGTTGAGGCATCAGCGAATCTTCAGGAATCGTTGCCCCAAGGTTCACCATGCTGGGCGTTTTCAACTCGTCCAACAGCTCGGTAATCAGCTCGACCTTGGTGACTTTGGTAGGGGTTTTCTCCGGCTCAGACACTGGTAGCCGCGGTTCACCTTCCGGGTCGTTGGCGGCAAATGCCGACCGTACGTAATAACCGGATTGCGGCCGAGCCTGTAACCAGCCCTGATCTTCCAGCCAGGCGTACGCCTGCGACACCGTGGAAATGCTGACGCCTTTCTGGGCACTCATTTTACGGACACTGGGAATCTTGTGGCCGACCGGAAACACGCCAGACTGAATGTCAGCGGCAAGGCTATCGGCCAGTTGAAGGTAAAGCGGTTTTTCCAGTGTACGTTCCAGCATGAGGGTGTCCTGAATAACAAAAGAGTCAGCGTCGGGCTCTGTATTGAGGGGGTATTCCGCAATAAAAGAACCGCGCCGTAACGGCTGTCCTGAGTGGTTGAAAAGTATGTCAACAGCATACGCCTGGGGCTTGAAGCATGACCAGTACAGTTTGTTGCTTTTTGGCCAGTTCAGTTAACTGTTACGTCATTCTGTACTGGTATTTCCCCTTGATTCTGCCGCTAACCGCAACAGTTGCGCTATTGGATACTGTGATCGTCCCATGATCATTCGCTCACAGGAGGGCGCCATGACACATTCGCTTACCGCTCAATTACCCGTTTCTGACCGCAATATCGAGAGTAAAGCGGCCATTGCTACCAACAAGCGCACGCTGACACTGGGTATTCTGATTACCGGCGCAATCGCCGCTGCGATGGTGATGGTGGCGTCTGGTTGGTTGGCGCTGGAGCAGTTTTCCAGCCATACCCTGGCGTTTGGTTCCAGTGCCATGACCGGTGTGCTGGCCATGCTGTGGTTGTCGGTACGCGGCTGGGATTTTCCGTCGTCGGCCAACTGGCCGTGGATCGGCATCACCAGCGTGCTGGCCACCCTGCTGCTGCCGTTTGCCACTCTGAATGCAGTGACAGAACTGTCGCTGGGCTGGGCCTTGCTGTCACTGGTGGTTGCTCTGACGGTTTATCAGCTGGGTAGCCAACTGCTGTTGTTCCGCCGTACCGATGCCATGGTGGCATGGCAGTTTGTGGTATCCCTGCCGCTGTGTGCGCTGCTGTTTGGTCACTCGCTGGGAGTGGATGCCGCCGCCATTGACGGTGTACACAGTGCCTCAGGTATTGATGCCGTCGCGATGGCCCTGACGGGCATTGCCCACGCCGTTATCTGGCAGTGTGTATGGGCTCGTAGCCGTCGTCGTACCGCACGCGTCTAGACTGACCAGTCTGGCGGGTATTCTGAAAAGAAGGCCGCCAGACTGAATTCTGCTTTCACCTGCTCAGCAAAATCGACCCGCCGAATACGGCGGCTGTCGATTCCCTGATAGCCCATCTCGGCCAGACAGGCCATGCAAATACCCGACGTTTTGCCATCCGCCAGTTCCGGCTCCTGGGTCGAAATGCTCGCCAGTACGTCGACGTTCTTATGCCGCCACTGATCCACCTCGTGACAGCTGGAAACATGCCACTGAGGGTATTCAACCCCCGTTTGTCGAACCCATACGCGCCGATTCTTGTGCGCCAGTGTGCGGTCTTTCAGCAGTAACAAACGACTGGCCGGAATCACCAGCCCCTGCTCTGCCAGGGCTTTCAGTTCCTGATGACTCAGATGCCGCTCGGGGTCATGCAGCTCGAACGAGCCAGTGTCTGCGGCACCCATGGCTTGTCGCAGTTGTAGCCATTCCGACTGCTCGGAAAAGTCCACCAGCTTCACGCTACAGCACCTTGTCCAGAATGGTGGCGATGCGGCCTTCGGCATCGGTGCGCACCCGAAATTCTACCCGCCGTGAGCCTTCTGCCACTTCGTCGCCCTGTTGGTCGCGGACCGGCTTGGCCGACGACAGACCGTTGGCCGTCAGATGGGTTTTCAGCCAGTTTTTGTCTTGCTCTACTGACGACAATTCCAGCACGTAAGCCAGTGTCGAACGGGTGCGCTCCTGCGACAGTTCCATGTTGCGAATGTAGGCTTCGTCTTCGTTTTTGGCACCGAACCAGCCCGATGAGGTATGGCCTTCAATACGCACTTCCAGAATGTCTTCGCGGTAGGATTCACCGGTAATGATGCGAATATAGCGCGGGAAAAAGTCCGCCAGTATCTGCTGGAATTCCGGCTTCAGGTCGGCATCGCCCTTGTCGAACAGCACATCGGTGTTGTTGAAACGAAAGGCCAGATCTTCGTCCAGCTCCGCGCCCCAGCGGGTCATGTCGTCGGCAAACTCGGCTTTCAGGTCCTTGTACAGCTGGGTGCGCAGTTGATCGTACAGAATGGCGACGTCGCGCACCTTGTTACGCTCGGTTTCGACGTTGACCATAAACACCATCGACACCAACATGAAGACCATCATCAGCCCGGCCATCAGGTCGGCTACCGACAACCAGTGGGCTTCACCTTCCGGCACTGGCTGGCCATCCAGCAGGCTGCTTTGATCACTCATGCACGCGCTCCGCGGTTTGCACCAGACGTTGCAGTTTGTCGGTCAGCGGGCTGTAGTCAGAAACAAATTTCTCGGACAAGGCGCTGAGCTGAACACCCAACGATTTCAGCGACTTGTTCAGCTCCGCTTCGAGGGATTCGTCCAGCACCACAAACTGGCGCTCGACGCGCTCGCCCAGTTTTTGCAGCTGGTAGAGGCTCTGTTGTTGCTGGTTTTGCAGATTTTCCTGAGTGCTGGCCAGTTGCTGCTGCCACTGGTTTTGCAGCTTGGTCTGGGATTCGCTCAGCTCGTTGCTGAGCCAGCTTTGCTGTTTTTCAACCGCATCGGCCATGCCCTGGGTCAACCCCAACACTCGCTGCTCCAATTGCGGCAAGCCATCAGCGGCACTGGCAATCAAACCGGCCAGGCTGCCCAGTTGCTTTTGCAAACTGTCGCGCTGGGTTTCCATCGCCGTCAGCAGTTCTTCCAACGAGGCCGAAATACCGTTAAAGGCATCCGCATGGCGTACCATGAATTCAAACGACTCAACCGCCGACTTCATCGACTCGGTGCTGCGCTGCTGCTCGTCGATCAGCTCGGTAATCTGCGCCTTGTACTGTTTTTGCCAATCCAGCATGGAAATCACAGACTCGTTCAAGCGCTTGAAGTTATCACCGTACTGTTCGTTGATTTTGGTGTTGAACTCGGTCATCACCCGCTCAATGGCCTCAACCAGCGCCTTGGCATTGGCTTCTGCCATGCGCTCCTGATAGTGCTCCAGTGAGTGATTGATCTGCTCCAGCTCCTGCATCAAAGCCTTGTGCTGGCGGTCCCCCTGACTGCTGGCGGCCGTCTGGAAGGCACTGATGGCCGCAGCGGCGTTGTTATCGCGGGCCAGTTGATTCATTTCTGTCAGCGACAGCTTCATCTTGTCGAGGGATTCCAGCAGGTCACTGATGGTCGCCCCCTGCTGTTTTCCGGTCGGTGCGGTCAACTGACCGAACGCGCCGCGCACCTTGATACTGAGCGCTCCCAGCAAGCCGACAATGGACGACCAGAACGCGGTTTTCAGGCCTTCCATCAGCGTGGGTACGCTGGCCTGAATGTCCGTGGTATCAAATTCGGACAAACCTAACGCAACCCCCAGAAAGGTACCAAAGATACCCAGCGAGGTAAGAATATTGGGGGCAACATCCAGGGTTTTGCCACTGAACCGCCAGAAGTGAAAACCTACGGTCAACAGGCCAATGGCGGCCATCAACAGCAGGGTCCAGCCAGACAGGGATTCCATCATGGGACAACTCATGCATTCGGTGATTTTGTATGAGTCTAGTCCATGCTGACTTTTTTGCGCCGGGCAATAGCGCTAGTATTCTTATCAATAAAATCAGGCATGCAAAAAAGGAAACATCATGCTCATCAGCAATATGGAAGTCGTCCCAGGCAAACGCATTACCCAGCATCTGGGTCTGGTACAAGGCAGTACAGTGCGCGCCAAACACGCCGGTAAAGACATCATGGCCGGTTTGAAAAACATCTTTGGCGGCGAACTCAGCAGCTACACCGAGCTACTCACCGAGTCCCGCGATGAAGCGTTGGAGCGCATGCAGGAGCAAGCCCGTTCATTGGGTGCCAACGCGGTTGTTAACGTCCGCTTTTCTACCTCCTCCATTGCCGCCGGTGCTTCCGAGCTGTTTGTGTATGGCAGCGCGGTGATCATCGAGGACCGCTAACATGGGCGAGCTACTGTTTCAGATCGGCCTGTTTCTGGGGATGCTGTCGCTCGGCTACCTGTTTGGCCGCCGTAATGAACGCAAACACTACCGCAGTATTCAGGCTCGGGAAGACGAGCTGCGCTCCTTGCTGGTGCTAAGCACCAAAATTCCGCCACGCTCAATGCTGTCCCACTCCAGTGAGATGGTCAGTGGTTCGGTGGTGATATCGGTGGATTATTTCAAAACCGTTGTGGCCGGTTTGCGCAGTTTGGTTGGCGGCCGCGTCGGCGCTTATGAAAGCCTGCTGGACCGTGGTCGCCGTGAAGCCATTCTGCGCATGCAGCAGGAAGCCAAAACGCTGGGAGCCGATGCAGTCCTAAACCTGAAGCTGGAAACCAGCCGCATTGGCGATAACGCCGGCAAAGGATTGGGGTCAATCGAGGTGTTGGCTTATGGCACCGCCATGATTCCGACCCGGGCTTCTGCGCCGGACAACCGCTGAATGTCGCAGCCATCCCTGCCCGGCGGTAATCCCAAGCCGCCGGAACACATCAACAACGCCCACAATGCACCAGTAAAAGACCTGCTGTTACTGGCCACCGGGGTCTTGCTTGCCCTGTTGCTTGCGACACTGGTGCTTGCCTACAGCGCGCGCTGGATTGCCCCTTTCATTCCCTACCAATGGGAGCGGGATCTGTTTAACGATGCCCATGTGCCATTTGAGCAAAGCAGCGCAGAAGATACCGCCAATACAGAAAATGACGCACAGGCAGACGCCAAGCAACAAGCCCTGCAACAGCTGATGGAGCGTCTGACCGCCCACCAGCCAGACCGGCTGCCGGTGACCGTTCATTACCTCAGCGACATGGACATTCCCAACGCCTTTGCCACCCTGGGCGGCCATGTATTCGTCAGTGCGGGATTATTAAGAACCGTCGACAGCGAAAATGGCCTGGCGATGGTGATGGCCCACGAATACAGCCATGTTCAGCAACGCCATCCGCTCAAGCTGGCGCTGGAACAGCTGACCGTCAGCATGATGATCAGTCTGGTAACGGGCGACACAGCCGGGCTGGCCCAGCTCACCAGCAGCGTGACACTGTTGTCCTTCAGCCGCGATATGGAACGTGACGCCGACCGCGATGCTCTGCTCATGCTGCAACAGCATTATGGCCACACCCAGGGCGCCGAAGAGTTTTTTGAAAAAATGCTCGACCAACACGGTGAATCCCGTTGGCAAACGGTGTTTCAGACTCACCCGATGACGTCCGAGCGACTGGCGGTCATCGCCAAACAAAAACAGGTAACCAGCAGTAAGGCTCAACTGACTGCATTACCCTCAGAATTACAAATCAAAAGCCATTTTCTGAATACCGGGAAAGCTAACAAGGAAACGGAATGAACTTCTGCAAGATCGCCCTGATTACCACCGCTATTTCCACACTGATATTGGGAGGCTGTGCCAGCAAGTACGTCACTCCTGATGAGAATACGCCACAGGCAACACTGGTTGTGAACAACTACGAAAAGACCAACTCCATTCTGAAGATGAGAGTTAATCAGGTCTTTATCGGTGTTATTGGCGAAGATAAATGCTCAGAGACTGCAATTGTTAAAGGTATTCAGTCTGAAGAAGCTCAGGTTCCCGTGATGATTACTGCGGATAATGCCGTAACCGTCGGGATAAGACATACATGGGGAAGCACCTTTTGTTTCGCCGCCATGGGATTTGAGCCTAAGGCTGGCCATACCTATCAATTACATGACCACGTGATGCAAGACGGATGCGCTGTCATGGTGACAGAGGGCCAAGGCGATGATGAAAAGCCAGTAGCTGGCTTTGCAGTTTCGAATTCGGTGATAAAGGAATTCACATTCTGCATCGACTAAGAGAAATAACGCCCACAAAAAAGGCCTCATCAGAGGCCTTTTCCATTCAGCAACCGACTAATCAGCCTTTGCTGGCTTCCAGGTTGTCCAGGTACTTCTCAGCATCCAGCGCAGCCATACAGCCAGTGCCCGCAGAGGTAATGGCCTGACGGTAGATGTGGTCAGACACGTCACCGGCAGCAAACACACCCTCAACACTGGTTTGAGTCGCGTTGCCGTTGGTGCCACTGTGTACTTTCAGATAGCCGTCGTTCATATCCAGCTGACCTTCGAAAATACCGGTGTTTGGCTGGTGACCAATAGCAACGAAGATGCCGTCTACGGCAACGTCTTCAGTTTCGCCGGTTTCGCGGTTTTTAATGCGCATGCCGGTAACGCCCATGTCGTCACCCACCACTTCGTCCAGCTCGCTGTTCCACTTGATGGTTACGTTGCCGTTCTTGGCTTTTTCCAGCAGCTTGTCGGCCAAAATCTTCTCAGAACGGAAGCTGTCACGACGGTGTACAACCACGACTTCAGAAGCAATGTTGGACAAGTACAGGGCTTCTTCAACTGCGGTGTTACCACCACCGATCACAGCCACTGGCTTCTTGCGGTAGAAGAAACCGTCACAGGTAGCACAGGCAGAAACACCCTTGCCCTTGAACGCTTCTTCACTTTCCAGACCCAGGTACTTGGCGGAAGCACCAGTACAGATAATCAGTGCGTCACAAGTGTATTCACCGCTGTCGCCCTTCAGGTAGAAAGGACGCTGCTGCACGTTCACTTCGCTGATCTGATCGAACACGATTTCGGTTTCAAAACGCTCGGCGTGCGCCTTCATGCGCTCCATCAGTTCAGGGCCCTGAACACCCATGGCATCACCAGGCCAGTTATCCACTTCGGTGGTAGTGGTCAGCTGACCACCCATTTGCATACCGGTGATCATCACAGGATTCAGGTTGGCGCGGGCAGCATAAACAGCAGCGGTGTAACCCGCAGGGCCAGAGCCCAGAATCAACAATTTAACGTGGCGTGGTTCGCTCATTTCGATCTCCAGATGTGACGGCCCGGTAACCAAAGCCTGTAATAGCAGCTTTGATTTTTAGACTTCTTTGAAAGGTTGCAGACTATATATAGGCAACTACTGCAGTTTCAATAGCTGCCTTATACAGAAAGCAAATAACCTAAGGCCCCACAGCACCGCTCCGCACCACGCTCAGCTCTGGCTGTTACCCGACCTCGTCGTTCTGGCTGACACCGGGCTCCTCCGATTGGCTCTGGCATCACGCCGTTACCAATTTTAATCGGTTCACCCCTGCACCTTTGGATTTGTTGCCTATACTCAAAACGCGCTTAAAGCGAAGAAGGTCAACAGTCATCCAGCACCATCGCTGACTCACGGCCGTTCGATGCCTTACAGCCGTTTGATGCCTTATAGCTGTTTGATGCCTTATAGCTGTTTGATGCCTTGCAGCCGTTCGATGCCTTACAGCTTGATGATAGTACCGCCACCTTGCCAGCACTACGCCGTTCCATAACGGACGTTCGAAAAGGAGCCTTTGAACCATGTGGGAGTTTTGTTCTCGTTGTTCACCCCGCACATTGAACTTCATCAACCAGGCAGGCTGGCTAACCAGCATTGCCATCCTGATGTTTTCCGGCGGCTCTATGGTCGCCATGGCCACCAGCCTGACGTTGTTTGCCATCATGACGCTGCTGCGGTTTGGCCAAAAACAGTTTTTGCAGCAGCAACGGGGACAACTGCACGGTGTACTGAATCAGGTGAATCAGGGCGATCTGAGCCCAAGGCTGGCGCTGAAAAACGCCGATGCAAACATGCGTGAGATGTCCGGCAACCTGAACTCGTTTCTGGATCAGGTTGAAAGCTACATCCGCGAAGCCGAATCTTCCTTTCGGGCCGCCAGTGAAGAAAAGTTCTTCCGGGCACCAGACTGCACCGGCCTGAAGGGGCAACTGAACGATTCCCTGAACAACATCGCCGTGGCCTTCAAAGCCATCGAAGAAGCCAACTTCCTCAGCAACAACAAAGAACTCGACCGCGACATTGGCCACACCAAAACCGAAGGGTTACTGACCAACCTGGCCCGCAATCAGGAAGACCTGGGGAAAGTAGCCAATGAAATGACCGCTGTTGAAAAACAATCCGCCACCGGGGTACAGCTATCGACCGATGCGCTGAACCGCATTCGTGGGGTGGTGGGCGACCTGCAACAACAGTCGGAAAAAGCCAACTCCATTCACGGCAATGCCGCCGAACTGCGTGACCACACCGAAGAAATCGCCAAGGTGCTGCGTCAGATCGACACCATTGCCGAACAAACCAACCTGCTGGCGTTGAACGCCGCCATCGAAGCCGCTCGCGCTGGAGAAGCCGGCCGCGGCTTTGCAGTGGTGGCCGATGAGGTGCGCGCACTGGCCGCCAACACCCAATCTGCAACTGCCAACATCAGCGGCCTGATGACTCATTTTCAGACATCCTCCAACGCCATGGCAGACGCCGCCAGCGATATGGTGGAGTCGACCCGCTCGGTGACCGGCTCAACCTTGCAGTTTGAAACCTCGTTTGGCGAACTGGCCAGCATCGCCCAGCGCACCTACCAGAAGATCAGCTACTCCGAGATTGTGAGCTTTGCCTCACTGATCAAGGTAGACCACATGATCTATGTGCAAAACGGCTACCGGGCCATTGAAGCTGGCCCCGGCAGCGATGCCTGGCGCGCGGTCGACTGCGACCACCACAGTTGTCGCTTCGGCCAATGGTATGAAACCGGCATTGGCCACCAGTATTTCAGCCACTTACCCTCCTACAAAGGCATTGAGCCACTGCATAAATCCTTGCACGAAGAAATGGCAAAGATCCTCCTCGCCGTCAGACAGCCCGACTGGCAAAACAGCCTTGAAAGCCACGACAACGTGCGGATGGGATTCGAGCGCATTGAAGACGTCAGCAACCGTTTGATTGGCATGATTGATCAGCTAACCGATGAAAAGCTGCGCTTTGAAAGCTCGGAAAGCAAAAGCGAAGTCGAGCTGTTTTAAGCCCTCACCGTTAACGCGATTACGCCCTCTCGTTTACCCGCGTTCACGCCCTTAAGGGTGAGCGACGGGCACCATGGCACAAGGCTCTGGAGCTGTAACCCGCGCCTGGCACCTCCTCTGGATTAACCAAACACTCCACAAAAAATTACTTCTGACACTTCACATCAGCAGCAATTAGAGCCATATTGAATTCAACACCCACGGAGGGAGGGAGACGTTGCCAGTCTACCCGTTTGAAGTTCATGCAGTGGTTCGCTGCTGCCCATTGCCTGCTTGCAGGCCACTCTCAGAGGCGCTGAACGTGCAACGCTTCCGGGGACTTGCCGACTCATTTCATGGCCGCCAGACAAGATCTTCAGACACCCTTCACGTCTCCGCTTTACCCGCTCCTTCAACGCCACCCTTGAATCACCCGTCGATTCAATTGCTAACCCAACTACTAACTCAATTCGCCGGGCTTCTGCCCAAACAATCACCCAAGCAACCGCCCACACAAGTACCAAACCAACCGTTATGCCCTGCAACCGGCCTTGCGCCGGTACATCATTCATTCCGTTTTTGTTCCGATCACCTGACATCAGGAGAGCGTCTTTATGGCCGCACGCAAAACCGCCGCAAAAATGTATGTGCTGGACACCAACGTGCTGATTCACGACCCAGCCTCGATTCACAAATTCGAGGAACATCAGGTCGTTATCCCAATGACCGTTCTGGAAGAGCTCGACAAACTGAAGATCGGCAAGGCAGGCATTGCCACTGACTGCCGCGAGGCCATTCGCCAGATCGACCAGATTATTGGCGATGCCAGCCCGACCGAAGTGTCCAAAGGGGTGCCGATTCAACGCCCTGACGGCAGCACCCAAGGGACCTTTTCCATCCTGCTGGACGGCTTTGACAGCCGTAATCGCACCCTGCCGCTGGACCTGAATGACAACAAGATCATCAACAGTCTGGTCGCGCTGCAAGAGAAAAACCCGCGCCGGGACATCGTGCTGATTACCAAAGACATCAACATGCGCCTGAAAGCCCGAGGCTGCGGCGTCGGCGCGCAGGACTACCAGAACGACCAGTTGCTGACCGATGTGTCGCTGCTGGAAACCGGCTATCACACCTACCCCGGCTCGTTTTGGGACAGCCAAAGCAAGGTAGAAACCTTCCACGACACCTCCGGCACCTTCCACCGTATTCCCCGTGCCGACCTACCGGAAGAGCTGTACATCAACCGGTTTATCGTCGATGAAGCAGGCTTTATTGGCAAAATCGTCGACCTTGGGCAGGAAATTGCCGTATTACAGGATCTGCCTGCCGAACAAATGATGTCGCAGTGCGCATGGGGCCTGAAACCCCGCGACCTGCCACAAGCGATGGCGCTGCACCTGTTGCTGGACCCCAATGTGTCACTGGTGACACTGAGTGGCCAGGCGGGCTCAGGTAAAACCATTCTGGCGCTGGCCGCGGCCATTGAAATGACCGTCGCCACCCAACAATTCCGCCGCATTATCGCCACCCGCAGTACCCGCGGACTGGACGAAGACATCGGCTACCTGCCGGGCACCGAAGCAGAAAAAATGGAGCCCTGGCTGGGCGCGATTACCGACAACCTGGAAGCGCTGCACAGCGATGATGAACACCAGAACTCCAGTGTCGACTACATCCTTCAGAAGGTGCCGTTGCAGTTCAAATCCCTGAACTACATTCGCGGCCGCAGCTTTCAGCACAGTCTGATTCTGATTGATGAATGCCAGAACCTGACCCCCCACCAGATGAAGACCATCATCACCCGGGCTGGCGCGGGCTCCAAAGTGGTGTGCCTGGGCAACCTGGCGCAGATCGACACCCCGTACCTCAACCCGATCAGCTCCGGATTGACCTACCTGATTGAACGCTTCAAGGAGTTTAATCTGGGCGGCACCATTCATTTGGAAGGCTCGCCACGCTCGCCGCTGGCGGAATACGCGGAAACGCATTTGTAAATTGCCCTGAATTACCCTGAAAAACAGCGGTGGGGACATGTCCCCACCCTACCCGCTACACACAGGCTACCTTTACCTCGCATACCTCACACCTGTAGGAGCAGGCTTGCCTGCGAATTGGGCCCCAAGCAATACAGCACCACCCCGCTGCTACCAACAAATTCATCCGCACGACCGTGACTTTCCTGACTGCTGTCTATACTGATCCAGACAAGTGGACTTTTTCTCGCCCAATGGGCCTCTGTACGCCCTTGACGAGTGCCAGTCCCTATCTCTCTTAACGGATGTTTATGGACGATATTATGGCAATCATTTCCCGTAACCCGGTCTGTCGCTGGTTGGTAACCGTACTGTTAAGCCTGGCCTCATTTCAGCTACTGGCTGCTGACGCCAAGGGTGAGGACTCCGAATACAAGATTTACGAGCTGGAGTTTGAAACCGATTCCAACTGGACCAGCGTTGAAATCCGCGACGATGCGGTGTTCGTCAACGCGCCGGTTGGCGCCAGCATGAACCTCACCTCCAAAGACGGTTTGCGCTCGTTTACGCTGTCGCCGCAAAAGCTGCATTTGCGTTCGCGCAGCCGTGGTCTGGTGAATATGAACCTGTTTGTACGCTCGAAGAATAACGTCCTGGGGCTCACCCTGTGCAAAGGTTCTCGCAGCAGCTACGCCAAAATAAGCTCCGACCAAAGCACCCAGAAAAACGACATGAAAGAACAGGACCACTGCGAAACCGCTGCGCTGGTGCTGAATCTGTTCTGATCCGTTATGCTGCGCGCTCAACAGCCAGCACCGGACTTCCCAATGATTAAACGCGTCGCGATTTACTGTGGTTCTCGCATGGGCAACGACCCGCAATTTGCCGAGGCCGCCGCCGCACTCAGCGGCTACCTGGCAAAGCAAGGCGTCGGTATCGTCTACGGCGGCAGCTCCGCCGGACTGATGGGGATTGTGGCAGATGCGGCACTCGCGGAAGGTGGCGACGTCATTGGCGTGATGCCAGATAACCTGTGGATTCAGGAACGCGCCCACAAGGGACTGACCCAACTTGAATTCGTCAGCGGCATGCACCAGCGCAAGGCCCGAATGGTTGAACTGGCGGATGCTTTTATCGCTTTACCAGGCGGTATTGGCACACTGGATGAAATGGTTGAAGTGCTGTGCTGGTCCAACATCGGCGACCACAACAAGCCTTGCGTCTGTTTTGACGTGAACAATTTCTGGCAGCCGTTCTTCACTCTGATGGAACACATCCAGCAACAGGACTTTGCCCATCATCAGGTGCCGCTGTTAAAAGCCACGCAACCGGCCGAGTTATTGACCCTGTTGAACGAGCACGCAGCCGCCTGAAGATTCAGGCGACGGCAGCACTTGAGCAATATGCAGCGGGGACAGAGCAGACGGGCTTAGAAAGTCCCCAACAGATGGCGACTCTGGGCCGCAAAGCCCGCGCCGACTTCGGCGTAGTAGTTAAACACCACATCCACCCCCATCGCCAGCAGCTCATCCCGTTCGTCGTCGTAGCGCGCCACCGCAGCAATGCGACCGGTATAGCCCGATAGCCGCAGCATTTCGAGGGTGCTCTTCATTTCCAGATGGGATGGCAGCGCCATCATAATCAGGTCAATATGGCCGTCAGAGCAGCCCATGCTCTCCCAGAACTCCATATCGTCGGCGTCACCGGCCACCACATTAATACCTTGCTTGCGCAACCGGATCACCCGCTCGGCATCCGACTCCACACCACAAATGCGTGAGCCGTATTCATCTTCCAAAGCCTGATAAGCGCCCTTGCCCACACGCCCCATGCCCAGAATCAGCACACTGGCATTGTCAGGACGCTCGTAAATGGCGTGCGCACCAGCCCGCTCGAAACGGTTGATCGACGTTTTGCGCAAGGCATACACATGGTGAGCACGACGATATATAAACGAACTGAGGACGAACGACAGCGACATGGCGACAGCAATGATCACCAGCCAATCCTGACTCATCCAGCCTTTTTCGGTGCTCAGACTGGCAACAATCAAGCCGAACTCACTGAAGTTGGTTAACGCCAGGGCACTCAGATACGACGCCCGCCCGGAAACCCGAAACATCACCAACAGCCCGAAGAACAAGCCAAACTTCAGCAGTAAGGTCAAAGTCAGGGCAACAACCGGCAGTACCATGTCCCAGCTTGGTAGCGCGGTAAAACCAATCGACAGGAAGAAGCCAATCAGGAACAGATCCTTGAAGCCCATCAGCGACTTGTAGATTTCAGACGACTTGGGGTGAGAGGCCAACAGCATGCCGATAATCAAGGCACCCAGGTCCCCTTTCATGTTCACCAGATAGAACAGCTCACTGCCGCCCAGCGCCAGGAAGAAGCCCAGCAGCGGCAGCAACTCATCGTGCCCTACCCGGCTGACCATACGGTGCAGCAGCGGTTTCAACAGCCACAACGCCAGCAGCCCAAACGCCAGAACCGAAGGCACCTTGCCGGTGGAAGCCACCAGGAAAATGACTGCCACGATGTCCTGAATTACCAGAATACCGACCGCCAGCTTACCGTGACGGGCTTTCAGCTCGGAGGCCTCCTCCAGCATTTTGATGACGCACACCGTGGACGAAAAGCTCAGGGCAAAGCCGACCAGAATCGCAGTGGTCAGTGGCAGCTGCAGATAACTGCTGATACCCAGCCAGCCCAGCAGCACCACAAAACCGGCGATTAACAACGTCCAGATCCCGGTATGTACCACGCTGGTGGCCCATACTTCGGTTTTCAGCAGCGCTTTGACATTCAGCTTCAAACCGATGGTAAACAGCATCAGGGTAATGCCCAGATCGGCCAGCTTTTGCAAACTGGAGTCTGGCTGCATACCCGCCGCATGAAGACCAAACCCCGCCAGCAAATAGCCCACCAGAGGTGGCATCCCCAGCTGCTTGACCACAAAGCCGCACACAAATGCCACCAGAATCCAGACAAAATCCATTCGGTTTTCCTTATTTAGACAGCCACAACGAGCAGAACCACAACCCTTCCAGCATCAAACACACTCGCCTGACCATCATTGACTGGCCGCAAAAGAGGTGCTGGTGAGCGTCATTTTGGGTAAAGTTTGCGCGCTCATATTACAGGTTGGATTCCCTTGCTAGAAATTCTTTATAAAGACGAGTACCTCGTCGCCATCAACAAGCCCAGTGGCCTGCTGGTGCATCGCAGCGAAATCGATCGCCATGAAACACGCTTTGTATTGCAACTGCTAAGAAACCAGCTGGGACAACGGGTTTACCCGGTGCACCGTCTCGACAAGCCCACCTCTGGCGTACTGGTGTTTGCACTGTCGAGTGAAATGGCCAGCCTGATTGTCGACCAGTGGCGCGAACGGGAAGTCGAGAAACGCTATCTGGCGATTACCCGTGGCTACATGCCGGAGCACATCCATCTGGACTACGCCATGAAGCCTCCTGTCGACAAATACGCCAAGCACGAAGTCGACAAGCCAGCCCAGGAAGCCATCACCGACTTTTACCTGAAAGCCACGGTGGAAATTCCGGTCGAAATCGACAAGTACCCTCAGTCCCGCTATTCGCTGGTTGAGGCTGTGCCCAAAACCGGCCGCAAGCATCAAATCCGTCGTCACCTGAAGCACCTGTCTCATCCCATCATTGGTGATGCACGCTACGGCAAGGGTCGCCACAGTCGCTACTTCCGTGATCACTTCGATGCTGGCCGTTTGTTGCTACACGCCTGGCAGTTACAGATGCAACATCCTGTTACTAACGAAACGCTCACCTTTGTGGCCCCTCTCGACCCTATCTGGAACCGCCTGATCGTTCGTTTTGGCTGGCAACAACAGCTGCCTGAGGCGTTGCATCAGGAAGACAACCAACATCCCTCAGAAGACTGCTCTGTGACGGGGCAATAAGCCCGATTTCGAGGCAAATCCACCAGTCAAGCGGCTGGTGGATAACTTTTCACCAATTCACGTCAACTTCCCTGCCGAAGGCAATTTTTTTCGATTTAACCGCATTTTTGCCCGCAAATTCCGATTTTTACCCTTGACTCAGGGTTACCCACAGATTCTGTGGATAAATTTGGGCATAAATTATTCAAAAGTGCCGCAAAGCCGCATTATTACTGGCTTTCTGACGGATTGGTCGGTTTTGCACCAGATTGATTTTTCCTTATTTTTCAATAACTTATAAAATATTCAAGTATTTTAGAGCAGTCTATTGACAAATCTCTAGCGAGCAAATTTTCACTTTACAGCGATGTGAATAACGCCTGGCTGATATTATTTTTTCATCTTTCACGCAAAAGATTGCAGTCAAGACTTGCAGGAAAAAATTTTTCCAATTTCCGCCATCGGGATCAACAAAGCGGTGCAAATGCTCTGTGGATAATTCGGGGGACAAGAATCTGCGCCAGCCAGAAGTTTATTGCACACTTGTTAAACAATCCTGAACGCGTCAGATTCTTATCAAAAACAGTTTAAAAAACAGCCACTTGACGAATTATTAACCAAAGGTGCAAATGCCACTTTGTTACAAATGAGAAATCGATCAAAAGTTGGACTGTGAATAATTGACTCGCCCTGACTCATACCATGGTATGTAAGGACGAATTTTCGGGCTGCACCGATCTGAAACAGCGCTGAATTTTGCCCACAGCCTTCAGTTAATCCACAGATTCTGTGGATAATTGTGTGCATATAGCCTTTAAAAACGCTTCAGACCCAAGCGATCTCTATCCCTCCCTTTGTTTGTCTATTTTTTAACCAATTCGTCATTTTCGGCGGTTTCCAAAATGGCTTTGGAGGGTTTCTTACAGACAACAAAAAACCCGCCGTGGCGGGTTTCTCTGACAGGGTTCAATACACCCGTGTTATCACAGCGACAACAAGGGCACATCGCGGGTTCTGTTACAAAACACCGAGCGCCTTGGCCATCTCTTTGGCCGGCATATAACCCGGGTACAACTGACCGTCTTCGGTGAAGATGGCGGGTGTGCCATTGACGCCCAGCTGCTGGCCCAGTTGATACTGTTGCGCTACCGGCGTGGCACAACCGTTACCCGCCTGCATGTTGCTGACCAGCGTCTGTTGCAGCTTTTCAACCTTGCCCTGCAGCGCGCTGTTACCAGCGCGCAACTGGCGACCCAGGCTGTTCAACTGCTGTTGGTCGGTTTTCATTTCGGTCATAGCCGCTGCACGGTCGTCCTGACACCAAACGTAGTTGATCTTCTGGTAAGACTGGGTCGGTTGGCCGGTCTGACGATCAACAATGCCGGAACGAGGATACGCCAGGTAGCGCACCGTAATACCCAGATCATTCAGCTCATCGACTTCCTGATGCAGCTTCTGACAGTAACCACAGTCAATATCGGTGAATACGTTGATCAATGCCTTCTGATCACCCTTGGCTTCAAACACCACGGTCTGATCATTTGCCACGGCAGCCAGGGCTTTGGCGCGCTTAGGATTCAATCGAGCCTCAGTCACGTTCACAGCGCTGCCACCGTCGATACGAATCACTTCGTCACGATAGATCAGGTGGCTGGCGTCTGGCGTCATGTAGAGGAAGGGGCCGCTTTCCATGGTGACTTCCAGAATCTGGCCATTGGCGATCAGATTGGCTTCAGCCACCTTGATGTGTTCACCGTAGATGGTTTGCAAACGGGCTTCCGCCACGTCGCTGATATCTTCTGCAGAAGCCCCCAGGGGCAGCATAGCCAAGCCGGATACCAGGCTGGCTAACATCAATTTTTTCATTGTGACACTTACCTTGTCGTCGCTCGTCGGCCTTTGAACGCCAATCCTTGATCGGGTTCCCGGCCTTGAATTCAAAGTAACAGAGTAACACCAATTTCTTACAGGCATAAAAAAACGGGCCAAAAGGCCCGTTTTCTCGATATAAGGTTCGTGAGAACCAATTATACCTTTTCTTTAATACGTGCAGACTTACCGCTACGCTCACGCAGGTAGTACAGTTTGGCCTGACGAACGTCACCACGACGCTTAACAGCAATGCTGTCAACCAGTGGGCTGTGAGTCTGGAAGGTACGCTCAACGCCAACACCGTGGGAGATCTTGCGAACGGTGAAAGCAGAGTTCAGGCCGCGGTTACGCTTGCCGATTACAACGCCTTCGAACGCCTGCAGACGCTCACGGTTACCTTCTTTAACCTTAACCTGTACAACAACAGTGTCGCCAGGGCCGAAAGCAGGTACTTCAGCTTTCAGCTGAGCAGTTTCGATCTGCTGAATGATTGGATTCTTGTTGCTCATTGCATTGCTCCTTAACAGTCTGCCGGGCCGGTGTCTGATGTGTGGCCGTGCTCGCGCAGATACTCTGTCAATAATCTATGTTGTTCGTTACTCAGTTCCAGCGTTTCCAGCAAATCCGGACGTCGCTCCCAGGTTCGGCCCAAGGACTGTTTCAACCGCCACTGGCGGATCTTTTCGTGGTTGCCGCTCAGCAACACCTCGGGAACAGCTTCGCCTTCGTACACTTCCGGGCGGGTGTAATGTGGGCAGTCCAGCAAGCCTTCCATAAAGGAATCCTGCTGGGCCGATAAATCGTGCCCCAATACACCTGGTACCAGACGAATCACGGAATCCATCAGCGTCATGGCAGCCAGTTCGCCACCGCTGAGTACAAAATCGCCCAAAGACCACTCTTCGTCGATTTCGCGCTCAATCAAACGCTCATCAATGCCTTCGTACCGTCCTGAAACCAGAATCAGCTTGTCTTCTTGCGCCAGTTCAAGCGCGCCTTGCTGATCCAGCTTGCGACCTTGAGGTGACAAATAAATCACCTTGGCCGGTTTGCCGGGATGCTGGTCGGCTGCTTCACGAGCAGCCCGGATGGCGTCTTGCAGCGGCTGAATTTTCATCAGCATGCCAGGACCACCACCGTAAGGACGATCATCTACGGTCTGGTAGTTGTCGTATGCGTAATCACGCGGGTTCCAGCGATTGACCGAAACCAGGCCCTGCTTCACCGCCCTGCCACTGACACCGTAATCGGTGAGTGACTGGAACATCTCCGGAAACAGGGAGACCACTCCAAACCACATCGTCTTGTGCCTCTATCCGACCGTGTACGTCGGTTAGTAATCTGCTTCCCATTCCACCTGGATCTGACCTGCATCCAGGTCCACATCCAGAACGATGGCATCCACAAAAGGAATCAGGCGTTTTTGCTTGTCGATGCTGCCTTCGCAGCTCTTCACAGCAACTACCTGGTTACCACCGCCAGAGTCGAACAGTTCTTTCACCTCGCCCAGCAGCTGACCATGGGTATTAACTACCTTCAGGCCTTCCAGCTGGAACCAATAATGTTCATCTTCTTCGGGCTCGGGCAATTCGCTGGTGTAAACAGCAATTTCGGTCTGGGACAAAGCCAGCGCCGCATCGCGGTCGTTTACGCCTTTGATTTTTGCCACCAACCCCTTGCTTTGGGTATGGCCAGTTTCCAACTCGAACTTGCGCCACTCGCCGTTAACGTTCAACAGCCAGGTTGGGTAGTCCAGAATGTTGGTCATTGGATCGGTAAAGGAATACACCTTGACCCACCCCTTGATGCCAAACGCGGTGGTGGCTTTGCCAAGAATGGTGACTTCCTGGGTGGTCTCCATCGCTCCCTCGACTAACACGCCTTAGGCTTCAGCAGAAGCTTTTTGAGCTTGCTTGATCAGCTTCTTAACGCGATCAGTTGGCTGGGCGCCTTTACCCATCCAGTATTCAACGCGTTCCAGATCCAGACGCAGCTCTTCTTCCGCACCACGGGCGATAGGGTTGAAGAAACCAACACGCTCAATAAAACGACCGTCGCGTGGGCAACGAGAATCTGCAATGTTGATGCTGTAAAAAGGACGCTTTTTGGAGCCACCACGGGCCAAACGAATAACTACCATAAAAAAGATCTACTCCGATCGATTTATCAAGCGGGAAAACCAGATACCGCAGGAGGAAGTTCCTGCAATCCGGGAGTCCCGGTGGCGGGTTTTAAAATCGCCCACCGTTCAACATCTTTTCGGTACAAGCAGTGGCTGCAAAAGCTCGAAAACGAGCCTGAAAACCACCGAATGGACAGAAAAGGCCTATTCAAAGGGTCGCGAATTATGGACTGTCTTGAACGATATGTAAACGGCAAATCCAAAACAGACAACAGCCGCAGCTGTCGCCCCTTTTATAAGTACATAGTAAGCCCCATTTATACAGCTGCTATCAGAGGCTATGCTCAAGCCTCTGACTCTGTATGAAGGAACCCAACATGCGCGCCATCACGATTCCGGCCGTTCTCACCACCCTGTTTGCCAGCCTGATGTTCACCGCCCACTCCGGCGCTGAAGAAATCACCAGCCTGAAACCGTTTCAGGGCAAACACCGCATCATCATTGCCGATCAGGATGACAGCAAACGCTGGGTAAAAACCTTCAAGCAGGAAGACCTGCAACTGACCTTGCGCAACGTGGTCTGGCTGGTGATCGACAGCGACCGCCAACAGTTGATTGACTCCAACTCCCATCACACCCTCTCCGATGAGCTGGTGATGAAGCTTTCGTTCAGCCCGTATCTGGCACCGCCGAAAACCCGAGTGGTTTTGATTGGTAAAGATGGCGATATCAAGGAAACCTACGACGAGCTGGATATCGACGCCATCTACGACGACATTGATGAAATGCCGATGCGCCAGCGGGAAATGTATAAAGAGAGCCAGCGGGAAATGTATAAAGAGAACCAGCAGGAAATGCGTCAGGAAAAGCTGAAACAATAAGCCTCTTTTCAGCAAGGCCTGCCAGACAGGCCTTGTTCTGACAACCCGTCAGGTTCTCACAGAGTAACGTTGAGCCATCTGACAAGACATACTTCTACTAAAACCGCCCTCAAACAGGGCAAAAATCCTTCCAAAGCACCATTTACACCGCACCAGTCAGAGCCATTTGTCTCATCAACACGCCTTTTCTATCCCTGCGCCGACACCTTACTAAACAGTACTAAACCTAAACCAAACCAGACTGGAGCTGGGCTCAGTAGAAAGCAGCAGACCACTCTTGCTCTGAACTGCAACACTTCCTGCCACCGCTGGCACATCTCTTGCTGGTTTTGGTGGATAGAACCAAGAATCTTTATCAACGGCGATATTCGGCTCCAGCAATGGGGCTGAGGGTTTTTTATGCCTGAAATTCTCATAGCCAACAAAAGTAGCGATATAAATATGATTCCAATTATTAACACATCAGCCACCGAGCAGCAGGGTTTTACCGCCGAACAAAAAGCCTGGTTGGCCGATATGTTGATAAAAACCAACCTGCACATGGCCCTGGGCTCTTCATCACAGGCCAAGGAATCCAATATTCCGGAAACCTTCTGGGGAACGCCGGTGGAGGATTTGTGCAAGGAAGAAAAAAGAAAATACGAAAAGCATGTATTGGATATCTGGGACGATATTGTAAAAAGTAACGATACCAACCAAATACTGGAAGGACTGGATCAATTCGCTTCCCGCCATTTTGGTTTATTTAATGTCGCACCAGCCAGTATTGGTTATATGGTGCGTATGCGTATTCCTGCTTGCGTACTGCGTGGCGACCAAATGATGGTACTGGGCGATGTTGCAGAAAACATCGCCGGAGGCTATGCCCACGTTACCACTCGCGGCAGCTTTCAGTTTCGAGAGATTGAACCCAACCGCATCCTCGAAATGCTCGGTCTGTTCTACGACTCCGGCTTGTCCTGTAAAGGCACCGGGGCCGACAGCGCACGTAACATCACCTGCATCCCTACCGCCGGTTTCGATCCGGAAGAATTAATCGACCTGCGCCCCTACGCACACAAGCTCAGTCATCTGATATTGAATACCCGCGACTATCAGGGGATTCCTCGAAAATTCAATTTCTCATTTGATAACGCTGGCACCACCTCCTGCGTTTCAGATACCAACGATGTCGGCTTTCTTGCAGTCAACGTCAAAGAGAATAATCGGAATGTAGAACCCGGTATTTATTGCCGCCTAATTCTCGGAGGTATTACCGGACACCATGATTTTGCCCGTGATACCGGATTTATTTGCAAACCGGAAGATACCACCGAAATAGCAGACGCCATATTACGGGTATTCGTTCAGCATGGAGATCGTACCAATCGTAAAAAGGCCCGCTTTAAATACGTTCTGGATGCTCATGGATTTGATTGGGTATGCGAACGTATTCAGGAAGTATTGGACGGCTATGGCAAAGGCACCCGCTTGATTCCGCTGTCGACCGAATTTGACGCACCACGCCCCAGCATTAATCGCCATGGCCATATTGGTGTACATCCTCAAGCTCAACCGGGCTACAAGTACATTGGCGTTGCTCTCCGACTCGGCAAAATGTCGCCAGAGCAAATGCGTGGCATCGGTCGCATCGCCATGAAATACGGCAACAACGACGTGCGCCTGACGGTGTGGCAAAACCTGCTGGTCCCACACATCAGGGACGAGGATGTTGATACTGTCATCCGCGAAATCGAGTCGCTTGGAATGACCACCAGCGCCACCGCATTTGAAGCCGGTGCTGTTGCCTGTACTGGCCGCTGGGCCTGCAAGCTTGCCAACGCCTATACAAAGGAAGACGGTAACGCCATTGTCGATCATCTGAATGGCAAATTTGAGCTCGACCAACCCATCAACATCCACCTGACCGGCTGCCCTAACTCCTGTGCCCAGCACTACATTGGCGATCTGGGCATGATTGGTACCGCCGCCGACGATGGCAGCGAAGGCTACAACATTGTGGTTGGCGGTGGCGTCGATGACGATCAACACCTCGCCCGCCCACTTTGTGGCCCCATCGCCTCCCGCGATATTTGCAAAACCTCAGAAACCATCGTCGGTAACTACCTGAAATCCAGGCAAGGCAACGAAAGCTTTATCACCTTCGTCAACCGACTCGGCGACGCCGAACTGAAAGACGTTCTGCTTGAGCCCCTTTGAATATCCCCGACAGCCCAGCGAAGCACCGATTTATTCAAAGACTGACAAACCCGAATAGCCATTATCACGACGGACAAGCACATGACTGACACCCTGATTTCCGAGCTGTCTTCGATCATTAATACCACCGCCCAGAATGCTCAAAATACCGTAGTCGAGCTGCCTGAAAACGCCCCCTTCGACCCGCAGCAACGCCAGTGGCTAAACGGCTTACTGACCGGTTTGAGCACCATCGCCGCTGCCGCCGCAGGAGGCGAAAAAGAGGTCGCTGCAACGCCGCTGAAGGTGTATTACGGCTCCCAGTCCGGCAACTGCGAAGTGCTGTCGAAAGACCTGAAAAAATTCGCAGCGACTCAAGGCTTTGCGGCCGAGCTGATTGAGCTCGACAGCATCACACCGGCCGACCTCGCCGCCCAACAACACGCCGTTGTTATTTGCTCTACCTTTGGTGAAGGCGAGCCACCCGACAACGCTCGTAATTTCTACACCGCCCTGATGGCGGATGATGCCGCCCCTATGCCGGCAACCCTGAACTTCAGCGTATGTGGCCTGGGCGACTCCAGCTACACCCACTTCAACAAGGTCGGTTCAGATATCTACCGGCGGCTGGTCGAACTGGGAGCGACCCCGTGCCACGACCTGGTGCTGTGCGACGTTGCCTTTGAAGACGACTATGCCAGCTGGAAGGAAGGGGTCTTTCAATCGGAAGCCTTCAGCAATGCGGCTGGCGCTGCAGCGGCACCCGCTGCGAACGACAGCGATAACGAGCCCAAATACACCAAGAACAACCCGTTTATTGCCAACCTGATCCACACTGAAAATCTCAGCGGTTCAGGCTCTGCCAAGCGGGTAAACCACATCGAAATCTCTCTTGCCGGTGGCAGCGAAGACGTTGAGTACCACGTTGGTGATGCACTCGGCGTGTGGCCACTGAACTGCGCGGAAGAAGTCAGCGAATTGCTGTCGGTAGCGGGTTTCAGTGGCAAGGAAGTGGTCAGCCTGAAAAGCGGCCAGGCCAGCTTGCGCGTGCTACTGCAAAGCAAGCTGGATATTCACACCGTCAACGCCAAATGCCTGGAAACCTGGGGCCTCGACAGCGCTCCCGAGGGCTTTCAGGTATGCGATGTGATCAATGAACTGAAACCAAACATCGACGCGCAAACCTTTGTTGACGGCTTGCGCGCTCTGCAACCCCGCCTTTACTCCATTGCCTCCAGCCCGAAAAAGCACCCGGGAGAAGTACACCTGACGGTTGGCGAAGTGCACTACGACCTCAACGGCAAAGCCCGCAAAGGCGTGGCATCCACCTGGCTGGGCGACCGCTTGCAGGCCGGTAGCAACATCGGCGTTTACATCCAGTCATCCGAACACTTCCACATTACCGCCAACGACGAAGCGCCCGTCATCATGATTGGCCCCGGCACCGGCATTGCGCCGTTCCGGGCATTTCTGGAAGAGCGCGAAATGCGCGATGCCAAAGGCAACAACTGGTTGTTCTTCGGCGACCAGCATCAGGCGGAAGATTTTCTCTACGAAGAGGAAATCAAAGCCTGGCAAGACAGCGGTGTACTCACCAACACCAGCCTGGCGTGGTCACGAGACGGCGACCAGAAAGTCTACGTCCAAACCCTGATCAAAGAGCAAGGTGAGGAATTTTTCCAATGGCTGGAAAGCGGTGCCTACATCTACATTTGCGGCGATGCCTCACGTATGGCCGCCGATGTAGATAAAAGCATTCGGGAAGTGATTATGGAGCACGGTGCGACAGATGCCGCCGGTGCTGACGCTTACATGGACAAGATGATCAGCGAACACCGTTATCAGCGGGATGTGTACTAAGAAAATTAAAAAAAACGGCGGCTCGGGAAACCCGAGCCGCCGTTTTTAATGGCCAGTAAAAAGAGCTGCTTAGTTCTCTTCACACCATACGCGGGCGTTGCGGAACATACGCATCCAGGCGCCGTCTTCGTCCCACTCGCCCGGAACATAAGAGTTCTGGATGGCACGGAATACACGCTCAGGGTGCGGCATCATGATGGTCACACGACCGTCATTGGCAGTCAGACCAGTGATACCCTGCGGCGAACCGTTAGGGTTCAATGGGTACTGCTCAGTCTCCTTGCCGTAGTTGTCGACGTAGCGCAGTGCAATCTGGCCAGCAGACAGCTCAGCGATGTCATCTTCAGAACCGAATTCCGCACGACCTTCACCGTGAGCCACGGCGATTGGCATACGAGAACCGGCCATGCCAGCGAAGAACACGGAATCGGACTCCTGAACTTCGACCATGGCAACACGGGCTTCAAACTGTTCGCTCATGTTGCGAACAAAGTGTGGCCAGTGCTCGGCACCCGGAATCAGCTCGTGCAGGTTGGACAGCATCTGACAGCCGTTACAGATACCCAGAGCGAAGGTGTCTTCACGCTCGAAGAAAGCCTTGAACTGACCGCGCGCCTGTTCGTTGAACAGGATCGACTTGGCCCAACCTTCACCGGCGCCCAGTACGTCACCGTAAGAGAAACCGCCACAAGCGATCAGACCGCGGAAGCCTTCCAGAGTCACAGCGCCAGACAGAATGTCGCTCATGTGAACGTCAACGGTGTGGAAACCGGCACGGTCGAAGGCCGCTGCCATTTCGATCTGACCGTTTACGCCCTGCTCACGCAGGATAGCCACTTTAGGCGCGTCTTCGGAAGAAGAAGCAGGCAGATCAGCGCAGATGTCTTCGTTGATATCGAAGGTCAGCTCAGCGTGGATACCCGGATCTTCGGCATCCAGCAGCGCATCAAACTCCTGCTGGGCGCACTCGGCGTTGTCACGCAGGGCTTGCATGCGGAAGCTGGTTTCAGTCCAGGCACGCTGCCAGTTAACGCGGGATTCGCTCAGGAACTCTTCGTCCTGGAAGCTGAAAGTAATCTGGTCGTCTTCGTTTGGCGCACCAATCACGGCGGTGCAATCGCCCAGACCAGCGGCTTCAAACTGAGCCAATACTTCTTCCAGATCGTCACGACGAATCTGCATCACCGCACCCAGTTCTTCAGAGAACAGTGCAGCCGCCAGCTCTTCCTGAGAGTCGGCCAACAGGTCCATGGAAATATCCAGACCTGCATGACCAGCAAAGGCCATTTCCACCAGCGTGGCGAACAGACCACCGTCGGCACGGTCGTGGTAAGCCAGCAGTTTGCCGTCAGCGTTCAGGCCCTGAACCACAGCAAAGAAAGCTTTCAGGTCTTCGGCATCGTCCAGATCCGCAGGCACGTCGCCCACTTGCTGGTACACCTGTGCCAGACAGGAGGCACCCAGACGGTTCTGGCCACGCCCCAGGTCAACCAGGATCAGCTCAGAAGCTTCATCTTTCTTCAGTTCTGGCGTCAGTACCTTACGAGCGTCAGTCACTGGGGCAAAGCCAGTGATGACCAGTGACATTGGCGCAGTAACGGCCTTGTCTTCACCACCGTCGTTCCAGCGAGTCTTCATGGACATAGAGTCTTTGCCCACCGGAATGGTCACTTGCAGCTCAGGACACAGTTCCATACCCACAGCTTTCACAGTGGCGTACAGTTTTTCGTCTTCGCCTTCGTGGCCAGCCGCACACATCCAGTTGGCAGACATTTTGATGTCAGCCAGCTTCTCGATAGGAGCAGCCGCCAGGTTAGTGATGGCTTCGGCCACCGCCAGACGACCGGAAGCTGGAGAATCCAGCAGGGCCACTGGAGTACGCTCACCCATCGCCATGGCTTCACCAGCGAAGGTGTCGTAGGAAGACGTGGTGACTGCCACGTCGGCCACTGGCACCTGCCAAGGACCCACAAACTGGTCACGGGCCACGGTACCGGTAATGGAGCGGTCACCAATGGTGATCAGGAACGACTTGCTGGCCACAGTAGGCAGCTTCAGTACGCGATCAGCGGCTTCGGCAAGATCAATACCGGCAGACTCAAACGCTACAGCGTTGGTCTTACGGGTTTCAGCAGTACGGTGCATGCGCGGTGGCTTGCCCAGCAGTACTTGTAAAGGCAGATCCACCGGGCTGTTGCCGAAGTGTTCGTCGGTCACAGTCAGGTGTTCTTCTTCGGTGGCGTAACCCACAACGGCGTATGGCGCGCGTTCACGGGCACAAATCGCATCGAAGGTTTCCAGGTCTTCCATGGCCACCGCCATGACGTAACGCTCCTGGGATTCGTTCGACCAGATCGCCAGCGGGCTCATGCCAGGCTCGTCGTTTGGTACGTTACGCAGCTCGAATTTACCGCCACGACCACCGTCGGAAACCAGCTCAGGGAAAGCGTTGGAAATACCGCCTGCGCCCACATCGTGAATAAAGGCAATCGGGTTTTCATCGCCCAGCTGCCAGCAGCGGTCGATCACTTCCTGACAACGACGCTCCATTTCCGGGTTTTCACGCTGAACGGAAGCAAAGTCCAGATCGGCGTTGGACTGACCGGAAGCCATGGAAGAGGCAGCACCGCCACCCAGACCAATCTGCATCGCCGGGCCACCCAGTACGATCAGTGCTGCGCCAACCGGGATGTCACCCTTCTGTACGTGCTCGTCACGGATGTTGCCGTAACCACCAGCGATCATGATTGGCTTGTGGTAACCACGCACTTCGCCGTCGTGGGCCAGTTCGAAAGTACGGAAGTAACCGCACAGGTTCGGACGACCGAATTCGTTGTTGAACGCCGCACCGCCCAATGGGCCGTCGATCATGATGTCGAAGGCAGACACAATGCGATCCGGCTTGCCGTACTGGCTTTCCCATGGCTGTTCGAAGCCCGGGATTTTCAGGTCGGACACGGTGAAGCCGGTCAGGCCTGCTTTTGGCTTGGAACCACGACCGGTTGCGCCTTCGTCACGAATCTCACCGCCGGAACCGGTCGCCGCACCTGAGTGAGGGGCAATCGCAGTCGGGTGGTTGTGCGTTTCTACCTTCATGAGGATGTGCATATCCTCTTCGTGGTAGGTGTACTGACGGCTGTCAGGGTTCGGGAAGAAACGGCCAGTCTTGTGACCCGTGATCACAGAGGCGTTGTCTTTATAAGCAGACAGAATGTTGTCGCTGTAACACTCGTAGGTGTTCTTGATCATCTTGAACAAGGACAGGTCCTTGTCTTCGCCATCAATGGTCCAGCTGGCGTTGAAGATCTTGTGACGGCAATGCTCGGAGTTGGCCTGGGCGAACATCATCAGTTCAACGTCGGTCGGGTTACGACCCAGCGCCTGATAGTTCTCGAACAGGTAATCCACTTCGTCGTCGGCCAGCGCCAGACCCAGAGTCTTGTCGGCTTCTACCAGTGCGTCACGGCCACCGGCCAGAATGTCGATGGTAGACAGTGGTGCAGGTTCCGCGTGGGAGAACAGATTGGCGGCTTCAGCAGTATCAGCCAGTACGGTTTCCACCATACGGTCATGCAGAACTGCCGCTACCGCAGCGCGGTCTTCAGCCGTCGCGCCTGTTACGTAGTAAGCGATACCACGTTCCAGGCGATCCACCTTGGCCAGACCACAGTTGTGGGCAATGTCAGTCGCCTTGGAAGACCAAGGGGAAATGGTGCCGAAGCGAGGGATCACCAGGAACATTTCGCCATTTGGCTCCTGACGCTCGGCTTTGGGTCCGTAACGCAGGATGCGTTCCAGCACCAGCAATTCGTTGTCAGCCAGATCTTCCTTCAGATCGGCGAAGTGAACGAACTCGGCGTAAACGCCGGTTACTGAAGGCACAGAGGCCTGCAGTTTGTTCAGGATTCTGGATTGACGAAATTCAGAAAGCGCTGGTGCGCCGCGCAGCTCAAGCATTGTGCCTTGACTCCGAAGGGGTTGGGCCGTCGAGTTCAGCCGACAGGGGATAGCCAAAAAATGAGGCGGAATGATACTGAAAACTGCCTTTAATAGCCACCGAGGACCGGCAGGCGAAAGGCGTTCTTTTTGGTCGGTTGCTGGTGTTTTGCTGCATTTTCACGACAGTTTAAGCAACATGCACGATGACCATTCGGTCAGGTTCTTGCCATAAACCTGAGCCAGCAACTGGCTAAAAACCAGACAAAAGGTGAATGGCCAAGATCGGCCATCAACGTAAATTTCGCAGTGATGCGATGGGAACAGGATCTCAGAATGAGCAAGGAAACAGTCTGTTGAACAGCCCCTGCCCGTTCAATAATTGACCAGACGAAACTTTTCCGTCATATTCCGCGCCGCCTGAGCAGGGAGCCGCTCGGCCGATTTGTACGCTGGCACGTGTCATCTTTTTTTACGTCATCGATACAAAAAGACAATCAGGAACGGAAGCCGCATGACCTCTGGGTTTACACGCCCATAGTGTACGGCAAGGTCGTTTTTTACTACCGACTGAGCTGAACAGAACCGAACTTTGAATGAGTTCCAGCTAAACTCAACCAAGTACCGACAAGCACTGCCCGGCCCTCTCGCAGGTGGCCTGGACGCGCTGCCGGGCGATACGCTGCGGCTTTTAACGTCATTCAGAATTGCAATGCCGCTGACGTTGAGTAACGTCGGCAGGCTTCTTAAAATAGACAAAAGAATCAATAACCCGTTGATTCATCTATAATTACTGAAAACGACCATACGGTCGTTAGTCACACGTACACGGAGGAGTGACAACATGCTGCGTAAGTCAGTCAAACTGCTGACACTGCTCGCGACGATCGTTGCCTGCCTGGCAACCGTCACCGCCAGTGTACGGCCATCGAAGCTGGAAACCGTAAAAATGCGCGGTTACATCACGGTGGTAACCCGCAACAGCCCAACCACCTATTTTGAAGATCGCGGTGGTAAGACTGGCTACGAATACGAGTTGGCGCAGTCGTTCGCCGACTATCTGGGTGTTGAATTACGCCTGAACGTGGCAGATTCCATTGGTGAAATCTATCAGCAGTTAGAAACTGGCGAAGCGGACATTGCCGCTGCTGGCCTGACCCAGACCGACGAACGCCAGCGCTGGTTCCGCTACGCAACGCCGTATCAAACCGTCAGCGAGGTGGTGGTTTACAAGCGCGGTACCCGCAAGCCCCGGGAACTGAGCGAACTGCCGGGCAAGATGATGATTGTGACGGCCAACTCCAGTCATTCATGGACCTTGCGTCAAACCCAGGCAACAGAACTGCCTTCCCTGAGCTGGAGCGAGTCCGCCGATCTTGACGTCACCGACCTGCTGCACATGGTCGAAACCGGCGAAATCGACTTCACCCTGGTCGACTCCAACGAATTCCGACTGTTACAGGCCTACTTCCCCAACGTTGGCACTGGCATCACCCTGAGCCATGAAGAATCCCAGGCATGGGCTCTGCCAATGTCGGCCGACCAGTCATTGCTGGAGCAGACCAACCAGTTCTTCAGCGAGCGTCGCACCCGCCAGCAGCTGGCAAATTTGAATGAACGCTATTACGGCCATCTTGGTGAGCTCGATTACGTTGGTGCCAAGCGCTTCCTGCGTCAAACCAGCCGCAAGCTGGACGACTACAAACCGTATTTCCAGAGTGCCGCTGAAAAGCACAGCTTTGACTGGCGCCTGCTGGCGGCCATGGGCTATCAGGAAAGTCACTGGAATCCAACCGCCACCAGCTTTACCGGTGTGCGTGGTTTGATGATGCTGACACTGGGCACCGCCAGCGATCTGGGTGTCAGTGACCGTCTGGATGCCGAACAAAGCATCCGTGGTGGCAGTGAGTATCTGGCTGGCCTGCGTCGTCGACTGGGAAGCCAGGTTGCCGAACCGGATCGCACCTGGATGTCGCTGGCGGCCTACAACGTTGGCTATGGTCACTTGCAGGATGCTCGCCGTCTGACGTATGAAATGGGCGGTAATCCAAACCTGTGGCGCGATGTGAAAGACAGCCTGCCATTGCTGAGCCAGCGTCGCTATCACAAGAACACCCGTCACGGTTATGCCCGTGGCCACGAAGCCGTCGACTATGTTCAGAACATTCGCCGCTACTACGACGTGCTGGTGTGGAATGAAGAACAGGCAACAGCCGTGGCCGAGCAAAGCACGGAAGCGGAAGTTCAGCTCTCCCAATCCATGACGGTCATCCCACCACTGCTGTAAACACAGTTAAAATTGGCCAGAGTCGGCCTGCTCTGTGTCCGAACTACTCAAGACCTGCTGAAGAGCCTGTCATCAGGAACCGGTCGGCGGCACCGCCTGCTTGAGGCGCTTCTTGGCCGCTCGTCGGGCGGCAAAAAACTCAGACAATACCGCCCCGCACTGCTCGGCCAGTACGCCCTTTTCGATGGCCAGCGTGTGGTTGAAATAGGGTTGTTTGGGCAGTTCAATCGCACTTTCGATCACACCGGCTTTGGGCTCTGTCGCGCCATACACCAGTCGTTCAACACGGCCATGAATGATGGCACCAAAGCACATGGTGCATGGCTCCAGCGTGACGTACAAAGTACAGCCACTAAGACGGTAATTACGCAAGGTTTGCGCAGCCTCCCGAATGGCCAGCATTTCCGCGTGGGCACTCGGGTCCAGTCGGGTAATTGGGCCATTGCAGCCGGTCCCGACTACCCGCTGTTCATACACCACCACGGCACCTACTGGCACTTCGCCGGCTTCCGCCGCCTGCCGGGCCAGTTGCAACGCCAGCTCCATGGCTTGCTGGTCGGTTTCTACCGGCTGCCCCAACATGGGATTGATCAAATCGTTTGGCACTGACTGTTATCCGCCAGACTTCTTCACGGTAAAACCGCGCTTGGTCAGTTCAGCCACCAGCAAGTCTCGCTGTTCGCCCTGAATTTCAACCACGCCGTCTTTCAAAGCACCGCCCGTGCCGCACTTTTTCTTCAATTCCTTGGCCAGGGTTTTCAGCTCGGCACCGACCAAAGGGATGCCGGTTACCAGGGTCACAACCTTGCCACCGCGGCCTTTGCTCTCGCGGGATACACGCACAATGCCGTCACCCTGAGGAGCCTCGGGCTGACCGCACATACAGTCGTCGATGGGATTGCTACATTCCGGACAGGCGCGTCCGAATTCGGTGGAATAGACCAGTCCACCACTGTTTTTCTTGCTCATAGCTGACCTCGTTTTCAGGCCGCCAACGCTATAACAAAAGCCCGCTATCGGCAATCACGTTGCTAGCGGGCTTCTATTGGAGACACTAGCCAACGATCGGTATGGTAAAGGTAATGGTCGTTCCAGACCCAAGCACACTGCTGATGTCGAGCGAGCCGCCGTGATTCATCATCACGTTAAAGGCCACGGTCAGGCCAAGGCCTGTACCCTTGCCAATTTCCTTGTTGGTGTAGAATGGATTGATGGCACACGCCAGAACTTCAGCATCCATTCCCTCGCCAGAATCTTTCACCACCACCTGCACCTTGTCGTCGAGCTGCGCCGCTGCAATTTCGATACGCCCCTCGGCCGGGATGGCATCACGGGCGTTGTCCAGAATATGGCGGAATGCCAGACGAATCTGGCCGGTGACACAGTCGACCTTGGGAATGCCGGACATATTAATATCCAGCCGAATCCGGTCGTCTTCTTCCAGTTTCAGTTCCGTGACCGCCTGCTGCATCAGCTCGAACAGATCCGCAGTGCGTTTGGCCTGCCCCTCCTGAATGGCAAAGGTTTTGAGTTCGGCGACAATATTGCGCACCCGCTCCAGGCTGGATTGCGACGCCTTGACCAAATCAGGGGCATCTTCGCGCACGAAGTCCAGATCGATTGCTTTCCGCATGGTCGACAACGACTGCCGAATGGCTTCATCGGTGATGGTGCTTTCAATCAGCTGGAACTGGTCGGCCAGCTCAATCAGTTCGGTGGTGTATTCACTCAGAGTGGCAATATTGCTGTAAACCACCGCAACCGGGTTATTGATCTCATGCGCAATACCCGCCGCCAAATGCCCCAGTGACGCCATACGCTGGGCTTGCAGCAGCAGTTGTTGCGTGCGTTGCAGCTCATCAATACTGGTTTGCAACTGGCTGTTGCTGTCTTTCAGCTCTTTGGTGCGGGCTCGGACTTTTTCTTCCAGCTTGTCGTTCAGATAGCGGGCCCGTTTTTCCGCCTGTCGGCGACGCTGCATTTCAATTTCGATCGAGGCCAGCAAGCTGTTGATTTTGGCAACCAGGTCTTCCAGCTCGCGCAGGTTGCTGTGATCTTCGAGTGTGGTTGTGAGGGAGTTTTCAGGATTCAGACCGCGAATTTTTTCCGTCAGATTACGCAGTGGCGATACCAAACGCAGTCGCAATACAAATACCAGTACCAGCGCCAGTACCACGGCCCTGGCCACTTCGATGGCTGAAATTACCGCCGCACGACTGTGGAAGTCGCGCTGAGCCAGTCGTTTGTCTACCCACACTCGCAAGGTGCCAATTTTTTCCAGACCGTCGCTGGTATAGGTGGTGCCCATCAGCCCTGTTTCATAAGCGCCGATGTAATCGGGTGGCTGCAGCAGTTCTTCGGAGGGCATGCCGCGGTGCTGGATATAGCCAGATAGCTCGTCTTCTACTTCCACCGCAATGATGCTCTCGTTCAGCATGATGCCTTCGAACATCGCCTGAATGGCTTCGCTGTGGTACTGCTGCAGGGCCAGCGACAGCTGACCGGATTGATGATGGAGCACATTGTTAAGATCCGAGTGAAACTTCTCCTGCCCCTGTTGATAATCCAGCCGCAACTGTATGGCGCTGAATAACACGCCAAACACGACGCTGAATAGCAGGACATAAAGCGTCAACTTGCTTTGAATGGTCGGAGACTGCGAACTCACAATGGCTGGGACCCGAACAGGAAACTTCACCTGAGTATAGTCAGCCATTCCGGGCTTGCAGTGAAATTAGGGAGGTGTCGGGATAGTAAAGGCAAGCCGTCTTGTTCAGAGGGTCCCTAGCGGCAACGCACTGCGGTCGACAATACGACGCATCACAAAGCTGGAATGCACACCCGACACCCCTTCAATACGGGTAATGGTACCCAGCAATAACTGCTGAAAGTCTTCCATGTCCCGCACAATCACTTTCAACATATAGTCGGCCTGCTGGCCGGTAATCAGGTAGCACTCCAACACTTCCGGGCAACCATTCACGGTGCGCTCGAAAGCTTCAAAGCGCTCTGGCGTGTGCTTATCCATGCTGATGTGAATCATCGCCAACAGGTTAAGCCCCAGTTGGCGGGCGTTGACATGGGCACGGTAGCCTTCGATCAGACCGCTGTCCTGCAAGGCTTTGACCCGCCGCGAACAGGGCGACGGCGACAGACCCACACGGTCTGCCAGTTCCAGATTCGACAGCGATCCATCGCGCTGCAATAAGTCCAGAATACGTCGGTCGGTGCGATCCAATTGAACGGGTTGCTGGCGGCTGTGGTCAGACATATTTCTGCTCTCTCAAGCGAGGTTCAGCACACAGCTTGCCACGCAAAAACACCGAAGAGCAATTTAATTCTATAAATCTTACATTTATGGCAATAAAACACTTAACACCCCAGTAATCAGGGGCAACTTCACAATCATTCACCCGTCGTTTGTGGCTAGTATTATCACCATCGAAGCAAACCGAACCTATTGCGGAAGAACAGAACCATGTCCAACAGTAAATACTCCAACGCCGGCTTTCAGCCAGCCAAGTACCGTCGCTTTCCGGTGATCAACAAGCGTGATCGCCGTTGGCCAGACCAGCAGATCCAGCAAGCGCCAATCTGGTGCTCTGTCGATCTGCGTGACGGTAACCAGGCACTGATCGACCCAATGACGGTCGAGCAGAAAAAGGCGATGTGGAACCTGCTGCTGAACATGGGCTTCAAGGAAATCGAAGTTGGCTTCCCGGCCGCCTCCCAACCGGACTTCGACTTCGTCCGCTGGTTGATTGAAGAAAACCAGATTCCCGACGACGTCACCATTCAGGTTCTGGTTCAGGCTCGCAACGAATTGATTGAACGTACTTACGAATCCCTCGACGGCGTTCGTCGCGCAGTTGTACACGTGTACAACTCCACCTCTCCGGTGCAGCGCAACAAGGTATTCGGCCTCGACAAGCAAGGCATCATCGACATCGCTCGTCAGGGCGCTGAAAAAGTGTTGCAAGTGTCCCGTGACTACCCGAACACCGAATGGACGTTCCAGTATTCACCGGAAAGCTTCTCCAGCACCGAAGTCGACTTTGCAGTAGAAGTCTGCAACGCCGTTATCGACACCTGGAAGCCAACACCGGACAAGAAAGCCATCATCAACTTGCCAGCCACGGTTGAATCGGCCATGCCGAACGTCTTCGCCGACCAGATTGAATGGTTCTGCGACAACGTTAACAACCGCGAAAGCATCACCGTCAGCATTCACACCCACAACGACCGTGGTTGTGGTGTAGCGGCTGCTGAAATGGCCCTGTTGGCCGGTGCCGACCGTATCGAAGGCACCTTGTTGGGTAACGGCGAACGTACTGGCAACATGGACATCTGTACCATGGCGATGAACCTGTACAGCCAGGGCATCGATCCGGAATTGGATATCTCCATCGCTGACGACATCATCAGCACAGTGGAAGCCTGCACCAACATCAAAACGCACCCGCGTCACCCATGGTTGGGCGAACTGGTTTACACCGCGTTCTCTGGCAGCCACCAGGACGCCATCCGCAAGTGTTTGGCCAAGCAGTCTGACGACGAGCATTGGGACGTGGCTTACTTGCCAATCAACCCGGCAGACATCGGTCGTAACTACCAGTCCGTGATTCGGGTTAACAGCCAGTCCGGTAAGGGTGGCGCGTCCTACCTGTTGGAAAACGAACTCGGCGTTACCTTGCCACGTTGGGTACAAATTGAATTTGCCCAGCCGGTACAGAAATTGGCCGAGCAGAAAGAAGGCGAATTGAGCACCGACGACATCGTCAAAGTGTTCCGCAAACAGTTCATGACCAGCCACGGTGAATTGCAGCTCGACAGCTACTCGCTGGAAGGCCAAGGCCACCAGCACACCGTACGTGCTGCGATTAACGATGGTGCCAACATCATCAACATGGATGGCCACGGTAACGGCGCCATCAGCGCCTTCACCGACGCGGTACTGCGCGCCATGGGTGTAAACGTGCAAGTGGTACAGTTCGACGAACAAGCCACCAGCGAAGGCTCCGATGCCGGTGCCATGGCCTTCATCCAGGCTAACATCAACGGCAAGCGCTACACCGGTGCTGCCGAAGATGCTGATACCCTCAGCGCCAGCATGAACGCCGTATTGGCCGTCGTGAACCAGGCCCTGGCGGACAAATAACAGCAACGTATAAGCGTTGGTGAACCGCACCAACAAAAGCCGCGACCGGGAAACCGCTCGCGGCTTTTGTTTGTCTGGGGGTCTGGGGTCTGGGGTCTGGGGTCTGGCCAATATTTTGGGAGAGAGCTTGCTCTCGATAAACACAAACCATCGGCAGCAAGCTACCTCCTGCAGCTTGCCGTAGGTCGGATAAGCTTGCGCCATCCGACAAGAGCACAGTAAACGGGCAACGTCAGATGGCAGCCGCTTCGCGTCTTTATCTGACTTACAACCTTCCTACCGACTCCCGAGGCTACGCGCCCCGCTCACTCCCGACTCCCGACTCCCGACTCCCGACTCCCGACTCCCGACTCCCGACTCCCGACTCCCGACTCCCGACACTATTGTTCCAAAAAAAACCACAAGCTGTTTCGTTAGACCAAGGTCGTCCCTTCCATGCCATACATTTTGTACAACAACCCGTACCATCAGTCTCGATTTGCCACAAATAATTAACAAAACAAGCCAGTCACTCTTTCAACGTGGGCTGGCGTGTGTCGAACAGAGAGATTCCCATGGCCGATACTCAACGCATGGCTTGCCAACAGCTGCAATCCCGAATCATGACCGCCGCCGAGGCCGCCGAGTTAATTCCCGCCGGTGCCACCGTCGGCATGAGTGGCTTTACCGGTGCCGGTTACCCCAAAGCCATCCCGGCTGCGCTGGCCAGCCGTATCGGCCGACTGAACCAGCAAGGCGGTGACAAATTCCGCATCAATATCTGGACCGGTGCGTCCACCGCGCCAGAGCTGGATGGCGAGCTGGCCAAGGTTGATGGCATCAACATGCGCTTGCCGTTCCAGACCGATCCGATCTGCCGCGACAAGATCAACAAGGGCGAGATGGAATACACCGACCTGCATTTGTCGGAAGTTTCGCAGTACGCCTGGTCGGGTTTTTTGGGCAAGATGGACATCGCCGTGATCGAGGCCACGGCCATTCTGGAAGACGGTCGTCTGGTGCCTTCGTCATCGGTCGGCAACAACAAAACCTGGATAGAGCAGGCCGATAAAATCATCATCGAGGTCAACCACAAGCAACCGGCCAAATTGGAAGGTATGCACGATGTGTATTACGGCACTGCACTGCCGCCGCATCGCAAGCCGATTATGATTACCGACCCGTCCGAGCGCATTGGCGAGCAGTACCTGCACTGCCCGCTCGACAAGGTGATTGCGGTGGTCGAAACCAACGCTGGCGACCGTAACAGTCCGTTTAAAGCGCCGGATAATGTGTCGAAGCGCATCGCCGATCACATCATCAACTTCCTTCACGAAGAGATCGAAATTGGTCGACTGCCGCGCACCATGCTGCCGATTCAATCCGGGGTCGGCAATATTCCCAATGCCGTGCTGGAAGGGCTGAACGCCGGGCCGTTCAAGAACCTGACCGCGTTCACCGAGGTGATTCAGGACGGTATGCTGAAAATGCTCAAGTCCGGCACTCTCGCGGTGGCTTCAGCAACCTCGTTTTCCCTGAGTCCGGATGGCATGGAAGACTTTGAAGCCAACATCGACTTCTACCGCGACAAGATCATCCTGCGCCAGCAAGACATCAGTAACCACCCGGAGCTGATTCGCCGTCTGGGTGTGATTGCCATGAACGGCCTGCTGGAAGCCGATATTTACGGCAACGTGAACTCCACCCATTTGATGGGCACCCGGATGATGAACGGCATCGGCGGCTCGGGAGATTTCGCCCGCAATGGTTATCTGTCGATCTTT
Source organism: Oceanobacter kriegii DSM 6294 (assembly GCF_000422845.1). Classification (GTDB taxonomy): domain Bacteria; phylum Pseudomonadota; class Gammaproteobacteria; order Pseudomonadales; family Oceanobacteraceae; genus Oceanobacter; species Oceanobacter kriegii. Next base: position 700,387 of record NZ_KE383931.1, read on the forward strand.
GTGTCGCCATCCACCGCCAAAGGTGGCGCTATCTCGTCGATCGTGCCAATGGTGTCGCACGTTGACCACACCGAACACGACGTCAAAGTGATTGTGACCGAGCACGGCTTGGCCGACCTGCGTGGCCTGTCACCGCGTCAGCGCGCAGAGAAGATCATCAACCACTGCGCCGATCCTGAATATCGCCCGATGCTGCTGGATTACCTGCAACGGGCCGAAGCCAGCGGTCGTGGTATGCACACGCCTCATTTACTGAACGAAGCGCTGAGCTGGCACCAACGCTATGAAGAAACCGGCTCGATGAAGCAGTAACTGCCCCAGGAATTTTGCTGAACCACATTTCCCCTCCGTGGTTCGGCAAGACGGTGCCTTAGCGCTTCAGCCTGTGGGGCGTGTGAGATACCAAACCTTGGCCGGAATACCTTGCTGCTCAAAAAAGCCCAACCAGCTTTTTTGATTGGCTTGCAAGGTATCTCCCGGCCCTTTTATTTCGATCAACTCAACCCCGTCCTCATCATCAAACCAGATCAAATCTGGCAAGCCGGTTTTACGCCGACGCAAATCCCCTAACATGCGTTCAAAAATAGCGTACCAGTGGTCGTCCGATATTCTCTCCAGTGCCAACGCCAAACAGCCCCCTTCGACTGCGGACTGCAAAAAGCCCCAATACACAAACGGGTTGGCAGTTCCGGCATGAGCGGCTGTTACCTCAGCCAGAGTATGCTTCCACTCGCCGCTTTTGATCGAACCCAGTATCCGCTGAATGACTGCCTGTCGGCTGTCAACAAATGATTCGTCGTACAGGTCATCTGGTCGAACCTGAAACGGGTGATAGAAAGCCCCGGGAATCGGCGCATAAACAGCGTCCCAGAACAGCAGACCAAACAGCGACGAAAACAGCGCATTTTCAACGTAAAAGCCTGTGCCCTCACGCTCACCAGGCAGACTCTTTTGCTCGCTTTGAAGCAAATGCAAAGCCACTGCTTCGATCGAAGCGCCCTCCGCCAACTGCTGCAAACTGCCTTCTGGCAGGGTCGTTTTCTGCTCTTGCCACAAACAAGGGGGGGAATACCAGGACGGCAGAGCCTGCTTCAGTTGCTTGGCCAATCGAGGTACAAAGCTTTCCAGAAAGCGCTGCTCTTCCTCGTTAACCGGCGATTGCCAGCCAGACTCCGCCAGCGCCATGGCATGATCAGGCTGATGTTTGGCCAGAATACGAATCTGACGCTCCAGCGACGGATGACGCCGTACCTGACGGTAGATAGATAAAGCGGCATCGGTTTCGTCGAGTCGCTCCAGCTGGCGGGCGATGTTCAATAACTGCCGGTCCACCCGACGGGTAAGCACTGCGTCCGAAGCATCACGGGGATAGGCTTTAGCCAAAGCCTGTAACGCATCCGCCGACATCGACTTCAAGGCGTCCGGGTCTTCAGGCATCAACTGGTAATAACCAAGATGGCGTTCGATTTGCGCCCGGCTCTGAAACGCCCTGGCTGCTCCGTCGATATCCACGTCAGGATAACGGTATACGCCCAGATCACGCAGTACGAACTCGGTCAGGCTTTGGCGCAAATTACCGAAGTAGAGCAACTGGCACAGCGCCATGGCTTGCTCTACTGCTGGCAACAAAACCGCCAAGGGCTCTGCAGGTTGCTGCGGAATGTCACCGGACAGCAGCGCCTCTTCAATCCAGCCATCCAGCGCTGCGCGTTTCCACTGTTTGCAGCCTTTCGGCAGCGCGACCTGCTCAGGCAGCCAGGCCAACAGCTCCGGCTTACTGAACAGGCCCAGCCAGTCGGTCACTGCCAACGAGTCTGCCGTTGTGCGTTGAATCAATTCAGCTTCAGCCAATTGAATCGCCAACTCATCAATGCCATCCAGCTCGGCGTAGCGCAGTTTCGACAACCGGAACACTCTGCCCTTGCGACTGTGCATTCGCACGAATAAAGCACGAGCCTGATCCGGCAGCGATTGCAGCGCAGTCAGAATGCGGTCTTCGTTGTCCGTCAGTAAATCCCGATAGCGGGCAATCACATCCCGCAACAGGGCATCGAAATTATCGAGGTAGTAAAACGGCGGTAGCTCAACGGTTGCGTTGGCTTCTGAAGCGGAGCTGATTGGCGATTCAGGCATGGTAGCAGGCGGGTTGTTTGGCATAACAATCATCATACCGAAAACCCACCGCAGAGCGCCAAGCGCTGGTAAATGCTGCTGTTGATCTTAAAGATCAGACACTGTTCTTGCGTCAGACAAACAGCTCAGACAGCCAGCGATCGATCGCGATAGAGTCCCCGGCCATATCGGAGCCATAAGCCGTCGCTTCTGTACGGGCGTTAGCGTTACCAGTTACCGGAATCATAGTCGTCTGTGAATTCTCAGCCGCCTGAGTGAACCCTCGGCTTGATGGCAACACTTCCGTCAGCAGCAATCGATGCGATACCTGCGGCGGAAAATAACCGGCCATGGCATCATCGCTTGCTGGCCTGTCATTCCAGCCCGGATAGGCATCAGCCTCTGCCAGATACACCAGGGAAAACGCCATCTTGCGCGCATGTAAGTGGTCACACACAACCTGAGCCTGAATCAGTGCCCTGGCTCCGCATGCAACCACCTGCACCTGACTGGCACAGTTGCCACGCAAACACACGGCCCCCTGCTCAATCAGCTCATTGGCTTGAGCGTGTGATAAGGCAAACGAGGACGAGCATGACGGCGCATGAATCACGTGAACCGCGCCAAATTCTCCCAGACAATGCCTGACTGCCGTCAGCACGGATTGAGTGTCCGGCACCCAGAACGAACGCACTGCAGGCTGCGACATGTCAGAGTCTGACAAGGCTATACTCGTGTCAGAGCCATCGGCCGTCACCACAATTGGAATCCCGGCCCAGCAAGGCACATCTCCCGCCTGGGAAATCCAATGAAGTTGCTGTGTTAGCGATTTAAGCAACGGCTGTAACCGATGCAGCCTGTGTGGTTCCAGCGTCAGCAGACTGATGCCGGAGCGGGATGCCAGGCAACGGCTAAAGGCTGCCACTTCGGCGTTTTCCAATACCCTGCCCGAGAGTTCCAATCCATGTGCTGCTGTTAAATCAAAGCCAAAATGAGCGCCATGATAATTGGCGGGAAAACGTTCGCTGAATAACGGAAACGCCAGTTCGTGCGTCAAGTTGAAGACCTGAGCAGGTACCCTGGGGTTCACCTCGGCGGTATCGGCAAAGTAGTGATCCAAAGCGCCTTTCCAGTCCGAAGCAGGCTCATCACGACCGCTCATCTGCCATTGTGTGGAAGGCCGGGTCACCGTCACCATGTCGTTCAGAAAGCGACGACGGGGCAATGCCGACCAATCGGGCAGTCCGCTCAGTGCAGAGGCAATTGCATCCGGCTCAGTTATTTCGAGCTCGTTCTTATCAAAAGCACCGAGCATGGGTAATTCCAACAGGCCTGTGCCAGCAAGCTCGGCTTCCAGCAATTGAGCGGCCAGAATGCCGAGGTCGTGGGCCTGAATAGCAGAATGACTGTGGCTTGAATCGCCTATACAGATAGCAACGGCAGCGCCTTTGCGGCTACTCTTTGAGGTTGTACCAGTATGGGCCCGCGCTTGCCCGCCTTCCGCCTGACAGTTTTGATGCAGTACATAACTGTCGTTTAACTTCTGCCTTAGATGCTCGGTATCGTCCGATGCCAACCACCATACCCGCTGGCTTTCTGCCAGAACCGGAAACTGCCATTCCGCCCCCTGCTCGACCAAACAAATGCTCGGCTGGTCTGGTGCAATCCATGGCCCGGCACTGCAATGACTGAACGTGTCGCTACCGAACGACTGTAAGAACTGCTGCCAACCCAATACATCCAGCGTGAATGCCGGGCGCCCGGGCAGAGGTCGCTGCGTCAACAACTGCCACACTTCCAACACAGGTCCCAGCGCTGCGTCTTCAACCAGCCAGATCCGATTGGCCGGCGCCAGTCGGTTCAGCAGAAAACGTACCGCCACCATGGATGAAAGCCGTTGCAGTTGCTGGTCGTCGGTCAATGAATTAGAAGTGGCCGTTGATAAAGAGGCCGCCTGACGTTGTAAGTCTTGCAACAGTACCGACGCACTGCCCGCCAATGCGATGATATCAACCAGAGTATGAGCTACCTGCTTGGGCGATGCTGGATGCCCTGCCCGATTCAGCAAGGCGCACAAAGCATCGACGCTGGCGACCGGCACCAGCAGCTCGCCCAGACCGTGATCTGATGATGTAAATTCGTGCTTTAACAGGCCCATATCGATGTCCGCCAACCGTGATAATTTCAGCATAGAGGCGTGTTCGTGCTGCCCCCTTGCCGTGTATCAAAAAGCCCGGATTAATATGGATGAGTGTTGATCTGGCGCAGCCGTTGGGTTTCGCAGGCAAGCCAACTCCTACAGATTGAGGGAATCGAGAGCAAGCTCTCTCCCACAATATTCGCCAGACCCGTTGTAGGTCAGATAAAGACGCGAAGCGGCTGCCATCTGACACAGAGGCGTTGGATGGCCCTCGCTTCGCTCGATTATCCAACCTACAGGAAAGCTCTGGGAGGTAGCTTGAGCCACAGCCCCACCAAACAGCAGCCACAAAAAAACCGCCACTCTTGCGAGGGGCGGTTTTTTGTTTGCAGGCCCAAGCCTGCAAGGCCGTTGCTACAGCTGCAAATTATGCAGGCTGCTCAACACCCTTCATGGTCAGCTTCACACGACCTTTAGGATCAACGTCCATTACGTGTACGTTAACCATCTGACCTTCTTTCAGGTAGTCGGAAACGTTTTCAACACGCTCTTCGCTGATCTGGGAGATGTGCAGCAGGCCATCTTTGCCTGGCAGTACGGTGATGAAAGCACCGAAGTCTACGATTTTGGAAACCTTACCGTTGTAGGTAGTGCCCACTTCGATTTCAGCAGTGATGGCTTCGATCATGCTGCGAGCCAGATCGGAAGCTTCTTTGCCAGCCGCGAAGATCTTGATTTCGCCATCGTCGTTGATGTCGATGGACGCACCAGACTTCTCGGTGATGTCACGGATGGTGGCACCGCCTTTACCAATCACTTCACGGATCTTGTCGGAAGCAATCTTCATGGTGGTCATGGTAGGTGCGTTTTCAGACAGCTCTTTACGAGGTTCTGCAATCACCTTGTTCATGTCGTTGAGGATGTGCAGACGCGCAGCCTTGGCTTTCTCCAGAGCGATTTCCATGATCTGCTCGGTGATGCCTTCGATCTTGATGTCCATCTGCAGTGCGGTGATACCTTCGTCAGTACCCGCTACCTTGAAGTCCATGTCGCCCAGGTGGTCTTCGTCACCCAGGATGTCGGTCAGAACAGCGAACTTCTCGCCTTCTTTAACCAGACCCATGGCGATACCAGCAACCGGAGCTTTCAGAGGTACACCAGCGTCCATCAGAGCCAGGGAAGCACCACATACGGAAGCCATGGAAGAGGAACCGTTGGATTCAGTGATCTCGGAAACCACACGGATGGTGTACGGGAACTCATCGTGCTCTGGCATCATTGCCTGAACACCACGACGGGCCAAACGACCGTGACCAATCTCACGACGACCTGGAGTACCCAGACGGCCAGCTTCACCGACAGAGTATGGAGGGAAGTTGTAGTGGAACAGGAATGGGTCGTCCTGGGTGCCGTGCAGGAAGTCGATCATCTGCGCGTCACGGGCAGAGCCCAGAGTGGTTACCACGATGGCCTGAGTTTCACCACGGGTGAAGATCGCAGAACCGTGGGTGTTGGCCAGAACGCCGGTTTCGATGGTCAGCGGACGAACGGTGTCGTTGTCACGACCGTCGATACGTGGCTGGCCTTCGATAACGCGGTTACGAACCACTTCGTACTTCAGTTCGCCAACCATGTCGGCGATTTCGTCAGCGGAGAAACCTTCTTCGCCTTCAGCAGCAGCCAGTTTTTCAACGGCAGCAGCTTTCACTTCGTCCAGCTTGGCGTAACGAGCCATTTTCTCGGAAGTGGTGTAAGCCTCAGCGATGCCAGCAGCAGCTTCTGCTTTAACGGCTTCGTACAGCGCTTCGTTGCGGGCTTCAGCAGTCCAGTCCCACTTCTCAACACCCAGCTCAGCAGTCCACTCGGAGATGGCTGTGATAGCAGCCTGGAAGGATTTGTGAGCGAACAGTACCGCACCCAGCATTTCGTCTTCGGTCAGTTCGTCGGCTTCGGATTCAACCATCAGCACGGCGTCTTTGGTACCGGCAACCATCATGTCCAGCAGGGAATCTTCCATCTGGCTGATGCTTGGGTTGAGGATGTAGCCTTCGTCTTCGATGAAGCCAACGCGAGCGCCACCGATAGGACCGTTGAACGGAACGCCAGACACTGCCAGAGCAGCGGAAGTGGCGATCATGCCCAGTACGTCCGGGTTAACGTCTTTTTCAGCAGACATTACAGTGATGATCACCTGAACTTCGTTCATGAAGCCTTCAGCGAACAGCGGACGGATTGGACGGTCGATCAGACGGGAAGTCAGGGTTTCGTTTTCGGAAGGACGACCTTCACGCTTCAGGTAACCGCCCGGGATACGACCTACGGAGTACATTTTCTCCTGGTAGTGTACGGACAGTGGGAAGAAGTCCTGACCTGGCTTGGTGCTTTTGGCAGCGACAACAGTCGCCAGAACCTGGGTCTTACCCATGGTGGCCATTACAGCGCCGTCAGCCTGACGGGCTACACGACCGGTTTCCAGTGTGATGGTGTCGTTACCAAACTGGAAGGTTTTGGTCTTTGCAACAGGGATATTGCTCATATCATTTCCATTCTATTGAGATAAATACCACTCTGTATCACCGCCGGTACTTCTAAGCATTGATCGTTTGGCTCACCTCACCAAGCACACAAAACGCGCACAAAGCGAAAAACGAGGACTGCAACGATGCGCCCACACAGCACAATCGAAGCAGTTGAGGATTCCGGCCTGCCGGAATCAACGACAAATGGTTAGAAGCACCACCGTTCTTACGGGGTTGGCACCACAGTGACTACAGGTTTTCAGAGAGTGTTACAGGATGTACTGCAGATACAACAAAAGCCCCGGAGGGCTTTTGCTGTAAGCGAGATTAGCGACGCAGACCCAGGCGCTTGATCAGCTCCAGGTAACGGTTTGCATCTTTACCTTTCAGGTAGTCCAGCAGCTTACGACGCTGGTTAACCATGCGGATCAGACCACGACGGGAGTGGTGATCCTTACCGTGTGCCTTGAAGTGGGACTGCAGACCAACGATGTTGTGGGTCAGCAGAGCAACCTGAACTTCAGGGGAACCGGTATCGCCTTCGGCGGTTTGGTATTCTTTTACGATCTCAGCTTTCTTTTCAGCAGACAGTGCCATGCTTATAACTCCAGTTTAATGTGCGTCAGGCAACGCCTGAGGATTAAAAGTCACATCGTCACCATGCACATTAACAGTGGGATGTGGGTGGCAAACCGGAACAACAGCTTAATGATCCAATTGCCGATTCGGGATTATGCCGATGCTGACGGCAGATTCAATGGCATGTTTAACAACCGCGTCGGTTTTAAACGACCTTGTTGAACCTGACCGATACCCAGCAACTGCCGAGCCCCGGAATCCAAGGCCCATAATTGTACTGACGAAGCGTCTTCCAGGCTAGTACCCAACGACTGTCCGTTTCTGACTTTCAGTGCCTCGTCGTAACCGATTTCTGCCACTGGCCAGTCCGGTATCGCCGACTCGATCGGCTCCAGAATGGCATCCAGTGCTTCAAAGCCGCGTTCAGCCAGTTCTTCCAGCTGCTCCAGCGTCAGCATGTGCTGACCGGAGTATGGCCCGGTGTGAATACGATGCAACTTGCTAACGTATGCACCACAGCCGATGTCCGCACCGATGTCTTCCACCAGGGTACGAATGTAGGTGCCTTTGGAGCAGGTCACGGTGAGGTCCAGCTCATGATTGCTAGGACGGCCGTCCAGCTCAAGCTGGTGAATCTGAATCACCCGGCGCTTTTTCTCGGCAATGGCGGCGGCTTCTTCCGCACTCATGCCCTGACGCGCCAGTTCATACAATGGCTTGCCGTCCAGCTTGAGCGCCGAAAACATCGGCGGTACCTGTTCAACATCGCCCTTGAAGCGCTCCAGCACCGCCAACACTTGCGCGTCGGACAACTCGGGCACGTCAGCCTGACTGATCACTTCCCCCTCTTTGTCACCGGTGGAACGAACTTCACCGAGATAAGCGCGGGTTTGATAGCTTTTGTCAGACTCCAGCAGCAACTGGGAAAACTTGGTGGCCTCGCCCAGACAGATCGGCAACAGACCACTGGCTTCCGGGTCCAGAGCCCCGGTATGGCCGGCCTTGTTGGCGTTAAACAGACGCTTGACGACCTGCAAGGCACGGTTGGAAGTAATGCCCAGCGGCTTGTTCAGCAGCACAACACCATGTACGTCGCGCCCTTTCTTGCGTTTTGCCATGAACTACCGGATCACTCTTCTTCGTCAGCGCCAATCGGGCCATCAACGTCGGTCACATTGGTTTTCAATGCGCTGTCGTCTTTTTCACGGGCCTGACGAATCAGGCTGTTCATGTGATGGCCACGCTCCAGCGTTTCATCGTAGTGGAAACGCAGCATCGGCGTGATGCGAGTGGTCAGAATGCGCGCCAGGTTGCTACGCAGGTAGCCGGCGGCGTCATTCAGGATGGATTCGGTCTGGGCACGAATTTCTTCGTCGGTTTCGCCCTTGGCACCCATCACGGTGAAGTAGATGTCGGCGTAGCCGAGGTCTTTGGCAACTTTTACCTGATTCAGGGTCACCATACCCAAACGCGGGTCTTTCATGTCGAACTGGATCATTTGCGCCACTTCGCGCTGGATTTGCTCACCCAGACGGGAAGTACGGCTGTAATCTTTTGGCATATTCACTCACTTGCAGCGATGCCAGCGTTACCGGCCGAGCCAATACTGGGCGCTGCGAAAATCAAATTTTTACGGTCCATACAGACACCAAAGCCCGGATAATCCGGGCTTTGGGTATACGGTAGACGAGCTACCGGTATTACAGGGTACGTGCGACTTCGCGTACGTCGAACACCTCGATCTGATCGCCTGGGCGAACGTCCTGGTAGTTCTTCACACCGATACCACATTCCATGCCCTGGCGAACGTCGGCAACGTCATCCTTGAAGCGACGCAGGGATTCCAGCTCGCCTTCGTAGATAACCACGTTTTCGCGCAGTACACGGATCTTCTTGTTACGGTAGATGGTGCCATCGACAACCATACAGCCCGCAATCTGGCCGAATTTCGGCGAGTTGAAGACATCACGTACTTCGGCGATACCAACGATTTCTTCACGCAGCTCTGGTGCCAACAGGCCAGCCATTGCTTGCTTGACGTCGTCCAGCAGATCGTAGATCACGCTGTAGTAACGCATGTCGATACCGTTGTTCTCGACCACTTTCTTGGCAGCGTTGTCGGCACGAACGTTGAAGCCGAATACCACCGCGCTGGAAGCAACTGCCAGCGTTGCGTCAGTTTCAGTAATACCACCCACGCCGGAGGATACAACGTTCACTTTCACTTCGTCGGTAGCCAGCTTCTGCAAGGAAGCCACAATCGCTTCCAGGGAACCGCGTACGTCGGTTTTCAGTACCACGTTCAGGGAAGCCTGTTGGCCTTCACCCATGCCGTTGAACAGGGCATCCAGCTTGGCAGCTTGCTGACGCTGTTGAACCTGTTCTTTCAGCTTGTCTTCACGGAACTGGGCAACTTCACGGGCCTTCTTCTCGCTTTCAACAACCATGAAGGTGTCGCCAGCGTCCGGAGTACCGTTCAGACCCAGGATTTCTACCGGGATAGATGGGCCAGCCTGATCTACCGGCTTGCCGTTCTCGTCCAGCAGCGCACGGGCACGACCGTAACAAGTACCAGCCAGCACGATGTCGCCCTTGTTCAGGGTACCGTTCTGAACCAGCAGCGTGGCTACCGGGCCACGGCCCTTGTCCAGACGGGATTCAACGATAGTACCTTGTGCAGGACCTTCGAAGTGGGCTTTCAGCTCCAGCATCTCGGATTGCAGCAATACCGCTTCCAGCAGCTCGTCGATGCCCTGACCAGTGTGTGCAGATACCGGTACAAACGGTACATCACCACCCCAGTCTTCTGGCAGTACGTCGCGCGCGGACAGTTCGTTTTTGACACGATCGGGGTCAGCAGCTTCTTTATCCATCTTGTTGATGGCAACCACCAGAGGCACACCAGCCGCTTTCGCGTGCTGAACGGCTTCTTCGGTTTGCGGCATCACACCATCGTCCGCAGCAACCACCAGGATCACAACGTCGGTGGACTGGGCACCACGGGCACGCATGGCGGTAAACGCGGCGTGTCCTGGGGTATCCAGGAAGGAAATCATGCCGTGATCCGTTTCTACGTGGTAAGCACCAATGTGCTGGGTAATACCACCGGCTTCACCCTGTACCACACGGGTACGACGGATGTGGTCCAGCAGCGAGGTTTTACCGTGGTCAACGTGACCCATAACGGTAACAACCGGCGCACGGGAGCGCTCTTCGCCTTCGTAGCTTACGGAATCGGTAACTTCTTCTTCCAACTGGTTGTCGGAGATCAGCTTGGTCACCTTGTGGCCCAGCTCTTCAACCACCAGAGTGGCAGTGTCCTGATCCAGAGTCTGGTTAATGGTCGCCATAACGCCCATTTTCATCAGCTCTTTGATCACGTCACCGGCTTTCACGGCCATCTTGGCTGCCAGATCACCCACGGTGATCGCTTCTGGCAGTTCCACTTCACGGATAACCGGAGCGGTTGGCTTGGTGAATGCGTGTTCGTTGTTGGCATCCGACTGATGACGACCACGGCCGCCTTTGGCGCCCTTGGCATTCTTGCCACCACCACGACGACGGTTCGCGCTCAGCTTGTTGCCTTCGTTACCATCAACGAAACGATCTTCACGGTCGTTACGCTTGCGGTCACCGGCTTTACCACGCTTGCGGCTGTTGTCATCACCACGCGCCTGAGCCGCTTCGGCTTCTGCGCGTTTCTGGGCTGCATCATCCTCTGGCTTCGCACGTACCTTGGCTACTGCCGTTGGACGGCCAGCGCCTGGACGAGCAGAACCCGGACGGTCGTTGCGGTTAGCAGGACGGTCGTTACCGTTGCGTGCATCCTGACGCGGCTTGGCTTCAGCACGAGGCTTGGCTTCCACTTTCGGACGTGCAGTCGCGGTCGGCTTGGCATCGGCTTTTGGACGAGCAGTGGCCTTAACGCTAACGGTTGCTTTCGGTGTTGCCGTTGCAACTGGCTTGGCAGGGGCTTTCTTGGCCACGCTTACCTTGGCAGTTGCAGAAATAGGCTTCTTGGCCGCCGCCGCTTTGGCACGTGCATCGGCTTCAGCCGCTTCACGAGCTGCGCGATCAGCAGCTGCCTTGTCCGCTGCGGCTTGCTGTTCAGCAGCCTTGCGGATGGCTTCCTGGCGAGCCGCTTCCGCAGCTTCTTCGTCAACAACGCGGCGTTCAGCCTGAGCTGCGCGCGCTGCTTCCAGATCTTTTTCCATTTCGTCGCTTTGCACGTAGGTGCGCTTCTTGCGAACTTCAATGTTGACCTGCTTCTTGCCAGCACCCGTTTTCAGCGTTTGGGTTTCCTTACGCTTCAGGGTAATTTTCTTTGGCTCTGCAGCCGGTGCCTCTTCGCCGTGGCTTTTCTTCAGAGAGGTCAACAAGCGAGCTTTTTCTTCGTCAGAAACTTTCTGGTCTGCGCCTGTCTGCGGCAAACCCGCTTCTTTCATCTGGGACAACAAGCGGTCAACGCTGGTCCCCACCACGCCGGCGAGTTCTTTAACTGTTACTTCTGCCATACGTATCTCCTGTGCCGAGTGAGTGTATTAGTCGTTGCCCTCAAACCAGGGCTTGCGCGCGGTCATGATGAGCTCCGCGGCTTTCTCCTCAGTCATATCCTCGATGTCCATCAGGTCGTCGATGGATTGCTCGGCAAGATCTTCCATCGTACAGATACCCTTACCGGCCAGCACGTGCGCCAGGGCGTTATCCATACCTTCCATCGCCAGCAGATCATCTGCCGGCTCCAGCTTTTCTTCTGAAGCAATTGCCTGGGTCAACAGCACGTCTTTCGCGCGGTTGCGGAGTTCTTCCACAATGTCTTCGTCCAGGCCATCAATTGCCAGCATCTCGTCAATCGGTACGTAGGCAATTTCTTCCAGGGTGGTAAAACCTTCTTCCACCAGCAGGATGGCAAAATCCTCGTCGATATCGAGGGCATTCATAAAGGACTCAACGTAAGCGGACGCTTCCTGATTCTGCTTGGCAGCAGCATCTTCGATGGTCATTACATTGATTTCCCAACCGGTCAGTTCGGACGCCAGGCGTACGTTCTGACCACCACGACCAATAGCTTGAGCCAGGTTGTCGTCTTCAACAGCGACATCCATGGTATTGGTCTCTTCATCCATAATGATGGATGCAACTTCGGCTGGTGCCATAGCGTTGATCACCAGCTGTGCCGGGTTGTCGTCCCACAGCACAATATCGATGCGTTCACTGCCACCCAGCTCGTTGGTAACAGCCTGAACGCGGGCACCGCGCATACCAACACAGGCACCAACAGGGTCGATACGCTTGTCATTGGTTTTAACGGCAATCTTGGCGCGCGAACCCGGATCACGGGAAGCGCCCTTGATTTCGATAACGTCTTCAGCGATTTCCGGCACTTCGATGCGGAACAATTCGATCAGCATGTCGGAAATGGTACGGCTCAGCATCAGCTGAGGGCCGCGGTTTTCAGGGCGAACGGCGTGCAGGATGGCACGTACGCGATCACCCATGCGCATGATTTCACGACCGATCAACTGGTCTTTTGGCAGCAGGCCTTCGGCGTTGTTGCCAAGATCCACGATGACATTGTCACGGGTCACTTTCTTGACAGTACCGCTCACCAGCTCGCCAACGCGGTGCTGGTATTGTTCAACGATCTGGGCGCGCTCGGCTTCACGTACTTTCTGTACGATGATCTGCTTGGCTGCCTGTGCCGCAATACGACCGAAATCCGGGTTTTCAATCTGGGTTTCGTAGGTGTCACCTGGCTGCAGCTTTTCGTCGATTTCCTGCGCTTCTTGCAGCGTCAGTTCGTCGCCCAGGCCAGGAACAACGTCGTTGCTAACAACCAGCCAGCTGCGGAATGTTTCGTAATCACCGGTTCTGCGGTCGATATCTACGCGAATGGTGGCTTCTTCGTCTTCGTAACGCTTTTTGGCCGCCGCTGCCAATGCAGACTCGATGGCCTCAAAAATCACTTCTCGTGATACGCCTTTTTCGTTAGAAACCGCTTCCGCGACCAGGAGAATTTCTTTACTCATCTTCCAGCCTCGCTGTGCAACCTTAGTTATCAAAATTTGGAACAATATGAGCTTTTTCAATCAGCTCAATCGGCAACAGGTATTCGTGGTTGTCCACCAGCAAAACAATATCCTGTTCTTCAATCCCCTGAAGACGTCCCTTGAACTTGCGGCGTCCATCAAAAGGCATACGCAGACGTAATTCGATGATTTCGTTTACAGCCTGCTCATAGTGAGAGAGTTCAAACAGCGGACGATCCATACCCGGCGACGACACTTCCAGCGTGTAGTCCTGTGCAATCGGGTCTTCAACGTCCAGTACCGCGCTCATCTGGCGACTGACGTCCGCGCAGTGATCAACGGTGATGCCGTTTTCGTGGTCAATATAAACGCGCAACATTACCTGGCGGCCCTGACTCAACAGTTCAAGCCCCCAGAAAACAAAACCCATTGATTCAACAACCGGTTTCAGCATCTCAACCAGGCGAGTATCACGTGCCAATATTTTTCACCTCTCAGAAACAAAAACTGGGCACCTAGTGCCCAGCCCGATGAAGTTGCCCAGGAATCGGACAACCGCTCTGCCAAATCCACCCTGTCGTCACAAAAAACACGGACGAACAGTAAAACCCATCGGGTGACCCCGGACGACAGCTACTAAAAAGCCCCTGACATGAGGGGCTTTGGACAGCTTGAGCTGGCGCATTATAAATGCTTTGAGCTCAAAAAGCGAACCAGGTTCACTTGATCTTGGTCTGGTTATTGGTGCGGATGGCGAGACTCGAACTCGCACGAGCTTAGCTCACCACCCCCTCAAGATGGCGTGTCTACCAATTCCACCACATCCGCATCGTTACCAGATCAATGCCTGATAGTTGGGTTATTCAACTACTGGGGCATCGCTTGCTGAAGCATCCATATCGGGTGCATCAACTGAAGGCGCGTATTCTTCCACAGATGGGGTATCTTTCTCAAGCTTTTCAATAACTTCCTGTGAAGGAATACCAATATCAGTGCCAGATTCCGCGTGTTGCTTGGCGTACATGGCCAAACCCAGGGACGTAACGAAGAACGCAGCAGCCAGCCACGCAGTCGTGCGGCTCAAAAAGTTGCCGGAACCACTGCTACCAAATACTGTTTGGGACGCACCACCACCAAAAGAGGCGCCCGCATCCGCTCCCTTACCTTGCTGCAGCATCACAAAACCGATGATGCCCAATGCCAGCAGGATGTGAACTACAAGAACAATAGATTCCATAATTACCTAGGCCGTACAGATTTTCAGGAAATGTTCGGCGTCCAGTGAGGCTCCACCCACCAGGCCACCATCAATATCAGCTTGAGCAAACAGCTCTTCAGCCGTAGTGGAGTTGACGCTACCGCCATACAGAATACGGGTCTTTTCACCCAGTTCTGCAGCACGTTCAGTCAGCAAGCTACGAATAAATGCGTGTATCGCCTGAGCCTGCGCCGGTGTTGCAGTCTCGCCGGTGCCAATGGCCCAAACCGGTTCATACGCAATCACCACAGAACGCCAGTCGTCTTCGCTCAATTCAGACAGTGCCAGAGACAACTGCTGACGAACGACGTTTTCTTCATTACCAGCCTGACGATCTTCCAGTGTTTCACCAACACACAGAATCACCTTCAGACCACAAGACAACGCGCGGCGCGTCTTGGCCAGAATGATCTCATCGGTCTCACCAAACAGGGCGCGACGCTCGGAATGACCAAGAATCACGTACTCGCAAGCAAGATCGCGGAGCATGGACGCAGAAACTTCACCAGTGAAAGCACCACTGTCTTCAGTTGAGCAATTTTGCGCACCCAGCATAAGCTGGCTGTCGGCAATGGCTTCACGGAACTGAGACAAATAAGGAAACGGCGGACATACCAGCACGTCGCGACCCGCAACGGCAGTACCCGAAAGCTGCTCCAGCCACTCGCTAGTTGCGGCTGTTGAAGCGTTCATTTTCCAGTTTCCGGCAATCATCAGGCGACGCACGGCATACTCCCAAAATCAAAGAGCGCAGATACTATCCAAGAAGCGGGCTTTAAACAACCCGAATCCTCTTTCTGCTCAACGGTTTAACTCGGTTTCGACCACTTCGGCCAGCTGTTTGGCCTTGGTAGCGGCAATATCATCGGTCTCGGCTTCCACCATCACCCGCACCACAGGTTCAGTACCGGATGGTCGCAACAACACTCGACCACGGCCTGCCAGCTCAGCTTCGACCGCCGCCACCGCGGTTTGAATGGCATCACTGTTGATATCGGCATTGGCGCCGCGGCGCACATTGATCATTACCTGCGGCATTTTCATCATGCGCTGGTGCCAATCGCGCAGCGACGTTCCGGTATCCATCAAGGCCACCAGCACCTGCAAGGCCGCAACAATGCCATCTCCAGTGGTTTGCACATCCAGCGACAGCAAATGGCCGGACGACTCACCACCGATGCGCCAGCCGTTTTCTTCCAGCTTTTGCAGTACATAGCGGTCACCGACCTTGGCGCGCAGGAATGGAATACCCAGCTCCTTCATGCCCAATTCAAGCCCCATGTTGCTCATCAGGGTACCCACCACACCGCCCTGCAGCTTGCCTTGCTGCTGAGCATGAGCGGCCATGATGTACAACAGCTGATCGCCATCCACCACGTCACCGCGATGATCGACCATCACGACGCGGTCGCCATCGCCATCAAAGGCAATGCCCAGATCCGCGCTTTCAGCCAGAACCGCATCCACCAGTCCCGCAGGCTCGGTAGAACCCACGCCCTTGTTGATGTTAAAGCCATCAGGCTGATTACCCAGCACCACAATATCGGCGCCCAATTCACGGAAGACCGCAGGCGCAATGGCGTACGTGGCACCGTGGGCGCAATCGAGCACAATCTTCATGCCGCGCAAATTCAACGAACCGGCCGTGCCCTTGCAGAATTCGATGTATCGACCTGCCGCGTCATTGATACGCATGGCCTTGCCCAACTGCTGGGAATCGACACACACCATGTCTTTTTGCAGGTACTCTTCGATCGCCAGCTCAGTCTCATCCGGCAGCTTCTGACCGGCCCCAGAGAAGAACTTGATGCCGTTGTCGTAGTACGGATTGTGAGAAGCACTGATCACGATACCCGCCTGGGCACGGAACGTGCGCGTCAGATAAGCGATACCTGGCGTTGGAATAGGTCCCAGCAGTGCGACATCGGCACCCGCCGCCGACAAACCGGCTTCCAGCGCTGACTCAAACATATACCCGGAAATACGGGTGTCCTTGCCAATCAGAATCTGGGTTTTACCTTGTTTGGCAAACACCTTACCGGCCGCCCAACCCAGCTTCATCACAAAATCAGGCGTAATAGGTGCTTCACCTACCTTGCCGCGAATACCATCGGTACCAAAAAATTTTCTCGACATAATCTCTTCGCTCACAACGCCAGGGTAGCAGATACCACCGCCATGGCATCGACGGTTTCTTTCACATCATGCACACGGATAATACGCGCACCTTTCATTGCACAAATAACAGCGGCAGCCACACTGCCAGCGGTGCGCTGATCCGGCACATCCACGCCCGTTGCATCACCAATCATGCGCTTACGCGACAGACCGGTGAGCAAAGGCAGATTCATGGATTCAAACTCGGCCAAACGGTTCAATAGCTCATAGTTGTGTTGTGCGGTTTTACCAAAACCAAAGCCCGGGTCAATCAGAATACGATCACGTGCAATGCCACCCGCCTCACACACCTCAATACGCTGCTGCAGATAGCCCATTACCTCATCCACCACAGACGCATACTGCGGCGCGTCCTGCATGTTTTCTGGCTGGCCTTTCATGTGCATCAAGCACACCGGCAAGCCAGTCGCAGCCGTAGCAGCGACCGCACCTTCTCTTTCTAACGCCCGTACATCATTGATGATATGCGCACCTACCGCGGCGGATTCTGTAATTACCTCAGGTGTACTGGTATCCACCGAAATAGCCACATCCAGACGCTTGGCAATACCCTCCACAACCGGCACCACACGCTCCAATTCCTCCGCCACCGTCACAGGATCAGCACCCGGACGGGTCGACTCACCACCCACGTCGATGATCCCCGCACCGGCCATCAACATGGCTTCCGCGTGCTTCAAAGCAACATCAAGGGAGTTAAACCGGCCGCCGTCAGAAAAAGAATCTGGCGTAGCGTTAAGAATGCCCATAACCACCGGGCGAGCCAGCGACAGCTGACGGGAACCACATTGAAGAATCACGTAATTATCCAAAACTGCATTTACGAGAAGAATAAAACAGAACGGGCCACGGCCCAACCAGCGCGGCCAAATAACAGAATATCAACGGTGGTACAGCGTTGGGATAAACGATACACACCCATGACATAAACGTGGGTCAGATAAAAACGCGAAGCAGGTGCCATTGACGTCACAGTGTGGAATGCCTGGTCCGTATTCAAAGCGAGCCGGCGGCCCGCACTCCCGGAAACACACATCAGCCCCGTCAACACCCCACACAACCGTGACGTACACGTAGGTCAGATAAAAACGCGAAGCGGGTGCCATCTGACGTGGTAGTGCTGAATGACTACTCCACATCCAAGGCGGGCCAGCGGCCCGCGCTTATATGGCCCCGTCCCGTTGTTGCAAGCCATTTCGACGTTTCAGAGTGAGATTGCACGCTTATATCCGACCTGTTAATTGGCTTTTGCCACGGCCATTATGATATGTGCTTCCACTGTCCTGATCTCCCGGACGGCTTCGTTGAGCCACTGCGCGGGTAAGGTTTCAGTGAACCGATCTTATCTGTTTGGTCTTAATGGTCTGCGCAACCTCGTGACGTTTAACTATTAACTTGCTTTAGTCGTCGATCAATCAAGCTTGGTAAACAACCTTCTTAGTAAGTACCGCCCAGACAATGCGAGCTAACTTGTTTGCCAAGGCGACGATGATTTTG
>NZ_AUGV01000003.1 GCF_000422845.1 Oceanobacter kriegii DSM 6294
CGTAGGGCGTATGCGGTATTAGCAGTCGTTTCCAACTGTTGTCCCCCACTACTGGGCAGATTCCTACGCGTTACTCACCCGTCCGCCGCTCGTCAGCAGATAGCAAGCTATCTCTGTTACCGCTCGACTTGCATGTGTTAAGCCTGCCGCCAGCGTTCAATCTGAGCCATGATCAAACTCTTCAGTTTAAAGTGTTTCGACCGACGGAATATGTCGATCTAAATCTTGCTCAAGAATAAAACTGTTAACATTCACGTAAATGAATTATCGACGAGTTCTTACTTGATAATTTTTGACTTCAAAATCATCTCAGTAAGCACCCACACGTAATTGTCTAAATTCTTTGTTAAAGAGCGTGCTTCGTTGTTTTCACTCGAAGCGGGCTGCGCATTCTAAAGACTTAAATCTCGATGTCAACCACTTTTTTAAAAGTTTTTCGAAGCGCTTTCTGGAAAGCTTTTCGATCAACTTCGAGGCGCGCATTCTAGAGATATTCTCGAGAGTGTCAACCTCTTTTTTCTTTTGTTTTCAACGCCTTGGAGCGCCTCAACTCAAGTGCCGCGCATTCTACGGATATCCTGCGCGGCGTCAACACCTTTTTTGAAATTATTTCACTTCAAACAGGTGGTACTTCTTCTTGCCCAGTTTCACCAGGAAGAAGCGACCATATAGAGCCTTATCTGCAGCAAAGCTCTCAGCGGTCTTCATGTTGTCCTCAGCACCTTTGGCTTCGCCATTGATCAGAACCGCGTTACGGCCGAGGGCGTCTTTTACTTCACGGCCAGCTTTTACCATGCCGCAGTCTGCAAACAGGCTGGTCATTGGTGTTTCAGCAATCGCTGCCAAATCCAGGTCGCTGGATGGCAGGCCGTCGAGTTTGATCTGTTCCAGCTCAGCTTCGCTCAGCTGGGAGATGTCGCCAGCAAACAAGGCTTCGGTAATGCGCTTGGCAGAAGCCAGTGCTTCATCACCGTGGACCAGACGGGTCACTTCTTCGGCCAGAATCGGTTGTACGGTCTTACGACCCTGAATCTCGGCATCTTTTTGTTCGATGGCATCGATCTCTTCAACCGGCAAGAAGGTGAAGTATTTAAGGAATTTGTAGGCGTCAGCGTCGGCGGTATTCATCCAGAACTGGTAGAACGCGTACGGCGACGTCTTACTGGCGTCCAGCCAAATAGTGCCGCTCTCGGTCTTACCGAACTTGGTGCCATCCGACTTGGTAACCAACGGCATGGTCAGGCCGAATACCTGCTTGCCATACATACGACGAGCCAGGTCGACACCACCAACAATGTTACCCCACTGGTCAGAACCACCAATTTGCAGGGTCAGGCCTTCACGCTCGGCCAGCTCGGCGAAATCGAAGGATTGCAGCAACATATAGGTGAATTCGGTAAAAGAGATACCGGAGCCTTCGCGTTCGATACGCTGCTTCACGGATTCTTTCTGAATCATGTTGTTGACACTGAAGTGCTTGCCAACATCACGCAGGAAGTCGAGCACGCTCATGTTGCCAACCCAATCGAGGTTGTTCACTACAACCGCGCTGTTGTCGCCGCTATCGAAGTCGATGAACTGGCTTACCTGGGCTTTCAGCTTATCAACCCAGCCTGCCACCACTTCAGGGCCATTCAGCTTACGTTCCTGAGCCTTGAAGCTTGGGTCACCGATCAGGCCGGTTGCGCCACCTACCAGTGCGAATGGCTTGTGACCTGCCAGTTGAAAACGCTTCAACATCAGCAACGGCACCAGGCTGCCAATATGCAGACTGTCGGCGGTTGGATCGAAGCCACAATACAGAGTGCGCATGCCGCTCTCCAAGTGGTCAATAAGCTCCTGGTCAGCGGTTGCCTGGTTCAGCAAGCCGCGCGCTTTCAAATCTTCGATCAATGCAGCTGTCATGGCGTGTTTTTGTGTCTAGTAAAAAGGGGCATCGAACATACCTGATCGAGGTGCAAAATCAAGGGACTGCCCACTGGTTAAAATCTCCGCAACCGCTAAGATGTTGATAAGAGATATACCAGTTCAGGAATTCCTGCCCCTCATGGCACAGACAAGCAGTCCCCTTCAGTACTTCCCCGCCACCCACCTTCTTGGTGCCGCTATTACCCTTATTCTGATTCTGGTGGCGTTGTTATGGCCCACCCCGGATGACCGCCTGACCACAACATTGACCGTGGCAATCCCGGACAATGCAGAAGCAGCGGCAGAAGAAGAGACCGTGCAGTGGCACAGCGACAAGGTGCAATCCGGCGACAGTCTGTCGACCCTGTTCTCACGGAATTCGCTGTCGGCGGTTGATGTGATTGAACTGGCATCACAAGCCCCGAAGGAAGCCATTCGCCTGTACCCGGGCCAGGAGCTGCGTTGGACCACCAACTGGGATAACCGCATTCAGACCCTTGAGATTCCGATCTCGCCACTGGCGAAGCATGTACTGTCGCGCTCTGAAAAAGGTACTTTCGATTATCAACTGGCCGAGCGCGAAGCGGATCATGTGCCTCGCTTTGCCAGCGCCGAGATCAATAACTCGCTGTTTCTGGATGGCGACCGTGCTGGCGTGCCGGAACAGGTATTGATTGAACTGGCTGCCATCTTCGGCTGGGACATCGACTTCGCCATGGACATTCGCAAGGGCGATTCTTTCAGTCTGATTTACGACGAGATCTATCTTGATGGCGAAAAGATTGGCAACGGCGACATCAAGATCGCCCGCTTTGTGAATCAGGGCCGTGAGATTACCGCGGTGCGCTACGAAGACGATCAGGGTAATGCCAACTACTACACCCCGGAAGGTCTGAGCATGCGGAAGGAGTTTCTGCGTAACCCGATCGACTTCTTCCGCATCAGCTCGCGCTTTAACCTGCGACGCAAGCATCCTATCTACAACACCATCCGCGCCCACAAAGGGACGGATTACGCAGCCCCTACCGGTACACCGGTCAAAGCCGTGGGTGATGGCCGTATTACCTGGGCCAGCCGTAAGGGCACCTACGGCAACCTGATCATCATCAAACACAACAATCGCTATGAAACCCGTTACGCCCATTTAAACAGCTTTCATCGTTCAACCAAGGTTGGCCGTTACGTGAAGCAGGGACAGGTGATTGGCTACGTTGGCTCGACCGGTGCTGCCACTGGCCCGCACCTGCACTATGAGTTCCGCGTCGATGGCGTATTCCGCGACTCACTGACCTTCAAGTTTCCCAAGGCCAAGTCCATTGCCTCCAGCGAGAAAGACGACTTCCTCAAGAAAGCCAATGCCATGCTGATGTGGCTGCATGGCTATCAGGTCAGTGCACTGCCATGACCAACACGCTGAATCAGAACAAACACGGGCTTTATATTGGTTTGATGTCCGGTACCAGTGCCGATGGCATGGATGCCGTGTTGTGCGAGTACATAGGCACCGCCTTTCGTACTCTGGCTTGTGAATCGTTGGACTATTCGCCATCAGAAACACGTTGGCTGCGCGACGCGGCGCTGGCACCGACATTAGCGGTCAGCGACATCATGTTGATGGACCGCTTTATTGCCGAGCGTTCGGTTGAGCTGGTGCAAACCCTGCTGGAGCAAACACAGCTCAAGCCCAACGGCATCTGTGCTGTTGGCAGTCATGGCCATACCCTGCGTCATCAAAGCCAACCTGGCGGCGTTACCTGGCAGATTGGCGACCCATCGTGGATTGCTGAACACACCGGCATTTGTTGCGTTGCTGACTTCCGTCGACGGGACGTTGCGGCCGGCGGCCAGGGTGCACCCTTAGTACCGGCGTTTCACCAACAAGTGTTTGGCGGATCAGACATCGACACCATGGCGTTAAATATCGGTGGCATCGCCAACATCAGTGTACTGAAAGGCGCTGATACTCTCGGCTTTGATACCGGGCCGGGCAACGCCCTGATGGACGAGTATTGCCAGACGCGCTTGCAGCAGTCGTGCGATATGGGCGGCCAGCTGGCCGCTACAGGGAAGGTTGCTGACGAGGTATTGCAGCAGTGGCTGACGCTCGACTTCCTGCATCAGACGCCACCAAAGAGCACCGGGCGAGAGCTGTTTCGGCTGTCGGCCTTTGAGGGTGACCTGCAAACGCTGTCTGCCGCCGATGCACTGGCGACGCTGACTGAGTTCACCGCCCGCAGCATTGCAGACGCAGTAAACCGCTATGGCCATTCGCAAGGGGAGCTACTGGTATGCGGTGGAGGGGCGTTTAATCAGCACTTGATGAATCGACTGGCCGCCTTGTTGCCGCATCATCAGGTTATGGACACCGAACAACGGGGCATTCATCCGCTATGGGTGGAAGGGGCCGCGTTCGCCTGGCTGGCCGCTCAGACACTGAATGGCCTGGCAGGAAATTTACCCGCGGTCACAGGTGCCCGCGGCGATCGGATTCTGGGGGCTGTATACCCAGCCTGACCTAGCTAGCCTGATCTTCGGCGTTTACCCAAAAGGTCTTTGGTTAGGAAAACGCTTGCCTCAGAACCAGGCGTAGCCGGAGGTTTGCAGGCGCTGAACTTCCTGCTCGCCGTTTTCGACGTAGTCGATAAAGGCAGGCAGCTCATCACGATCCAGGTGGTTCTGCACCATCCAACCCTCGCAAGCCTTGAAGTCGACCACTCCGAAGGCTTCCAGACGGGCGGCGGTATCAATCAGATCCCGATTGGCTTCGTAGTTGTCACGGGTGAACAGGCGCAGCTCTTCCCCCCGCAATACAAACGCAATCGGCTCGCGGCTGGCGTAACCATCGTAGTTGGTTACCATTTTCTCGGCCCGAAACATCAGGTCGCGTAATTCGTCGGCGGAATGCAGCTGAATGGCGGCCAGAAAACGGGCGTTGTCGTTAACCACGGGTTCCAACACCGTCGCACTGGCGTGTTCTGCGTGCTGGACGTCATTGGCATAGGCCGGTGCCGTGGTGCACAGGGCACTGGCACACAGCGTCAGAAGAGAAAATCGAATTCCTCGCAGAATTCTTGCACTGAGGGAAAAACGTTGGTGCATCTTGCACCCCACTGTTAATCAGACAGAGAAAGAGGAACCGCAACCACACGTTGAGGTTGCGGATGGGTTATGAACCAGAAAACGTGAGCCTTCCAGGCCCTCCTGGTAGTCAATCACAGAACCCACCAGATAGCTGTAGCTGAGTGAGTCCACCAGCACCCGAACGCCATCACGGCTAATCAGGCTGTCGTCTTCGGCGCGCTCGTCGTCAAAGGTAAAGCCATACTGAAAGCCGGAACAACCGCCACCGGTTACAAATACCCGCAGACACAGCTCATCGTCTGCTTCTTCAAGCAGCAGCTCACGCACCTTGGCTTCGGCGTTGCTGGAGAGTTCAATGGGTTCGGCGTTCAATACGGTCATATTGGGCTTTCGGGTCCTGTTCAGAGTGGTTAAATTATGCGTTTACCTGAGCAAATCAGTCAACTTTACTTTCAGAGACAGTCTGTACCGGCTTGCCTTTGGCGGCTTTGCCGTCGGCCTGATGCTTGAGCTGGCCATTCACCGACGCGCCCATCACCATTTCCATGGCCTTGTAATGCACATCACCTGTGATGCGGGCATCTTTGGCCAATTCAATGTATTCCGATGCATAAATATTGCCGTTGATTTCACCATTAATGATGATGTTCGGCGCATGAATGTCGCCTTCAACACGGCCCTTGTTGCTGACGCGCAGTACCGCACTGCCAGAACCGTCGGCGGTCAGGTTGCCCTTGATCACGCCATCGATATTGACCCCACCCGAAAAACGAACGTCGCCGGTAATTTCAGTTTTGGCAGAAATAACGGTGTCGTACTGCACATTCGAACTCTTTTCTTTAGCACTGAACATGGTGTTACCTTACTGGGTTGGCCAATCAAATGTTGCTTCAATTTTACGTGCCTTACGGCCGGTCGAATCAGCCACCACCAGCACCTTCGATGGTGTGAAGCCCTCCGGCAAGGCGATGGTTCCAGTCGCTTCCTGGAAGTAACGGAAGCGGAATAAAATGCCTTCGGACGGCACCGAGTCGCTGAGATCAGACAGAGCATAGCTGACCGTCTGATCGCCCTGACTGCCTTGCAGCGTCACGTGGGCATACCCTTCCACCACGGTGCCGTTGTCGCTGACCTGGGTCAGCATGAGGCGATAGCCAGCCTGCTGGCCATCGCCCGGTTGAATGCTCAGACTGTGAATCTTCAGGCCCTTGGTGACGGCTGCCGGGTCCATGATGCTTTTGTAAAACGCCAGCTCTTCTTCCAAGCCATCCACCTGATCTTCCAGTGAACGAATGGACTCCCGCACGCTGTCGGCTGCCTGACGATCCACCTGGCCACCTTTTTCAAGAATGCCCACCTGTTGGCTCAGCATATCGATACTGGCCTGATTGTTCTGCAACGACGACTGCAAGGTGTCACGTTCAGCACGCAGACGTTTGACGGTATCAATGTTGTAGAACCAGGCGGCGGCAAATGCCGCTGCAGCAACCACCACCAAGCTCACCAAACGCCAGAACAATGCCCTGCGGGCATGCCCGGGGCGATGGCGAACAATCACCAGCTCGTCTTGCTGGCTACCTTGTACAACCGAACCTTTCCTCAGCGTCATGACAGCAGTCCTTACCCGACAGGCGGCTTACGGCATCAAGGCCACGTGGTTCAAACCGGTCAGTTCGTCCAGACCGAACATCAGGTTCATGTTCTGAACCGCCTGACCCGACGCACCTTTTACCAGGTTGTCGATCACCGACAACACCACAATCTGGCCGGTTTCAACATGACGATGCACAGCAATACGACACATGTTGCTGCCTTTTACTGAACGGGTCGCCGGGTGGCTGCCAGCTGGCATTACATCGACGAATGGCTCGTTGGCGTAGCGCTGTTCGTACAGGCCTTGCAGATCGAAATCGGCAGGCAGGTCCGGAGCAAATGCGTACATGGTGGAGTGAATACCACGGATCATCGGCGTCAGGTGCGGCACAAACGTCAGGCCCACCGGCTTGCCAGCCATCCAGCCCAGACCCTGCTTGATTTCTGGCAGATGACGGTGACCTTTCACCGCATAGGCCATCATGGATTCGCTGGTTTCACACAACAGCGAACCCACCTTGGCACCACGGCCAGCACCGGACACACCGGACTTACAGTCGGCAATGATGGTTTGCTCTGGCAGCAGGTTGTTTTCCAGCAGAGGCATCAGGCCCAACTGGACAGACGTTGGGTAACAGCCCGGAACCGCAATCAGGCGGGCGTTGCGAATGTCGTCACGCTTCAGTTCCGGCAAACCGTAAACGGCTTCCGGCAACAGACCACGGGCACCATGCGGCTGGCCGTACCATTTCTCCCATTCATCCGCATCCTGGATACGGAAGTCGGCAGACAGGTCGATCACGCGAGTACCGGTAGCCAGAATTTCTTCGGCCAGTGAATGCGCGACACCGTGTGGGGTGGCAAAGAACACCACATCACACTCACCAAGGGTGTTGGTATCAGGCACACTGAAGCAAATATCGGTGTGGCCGCGCAGGTTCGGGTACATGTCGGCTACCGGCACGCCAGCTTCGCTTCGGGAAGTGATCACGTGCAGTTGCGCTTCCGGATGGTTTACCAGAATACGCAGCAGTTCTACGCCTGTGTATCCGGTGCCGCCAACAATACCTACCTTGATCACTTCATCACCTCTTATGCCTTGTCTGCCTGCAAAATGGGGCGGCAGTAAGCCCTGTATTCAAACCGCTTATCATACCGCTTCTTTCGGCTATTTATAGAGCAACTTGCCAACCCGGACTTGCCAAATCCATGCTGTGCAATGGTCCTTGGGATTGACCTGGGACCCTCTGAACAACTCGGTGCCCGCTCTGGATGACAGGGCGAAGCTGAGTCACGAAGCTGATTTGCAGGCCTGACGGGTCAAGTCAAAAATCAGCGACACAGAGTCAGCAAGGCCCTGCCATCCCCGCAGGGCGCGGCCTGCAGCCCGCCAGAACAGTGTTGGCGAAATTGGAAAGGGCCAGCCATTCCGCTGCATTCGCCGCCTTGTTCTGACAACCTGCAGGACTCGCGCAGAGCTGTGCAGAGTTATTCAGAGGGTCCCCTTTTGATTTTTAACGATGCCTGTCACCATAGACGGCTGATCACTCCAATACCAAATCGCCCGTTCCGATGACAACGCCTGACCGCGTTATCCGAACGTCGCCACCAGCAGGGAATTGCCTTGGCTCTGATGCAGAAATGCCAGCACTGGCTCAACCAATTGACCATGTCGGACAACCAACTGGGGCTGTCGATTCTGGCACTGGCGGCGGGTATTGCGGCAGCACTGGTCATCACCCTGTTCCGACTGGCGATTGAATGGCCGTTGGAAATTTTCCTGCCGATGAGCAGCGAAGACGATTACGAAGCCCTCGCGCAACTGACCCGAATCGGTCTACTGGTTACTGGCGGGCTGCTGCTGGTTGCCATTTTTCAGCCCCTGAAGCCGGAACAACGCAGTGTTGGTGTGACCCACGTGCTGATTCGGATGGAACGCCATCAGGGCTACATGCCGAAAACCAATTTACTGCTGCAATGGGTGGCGGCGGCGATTGCGCTGTTAAGTGGCCACAGCGTCGGCCGTGAAGGCCCGGCCATTCATTTGGGAGCGGGAGCTGCCAGCCAGCTGGGGGCCAGCGCCGGAGTTGCCCACCACCGCTTGCGCATTCTGGCGGGCGCCGGAGTTGCCAGCGCCATTGCCGCGTCGTTCAACACCCCCATGGCGGGGGTCATCTTTGCCATGGAAGTGGTGCTGCTGGAATACAACCTGCGCGGGTTTATTCCGATCATTCTGGCGTCAGTGGCCGGTGCCGTGATCAGCCAGCTGGTGTTTGGCAGCAACACCGCCTTTGATGTACCGCCACTGGCCATGCACTCACTGCTGGAGCTGCCTTACGTTATCGCCCTGGGGCTGATTTGCGGCCTGTTATCAGCGGCGTTTATCCTGCTGATGAAGCGCTTCCAGCGGCTGGCGCCACAGCCACTGCTGATTAAATGGGGCGGCCTGACGCTGGCCACAGCGGCGGTTGCCTGGTGGCTTCCGGGCATCATGGGCATCGGCTACGACACCGTTAACCATGCCCTTGCAGGGGACGTCAGCATGGGGCTGTTTATCGGCTTGCTGCTGGGCAAGCTGGTGCTGGCGGCGTGGGCTGCGGGCGTCGGTTTTCCCGCCGGATTGATTGGCCCTACCCTGTTTATCGGCGCCCTGGTTGGCGGTGTCATGGGGCAATTTTCGCTGTTGGTGGTGCCCGGTTATCCAGCCGAGATTGGCTTTTATGTGATGCTGGGCATGGGGGCCATGATGGGGGCTGTATTGCGAGCACCACTGGCTGCGCTGGTCGCCTTGCTGGAGCTGACCGCCAATCCGCACATCATCATGCCCGGCATGCTGGCCATTGTGATTGCCACTCTGGTGGCCAGTGAGATCTTCAAACAGCCGTCTATTTTCCGAGCCCAGTTGGGGCAGAACGACCTCTATCAAGTGCCGCACCCGGTTCAGCAAATGCTGTACAGCACCTGGGTGGCCGAAGCCCTGTCCCGCTCGGTCGCGGTCAGCAGCCGCAAAATCAGTTCGCAAGGGGCCAGCCAACTGCTGCAATTGGGTACTGACTGGGTGCTGCTGGAGAAAGACAACGTGATCCTTTCCACCGCCGCCTTGGCCGAGGCGTTGAGTAACAGCCCAGACGATGCGTCCGGTAGCGCTGACACAGGTGGCAGCACAAACACCTCGGCAACAGACTCAGCCACAGCTACAACAACCCGCGCCGGGGTGGAATTTCCGGCCGACGCCAGCCCGGACATCGACTTGCTGGCCATTCCCGGCGAACGCCATACGGTGGAAGCCATCTCGTTGAAGTACAATTTGCAGGATGCTCTCGACCTGATGCAAAGCCATGACTTGAACTGGCTGGCGGTGTATCGTCGCGACCCGGATTCACGCAAGGGTGCAGGTCCTTGCGTTGGCCTGGTATCACGGGAAATGATCGAACGTCATTACCGCTACCGGCCCCAAACCATACGCTGACGGCCATGTATCGTCGGCAACCGGCAGTGGCTGCAAGCTGCTGTCAGGCAACCCCACGATGAGCGACGGAAACCAACACTATGCTGTGGATCAAAGCCTTTCATATCATTGCCGTAATCACCTGGTTTGCAGGCATCTTCTATCTACCACGACTGTTCGTTTACCATGCCATGGCAGAAGACGAGGTATCCCGTGAGCGTTTCAAGGTGATGGAGCGCAAGTTATACCGCGGCATCATGGTGCCATCGATGCTGGTCGTGATCGCCCTTGGCTTGTGGCTGATCAGCTTCAACATGGAGTACTACCTGGTATCAACTCACTGGATGCACGCCAAATTGACCCTGGTCGCGCTGCTGATTGGCTACCACCATTACTGCGGTCATCTGGTAAAAGTCTTCCGTGACGACCGCAACACCCGCAGCCATGTCTGGTTTCGTTGGTTCAACGAAGTGCCAGTGCTGCTGCTGATCGCCATTGTCATTCTGGTGGTGGTAAGACCGTTCTGATTTGAGTCCGGCGTCCACCGTGACGCCGGACCGCCGTTATACATTTGACCACGCCAGCCGCCGCTGGCCTGACGCAAGAGAGACCTTCATGAGCTACAACATCTCCAAGTCCCAGTCGCTGTTTGAAACTGCCCAGAAACACATTCCAGGCGGTGTTAACTCGCCGGTTCGTGCGTTCAAGGGCGTTGGCGGCACGCCAATCTTCTTCGACCGTGCCAAGGGTGCCCATGTTTACGATGTGGATAACAACCGCTACGTCGACTACGTGGGTTCCTGGGGACCGATGATTCTGGGTCACAGCGCACCACAAATTCTGGATGCCATCCGTGACCGCATGGAGCTGGGCCTGAGCTTTGGTGCGCCCACCTCCATCGAAGGCGACATGGCCGATGAAGTGTGCAAACTGCTACCATCGATGGACATGGTACGGATGGTGAACTCCGGCACCGAAGCCACCATGAGTGCGATTCGTCTGGCCCGTGGCTACACCGGCCGCGACAAGATGGTGAAATTCGAGGGCTGCTACCACGGTCACTCCGACTCACTGCTGGTAAAAGCCGGTTCCGGCATGATGACTCTGGGCGTACCCACCTCACCGGGCGTACCAGCCAGCGTTGCCGAGCACACAATCACCCTGAACTTCAACGACCTCGACAACGTGCGCGAGTGCTTTGCCAAAATGGGCGACCAGATTGCCTGTGTGATCGTTGAGCCAGTGGCGGGCAACATGAACTGCATTCCGCCAAGCAAATCCTTCCTGCAAGGTCTGCGTGAGCTCTGCACCGTGCACGGCATCGTGCTGATCTTCGACGAAGTGATGAGTGGCTTCCGCGTTGCCCTGGGTGGTGCCCAGGCCTACTACGACATCGTTCCGGACATGACCTGTCTGGGCAAGGTAATCGGCGGCGGCCTGCCTGTTGGTGCCTTCGGTGGCAAGCGTGAAATCATGGAACACCTGGCTCCGCTGGGTCCTGTGTATCAGGCCGGTACCCTGTCCGGTAACCCACTGGCAATGGCGGCCGGTCTGGCGATGCTGAAAGAAATCCAGCGCGACGGCGTGTACGAGCAGCTGACGGCCCGTGTTGAACAAATGACCGACGGCTTCAAGGCGGTGGCCGACAAGCACGGCATTCCGTTCACCTTCAACCGCGCTGGCTCCATGTTTGGCCTGTTCTTCACCGAGCTGGACAAGGTCGAGAACTTCCGTCAGGTCGCCGACCAGTGCGATGCCGAACGCTTCGGCAAGTTCTTCCACGGTATGCTGGAAGAAGGCGTGTATCTGGCACCTTCTGCCTTCGAAGCGGGCTTTATGTCTCTGGCCCACACCGAAGACGACATCGAGTTCACCATTGCTGCCGCCGACAAGGTTATGGCATCCCTGTGATGCCTGCCCAACCCCGGGAGGAAGTCGCTTGATTGAAGTAGTAAGTAGTCTTGCGCTATTGCTGGTCGCCGCGGTGGCCAGCTGGCAAAACCGCCCTGCGACCAAAGGCAATGAATGGCCCGGCTCTGCCGCCGGGCGCTTTGCTGCGGCGCTGATGTTATTCGGGCTGGGCGTGGTCGATGTACTGGCGCTGCTGATTGGCACCGATGCTAACGACGGCCTTGGCCGTACCCAATTGCTGATGAGCCAGCTGGGACTGTATGCCGCCTTGCCATTGCTGGTATCAACCCACTTGGCTGAACGCCTGCGTCAACATTGGACCCGCCAGACCTGGGGCCGGATTTTCCTGGGCTGGTGTGTGGTGTTTGAACTGGGTCGTCGTGGCGACGTGCTCGACAGTGTGGCACTGGTTACCCTGATTGGCGGTGCCGCTACCCTGCTGCTGTGCTGGGCACCGGCCCGTCTGATCCCCGTATCTGCTGATCAGCCGGGGGCATCGGCGGCCAGCAGCTACTTGCCGCTGCTGTTATGGGCAGCTGCGATACTGTCTTACCTGTACGGCGATCACCAGAGTCTGGTGTTGCCACAGGCACTGTCAGCACTGGTGCTGGCTCAGCCTGAGTCCTACCGAATGGCGCAAGCAAAACGCCAGGGGCTCTCTGAATAACTCAGTTCCCACGCTGGTCTACACTGGGGTTATGTTGTCGCACTCAAGGCTCCCACATGACCCCGAATTCCTTCACCCAATATTACGCTCAGATTGACCGTTTTTTTGCCGTCTGCTGTGCGGCCTTGTTTGTGGTATCGCTACTGCTGGCAAGCTGGCACAACACCTGGACCGAAGCGTTGGTGATCGGTCTGCCCAGCGCGGTTGTGCCGATTCTGGTATGGCGCGCCATGCCCGGCGCCCGCCTCACCCGCATGACCTTTGCTGCGGCCCTGATGGTGTTTGCGGCACTGCACATCCACCAGGGCCACGGCCTGATTGAGCTGCACTTCGGCATCTTTGTGCTGCTGGCAGTATTAATGGCCTACCGCGACAGCCTGCCGATTCTGGTCGCTGCTGGCACCATCGCGGTTCACCATCTGGCCTTTGGCTTGTGGCAGGACAGTGGCTCGTCCGTCTACGTGTTTGAAAGCCACGCCGACCTCGGCATTTCAGCGCTGGAGCTGGTGCTGCTGCATGCCCTTTATGTGGTGATTGAAACCGGCTGTCTGGTGTACCTGACCGAGAAAAACAAAGCCTCGTTTGTGCAAGGCATGGAACTGCGCGAACTTGGCGAGCAACTGACCGCCGGTGGCCGCATCAACCTCAGTGTTCATATCGACGACCCCAAAGGCGACATTACCCGCGAATACCTGAAGTTCTTCGACAGCGTCAAAACCCTGGTCCGTCAGGCCGATGCCCTCGCAAGCTCGATGGCGCAATCCGGCTACAACTTTGCCCGCCTGTCCAGCAATCTGGCCGATGGCACCCGCGAACAACAGCAACAAACCGACATGATCGCCACCGCCACCACCCAGATGACGGCATCGATGGATCAGATTACCGATTACTCGCGCGAAGCCGCCAACGCCTCTCAGGAAGCCGAAAGCAGTGCCAATCAGGGGGCGTCGTCCATTCAGCAGGCCACCCACACCATCGGCCAACTGGCCAACAACATGGCGGCTGCCAACACGGTGATTCAGGACCTCGACGCCGAAACCACCAATATTGGCTCGGTACTGTCGGTGATTCAGGAAATTGCCGAGCAGACCAACCTGCTGGCCCTCAACGCTGCCATTGAGGCCGCCCGGGCTGGCGAACAAGGTCGTGGCTTTGCCGTTGTGGCCGATGAAGTAAGAACCCTGGCGTCGCGTACTCACGAAAGCACTGAAGAAATTCAACGCATGATCGAGCGTTTGCAGAAGGGCTCGGCACAAGCCGTAAGCTCGATGGAAACCAGCCAGAAAGGCGTGCAGTCGAGCGTGGAGCAGATCGAACAAACCCGTGAAAAACTGCAATACGTTTGCTCACGGGTCAGTGCCATTCATGGCATGAGCCAACAGATTGCCGCTTCCATCAAGGAACAATCCGGCGCGGTTAGTGAAGTCAGCCAGAACCTCGAAACCATCCGCGCCATCAGTCAGGACGCCGCCAGCCAAAGCAGCGACTCCAAACGCCACGCCGACAAACTCAGCCAGGACTCCGACACCTTGCACAACCTGCTGACACGGTTTGATACCTGATCAAGTCCAGCGAACGTCAACCGTCAGCATATAGCCCATGCCATACACGGTTTTCACCAACCTCGGCGAGCGTGGGTCTTGCTCAATTTTCTTGCGAATGCGGGACATCCGCACGTCAATACTGCGATCAAAGGCGTCATCATTGCCAGTAAGCAGGGCATCCCGGCTGAGGATCTGCCGTGGCCGCTGTAACAGCTGCAGCAACAAGCGAGCTTCACCGGCACTCAGCTCCTGCACATGGCCGTCGGTATGTAATAACTGTAAGGTGGCAGCATCGAACTGCCAGTTATCGAAAAAAGCAATGCGAGCTGACTGTTCCGAGCTCATAGGCGCAGTAGCATCCACCAAACTGACACGCCGCAGAATACTGTTAACGCGGGCCACCAGCTCTCTTGGATCAAACGGTTTGCTGAGGTAATCGTCGGCACCGAGCTCCAGACCTAACACCCGATCAGGCAAACTATTCCGCCCGGACAGGATCAACACCCCGATATCCTGCCGCTCGGTCAGCTCCCGCACCAGAGCCAGACCGTCCATATCAGGCAAGCCCAAATCAATAATGCACAGCCTTGGCGCCTGACGGGCGATAGCAGCGTTCAACAAGGCTCCGGAAGCAAAAGTCTGAACCTTGTGGGAATAACGCTGCAACTCCTGACTGACCAGCCGGGCGATGTCGGCATCGTCTTCCACCACGTAGATCAATGCTGGTCCTTTCATAGTGACTCCGAATCCTGACTCAACGACTTCTGGCTGGCCTGCAGCAGCGCCTGATGCAATTGCTTGCGATCGAAAGGTTTTCGCACCAGTGGCCAATGTACAACACCGCTGTGATCAGCCGCAGCGGCATCAAAAGCATAACCGCTCATCAGCAGGATCAATAGCTGCGGCTGTTGCTGCCTTAGTCGAGCAGCCAGTTCCGTGCCTTTGATATCCCCCGGCATCATCACATCCGACACCACCCCATCCAGCGGGGTGCTGGCCTGTTGCAGGGCCATCGCCAGTTGTAGAGCTTCATCGGCATCAGTGGCCTCCAGCACGTGGATACCCAGACTAAACAACTGCTGCCGCACTACCTGCCGGACATCGGCGTCGTCCTCCACCAACAAAAACAGCTTGCCTTCAAAGCCACTGTTGATTGCACTGTTGGCCGTTTTTTCATCAGAATGCGGAACGTTTTCTGAGACTGCAGAAGTGGCTTCAGCGGATACAAAATCGGCCTCTGACTCAGATTCGGCGCGACACACAGGCAACAGCACCACAACCCGGGCACCTCCCTGTGGCTGATTG
This sequence comes from Oceanobacter kriegii DSM 6294, assembly GCF_000422845.1. GTDB lineage: Bacteria > Pseudomonadota > Gammaproteobacteria > Pseudomonadales > Oceanobacteraceae > Oceanobacter > Oceanobacter kriegii. The sequence goes on from NZ_AUGV01000003.1 coordinate 15,458, forward strand.
GCCAGCGCCAGATAGCCGTGGGATTGCTTCACAAACCCAAACACCATCGACAGTCCCAGGCCGGAGTTGAGTTGGCCCGGCTTGGTGGTGAAAAAGGGTTCCAGTGCCTTGGCCATGGCGTCGTCAGAAAAGCCGCTGCCCTGATCCATAAACTGCAGCTGCAGGTAACGGCCGTCCGGCACCGGCTCATCAAACTCAGGTTCTGCCGTATCTGGCTCTGCCGCAGCAACCCGTTCGATCACCGCCGCCGACAGCGTCAGGGTGCCGCCGTCCGGCATTGCATCGCGGGCATTCAGGCCCAGATTAACCAATGCATTTTCCATCAACCCCGGGTCCAGCCGGGCCATGCACGAGGCCAGCCCCGGCGCCGCCTGATAACGCAATTGATGGCGACTGGTGAAAGAGCTGGCCAATAGCTCAACGGCTTCGTCGAGCAAGCGTTTGACCGCCACAGGCTCCGCCTGCAACGGCTGGCGGCGGGCAAACGCCAGCAACCGGTGGGTAATGTCGGCCGACCGCCGCGCGGCCCGTTCGGCCGGAGCCAACAAGGCATCCAGTTCTGGCTGGTCAGCACCAAAGCGTTCGCGGGCAATCACCAGATTGCCCTGCACAATCGACAGCAGGTTATTGAAATCATGGGCCAGACCACCAGCCAGCTGGCCAACCGCGCTCATGCGCTGGGCCTGGTTGTGCGACGCCAACAGCTGTTCCGTGCGTTGCCGCACTTCCGCATCGAGGCTGTCGATGTTATCGCCCAGCCGCTCCACCATGGCATCAAAGCCGGACGCCAGCAGGCCAATCTCGTCATCACGACGCAGCCCGGTGCGTGCTGAAAGGTCGCCCCCCTTCACCCGTACAGCGGTCTCTGCCAAGCGTTTGAGTGGACGGGTAATGCGGTTCACAAAGAAGTTGGAAATCAGCAACGTGGCCAGCATGGTGATTGCGGCCAGCACCATGATGCGACTGCTGAGCCGCTCAGAGCTGGATTGCAGCTCGTCCAGATACACCGAAGAGCAGATGTACCAGTCAAAGCCTTCGATATAGCGCACCAGCGATAGCTTGTCGTAGGCGTAGTTGTCGGGGTCATCAGGCTTGTCCCAGCGATAGTGCAGCTCCTTGCCGGTATCCGCGACCTGCATCAGCTCCTGATAAATCGGCTTGCCCGACATCGGATTCTGATGACTGATAAAACGCACGCCATCGAGGTTGTCGTTGGGGTGAATCAGCATGTAGCCTCGACTGTCGAACACATACAGATAACCGGTGCGGGCAATTTTGATTTCCGCCAGCGCCTGGCGCAGTTCCGCCAGCGCCAGCTGTTTGCGCTGCTGCACCTGCTGTTCCAGATCGTTGAGATACACCCCGGCACCAATTACCAGCCCCCACTTGGGTAACGCCCGTACGTATGACACCTTGTCGAGTTCGTCCGGACCATCCAGCCGCGGCCAGCGGTAATGGTAGAAACCAGCACCATCCGCACGCGCCTGCTCCACCAGCTGGCGCAGGGTATCGGATTCCCTTGGCGTCAGCGACTCCGGTGCCAGCTTGCCGTCAAAGCGCGGATCAGGGTGGGACAGCACCCGAATGTCGTAGTCCACCACCCACAGATAGTCGTTATTGCCGAAGCTGAAACGACGCAAATAATCAAACGCACTGGCTCGGGCCTGCGCCAGCGGAATCCCGCGGCGAGCGGCGTCTTCCATATGAGAATCCAGAAACGACTCGGCCAGATCCACCACATTGCGTAAACCGCCTTTCTGGCCCTCCAGCGCCTGCTCGCGGTACTGCTCCACACCGGCGTACATGCGGTCGGCAATTTCATAGACATTGTTCAGCACCAGCCGCGCCGAATTACGCTCTATCTCGAACACCTTCTGTTTGATCATCGGCACCGTGTACAGATACACGAACACAAACACCACCACCAGAATGCCGCGAATCAGCAACGACAACTGCCGTGACAAGCGCGCTGGCTGCGGTCGCCAGAGCCGTTGCAGCAAGGAAAAAACGGCCGATTCGGCTTTGGTCTCAGGCATAACGGGTCACTGAAATAGTTGGATACATTTGCGACAAAGTCGGGAAAAAGTCTTGCCCTAGTCTGCCGTCAACAACCTCAAAAACAATCCGATCAAGGGCTTAACCCCAGCCATCGGAACGCCGGTACAGCAATAAAAATAACACTGGAGACCGAGCAACAATGACCGACCTGATATTGCAAACCCGCGACCTGACCCGCGAGTTCAAGGGCTTTACCGCTGTGGACAAGGTCAACCTCAATGTCCACCGCGGCGACATTCACGCCCTGATCGGCCCCAACGGTGCAGGCAAGACCACGGTGTTCAACCTGCTGACCAAATACCTGCCGCCGACCACCGGCAGCATTTATTTCAACGGTGAAGACATCACCCGGGTGGAATCGTCGGCGATTGCCCGCAAGGGCATGGTGAGATCGTTCCAGATCTCGGCGGTGTTCCCGAAACTGAGCGTGCTCGACAACGTCCGCATTGCCCTGCAACAGCAGCAAGGCAACAGCTTTCATTTCTGGAAATCCGCGCGGGTGCTGGAACAGCTGAATGAACGGGCAGAGCAACTGCTGGATTCGGTCGGACTGCTGGAATTTGCCCGCGTAACCACCCAGGACCTGTCTTACGGCCGTAAGCGAGCGTTGGAAATTGCCACCACCCTGGCACTCGACCCCGACATGCTGTTGCTGGACGAACCCACCCAGGGCATGGGCCATGAAGACGTCGACCGCATTGCCGAGCTGATTCTGTCGATCCGTCACAACCGCACCATCCTGATGGTGGAGCACAACCTGCAAGTGGTGTCGCGGCTGGCCGACCGCCTAACGGTATTGCAACGCGGCGCCATTCTTACCGAAGGTGACTACGCCACCGTCTCTGCCGACCCTCGTGTACGCGAAGCCTATCTGGGCGTTGCCGCCGATCAGGAGGTGGCCGCATGAATACCGCCACTGCCGCACTGCAAACACACAGCCAGCACACCCCACACGTGGCTGGCGACGAAAAAATCCGCATCAGCGACCTGCATGCCTTTTACGGCGAATCGCACATCCTGCATGGCATCGACCTGTACGTGAACCAGGGCGAACTGGTGACCCTGCTGGGCCGTAACGGCGCCGGGCGATCCACCACCCTCAAGGCGATCATGAACATGGTTGGCCGCCGCACCGGCAGCATCATGATCAACGGCCGCGAAACCATCGACCTGCCCGCTCACCAGATTGCCTGGCTGGGGCTGGGTTTCTGCCCCGAAGAGCGCGGCATTTTCGCCAGCCTGTCGGTGGAGGAAAACCTGCTGCTGCCGCCGGACGTGCGTTCAGACGGCATGCCGCTGGAAGAAATCTACCAGATGTTTCCGAACCTGGCCGAACGCCGCAACAGTCAGGGCACCCGCCTGTCCGGTGGCGAACAGCAGATGCTGGCGCTGGCCCGCATCATGCGCACCGGCGCCAACATCCTGCTGCTGGACGAAATCACCGAAGGCCTGGCGCCAGTGATTGTGCAGCGCCTTGGCGAGGTGCTGCAGCAGCTCAAACAGCGTGGCCTGACCATTCTGCTGGTTGAACAGAACTTCCATTTCGCCGCGCCGATTGCCGACCGTCATTACGTGATGGAACACGGCCACATCATCGAAGAAGTGCCGCAGCAGCAATTACATGCGCGGCAGGACCAACTCAACGCCCTGCTGGGTGTGTAACCCGAACCACTCCAATAACAATAAAAGAGGTTTTACATGAACGATCGAATCTCCCGCACACTGTCTTCCGTTGTGCTCGGTAGCGCCCTTGGCCTTGCCGCCCTCAGTGCCCCGGCCAGTCAGGCCAGTCTCAGTGACGACCGAGTACGCCTTGGTGTGCTGGCCGATATGAGCGGCCCCTATGGCGACCTGTGTGGCAAACACTGCGTCGAAGCCGTCAACATGGCGGTGGAAGACTTTGGTGGCCAGGTACTGGGCCAACCAATTGATGTGATTTCCGCCGACGACCAGAACAAGCCCGACCTCGGCTCGGCCAAGGCACGGGAGTGGATCGAGAGCCAGGGGGTCGATGCCATCAACGGCCTGGTGGCCTCATCGGTGGTGGGTGCCGTGGCGCAAGTAGCCAACAGCGCCGAAAAACCAATCCTGATTTCCGGTGCCGGGTCCAACACCTTCACCACCAAAACCTGCTCGCCTTTTAATGCCCACTGGACCTATGACGTGGTGGCATTGGCCCGTGGCACCGTGTCACCGCTGGTGAAATCCGGCAAGAAGAAATGGTTCTTCATAACCGCCGACTACGCCTTTGGCCACGCACTGGAAAACGTCGCCACCGGCATTATTGAAAGCAACGGTGGCACCGTGGTGGGTTCCGCCAAGGCACCGCTGGGCACCACCGACTACTCCTCGTTTGTGCTGCAGGCCATATCTTCCGGCGCCGATGCAGTAGCGCTGGCCAATGCCGGCAAAGACTTCGTCAACTCGCTCAAGGGCGCCAGTGAATTTGGCCTCAGCCAGCAAGCCACCATGGTCGGACTGCTGGTCTTCGCGTCTGACACCCGTTCTATCGACGCCGACATCATCGGCAACATGCGCCTCACCACCGGCTTCTACTGGGATCGCGACGAGGCCACCCGCGTCTGGTCAAAACGCTTTATGGAACGCACCGACGGCGCAGTGCCCACCATGGCTCATGCTGGTGCCTATTCCTCCACCCTGCATTACCTGAAAGCCGTGGCCGCCACAGGTACAGACGACGGTGCCACGGTGATGAAACATATGAAAGCCAACGCCCCGGACGACATGTTCGCCCGCCACGCCACCCTGCGGGCCGACGGTCGCATGGCCTACGACATGTATCAGGTGCGGGTAAAAACCGCCGCCGAGCGCAGCAACCGCAATGACCTGTACGAGATTGAAAACGTGATCCCCGGAGATCAGGCCTACGCCGCCATGATCCCTGAGTGCGACTTCAAATAAGCAACTGCCAGGGCGACGCCCATGCTGTCGCCCCATTTGAGGATCAGACCATGACAACAATACTGGGAATCAACGTCTTTGCGCTGCTGGGGCAGCTGTTGGTCGGCCTGATCAACGGTTCCTTCTATGCGCTGCTGGCGCTCGGGCTGGCAATCATCTTCGGCCTGCTGCGCATCATCAATTTTGCCCAGGGCGCACTCTATATGCTGGGCGCCTTTCTGGCCTGGCTAGGGCTACAACAACTAGGGCTGAACTACTGGCTGGCATTGGTACTGGTGCCGCTGGCGGTGGGGGCCATCGGTATCCTGATGGAACGCACCCTGATCCGGCCAATTGCCGGTCAGGATCACCTCTACAGCCTGCTGCTGACCTTTGGTGTTGCGCTGATCCTGCAAGGCGCCTTCAACCACTGGTTTGGCTCATCCGGCCAGTCCTACCCGATCCCGGACGCCCTCAAGGGCGGCAACAACCTTGGCTTTATGTACCTGCCGACCTATCGCGGCTGGATCATTCTGGTGTCATTGGTGGTGTGCCTGGCGACCTGGTGGACGATTGAAAAAACCCGCCTCGGTGCTTACCTGCGTGCCGGAACAGAAAACCCGCAGCTGTTACAGGGCTTCGGCGTCAATGTGCCGGTGATGATCTCGCTGACCTTTGGTTTTGGCGTCGGCCTGGCGGGCCTCGCGGGTGTGCTGGCAGCGCCAGTGTATTCGGTCAGTGCAGACATGGGCGCCAACCTGCTGATTGTGGTGTTCGCTATCGTTGTGATCGGCGGCATGGGCTCGATTGGCGGCGCCATCCTCACCGGACTGGCGATGGGCGTGATCGAGGGCCTGACCAAATACTTTTATCCACAGGCATCCAGCACCGTGATTTTTATGGTGATGGTACTGGTGCTGCTGTTCAAACCTGCCGGGCTGTTCGGCAAGGAGGCCTGACCATGAATACTCTCGTTCGCAGCGCGACCGCAGGCCTGCGCCTGCCGCTGTCGCAACCACATCTGGGCAGCGCGCTGTTGCTGCTGGCAGCACTGCTTGCCCCGGCGCTGATTTACCCGGTATTTCTGATGAAATTCCTCTGTCTGGCGCTGTTTGCCTGTGCCTTCAACCTGATGCTGGGCTTTGTTGGCATGTTGTCGTTTGGCCATGCTGCTTTTCTCAGTACCGGCGGCTATGTCACCGGCTACCTGATGATCAACAGCGGCATCACCCCCGAGCTGGGCGTGCTGGCAGGCACCGCAGCATCGGCGCTACTGGGCTTCCTGTTCGGCAAGTTGTCGGTCAAACGCGAAGGCATCTACTTCGCCATGGTAACGCTGGCCCTGTCGCAGTTGGTGTTCTTCTTCTATTTACAGGCCCCTTTTACCGGTGGTGAAAACGGCATGCAGGGCATTCCCCGCGGCCATCTGTTCGGGCTGATCGACCTGTCTGACAACCTCGCCATGTACTACTTCGTGCTGGCAGTGTTCCTGATCGGCTTCGGCATCATCTTCCGCACCATTCATTCACCGTTCGGGCAGATTCTGACCGCCATCCGCGAGAACGAACCGCGCGCCGTGTCGCTGGGCTACAACGTGCGCCAATACAAGTTGCTGGCGTTTGTGATCTCGGCAGCGCTGGCGGGCATGGCAGGCGCCACAAAGGCGCTGGTGTTCGAACTCGAAAGCCTCACCGACGCTCACTGGCATATGTCTGGCGAGGTGGTGCTGATGACCCTGCTGGGCGGCATGGGCACCGTGTTTGGTCCGGTGGTCGGCGCCGCCATTCTGGTGGCCATTGCGACGCTGTTCTCGGGCGGCGAGCTGGGCAACTACATCCACATCATCATGGGCTTTATTTTTGTCACCTGCGTACTGGCGTTTCGCCGTGGCGTGGTCGGCGAATTTGGCCATTTCATGCACAAGAACTTTCCTGCCTCGGGCTTCGGCCGACCGCAGTAAAGCGTGATTCCAACCACCCTCACGGATCAGAAACGGGGAAATGCCATGCAAAATATCTACGCGCAAAGCCTCGATGCCGTGGCCGCCAACTATGCGCCACTGACACCGATTTCCTTCCTTGAACGCGCCGTCTTTGTGTACCCGGAGCACATCGCTCTGGTGCACGGCGAGCTGCGTCAGAACTGGGCCGACACCTGGCAGCGCTGCCGTCGACTGGCCAGCGCCCTGCGCCAGCGCGGCGTCGGTGAGGGCGATACCGTGTCGATCATCGCACCCAACACGCCAGCCCATTTTGAAGCCCACTTCGGCGTACCGATGAGCGGCGCCACGCTGAACTCCATCAATACCCGGCTGGATGCTCCGGCCATCGCCTTTATCCTCCAGCACGCCGAAACCAAGGTGCTGCTGGTCGACTGCGAACTGCACCCGGTGGTCGAAAAAGCCCTGCACATGCTGCATCAGCCGCCACTGGTGGTCGACATCAATGACCCGCTGGCCGTCGAAGGCAAAGCCATTGGCCAGCTCGACTACGAGGCTCTACTGGCTGAGGGTGATCCTGAAGCGCCTTACCACCTGCCCACGGACGAGTGGCAAGCCATCAGTCTCAACTACACCTCCGGCACCACCGGCGACCCCAAAGGGGTGGTGTATCACCACCGTGGCGCCTATCTGAACGCCGCTTCCAACGCCATGAGCTGGAATATGCCGGGCCATGCCACCTATCTGTGGACGCTGCCGATGTTCCATTGCAACGGCTGGTGCTTCCCCTGGACCATGGCCGCCATTGCCGGTACCAGCGTTTGCCTGCGAGCGGTTCGTGGTGACGACATCGTCAAACTGATCGTCAATGAAAAAGCCGACCACCTGTGTGGTGCGCCAATCGTTTTGAGCATGATAGCCGGGGTCGACAAAGCCTTGCTGGATGGCCTCAGACATACGGTGAAGGTCATGACCGCCGGTGCGCCACCACCAGCGTCGGTAATCCAGAAAATGGAAGAATTGGGCTTTGACGTGACCCAGGTATACGGCCTGACAGAAACCTACGGCCCGTGCGTGGTCTCAGCCTGGAAAGATCAGTGGAACGACCTCAGCATGTCAGAACGTGCCAGCCTCAAGGCCCGTCAGGGCGTGCGGGTACCGATGCAGGAAGGTCTGATGGTGGTGAATCCGGACACCATGGAGCCGGTATCCCGCAATGGTCAGGAAATTGGTGAAATCGTCATGCGCGGTAATATCGTCATGAAGGGTTACCTGAAGAATCCTCATACCACCGAGAAATCCTTCGAAGGCGGCTGGTTCCATTCCGGCGACCTGGCGGTCTGGCACCCGGACGGTTACGTCGAGATCAAGGATCGCTCGAAAGACATCATCATTTCCGGCGGTGAGAACATCTCCTCCATCGAAGTGGAAGAAGCGCTGTTCCGTCACCCGGATATTGAAGACGCTGCCGTGGTCGCCCGGCCGGACGAAAGATGGGGCGAGGTGCCTTGCGCAATCGTCAAGGTACGCGATGGAGTCACCCTCACCGAAGCGGAAATTGTCGCCTACTGCCGCAGTAGCATGGCGCATTTCAAAGCTCCGAAACGAGTGCTTTTTGGTACTTTACCCCGCACCTCCACCGGTAAAGTGCAGAAATTTTTACTAAGAGAGTGGGCAAAAGAAGACGCCACTGTCGAAACAGAAAACAACGCTACTGAAGCCAGTAGCAACTGAAGGCGAAAGTCTGTTCTGACTTCCCTCCGGGCTCCACAAGAGCCCGCTTTATGGGCCGGATTTCCCGGCCCTTTTTTCTTTTCCCGTCCCGCTTACTGCTGATCCAGCGCCTGCGCCAGCAAACGGTTAATGCGCTGTTGCAGCGCAGTGTCACTGGTGAACAGTAAACCGCGACGCAGCAGTTGTTCGGCCTGTGCAGGCTGACCCATTTGCAAGCTGGTCCAGCCCTGACGGTAATAAATCGCAGCGTTGCGCGGTTCAATTTGGCGGGCCTGATCCAGATAACTCATCACTTTTGACCACTGGCCAGCTTCGCGGGCTCGCTGGGCGCGGGTCAGCAGCGCCTTGATGGCCGGATGATGATTGCCTTCATCCAGCCGGGCCAATTCGCCGTATTGCCAGGCGGGCAAGTCGTCCACACTGCTGTGGCTGCCTTTACTGCCATCGTCCATTGGCACCGAGCTGCAACCTGCCAGTAGCAGTAAAGCGGTCAAGGCTGTGGCCCGGGTCAGTGACCCAGTGCCTGTGATGTGGGTTTTCCCTGCTGTGTGTGTCAGAACAACCAATCGAACCATCCTCCGCGTTTGCTGTTTTTACTGCCGCCGCTATCACCACACGCCAACCGGTCTGCGGGAATGGCAGACTCGGGCATCGGCATCATGCGCCCGGCACAGCCATCCTGAAGGATTTCGCCAGCATCATCCACCGGCACTTGTGGCAGGCCAGTGGGTTGCAGCGGTTCAACGCCCGCCTGCTGCATCACCGAACGCCAGATCGGCAAGGCACCGGAGCTACCGGCCAACGGCATCGACTGGTTGTCATCACGCCCCACCCACACCACTCCCAGATAGCGGTCGTCGAAACCGGCAAACCAGGCATCACGCTGGTCGTCACTGGTGCCGGTTTTACCCGCCAGCGGGCCGTTGAATGTGTTTTTCAAACGTCGGGCGGTGCCCTGTTCTACCACCTGTTCCATGCCATATCGCAGCCAGTCGAGCTGTTCTGCTGGCAGGGTTTGCTTGCCATCAATGGCGTAGGACGACAGGGTTTCGCCGCTGTTGGTGGTCACCGCTTCGACCGCCCGCAACGGCATCTGGAAACCACGGGCGGCGATGGTCTGGTACACCCCGGCAATTTCAAACGGCGATAATTCAATCGACCCCAGCAGCACCGACGGATACGGCGGCACCTTGCGCTTCAGTCCCAGCAATCCGAAGGTTTTGGCCACCGGCTCCAATCCCACCTGCATGCCCAGTCGGGCGGTTGCGTGGTTGTAGGAATGGCTGAAAGCGTCGACCATCGGCAAGATGCCGTGGCTCTGCCCCGAGTAGTTTTTCGGCTGCCACAGCTGACCGTCTTGTCCGGCCACCGTCACCGGGCTGTCGTCCACCAGCGTGCCCCAGTGATAACGGCCGGTCCGCAAGGCCGACAGATACACCACCGGTTTGGCCAACGAGCCAATCGAGCGGCGGGCGTCCAGCGCGCGGTTGTAGCCAAAGAAATCTACATCCCGACCGCCAATCATGGCGCGTACTTCGCCGCCGTCCACACTGGTGAACACCCCGGCGGTTTCCAGCTTGCCTTTCAGAGTCGGACGCTGGGCTTCGATGGTATTGAGGTTTTGCTCGGCACTGGTTTCCAACGCATGCTGCAACCAGGGATCGAGGGTGGTGAAAATATTCAGGCCTTCGGTTTCAAGGTCTTCCTGACGGTAATCTTGCTGCAACTGCTGCCGCACCAGCTCCAGAAAGGCCGGATACTCACGCTGACTAGCGCGGGTGCTGTCCGCCGTTTGCATCGGCGTATTCGAGGCCTGAACGTACTGGGCATCGGTAATCGCGCCCTGATCACGCATCAACTCCAGCACCAGATTACGGCGCTCCAGTGCCCGCTGTGGGTGCCTTTTCGGGTTGTAGTAAGACGCCCCTTTCACCAGCCCCACCAAGGTGGCGACCTCGGCCAGATTCAGTTCTTCCACCGATTTGCCAAAATAGAACCGTGACGCCAAACCCACCCCATGAATGGCCCGGCGACCGGCCTGACCCAGATACACCTCGTTCAGGTAGGCCTGCAAAATCTGCTCTTTGCTGTAGTGCAGCTCCAGCAGGATCGCCATCAGGGCTTCCTGTGCCTTACGAGCCAGCGTGCGGTCCTGGGTCAGGAAGAAGTTTTTCACCAGCTGCTGGGTCAGGGTTGAGCCGCCTTGCACAAAACGCCCCGCCTGAACGTTGGCCACCATGGCGCGGGCAATACCGCGAATAGAGATACCAAAATGGTCGTAGAAGGCTTTGTCTTCGGTAGCGACCAGCGCATCGGTCAGGGTTTGTGGCACCTGCGCCAACGTCACCAGCTCACGGTCTTCGTGATGGGCCGGGAAAATACCGCCAACGTACTGAGGCTCCAACCGCACCAGGGGCTCTTCCGAGCCGTTCACAAACAGGCGGTCGACCCGGCCATTGCTGAGCGTCAGTTCAATCAGGGCATCGGCTTCGCGGCCATCCCAGAAATTCACCGAGCGACGGTGAATGCGCCAGCGATGACCACTGCGCTGGTAGCTGCCCGGCTTGGCCAATGAGTTACGTGGTTTGTAGTCTGACCATTGCAGCTCGGCCTGTAGCTGTTCCGGCGGCAGCAGCTTGCCCGGATACAACAGCAACGGACGGGCATACACCCGGGCGGGCAGTGTCCACTTGTTGCCGTCGAATTGCTTTTGTACCTGAGCATCCAGAAACACCATCCAGACACCCAGCACCAGAGCGCCCACCAGCCCCAGCTTCCAACCGATCGACCAGATGCGCCGCAGCCAACCGGCTTTACCTTTTGCTGATTTGGATGGCTTCGCGGGGTTGGACGGCTTTGCGGGGGTGGACGATGTGGGCGGCTTGGACGAAGCGCCTCCTTTTGAAGACTTGGTAGTCGTCGATGATTTGGACGGCTTCGCGGACGCCGGCTTTTGGGCGCCGGTCGATTTGGATGCCGCTGTTTTTTTGGCCCCAGAGGCTTTAGAGCCAGCGCTCGTTGCCTTGGCAGGCGCTTTTTTGCCGGTTGAGGAAGTCCCGTCGGATTTGGATTTACCTGCCATGGTGATGGTTCGCTGTGCCCGTGTACTGGTGAATAAAAAGAACAAACATGAAACTGAACATGAATCGTCGAGGCTGTGACAGCAAGCTGGCCAACAAGTGCAGACCAGATCATGCAGCCGCAAGCCCGGAGGTTTACACTAACCAGACCGCAGATGAACAAAGTGATCCCGTTATGCAGCCCCTGATGACTGACCGCTGGCACCAGATACAGCAGCAACTGACCGACACCGGCGCACGCTTCAATCTCGACTGGCCGGTATTCTGGCAGTCGTTAGAGGAATCGCAACAACAGCGCCTGCAAACTGTGTTGTTGGTCAGCCAATACGTCGTCGATGCCCTGCCTCGAGACGCCGACTGGTTCAGCCAGGCCATTCAAACCGACACCATCAGCGCGCCACTGGATCGTCTTGCCATCCGCCAGCAACTGAACCAGCTGACAGCAGCGGATTTCAGCGACCCAGACAACCTGCCCGATGCCCTACCCGACACCCGACCCAACCCTCTGCCAACCGAAGACCACTGGCTGAAAGCCCTGCGGGTACTGCGTCGACGGGTGATGGTGCAAACCATCTGGCGCGACCTGCTGCGCATTGCCGACACCCTGACCACCACCCGCACGGTGTCCGATCTGGCTGATGAAACCGTCTGTCAGTCGATCAACTACTTCCACCAGCAGCTGGCCAACCGCCACGGCCAACCGATTGGCAAACACAGCAAAACCGAACAACGGCTGCTGGTACTGGGCATGGGCAAGCTCGGCGCCTACGAGCTCAACCTCAGCTCCGACATCGACCTGATTTTTTGCTACCCCGAATCCGGTGCCACCACAGGTGATGCCAATGGCAGACGCGACCTCAGCAATCAGGAGTTCTTTATCAAGCTGGGGCAAAAGCTGATTGCCGCGCTCGATAACCAAACCATCGATGGCTTTGTGTTCCGTACCGACATGCGCCTGCGGCCCTACGGCCAAAGTGGCCCGCTGGTGATGAACTTCGACTCCATGGAAGAGTACTACCAGAGTCAGGGCCGCGACTGGGAACGCTATGCGATGGTGAAAGCCCGCATCATGACCGGCGAGAAAACCGCCGCCGCCAAGGAACTGCTATCGATCCTGCGGCCCTTTACCTATCGGGTGTACATCGACTACAGCGCATTTGAATCGCTGCGCTCCATGAAAGCCATGATCAATGCCGAAGTGCGCCGTCGTGGCCTCGACAACAACATCAAACTGGGCCCCGGTGGCATTCGTGAAGTCGAATTTACCGTACAGGCGTTTCAGCTGATTCGTGGCGGCCAGGAAAAAGAACTGCAAAACCGCGAACTGGTGCCAATGCTGGATATTCTGCACCAGTCCGCCTATCTGCCTGCCGCAGCGGTCGCCGAGCTGAAGTCCGGCTACCTGTTCCTGCGTGACGTTGAACATGCTCTGCAGGCCCTCAACGACGAACAAACCCAGATGCTGCCAGCCGATGAGTTGGAACAGGCGCGGCTGGTGCTGGCCATGGGCTTTGATGACTGGGCCAGCTTTATGACCGCCCTCGATCAGCACCGGGCCGCCGTCAAAAGCCACTTTGCCGAAATCGTTCGTGGCGAAGACAGCGATCCTGACGAACAGGAAATCGACCACACCTGGGTCGACCTCTGGCATGGCGACCTCGCTGCCGACGTTCGTGAGCGACTGCAAGACCGCTACCCGGAAATGCTCAGCGACGAATTTGCCGAACTGATCAACCAGTTCCGCGACTCCCGCGCGGTACTCAGCATGCAGGCCATCGGCCACGACCGGCTGGAAGCCTTCATGCCATTGCTGCTGGAAGAACTCAGCAGCTGTCCGGCGCCGGTTTCCACCCTCAAACGAGTGATCCCGCTGCTGGAAGCCGTGCTGCGTCGAACCTCCTATCTGGTACTGCTGAAAGAAAATCCCACTGCGCGCACCCAGCTGGTGAAACTCTGCTGCGCCTCGGAGTGGGTCGCTCAGTACATCACCGCCATGCCGCTGCTGCTGGACGAACTGCTCAACCCGGCCAACCTCTATCGTCTGCCCAGCCGACAAGAGCTGGAAGAAGAACTGCGGCTGACCTTACTGCGCATTCCCGAAGACGACCTCGAGCAGCAAATGGAGCAACTGCGTCAATTTAATCACGCCCACAAACTGCACGCGGCGGCCTCGGAAGTGGTCGGCGCACTGTCGTTGATGAAAATCTCCGACTACCTCACCTGGCTGGCCGAAGTGTCGCTGGAATGCGTGATGCAACTGGCGTGGCAGCAAATGGTGGCGAAATACGGCTTCCCATCAACCAAAGACAAGGAAGCCGTTACCCAACCGGAGTTTCTGGTGGTCGGCTATGGCAAGGTCGGCGGTCTGGAGCTGAGCTACAGCTCCGACCTCGATCTGGTGTTCCTTAACGGCGGCTACGCCATGGGCTCAACGCTGGCGGATAAAAACGCCGGTCAGCGCAGCATCGACAACAACGTCTTCTACACCCGCATGGGCCAGCGGATGATCCACATCCTCAGCACCACCACCCGTAACGGTGAACTGTACGAAGTGGACATGCGACTGCGGCCATCCGGCAACTCCGGCATGATCGTCGCCACCATGAAGGCCTTCGAGGTGTACCAACAAGAACACGCCTGGACCTGGGAACATCAGGCACTGGTGCGTGCCCGGGTACTCTGTGGCGATGCCCAGCTGGCCAATGAATACCTCGCCATCCGCGCCGACAACCTGACCCGCAGCCGGGACAGCGACACCTTGCGAGGGGAAGTGCGCGAGATGCGCCAGAAAATGCGCGACAATTTGGGCGAAAAAGCCGAAGACCAATTCCACCTCAAGCAGGACGCTGGCGGCATTGTGGATATTGAATTTCTGGTGCAATACGGCGTACTGAACTGGGCCCACCAACACCCGGAACTGCTGCAAGTTACCGACAACATGCGTCTGCTGGACGCCTTTGAAAAGGTCGGCCTACTGGACACCGAAGCCCGCAAAACCCTGCAGGAAATCTATCTGGCCTACCGCGCCGAAACCCACCGCCGGGCGCTGCAAAACCAGAATCTGGTACTCGATCAGACCACCGTAGAACGGCTGCGCTTCGACCAGCGCCGCCAGCAAGTAATGGCACTGTGGGATAAGTGGCTGGCAGCCGATTAAGCGCTGCCAGTAAAGCGAGGGTAGATCAGCCCTCGCCAGAGTCCAACAAACCCGCCTGACGCTGTAACTGCGGCATGTAATTGGCCACTAGCTGTTCAAAGTCATCGCGATCTTTCTTGGCGACGGTGACCAGCGTCGGGATCTCCGCTGTCATCGGGTTTACCGGTTTGCCGTTGATGTGCAGT
Organism: Oceanobacter kriegii DSM 6294; assembly: GCF_000422845.1. GTDB lineage: Bacteria > Pseudomonadota > Gammaproteobacteria > Pseudomonadales > Oceanobacteraceae > Oceanobacter > Oceanobacter kriegii. The sequence continues at coordinate 30,512 of NZ_AUGV01000003.1, forward strand.
TCGTAATGCAGGTGGGCACCGGTCGAACGGCCACTGTTACCCGACAGGGCAATTTTCTGGCCACGGCTGACGCGTTGTCCCCGTTTCACCAGCGCCTTGCTGAGGTGTAGAAAACGGGTGCTGAACGGACCGTCGTTATCAATCACCACGTACAAACCGGCGTAGGCGTGTTTCACCACCCGGGTCACAATGCCGTCGCCGGTTGCCAGTACCGGCGTGCCAATCGGCGCAGCAAAGTCGGTGCCGTTGTGGGGTGAAATCCGCTTGGTAATAGGATGGTGGCGGAACGGGTTAAACGACGAACTGATGCGCCAGCGGCGTTTGGTCGGGTAACGCATCAGGGCTGGCGTCAGGCTGTTGCCCTGATCGTCGTAGTAGTTGCCGTCGTCAAACAGGATGGCAACGTGGTCTTTACCGCGCACGGTCAGTTTGATGGCGTCCAGACGGCGGCTGCCCGTGGCCTGATCGCCCATGTATTCGTCGCTGATCACCGCATCAAACATGTCACCCTGGCGCAGTTCGCGTTTGAAATTCACCTTATTCCCCAACAGGTTGGTGATTTCCATGGCATCGCGGTCCGACAGGCCGGTTTCCAGAATGGTGGCATAGAGGCTGTGTTTCACATCCGCCCGCACCACGTGCTGCTTCCACTCGGTAGGGGTGATGGTTTCGTTGTATACAAAACCATCGTCCTGCCGTCGGTAAGTCACCAGCCGGTTGATTTCAGGCCGTAAGGACATCGCCTGAAATGCGCCTTCCGGCGAGAACTCAAAAATCAGCTCACTGCCCGGGCGAATCACATCCACCACCAGATAGGCTTCATCCGCCTGTAGCACGCCGTGCAGATCGTTGTAGGAAATATCAAACTGGCGAAAGATTTTCTCCAGCGTATCGCCGGACTCAATCAGGTGTTTTTTGATGATCACCGGCGGCGGCGGTGGCGGAGGCGGCCGCAAGGGCTCCAGCTTGGCATCGTCCAGCAGCGGCCAGGCCGGGTTGGGACGGGGATTCAGAACCGTCAGTTGCAATACCAGTGGAGCAGACGCCTGTGCAATAACAGACGGATCAACACCGGGCTGTTCAACACCGGACTGTTCAACATCAGATGAAGCAGGCTCCGAGGCCTGCACCGCCATCACACAACAGGCCGAACAAACCAGCCCCAGCAACCAGCGCGAGACTCCAGACAGGGGACGGCTCCCTGAGAACACAACGCCGTCAGTAGCAATTTTTTTCACAACAGCACAACAACAACTTCGGCAAAAGAGACAACATGTAAAACCATTGCCGGGCGCATCTGATTCACCAACCCGGTCTGCGTAACAACACAGCCCGGTTAGTGAATCTTTACTATCAGGAGTTCCTTTACTTACTTTCCTTTAAAGAGTGTCTGGCCAGCAAGCAACGAGCGTCCGTGAATAACCCGTTAGACGCACCTTACCGTAACGACCAGACAAGATCCCGTTATTGCAGCACAGTTTCAGCGCTACGCGGCCGTACCACACTGGCGTACAAGCGCGGCAGCAGCAGTCCGGCAATTACAATGGCAATGCCTAACACCTGCAAGGCCGTCACCGTCTGACCAAACACCAGCGCCGTCAGTGCTGAAAACACCGGCACAAAGTTGAAGAACAACGAGGCATTGGCAGCCCCCAGCTGTTTGACCCCGGCGATCCACAACAGATACCCCCCAACCGTCGCCATAATGCCAATAAAGACCACGTCGGCCAGTACCAGTCCGGACGCGGCTTGCAGCTCTTGCAGCGGGTGAACCTCGGCGCTGAACAGGGTGGCGGTGCCAATCACAGCAACGCCCGCCAGCATGCCGACCGTGGTGTAGGGAATCATCGGCATCCAACGGCCAATGGCCTGACTCTGGTAGGTATAAAAGCTCCAGCACAACATACCGGCAAGGATCATCTTGTCGCCGTGGTTGAACTCAAAACCCATCAACCGCTGCCAGTCGCCTTTGGTCAGCACCAGCAGCACCCCCGTCAGACACACCAACAGACTGAACCCCTGTGAGCCAGTCAACCAACGACGCTGGGCCACACTGGCGATCAGCATGGTTGCCAACGGACTCAGCGCCATAATCAGCGCTCCATTATTTGCTTCGGTTTGCGCCAGACCGGTGAACAGGCCCAGGTTCAAACCACCCACGCCCACCAGCGATACTGCCAACACCCAGCTCCACTGACGCAGCGATAGGCGTGGCATGGCGATGCGCTTCAAACGCATCAAGGCCAACAAACACAGTGACGCCAAGCCGAAGCGACACAGCACCAGCGTCAGGGCATGTATTTCACCCAGCGCGTGCTTGCCCACCGGAAAGCTGGCTCCCCACAAAAACGCACACAGCAACAGCAACCAAACCGCCGTGATATTGGGTGATCGGCTCATTTTGACCTCCAGTAATTCATTGAATTTTCAAGGAAGCCAGTGTATTAATTTCAAATTCGGAATAAATAGACAACTTCAAAACATCATATTTCAAAAATGAAACCAACTTACTCGTTGGACGACATGCGCTGCTTTTGCGCGGTGGCTCGCCTCGGCAGCTACAAACTGGCTTCCGACTGGCTCAACGTGCCTCACTCCACCCTCAGCCGTCGCATTGCCAAACTGGAACAGGACCTGAAGTTGCGGCTGCTGAACCGCGACGCCCACCGGGTACAGCTGACATCAACCGGACAACTGTACTTCGACCGATGCCATCACCTGTTCGATGAACTCGACGACATCGCCACCAGCCTGCACACAGACAACCACCACGCCAAAGGCCGTATACGGGTGGCTGCGCCGGTGAATTTTGGCAGCCATGTGCTAGCCAGCCACTTCAACGCATTTTTGCGCCAGTACCCCGACATTCAGCTGGATGTGCGGTTGGACAACCGTCAGATAGATATTGAAGAGGCCGCCATCGATGTGGCGTTTCGGGTCGGAGACCATACCGCAGAACACTGGGTCGGCAGGCAACTGGTCGATATCCGCTTTCTGGTGTGCGCTCCAGTCAGCCTCAACACCGACGGCATCAGGCATCCCTCCGAGCTGGGCCAGCTACCGCAGATCATCTGTCAGCCCATTTCCCGCTGGGCCATGGTTAACCTCAAGAGCGGCGATACCTTTACGCACGTACCTCAGCAGCCGCGGCTGGAAGTGGACGATATTTCGGTGCTCACCCGAGCCATCAAAGACGAGATAGGCATCGGCATGATTCCCGACTACCACGCCCAGCCCTTGATTGAACGTGGCGTCATCAAGCAGATACTGCCTGACTGGAGTAACCAGCCACGGGGGTGCCAGATGCTCTACCGCGACCGCCAGAACATGCCGCACCGGGTGCGTTTGCTGATTGATTTTATGCTGGAGCGCTTTGTCTGAGCACTTTGCCCGAGCGTCAGTCCGTTCAGGCAAAGCGAGCAGGAAAGGCTGGCGGGGTTATTCCACTGCGGCGGATTTTTCGAACGCCCGCAGACGCTTGTAGATGGATTGCAGTTCCACAATGGTGGTCCATGAGTTGACCAGATACTGGAACGAGCCCTCAACCTGATTAAAGGCGTTGAGGATTCGCTGCATCACACCCAGCGTAAAGGCACCGGCGATGATCGACGGTGCCAGTGCTATCAGCGGCACAAACTGACCGATGTTCAGATAGCCGTAACGTACCACGTTGAAGTACAGGTAGTTTTTGTACAGACGGAAGTAGTTCTGACGCACGTTCGAGAACAGCTCGGCCAGCGTGGCCGGGTGAGCACGATCGTGATGATCTTCACCAAACACCAGCTCCTTACGGTAGGCCGCTTCGACCTTCTGGTTGTTGAACTCCAGCCCTGGCAACTTGATGCCGGCGATGGCCAGCAAGGCGGTACCAAAGATCGACCAGATGATGGCCACAAACACCAGCGCCTGTGGCACTTCACCAATCAACGGCAGCGCCGTCACAAACTGCGACAAGCCCCACAGGATCGGCAAGAAAGCAATCAACGTCATCACCGACTCCAGCAAGCTCACACCCAGACCCTCCATAATGGACGCAAAGCGCATGGTGTCTTCCTGAATACGCTGCGACGCCCCTTCAATGCCGCGCACCTGAGCCCAACGAGCGGTGTAATGCTCGTTCATGGCGGTGCGCCAGCGGAATACGTAATGACTGACGAAAAAGCGGTTAAACACAGCGACCGCCACGGCCACCATGATGATCACACCGACCGAAAACAGCTGGGCGTAGTATTCCTCGATTTTAATGCTGCCCGGATTGCTCAGGGTGTTCTGAATCAAATCGTAGAAGGTGCCATACCACTCGTTCAGCATCACACTGACCTGCACCTGAAACCAGGTAATAAACACAATCAGCGCCGACCCCAGCACCGACCATTTGGCCCACTTATGGTCACGGCCAAGGTACAACCACGCCCCGATAAACAAGGCATAGGCCAGCGCCATGTACTGATAGAACCAGTTGTCCTGCGCCGACTGCTGGGCCGCTGAAAACAGCGCCTGAGCAGCTTCATCGGCACCTTCCGGCAAGGCCTCCGGGAACGCCCCAAACAGACTCAGGCTGCTGCCGAGATCCACAAACGCAAAATACCAGGCCAGCACACACAGCAACGCCCAGCCAGCGAAGCTCAGGAAAAACCACTTGGGTTTAACAAAAAACGACTCGAACACAATCAGGCTCTCTTCAGGAAAACAGCAAGGAAATCATATCGGTTGAACCGGCACAGACCGGCGGCAGGGGGTTATAATTCAACAATTCCAGAGTGATTTAAATGCGTATTGGTTTCATCTGCTGACAAAATCCGACAACTGGACACTCGAAAGAAAACTCCGGAGCCTGCCCATGTGCGAACTGCTTGGCATGAGTGCCAACACCCCTACCGACCTGTGTTTCAGCTTTACCGGCCTGACCCGTCGCGGCGGTGAAACCGGGCCGCACAAGGATGGCTGGGGCGTTGCCTTCTACGAACACAAGGGCGTGCGGCTATTCCACGACCCGGAACCCTGCGCCACTTCCCCCATTGCCGAATTTGTGGCGCAACTGCCGATCAAAAGCAAAACCGCCATCTGCCATATCCGCCAGGCCAATGTGGGCAATATCAACCTCGCCAACACCCACCCCTTCGTGCGCGAATTGTGGGGGCTCAACTGGGTGTTCGCCCATAACGGCCAGCTACCGGGCTTCAGCGCCAACAGTGGCCTTTATGAAGCCATCGGCGACACCGACAGCGAAGCCATGTTCTGCGACATCATGAACCAGCTGCGCCACACCCTGCCCCGGGACGCTATGCCAGACCAACTGGCACACACACTGGTAACACTGGCCGAAGGCTACGCCCAACAAGGCGTATTCAACTGCCTGCTCAGCAATGGCGACTGGCTGTTCAGCTTCTGCACCACCAAAATGGCCAGCATTACCCGCCGGGCGCCGTTTGGCCCAGCGGTGCTGAAAGACGTCGAAGTAGCCGTCGACTTTGCTGCCGAAACCACCCCCAACGACATCGTCAGCGTGATCGCCACCGAACCGCTGACCAGCGACGAAGCCTGGGACGTATACCAGCGCGGCGAATGGAAGCTGTGGCAACAGGGAGAAGTGATTGCCTGTGGAAAAGTCGACGTGCCGGTGTATGAGAATGGGCAGCGGGTGGGCTGAGCCCCAAACACAAGGCTCAGTAGGAGTGACTCGTTAGAGATCCGCGATCACAGCCCGTAACTTTGCTCCAACGCCACCAGCTCACCTGATTTACGCAATCGATCCAGTGTCGACTGTAGCTTTCTGACGGCCTCTTTTGGTGTATCAACGCTGATGGCAAGATAGACAGCGTTATTGGTAAACACGAACTTGTTTTCAATATCGGGCATATCTGCCATATCAGATGCCATATATGGCCCCACGATGGCATCGGATATCCACAGGTCGATCGCACCAATTTTCAAACGCTTCGGGTTTTGTGCGTCAGAGGGTGGCGTATCAATATCAAAGCCTTTGGCAATCAGGTACTCCGAAAAGAAATCCCCCCGAAAACCGCCAATACGATATTGCCGGGCATCTTCCAGGTTATCGATCTCAATACTGCTGCCACTGGCAGCAAACAGCGCCCCCTTCATTTCGGTAATCGGGCCCACCCACTGAAACAGCTTCTCTCGCTCTGCTGTTCTGACAGTGCAGAACAAGCCGTGGCTGGAACGCTTCTGCACTCGCTGCATGCCGTATGACCAGTTGCGCAGCCGCATGGTGTAGTCAACATCGGCCTCGGCAAACAGGTGCTTGACGATGGCCGTACACAAGCCGTCGATATCGCTGGCCTTATGGGCAAACGGCTCGCCACTGGTGGTCATGGTGTAGGGAGGGTATTGGGTTGTAAACAGGCTGATCGACTCCGCCGCCGCAGCTGCCGAAAAACCGGTTGATATAAGAGTGGAGAGTAATACCGCAGAAAGTGTTTTCATAAGCAGCCCCGACAAGGAACACCAGCATTGGGCTGGGTTAGGAATTAAATAACTCCCGCTGATTATATCGACGCCATTTTTTTCTTGGTTTTATAAAACGTGGAGCCGAGGTAATGAAATACAAAACAGAGAATCACGCATTGGCGCTATTTGCTGTATTCATACCCCGGACCTGCGAGCCCCTTTCAATTGGGGTGCAACCTGCAGGGCTCACACAGAGTTATGCAGACGCTCTTCAGGATTTCGCCAGCTTGTATCCCAGCGCAATAAACAGACCGCCAGTTACCCGGTCCATCATCGATACCACCGTTGGCTTGAACAGCACCTTGCGTAACTGCTTGCTCAATACAATCAGGGCGCCAAACCACAGTGCCGAAATCAGTGTGTGAACGCAGGCCAGCATAAAGGAGTACACCGCCACATCGGCTCCGGCGGGAATAAACTGCGGTAAAAACGATACGTAGAAGATACCGATTTTCGGGTTCAGCAGGTTAGTCACCAACCCTTGCCAGAACGCCTGCATACCAGTCCCCGCAGGCTCAGCCTGATCACTATCCAGCGCCTTGCGCGGCTTCAGAATCAGATTAATCCCCAGCCACATCAGGTAACCGGCACCGGCCAGCTTGATCGCCATATACATCAGCTCGGAAGCCTGTAACACCGCACCCAGGCCCAGGGACACTGCGGCCCCCCACGCAATACAGCCCAGCAAAATACCCACCGCTGCGTACAAGGCAGGCGCCGAGCCATTGGTAATAGACGCTCGTAATACCATCACGGTATCGAGACCAGGCGTCATCGCCAATAACGTTGCCGCAATGGCAAATGAGGCAAACAGAACGGGATCGAACATTTCCGGAATTCCAGTGCAAATTAATCAGGAGGCGGATTATATGGCAGCGAGCGCACTCATCAGAATTGAAATTCGCCAAACAGGCAGGTAGGTCCAGCAAGAAACGTCATTCGGCAGCAATATGTCAAAAAGCGAACATCAGCAGGAAGCCTGCTCGCCCAGGAGTGGTCTTTGAACAGAAAAACCGCAGGCCCAGTGGGCCTGCGATTGCGCCAATTCAGAAAACGGAGAACTTCTCTCAAAACCAGACTTCAGTTTGAGCTCCAAAGCTCAGGCCGCTGGTGCTGTCTGCGGGCAGGATGCCACCGGAGTTGGCATGCTGACCTGCCTTGTCCCAGGTTGCATAGGTGGCAAAAAATCTCAGCGCCGGGCGAGAGAAGAAACTGCTTCCCAGAGAAAACTGCTGGGCCACAGTGAGCTTCGTCATGCTGTTGGTCTCATCAGACAGCTTGTCTTCAATACGGTCGTAGCCCACTTCAAACGCCGTACTGGTGTAATTGCCCCATTTCAGCACCGGACGCACACCGGCTGAGATCCACGTATGACCAGCAAAGTCCTGGGTACCGTTAACACCATTGAAGGTGTCCTGATTCTTGTCTTCGTAGATCACCACGTATTGGGCGTCAACCGTGTCCGAGAAGGATGCAAGACCCGAGTTAATAATGCGGAAAAAGTCGCCTTCAAGCGTACCATTCTGGTTACCGGTGCCCTGGCTGGCAATCATGCCGTCACGTGCCTTCTGGATCGTCAGTTTATTGCTGCCACCCAGCACATCGGCAAAATTGATGTTCAGCGTCATCAACATACCCGAGTTGTTCGCCCCGGAGTAAGAGAACCCATCGCTGTCAGTACCACTGGTTGTACCCATGGTGAGGCCAACCTGAGTAGAGATCTTGTCTGTCAGGGATATGTCACTGAGCCGGATGTCATAGGTATTGTTGACATAGTTACCGTCCAGACTGCCATCCGCATTGCTGTCCAGATCGACGGAGTTATTTCGCAACCAGGAGAGGCCCAGCCTGGCAAAACCGACATCAACATTTTTGATGCCGACACCCGGGCCTTTAGGGTCCCAGTAAAAAAAGTCGTTGATATGAACGTTCTGACGGTCAATATGCTCCTTGCCCACCCAAACCGTTGCACCCGGCAAAGCCTCAATCACATTTGTGGCTGATACATTGAATCGACGAATTGCCATCTGATCCGGCTTGCTTTCATTCAGAGCTTCATAGTCTCCCGATTGATCAGTCGTATAAATGACATCGGTCAGAACCTTGAACGTCTTGTCATCGTCTGTTTTGAATGTTTTTCCGAGCCGTATAGCAGCATAGGTCTCACACTCATTACCCAGACGATATTTGGCCGGTGCGCCTGCCGCCTTGAAGCAAACCTGATCGCCACCATCCATCGACGCCCCAACACCGCTTCTCAAATACATATGAAATGGGTTTTCCACAGTTTCTGTTGAAAAACAGGCAGCGCTGGAAGTCATTCCCATCAATACAGCTGTCGCCTTTAAACAGTTTTTGTGATCAAGAATATTCATATTGTTCGCTCTTTATTATTAATATGATTCTGGTCTGAGTTCTTAGGCTCAAACGTGAGCAAATATTAGCCAGATTAAAAATGAGCTTTCCAATGACAAAACAGAATGTGCAGAACGAAAATGTAATGACGGAAGACCGCACTGGTTGTGAAGCAGGGCTTAACGAATTGTTAAGAATATGCAATTGAAAAAAAGCCAGCATGCCATGACGATGAAGGTCTGCTTACGGCAGAAACAATAACTCTAAAAATCAGGTACAAAATATGAAAACGCCCACCAAGCTCTTTTTGGCTATCTCCATTGCTTGCTCCTCACCCGTCGCCTTCAACCTCGCTCAGGCCGATGAATTCGTGCTTGCACATGGCGCGACACCGGGCAATCCACGATACGAAGCAGCCGAGCTTTTCGCCAATCTTGTACCGTCATGTTCCAGTGATTTATCCGTATCGGTAGCGCCATCTGCAACCATGGGCGACGACGCTGAAATGCTGACGTCGGCCACCGCCGGTATTATCCAGATGAGCGTCAATTCACAAGGTGCTGTAGCCCAGATCATTCCGGAAGTTGGCGCCATCGGCCTGCCGTTCCTGTTTGAAAATGAAGCCGAAGCATGGCGTGTTCTGGATGGTCCGATCGGCGCCAAGCTGGATCAAAAAGCGCAACGTGCTGGCCTTAAGATCATCGCGTTTTGGGACAACGGTTTCCGTAACGTGACCCACTCTGAAAAATTCATCACAAAACCTGCCGATCTCAAAGGCATGAAAATCCGCACACCACCGGATCAAGTAGCGCTCGACATCTTCAAGGAACTGGGCGCCAGCCCTGCTCCATTAGCCTGGAGCGAACTGCCAACCGCACTACAAAGCGGCACATTTGATGGCCAGGAAAACCCGCTGACCAATATTTATTCCGCCAAACTGCATGAGATTACGCCCTTCATTTCCATGACGGGACACCAGTATCAAAGCAACCCGGTCGTTGCGAGCCTGATGTGGTGGAATGGTCTGTCTGATAGCGACAAAGCCTGTATCACTGATTCTGCTGAGCAGGCTGGCTGGTATCAGCGTGGCTCCAACCTGATTGCTAACCAGAAGCTGCGTCAGGTCATCGAAGACGAAGGCGGTAAGTTTGCTGAGGTAGACCACGCCGCGTTTGCCAAGGCAACCCAGCCTGTGATTGAAAAGTACCAGAAGAAACTGGGCAGCTTCGTCGATGAACTGAAAGCTTCCGTTCAATAAATGACACGGGTGATATCGTGATTGATTCAACCTTGAACCACACGCGGGAGCCTTTGCGCTCCCGTGTTTCAGCAGCGCTGGCAAAAGCGCTCTCAGTGATCAACCTGAGCGGTGCAGTCATTGTCGGTGTGACTCTGACGTTAATCTTTCTGGTGATATTCGTGAATGTTATTGCCAGATATTTTTTTGAGAACGGTTTTACATGGGCCTACGAGGTGCCATCCATACTGTTTCCCTGGGCAGTAGCCGGCGGCATTGTTATGGCTGCGTCACAAGGCCGAAACATATCGGTCGATATGTTTATCAATGCCCTGCCATCAAAATTTCGAAGAGCAATATACGTGGGAATTAATTTATTCCTGGGGTTCGTTTCTGCCTCAGTGGTTATTTATTCAATGCCAATCGTGATGTCCTCACGATATAGCCGACTGGCAGAAACTGGAATACCACAAATTTATGGTTATTCCAGCATTATGTACGCATTCTCGTTCGTTTGCCTGGTCAGCGTCATAACAGCAATCGAATATATGCTGGGGCGAGACGTTTACGACAAATCGCCTTCCGAAAATAATTTCAGCTAGGAGTAAAGTGATGAGCAGCATTATTATATGGGTGTTCCCGTTATTACTTCTGATTGCAGTACCGGTAGCGTTTTCGATGATTGGAGCAGCAGGCATTGCTCTGTTTATTGAAGGCAAGCCATTGGCCGTTATCGCCCAACGGTTGTACACGCCAACGCAAAGCTTCCCGATGCTGGCAATTCCATTTTTTATTCTGGCCGGTAGCCTGATGATGTCGGGGCGCTTTGGTGAGCACCTGGTTTCATTCGCCAAGCTGCTGGTCGGCCGGTTCCGAGGTGGTCTGTGCCACGTCAGTGTGGTGGGCTCGGTAATGTTTGGTGGCGTGTCAGGCTCCGCCGTTGCTGATGCATCTGCACTGGGCAATGCACTGATTCCGGTGCAAAAGAAAAATGGCTTTCCTGCCGCATTTGCAGCAGCGGTCAACTCAGCCTCTTCAACCGTCTCGGCGTTAATTCCACCGTCGATCCCGCTCATCCTGTACGGCCTGGTTTCCAACACATCCATTATTGATTTGTTCGTCGCCGGTATCATTCCCGGGGTGCTGTTGGGTGTAGGAATGCTGGCTCTGACATGGTTTGCCGCCCTGCGCCGGGGTTTCCCGAAAGCGGAATTTACCGGAGGGTGGCAACGCTGGAGCGCCGAACTGAAACATGCGCTTCCCGCCATTGCGATGCCCTTCTTTGTGATAGGCACGTTGAGGTTTGGCATCGCAACGCCGACAGAAGTCAGTGTGATGGCAGTGGCCTATGCCCTTTTCGTCGGCGTGTTCATTTACAAGGATATGAACTGGTCAGGAATCGTACGGGCGCTGGCCGAAACCGGAGTTATGCTCGGTGCAGTGATGATCATCATTATGGCGTCGTCAGTGATTCAGTGGATTCTGACACTGGAGCGCGTGCCACAGGAGCTGGCCTCATGGGTCACTGGTTCCATCAGTGAGCCGTGGATGGTGATCCTGGCCATGAACGTGATCATGCTGATTGTTGGCAGTTTTCTCGACCTTCCTGCTGCCGTTTTGCTACTGGGCCCACTCTTTACTGGCATTGCCGCCAGCATTGGTCTGGACCCTGTACAGCTTGGTCTGATGATGGTTGTCAATCTGGCGATCGGTTTGTATACCCCGCCTGTTGGCACAACCTTGTTTATTTCAACAACCATCGCCAAGGCCAGTATTCCATCCGTGTGCAAGGAGCTACTGCCGTTCTATTTACTGGCGCTCGGCGTGCTGGCGCTGATCAGTTACGTCCCGGCTCTCACCATGTACTAGCCGGTAGCAAGGCCAGTGCTCTGTTGCTACTGGCCTTGCCTGATTCATGACGTAACGTCCTTGCTGCGAAAGCCTGCTCTCAACGTTTAATCAACGTGCTCTGAAACGCCTGATAGCCATCTTCAATGTCCATCGTCCGGCTGCTCAGGTAATTCGTGATCAGCTTGTCATGTACGCCCACCTGCTGTTCCATCCACGAGCGGAATATCTTCACCAGTTTCTGCCCCTGGTGCCTGCTGGGGCTAACAATCCAATAGGCATCGAATCGGACAGCAGGGTACTCGGGAGTCAGTGGAATCAGGCGTCCGTCCAACAGCTCTCTGGCCGCCAGTGTCGTCGACTCAAGAATGACCCCAATATTATTAACCGCTTGCTGAATAGCCATCGAAGAGCGATCAAATCTCAGCGCCGCGTTCATACTGGAACGCGAAAGCTGATGCCTGGCGAGCCAGCTATCCCACTGGATAAAGGTGTTCACACTGTCAATCAGACGGGCATTGGACAGCATCTCTTCCACGGATTCGTACTGTGAGCGCAGCTCCTCGTAGTATTCAGGGCTACACATTGGAAACACGTAATCCTGCAAAAACGGCGTGCAATGCAGTCCTTCCCAACTGGACGTGCCATAGCGAATATCGAAGTCGATCACTTCGCGCTCGAAATTGGAGGGGTCCGGGCTGGCATCAACACGCAGGTCCCATTCCGGGTTTTGCTGGATGTAATCCGCCAGTCTGGGGCCGAGCCAGCGCACCGCAAAGCTGGGCATGGCGCGAATAATCAGCTGGTGTGATTCCCGGCGCCGGGTAATCGATTGCCTCGCATTCCGAATCATCCCCAATGCAGAGGCCACCGATGTATAAAGATGCTCGCCTTCAAGCGTCAGGCTGAGCTGTCGACGCTCTCTTCGGAACAGGCTGACACCGAGCATTTCCTCAAGCAGTTTGATTTGCTGGCTGACCGCCGACGGCGAAACGCTCAGATCTTCTGCAGCCCTCGAAATACGGCCATTTCTGGCCACCGCTTCAAAATAAATCATGCTGTTGAGACTGGGATCTCGTGACATCACACGCTCCTTATCGGCACACCTTCACCCACACGATAATACCCACTTGTTAAGCTCAGGTTAATATTTGATTAAGAATATCTGATTGATGAAGTGACGTTCCGGGAAGAAACTATCTGAGCTCAAGTCATACATTTCAATGTATCTGCAAAAAGAATAAGAGACAGAAACATGACCGAATCAATCCCCGAAAAAGGCATAAGCCTGGCGCAACGCGCCTGGAATATACGCCAGAAATCCCTGCTCATGGGGGCCGTACAAAAACAAGGATATGTTGGCCAGGCACTTGGTGTTGCCGACGTATTGGCTGTTTCTTACTTCCACGCGCTCAGCTATCGCGCCGATGAGCCGGAATGGGAACAGCGCGACCGCTTTCTGCTGTCGATTGGCCATTACGCCATTGCCCTTTACGCCGCGCTGCTCGAAGCCAAAGTACTGCCAGAGTTCGAACTGGAAACTTACGGAACCGACAACAGCCGTCTGCCAATGTCCGGCATGGCTTCCTACACGCCAGGTATGGAGATTACCGGTGGCTCCCTCGGTCACGGCCTTGGTATCGGTGTTGGCATGGCCATGGGGCTGAAGCGCAAGCAATCTGCATCGTTTGTCTACAACCTGATGTCCGATGGTGAGTTGGGTGAGGGCTCTACCTGGGAGGCGGCCATGTCGGCAGCACACCAGAAGCTCGACAACCTGATTTGCCTGGTCGATTTCAATAACCAGCAAGCCGATGGCCCATCGACCGAAATGCTCTCGTCAGAGCCGGTTGACCAGAAATTTGAAGCCTTTGGCTGGCATGTCCAGCGGGTCGATGGCAACGACATTGATGCTCTGGTCGCGGCGTTTGATAACGCCCGCAACCTCAACGAAGCCAAGCCTCGCGTCATTATTTGCAACACCAAAATGTGCAAGGGCGTTCGCTTCCTGGAAGAGCGTGAAATTACGCACTTTGTGCGGGTCGATGAAGAAGAGTGGGATCTGGCTCTTAAGGTATTGGAAGAGGGTAAGCCAGCATGAGCATGAGCAGAAGAACATCCAAGTGGGAACCACGCCGCCCGGTCGACGCCAGCGAGCGTCAACTGACCTCGGCCATGATTGCCTCTCTGGCGGCAGAAGGTTTACCAACAGTATCCGCACCGTTCGGCCACGCTCTGGTTGAAGCTGCGCAAAGCAACGACAAGATCGTTGGTCTGACCGCCGACCTTGGCAAATACACCGACCTGCACATCTTCGAAAAAGCCTTCCCGGAACGCTATTACCAAATGGGAATGGCAGAACAGGTATTAATGAGTGCCGCCGCCGGTCTGGCCAAAGAAGGCTTTGTCCCCTTCGCCACCACTTACGCTGTGTTTGCCTCACGTCGGGCATATGACTTTATCTGCATGGCGATTGCGGAAGACAATCTGAACGTAAAAATTGTCTGTGGACTGCCCGGACTCACTACCGGCTATGGACCAAGCCATCAGGCAACCGATGATCTGGCCATCTTCCGGGCCATGCCTAACCTCACCATCGTCGACCCTTGCGATGCACTCGACACCGCCCAGGCAACCCAGGCCATTGCAGAGCATAACGGTCCGGTTTACATGCGCTTGCTGCGAGGCAAAGTGCCATCGGTCCTGCAGGAACACGAGGATTACCAGTTTGAAATTGGTAAGGCCAAGCTGCTGCGCGAAGGCAACGAAGTGCTCTTTATTTCATCCGGTTTCATGACCATGAGAACACTGGAGGCTGCCACTCAGCTTGAAAAAGAAGGCGTACGGGTCGCCATTCTGCACGTGCCAACCATCAAGCCTCTCGACAAAGCAACGATTCTCAAGCACGCCTCCAAGCCTGGTCGCCTTGTCATTACGGCCGAAAACCACTCAGTGATTGGCGGTCTGGGCGAAGCCGTCGCCGCAACCTTGATGCGCAATGGCGTTACACCAGCATTCCGCCAGATTGCCCTGCCGGATGAGTTCCTCGACGCCGGGGCTCTGCCAGTGCTGCACGACCAGTACGGAATTTCCACCGAGGCGATCATTGCCCAGACCAAGTCCTGGCTTGCGTAAAACCAACAACAAACATTCAAATACAAGGATTTAAAATGGGTATTTTATCGGGTAAATACGCGATCGTTACCGGCGCAGCTTCCGCCAATGGGCTGGGTAAATCGACGGCAAAACTGTTTGCCGAGCACGGTGCCACCGTAGCAATTCTGGATCTGGACGAAGCGGCAGCGAAATCTGCGGCCAAGGATCTGGGTGATCAACACATTGGTCTGGCATGCAATGTGACTGACAAACAGGCGTGCGACAGCGCTGTTCAAGCGTTGATCCAGCAGTGGGGAAGCGTTGATATTCTGGTGAATAACGCGGGGATTACCCAACCAATCAAACTGTTGGACGTCACCGCTTCCAACTACGACGCCGTTCTGGACGTCAATCTGCGTGGCACCCTGTACATGAGCCAGGCCGTATTGCCTTTCATGAAAGAAAAGCAGTCCGGCTCCATTGTGAATATTTCATCCGTGTCCGCACAGCGCGGCGGCGGTGTCTTTGGCGGCCCACATTACTCTGCGGCGAAAGCCGGTGTATTGGGATTGACCAAGGCATCTGCTCGTGAAATGGCGCCATTCAATATTCGGGTCAATGCCATTTGCCCGGGCTTTATCGCCACCGACATCACCGCAGGCAAAATGACCGACGAGATGATGACAACGGTACTGTCCGGGATTCCAATGGGCCGGGCAGGCAAAGCCGAAGAAGTGGCTGGCTGCTGTCTGTTCCTTGCATCAGAACTCTCCAGCTATGTCACCGGGTCTGAAGTCGACGTCAACGGTGGCTCGCTGATTCACTGACACCAGCAAGACCCTGGTAGCTCTCTGACCAGTCTTTGTCGATATGACACGCCCCTGAACAGGGGCCTTTTTCTGTTTTCGATGCAACTAAAATAACAAGAGCATTGGTCATGATTAATAACCGCATCAAATTCCGTCATCTTCAGTGTTTCACCGAAGTGGTGAACCAGGCCGGTATGGGCAGGGCCGCCTGCAATCTCTCTCTGACACAGCCAGCGGTCTCTCGTCGGATCAAGGAGCTGGAGGAGATTCTGGATGTTCAACTTCTGAACCGTACCAACCAGGGAGTATTCCCCACCGAAGCAGGCCAGGTATTTTTTGAGCACGTTCAAAGAAGCCTGTTATCGATCTCCGAAGGTATCAACACCCTCAAAGAGAACTCATCTGCGAGAGAAATTTCACTGACTATCGGTATCGGTCTGAGCATCAACTGGGAGGTTCTTTCCCAGGTAATCAACACCATCAAGAATGAATTCCAGAATGTGAAAATACGCATTCTGAGAGGCTACAACGGAACCATTTATAGCAAAGAGCAAATCGAGGACTACGACTTCTTTATTGGCTATATCAACGAAAGCGAACCTCACAAAGAACTTGGCTACCGCAAATTACATGAAGATGAGATTTACCTGATAGCAAGAGAGAACCATCCATTGTCTGACTCAAACAACGTTTCCATGGAGGACTTGAAGGACTTCGAGATGGTACTGCCTTCCGATCACTCGGAAATCAGCAACAGGATTTCAGAAATTCATGAACAGATGAAAGATTCCGCTACCGGGATCACACAATCGTTTTCCGATGAATTCTCAATCAACTACTGTGAATACTCAGACGCTATTTGCATCGTCAAAAAGTCCACCCTGCTGGGCATGGAGAAACCCGCAAGCGTCACAATCCTCAGCAATGCCATACTGGAAAGTGGGCTTGATGTTGCCCTGATCTGGAAAAGCACCCCATCCCAGAGCAACAAGGAAAAGCGAATCAGTCGGCGCTTTATCGAACTGTTCGACTTTCACTGGAGCCAGACCTTACAGTAACTTGCCAGTAACCGAATGGGCGCTATGAGACTGATCACAGCAGCAAAAGCATCAGTTTCAGGCCGCAACAGCCTGTCGGTGCCGATAAACCTGAACGTAGGCAAACAACGCCAGTACCAGTGGCACGAAAGACACCCACAATACCGCTGACCAGCCCCAGGCCGTCAGCACCCCACCCGACGAAAACGAACCCACGGCCATCAGTCCAAAAACGATGAAGTCATTGAGCGACTGAACCCGGGTTTTCTCTTCCGGACGGTGGCATTCCAGTACCAACGCCGAGGCCCCCAGGAAACCGAAGTTCCAGCCCAGCCCCAGCACAATCAGCATGCCCCAGAAATGGAACAGGTCGAGGCCAGCCAAGCCAATCGCCGCAGAAATACCCGTTAATGCCAGCCCCAGGCCTGCCACTTTCACAGCACCGAACTTTTCGATCAGTCGTCCGGTGAAGAAGCTGGGGCCGTACATGGCGATGACGTGCCACTGCAATCCGGTATTGGCGGATGCCTGGGTATGGCCACACAGGTGCATTGCCAGTGGCGCTGCGGTCATCAGGAAGTTCATCAGGGTATAAGACACCGCACCACACAACACGGCTGCGATGAACAGCGGCTGGCGGGCTATTACGCCTAACGGTCGTCCACCCTGTTGTTCAGCCACTGTTGGCGGCGGCAGTTTTACCCCGGCCAGAATAATACCCGACAGCACCGCCACTAACGCCTGTACCAGAAACGTGCCGGCAAAGGTCTGGGCAGGCCACAAGTCCATGGTCCAGGTCACTAATTGCGGCCCCAATACACCGGCGGCAATCCCGCCCCCCATCACCAACGACAGCGCTCGGGCGCGTTTCTCGGGTGCCACGCCATCGGCGGCAGCGAAGCGGAACGACAGCACCACCGCGGCATAGGCACCGCCAAAAAAGGTGGCCAGACAAAATAGCCAGAACGAATGGTTCATCACCGCCAGCAATGCCACTAACCCGGCCAGCACTCCGGTACTGGTACCGGCCTGAAACGCGACCAGTCGGCCAAAACGTCGGGCCAGCCATCCTGCAGGCCAGATACAGGCCGCCATACCAACGACAAAAATCGAGATGGGCAGCGTGGCCAAAGCCTGCGACGGCGCAAAGGTATTGCCAATAATGGCACCTGTGGCATAAATCACAATGGCGTTCGCCCCGGCCAGCGCCTGAGCCAACGTCAGTCGCCAGATGTTGCTGCGCTGAACCGACTCGGTCAGTTCAATCGGACGATGCTTACGATCCGTTGCGTTCGTTCGGGTATTCATGAAGCTTCCATATTCATTCGGGTAGTCATATCCATTACTTGCCTGAACATCGGAGCTCCTTCTCTCAGGCGCGCCATGCCCGACAATAATTCTTCAAAAGCGATCAGCTCAATCATGGGTTCGGCTTCGGTCAGGGCGGTAAAGTGCAGCGCCCGTTCGGCATCGTGTGGCGTGCCTGTCATGGAGCCGATCAGTTGCCTCTCACCACCGACCAGCAAGCCAGCCTTCAATGGCAGTGGCTCCGGTGCCGGATTCAATGTCACCATGCGGCCCTGTGGTACTAGCCCCGCGACCAGTTCGGCCACCTGGGCGGATGCCGCCACCGTATTAATGATGGCCTGGACGCCGCCCAGAGCTTGCAAGGCCGCTACCGCGTCATGCCGGTTGGTATCGATGTAGTGGTGTGCCCCAAGGGATCTGACGGTTTTGGCAATATCATCACCACGGCCGACAGCGACCACCTCAAACCCCATACGTTCGGCATATTGCAATGCCATGTGCCCCAGGCCACCAATACCAAACACCGCCACCTTGTCTCCGGCGCTTGCACCGCATTTGCGAAGCGCATTGAAGGTCGCCAGTCCGGCACACAACACCGGGGCAGCGTGTACCGAATCCAGTTGTTCCGGAATCGCCACCAGACCACCAACCGGCAGGCACACAAATTCGCCATATCCGCCATCCAACTGACGGCCAACGACCCGTTGATTTGAACATAAGTTGAACGCCCCGCGGCGACAACCGTCACATTCCAGACAAGGGCCTGCCAGTCTGCCGACGCCAACCCGCTGGCCTGTTTGCCAGCGGCTGCCTGATTGTTCGCCCAGCGCCACAATGCGCCCAACAATTTCATGGCCGGGTACGCGTGGAAGCTCTGCTTCCAGAGGTCGCTCGATATCCGCAATATCGGCACCGCACAGGCCACACGCTTCGACCTGAATCAGGGCTTCGTGAGCCCCCGGATGCGGTAATTCCCGCTCGGCCAATTCCAGTTCACCCGGACGTACAACCTGCATAACGCGATAACGTTGTGGCAATGCTGCCATAGAGATTCCTTTTTACGTTCATCCAGACGGTCATCCCGTCCCGTTGTCTGCGCATGGCACTGCCACGACTACGAGACCGCACCATCCAGAACCAGATGGCCACTTTTCACAAATACGGCCGTGTTGTGTTCATGAGCAAACCAGCGGCTGGTGTCCCCGGCTGGCAAGCGAATCCAGCTCCCCGATGGATAGCGTTTCTCCCTACCCTGCTGCTCGCTGCACAACGCACCTTGCAACACCAACAACTCCCGGCCACCAGCAGCGCTGATCGACAATTCTGCATGCTGATGCAACCGTCTCAGCAGTACCTGCTCTCGCCCAACCGCCGTGCCGGAGCAATCCACCACGGGGCCATCAAACAAAGGGCAAATGGCGCCGTCCGACAACGTTCGCCACTGGTTCGGATCATTGGTATTGATGCGCACCCGAGCACGGTCATCGCGCTGCATCTGGCACAGTTTGACGAATATCAGGGCACCATCGCTGGCATCCGGCTGATGCCAGGAGCCCGGTGGATTGCGCATGTACCAGCCTTTGGGGTGCAGGTTACTGCCTTCGTTAAAGCTGCCTTCCAGTACCAGAATTTCTTCGCCACCTGGATGCTGATGACGGGGAAAGGATGCCCCCTTGGCAAACCGCACCAGGGTCGTCGCACGACCGCTTTCCTCTCCCATGCGGTCGAGCATCATGCGTTCGACACCCGCCGCCGGTGAGGCTACCCAGTGGTAGTCTTGTGGCCGTTGTTCAGCTCGTTGACTCAGGTCGGCATGAATCTGCATGGCATCCTCAATGGTGTGCTGGCGAGTCGGTCAGCCCACTTCTGCCAGTTGGTAAATACGAACGTCCGGAGCGGCCGCTAACAGGGGTTTCAAGGCTTCCACCACATCGGCATTAAATAACTCCGACTGCAAATAGGCGTTGGCGTCATCAACATTGACGAAGCCATGCAGCACCTGCACATCCTCATCACGCAGCAGCAATTCCTTGGAGATGGCACCCTCAATGGTGTCCAGGAATGGGGCCTTGTATTGCAAGTAGACGCCAACGGCTTCACTGCGTTTGGCCTCGTCAATGGTCAAGGTAATTTGCAAATAAGCAGGCATATCAGTCTCTCCATGATGATCTATATGGTGTGCTGACAGCCGCCGCCGAAACGTCTCCAGTGACAAAAGAATTTCTTTGATGATCTGTCAGCAACCGGGCCATAATCCAACTTATTCAAAAGCCCAACAAACCATCTATTCTTTCCATCGACAAAGAAAATCTTTATCGAATGAACACACCACAACACCTCAACGCGCTGCGGGCGTTTGAAGCCAGCGCCCGGCACCAGAGCTTTGCCGCCGCCGCCAACGAACTGAACGTCACCTCTGCTGCGGTGGGACAACTGGTACGAGGGCTGGAGGAGTGGCTTGGCGTCACGCTGTTTGTTCGCAGCCATTCCGGCAGGCATCGGCTGCAACCAACCGACACCGCTTTGAGGGCTTTGCCTGTCATCCAATCCGGTATGAATCAGCTCAAGCAGGGCCTCGACATGCTGGCTCAAGATCCGACCGCTGGCGTCCTCACGGTGACAGTGAGTCCGGCGTTTGCCGCCAAGTGGCTGCTGCCCAGACTGGACCGCTTTCAGGCAACGTGTCCGGATACCGACCTGCGGCTGGAAACCAGTCTCAAACCGGCGGATTTTCAGGCCCAGCAAATTGATATTGGTGTTCGCTATGGTGCGGGACATTGGCCAGGTCTGGTGGCCGAGAAATTGATGGATGAAGAGATTTACCCGGTCTGCTCACCTGCCTTTTTACAACGCCACCCGATGTTGCAAGCCAGTGACCTGTACGCGGCTCAATTGCAGGAGCTACCATTGATTCACGACTTGTCGATGGACAGCCACAGTGGCTTTGCCAACTGGGAGGGCTGGTTTGACGCAGCAGGGGCTGCGTCTGTGGAACCATTAGCACAACCAGTACAGCCACTGTCGCAGCAGGCGGGCGACAAACGACGCATCCGCATCAATAACTCGGCGGCGGTGCTGCAAGCCGCCGCCGATGGTCAGGGGATTGCACTGGCGCGCAGTGTGATGGCCCAGGATGACATCCGTAGTGGACGATTGGTTCGACTACTGCCGCACATCCATTGGCACACCCCGCTGGCGTATTATCTGGTGTATCGCAGTAGCAGTGCCAACCTGCCTGCTTTACTGGCATTCAGGCAGTGGATTCAGGAAGAAGCCACCAGACAGCACTGAATACTATCCCACTGAATACTGCGCCCACTGACAACAGCAGCGCACTAACGGGCCAGGGCTTCCGGTGCAACAGGAGCCGCCTTTCGACTGGACACCAACAACCAGCAGCCCCAGCTCAGCGGCACACAGCCCAGCCATTGATACCAGGCCGCCGGTTCGCTCAGCAGCCACCAGGCGGTGGCCAGCGTCACCAATGGTGCCAGTGAGTTCATGGCGACGGCTTTGGAAATGGGAATAAAGCGCACGGATTCAATAAACAGCACTTTGGACACGCCAAACAGCAGCACACCGTTGATCAGCACCCACGGCATGGCCGACCACAGCGAGTCAGAGGAAGGCATGGACTCCAGCGATACCGCGACGGCCAGCAGCATCAGGAAGCTGATGGTGCTGCGCACAAACATGATACTGGAGACACCCACCAGCTGGCGGGCTTTCTGCATCTGACGGTTGGCTAACGGTGGTACAGCGGCGGCCAGCAGGATAATCAGCTCGCCCAAACCAAAGTCGTCGATGGAGTCTGGCGCCAGTACCAGAATCGCCCCGACCACCATCACCAACGCGCCCATCACCTGTCGGCGGGTCAGCTGTTCGTTGCCAAACAATCGCAACAACAGCATGGAGAAGAACACTTCCATCAATAGCAGCACACTGGTGCTACTGGCAGGCACCATCGACTGGCCCCAGAACACCAGACCGTAGAACACCACACCAATGCCCAGCGCCGAGATCAGCGAGCTGGCCAACGCCTCGCGGCACAATACATCGCGCCATTCACCTCGAACGGTCGTAAGAAAGGCAAAAAACAGCGCCGCCGACAGCGCACTCAGCGCCGCACACACCATCACCGGAATGTGTTCGTAAGCCTGTTTTGATACCACCGGGAGCAATCCCCACAAGCCAGCGGCGCCAGCCATGTAGAGTTCACCTCGTCGTTGCGCTTGCATTCAAAGCCTCCCGGAATCCCAAGGGGAGTGCGGCGTTAGCCCAGCTCCATGCCTTTGGTCAGGTTCAGTTGCATGTAGTCCAGAAAGCGGGTCTGGAACAGCATGGTATGTTCGTGTGCAGCACGGTCTGCGGCATCGGCATCCCGGCGATCAATCGCGTTCACCAGCTCGTCGTGATCACGGCCCAGTCGATGGTTGCCTGCCGAGTGCACTACGTGGTCGTAGTGCAGGTGCAGCAACCGCTGGCCTTCTCCCAACAAGCGTTCGTAGTAGCTGGTGAAGTACGGATTATGCCCGGCTCGGGCGATGGCCATGTGCAACTCTTTGTTCAACTCGGTCATGCGCTGGAAATCCGCCTTGGTGATGGAGTCCAGATAAGCATCGTCGATCTCACGAATCTGCTGCATTTCCTCGTCGGTGCGGTTCATCGCCGCCAGCCGACTGACCGCTCGCTGAACCAGGTCCAGTGCCGCCACGTAGTTGGGAAACTCGGCAATTTCGAACGGCGTCACCAGCGTGGTGCGGTTCGGCAGAATCGTCACCAGGCCTTCGCTGACCAGTCGTGCCAGAGCGTTACGAACCGGCGAACGGGACAAGCCGAACTGATTGGCCAGCGATACTTCATCGAGAGGTTCGCCGGGTTTGAGCTTGAGTGTCAGAATCTGCTGGCGCAATTCCTCATAAATAAACTGGCCACTGTGTTGGCGGCCGGATTTGGTGCTGGTTGCTGGCATATTATGTGTTCTTCTTCGATATCGGCTGGACTCAGGCGGGGCTGCTTTGCCCTCGTGCCTATTCCAGTGGCTGTTTGAATGGTTCGAACCAGGTAATGGACTCCACTTTACACGCAAAACGACTGCCAATATTGGATTTGTGTATCCGGAGTCTCTCAGCTCCGGATACCCCCTGGCTGCGGCTCTCAGCCCTTGCCCCAAGTGTCGCTCAGCATAAAACCGTCGATCATCGGGTCGCTGGGGTCGATGCCCAGTTGCTGGATACCGTACAACCAGGCGCGGCCGCTGATGCGAGGCAAGACCGCAGGCTTACCCGCCACCAGTGCTTCGCCAATCAATTCGATCTGGAACTCACCGTTAATGGTCGAGCGCGAGGTCAGGCGGTCGCCCACTTGCACCGTGCCGCGGGCATGCTGACAGGCCAAATTGGCCGAGCTGCCAGTACCGCAAGGTGAACGGTCGACCCGACCCGGTGGCAAGGTGGTGCAGGTTTGCCAGACACCGCCATCAAGACGGTTGCGGAACATCACGTAGGCAATGCCGTTGAGGTCGGCGATTTCCGGGTGTTGCACCTGAAACTGCTCGTTCATCAGTTTGCGCAACTGCACCCCGGTTTCGGCCAGATCCCGGGCGCATTCCGGGGCGATATCCAGCCCCACCTGCTCAACATCCACCAGCCCGTAGAACACACCGCCAAAGGCGATATCAGCCTTGATAGCTCCGAACTCAGGAGTCTGAACCTCGACATCGAGGGCGTGAACAAAACTAGCGACGTTATCCAGTGTGACCCGTTCGCAGCGGCCATTGCGGCATTCCGCCACCGCAGTGATCAGGCCGGCTGGAGTGTCCAGCGTGACGCGGGTAAATGGCTCCTGCATGGGCAGAATGCCAAGCTCCAGCAAGGCGGTGGTCACACAAATGCAGTTGCTGCCCGACATGGCGTGGGCCTTGTCGGCCTGCAACACAATGAAGCCGGCATCCGCTTGAGGGTTGCACGGCGGCAACAGCAGGTTAACCGACTGTTGCAGGCACCCTCGCGGCTCCATCATCACCCAGCGACGCAGGCTGTCGTCGACCTCGTTGATGTAGTTCATCTTGTCGAGCATGGTAGCGCCGGGAATGTTCAGCACCCCGGAGGTGATGACCTTACCGATTTCGCCTTCGCAGTGCACTTCTGCCAATTGCAGGGTTTTGTTCCACAACATATCAATGGACTCTTTTATTCTTACGCTTGTTATATAGAGCCACAAAACCCGCCCGTTGAGGTCTGTATCGAGGGAGTTTTCCCTTTAACAAGACCACAGCCGGACGGGCTTCTGTGTCATTCGCGGAACAGCACTGCCCCGCGTCCTTGACGACCTCCGTTAAGAGGCCAACCGCTTACTTGATGTACCAGCCCCACGGCTCATCGCTGTTGAAGGCGGTGATTTGCTTGGTTTCGAGGTAGTTGTTCAAGCCCCAGACACCCAGCTCGCGGCCGATGCCACTGTGCTTGTAACCACCCCAAGGAGCTTCGCTGAAGGTCGGCTGCGAGCAGTTGATCCAGATAATGCCCGCCCGCAGCTTGCGCGCTACGCGGTTGCAACGGTCGATGTCCTTCGACATCACTGCTCCGGCCAGACCAAAACGGCTGTCGTTCGACAGCTGCACCGCTTCGGCTTCGTCGCTGAACTTGCGAATGCACACCACCGGGCCAAAGATTTCTTCAGTCCATACGGTGCTGTCGTCTGGCACATCCACAAAAATGGTTGGCTGCAGGTAGTAACCCTTGTCGAAACCGTCCGGGCGCTGGCCACCGCACAGCAGCGTCGCACCTTCCTGTACGCCTTGGGCAATCATAGCGGTGACTTTTTCATACTGGCTGGCATTCACCAGTGGCCCCATCAGCACGCCATCCTGCATGCCGTTGCCAATGGTGATCTTGCGGGTTTCTTCTTCCAGACGCGCCATCAGCTGGTCGTAGATGCCATCCTGAATCAGCACGCGGGAGGTGGCCGAGCACACTTCGCCTTTGTTCCAGAAGATACCGAACAGAATCCACTCCACCGCTTCGTCGATGTTGGCATCGTCGAAAATAATGAACGGCGACTTGCCACCCAGCTCCAGCGATACGTTTTTCAGATCGCGGGCTGCGGCCTGCATGATGCGGCTACCAGTTGGCACACTGCCGGTGAAGGCGATCTTGTCGACTAACGGGTGTTCGCTCAGTGGCGCACCGGCGTCCGGGCCCATGCCGGTGACCAGATTGAAGACACCGGCAGGCACACCGGCCTTGTCGATGATGTCGGCCAGTTCCATGGCGGTCAGTGGCGTGACTTCAGAAGGCTTCAACACAATGGTGCAACCTGCTGCAAGTGCCGGAGCCACTTTCCAGGACGCCATCAGTACCGGGAAATTCCACGGAATAATGGCCGCGGCGACGCCCGCCGGCTCCTTGATCACTTCGCAGCTGAAACGGTCGTCGCCCAGTGCCACCGCGGTGCTGTTGTTGTCGTCCAGCTCTTCGGCGAGGTCGGCGTACATATCAAAGGTACCGGCGGTATCTTCGATGTCCCACACGGCTTCTGGCAGTGGCTTGCCGTTGTCTTTTACTTCCAGTGCCGCCAGATGATCAATGCGTTCACGAATACCCTCGGCGATTTTACGCAGGTACACCGCGCGCTCCTTGCCGCTCAGGCCAGACCAGCTGCCGTCGTCGAAGGCATTGCGGGCGGATTTGACTGCCAGATCGACGTCTTCGGCGGTGGCCGCAGCAACGCGGGTAATCACGCTTTCGTCACTCGGGTCGATAGTCTCGAAAGTGCCGCCCTTGGCCGGAGTGATCCAGTCGCCATTGATGTAAAGCTTGTTGTAGGAATCCATAGGGTTCTCCTGAAATCGTGTCTTGGCTCAGAATCGGTTGGCGCGGAACGGCACGACCGACTGGGCAGGGGTTCGTTTGTGCAGCAGGTCGGCAACCAGTCGACCGGATGTTGCGCCCAGCGTCAGGCCAAGCTGGCCGTGGCCACAGCAAATGGCGACGTTGGACAATCGCGGCGACACATCAATCACGGGTTTGGTGTCGGGCAGGAACGGACGAATACCAATGCCGTATTCCTTATGGCTGACATCCAGTTGCGGCAGAATCCTGCGCGCTTTTTCCAGAATGATGTCGCTGCGCTTGAAGTTGGGTTCGGCGTCGGCACCGGAAAACTCAATGGTGCCGCCAATTTGCAAACCGCGATCCATGGGTGCAAATACAAAGCCACCGTCGGCGTAAATCACTGAATGAGTGAATTCCACCCCCGCTTGTGGCAATACCACCTGATATCCGGCAATGCCTTGCAGCGGGATGTTGACGCCCAATTGCTTGAAGAACCGGCGCGAACCATTGCCCGCCGCCACCACCACGTGGTCGGCCGCCAAGGTTTGGCCATCGCTCAGACGCACGCCAGTAGCACGCCCCTGTTGCTCGGTGATGGCATCGGCCGCCACCTGAATGCGCTGGCCGCCGTTGGCCAGAAACTGCGCCGTCAGCGCCTGAATAAAGCCTTCGGTGTCGCGCACAAAGCGCCAGTCACCAAAGCGCAAACCATGCTGGAATTTACCCGCCAGCGCAGGCTCCAGGTCGGCAATGTCGTCACCGTTCAGGCGTTCGGCGTTGAATCCCAGCTGTTCTCGCAGCGCCAGCCACTCGGACTCTTCTTCAATGCCGTCGGCATGATCAAACACCTCAAGTACCGGGCGGTTGATCAGCAATTGTTTATCGTCACAGGCGTCGAGTAACACCTGATAGTCCTGATACACCTGTTGGGTCAGATCGCTCAGCTCATCGGCAATTTGCAAAATGTTGCTGTGACGGGCGTTCAGCAGGAAACGCACAAACCAGGGCAGCAAGGTCGGCAGTGCACCAGGACGAAGCGCCAATGGCCCCTTTTGATCCATCAACCAGCCCGGAATCTTTTTCAGAATGCCGGGTTTCGACAAAGGCACCACTTCGCCAATGGCCATCTGGCCACAGCTCCATTTGGCGGTGCTGTCGCCAGCCACTGCCGGGTCCACCAGACTCACCTGATGGCCTTCGCGTTGCAGATACAAGGCGCAACATACGCCGACAATGCCACCGCCAATGACGACGGCGTGCTGCTTGGGTTTGAGCTGTTGCATGCGTGTTTACTCCTGACACAACAGGCTTGCGAAACGGCCCTGCTTGCCGCAGGGCCGGTGGTCTTGTTAGCCGTTGATGGCTTCAAATGCGGCACGGAAACGACGCTTTTCATCGTCGGTCAGTGGCAGCAGTGGCGCGCGGCAGCCACCCGGGTTGAAGCCAGCCAGTTCACAGCCGTACTTCACTTTCTGGATGAACTTGCCTTCTTCCATCTGGGCAATCACCGGGAACAGCGACTGCATGATGGCCTGGGCACCATCGCGGTCACCGGCGGTGAAACGACGGTAGAACTCACAGATCTGATCCGGGAAGCAGTTGGCCGGGCCACAGATCCAGGAAGTCGCGCCCCAGATAAAGAAGTCGAACGCCTGATCGTCAGAACCACAGGACAGCTGGTAGTTGTCCTTGTAGTCGGTACCAATACGAATACCGCGCAGCAGGTCGCCGGAGCTTTCCTTGATGCCAATCACGCGCTCGTGATCCTTGAAGGTCTCCAGTACGTCGTAACCCACTTCGACGTTGGTGCGAACCGGGTAGTTGTACAGTACAACGTTGATGTCCTGAACGGCTTCCAGAATTTGCTCGTAGTGGTTGATCAGCTCTTCCTGGGACGGCAGCGCGTAGTACGGTGGAGCCACCAGAATGTTGGTGTAACCGGTGTCACGAACGGCCTTGATACGGTCGATCACTTCGCTGGTGCAACCGCCGTTGGCACCGGCAATCAGGGTGCCACGGTCGCCTACGGTTTCACGCAGAAAGCCCAGTACCTGCAAGCGCTCGTCGTCGCTGAGCGCGTAGTTTTCGCCTGTGGTACCCATGCCCACAAAACCGGATACACCGGCTTTCAGTTGGTGTTCAATAATATCGGCCATGGCATCAAAATTGATGTTATTTGATGCATCGAATGGCGTTACCAGCGCAGGAAGTACACCTTGCAGTTTCATATTTATAACTCCGATTTAAAGTTTGGAGCCGCAGCAAACCCGCCAATATCCTTTTGAGATATCAGCTGGTTTAAAGGCTCCGGGTTTTTATATTGCGTAACGCGTTAGCATTCGCGATTCGACATAACCCACCAAACGGGTGAGCGGGAAAGCCACAACAAAATAGATAATGGCCACGGTGGTCAGGAATTCGACCGGGTGCGCCGTACTATTGGAAATGTTTTGGCCAATAAACATCAGATCGGCAATACCGACGGATGAAATAAGTGCAGACTCTTTAAACAGGCTGACGATATTCGACAGCAGTGGCGGAATAGCACGCAACAAAGCCTGTGGAAAAATAATATAAATCACCTTGGTGCTGTGCTTCAGACCCAGCGCGGTACAGGCATCGTGCTGCTCCTGTTCGATCGATTTCAGCGAGCCACGGAAGGTTTCACTGGTGATCGCTCCCATGTACAGGGTCAGCGAGATAATCACCGACACGTACGGCGGGATGGAAATACCCAATACCACCGGAAAGCAGAAGAAGATCCAGAACAGCTGAATCAGCAGCGGCGTACCGCGGAAAAACTCGACGTACAGTTTCAGTGCGCCACTTACCAGCACGTTGTTCACCATACGGCCCAGGCTAACCACAAAGCCCAGCAGGCTACCGGCAATGGCGCAGCCCAGCGTAATGGCCACCGTGACCCACAGGCCCTGCATCAGTACCGGCATGTAAGGCCAGATAATTGAAAAATCGATTTCCATCTTCAATCCTCTCTCAACGCTGCATGGCGGCGTCTTGCCGACGTTCAAATACATTAACCAGATGCGAAATCGGCAGCGCCATCAGGAAATAGATCAGCGCGATCAACGAGTAGGTTTCCAGCGGACGGTAGGCGTCCACGGCAATGCTTTTGCCCATGTACATCAGGTCGGACACCGCTACGATGGCCACCAGTGCGCTCTGCTGCATCAGCGAAATACCGTTGGTCAGCAACACTGGCATGGCGGTGCGCAGCGACTGCGGCAACACCACGTACAGTGTCTGCTGCCAGGACTTCAGCCCCAGCGCCACACAGGCATCAAAGTGTGCCTTCGGCACCGACTGAATACCGGCACGGTAAGCTTCGGCGTTGAATGCGGTCAGGTTCAGGCCCAGTGCCAGCACGCCCATGGTGATTGGGTCGATGTACACCTGGAACAGAATCGGAATGCAGTAGAAGAACCACACGATCTGCAGCAACACCGGGGTACAGCGGAAAAATTCAATAAACAGCTGGCATGGCCAGCGCAGCATGCGGAACTTGCTCATCGCCATCAGACACAGCACAAACCCCAATACTACGCCCATGGCGTTGGCATAGAGAGTCAGCTGCAGGGTGACCCAAAGGCCCTCCAGCAACATGTCGGCCTTGCCGGTGAGAAAGTGAAAATCAAATTGGTAATCCATCGCCACGGCCTCAGTTCAGGTGCAGAACTTTGTCGAGAAACTCGCGGGTACGGGCTTCTTTGGGGTTACCGAACACTTCGTCCGGGGTGCCTTGCTCGACGATTTTGCCACCGGCGCAGAACACCACCCGGGTGGCGATTTCGCGAGCAAAATGCATGTCGTGCGTGACAATGATCATGGCCATTTTCTGCTCGGCCAGCTGCATCATGACGTTCTGCACCTCGGTGACCATTTCCGGGTCGAGGGCGGAAGTCACTTCGTCGAACAACATCAGCTCGGGCTCCAGCATCAGTGCCCGGGCAATGGCTACCCGCTGCTTCTGACCGCCAGACAGCTGGCTCGGGTAATAATCCACCTTGTCTTCCAGACCCAGTCGCGCCAGTAGCTCGCGGCCTTTTGCAATACAGGATTGCTTGTCCTTGCCGTGTACTTTCATTGGCGCCAGGATCAGGTTGCCCATCACCGTCAGATGCGGGAACAGGGTGTAATGCTGGAACACCATGCCAACGCGGGAGTGCAGCTCATCACTGACAACCTTGCTGTCGTTGTTTTCACTTTTGATATAAGGCTGGCCATGAAAATTGATATCACCACCCTGAATACCTTCCAATCCCATTAATACACGCAGCAATGAGCTTTTACCGCTACCACTGGGACCAATAATCACCAAACGATCATCGGCACGCATATCCAGGTTCATTCCATCCATAACAACCAGTTCGTTGTTATAGGCCTTGAATACGTTATCCAGTTGAATAAATTGACCAGCTTCCATGGCGTTTGCCGGTGGCATGTTAACCACGACTTCTGCTGTATTCATGTGCGTTACTCCTGCTGCGGCTAATAAGAGGGCTATATCCGCATATCAAATAGGTAATTGGTACTGCTGAATTAAATCCGGATATCGGCCAATTGGAGAATATTGATATCCGGATTAAGAAGGTTATTGCTTATTTTTGTCTCGCCAAAACCTCACGGGAGGCATCGTCGATCAGCTGCTGCACCACGCCGGTGTCGCGCAGTTCGGTCAGGTAGATGTCCAGTACGCTCTTGTCCTGGTAGCTGATATCGCGATTCATACCGAACGATACGCCCTGGTTCGCCAGCATTGGCTCAGGGAACACTTCGCGGGCCCACTTTTCGTTCGACAGCGCGAACAGGTGGTTACTGTCGCTGGCATCCACCATCACATCAGCACGGTTGGACATCAGCGCCAGACGCATTTCGTCCATGCCCGGCAAGCGGATGATCTTGGCGTTCTTCATCGCCTTGGTAATGGCTTTTTCTGCGGCACTGCCCGACATCACAGCCATCGAGATGTCTTTGCGGTCGTAGTCGGCCAGGTTGTTACCCAGGCCATTTACTTTCGGGTTCTTGGCGTTGGTCACGAATGAAATCTGGTAATCCATGGCCGAGGTAGAGAAGGCAACCGCCAGCGCGCGGCTAGGCGTCTGGTTCAGTGCCATGCCGAGATCCCACTTCTTGCTCTGGATACCGGCCACCAGGTTTTCCCAGCTGGTGTCGACAAACTCAACCTCAACGTTGAGTACTTTTTCACCGAAATCCTTGCACAGTTCCACGAAGAAACCGCTGTAGTCGCCGGAAATCACGTCTTTCATCACGTACGGGGCCGCAACCGCCGCGCCGCAACGCAAGGTGCCGCGTTCCTGAACTTCTTTCCAGATGTCGTAGTTTGCAGCCTGTGCGGCAGTGGCCGACAGCAAGCTGGTGCAGATGGCAGCACCAGCTACCAGTGTTTTAAGTCCACGGGACAGGAAGTTATACCGAGCCATACTGACCTCTCTTGATGGTTTTTATGTTTTGAGCAATGTGCAGCAACCGGTTTTGCGTATCGCTGTATCCAACGATGTATCCAGAATAAAACTCAGGAAATTTTCTTGTCAACAGGGCAAAGGCGCCAAAAAAAACCGGCTGACCAGTAAACGACAGGCACAAAAAAACCTCCCGCAGGAGGTTTTTTTGACAATTTGCGACTGTAAATTCGACGCTTTCAGTACAAAGTTAATGGCCCGCCAGCGCCCGCTGGGCCTAGAGTGCTGCGAGGAAGGTTTCCAGAATCAGGTTGGGACGACGGCCCTTGCGGGTGATGGTGGCCAAGCGCGTGTGGAAAAAGAGTTCATCGGGATTAATTTTTCTCATCTGGCCTGAATTGACCCATTTGTCCGCAAAATGGTCAGGAAGGAAGCCAAGATACTTGCCTGTCAGCACCAAAAATGCCAAGCCCTCACGATCGGAAGCCGTCGCCCCACAACGCAACAACTGGTGCAAGCCAATGGCCTCTGCGGTCATACGGTAGCTGGGAATCACCGCATCGACGGTATGCAGCTGGTCCCGCTCAATGGCATCGCTGTGCTCAAAAAACGGGTGCTCCGCACTGCAGTACAGGTTCGATTTTTCTTCGTACAGCAAGTCGTACTCAAGCCCGGAAACCTGAGTGTTCATGGGCACCACACCGATGTGGAGGCGGCCATCAATGACACCACGTTCGATCTCGCTGGGGGTGCTCATGCTGATGTTGATGCTGACCCCGGGGCCCTGATTCTTGAGTGCCTTGAGGGCATTGGTAATGCGCATCTGTGGCTGGGTCACCAGGCTGTTCATAAGGCCAATGTTCAGCTCACCCCGCAGCTCGCTGTTGATTTCATTGACCTCGCTGCGGAAATCCTCAATCGCCATCAGCATCGCTTCGGTAGCCTGCAACACCTGGGCACCCTCGTCGGTAAGCGAAAAACCACCGCGGCCGCGCTGGCACAAACGCATGCCCAGACGCTTCTCCAGATCGCTCATGTGAATGCTGATGGCCGAGCGACTGATACCCAGCACACTCTCGGCAGCGGAAAATCCGCCAGACTCCGACACGGTCTTGAACAGCCGTATCAGTTTGAGATCGAAATCGGTGACCTGACCCAACACCTGCTTGGTTTTCATTTGTTTAATACCAGCTCAACTTAGCGTTATTAAATAGATATTTATCTAACCTTATGCCTTCCTGCAAGCTGGCAAACATAGCAATTGCTGAAACCAATGGCTTCAGTCCTTAACGGTGACAGCAGCGAATACCTTGCCGATGGATCAGGAATGGAGATCACCATGACCAACCCGAACACCCAGAAAGTGGCCTTGATCGTTGCCGGTGGCAGTGGCCTGGGTGCCGCAGCTGCACAGGAATTGCACCAGCGCGGTTTTCGCATTGCGATTCTGTCGTCGTCCGGTAAGGGCGAGGCACTGGCCCGGTCTTACGATGGCATCGGCTTCACAGGCTCCAACCTGGACAATCAGGACCTGAGCGCCTTTGTGGATAAGGTGATGTCGGCGTGGGGACGCATTGATGTGGTGGTCAGCAGCTCAGGGCATGGTCCCAAAGGCGACCTGCTGGAGATTGCTGATGAAGATTGGGGGCTGGCAATGGATTACTACCTGCTGAACGTGGTGCGCGTAGCCCGTCTGGTAACGCCCATCATGGAGCAGCAAGGTGGCGGTACCTTCCTGAATATTTCGACCTACGCAGTGTTTGAACCTGACCCGCTGTTTCCAACTTCCAGCGTAATGCGTGCCGGACTGGCCAGCTTCTCGAAGCTGTTTGCCGACCGCTACGCCGCCGCCAACATTCGCATGAACAACATACTGCCGGGCTTTATCGACAGCTTGCCGGTGAAAGAAGAGCGTCTGAACCGTATTCCGATGGAGCGCTACGGCAAAATGCGCGAAGTTGCTGGCCTGATTGGCTATCTGGCGTCGGACGAAGGCGGTTACATCACCGGCCAGAATATTTGTGTGGACGGCGGCCTGACCCGCTCCATCTGATGCGAGCTATTTGATACGAGCCATCTGAGCTGCTCGACTGTTTTCGTACTCATCTTCCCCGCGCACCACGGGGAACCCCTTGGTCAGACATGTTTGCTCTGGCTGTTCTCACCAGTCCGGGATTAGTCACCCCTTGGACAGCTCCCTCGGCCCAAAACACCATCACGGCGGTGTGGCGGGCCTTTTTTGTTTTTACTCTTGCTTCTATTTACCTCGGTATAGCAGCGTGACATCCATGCTCACGCTCTCGGGAATAAATTCCCTCCTACAAAACCCTATTCCTCACATTCCAGACACTGGCGTTGGCTCTCTCGGGAAAAAACTCCCTCCTTCAGTACATTCCCAAACCCCCCCCCCCCCCCCCCAACAACGGCCGATCACGCACGCTGCGACGCTGCCAGCGCCATAATCAACGTATCTGAGCGGCAGACCATTCTTAACCAGGGCGGCATATAACGGACGTCGTCTGGCAGCCCCTGTCCACCTGCACACAACCAGGCGACCCGGCTGCCTTCGGTGGCCAGCAACGGCACAGAACCGGCCTCCAGCAGCCACTGGAACTCCGGCTGCGGTAGCAAGGCTTCCAGCACCCATTCCCACATCCCACGGTCTCGCCAACGTTCAAAGCGGCGCTGGGTGTTACGCCAGCCACCCAGCTCAGCCGGTAGCTCCTGCCAACGGCAGCGTTGCTTCAGCACCCATAACACCGCCGTGATAAAGCGTCGGTCTTCTTCAGGGCGAACACCTCCGGGAACACTGCGACGGCTCAGCCGTTGTTCCAGAGGCAGCCACACCTCGTCTGATAATTCGATGCGTTGCGCCACAGAGACGCCAGAGTGAATGGCGGACATGCAGATTCCTTTTTAAAACAGCCTGAAACGCCAGTACCGCTGGCGCTGACAGCACCAGAGCCTGACGTGCAGATATAAAAAAGCCCCCGGGAAATCACTTTCCCGAGGGCACAATCACCACAGAGACTAAAACAGGGGAAAAGCGACTCGCCTCAAGACGGGAACGAGAAGCTCACACCTTCACGCACACCGCTGGAAGGCCAGCGCTGGGTAATGGTCTTGCGCTTGGTGTAGAAGCGCACACCGTCCGGGCCGTAGGCATGCAGGTCACCAAACAGGGAACGCTTCCAGCCACCGAACGAGTGATAGGCCACTGGCACTGGCAGCGGTACGTTAATACCCACCATGCCCACCTGAATGTTGTCGCTGAAGTAACGGGCCGCTTCACCGTCGCGGGTGAAGATACAGGTACCGTTACCGTATTCGTGATCGTCGATCAGCTTCATGGCTTCGTCCATGCTGCTGGCACGTACAACTTGCAGCACTGGGCCAAAGATCTCGGCCTGGTAGCTTTCCATGTCTGGGGTGACACGGTCGATCAATGTCGCACCAACAAAGAAGCCTTCCGCGTAGCCTTCCACTTGGGGATTGCGGCCATCGACCACCACGGTAGCGCCGTCTTTTTCAGCGCTGCTGATGTAGCCGGAGACTTTCTGTTCGTGGGCACGGGTAATCACCGGACCGAAGTCGTTGCTGGCGTCGCAGAAAGCACCCACTTTCAGGCCCTTCATGGCTTCTTGCAGCTTGGACACCAGTGCATCGGCGGCTTCGTCACCTACAGCAACGGCCACAGACAGCGCCATGCAACGCTCGCCAGAAGAACCGAACGCTGCACCTAACAGCTGATTCACGGTGTTATCCATGTCGGCGTCTGGCATCACGATAGCGTGGTTTTTGGCACCGCCCAGCGCCTGACAACGCTTGCCGTTGGCGTTGGCGGTTTTGTAGATGTATTCGGCAATTGGCGTGGAACCCACGAAGCTGACGGCTTTGATGCGCTCATCGTTCAACAGGGTATCCACCGCTTCCTTATCGCCGTTAACGACGTTCAGAACGCCTTTTGGCAAACCGGCTTCCAGCAGCAGCTGAGCAATGTACAAGGTAGAAGACGGATCACGCTCGGATGGCTTCAGGACAAAGGTGTTGCCGCAAGCAATAGCCAGCGGGAACATCCACATTGGCACCATGGCCGGGAAGTTGAACGGGGTAATACCGGCGACCACACCCAACGGCTGGAAGTCGCTCCAGCTGTCGATGCCAGGGCCAGCGTTACGGCTGAATTCGCCTTTCAGCAGCTCTGGTACACCACAAGCGTATTCGACGTTTTCAATACCACGTTGCAGTTCACCCATGGCGTCGTGGGAAATCTTGCCGTGCTCTTCACCGATCATTGCGCAGATCTTTTCGGCGTTCTGTTCCAGCAGTTCCTTGAAGCGGAACATCACACGGGCACGCTTGATCGGCGGCGTGTTGCGCCACTCCGGGAAAGCCGCCTGGGCAGAAGCAATGGCCGCTTCTACGGTGGCCACGGTGGCCAGTTCAACCTGCTTGCTGACCGCGCCAGTGGACGGGTTGTACACATCCTGGGTGCGGCCGCCATCGGTGATGATTTCGCCGTCGATCAGATGACCAATTACGCTCATGACTTCATCCTCAATTTAAATTCTGTTGCTTTCGTATGTGGTTAACCGACGGGGAAGGCACACAACGCCCTGCGCCCTGCCGGTGAAATTCGGTTGTGTCAGGCGTCCAGCTCGGCGATGGAATCACCCAACGCATTCACCAGACGATCAATCTCGGCAGCTTCAACGGTGAACGGCAGGCCCAGCTGAATGGTGTCACCGCCATAACGCACGTAGAAACCTTTCTCCCAGCACTTCATCGCAATTTCATACGGACGACGCGCCGGTTCACCCGGGTAGGCTTCAATTTGCAATGCACCGGCCAAACCGTAGTTACGGATGTCGCTGATGTATTTGGTGCCCTTGAGGCTGTGCAACGCTCGTTCGAATACCGGTGCCATTTCGCGGGAGCGATCGATCAGCTGGTCGTTTTCCAGAACATCCAGCGCCGCCATGGCAGCAGCACAGGCCACCGGGTGAGCGGAATAGGTGTAGCCGTGTGGCAGTTCCAGCATGTACTCAGGGCCGCCGTTGTCCATGTAGGTCTGGTAGATTTCACCAGTGGTGATCACCGCACCCATTGGCACCGCGCCGTTGGTCAGCTGCTTGGCGGTGTTGAGAATGTCTGGCGTTACGCCAAAGCGTTCAGCCGCTGTCATCGCACCCATACGACCAAAACCGGTGATCACTTCATCGAAGATCAGCAGGATGTTGTTGGCAGTACAGATTTCGCGCAGACGCTTGAGGTAACCCACTGGCGGTGGAATCAC
The DNA here is from genome assembly GCF_000422845.1 of Oceanobacter kriegii DSM 6294. Lineage (GTDB taxonomy): Bacteria > Pseudomonadota > Gammaproteobacteria > Pseudomonadales > Oceanobacteraceae > Oceanobacter > Oceanobacter kriegii. The sequence goes on from NZ_AUGV01000003.1 coordinate 67,242, forward strand.
ACCGGCCGAACCGGCTACCGGCTCAACAATCACCGCAGCAATGTTGGAGGCATCGTGCAGGGCAATCAGCTCCAGCAGTTCGTCGGCCATCTCGGCACCCTGTTCAGGCATGCCCTGCGTAAAGGCGAAGTCCTTGCGCAAGGTGTGCGACAGATGATCGACCGGCACACCCTGACCGTACAGGGCACGGTTACCGCCAATACCACCGACGGAAATACCGCCGTAGTTCACACCGTGATAACCCTTGGAGCGACCAATCAGCAAACGCTTGCTGGCCTGGCCTTTTTTCTTCCAGTAACCCTGCGCAATTTTCAGCGAGGTGTCGGCGCTCTCTGAGCCGGAACCGGTAAAGAACACGTAGTCCAAGCCGTCCGGCATCAAACCGCGAATACGGTGCGCCAATTCAAACGAGGTCGGGTGACCAAACTGGAATGCTGGCGAGTAATCCAGCGTTTGCAGCTGCTTGTACACGGCTTCAGCAATTTCAGGGCGGTTGTGACCAGCGCCACAAGTCCACAGGCCAGACAGACCATCAAAAATCTTGCGGCCATCGGCATCGATGTAATAACGACCTTCGGCACCTTTAATAATGCGCGGGTCTTTCTTGAAACTGCGGTTGGCCGTGAACGGCATCCAGTGAGCGTCCAGCTGCTCAGCAGACAGACCGTGGGAAGCGCCGGTAGATGAATGGTCTGACATAACACACCTCGTGTTCACTCGTAGTCAAAGGGCGGCGAACTGCCGCAACGTTGAGGGTGATCATGTCAGCGAGGAATAGTTGAATAAATTTGAAAGTGCTTATGTTTTGTTGAAGGTTTATTTAACTTTAAATAGCTGATCGAGCTTACTGCGAATCTCAGCCTCAATCAGAGTCTGATCTGGAAACCGAACGGACAGCGGATAGGTATCCCAATGACCTTTCAGAAATCGAGTCCAAAGCGGGTCAGTCCGTTTAACGGCCAGCCATACGCCTTTACGGGTGCTACATAACCCAACCTTGCGTCCCTGATAAGTGGATGTACAAAAAAGTGTTGCTGAGGTTATTTGCCACCAGCAGATACGTTCGACAGGTTCGTTCAGAACAGCTTCCAGCGCACTGGTAAAAACATCAAGACGACTCTGTCCCATAGAGATCTATCCGACACACGAAAATTCCAGAGCCACCAGAACGGCGGCTCCAACAGGGTTTCAAGCCAGGTTGCTTAACCCGATTTTTCAGCCCAACTTCTCAGCCAGCAAGCCTTCCAGAATCTTCTGGTCTTTCTCAAAACCACGAATGCCTTCGGCCAGTTTTTCAGTGGCCATGGCGTCCATGTTCAGGTCCCAGCGGAATTCGGCTTCTGTCATGGTGGCCGGACGTTCGCTGATGGCACCTTCGTAGCTCAGGGCACGGCTCAGTTCACCTTCGGTTTCGGCCAGTTCGGTGATCAGCGCCGGGCTGATGGTCAGGCGGTCGCAACCGGCCAATGCCACAATTTCACCGCTGTTGCGGAAGCTGGCGCCCATCACCACGGTGTTGTAGCCGTGTTGCTTGTAGTACTGGTAGATGCCGGAAACGGACTCTACGCCCGGTTCTTCGGCCGGTGCGTAGTCGGTACCCGGATTGGCTTTCTTGAACCAGTCGAGGATACGGCCAACGAATGGCGAGATCAGGAATACGCCGGCTTCGGCACAGGCGCGGGCCTGGGCGAAGCTGAAGATCAGCGTCAGGTTACACTGGATGCCTTCCTGTTCCAGTACTTCGGCAGCGCGAATGCCTTCCCAGGTGGCGGCCAGTTTGATCAGGATGCGGTCGCGACCAACGCCTTGTTCTTCGTACAGAGCCACCAGACGACGGGCTTTTTCAATGCTGGCGTCGGTGTTGAACGACAGGCGGGCATTTACTTCGGTCGAGATGCGACCCGGGATGTGCTTGACGATGGTGGCACCCATGGCGACCGACAGGCGGTCGCAGGCGTCGTCGATTTTGGCTTCGAGGCTGTCACCTTCAGCGGCTTGCAGGGAAGCATCCACAATGGCGTCGTACTGGCCGGACTGTACGGCTTTCAGTACCAGCGAAGGGTTGGTGGTGGCGTCCTGCGGCTGCAGTTTTTGAATGGCGGTCAGGTCGCCGGTGTCGGCAACGATGGTGCTGTGTTGTTTCAGTTGTTCGAGCAGGCTTGCCATGTCGATTCCTTGTATTTGGTATGTTCGATCCCGGTAAGGAGCATCGACTCTGACGCTCCTTCCTGTGTTCTGGTTCAGTAGCGGCTGCGGCCAAGACGGCGAAAGTCGCTTGGGGTCATGCCCTTGATTTCCATAAAGCGGCGGTTGAAGTTGGCGACGTTGTTAAAGCCAACGTTATAGCAGATGGTGCTGATGTACTGGTCGGTGTCCAGCAGCATCTGGCAGGCCTTGTTCACTCGCAGCTGACTGACGAAGTTGGTGAAGGTATTGCCCGTCATACGGCGGAAGTAGCGCGAAAAGCGGCTTTCGCTCATGCCAAATTTGGCGGCCACTTCGGCCAGTGCCAGCCGTGATTCGTACGACTTTGACAGATAATCCACCACTTCGCTGATTTTTTGCAGTGAGCGGTCGTCATCAAAGCTCTGCAACTGCACCGACGATAGCAGCCGATAGTTATCGTGATATGTCAGTTCTTGCATCAAATGACAGAACTCAATCAGACGGCTGAGGCCATGGCATTCGCGAATGCGCAGCATCCGTTGCTTGGCCTGTTCGGTCAGGTTGATGAACTCAACGCCGTGTTTGGCGCGTTCCAGCAGGCCGCTGATTTCCTTGAATTCCGGCATCAGCTCCATCACCTGTTCGAGCTTTTCACCGCTGAACTGGATCACCAGATCGCGTTCTTCCACGCCGTCTTTTGGCAGGTCCTGACTGATCCAGTTGTGGGGTAAGCGCGGGCCGGTAAGCACCAGATGGCCGGGTTCAAAATGGCCAATGTAGTCGCCAACGAACACCCGTCCAGAGGTTTCCAGAATCAGGTGCAGTTCGTACTCTTCGTGGAAGTGCCAACGAATCAGCGGGTTGGGCGCACCGTGGGACAAACAACGAACCAGTCCGAAGGAGCCGTCCGGTTCATAACCCAATCCGGGGTCGCGTTGAAATTCACATTCCTGTTCGGGCAATTGCGGGGTTTTGGCGAGTGCTGACATAAGCGGAACCTGCCGTTTTCGAATTATTGTTAGGACAGAATAGTATCACCGGAGGTTAGCAAACATCCGGTAGCGGGTCACCACTGGTCAGATTGGCACCCGAATTGTCTTTTTTGTGGTTACTGCAATGAAAATCATCGATGCCCCACCGTGTGAAAGCAGGGCACCGATACAAAACGGTCATTGAGACCGGTTACAGAACGAGCTTAACCAAAAAACTGCTGGCAAACGGTCTGATAGCCACGGCGCACCGCGTCAATCAGGCTGCTGTCGCCAGCCAGTTCTTCAAACAGCAGGGCCTCCGAGCAGAACTGCGCCACCGGGTCATCGGCGTTCAGAATCCGCTCGAGGCTTTCCGGGTCCATCGCCTGATCCTGATATTCGTAGGCCACCAGCCCCTCGTCCCGATGTTGCAAAAACCGCAGGAACAGGGCGACAACCAGGGAGACGGCGTCCAGTGAACGACCGCCGCTCAGGCACTCGCGAATGGTGGGCAGGATAAAGCCCGGAATCTTCGAATAGCCGTCCATCGCCACGCGCTGGTTGGTGTCCTGAATATTCGGGTTGCTGAAGCGGTCCAGCACCACGTCGCGATAATCGTCCAGCTTCAGCGGACTTGGTGTCAGGCATGGAATGGCGCATTGAGTGGCGTAGTCGAACGCCAGTTGGCGCACGTCGTTATCCAGAGTGCCTTCGTGAATGTAACGGTAACCTTTCAGGGTACCGGCCCAGGCAATGCAGCTGTGGGTGGCGTTCAACAGGCGGATTTTGGCTTCCTCGTACGGCATCACGTCGGACACCATTTCAGCGCCGACCTGCTCCCACGCTGGGCGGCCATTGATGAAGTGGTCTTCAATCACCCACTGAATAAAGGATTCCCCCATCAGCGCTGCGCCGTCCTGACGTCCGGTGGCAGCTTGCACGCGCTCGGCCACATCGGCGGTTGGCCGTGGCGTAATGCGGTCCACCATGCTGTCCGGTGCGCAGGTGTTCTGTTCAACCCATGCCGTCAGTTCGCGGTTACCCAGCTGTTGCAGGAACTGCGTGAAGCCGGTGTAAAAGCGTTTGCCGTTGGAGCGCAGGTTGTCGCAGTTTTGCAGCGTCACCGCCCCAGCATCGGCCAGCCGACGTTCGTTCAGCAGGTGAGCCAGCGCGCCATAAATGGTGCAACGGCTGTTACCCGCCAGATCGTTGGCAATGTCGGCGACGCTGCTGTCGAGCTGGTCCTGACCGTCCAGGTAGTAGCCTGCTTCGGTTACGGTGAAGGAAATGATACGGGTGTTCGGGTCGGCTGCGACGGCAGCCAGTCCCGCCAGCTGTTGATCGTAGGCGACGACGTCGCGGATGGATTCAATCCACTGGTAATCGCGCTCACCTCGAGGGGTGACGGTTTCCAGCGTATAACCGCCCTGCTGCTTGATGGCTTGCAGGGTCTCGGCCATGTCCGGGCGGATGTTGCCACCCACTATTTGCCAGCGGTCGTCGCCCTGTTCGATCAGGTGTTGCAGGTAGACGGCCTGATGAGCGCGATGAAACGAGCCAAGCCCCAGATGCAATTGGGTCAAACGTTGGGTTGTCATCAGCCTTCTCCACGCAGGGCGCTGCCGTCGGCGGCGAAGAAATGCAGGCGGCTGGCGTCGGCATCGACACCCACCATGTCACCGGCGCGCAGGTTCGGTCGCTCGTACAGGCGTACGATGATCTGCTGCTGGACGTTGCCGTTAACGTTGATGTGCACCAGGGTCTCGTTACCGAGGGATTCAACCATTTCAACGTCGCCGTTCAGTTCACCTTCGCCATGGGCCACCAGCGCCATATGCTCTGGCCGTACCCCGGTTTCAACGGCACCTTCATGTTGGCTGCGGAACAGCTGCGACGGCAGGATGTTCATCTGCGGCATGCCAATAAACTGGGCCACAAACTTGTTGGCTGGAGTGTCGTACAGCTCCAGCGGCGTGCCCACTTGCTCAATGATGCCGCCTTGCAGCACCACCACGCGGTCGGCCAGTGTCATGGCTTCCACCTGATCGTGGGTGACGTAAATGGTGGTGGCACCCAGTTCGCGGTGCAGATGGGCAATTTCAACCCGGGTTTGACCACGCAGAGCCGCATCCAGATTCGACAACGGTTCGTCGAACAGGAATACCTTGGGCGAGCGCACAATCGCCCGACCAATCGCCACCCGCTGACGCTGGCCACCCGACAGCTCTTTCGGGGTGCGCTTCAGGTATTGGGTCAGGTTCAGTTTTTCCGCCGCTTTCTCCACCTTGTCCTTGATTTCCGCCGGGCTGACCTTGGCCAGCTTGAGCGCAAACGACATGTTTTCTTCCACCGTCATGTGTGGATAAAGCGCGTAGCTCTGGAACACCATGGCGAGGTCGCGGTGAGCCGGTTCGGCGTGGGTAATATCACGGCCGTCCAGCATCAGCTGGCCACCATTGATGTCTTCGAGGCCAGCAATCATCCGCAGCAGGGTGGATTTACCACAACCGGATGGGCCAACGAACACAATGAATTCGCCCTTTTCAATGGCGAGGTCGATGCCTTTGATGGCGTAGAAATCGTCGTAGTATTTTTCGACGCCTTGAAGATCAAGATATGACATGGGTAACTCCAATAATTCTTCTTATTCGCGCTTGATTCGCAGCGTGTTATTTCACGGCGCCGAAGGTCAGGCCTTGCACCAGCTGTTTCTGCGAGAACCAGCCGAACACCACAATCGGCGCAATTGCCAGTACCGATACCGCCGACAATTTGGCCCAGAACAAGCCTTCAGGGCTGGAATAGGACGCCACCAGCGTCGCCAACGTACCGGCGTTGGCCGAGGTCAGGTTCAGTGACCAGAAGGCTTCATTCCACGACAGCACCAGACACAGCAGGCCGGTGGAGGCCAGCCCGCCCATGCTCAGTGGCAGCAGCACATGGCGGAATTCCTGCGCCACGGTGGCACCGTCCATGCGAGCGGCTTCGAGAATCTCGTGAGGAATGTCCTTGAAGTAGCTGTACAGCATCCACACCATGATCGGCAGATTGCTGAGGGTGAAAATAATGATCAGCGAGAACTTGGTATCCAGCAGGCCGGTGTTCTGGCAAAGAATGTAGATCGGCACCAGTGCGCCCACCGCCGGCATCATTTTGGTCGACAGCATCCACATCAGTACGTCTTTGGTGTGTTTGGTCGGGTTAAACGCCATGGCGTAGGCAGCCGGTGTTGCAACCGCCAGTCCCAGCAGGGTCGACAGCACGCTGGTGACCACCGAGTTCCAGGCGTAATGCAGGTAGTCGCTGCGCTCCTGTACTTCGGTGAAGTTCTCTAACGTAGGTTCGAATAACCACATCGACGGCACAGCAATGGCTTGCAGCTCGGTCTTGAACGAGGTCACCAGCAGGAACAGCAGCGGGAAAAAGATCACCAGTGCCACCAGCCAGGCAGACAACGAGCGGAGAATGTAGGTCGGCGTCCAGACGGACTTCTTGTTGCTCATGTTAGTTCTCCAGATTCTTGCCGATCATACGGATCAGGAAAATCGCCACGATGTTGGCCAGAATAATGGCGAACAGGGCACCCGCAGACGCGACACCGACGTCGAAATTCAACAGCGCCTCGGTGAAGATCAGGAAGGCGAAGTTGGTGCTTTCGGTACCGGGGCCACCGGCCGTGGTGGTGTAGATTTCAGCAAAAATACTCAGCAGGAAGATCACTTCGATCATGATCACCACCGAGATGGAACGAGCCAGGTGCGGCACGTACAGGTAACGGAATTGCTGCAGGAAATTGGCGCCGTCCATACGCGCAGCTTCCAGCTGTTCGCGGTCCATCGACTGCAACGAGGTAATAAAAATCAGGCAGGCAAACGGCAACCACTGCCAACTCACCATGATGATCACCGAGAACAGTGGCAGATCGGTGAGCCAGTCGACCGGCTCAGCACCAAAGAAGGTCCACACCTGCGCCAGGAAGCCGTAAATCGGGTTCATCATCATGTGTTTCCACAACAGCGCATTCACCGTTGGCATCACAAAAAATGGCGAAATCAGCAGGATGCGCACCAGCCCCCGGCCCGGGAACGGGTCGTTAATCAGTAGGGCTATCGCCAGCCCCAGTCCCACCGTGATCACCACGGTACTGCCCAGCAACAGCAGGGTGTTCCACACCGCATCGCCAAACGCCGGGTTGGAAATAAAGAATTCGTAGTTGGACAACCCGGCCCATCCTTCCAGGAACGGGTTCATCAGGTTGTAGTAAATCAGCGAGAAGTAGATGGTCATGCCCAGCGGCACCAGCATCCACAGCAACAGCGATATAACCGCCGGAGACATTAGCAATCGGGAGGTGGTCCGATTACCGCGAGCTTGTGATGACATAACGTCTAACACCCTTTCAAACGGCCAAGCGATACCCTTCCGTGTTGTTCTGGTGCAGAACCACAGAGAAGACTCTCTCAGCAGGGAACATGGAGGCTTTCTCCGCAGCAAACAGGGAGCCTCTCTCGTTATGGAATAGCTGGATTCCTGAATTGAAAAACCCGGCTTGATTCCGCTTCAGAGCCAATCCGGCTTGCTCCCTGAACCTGCAGAGAACAAACCGGATCAGGCCAATCTGATATCCCGGCCAGCAACGGAGAGCTGGCGGGATCGCACCGATTCGTTATGAATCAGTAGTAACGTGCCTTGCGCATTTCGCGGTCGGCCGCCATTTGACCGGCTTTGAGGGCGTCCTTGACGCTGCGCTTGCCAGCCAGTGCCGCACTGATCTGCTGACCCACGGCAATACCAATGGCCTGGAATTCAGGAATGGCGGCAAACTGAACGCCGGTATACGGCACAGGTTCCAGCGTGCTGTCTTCCGGGTCGGCACTGTCCAGCGCTTGCAGTTCAGCCGAGGCAAAGCGAGCGGCCTTCATGAAGTTCTGGTTTTCGTAGGTGGAGAAACGGGTGCCGGTTGGTACACGGGCCCAGCCTGCTTCTTCACCCACCAGCTCAACGTATTCCTTGGAGGTGGCCCACTCAATAAAGCGGGTGGCTTCGTCGCTGTGGGTGGTGGATGCAGGTACAGCCAGTGCCCATGCCCACAACCAGTTGGCGCCTTTTGGCGTGACCTTGGTGGGTGCCTGCGCAAACGCAACCTTGTCGGCTACCTTGGACTGGGATGGGTCGGAGACAAACGAGGCGGCGATGGTGGCGTCAATCCACATGCCACATTTGCCTTCGTTGTAGAGCGCCAGAATTTCGTTGAAGCTGTTGGCAGAGGAGCCAGGCGGACCGTACTTGTTCATCAGGTCGACATAGAAGCTGATGGCGTCGTTCCACGGCTTGGTGTCAATTTGTGGCTTCCAGTCCATATCAAACCAGCGGCCGCCGTAGGTGTTCACCAGCGTCGACAGGAACGCCATGTTGTCGCCCCAGCCCGGCTTGCCACGCAGACAGATGCCGTACACACCTTCGTCCTTGTTATGAATAGCCGCCGCCACTTTGGCAACGTGATCCCAGGTTGGCTTGGTTGGCATGCTCATGCCGGCCTTCTCAACCAGGTCCTTGCGGTACATCAGCATCGAGCTTTCGCCATAGAACGGCGCAGCCACCAGCTTGCCATCGGTAGACAGGCCACTGCGAATCGCAGGCAGCAGGTCGTCGACGTCATAGGAAGCATCAAAATCCAGCTCTTTCAGCCAGCCACGTTCGCCCCAGATAGGCGCTTCGTACATACCAATGGTCATCACATCGAACTGACCGCCCTTGGTGGCGATGTCGGTGGTTACGCGCTGACGCAGCACGCCTTCTTCCAGCGTGACCCATTTGACCTTGATGTCGGGATTGGCTTTTTCGAAATGCGGGGTGAGTTTTTGCATCTCGATCATATGGCCGTTGTTAACGGTGGCGATCACCAGCTCCGTGGCGGCCTGAACTGCAGAGGACATAGCCAGCATACCGCCCAATACGGCAGCGCCTAACTTGAATTGCATAGTGGACTCCTAACGAGTTTTTATTCTTATCAAGTCTAGAAGAGATCATCTCGTTCAAGACCTGATCAGGCTAACATCTTTTAATTCGGGCGCTGGTACGTCTCCAGCAACATCTTGTACTTTTATGCATCCATTTCTCATTTACCTCCATATACGTGCATGAAAGTGTTAGAACAGGAACGCAGCGTTCAAAGCGTGATCAACCCCGGTCAACAGCAACCGCGACGCAGCCTTTACTGATTAAAACAACAACAGCCACAACAAACGATAAACGGCCCGTATATCAACCAAATGACGGCTTTGGCTGGACCGCCTGACCGGCAGTCTTGCATTCACAGGCCGCTGCGGTGCCGCACAGCGCAGGAATTCTTATGTATCTGGGACTCGACCTTGGCACCTCTGGCCTGAAAGCTCTGATCATCGATGCACAGCAGCACATCATTGGCTCCGCCCACGCCGCCCTTAACGCCCAACGGCCCCACCCCGGCTGGTCGGAACAGCACCCTGCCGACTGGATCAGCGCCTGCGAGCAGGTATTCGACCAACTGCAAGCAAGTTATCCACAGGCATTGGCGCAGGTGCGCGGCATCTCGCTATCCGGCCAAATGCACGGTGCTACTTTGCTGGATAACTCCGGCACGCCGCTGCGGCCTTGTATTTTGTGGAACGACACCCGCAGCCATGTTGAAGCCGCCGAGCTGGATGCCATGGCGGGCGTGCGCGAACTGTCAGGCAATATCGTCTTCCCGGGCTTTACCGCGCCCAAGTTGATGTGGGTAGCCCGCCACGAGCCAGATATTTTCAACAAGGTCAGCAAAGTATTGCTGCCGAAGGATTACCTGCGTTACTGGCTCACCGGCGATTACGTATCGGAAATGTCTGACGCGGCGGGCACCGCCTGGCTGGACGTCGCCAACCGCTGCTGGTCGGATACTCTACTGAACGCTTCCGGCATGCGCCGTGAACAGATGCCGGAACTGGTTGAAGGCTCACAAGCCAGTGGGGAAATAAGAACCGAACTGGCCCAGCGTTGGGGCATCGGCAAGGCACAAGCCCAATACGTGGTTGTGGGTGGCGGAGCGGGCGATAACGCCGCTTCAGCCTGCGGTATGGGCGTGGTGCAACCCGGTGAAGCCTTTCTGTCGTTGGGTACCTCCGGCGTGCTGTTTGCCGCCAACGAGTGCTTTAAACCCAATCCTGAAAGCGCCGTGCACGCCTTCTGCCACGCCATTCCCAACAGCTGGCACCAGATGGGCGTGATACTGTCTGCCACCGACGCCTTGAACTGGTATGCAGGCATTGCCGGTAAAAGCGCCGCTGAGCTCGACGCCCAGCTGCAAGCCGCCCAGGGCAGCCAACCAACACATCCGGCGGACGTTACCTTCTTGCCGTATCTGGCCGGCGAACGTACCCCGCACAACGACGCTCGTATTCGCGGCAGCTTCTTAGGCCTGAGCCACAACAGCGACCAGAACCAGTTAACACAGGCGGTGCTGGAAGGCGTTGCCTACGCCATGCGCGACAACCTCGAAGCCCTGCGTCAGGCGGGCACCGAACTACAGCGTATTAAAGTGGTGGGAGGCGGCTCGCGTTCACACTACTGGCTTAACGTGATTGCCAACGTACTGAACCTGCCGGTGGATATCCCCGCCGACGGCGACTTCGGCGGCGCGTTTGGTGCTGCCCGACTGGCGCTACTGGCTGCCGACGGCGGTGACCCGTTTGAGGTATGCGCTGCACCCGCGGTACAACACACCATCGAGCCAAATCATTCACTGGCTGCCCATTATGAAGACGGCTACCAGCGCTACCGCAGCGCCTACCCACTGATCAAACAGCTTGGAGAGATTTGAGATCTGGCGTCTGGCGTCTGGCGTCTGGCGTCTGGCGTCTGGCGTCTGGGGTCTGGGGTCTGGGGTCTGGGGTCTGGGGTCTGGGGTCTGGGGTCTGGCCAATAGTGTGGGAGAGAGCTTGCTCTCGATAAACCATCGGCAGCAAGCTGCCTCCCACAGCAGAGGCGTTAGACTAATGGATTATTTACTTCCACAACCTTTCTTTTCTGAAAAGCGCCATTACAATCCGCGGCCTCTTACAGCGCGTTGACGTCGCGCCTTCGCGTCGTCCGCCATTCAACTTCCGTCATTTCTCTGCAAGGTAGTATTAATGAGCACAAAACTGGCCAACCCGGCGCCACTGGGACTGTTGGGCTTCGGTATGACCACGGTTCTGCTGAACATCCATAACGCTGGTTTCTTCCCACTGGACTCCATGATTCTGGCGATGGGGATTTTCTACGGTGGCCTGGGCCAGATTCTGGTCGGCATGATGTGCTTCAAGCGCGGCGATACCTTCGGCACCACCGCATTCACCTCCTACGGCCTGTTCTGGCTGACGCTGGTCGGCCTGATTGTGATGCCAAAAATGGGGCTGGCCGCCAGCCCGGCAGCCTTCATGGGTTGGTATCTGGCACTGTGGGGCCTGTTTACCGGCTTTATGTTCATTGGCTCCTTGTGCTACCCACTGGCCAAACAAGTGGTGTTTGGCTCGCTGACCATCCTGTTCGCGCTGCTGTCGATCCAGCATTTCACCGGCAGCGAACTGCTGGGCCGCATTGCTGGCTTCGAAGGCATCTTCTGTGGCCTGAGCGCCATCTACTTCGGTGTAGCCCAGGTGCTGAATGCCGAATACGGCCGTGAAATTCTGCCCATCGGCAGCAAGAAAGCCGCGCCAGCCGCATCGACCGCCGCCGTCGCTGCCTGATAGGCACAGGCAACACCAAGCGTTCACAAAGCCAGCCTTGCGCTGGCTTTGTTGTTTCTGGACGACGGATCGATCCACGCCCCTATCTACTCCAGCAATTCCCGCGCCCTTCCTCACTTCTGCCGACACTTTTCAGGCCAAGCCCAGCGCTTTGTAACACTTGAAACAATTGCAAGACTGAGCTGTGCTAAAACTGCTGTCACAATAACAGGGTGACGCACACCCGACGTCAGCAGCCGAAGCTGCCCGCTGGTAACAGCGAGCCGACCACCCCAAAACACACGCTCAACCGAACGGCACACACAATGACCGAGACTCGACAACGGATTTTGATCGTCGATGACGAAGCCGATATGCGCGAACTGCTGGGCGATTTACTGGAAGACGTAGGTTATCTGGTGAGTCTTGCCGCCAATGGTCAGCAAATGCAGCAGGCGCTGGACCAACACGCCCATTCACTGGTGATTCTGGATTTGCGCCTGAAAGGCGAAGACGGCATGGACCTGGCCCGCCAGCTGCGCAGCCAGTCGGGCATTCCGATCATGATGTTGACCGGCAAAGGCGATGAAACCGACCGCATCATTGGCCTCGAACTGGCCGCCGACGACTTCCTGATGAAGCCATTCAACAACCGCGAGCTGTTGGCGCGGGTGCGGGCGCTGCTGCGCCGCTCCACCGAGCTGAGCATTCCGGTGCAACGCCAGCAAGACAGTTACAGCCACCAGCGACTGACCTTTGATGGCTGGGTGCTGGACCTCACCAGTCGTGAGCTGACCCATCCGAATGGCAACCCGATTCCTTTGACGTACGCCGAATACGGCCTGCTGGAAACCCTGATCAAAGCACCTAATCGGGTCTTCAGCCGCGACCAGTTGCTGGAAGCCACCCGCGGCCTCAATGTGGATGTGTTCGACCGCACCATTGATGTTCTGACCCTGCGGTTACGCCGCAAAATCGAACCAAACCCGAAACAACCGCGTTACATTCGCACCGAACGCGGCGTTGGCTACAGCTTTTGCGCTGCGGTTACCCAGTGCTGACCAGCGTCCGTCGACTGCAAGCCGGCACCCGGTTACTACTGGCCTTTTCCATTTTGGCCGCCAGTACGCTGGGGCTGGCTTTGATGGGTTGGATTGGCCTCAACAACACCGCCACCTCGGTGACGGAGTTTGAACAGCAATCCTTGCCGGAGATTTCCCGCTCGCTGGAACTGGCCGAACGCACCGCCAACCTCGCCGCCGTGGCGCCCTACGTTGCCGGAGTGAACAGCCCCTTCATGCTGCAAGGCCTGAGCCTGACACTGGAAGACAAGATCAGCCACCTGCTGGCACTGGCCGAATCCCTGCCACAACTGGATGCCGCCACCCCCAACCTGCAACCGCTGTTACTACGGCTGGAGCACACCGCCAAGCGACTGATTGAAGTCACACGCAGCCACCTGTTTGCTCGCGAAGACCTGCGCCAAACCACCTACAACCTGCATCAATTGGCCCGCGAACTGCGCCAACCGCCCCATTCCGAGCAAATCGCCGACCAGTGCCTGCAAATCACGGACTGGTTGTTAATGGCCGCCCGCTCCCCCGATGCCACCGAGCTGGCTCTGCTGCAACAGGATGTGAACAACAGCCTCAGCCGCCTGAACCAGCAGGCCTGGCCCGGCCACCCGGCCGAGCACTGGCTGACCGAACTGCAAGGTTTCAGCAACAGTAGCGAAGGGGTATTCCCGCTGCGTCAGCAACAGCTGCACATGCAGGAAGAAAGCGCGTTTTTGCTGGCTTCGACCCGCGCCATATCCGAACAGCTGTCCGACTCGGTGACCCACTTTGTCGACCAGACCCGCGCCAGCATTGCCCAACGCAGCCAGAAAGTATCGGTGGTGGTGGCTTCCGGCCAAACCGGCATTCTGATCATCAGCCTGCTGTGTCTGGCGGCCGTCGCTGGCGGCATCTGGGTTGTGCGGGAACTGGGACTGGGGCTCAGCCAGATCACCCAGCGCATCAGTCGGCTGGCCAGTGGCGACAGCGCCAGCCAACTGCAAACCGACCAACAGCCGTTACCCGCGGCACAGCGCCAGGATGAAATTGGCGAGCTGGCACGGGCGTTTCAGGTGTTCCGCGATAACGCACTGGCAATGCAGCGCATCAGTGACGACCTCAGCTCCCAGACCCGGCTGCTGGAAACCGTGTTTATCAACATGAACGACGGCCTCAGTGTGTTCGATGCCGACGGCCGACTGGTGGCCTGGAACCCGGGCTACCTGACCGTATTGAAGCTGCCCAAGGCAGACATCCGCAAAGGCATGACCCTGGCACAAATTCACGATTTGCTGCCCGCCGAAGCCCGCGACAGCTGGTCGCAAATGGGGACGCTGCTCGACAAGGATCAGATCAACGCCGCCCGCCAGAATACCTACCAACGCTTCGAGCGACACTTCTCGGACGGCCGTCAGGTCGAATTCCGCAGCAGCCCCATGCCCAGCGGCGGCTTTGTCACCCTCTACAGTGACCTGACCGAGCGCAAAGCCATCGAAGCCCAGCTGCAACAAGCCCAGAAAATGGAAGTGCTGGGGCAACTGACAGGCGGGGTCGCCCACGACTTCAACAACCTGCTGGCCGCCATGTTTGGCAACCTGCAATTGCTGGAGGACGGTCTGATTGAACAGGTACGCAGTGCCGCCGACGCTGACAGTGCCGCCGTCAGCGAAAAAGCCCTCAAACGCCTGCGGCGGGCGATGGCCACCGCCGAACGAGGCAATCAGCTCACCCGCCGTTTGCTGGCGTTCTCACGCAAACAGCAACTGAGCCCCAGTCCAACCCATGTCGACGCCCTGATTCTGGACATGGAAGACCTGTTCGAATACAGCCTGTCGCCCAATATCCAGCTGCAATTGCGGTTAGATTGCGCCGATGCCGTCGTGCTGGTGGACGCTGCCCAGCTGGAAAATGCCTTGTTGAATCTGGCCATTAATGCCAACGCTGCGATGCCCGATGGTGGCACCTTGACCCTGACCACCCGTTACCGAACGGCGTCAGATGCCGATTCCCGCAAGCCGCAGCAAGAAGCACCACCAGACACACCGCCATGGCTGGAAATCGTTATGACCGACACCGGCTGCGGCATCGAGCAGGCTCACCTTGAACGGGTGTTCGAGCCGTTTTTCACCACCAAGGACATTGGTGAAGGCAGCGGCCTTGGGCTCAGCATGGTGTACGGCTTCGTCAAACAATCGGCCGGGGATATCGAGATCCAAAGCCAGCCGGGAGCGGGCACCGAAGTGACCATTCAGCTGCCAGTCAGTGAGCAAAGTCGCCGCCTGCCGCCGGTGGCATCCCTGCTGCCCGCTGACCAACGGCCACTGATCAGCCAGCCAGAAGGGCACACCGGGCTGTCGCCCCAGCACCTGCCACTGCCCGAATCCGTATTGCTGGTCGAAGACGACCCGCAGGTTGCCAGCGCCACCCGGGAACAACTGGAAGCCCTCGGCTGCCAGTGTGTTGATTTGCCCAACGCCGAACAGGCGATCGAGTGGCTGCAACAACAAACACAACCACCAGCCCTGTTACTGACCGATATTAATCTGGGCGCAGGCATGAACGGCCTGCAACTGCGCCAGCAAGTAATGCAACAATGGCCACAGCTGCCGGTGTTGCTGTCTTCCGGCCTCAACCAGCAGCAACTGGTCAGCCGCTATCCGCTGGCAGAGAACGTATTCCAGCAGCCCGGCGCTTCGGAGCTACTGTTGAACAAACCCTGGAACCGCCAGCAACTGGCCAGTGCCTTGCGTCGAAGCCTTGCCCGGCCTGCAGCCACTGAAAATGTACCAATGGGAATCCGACCATGAGATACCTGCCGTGACGTTGTTCTCCTGCTCCACACACTCCCCCCGTGCCACGCTTCGTGCTGCTACCAACGCATTGCTGGGCATTGCGGGCTGGCTCACGGTGGCCAGCTGTCAGGCAGAACTGACCGTTGGGGTATCGGTGTCGGATCTTGGTAACCCCTACTTCGTTCAGATAGCCGAAGGGGCTGAAGCCGAAGCGCGTCGACTGGCCGGGGAAGACGTACGCTTTATTCTGAAATCCAGCGCTTACGACCTGCCCCGTCAGGTACGCCAAATGGAAGGCTTCATCGCCCGAAACGTTGACCTGATTTTGCTGATTGCCGCCAACTACAACGGCATCGAACCGGCCATCCAACAAGCCCAGGCTGCCGGTATTCCGGTGCTGGCGGTCGACGTTAAGGCCCGCGGCGCCGACATTACCGTCACCACCAACAACCGCCAGGCCGGTGAAATTGCCTGCGGCTTTCTGGCCGCGGCACTGGGCCAAAAAGGCAATATTGCGATTGTGAACGGGCCGCCGGTATCGTCGATTGAAGCCCGCGTTGACGGCTGTCTGAGTCAGTTAAAGCAATACCCGGGCATCACCGTGCTCGACAGCAATAACAACGCCGGTGCCAGTCGGTTGGGCGGACTTGAAGTGATGACCCACCTGCTGGCCGAATTCCCCCACATCGACGGCGTATTCGCCATCAACGATCCCAGCGCAGTGGGCGCCGAACAAGCCGCTCAAATGGCCGGTCGGCCGCTGCTGATCACCTCCATCGACGGCGCGCCACTGGCGATTGAGCGCATGCGCCACGACGATTCCCTGATCATCGGCAGCGCCGCCCAACTGCCCGAACAAATGGCCCGCATGGCGATACGAATGGGATACGAATTACTGCAAGGCAAAACCCCGGAGAAGTCCGAAGTACAGATTCCGTCCTATATTATCCACAGGGGCAACTTGCCGGAGTGACGCTCCCCGCGTCAGGCTTGCAGCTATCGACAACGAGCACAGCCTGCGATCAGGCGCGAACCAAGTACGAACCAAGTGCGAAAAGCGGACACAAAAAAACCGGTTCAGAAAGCCTGAACCGGCATAAGAAAAGACCAGCGAACTGGTCACCACAATGCATCCAAGGGAAGCCACTCAAGTACCTGAGCACCTGAACAACGAAGCCCCGAGAAAAACAATCAGGGCTGGCAAGCGCCAAAGGCGCTTTACCAGCGGTCCAGCGTTGAAACAACCGAGCGTTGAAACAACCGAGCGTTAAAACAGTCCAGCGTAAAAAGAACGGGCAGCGTTATTCCGCAAACGCGCCCGCCGGGTGTTCGTGAGGGTCCATCGCCCCCGTCATAATGGCCACCGCTTCGGCCATGGTGTGGGTATCCGGCTTCACTACCGCGCAGCGTTTGCCCAAGCGGTGAATGTGAATGCGGTCGGCCACTTCAAATACGTGGGGCATGTTGTGGCTGATCAGAATCACTGATAGGCCACGGTCACGGACGTCTTTGATCAAGTTCAGTACCTTGCGGGACTCTTTCACACCCAGCGCCGCGGTCGGCTCATCCATGATCACCACGTTGCGAGCAAAGGCTGCCGAGCGGGCTACCGCCACCCCCTGACGCTGACCTCCCGACAGGGTTTCTACCGCCTGGTGGATGTTCTGAATGGTCAGCAAACCCAGTTCCGACAGCTTTTCACGAGCGTGGTCGTGCATGGCTTTCTTGTCGAGCATGCGGAACACCTTGCCCAGAATACCGGGCTTGAGGCGTTCACGACCGAGATACAGGTTGTCGGCAATGTCCAGTGACGGTGCCACCGCGAGGTTCTGATACACGGTCTCAATGCCTGCCTTACGGGCGTCCATCGGACTTTTGAATTTCATTTTCTTGCCATCCAGCAGCACCTCGCCGGAGTCCGGTACCAGTGCGCCGGACAAGGCTTTGATCAGCGAGGATTTACCGGCACCGTTGTCGCCGATGACCGCAAGGATTTCGCCACGGCGCAGTTCAAAATCAGCGCCGTCGATGGCGGTTACATGGCCGTAGCGTTTCACCAGGCCGGAGGCTTTCATTACCAGATCGTGTGTACTCATGGTGTCTCTCCTCACGCCTTACGAATCCACTGATCCATGGCCACCGCCACGATGATCAGCAAACCTACGGTGAATTCCTGCCACAACACGTCAACACCCGCCAGTGCCAGACCGTTACGGAACACGCCCACCACCAATGCACCAATCAGCGTGCCCCAGATCGCGCCGCGACCACCAAACAGGGAGCAGCCGCCAATCACCACCGCGGTGATGGAATCCAGGTTGGCCATCATGCCTGCCTGTGGGCTAACGGAACCGATACGGCCAATCAGAGCCCAGGCACCGATGGCACAGATCACACCCGCCACCACATACACCGACATCAGCACGCGCTCGGTACGAATACCCGCCAGCTTGGCTGCGGCCGGATCATCACCGGTGGCGTACACATGGCGGCCCCATGGGGTCCAGTTCAGCGCGTACCAGACCAGTGCAAACAGGCCGATCATCAACAACGAACCGTAGGTCAGTTTGGCACCCAGAATATCGATGCTCTGGCCAGTCCAGTGCAGCAATGGTGCAGCTTCAGCAATGGCTTTGTAGCGAATGGTTTCAGACTGCGAGTACCACAGGTTGAGAGCAAAAAAGATGTTCCAGGTACCCAGCGTCACAATGAAAGGCGGCAGTCGCAGTACGGTAACCAGAATGCCGTTGATCCAGCCGCAGAAGGCACCGGCGGCCATACCGGCCATAAAGGCAATGACTGGTGGGAAACCCAGCATCACGGCGGTTTTACCCATGATCACCGAGGTCAGTACCATGATGGCACCCACCGACAGATCGATACCGGCGGTCAGAATAATCAGGGTCTGGGCGATACCCAGAATGCCAATAATGGTCACCTGTTGCAGAATCAATGACAGGTTAAATGGCGACAGGAAACGTTCTCCAATCACCATGCTGAAGACCAACACGGCCATCAGCAGCACAATCGCAGGGGCCGCCACCGGGTTACTGTGGAAAAAGCGATGGGCACGTTCAACCAGCGACAGCTGCTCGGTAGCGAAGTTGGCAACCGCGCCACCGGCGCTGTCTGCCACGCGTTCGTGCTCTGCCATATTGTTGTTGGCAGTAGAAGCGTTACTCATGATGGACTCCAGCTGAGCCCGGCCATCCCGACCGGGCAAAGACTCTAAAAAACGAAAATCGGGTAATCAGAATCCGGCTGCGCTGTGCCAATTCCAGCGCAACCGAACGGGCGTCAGGCCGGGCTTAACCCCAGCAGCTGTTGAGGCCCTGCTTGGAGGTTTTCGACTCAATGCCGTCTACCGGGCTGTCGGTAATCAACTCAACACCGGTGTTGACGAAGTCGAGGCCTTCGCTGGCCTGTGGTTTTTTGCCGGTTTTGGCGTATTCCACAATGGCTTCAACGCCCATGGATGCCATCCGCAGCGGGAACTGCATGGAGGTCGCGCCAATCACGCCGTCGGCGATGTTTTCAACGCCTGGGCAACCACCGTCAACGGAGACCACCAGTACGTCGTTCTGACGGCCAACGGCGCGCAGGGCTTCATAGGCACCGGCAGCGGCCGGTTCGTTGATGGTGTACACCACGTTGATTTCGTGATCGCGTTGCAGCAGGTTTTCCATCGCCCGACGGCCGCCTTCTTCAGCGCCCTGGGTCACGTCATGGCCAACGATGCGTGGATCGTTTTCATCGCCAATGCGGTTTGGATTCTTGATGTCGATGCCAAAGCCCTTGAGGAAGCCCTGGTCACGCGCCACGTCGACGGTGATCTGGCTGGTGTTCAGGTCCAGCATGGCGATTTTCGCAGTGGCTGCCTTGTCACCCAGCTGGGCCTTGGCCCATTGGCCGATCATTTCACCGGCCTTGAAGTTATCGGTGGCGAAGGTCGCGTCAGCCGCATCGGCCGGGCTCAGTGGTGTATCCAGTGCAATCACCAGCAGGCCAGCAGCGCGGGCGCGATCAATCGCAGGAACAATGGCTTCCGGGTCGGATGGGGTAATCAGGATGCCCTTGGCACCGGAGGCAATCAGGTTTTCTACCGCTTGTACCTGGGATTGGTTATCACCGTCGAACTTGCCCGCAAAGGTGCGCAGCTCAACACCCATGTCATCGGCCATTTCCTTGGCGCCTTCGCGCATTTTGACGAAGAACGGATTGGTGTTGGTTTTGGTAATCAGACCAACCACTGGCTTGTCGGCCGCAAAAGCGGAGGAAGACAGGGCAGCAGCAGAGAACATGGCCGCAGCGGCCAGAGCTTTGAGTTTCATTCGAGACTCCCGATTATTTTTGTTGTTTGGGTGACATGCTTGTCATAACGACTCGGCGTCGTCAGAAGCAGTTAACTCAGACGACATTAATCGGGCATTTCGTAATCAGCGGCGGCTGTTAACAATTGAAATATTTCAAACCGGCACTGACATTTTGGCGGTTGCGTATTGGGTTATGTTGTCAGGCTACTTGCGCGCCCTTGCGAGCGTGCAACAATTTCGACTTTGAATTCATCGTATTGGCGCAACGACTGGCAGCATGGCCACCCCGAATACGCCGATGCATGCAGGTATCAGGCAGGAAACAACAATGCTAACAACCATTTCCTTTGGCGAAGTACTGATCGACATGCTGTCCAACAAAGTGGGCGGTAACGCCGACAGCGAACAGGAAACCTTTACCAAATTTGCCGGTGGCGCGCCGGCCAACGTTGCCGTTGCGGTTGCCAAACTGGGCGGCGATAGCCGCATGGCAGGCAAGATTGGTGAAGACATGTTTGGCGACTTCCTGCGTGATTCCCTCCATGAAGCCGGTGTGAATACCGACTACCTGCTGAGCACCCGCGAAGCCAATACCGCACTGGCGTTTGTGTCGCTGGACGACAGTGGCGAACGTTCGTTCACGTTTTACCGCAACCCGTCCGCCGACATGCTGTTCCGCGCCGATGAGTTCCAGACCGAATGGTTTGCCAACCCCGGCCTGTTCCACTTTTGCTCCAACACCCTGACTGCCAGCGACATTGCCGCGGCAACCGCAGCCGGGGCCCAAATGGCCGCCGACGCCGGTTGGCTGGTGAGCTTTGATGTGAACCTGCGCCATAACCTCTGGGCCAGCGGCCGTGCCGATGCCGAGCTGGTATGGACGCTGGCCGCCGATGCCCATTTGGTAAAAATGAGCATTGAAGAAATGGACTATCTGCGTGGCGAACAGTCTGAAGAACAGGCCATCGAACAGCTGTTCGAAGGCAGTGCCCAACTGCTGCTGATTACCGATGGTGGCAACCCGCTGCGCTACTTCTTCAAAACCGCCAGCGGCCTGCAGCAGGGCCAGATTACCCCGCCTGCGGTGAAGATGGTCGACAGCACCGCCGCTGGCGATGCGTTTGTGGGTGGTTTGATGGTGCAACTGGCGCAACAGGAAATCAGCGCCGATCAGCTGCTGACGTTCTGCTCAGATACCGCCAAACTGGAGCAAGCATTGGCGTACGCCGCCCGTTGTGGCGGATATGCAGCAGCTCATTACGGTGCTTTTGTAGCGCTGCCAACCCGTGAACAGCTGGAAAGCTTTCACAGCGCCTGACCCCTCACGTTGTGGCTTCTGCGGTGCCCCGCACCGCTCGTCGCAACGCCATGAGCATCACCATGGCCACCAGCAGTAAGCCTACAAACGCCGTCAGCATGCCACTGGCGTAGTACAGCCAACCGATCAGAACCGGGCCGGTGAGCATGCCGCCATAGGCAAACACGCCCATACGTGCCAGGCGGCGGCCTTCCTGTGCCTCGGGTGCGGCATGCTTGTGTTGATCCGCCAGTATCTCCGTTTTGCTTGCTGCCATGCCGGTGTTGTTGTCATCCGACGCATTGGCCGCCAGCGAAAAACACAGTGGAATGATGCTGGCATAGCCAAGGCCAATCAGCAGCCAGGCCGGCAGCGACGCCAGCCAGTAAGGCGACAACAACAGCCATACCAGACCAGTAACACCAATCAGCAGACTCCACTGCAACACCCGTACGCTACCATAGCGGTCGACAAAGCGCGGAGCCGCCAGACGGCCTGCCACCATCGCCAACGAAAATGCGGCAAAACCCAAGGGTGCCTGAGCGTCGGGCGCGCCCTGTTGCACAATCAGGAACAAGGCCAACCAGTCGGCCATCACCCCTTCAATCATGGCGCATCCTGCGGCAACCAGAGCCAGTACAGCAAAACCAGGTGCTGCTCCTGAGCTGAACGTTGCTCCTGAACCAGAAATATCCTGATCGACAGACTGTGATCCCGAATCAGCGGGTTGAGCAGAAGCGGCAAGTTCTGCGGCAGAAGGCAGCGCCTGCGAATGCATAATCCACAGCAGCCCCGGGCCAAACAGCAACAACAAACCGCATGCCTGAATCGACAGGGAGCCGCCCAGCTGCTGAGTCAATGAACCACTGGCAGCGCCTAACCCGGCTCCTACGCTGAACAAGGCATGAAAGCCCGGCATACAGCTGCGCTGGCGGCACTGTTCGTACCGGGCGGCCATGCTGTTCATGGCAACGTCCATCACCGCGTGAAAAAAGCCCAGCGCAAAAATGGCCAGAGCCAGCAACGACAGCGTCCACTGCTGAGCCACAGCCACCAGCGCCAGTCCATAAGGTAAATAACTCCAGATGGCCACCTCCCTGGCACCGCGCTTGTCTACTTGCGGGCCGCCAAAGCGGAAACCGGCCACCGCTCCCAGTGCCAGCAACAACATCAATGCCCCCAGCCACAAACCGTTAAGCTGATAGTCGCGGGCCAGCAGCGGCACCATCGACGCCCAGCCCCCCAACAGCACGCCGTTGAACACAAACAGCAGCGCAATCGACCTGGCTGCCGAACACAGTGCAGGTGAATCTGAAGCGCAGGTACGGGGTAAGGTGTTGGCACGGGATGAGGCACCGCTGGTTAAGCGGCCGATCGGAAGGCCATCCGGAGGGATTTTCATAGTAACGTCGCAGAGTGAATCGGAAGCCGCTATTCTGCGAAAACCGCCCATAAAACGAAGTCGAATGTTTTGCACCACGGATCAAGTTTTTCGATATGTTGCAGCACCTGATCGCCCATCTCCCCTACTTTTCCGCCGTTGCCCGCCATCGCAGTTTTTCCGCTGCGGCTGATGAACTGGCGGTGTCACAGTCGTCTGTCAGCTACCAGATCAACAAGCTGGAAGGAAAGCTGGGGGCCAGACTGCTGCTGCGCGGTAAAGGCAACCGGGTGCAACTCACCCCTCGCGGCGAACAGCTGTTTGATGACTATCGACTGATGGAAAAGCGCTTGCAGCAATCGTTGCAGGACTTCCACCCCGGCAGCACTCAGGTGCGGCTATCGGTGACGGCGCCGGTGGACTTTGGCGTCAAGGTGCTGTGCCCGCTATTGCCGGCACTGGAAGCGGCGGGACTGGAGTTGCAACTGACACTGACGGATGAACTGGTATCGCTGCAACACAGCCAACACCATCTGGCCATTCGTAACCGCTGCGATGACCCCGAGCTGCAATACCTTGGCTGTGGTCGTTTTGCCAACCACCTGATCGCTCCGATTTCCAACGACAGCTCGTCCAGCGACATACCGTCCAACGACAGCTCGGACCTCACACTGAACGAACTGCTGCAACAGCCGCAGCCACCTACATTGGTCGTCCGCGACCTGAACCACAGCAAAACCTGGACTGCTGCCTTTGATGGCGACCTGAACCGCTGGCAAGGCATCCCCAACAAACGGCTGGTCAGCAACACCTTCGGCATTCTGGAAGCGGTCAAGGCGGGGGTTGGGATCGGTATAGTGCCCGCCTACTTCCTGACCCAGACCGAGCGCCAATGGGTGCAGTTGGTCAGTACCACCACAGCGTTGCCGGAAACCGAGTTCCATATTGCCTATCAGGAGTCAGGCACCGCCAGACGCTGGGCGCAACGGCTGGCAACGGTAATCAGACAACACTTTGGTGGGTCAGAAGCGCAGGCTTAGTGCCCCTTGCAGGGCCACCAGCTGGCTGTCATTGATGTTCAACGAATCACTCAGTACCGACAGCTTGCCCCAGCGGTGTTGCAAACCCAGTCGCAACGCCGAGTGTTCCACATCCACAGCGGCTTTCCAGATCACGCTGCCCGCTTGCCAGGCAAGTCCCAATTCATGGCCATTACGAATGCCATTAAACGTGCTCAGTAAGGTCAGGTCCCATGCTTCTGACAACGCCAGCGCCTGTTGCAAACGCTGGAAGCGCGGCGGCCGCATTGTTCTGAACACTTCGCCTTCGCGCTGGTAGACCGGGAAATCGCCGTTGGCGGTGATCTCGCCATCAACAAACTGCCAGTTTTTGGTACCTATGGTGACCGGCGTGTCTTGCCAGTCGATGCGAGCCAGCAGGTTCCAACCCTGATAGTGCATACGATAGCCCTGCCACTGCCAGTCAAACGTCAGGTCGAGGCTGTACAGGTCGCCGTAAGAGCGTTGATCCAGTTGTCGGGCCGGAGGAATCTTGTCTTCGGTGTAGGCGTAATCAACCTCCAGATCTCCGCCCCAGTTGTCGGCGTCGGTGTAATTCAGGGTGCCAGAAACACTGCCCCACAACAGCCGGTAGAGTCGTAACCAGGTCACCGACGGCCTCAGCTGCCAGGAGCGACCAGACCCCAACTGCCAGCCCAACGACAGGCCTTCGCCCTCATAATGACGGGCCCGCACGGTGTCGGTTACCGAGTAATTGCTGGCCAGTTCGATGTCGTTGGCTTCGTAGTAAAAGCCCTGGGCCAGCTGGTTGGACATTTCATATTCGGCGTGATGGCGATACAGGTATTGCAGTTGCAATGGCCCATAGCCAAGGCTGACGGCGTCCTGAAACCACAGCAAACCGTCATCGTCCTGCTCCAGCGTGCCGCTCCAGTTATCCACCAGACCGGCCACCGCCATCGGCCCTGCCCAGGCGTAGATATCGCGCTCGACTCCGGCCTGCCACACAGGTGATGCCGTTGCAGCAGCGGGTTGCCACACGCCTGAACTGGCCGCCAACAACAGCAACGCCGCCGGGCTGCAATGCCACCGCCCGCGCGAGTGTTTCTTCCATGACATCAAGGGAATTCCTCAACCAACCGGGCTAACAAGCCCCATAAAACCTACAAAAACGGGGAGCCGAAGCTCCCCGTTTGATCACGTCAGCGAGTCTTAATTCGCTGCCGATACCAGGAACTCTGGTGTTACCACCAGATTGTATTCACTGCCGTCATCGAACACGAACACCGGAATGCCATCACGCACTTCCAGTGTACCGACTTCGAAGCCACTGGACTTGATGGTGCCACCCAGCTCCACCCCGGACTCACACTCGGCCAGTGCGGTTTCGGTATCACCGGACTCACAGCTGGCGGTGATGTTCATGGTGGTGGTGCCGTTGCTGATCGTCAGCTTGTTACCGGTGGTGCTGGTGAAGCCATTGAGGCTGTTCATACGCAAGGTAACGGAACGCTCACCGTATTCAAGCAACAGGCTGCCAGAGGCATCGTCCAGACCCAGACGGTTCACCACCAGACGGATACGGGCATCGTCCAGCGTGACAACACTGGATTCGATGTTCAGCACCGCTGACATTTTCAGATAGCTGTCTTCGGTTTGCTCGATGCTTTCGAGTGGGCTATCTACAGGAGTTTGATCGTAAACCCAAACTTCCGCCAAAATATCACTTTCACTTGCCAGCACTTCTTCAGAACTCAGATACAGGTTGGACTCCAGAGTGAAAGAGCCCTGGTCAGTCGTTACCTGGATCGTTGAGTAGGCCTCCATATTCAGTGGATATGTTTCCAGTGCCAATGCGACCCACTCTTCCGTTGTCAAATCTGTGCTCTCGGGGTAAAGGGTGTAACCCTCATCTCCATTGATGGTGAGGTAACAAACCCATGGCGCGAGCTCAGGGTCATCGCTACCTTCACTGAAGCATTCTCCAAACAAGTAGTTAACAGCGTTGTTTTCGACCGCGGCACCCGGCGTAAAGTCGTAAGACACACCGCTATAACCTGCTTCAGTCAAGAGATCGCCTAGCAACGTAATTTCACTGGCAAGGCTACCGGGAAAGAGTACATCGTACGAACCATCAGGCACGTCAGTGATGGTGTAGTCTTTACTGAAAGAGTGGGCCATCAACTCAAGGGAAGCGGCATCCTCATCATCCGGTAGTGACTGGTAGTTACCGCTGATCTGCTCAGCCAGCAAACCATAGTCCATGGTCAGCGTTGCACTCAGAGCCACGGTGCCAGCGTCAGCAACCTCTGCGGTCGACACATTCAAGGTGCCGCTTTCCAGTTTGACCATTTCGGTAACCAGATACAGCTCGTCCTCGAAGTAAACCGGCATGCCATCGGCGTCTTTCAGAACACCCATTTGCAAGCTGGCGCTGCCTTCGAAGCTAATGGCGCTGCTGTCGGCTTCCGTCACCGCCAGGTTGCCATAGAAGGCGGTGGTCGGGTTAGCCGGTTCACTGTCTTCACCTTCAAACTCGGTTGTGGTCTGGGAAATCTGACCATCGAATACCACGGTGGCGCCAGCGTCGTTGGTCAGTTTGGTTTGACCACTGAAGCTCGTCATCAAGGATGTCGGTTCCAGCGTCTGAATGTAGTAACCGGCCGCGTCTGACGCTTCCGAATGCTCTCCAGTCAGTTCTGCTGCAAACTCACCCTTGATGTAGTCTTCGGTGCTGTTGGTAACGTCTACATTCACCGCCATGGTGATGCTGGTCGCACCGCTATCTGCCACGCGAGTGACCAGCAGTTCCGAGTCAATCATGGCCGTGGCCTGAGAGAAGTCGGCATCGGTGGTATCAGACGCCACCCCGGTCAGGGTGCCGTTCAGGCCAGCGCTGATCGACACGGTATCGGCCAGACTGACATCGCCTGCCATATTGCTCAGGAAGACATCGCGGGACGCCTGATCGGTAAATGCCATATTGGCAGACGCACCACCGGAGAAGACAAGGCCGTCGCTGCTGCTGATTTGGTAACTGGTCAGTGCATAGTCGATTGCCGTCTCGCCGCCATCCTCGGCCGTCAGTGTCAGCAGCAGGTTGCCACCGCTAATATGCAAGTCAGGCTCTTCAGAATCCACATTGGAGGTACCCATGAAGTTGGCAGAATCAATCAGGCCGCTGTCGTCCACCGTGTAGGTGATCATGAAGTCACCGAGAATTTCTTCAGTGCCATCATCGGCAGTGATCATGTCCTTGATGGAGCCTTCGGTGGTGGTGCCCTCATCAATGTAGCCGTCGCCATTCATGTCCCATACGCTGGTAACGTAGAATTCGTAGGCGCCGTCGTCGTTCATGGTCACCAGCTGGTTGTTAACCAACTCGTCGTGGTTATTCTGTACCTTAGAGGCCAGTGCAACGCTTTCAAGCATCAGGTTGGTGGCGTCGAACAGAATACCCTGGCGGGTTTCCTCGTACTCTTCGCAGTATTCGACCGTCTCGTACGACCCCGTGGTGTCGTTGTATTCTTCAGTGGTCCAGCATTCCGTTTCAACCTCGCTGCTGATCACCAGCTCGTTAAAGCCACGAATCAGATCCGACTGTTCTTCGAACGTTGGTGCCAGCACCTCCAGCGCTTCGGCCTGATCCACGAACGCATCGCCGAGGGTTTGCACGCTGTCATTGTTCAGCGCGGCTTCCCATTCGTTCAGCTCCAGCAACAGGTCGATGGCCTGTTCCGCTGCCAGCGCCTGGGTCATTTCTTCATCGTCTTCGTCTACAACAACGACGGTTTCAGTATCTGGCTCTTCTGCTTCTGCTTCGGTTGCTTCCTGCTCCAGCACCGCCTGGGTAGCACCGAGGTCTGAGCCAGTGGTGGTTTCAGCAACCTCAACAGTCTCTTCGGCACTTTCAAAGATTTCTTCGAGGTCGATCACGTCGTCGCTGGAAGAGTTGGCAGTTAAGCCGCCGTCATTGGCGTAGTCATCTGCCAGGGCTTCAATCACCGTTGCAACGTCCTGATTTCGGCCACTGGCGATGGTCGCAATAGACGCCACAATGGCGCCGTAGAGCTGTTCTTCTGCGCTCGCTGCGCCCGCTGTGGATTCGGTAATATCGGCTGGCACCGAGTTGGTGATATCGATGTTGTCCAGACCCAGCAAGGTCGCAGTGGCGTTGTTGGCAGAGGCCACTTGACTGGAGGACGTGTAGCCTGCACTTTCAATACGCTTGGCCGCCAGGTGGGTTACCGGCGTTACCATCAGGCTTTTGGCGGTGTCAGAACCAAACGACGGCAGTACTGCAGTAAGCTCAAAGTCGGTGTTGTTGTACGGGTAAAACTGGCCAAAGGTGTAGCTGTTGCCGTTCCAAGTGCAACCCGTTGCTGAGTCACACTTCACTTGGGTGGCACTGTTGGTGGTCATGGTGACCTTGATGGGCGCATTGGCCGGGATATTGGTCATGCCTTCAAGGCTGTATCGGCCCTCGGCATTCGTTGTGGTGATGCCGTATTCGGTACTGCCATCCAGACTGGTCGCTCGCACGGTGGCATTCACCAGAATACCTTTCACCGCCAGCCCCGTGAGGCTGACCTGGGTGGTCTCACCATCACCGCCTTCGGACCCGGAATCGTTGCTCGAGCTGCTTGAGCCACCGCCACAGGCCGTTAACCCCAATGCGATTGCCAGCACCAGCGGGCTTGCCTTGAACTTGTCCATCGTCATATCCCTTGTTGGCCAAATTTTGATCGAGTGTAATGTTGTTAAGAAAAGTCTCATCAAATCGTCAGCTAAATAATGGCCAAACCCTGTTTAAAAACAAGCGGTCGATGGAACTATTCGGGCAATAAGTCGGGAAAAGTCAGCCGTGGGATTATTGAGGATCAGATGTAAGCCACAATACACGTAATGACGATTGCGACTGTCTGCAATGAGGCCAAGTAACAAGGACTAGTAACAAGGACTGGCAATAAGCTCAGGCAATGATGTCTGGTAACGGCGTATGACAGAAATTGAGGACAGAGCCATCTACACGGCGCGTCAGAATCGGGTTATTCCGAGGCTCCAAAGGAAAACCGGAGGAGAAAAGAGGTAAAACACCGCGCCAGCCAGATAGCGGACGCGGCTTGGATCAGGTGGTTACCACTGGCGTAACCAGCGCAATGAACTGCTCGTTATCCTGCAACGACTTGAAGCTTGGGTCGTCCTTGGCCTGCAAGCGCAGGGTTTCGGATTTCAGAATGGCTTCTTCGAGGTCGCGCAGCGCCTCTTCCGGGAAGCCGGATTCAGCATGGGCACAGGCGCGCTGGAACAAGGCGTGGCTGTTTTCCGGATCGATATCCAGCGCCTTGTTGGCCAGGCTGGAAGCCCATTGAGCCTGCCCCAGCAGCAAGGCAGAATCGGCCTTGTAGGTCAGTGCTTCGACGTCGTCCGGACGCAAGGACAGGATCTGATCGTAGATGTTGATCTTGCTCTGCGGACTGTTTTCCTGCGACGCCTTCAGCCACAACGAGTGGATTTCGTTGGTCAGCGTAATCTCTTCCTGTGCTGCCGCAATATGGCGAGACTTGGATTGCAGTTCACGCTCCAACGCTTCCAGGCGCTGTTCGTAGGTGCCTGTGATCCGCTTGATCTCCTCGTTGGCGTACGAGCCTACCCGCTCCTTGATGTCGCGCAGCGAGTTCCAGCCCACCAGTACCAGCAGGGTCGAGGCACCGGCAATCAGGTAGAAGAAGTAGGTCACGGTATCAGTGGCGTAGGTTAACGCCCGGTCTGCCACCTGCACTTCTCGGTCGACGATCTTTTCAGTGAACTCAATGCGGGTATCGGCCAACATCTGACGCAGGTTTTTCACTTCATCGAGGATGTAGCGCTCGGTAAAAGCGGTGTACAAGGGCGTTTGCAGGTTGTTGATGGTCTGCTCTGCCTTGGCGTCCCCTTCCGCCGACTTTTCCGCGGCTTCCTTGGTGTTTTCAGCGGCAACGCAAAACGCAGCGATCAGCCAGAGGCTGATCACTGCGAAGACGGTTGTCAGGCGAAAATTCCCAAGTGGGATCAAGCGGTTTGATGCTTCCATACGTCTGCCTGTTCGACCAATCGTGAGTGAAGTGCTTTGACTGCCACACTATAGTCAGAATCGCTGACGAGGAACATCATGTCCACCTGACGCATGGCCTGGTGCACCGCGTGAATGTTCACGCCAGCATCTGACAAGGCACCTGCGGCCGATTGCAGCAGGCCCGGCACTTTCATATCACTGCCAATGGCGCTGACCAGAGCCAGTTTTTCCAGCCGAATTTCGGCGGTGTCGTAGGCCTGACGCAGTTTCTCCATCAGCGAGCTGATCAAACGCTTGTTACCGGCAATGTAGAAGGTCACGGTGTTGGCGTTGAAGTCCTTGGTCAGCACGTTAAGACCCGCTTCAAACACCAGATTGGCCATTTTCTGGCCGTGGGTGGCATCACCCACCATTTCCTGGTCGAAGATTTCCAGCGCCCAGACATTGCGGGTACCGGCGATGATTTCCACCTTCGGCGTGCCGCTGCAATAGTCACGACGAATTTCTGTACCGTTGTGGTCTGGCTCGAAGGTGTTACGCACGATCAGACGGATGTCCTTCTTGCGCAAGCCCGCCGCTGCACGCGGGTGAATGGCTTCCATCCCAAGGTTGGCCAGCTGGTCGGCCACATCGAAGTTGGTCATGCCAATCGGACGGACGTTCTCGGCACCCACCAGCATCGGGTCGGCGGTGCTAAGGTGATATTCCTTGTGGATAACCGCTTCCAGCGCGTCGGTGGTGGTGGCGATTTTGCTGAACGTCATTTCAGAGTAGCCACGATCGTAGGTACGCATCAGGCCTTCACGGCACTGGGTGTAACCAGTCACGATCGGCATTTCAGTTGCCAGATCAACGCCCTGGAAGGCTTTCAGAATATGATCGTCAAAGCCCATCTGGGTATCAGAACGCCAGTTGGTCAGGTCGATGAAACGGGCGTTGATGTCGTGCTGGCGCAGCAACAGTACCGAGTTGAACGCACTGTGGGCTTCGCCCATGGCGCTGAGCATTTCACGTACCCGGTGCAGGTGATCGTCGAGCTGGAAATGACCAAAGCTGCACACGGCTTCAAGGTGTTCCAGACACTCACGCACGTCGTCCATGCGACCTTCAATAAACTGGTCAGCGCGCTTGCGCACCATGTCATTGTTAAGGCCTTCAGGACCGAACATTTCGGCGTTCTTGTCCTTCATCATTTGCAGGACTTCTTCCAGTTTGCCTTGCCATGGACGCGACTCGTCCATTTCTGCGAACAAGGCATAAACGCCCGCTTCGCCGGTTTTCTTGTGTTCCAGCAAGCCATTGGTCATGCCGCTATAGGCAGACACCACGAAAATTCGGTTGTAGAGGCTTTCTTGCTGATCGCCCACTGCACGTGGACGCATCCAGATGTTTTCCAACACCATCTGGTGCTGGCTCATCGACGTTCCGCCGATTTTTTCGACACTGTGTGCCATGACTCTCTTGCTCCTGATCATCGGGTTGCTGAAACGGTCGTTCGAGGCTGGGCTCCTGCTCAGGCCAGGGCGTCGTCGTTCAGCTTGTAGGCGCCATCTTCATCGTGGATTTCCTTGCCATTCAACGGTGGGTTGAATACGCAGGCCATCTGCATGTCTTCGGTGGTGGCACGCAACAGGTGTTTGTCGTTCTTGTCCAGAATGTACAGAGTACCCGGCTCAATCGGGTAAACCTTGCCATCGTCGCAGGTTTCGATTTCGCCATAGCCACTCATGCAGTACACGGACTCAAGGTGGTTTTTGTACCAGATCGGGGTTTCCGTTCCCTTGAAGATGGTGGTGATGTGAAAGGAAAAGCCCATGTTGTCGTCGGCCAACAGCATGCGCACGCTCTTCCAGGTGCCACCATCAATATTGCGGGTTGAATTTTCACAATCTTTAAGAGTACGAACAATCATTTTGTTACCTGAAATTTGATCAATTGATGAATTCGGGGAGGAATGACCGGCCTTGCCATGCAGAATCAGGGCAATAACCGGTCAAAAAACAAGCAGAATGGAATCAGGAAGCTTTGGCCAGGCGCTTGGCCATCACGTCTTCGACACAGGATTCAAGGATATCGAGGCCCTTGGAGAGGGTGGATTCTTCAATCGTCAGCGGCGTCAGAACTTTCACCACCTGATCGTCGGAACCACTGGTTTCAATAATCAGACCGCGTTTGAACGCCAGTTTGGTAATGTCACCGGCAATGTCGCCATTGGCAAACTCAATGCCCTGCATAATGCCACGGCCCTTGTGTTTGATATCACGGGCAAAACCCGCCTGAATGGTTTTCAGACGCGACTTCAGCAGCTGGGCTTTTTGCTTCACCTGTTTCGAGAACTGGTCATCAGCCCAATAGGTTTCCAGCGCCATGCGCGCGGTCACAAAGGCATGGTTGTTACCACGGAAGGTACCGTTGTGTTCACCCGGCTTCCAGGTGTCCAGCTTCTCTTTCATCAGCACCACGGCCATTGGCAGACCATAGCCACCCAGTGACTTCGACAGCGTGACGATATCAGGCTGGATGTCGAACTCTTCGAAGCTGAAGAAAGTACCGGATCGGCCACAGCCGGCCTGAATATCATCAACGATCAGCAGCATGTCATGCTTGCGACAAATCTTCTGCAAGCCCTGCATCCACTCCTTGGACGCAGCATTCAAACCGCCTTCGCCCTGAATACATTCAACAATCACAGCGGCCGGGTGACCCAGCCCAGAGGAGCCATCTTCCAGCGCTTTCTCGAAGTACTGCAGGGTGTTGAAGTCGCCCAGATAGCCGTCGTACGGCATGAAATGTACGCCCGGCAGCGGCATGCCAATGGATTCCTTGTAGTAGCCATTGGCGGTTACCGACGCCGAGCCCATGGTGCAACCGTGGAAACCATTGGTGAACGACACAATGTTCTGGCGGCCGGTGTTCTTACGGGCAATTTTCAGTGCCGCTTCTACCGCGTTGGTGCCGGTCGGGCCAGTGAACTGCACTTTGTAGTTCAGGCCACGAGGCTTGAGGATTTTGCTCTGGAAGGTTTCCAGAAAGTCGCGCTTGGCCTCAGTGTGCATATCCAGACCGTGGGTGACGCCGTCGTTCTGGATGTAATCAATCAGCGCGTCCTTGAAGGCCGGGTTGTTATGGCCGTAGTTCAGCGTGCCAGCACCGCCGAGAAAATCGATGTATTCCTGACCGTCTTCGTCAATCAGGGTGGCGTTGTGTGCTTCGCGGAAGACCACCGGGAACGCACGACAGTAACCACGTACGTTGGATTCGATCTCTTTAAAAATGCCCATATTCAGCTCCTTGAGGTGTGTAAATTCGTGTCGGCTGCTCATTCATCGCAGCCATGCGGATTCGGGTGCGGCAAGCGCTGCGGGGTTAACCCGCAGCCTGATCAACTGCCGGCTTGAACGGACCAATTTCCAGCAACTCTTCGGTGTCATGCGCGCCATCAAAATGGACCTCGCGCTCAAACATCGGCTGACTGGTCAGTTCGCTATCGAGGTCTCGGGCCAGCTTGCGGAACGTGTTCCATGAAGCCTGATTCGACGGCGTGATGGTGGTGTGCAGGTAGCGCACCTCGCCGTGGAAACGTTGCAACAGGGAATTCAGCATCAAACTGGCAAGACCTTTCCCCCGAGCCAGCGGAGCAACAGCAAGCTGCCACACGAACAGAACCTCCGGGCGCTCGGGCAAACGGTAGCCGCTAACAAAGCCGGCTATCTGGCCATCAAGTTCGGCCAGCATCGCGGTATCGCGAAAGTGGGAGCACTGCAGCAGATTGCAGTACATTGAATTGACATCTAAAGGCTTGCATTCCTCTACCAGCCGATAGACAGCGGACCCATCGGTAGAATCCGGCTTTCTCAGAACAAATTCATTTTGTTCTGTAACGTATTCGTCATGATTGGCTTCAAACAGGCGTGTGTCTGAACGTTCCATTTTTGGGGCTAAACCGCGTACCGGCTGGCTATCAACCTGAATCAAGTCGACAAACAGACCATTACGGCTCAGTTATTTACTTAGGACACTAAACAAATTAGCATCGAGCAAATTTAATTACAACACTAAATATTTGAATCCGTTAACACTCTCGGATCATCGGACCAAAGGAGAAAACCCAGCCAACCCGCACCAGCTCAGACGCCACGCGCAGTTATGGGGCATCTGCGGCTTTTGGAATTTGTTTGTACTCTAATCTTCGGGAGCAAGGTAAAATGGGCGCCATACACACAACACCGCCGATAAACATGAAACGTTACGATGAAGTCCTGGTGGCACTGCGCCGCATCATTCGGGCGACCGACCTGCACTCCAAACGACTGAGCAAGACCTCGGGCCTGACATCACCGCAGCTGCTGATTTTGCAAACCCTGCGCAACAGCGACGAAATGACGGTCGGCGAACTCGCCAAGCGCATCAGCCTGTCGCAAGCCACGGTCACCACCATCATCGACCGGTTGGAAAAGCGGAACTTCGTGCTGCGTGAGCGCGGCACCCAGGACAAACGCAAGGTTTACCTGCGCCTGACCGAAGACGCCCACAAGGCCCTGCTGGATGCACCGCGCCCCTTGCAGGAAAGCTTTATCCGCCAATTCCAGGATTTGCAGGACTGGGAGCAAACCATGATCCTCAGCTCTCTCGAACGGGTGGCACAGATGATGGACGCCCAGCACATTGACGCCTCTCCGGTGCTTGACCTTGGCGCACTGGATCGCGCCACTGCGACCAATGTCCAACAAACCAGTGACCCTCTCTGACAAATCCTCTCGAACAGCCGATATATAGCGGTGTCCGATCAGGCCAGCACTGATCGGATTGTCCGACCGAAGCCGCATTTCTTAATCGCGGTCATACACTTGTCACTCCGTCTGTGCTAATCCTGTTAGCGGTCCCCTGATGAGTCTGACGCCTCTGCTCAGCTTGTCAGCCGGTCGTTAATTCGGAACAACCAACCCAGGACGGAGAGATTCCATGACCGAAGTAGTCATCGTTGCAGCAACTCGTACCGCTATCGGCAGTTTTGGCGGCTCATTGGCCGGCATCCAGGCAGTAGATCTGGGCGCCCGCGTCATCAAGTCAGTAATGGAAAAGACCGGCGTTGCCGCCGATCAGGTAGACGAGGTGTTGATGGGTCAGGTTTTGACAGCAGGCGCTGGTCAGAACCCCGCACGACAAGCCGCCATCAAGGCAGGCCTGGCAGACACTACCCCCGCCATGACCATCAACAAGGTTTGCGGCTCCGGCCTCAAAGCCCTGCATCTGGCGGCTCAGGCCATTCTGTGTGGCGATGCTGAGCTGATCATCGCCGGTGGTCAGGAATCCATGTCCAACGCGCCACACACTCTGCCAAATTCCCGTAACGGCCAGCGTATGGGCGACTGGAACATGGTCGACACCATGATCAAGGATGGTCTGTGGGACGCTTTCAACGACTACCACATGGGCATCACCGCCGAAAACATCGCCGATGAATATGGCATCGCCCGTGAAGAGCAGGATGCGTTTGCTGCCGCATCCCAGGCCAAGGCACTGGCGGCCATTGAGTCCGGCAAGTTCAAGGATGAAATCACTGCGGTTGAAATCCCGCAGCGTAAGGGCGACCCGATCATTTTCGACACCGATGAAAACCCGCGTGCGGGCATCACCGTAGAAAAACTGGCGGGCATGCGTGCGGCATTCAAACGTGACGGTTCCGTCACAGCCGGCAACGCCTCCTCCCTGAACGACGGTGCTGCCGCAGTCATGCTGGCCAGCCGCGCCAAAGCCGATGCATTGGGTCTGCCGGTACTGGCGACCATCAAGGCTTACGCCAACGCCGGTGTTAGCCCGACTATTATGGGCACAGGCCCGATTCCAGCGACCAAAAAATGTCTGGAAAAAGCCGGTTGGGATATCTCTGAACTGGATCTGATCGAAGCCAACGAAGCCTTCGCGGTACAGGCGCTGTCGGTCAACAAGGGACTGGGCTGGGATGAATCCAAGATCAACATCAATGGCGGTGCCATTGCGTTGGGTCACCCGATTGGTGCATCCGGTGCCCGCATTCTGGTTACCTTGCTGCACAACATGATTCGCGAAGACGCCAAGAAAGGTCTGGCGACTCTGTGTATCGGTGGTGGTATGGGGGTTTCCCTCGCCATCGAGCGTTCCTGAGCGCCTGATTAGCAAAGCCTAAAGAAAAAGCCAGCGCTATTGCGCTGGCTTTTGTCGTTTTCAGAGCGGGACCAGGCTGTTCAGTCATCCTCATCTTCCGGCTCTTCCACTTCCGGCAGCGTCCACGCCATCGCCACTCCAGCCAATCCCAGCAACGCCAACAGCAAAATCACCCCGGCCACCGAGATCACGCCACTCAAGCTGCCTATACTGCCCAGCAACAACAGCATCAGGCCAATCCAGGTATTACTGGCAGACACATAATCAGTGCGTTGATTGCCATCGGCCATATTCACCAGATAAGTCTTGCGGCCGGTGCGAACGCCCTCGTGGGCAATGCTCAAGAGGAAATACATCAGGGGAATAAACCAGGGCAGCGCCACCAGTTCGGCATCCTTCCAGTCAACTGCAACGACTACCACACCACACATGGCAACCAACGCCGACGCCAGCAACAATACGTGACGACTGGAGCGATCTGCCAAACGCCCCCAGACACTGCCTGACACCAGACTGGCCAGTCCGCTGGCGGCCATCAGCAAGGCCAGCAAGCCCAAACCACTGTCGTCGCTTTGCTGAGCCAACACGACGTAAAACGGCGCCGACAGCGCCGAACACAACATCAGCGTACGGGCAATCACAAACCGCATCAGCAAGCTGTCTTGCCAGATCGCCTGCAAAGGCTGAAACACCGACGCTGGCGCCAGATCTTCGGCTTCACGCTCGCTGGCAGGCTCATGGATACGGCTGTAAACCAGTGCTGCCAGCAACCACAGGGCCGCAGCCAGCCCAAACCCTACGGTGTAAATCAGCGTGCTTTCCGGCAGCCACCAGAGTGCTGCGGCGACCGCGAGGGTGACCAGCCCCGCCAGCGATGCCGACACCCCGGTCAGGGAGCCACGCTGAGGCTTGGCAATGACCTTGCCCATGACATCCTTCGACGACACCGAGCACAACCCCCGCGCCAGACTGAATGCCGCCAACAGCAACAGCACCGCCCAGCCAGCAGTAGCGCCCTCCAGCAACAGCACCACCAGCACCAAGGCCGCCACCGACAGGGCTTGCAGCACGCTACCCAAACACCATAGCCATTTTCGCTGTGCCACCCGTTTGACCCAGGCCGCGATGAACAGCTGAGGCAGCAAGGAACCGGATTCCCGCAGCGGCACCAACCAACCCGTGAACGCCGCTGGCGCGCCCAGCACCGAAAGAATCCACGGCAGGGTAATTTTCGGATTTACCAGTGCATCGCCTACCTTGGTCAGCCACTGGGCCGTCAGCAGCTGCACAAACGCTTTGGCAGTAGCGCGCTGCTGTGAGTCGCCAGGCTCATATTCGGTAGAGGATTGGCCACTGAGGCGCAGGTACAGTCGTTCCAGCCAACCGGGGGCAGAGTCAGGCTGCGGCATAAACAGGGTCCGTTGTCAGAGGTACAAAGGCACCATGGTAGCGTCGTTGGCTGGCAGGGGTAAGGACTGGGGTTAGGACAAGGGTAAGGAAAAGACACGGTGAGCCCATTGTGGGCTCACCGCAGACGATCAGGAATCGGTCTTTTTGGTGCTGCGGGCGGTGGTTTTCTTTGCTGTCGCTTTTTCAGAAGCCGCTGGCTTGGGAGCAGCAGCTTTCGTGGCTGTGGTTTTTGAAGCCGTGGTTTTTGTGACTGGGGTCTTCGCAGCAGGCGTCTTGGCTGTGGAAGATTTGGCTGTGGAAGATTTGGCCGTTGTCGTTTTTGCCGCTGGCTTGGCCGTTGTCGTTTTTGCCGCTGGCTTGGCCTTGCTTGCTGCCGGTGATGTGGCCGGTGCGGCCGCCGTTTTGCTCTCTGTAGTTTTCACTGCCTGAGCTTTCACTTCCTGAGTTTTAACATCAGGCACTTTCGCTTCGGAAGCTTTGGTTTCGGAAGTTTTGGCAGCCGCAGGCTTGCGACTGCGCGTCGCTTTCGGCTTGGCCAATGCCGAAGCCGGTTCTGGAGCAACGGCACGCGTACTGCGTTTGGCAGCGGTTGTTGCGGCAACGGCCTTGGCTTCACTGGCAGGCACGGCCTTGCCACTCAGCGGGGCCTTGGCCATAAAGGCCTTGATCTTGGGTGCTATCATCTCGCGATAACGGCGACCATTGAAAATCCCGTAGTGGCCTACCCCCTCGGCTTCCAGATGCTGCTTGCGCGACTTCGGAATCGACTCACACAAATCCAGCGCACAGGCGGTTTGCCCACGGCCGGTAATGTCATCCAGTTCACCCTCAATGGTCATCATCGACATGTTTTTGATGGCTTTCATATCGACCAGTCGGCCACGGTGTTCCATGGTGCCGCTCGGCAGATCCTGATCGAGGAACACCTTGCGGATGGTGTCCAGATAGTAATGCGCGGGCATATCCATCACCGCCAGGTACTCGTTGTAGAACAGGCGG
This sequence comes from Oceanobacter kriegii DSM 6294, assembly GCF_000422845.1. Taxonomy (GTDB): domain Bacteria; phylum Pseudomonadota; class Gammaproteobacteria; order Pseudomonadales; family Oceanobacteraceae; genus Oceanobacter; species Oceanobacter kriegii. The sequence continues at coordinate 105,564 of NZ_AUGV01000003.1, forward strand.
TGACCTTCAGCGCTGTCGCCGTCCCCGCGCACCAGATCGGTAAAGAATTTGAAGTGCTTGCTGATGTGGGTATCCCAGTTCATCGACATAAAACCGGACAACTGGATAAAGCCCGGATACACCAGCTGACCGCGACCGGCAAAGCCGCGAGACACCCGCATGATGACGTTGTCCTCGAACCACTCCAGATCCTTGCCGGAAGCATAGTCATTCACCTCGGTCGGACTGATACGCACGTCCACCGGGCCACCCATCAGGGTCATGCTGGCAGGCAAGGCCGGATCATCGTCCATTGCCATCAGACCTGCCGCCACCAACGCGGGCACACACGGCTGACATACGGCCATCACGTGAACGTCCGGGCCGAGGGTGTGGAGGAAATCGATCAAATAATCGACATAGTCGTCAAAGTGAAAGGTGCCATCGGCCATTGGCACGTCGCGAGCGTTCTTCCACTCGGTAATGTACACCTCGTGATCCGGCAAAAAGGCTTTCACCGTGCCCCGCAACAGCGTTGCATAATGGCCAGACAAAGGCGCGACCATCAGTACCTTGGGCTGTTGCTCCAGCTCGGCTTCGCGTTTGAAATGCAGCAGGTTGCAGTAGGGCTTGCTTTGCACCACCTCGTAGGAAATGCCCACATCCTTGCCGTTGATTTCGGTCGAATCCAGTCCCCATGCCGGCGCTTCGTAGCAGTCTGTCAGGCGTTCAGTCAGCTCCATGCCAGCCCGCAGGGTGCGAAAGGTAACGGAGTAGTTGAGCGGGTTGAGTGGCTGATAAAGAAACTGCCGGGTCATGCGTGCCATTACATGCACCGGGCGCATGGCATCCATAAAATGAGCATTCATGTTGTACAGCATGAGGGTCCCCCTCCAGACTGGGCGATCGGGTAGTTTTGGATCGAATATGAATAAAAGCCTAACAGATTAACCCGTGGCTGCATGGTCGGCCCTTAGGCCAAAATCGTATAAAAAACAGCCACACATACCGTTTGATGCAAAAACGGCCAATTGATCCCAATTACCGTCGTAAAATCCTCTGATCGGCACTCACTTCACGGAACAACACACTGTTGTTAACGACAGCCTTATCGTCATTCACCAGTCCTTTATGCTGCCGCGTTTGTACCTGAGCGAGCGTATTGCCATGAACCTGAAACTCCGAGTTATCCACAGCGCGCTGATGTCGATGGTGCTAAGCTTCCTGATGACCTGCTGGATCACCTACATCAACCTGGGTGCCGTAAATGGCTACTTCGGCTTCTGGATGAAAGCCTGGTTGTTGGCCTGGCCACCGGCTTTTGTTATTTCCTTTGCCTTTGGTCCGGCCATTCTGAAGCTGTCTCATCGATTCGCCCGTCAGAACTGACACTTACAGGCGAACTTTAGGCCAGTACCGGCAACCAATAGTCGGGCACCGTCTGCGGTGCAACAGCGTACTGATGCCAGTACACTGACCACGACCTATTCGGCGAATGATGGAGAATTTTATGAAGTACCAGGCACTGCTCGTGTCAATGATCGCTGCCAGCGGCGTCGTTCACGCAGAAGAAGAGAAGAAGCAACCACCGTATTGGGGCGGCTTTGCTGAACTCGGCAGCATTATCACCACAGGTAACACCGACACCAGCAGCCTGAATGCCAAATTTGGCGCCAAGCGCAAAGGCATCCAGTGGGATTCCAGCTACAAACTGCAAGCGCTGACCAGCCGTGAAGACGGTGATGTCTCGAAGGAAACCTACTACGGTGCTGCCCAGTTCGACCGTAACTTCACCGAGCGCTCCTACCTGGCCATTCATGTCGACCATGAACGCGCCCGCTTCTCTGGTTACACCTACGAAACCACCGCCTCTGTTGGTTACGGTTACCGGGTACTGGACGACGACATCAACAACCTCGACATAGAGGTTGGCCCGGGTTATTCGCGCAAGAAGCTGGAAGACTCCAGCGAACTGGAAGAAGAAGCCATCGCCCGGCTGGTTGCCGACTACAGCTGGCAGATCAACGAAGGCACCCAGTTTATGCAGCATCTGGTGGCCGAACTGGGACAGGAATCCAGCAGCTATGAGAGTGAAACCGGCCTCAAAAGCCAGTTGAACGGCTCACTGGCCACTAAAATCACCTACACCGTCAGCTACACCGACAATGTACCGGCCGATACCGAAAACACCGATACCGAATTCGGCGTCACGCTGGTTTACAGCTACTAATTTGATCCCACAAAAAACGCCCGATTCAAGGGCGTTTTTTGTGGCTGTCAGGGACCCTAGTCAGCAGCGTTAATCGCGCTCACTGATCTCCGGCATCATCAGGTCATCGAACCCGGCGGCAGGCTCGGGTGGTTGCAGCTCAAAGCCACAGCGTGAACCTGATTTTGGCCGTTGCGGCATTTCCAGCCCGGTACCCGGGTCGAGCCGCATGCACAACTCGTCCAGATCAAAATGCCCACCGTCCGATCCACCCGGTGGTGGTGGAACAGGGGTAAAGCCAGGCATCACACCCAGCATGGCGCCGGTATCCATCGGCGGTCGATCATCACCTTCTGGTGGCGGCTGGTGGTTGTCAGGTTCGGCTCTTCGGTTTGTGCGGCCATCAGACATTCGATCAGAGCCTCTGTCGGCCATGCCGTCGGATGAGCGACGTTCTCGGGGCTCCGGCGGACTACCACGCATACTCTTGTCTGAATCCCGACGATCCCTGTTGCGGCCATCGTCAGGCTCCCGGAACGGCGAGCCAGACAGGTTATCCAGCGTTGGCCAGCTGCGTTTGTCATCGCGCTCACGCTGCTGCAATTCCATCAACTGCGTGGGTGACAGTACTTCGCTGAAAATCCGCTCAATGCCTACCCGACCGGCTTCGATCTGACTGTGATCCACCGGCCAGGAAAACTGACCAATCACCTGATTGGCAAGAATATCCATGTCGGCCAGCTGGTTTTCGGTCAGGTCAATGCCTCGCGCCATGCGCTGCAGAATGCCGCGCGTAGCACGGCTGTGAAACTCGCGCACAATGTCGTCGGCCCGCTGGCGTTGTGCGCTGGTCAGCACCGACTGCAACTCGATCCGCATGGCAGCGAACAAATCCCGTGCTGCCAGCCGTTCCTGCAGCCACTGTTGTTCGTCAAAGTGCTCTCCCCAAGAAGGCCCAAGGTTCTCACGAATGTCCGAAAAGCTGCTCTGGTAGGTTTTTTCGATGTTCTTGATCTGCTCTTGCTGGGCCGTGTCCAGACCCAGCAAATCGGCCCAGTTCATCACCCGACGACTGCCCTCCAGCGCCTGTGCAGCACCGGAAAGCAGCAGCAAAAAAGCCAGCAATGTTGAAACAAGCAAACGCGGCATAATCCCCGTCCGAAGCCAGTGAATATCGATACGATAGCCCAGTCTAGGGCCCACCGCCGTGATCGGGAAGTGAGCGTCAGCAAAGAAGTGTCACACTCAGCGCCGGCCAATTCTGCTGAATTTCGGCCCCCTCCGCTGAATTCAGCCCCCGGCAGCGCACGGCCTGCGCCCGTCGCAACGGTCAATCCTGCCGACAGTACCCCTTGGTGGCCATACACGGTTATCATATAACCGACAACGGAGCCGATCGCTGTCGCCCCAAATGACGGCTGATAATGCGGCCCACCAGCGCAGGAGAGACAGACCATGACCGATATCGACGACGATTTCTTGCAGGAAATGCAGGACGTAAAACCACTGCAAAATCAGCCAAAAGTCGCCATTCGGAAAGGGGATATCCAACTTGCCTCACAGCAAGCCCGCCGTCTGGCCGCCGTGGACGATCAACCTAAAAAAGATCCCAACCACCTGCAAACCACGGAAGTAAAACGCATTGGCCCCCACGACGTGGTGGGTTACAAACGCCCGGGCATTCAGGACGGCGTATTCCGCAAATTGCGTTTGGGTAAATACGAAATTGAAGCGCGCCTCGACCTCCACCGTCGCACCGTGGAAGAGGCCCGTCGACAGGTATTCCGCTTTGTTGGCGACTGCATCAGCCACGATATTCGCAACGTATTGATCCTGCCGGGCAAAGGCGATCGCAACGAAGGCGACCCGGCGGTACTGAAAAGCTATCTGGCGCAATGGCTGGAAGACCTCGACGACGTTCAGGCCTTCCACACCGCCCAGCCGCATCACGGCGGTGCCGGTGCTTTTTATGTGTTGCTGCGCAAAAGCGACCGTAAGAAACAGCTGGCGCGCGAGCAGTTCAGCAAAGGCCGCTTGTAAGCCATCCAGCTGGCTAAAAATCAGCCGTTAGGCCAGTGACAGATACAAAAACGCCCGATCAATGTCGGGCGTTTTTGGTTTCAGAGACTGCGGATTATCAGCGCAAAAACAGCTGATACGCCGTGTTGTCGGTTTCGTCCCAGTACGGGTAACCCAGGTCGTCCAGGTAACCGTGCAGTTGCTCCAGCTTGTCTTCGGACACCTGCAAGCCCACCAGCGTACGGCCACTGGCGGCACCGTGGTTGCGGTAGTGGAACAGCGAGATGTTAAAGCGCTTGCCCAACGTGCGCAGGAACTTCAGCAGCGCCCCCGGACGTTCCGGGAATTCAAATCGGTACAGGCGTTCGTCGGTAACAGACTCCGGTGCCAGACCACCCACCATATGGCGGATGTGGTATTTGGCGGCTTCGTTGTCGGTCAGGTCGACCACCGGGTAGTTGTCGGCGCGCAGCTCGGCCAGCAGTTCATCGCGAGCGCCGGGCTCGGCACCCACTTTCACGCCAACGTAAATCTGCGCTTTATTGGCATCGCCAAAGCGGTAGTTGAATTCAGTGATCGGACGCTTGCCCAGCAGCGCACAGAAACGCTGGAAGCTGCCCGGCTCTTCCGCAATGGTCACGGCCAAGATGATTTCACGGCCTTCGCCGATCTCAGCCACTTCCGACACGTAACGCAGACGGTCGAAGTTCACATTGGCACCGCTCAGAATGGTCACCAGATTCTGGTTTTCGCAGCCGTTCTGATCGACGTACTTCTTCACCCCGGCCACCGCCAGCGCACCGGCCGGTTCTGCCACTGCGCGGGTATCATCAAAAATATCCTTCACCGCCGCACAGATCTCGTCCGGGGTGACGGTAATCACTTCATCAACGCATTCTTTCGCTACCTGCCAGGTGTGTTCACCAGCGGTGGCCACGGCAACACCGTCGGCAAAGATGCCCACTTCACTGAGGGTAACCCGCTCACCGGCTTCCAGCGCCGCCGCCATCGACGCCGACTCGGTGCTTTCCACACCAATGATCTTCACTTCCGGTTTCAGCGCTTTCACATAAGCAGCAACGCCAGCGATCAGACCACCGCCACCGACCGGAATAAAAATGGCATCGACCGGCTGTTTCATCTGGCGCAGGATTTCCATGCCAATGGTGCCCTGACCGGCAATCACTTCCGGGTCATCGTAAGGGTGGATGTAGGTCATGCCCTTTTCTTCCACCAGCTTCTGCGAGTAGGCATAGGCATCGTCGAAAGCATCGCCGTGCAACACCACCCGGGCACCACGGGCTTTAACCGAACGCACTTTAATGTCCGGTGTAGTACGCGGCATCACAATCACCGCCTTGATACCCAGTTCCTTGGCCGCCAGCGCCAGACCCTGAGCATGGTTACCCGCAGACGCCGCCACCACGCCAAGGGCTTTTTCTTCTTCGGTCAGCTGGGCCACCTTGTTGTAGGCCCCACGAATCTTGAAGGAATACACCGGCTGTTCGTCTTCACGCTTGATCCAAATCTGATTCCCCAAACGCTCGGACAGGAACGGCGCAACGTGCAACGGCGTTTCAACGGCAACGTCGTACACTCGTGAGGTGAGGATTTTTCTCAGATACTCGTTAAGCATGAAAGGACTACCTTGCAAAAACCGGATGAACTCCGGGCTTGTGAATGGGTCAGGCAAAGAGAGGGGTTAGCGAATGGGGCTGTACCGTTTTCTGAACCAGATTTCAGCATAGATTTTGGTACATTGTACCGCACGTCACCCTATAATGTGCGGGAATCCGTACCCTGACAGTGAAGCAACCATGACTCAAGACGAACTCAAGCAAGCCGTTGGCGAAGCCGCGGTGCAACTGATCCTGCCAAAACTGGATAAAGACTCCATCATTGGTGTCGGCACCGGCTCCACCGCCAACTGCTTTATCGACGCATTGGCCAAGTACAAACACGACTTCGATGGCGCTGTCGCCAGCTCCGAAGGCACTGCCCAGCGTCTGCGCGATCATGGCATCGAAGTGTACGACCTCAACAACGTCGGTGGCCTCGAGTTTTACATCGATGGTGCTGACGAAGTTAACCACAAACTGGAAATGATCAAAGGTGGCGGTGCCGCCCTGACCCGCGAAAAGATCGTTGCAGCCACCGCCAAACATTTTGTGTGCATTGCCGATGAAAGCAAACTGGTCGACACCATGGGTACTTTCCCGCTGCCGGTTGAAGTAATCCCGATGGCACGTTCCTACGTGGCCCGTGAAATCGTCAAGCTGGGCGGTGACCCGGTCTACCGCGAAGGCGTGATCACCGACAACGGCTGCCAGATTCTGGACGTCTACAACCTGTCCATTAACGCCGCTATGGACCTGGAAAAGAAACTCAACATGGTCACCGGTGTGGTAACCAACGGCCTGTTCGCCCTGCGTCCGGCCAACACCCTGTTGCTGGGCACCAGCGAAGGCGTGAAAACCCTCACCGCGGAGTAATCCCTCCCCATGACGGAAGCAAGCTCGCCAGGACGGCAACGCAGAGGAGTCACTGTGCTTGTCAGTATGCTGAAAGGCACGGTGATGCTCCTGGCCCTGCTGGGCTTGCTGACCCTTGGTCTGGTCGCCACCGGTATCTGGCTGTTTCCATCGCTGTTGCAGCGAGGACTGAACCAGCTGCCGCCGGTGGTGACATCCGTCACTGGCGTTGACGTCGACTGGCACATCAGCCAGCTCGACAGCCGCCAACTGACCCTGCAATACGCCCGCACGGCCCTCGCCGACGGCACCGCCATCAACGTACAACAGCTGCAACTGCACTACGATGCCCGCGGGGTACTCAACGGCCAGCTGCAAAACCTGCACGCTGAACGGCTGGACATCATCCTCGGCAGCACCGGTGACACATTGGTCGAAGCCAGCGCCCAACAGCGCCAGCAACAAGTCGCCGCCCAACTGCAACAGCCGTGGATCGAAATACCCCAGCTGCACAGCCTGATGCAGCTGCCGATTAATCAGATCACCATTGATACCCTCGCCTTGCACCATCCGTTACTGGATGCCGAATTGCTGGTTCAGATGAACGCCCGGCAGTGGCGCATCGCCGGTGATCTGAAGCCTTTGCCCGCACAAACCGATTTGTCGTGGGTGATGGAATTCCAGTTGATTGATGGTGCCGACCAAAGCCAGATACTGGGGCAGTTACGCGACCAGCAAAGCCTGCTGGCCCACTGGTTTGCTGCGGTAGAACAGACTCCAGCAGCTGACCAAACAACAACCCAGGCCAATGACCGGACCAGCACCCAAAGCAGTGTTACCAAAGTGAATGGCCGCCAGGTATTGGTGGTGCCAGCGTTGCAGCAGCAACTGGCACAGCTGCCCGCATCGGCCCGCGAGGCGATTGCTACGGCGCTGGAGTTGCCGCAATGGCAGGCCGACGATCAGGCCCTGTGGCTGACGGCATTGGCGCAGCTGCAAAAAGTCGACAGCCAATTCAATGCCGCATTCCCAAGCCGCTTCCGTTGGCCTCAGGACGCCGAACTGAGCAGCCTCACCACGCTGGAAAGCAGCCAGGAGCGTCCATTCAGCCTGGACTTATCCACACTGCTGTCGGCCTCCCAATCCGGCCAGGAACGACTTAACCGAGCACAGCTGCAATTGCAGCCGCTGGCCAGCAGCCGCCAGTTACTGACACTGGGTGTATCACACAGCAGCGACGCGGCCAGCAGCCAACCCTGGCGTATTCATAGCCGATTCGGCGCTCTGCAGTTACAGTTTGAGCAACCCACAGCCAACGGCAACAGCAACGTCGAACTGTCACTGGCCCAACTGATAGATGGCATCACCCTGCGCTGCAGCGACGACTTTGGCTACTGCCAGAGCCAACTGAGCACGGAGCTTGCTTATCAGTTCAACGAGCCTGCCGCACTGACCGCAGCCGGCAAACTACACTGGGATCTGAGGGCTGACATCACGCCGCTCGAAAGCCTCCTTCAGGCAACACTGAACAGCCAACACCGTCTGACCATGGATGCTGTTACTGCTGACATTGAGCTCAACAGCCAACTTGCCGTCAGCCTGCCAAGCGACGCCAATACACCCCTTGCTGTGGATATCCGCGACACCCAACTTCGCCTCGACGCCCAACAACTGCCAGGCTGGAATGTCCCTACCGTCAGCCTTCAACAGCGTCAGCCATTGCAGCAGCACTGGAATCTCAGCGGCAGCAGCCCACAGCTGACATCCAGCACGCCACTGGCACTGATGCTGAACCCGCTGACCCTGAGCCCGGATGCCAGCACCATCAAGACGACCCCGGCCCACAAACCCACCCGACTCAACCTTGGTGCCTCGACACTGGAGTGTCAGCCGTCGCTGCAAACACCTCACTGTTATGTCTCACTGCGCCTGCGCAGCTCCCGCTGGCAACAATGGCCGGTGCCCGACGTGCGCCTCCGCAGTGAAATCAACCTCGACCTGCCGGACAACGGAATCAGCGCCAGTGGCCAACTGGCAGCGGCCAACAATCAGCTTAAAAGCGAGTTCCGCTTGCAGCATCAGCTGGACGACGGTCAGGGCGATGCCCAATTCCACATCGAAGACAGCCAGCTGTCGTTCAGCGAGGCTGGCTTGCAATCACTGGCCGATCTCACCGGCACCCAGATTCTGGCTGGCCGCTTGTCCGGTCAGGGCTGGATCAATTGGCAGTTACCAGACGACGCCAGCCCGACTGATAACAGCAGTGCAGAAAACAACAGCGCCACTGACAACAAAAACACTTTGATTCTGCACCCCAACCTGATGCTGCGTGTCGACCAGCTCAGCATGGTGTACGACAACCGCATCACCACCGAAAACACCAACCTGCTGATGGCCGTTCGCCCACAACCGGACAGCTACGAAGTCACCGCCCAACTGGATGCCAATAGCATCAACACCGGTATTGCCCTCAGTAATACCATGGCGCGTATCAGCATGAACATTGGCCGCCAGCAGGACTGGGTCAGCGCCGATATTCGCGAGTTATCCACACGCCTGCTGGGTGGTCAGATCTACATTCCGGCGATGCACTACGACAGCCGTCAGGACACCAACACCCTCGATGTGGCGGTGGATAACCTGCAACTGGCCCAGCTGGCGCAGTTGGAGCCGTCGGCGGAGGTCAAGGCCGAAGGCTCACTCGACGGCGCGCTGCCGATCCTGCTGACCAGGGACGGGCCGATGATTCCTCACGGCACCCTCTATGCTCGCTCTCCGGGCGGCGTGATTCGCTACCAGACTGAAACCAGTGCCGCCCTCGCCAATACCGACCCGGCGGTCGGACTGGCGATGCAGGCACTGGAAAACTTCCAGTTCAATCAGCTGGAAACCGACATCCGCTATCAGCCCGACGGGGCGCTGAATCTGGGCCTGAAATTTGAAGGCCATAATCCGGATTTCTTCGACGGTCAGGCCACCCACCTGAACGTCAATCTGGATTACAACCTGCTCGACCTGCTGGAAAGCCTGCGGGTGGCTGACGACCTGATCAGCGACCTTGAAAGCCGCTATCAGTAACGGCCGTCCAAACAATCTGCAGCAACAGGCCCCCAATCGTAACAATCCGGCGCTAGCATCCGCCCGGATGACCCCAAAACCGCCCTACGACTGGCTCAAATCACTGTTTCATGCGGTATAAAGTCAACCGTTGCGGGCCAAAGGGCGCTACAATCCCCGCACGATTTTACGGGTATACAGGAGCACATCATGGCCTTTAACGATTCTCAGCGAATGTTTCCGGAAACTCGCATGCGCCGCATGCGTCGGGACAACTTCAGCCGTCGCCTGATGCGCGAACACACCGTCACCACCGACGACCTGATCTACCCGATGTTTGTGCTGGAAGGCCATCAGGAACGTGAGCAAGTCGCCTCCATGCCAGGTGTCGAACGCCTGTCCATCGACCTGCTGGTTGAAGAAGCCAAATACCTGTTCGACCTCGGCATCCCGATGCTGGCCCTGTTCCCGGTTACTCCGGACAGCGCCAAGTCGGAAATGGCCGAAGAAGCCTTCAATCCCAACGGCCTGGCCCAGCGTGCTATTCGCGCCATCAAGGAAGCCGTGCCGGAACTGGGCATCATGACCGACGTGGCACTGGACCCGTTCACCACTCACGGTCAGGATGGCATCATCGACAAGGACGGCTACGTCCTCAACGACATCACCGTTGAAACCCTGGTGAAACAGGCGCTGTCCCACGCCGAAGCCGGTGCCGATGTGGTTGCACCATCGGATATGATGGATGGCCGTATTGGTGACATCCGCGCCGCACTGGAAGAAGAAAAATTCGTTAACACCCGCATCATGGCGTACTCCGCCAAGTACGCTTCGGCTTACTACGGCCCCTTCCGTGATGCCGTCGGCTCCGCTGGCAATCTGGGCAAGGCCGACAAAAAGACCTACCAGATGGACCCGGCCAACTCCAACGAAGCCCTGCACGAAGTGGCACTGGATTTGTCCGAGGGCGCTGACATGGTGATGGTCAAGCCAGGTATGCCGTATCTGGATATTGTTCGTCGCGTCAAAGACGAATTCCAGGCACCAACATTTGTCTATCAGGTCAGTGGTGAATACGCCATGCACAAGGCCGCCGCGGCCAACGGCTGGCTCGACGACCACGCCGTGATGGTGGAATCCCTCACCGCCATGAAACGCGCCGGTGCCGATGGCATCCTGACCTACTACGCCAAACAATACGCCGAGTGGATCAACAAAGGCTGATAACAGGAACAAGAATGAGCGAAGAACAGAACATCGATACCCCGATCGACCTGAACAACACCGAGTACTACATCAACCGCGAACTGAGCCATTTGCAGTTCAATATTCGGGTTCTGGAACAAGCACTGGATGAAAGCCATCCGCTGCTGGATCGGCTGTTCTTCCTCTGCATTTTCAGCAAGAACCTCGACGAGTTTTACGAGGTGCGGGTCGCCAACCTGACCCAACAGCTGACCTTTGCCCGTGAACGTGCCGGTGCCGATGGCAAGCACCCGCAGCAGGTGTTGAGTGAAATTCACGACCTCTGCAGTGTTACGGTTGAGCGTCAGTACCGCATCCTCAACGACACCGTATTGCCAGCGCTGGAAGCCGAGAACATTCACTTCCAGCGTCGTCGTGACTGGACCGAAGAGCAACGCCTGTGGGTCGAAGAGTACTTCCGCGACAGCGTTCAGCCGGTGATCAGTCCGATTGGTCTCGACCCGTCCCACCCGTTCCCTCGACTGGTGAACAAGTCGCTCAACTTCATTGTTGAGCTGGACGGCAAGGACGCCTTTGGCCGCGAAACCGGCCTCGCCATTATTCCGGCGCCACGCTCGCTGCCACGCATTATTCGCCTGCCGGATCACCTGACCGACGGCGGCGACCACTTTATTTTCCTGTCCTCGGTGATTCACGAACACGCCGATGAGCTGTTCCCGGGCATGGACGTAAAAGGCTGCTACCAGTTCCGGGTGACCCGTAACGCCGACCTCGAAATCGACGAAGACGGCACCAACGACCTCGCCTCGGCCCTGGAAGACGAATTGCACTCCCGTAACTTCGGTGAGGAAATGCGTCTGGAAGTGGCCGACAACTGCCCGGATGAACTGGTCGACTTCCTGCTGCACAAGTTCAGCCTCGACATGAACGACCTCTACAAGGTCAACGGCCCGGTGAACCTCGGCCGCCTGATGGAGGTAATTGGCCAGATCAACCGTCCGGACCTGAAGTACACGCCGTTCACCCCAGGCCTGCCGAAGAACATCAAGTTCAAGAAGTCGATCTTCGAAAGCATGCGCGAAAAGGACACCTTGCTGCTGCATCCGTTCGAGTCGTTCACCCCGGTGGTCGACCTGTTGCGCGAAGCGGCCAAGGACCCCAACGTCAAGGCCATCAAGCAAACCCTGTATCGCACCGGCGCCAAATCCGAGATCGTCACCGCGCTGGTGGATGCCGCCCGTAACGGCAAGGAAGTGACCGTCGTCATCGAGCTGCGGGCTCGTTTTGACGAGGAAGAAAACCTCTATCTGGCCAACCGTCTGCAAGAAGCTGGCGCCGTCGTGGTGTACGGCGTGGTGGGCTATAAAACCCACGCCAAGATGATGCTGATCGTGCGCAAGGAAGGCGACCGTTACAAACGCTACGTGCACTTGGGCACCGGTAACTACCACGCCGGCAACGCTCGCGCCTACACCGACTACAGCTTCCTCACCAGCAACGACCTGATTGGTGAAGACGTAGCCGCGGTGTTCCAGCAACTGACCGGCATGGGTGCGGCACTGAAGATCAAGAAGCTGTTCCACGCGCCGTTCACCCTGCACAAGAACCTGATCGCCATGGTCGACCGCGAACGCGCCCATGCGGAAGCCGGTAAACCGGCGCTGATTCGTATGAAAGCCAACGGCCTCACCGAGCCCAAGCTGATCAAGGCGCTTTACAAGGCATCGCAAGCGGGTGTGAAAGTCGAGCTGATCATTCGCGGCATGTGCTGCCTGCGGCCGGGCATTGCCGGTGTGTCAGAGAACATTGAAGTGCGCTCCATCATTGGCCGCTTCCTTGAGCACACCCGGGTTTACTACTTCCTCAATGACGGCAAGGACGAAGTCTACGCAGGCTCCGCCGATCTGATGGAACGTAACCTGCTGAACCGGGTGGAGACCGCCTTCCCAATTGAGTCCAACAAGCTCAAGGAACGTGTGAAATCCGAGCTACAAGCCTATATGGACGACAACAGTCAGGCCTGGATTCTGCAATCCGACGGTTCCTACATTCGTCGCCAACCGGCCGACGGTGAGGACGTTATCCGCGCCCAGAATATCCTCATCGATAATTTGGCAGCAGCGTCGAGCTAGGGTCGCTGATACCAAAAAGCCCTGCCTTCTTGCGAAGCCAGGGCTTTTTACGCGCTCACCGAAGCCTCGCCTCAGCGAACCTCAAGCGCCATGCCCACCGCCTTCTGGTAATCCACTTCCGCAGCCAAATCTCCGGCCGTCAGTGGGTGCTCATCAAGCCAGGAATCTGGCAACACCACCTTGAGGCAATCATCCTCAACGTCCAGCTGCGGTACCGGCACCGGATGCACGCCACGGCCGTGATTCAGAATCACCGCCAGCCGCAGCAAGCGAGCCAGCTGAATCATCTGGCCACGGCGGGATTTGGAAATGGTATCGAACTCGGCCACCGCAAACTTGCGTCGATGACAGCGCACCAGCGCCGCCAGTTTGGCCTGCCCCTGACGGGTGAAGCCCAGCATATCGGCATGTTGCAGCAAATAGGCACCGTGCTTGTGAAAGCCACTGTGAGACAGGCTCAAGCCAATCTCATGCAGCTCGGCACCCCACACCAGCCAGTTGGCCATGCTGTCGTCCATTCCCCAGACATCCTTCACCTGAGCGAACAGCGCCAGGGCCGTATCACGCACTCGCTCGGCCTGATCGTCTTCGACAAAAAAGCGTTCCTTCAACGACTGCACCGTCCGGCGGCGCACATCTTCATGATCGGAACGGCCGAACAGATCCCACAAGGCGCCTTCACGCAGGGCACCGTCGCTGTAGACCATGTGCTCAATGCCGAAGGTGTCGAACACCGCAGTCAAAATCGCCAGCCCACCAATAAACACCTGACGGCGTTCTACCTTGACCCCCGGCAGCGCGACATCATCGATGGTGTCGAACTGCATCGCCTGCTTGCGCAGCTTCTTCAGGGCTTGCTTGGTGATGCCTTCCGACGACCAGCCAAACTCCACCACGGTTTGCTCTACTGCGCGAATGGTGCCGGATGAGCCCACCGCGCTGTCCCAACCCAGCCGGGTGTACTGGCCTTCAATGTTGAGCAGTTCCTGACGGGCAGCCGCCACTGCTTTGTCGAAGTTGGCTTCGTTGATCTTGCCATCAGCAAAGAAGCGTTTGGTAAAGGAAACACAGCCCATGTGCAGGCTTTCAAGCGCTTTCGGTTCAAAGCGCTCACCAATAATGAATTCGGTGCTGCCGCCGCCGATGTCGACCACAAGACGGTTCCCGGCATCGTCGGCCAGCGTGTGGGATACGCCCAGATAGATCAGGCGGGCCTCTTCACGACCGGCAATCACTTCAATGGGATAGCCCAGTACCGCCTCGGCACGGTCAATAAATTCCTGCCGGTTACGCGCCGCCCGCAGGGCGTTGGTGGCCAGCACGCTGACCTTGGCCGGGTCCATGCCCTGCAAACGCTGGGCAAACTCGCGCAAACATTCCAGGCCACGCTGCTGGGCTTCTTCCGACAATTGGAACTGATCGTCCAAACCCGCGGCCAATTGCACTTTCTGACCCCGTCGTTCCAGCGTCCGGAACTCGCCGTGAAACTCACGGGCCACCACCATATGAAAACTGTTGGAACCCAGATCTACCGCGGCAATCAGCTCGCCAGGCTGGGCAGGTGTATCAGACATAACTCGTTATCCTGACGCTTTTTCTGCTGCAAAACACCGAATATGCAACTGCGAAATGGGCTTGTCCATCCCATATTTGGGCAATGGTTGTGATTGATTCCATTCAAGTCCGGCGTACAATACAGGCAATTATGACCTCAACACGCAAGGGGAAACCATGAGCGATCTCATCATCACCACCAGTGACGATACTTTTGAAGCCGACGTTTTGGGCAACGACCTGCCAGTACTGGTAGATTTCTGGGCAGAGTGGTGCGGCCCGTGCAAGATGATCGCTCCGGTTCTGGAAGAGATTGCCGAAGAGTTCGAAGGCAAGCTGAAAATCGCCAAGCTGAACATCGACCAGAATGAAGCGACTGCGCCTAAATACGGCATCCGCAGCATTCCTACCCTGATCCTGTTCAAGAACGGCAACGTGGAAGCCACCAAGATTGGTGCCATGAGCAAGTCCGAACTGACTGCCTTCATCCAGCAGGCAATCTGATTCAGATCAGCTGATCTGTGATCAATCCAACCAAAAGGCGGCTATTCGCCTTTTGGTCTGGACACCCTGAAATATAGGGTCTATAGTTCAAATCAAGCTTTGGGTCCTCCAGAGCACGCCTCTCCTTGATATTCAAATCAAGCACTCCTTATTTCCAATAACTGCAAATCACATTCTTCCCTATGAACCTTTCCGATCTTAAATTGAAGTCCGTTCCTGAGCTGCTTGAAATCGCCCGGGAAATGAACCTGGAAAACGTCAGCCGTACGCGTAAACAGGACATTATTTTTGCGATCCTCAAGCATCACGCCAAAAGCGGTGAAGATATTTATGGTGATGGGGTATTGGAAATTCTGCAGGATGGCTTCGGCTTCCTGAGAAGTGCAAACAGCTCTTACCTGGCCGGCCCGGACGATATTTACGTATCACCAAGCCAGATTCGCCGTTTCAACCTGCGTAAGGGTGACAAGATTGCTGGCAAGATTCGTCCGCCAAAAGACGGCGAACGTTACTTTGCGATGCTGAAAGTCGCTGAGATCAACGACGACAAGCCAGAGAATGCCAAGAACAAGGTACTGTTCGAAAACCTGACCCCACTGTTCCCGAACGAACGCTTCGTACTGGAACGTGGTAACGGTTCCACTGAAGATTTGTCTTCCCGCGTACTGGATCTGATTGCTCCGATCGGTAAAGGCCAGCGTGGCCTGATCGTCGCACCACCAAAAGCCGGTAAGACCATGCTGCTGCAAACCATTGCGCAGTCTATTACCCATAACAACCCGGATTGTGACGTGATCGTTCTGCTGATCGACGAACGTCCGGAAGAAGTAACCGAAATGAAGCGCTCCGTGCGCGGCGAAGTGGTTGCCTCTACCTTCGATGAGCCGCCAGCCCGTCACGTACAGGTTGCTGAAATGGTGATCGAAAAAGCCAAGCGTCTGGTTGAGCACAAGCGCGACGTAGTGATCCTGCTGGACTCCATTACCCGTCTGGCCCGTGCCTACAACACCGTAATTCCTTCCTCTGGTAAGGTTCTGACCGGTGGTGTGGACGCCAACGCGCTGGAAAAACCAAAGCGCTTCTTTGGTGCTGCCCGTAACGTTGAAGAAGGCGGTTCCCTGACCATCATCGCCACCGCACTGGTTGATACCGGTTCGAAGATGGACGAAGTGATCTACGAAGAATTCAAGGGTACCGGTAACCAGGAATTGCACCTGGATCGTAAGATCGCTGAGAAGCGCATCTACCCGGCCATCAACATCCGTCGTTCCGGCACCCGTCGTGAAGACATGATGTTCCCTGAAGCTGACCTGCAGCGTCTGTGGATTCTGCGTAAGCTGATGAGCGAAATGGAAGACGTACCAGCCATCGAATTCATGCTGGGCAAACTGGGTCAGACCAAGACCAACGACGAGTTCTTTGATTCCATGCGTGGCGGTAAATAAGCCCCCGCAAGCGATTCAGACTCTGAAAAAGCCGCTCAACTCGAGCGGCTTTTTTGTGGCTGCGATTCAGTGGTGCGGTGTCAGATGGCAGCCGCTGCGCGTCTTTATCTGACCTACGTTCGGTGCTGATATGGGTAGGGTGAGCACCGCGCACCGGAGATTGCTGAGCATTCACAGGTAAACCAGCTCGTCTGGCGCTCAGCCTGTAAACGCCAGCCACAAAAAAGCCACCGCGAGGGTGGCTTTGATAACACACGAAGGCGTTGCTGGTCAGGCTGGTACCAAAGCACCGCCCATGGCGTTTTTCAGCTTCTTCAGTGCGTTCTTTTCCAGCTGTCGGATACGCTCTGCCGACACTTCGTACATGGCGGCCAGCTCGTGCAGGGTTGCCTTCTCTTCGTTCAACCAGCGCTGCTGCAGGATGGTGCGGCTGCGGTCGTCGAGGTCGCCCAGGGCAGACACCAGACGGTCGTTGGCGTCTTGCTCGAAGTTTTCAGCTTCCACCAGGGTCGCCGGGTCGGCGCTCTTGTCTTCCAGATAGTACGCTGGCGCCTGATAGGACGATTCTTCATCGTCGTCGACGCCTGCATCAAAGGCAGCATCGTAGGCGTTCAGACGGCCTTCCATCTCGAACACGGTTTTGGTTTCCACGCCCAGATCGTCGGCAATGGAGTTGGCTTCATCGTTGGTCAGCCAACCCATGCGTTTTTTCTGGCTGCGCAGGTTAAAGAACAGCTTACGCTGGGCCTTGGTGGTGGCCACTTTAACGATGCGCCAGTTACGCAGGATAAATTCGTGAATCTCAGCCTTGATCCAATGTACGGCAAAGGACACCAGACGCACACCCACTTCCGGGTTGAAGCGTTTGACGGCTTTCATCAGGCCAACGTTGCCTTCCTGAATCAGGTCGGACTGGTTCAGACCGTAACCGGAATAGCTGCGGGCAATGTGCACAACAAAGCGAAGATGAGACATAACCAGACGGCGTGCAGCCTCCAGGTCTTCGTGATAATGCAGGCGCTCGGCCAGCTCACGTTCTTCTTCTACGCTTAAGACAGGAATCGCATTGACCGTAGAAAGATACGCCTCGAGATTGGCTCCCGGGGACAAGGCATCAACGGCTTGCAAACCTTTGTTCATTGAACACTCCAGTAAAGACAAAGTAGAGAACCATCAGTGCCAATGGCATTCATTCTGTACTGCATCTGTTTAGTACGCCATGCAGTGTAGCACCTGAATTTACAGACATCCAAGTCCTTCACTGGTTCCATTATCGGAACAATAAGTCGTATTTTCTTGCGATAGGAAACATCTGCTACATTCTGCACGATTCGCGCAGACAGCCAAGGGTATCAGGGTTCGATGTCGTCCAGATGACGGCTCACCGACCACCAGGCACCCAGCCAACCCAGCAGCATGGCCGCCAGTAACAATAGCAGCGATGCGCCGCCGGAAAGTGGCTGCAGTTCAAAGCCTGAGCCATACAGGGACGCCAGTTCGCCCACCGGGCCTTGCAGAATCAGCCAGCACAGCAGTAGCAGCAGCCAGCTCATCAGACCGCCCACCATGCCGTACCAGAGGCCGGTATAAAGGAAGGGACGACGTACCCAGGCATTGGTACCGCCAACCAGCTTCACCACCCGGATTTCGTCCACCCGGGCAGCAATGGCCAGCCGGATGGTGTTGCCCACCACCAGCAGAATGGCCAGCGCCAACAGCCCACCCAGCACCAGAATTACCCGCTGACCCAGTGCCAACAAGGATTTCAGCCGTTCCAGCCAGGCCAGGTCGAGCACCGCTTCCTCGACGCCCGCCATGTTCTCCAGTGCCAGTCGCAACACCGACAGGTCACTGCTGGAAGTGCCCAGCGGCGGTTCCACCAACAGAACTGCTGGCAACGGGTTCTCCCCCAGCAGCGCCAGTGCATCATCAAAGCCGCTGTTGGCGGCAAACTGCTGCAAAGCATCGTCCGCACCAATCAACTCGGTGCGTTCGACGTGATTCAGTTGATTCACCTGTTGTTGCAAGGCGCGCGCATCGGCATCGGATACCGAGGTTTGCAGATAAACACTGATGCGGCCCGACTGCTGCACGGTGTCGCTGAGCTGCTGCAGGTTGTTCACCGCCATCCAGAGCGCCCCGGGCAGGGTCAACGCGATGGCAATCACCAGCCAGGTCAGCAAACTTGCCAACGGCTGGGCCAGCAGTTTCAGCAGGGTTTCTACCGCCACCAGCTGATGGTGCCCCAGCCAGGCGCTGGCACGACCCAGCATGCCAATGCTTTGGGCAGAGGCCCCTTGTGAGCCCTTACGCTGGGGTTCGGTACGCTGAGATCCGCGTTTGCGGGACGAGCTGGAACGGCGGCCAGCAGAGCGAGGTTCAGGCGACGACATGGGTGTCTCCCAGCATACGGCCGTGGTCAAGAATCAAACGGCGTTTGCCCATCCGTTCAATCAGGGCGATGTCGTGGGTGGCGATCAGTACGGTCACCCCGACCTGTTGAAAACGCACAAACAGATCCATGATTTCCGCAGAGAGTTCGGGGTCAAGGTTGCCGGTCGGTTCGTCGGCCAGCAGCAAGGCGGGTTTGTTGACCACCGCACGGGCAATGCCAACGCGCTGCTGTTCACCGCCAGACAGCTCAATCGGGTTGCGCTGTTCGTATTGCAGCAAGCCAACGGAGTCCAGCGCCGCACGCACCCGGCGGGCACAGTCGACCGGTGAGTAACCGGCAATTTGCAACGGCAGGGCGACGTTGTCGTAAACGCTGCGATCAAACAGCAACTGGTGGTTCTGGAATACCACCCCCACCTTGCGGCGATGGTAAGGAACCTGCGAGGGCTTGAGGGTGTTGATCAGCTGGTCGTCAATGTGAATCTGGCCCCGAGTGGGCCGCTCCATCATCATCATCAACTTCAGCAGGGTGCTTTTGCCTGCCCCGCTGTGGCCGGTCAGAAAGGCCAGCTCACCGCGCTGCAGTTCAAAGTTAACGCCATTGAGCGCATCCTTGCCAGCCGCGCCATAGCGCTTGCTGACCTGATCAAACCGCACCATGCTCATGGTTCAGGCTCCATTACTGCCCAGACTGGTTTTCCCGCTGGAACAGAGCATCAATAAATTGGCTGGCCTGGAATGGGCGCAGGTCTTCAATGCCTTCCCCGACACCAATAAAGCGCACCGGGATGCCGAACTGCTTGGCCAGTGCGAAGATCACACCACCCTTGGCGGTGCCATCCAGCTTGGTCAGTGTCAGGCCGGAAACGCCAACCGCTTGCAGGAACTGCTTGGTCTGGTTAATGGCGTTTTGGCCAGTACCGGCGTCGAGCACCAGCATGACTTCGTGCGGCGCTTCCGGATCGAGTTTTTTCATTACCCGAACCACTTTTTCCAGTTCCTGCATCAGGTTGTCCTTGTTATGCAGACGACCGGCGGTGTCAGCAATCAGGACATCGATGTTACGGCTTTGGGCCGCTTGTACTGCGTCAAAGATCACAGAAGCAGAGTCGGCACCGGTATGCTGGGCAACCACAGGCACCTGGTTACGTTCACCCCACACTTGCAGCTGTTCAACAGCAGCAGCACGGAAAGTGTCACCGGCGGCCAGCATCACGCTCTTGCCTTCGTTCTGGTACTGACGGGCCAGCTTGCCAATGGTGGTGGTTTTACCCACACCGTTGATGCCAACCATCAGAATCACGAACGGCTTTTTCTCTTTGTGCAGTTGCAGCGGCGCTTCAACGTCGGCAAGGGTCTGCTTCAGTTCTTCAATCAGGGCGTTGTAGAGGGCGTCGGAGTCTTTCAGTTCCTTGCGGGATACCCGCTCGGTCAAACGGCCCATGATGTCAGCCGTGGCTTCAACACCAACATCGGCCATGATCAGCTGGGTTTCGAGCTCTTCCAGCAGGTCTTCGTCGATTTCCTTTTTGCCCAGCAACAAGGTCGCCAGACCGTCGGTCAGGCTGCTGCGGGTGCGCGACAGGCCGTCCTTGATGCGGGCAAAAAAGCCTTTTTTGGCCGGTTGTGGCGCGACTTCCGGCTCGGCAGCCACTTCTTCAACGGTTTCTTCGGTGGTTTCCGCGGCGGCATCAAACGCATCGGCGGTAACCGCTGTGGCCAGCGCTTCGCTGACGGTTTCGCTGTCTTGTGTGTTAGCACGGTCGACATCAGCCTCAGCAGCAACGTCAGCCGCTGCCTCGACGTCAGTGACGTCTGACGCTGGTTCCGCCGCTTCCGCGACGACGTCTCTTACTGTGGCGTCGCTTACTTCGGTGTCATCAGACTGAGGTTCTGGCCGGGACTCTTCAGCAGCCACGTCAGCAACCTCTTCGACCGCTTTTTCTACCGGCTCGGAAGCTTCTGCAGGCTCAACGGCTTCTGGAGCAACGTCGGAACTGGTGTCTGCCGCGGCACTGTCGCTTTCCGCTGCGTCGGCGGTGCTGGTTTCAAGGGTTTCCTCAACGGCCACGTCCTGTTCGGCAGGCTGCTGGTCCTTTTTCTTGCGCTTAAAAAAACTGAACATGATGAATCTGTTTACTCGCTGGATAATCAGGCGGTATGAATTGCGCCTATGCTACCACTAAACCGGCCGCTTTTTATGTCCCAATCGCGATGAACACCTTTTGATACCGGTGGTCCGATTGCTAACATTCAGCTTTGTTTTTATTGAAGGCAGAGAGTTCTCTTGGCTAAGCCCACTTCACAGCAACTCAGAATCATTGGCGGCGAATGGCGTTCCCGCCGTTTGCGCTTCCCGGCCATCGACGGCTTGCGCCCAACCCTGGATCGTGTCCGCGAAACCCTGTTCAACTGGCTGCAATTTGAAGTCGAGGGTGCACGGGTGCTGGACGCCTTTGCTGGCAGCGGTGCGCTGGGCTTTGAAGCCTTGTCACGCGGTGCCAAAGAGGTGATTTTTCTGGAGAAAAATCCCAAGGCGGCGCTGCAACTGAAAGAAAACCTGTCGACACTGAACGCCCGCAATGCCCAGGTGTGGGCCGGTGATGCCTTGCACTGGTTGTCGCAAAACCCGGAACCCTACGATCTGGTGTTCCTCGACCCGCCGTTTGGCCTCAACTTGCTGCAACCGGCACTGGACTCATTGTCGTTGCTCGATGGTGCGCTGGTGTATGTAGAGCACGAAGCCACCCTGACGCCGTCCATTCCGGCCCATTGGGTCGAGATCAAGAGCAAGCAAACCAAGGAATTCTGCTTCCGCCTGTTCCGGGTAGGCAGCGCCGCAACGGCCTGATGCCACAATTGCTGCCGCTGAGACCTTGTGGGGACATCTATTTAATCCGGTGCTCACTCTGGGCTGTCGGATGGTTTCGAATCACGAAGCCGACTTGCAGGCCTGACGGGTCAAGTCAAAAGTCGGCGACACAGAGTCGAGGTCATCCGGCAGCCCCCGCAGGGCGCGGGTTGCCGCCGCTCAGTGCGGTGTTGACGAACTTGAAAAGGACTCGTCATTTCGCTGCATTCGTCGCCTTGCACTGAACAACGGCAACACTCGCGCAGAGCCGTGCAGGATTAAACAGATGTCCCCATAAGCAGCAACGCACACTCCCAGACCCTGTGCCATACTGAAATCAGCTGTCATCAGTCTTCTTCCATCATGTTCACCGCAAGGGGTGCCAATGGAGTGGTATCTGCGCTGCTTGCTGATATCCCTGTTTCTGGGTTTGCCGTCCACACTGCTGGCCGGTTCGCTACCGGAGCCGATTCAGCTCAACAGCGATCATTTTGTTCTCAACGAGCCACCGGTATTACGAATCCGGGCCAATCAGGTGCGCTTTGCCAGAGCACCTGAGGAAATGACTGCGGCCGATGTTTACCGCGCTCCCGGGCTCGACTGGATAAAACCCGCCACCGACTCCATCACCTTTGGCCGTCAGGAAGACCCAGTGTGGCTGCGGCTGCGACTGGAAAACCATTCTCCCGATCCGGTCGACCGCATTCTTGAGGTGGGCTGGGCCACCATGCAGTACATTGGCGTCTACGAGGTCGATGTGAACGACGACGGCCCGGTCTGGAGCGAGGCACGCTTTTACGAATCCGGCTTTACGGTATCCCCTGATCGTTATTACGAGCGCGACCGCCATCATATTTTCCCGCTGCAAATCGGTGGTCTGAGCAGCATTGAGGTTCTGATCAAGATCGAATCAGACTTCCTGATCATGGCGCCCATGGTGATCTGGCCACGCGAAGACCACGACGACTTCAAACATCGTGATCTGGGCATTCATGCCTTGCTGCTGGGGATGCTACTGGCGCTGTTCCTCTACAACATTGCCATTGCCGGGGTCACCCGGGACATCAGCTACGTGTATTACGTCATGTACCTGGGCAGCATGATCATTTACATCATGGCCGCCACCGGTTGGGGACATTATTTGCTGTGGGGTCATTACGATCTGGTCAGCCGCAAGATTTATCCACTGTCGATCTATTGCAGCATGATCTTCGGGGCCTTGTTTGTACGCCACTTTCTGAGGCTTAACAGCGTCGGCGGTTGGTACATCTGGATCAACAACCTCACCATCGCTTACTGGACGTCATCGCTGATTCTGGTCGGCAGTGGCATCGCTACCCGCGGTTTTGCCACCGATCTGTTTGCGATGGCCACCATGGTGTTGTCGATGGTGTACGGCGTCACCCTATGGCAACGCAACCACCAGGGCGCGCGCATGTTCACCGTGGCCTGGTTCGGCATGATTCTGTCGACCATGGTCAACGTGCTGATGATCAAGGGCTTGCTGCCCTACTCCTACACCGGCCAGTACTTTCAGGTCGGCGGCGTCATTCTGGAGGTTATTCTGCTGGCCATTGCTCTGGCCGACCGCATGAATTGGGAACGCTCGTTGCGCGCCAAGGCCCAGCAACGCGCCTACGAATTACAATTGGCGATCAACAAGGAGCGGGAATCCAACCTCAAGGCCAAGGAAGAGTTGCTGACCATCGAGAAACAAACCAACCGTCAGTTGGAGAAAATGGTCGCCGACCGCACCCGCGAACTGGAAAACCTGACCACCCATCTGGAGTCTGCCAATCAGGAGCTGACCCGCTTGTCGGTGACGGATGCCCTCACCGGGGTGATGAACCGGCGTTATTTCGACACCCAGATCAGCAAGGAAGTACGCCGTTGCAGCCGCGTGCACGAGCCATTGTCGATCCTGATGCTGGATGCCGACCATTTCAAACAGGTCAACGACCAACACGGTCATCCGGTCGGCGATGCTTGCCTGCGCACCATGGCCAGCCGTATCGAAGCGACGTTTTCACGGCCGGGAGACTGTGTGGCCCGCTATGGCGGTGAAGAATTTGCGGTAATTTTGCCCAATACGCCATTGGAAGATGCCGCCGACATGGCCGAACGGCTGCGATTGATCATGCAGGAAAGCCCGATACAAACCGACGCCGGAGACCTCCGTCTGACGATCAGTATCGGTATCTCCGGCTGTTACCCGGATCAGCATACGGAAGACAGCCATCTGCTCAATGACGCTGACGAAGCCCTTTATGAGGCCAAAGGCAGCGGTCGTAACCGGGTGGTGGTGAAAGGTCACTGATCGCCGTCAGTGGCTCCGGTATCCGAGCTGGCAACGGCCAGCGCATCAACGTTCTGGAAGCCTCGTGGCAGCTTGTTACCACGACGGCCACGCTCACCCTGATAGTGCTCCAGATCGCTGAATTTCAGCTTCATATGACGCTTGCCGCTGTGCACCACCAGCACATCAGCCGGAGTGAAAGCACACACCGCAATCATCAGCTCTTCGCGGCTGCTGGCACGAGCAGCGCTGATGTTGATCAGCTTGTTGCCCTTGCCTTTGGCCAGTTTCGGAACGTCCGCCACCGGGAACACCAGCAAACGGCCTTCGTTGGTCACAGCCGCAATCCAGCTGTTATCCACATCCTGAATCAGCGATGGCGTCAGTGCCTCGGCACCTTGCGGCAAACTGATCAGCGCCTTGCCCGCTTTGTTCTTGCTCTGCATGTCGGCCAGCGTGGTGATAAAACCGTAACCGGCGTCGCTGCACAGCAGCAGCTCCTGCTTGTCATTGCCCATCAACAGATGTTTGAAGCTGGCACCAGACGGTGGGTTCAAGCGGCCAGTTAGCGGCTCGCCCTGACCACGGGCGCTTGGCAGGGTATGGGCGGCAATGCTGTAACTGCGGCCGGTGTCGTCCAGCAGAATAACCGGCTCGTTACTGCGGCCGGTGGCCAGCGTCAGGAACTGGTCGCCGGATTTGTAGCTGAGCTTGGTGGCGTCGATATCGTGGCCCTTGGCGGCCCGAATCCAGCCTTTTTCCGACAGTACGACAGTCACCGGATCGGAGGTCATCAGCTCGGTTTCTGACAGCGCCTTGGCTTCGCCACGCTGTACCAGCGGCGAACGACGGTCGTCGCCGTATTTTTCGGCGTCGGCGGTGATTTCTTTCTTGATCAGGGTTTTCAGGCGGCGCTCGGAACCGAGGGTTTTCTCCAAATAGTCGCGCTCTTTTTCCAGCTCATCCTGCTCACCACGAATCTTCATCTCTTCCAGCTTGGCAAGATGACGCAGTTTCAGTTCCAGAATGGCTTCGGCCTGGGTATCCGTGATGCCAAAGCGCTCCATCAGCACGGCTTTTGGATGCTCTTCGGTACGGATGATGTCGATCACTTCGTCGATGTTGAGGAACGCCACCAACAAACCTTCGAGGATGTGCAGGCGCGCCAGTACCTTGTCGAGACGGTACTGCAAACGACGACGGACGGTGGCGGTGCGGTACTGCAACCACTCCGACAGCATGGTGACGAGGTTTTTCACCTGTGGACGGCCGTCGAGGCCAATCACGTTCATATTAACGCGGTAGTTGCGTTCCAGATCAGTGGTAGCAAACAGGTGCGCCATCACCGCTTCCACGTCGACCTTGCGGGTGCGCGGCACAATCACCAGACGGGTCGGGTTCTCGTGGTCGGATTCGTCACGCAGGTCACTTACCAGCGGCAGCTTTTTGGCCTGCATCTGGGCGGCAATCTGTTCCATCACCTTGGAGCCAGAGCTCTGGTGCGGCAGCGCGGTGATAACGATGTCGCCATCTTCAATGTGGTACACCGCCCGCATTTTGAACGTGCCCTTGCCGCTTTGGTAAATCTTGCGGAGGTCTTCGCGGGGGGTAATGATTTCGGCATCAGTGGGGAAATCCGGACCCGGCACCAGCTCGACCAGATCATCGACACCGGCATTGGGGTTATCCAGCAAATGAATACAGGCGCTGGCCACTTCACGGACGTTGTGCGGCGGAATATCCGTCGCCATACCCACGGCAATACCGGTGGTGCCGTTCAGCATCACATGGGGCAAACGCGCCGGCAGGGTGGCCGGTTCATCCATGGTGCCATCAAAGTTGGGCTGCCACTCTACCGTGCCCTGACCCAGTTCCGACAACAGCACTTCCGAGAACACCGACAGTTTGGCTTCGGTGTAACGCATGGCGGCGAAGGATTTCGGGTCGTCCGGCGCACCCCAGTTGCCCTGGCCATCGACCAGCGGGTAACGATAGGAAAACGGCTGCGCCATCAACACCATGGCTTCGTAGCAGGCGCTGTCACCGTGAGGATGGTACTTACCCAATACGTCACCGACGGTACGGGCCGATTTCTTGTACTTGGCCGATGCCTTCAGGCCCAGCTCACTCATGGCGTAGATGATGCGCCGTTGTACCGGTTTCAGACCATCGCCAACATGCGGCAGGGCACGGTCCAGAATCACGTACATGGAGTAATTCAGGTAGGCGTTTTCGGTGTACTGGCGGAGCGTCTGACGTTCTACGCCGTCGTCGGTATAGCTGATTTGCGTCATGGAGATTCGATCTGTCCGTGCACGTTGCTATCAGTTGTGGCCACCGGGCAAGCCTGCCCGGTGGCGGTTATTAGTCTGGCTTTGGTTGCGGTTATTCGCCTGGGGTAGGCTCAGGCCAGCTCGGCTTCGTTACCGCGCTGTTCAAGCCAGTTCTTGCGGTCGCCGGAGCGTTTCTTGGCCAGCAGCATGTCCATCAATTCCATGGTTTCAGCGTGCTTGCTGACGGATTCGGCGGCAGTGCCTTGCTCGTCCAGCTCGGCGTCTGCTGCTGAGATAGCGTCTTCCTCATACACCGCAGACGTGCCGTCCAACTCATCTTCCAGTACCAGCTGTACCAGGCGACGGGTGTTCGGGTCCATGGTGGTTTCACGCAGCTGCATCGGGTTCATCTCGCCCAGACCCTTGAAGCGCTGAACGTTGACCTTGCCACGCTTTTTCTCGGCTTCGATACGCTCAAGAATGCCAACCCGCTCGCTTTCGTCGAGGGCGTAGTACACCTCTTTGCCAATATCGATGCGGTACAGCGGCGGCATCGCCACGTAAACATGGCCACCGGCCACCAGCGCCGGGAAGTGGCGGACAAACAAGGCGCACAGCAGCGTGGCAATGTGCAGACCGTCGGAGTCGGCATCGGCCAGAATACAGACCTTGCTGTAACGCAGTGCCGACAGGTCTTCAGAACCGGGGTCGATGCCCAGCGCCACGGCAATGTCGTGGACTTCCTGAGAGGCCAGAATCTGGTCGGAGTCGACCTCCCAGGTATTCAGGATCTTACCGCGCAGCGGCATGATGGCCTGGAATTCGCGGTCGCGGGCCTGCTTGGCAGAACCACCGGCGGAATCACCTTCCACCAGAAACAGTTCGGCGTTGCCGGAATCCTGACCGGTACAGTCAGCCAGTTTGCCCGGCAGCGCCGGACCCTGGGTAATCTTCTTGCGGGCGACTTTCTTGGCTTTGCGGAGACGGCTCTGGGCGCTGGCAATGGCCATTTCAGCCAGTTTTTCCGCCTCGGCCGTGTGATCGTTCAGCCACAGCGCAAAGGCGTCCTTGACGATGCCAGAGATAAACGCCGACGCCTCGCGGGAGGACAGACGCTCCTTGGTCTGACCGGCAAACTGCGGATCGGCCAGCTTGGCCGACAACACGTAGGCGCAGCGTTCCCAGATGTCGTCCGGGGTCAGTTTGACCCCACGTGGCAGCAGATTGCGGTATTCACAGAACTCGCGCAGGGCGTCCAGCAAACCGGAACGGAAGCCGTTCACATGGGTACCGCCTTGCGCCGTCGGAATCAGGTTTACGTAGCTTTCCTGCAGCAGTTCGCCGCCTTCCGGCAGCCAGTGCACCGCCCATTCGGCCGCTTCGGTGGTACCGGCAATGGCACCGGTGAATGGCGTCGCAGGCAGCACTTCGTAGCCGCGGGTAGCGGCTTCCAGATAGTCTTTCAGGCCATCTTCGTAGAACCACTCTTCGTTATCGGCAGCGTCCAGCCCCTTGAAGGTGATTTTCAGGCCCGGGCATAACACCGCCTTGGCGCGCAGAATGTGCTTGAGGCGCACCACCGAGAATTTTGAGCTGTCGAAGTATTTTGGGTCTGGCAGGAAACGGACGCTGGTGCCGGTGCGCTTTTTGCCACAGCTGTCGACCACCTGCAGTTCCATCGCCTTTTCGCCATCGCGGAAACCAATGCGCTGCACTTCGCCTGCACGCCAGATAGTCACTTCCAGCGCCGACGACAGCGCGTTCACTACCGACACACCGACGCCGTGCAAACCGCCCGAAAACTGGTAGTTGTCGTTGGAGAACTTACCACCGGCGTGTAAGCGGGTCAGGATCAGCTCAACCCCGGACACCCCATGCTCCGGGTGAATGTCCGTTGGCATGCCTCGGCCGTCGTCGGTCACGGTCATCGAACCGTCGTCGTTCAGCACAACGTCAATGCGCGAAGCATGACCGGCCAATGCTTCGTCGACAGAGTTATCGATCACTTCCTGGGCAAGGTGATTGGGACGGGTGGTGTCGGTGTACATGCCCGGGCGTTTGCGTACCGGGTCCAGACCACTGAGTACCTCAATCGACGACGCGTTGTATTCACCCTTGGCGGTGGCCTTGCGACTATCGGACATGCTTACCTCTGAAATGAACGTCTACTGTCTTGGTGCCTGAAGATGGCAGCTAATGCAGACTGCTTTAGAGCATCACCATCGTCAAGCACGCTTATATCACGAATGACTGGTTATATTAACAGTATTAAGGGGACGTCTGTTCAATCCTGCACGGCTCTGCGCGAGTGTTGCCGCTGTCACTGTCTCTCTAAAACCCCGCGCCGAATGCAGCGGAATGGCATGTCCTTTCCAGGTTCGTCAACACCGTACCGGTTGGCGGCAACCCGCGCCCTGCGGGGGCTGCCGGATGATCTCGACTCTGTGTCGCCGACGTTTGACTTGACCCATCAGGCCCGCAAGTCGGCTTCGTGATTCGAAACCATCCGGTAGCCCAGAGTGAGCACCGGATTAAACAGATGTCCCCTCAAGCCAAACGGCCAAACTCGATCATTCGGGGCAGTTGCTCACGGTAGCCCTGATAGGCATGGTCGCCGCCTTCGGCGATATCGAGCTGGCAATCCTGATACAACTCGGCCGCATGGCGATAATCGAGGGTTTCGTCACCGGTTTGCAGCAACACCAGCAGCTTGTCGGGATGGTGTACCCTTTGAACGGCAATGGCGGCGACGTCGTTCAGATGACGTTCGGTGAGCTGGTATTCAACCCCAGTGTGGTAATGGGTTACCGGACCCAGATAGTTGCGAAACAGCTCATGGGGGCGCACTGCCGGGTTGATCAGCACCGCTGGGACATCAAAGTCCTGCGCCAGACGAGTGGCGTAAAAGCCGCCCAGCGAGCTACCAATCACCATCACCTTGTCGAACGACTGTTGCAGCTGACGCAGCTGCTGGCGGGCCATGGCGATGGCATCGGTAAATTCAAACGGCAGGGTCGGGATCAACAGGCGCGACTGAGGCTCGTGCTGCTCGAACCAGATGCGGGTTTCCTCGGCCTTGGCCGACTGGGGAGAACTGAGAAAGCCGTGCAGATACAGGCAGCCAATAGGCTGAGGATGCGAACCATCTTGGTTCAGCGAGGCTGGATTGGACAAGGGATACCTCCGTGAATCAGAGGCTCAGTATCCCTTAACCGAATAATCAACTTCAAACTCGACGTTTTCGACCCGCTGCACTTCGGTATCAATGCTGCCGTCCGGGTTCAGCACCAACCAGCGGTAGCCCGGCCCCTTGCGGTCAACCGAGAAATCTTCGCTGTTCGGTTCAAACTGCACACAGGTGGACGGCGACGACAAATAACGCACGCCATTGATCACTTCATCACTGCTCTGGTGAACATGGCCCCACAGCAGACATTTGGCATTGTCGTAGCGCTCGACGATCGCCAGCAGCTCGTCGCAGTTGCGAATACCGATGTTGTCGATCCAGCGACTGCCCATTGGCTTGGGGTGGTGGTGGAAAGTGATCAGGGTGTGCAGTTGTGGGGACTGTTGCAGGCTTTGCTCCAGCAATTGCAACTGATCAGCGGCCAGCTCACCGTACACCTTGCCCGGCACCTGACTGTTGAGGAGGACGATCTGCCAGTGCTTGCCCTTCACCACCCGCGCTTTTTCGCGGCCGGGGGCATCCACCGAATCCATGTTGGCGGCATCGTCGTGATTGCCCGGCAGCCAGCAACTGGGCGCGTCAAGGCGTTGCAGGTGCTGACCCAGCAATTCATAGGAGGCTGCGGTGCCATCCTGGGACAGGTCACCGGTGATCAATACCAGATCGATATCGGTATGACGTAACGTTACCAGATCGAGCACGCAATCGAGGCTGTGGCTGGTTTGCATTCCCAGCAGGTGGCCGTCTTTACTGGCGGTCAGATGGGTATCCGTCAGCTGCAGCACCTTTAAATGATCGTCGTTGTCCAAATTCAACAAAACCACTCCTTTTGGATTTGCCTCGCCACAGCATCACCCGCGGGTCAAATCTCTTGTTCTTACCGGCCCGTTACCATCCCTGCGGCCTGTTTTCCGCACCAGCTTCGCGACCATCCGCGAATACGGCGTTTTCCAGATGCCCGAACTTCAGGCAATGTTCCAGCCAATCGGCCAGAAAGCGGTTCAGCTGGGTCTTTTCATCCGGCTGATGCATTTTGTCATTAGGGTAATCATAGCGCCCTTCGCGCACGGTTTCGTTCTGGAAACCGACCACTTCTGCCATTCGAGCATCATGGTACATGCGTACCTGCATCACCGGCGGCGCTAACCAACGTCCGGCCTGGTCGCCCTGGGCAACCCGTACCATGGTGGTATAGCGATGTATCTCTTCTATTTTAACGGATAAACGCTGGCCAGAATGGGAGCCACTGCTCACCCTGTAGGTCAGGTTGGTACCAACCTCGTCGTCTTTCACCAACTTTTGCAATCTGGCGTAATTCGCTTGTCCCAATGCGGACAAAACGGTCAGGTCTGGCACGTAACGTTTTGGCTTACGGGTCATGACTCCACTCTTTCAGACTGGACAGCCAGTCATCCGCCGTATTCGGCGATCAACTCGCTGTGGTGAATTTTCAACCATTGCAGCGCAATGATGCTGGCCGCATTGTTGATGATTCCCTGTTCCATCGCCTTCCAGGCGTCTTCAACTCCCATGCGTATCAGGCGGATGTCCTCATGTTCGTGTTCCAGACCATGAATGCCCGCCACCCCGGCGCTGTCCAACAAACCGCAGTAAAGATGAATCTTCTCACTACAGCCACCGGGAGAGGCCCAATAATGGTGAATTGGAAGCAGCTTGTAAAATTCGCAGCCCGCTTCTTCGCGGGTTTCCCGCTCGGCGACGCTTTCGAGGGTTTCTCCTTCCTCGACCATGCCAGCCACCAGCTCGATCAACCAGGGCGAACGCTGGTCGGCCAACGCGCCAATACGAAACTGCTCGGTAAAGATCAGCTCGTTGCGTTTGGGGTCCAGCAACAGCACGCACACGGCTTCACCACGTTCAAATAACTCGCGGGTAAAAACCGGCGTCCAACCGCCTTCGTAGGTTTTGTGGCGCAACCGCAAACGGTCGACACGGAAGAAGCCCTGAAAGCCGACTTCGCGACTTTCCAGTTGCCAGTCGTCGGCACCAAACACCGGCTGATCAATACTCATACTTGATGAATCCATATATCTAAATAAGAATACTTGAATGCATTTGTTGCATTCACTGTTCGGGCCATCGAAACAATGGCGCAACTGGCCCGGGGATTTTTTCTGATAGACTCGATTTCGATTCTATTCAACCGCTTTCAGCACGGGTTTGTAATGAAAAAACTGTTACCTGCACTGCTGGTGATGACCGCCAGTGGCGCCAACGCGACGGACCTTAGCACCATTTACGAACAGGCAGCCAGCAACGACGCCCAGATTGCTGCCGCCCGCGCCACCCGCGAAGCCAACGGCTACAATGTTGCCATTGCCCGCGGTGCCATTCTGCCGCAGGCTCAGGCCAGCTACAGCACCACCAAATACAAGGCCGATGGCGAAAGCGCCAGTGTGGTGGAGTTTATCAATACTGGTAGCGCCACCCCACGCTCCTACGACAGCGAGTACACTGGCCAGCAGTTCCAGATCACCGCTTCCCAGACCCTGTTCAACCTCAACAGCTGGTACACCTATCAGGCCGCCAGGTCTGCCGATAGCGGCTACGCAGCCCAGCTGCAACTGTCCGAACAGGAACTGCTGCTGCGCACTGCCCAGGCTTACTTTGACGTGTTGCGAGCGGCCGAGAACCTGGCCACTGCCGAAGCTGAAGAAAAAGCCGTCAAACGCTCACTGGAACAAACCCAGCAGCGTTATGAAGTCGGCCTGATTGCGATTACCGATGTGCAGGAAGCCCAGGCGACCTACGATCTGACCAACGTCAACCTGCTGACCATGCAGGCCAATCTGGACGTCAGCTACGAAGCCCTGGAAGCCCTCACCGGCCAACGTTACGACGACATTTCGCCGCTCAAGAGCGACGTCACCATGGCCATGCCAGTACCGGCAGCGGTCAGCGAGTGGGTCGACTCCGGTCTTAACAAGTATGCCGGTATTGTGATGGCGCAGTCTGCGAAAGAGTCTGCACGCCTGCAACGCAACGCCACCCGTGCCAATCACTTGCCGACCGTCAGCCTGCAAGCCAGCTACACCCTGGGTGACAGCGCGCCGAGCTACACCAGCTACCCGACCGACGCCAACTCCCGCACCATTGGCCTGAACATTTCAGTACCACTACTGGCCGGTGGTTCCATGTACGCCCAGAGCATGCAGTCCGCCAGCAATCTGGCGGTGGCCGACTACCAGCTGGAAAGCCAGCGTCGGACGGTGAAGCAGAACGTTCGCAGTCTGTATCGCCAGCTGCAAACTGCGGTGCAGAACATTGACGCCCGCCGTCAGTCGATCACCTCGGCAGAAACCGCACTGAAAGCGACCCAGACCGGCTACGAAGTAGGTACCCGTAACATTGTTGAAGTGCTGGATGCCCAGCGTCAGCTGTTCTCGGCCCAGAGCCTCTACGCCAACGCCCGCTTTGACTACATCATCAACCTGCTGAACCTGAAGTTCTACGCCGGCACCCTGAATGAAAACGACATCATGGTGCTGAACAGCTGGTTGCAGCCGTCCTGAGCCCGGTCTGGTCTACCGACCAGCCCCTGCTGCAAGACACAAAAGAGCGCCGATTGATGGCGCTTTTTTGTGTCTGTTATTTACCGCAGTCAGCTACCGCTCGTTAGCCTGTACCAGCATGGCCAGCAGATCGGCCTGACGAGCCACCGCTCCACGGCTACGTTCCACCTGCTTCAAACCGGCCTTGCCCATGTTTTCACAGGCGCTGTCGTTGGCCAGCAGGTTGGCCAGGTCCAGTTCCAGTTCTTCGACGCTGGTGAGCGTCAGAGCACGAGCGTCGGCCAGCTGCTCGACGATTTGCTGGAAGTTGAAGTAGTGCGGCCCCATCAGCACCGGTTTGCCCAGTGCCGCCGGCTCAATCGGGTTATGGCCGCCGCGCTCCACCAGCGAACCGCCCATCAGCACCACGTCCGATGCCGCCAGATACGCCATCATTTCGCCCATGGAGTCGCCTATCACCACCTGCACCAGCTCGTTGACGGGTGTGTCGAGGTTGAATTGGGAGCGGCGTTCAACCACAAAGCCGTCGTCCATGGCCTGTTGGTAAACACTGTCAAAACGCTCGGGGTGACGCGGCACCAGCAGTAACAACAAGCCGGGGATTCGGCTCTGCATACGAGCCAGGCAATCCAGCAACAGACTGTCTTCACCTTCGTGGCTGGAGGCCAGAATCAGCACCTTGCGATCTGCTCCCCAATGGTTGCGCCACTGCTGCGCCAGTTCCAGCGACGCCTGATCGACGTTAACGTCAAACTTGATGCTGCCGGTGATTTTCAGTTGTTCGGTGGGCAGTCCCAGCTGCAAAAAGCGGTCGCCATCGACCGGATTCTGACAGGCCACGCAGCTGAGCCGCTGCAGCATTGGCCGGGTAATGGCCGAGAATTTGCGATAGCCCTTGGCCGAACGGGCCGACAGCCGGGCATTGGCGAGCAGGCTGGGCACCTTGTGGCGGGCACACCAGCGAATCAGGTTGGGCCACAGCTCGGTTTCCATCACCACCAGACAGGCCGGTTTGACCCGTCGTCCAAACAGCCACCAGATCCACGACAGGTCGTACGGCATAAAACTGTGTTCCACCCGATCACCAAACAGGCGCTGCACCTGTTCCGCGCCGGTCGGGGTGGTGCTGGTGACCCACACAACGCGATCCGGGTAACGCTCGATCAAGGCTTCGATCAGGGGTTTGGCTGCCAGGGTTTCCCCCACTGAAACCGCATGAACCCACACCGTACCGGGCTGCTCCATGCGTTTGACGAACCCCAGTCGCTCACTCACTCGCGCCCGATATCCCGGGTTCTTGCGACCGCGCCACCACAGCCTGCCAAGCAGGATAGGCAGTAGCAGGGTAAGGAGCAGCGAATAGGCAAATCTGGCCACAGTAAAGATCCGTCGTTTGAGTGGGCCAAAATGGTAGCACACAGGCGCGCTATGCTAGACTGCCGCCTTCATTTTCAAGGCTGCAAACATCGATGGAAGTACAGGTCCCGGATTTCCACACTGCCCGAGTGCTGGTGTGTGGTGATGTGATGCTGGATCGTTATTGGCACGGTCCAACCTCCCGAATTTCGCCGGAAGCTCCGGTACCCGTGGTAAAGATTCACGACAGTGAAAACCGCGCAGGTGGTGCTGGCAACGTGGCGCTGAACATCGCCTGTCTGGGCGCTTCAACCCAGTTGCTGGGCATTACCGGAAAGGACGACAACGGCCAACAGCTGCAGTCCTTGCTGCAACAAGCCGGTGTTGAATGCCACTTCCTGCAACACCCACATCATCCAACCATCACCAAGCTGCGCATCATCAGCCGTCAGCAGCAGTTGATTCGACTGGATTTTGAAGAAGCCTTTCACGCCACCGACCTGACCAGCCTGTACAACGACTTTGATCAGCA
The DNA here is from genome assembly GCF_000422845.1 of Oceanobacter kriegii DSM 6294. Taxonomy (GTDB): domain Bacteria; phylum Pseudomonadota; class Gammaproteobacteria; order Pseudomonadales; family Oceanobacteraceae; genus Oceanobacter; species Oceanobacter kriegii. Next base: position 140,562 of record NZ_AUGV01000003.1, read on the forward strand.
AGTGGCCAACGCCGGTGTGGTGATTCTGTCTGATTACGGCAAGGGCTCACTGAGCAACCCGCAGCGACTGATCGAATCGGCCCAGCGCGCCGGCGTACCCGTGCTGGTCGACCCGAAAGGCACCGACTTTGAACGCTACCGTGGCGCCACGCTGATCACACCGAACCTGAGCGAATTTGAAGCCGTGGTCGGCAGCTGCCCGGATGACGATACGCTGGTCGCCAAGGGCCAGGCGCTGTTGCAGGAATACGACCTCGAAGCCGTGCTGGTAACGCGCAGCGAAAAAGGCATGACCCTGATTCGCAAGGACCAGACACCGTTCCACCTGCCAACCCGCGCCCGCGAGGTTTACGACGTTACCGGTGCTGGCGATACCGTGATTTCGGTGCTGGCGGCGTCATTGGCGGCTGGAGCCTCCATGGAACACGCCACAGCATTGGCCAATACCGGTGCGGGCGTCGTAGTTGGCAAGCTGGGTACCGCCACCGTCACCACGGAAGAACTGCGCTCCGAACTGCGCAGTGAAAGCCATCAGGGAGCTGGCGTTTTTGCCGAAGACGCCCTCGCCCAACTGGTGGAAGAAGCCCGTCGTCGCGGTGAAAAACTGGTGATGACCAACGGCTGTTTCGACATCATTCACCCGGGCCATGTGCAGTACCTGAAAGAAGCCAAGGCATTGGGCGACCGCCTGTTGGTGGCGGTCAACACCGACGAATCCGTCGCTCGCCTGAAAGGGCCAACACGACCAATCAACCCGCTTGATCACCGCATGGCGGTACTGGCCGGATTGGAGAGCGTCGACTGGGTAGTGCCCTTCGGCGAAGACACCCCGGAGCGGCTGATCTGCCGCTTGCTGCCGGATGTACTGGTCAAAGGCGGCGACTACACCATCGAACAAATCGCTGGCGGCAAGTGTGTGCAACAAAATGGCGGCGACGTCATCGTATTAAGCTTCAAGGACAACTGTTCCACCACCGCCATCGTCAAACGAATTCAGAACGCTGAGGATTAATCCATGATCATTGTTACCGGTGCCGCAGGCTTTATTGGCGCAAACATTGTCAAAACCCTGAACGGCATGGGCCGTACCGACATCATCGTGGTCGACGATCTGAGCAATGGTCGCCAGTTCTACAACCTCAACGACTGCGATATTTTCGACTACCTCGACAAGGATGACTTCATCCAGCGCGTCGCCAACAACGACGGCATCCTCGACGACGTTGAAGTGATTTTCCACGAAGGCGCTTGCTCCGACACCACCGAGTGGGACGGCAAGTACATGATGGAAAACAACTACGAATACTCCAAAACCCTGCTGCACGCCTGTCTGGACAAGAAAATCCCTTACCTGTACGCCTCCAGCGCAGCGGTATACGGCGGCAGCGCGGTGTTCAAGGAAGAGCGCGAACACGAGCACCCTCTGAACGTCTACGGCTATTCCAAGTGGCAATTCGACCAATACGTGCGTCAGCTGCAAGCCCGCAAGCCTGAGCTGTTCCAGAGCCAGGTGGTGGGTTTCCGCTACTTCAACGTCTACGGCCCGCGTGAACAGCACAAGGGCGGCATGGCGTCGGTAGCGTTCCACTTCAACAACCAGATTAACGACAACGGCATCTGCAAGCTGTTTGGCGGCTACGACGGCTATGAAGCCGGTGAACAACGCCGCGACTTCGTCTTTGTTGGCGACGTGGTGAAGGTCAACCTGTGGTTCTGGAACAACCCGGACAAGTCCGGCATTTTCAACCTAGGCACCGGTCGCTGCCAGAGCTTCAATGACGTGGCTGACGCCGTCATCAGCTGGCACGGCGAACAGGGCACACAAGCCTCGAAGGAATACGTTGAATTCCCGGACAAGCTCAAGGGCGCTTACCAGAGCTTCACCGAAGCCGACATCTCGGCCCTGCGTGAAGCCGGTTACAGCGATGAGTTTGCCGATGTGAAAGCCGGCGTGTACCAGTACATGGACTGGCTGAACAAGTAAGCGAGTCCATCCAACCCGAGCATTCAGACGAAACCATCGCATGTCAGACTCCTCACAAGGCCGAATGCCGCCCAAACAACTGCTGCATCCGCGCTACTGGCCCAACTGGATTGGTGTCGGCCTGCTGGTCGCCACCACCTACCTGCCGTACACCCTGCAAATGGCCATTGGTAAAACCCTTGGTCTGATCCTGCACAAGGTGGCGCGCAGCCGCCGTCATATTGCCGAAGTGAACATGGATCTGTGCTTTCCGGAAAAATCCGCCGCCGAGCGCGCTGCGCTGGTGCGGCAGATTTTTATCGATAACGGCAAGGGCATGATGGAAACCCTGATTGGCTGGTTCCGGGCACCGGATCACCTGGCTGGTCGTACCCGCTTCCACGGCTTCGACAAACTGCGTAAGGCGCAGGAAGAAGGCAAAGGCGTGCTGCTGCTGGGCGCCCACTATTCCATGCTGGATCTGGCCGGGGCATTGTTTATCACCCAGCTGCCCGCCAACATCAGTTATCGCCCACAAGACAACCCGGTGATGAACTGGCTGATGGAACGCCGCCGTGCGCGACTGTACATCGACTGTTTCACCCGCAAGGACATCCGTGGCTTTATTCGCTGCCTGAAAAAAGGCCAGATTCTGTGGTACGCCCAGGATCAGGACTTTGGCCGCAAGAACAGCATCTTTGTGGATTTCTTTGGCATCCCGACGGCGACCATCACCGCCACCTCACGCATCGCCAAAGCCGGTCAGGCCTATGTGATGCCGATGACCTACTTCCGCGCTGAAGACAACACCTACGACGTCACCATTCACGACCCGCTGCCGATCCCGAGCGGCGACGAAGTGGCCGACGCCGAACTGGCCAACAAGTTTATTGAAGACCAGCTGCGCCAGCACCCAAGCCAATACCTGTGGTTGCACCGCCGCTTCAAGACACGGCCGGTGAAAGGTGAGTCGTTCTACAAGAAGAAGTGATTTGTCTGGGGTCTGGACAATAGTGTGGGAGAGAGCTTGCTCTCGATAAACCATCGGCAGCAAGCTGCCTCCCACAGAACAGGATGGGCACTCGTGTCCATCAGCTTGTGTCAGATGGCAGTCGCTTCGCGTCTTTATCTGACCTACGCGCTCAATGAAGACCAGCCTGTAAACCATGAAAAACCGCGTGCCGGCTACAAAAAACCGCGCATCGAGATGAGCCGTTTTTTTGTGAAAGCGAATAGAACATCACGGCCATGGATGGCCGGATAGCCCGGTTAAGGCATGGATGCCGCATCCGGGCGAGTTCGTTGTGAGCAAAAACAAAAAACGATTAGCGAATCGGTAGCGCAAAGCGGAGGGGATGGCCTACCGCCGGGGAGAGAAGCTCTCCCCAAGAGGTAAAAGGCTCAGCGTTCTCGCGATAGTCTCATCGGGAATAAGACTGTACGTCCCGATTCACTCCCACAAGACAGAACACCGCAGCACCAGATGGCCACGTGGATAAAAAGCGCTTACTCCAGCACGGCGTCAGCGACGCCGGTACGTTTACCCGCGGCGTCGTACAGCACTTCCTGCTTACTGACCAACTCACCGAACGGGTTGTATTCAAACAAAAACACTTCCCGACCACGCGCATCAAACTCCGATGAGCGGCACGGTGCGCCCTGCATGTCGTAGTGCACCCGGTATTTCAGCAGCCCATTCTCGAAGGTTTCCGAGCTGAGTTTTTCGTCGGAGTCGTCATAGGCAAACACCGTGGTTTGGCCACTGACCTTGTCTTCCACTTTCGACACCCGGGCAGCGGACAAATAGTGCACCGAATCCGGGGTTTCAATGCGCAACCCCTCGTCGGTTTTGCTGACGCTCTGAACGTGGCTTGGCACTCCGCCAGCCACCATTTTCTGCACCCGCAGCAGCTTCAGTACCCGCTGCAGTTCTTTCATGTCATCGGACACCTGACGCTGGTTATGGCGCAGCGAATCCAGTTCCGATGACACATTGGCCTGTACCTGATCCAGATGCTGGCTCAGCTCGCCGTGACGGCGTTTCATCAGCGCCGACATATGATCCAGCGCTTTCTGCCAATCGTCCGACATCGCCAGTGTGGTGGCCTTGAGGTCGTCAACGCTGGCGTTCAGTTCTTCATCCACCATCACCACGGGAGCCACTGGTGCTTCCGCCACCGGCTGGCTGGCCTGCTGCGCCAGTTCGCTGGTGATATCAAGCATCGGCTGCATCAGCACCGACAGCTCGGCCAGTTCCTGACTGAGCGACTCATGGCGACGCTGAAAGGTATCGATGTCCAGCTGCTGGCGCTCCAGAGTGCTGACCAACTGCTGGGTTTTGCCGGTGCTGTCGTTAATGTCCATCAACTGATGACGCTGGGACTGTAACGAGCGCTGCAGGTCGTTCAGCACCAATGCGGCATCGTCCAGCAGGGTGTGGTTTTCAAAGGCTTTTTCGTAAATCACCTTAAGCTCGCGCAGTGCCACCAGCTGCTGTTCGCCCACCGGAGCCAGCGCTTCGGTGAGCCGGTCCGGCAGTATCTGGTCGGCTTGTCGCTGACCATTGATCACTGTGGCGATGGCTTTTTTCAGCACCCCGACTTCACTGTCGAGCTGATGAAAGTGGGCGCTCATGTTCGACAGCATACGCTGGGCCGATTCGCTCATTTTCATCAGTGCGTCGTTGTGATGGGCGAGGTTGCCCTGAATGCTGTCGCGTACCTTGTCGGAGGTTTCACGAAACGCCGCCACCGAGTCGCGGGTGAGGGTTTCGATCAGCTTTTGCTGACGACGGTGATTATCCGACAACAAATCCTGGATACGGGTATTGCCGGTTGTGGCTTCACTGAAGGCCAGCTCCTGTAATTCCAGCGCACGCTGGGACAGGTTGCCGTTCACCTGTACGCTGGTGCGGATCTCTTCGCTGTCGCGGGCGAGGTTCGAGAGATTAACTTCAAAGTGATCCTTCACTTCACTGACCATGTTTTCGAGGCTGTCGCGGCTTTCGTTATCGTGCTGATGCTGGGCCTTGGCCAGCTCATCCAGACGGCGTTGCAGCTTGCCCACCCGGGCATTGGTCAGAATCAGCAACACCACCACGCACAGCAGGGTCGCGCCTTGCAGGGCCAGAGGAAGTAACTGGCTGATGTCCATGCTTGTCTCCACACATTGCAGTCACTGCCAACCGGTTTGTCGCGGCGAGTTTTGGCGTCCCGGCCAGCAAGGAATCATCAATCGGAAAGGGGAAATAATGTAGTCCGGTTGCCGCTGGAACACCAGCGACATGGACAACAATTGGACGTATTGGGGAGAAAAAGGGCGTCGCTGTCCGGCCCGCTGAGCCAGACGGACCAATCAGGCCGGACGGGTCACACGCAGGAAGGTTTCCTGCAGCACCTGAACGTCGTTGGCAGCCCGGTGGCGGCCAATGTTCATTTCGTCCCAGAGCGACTTTTTGGTGTCGTGCCAGGCTTCCATTTGCTCCGGCGTCAGCAACCGGTTGATGGTTTCAAGCCGGAACCGCTGCACCAGCTCGGCTTCTTCAAACAGCCGTCCAAGCCAGCTGCTGTCGAAACTCCAGGCATCGGTGTAGAGGGTTTTGCCACGCAGGGCTTCGTTCAGTTTGAGTGCGGTTTCACGGGCACTGAGGCCATCGCGTTCCAGCAGTTCACGGGAAATGCCGTGCATGGCCTCGGCGTCGTCGCTCCAGTGAACCCAATCCGGTGCCGGGCGCACCAGACAGCTGTGCACCACGCGATCCTCCAGCGCATAGCCGATTTCAATCGGATAGCTGCCAGAACCAAAGCCGGACGCTTCGAGATCAATAATGGCGGGAACCTGTGCCTGCACCGTGTTTACCTGTTCAGTCATTTTCTCATTGTTCAAAGTGTAGCCACTTTTCAGCGTGGCTATGTACCCAAGGCGACATGATTGACAAATTGCCAGTCACAACCGCCCTCGGCATCATGATCGTTAGCCATGGCCGCGCCCAAGCGGCGCAACTCGCATGACTTCTTCGATGGTGGTCATCCCGGCCGCCACCTTGTGGGCTCCGCTCAGTCGCAGACTGTGCATGCCTTCTTTCATTGCTGCCTGACGCAGCTTGATCTGGTCGGTCGCCTCGTTCACCAAAGGCTCCAGACTTTCCGACATTGGCATCACTTCGTAGATGCCCATGCGGCCCATGTAACCGGTGTTGCGACACTCCAGACAGCCTCCGGCAACGTAAACGTATTCGGGGGTTTTCACCAACCAGGGCGCGGTCAGCTGTTTCCACACCGTCTCGTCGGTTTTCTGCTTCTGCTTGCAATGCGGACACAGGGTTCGTACCAGTCGCTGCGCCATCACCCCCAGTACGCTGGAGCGAATCAGGTAGGCGGGCAATCCCAGTTCCTGCAAACGGGTAAACGCCGACGGTGCATCATTGGTGTGCAGGGTCGACAAAACCAGGTGGCCGGTCAAGGCCGCCTGTACGGCAATTTCGGCCGTTTCCAGATCCCGCACCTCGCCCACCATGATGATATCCGGGTCCTGACGCAGTAATGCCCGCACCCCACTGGCAAAGGTCAGGTCGATGCCACTTTGCACCTGCATCTGGTTAAACGACGGCTCGACCATTTCGATCGGGTCTTCAATGGTGCAGACGTTCACCTGTGGTGTTGCCAGCTGCTTGAGGGTCGAATACAGCGTGGTGGTTTTACCGGAACCGGTTGGGCCGGTGACAAACACGATGCCGTGGTTATTACCCACCATCTGCTGCCAGCGACGCTGGTCTTCCTTGCCAAACCCCAATTCGTTAAAGCTGCGTACCAGCACCGAGGGGTCGAAAATACGCATCACCATCTTCTCGCCAAAGGCGGTCGGCAAGGTCGACAAACGCAGTTCCACTTCCTCGCCCGCAGGTGTGCGGGTTTTCAGGCGGCTGTCCTGGGGCTTGCGCTTTTCAGCGATGTTCATGCGTCCCAGTGACTTCAGTCGCGCCACCACCGCATTGCCCACCTGAGCAGGCAACTCGTACACATTGTGCAGTACCCCATCGATCCGGAAGCGCACATGGGCAACGTCACGACGCGGCTCGAGGTGAATATCACTGGCGCGCTGATCGAAGGCGTATTGCAGCAACCAGTCAACGATGTTGACGATGTGCTCGTCGTTGGCATCCGGCGCCCGCGCCTTGCCAAGGTCGAGCATGGATTCCAGATTCTGGACCGCACTGCTGCCCTGATGGTCCCCTCGTGCCCGACTGACCGAATTGGCCAGCTGGTAGAACTCGACCCGGTAGCGTTCGATGGCGCTGGGCGAACTGATCACCCGTTTCACCATCCGCCGCGAGACGTGCTCAACGTCGGAAATCCAGCCACTGACCTGCGGCTCGGCAGAAGCCACCCACACCTCGTCAGCGGTGACCTTGACCGCCAGAATGCGGTGGCGTTCCGAAAACGCGTAGGACATCACGTCGGTAACCGCACTGACGTCAATTTCGAGCGGATCGATGGCAAAAAACGTTTGCTGATGTTGCTCTGCCAGCCATTCACACAAACGATCTTCCGTCAGCTGTTTGCCGGGCTGACGGGCGTCGGCCAGATTCTGGCGGGCAATGAAGGTCAGCGGGTGCAGGTCGGCCTCACCGTCCTGTCGACGGGTGCCAAGAGCCTGCTCGTAGTCTTCCGGCGTCAGCAGGGCAGACCGGCGCATATCCTCCAATAACCCCGACAGGGTCAGGCGTCGATCTGAGCTGGACTGCATGAATGTTCTCCTGTGACTGCAAGCGGGCCGTCAAGCGGCGGCATCATGGTGTGTTCGCGGCCTGAATACCAACATACCATTGCTGTATTGACGACCATGGCAACCGATCGGTATCCGCTTCTGTATCAGCGTCTGTAACTGCTGAGCTATCCAGCGGATTCTGTGCCAATGTTAGCGCAGCCAGCTGTTGCACCAACTGATCCAGCGCGGGATCAAGGGTCGGAGCAGCGGCTGTCAGCCGCGGGGCAGCGGATTCTGCTGGCTGAGTGTGAAGATTGAATAACAATTCTCCCCACTGCAGTAATTTTTCTGCACCATTTTTGGCCATAGTGTCGGAAACCGCAGCAGATGATGCGGCTGACCTGACGGTCAATGCAATGACCAGCAGTTCAGAAACCAACGTCTGTCCCAATTTGGTCAGTGCAACGGCACCATCGCTGGCCAGTTGGGTCTGTAACCGCTGGCTAAGTGGCAGTAACTTCAGCGCCGCCAGCGCCAGCGAGTCGGTTGCGGCATTTACCGCTGCTTCTAGTGTTGTTTCCGGTGCTGCTTCCTGTACTGCGGCCGGTTGCTCGAGCCAGAGACTCTGCTCAAGGGCCCGTTTAAGGTGCTCAAAATTGTGCTGCAACGCCGTCAGTAGCTCGGCGCTATCGCACGCCTCGGCCAGCAAGGCATCCGCTTTGGGTTGCCAGGCCCGCCCCATACCAACCAGTGCAAAGCCACGTTCGGCCTTGCTGATATCACTGAGCCACAGCGGCAACGTCTGGCACAACGACTGCGCCAGTGGCCACAGGCACGCGGCATCGCCCTGCAACAATTCCAGCTCCAGTTCGCACAGTGGTTGCTGCTGTTCCGCGGCCAGAACCGCGCCACGGTCCATCACCAGTTCAACCCGATTGTCGCCTTGCTGCCACAGCCAACGGCGACGCTCGAAGTTGGTTGCAAACAGCGGAATCAGGTCGGCAACCGCAACGTCCTGTGGCCAGCAAGCCTGCACCTCGTCCGAGCCTAACAGCTGTTCGTCGAGCTGCGCCGAGGCCAACGGCCAGTTCCATTCACGACGACGGGTAAGGCCGCCCTGGCTGTCGCCACGGGTCTTCAGGGTTTGCTCAAACGAGTCGCCTTTCTGGCGAATACGCAGGGCGCAGGCAGCACGCGACAGTCGCGCATCCGGCGTGTCATAGTAGCTGTTGTTCAGCGTGAATTGTTGGCTGCTGCCAGCCAGCTGATCCAGCGCCTGGCACAGCAGGTCAGCCTGTTGTGGCTCGAAGCGCAATTTGAGTTCGATTTCGTAGGTCATGGCGCTATTGTCGTGACCCCATACATAGAGCGCAAGCTCAAGGTCCGTGCCGCATGTCGACTTCTGTCAAAAAACTTCCTTCCATCGTCGAATCCATGTCCACCCTGATCAGCCAGAACAGCATCAGCTCGGTCTTGCCGCAGTACGATCGCAGCAACATGGACGTTATCCACAGTCTGGCGGAATGGTTTGAGGCCCTCGGTTTCGAGGTCGACGTGCTGCCGATTGCCGGCGAGCCGGGCAAAGCCAATCTGCTGGCTACCATGGGCAAGGGCGACGGCGGTCTGGTGCTTAGCGGCCACACCGATACCGTGCCTTGCAACCCGGAAAAGTGGACCTCCGATCCGTTTACCCTGACCGAGCGCGACGGCAAGTATTACGGCCTTGGCACCTGCGACATGAAGGGCTTTTTCTCGTTGGTGATCGAAGCCGTACAGGCGTTCAAGGCCGGCGACTTCAAGCAGCCATTGATGGTGCTGGCCACCGCCGATGAAGAAAGCTCCATGACCGGTGCACGGGCGCTGGCAGAACAGGGCAAGGTCAAAGGCCGCTATGCCGTCGTCGGTGAGCCGACCAGCCTGCGTCCGATCCGCATGCACAAGGGCATCATCATGGAAACCGTGCGCCTGACCGGCAAGGCCGGGCACTCGTCCAACCCAGATCTGGGCATCAACAGCATTGATGCCATGCACGATGTGATTGGCGAATTGCGCAACCTGCGCGGCGAGCTGCAACGCAACTACAGCAACGCCCATTTTGCCGTGTCGGTGCCAACCCTGAACCTCGGCTGTATCCACGGTGGCGACAACCCCAACCGTATTTGTGGCAGCTGCGAACTGGCGTTCGACTTACGTGCCCTGCCGGGCATGAGCAACGACGACCTGCGCGAACAGATCCGTCAACGGCTGAACCCGATCGCCGAGCAGAACAAGGTCGAGTTTGAGCTGGAAACCCTGTTCCCGGGCGTCGAGCCATTCGAAACCGCCAAAACCAGTGCTTTGGTGGAAGCCGCCGAACGCCTCACCGGCTACCAGAGCGAAGCTGTGGCCTTTGCCACCGAAGCGCCGTTTTTGCAGGCACTGGGCTTTGAAACCATCGTGCTGGGGCCGGGCAGCATTGATCAGGCCCACCAGGTGGATGAGTTCATTGCCATCGACCAGATCGAACCCTGCGTTGAGCTGCTGCGCTCGCTGATTCAGCGTTTCTGCGTAGACGCCAGCTGAGCAAGCACATCACACCGACCGCCACCCTGCTTGCGGTCGGTGTGGCAAACACTGGTGACGAACCACGCTGCGTGATTAAATTCAGGCCAGTTTTTAACCCACACCAACATGAGAACCCGAGTTGAGCACTGACACCACCGCGTATGTGCAGTGGTTTCGCCAGTCATCCCCTTACATCAATGCCCACCGCGGCAAGACGTTTGTGGTGATGTTTGAAGGCGACGCCATCGCACATCCCAATTTCACCAATGTGGTACAAGACATCGCCCTGCTGAACAGCCTTGGCGTGCGTCTGGTACTGATCCATGGCGCCCGTCCACAGATCAACACCGCATTGCGACGATTGGGAGCCAAAAGCGCGTTTCACAACGACCTGCGCATTACCGATGCCCAGGCGCTGACGGCTGTGAAAGCGGCGGTGGGGTATGTCAAAGCCGACGTTGAATCGCACATGTCGGTCGGTTTGCCGAATACGCCGATGCACGGTGCCCGCATGCGGGTGGTGAGTGGAAATTTTGTGACTGCACGGCCTTTGGGCGTGATTGACGGCGTCGACTTTCAGCACACCGGCGAAGTACGCCGTATTGACCACGCCGCCATTACGGACCTGCTCAGTGCCGGTAACGTGGTGCTGCTGTCCTGTTTGGGCTATTCGCCATCCGGCGAGGTGTTCAACCTCGCGGTGGAAGACGTTGCCCAGCAAGCGGCAATCAGCCTGCGGGCCGACAAACTGATTTTGATGGGCGGCCATGATGGCCTCGCAGATAACGGCGAAACCCTGCATGAAGTCACCTGTGGCGAACTGCAACAGTACCTCGGCCAGTTCGACGGCGAAGCCCGTCATCATGCCGAAGCGGCGCTGAAAGCCGTGATCGCCGGTGTTCCTCGTGCGCATCTGGTCAGCTACCTCAACGACGGCGCCATGCTGGAAGAGCTGTTCACCCGTGAAGGCAAGGGCACCATGGTGACCCAGGACCCCTACGACCAGCTGCGCGCCGCGCGTATTGAAGACGTCGGCGGCATTCTGGAATTGCTGAAACCACTGGAAGACGCCGGCATTCTGGTGCGCCGCTCACGCGAGTTGCTGGAAACCGAAATCAGCCGCTTCCACGTGATTGAACGCGACGGCATGATCACCGCCTGCGCGGCGCTTTATCCGTATTCGGAAGACCGTGCTGAACTGGCTTGTGTTGCCGTACACCCCAGCTATCGGGGCGGCAGTCGCGGCAAACAACTGCTGGAACAGCTGGAACAGGAAGCCCGCCGCCGGCAGTACAAACAACTGTTTATCCTCACCACCCGCACCGCCCACTGGTTCATCGAACAGGGCTTTGTGGCGGGTGCAGTGACAGACCTGCCGGAAGAACGCCAGAAGCTCTACAACTTCCAGCGTAACTCCAAGGTGTTTTTGAAAAACCTGCTGTGAGCCATCCATGAAAGCCAGTGAATGGTTTCTGCTGCATTTTGAAATCCACCGCCGCTCCGACGAATGGGGCATGATCCAGGTGTTCGATGACGGTAACAAACGCTACCTCAGCTTTGGTACCGCCGACGAACAAAGCTGCCAGCTGAAACACAAGCCGCTGCAACTGCAACATGACTACAGCCGCGCCATGCTGGCCAGCCTGCTGATGTTTGGCGAGCAAGCCCCCCGCCGCATGACCATGCTCGGGCTGGGTGGCGGCTCCTTGCCCCACACCGTGCATGAACTGCTGCCCGGCTGTCAGATCGACGTCGCTGAACTGCGGCCCGCCGTGGTACAGGTAGCACGGCAGTATTTTCAACTGCCACGCAGCCCGCGGCTGCACATCCATACCGGCGATGCCGGTGCCTGGCTCGACGACGCCGAAGCAGGCCAGTGCGACTGGCTGATGTCGGACCTGTTTCTGTCCGACGGGCTCGACCAGCAGCAACTGCAAACGCTCTTTCTCGATCGCTGTCATCGCCACCTCAAGCCAGCGGGCTGGCTGGTGCTGAATCTGTGGCGCGAACACCGTGATCAGGCCGACTGGCTGAATCACCTGAAGCGCCAATTCGATCAGGTACTGCACGCCACCACCAAAGACGGCAACTGGATCGTCTGGGCCCGCAAAGCCCACAGTGTCGACCATACCGACGGAACATCTGCCACGGTGACGGAGTCAGACGCAAAACAGCAAGCCAAACACTGGTCTGCCAGCGTCGGCTTTAATCTCTGGCAAAGCGCCCGGCCGTTCTTCAAGCACCGCCAGAAACAGCCGAAATAGCTCTGATCATCGACGTTGCTGGTTTCCATTTCGGAAACTGACAATCACTGACAAATTGCTGTCGTATTTTTGCCTTTGCAACGGGTCTGTAAAACACCCTGAGTACACTTGAAAGTCAGGCGCAAACGCCCTGCCAAAAGGCGTTTCAGCGGCGATGGATCGCGGATTCCCTCTTCCCCAATGGCCGTTCGATGCAAACGCAGAGACATCCAGAGTTAACATCGCGTCAACCCGTTTTTAACCGTAAAAAAGCAACAATCAACCCATAATTTCGGCAAATAACCCATTTTTGACGACAATTTGTTTCAAAAAAGAAACCAATCCCGGTTATTTGTACCACCTAATTCTTGTCCCCAATCGACAGAGGACCTGCCCAATGAAAGCCCTCATCCGTTCCATCGCTGGTCTTGCTGTTGTCACAGCGCTGGCAGGCTGCCAATCGGAATCTGCGGATTCCGCCGCCGCTCAGCAAGCGCGCCCAGCCACTGAAGTCAGCTTCATTGAAATCCAGCCCCAAAGCGTCAGCCTCACCAGTGAGCTGAAGGGTCGTACAGTGGCGTCACAAAGTTCGGAAATTCGCCCTCAGGTCGGTGGCATTATCAAGCAGCGCCTGTTTGAGGAAGGCAGCGAGGTGAACGCGGGGGACGTGCTGTACCAGATTGATCCGGCGACCTATCAGGCTGAACTACAAACCGCCAAGGCAACGTTGAAAAGCGCCGAAGCCGCGCTGGAGTCGGCCCGTCTGACTGACGAGCGTTATGCCGGGCTGGTAAAGATCCAGGGCATTTCCCAGCAGGAAGCCGATGACGCCCACGCCAGCTGGCTGGAAGCCCAGGCCGATCTCGAAAGCGCCAAGGCAGCATTGCAAACCGCTCAGATCAACCTTGGCTACACCAAGGTCAGCGCTCCGATTTCCGGCCGTATTGGCCTGTCGAGTGTGACACCAGGCGCACTGGTGTCGGCCTCGCAAGACACCGCATTGGCGACCATCAGCACCATGGACCCGATGTACGTCGACATGACCCAGTCTTCCAGCGACCAGCTGAAACTGCGCAAGCTGCTGAAGCAGTCCGGTATTGAAGGCGGCAACGCCGACGTCAGTCTGGTGCTGGAAGACGGCTCGACCTACGACTACCAGGGCAAGATGAAAGTGCGTGAAGTGGCAGTCGATGAAGACACCGGTTCCGTTACCCTGCGTGCCGAGTTCCCGAACCCCGATGGCGTGCTGCTACCGGGCATGTTTGTGCGTGCAGTGGTTGAAGACGCCGTAAACCAGAACGCCATTCTGGTACCGCAGCAGGGCATCGCCCACGACTCGATGGGCAATGCCACCGCTCTGGTGGTAAACGCCAACAACAAGGTTGAAAAACGTACCGTCAAAACCGACCGTGCTATCAAGAACCAGTGGCTGATTTCGTCTGGTCTGGAACAAGGTGACAAGCTGATTGTGGAAGGCACCGGCAAGGTATCCGAAGGCGCTGAAGTGAAGCCTGTAAAAGTAAGTGTGCAGAAAGACGGTTCCATCAAGCTCGGGATCACAGGCCAAAACGACGATCAGGTGCCATCACTGGCGAGTGACGACTCTTCCGTTAACCAGGTTGCGGGAGAAGGCTAAGCCATGATCGCCAATTTCTTTATCAATCGCCCCGTCTTTGCATGGGTGATCTCCATCATCATCATGCTGTTTGGTCTGCAGTCGATCCTGTCGCTGCCGATCGCCCAGTATCCGGACGTTGCGCCACCGACCGTACGCATCAGCGCCACCTACACCGGTGCCTCGGCTGAAACCGTTGAAAACAGCGTTACCCAGATCATTGAACAACAGCTGACGGGCCTCGATGGCTTGCTGTACTTCAGCTCGTCCAGCTCGTCTTCGGGCTCTGCCAGCATCAATGTCACTTTCGAGCAGGGCACCGACCCGGACATTGCCCAGGTACAGGTGCAGAACAAGGTCTCGCAAATTACCTCGCGTCTGCCTGATGCAGTGCAGGACAACGGCGTCACCGTTGAGTCCTCCCAAACCTCGTTCCTGCTGATTGCGTCGATCTACGACAAGAACGATCAGGCCAAAGGCTACGACATCTCCGACTACATCGCTTCCAACCTGCAGGACAGCATTGCCCGTATTACCGGTGTTGGCAGTACTCAGGTGTTCGGCGCCGAATACGCCATGCGTATCTGGCTCGACCCGGTCAAACTGGCTAACTACGGCCTGATGACCTCCGATGTGACCTCCGCCATTCAGGCCCAGAACACCCAGATTGCCGCCGGTAATATTGGCGCCCAGCCCGCACCGGACTGGCAGGAACTGAACGCCACCGTCACTGCGCAATCGATGCTGCAAACCGCCGATCAATTCCGCGACATCATTCTGAAAAGCGACAGCAGCGGCGCTTTGGTAACGCTGGGCGATGTCGCCAAGGTTGAGCGTGGCAGTGAAAGCTACAGCTACGAAGCCCGTCTGAACGGCCACCCGGCTTCCGGTATGGCGGTGATGCTGGCTCCGGGCGCCAACGCACTGGATACCGCCACCGCAGTAAAAGAAGCCTTCGCCGACATCAAGAAAAACCTGCCCGACGGCTGGGACATCGCTTACCCGAAAGACTCCACCGACTTCATCAAGATCTCCATTGAAGAAGTGGAACACACCCTGTTTGAAGCCATCATTCTGGTGATCGCGGTGATCTACCTGTTCCTCGGTAGCTGGCGCGCCACGCTGGTGCCTGCCGTCGCCGTGCCGGTGGTATTGCTGGGTACCTTCGGGGTACTAGAAATCTTCGACTACTCCATCAACACCCTGACCATGCTGGCACTGGTGCTGTCGATTGGTTTGTTGGTGGACGACGCCATCGTGGTGGTCGAAAACGTCGAGCGGGTAATGGCTGAAAAAGGCTTGTCGGCCCGCAAGGCGACCATCGAATCGATGAAAGAAATCAGCTCGGCTCTGGTCGGTATCGCCGTGGTGCTGTCGGCGGTGTTCCTGCCAATGGCCTTCTTTGGCGGCTCCACCGGGGTGATCTATCGCCAGTTCTCGGTGACCATTGTGTCGTCGATGATCCTGTCGGTGATTGTGGCCCTGACGCTGACCCCAACCCTGTGTGCCACCCTGCTGAAAGCAGGCTCCGGTGAACACGGCCAACAGCGCGGCTTCTTCGGCTGGTTCAATCGCAAGTTCGACGCCATGACCAGCAAGTATCAGGGCGGTGTGGCCAGCTTTGTGCGCAAGCCACTGCGCTGGATGATTGTTTACGGCGCCATTGTTGGTGTACTGGGTTACTCACTGGTGCAGCTGCCAACCGGCTTCTTGCCTTCTGAAGATCAGGCCGAAACCATGGCGATGTTCAACCTGCCAACCGGTGCCTCCCTGAAACGTACTTCCGACGTTGCCCGCGAGATCGAGGACTACTACCTCAACGACGAAAAAGACAACGTCAACAACGTCTTCACCATCTCCGGTTTCAGCTTCTCGGGTACCGGCCAGAATACCGGTATGGCGTTCGTTTCCCTGAAAGACTGGGACGAGCGTACCGCCGAAGAAGACTCTGCCACCGCCATTTCCAACCGCGCCACCATGAACCTGTCGTCGATTCGTGACGCCAGCTTCTTCGCCATGTCGCCACCAGCGATTCAGGGCATGGGCCAGAGTAATGGTTTCACCTACGAGCTGCAGGCCACCGCTGGCACCAGCCGTGACGAACTGCTGCAGTTCAAGAACCAGCTGATGCAAAACGCCCAGCAAAGCGACAAGATCACCGGCATGCGCATGGGCTCTCTGAGCGATACGCCGCAGCTGCGTGTGAATATCGATCAGGCCAAGGCGGTATCTCTGGATGTCGGTCTGTCAGATATTTCCAGCACCCTGTCCACCGCCTGGGCAGGCAGCTACGTGAATGACTTTATCGACAACGGCCGGGTCAAGAAGGTGTACGTGCAAGGTGCCGGTGAATACCGCTCCAAGCCGGACGACCTGCAGTACTGGTTCGTTCGTGGCGGCGACAGCGAGATGACGCCGTTCTCCTCCTTCGCCTCTGTCAGCTGGGATTCCGGCCCGCAAACCCTCAGCCGCTACAACGGTCTGGCTTCCTATGAAATTCAGGGTTCGGCCGCCAACGGCATGAGTTCTGGCGACGCCATGGACGAAATGGAAGCGCTTACCAATGACCTTGGTGAAGGCGTCACCGGTTCATGGAGCGGCTTGTCCTATCAGGAACGTCTGGCCGGTGGTCAATCCACCATGCTGTACGGTATTTCGATTCTGGTGGTATTCCTGGCGTTGGCCGCGCTGTATGAAAGCTGGTCGGTACCGTTTGCGGTGATTCTGGTAGTGCCGCTGGGCGTACTGGGTGCCGTGCTGGCAGCGACCTTCCGTGGTCTGGAAAACGATATCTACTTCCAGGTGGCGCTGCTGACCACCATTGGTCTGGCATCCAAGAACGCCATTCTGATTGTGGAATTCGCCGAAGACTTCTACATGAAAGGCAAGGGCCTGATTGAATCAGCGGTAGAGGCTGCCTTCATGCGCTTGCGCCCGATTCTGATGACCTCGCTGGCGTTTATCTTCGGTACCCTGCCATTGGCACTGTCGAGCGGTGCCGGTGCCAACAGCCGTATCTCCATTGGTACTGGCATCGTCGGCGGTACCTTTACTGCCACCGTACTGGCGATCTTCTTTGTGCCACTGTTCTTCGTGCTGGTACGGGGCCTGTTCCCGTCCCGCGAGAAGCACGCAGGTGATGACGAAGACAACACTGACAGCAATGCCAACACAGGAGCGCAGGCATGAGCACGAGCCGTTTTTACCCCAAAGCCCTGGCCGCTGCGCTGGCCACTGTGATGCTGGCCGGTTGCGCCAGCATGGCCCCTGACTATCAGCGCCCGGATGCGCCAGTGCCAGCCCAACTGCCGTCCGACGGTAGCAATAGCAGCGCAGCCAATCTGAAGTCGGCCCGCGAACTGCCGTGGCAAGACTTTATTCAGGACGAACGCCTGACCCAGGTGATTGCGCTGGCACTGGCCAATAACCGCGACCTGCGCGCCACCGTGGCGGATGTTGCCGCCGCCCGTGCCGCCTATCGCGGCCAATCAGCCGACCAATACCCGGCGCTGGATGTGGGCGTCAGCGGTAATCGCTCACGCTCGAATGGCAGTGTCAGCAGCAGCTGGGAAGCCAGCGGCGGCCTCAGTTCGTACGAGATCGATCTGTTTGGCAAAAACAGCGACCTCACCGATGTGCAGCTGGAAAGCTACTACGCCAGCGCTGAAACCGCCCGTGCTGCTCGCATTACCCTGATTGCCGAAACCGCCAATGCATGGCTGACTCTGGCGTCCGACCAGAACCTGCTGCAACTGGCGCAAGAAACCGCCGAGAATGCCAAGCGGGCGATGGACATCACCGCCAAGCGGCTGGATCTGGGGGTCGACTCACGGGTTGATCTGGCCTCGGCCGAAACCACCTACCACAGTGCTCGCACTGACATTGCCAGCTACACCAATCAGGTGGCGCAGGACAAAAACGCCCTCTGGCTGCTGGTCGGTTCCAACCTCGATGAATCGCTGCTGCCAACGGCCTTGCCGACCACCGCCCAACTGGTCGCGGATGTGCCTACCGGCCTCAGCTCTGATGTGCTGTTACTGCGCCCGGACGTACTGGCCGCTGAACACACCCTGAAGTCGGCTAATGCCAACATTGGTGCTGCCCGGGCGGCTTACTTCCCGTCGCTGACGCTGACCACCACTGGTGGTGTTGCCAGCGCGGCACTGTCGAACCTGTTTACCGGTGGCGCCTCCACCATCTGGACCGTGGCACCCAGCCTGAGCATGAACATCTTCGACTGGGGTGGTAAAGACGCCGATCTGGAAGCCGCCAAAGCCAATTGGCAGAAGTATCTGGCGACCTACGAATACACGCTGCAAACCGCGTTTCAGGAAACCGCTGATGCCCTCGCCCGTCGCGCCACCATGCAGGATCAACTGGATGCCCAACGCGACTACGCCAGCTCGGCCGGACGCAGCTATGAACTGTCGATGAAACGCTATGAAGCTGGCGTCGACAGCTTTCAGGACACACTGACCAGCGAACGCACCTACTACTCGGCCCAGCAAAGCCTGATCAGCGCCCAACTGGAAGAGCTGCAAAACCGCATCACCCTGTACCGGGTGTTAGGTGGTGGTTTGGCGGAACCGGATTATCAGACTGAACAGTCGATTGAGACGCCGTAAAGCGTCAATGAGAAAGCCACATACGGTGATGAAAACCACCGTAAGTGCACTTTGGGAAATAAAAAACTTATCCACACTCTACGACATGGACTCCGTAATCCATGTCGCAGCTGCTTAAAGCAAGCCTTCCTGCTCAACCCAGGCAGCGGTTTTATCCAATGCCCGACCGAACCTCGCCAGCAAGTCATCAATCTGAGTGCGGGTAATGATCAGCGGGGGGCAGAAGGCAATTGCAGTCCCCACATCTCGCAGAATCAATCCTTCCTCAAGACAGGCTCGGCGCAGAAAGTCGGACACCGCTAACGGGAAAGCCTCTCCACGGGCATGGTTCTGTAATTCAACCGCCGCCATCAAACCGCGGCCACGTACTTCACCGACAATGGAATGCGTTGCAAATGTCTTTAGCTGTTGTTGGAAGTAATCACCGGTTTCAGCCGCAATTCCGAAGATGTTATCGCGCTCGTAGATTTCCAGGGTTTTCAATGCAACCGCCGCCGCAACCGGGTGACACGAATAGGTATAGCCGTGGCCGAAAACACCGATGCGATTGCTTGGCTCCACCAAGGCATCGTAGATATCGCCACGCACAATGGCAGCACTGATGGGCTGGTAGGCCGATGACAACTGTTTCGCCACACTCATCATGTCCGGTGCGCCAATGCTCATGGTTTCACAGCCAAACGCATTGCCCGTACGACCAAACCCGGTAATCACTTCGTCGGCGATAAAGAAAATGTCGTATTTCGCCAGCAGCGCTCGCAACTTCTGGTAATAGCCATCAGGCGCCACAATCACACCACTGGCACCGGTAATCGGCTCTGCAATGAAGGCGGCAATGGTTTCCGGATCCTCACGCACAATCATCGCTTCCAGATTGCCGAGAATCCGGTCAACGAACTGTGATTCCGTTTCTCCTTCCAGCCGATCCCGATAGTAGAACGGTGCATCAGTCCGCAAGATGCCCAGAGCTTCCACCGGTAGATCGAAATTGGTGTGGTTCACTTCCAGGCCGGTCAAGCAGGCTGATCCCATTGTAATGCCGTGATAGGAACGCTGTCGGGCAATCACCTTTTTCTTGTTGGGTTTGCCAATGGCATTGAAGTAGTAACGCAGGATTTTCAGCTGAGTGTCATTGGCGTCGCTGCCGGAATTGCCGAAGAACATATGCGGACGCTCGACCGGGGCCATCGCCGCCAGCTTTTCCGCCAGCGCCTCACCAACAGGGTGAGTTTTGCCAAAGAACATGGAACTGTAGGACAAATCGGTCATCTGCTGCGCTGCAGTCTGCACCAACTCCTGGTTGCCATAACCAAGGGCGGTACACCACAGGCCCGACATCCCTTCCAGATATTGTTTGCCCTGGTCATCGTATACATAGACCCCCTCGCCACGCACCACAGACATGTCTGTGCCGGTTTTCAGGTTGGTAATCGGGTAAATAATTGTGCTCATCCCATGCTCCAGCAGTGCCCCCCGGATGCCGGTTGGCCAGTCACTTATTCAAATTCAACGGTTTCAACATATCAAAGAAGCATTTGCTGCTTTATCGCATGTTCAAAAGCACTGGATTAGAAAAAGTTATTCAACTGACCATGGCCCGATGTGTGCTAAAGAAAATCAAATCCAATTCTTCGTCTGTATCAGCTTTTCCTGACGCGAAACGTCCAGAGCCAAAACAACACAGACAGCAGCAGGAGACTGACAAATGAAAGCAATGAACTTCACTCTCAAACAGCTACGTTATTTTGCTGTCGCCGGAGAGCACCAGAGTGTGACCAAGGCAGCCGAGATTCTTTATGTATCCCAGCCATCCATTTCATCCGCCATCCTGCACCTGGAAGATGTAACCGGCCTGAAGCTCTTTATTCGACACCATGCCCAGGGCTTGAGCCTCACACCACAAGGCATGGAGTTCTACCGAAAAGCCAGAGGTTTGTTACAGGAAGCGGAAAGTCTGGCGCAGTTCGCCAGCAGCCTGAGTACCGAAATCACCGGCTCTCTGAGGGTAGCGGGCTTCCCGACACTCACAGGTGCATTGCTGCCACAGATCATCAAGAGCTATATGCATAAGTACCCGGCGGTGAATATCGACTGCCGTGAACTGCACCAGAAAAACCTTATAGAAGGGCTGCAGAATTGTGACTACGAGCTGGGTATTACCTACGACATGGAGCTACCAGCGAACATTGAATTTGAAGCGTTGGCTTCGTTGCCCCCCTACGCTACTGTCAGCAGCGACCACCCGCTGGCAGACAAATCTTCTGTATCTATGGCAGAGCTCGCTGAACACCCACTGGTCATGCTGGATTGGCCAGTTAGCCAACAATATTTCATGTCGTTGTTTATCTCGCAGGGCCTGAACCCAAATTGCGCCTACAAAACACACTCACTCAGCATGGTGAGGGGTATGGTTGCCAATGGCCTGGGCTACTCTCTGCTGAATATGCCCATCTCAGACAATACCGGTGATCAGCTGGTGACGCTGCCGATTAGTGACTCCGTCGTACCGCTGAAACTGGGGATCGCACGACTGAAAGAAGCGATCAGCACTCCCGCTGCAGAAGCCTTTATCGACGACATCAAACAGTATGTTCGCGAGTATATGAGCGCCAATAGTCATGACAACAGTCACGCATATCTCC
This sequence comes from Oceanobacter kriegii DSM 6294, assembly GCF_000422845.1. GTDB lineage: Bacteria > Pseudomonadota > Gammaproteobacteria > Pseudomonadales > Oceanobacteraceae > Oceanobacter > Oceanobacter kriegii. The sequence goes on from NZ_AUGV01000003.1 coordinate 161,900, forward strand.
CGAAGAGCGAATTGGAAACTCCAAACATCCGGCCTCATTAACGAAAAAAGCTATCTATCCAAACCCCAAAGCGCCCATATTTGAGGCGCTTTTTTATAGCCTGCACCAGCACGAAACATTTATGTCTGGATAATAAAATGTGATCCAGACATAAGGAAAAATATAATTGATGAATACCCTCTGCTGACGATTAACTTTTATCCAACACATAAGGGGCCTATGAATAACCCTGCACAGCTCTGCACGAGTTATTCATAGCGTCCATAACACTTGGTTCAGTTAACCGATGGGTACTCACATGCAGATTAAAAACGCCATATCCGCAATACGTCGTAAAAGCACCGGCACCCTGCTGGCTGCCAGCATCGCCATGCTGACTGGTACTGCTGCCAGCGCCGGCGAACTGTCGATTGGTCACACCACCTGGGTCGGCTACGGCACCCTGTACCTGGCTCGGGATCTTGGCTACTTCAAGGAAAAAGGCCTCGATGTCGATCTAAAGGTTATCGAAGAGGCCTCCATGTACATGGCAGCCCAGGCCTCTGGCCATCTGGACGGTTCCGCATCCACCGTCGATGAAATCCTCAAGTACCGCCCTAAATTCTGTTTCCAGTCCGTTGTGGCTCTGGATGAAAGCTACGGTGGCGACGGCCTGTTGGTAGGCGATGACGTGAACTCCATCGCCGATTTGAAAGGAAAACGTGTTGCTGTAAACGAAGGCTCTGTTTCCCAGTTCTGGCTGTCCTACCTGCTGAAACAGAACGGCATGTCCATGTCTGATCTGAAAGTCCAGAACATGACCGCAGATGACGCCGCTAGTGCTTTCATGGCTGGCCGTATTCCTGCAGCCGTAACCTGGGAACCCAACCTGTCTATGGCCAAATCCAGGCACACCGGCAAAGTGCTCGTCGACAGTGCAGCAACCCCGGGGGTCATCGTCGATGTGGTGGCGCTGAGCTGTGACGTAATCAAGAACCAGCCAGAAGATGTCGAAGCGTTGGTCGACGGCATCTATCGCGCGGTGGAATACACCAAACAACATCCTCAGAAGGCCTACGAGATCATGGCCAAGGGTGTGGGTGGCTACCTGTCTGACCCGAAAGACTTTGCCGAAGCGGCAGCAAACGTACGCTTCTACGACAAGGCCATGAATGAAAAGCTGTTGGGTGGCGATATCAAACAGTTGATCAGCACCGCCAACGAAACCTGGAGCAAGCTACAAGGCACTGAGCTGAATGTCACCTACGACCAACTGGTCACCACGGCGTTCATTGAGTGAGGACAGACAAGATGGCACAGCAAAAAGGCGTACTGAATGCCTGTCTGTCTCCACGGGAGGAGCTGCCTCGGCAGCTCATCCTTTCCACCGGCATTATAGGTTGGGCACTGGTTATCCTGGGCTGGGTAGCCCTGTCCGCCAGCGATATTGTTCCGGACATGTTCTTGCCGTCTCCACTGGAAGTGTTCCAAGCCGGGCAGCGTTTGGCTGAAAACGGCATGTTGATGGAACACATCTGGGCAAGCTTTGAAGTCGTCATTATCGGCTTTGTGATTTCTTCAGTGGTCGCCGTGCCGCTGGGCCTGATGATGGGCAGTTTCCGTATCGTCCAGGCGTTCCTCGAACCACTGGTTAACTTTGTTCGCTACCTGCCGGTCACCTCCTTTGTTCCCCTGTTCATCCTGTGGATTGGAATTGGTCTGGAACAGCGCATCACGGTGATTATTTTTGGCGTATTTTTCCAGCAGCTTGTGATGATTGCTGATATTTCCCGCGGTGTTTCGAAAGATCTGATGCAGGCGGCCTATACGCTGGGTTCGAGCCGCAGGGAAATCATGACGCACGTGATCGCGCCGGCATCACTGCCCGGCATCCTCGATACCCTGCGCGTCACCATTGGCTGGGCCTGGACGTATCTGGTTGTCGCCGAGCTGGTGGCAGCGTCCAGTGGACTTGGCTACATCAGCCTGAAAGCCATGCGCGGTTTCCAGGTCGATATCATTTTCCTCGCCATTGTCATCATTGGCCTGTTGGGTCTGGTGACGGATCAATTCTTCCGTGTTTTACGAATGAGGTTAGGTGCATGGGCCAACTGAACACCTTGCAAGCCGTGGCTCAGTCGACCGCTGAGTCCGATACTGAACAGCGTCCGGTACAGCTCTCTATCAACAATGTCTCCCTGCGCTTTCCAAAGCCGGAAGGTGGCGAGTTCACTGCACTTGAAAACATTTGCATGGAAGTCCGCGATCAGGAGTTCGCCGTAATTGTTGGCCCTTCGGGCTGTGGTAAGTCGAGCCTGCTGTACCTGACAGCCGGTCTCAATCAACCAAGCGATGGCTCAATTGAAGTCGCTGGTGAAACCGTCACCGCCCCTGGTCCCGATCGCGGCATGGTATTTCAGGGCTACACCCTGTTTCCGTGGCTGACGGTACGGGAAAACATCGAGTTCGGTCTCAAGCGCAAAAAAATTGCAGCAGCAGAGCGCAGTCGTATCGTCGCGCACTACCTGAAAGAAGTCAGTCTGGAAAACTTTGCCGATAACTACCCCAAACAGTTATCCGGCGGTATGAAACAGCGGGTCGCCATTGCCCGGGCACTGGCCAATGATCCCAAAATTCTGCTGATGGATGAGCCTTTTGGTGCACTCGACAGCCAAACCCGACTGCAAATGCAACAGCTACTGCTGCGAGTGTGGGAGCACAGCAAAAAAACCGTGGTGTTTGTTACTCACGACATCGACGAAGCCATTCTGCTGGGTGACCGGGTATTTGTGATGGGTGCCCGTCCGGGTCATATCCGCGAGATTATCGACGTCAACATTGCCCACCCTCGCACTCTCGATATGGCGATGGAGCCGGAATTTATTGCCCTCAAACGCCGGGTTATGAATCTGCTTCACGACGATCTCGAAGACATTCATTAAGCCGAGCAACAGCCTCCCGGGAGCCATCATGAGCCAGCCAGAAACGTTTGATTACATCATTGTCGGAGCTGGCTCGGCCGGTTCCGTTATCGCCAACCGACTCAGCGCAGACCCGGCAACCCGGGTGTTGCTACTGGAAGCCGGCGGCAGCGACAACAGCCTGCGGGTACAAGTCCCGGCCGGCACCATTACACTGTATAAAAGCCCTCGGTATAGCTGGAATTACTATTCCGTTCCCCAGCAACGCCTCAACAACCGCCAGCTGCACTGCCCCCGTGGCAAAGCCCTCGGCGGTTCCGCCTCCATGAACAGCATGATCTACATCCGCGGTCACGCCAGCGATTACGACCAGTGGCAAGCTTCCGGTTGTACAGGCTGGGGCTGGCAGGATGTCCTGCCGATGTTTCGCAAATCCGAACGCAACCTGCTCGGTCAAAGCGAGGCCCTGCACGGTCAGCAAGGGGAACTGCTGGTCGACAAACCAAAGGACCCGAATCCCTTCACTCACCGCTTTATCGAGGCGGCCAGGAGAGCTCTGGGGGTAAAGGAAAATAGCGACTTCAACGGTACCGAACAGGAAGGTTGTGGCATTTACAACCTGACCCAAAAAGACGGCAAACGGTTGTCCAGCTATCAGGCGTTTGTCGCCCCGGTACTGCAACAACGGCCGAATCTGGAGGTTCGCACCGGAGTCGAAGTGGAACGCCTGTTGTTTGACGAACAGCGCGTGCTGGGTGTGGAAATTCGCACCGCCAATGGCATGAACATGATCCGGGCCGATCAGGAAGTCGTGTTGTCTGCTGGAGCATTGGGGTCACCGCATATTCTGATGAAGTCCGGCATTGGCCCTACCGACCAGCTCAAGGCTGCCGGCATCGAGGTAAAACAGGACCTGGCCGGAGTCGGGCAGAACCTGCAGGACCACCTTGATGGGCTGGTCACCGTGCGCTCCAACAACAGTCGCTCACTGGGTTTTTCACTCGGCTCGCTGCCACAGGTATTGCTGTCGCCCTTCCGCTTCCTGGCTGGGCGCAAAGGCTGGCTAACTACCAACTACGTAGAGGCCGGTGGCTTCTTCAGGACACCGCTGGCCCAAGATGGATTGCCGGACGTGCAGTTCCACTACGTGCCCGGTTATCGCAGCCACCGCGGCCGCTTGTTTGAGTGGGGGCACGGCTACGCTATTCACGTCTGCGTTCTGCGTCCAAAAAGCATCGGTGAACTACGTCTGGGGGCGGATCGTCAGCTGCAGCTGGACTACAACTTCCTCAGCAATATGGACGATGCCAAAGTGCTGACGGAAGGTATGCGATTGGCCCGCAAGGTACTTGCCGACAGCGCCTACGACGACAGCAGAGGCAAGGAAATGCTGCCCGGCAGCCAGGTGCAGACCGACGCCGAGTTTCTGGACAACATCCGTGAATACGCTGCCACGGTATTCCACCCGGTTGGCACCTGTAAAATGGGTACCGACCCGATGGCAGTTGTGACGCCAGATCTGAAAGTCCGGGGCATCACGGGTTTACGGGTCGCCGACGCCTCCATCATGCCAACTCTGATCAGCGGCAACACCAATGCCCCTTGCATCATGATTGGAGAGAAAGCGGCCGAGATGATACTTGCGACAGAGACCAGCCGCGTTTCAGACGCGACCGAGATCAGCGAACCGGCCTGACCGGTGCGCTGATCTCAAGAACCACAACCTCAAGAACCGTAGCCTCAGAACCATAGATAGATAAAAAGTGCCTGTCACAGCCCTTCGTTGGGCTGAGACAAGCGCTTAATCAAGCGCTTCAACATTCTTTCACACGCTTCCAGCTGCTGGCTTTCAATGTATTCATCCGGTTTGTGGCCCTGATCCATACTGCCGGGGCCGCACACCACATTGGGTACGCCCAGCACCTGACTGAACAGCCCGCCTTCCGTACCAAAATTAACGGTCGTCGTGGTTGCCTCACCGGTGAGCTGCTGAACAAAGGAGACCACCTCTTCATCATTCGCCGTGGCCAGTCCGGCGTACTCGCTGGTGATCGCGATATCAATCCTGCAATTTGGATCAACCTGGCGCATTTCCGCTTCCAACTCGCTGGCGTAGCGACGAAAGCTGGCCAGCAAGTCCCTTGGAGATTCGGCCGCCACATTGCGAAACTCAAAAACAAACTCGCAGTGATTGGGAACGATGTTCAGCGCCTCTCCACCCTGCACAACCCCTGTGTGCACCGTGGTGTAGGGAATCTCATAACCGTATTCAAACGGGCCCGAAGATCGCTTCTGCCAGGCCAACTGCTCAAGCCAGACAATCAGTCTGGCGGCATAGTTCACCGCATTCACTCCATAAGGAGCCATACCGGAGTGGCATTCCTTGCCGGTGACCGTCACTTTGGCGGCCAGTTTACCCTTGTGAGCCGTCACCACTTTCATACTCGTGGGCTCGCCGATGATGCCCATCGCGGGCTTGATGGGCAGTTGCCGCAAGGTTTCGATCAAGCGCCGCACGCCAATACAGCCAATTTCCTCATCGTAGGAAAAAGCCAGATGAATGGGGGTATGCAGTGGTTGCGCCAGCATATCCGGTACGGCAGCCAATACCACGGCGATAAACCCTTTCATATCCGTCGTGCCACGCCCATACCAGCGGGCACCGTCGGCATGCGTTTTGACCGTCAGTTGATGGGATGGCACCGTCCAGTTCTGGCCCGTCACCGGCACCGTATCGGTATGCCCCGACAGCATCACTCCGGCAATATGGTCCGGCCCAATAGTGGTGTACAGATTGGCCTTGCGACCGCTGTCATCGTGCACCAGATGACTGTCCACTCCGTGGCGTTGAAGGTACTGCTGAATGTAGTCCAACAACTGCAGGTTGGAATTGGCACTGGTGGTATCAAATGAGATCAGCTGCTGCAAAATCTCGTAGGTCAGATCGGAAGGCATTTCATACTCCAGAGGCAGCGTCAGAAGCAGACGCTTGCTGAAACAAAAAACCGGTCAGGCAAGCGCCGGACCGGTTGTGGTAATAACGTCGCGAGACATCACCAGGCGCTTACTCGTCGCCAGGCACACCATAAGACGGAGCGGCATCCGGGGTAACGGCGCGGGTCATGTAATCCTGCTGCTGGGGCTCATAGGCTTGCCACACCATCCGCAGCTCCGATATCGGCGCTACGTGCCAGTCGACCCGCAGGTCCACTACTGGCCAGCCAGAATTGGCACTGACCTGTAGCCCGGCAGAGTGCAGAGGCCCCATTTCACCACCGGCAGCCAGGCCGGCTTCCAACGCCGTCAGAAGGCGTTCGGCCAATGGCCCCTGAGCACGTTCGAACGCATCCACCATGGCCTGGGGGATGCCGTCATTGGCCAACAGGTTGCCCATTGCCAGGCAGTGGTTGCCGCTTACGGTATTGTGAATGCCCAGTGCTTCAGAACCACTGAAGGTCACGGACTCACCATTGCTGGCGAGTACTCCCAGTTGGCGATATTCAACATTGGCGTCAGCCTCCGACAACTGTGCAAGCACCGCCGCTGGAGCCATACCGGAGGCCATCAAATCAAGAGCCATCGGGCCCAGTAGTGGATTGGTGACATTTTGGGTCAATGCCACACCAACCTGATCCCGGGTAAAGGCGCAGCGGCTTGCAACACAAATACTGGACGATGTAATCGCACATCCCACCATGCCAGTGGCCGGGCACACCCCGGCAATCGAAAACGTCATCAACCCAGCTCCTGTTCCGGAATCACCGCAATCACATCAATTTCCATCAGCCATTGAGGCTGTGCCAAACCGGCGACCACCAGTCCGGTGGAAATGGGGAAAACCCCCTTGAGCCATTTCCCCACCTCGCGATAGACCGGCTCACGAAAGCGCGGGTCCGTTATGTAGGTCGTGGTCTTGACGATATGGGACAAGTCCGACCCCGCTTCTTCAAGCAACTGCTTGACGTTTTTCATCGCCTGATCAGCTTGTGCTGCCGGATCACCCAGTCCAACCAGGTTGCCCTCAAAGTCGGTACCAACCTGGCCCCGAACATAAACAGTATTACCCGCCCGGACCGCCTGGCACAGGTCGTTGTCCAGCGTCTGATTCGGATAGGTATCGCGCGTATTAAACATACGAATGCGAGTATGTGTTGGCACAGTGCTCTCCTTGTTCATCAATCAGGCCGGTTTACCAGACTGGTATTGCGAGTATTTACGCTGGGTTTTGATGTGGTCAGCCACATGCTTGGCATCGTGCCAGACGCCCCAGATAAACGTGGAGCCCCGGCGCGACAGCCATGGCAAGCCAACGAAATAGATTCCAGGCTCAGACGACACACCGCGGGCATGCTTTGGCTTGTTGTTTTCGTCAAAGGCATCCACCTGCAGCCAGCTGAAATCCTGCTTGAAGCCGGTCGCCCAGATGATGCTGGTAATACCCGCTTCGGCCAGATTCAGCTCGCGAATCGGATGGGTCATGCAGTGTGGATCAGCCAGCACTTCACGAGCCTGAGGTTCTTCCGGCAGGTCGAGGCCGTTGCGCTCAATATAGGCATCGGCGGCGTCCAATACGGAAAAGTAGTTGGCATCACCGTCATTGATGTTTTTGTTCAGATCGTCGTTAAACACAACCCGCCCGTCAGCAAATTCGGCGGTCACACCAACCAGTTGAATACCCTCGTTGGCCAAACGACGAAAATCGATGGTTTCCCCGCCTCGAGCACCACTCACCGCGATGGTCACGTGCTCACGACCGGCTTCTACCTCTTCCTTGTCCCACAAACCCAGTACACCCAACCACCAGACAAAATCACGGTCACGGTAACGACGGGGTGGACGGTCATGCGGACCTACAGACAGGTACACCTGCTTGCCAGCACGATTCAGTTCATCAGCAATCTGCACGCCGGAAGAACCGGCTCCCACCACCAGCACACCACCTTTCGGGAGCTGCTCAGGATTGAAATAACCGGTGGAATGCATCTGCGTCAGGTGTGTGTCCTGCGGAGCAATCGGTGGAATAGACGGAACCTGGAAAGGACCGGTGGCAACCACCACCCGGTTAACGCTGTACACCCCATCGCTGGCTGTTACGGTAAAACCCGGCTTGCCTTCATTGCGCACCACCGACTGAACCTCGACACCGGTTTTGTACGGCGACTTGTTCATTTCGGCGTATTCCACCAGATAATCGGCAACCCGCTCCTTGGGCGCGAACTCATCCCCTTTCAGATCTTCGAAGGTAAGCCCCGGGAACCGGTCGTGCCAGACCGGGCCATTGGTAACCAAGGAATCCCAACGCTGGCTGCGCCAGCGCTCAGCCAGGCGGTCGCGTTCCAGAATCAGATGGGGAACACCCTGCTTGCCAAGGTGCTCACTGACAGCAATACCGGCCTGCCCGCCTCCCACAATCAAGGTATCGATTTCAGTTGTATTGATGGTCATTTCATAGCCCGCTTGTATTTTTGGATACCGATAAATATTCCATCCGTAAGCCGTCGAGATATTCGTAACGACAAACTGACATTGGAATTCAGGCTAGAAAGAATTTAATGGCGCTTAAAATATTTTTATTTTCTGATCTGTATCGGGAAACCTGATACAGCAATATTTTTATCCAAATACCTCTGCATCAGAAAAAATTATTCATTGTTATACAAAAACATATTTAAGATTAACCTGCTGCTGAATTAGCCTGTTTCCGGAACATTAAGACTTTTTTGGATAACGTTATGACTTCATTCAGCAAGGACTACTGGTTGACCCTGCAGGCCAACACCCGACTGCCCTCTCAGGCATGGATTAACGGCCAGCATCACAGCGCCAGCGACGGTTCTTGCTACGACACCGTCAACCCGGCAACGGGCGAGTTGCTGACCCAAACCGCCGCCTGCAGCACAGCCGATGTTGATACCGCGGTACAAAACGCCCGGGCGACGTTTGAAAGTGGCGTCTGGGCCGAACTCCCCCCCGCTGAACGCAAAGCCATTATCCGCAAACTTGCCAGCCTGATGATGAAACACCGCGAGGAATTGTCACTGCTGGAGTCACTTAACGTCGGCAAGCCAGTGATGGATTGCTACAACCTGGATATTCCCGGTGCCGCCGGATGTTTTGAGTGGTATGCCGAATCCGTCGACAAACTGTACGGCGAGGTGGCCCCCACAGACCGCCATAACATTGCGACCATCACCCGCGAAGCCGTTGGCGTCGTCGCTGCGGTTATTCCATGGAATTTCCCATTGGATATCGCCGCCTGGAAGCTCGCGCCGGCCCTGATTGCAGGTAACTCTGTCGTACTCAAACCGGCAGAACAGTCGCCACTGACCGCGCTTAGACTGGCCGAACTGGCCAAGGAAGCGGGCTTGCCAGACGGTGTTCTGAACGTCGTCACAGGCCTTGGCGAAGTGGTTGGTCAGGCGCTGGGACGCCATATGGATGTTGACTGCCTGACCTTTACCGGATCAACAGCGGTGGGCAAATTGTTCATGGGGTATTCAGCAGAGTCGAACATGAAACAGGTATGGCCAGAGACCGGTGGCAAGAGCCCGAACCTGATCTTTGCAGACTGTGACCTTGAAGCGGCGGTAGAACACGCGGCGATGGGCATTTTCTTCAATCAGGGAGAAGTCTGCTCCGCCAATTCGCGCATTCTGGTCGAAAGCAGTGTGTACGATGCCTTTGTCGAGCGTTTTGTGGCCAAGGCAGAATCCATGGTCGTTGGCGATCCACTGCAGCCTGACACCGAAGTGGGTGCCCTGATAGACCACCAGCATGCAAGCCGCGTTCGGGGATTCATCGAACAGGCACAACAGCAAGGTGCAACACTGGCATGCGGTGGCACCGGCGCTGAAGATGATTGCCTGGTGCCACCAACGATCCTGACCAACGTCACCCCAGCCATGACGATTGCCACCGAAGAGGTCTTTGGTCCGGTTGCCGCCATCATGCGCTTCGAAACCGAAGCAGAAGCCATTCAGCTGGCGAACGACTCCATCTATGGCCTCGCCGCGTCGGTCTGGACCAATAACATCAATTGCGCCTATCGGGTTGCCGGCAAATTACGAGCCGGAACAGTCTCCATCAACGCCATGGACGCCATTGATTACAGCGTACCGTTTGGAGGCTACAAACAGTCCGGTTTTGGCCGCGACCTGTCACTGCATGCCTTCGACAAGTTCACCCAGCTTAAAACCACCTGGCTGAAGCTTCGTTAAAAGCCAAATCGATCAACGTTGTACCAGACCAGCGCTCTGCTGGTCTGGCGCTGTTACAGCTACAGCCCAATTACCACACCACCCAGCGCTCCAACAATCACCACCATCCACGATGGCGCTTTCCAGCTGGTCAGCAGCACAAAACACAGCAGTGCCAATACCAACTCGGCCGAAGACGTTACCGCACTGGTAAACACTGGCTGATACAGCGCCGCGCCCAAAACACCCACCACAGCTGCATTGGCACCGGCCATGGCCGCCCGAATGCCAGTGCGTTGCCCCAGCGCCGCCCAGAACGGCAGCACACCAATCAAGAGCAGAAAGCCCGGCAGAAACACGGCGATCAGCGCAATGCCAGCCAGCGTCAGTACGTCTGCGGTAGAACCGCCAAGAGACTGTGCCCATTCCGCACCGAGGAAGCCTGCGAAGGTAAACACCGGCCCCGGCATCGCCTGGGTAGCACCGTAACCGGCCAGAAAATCATCGGCGGCTACACGGCCCAGCTGCACGGTTTCAGCATCCAACAATGGCAACACAACGTGGCCACCGCCAAACACCAGCGCACCGGCACGGTAGAAGCTGTCGAACGCCTGTAAAACCGGTTGGGAAGAGCCGGAAGCCAGCAGCGGAAGGATCAAAAGCAGCGCAGCAAATAACAGCAGAGCAAACAGAGCAACGGGGCGGGAAATCGCAATCGACAGGCTGGCGCCGTTACCGGAGACAGCGTTTTTACACAGCCACCAGCCGCCAATCGCGCCCACAGCAATGGCCGCCAACTGGCCTCCAATACCGCCCATCAGCAAGACAAAGGCCACCGCGATGACTGCCAACGACGCCCGCTGACGATCCGGACAGAGGCTTTTGGCCATTCCCAGTACTGCGTGAGCCACAATCGCTACCGCAACGACTTTCAGGCCATGCAACAGGCTGATTAACAGTGGCGACTCAGTTACCTGTGCCCACCCCGCCAGCAACACCAGAGCAATCGCCGACGGCAAGGTAAAGGCCAACCAGGCCGCCAGTGCTCCGGCAAAACCACCGCGCATCAGGCCCAGGCCAAAACCGACCTGCGAGCTGGCTGGGCCGGGTAAGAACTGACACAAGGTCACCAGATCGGCATAGGCCTGATCCGACAACCAGCGGCGTTTTTCTACAAATTCGGTTCGAAAATAACCAAGGTGAGCCACCGGGCCACCAAACGACGTAAGGCCAAGCACCCAGAAGGCTTTGAAGACTTCCAACACGGTTTTCATGATCGTTATCCGTTTTATTATCAGCTGACATTCTGCGGCCACGATTGTACGGCGTGTGATCAGGAAGGCCAGCCTGCGGCTGGGGTGGCGGGTGTCGGATGTCGGACGCCAGACGCCCGACTAACTCACCACGGCAGTGGTTCGGCCACCTCGGCCCAACGGTTCTGGCTGTGGATATGATCCAGCGCGTCGCCCAACACCTCGCATTGGCCAAGCACTTTTCGCCAGCGTTGAATGCGCGGTTCGTTGTCGAAGTCGTAGAAGTCTTCCAGATCGGGGATATGGCCGCCGGGCAAGGTCGCGGCAAATTCCCACGACGGCGCAATGATGATGGTCTTGCGGTAGTGCTCCCGCGATACCGTGCGCCAGCGCAGCTTTTTATCAAACCAACCGCCTTTCGGGGCTTTGGCAAAATAGTGCGGATACAGCACAAAGCCGTCGTCCGGTAGCACCGGCAAGTCGAACTGGTAGTCGGTAATGCCGCCGTCGCGGTAGGTGCCCTGCGGTGCGCCATGAATGTCGCGAATGCCGGAAATCACCAGCGGAATTGCGCCAGTGGCCAGAATCGCCTTGTGCAGGTTGTCGGCCGTCAGCGCCACTTGCTGGGCAGGCAGGTGCGGGAAATGGTCAATCGGCGGTTTGTCCGGGTGATGAAACAACACCCGGTCCACCCACGGCCGCATGGCGCTGCGCGATACCAGGTTGGCCCCAATCGCACCGATCCAGCCTGCGGTTTGCAGCCACTTGGTGTCGCTGCCGGTAAGGCCACGGCAGCGCGCCGCCATGGTGTTGTAGCGCATCACCGGGTGATTAAGGATTTCTTCCAGGCCGTGGTCACCCAACAAAATGTCCAGCATGCGGCGGCATTCCGCCGCCACTTCCCCCGGCGTCGGTTTGGCCGAATAGCGCTGCTCAACATAGGCATCCAGTAAGCGGGCATGCGCCGCCAGCGCGTCGTTCTGGGCGTAACACGCCATGCGCCAGCCACCGGCCGAGGTGCCCAGCAGGTGCAGCGGCTCACGACGGTCGGCAAACCATTCGCTCAGCAGGTATTTGTCCATCGCCGCCAGCGACAACCACTTGGGGCCACCGGATGCGCCCAGAATCATCTTGATATCGTCAGGCTTGAGACCGTGTTCACGGATGTGCTGCAACGCATCTTTGCCAGCGAATATTTTGAGGGGCAGATTGGCCATAAGGGTAACCGTGGGGAGAAAGCTAAACCGTTGGGGAATGTGCGTCAGGCTAACGCCACTCGGGCACAGATGCGATGACCCATGCTGACAAACACTGTTGCCATGTGGGTCATCAAGCCATTGCTGCGCGCGGGTGCCGTTGCCTCAGTCGCGAATGCGTTCGTAGGTTACAAAGCTGTACGGGTACGGGTTTTTCTCGCACGGCGCGTGGGATTCACGCTCGGTCTGACGCCACTGGCTGGCATCGAACTCAGGGAAGAAGGCATCGCCTTCAATCTCGGCGTCCACTTCGGTGATGTACATGCGATCCACCAATGGCAGCACCTGACGGTAAATTTCAGCACCGCCAATAATCATGGCTTCTTCGACATCGGCCTGCACGGTCAAACGGGCTGCCTGCTCGATGGCTTCTTCCAGACTGGCCACCACAGCAACGCCTTCGGCTTCGAAGTCGCTGTTGCGGGTAATCACGATGTTAGGACGGCCCGGCAGTGGGCGGCCGATGCTCTCGAAGGTCTTGCGGCCCATCACAATCGGCTTGCTCATGGTGGTGTTTTTGAAAAACTTCAGATCACCCGGCAGGTGCCATGGCAGCTGGTTGTTGATTCCAATGGTGTGGTTGCGCGACATGGCGACGATCAGGGCAAGTTTCATAGTGCGAGCATCATGAGCTGGGAAACACCGGATGATAACCGTCAGCGGCGCAATGCTCCAGAAACCCGGAGCTTGCTCGCCCTCGGCTCAGCCACACTGGCTAACCAGCTCCGGAATGTCACCGGCAAACACCGGTTTGGCAAAGAAGTAACCCTGATACTGGTCGCAGCCAAAAGACGCCAGCGCGTCCAGAATGTCCTGGCTTTCAACCCCTTCTGCTACCACTTTAAGGCCCAGATTGTGGGCCAGAGCGATGATGGAGTTGGCAATCGCAGCGTCGTTTTTGTCATCGACGATGTCCTTGACGAAGCTGCGATCGATCTTGAGAAAATCAATCGGCAGGTCTTTCAGGTACGACAACGACGAGTAACCGGTGCCGAAGTCATCAATGGCCACCTTGACCCCCAGCGAGCGCATTTCGCTGAGCATCGAGGCCCCTTGCTCGAGGTTGTACATCAGGGTACTTTCGGTCACTTCCAGCGTCAGGTTTTCCGGCGGCAAGCCGGTGTCGTACAGCGCCTGCTGGATACGCTCACCCAGATCACGCTGACGGAACTGACGGGGCGACAGGTTCACCGAAATTTTACTGGCGTTGCCCACCAGACCGTCATCCAGCCATTGCTTGTATTGCTGACAGGCGCTGCGCAGCACCCATTCGCCAAACGGCTCGATCAGGCCGGTGTCTTCCAGTACCGGAATAAACACATTGGGCGCCACCATACCGAGTGCCGGATGCTCCCAACGCAGCAGCACCTCCACGCCAACAAACTGCTGCCCACACACGGACACTTGTGGCTGATAGGCCAGCCTGAGTTCGTCGCGCTCCATGGCATGGTGCAACGCGGCTTCCAACCCAACCCGAATCTTGTCCATCGGTGCCGACTGCTGGGTAAACACCTGACAGGCATTGCGGCCATCGCTTTTGGCCTGATGCAGCGCCAGCTCGGTACGGCGAACCATTTGCGCCGGGTCGTAGCTGGCTTCGCTGGAAATATCGATGCCGACGCTGATGGTGACAAAAATTTCGTGATCGCCGATTTTGAACGGCGCTCGCAACGCTTCCGACAGCTTGCTGGCGACCGACGTCAGTACCGCGATATTACGTACCGCGTCGAGAATCACGGCAAAGCTGTTGCCACCCAGACGGGCGACGGTGTCCGAACGGCGCAGCTTGTCTTTCAAACGAGCCGAGCAGGCTTGCAGCAGTTCGTCGCCCAAGGCATGGCCGTAGATGTCGTTCACCACCCGAAATCGGTCGATATCGATAAACAGCAGGCCAACGTCGGTGCCATTACGGCGTGCACCCATCAGGCTCTGTTCCAGTCGATCCTGAAACAGCACCCGATTGGCAAGGCCGGTCAGCGGGTCAAAATGGGATAACTGACGCAGCCGCAATTCGTGCTCCATACGGGCAATGGCACGGTCGACCAGCCGATCCAGCTCCTGCTGCGGCGTCCGTTGCAACGGGAACACTTCCTGCACGCCCAGGGCAATCAGCCGTTGTTCGTTCAGCATATCGACCAGCGCCACCATCAAGGGGGCTGACGGTAGTTTCAGGCGGATCTTTTCCACCAGCGTCACCAGCGCATCGTCGCATTGGCTGGCGATCAGGCACACCACTTCCTCCGGCTGCCGCCAGCGGTCGCAGATTTGCTCCATCTGCAGCATGGGCTCCTGGGCAATACTGCTGTTTACCCTCGGTTTCAGCTCGGATACCGGGAACACCAGCAACGTCGTGCAATGTGGATACGGCGCGCTTGAATCCATAACTCTCGGCTTCAGATACATCATCCAATGATTATAGACAGCGGTTTGCATTTCACCGGACGGCCATGAAAATTATCAGCAAGAGTCAGTTCAGTCGCTCAGATACGACCGTTTGGGCCAGCCGCTCCACAAACACCACAAAACACGCGCCTCTAAACAACGCCTACTGAAAACGCCAGACACAAAAAAGCCCTGCAGTGCAGGGCTTTGATGACGATACAGTGCCAAGGCCAGCAGATCAGATGGCGACGGGCGCCTTGATGTGCGGGTGGCTCTGGTAGCCTTCGATTTCGAAGTCTTCAAAGCGGTAGTCGAAGATGCTTTCCGGCTTGCGCTTGATCACCAGCTTCGGCAACGGCAGCGGCTCGCGCGACAGCTGTTCATCGGTTTGCTCAAGGTGGTTGGCGTACAGGTGAACATCGCCACCGGTCCAGACAAAGTCACCCACTTGCAGATCACACTGCTGCGCCATCATGTGCACCAACAAGGCGTAGCTGGCAATGTTGAACGGCACACCGAGGAAGATATCAGCACTGCGCTGATACAGCTGACAGGACAGCTTGCCGTCAGCAACGTAGAACTGGAAAAACGCGTGGCACGGTGGCAACGCCATGTTCTGGATTTCACCCACGTTCCAGGCGCTGACGATCAGGCGACGGGAGTCCGGGTTGTTTTTGATCTGCTCTACCAACTGGGTAATCTGGTCAACGTGTTCGCCGCTGGCGGTTGGCCAGGAGCGCCACTGGGAGCCGTACACCGGGCCCAGGTTGCCTTCTTCGTCAGCCCACTCATCCCAGATGGAGACGCCGTTTTCCTTCAGGTAGGAGATATTGGTATCGCCACTGAGGAACCACAACAGTTCGTGGATGATGGAACGCAGGTGCAGCTTTTTGGTAGTGACCAGTGGGAAACCTTCGCTGAGGTCAAAGCGCATCTGGTAACCAAAACAGCTGTAGGTACCTGTGCCTGTGCGGTCTTCCTTGAAAACACCGTTTTCGCGTACATGACGCATCAGATCCAAGTACTGTTTCATAACCTACCTTCAAAAATCGTAATCAAAATCCGCTCCGGCGTTTAACGCTGGACGCTGTGGGGGGCCATTTTATTGCGCTGATAGGCAAACACCAGCAATATCAGTCCGGCAAGGATCATCGGGAAGCTCAACAGCTGCCCGCGGGTCAGCCAGCCGAACAGGTCAAAGCCAATCTGGGCGTCCGGTTCGCGGAAGAATTCGGCGAACGAACGCAGGATGCCATAGCCCATCAGGAACGCCGCACCCACGGCCATGCGCGGCCGTGGCTTGCTGGAGTAATACCACAGCACCACAAACAACAGCAGCCCTTCCAGCCCCGCCTGATACAGCTGCGACGGGTGACGCGGCAAGTCGTCAGCACGTGGAAACACCATCGCCCAAGGCACCACCGCCGGGTCGGCCACGCGGCCCCACAGTTCACCGCCAATAAAGTTGCCAATACGGCCGAACATCAGCCCCACCGGCACCAGCGGCGCAACAAAATCACCAATATCGAAGAAGTTCTGTTTGTATTTCCGCGCGAACCAGAGCATGGCCATCAGTACGCCCAGCAGCCCGCCATGGAACGACATACCGCCTTCCCAAACCCGGAATAACCACAGCGGGTCTTGCAGGAACTGGCCGAAATTATAAAACAGCACATAGCCCATGCGGCCGCCCAGAATGACCCCCATGGCACCGTAGAACACCAGGTCCGAGACCATCTGGTCGGTCCAGCCGGAGTTGGGCTTGCGGGCACGATAGGTCGCCAGTGCGTAGGCGGTACCAAACGCCAGCAAATACATCAGGCCATACCAGTGCACTTGTAATGGGCCGAGGGATATAGCGACCGGGTCAATCTGAGGATAGGTCAACATGCAGACTTCCTTGCGTAATCTTCAGAGGGGCATCTATTTAATCCTGCGCTAGCTCTGGATTAAGCAGATATCCCCTTCACCTTAAAACGACGAGGTCTGACCGTCGCCGTCTGGATTAATTCATTCGAGCCCCCTGAATCACCCCATGCTCACGCAGGGTTATTCAGAAGGTCCTGATATTGGCGGCTACCATAGCACGCCCGTTCGACAGCCATATGACGCTGCACCCGACATTGCCAATGCCGTTCAAATAAAACGGCCGTCAGAAAAACAGGAACTTGATGCCCACCAGCAGCAATAACAACGCAAAGCCGCGTTTGAGCTTTTTCTGGTCCAGTGAATGGGCCAATCGCGCACCCACCTTGGCAAACGGCACACTGGTTACAACGATGCCAGCCACCGCAGGCCAGTACACATAGCCACTGCTCCAGGCCGGCAAACCCGACGCCTGCCAACCAGAGACGATGTAGGTCAGCGCCCCGGTAACGGCAATGGGCAAACCACATCCTGCTGATGCCGCCACGGCACTGCGCATCTGAAACGACCGCCAGGTCAGGTACGGCACCGCAAAGATGCCGCCACCAATGCCAAACCAGGACGATCCAAAACCAATCACAGCGCCTGCCCCCACCAGTTCCTTGCTGCCCGGTGCCTTGCCGGTGGATTTCGGTTGCAGGCCAAAAAACATCTGGATACTGACCAGCACCATAAAACTGCCGATCAGCAGCAACAGCACATCACCGGGGATCTTGACGCTGACCAACACCCCCACAGCCGTCCCCAATACGATACCCGCCGCCATCAACTTCACCACCGGCCATTGAATCGCCCCCAGCAAATGGTGGGAACGAATGGAGCTGAGCGAGGTAAACACAATGGTCGCCAGCGAGGTCGCCACCGCAATATGAGGGGCAATATCCGGAGCCACACCCTGAGCCGCCAGCCCGAACAACACCGCCGGAACAATCACGGTGCCGCCACCAATGCCAAACAGGCCCGCCAGCGTGCCAGCCACCGCGCCTACCAACAGATACATAATCAATGAGGTCACAACGCCCCTCCTGTCACCGTTGTCCGTTTACAACCACGTCACCCAGCCAGCCGTCATGGTAGGCAAAAGGGGACATCTATTTAATCCGGTGCTCACTCTGGGCTGCCGGATGGTTTCGAATCACGAAGCCGACTTGTAGGCCTGACGGGTCAAGTCAAAAGTCGGCGACACAGAGTCGAGATCATCCGGCAGCCCCCGCAGGGCGCGGGTTGCCGCCGTCCAGTGCGGTGTTGACGAACTTGAAAAGGACTCGTCATTTCGCTGCATTCGTCGCCTTGCACTGTACAACGGCAACACTCGCGCAGAGCCGTGCAGGATTAAATAGATGTCCCCAAAAGAAAACGGTCAACGACATTCAAAAAAGAAACTCAAAAAAGAACCCCGAAAATCGGCGTCGCATTATGAACCAGCGGCCCGGTGATAGTAACCTCAGCATCATGACAGAGACACCGGGAGGTGATAGCCATGTGCCTGATCGTACTGGATTGGCAACCGACACAAGCCGATTGGCTGCTGCTGGTTGCCAACCGCGATGAATTTCACGCCCGTCCGACGGCTGCCATGGCACCCTGGCCAGACCAACCCCACATTCTGGCAGGCCGCGACCTGCAACAGGGCGGCAGCTGGCTCGGTATCAATCGCAGTGAGCGCTTCGCCGCACTGACCAATGTCCGGGACGGCCACGCAGGCCCGGAAGTGGATAAACGCTCACGGGGCGAGTTGGTCTGCGACTACCTCAACAGCGACGCCACCCCACAGCAGTTTGCCGAACAGTTGCATGCCAGCGCCGACCGCTATGGTCGCTTCAACCTGTTGGTCGGGAATCGCCATACGCTCTGGTACATCTGTAACTGGCCTCATTTTACTGCCCGGCCAGTAGCACCCGGGTTGCAGGTGCTAAGCAACGCCCACCTCAATAGTGACTGGCCAAAAGCCCGTCAGGCCTTGAATCAACTGTGGCAGCAACGCCAGCAGGGCACCCGTTCGCCGTCACAATTACTGAACCACGTCCTCAGCGATCCGCGCCGCTGGCCGGATTCTCACTTGCCGGATACCGGCGTACCACTGGCATGGGAACAATTGCTGTCGGCCCAAAAGATCATCAGCCCGGAATACGGCACCCGTTGCAGCACGGTCGTGCAGGGGTCTGACGATGGCGTTGCCCTCTGTGAACAAAGCTGGAATAGCGACGGCAGCGTAGCGGAAAGCCAACATTGGCAGCTTCGTGACGGCGTATTCGAGGAATCAATAAGCTCCCGGAATCCGCTGTCACAAAAGTCAGTCGATAAAACACCCAGCAGCAGCAGGTGACGATCTACCGGCAGTTACAAAATAACGACGCAACCCGGTGAAAAATCACAGAAAAGATTTCTGACACCCGGGTTGCCCAGCAGAGGGTTACAAAACGCACCCTGCGTTAGCAAAAAACAGCCCGATTGCAGGCCTGATCCTTGTCCATACTCAGGTTATGCGAAGAACATCACACTCCCTACAGCGCGCCATCGAGCGCGAGCGACTGCTGAAACTGAAGCGACGCCGCCCGATGATGATCACGGCGATGATCGCCGGGGCCTGCTTTGTATTGCTGTTTGGCGCCCTGTCGGCCAGCATCAATACCAAGCCGGTCATGCCGCCTTCCGTCGCCCGCGAACACATGGAACGCTGGCTGATCGAAGACGCCCGTCGGGTTGCTGGCGAAGTGCGCCTCAAGCACATCCGTGCGCTGGAACCTTTTTACCTGGCCCGCGACTACCAGCCGGTATGGCTCGACAACTACGAGCTGACCCCAGCCGCGCGTGAGCTGATTCAGGCTCTCAAGGAAACCTCCGCCGACGACTGGCAACGCTACGACTACGCACTGCATGTGCTGCTACGTGAAGTCCACCAGCTGAGCAACACCCCCGAACGCGCCACCGCCATCGATGTACTGTTAACAGACGCCTGGATGACCTACACCAAGCAGGTGCTGAATCAGCAACTGGTGCCGGACACCAACGAAAATGACCACCCGGTAAGACGGGTCTCCAGCAGCGACAGCGACCCTCGCATCACCGACGAATCGGTATTGAATCTGCTGAACGACGCCTTGCAGCAACGTGAACTGCCGGTGCTGATGGAAGAACTGGTGCCGCAGCATCGCGGCTATATGGCACTGCGCAAGGAACTGAACCGGTATCTGGAACTGGCCAATCGTGGCGACTGGCAGCCACTGCCCGTACCTCTGGAACTGCAGCCCGGCGATCGTCATCCGGCAGTACCGGTATTGCGCAACATGCTGGTGCAATACGGTGACCTCGAATCCTCAGCGTTCCAGTGGCTCATCGACAGTCGTAGCGAAACCGGCAGCGACGCCAGCACCCCTGCTGACGAAGAACTGCTGTTCGACGAACCGCTGTCCCGGGCGCTGATGCATTTCCAGCAACGCTATGGCCTTGAGCCCAGCGGCCGGGTAGACGCCGAAACCCTCAGCTGGCTTAACCTGACGCCCTATCAGGTGGCGCAGAAAATCGCCCTCAATATGAAACGCTGGCGCCATCTGCCCGCTGATCTGGGTCAACGCCACGTCATGGTCAACATGGCCGACTACAAGTTGCAGTACGTTGAAGACGGTGATGTTGAGCTGGAAATGAAGGTGATCATTGGCAAGCTCAGCCGCCGCACACCGGTTATGACCCACAGGATCAGCCAGATGGAGCTGGCACCGACCTGGGTGGTGCCCTACCGCATTGCCACCCAGTATCTGCTGCCGAAATTCCGCCGCAAGCCAGAGTACATTCGTGACAAGGGCTTCCAGATTGTTGAGCGGGTGGACGGTCAGGATCAATTTGTGAACCCGGATGACATCGACTGGCATCAGGTTTCCCGTCGTAACTTCCCTTATCGGATTATTCAGAAAGCCGGTGGCGCCAACGCGCTGGGGTCAGTGAAGTTCCTGTTCCCGAACCCGCAGTCCATTTACCTGCACGATACCTCACAGCCAGAACTGTTCAGTCTGGATGGCCGTGCGCTCAGCTCCGGCTGTGTACGGGTCGAAAAACCGATGGAGCTGGCCGAGGTATTACTGAAAGGCCAACTGGGCTGGAGCCGCCAGCGAGTGGAAGAAACCATCGCCCAGAACCGCACTACTCGCCTGCGCCTCAGCAATCCGGTGCCCGTGCACCTGATGTACTGGACCGCCTGGGTGAATCAGGATGGCCAGCTGCAAATCCGCGACGACGTTTATCGTCGCGACATCATCGCCGGTATTGCCACCGGACCACGGGATATCAGTTTCTGATATCCCGCACGAAAAACGCCCCCTCCCCACCCTGATTCGACGATTTTCCGGCGTGAACCGCGACACATTTTCGACGCTCATCCAGGGCCGGAAATCACGGTTTCCTGTCGTGCCTGTCACACCCGCCTTTCTGATGTACTGGTTCCTTAACTTCTGCCCAGATGTACGCATACTAACCACACACATTTCGTCACAAGGTTTAACAAATGCAGCGTCGGGGTTTTCTGCGTTCAGCAGTACAGTTAACTTCCGGATTGTGGCTGGCGGGCGCCAGTCATGAGCTTCTGGCAGGACAGCAAGTGGCACAAGGAGAGCGCACACTGAAGCTCTATAACATCCATACCGGTGAAACCATCAAATCGACCTACTGGGCCGATGGTCATTACATCAAGGATGAGCTTCAGCAGCTGGACTACCTGCTGCGTGACCACCGTTCTGGCGGCGTCAATGCGATTCAGCGAGGCCTGTACGATCGCATTCATTACCTGCAACAAACCTTTGCCTCGCGCGAGCCGGTGTACATCATTTCCGGCTACCGCTCGCCCAAGAGCAACAGCTCCCTGCGCAAAACCACCTCAGGGGTGGCTGAAGGCAGTTTGCACATGCAAGGCCGCGCTGTGGATATCCGCATTCCGGGCGTCTCCCATCGCTCCCTCCACAAGGCAGCTGTTGGCCTCGGTGAAGGCGGCGTAGGCTACTACCCGCGCAGTGGCTTTATTCACATCGATACCGGCCGCACTCGTCGCTGGACCGCCTGAGTCCAGCCCGGCTGCGG
Organism: Oceanobacter kriegii DSM 6294; assembly: GCF_000422845.1. GTDB lineage: Bacteria > Pseudomonadota > Gammaproteobacteria > Pseudomonadales > Oceanobacteraceae > Oceanobacter > Oceanobacter kriegii. The sequence continues at coordinate 183,880 of NZ_AUGV01000003.1, forward strand.
GCGATAAACAGCCACAAAAAAAGCGTTGCCGGTTAGCCGACAACGCTTTTTTTATGCTGGATACTGACGTTAAAAGATCGACTCGTCAGCCGCGCCCGGACGCCGGGCCAATGATTCGGCCAAAGCCTTCTTTTTCCAGCGCCAGCTGCACCATGGCCGCAATCACATGGGCACTTTCAATCTGCATCACCTGATCCAGCAAGCGCTTGGCCCATTCGTGGCTGATGCCGCGAATCACCGACTTCACTTTCGGCAAATTGGTCGAGTTCATCGACAGCATATCGTAGCCCATCGCCATCAACAGCACACTGCCCAACGGGTTACCGGCCAACTCGCCGCACACACTGACCGGCTTGCCCACTTCATGGGCGCCGTCGGCGATCAGCTTGAGGGCATTCAATACCGCCGGGTGAAACGCCTGATAGAGATCGGCGACACGCGGGTTGTTACGGTCAACCGCCAACAGGTACTGGGTCAGGTCGTTACTACCGACCGATAGAAAATCGACCCGCAGCCCCAGATCACGAATCTGGAACACCGCCGACGGTACTTCGATCATAACGCCGACTTGTGGCATCACCACGTCGAAGCCTTCTTCAATCACTTCCGCGTGGGCGCGGTAAATCAGGTGCAGGGCCTCATCGACCTCACTGACGCTGCTGATCATCGGCAGCATGATGCGCAAGTTGTCGAGCCCGGCGCTGGCCTTCAGCATCGCCCGGATCTGCACCAGAAAGATTTCCGGGTGATCAAGGGTAACGCGCACCCCGCGCCAGCCCAGAAACGGGTTGGCTTCGTTGATCGGGAAGTAGGTCAGGGCCTTATCGCCGCCAACGTCCAGCGTCCGCATGGTCACCGGCGCTGGCGCAAACATTTCCAGCTGCTCGCGGTAAATTTTTTGCTGTTCGCTTTCCGATGGGAAGCGATCTTTCATCATGAACGGCACTTCGGTGCGGTACAGGCCCACCCCTTCGGCACCGCGATCGAGACTGCGCAAAGCATCGGTCAGCAGACCGGTGTTTACCCACAGCGGAATGCGATGGCCGTCTTTTGTTTCAGCCGGTTCATCGCGCAGCACTTCGAGGTCTTCCTGCAGTGCCTGCTCTTCTTCAAAAATTTCCTGATACTGCTGGCGAATGTCCTTGTCCGGATTGGAAATCAGGATGCCCCGATAGCCATCAACGATCAGGTCCTTACCGTGCAGTTGGGCGTAGGGCAAATCCACCACCCCCATCACTGTTGGAATGCCCATGGCGCGAGCCAGAATTGCCACGTGCGAGTTGGACGAGCCTTTCACCGACACCAGACCACGTAGCTTCGACGGCGGTACTTCGCCCAACATGCCCGGTGTCAGCTCTTCGCTGACCAGAATGCAGTCATCCGGAAAACTGTCTTCGCGACGTTCGGTTGGCCCTTCCAGATGCGCCAGAATGCGCACGCCGAGGTCCATGATGTCGGTTGCCCGCTCGCGCAGATAGACATCTTCCATCATCTTGAAGTGGCCGACGTACTGCATCACCACCTGCCGCAGGGCACCCGGTGCCCACTGGCCTTCACGGATGCGAGCGTTGACTTCCGCCCCGAGGGCGTTGTCATCCAGCATGTTGATATAGACATCGAACAACGCCATCTCTTCCGGCCGCAGCTCACCACTGAGCTGGGACCCCAGATGACGGACTTCCTTGCGAGCCGACTCCAACGCCTGTTCAAAGCGTTCAACCTCGGCATCGACATCGTCAATTTGTTTGTCCGCCACCGTCGACAGATCGGCCGCTGGCATCAGCACATAGCCTTGCCCCAAACCCACACCAGCAGAACCCGGAGCACCGTTGAAGCGCGCGGTCTTGCGCTCCTTACGCTTGTGTTTGTGCGACAGCTCAAGAATATTGCCGGTGGCTTCGGCGTGGGCAATCACCCCGGCCAACTGGGCCGACATGGTGACCAGAAACGCTTCTTCCCCTTCGTCAAACTGACGGCTCTCGCGCTGCTGTACCACCAACACACCCATCAGGCGCTTGTTGTGAATAATGGGTACGCCCAGGAAGGAGTTGAATGGGTCTTCGCCGGTTTCCGACAGGAAGTGAAATTTGGGATGCGACGGAGCGTCGTCGATGTTGATAGGCTCAGCCCGGGCGCCAACCAGACCCACCAGGCCTTGTGACGATGTCAGGCTGACACGACCCACCGCTTCCTGCTTGAGGCCTTCGGTGGCCATCAACACATAGCGTTTGGTGTCGTTATCGAGCAGGTAAACCGAACACACCTCGGTGTTCATGGCTTCCCGAATTCTTGCTACTACGACGCGCAGCGCATCCGACAAATCGGTGGCTGTACTGACTTCCTGTACAATGCGGCGCAGTATGTCGAGCATATAACCTCAGGTGTTGAGTTTGCGTTGCAAGCGAGCAATCTTGGGTGACAGCTCGGTCATGGCCCGGCGGTAAACGTCACGTTTGAACGCAACGACCTCGCCCAGCGGGAACCAGTAACTGACCCAATTCCAACCATCGAATTCCGGTTTTTCATTGGCATCCACCTTGATGCTGGCGTCACCGGACACCAACTTCAGCAAATACCATTTTTGCTTCTGGCCCACACACACCGGCTGCTTGCCCTGACGAATCATTCGTTTGGGAAGGCGATACCTCAACCAGCCGCGGGTACAGCCCAGAATCTGTACGTCACTTTTTGCCAGCCCGACTTCTTCTTGCAGTTCCCGGTACAACGCATGTTCGGGAGACTCCCCCTGCTTGATACCACCTTGAGGGAACTGCCAGGCATCCTGTCCGATTCGCTTGGCCCACAGAACCTGACCAACATCGTTGCAGATAATGATGCCTACATTCGGGCGGTAACCCTGATCATCAATCACAATGCCATCCGAGAAATATTACAGACCTGCAAAACTTGCCCATTTCGGTCAAAAGGTCAAGACGCAACCGCTATTTGCCGCAGGTCAGGCCCCTGCCGGGCAATGTTTCAGAGTCTGGTTATTATTGTCAGGGACCCGTCAGGCCAGAAACCAGCGTCGTGACTCATCAACACCCTGCTATCCAGAGCAGACAATGGGTGATGCAGAGGGCCCCAAGACTCTATGTTACGCCCAAAGAATTATAAGGAAAGGCGCGTTTATTCGGCATAGAATACTGTTCTTTTGTGTAACCTGCGCGGGAGAATCTCTTGGCTCTGGCAATCTTCGACCTCGACCACACGCTGCTGTCGGCAGACAGCGACCACGCTTTTGGACAATATCTGGTGGACCGTGGTCTGGTCGACCCGGAAGTTCACAAATATCGTAATGATGTGTTTTACGAACAGTACAAAGCGGGCACACTGAACATTCACGAGTACCTCGACTTTGCCCTCAAGCCGCTGACCACCTATCCGCTGGAGCAGATGCTGGCCGAGCGCGACACCTTTCTGGAACAACGCATCAAGCCGCTGATCCCCAGGAAGGCCCGCGATATCCTGCAAAAACACCGCGATCAGGGCGATACCATCCTGATCATCACCGCCACCAATGGCTTTGTTACCTACCCGATTGCGGAAGAGCTGGGCGTTGAGCACATCATCGCGCCACACCCGGAAATGAAAGATGGCCAATACACCGGCGCCATCGAAGGCATTCCGAGCTTTCAGGAAGGCAAGGTAACCCGTCTGATTGAGTGGCTGGAACAGCATGCCATGAGCATGAAAGACGCCTGGTTCTACAGCGATTCCCGCAACGACCTGCCGCTGCTGCGACTGGTCAGCAACCCGGTAGCGGTCGACCCCGACCCAACCCTGAGTGCGGAAGCGGAACGTCTGGGCTGGCCAATCATCTCACTGAGAGACTGATTCCACCTGCCGACAAGGAGTCCGATATGCACTGGCCCATCCATCGCAGCAGCGGCATAACCGCCATTGCCATGGCACTGTTGTTGACCGCCTGTGGCGATGCGCCCGAGCCGAGCCGCCTGCAAACCCCGGCGGTGCCGGACACCATGCTGAGCCACGATGATGAGCAGGAAGCCTTTAACCAGCACCTGCTGCATCTGGCCAATGACGGCCACGTGCAACTGGCCGCCAGTGCCAACGCCCTCGACGACGCCATTCAGCAGTTTCTGGCAGCACCGGACGACGCCGGGCTGCAATACGCCCGCCGCCAATGGCAGGAAGCCTACAGCGCCCTGTTGCGGGTGCGCCTGTTTGGCTATCTGCCGATCACCGATCCGGTTGAATGGCAGCGTCAGCGCAGTGGTTACCGGGATTTGATGCAGCAGCTGGACAGCTGGCCGATTGAAGGGGGCTATCTGGATTACCTGCCCGGCTACCCGCACACCGGTATCGTTAATGACTTGGCCCTGCCACTGACCACCGAAGCGCTGTTGCAACAACATCGTTCGATTGATCCCTGGTCGGCCAGTGTCGGCTTTCATGTGGTCGAGTTTCTGTTGTGGGGCAGTGATGGCCAGCGCCCGGCCAGTGATTTTCTGGCTGCCGAGCCGGACCCGAACAACGACGCACCGGGCCATCGCCATCGTGACCGTCGCCGCAGTTACCTGACCCTTGCCAGCCAACTGCTGCGGGAACACGCCAGCCAGCTGCAACAACGCTGGGAACCACAGACCGGCTACTACGCCCGCTTGATGAACGACAGCCTGCCAAGCGCCGCGTTAACCGCAGCCCTGATCGCGACCCAGCACTGGTTGGACGCTGCCCGCCAGCATCAGCAAAACGAGGATGTACGCAGTGAGTTCAGCGGCCAGCAGTACGCTGAACAACAGGCTCTGGAAGATCAGGCCCTGCTGCAAGGATTGAGGAATTGGCTGCAAGGAACGAACAGCGACCCCGGCGCCCTGCCCATCGTGCTGGCTGACGAACCGGATTTACTGGATCGCTGGCAGGTCATACTGGCCACGGCTGGCGCTTCAGAAATGGCACCGGAGCCTGCTCCAGAATCAGCTCCCGAGAACACTCCCGAACCGCTGACAGCCGCCAAATTGGATTACCTGCAAGGGCTGCTGGATGAAACCGCCACGGCGTTGAATATCCGCATCCACGGTTATTAAACAGCCGCTGATCGGTTAACCGATCAGCGGGTTGAAAATCCACCCCACCGCTAAAATCAGCGGGTTGGCAGAACCACCCCCACCGCCAAAATCAGCGGGTTGGCAGAATCACCCCACCGCCAACATCAGCGGGTTGGCAGAACCCGCGCAAATACCGCTTTCAGGTAGCGGGTTTCCGGGATGGCCGGTACCACCGGATGGTCAGCACCCTGACCGCCAACGTGTTGAATCAGTACATCGCGGTCCAGCTCACGACCGAGGGTACGGAGGATTTCCGGCAAACGGCCTTCCGCCAGGTGCATGGAGCAGGACCCCGCCACCAGCACACCATCACGGTTCAACAACCGCATCGCCAGCTGGTTCAGACGGTGGTAAGCCTGTTCACCGGCCTTGATGTCCTTGCGACGTGGAATAAAGGCTGGCGGATCAACGATGATAACGTCGAACTTCTCGCCCTGTTCCTTGAGGTTACGCAACGCCTGAAAGGCATCGCCTTCCCAGCAGTGCATTTTTTCTTCAACGCCGTTCAGGGTGGCGTTCTGCTCAACCCAATCCAACGCGAAGCCAGAGGCATCCACACAATGTACTTCGCTGGCGCCATGATTGGCCGCCTGCACGCCCCAACCACCGACATAGCTGAACACGTCCAGCACACGCTTGCCGCCCACCAGACGGTTAACCACAGCGCGGTTTTCACGATGGTCGTAGAACCAACCGGTTTTCTGACCTTCCAGCACCGGAGCCATAAAGCGGGTGCCGTTTTCAATTAACGGCGCACAGCCATCTTCCAACGCCCCGTGAACCACTTCCACGTACTCAGGCAGGCCTTCCACCGCGCGCAATTTGCCGTCATTTTTCAGCACCACGCATTCAGGCGACACCACTTTCATGATGGCGTCGACGATGTCCTGCTTCATGGCTTCCATCAATGGGCTGGAAATCTGCGCCACCAAAACGTCACCAAAGCGGTCGATGACCAGACCTGGCAAACCGTCGCTGTCGCCATACACCCAGCGGTAACAACCACCCGGGTACCACAGCTCACGGCTGCTGAGCGCAATTTTCAGACGATGCACAATCAGCGAGCTGTCCAGCTGCTGACGGCTGTCGCGGCTGATCAGACGGGCGCAGATCAGTTGCTCCGGGCTTACCACAGCACTGCCCAGCGCCTTGCCATTGGCGGCTTCGATCACCACCTGTGTGCCTGGCTGCATGCCTTTCAGCGGCGTGGCGGCAATATCCACTTCGTTGCTGTATACCCACAGGTGGCCGGATTTCAGACGGCGCTCGGCCTTGGGCTTGAGTCGCAAAACAGGGAGGGCTGGAGACATGGCAGTGATTCCGCGGTCAGGTTGATGGTGCAAAAAGCGGCGCATTATATCGGACGAAGCTGTCAAACGCCGAATCCTCTGTGACGTTTCGTTTCCACACCGGTACGGGTGGATTTTTTGCCTACACTAACGGGGACATAACGACGTGGACGTTTTCATGGCCCAGACGTTAACCGACGAGCAAATCCAGTGCATCCTGCAAGGCATCAAGATTCCACCGCAGCCCCAGATTCTGGTCGATCTGCAAATGGAACAGGTCATGCCCGAGCCGGATATCCAGCGCATTTCTGAGTTGATACAGCAAGACGTTGGACTGGCAGGCACCATTCTGAAAGTGGTGAATTCGTCGTTTTTTGGCCTCAAAAACCGCATCACCTCGATCAATCAGGCAGTCAATCTGATCGGCATTGCCAGTGTCATCAACCTGGTTAACGGCCTGTCGATCAAAAGCCAGATGAGCGACGAAACCATCGTCACCATGAACCGTTTCTGGGACACTGCCACCGATATTGCCCAGGTCGCCACCCAGATTGCCAAACAGGTGGGTTACCCCAACCCCGACATGGCCTATCTGCTGGGGCTGTTTCACAACGCCGGTATTCCACTGTTGATGAGCCGCTACGACAATTATCTGGATGTGATGGAGCGTTCCTATGCGCACCCGGAAAAGCGCGTGGTGGATGTCGAAAACGCCGAGCTCAGCACTAACCATGCGGTGATTGGCTATTACACCGCCAAGTCCTGGCACCTGCCGAAAATCCTCTGTGATGTGATTGCCGAACACCACAGCGCCACCCGCGTATTCAACGCCAGTCACCAAAAGGACTCCGAGGGAAAAACCTTGCTGGCGATCCTGAAAATGGCCGAACACGTGTGCGGTAACTATCGCATTCTGGGTAAGCAAGAAGTCGATCAGGAGTGGGAGCTGATCAAGGACGAAGTACTGACGTACCTGGGCTTGGGAGCCTATGACATGGAGCAGATGGAGGCGCACTTTGAAGAGCTGGGCATCGGTTTGCGCAGCTACAGCTGGTAGCGCCATCCTGCACCAGGCCGTTACAGCCCCATCGCCGCCATCATCACATGCTGTTTAACCGGCACCAGCCGATCGAACTGCTTCAGACCGATATTACGCAACAGCCGAATGGCGGGGGCCTCTGCCGCAAACAAGCGTTTGAACCCTTCCATGGCCGCCATGGTGGTCAGGTTGTCGGCCTGACGACGGCGCTGGTAACGCGCCAGCACCAGTTCATGGCCCGCTGATACGCCACGCTTGTGAGCCGCCAGAATCTCTTCCGCCAGCACCTCCACATCCTTGAAGCCGAGGTTAACCCCCTGCCCTGCCAGCGGATGAATGGTATGAGCAGCATCGCCAACCAGCACCACACCCGGCAAGGAATAGTGCTTGGCGTGACGCTGACGCAATGGAATGGATTGCCGTTCAGACACGGCTTCAATCGCACCCACACGGCCTTCAAAAGCCGCCGTCAGCGCCTCACAGAAGCCGTCATCGTCCAACTGCATCAGTTGCTCGGCTTCCTCAGGCACCGTTGACCAAACGATCGACGCCAGCTGATCGCTGCCCGCCAAAGGCAACAAGGCCAGAGGGCCTTGCGGTCGGAAACGCTGCCAGGCGGTTTGCTGCATTGAGTGTTCGGTTTTCACCGTGGCAACGATGGCGTGGTGATCGTAATTCCACTCACGAGTGGCAATACCTGCCCACTGGCGCACGCGGGAATGCGCGCCGTCAGCGCCCACCACCAGTTTGGCCTCCAGACGAGTACCATCGGCCAGCAGCACCGGGGTGTAACCGTCCGGCGTCTGGTTGTCGATGGCGTTGACTGGCTGGGCAATGCGCTGGATATCGGTTTGATCACGCACCACCGTATCCAGCGCTGCCAGGGTTTCGCGGTTTTCAACAATATGACCCAGGCAGGGAGCGTGCAGGTCGGTGCAGTCAAACTCCACCTGGCCGGTACCGTCGGCGTCCCACACCGTCATATGGCGGTAGGGTTTGCGTCGTGCCGGACGTAGATGTTGCCAGGCACCACAGGCTTCCAACATGCTCTGACTGCGCGCGGTAAGGGCACTGACGCGCAGATCCCATTGATCAACGTCCGTCTGGCTTGATTCTGGTAGCTCAACCGGACGCGCCAGCGCCGGGTCCACAAGGGCAATGCGCAAGCCGGATGACGCCGCCGCCAGCGTGGCTGCCAGCGCCTGTCCCACCATGCCCGCACCAACAATTGCGACATCTACGCGCATGGGGATTCTCCAGTCGATTCCGGGGTTCGAATTCGGGCTGCCTGCTGGCCAACACCCATCGCATGCAAGGTCAACAGGCGGCGTGGAATATTCATACTGGCTAACGCCATCAGTCCCAGCCCTCGACCAATCGCCATTGCCTTGCCACGGCTGGCAAACACGCGCGGCAGCAAGTCGCTGGCCATCACCGTGTTGGCCTGATCCTGCTGTTGCTGCTGGACGTAGTCCGTCAGCATGCCGATATCACCTAACGGCTGTCCATGCTGCCATTGCTGCAACAGCCTTTCAGCCAGGGCCGCGGTATCACGCAAAGCAAGGTTAAAGCCCTGACCGGCCACCGGGTGCAAGCTATGGGCCGCGTTGCCCAGCAAGACCAGCCCCTGACGTACCTGTTCGGTACTGCGCACCAGCGCCAGCGGATAACTCTGACGCTGACCCAGTGCCAGAATGCGGCCACAGCGATAGCCGATTTGCGCCTGCAACTGGCGAATAAATTCGTCGTCCGGGGCGGCTAACATCTGTTCGGCCTGCTCCGGTTCCAGCGTCCAGACCACGGCAAAATGATGTTTGTGCAGCGGCAAAAACGCCACCGGGCCGTGGTCACTGAAACGCTCGTAAGCCCAATGACCGTGATCCCGATCCATTTCGACCTGAGTCACAATCGCGTGGCTGCCGTATTCCTTGCGCTGATGTTGAATACCCAACTGCGCTGCCAAACCAGAACGGGCACCGTCGGCCATCACCAGCAAACGGGTAGTCAACTGACGACCGTCCGACAGACTCAGCTGTGCACCTTCGCCTTGCATCGTCACAGCGTCGACCTGGGTATGTGGCAACAGCGTCAGGCCACCGCCGCCTTGCGGCACTTGTAGCTCGGCCAGGCCTTTCAACAGCGCTCGCCCCAGCACGGCGTTTTCGACAATGTAGCCCAACGCTTCAACGTTCTGTTCGGTATGGTGCAGGTGGGTTTGGCCAAAACGGCCGCGATCCGACACCTGAATATGCTCAATGGCACAGGCACGGGAAGCAATCGCGTCCCAGCAGCCCATCTGTTGCAACAACAGACGCGAACCCCAGGCAAGGGCGGTGGCGCGACCATCAAAGCTGGGGGGCCTCGACAGGATGTCGTCGTCCCACTGGATCGACTGGCGATCAATCAGGCCGACTTTCATACCGCTTTGCAGGGCGGGTGACAGCATGTGTACCAGACTGGCACCGGCCATACCGGCGCCCAGAATCAGCACGTCGTAGAGGGTTTCAGAATCGGTCAGTTGGGTCATGTTCTGCTCATGCTTTCAGGTGTGGCCAATGTGACCGGCCACACAGTCGCGGTCAAGGCTTCCCGGCCGGAAAGCGGCGATCCACTGCGCACTATCAAGGTTGAGGCGTTTCAGTCCAGACCTTGCTGGCACAGGGCTTCCACTTCCTCAACGGTCTTCGGTACCGCACGGGTAAGGATTTCACAGCCGTCTTCGCGCACCACCACATCGTCTTCGATACGGATGCCAATGCCACGCCAGCGGGCGTCAACCGAGTCATCGTCCGGAGCCACATACAAGCCCGGCTCGACGGTCAACACCATGCCGTTCAACAGCATGCGCGGCTGACCATCAACGCGGTATTCACCAACATCGTGGACATCCATGCCCAGCCAGTGGCCAGTCTTGTGCATGTAGAAACGGCGGTAGTCACCGGACTCCAGATTGGCTTCCAGCGTGCCCTCAAGCAGCCCCAGATCAATCAGGCCACTGACCAGCACGTTCACCGCAGCGTCGTGTGGGTCGTTCCAGTGCTTGCCGGCTTTCACTTCGTCAATGGCAGCGTACTGGGCTTGCAGCACCAGCTCGTACAGCGCCTTTTGTTCTGGCGAGAATTTGCCATTGGCCGGGAAGGTACGGGTAATGTCAGAGGCGTAATAATCCAGTTCACAACCGGCGTCGATCAGTACCAGATCACCGTCCCTGATTTCCATATCGTTGCGGGTGTAGTGCAGGATGCAGGCATTTTCACCGGCGCCAACGATTGACGGGTAGGCCGGCCAACGACTGCCCGCTGCCATAAAGGTGCGGGTGATTTCGGCATCCAGCTGGTATTCGTACATGCCCGGCTTCACCATTTGCATGGCACGACAATGGGCTTCGGCGCTGATCTCCGCCGCCCGTTGCATCACGTCGACTTCGGCATCGGATTTGATCAACCGCATTTCGTGGAGGATATGATCCAGGCCGCAGAATTCACGCGGTGGACGCGAACCGTTACGCACCTGCGACTTGATGTGGTTTACCCAGCCCATCAGGCGCTGGTCAAACTCCGGCGACACACCAAGATTGGCGTAGATACGATCACGGCCTTCAATCAGACCCGGCAGGATGTCGTCGATGTCGGACACCGGAAAGGCATCATCACAGCCCAACACCTCAGGCGCGGCGTCCGGACCAACCCGACGGCCAGTCCAGGTTTCCATTTGCTTGTCTTTTTCCTGACAGAACAGCACGTACTCGCCGTGCTCACGGCCAGGGATCAGCACCAGTACGCCTTCTTCCTCGTCGAAGCCGGTGAGGTAGTAAAAATCGCTGTCCTGCCGGTACAGGTATTCCACATCGCGGTTACGCACGTGGCTGGCTGCCGCAGGAATAATGGCAATGCTGTTCTCGCACAGCTGCGACATCAGTTGTCCGCGACGGCGCGGGTATTCAGTGGCATCCAGTTTCATGCGGCCTCCTGTTGGGTACAAATCAATGCAGTGTGGTGCTGGCACCGCCACTGGAGCGGTTCATGGTGTAGAACACGGTCAGGGCAGCAACCCGGGCGTGCTCGGCCAGTTCCAGATACATGGCTTCGTTGTCCGGGTCCTTGTCGTCTTCGATACGGGCCTGGGAAAAGGCATCCAGATCGTTCAGCACTTCCAGTACGTCTTTAGGCAATTGACCACCGGATTGCTCGGAAGCTCCGAAGCCGTCCAGAAACCCTTTGCTCCACTCAGCCAGGCACTCGACCTGCTCCAGCACGTCGGCGTCTTCGTCTTTTGGCAACAATGGCTCATAAGCCATTTCCTCGGCCGAAATGCTGTTCAGCACGGCATCGTAGAACTGGCGCAAGGTGGCGGTGAGGTTATCCGCCGGCGTCTCATCCAGCTCCAGATAGTCCAGCGCCTCCGCCATCCATTGCTGCGGCGTCAGCCGGGCACCGGAGGCCAGATAGCCACTCAGCCAGCCATGCAAGGCAGACGGTGACTGGTAACAACGTGACTCCAGCCACAGGTCGGCGGTATTGGCGAAATCGATCTTCATAACAACCTCAAACTATTCTCTGCAACCATTCTAACACCCATCACCAGCCGCTGACTGCGTTTCCGCTGACATCCGTGCGTTGCACGGAAAAGCGTGCGGGCTAGGGAACATCAATTTAATCCAGCACGCCCCTGCACAAGTATTGCCGCCGCCCAGGGCAAGGCGACGAATACGGCGAACTGACGAGGCCTTTTCAAGGCAGGCCGCATAGATTCCCGAATGTGGTACTGGGCGACGGCAATCTGTGCCCTGCGGGGGCTACCAGATGATCTCGACTCTGTGTCACCGGCTTTTGACTTGACCCGCCAGGCCTGCAAGCCGGCTTCGTGATTCGAAACCATCCGGTAGCCCAGAGTGGGCACCGGATTAAATAGGTGTCCCCGATTGACCATGTTAAGCACAGACTTTTATAGTAGGCGTCCCTTAAAGGAGATATGTCAGATAATCCTGCCATGGCCGCCAACGAACTGCTGACTCTACAAAAGCGCATTCTGAAACTGCTTGAGGTCCAACAGGAACTCAAGGAGGAAAACCAGCGCATGCGTGCTGAAGAAGCCCAGTGGCATACCGAACGTGCCATGCTGGTCCAGCAGAACGAGCTGGCCAAGCGCAAGGTTCATGAAATGATCCAGAAATTGCAGGTCCTGGAGCGCAACTGTGGGCAGTGAAGTAAATACCATCAATCTGACGATTCTCGAGCGCGACTATCGCATCAACTGCCCGGCCGGTGCCGAGCAGCAGCTACGTAATGCCGCACACTTGCTCGACAGCAAGATGTCAGAAATCAAGGCCGCCAGCACGGCGTCCGGCAAGGTGCCCGGCATCGACCGAATTGCGGTGATTGCGGCCCTTAATATCGCCCATCAATTGCTCGAAATTCAGACAGAACAGCACGAGCAAGAACAATTAATCAGTGAAATCAACCAGGCTCTGGAAGATGCACTGAATGAATCTTCTCAGCGGGAATTGTGAAATTTCACATCTCTTTGCCATCTTTGTTATACTCTTAAAACTCCCTGCTGCATCCGCCAGTCGATAAAGACCTCGAGCCGATGTCCATTACCCAGGGGTGCTTCACTCGCTGTTGTGTGCATGTCCGCTTGTCGGAAAGCCTTATTCAGTGATGGGCGCTCCACCTTGAACCATTGGGTTCAAGGGCTTTTTCCGACAGCGGTGCAGTGGGGTTCCTACCTGAATTTCTGCCGACTCCCGAGCCCTTATGGACAAGACCCGTATTCGCAAACAGATGCGCAAGATGCGTCGTGCCCTGACACCAGCCCAACGCGCTCAGGCAGGCCGTGGACTGAAACGCAGTGCACTGACCTCCGGTGTATTACTGAATAGCCAGCGACTGGCACTGTATCTGGTCAACGATGGCGAGATTGATCCCCAGCAACTGATCGACCAGCTCCAGCGGATGGGTAAGACGGTGTACCTGCCAACCCTGCACCCGCTCAGAAAAGGTGCGTTGGCCTTTGTGTTGTATAACCGCCAGACACGCATGATCAAAAACCGCTTCGGTATTCCCGAACCGGATTTCCGCTATGGCAAGCGCATTCATCCACGCTTTTTGGATACGGTGTTTATGCCCCTGGTGGCCTTCGACCAACAGGGTAACCGTCTGGGAATGGGGGGTGGCTTTTACGACCGCACGTTGGCGTTCACCCGCAAGCCAGGCAAAAAGCCCAGGTTGATCGGTTGCGCCCACGAGTTTCAATGTCTTTCTGCGATTCCTGCAGAAGCCTGGGATATTCCATTATCCGCAATTGCTACCGATGTAACCTTGCGAACGTTCAACCAGTCACCAGAGTGACCGGGGTTCAGCGAATGGTGCTCTCGGAAGCCAGTGCCTGTGATGGACGTTGCTCTTCATCGATCGTCATGCCGGTTAACGCGGCCCCCAAAAGAACGATCATGCCAACGAACACCAGTAAATCTGGCTTTTTCATCGTAAAGTGACTCCAGCTTAAGCTCTACTTTGTCCGGTTGTCCGACAAAACCTACAACCTGTTATATTTTGCTGTTACCAGCAGCAATTTTTCTGCCACTTTAGTCACATTTTGTGACTTTCAAATGACTCGGTAACGAATGCACAACATTAGGTCACGATGGCCACGATTCGGCGTTAATCCGGATCAATTTTTCTTATTATTTGCGTACAAAAAACACACAGCGGACCCGTGGTGTTTTTGACGCAAAATAGATTATGCCTCGCAAGCCATTGGAACAAGGGCAATTTCAGGTCAGCTATAGATAAAATCCAAGCAAAAAGTTCACTTTTGGTGCTTTGAATAAAAAACTTTACAAAGCACCTTCACAGAACAATCAGGGACAACGACTTGCGCCGAACTGGTGCGAGGCTTGAGCACTTCACACCGATGTCGATTGGGAAGAGACAACGAAAAAAGCAGATAGTCAGAGAGAGCCAGGTATGCACCCTCAGGGCGTCAGAATCCCCTTCAGGCGCTGTTGCAGCACCTTGAAGATATGATCCAGCCGTTCAGGGGTTTCGTTCACCAGATGGTGCTGGCCGTCGATGATGATTTCGACCGCCATGGACGGAAACAGACGCTGATATTCACGCAGGTTGTGACGTCCCTCGACGGTGTTGTCGGCCGTGCCCTGAATCATCAGCATCGGGAATTCCAACGCAGGCTGGTGTTCCATCCAGCCAATCCAGCGCTTCAACGCCGTCACCCATTGCACACTCAAATGAGAGGCCTGTAGCGGGTCGTGGCGGGCGACAAATTCAAAGAACGGACGGTTATTACCATCCAGCGTAAAACGCCGTCGGAGGCGTTTGATAAAGAAGCGGGCAACCGAATGCACCCAGCGACCACTGTTCCATCCGGTCGGTCGCAGCAGCGGTGCCAGCAGCCAGACATCCTTGACGATCGAATCGTCGACCTCAGGCCGATGAGTCATCAGCCAGGTGGTCAACGTGGCACCGCCAGTGCTCTGACCGGCAACAACCCAGGGTAAGTCGGCCCAGATGCCCTGACCGTGCTGCAACAAGGCATCAAACACCCGCTGGTAGGTATCAAAGTCATCAATGGTGGCAGGCTCGCCAGACGACAGGCCGTGGCCTGGCAGGTCGAATGTGAGGATGTTCAACTGCTGCTGTTGGGCAAATTCAATCAGGTTGCCGTACAAGCCCACGTGATCGTAGTAGCCATGCACCATCAGCAGATTGCCGCGAGCGTTGGGCGTCCGCCACTGCTGCACCGCCAACTCGTACCCT
Organism: Oceanobacter kriegii DSM 6294; assembly: GCF_000422845.1. Taxonomy (GTDB): domain Bacteria; phylum Pseudomonadota; class Gammaproteobacteria; order Pseudomonadales; family Oceanobacteraceae; genus Oceanobacter; species Oceanobacter kriegii. The sequence goes on from NZ_AUGV01000003.1 coordinate 199,058, forward strand.
TCCAGCATCATCTTGTACATACGATGCGTCCCTGCCGGTTCCGGCAAACCGTAATAGGCGCGGTAATCGGCCAACAGCGGGCCAGCATCCGCAACAACGTCGTCAGACAACTCCAACAGGCTGCGTTTAAGAGGTGAAGGGTCCCAGCGGTACTGAGGTTTCAAGACAAGCTCCGAACATCCGGTGAATGACCGTTAGTTTGGAGGCGGTCAGCGCAAACAGCAAGTGCTGTCGGGTCCGGCGTGGAACGATCGGGTGTCGGGTGTCGGGTGTCGGGTGTCGGGTGTCGGGTGTCGGGTGTCGGGTGTCGGCACACGATCGTAGGCTGGGCCCCGCCCAGCAATCATTGGGCTCAGCCCAACCTGCATAACTACCCAGCCAGATTCAAAGCAATAAAAAAGGCCGCATAAAGCGGCCTTTTCATTACTACAGCTGTTAATCCGAAGATTACAGGGAGTAGTACATGTCGAATTCTACTGGAGAGGTAGTGTGTTCCAGACGGTACACATCTTCCATCTTCAGATCGATGTAAGCTTCGATCATGTCTTCAGTGAATACGCCACCTTCAGTCAGGAAGCCCATGTCGGCTTTCAGGCTTTCCAGCGCTTCACGCAGGGAGCCACAAACCTGAGGGATCTGAGCAGCTTCTTCAGCTGGCAGGTCGTACAGGTCTTTGTCAGCAGCATCGCCAGGGTGGATCTTGTTCTTAACGCCGTCCAGACCAGCCATCAGCATGGCAGCGAAGCACAGGTATGGGTTCGCCATTGGGTCAGGGAAACGTGCTTCGATACGCTTGCCTTTAGGGGAAGCAACGTAAGGAATACGGATAGAAGCGGAACGGTTACGGGCAGAGTATGCCAGCATCACTGGAGCTTCGAAGCCTGGGATCAGACGCTTGTAGCTGTTAGTGGATGGGTTGGTGAACGCGTTCAGGGCTTTAGCGTGCTTGATGATACCGCCGATGTAGTACAGGGCAGTTTCAGACAGGCCTGCGTAGCCGTCGCCAGCGAACTGGTTTTCGCCGTCTTTCCAGAAGGACTGGTGAACGTGCATACCGGAACCGTTGTCACCAACGATTGGCTTAGGCATGAAGGTAGCAGTTTTGCCGTAGGCAGCAGCAACGTTGTGAACAACGTATTTCAGCATCTGCACTTCGTCAGCTTTCTTAACCAGAGTGTTGAACTTAACGCCGATTTCGTTCTGACCAGCGTTAGCCACTTCGTGGTGGTGAACTTCTACGTCCAGACCAATCGCTTCCATGGTGTTACACATGGCAGCACGGATGTCGTGGTGAGAGTCAACTGGTGGAACCGGGAAGTAACCGCCTTTAACGCGTGGACGGTGACCCAGGTTGCCACCTTCTACTTTGGAAGCAGTGGCCCATGCACCTTCGTCAGAGTTGATCTTGCTGAAAGAACCCTGCATGTCCTGACCCCAACGTACGTCGTCGAACATGAAGAATTCTGGCTCAGGACCGAAGAAAGCAGTGTCGCCCAGACCAGTGGACTGCAGGAAGGCTTCAGCGCGCTTGGCAACGGAACGTGGGTCACGCTCGTAACCTTGCATGGTGCTTGGCTCGATGATGTCACAACGCAGAACCAGAGTAGCGTCTTCAGTGAACGGGTCCAGGAACGGAGTGGAATCGTCCGGCATCAGGATCATGTCAGACTCGTTGATACCTTTCCAACCAGCGATAGAAGAACCATCGAACATTTGGCCGGTTTCGAAGAACTCTTCATCAACGTAAGAAGCAGGGATGGAAACGTGCTGTTCCTTACCTTTGGTGTCGGTGAAACGCAAGTCAACCCACTTAACGTCGTTCTCTTTGATCAGATTCAGAGTGTTCTCTGACATTTTGTTATCTCCAGATGCAGGTTCAATTCCGATAAAGGGGTCCTACCCCGGTTTACCTTGCCCAACGATAGAGCAAGAGCCGTGCCACTCCATATCCGCCTTGCATCCGCGGAAATTCAGGCTATTCGGCAGCCCACCATTATCATTTCGCACTATATAGGTGCCAGATTACCTTTTATGCACCATATTAGTGCTCTATTTTTCAGATATCTGACTGCTCTTAGGCAGCGTGCCCATTATAGGTTCAAGTGCCTCATTTCAGGAATGGTAAGGCACAAAAATGGCGCTCCAGAACAAATTCAAATTGTCATGTAGTGAGCCGCGACTTCGGGTATAATCGCCCGCCAATTTGTACAAACTTTAACCAAGGCATATCAGTGTGATCGACAATTTAAGAAACATCGCCATCATTGCCCACGTTGACCATGGTAAAACCACACTGGTCGACAAGCTGCTGGAACAGTCCGGCACGCTGGATCGCAATCAGGGTGGCGAGCGAGTCATGGACTCGAACGACCAGGAAAAAGAACGTGGTATTACCATTCTGGCGAAGAACACCGCCATCAAATGGAATGACTACCGTATCAATATTGTCGACACCCCTGGACACGCCGACTTCGGTGGCGAAGTTGAACGTGTTATGTCCATGGTTGATTCCGTGTGTCTGCTGGTTGATGCCGTTGACGGCCCAATGCCACAGACCCGTTTCGTAACCCAGAAAGCGTTTGAGCGTGGCCTGAAGCCGATCGTTGTTATCAACAAGATCGACCGCCCGGGTGCTCGCCCTGATTGGGTTATGGATGAAATCTTCGATCTGTTCGACCGCCTTGGCGCCACCGAAGAACAGCTCGACTTCCCGGTTATCTACGCCTCCGCTCTGAACGGTATTGCCGGCGATGACCCAGAGAACATGGCTGACGACATGTCTCCACTGTTCCAGATGATCGTTGACCACGTTGAAGCGCCTGCCGTTGAAATCGAAGGTCCTTTCCAGATGCAGGTATCTGCACTGGACTACGACAGCTTCGTTGGTGTTATCGGTGTTGGCCGTATTACCCGCGGCAAGCTGAAGCCAGGTACCGACATCCAGCTGATCACCCGTGAAGGTGATGTGCGCAAGGGTCGTATCCAGCAGGTGAAAGGCTTCCACGGTCTGAACCGTGTTGATGTTGCCGAAGCGACCGCTGGTGACATCGTTTGTATCTCCGGTATCGACGGCCTGAACATCTCCGACACCCTGTGTGCTGTTGGTAATGTAGAAGCGCTGCCGGCCCTGAGCGTGGACGAGCCAACCGTTTCCATGACCTTCCAGGTGAACGACTCCCCGTTCGCTGGTAAAGAAGGCAAGTTCGTAACCTCCCGCAACATCAAGGACCGTCTGGATCAGGAACTGATCCACAACGTGGCCCTGCGTGTTGAGCAAGGCGAAACCCCTGAGAAATTCAAGGTTTCCGGCCGTGGTGAACTGCACCTGTCGGTACTGATCGAGACCATGCGTCGTGAAGGTTTCGAACTGGCCATTGGTAAGCCTGAAGTGGTTCAGAAAGAAGTCGACGGTGAACTGCAAGAGCCGTACGAGCAGGTCATGATCGACGTTGAAGAAGAACATCAGGGTTCGATCATGGAAGAGATGGGCAACCGTCGTGCTGAAATGACCAACATGATCCCGGATGGCAAAGGCCGTATTCGTCTGGAATTCATGGCACCTGCACGTGGTCTGATTGGCTTCCGCGGCCTGTTCCTGACCTTGACCTCCGGCTCCGGCATTCTGACCAGCGTGTTTGATCACTACGGTCCGGTACAAGCCAGCCTGGGTTCTACCCGTCACAACGGTGTACTGGTTTCCATGACTCCAGGTAAGGCACTGGCATACGCCCTGTTCACCCTGCAGGATCGTGGTCGTCTGTTCATCGGTCCTCAAACCGAAGTCTACGAAGGCATGATCGTCGGCCTGCACAGCCGTGACAACGACCTGGTGGTTAACCCGACCAAGGCCAAGCAGCTGACCAACGTTCGTGCCTCCGGTACGGACGAAGCGCTGACCCTGACGCCACCAACCCGTCACACGCTGGAACAGGCTCTGGAATTCATCGAAGACGATGAATTGGTGGAAGTAACGCCGGAAAGCATCCGTCTGCGCAAAAAGCTGCTGACTGAGACCGAGCGTAAGCGTTCCAAGCCGAAAAAATCCTGATGACATCCGCGCCAATATGGCGCACTGGATGAAACAGTGAAAACCGCCGCTCCGGAGTTCCGGGCGGCGGTTTTTTATTGCCCGTAAATCATCAATAGTGGAAAAATTCAACTAATAGATATACCACCTCATCAATTAATGAAATGAACCTTTAATAAATATAATTGTCATTTACATATTGTATGACAATCCAAATATAAACATTCACACAATATACGAGAACCTCTGTTCATATTATCGAAAGTCCAACTTATATTTACACTAAAAAACAATATATTTGCCAATACGGCGATGTTCTCCTAATATCAATTTGCAGATTCAATGGGACGACTGATGGCACTTATTCTGGGTACATACGGTTTTAGTCCGTATGAGCGAAAACTGATTCAAGAACAACTCAAGGTTATAGATTCCAAAGTGGCTTGCCAGTGGATGTACGCTGGCGAGACGACGGAGGCTGCCTTGCTGTTGGCAAAAAAGCCGTGTCACAAAGGCACCCAGGCGGTTCAGGTTCGTTTGTATAAACCGGTCGACAAGAATTCCGAATCGCGCCAAACACACTATATAGACGCAGAATGGCCACTGCGGATATTCGGCTTATTGGATATCGTTCAGCAAACCGAAAAGATTATTAATAATAATTCTGCTGCCCAGTCCGGCACGGCCACCACCAATGAGACCGCTGCCCTGATTAAAAAGCTGACGGCACTCAAATCCGGTAACGCCATATACCAGTTAAACAACCAGCTGCTGGCAGCCCTGACAGAAGAAAACCGACGCACCTTTATATATTCGCGCTTGCCGGTCAGCGCCCTTGGTGATGCCCTGCGCAAGAACAAGCACATTGAAATCGGCAACGCTGTCGACAACGCCACCCAGCTGCCGCACAAGTACCCGCTGATCGCTTTGCTGTGGGATCTGGAGCTGGAAGCCGACTTGCCCGCCAGTGACCTGTCTCAGTGGGAGCAGCGCCGTTACAGCCTTGGTCAGTGGCCGGATTTCAAGTGGCTGCGCACCGGTGATAATGTACTGCGCCTGAGTGCTGCCTTTACCAAACGCCCACTGTCCATTCAGGAAGCGGCTACGCTGTTAAAGATTGAACCCGGTGCTGTTATCCGGTTTCTGAAAGCTTGCACCACCGTTGGGCTGCGTATCACGGACACCCGCATACGCGGCGCACAGGCGCGTTTGGCGGCCAGCCCCAATGAACAGCAAGGTAAACAGCTTTCGTTGCTGTCGAGCCTTCGCAAACGACTCAAGATGGCGTTCTCATAATGCAGATACAAAACAAGGTGCTCTTCATCGGTCCTATGGGTGCGGGTAAAACCACCGCAATCCAGACGCTCAGCGACGATGTTGCTGCCAGCACCGAGGTACAGAACTCCAACAAGGAAATGTTCAACAAGGAAACCACCACCGTTGCCATGGACTACGGTGCCATTCAGTTGGACGACAACCAGCGCATTCATTTGTACGGAATCCCTGGCCAGAAACACTTTGAACCTGTCTGGCCTGTGGTGGCCAAAGGGGCCATTGGTGCGATCCTGCTGGTCAACGCATCGCAGCCCAACTGGCAGCAGGACACCCTGTACTTCATCAAGGCGTTCGACATGCTGGCCAAAAGCAACAGCATTCTGGTGGCTGCCAATCGCATCACCGATGAACAACATGACGAACTGGCCGAGCTGCTCGACCAGCAAGGTTACTGCTTGCCGCTACTGACCACCGATCCACGCTTTCACGACGAGCTGGTACTGGCCCTTAACATTCTGATCGCCAATCTGGAAATTGAGATATCCATCGATGACTGATTCATCCAACCCGTTGAACTCCAACACCCTCAAGGCAGCATTCCGCGAGGCGTTGAAATCAGCCACCAAGGGCAGCAGCGGCATGGAGTTTCTGCTGATGGCCACATCCGACGGTTATGCCCTGTGCGACACCATCAGCGATGGCAGCAACATCAACCGTGACAGTCTGGCTGCCATGGCCGCCTCGTTTGCAGGCATCAGCGATGGTCTGGCCAGCCAATCCAACAAACCCGCTGCCAATGGCAGCATCATTGAAACCAATGCGGGTTTGCTGGTGTGCAAACAACTCAAGAGCAATCGCCATGAAGTGGTATTACTGGGTGCTTTTGAACAATCAACCAACCACGGCATTGCGCTGTGGTCACTCAACAAGGTGGTCAGCGACGTGCTGGCGATCCTCGAAAACTACAATTAGATCCCGTGAGGTAAACACACATGGCAAACATCAATGAAACCCTGAGCAAACTGCTGGAAATCGACGGCGCCGAAGCCGCCGCCGTGGTTGACCACAGCAGCGGCATGTTGCTGGGTTCTGCCGGTAGCGGCATGGACATGGAAATTGCTGCAGCAGGTAACACCGAAGTGGTTCGTTCCAAACTGAAAACCATCGACATGCTGGGCCTGAACCAGGACATCGACGATATCCTGATCACCCTGACCGACCACTACCACCTGATTCGCCCAATGAGCACCGACCGTAGCCTGTTCATTTACTACGTGCTGTCCAACAGCAAGGCGAACCTGGCTCTGGCCCGTCGCGCACTGAAGTCTGCGGAAGAAAACCTCAGCATCTGATACTTCCTGCAGAGCCGCATCCTGCGGCTCTGTTTCTTTTCCCGACCTGCCCGCCCCACCACCAGCAACAACAAATCCCTGAGCTATCAATACCTCATATGGCGCCATTGAGGACACTTGAGGGTGACAGACGTCCGAACAACCCTTAAAAATAGAACAAATTCTATTTTTAAGGAATTTCATGAAATTTATCCTTCTGTCTCTGTTGCTTTTGAGCACGCCCTCATGGGCAGCTCAATATGAAAAACAGCACATCAAAGCAGTCAAACTGATTGCTCCTGACTGGCCAGGACTCACCAATGCCGATGGCAGCGGCCTTTACTGGGAAGTCATTCGTAAGGTGTATGAGCCCGTCGATATTGCCGTGCGCTATTCCGATGCCCCCTGGAATAGGGCCTTGAAGATGGTGACCGACTACTACCTCTACAGTGGTATTGTTGGCGTTGTTGAAGGCGACGGAAGTAATCTGATCCTGCCAAGGGAACCACTCGATCGGGTTTATCTGTATAGCCTGAGCATGCCCTCACAGCCGCCATTTACCCGTCAGGCCAATGTCCGTGTTGCATGGCACAAGGGTTATGACCTGTTTCCACCTGGCACCACGCAGCTCGAAACACACGAATACCGGACCCCTGGGCAGGCGATAGGAATGCTCAATAACGGCGAGGTAGATTATCTGCTGGATACCAGAGAGGCCCTGCTGGATTACATCCGGCTATCAAACCAGGAGCCCAAGGATTTTCAATTGAATCGCTTGCCCGGTGGTAAGGGCGTCTATATCGGTTTTTACGACGTTCCTTCATCCCGGCTACTGATCGATATCTACGATCAACGCATACAGCAACTGAAAGCGTCGGGGGAGTTGCAAGCCCTGTACGACAAATACAGCATCGAAATGCCCTGACACCAATGGTCAGGCCGATTTGCCGCGTCTGACCGTCCAGAAAACCCTGCCCAGCAAGCGATCATAGCTTTGCAAGCCCATCGCCTGTGGTGAGTCGCTCATACTGGAATCCCCCTGCAGCCAGACCCCGTCCGCTTCACACGCCTGTATCCGTTTTACAATCAATCCCAGCTCAGCATGTCGAACCAGCACACACTGGCCCGGCCGATAGCCTCGCACCGGCCAGCGTAGCGCCCAAACAAAATCGCCGGGCATCAAGCCCGGCGACATGCTGAGTCCGGAGACTCTGGCAACCTTCAGCATCAGGCTTCTGGCGTCAGCTGTGGGTAAACCACAATCTCTTCTGGCAGGTACGGGCACTTGGCGCGGAAGGTAGAGACACCTTTAGTGGCCCAGAAGATTTCGGCAAACTCGTTCACCAGCTCCAACAACTTCATGGCGTCGTCGCGGTTGATTTCCTGCTTGGCCCTGGAAGCTGCCAGCATGATTTTATGCGTCAACTCATGCAGTTGCGGGAATTGATCCAGTTGCGGCTGCTTGATGTAGTCGCCCCAGATCACACGAATCTCTTCTTTCACAACCAGACCGTGAGCTTCTTTTTCCTTCACCAGACGGCTGACCTTGGCGATGGTGTTGACGTTCAGCTCGGCAGACTTCAGCTCTTCCAGCAGGTCGACCATACGAATCACAGTCAATGCCGCGATCTGGGCAGTGGACGGATCGTAGATTTTACAAGGAATGTCGCAGTGGGCAGCGGCTTCTTCAAAGCCCAGCGAGGTATCCAGTTTCGACATCAGCGTGTGCAGCATGACTTATTTCTCCTCGTTGGATTTACGGCTGGCCAGACGGGAACGAACGAACCAGGCACCAGTGGCCAGAACGGCAACGATGGCAACGGCGGTGATGGCGTGAACGGAACCGCTCATCCAGTGACCGTGATCGTGACCAGGGTGAGCCAGTGCCAGGGATGGCAGCAGCGCAGAACCTGCAAGCAATGCGTTTTTCATCAGTGAAATCCTTTGGGTGAAGGTGAAGTCGATCGTGTTTTGTCGGCGCCACCGCTGAGCGAAGCCGCTGCAGATGGCGACAGTGCCGCGTCGGCAGGCAAGTCTTCAAACTGACGCAACAGCGTCAGCGTTTCCTGTCGCAGCATCAGCCCCGCCCGATGGCAGGCACGCTGACCATTGAGGGTTTGCTGCTCGCTGAGATCGGCAATGAAGTTTTCCGCCCGGGTCAGGCAACGGTGAAACTCTCCACGCTGCTGCAACAAGGCATTGCACTCCGCCATATTGATGTAACTCACCACCACACTGGCAATGGCGCCATCCATATCCAGCGGTGCCAGTGCCTCAAACCCCTCCAGAGCCAACTGCAACGCCTGGCGGTGATGACCCAACGCCTGCAAATACTGATGCTCCAGAAATGCCTGCTGTCCCTGTCTGGCTGCGGCTTTCCAATCCATACTGGCACTCCAACAAAACACAATGCGAAACATTAGCATTAAGATTTGCAAGAGTTAAGCGGCTTTTATTACTCACCAACACCAGGTTATTCAGTTGAAACAATACTAACGATCGTTATAAACCTCCCACTCGCCTTCTTCCCGGACAAACAGCAAACCGGACAAACCATGGTTGTCCGGGGCGCTATAGCCCGCCAGCTCCGCCCGCAAGGCATCCACTGCGTCGTGATCACTGGCCGCCACGTACCAGATCTCGTCACGGTGTGGCACCGCGACCACCAGCTCGTCTCCCGCTTGCTGTTCAAGCTGGTTCCATAACTCCGGATACAGCAACGCCGATGCCATCAAATGGTTGTCACAGCTCAGCGCCGTAATGGCGCCATGCTGGCCCTGACGAATGGTCCGCAGTACCGCCAGCGCGTTACGTTCCGCCTGCGTCGCCAAAGATGCCTGTGTCAGCTGACGATCGAGACCAAACTGGCGCAAGCTGGCCGGACTAACGGCGATGCGATCGCTGTCACAGTCGATCGCCCAGGTCAGAATCAGGTCACCTACCATAGGCTGCGACCATGGCAACGACTCCGACGACGCGCCCAACTGTTGCAGCAGGGACTGCTGATAGGCGGTGGTTTTGATCACCGGCAGCACACACTCTGGCGTCAACGAGGGCTGTTCAGCGGTGGATTCCATACCTGCAGCCGTTTCAGAGCGAGTCTGTGCGGCCATGGTGTCGGCAACACTCTGGGCAAAAGCGGGCTGCTCGGCGGCAATCAGGTTGCTGCCCAGCCAACCACGGTCGAGCGCCAGATACAGCACATATTCCAACCCCAGAAAGCCGGCGAAGACCAGTACCGCAATGTGGCTGAATTTCAGTCCCAGCTGCTCCAGTCCGGTCCAGACGGCGTACACCGCCACCAGCAACACCAGACACACAGCGGCCATCACCGCGCGGTTGGGGTGAATTTTCTGCGGGCAACCAGCGCAAGGCATGGAGAAAGGATTAAGCGCCATCACCATGGTCTGGAAATCCAGCGGTGTGCCGCATTGGGGGCATTTTCGATGAGACATGAAGGTGTTCCGAATGGGGGCAGATCAGATACGTTTGGCCGGATACTGCTCCAGCTCGGCCAACTCGTCAGAGATATCCATCAGTTTGCTTTGCAGCACCGCTTCAGCATCGCGCAAGCCCTGATTATAAAAAGCCGTCGCGATATCCCGGCCAATAAAGTCGAGTAAAAACTCCGCCTCAAAGCTGCCGAGATCACGGTCCAGTTCATCACTGAAATAGCGTTTCAGTCGCTGAATCAGCTCCGCCCGATCGGCAGTGCTTAATTGAATAGTCATGAAATCGTTTCCTTACAAAGCGCTCTGGCTGAAACAAAAACGGCCAGTAAACACTGGCCGTTTGAGGGGAGCAACTGGGCCTGACAGCTCAGGCTGCAGCGCCAGCATCCTTCAGAATGGCGGCGTAATCCGCGCCTTTGGCATGCTGGCTAACGGTAGCCAGAATGGACTCACCGTTGCGGTTGGTAGCGTTCAGGTCGTGACCCTTGGCCTTGAACAGCTCAACGTAATCGGCAAACGTCGCCGGCACCATATGACGGTAAGCACGGATCACGGACACGTAATCCGCTGAGTCGCCATCGTAGCTGTTGACGTTCAGGAACATGCTCAACTGCGCTTCCGTCCAGTCACCACCAAATACTTTTTCTTTGTCTTTCTTTTGCATGGACTCTCTCCTTGCCGGACGCTGCGTTGGCAGCGTCGTGGGGTTAATCGATCGTTGGCAAGCCTCAAAATGGGTTTGCCCTAGGGACTCTCTGAATAACTCGGTGCCCGCTCAAACAAGATCTGGCCAACCCGGCGGATATGATCAATCAAATCCGGGTTATCAATATCGGCAAACAGCGATAAATCGATTGCCCACGGCAGCAGCAAGTCATCCAACTGCTGCTCCATGCGATTCAGATCCTGAAGCGATAAATCATCGCCCTCAAGCGTCAGATCAATATCAGAACCGGGGCGATAATTGCCCTTGGCTCGGGAGCCATACAGCACCACACGCTGAACCTTCTGCTGACGAGCAAACAGTTCACGTAACTGTTGCAGGCTCTGATCCGGCAACCCGTACGGCATCAAGACGACTCTTTCAGTTGCGTGAGTTTGTCCGCCAGCTGCTGGAAACAGTCGTAGTAAGAGCCACGTATTGCTTCCAGAATGGCATTGGCGGTTGCCTGATTGTAGGTATGCGAGCTGCGATTTCTAGAAGCAATCATGTCCATCCAGATGCTGCCGTCAGCAATCAGGCCAACTTCGAATGCCTTGCGGGTGGCATCTCGAGAGCCGTAAATATCCTGCTGCCCCTGATATTGCAAAAAGTCCTTGAGGCAGTTCCAGGCCAATTCATGGGTGTACTCAAACGCCTGAATCGTTCCCTGTTTCTCCAACTCGGACAGCTCACGCTGCGACGCTAACTGCACCGCATCGCCAAGCTGCGTCAAAGCGCGCTGATAATTGGCAAATCGTTGCTGCCAACGAATATCCTGCTGCATTCACGCCTCCTCATTGGTGAAAGAGTGGATTAAAAAGCTCATGACAGCCCTGTATTGAACCAGCCAACATCAGGGACGAACTCAGGAAATCTTGCGGTACTTCATATCCCAAACACCGTGGCCCTTGTTCTCACCGCGCTTTTCAAACTTGGTGTAAGGACGGTCGGACGGGCGTTCCACGCACTGGCCCGGACCTGCGATGTTTTCGTAGCCTTCTTCCGCGTCCATCACTTCGAGCATGTGCTCCATGTAATTTTCCCAGTCGGTGGCCATATGGAAAATGCCGCCCGGCTTCAAGATACGACGCAGGGTCTGGGCAAATTCAGACTGAACAATACGACGCTTGTGGTGCTTCTTCTTGTGCCATGGGTCCGGAAAGAACAGCTGCACAGTGTCGATGCTTGCATCCGGAATGCGCTTCAGCACTTCGATGGCATCGTCTTTGGAAACACGTAGGTTTTCGATACCGGCTTCTTCGGCCAGATTCAGCGCCGAGCCTACGCCCGGCAGATGTACTTCAACGCCGAAGTAGTTTTTCTCGGGAGCGGTTTCAGCCATTTTCACCAGTGACTGGCCCATGCCGAAGCCGATTTCCAGCACCGTGTGAGCATCACGACCAAACAGCTCGGTTGGCACGATGGCGCCGTCGGTCAGTTCTACGCCCCATTCATCCCACTTGCGTTCCAGTGCCAGTTCCTGGCCCTTGGTCAAACGACCGGCACGAATCACAAAGCTTTTGATACCACGACGGTAAACCGGCTTGTCGGCAGCGCTGGCCTGATCGGCAGGCACCGTATCGGACAGCTGTTCGGTGTTTTGATCGTCCGTGGTGATGTCTTGTTGATCCTTCGCGGATTCGTGTTCTGTCACGTGTTTTGACCCAAATAACTTGTTTAAGAATTCTGTTGCCGAGGCAGTTGGCGCGCAGCCAGCAGCACACATACCCAGCCAGCCAACCAGCTGGTGCCACCAAATGGCGTAATGATGCCCAGTGGGCGAATACCGGTCATGGTCAGCAGATACAAACTGCCGCTGAACAGCAGCAAGCCTATGATCATCAGCCAGCTCGCACGGCTTAACCAGGTTGCCACTGCGGCCTGACGGTTAACCGCCTGCCAGACACCCAGCCCCAGTAATACCGTCGCATGCACCAAATGGTACTGCACTCCAGTCTGGTAGACCTTGAGCATATCCGCCGATACCAGATTCTTCAGCCCATGGGCGCCAAAAGCCCCCAGTGCAACGGCAAGAAAACCAGCAATGGCAGCGATCATCAGAGTGGTACGGGCGTGCATAGAAAATTCCGTGGCGAATATGTCGGACACAAGCGACGCATTATAAAGCAGTCACCTGTCAGGAACAGACCCTTGCTCTGATGACACTGCCCAAATTCGGCCCATTGCAGTAAAGTGAGCCGTTTTTGATAATCGTTACTATTTACTATGAAAACATACCTATTGGTTGCGGCCCTCGCTGCGACTGTTCTGCTGGCCAACTGGCTAACCAGCGACGGCGAAGACATTCCCTCGTCGGATGCCGAATTGGTGATCAGCGGGCCGTTTGAAATGGTCAGTCAGGACCCATCCGAAGCGGGCTATGTATTCACCCGCATGCAGGTACTGGAAACCCTGGTGGACGTTTCCAGCCATGGCGAACTGCAAGCCGGGCTGGCGACTGATTGGCAGCATTCCGACGACTTCACCGAATGGCGCTTTCAGATTCGCCCGAACGTCAGCTTTCACGACGGCACACCGATGACGCTGGCAAGCGTGGTCAACAGCCTGCGCATTGCCCGCCAGAAACCCGGGCCGTTGAAGGGTTTGCCGATTGAATCCATCGATACCTCGGCGGCTACCAATGAGCTGGTGATCACACTCAGCGAGCCTTATCGGCCAATGGCCGCCGTGCTGGCCAATTACTCCACCGCCATTCTGGCACCGGCGTCCTATCAGGGCGACGACCACCATGTCGAACAGGTGATTGCCACCGGCCCTTATCAGGTTGCGGAGCTGAGCTTGCCGCACCGACTGCAGACCCAACGCTTTGATGGCTACTGGGGTGCCAAACCCGCCATTGCCAGCGCCGACTACATCACCGGCCACCGCTCCGAAACCCGCGCCTTGATGCTGCAAAACGGTCAGGCCGACATTGTCTACAACCTCGACCCGGCCAGCATGGACATGCTCAGCCATGCCGAAGGCGTGCACGTCAGCAGTGTGGCGATTCCACGCACCATTGCCATCAAGCTGAACACCGCCTTGCCGTTACTGAACAGCGTTGCAGGACGCCGGGCATTGAGTCTGGCGATCGACCGACAAGGCATCGCCATGGGCATCTTGCGGGTGCCGGGCAGCGCCGCCAACCAGCTGTTCGGCCCGGCCATGGGCGACTGGTATAATCCCAACCTGACACAGCCACAGCGCGACCTGACCAGCGCCAACCAGCTGCTCGACCAGCTTGGTTTCAACTGGCCTGCGGGCAGTCAGTTCCGCCTGTTTGAAGGCAAGCCGCTGCAACTGGACATGGTGACCTACGCCAACCGTCCGGAACTGATCACCATTGCCACCGCCATTCAGGCCCAGTGGGCTGATGTCGGCGTGCAGGTGAACGTGCTGGTCGATAACTCCAGTGCGATTCCGGCGGGTCATCACAGTGGCGAGCTGCAAACCGCACTGATGGCGCGCAACTTCGCCTCGGTGCCCGACACACTCAGTGTAATGCTAAAAGACTTTGCCGATGCCAACGGTGGCGACTGGGGGCCAATGAACTGGGATTACCCGCCGCTGTTTGCCCTACTGCAACAGATGAAAACCGAACAAGACCCGGGTCTGTTCCACCAGCAAGCACAACAGGCAGCGGCGATGCTGGCAGCGCAGTTGCCCATGATTCCGGTGACCTTCTATCAGCAGCAAACCGGCATCAGCGACCGGGTGAAAGGTTTCCGCTTTGACCCTTACGAACGCTCGTTCCATATCAGCGACATGCAACTTAACGCCGAGCCGCAGCCATGATGCCCGCAGCCGCCATCCGTAACCTGCTGCTGCGTCGTTTGCTGCAACTGCTGCTGATGGCCTGGGCCATTGGCACCATTACCTTTGTGCTGGTGCGTAGCCTGCCTGGCGATATGGCTTACCGGATTGCCGCCGAACGCTACGGCGACGACGCCATTACCACCGCCGCCGCCGCCTCAGTACGGCAAGAGCTAGGGCTGGATGTACCGGCCTGGCAGCACTACCTGAACTGGCTGTTGGAACTGGTGCAGCTGAATCTGGGCAACAGTCTGGTCAGTGGCGACCCTGTGATTCACAACCTGCAACACCAGCTTAGCTACACCCTGGCACTGGTATTCGCCGGGCTGTTGGTGTCGCTGCTACTGGCCATTCCGATTGGCTTGTTGGCGGGCTTCAAGGCCAACCGCGGTGCTGACCATCTGAGCTTGCTGGCCTCGACCCTGATCCGGGCGCAACCGGTATTCAGCGTCGGCCTGCTGCTGATTTTCCTGCTGGCCATGAACATCCAATGGCTGCCGGTGGCGGGCTTTGGGGAATTGAAGCACCTGATTTTGCCCGCCCTGACGCTGGGCAT
This sequence comes from Oceanobacter kriegii DSM 6294, assembly GCF_000422845.1. Classification (GTDB taxonomy): domain Bacteria; phylum Pseudomonadota; class Gammaproteobacteria; order Pseudomonadales; family Oceanobacteraceae; genus Oceanobacter; species Oceanobacter kriegii. The sequence continues at coordinate 214,215 of NZ_AUGV01000003.1, forward strand.
CTGCATGGCGGCGGTATCCAGCCGCATCATTCGTAACAGCACCGTCGACGTCACCCGCTCGGCCTATTACCAGTTTGCCCGGGTCAAAGGGCTAAGTCGCTGGCACACCTTTGTGCACCACGGCGTGCGCAATATTTCGGTGCCGGTGGTGGCCTATCTGGGCATTCAAACCGTGATGCTGATTGAAGGCGTGATCATGATCGAAAGCCTGTTCGCCTGGCCCGGCATTGGCCATGCGCTGTCACACGCCATTTTCTCCCGCGATGTGCCCATGATTCAGGGGGCCGCACTGCTGATGGGCATGCTGTTTGTGGTGATCAATGCACTGGTCGATGCCATTTGCCTGTGGCTGGACCCACGCTTACAGCTTTCTGCCAGCACATCCAACAACGCATCGCCCACCAACTCCACCGGCAAAAAAACGGCACAGGAGGCCAGCTTGTGAGGCTTATCAACACGGTCACTCGCCGCCAATGGCTCGGCACGGCCATTTTGCTGGTGCTGGTGCTGTTTGCCGTGCTGGAAGGTCTGTTTGGCAGTGCCGACCCCGCCCGCCAGCAGTTAATGAACCGCTTTCTGGCACCCTCGGCCGAACACTGGTTAGGTACCGATCAGTTTGGTCGCAGTAATCTGGCTCGCATGGGCGAAGCGGTGCGGCTGTCGCTGCTGCTGGCCGTTATGTGTGTGGTCACCGCCGCCAGTCTCGGCATTGGCCTCGGGGTGGTGGCAGGCTGGCGCGGCGGCTGGACCGACAAGGCACTGAATTTTCTGGTCACCACCGTACTGGCACTGCCGGGGCTGGTGCTGGTGCTGCTGTTTGCCGCCATCGTGCCGGGCTCGTTTGTAATGCTGTACGTCGGCATCGCCATCACCTTGTGGGTGGAGTATTTTCGACTGGTGCGAGCCATTACCCAACAGCGCATGCAAAGCCCACAATTGCAGGCCTCCAACATGCTTGGCTTTGGCCGCTGGTATCTGTTCAAGCGTCATATCTGGCCGGGGCTGGCCAGTCAGGTGTTCACCCTGATGGCCTTTGGTGCCGCCTCCGCGGTGCTGGCGATGGCCGCCACCGGCTTTGTCTACGTTGGCCTCAAGCCGCCCACGGCAGAGCTGGGGTTGATGATCGTTGAACTGTTCCCGTATTACGCCGAAGCCCCCTGGGTGCTGGCACAACCGCTTGTTGCCCTGTTTCTGCTGATACTGGGCTGCAACCTGCTGGCGAGTAAGCCGTCATGACCCCATTGATCGATGTTTCCGGCCTCACCATCCGCTCGGCCAGCCAGCCCCTGATGCAACCGCTAGCACTGACCTTGCACGCGGGTCGGCCGCTGACGATTCTGGGAGAAACCGGCTCAGGCAAAAGCCTGCTGGCACAAGCCATCATGGGACTGCTGCCCGATGGTTTGCACAGCGATGGTGACGTTTGTATCCAGGGACAGCGCCTGAGCACCAGCGAACGGCAAGCACTGTGGGGCAAGCAACTGGCCATGCTGCCGCAGGAGCCCGCCCGCGCGCTGGACCCCACCATGGCGTCCCAACAGCAAGTCAGCGAAGTCCACCAACTGGTGCTGCAACACACGCCAGAGCAAAGCCAGCAGCGCAGTGCTGAAAGCTTACAGTCGTTAGGACTGGTCAATGATGGCGACAAGATTCCCTCACAGCTGTCAGGTGGTATGGCGCAACGTCTGGCGTTCGCCGCCGCAACCGCCGCCGGAGCACAGATTGTGCTGGCCGACGAACCCACCAAAGGGCTCGATGCCAGTCGCCGCAACGACGTTTGCCGACTGCTGCGCCAACACATCGAACGCTCGCCAGAGCGCCACGGCCTGTTGACCATCACCCACGATGTCGACGTTGCCCGTCAGCTTGGCGGCGACATCATCGTGATGCGTAAAGGCGAGATTCTGGAACGCGGCAGTGCCGAGCAGGTGCTGAACCAGCCAAGCTCCGACTACGCCCGTCAGCTGATTGCCGCCGCACCGTCGAACTGGCCCAACGGCTTGTTTGAACAGCCAGTGCCAATCCCCTCGAAGCTGCTGCTTGAAACCCGTGGTCTGGGCAAACAACGGGGCGGACGTCAGCTATTCGGGAGCCTGAACCTGCAACTCGCCGAAGGTGAAATCCTCGGTTTGTGTGGCGACAGCGGCAGCGGCAAAAGCACCCTCGGCGATGTACTGTTGGGGCTGGTCAGCGCTGACTCGGGCGACATTCACTGGCACACCAGAGTCCAACGCTGGCAAAAGCTGAAGCTGTATCAGGAACCACCGGCGGCGTTCGCCGACGGCGTAGCCTTGGGTCAGCTGATCGACGACGTGATTCAACTGCATGGCCTCGCCCATCAGCAGGTTGCACCGTTACTTGAAGCGCTGTCTCTGGACGCCAGCCTGCTTGAACGGCCGTCCAACGAAGTCAGTGGTGGCGAGCTGCAACGCATCGCACTGCTACGGGCACTGCTGATGCGCCCCAAACTGCTGATTGCCGACGAGCCGACCTCCAGGCTCGACCCCGTCTCCGCCCGCGACGTCACCGTACTGATGACCCGCGCCTTGCGTGCCGCCCATTGCAGCGCGGTCTTTATCAGCCACGACCTCGACCAGCTGCGCCACAGCTGCGACCGGGTATTGCAACTGAGCGAAGGCCAATTACACCCGATTGGCTAACGCCCGGCTGAGATCGCGAACTGGCAGAGAATTCCCGCCGCTTGTTATCATGCGGCGACCTGAAAACGAGGCACCCAAGTGAAATACAACGACCTGCGTGACTTTATCGATCAGCTGGAGAAGCAAGGCGAACTGGTTCGCGTCAGCCATCCGGTCGATCCCCATCTGGAAATGACCGAAATCGCCGACCGCACCTTGCGCGCTGGCGGCCCGGCGCTGCTGTTTGAAAACCCGGTAACCAAAGACGGCAAGCGTTACGACATGCCGGTGTTGGCCAACCTGTTTGGTACGCCCAAGCGCGTGGCATTGGGCATGGGCGAAGACTCGGTCGAAGCGCTGCGTGAAGTCGGCAAGCTGCTGGCCTTTCTGAAAGAGCCGGAGCCACCAAAAGGCATGAAAGACGCCTGGAATCAGCTGCCGATTTTCAAGAAAGTGCTGACCATGGGACCCAAAGAAGTCCGCAAGGCCGCTTGTCAGCAGGTGGTGATTGAAGGCGACGACGTTGATCTGGGTAAAATCCCGGTGATGCATTGCTGGCCGGGCGACGCCGCGCCACTGATTACCTGGCCGCTGGTGATCACCAAAGGGCCTCACAAAGACCGCCATAACCTAGGCATTTACCGCCAGCAGGTGATTGGCAAGAACCGCATCATCATGCGTTGGCTAAGCCACCGTGGCGGCGCGATTGATTTTCTTGAGTGGCAAAAAGCCAACCCGGGCAAGCCATTCCCGGTAACCGTAGCGTTGGGCGCCGACCCGGCAACCATTCTGGGCGCAGTGACACCGGTACCGGATACCCTCAGCGAATACGCCTTTGCCGGTCTGCTGCGCGACAGCAAAACCGAGCTGGTGAAGAGCATTGGCAACGACCTGCAGGTACCGGCCTCCGCCGAAATCGTGCTGGAGGGTGTGATTCACCCGGACGACATGGCACCGGAAGGGCCATACGGCGACCACACCGGTTACTACAACGAAATCGATAACTTCCCGGTGTTCACGGTAGAACGTATTACCCACCGCAAGGACCCGATCTACCACAGCACCTACACCGGCCGTCCACCCGATGAGCCAGCAGTACTGGGCGTGGCATTGAACGAAGTGTTTGTACCGATTTTGCAGAAGCAATTCCCGGAAATCGTCGACTTTTACCTGCCGCCGGAAGGTTGCTCCTACCGTCTGGCGATCGTCAGCATGAAGAAGCAGTACGCCGGCCACGCCAAACGCGTGATGATGGGCGTGTGGTCGTTCCTGCGTCAGTTCATGTACACCAAGTTCGTGATTGTGGTCGACGACGACGTCAACACCCGCGACTGGAAAGACGTGATCTGGGCCATCACCACCCGCATGGACCCGGCTCGCGACACCACGCTGGTTGAAAACACCCCGATCGACTACCTCGACTTCGCCTCACCGGTCTCCGGCCTGGGCTCGAAAATGGGGATGGACGCCACCAACAAATGGCCCGGCGAAACCACCCGCGAATGGGGTACGCCAATCGTCAAAGACGACGCCGTCGTCAGCCACGTCGACGACATCTGGGACCAGCTGGGCATCAAACTGCCGGAAAACGGCGGGAATATTTGAGTCTGAGGTCTGAGGTCTGAGGTCTGAGGTCTGAGGTCTGAGGTCTGAGGTCTGAGGTCTGAGGTCTGAGGTCTGAGGTCTGAGGTCTGAGGTCTGGCCAAGAGTGTGGGAGAGAGCTTGCTCTCGATAAACCATCGGCAGCAAGCTGCCTCCCACAGCGTTGTTGGGCGTGGCCCAACCTACAATGAATAAGAAGCAGCGTTTCGGCTCCCGACAACCGCGCATCAAGATGAGCCGTTTTTGGGGAGGGCGAACAGGACATCACGGCCATGGATGGCCGGATAGCCCGGTTAAGGCATGGATGCCGCATCCGGGCGAGTTCGTTGTGAGCCAGAGCAAAAAACGAATAGCGAATCGGTAGCGCAAAGCAGAGGGGATGGCTTGCCGCCGGGGCGATACGGCGCTCCGGGAGAAGTTCTCCCCAAGAGGCAAAAGGTCCAACTTGCTCTGCGGTGCCCATCGCAACAGCACGCGTGAACCCACCATGCCCCAAATCCATTTCCTCCCTGCCGATATCACCATCCCTTGCGAGCCAGACCAAACCATCATGGCAGCGGCCAAAGCCGCGGGTATCAAGATGAAGGTGGCCTGCAAAAACGGCATTTGTGAGGTCTGCAAAGCGGATTTGCGACAAGGAACCGTCCGTTTCAGCAATCCCATCGGCGAGCACGTACTTGAGAAAAAGAATCAGGTACTATGTTGCGTAGCCATACCGACCACGGATACCGAAATTTTTATGTCGAACGTCAAACACCCGGACGACAAGCCACAGGTAGAGCTGGGCTTTCAGATTCAGTCCGTTACACAGGCCAATGAAGAAGTCGTCATCGTTGATCTGCTGGCACCCGCTGGCAAGTCGCTGGATTTCCTGCCTGGCCAATACCTGATGCTGCACGTCGAGCTGGATGGCGAAGCCAAACAGCTGCCGTACTCCATCGCCAGTGCGCCGGGCAGCCTGACCGGTGGCGACGAGCGTGCGCTGCAACTGCACATTGCCAACGCCAGTGACACGGCCGCCAAGGTGATTGAGTTCCTGAAGTCCCAGCCGGTGGTTACCGCCACGCTGCCAATGGGCGATTGCTTTGTGTCGGCCAACAAGCTGAAAGAATTTGGCGACAAGCCGATCCTGCTGATTTGTGCCGGCACCGGCTTTGCCCAAATCAAGGCGCTGGCCGAAGGCATTCTGGCTCTGGAGCCGGAGAAAGAGCTTCATCTGTACTGGTCCAACCGCCATGGCGGCGGTTTCTACCTGAACCAGCTGCCGTTTGAATGGGTCAAGCAGCACAGTAATGTGCACTTCCACCCGATTCTGGAGCAAGCAGCGGAAGACTGGGATGGCCGTGCGGGATGGATTTACGAAGTCATCCAGAGCGATTTCCGTGACCTGTCAGGCATTCACGCCTACGCCTGTGGCTCTCCCAACATGGTGTTCGGCACCCTCGACCAGCTGGAACCACTGGGTCTGACCGAAGCCAATTTGCACTCGGATGTGTTTGCCTGGGCAACTCGCCCGGCCAAAGGCTGATGCTGTTGGGCTACCGGTTCAGCCGGTAGCCCAGCGTTCTGTCGTGGCGATGAGCGGCGCTATTCTTTCCAACTCACGACTTCCCTGCACGACTTCTCCGCACTACCTACACCTGCCTGCTTTCCTTACAACGTTCCCCTTAGAGCACCGATATAGAGCGACGATATAGAGCGCAAAATCTCGTTCACGTTGCCGGTTAACCCGAATTCCATATGTCAAATTTGAACCATTGTAAATTGATCGACCGTACTGTTTTTCATGCTTTCGGCTCAATACTTCCTTGCCATCAGATTTTCCTAAGGCACTGATTTTAATAGTAAAATTAACTTACAAAAGTGTTGTTAGGACCCTCAAGTTCACCCCGCTGTACCCCTTCAAAGCGAGTGCCAAAACGGATTCTGGCCAAACCACTCTTTACAAAACCATCAATTGTATTTGATAATCATTATCAAATGATAATCATTTTGTTAATTACCCCCCATCACCGGAGAGAAATAAATGGAAGTATTCGGTCGTGTGTTCAACCTGCTCACAGCGTCCCGTCTGAAAACCCCGCTTCTGCTTTTGCTGGGCGGCTTGTTGACCCAACAAGCCATCGCCAGCAGTGTCAAACTTGGCCTGGTTCATCCAACCACCGGCCGTTACCAGCAACAAGGCTTTGATATGGCGCAGGGCGCCTTGCTGGCAATTGAAGAGATTAACGCCCAAGGGGGGATTCTGGGACAGCCGGTTGAACTACTGACTGAAAACACCGCTGGTAAGGTTGAAACAGGCGTCGCAGCCACGAATAGCCTGATCAAGCAGGGTGCCGACGTAGTGTTTGGTGCCGCCTCCAGTGATGTCGCCATCGCCGCCGGCAAGGAAGCCGCCCGCCACGACAAGCTCTTTTTCGCAGCGCTGAGCTACGCCAACGAAACCACCGGCAGCGCTGGACACCGCCATATGTTCCGTGAGCCCGCCAGCGCCTGGATGACCGCCAAGGCACTGTCGTTCTACCTCAACCAACAGCTGCAAGACCGCCGGGTATTCTTCCTGACCGCCGATTACAGCTGGGGTCATTCCATGGAAGAGTCCATTCGCCGCTTCACCAACACCGGCGATGTACAAACCCACCCGGCGGCTCAGGTACCTTACCCACGCCCACGCCATTCCGAGATCGAAAATGCCCTGATTCAGGCGGATGAGTCCGGTGCCGATGTACTGATGCTGATTCAGTTTGGCGACGACATGGTAACCGCGCTGGAAATGGCGACCGAGATGGGCCTGAAAGAGCGCATGGAGATCATTGTGCCAAGCCTGACCCAGAATATGGCCGCCAATGCCGGTGCCTCGCTGATGGAAGGCATCGTCGGCACGGTGCCATGGACCTGGCAGGTGTCGTTTGAATTCGGTTACCAGCGTGGCCAGGACTTCGTCAACGCCTACGTTGAGAAGTACGACCAGTACCCGGACAGCCCGGCAGCATCCGCTTACAGCATTGTTTATCAGATCAAGGAAGCGGCCGAAAATGCCCGCGGCCTTAACAGCAACGACCTGATCGATGCACTGGAAGGCCACAAGTACTCCCTGCTGAAAGAACCACAGCAGTGGCGCGCCTTCGACCACCAGAACATTCAGTCTGTGTATGTCGTACGTTGCAAATCCTGGGACGACGTTATGAAGTCGCCACTGCGCTCCGACTACTTTGAAGTCATGCTGAGCCTGCCAGGCTCCGTCAGTGCCCGCACCGAAGACGAGTGGAAAACCGACCGTATGGAGGCAGGCCAACCAACCCGCCTGTAGCTTTTCAGCAAGCCTCTGGTTCTTCAGAGGCCCCCAAACATTAAAGGCCGCTCGCCTGCTGGTGAGCGGCCTTTAACGTTTCTGTCGCACCGACTGAGCAATGACTCAATATTCCCGGCCAGGCAGCCACAAATGGTTGAAATCCAGCCAGCTCTACTGACACACTGTCGCCATACCTGTATCTGCCTCCCTGTTAGGGTGGCTAGGGACCCTCTGAATAACTCTGCACAGCTCTGCGCGAGTCCTGCAGGTTGTCAGAACAAGGCGGCGAATGCAGTGGAATGACTAGTCCTTTCCAAATTCGCTAACACCGTTCTGGCGGCCTGCAGGCCGCGCCCTGCGGGGATGGCATGGCATTGCTGACTCTGTGTCGCTGATTTTTGACTTGACCCGTCAGGCCTGCAAATCAGCTTCGTGATTCAGCTTCGCCCTGTCATCCAGAGCGGGCACCGAGTTATTCAGAGGGTCCCTAGCGTCTGTACTCAAGAACCAGCCCTGATCACTGCCCAAAGCAGCTCAATCCAGTGGCCAAATACAGACGCCAGCCGCAATGCCACGGCTATTTCTGCAAACTTTTGTCATATCCGTGGTCACAGGCTGTGATACAACACGTTTCTGTTGCTTTTAATGCTATCAATTCAATACCAAGGAGTTTCTGTGGATTGGCTTAAAGAAATGACCTCGCTTTCGACCGAGGAAATCTGGGCGAACTATCTGCTGCCGTGGGGCACCCAGATTGTCATGGCTCTGGTGGTGTTCTTCGTTGGCCGCCTGTTGGCCCGACTGATCCTGAAAGGCGTGACCGGCGCCATGGGGCGCGCCAAGGTAGACCCGATCCTGACCAACTTCATCAGCACCGTACTGGGTTCGCTGTTGCTGGTTCTGGTCATTGTTATCTCGCTGTCGCAGCTGGGTCTCGAAACCGCCTCGCTGATCACCTTGCTGGGTGCCGCCGGTCTGGCCGTTGGCCTGGCACTGAAAGACTCACTGTCGCACTTCGCTGCTGGCGTGATGTTGATTCTGTTCCGTCCATTTAAGGTCGGTGACTACGTTGAAGTGGACGGCGTTGCCGGCTCCGTCGACAAGATCACCATTTTCAGTACCCGTCTGAAAACCCCGGATAACCGCGTGGTGACCGTGCCAAACTCCAACGTGTTTGGTAACACCATGACCAACTACTCGGAAGAAGCGACCCGTCGTCTCGACCTGGTGGTGGGTATTTCCTACGGTTCCGACCTGCTCAAGGCCAAGCGCTTGTTGCAGGAAATGCTGGCCGCCGACGAGCGCGTGCTGAAAGACCCGGAGTACCGCGTTGCCGTAAACGAGCTGGCCGATTCCTCGGTAAACTTTATTGTTCGCCCGTGGGTAAAAGCCTCCGACTACTGGGCCCTGAAATGGGACCTGACCGAGAAAGTGAAACTGAAGTTCGACGAAGAAGGCATCGAAATTCCGTTCCCACAAATGGATGTGCACCTGCATAAGGAAGCCGAAGACAAGGCATAACAGCTATTATCTTCGGCCGCCGAGCGGTCACTGCATCACACGAAAACGGGCACCTGCGGGTGCCCGTTTTTGTTGCGGCGTCATCACGCCGCGTTTTGCGCCAACACGAGCGACAGCTGGCGGACAGTAGCCAATATTCCCCAAACGCAACCAGCGTATCAGACCAAAGCCCCACTGCATTGGTCGCAAAATCGGCAGATCATGTCTTATATAAAAATAACAAGATAGGAAATCGATATGCTGAAACCATCTGGATTCCTGCTACTGCCTCTGCTGGCCCTGAGCCTGATTGCAGAGGCCGTCGAGCCCATCAAACTGGGCCTTAACTACCCATCCACAGGGCGCTACAAAGAGCAGGGCATTGCCCAGGCTCGCGGTGCCTTGATGGCCATTGAAGAGATCAACGCTGCCGGCGGGGTGCTGGGGCGGCCATTGGACCTGCTGACCGCTAACACCGCGTCCAAACCGGACAAGGCTGTCGACAACGTCCGCGATCTGGCGTCCAAGGGCGCGGCCATGCTGTTTGGCGGTGCTTCCAGCGCGGTGGCCATTGCCGCTGGCAAGGAAGCAGCCAAACAAAAGCTGATTTACTTTGGCACTCTGACCTACGCCAACGAAACCACCGACGAAGAAGGTCACCGGCACATGTTCCGGGAAACCTACAACGCCTGGATGGCAGCCAAGGCACTGGCGTTTTATTTAACGCCGAGCCTGGCCGATAAAAAGGTCTTTTATATGACGGCCGACTACAGCTGGGGCCACTCGGTGGAGTCGTCGCTGCGCACCTTCACCAATACCGCAGACACCCAGGCCCATCCGGCCATGACGGTGCCTTTCCCACGGCCACGTCAGGCCGATATTGAAGCCGCACTGGAAGCCGCCGAGCGTTCTGGCGCCGATGTGCTGATGCTGATCCAGTTTGGTGACGACATGGCCACCGCGCTGAAGCTGGCCTACCGTATGGGGCTGAAAGACCGCATGCAGATTGTAGTGCCCAACCTCACGCTCGGCATGGCGCAATCTGCCGGTGCCGGGGTGATGGAAGGCGTGGTCGGGGCAGTGCCCTGGAGCTGGCAAGTGCCGTTTGTTTACGGTTATTCCAAGGGCCAGGAGTTCGTCAAAAACTTCAGCACCCGCTACCGTACCTACCCGTCCAGTTCGGCCGCATCGGCCTACAGCATCGTCTATCAGTTTCGTGATGCCGCCGAGCGAGCAGGCAGCCTCGATACCAACAAGCTGATTGCGGCGTTGGAAAACCATAGCTACACCGCCCTGAAGGACCCACAAACCTGGCGCGACTTTGATCACCAGAACGTGCAATCGGTGTATGTGGTGCGGGGTAAGGCCAGAAACGAGGTGTTGAAGGACACCTTCAAGGAAGATTTTTTCGAAATACTGCTGAACATTCCCGGCTCGGTGGCGGTGAAGACCCGCGCCGAGTGGGAGCAAACCCGCAAGGCCGCGGGCAAGCCATTGGTATTGCAATAAAACCACCAGCGCTGCCGTGAGCCATCACTGATGGCAGCGCTGAATATTTATCCATTCAGACCACCCGCCGTCTACTAACAGCTACCCACTAACAGCCGGGCGCTTCACCAGCCCTCAGTCGCGAGTGGCCAGTGCCTGCTGGAAGTAACGGCTGGCGCCAACATGATCCTGCTCTTGCACCAGCAACTTGCCCATCTCGGCGTTCAGCTCCGGCAGGCTTTTCAGGCGCAAACCGGTTTGCAGGAATTCCCGCGCACGCTCCGGCTGTTCCTGTTTGTTGGCCAGACGAGCCAACACCAACAACAGCACCGGGTCGTTCGGACGCCCGGTAAGCTGTTTCTCGGCAAACAGAAAACGACGGCTGACATCGGCACCGTGGAGGTTGCCGTAGGCCTGCACCAGGTCATCGCGCCAAACGTGCGTCAGCGCGTGACGCAGGTCGGCTTCGGCCATTTCATCTTCGCCAAGATCGTGCAGCGCAGTAACGTAGCGCATCAAAATATCGGCGTTGTAACGGCAGTAGCGAGGCATGCCCTTGTAGAGCTTCTGGATCGCCGCCGCCGGTTGTTTCGACTGGCTGCTGCGAGCGGTGCGGTCGATCAGTTGCAGATACACCTTCTGCTCCAGCTCACGCAGCTTGTCTTGCGGTACCTTGCCCGCTTTGCCAATCACCGGCAGTAGCTCGTGCAGGGCAACCCAGTCTTCAAGGTCCTGATACAAACGCACCAGCAGCTTCAGCAAATAGGTGTGGCGAGGGTATTTGTCACGCAGGTTCACCAGCACGGCCAACGCCTGTTCGCGCTGGCCACGGGAAATCAGCAACTGGGCATGGGAAATACCCACCGCCAGCTCTGCCCCACGGGTACTCTTGTTGGCCGAGTTCAGCAGCTCGTCGGTGGCTTCGTGCTTGCCTTGCTCATAGGCTGCCCGGGCGGCAGCCAGATAGTTAATCAGCGGCATGTCGGTATTGGCTGCACTGCGGGTCAGTAAGCGTTCAGCCCGTGCCCACTGGCCCTGCGCCAGCGACAGCAGACCCCGAGTGGTCTGCTTGCGAGCACGGCTGGTTTTGCGATTGCGGCGCCATTCGTTAAAGCGCCAATCCGACCCCAGCATCACCAGACTGAAGCGGAACAGGAAGTACATCACCAGTACAAACGCCGTCAGCAGCAGCAGGAACACCCACAGGCTGGTTTCAACCCGATACGGCCCCCAGCTCAGCAGTACGTAGCCTGAATCCTCACCACTCAGCGAGCCGAGCGTCAGGCCCACCACCATGGTGACAACAAAGAACAGCAGCCAACGCTTCATGGCTGACCTCCTGCATCCTGCTCAGCTGCGGGCAGCACCACTTCAGTCTGGGCCAGACGCTGGCGCAACAGGCGCAAGGAACCGCTGATGTCCGGTACCGCCGGGCTGACTTTCCAGCCCTCCAATTCGGTCACCAGCTGCTGCAAGGTGACGGTGGCGGCATCGTCCTGCGGCAAGGCGCGGCCGATCCATTCGGACACCCGTTTCAGGCTGCGGTCGTACAGGTTCTGATCACGGCGCAACATCGCCAGCTGAGCCTGTTCCAGCATCAAACGGGCGTTCTGTTGCAGGTAGTAGGATTGCTCGGGGGACAGCGGGATATCGACCGGCGTGTCTGTGCGACGAATCCGGATCGCCTGACCCAACCCCTCGCGTACTTCAAACCACAGCTGGACATACCAGCTGCGTTCTTCATTGCTGGCCGAGGCCTCAGGCGTGCTGGTCTCGAAACGCACGTCCGGCATCCAGTTAATCTCGCCAAGGGTATCCTGCATGGCCTGCAAACGGCTCACTGCACCCACCCGGTCGACGCCCGGCACCAGACGCAAGGACTGGATTTCGCGGGCGATTTCCATCCGCACGCCATCAAAGCCCGGGTTGCGGGTTTCAGCCAGTACCTTGTCGGCAGCTTCCAGCATTGCCAGCGCACCGCTGACATCGCGCTCCAGATTCAGGCGCTGATTGCCCAACCGCAGCAGGTATTCGACTTCTGCCACCAGCCAATCCTGACGGTCGGAACCGGCCAGTTCGGCCAAACGGGCGTCATTGTGGCGGGTCTGGCGAGACAAGGCTTCCAGCTCATCGAGCAAGCGACGATTGTCGGCGGCCAACGCCTGGGCACGGCTACTGGCTTGCTGCTGGGCTGACAAGGCACCGTTCAGCTGGCGCTGGATACCTTCTATTCGCTGCTGGTCAGCATTCACCTGCACCAGCTGCTGTTGATTCATCCAGACGCTGTATCCGGCCACCAGCAAGGCAACCAAAGCCAGCAACAAAGCCAACAGCACCGCGAAGCCACGGCCTTTCGATGGCGCTGTTTCAGAGGCGGATTCAGACACAGCCTTGTCGGCAGCCTGACGCTTTTTCGCCGCGGCTTTGGGCGCATCGGCAGTCGTCTTGTTATCCGCAGGAGAACTGTCAGCCGTATCCGGTTTGCTGGCGGCGACGTCCTCGACGTCGGCCGATTCAATACTGAGCGACAGGGAAACGCTTTCCAGCTCGTCTGGAGCCTTGTCGGCATTTTTCGAAGACGAGCCTGGTGAAGAGTTCGATGAAGGAGTACTCACGGTTGTCTTCGGGTCTGACTTCCGGTTTGAATTTGGCTTGCCGTTATCGTCCACGATTAACTTCCTGTGATCCGTTTGAAAAAACCGGGGAGAACCACCCGGCACAGCCCGCCAAAACGGGCTGGTTCAGTTATCCGTTAAAGTGGCTTGCAAGGCAAGCCAGCATATCGTCATCGCGCGCACTGGCGGGTACCAGCACCTGCCGGAAGCCAAGCTCACGGGCCTGATCGGCCACGCGCTCGCTTGGCAGCACAATGCCGGCCAGCCGCTGTGGCAGGTCTGGCAATTGCGCCATCACAATGTCGAGGGCCTGACCACTGCTGAGCAACAACCAGCTATTCCCTTCGTCTGACAACACCTGCTGCCACTGGGCCGGACTGTATTGCTGTTCGACACGCTCGTACAACTCGGCGTAATCCACCGTCGCACCGCGCTCACGCAGCACGGTGGCCAGCGTCTCACGGCCGCCGACACCCCGCCAGATGAGGATGCGTTGTTCCGCCACCACCTGCAAGTCTGGCAGCGCCAGCAGGCCTTCACTGTCATATCGGGAGTGCGGCAATTGCACAGTCAAACCCGCCTCACGCATGGGTTCGGCACTGGCAGGACCAACACCATACCAATGCACACCGATGGGAGGCTGAGGCCACAGTTCATCGAGCAGGTCGAGACCATAGCGGGCCGCATTGGCACTGATGGCGATAACGTGCTGATAGAGATCGAGGTCGAGCATGCGAGTGCGGCACAAGCGCGCTTCGGCGCTACTGTCGGCAACGGCGCTGATGGCCATCAAGGGCATCGACGCCACCGAATGGCCATTGGCTTGCAGCTGCTGCACCAATGCCTCACCCTGTCCCGCCGGGCGAGTAACAATCACATGGGCCACGGTTTACTTGACCTCGTGGCCGTACACGTCTTTCAGGATTTCACCGGCACCTTGCTCCAGCAGGTGTTCTGCGGCGCGAATACCAATGGCTTCGGCATCCGCAGACAAACCCGCCTGCGCCGTGGTCAGCATCTTGCTGCCGTCCACCGCACCGACCAGACCACGCAGGCTGAGGTTGTCGCCATCCAGCTCGGCATAGGCCGCAATCGGTACCTGACAGCCACCTTGCAAGCGACGGTTCAAGGCCCGTTCGGCCAATACACAGGCGGTGGTTTCTGCATGGCCCAGCGGGCGAATCAGCTCCTGAATCTCCGTATCGCCAGTACGCCATTCAATGCCCAGAGCACCCTGACCACCGGCTGGCAGCGACTGTTCTGCCGGAATAAAAGACGCAATGCGATCGTCCATTTCCATGCGCAGCAAACCGGCAGAAGCCAGAATGATGGCGTCGAACTCACCGGCATCGAGCTTGCCCAGACGGGTCTGGACGTTGCCACGCAGTGACTTCACAACCAGATCCGGACGCAGTTGCTGAGCCTGACACTGACGACGCAGGCTGGAGGTACCCAACACGGCCCCTTGCGGCAGCTCATCAAGGCTCTTGTACTGGTTGGAAACAAAGGCATCAAGCGGATTTTCACGCTCGCAGATGACCCCCAGCTCCAGACCTTCCGGAAACTCCATCGGCACGTCCTTCATGGAGTGCACAGCAATGTCCGCACGACCATCCAGCATCGCGTTTTCCAGCTCTTTGACGAACAGACCCTTGCCACCGATCTTGGCCAGCGGGGTATCGAGAATCTTGTCGCCCTGGGTCGAGAAGGTCACCAGCTCCACCTGCAAACCGTCGTGCATGGCTTCCAGCCGCGCCTTGATGTGTTCGGCCTGCCACAGAGCAAGCGGGCTTTTACGGGTAGCAATTCGAAGGGTTTTGATAGCAGACATGGCGGTCCCTGAGATTCAGACGGTCGATTCAGAATTGCGGGCATCATAGCAGCCGCCTTTGTCTGCGCGAAATACGACCGCTGATCTGGCTCAAGCCGACCAGAGACATACTCAGGTAGTAACCGGAATAATCGATGACGCCGTATTACAACCGCTTCATCAGCCGTCGTACATCGGCCAGATGGCGGCGGCTGACGCTGATGCCTTCTTCCTGACCGCGCAGATACAAGCGATGACCGCCGCCGGTTTGGGCTTCCAGCCGGGTCATGCGATCACGGGCCACCAACGCACTGCGATGCACCCGCACAAAGCGTTCGCCAAATTCTTCTTCCAGTTGCTTGAGGCTGTCGTCGATCAGGGTTTGCCCCTGCTCATGAACGGCATTGACGTATTTCTGATCGGCGGAGAAATACAGCACATCGTCGATCGGGATCAGCTCCAGACCATTATGAGTACGGGCAGACAAGTGAGAGCGAGCATCTGTGCCAGAGGCATCGGCCGCTGGTTCTTGAGTCAATCCACTCGCCAACTCAGTAGCAGGCTGACGCAGCGCCAGCCGTTGCTCGGCGCGGCCTAACGCCCGGCTCAGATCGTCCCGTCGAATCGGTTTTAACAGGTAGTCGATGGCATCTACGCCGAAGGCTTCGAGAGCGTGCTCATCGTAGGCGGTGCAGAACACCACCAGCGGTGGCTGGGCCATCGAGGTCAGCTCAGCAGCGGCTTCGAGCCCCGTGCGGCCAGGCATCTGAATATCCAGCAGCACCAGTTCGGCACTGTGCTGTTGCAGCCATTCCAGCATCGCATCGCCACTGTCGAGGGCCGCTGCCAGTTCAAATTGTGGGTGGGCCTCCAACAGGCGGGCCAACCGTTCGCGGGCCAATGGCTCGTCGTCCACCAGCAAGGTTCGATATCCCATCATCAACTCCTCATGCGGCTACCGGAACCAATAGCCGAACCTGATACTGCTCGGGTGTTTCATGAATCTGTAGCCGGGCGTCATCGCCAAACATGGCCGCCAGTCTGGCACCGATGTTCTGCTGGGCAATGCCATTTCCACGAGCGGTCGGTTTTTCCGGACGGGCGTTAGTTACTTCGATGCACAACTGCCGGGGCGACAGCTGACGGGCATTCACTCGCACCCAACCGCCCTGACGCATGGGCTGCACCCCATGGTAAATGGCGTTTTCCAGCAGCGGCTGCAACACCAGCGACGGCAGCACCACATCCGGCATTGGCTCAGGCAGCTGCCATTCAACCCTCAAACGCTCACCCAGACGCGTGCGTTCAATATCGAGATAACGCTGACCAAGCTCGACTTCCTGCGCCAGCGTGGATGGCTGGTCGTCGCCGTTCAACACCACCCGGAACAGCTGGGCCAAATCCAGCAACATGGTTTCGGCCTTGTCGGGGTCCGTCACAATCAGCGCCGCCACGGTATTGAGGGTATTAAAAAAGAAATGCGGCCGAATATTGGCCTGCAAGGCCGCCAGACGTGCCCGCAGCTCCGCCTGCGCCTGCATCCGCCACTGGCTTTGCACATAGAAGTACCGCAGCGCCAGCGCCGTTACCAAGGCACTGACCAAGGCATTGCGCCCGAGCCAGAGCCAGTCGGTATCGTAGGCCAGGCTGGGCCAGAGCCAGTCGGCCATCAACCCCACCGCCAATGTCACCAGCTGCACCAGCAGCAACGCCAGCAGCGACGCGGTTAGCACCTGCAAGCCAACCAACAGCCGCCGTAACTGACACAGCAAGGCCACCGATATCAGCGCTACCCACTGCACAAACAGCGACACCAGCCCAAAACGCTGCATCGAGAAGGCTTCCAGAGTGGATTCCATCAGCGTCAGAATCATCACCAGACCTTCACTGACCGCCAGCAAATAGAGGATTGCGCGGGTGTTGCAAAGGTCGGGCAGGAAAAAAGCTTCCAGTAATTGTTGTTTGCGGCTGTGTTCGGCCGCCCTTGCGGGCATCGACATCCGGGCAGTACCAGTGAGGGTCACAAAGCGCCCAGTGTGGCGTCCGCCCGCTATCCCGGCAAGTGCCTGTTCCACATCAGCGTGATTTGACCCGCCGTCAGCGGTGTATTCGGGTTAACCCGCCACCGCTGCGCAGGTATACTGTTGCGCTTTGAATTGACCGATGCAGCCAAACTGCGTTTTCTGAGGGATACCCATGACTGATCAAGCCACCAATGCCTCCTGGGGCGGCCGTTTTTCCGAACCAACCGATGCCTTTGTCGCTCGTTACACGGCGTCTGTGGACTTTGACCAGCGCATGTACCGTCAGGACATTCAGGGCTCCATCGCCCACGCCAAAATGCTGTGTAAGGTGGGCGTACTGACCGACGCCGAGCGTGACGACATCATCCGTGGTCTGGAAGAAGTTCGTATTGAAATCGAACGCGGTGAATTCGAATGGTCTGTGGCGCTGGAAGACGTGCACATGAACATCGAAGCCGGTCTGACCAAGAAAATCGGCATCACTGGCAAGAAGCTGCACACCGGCCGTTCCCGTAACGACCAGGTGGCCACCGATATTCGTCTGTACATGCGCGACGAGATCGACGTGATCTCCGCTGAGTTGACTCGCCTGCAACAGGGTCTGGTAGAACTGGCCGAAAAAGAAGCCGACACCATCATGCCGGGCTTCACCCACCTGCAAACCGCTCAGCCAGTGACCTTTGGTCACCACCTGCTGGCCTGGAACGAAATGCTGACCCGCGACTACGCCCGTCTGCAGGACTGCCGCAAGCGCGTTAACCAGATGCCACTGGGCGCGGCTGCACTGGCCGGTACCACTTACCCGATCGACCGCGCTTACACCTGCGAACTGCTGGGCTTTGATGCACCGACCGAAAACAGCCTGGATTCCGTTTCTGATCGTGACTTCGCCATTGAATTCACCAGCGCGGCGTCACTGATCATGATGCACATGTCCCGCTTCTCGGAAGAGCTAGTGCTGTGGGCCTCTGCCCAGTTCCAGTTTGTCGATCTGCCAGATCGCTTCTGCACCGGTTCTTCCATCATGCCGCAGAAGAAAAACCCGGACGTGCCGGAACTGGTGCGTGGCAAGACCGGCCGTGTTTACGGCCACATGATCTCCCTACTGACCCTGATGAAGTCCCAGCCACTGGCCTACAACAAGGATAACCAGGAAGACAAGGAACCGCTGTTCGACACCGTCGACACCCTGCGTGACTCCCTGCGTGCCTTCGCTGACATGGCTCCGCACCTGCAAGCCAACAAGGAAAGCATGTATGAAGCCGCCAAGCGTGGCTTCTCTACCGCGACCGATTTGGCCGACTACGTGGTTCGCAAGGGCATTCCATTCCGTGATGCACACGAAATCGTGGGTAAAGCGGTGGGTTACGGCGTAGAAACTGGCAAGGATCTGAGCGAAATGACGCTGGAAGAACTGCAGCAGTTCTCCACCGAAATCACCGAAGACGTCTTCGACGTGCTGACTCTGGAAGGTTCTGTGGCTGCCCGTGACCACATTGGTGGCACCGCACCGAACCAGGTACGTGCTGCGGCTGGTCGTGCCAAGGCGTTGCTGGCACAGCGTTAAGCGTCGGGCGTCGGGCGTCGGGCGTCGGCGCATAGGATGGGCACTCGTGCCCATCAAGCCATCTGGCGATGCGATCCTGGCGCTGGAAAGTTATTAGCCCCTAAGCGTTGGATGGCACTCGCTGCGCTCGTTTATCCAACCTACCGGCCCAGACTCCAGACCCCAGACCCCAGACCCCAGACCCCAGACTACTTTATCCCGCCGCTTTCTTACCGAAAAAACGTTTGAACCAGCCCTGCTGTTGGGCCACGGTGACAAAACGGAACACCAGCACGGCGTGCATCACCGCGATCAGCGATGCCGGTGCATAGTCCTCCGCAGCAAACATTTCCCACACGATTGACGGCAACGTCAGGATCGGAAACCACGCCACAAAGCGATAGAAGAAATTTTCAAAGCGGGAAATGGCCTGATTTTCGGCTTTATTCTTTTTATTGTGTTTTTTCATAATGACCTGCCCGAAACGGAAACGGATTAGGGAGCCTCTGAAACAGGGTACACAAAGCCACCCGCCAAAACACTCGCCATTGGTCTGATAAGCGACCAATCCACTGCTACACTTCACGTAGTTTTTTATCCTGGAGGCCTCGTGGCTGCTGTACGACTCCTGCTCACCCTTGCCCTGTTTTCGCTGTTAGGCGGCTGTCAGCAGGAGACCTCCTTGTTGCGCATCGGCTCCAACACCTGGCCGGGCTACGAGCCGATGTACGTTGCCCGAGAGCTGGATCTGCTGGAGCCCGCCAATATTCGTCTGGTGGAAATGCCGGATGCCTCGGCGGTGATGGATGGCCTGCGTCAGGGCGTGCTGGAAGGCGGAGCCCTGACCCTTGATGAGGCCCTGTTGCTGGCCTCCGAAGGCATGGACCTGACCATCATCATGATCTGCGACCAGTCCCAGGGGGCCGATGCGGTGGTGGCCAAGCCGGGCATTCTCAGCCTGGCAGGCCTGAAAGGCCAGCGCATTGCTGCTGAAACCAGCGCCCTCGGGGCCTTGATGACCACCCAGTTGCTGCAACAGGCCGGTCTGTCGCGCGAAGACGTCACCATCATTCCTATGAACGTTAACCAGCAGTTGGAAGCCTATCTGGCTGGCGACGTTGATGCCGTGGTGACCTTCACGCCGGTCCTTAATGACTTGCAAGAGCTGGGCGCTCGCACGCTGTTTACCAGCGCCGATATTCCCGGCCAGATCGTTGATGTGATGGTGGTTCACAGCGATCTGGTAAATCGCCACAAGGGTGCCCTGATTACGCTGGTACGCGGTTTTCATCAAGCCTGGCAGCAACTGCAGCAGCAACAGCCAGAAGCCCTCCGCTACGCCAACCAGCGCCTTGGGCTGGACGACATCAGCAGTGCCTGGGAGGGCATTCATATTCCCAGCCTGACCCAGAACCTCGCCTTTTTGCAGCCACCTGAAGAAAGTCAGGCAGCACCGGTGCAACAAACCGCCATGCAGTTGCATCGAATTCTCAATGATCAGGACCTGCTCGCTTCAGGCGAGTATCCCCCCCTACATGTCACCGATGCCGTTGTATTGGGAGCTATGCAGTGAAACAGCAGCCCGAGGGAAAACCGATCAAGCACTACTCCATCCGGGAAGTGCTGTTGTCATGGACGGTACTGGCGGTCATCGCCGTCAGCGTATCGGTCGGCTACTTCCTGTTTGATTTGTCGGAAAAGAATTTCACCTCCGACTGGAACACCAAAATCCGCTACGAGCTGTCGGTGCTGAAACAACAGGTGCAACACGCACTGACCAACGACGATTTTGAATTGGCCGACCGCACCATCGCCATGATGGCCACGCACCCGACCGTGCAACGCATCGACCTGATCAAAAACAATCGTTACCTGTTTTCCACCCGCCGGGCGGATATTGGTCGACGCTATCCGGGGGCGACCAACCAGGCCACGGCCATTGAGGTCGAACCCTTCGAGCCGTTGTCGATGAAGCCGGACAGCAATCTGCTGCACATTGTCCTGCCGATTCATTATTACCCGGAAGGCAGTCGCCAGATGGAGCGGGCAGCGATCTACGCCAGCTATGACCTGAGTGGCGAATACCAGGCCATGATGTCGGAGTTTTCCAACAAGCTGGCGCTGGTGCTGGGGATTTTATTGCTGTTTTTCTATGGCATGGCCCGTCTGATCCGTGGTCAGGTACTGACCCCGATGCGACAGCTGCGCCAATACATCGACTCCCAGACCCGCAACGATTCCGGCACCACGCTGGCGATATCCGGCAGCCGCGAATTCCAGCAGCTGGGTATTGCCTTCGAGCAGCTGCACCATCACTTGCGCGACTCGATCCGGCGGGTTAAACACCAGCATGCACTGGAGCGGGCGTTCTCCCAGACCTTTCCCGACCTGGCGCTGGTGATCGACAGCAATGGCTGCATCTGCGAACGGTTTGGCTCTCGCAATACCGACATCCCGGAGCTGGACGAGAGTGTCACCGGCACCCTGATGTGGCAATGGATCGACAAAAGCCAGCAGGACAAGGTGCGTCATTGCTGGCAGTCAGCGCTGGAGCAGGGCCAGCTGATCATTGAATCGCTCTACCATGCCGGCATGCATCTGGAATCGCGCATGTCGCCGTTTCAGCAAGCCGACTCCGGCAACGATCAACAACACGTGCTGTGGGTGATCCGCGACGTCACCGAGCTGCACCGCAAGCAAGTCGAAATTGAATACCGCGCCCACTACGACAACCTCACCAACCTCGGCAACCGCGAAATGGCCCTCAGCGTGGTCCAGCAGCAGCTCGATACCGCCCGCGACGTCGGTTTGTTTGGTGCCTTGCTGTTTATCGACCTCGACCATTTCAAGAACATCAACGATTCGCTGGGCCACCCGGTTGGCGACGCCATTTTGCGGGAGGCCGCCTCAAGGCTGAAACACTCCAGCAATGACGATGACCTCTGTGCCCGCATTGGCGGCGATGAGTTTCTGGTGGTACAGGGTGAACTGGTGGCCGACGTCAACGTCTCCATCGACCGCGCCACCACGCTGGCCTCCCAGCTGTTGGAGCAGTTCCGGCAACCCTTTGTGTATGAGCGCCACACCTTCCACCTGTCGGCCAGTATTGGCATCTCGGTGTTCCCGTTTCAGCAAACCACCGCGGCCGACCTGATTCGTCAGGCCGATACCGCCATGTACTACGCCAAGGCCAACGGCCGTAACGCCTGGAGCCTGTTCAACGAACACATGCAGCGGGAAACCCAGGACAAGCTTAATCTGGTCAACGACCTTCACGACGCCATCAAGGCCCAGCTGTTCTCGCTGGTGTTCCAGCCTCAGGTGGATGAAAACAACTGCGTGACCGGCGCTGAAGTGCTGTGCCGCTGGATGAACCACGGCAAGCCGGTACGGCCGGATATCTTTATTGCCGCCGCCGAGGAAGCCAACCTGATTGTCGACCTCGGTGACTGGATCTTGTCGGAATCCTGCAGCCTGTTGCAGCAGTGGATTCAGCAAGGTTGCCTGCCCGCCGGATTCGAACGTCTGGCGATCAACATCAGCCCGGCGCAATTCCTCGACCCGGAATTCCTCGACCGTTTGCTGCACCACACCAAAGTCGCCAACCTGGCGCCGGAAATGATCGAACTGGAAATCACCGAAGGCGTCTTTGTACGCGACAAGAGCCTGGTACGAGAGCTGATTCACCGACTGGTGAAGCTCGGCTACGCCGTCTCGCTGGATGACTTTGGTACCGGCTACTCGTCGCTCAGCTACCTGCAAAGCCTGCCGATCCAGACCCTCAAGATCGACCGCAGCTTTGTGAACCACATTCACAACGCCGACAAGGCCAACGCCAATATCATCGACTACATCATCCAGTTGGGTCGTAACCTGAAACTGGAGATCATCGCCGAAGGGGTCGAAACCCGTGAACAGCATGACTACCTGCTGAAGCACGGATGCGGTAAATTCCAGGGCTACCTGTTCAGCGCACCGCTGAACCCCAAGGACTTTATCGACTACCTGTCACCTGTAGAAACATGAGATTGCCGCTGGTTTACCACCCAAACTATTCGTGCCCGTTTCCTGCTGAGCACCGCTTTGTGATGTCGAAATTCGTACGCCTGTACGATCATCTGGTGGCCAAGGGCATTGCCACAGCAGACAACCTCTACCAGCCAGCGGAAGCCAGCATCAGCGATCTGGCCATTACCCATAGCCCGGTGTACCTGATGGGCTTGCAGGACGACAGCATTGAACCCAAAGCCTGGCGGCGACTGGGACTGCCGTGGAGTCAGGGACTGGTCGACCGGACCTTTACTGCCCCCAACGGCACCGTGCTGGCCGCCCGACTGGCACTGCAACATGGCATGGCCAGTCACCTTGCCGGTGGTACCCATCATGCTCACTATGACTTTGGCTCCGGCTTTTGTCTGGTTAACGACCTCGCCTACACGGCCAAAACCCTGCTCAGCCGGGGCGAAGTCAACTCGGTACTGATCTTCGACCTCGACGTGCATCAGGGCGACGGCACGGCAGCCCTGTTGGCGGACGAGCCCAGAGCCTTCACCTGCTCGATCCACTGCGAGAAGAACTTCCCCTTCCGCAAGAGTCAGAGCGACCTCGATATTGGCCTCGAGCGCTATCTGGATGACGACGCCTATCTACAGGTCGTCAGGGAAACCTTCGATCAGCTGTTAGAACAGCAACAACCCGATCTGGTGATTTACGACGCTGGTGTCGACGTTTGGGAGCATGACGCCCTTGGCCACCTGAACGTGACGCTGGAAGGCATACAAGCGCGGGATGAGTGGGTGTTACGACGCTGCCAACAAGCCGGCATCCCGGTTGTGACCGTGATCGGAGGTGGTTACGACAGCGACCATGCACGACTGGCCAGACGGCATGCCTCGGTGGTGGAGAGTGCCTGGCAGGTGTTCAGCGAGCGTTAGGGTGTGTAACTCGCACCAGTGTTTGCATCCAGCATATCAGACGGTGCGCAGTGCGCACCCTACATGGCAGCGGTGCCAATCATCACAAACGTAGGTTGGGCCATGCCCAACATTTGCTGGGCGGGGCCCAGCCTACATTCAACATTCATGCCAGACGCCAAGCACAAAAAAACCCGCCAGACTTACATCGGACGGGTTCTTTCTGAAACAGGTAAAGCTTAGTGCTTGCCCAGTTTCTCGCGAAGCTGCTGGCCAGTATATATCGCCGCAGCTGGCTGCGTTTCAGCAGCACAAATCACAGGTATAAAAAAACCCACGCTGAGTAAACAGAGTGGGTTCTTTCAGAAGAATACCGGTAAAGCTTAGTGCTTGCCCAGTTTCTCGCGAAGCTGCTGAATGGTACGCAGCTGAGCTGCGGCTTCAGCCAGCTGAGTCAGGGCGCGGGAGTAATCAAGGTCGGAACTCTGATTTTCCAGTGCCTGCTCGGCGTGCTTCTTGGCTTCCAGTGCAGCGGCTTCATCAACGTCATCAGCGCGAATTGCGGTGTCAGCCAGAATGGTTACGACATTCGGCTGAACTTCCAGGAATCCACCTGAAACGTAGATAACCTCTTCCGCGCCACCTTGTTTGACGACACGGACTGGGCCAGGCTTCAGGGGAGTCAGCAGGGCAGCGTGGCCCGGCTCAATACCCAGTTCACCCATCTGGCCAGAAGCGATTACTCGCTCTACCAGACCACCAAAGAGGCTTTCTTCTGCACTGACGATATCGCAGTGTACGGTCATCGCCATAACGTTGTCCTCAGGTTGAGGAGGCGGAATCAACCGGGGTTAATTCCGCCAGCCCGGATTACATGTTTTTGGCTTTCTCGATCGCTTCGTCGATGGTGCCAACCATGTAGAAGGCCTGCTCTGGCAGTTCGTCGAATTCACCGTTCAGGATGCCCTGGAAACCACGGATGGTTTCTTTCAGTGAAACGTACTTACCAGGAGCGCCGGTGAAGATCTCGGCCACGTGGAATGGCTGAGACAGGAAGCGCTCAATCTTACGAGCACGGGCTACCAGCTGCTTGTCTTCGTCGGACAGTTCGTCCATACCCAGAATCGCGATGATGTCTTTCAGCTCTTTGTAGCGCTGCAGAACATTCTGAACGCCACGAGCTACGTCGTAGTGTTCGTTACCGATTACCAGTGGGTCCAACTGACGAGAGGTGGAATCCAGTGGGTCGATCGCCGGGTAAATACCTTTGGACGCGATGTCACGGGACAGTACTACGGTGGAGTCCAGGTGAGCAAAGGTGGTCGCTGGGGATGGGTCAGTCAAGTCATCCGCAGGAACGTATACCGCCTGGATAGAAGTAATGGAGCCGTTCTTGGTGGAGGTAATACGCTCCTGCAGAACACCCATCTCTTCAGCCAGAGTAGGCTGGTAACCTACCGCAGAAGGCATACGACCCAGCAGTGCAGAAACCTCGGTTCCCGCCAGGGTGTAACGGTAGATGTTGTCAACGAACAACAGTACGTCTTTACCTTCGTCACGGAACTTCTCGGCCATGGTCAGACCAGTCAGTGCAACACGCAGACGGTTACCCGGCGGCTCGTTCATCTGACCGTAAACCATTGCTACCTTGGAAGCGGCTTTGTCGTCCAGGTTTACAACACCGGATTCAGCCATTTCGTAGTAGAAGTCGTTACCTTCACGAGTACGCTCACCAACACCAGCGAATACGGACAGACCGGAGTGTGCCTTCGCAATGTTGTTGATCAGCTCCATCATGTTTACGGTTTTACCTACACCGGCACCACCGAACAGACCAACTTTACCACCCTTGGCGAATGGGCAAACCAGGTCAATTACCTTGATACCGGTTTCCAGCAGGTCAGTGGAGTTTGCTTGCTCGTCGAAGCTTGGCGCTTTACGGTGGATAGAGTAGGTCTCTTTCTCACCGATAGGGCCACATTCGTCGATCGGACGACCCAATACGTCCATGATGCGACCCAGAGTCTCGGTACCAACAGGCACGGAGATTGGAGCACCAGTGTTAGTCACGTTCAGGCCACGCTTCAGGCCTTCAGTGGAGCCCATTGCAATAGTACGAACTACGCCGTCGCCCAGCTGCTGCTGAACTTCCAGGGTGGTTTCGGTACCATCAACGGTCAGGGCGTCGTAGACCTTTGGTACTGTGTCGCGTGGGAATTCCACGTCGATTACGGCACCGATGATCTGTACGATAGATCCGCTCATTTTCGGTTCCTCTTAACTTAAAACCTATGTGCCCGGCTTATACAGCCGCGGCGCCGCCAACGATTTCAGAGATTTCCTGGGTGATCGCCGCCTGACGAGCCTTGTTGTACAACAGGTTCAGGTCGTTGATCATGCTGCCCGCGTTATCGGTGGCGTTTTTCATCGCCAGCATACGCGCAGCCTGTTCACAGGCGTTGTTCTCAACCACACCCTGATACACTTGAGACTCAATGAAGCGAACCAGCAGGCTGTCGATGATTTCTTCAGCACCAGGCTCGTAGATGTAGTCCCATGAGTGATCACGGGTGAACTCTTCATCTGCTTTCAGCGGCAGAATTTGTTCCGCAACCGGCTGTTGGGTCATGGTGTTCACAAAGCGGTTGTGGACGATGTAGAGGCGATCAATCTTGCCTTCATCGTACGCATCCAACATCACTTTCACCGCACCGATCAGACTGGACAGTTCAGGCGCATCACCCAGGTGGGCAGAAGAAGCCAGAACGTTGCCACCAAAGTTGTTGAAAAACAGGGAAGCTTTTGCACCGATGGAGCAGAAGTCCACATCAACACCCTGGTCTTTCCATTCTTTGGACTGCTGGGCAACACGCTTGAACAGGTTGTTGTTCAAACCGCCACACAGGCCACGGTCGGAGGAAACCACAATGTAACCAACGCGTTTCACGTCGCGATCTTGCAGATAACGATGGCGGTATTCAGAAGTCGCGTTAGCCAGATGGCCAATTACGTTACGGATTTTTTCCGCGTAGGGGCGGCTTTTTTCCATACGCAGCTGAGCGCGACGCATTTTACTTACAGCAACTTTTTCCATTGCTGAAGTAATTTTCTGCGTGCTTTTTACGCTCGTAATCTGCTCTTTAATTTCTTTACCGACTGCCATAATTAAGCTGCCTTACGTTGAAGGTTGAATCCAGCTGGCAGCACCCGAGGGGCCGCCAGCACAGGACTTACCAGGACTGTGAGTTCTTGAAGGTTTCAATACACTCAATCAGGCCAGCCTTAATCTCGTCGTTGTAGTCGCCCTTAACGTTGATCTTCGCCATCAGTTCAGCAAATTCGCTGTTGGCGTAGCTCAGCAGAGCAGCTTCAAAGGACTTGATCTTGGCTACATCAACGTCTTCCAGGAAGCCTTCAGTAGCAGCGAAAATCACCAGACCCATTTCAGCAGTAGACATAGGGGCGTACTGACCTTGCTTCATCAGCTCGGTTACGGCCTTACCATGTTCCAGCTGCTTACGGGTAGCTTCGTCCAGGTCAGAAGCAAACTGGGCAAATGCCGCCAGTTCACGGTACTGAGCCAGAGCCAGACGAATACCGCCACCCAGCTTCTTGATGATCTTGGTCTGTGCAGCACCACCTACACGGGATACAGAGATACCCGCGTTCATCGCCGGACGTACGCCGGAGTTGAACAGGTTGGTTTCCAGGAAGATCTGACCGTCAGTAATGGAAATTACGTTGGTCGGTACGAACGCAGAAACGTCGCCACCCTGGGTTTCGATGATTGGCAGAGCGGTCAGGGAACCGGTCTTGCCTTCAACACCGCTTACAGACTTCACGTAGTCAGCGTTTACGCGACATGCACGTTCCAGCAGACGGGAGTGCAGGTAGAAAACGTCACCCGGGTATGCTTCACGGCCTGGTGGGCGCTTCAGCAACAGGGAGATCTGACGGTATGCCCAGGCTTGCTTGGTCAAATCGTCATATACGATCAGAGCATCTTCACCGTTGTCCAGGAAGTATTCACCCATCGCACAACCGGAGTATGGAGCCAGGAACTGCATTGCTGCAGGATCGGCTGCACCAGCGGCAACGATGATGGTGTGTTCCAGAGCGCCGTGCTCTTCCAGCTTACGTACAACGTTAGCAATGGAAGACTGCTTCTGACCTACGGCAACGTAGATACACTTAACGCCGGTACCTTTCTGGTTGATGATGGCGTCGATCGCCATCGCAGTCTTACCAGTCTGACGGTCACCAATCACCAGCTCACGCTGGCCACGGCCTACCGGTACCATGGAGTCAACGGCCTTGTAGCCGGTCTCCAGTGGCTGGTCTACACCCTGACGGGCGATAACGCCTGGTGCAACACGCTCAACCGGACGCATTTCTGCGGCTTCGATTGGGCCTTTGCCGTCGATTGGGTTACCCAGAGTATCTACAACACGACCCAGCAGAGCCTTGCCAGTAGGTACTTCCAGAATACGACCAGTACACTTGGCAGTCTGACCTTCAGCCAGATCCTGGTAATCACCCAGGATAACCGCGCCAACAGAGTCGCGTTCCAGGTTCAGTGCCAGACCGTATACGTTGCCTTCAAATTCAATCATTTCACCGTACATGGCGTCAGCCAGACCGTGAATACGAACGATACCGTCGGATACAGATACGACGGTGCCCTCGTTCTGGGCTTGTGAAGTCACATCGAGACTTTCGATGCGCTTTTTAATGACTTCACTGATCTCAGATGGATTCAGTTGCTGCATGCAATCGTCCCTCAATTAGGAGTTCATCGCTTCGGCCAACTTTGACAGCTTGCCTTTGATTGAGCCGTCAATAACCAGGTCGCCTGCACGGATCACAGCGCCACCGATGAGAGACTCATCAACTTCGCTGGACATGTGTACATCGCGTTGCAGTTTGGCTTTCAGTGCCTGGGCCAGTTTGTCTGACTGTTCATCGCTCAGTGCGAACGCGGATGTCACAACAACATCGATCGAGTTCTGCAGGTCTGCCTTGTACTCTTCGTACATGGCAGCGATGGTGGTCAGCAACGGCAGGCGCTTGTTTTCGGCCAGAACGTTTACCAGGTTTTTGGCTGCGCCATTAAGCTTGTCGCCACATACGTCTACCAGAGCCTGTGTTTGCTGGCTGGCAGTCAGAGAAGGGTGCTCAAGCACCTTGGCCATATCTGCGTCTGCAGTGTAGGCGGCAAGAACGGCCAGATCGTCAGACCAGGCGTCCAGTGCATTCTTCTCTTGTGCTTCAGCAAACACGGCTTTGGCGTATGGCCGAGCGAGAGTAGTTAATTCAGCCATGGCAACCTCGCTTAAAGCTCTTCAGTCAGTTGGTTCAGTACATCAGCGTGAGCAGATGCGTCGACTGACTTGCCCAGGATCTTGGCTGCGCCGACAACGGCCAGTTCAGATACCTGCTTGCGCAGAGCTTCTTTCGCGCGGTTTACCTCTTGCTCAACTTCAGCTTGAGCAGCGGCAACAATGCGGTCACCTTCGGCGCGGGCCGTATCTTTGGCTTCGTCGACGATTTGGTTAGCACGCTTGTTAGCCTGTTCGATGATTTCGGCCGCTTTTTCCTTGCTTTCACGCAGTTGGGAAGCGGCTTTTTCTTGGGCCAGTTCCAGGTCGCGTTCTGCACGGTTTGCTGCGTCCAGACCATCGGCAATTTTCTTTTCACGTTCCTGCATGGCGCTGGTAATTGGTGGCCAGACGTACTTCATGCAGAACCAGACGAAAATCGCGAAGGCAATCAATTGACCCAGGATGGTCAGATTCATGTTCACGGCGATTTACCTCTTACGAATTCGTTGGTCAGGTTTCATCAAGACGATCCATCACTGGATCGCTCGGGTGATTAGCCTGCTACAACGAAGATCAGGTACATCGCGATACCAACACCGATCATTGGAACAGCATCCAGCAGACCTGCCATCAGGAAGGTTTTGGTTTGCAGCTGTGGACCCAGCTCAGGCTGACGTGCAGTACCTTCGATCAGCTTGCCACCCAGCAGGGCGAAGCCAATACCAGTACCCAGGGCACCCAGACCAATCATGATTGCTGCAGCAATGTATACGAGTTCCATTTGAGACTCCTAAAGTTTGATTAAGTAAGTTTGTTACAGGTTAAATTTAACTGTCGATTCGCCTTAGTGGTCTTCGTGGGCCTGACTCAGATATACGATAGTCAGAACCATGAAGATGAACGCCTGCAGCGGAATCACCAGGATGTGGAAAATAGCCCACGGCACGTTCAGACCCCATTGGATGTAGAACGGCAGCAATGCAATCAGGATAAATACAACTTCACCGGCGTACATGTTACCGAACAAACGCAGTGCCAGAGACAGTGGTTTGGTCAGCAGGCCCAGTACTTCCAGGAACAGGTTGAACGGGATTGCAATCGGGTGGTTGAACGGGGTCAACGTCAGTTCCTTGGTGAAACCACCGATGCCTTTGACCTTGATGCTGTAGTAGATAATCAGCAGGAAGACACCCAGCGACAGACCCAGCGTACCGTTAGGATCAGCTGTTGGTACGATCTTGAAGTATTCCAGACCCATGGCGTGAGCGATGCTCGGTACCAGATCAACCGGCAGCCACTTGAGGGAGTTCATCAGGAAAACCCAGACAAAAATAGTCAGGGCCAGCGGCGCAACCAGCGGGTTACGACCGTGGAAAGTTTCTTTCACAGTGCCGTCAACGAAGCCCACAACAGACTCAACGAAGTTCTGCAGCTTGCCTGGTTGATCAGACGTTGCAGACTTGGCGACCTTGCGGAACAACCAGCAGAACAGAATACCCATTGCCAGGGACCAGCCCAGGGAGTCAACGTGGAAGGCCATAAAGCCCATATCCGCTGCTTCCTGACCATTGTGAGCCATGGTCCAGGTGGATTCTGTCAGTACCGTTTCGTTACCGTCGTGGTCTTGACGAACATAACCTTCAGGCAATTTGCCAAATGTAAGGTTGGTTAAATGGTGCGCAATATACTCTTGGGAGTTTCCAGCCATCGTACACTCTCAATCCAGATGTTTAAAAATTTGAGACTTTTGCTGAGGCCAGATGGCCCAGCTGCACCGTCATAAATCCTGCAAACAGTGCAAGTGCATTCAGGTCTTCGACGCGGATGAAGATGACAGAAAAAAACAGCGCCGTGAGAACAAATTTCCAGGTTTCGCCCTGGTAAAGCGATTGCACGATTTTCGGTGCCGACCGGGCACCGCTATAGCGGAACGCGCGCCAGATGAAGTAAGCGTTGGGGACTGCACAGGTGAGTCCTCCCATTAACGCCGACCTGGCGGCTACATCGCTATGTATCCAGGCAACACAAGCAGAAATCAGGGCCAGCGTCAGTTGCAAGATGACGATTCGATACGCTGGCGGGCGCGGCACAGTAGACAAACCGACCTCGTTTCATTGTTGGATTTCTGCTTAGGCCGATGCAAAAGCGCGGTGATTATATGGGCAACCCCTTTGCCCTTCAACCAGTTACGGTTCTTGACGTTGATTATTTGGTCGTAGTGCTTTGGACAGGGAGACAGATCAACAAAAGGAGGGGGTATCCGGCGCCAGCGCCGTGGTTACAGGGCTTTACGGACAGGGGAAGGGGTAAAAAAGGACAAATGTGCCTGCAGGGCATGACACTTTGGTCTCATACCCTGCAATGCCAGCTTATTGAATGTGGCCCAAAATGCCGTCCAGCTCATCCAGACTGCTGTAATTGATCACCAGCTTGCCCTTGCCTTTGGCGTTATGGCTGATGGAGACATTGGCCCCCAGACGCTCACCCAGCACACGTTCCAGTCGCTCGACATCGGCATCCGGGCGGGCTTTGGGCGCTTGTTCCTGCTGCTGTTTTTGCTCATGAGCACGCACCAGGGTCTCGGTTTGACGCACGGTCAAGGCCTTGGCGACCACTTGTGCCGCGGCATCACTCTGGGCCTGACCTTCCAGCCCCAAAAGCGCACGGGCGTGGCCCATTTCGATGTCGCCATTTTCCAGCAGCGTCTTGACGTCCGGGTTGAGCTTCATCAGACGCAACAGGTTGGCGATGGTGGTGCGGTTTTTACCCACCGCCTTGGCCACTTCCTGCTGGGTCAGCTCAAATTCCTGCTGCAAGCGGTGCAGGGCAATGGCTTCTTCCATCGGATTGAGGTTTTCGCGCTGGATGTTTTCGATCAGCGCCATGGCAATGGCGGCTTCATCCGGCACATCACGGATCAGCACCGGAATCACGTCCAGTCCAGCCAGTCGACTGGCACGCCAGCGACGCTCACCGGCGATGATTTCAAAGCGCTGGTCGTCTGCGGCCAGGCGACGCACCACAATTGGCTGCATCAGACCCTGGGCCTTGATCGAGGCCGCCAGCTCTTCGAGGGCTTCAGGCTCCATATCACGACGAGGCTGGTACTGGCCCGGCTGCAACACGTCCAGTGCCAGCTCGGTCAGTTCACCGTCCTTGCGGACTTCGGGTTCTGCTACCGGTGCCGCAGCGGCTTCGGCCACCTCGACAGCGGGTTCGTCTGCTACCGCCTGGCTGCCTGCCAACAGGGCATCGAGGCCTCGGCCAAGGCCACGTTTGCGTTTGGTCATATCTAGTTCCGTAGTCTTACTGGGCAGTGGCGGCCACTGCACGATGGCGACGATTCATTTCACCCGCCAGCGCCAGATAGGCGATGGCACCACGGGAATTACGGTCGTACATCAATACCGGAATGCCGTGGCTGGGGGCTTCGGCCAGTCGCACGTTGCGCGGAATCACAGTGTCGTAGACACGGTCGCCAAAGTGCTGTTGTAGCTGAGCCGATACTTCATTGGTCAGACCGTTGCGTGGGTCGTACATGGTCCGCAACAGGCCTTCAATCTTGAGTTCCGGGTTGTAGGCGTCCTTGATGGAATCAATGGTTTCCATCAGCGCGCTGAGACCTTCCAGGGCGTAATACTCACATTGCATTGGAATCACCACACCACTGGATGCCACCAGCGCGTTGATCGTCAGCATGTTCAGCGACGGCGGACAGTCGATCAGGATGTAGTCGTAACGGTCACGCACCCGGTCGAGTGCCTTGCTGAGGCGCTGTTCGCGACCAATCACGTTGATCAGCTCCACTTCAGCAGCCGTCAGGTCGGCGTTCGATGGCAACAGGTCATAACCGGCATCGGCTGCTGGCACGATGGCGTCTTCAATCTCACAACGCTTGGTCAGCACTTCGTAGAGAGAGTTTTCCAGCGAGTACTTATCAACCCCACTGCCCATGGTGGCGTTGCCCTGCGGGTCCAGATCGAGCAGCAGCACCCGGCGCTTGGTCGCCGCCAGCGATGCCGACAGGTTAATGGCTGTGGTGGTTTTTCCGACCCCACCTTTCTGGTTTGTGATCGCCAAAATCATAGTTTGCCACTCTGGAGAAATATCAGTGTTGATCAACGGCTTTCAGACGCAACATATGGCGCTGTCCTTCGACACCCGGCACTTCGATAGGATACGAGGCTTCCAGTTCATATCCCGCTGGCAGTGCATCCAGCTCTTGCTGCGGAAACTGGCCTTTCATGGCCAGGAAGCGGCCATTGTCAGCGCGCAGGTGCTGACACCAGCTAACCATGTCCTGCAATGAGGCAAACGCCCGGCTGGCAATCATATCGAAGGGTTCTGGTGGATGATACGCCTCAACCCGGTCGTTCACGATGGTCACGTTGGTCAAACCCAGTTCGGTTTTGGCCTGGAACATGAAGCGGGTCTTTTTGCCATTGCTGTCGAGCAGGGTCAGGCGTTTGTTCGGGTACATGATGGCCAGAATCATGCCTGGCAGGCCCGGACCGGTACCCACATCAATGATGTTTTCGCCTTCGGCAAAGAAGGACACCACTGCCAGACTGTCGAGCAAATGCAGATCGACCATTTTTTCAGGGTCACGGATCGAGGTCAGGTTATAGGCCTTGTTCCATTTGATCAGCAGGGACAAGTAGCCCAGCAGCAATTCAACCTGTTGTTCGGTGGGTTCCAGCTGCATGCGTTGCAAACCGGCCATCAGGCGGCGACGCATGGATTCAGAAATACCAGCCAGCAGCGACATATATCTTTTATCCGGTTCGGGGAGAGACTCGATTCTAGCGCGAAATACCGACAACAACAGACTGCCAATGTCGGACAATGGATCGCAGGCTGCGACCCATTCGCGAAAGGGGGCGGATACTAGCACAAAGGGCATACCCGCCGTCATGAACTGTGACGGAATTCTTGCAATCCCGTCGATTCAGATAGGCCACCCGATGCCGTCAGGGGTTCAGGTGGCCGTTAAGGTGACGGTTCAGGCGACGGTTTTGTTGGCCAGATTGCGCTTTTTCAGATGAATCAGAATCTGGCTGATGGCCGCCGGGGTAATGCCCTGAATGCGAGAGGCCACACCGAGGGTTTCCGGCTGCAGGTCTTGCAGCTTTTGCTTCACTTCATTGGACAGACCACCAATGGCCGAGTAATCCAGATCCTCTGGCAGGCGGGTGTTTTCGTAGCGACGCAGCTGCTCAATTTCTTCCAACTGACGGGCTATATAGCCGTCGTACTTGGCCTGAATTTCCACCTGCTCGGCAACCCGGGCATCAGCGGATGCCGGCTCACCCTTAAGAGTCGCGATCTGGTCGTAGGTCAGACCCGGACGTTTGAGCAGGTCGTGGAGGTTGTACTCGCGGGTAATCGCCGCCTCACCCAGGCCTTCCAGCGCCTCCGCTTCGGCGGTTTTTGGCTGCACCCAGGTGGTTTTCAGGCGCTGGGATTCCAGCTCGATGGCTTCGCGCTTTTCACAGAAGGCGGCCCAACGCACGTCATCAACAATACCCAGCTCACGGCCAATTTCGGTCAGGCGCAGGTCGGCATTGTCTTCACGTAGCACCAGACGGTATTCCGCCCGACTGGTGAACATGCGGTACGGCTCCTTGGTCCCCATGGTGATCAGGTCGTCGACCAATACACCAATATAGGACTGGTCACGGCGCGGTACCCACAGGTCTTTTTCCATCGCCCGCAAGGCGGCGTTGGTGCCGGCCAGCAAACCCTGGGCACCGGCTTCTTCATAACCTGTGGTGCCGTTGATCTGACCGGCGAAGAACAGGTTATTGATGCAGCGGGTTTCCAGCGAGTGCTTCAACTGCTGAGGGTTGAAGTAATCGTATTCAATGGCGTAACCCGGACGGGTAATGTGGGCGTTCTCGAAACCACGCATCGACTGGATGTAATCAATCTGCACATCAAACGGCAGACTGGTGGAAATACCGTTGGGGTACAGCTCGTTGCTGTTAAGGCCTTCCGGCTCAACAAATACCTGGTGGCTGTCCTTGTCGGCGAAGCGGGTCACCTTGTCTTCAATAGAAGGGCAGTAACGCGGACCCACACCGTCGATGTTGCCGGAGTACATGGCCGAACGGTGCAAATTGTTGCGAATGATCTCGTGGGTCTTTTCATTGGTATGAGTGATGTAGCAGCACACCTGCTCCGGGTGCTGGTCTACCGACCCCATAAACGACATCACGGGCAGAGGGGTATCGCCCCACTGTTCCTGCATAACGGAAAAGTCGACGCTGCGACGGTCGATTCGCGCCGGCGTACCGGTTTTCAAACGACCCACATCAAATGGCATCTCGCGCAGGCGCTGGGCCAGTGCAATCGATGGGATATCCCCAGCACGTCCACCGGCGTGGTTTTCCAGACCAATGTGAATCTTGCCCCCCAGGAAAGTACCGGCAGTCAGCACCACGGTTGTTGAGTGGATGCGTACCCGGCTGTCAGTCACCACACCGCACACCGTTGCACCCACACCGTCGCCATCCATGATCAGGTCATCACAGCCCGCCTGGAAGATCTCCAGATTGGGCTGATTCTCGACGATGTTGCGAATTGCCGCCCGATACAGCTGACGGTCAGCCTGGGCACGCGTAGCACGAACCGCCGGACCTTTGCGGCTGTTAAGGGTACGGAACTGAATGCCGCCAAGATCGGTGGCGATCGCCATGGCACCACCGAGGGCATCAATTTCCTTCACCAGATGGCTCTTGCCGATGCCGCCAATTGCCGGGTTGCAGGACATCACGCCGACGGTGTCGGTGTTGTGGGTTAACAACAGGGTCTTGCTTCCGGCACGGGCTGCCGCAAGGGCCGCCTCCGTACCAGCATGACCACCGCCAACCACAATCACGTCATATCGAACGGGATATTCCACTGCAACCTCACATACTCAAGGGGAAAAGGGCGCGGAGTATACCAACTTCCCCCGCACACAGATAGCTTGCTGTGCAATTCTTGAACAAAGCAACCATCCACACCAGATATTCATTGAAACAAGCTGTAAATAACCTTTTCCACAACCCTTGAATAACTTAAATTTTCCCAGTTATTTCAAGGGTTTTGGCTGTTTATAACTCAAGAATGAAGAATCAGTTTCAAAAACAGCGGAAATTTCAGAAAGCAGGTTTTCACCAGAATTTACCGCTCAATAACAAGGGTTTGCCACATCTTTCAACAGACTTATCTACAGCCAAAACAGGATTTTTGACCAAACAGTCAATAAGAAAAAGTAAGATTCGCCCAAAAAAGAGGCCAGCGAGCCGCAGTTAAAACAGGGCTTCGCTGGAAATGGATTCAAGAAAGAAGGAGGGGTGAGGCTTGCGCTCAGGCGTCGGTTTCGTCATCTGCCGCCACGGCAGAGAAAATCATGTAGTAAACAAGCTCGGAACCACGGATGAAAAACTCCAACTCGCCATTGGCAGTCAGGGTCGCGTAACCGCGCACATCCTTGGCGTTGTAGTCGTCGCAGTTCTTACGTTCGGTGATCGACACACTGTAAAGGTTAAAGTCGCTGTCGACCGGAGTGATGTAGCCATCAAAGGTGCAACCACCGGTAACCGAGGTAATCGCCCGCAAGCTCGCGGTACCGGCCAGCGGCTCGATGTACAGGGAGTAATCCCCGGCACTCCACTGGCCAACCACCTGGGAAATACTGGCGTTGTTGTCCCAGGTGCCGTCGTCCGACAGCAGGAAATTGCCCGCGCTGGTGTCGTTCTCGTAGTCGCCTACCAGGGTGTCGGCACTGGTGGTCGTCGAGTAGGCCAGACCTTCCATCACATAGCTTTGAGTGGTGCCATCGGCGAGGTAGTGCAAGGCCGTTTCATCACTGGCGGTGATCAGGTAGGAGGTCAGCTCCATCACCGCGATCTGGGTGGTTTCATCCAGCGAAATGGTGCCGTAGTAGCCCTGTGTAGCATCCAGTGCGTACACCGTGCCCTGGTAGATCAGTACCCGCAGGTCGCCGGTCTGATCAAACTGGCCATCCCAGAAGCCGTTCAGGGTCAGGGTTTCACGGCTGACTTCGTTGCCCAGCTCGTTGGTGACGTCATCGTCGTTGTCGACCGATATACAGCCGGCCAACAGCAAGGCCAGGGCAGTGGAGGCGATCAAGCGCATAGGTAAAGCTCCCGTTTCAGTCCCTTAACCATAGTCAAGAAATTCACCGCCAGCAGCGGCACCACAAGGATTTCGGGCAGACACTGACAAGGGCGTTATCAAGGGCATAGAGACAGCAACGGCCGCTTTGGCTCGGACTTTAGTCGGTAATTGTTAATTTTTTGAACAAAATCCACTTCCGGGCGTTCTCATAATTCCTAACAACCGATAGACTTTTGATCATATTCTGCACAGGGAGAAGGGCCATGAGTGACACCAGAGAACATCTGAAATCGATTGCGACCGACCAGATCTGTACCAAAAACCTGGCTGCCGCGAGTTTCCGCGAAATGGGCAAGGCAGCAGGCATTAAATCCAGCTCTGTGCATTACCACTTCAAGAGCCGCGACGCCTTGTTGCTGGAGCTGATCAAGGACTATCAGAAGGCCTTTTTCGAGCTGCTGGAAGAGCGCACCGAAGGCACCAGCGGCAAGCAACGGCTGCAGGTGCTGTGCGATGTCTTTACTGAATACTTCACCAAAGACCGCCAGTGCATGGCAAGCGCCTATTCGGCGGGCACCCACGAGCTGACGGCCGACAGTTTTGCTGCCACCAATGAGTTCTACGATGCCTTGTATGAATGGGTGCTGGAGTCGCTGGCTAACGTGCGCTTTATGTCGTTGGGCCGCGAAGCCCTGGCACGGGTGGTGGTGTCGTCCCTGCAAGGCGCTTTGGTCGCCGACCGGGTTCGCAACGATGCGGTCAATCTGGCGGCCGTACAGGACTGGATCGCCTCGCTTTAACACCTGCTCAGGCTGATTCTGAAAGCCATTTCAGTAATGCCTTTCCTGAAAAGAACAGCTGTCCAGTGCTTTCAGCATTCATGGGCAGCTGTCTTTCATTTTTCCACTTTTTTGGTTTTTTCACCGTTCTTGTGAAAAAGATCAGGTAAATCGACTGTGGGTTTTGGCGTTAGAATTTGTTCATCATTTAACCTCTGACGAGCATCTCTACCCAAGACTATGGAAACCAGCCAACAAACCTCTGAGCAAACCACCGTATCCTCAATTCCAGCCGATCACGACCGTGAAGAAGAGCTGTGTTTTATTCGCTCAGGGAACTGATTGGCCGCAGCCGTCACACCTGATTCGAGTGCTACGGAGTGAGTATTCGCTTACTCCGTAACATCCGCTTTATCGGTATAGCCCTTCAGTGGCCTGACCTTATTTACCGATACAGAACGACCCGAAGATTTCACCCAGCAAATCGTCGGCACTGAACTCCCCGGTAATTTCTCCCAGCGCTTTCTGCGCCGCCCGCAAATCTTCAGCCAGCAGTTCTCCTGCGCCCATACCTAACAACTGGTGCATGCCGTTATCAAGCGCCTCTGCCGCCCGGTTCAGAGCGTCGACGTGACGACGACGGGCGAGGAAGCCACCTTCCGACGCACTGTCGTAACCCATCACGTCCTTGAGGTGCTCACGCAGCAGCTGAACCCCTTGCCGGGAGCGCGCTGACAGGGTCAGGGTTGGGAAGCCATCGCGGTCGCCAAAGCCAACCTGTTCGCCAGAAACGTCGGCCTTGTTACGCACCACCGTAATCCGGCCACTGTTCAGCAAGGCATCGGTTTGCTGCTGCAGGCCGCTTTCGTCGTACAGCGCATGCAGCAGCTGCTGTGGATCGGTTTCAGCACTGGTGCTGTCGATCATCAGCAGCACCCGGTCGGACTGGCGAATTTCGTCCCAGGCGCGCTGGATACCAATACGCTCCACTTCATCCGGCGCATCACGCAGGCCCGCGGTATCGATGATGTGCAGGGGCATGCCATCAATGTGAATGTGTTCGCGCAGAACGTCGCGGGTGGTCCCGGCAATGTCGGTCACAATGGCCCGTTCCTGACCGGCCAGAGCGTTCAGAAGTGAGGACTTACCTGCATTGGGACGCCCGGCAATCACCACGTTCATGCCTTCGCGCAAAATGGTCCCTTGGTTGGCCGCCTGAATCACATCCGCCAACGCAGCACGGGCATCGCGCAGCATGCCTTCGACTTTGCCATCCGACAGGAAGTCGATTTCTTCTTCCGGAAAATCAATCGCGGCTTCGACGTAGATACGCAGTTGCACCAGCGCGTCCAGCAGGGTTTGCACCCGGGCGGAAAACTCCCCTTGCAGCGAGCGCAGGGCGCAGCGCGCAGCCTGTTCAGAGGCTGAGTCGATCAGGTCGGCAATGGCCTCGGCCTGGGTCAGATCCATCTTGTCGTTGAGGAACGCCCGTTCGGAAAACTCACCAGGGCGAGCCAGCCGGGCACCTCGCGCGACACAGTCGTTCAGCAGCAGATCGAGCACCACCGGGCCACCGTGGCCTTGCAGTTCGAACACGTCTTCGCCAGTGAACGAATTGGGGCCAGGAAAGTACAGCGCAATGCCTTCATCCAGCACCACGGCGTCAGAGCTCGTGAATGGCCCGTAGTGGGCGTATCGCGGCTTTGCCTCACGCTGTATGACAGCCTGGCCGATTTCACGCGCCTGCGGCCCTGAGAGGCGAATGATGCCGACTCCACCACGGCCCGTAGCGGTGGCAATAGCGACAATGGTGTCCTGATGAATGGACTCAATCATGGCAATCCTCAATGACGTTGCGGCATGGCGGAACAGATAACGCAGTTTTACCACGAAAAACGGGAGCCGAAGCTCCCGTTTTCAGGTCAATCAAGCAAACGAAATCAGGCTTCGCGCTCGATCTGACGAGTGATGTAGTACTGCTGAGCGATGGACAGAATGTTGTTCACTACCCAGTACAGTACCAGACCAGCCGGGAACCACAGGAAGAAGATGGTGAACACAATTGGCATGAATTGCATCACACGCGCCTGCATCGGGTCTGGCGGAGTCGGGTTCAGCTTCATCTGGATGAACATGGAAGCACCCATGATCAGTGGCAGGATGAAGTATGGGTCCATTACGGACATGTCCTGAATCCACAGTGCAAACGGCGCCTGACGCAGTTCAACGGATTCCATCAGTACCCAGTACAGCGAGATGAAAACCGGCATCTGGATCAGGATTGGCAGACAGCCACCCAGCGGGTTGATCTTCTTGTCGCGGTACAGCTTCATCATTTCCTGACCCAGCTTCTCGCGGTTATCGGCGTACTTCTCTTTCAGTGCCTGCATTTCCGGCGCAACCTTACGCATGTTGGCCATGGAGCGGTAGCTCATTGCAGACGGGTAGAAGAACAGCAGCTTCACACACAGGGTCAGCAGGATAATCGCCACACCCCAGTTGCCGATCAGGCTGTGGAAGAAGGTCAGCACGTGGAACAGCGGCTGGGCGATGAACCACAACCAGCCGTAGTCGACGGTCAGGTTCAGGTTCTCAGCGATGTTTTCAAGGCTGTCCTGGTCCTTAGGACCGACGTACAGCTTGGCGCCAGTGGTCGCGGTTTCACCAGCTTCCACGTTCAGCGGCTGGTCGTAGAAACCAAAGATGTAGTTACCACGCACATAACGGCCGTTGTAGGTGTGCTGCTGATCCTGTGCCGGTACCCAGGCAGACAGGAAGTAGTGTTGCAGCATGGCTGCCCAACCACCTTCTTCAACGGCTTTGAAGCTGTCGTCTTCCAGGTCGTCAAACGTCACTTTCTCGTAACGGTTTTCGCTGGTTGTCAGCGCCGCACCGAGGTAGGACTGCATGCCCATACCACCGCTCTGGGATGGATCGGCAGAGCCGTCACGCTTCAGCTGGGCGTAGAAAATACCGCGCCAGTCGTTGTCGGAACGGTTGTGGATGCGGTACTGCACGTCAATCAGGTATTCGCCACGCTTGAAGGTGAATACTTTCTCGATCAGAGCCTTGTCGGTTTCCGTCGACAACACCACTTCCACCGCGTCAGAGCCGTCTTCCAGGCTGTAACGGTTGGTTTCAGCGTGGTACAGCGCAGCGCCATCGGTATCCACACCGTCACGCCCAATCAGACCACTCTGGGCCACGTAGGTACGACGCTGGTTGTTTTCCATCAGCACAAACGGCACGTCTGGCTTGTCGATGGAAACCGGGAATTGTGGCAGCAACACCTCGGTGATTTCACCACCGTTCGGGTTGATGGTGACTTTCAACACATCGGTATCGACAGTGATCAGCTCACCACTCGGTGCCTTGGCGGTGGTGGTCGGAGCCACTGCATCGCTGGCAACAGCAGGCAGCTCGGTGTCCGCAGAAGAGGCGGTTACCGGAGCGTCAGAGCTGACTTCAGACTCAATCGCAATGGGAGTATCAACCGTGGAATGGTGACCGTAGTCGTTATTCCAGTTGATGAAGAGCATGTAGCTTGTGATCGCCAAGCCAGCGTAAATAACCGTACGGCGGATATCCATGTTCAGGGTTTCCGTTGACAACAGTTGGAAGGGGAAGAATTCGGTTCAGGAACC
Organism: Oceanobacter kriegii DSM 6294; assembly: GCF_000422845.1. Lineage (GTDB taxonomy): Bacteria > Pseudomonadota > Gammaproteobacteria > Pseudomonadales > Oceanobacteraceae > Oceanobacter > Oceanobacter kriegii. The sequence goes on from NZ_AUGV01000003.1 coordinate 255,515, forward strand.
AGATCAACGCCATGGGTGCCCCATGGGTGACACTTGCACAAACGCCGGGCGGTCAGCTGACTGCCTTTGAGTGCACCGTGTTTCTGGATAGCTTCTACCGCATAGGCAGAACAGGTCGGATAAAAACGACAGCGGGAGGGCAACAAGGGGCTGATGGCGTATCGATACACACCGACAAGCCACAAAAGCGCTTTGGCGGGAAGCTTAACGACGCTTTTTGTGTTTGTTACCGGACTTGCCATGATTGGGTCGCTTCAGTCGAAACCAGAGGGCGTCAATCATCTCACGTAACTCACGGTTGTCCAGTTTCGTCACACCGGAGCGGGCCAGAATCACGTAGTCACGGGACTCAAGCTCATGCTGGTGATGTCGAAAGGATTCGCGAATCAGACGTTTGACACGATTCCTGTCAACCGCATGTCTGATTTGCTTCTTGGCCAGCACAAAGCCCAGACGAGCATTCTGTTGCTGGTTTGAAGAAGCCAGGACAAGCAAGTGGGGAGTACTCCCGCGCCACCCGGTGTTATCAAAAACCCGTTTGAACTCAGCCGGTTTCAGAAGTCTGGCATCACGGCCAAAGCCAAATTCAGTCATTGATAACCCGTTGGTCGGGAGCATTTAGCTCGCTTAGGCAGACAGGCTCTTACGGCCTTTAGCACGACGACGTGCCAGAACCTGACGGCCATTCTTGGTAGCCATACGTGCACGGAAACCGTGGTTACGCTTGCGCTTCAGAACGCTTGGTTGAAATGTACGTTTCATAATCGGATACCCGGTTGAGTTTTGGGGTCAATTTTTAAGGGCGGCAATTGTATGAGAAAGCGACCCCAATGGCAATGGCGGATTTATAACCAATTTTGGTGACCGATTTGGCGGTTTTCGAACAGTTTTCAGTACTGATGAACAATGTTTGGTGATGAGAAAAAAGAGTGATTGTTGAAGTTGCTGCTGTTATGTCGCGCCAAGACTGTGAATAAGTCATTTAACGCCATGATTTAAAAGGATTTTTTATCTTCAAAACCTTGTCAGTTTACGGTGATGAGAATGGGATTAAGCTGACCGGAAGGGGTGGAAAAAAGCGCGCTTTGGTAGGCTGGTCATTTCCCGTCACGATTTTTTGTGGATGAAAATTCCATTTGTGCTCCGGTTTTCCACAGATTAACAGCTCTGGAATACGCATTTCTACTGGGTTTTGATTAAATCTCTGTTTAACTTGTGGATAACGTGGGAGTCATTGGATAGACTAGCGCCTCGTTTAAGCTATGTCGTGAAAAGAGGTGTATGTGACGGCTCTGTGGGAAGAGTGTTTGCGGTATCTGGAACATGAATTGCCAACCCAGCAGTACAACACCTGGATTCGGCCCTTGATTGCTTCCGAGCAGAACCAGCGCATGGTGCTGAGTGCACCCAACCGGTTTGTGAAGGACTGGGTCAAGGACAAGTACCTGACTCGCATTCAGGAAATTCTTTCTGAGCTGAATGGCGGTCGTCTGACGCACGTGGATCTGACGGTAGGGGAATCCCAGCCGATGTTCCGTGCGCCACAAGCCAGCACCGCGCCGCCACCCCCTCCGCCAGCCCCGGCTGCGCCACAAGCGCCAAGCTTTGCTGAAACCCGCGCGCGGGCGGAAGATGATGAGCCGATCCAGGATGACTTCATTGGTCACGGTAGCAATACTATAGAAGAAGCACCTGCACCGGTTGCGCCGGCGATGGCCGCGCCAAAGCAACCGGCGCCGCGTCGCGAAGTGCAGGTAGAAGGTGGTTTGAAGCACCGTTCGTTCCTGAACCCTTCCTTTACCTTCAAAACCTTTGTTGAAGGTAAGTCGAACCAGTTGGCTCAGGCGGCGGCTCGCCAGGTGGCAGAAAATGCTGGCGGCTCTTATAACCCCCTCTTTATATATGGCGGTGTCGGTCTGGGTAAGACTCACTTGATGCACGCCGTGGGGAATTTCCTGCAAACCAAGAACCCCAACGCCAAAGTGCTCTACGTTCACTCCGAGCGTTTTGTGCAGGACATGGTAAAAGCGCTGCAATTGAACGCCATTAACGAGTTCAAGCGGTTTTACCGGGGGCTGGATGCCTTACTGATTGACGACATTCAGTTTTTTGCGGGCAAGGAACGTTCCCAGGAAGAATTTTTTCATACCTTTAACGCCTTGTTGGAAGGCGGCCAGCAGATGATTCTGACCTGTGACCGCTATCCAAAAGAGATCAACGGTCTGGAAGAACGTTTGAAGAGCCGTTTCGGCTGGGGGCTGACGGTCGGCGTTGAACCGCCAGAACTGGAAACCCGGGTAGCCATTCTGATGAAAAAGGCCGAGCAAAGCGGTGTAGACTTGCCGGATGACGCCGCCTTTTTTGTGGCCCAGCGTATTCGCTCGAACGTGCGTGAGCTGGAAGGTGCCCTTAAACGAGTGATCGCCAGCGCCCAGTTCACCGGTAGCAAGATCGACCTTCCTTTTATCAAGGAATCGTTGAAAGACCTGCTGGCTTTGCAAGAGCGCCAGGTAAGCATTGATAATATTCAGCGTACCGTGGCTGAGTATTACAAAATCAAGATCTCTGATTTATCATCTAAGCGCCGGACCCGATCCATTGCTCGTCCACGCCAGGTGGCGATGGCCTTGAGCAAGGAATTGACCAACCACAGCTTGCCGGAAATTGGCGAAGCTTTTGGTGGTCGGGACCACACCACGGTGTTGCATGCCTGCCGTAAAGTAAAAGAGCTGCAACAGACCAACGCAGACGTGCTTGAGGACTACAAGAATCTGCTGCGTTCACTGACAACCTAGGACCTGAGTGGAGAACCATGAAATTCGTAATCTCTAGGGAAGCTTTGTTACGCCCCCTGCAACTGGTAGCGGGTGTTGTTGAAAAACGACAGACCCTGCCGGTGCTATCCAACGTACTGTTGGAAGTGCGTGGACAACAGCTGTCTCTGACAGGTACCGACCTTGAGGTGGAACTGATCGGTCGCGTTACCCTGGACGAGGTTGGGGTTGAAGGTGAAGTTACCGTACCCGGCAAGAAGCTGATGGACATCTGCCGTTCCTTGCAGGATGGCTCCCAGATTGAAATCGCGCTGGAAGACCAGCGTGTGAATGTACGCTCTGGTCGTTCACGTTTTACCTTGTCGACGCTGCCGGCTACTGAATTCCCGAACATTGAATCTGTTGGCGAAGAACAACAGTTCACCATGCAACAGCAAGTGCTGCGTCGTGCCATCGACCGCTCCAGCTTTGCCATGGCGCAACAGGACGTTCGTTACTACCTCAACGGCATGCTGTTTGAAGTGGGTGCTGACTCCCTGCGCACGGTCGCCACCGACGGTCACCGTCTGGCGACCTGTTGTGTGGATGTGGCTGGCCCGGACGAGCACTCCCAGATCATCGTACCGCGTAAGGGCGTACTGGAACTGGCGAAGCTGCTGACTGAAGGCGAGAACAGCGTCACCCTGTCGATCAGCAACAACCACCTGCGTGCCCGGACTGAAAACTTCACCTTCACCAGCAAGCTGGTGGACGGCAAGTTCCCGGACTACACCCGCGTGATTCCAAAGAACGGCTCCAACGTGCTGTTGGCCGACCGTCAGGAACTGCGTCAGGTGTTCCAGCGTACCGCGATTCTGTCCAACGAGAAGTACCGTGGCGTACGTCTGGTGCTGGGCCCGGATCTGCTGAAAGTGTTTGCCAACAACCCGGAGCAGGAAGAGGCGGAAGAATCCCTTGCGGTTGCCTATGATGGCAGCGGTCTGGAAATGGGCTTCAACGTATCCTACTTGCAGGACGTGATGTCGGTACTGAACACCGAACAGGTGAAAATGACCCTGTCTGACGCTAACAGCAGCGCGTTGCTGGAAGAGCCGGAGTCTGGTGATTCCCTGTACGTTGTGATGCCAATGCGTCTGTAGTCTCAGGACCTCTTTCTATGCCGATTCGGCAACTCTCTGTCAGTGGCGTAAGGAACCTTGCGCCACTCGACCTCCAGCCTCACCCGCGGGTGAACTTTATCTACGGCGATAACGGCAGTGGCAAAAGCTCCTTGCTGGAATCCATCGCCTTGCTGTCGACTGGCAAGTCTTTCCGTTCCAATCAGATCAAACAGCTGATCAAGCATGAAGCCGACCGGCTGGAGCTGCGCTGTGGTTTGTCGACGGAACCCGCTGACGAAAACAGCGCTGTGGATATGGAAGATGAAGACCTCAAGGAACTCTACAGCCTGCGCCTGCGCAATGGCGACGTGCTGTTCCGCTTTGACGGCTCGGTGCTGACCTCGCAGGCGGATGTGGCGACGCATTTGCCCGTACAGGTGATAGAACCCAATACCTTCCGCCTGTTAGTTGGTTCACCGGAAGACCGCCGCCAGTTTCTCGATTGGGGTGTGTTCCATGTGGTGCCGGAATTTATCGAACAGTGGCGGGTATTCCGCAAGGTGCTGAAGCAACGCAACAGCGTGCTGAAGCAAAAAGAAGAGAGTTGGCTGGACGCCTGGGACAGCGGCTTCGTGGAAGCCAGCGAAAAAATTCATCAGCACCGGATTCATTACATCGAGCAGTTTGTGCCGCGGTTTGAAGAAACCCTCAAGGCGCTCGATCCCAATATTCAGGTGCGCCTGGCCTATTACCCGGGCTGGGAAAAAGATTCCAATCTGGCTGACGTGTTAAACCGTCAGCGAGAGCGCGACTTGCAGGTCGGTTACACCCAATCCGGGCCGCACCGTGCCGAGCTGCGCATCAAGGTCGATAAGCTGGCGGCAGCAGATGTGCTGTCGCGTGGCCAACAAAAAACCGTTGTGGCGGCGCTGAAGCTGACACAAGGCATTCTATTCAAACAGCACTGTGGTACTGCGCCCATTTATCTGGTCGACGACCTGGCGTCAGAGCTGGATTCTGGCCATCGTTTGGCTTTATGCCAGCTGCTGGAAGATTTAAAATGTCAGGTCTTTATCACCAGTATTGAAAAGCGGCAGCTAATGGAAAGCTGGAGCCCGTCTGACTACAAAGTGTTCCACGTGGAACGCGGCGAGGTCCGGGAAGAACCCCGGCTTGATCAAGCAAACGCAGAAGAGCCGCAGGGCTGATACCCGCATTCAATTGCCAGCCAGACGCGCCCCATTCAGACGCGGCTGGCAGTTACGTTTAAGAGGAACACCGAATGAGTGAGCAGAGTTACGATTCGTCCAGTATTAAGGTACTGAAAGGTCTGGACGCCGTGCGCAAACGTCCAGGTATGTACATTGGTGATACTGACGATGGCACCGGTCTGCACCACATGGTGTTCGAGGTGGTCGACAACTCCATCGACGAAGCACTGGCTGGCCACTGTGATCAGGTGGACGTGGTGATTCATCAGGACAACTCGGTATCGGTATCCGATAACGGCCGTGGCATTCCAACCGAACTGCACCCGGAAGAGGGCGTATCGGCCGCTGAGGTGATTCTGACCGTACTGCACGCTGGTGGTAAGTTCGACGACAACAGCTACAAGGTGTCCGGTGGTCTGCACGGCGTGGGTGTTTCTGTGGTAAACGCCCTGTCTGAAAAACTGAAGCTGACCATCCGTCGTGGTGGCAAGCTGTACGAGCAGGAATACACCCACGGTGTACCGGATTACCCGCTGAAAGAAGTCGGCGTATCGGAAACCTCGGGTACTGCGGTGACCTTCCTGCCGTCGAAAGAGACCTTCACCAAAACCGAATTCTCTTACGACTACCTGGCCAAGCGTCTGCGTGAACTGTCGTTCCTTAACTCTGGTGTGCGTATTCACCTGAAAGACGAGCGCGTGGCGGACAAGGAAGACCTGTTTGAATTTGAAGGCGGTTTGGCTTCCTTCGTTAAATACCTGAACGAAGGTAAAACGGCGCTGAACGAAGTCTTCCACTTCAACGCTGAGCGTGAAGACGGTATCTCTGTTGAAGTGGCGATGCAGTGGAACGACACCTTCCAGGAAAGCATTCACTGCTACACCAACAACATTCCACAGCGTGATGGTGGTACCCACCTGGCCGGTTTCCGTGCGGCGCTGACTCGCTCCCTGAACACCTATATCACTCAGGAAGGTCTGGATAAAAAGAACAAGGTATCCACCACCGGTGACGACGCCCGTGAAGGCCTGACCGCCATTATTTCGGTGAAAGTGCCTGATCCGAAGTTCAGCTCCCAGACCAAGGACAAACTGGTATCTTCCGAAGTGAAGCCTGCGGTTGAGCAGGAAATGGGCCGTCTGTTCCAGGAATACCTGCTGGAAAACCCGCAAACCGCAAAAGATCTTGTGGGCAAGATGATCGACGCTGCCCGTGCCCGTGAAGCGGCTCGTAAAGCCCGTGAAATGACCCGCCGTAAAGGCGCCTTGGACATCGCTGGTTTGCCAGGCAAACTGGCCGACTGTCAGGAAAAAGACCCGGCACTTTCCGAAGTGTACCTGGTGGAGGGTGACTCGGCCGGCGGTTCCGCCAAACAGGGCCGAGACCGTCGTACCCAGGCGATCCTGCCATTGAAAGGTAAGATCCTTAACGTTGAAAAAGCCCGCTTCGACAAGATGCTGTCCTCTGCGGAAGTTGGCACCCTGATTACCGCGCTGGGCTGTGGTATTGGTCGTGAAGAGTTCAACCCGGACAAGCTGCGCTACCACAGCATCATCATCATGACCGATGCGGACGTCGATGGTGCGCATATTCGTACGCTGCTGTTGACCTTCTTCTTCCGTCAAATGCCGGAAATCATCGAGCGTGGTCACGTATTCATTGCTCAGCCACCGCTGTACAAAATCAAGCGTGGTAAGCAAGAACAGTACATCAAGGACGAGAACGCCCTTGAAGAGTATCTGACCCACGTGGCACTGGAAAAGGCCGCCCTGTACCCATCTGCCGACGTTCCAGCCATTACCGATCAGGCCTTTGCCGAGCTGGTGGCCGAGTACCGCGCCGCGCAGGAAACCATTCAGCGTCTGGCGAACCTGTACCCGGTAGCTGCTTTGCACGAAATGCTGAGTCTGCCTGTGGTGGAATCCAGCCAGCTGTCTGATGAAAGTGCCATGGAAGCCTGGGCCAAGCGCCTGGACGAAGCGCTGCCAGACGCAGGCCGCAGTGGCAGCCACTTCAACGTCAAGCATCAGCAAGATGGCGAGCGCGACGTTTACAACGTCAAGATCGAAGTAGTAACCCACGGTCTGGCCCGTGAATACGTGCTCGACAAGGAGTTCTTCGAAGGCTCTGGCTACCGCAAGCTGGCCGCCATGAGCAAGAAGCTGTCTGACACGCTGGAAGAAGATGCCTACATCCAGCGTGGCGAACGCGTCTTCCCGATCAAGGACTTCTGGGATGCCGTGCAGTGGTTGCTGGGCGAAGCCAAGCGTGGCTTTACCATTCAGCGATACAAAGGTCTGGGCGAGATGAACCCGGAACAGCTGTGGGAAACCACCATGGACCCGAACACCCGTCGCATGCTGCAAGTAGGCATTGAAGATGCCATCGCTGCCGACAAGATGTTCACCACCCTGATGGGCGACGAAGTAGAACCACGTCGTGCCTTCATTGAGTCTAACGCGTTGAACGTAGCGAACCTGGATTTCTGATCCTGTTTTAGCGGTATTGAAAAGCCCTTGTCGGTTGAACCGCCAAGGGCTTTTTTGTGTCTGTTGTTCGCGGCTCCTGAGTAGCCTGATTGGCCAGAATCGCCGGGGTGGGCTCTGCTTTGCCCTGATGGGAATGCAAAACACAGAACAAAACATCATGGTGTTCCACGTGAAACACCTCAAGTCCGTTCAACAGTCCATGTCCTCAAGATGGGCTGGCAAGCAAGGGCAGGGCAGTTACAATAACCGCCACAAAACATTGGCCGTCGTGTATGGAAACCCGCTGCGACGTGCTGTTACCGAATACATGCCGACAGGAATGATCCATGATTATCAAACCACGCGTTCGCGGTTTTATGTGCGTAACCACACACCCAACGGGTTGTGAAGCCAACGTCAAAGAGCAAATCGACTTCATCAAAGCGCAGGGCAGCATCGATATGCCAAAGCGCGTACTGGTAATCGGTTCCTCCACTGGCTACGGTCTGGCTGCTCGTATCGCTGCTGCGTTCGGTGCGGGAGCATCCACCCTGGGCGTGTTCTTCGAAAAAGAAGGCACAGAGAAGAAGCCAGGCACTGCCGGCTGGTACAACAGCGCAGCCTTCCACAAGTTCGCTGAAGCCGAGGGCCTGTACGCCAAGAGCATCAACGGCGATGCCTTCACCGACGAACTGAAGCAAAAAGCCATCGACACCATCAAGGAAGACATGGGTCAGGTGGATCTGGTGATCTACTCTCTGGCGGCTCCTCGTCGCACCCACCCTAAAACCGGCGTGGTGTACAACAGCACCCTGAAGCCAATCGGCAAAGACGTGACCCTGCTGGGCATCAACACCGACAAAGAAGAAATTCAGGAATTCACCCTGACTGCGGCGTCCGACGAAGACATCAGCAACACCGTTGCCGTTATGGGTGGCGAAGACTGGCAGATGTGGATGGACGCTCTGGACGAAGCCGGTGTACTGGCCGACGGCGCCAAAACCTCTGCCTTCACCTACCTGGGCGATGACGTGACTCGCGATATCTACTGGGGTGGCACCATCGGTCAGGCCAAACAGGATCTGGACAAGAAGGTTCTGGACATCCGTTCCAAGCTGGCCGAGAAGGGCGGTGACGCTCGTGTAGCCGTACTGAAAGCCGTTGTGACCCAGGCGTCCTCCGCCATTCCAATCATGCCTCTGTACCTGTCCCTGCTGTTCAAGGTGATGAAGGAAGAAGGCACTCACGAAGGCTGTATCGAACAGCTGTACCGTCTGTATACCGAATGCCTGTACACCGACACCCCTCGTCTGGACGAAGAAGGCCGTGCCCGTGTTGACGAACTGGAACTGAAGCCAGAAGTGCAAAAAGCCGTTGAAGCTGCGTGGGACAAAATCACTACTGAAACCATCAGCACCGACACCGACTTCGCAGGCTACAAAGCAGAATTCCTGCGCCTGTTCGGCTTCGGTATCGACGGCGTAGACTACGACGCCGACGTAAACCCGGTAGTTGAAATCAAAGGTCTGGTGGACTAATCCAACCGCTTTGATGTCTACTTGAGTGTTTCACGTGAAACACTCAGATAGCACGTAAACGCCAGCTCATTGAGCTGGCGTTTTTGTTTCTGGGGTTTGTGTTTATGGTGGTAGGAGAGCGAGAACGTTTTCTGTATGAGCGAATCGGGACGTGCTATCTAATTCACGAATCCAGTGCTGCGTTCCACGTGAAACATCTCTCCGTACATCTATTAACGCCGTGTGAATACTATTTGTACGTCTGATAAAGACGCGAAGCGGCTGCCATCAGACAGGTACTGCTTGGTAATACCACCTTTAACATCGACTGTTTGTAGAAGCGAATTCATTCGCGAATAGAGATTCGGTGTTTCACGTGAAACGTCTGCGCCCATGATTTGACGTAATATGAATAAGATATGTAGGACTGATAAAGACGCGAAGCGGCTGCCATCAGACAGTTGCTGCTCAGGAATGAATACGCGTTCTGCATTGACTGTTTGTAGGAGCGAATTCATTCGCGAACAGGGATGCCATGTTCCACGTGGAACGTGGAAACCCGCAGGCACTCGTTGATGTATTACGCCTTCGGCTAATACGTCCTACGGTCGCTTCTGGCGTAATCTCCTCTGGCATACCACGCGGAGCGTGGGAGCCAGCACAGTAAGGCTGAGCGTCCCGACTCGCTCCTACAAGTAAACCGCTTTGCCTCAGACGTCAGACTTCCGACGTCTAGCGACCACAGCGTCCATCCCTTTAAAACAACCCCAGCTGCTCTTCTGGTTTCTCCAGCACCGGCACCACCGCATCGCCCACCCGAATATCGCCGCTCTGAATCACTTTGGCGCAGAGCCCGCCGTGCATCAGCATGGCAGCGGTGCAGCCGGGGCCAAGGGCTTCTTCCATACGGCTGCATGGATGGCATTGGGCGGTGAGTTCAAAGATGGCCTCGCCGATCTGTAGCTTCTGGTGTCGCAGTGCTTGCAAGTTGATGCCGCTTACTACCAGATTGCGGCGTAGCAGGGCAGGGTCGATCTGGTCGCGTTGCAGCAGGCGGGCAATCACGTCGATGTGTTCGGCCATGATCAGCGTTACCTGACGGGCGGAGCCCGGTGTGCCTTCGCAACGTCTGTCGCCCGTTAGGCCAAGTTCTTTCACCGCGCGGGTGTGTTCTACCATCTGTACGGCACCACGGCGTTCGGTGCGTAATCCTATCCATTGCAGCCGCCCGGGCTGGATGGTGGGCAGGTAGCGGGAAAACAGTTTTTGGGTAGCGCTCATGGGCGATTTTCCTGTTTTGCAGTGGCGTAGCCAAAGAACAACGTGAAGATTGCTACAGTCGGATGTTAGCAAGTTTCAGTTGTGTTAACTTCCGCGCCTTTTCTGAATTCCTCTTCCGGGCAGCGCCCTGCTGTCTGAACCCATTAACGTCTGGAGACTCTGCTGAATGAACGCTGTTGTCGTGGCCGTAGTACTGATGCTGGTACTGAGCCTGGCCCGAATGCATGTAATGCTGTCGATGATCGTGGCTGCCTTTGTGGGCGGTCTGGTTGGCGGCCTGTCGATCAACGATACTCTCAACGCCTTTAACGATGGCATTGGCGGCGGCGCGGGCATTGCCCTAAGCTACGCCATGCTGGGTGTATTTGCCGTCGCGATTTCGCTGTCGGGCTTGCCGCAATTGCTGGCGGATTCGATGCTGAAAAAAGTCGGCGTGCAGAACGAAAGCGGTAGCCAGTGGCTGGCTCAAGGTCTGCTGGCAATGCTGCTGGTCGCCGCCGTGTGTTCGCAGAACCTGGTGCCGATTCACATCGCCTTTATCCCGATTCTGGTGCCGCCACTGCTGATGGTGATGGCCAAGCTCAAGCTGGATCGCCGTTTGATTGCCTGTGTACTGACCTTCGGTCTGATCACCCCTTACATGTTCCTGCCGGTGGGCTTTGGTGCCATTTACCTGGACAAGATCCTGCTGGGTCAGGTGGCAGCGGCTGGTCTGGATGTTGAAGGTGTATCGGTAGTGGAAGCCATGGCCTTGCCAGCGGCAGGCATGCTGTTCGGTTTGCTGGTGGCGGGCTTTGTCAGCTACCGCAAGCCACGTGAATACAGCCTCGAAAAAATCGACGCGGCCGAAAATGGCCAGCGCGAATACAACGCCAAGTCCTTGTGGGTTGCGGGTGTTGCTATCGTTGCGGCGTTTGCCATTCAGCTGATTACTGATTCCATGGTGCTGGGCGCGATGGCCGGTTTCCTGTTGTTCTCGGCTACCGGCGTAATCCGCTGGAACGAGTCCGAAGGGGTGATTCTGGACGGCATCAAGATGATGGCTTCCATTGGCTTTATCATGATCGCCGCCAACGGTTTCTCTGAAGTGCTGAAAACCACTGGCCACATCGACCTGTTGGTGAATGGTGCTGCGGACTTCCTGGGCGACAACAAGGCGCTGACGTCCTTCCTGCTGCTGCTGGTGGGCTTGTTGCTGACCATGGGTATTGGTTCGTCGTTCTCGACCATTCCGATCATTGCCGCCATCTACGTGCCGCTGTGTATGGCGATGGGCTTCAGCCCGCTGGCGATTGTGGCCCTGATTGGCACCGCTGGTGCGCTGGGCGATGCTGGTTCCCCGGCTTCGGATTCCACCCTTGGCCCAACCGCGGGTCTGAACGCCGACGGCCAGCACAACCACATGCGTGACACCGTGATCCCGACCTTCCTGCACTTCAACCTGCCGTTGCTGGCCGCTGGCTGGCTGGCGACCATGGTGTTGTGACGGGTGTTGTGACGGGTGTTGTAAACAGGTGCTGTAACCAGAAAACGAGAGGCAGCAAGATGGCTGCCTTCGTTGTCGTTCTCTTTGTTCGTTGCTCTTGTCTACGGACACAAAAAAACCTCCGCTTCTTTCGAAGGGGAGGTTTTTTCGTTTTTGAGGGAGCTCCGTTATTGCCGGGGCCATTACTGCCGTGATCAATCACGGCAAAACTGTGATCCAGAGCCCATCACAGCAGCAGTCACCCAAATGGGTGAAGTTTCAACTCTTCGCTTTGTTTTTACTGAGTTTGTGGGCGGCGTTTGGCCGCCACATTCCACAAGACACAAAGGGATATTGACATGAAAAAGTTACTTTGTCTGACTGGTCTGATACTGGCGATGCCTGCCATGGCCGAAAAAGATTGTACTGCCGCCCAGTGGGCTGCGGCTGACGATGCCTGTTCGGTTTATGGCATGGGGTCTGCGAAGAGCTGTACTGTGGCGACCAACCGCCAGATCTATGCAACCTGTCACAAGAGTACGAGTAACGAGGCGTTTGCGGTGCCGGATACATTTTTGCTGGAAGAAGCACCACACGACATGGAGAGCGATTTGGGATCGGAAAAGCGTACTCAGCCTTAAGCAAAATAGAGTTACAAAAAAAACTCCGCTTCGTTTTAAGGGGAGTTTTTTTTGTTTCTGTTGCCGGAGTGCGAAGCGCTGAATCAGAAACGCTTGCCGCTGGTTGCCGCTTCGACGTATTCGCCCGTGAATGGCACTTCGGAAATACGCTCAACGGTTTCGTTGATCCAGGCTTCGTTTTTGGCGTTCAGTTCGGCGGTGGTCATGCCGGCGGATTCAAACGGTTCGCTGAACACCACTTTGATAACCCCCGGGGACTTCACCCAATGGGTGTTAGGCCAGTGATCACCGCTGTTGTGGGCCACCATAACCACCGGAGCGCCGCTTTTGCTGGCCAGCATGGCACCGCCTTTGGAAAATACCTTACGCTTGCCTGACGGGATTCTGGAGCCTTCCGGGAACACCAAGACATGCACACCGGCGCTGAGTCGCTCAGAGCCTTGCTGCACTACCTGTTTGAGGGCGTTGGCTTTCTTCGAGCGGTCGATAAAGATCGGTCGGATCATCCACAGCGCCCAGCCAAACAGCGGCAAATACGCCAGCTCTTTCTTCACCACCTGCACGTGCGGGTAGATGAGGGTGGGCAGCATAAAGGTTTCCCAGGTGCTCTGGTGCTTGCTCAGAATCACGTGGCCACGGCCATCGCGAGGAATGTTCTCGGCACCTTCCACTTCGCAGCGAATGCCCGCAATCCAACGCAGGCCGAACATGCACATGCGGCAGTAGATGCCCATGATCCAGAAGTTACGGGCCTTCAGTGGCAGCAGCATGCCAATCAGCATGGAAGGGACAAACCAGAAGATGGTAACCAGCGCCAGCCAGATGTAGAACAGCACGCTTCTCAGCTTGTGGCTGAACGGTTGGGATGCCGCGTTTTCAATCGCCGTTTGGCTGGTATTGCTCATAAATCCTGCACAGGCCTGTGTGATGAAACGTTCAGGTGCGTTTATACCATTGCCTGAAAGTTTTGATTGTTACGTCATTTCCTATGACTGTTTCCGGCAGGGAACCGGAACGCCAGTTGTGACAGTACCCGAAAGCCCTTTGGCTTCCAATAGCACTTAATGGGCACCGTCCAGCAGGAAGCGGGTGAACGCCGCCAGATCGTCGAATACCGGCGCTTCGAACAACTGTTCGTGAGCGGCCAGCCTGGGCTCGGACTTGGCACCTTTACCGGTTCGTACCAGTGCGACCTTACAACCGGCCGCTGCACCTGCTTCCAGATCACGAATCGAGTCGCCAATCATCCACGCGCCTTCGGCGGAGTTGTCTAACGCCTGCTCGATCTGGTGAATCAGCCCCGGCAACGGCTTGCGGCAATCGCAGTGATCATCCGGGCCATGTGGGCAAAACGCAATATGAGCAAATTCGCCACCTTCGGCGGCGGCCAGCGCAGTCATTTTGGCGTGCATGGCATCGAGGTCGGACGGCTGAAAATAGCCCCGCGCCAAACCGCTCTGGTTGGTCGCAATCGCCACCTGAAAACCTGCCTTGCACAATTGGCCAACCGCCGCTGCACTGCCGGGTAACGGGATCCATTCATCAACGGATTTTACGTAAGCATCGGTGTCTTCGTTAAGAACGCCGTCGCGATCGAGGATGATCAGGGGGTTGGTCATGGTTTCCACTCACAAGGTCAATCGTGGCAGCAGCATAGCGGTTTGGGGATGATTTCCAAAACAGCGAAGCAAGCGCGTTCCAGTGGCTGAACTTGTGTTAGTCTCGCGCCACTGCAGTAAGGCTCTGCGGTAGTAAGATCGCAGCGCCCGCTGCCTTTGATCAAAGGATTGTGAGTTATATGAAAAATATTTCCCTGCTTGCCACATTGGGTACCAGTACACTGCTGGTTGCTTGTTCTTCATCCCCGGAAATGATGGTCGATGGCGAGTCGATGCTCGATGCCAAAACGGTTTATACCCAGACCAACCTGCACCCGGACGTTGCACGTAAACGGCTGTTTTCAATCAACTATCAGCAAGACGGCCTGATCCCACGTTGTTCTGAAGTGGAACTGGTTGATGTGAATAGCAGCCAGCTGCTATTCAATTACGAAGGTCAGCGTTATCAATACGTTTTCCACAAGGCCAGTGGTGATTTTGATACAAACTTGAAGAAATACTTCGGTACTCGCTGCGACGACTCGGCATTGCAAGACCTGAGTGAAATCGACCGGAAAGGCCTCAAGAACGGACAGGTGTACGAGGGGATGAGCAAGAAGGGCGTGACCCTTGCGATTGGTTTCCCACCCCAGCATGTCACTCCATCATTGGAAAGCAATGTGTGGCGTTACTGGAACAGTCGCTTTAATACCTTTCTGGTGAACTTTGATGAAAACGGCAAGGTAGAAAGCATCAAGGAGTAACCTGATGACCCGAAGATGTGACAGACAGCTTCGGGTTATTTTTTTCCGGCGTTCTCCTGATCGTGCTCTGGTTTTTTCCAGAAATCGAAGAAATTAAACCACTGGTCTGGTTGATGTAACGCTTGGGTCTCCAGCCAGCTGGCATAGTCCTGGGCCGCTGTACGAATCGCCTGTTGGCGATTTTTGCGGTCCAGTATCAGAGGCTCCCGATACGGTGTGAAGTCAGCTGCAAAGCGTTTGCCACGGCGTACACAGGACATGAAATGCACCGGGCAGCGAAGGATAGAGGCCAATACAAATGGCCCTTCCGGCAACCAGGCAACGCGCTCCATGAATTCAATATCAACGCTGCGTTCGCGGTGCTGTACCGAAGTACGGTCAGCAACAATCACAATGAATTCACCTTGCTGGATTTTATCCATCATGCGAATCGCAGTGTCCGGCCCAAATGATGTCACTTCGAACAGGTTAAGGCCTGAGTCAGGTGCTACCTTCTGCATCAGGTGATTGAATTTGGCTGCGTTGCGAGTGTGAACCACAGCATTGATGCGGAGGTTCGGTATTTCTTTACCGATCGCCCGGCATATTTCCATGTTGCCGTGGTGGGAAATCAGAATAACGCCGCCTTTACCGCTATTTACTGCACGCTTCATTACCTCGAAGTTGGCGAAGTCGATGTCTTTCTCGCGAATATCACCGGTCCAGGCCGAGACCTTGTCGAGTGCTGACAGGCCAAAATTGAGGAACTGTCTGAAAGGTCTGGGTTTCCATTCCGCCATGCCTCGCTTGCGACGCAAGTGGGCAGCTTGCTGTTGAAAGTCTTTGGCGGCTTGTCGCTGGGTACGGGCAAACAGATAGAAATAGCCGATGATAAAACTCACCACCAGAGTAAAGACGGGCCTGCCAAGATACTTGTAGGTATATAGCAGGAAATTCAGCCCCAGTGACGTACCTTTTTCGTGCACTTCCGACCAGTGTTTATCGGTCTCGTTGATTTTTCGGTCGCTCATACCGTTAACCGGCAAACTTGCGAGCCAGTAGCACCGGTGAGCGCCATAGCATGCCGAAGAAGAGTTTGGTGTGCATCCAGCTGATCATGACATTGTCGCGCCATACCTGAAAATTGGAGGTTCCACCTTCCGGATAAATAACCCTGGTCGGTATAAAAATCACCGGCACGTTGCGCCAGTAGAGGCGCACCATGATCTCCGTGTCGAAGTCCATACGTCGGCCAATGCGAACCCGGTCTGCGAGATCACAGAAGGAAGCGACCGGATAGATCCGGAAGCCACACATGGAGTCCGGGATATCCAGCGACAGCGTTTCGATCCAGACCCACACATGGGTGGCGTAACGGCCGTACAGGCGCGCTTTAGGCACCGAATCGTCATAGATCGGACGACCGCTGACTAGTGCCGTCGGGGTTTGCTGCGAAGCGCGCAGCATGGCAGGGATATCATCGAGATTGTGCTGACCATCGGCATCCACCTGTAAAGCATGGCTGTAACCTTGATCTTTGGCATGGCGTATACCGGCAATAACGGCTTCGCCTTTACCTGCGTTAGGTGACTGGTTCAGCAAGGTGACGTCTGCATATTGACCACAGACATTGCGAATACGGGCACCGTGTTCTGCAGCCGAGCCATCGTCAATCACTATGATGGGGAGACCGAAGCCCAGCAAGCCGTCAACGGTGGCCTGCAGGGTGGTTGAGTGGTTGTAACAGGGGATGATGAAGCAATAGGTCACGTCCGTGTGCTCCGAATCAAGCGGCGCGTGCTTCAACCAGGGCAACCAGCGCATTTACAGATGCAAAGTGTTCGCGGTTTTCTTCAGAGTTATCTGTCAGGGCAATATTGAACGTCTTTTTGATTGCCACACCAAGCTCCAGTGCATCAATGGAATCCAGGCCCAGACCATCGCCAAACAGTGGCGCGTCACTGTCGATCTCATCCGGGGTAATGTCTTCCAGATTAAGAGAATCAATAATCAGTTGTTTGATCTGGAGGTCAAGGTTGCTCACCGGGGTTTTCCTTTTGTATGTCGTTGTTGCCTGCGCGTAATGGGCGCGTATTATCCACGCTCGATTTTGAAGATACCAGCGTCACAGAACTAATTAATGGATTAGTCATCATCAAGCTGGCCATTGACATGTAATATGCCAGCTTGACTACGTAGGGCCCGAACATGTGTTCGGACTGAAAGGAAATAAGGACGATCGATACATGCCCCACCCAGAAAAGTCGGCAGATGTAGTAATCATTGGCGCCGGGCCTTCCGGTGCCGTCGCCGGTACCTTGTTAAAGCGTAAGGGTTACAAGGTTACTATTCTTGAAAAACAAACCTTTCCGCGTTTTTCCATTGGTGAAAGCCTGCTGCCGCAATGCATGGAGTTTGTAGAGCAGGCTGGCATGCTGGAGGCTGTGCAGGCAGAACCGGCATTCCAGTTCAAAAATGGTGCGGCTTTCCGCTTTGCCAACGACTATAGCTTTTTCGATTTTCGGGAGAAGTTTTCACCGGGCCATGGCACCACCTTTCAGGTCCAGCGCGCCACCTTCGACAAGATTCTCGCTGACTCTGCCGCAAAACAAGGAGTGAGCATTCACTATCGCCATGAAATCCGTACCATCGAGAACTCCGACGACAGCGTCACCGTTCATGGCGTTGATGGGGATGGCAAGGACTTCGCTGTAACAGCCCGCTTTCTGCTGGATGCTTCCGGCTTTGGCAGGGTCCTGCCGCGATTGCTGGATCTGGAAGCGCCATCCGGTTTTCCGGTACGCCAGTCTCTGTTTACTCATGTGATCGATAACATTGACTGCCAGCAGTTTGATCGTGAAAAAATTCTGATCACTGTTCACCCGCAGCATCGTGATGTTTGGTACTGGTTAATCCCATTTGCAAACAACAAGTGCTCATTGGGCGTGGTGGCGAAAGAGGCGTTTTTCGATCAATACCGTCACCTGGAATCTGAAGAGCGATTAAAGGCACTGGTTGCGGAAGACGAGCACCTGAGTCGTCTGCTTGCTAATGCTGAATACCCGGACCCCGTCAACGAGATTCACGGATACAGCGCTAATGTGACGAGTCTTGTTGGGCCTGGATACGCTTTGCTGGGCAATGCCGGTGAATTCCTCGATCCGGTATTTTCATCCGGTGTCACCATCGCAATGAAGTCGGCATCGATGGCGGCTGATGTTCTGGATCGCCATTTACAAGGGAAGGCGGTAGATTGGCAAGCGGAATACGCCGAGCCATTGAAGCACGGTGTGGATGTGTTCCGTACCTTTGTCGAAGCCTGGTACGACGGTCGTTTTCAGGACGTCATTTTCTATCAGAACGGCAGTGAACAGATTCGCGCCATGATCAGTTCAATTCTTGCTGGCTACGCCTGGGATCTGAATAACCCGTTTGTTAAACAGGCTGAGCGTCGTCTCAATACCATCGTTGAGATTTGTCGGGGCTGAAGGTATGAATTGGCTGTGGCATGGCAGTGCGTGATTGCAGTAGCGCCAGTAGCGATAAATAAAAAAGGGTAAGTGAATGGTCACTTACCCTTTTTTATTTGGCTCATGAAACGGCTCGGTTATTCGCCTTTCCAGCGCTTCAGAATCAACGAAGTATTGATTCCACCGAAGGCGAAGTTGTTGCTCATGACATGAGCGGTTTCGATCTTGCGGGCCTCACCCATGATGTAGTCAAGGTCGGCGCAATCGCTGTCGGGGGTTTCCAGATTGGCGGTGGCGTGAAACCAGCCCTCGTTCATCATATGTACTGAAACAATTGCCTCCAGTGCACCACAGGCACCCAGAGTATGGCCGGTGAAGCTCTTGAATGAGCTGATCGGCTTTTTGCCAACCACTTTGAAGGTTGCCTGGCTTTCAGCTACATCACCGCGGTCGGTTGCTGTGCCATGAGCACTGACGTAACCAATGTCATCGGCTGTCAGCCCGGCATCACGTAGCGACATTTCCATCGCAATTTGCATTGTGGTGGCATTGGGTTGGGTAATATGAGCGCCGTCGGAATTGGTACCGAAGCCGACTATCTCAGCCAGAATAGTGGCCCCACGGGCACGGGCGGATTCCAGTTCTTCAAGAATCACGATGCCGGCACCCTCGCCAATCACCAAACCATCGCGATCCTTGTCGAACGGGCGTGGTGCCCGATCCGGGCGATCATTATTGGTACTGGTGGCGAACAGGGTATCGAACACCGCAGCCTGGGTTGCGCTCAGCTCTTCACAACCACCAGCGACCATCATTTGCTGGTGGCCATGTTTGATCGCTTCATAGGCGTAACCAATGCCCTGACTACCGGACGTACAGGCACTGGATGTGGTGATGACCCGGCCCTTGAGGCCGAAATGAACACCAATATTGACCGGCGCGGTATGCGGCATCATGCGTACATAAGAGGTGGCGTTAAGACCGTTCACCGAGTGGTTGAACAGCATCTGGCCAAATTCACCGATAGCATCCGGGGTACCGGAAGACGAACCAACAGACACGCCCATGCGGCCGTCCTTGATGGATTCGTCATCCAGCAGGCCAGCCTGTTGCAGTGCCAACTCGGTCGCCCGTGTCGCCATGATCGACATGCGCCCCATGCTGCGGGTGGCCTTACGGCTGTAATGGGCTGGCTTTTCAAAGCAGTCGGCCGGACCACCCAAGCGGGTGTTCAGACCTTCGTACTTGTCCCACTCCTCGATATATTGAATGCCCGTATTGAGCTGTTTGAGATTGCTGGCAATGGTTTCCCAGTCTTGCCCGATTGGCGAAATCGCCGCCATACCGGTAATCACCACACGACGCATCAGCACATACCTCCATTCACTGAAATCACCTGACGAGTGACGTAGCCTGCGTCCTCTGACATCAGGAAACTGACCACTGCAGCGACTTCTTCCGGCTTGCCCATGCGTTTGGCTGGAATAATTTTCATCGCTTCATCGACAATGTGTTCATCGATCATATCCGTATCAATCAGGCCAGGAGCGACACAGTTAACCGTAATATTGCGTTTGGCCAGTTCGACCGCCAGTGCCTTGCAGGCGCCGATCAGGCCAGCTTTGGAAGCGCTGTAGTTGACTTGACCACGGTTGCCGGTAACGCCAGAAACCGACGACATGGCAACGATACGGCCTGGTTTGCGACGGCGGATCATTGGCATGGTCAGCGGTTGCACTACGTTAAAGAAACCGTCCAGGTTGGTGTGAATCACCGAGTCCCACTCGTCATCGGTAAGCGCCGGAAAAGCATTGTCGCGGGTCAGGCCAGCATTGGCCACCACACCGTAGTAGGCACCGTGGGTTTCAACATCGCTTTCAAGGGTTGCGCGGGTGCTCTGACGGTCGGCGATATCAAACTGCAGTACTCTGACAGTGCGGCCAAGGGCTTCGATCTCTGCCTGAACCTGTTCGGCTTCTTCGCGTTTGCTGCGGCAATGTACGACGATGTCAAAGCCTTCACGTGCTAGGCGCAGCGCGATGGCCTTGCCAATGCCACGGCTGGAGCCGGTTACGAGAACGGTTTTGGAATCAGACATAAATTATCCCTTGGCGGTTTCCATAAAAGCAGCTGCGTCAGGCGGCTGAAATACATTCAGGCGTGCTTGCTGCTGCTGGTCATCAAATGTGAGTGAACACTGGAACGAGCCCAGGCCGCTGTCGTCCTGCAGTTCCCGTTCAATGTGAATAATCAGTTCGGCTCCTTGCGGGAACACCGCACAGCTACTGCTGAACTTGCGGCTGCCGAGTAAAAAGCCAACTTTGGGGTCGCCGCCAGTCCGCTTTTCACCGCAACCGGCCCAGGCAGCAACGGCTTGGGCCATGTATTCAATCCCGACCCAGGCAGGAACACCACCGTCGCGGAAGAACGTGGACTGTGGACCGATCACAACACGAGCAGTCAGGGTCTCTTCGCTGAAAGAAACCACCTCATCCAGCAAGCTCATATCGCCTGAATGCGGTACCAGTTCGTCTACCGGGTATGGGCAAGGAGTTTCAGTGGCCATGCTGTCGTTCAAATATCAGTGAAATGTTGTTGCCGCCGA
Source organism: Oceanobacter kriegii DSM 6294 (assembly GCF_000422845.1). GTDB lineage: Bacteria > Pseudomonadota > Gammaproteobacteria > Pseudomonadales > Oceanobacteraceae > Oceanobacter > Oceanobacter kriegii. The sequence continues at coordinate 276,388 of NZ_AUGV01000003.1, forward strand.
ACGCGAAGGAATTGCTCAGCGCCAAGCGAGGGGGTTGTTGCACATTCTCGCATTGCTGCAGGGACCCGTTTGTGAGCTGGATGGGTTGCAGCTCGGTATCGCCATTGCCGTCCCAGCGATGGGGTGGCAGCGCGGTTTGTTCGGTCAGGGTCAGCCAGCACAATCCGGCTTCAATGGCCCCCGCGGCCCCCAGCGTGTGGCCGGTCAGGCGCTTGGTTGATGAGCATGGAACCTCACTGCCAAATACGCTGTAAACGGCTTTGGCTTCCATACGATCGTTCTGCTCGGTAGCGGTACCGTGGAGGTTGATATAATCAATGTTGCTGGCTGCGACGTCGGCATCCTGCAGGGCTTGGGTCATGGCAGCAATGGCACCGGCACCATCCGGGTGAGGTGCTGAAATATGGTGGGCATCAGAGGTTTCCCCGCAGCCTGCAAGGCTGATAGCAGCAGGGGTTTTGCTCATCACAAAAATTGCGGCACCTTCGCCGATGTTGATGCCATCGCGATCCCTTCCGAATGGGTTGCACAAACCGTCTGACATACTCTCGAGTGCGTCGAAGCCATTCAGTGTCATGGCGGCCAGCGAGTCTACGCCGCCGGCAATCACCACATCGCAGACGTCTTGCTGGATCAACCGACGAGCGCTGGCCAGTGCCTTGGCTCCGGAAGAGCATGCGGTGGAAATCACAAATGCAGGGCCTTGGGCACCGGTCCAATCTGCCAGGGTCATAGCGGGCGCTGAAATTTCCTGAATCGCATAGCGAGTGGGAGAGGCCGGAACCTTGTATTTGTGCCAGTTTTCGACCGTAGTGCAGGCTTCGGCGATACCGCTGGTACTGGAACCCAGAACGATACCAATCCGTTCAGGTGAAACATTGGCGCTGAGCGTTTCGAAGCTTTCGCGTAGCTGTTGCCAGGCACACAGCAGTAGTTGGTTGTTACGCGAGCGCTGCGCTTCCGGCAGTGCTTCAAGCGCAGGCAAACCATGGCGGACTTCGCCGACATATACCGGCCGGTTGGTCCATTGCTCGGATAACATCAGTGGTTGGGCGTCGGCTTGTTGCAGCGTTTGCCAGACCGATTGCGTGTCGTTCCCCAGTGAGCAGACCATACCCAACTGATTGAGATACACGGGATTGTGCTGCATCACTTCCTGTCCATATCGAGCGTTGTGATCCGGATCTGCTGGTCGGCAACCGGAATCGAAATTAGCAGTGTGTGCCAGAAACCACCGTGCTCATCGGCAGTGATGGTTTCAGGCGTAATGTCCAAAACAAGGCGCGAATGATAAACCAAGCGGCGGCCATCCGACACTGCCATCAGCTGCCATGGACTGCCGTTCAGACGCTTGTTGATTGATTCCAGTGGCCAGTAAGCCATCTGGATCTGGGCCAGGATAACGCGAGCGTTCACCTGTGACGGCAGCAGCGGAGAGACTGTTTCAGTCAGCTCAATGCCATCATAGCGAGCGCGCAACAATTCCTGCCCGGTCGCGGTCAGGCCCACCAGCGTCATGATGCCATCTTGCACTGACCAACTCGCCAGCAGGCTGGAAGATTCATCATCAACCTTGCTGACAACCTGAGTGACCTGGCCCTCAAATGGATAATCGGTTGGAGGCATCAAGGGCAGCTGCAAGTCCTCTGGTCTGGGTTGTAGCAGGCTACAGCCAGAGACCAGCGAGGCCAGTAACAGTAGGGGCAGGATCAAAAAGCGTATCGGGCTTTGTTCATACATGGATGATGGATACCGGAAGCAAATCAGGACGGATGTCGCTGCAAGGTGAAAACGGGGGTTAACAACCACACCAGTATCACACCACATAGTACGGTGCTGCCGAAGTACATCAGCACTGGCGTGTTCGACAGCGCCAACAGGCCAAACGCCAGCAGGGTCGTCAGGCCGGACATAAACACCGCCAGCCAGGTGTAAAGGCTATTGCGGCTGTTGATCAGGAAAATACCGGCATCCAGACCGATCCCCAGTACCAGTAATAACGCCAGCAGATTGAATACCGTCAGCTGCATTCCCAGTGCCGACAGTAAGCTCAGTGTCAGCAGGCTAGCCAACGCTGGCCCTGCGACCACGCGCCAGGCTTGCAGTCGATACTTCAATGTCAGCAATACCAGCACAGCGAGATACGCCAGCACAATCCAGCCCAACATACTGTGGCGATAGTGACTCAGCACCGTACTGATAGCCGCCGGTTGGTCGACCAGTAACACCTGTTGACTGAGGCCGGAATCATCAAGGGCCTGTTGTAACTGCTGATTAATGTCGGCAGGAATCTGTCCTGCCATATTGATCACGCTATAAAAGCGGCCATCAAATTGGCCCAGCCACAGGTGGCGGCTGCTATCGCTTAACGGCGAGGCCAGCCATTGTTCAGGGCGGACTTGCTGCTGGCGTTGGCTGTTGAAGTCATCACGAGCGGCGCTGGCCAGTTCAGATGCGCCCAGCTGTGAGAGGAACTGATCGAGCAAACCGCCGTGCTGATACACAGTCGCAGCCTGCAATTCGGTATTGGCTTGCTGGCGCTTGAGCGAAGCAAGCTGCTGGCTGACGCTGATAATACGCAGGCCGTTGTTCGCTGCCCGCAGCTGTTCGAGCGCGGGCTGCAATTGCTCGGCGTTCTGCAGCAAATCCTGCTCGCTGCTGCCAGACACCAGCAGATAACGTGCCCATGAGGTGCCACCAGCAATCTGGTTAACCCGCTGGTCGGCCTGTAACAGGCTCAGCGGCGAGGTTTGCAGGCGCACAATGCTGTCATCAAAAGGCAGCTGTGGCAGCCGGATCAGTGCTACCAGTGCCAGTATCACAATCACTGTCGCAACTAGCGGTTGATGAATCCGCGGCCAGCGCTGACGAGCCAGATCCAGCCCGGCGAGAATCCTTTGTGGTCGGGCGCTGGTGGGCAGGCGACGGGTAAGCCACGGCAGTAGCCCAACGACAGTAAGCCAGGCTCCGACGAGGCCCAGCGCTGAAAAAACCGCCATTTGCTGTAAACCGGGAAATGGCGCTGCCGCCTGAGCCAGATAAGCCAGCACGCTGGAAATCATGCCGAGGGTAATGGCTGCCACTACCGTTGAATGCTGGCTGTGCTTATCGGGGGTGGGGGTGTTATTGTGGCTGTCATAGCGGGCATCGCCGTCTTCCACCTGTTCGAGCCGATGGCAAAGGAAGTGCAGCGAATAGTCGATGGCCACGCCCACCAGACTGGCACCAAAGGCCAGCGTGATCATATGGACCCGATCAAAGATCAGCAGGCTGGCTGCCATTGCCAGCACACAGCCGCTCAGCAAAGGTAAAAATACCAATAGCAAATAGCTCAGACGCCGAAATACCAGCAGCATCAACAGCACAATGCCAGCCATTGATAGTGCCCCGATGGTGGAAATTTCCTGCCGGGCCTGATTGGCGCCCCAGGTCGCATGCACGATCAGGCCGGTGTAGGAGAGCTGCTGGCTGGCCTGTTCAAGATTGTGCAGCAGTGCTGACACCTGCGCCTGATAGCCCATGGCGAACGGACTGCCGTCGAGCTCGGCGACAATGATTCGGTGCCACTGCTCGCCGCTGTCGGTGTGCTCAATTCGGGTCGGCCAGTCGTCCTGCAGCTGGATGCCGAGATCGGGAATCGCCTGCTGACGCCAGTGATCGAACAGCTGTAAGGGATCATCGACCAGATGCTGGGCCAGATTGCCGCCCAGCGGTGAATACAAACGGCCAATGGCGCGGTTGATGAGTTCGTTATTGGCACTGTCTGAGTCTGGTTGGCCGGAGGATAGGGCGGATGTTGGGTCATCGGCTGTCAGGTCCAGCGCTGCTAACGCCTGGCGATCTTCACTGGTCAGGTGCTGGTAACGCCAGCCGGCCAGGCTTTGCAGCATGGCTTGGACTTGCTGGCTGTCGGCCTTGCCTTGCACTTGTTTGAACAAGCCGGATTGCCGCAAGGCGGCGGTTACCATATTGGCGTCTTGCAGACTTTGCTGACGGTCGCCGGAGGCGATTAGCAACAGTTGCTGGCTGGCATTGCCGGTTAACTTGTCATTGGCAAAATCCGCCGCCGGATTGGCCTGGCCTTTCGGCAGCAGCGACATGATGCTGGTATCAAACGACAGCCCCTGTCGGGTCTGCCACACCAGCGAGGCGGTGGCCGCCAACATTACCAATAGCCAGACCGCCAGACCGAGCCAAAGTTTGTTGGATAGCAAATGTGACTGTGTATCTGGCTGCGCCTGTGTTTGGGCGTTTGGCTGGGAAGCGTGCTTATTGGTCATGAAGGCGGGTGAGGCTGAAGCGAATTTCGGTGCGATCGCCGTTGGCCTCGTGCAGTGTCAGTCCTCGCAGCAGGTTTTGCCCGGTACTGTTGAGCTGGCCACTCATGTCGATGCGGTTGAAGAAGTTTTTCAGCACATCACTTTGTGGCGTCAGCTGCAGTTGCCAGTACTGGTTATCGGCGCTTTGCTGGCCGCTGATATCAAAGGTGGCCGACAGGGTTTGCAGATCGCCCGCAAAAATTGCGGCCATGATGTTGGCGACGGTGCTGGTTTCGGCGCTGTTGGCGTCACTCTGCCACACTACCTTGCCGCCTTGTTGCTGCGAAATGCCCTGCTCACTGATGATAACGGTGCTGGCAATCGGCTTTTCGATTGCCCATTCAAGGCCCTTGCCTGCGGCATAGTCGAAGTGACCGCTGGAGTTCAGTGGCCGTGGCAGTACGGCAAGGTATTTCTGTTGCTCAAAGCTACCTGCCAGCGCGTCCGTGGGCGTCAGGATTTGCGCCACTGCGGCGCTGTCGAGTTGGTTCTCGAACGCAATTTCCTGCCGCTGTTCTGGTGCCGTTTGTTGCACCGATTGCTGTGCAACCGCAGTGCCGCAAAGGCCGCTCAGCAGCAGCCCTGACAGTACAGCAGGCAGCCGTTGGAACTTGCTGCGGTTCACGGCTGCGCCGCCTTGATCTTGTCGAGCAGGATCTGCGGCGATTCATAGCACATGGTCTGGGTCGACATATCAACGGCCACCATGGTGGTGGTGGCGCGGGTCAGTCGTTTGCCGTGCTGGTTGCGGATTTCGTAACGGATCTTCAGCTGGTCTTCCCATTCCGACAGCGTTGCCGTGACCTGGATGGTCTCCCCAAACACAGCAGGCCCCGGGTAGCGGATGTGCAGGTCGACAACAGGCCAGGCATAGCCGGACTCTTTCATCTCGTTGTAGTTGTAGCCGATCTTGTCGAGCAGCACACAACGGGCAATTTCGAGATATTTGGCGTAATGGCCGTGCCACACCACGTTCATCATATCGACGTCGTGGAAGGGCACCTTGATGTCAACGGTCGCACTGATCATGCATGGCTCTCATACAGCGCAATACGCTGTTGTTGCAGTCGGTCTACCAATTGGCGCAGTTCACGTTCCAGTGGGCGATCCTCGGCAAGGAACGGGCTGCTTTCACGGACTGCGGCCAGAGTCGCCTTGAGGGTGGCAGAAACGGCCTCTTCCTCGATGTCGCCCTGTTTGATGCGCAGCTCAAGACCCTGCACCGCGGCCAGCAAGCAGGCCGCAGCGACCTGTTCGGTGAGTTGCAATACACGCAGACAGTCACGGGCGGCAATGGTGCCCATCGAAACCTTATCCTGGTTGTGACACTCGGTGGAACGCGAGAACACACTGGCAGGCATGGTGTGCTTCAGTGCTTCGGCGGTCCAGGCTGAAACGCCAATCTGTACCGCCTTGAGGCCGTGGCTGATGGCCTTGCGTGGGCCTTCTGCGCCGGACAGGTTGGACGGCAGGCCGTGGTTGAACTTGGTATCAACCAGCATCGCCATTTGACGGTCGAGCAGGTCGGCGACGTTGGCAACCGCGTTTTTGAGGGTGTCCATCGCCATGGCGATATGGCCGCCGTAGAAATGGCCGCCGTGTAACACGTGTTCGCCTTCGCCATCGATGATCGGGTTGTCGTTGGCGCTGTTCAGTTCGTTCTCGATCAGGGTGCGGTTCCAGTCGAGGGTTTCGCTCAGTACACCAATAACGTGTGGCGCACAGCGCAGCGAGTAGCGGTCCTGCAGGCGGTTCGGATTGCGCGGCGGCTTGCCGGTTTCGAGGTCGTCACGCAGCCAGCTGGCAACTTTTTGAGGGCCCGCATGGGGCTTGGCGCTGAACAGGATTTCGTTGTAGTGGTGGGCGTTGCCCTTGGCGGCGATGGTGGCCAGCGCGGTAATGCGGGTGGCCACTTGTTCCAGATAACGGGCCCGGCTGAACGCCTGGCAGGCGATGGCCGTCATCACCGCAGTGCCGTTCATGATCGCCAGGCCTTCTTTCGGACGCAGGGTTAATGGCTGGATATCCAGTTCAGCAAAGACCTCGGCGGTGGCGCGGACCTCACCTTTGAAGTACACCTCTCGTTCACCACACAGTACCGCCGCGACGTACGATAGTGGCGTCAGGTCGCCACTGGCGCCAACAGAGCCTTCTTCCGGGATCAGCGGCACGATGTCGTGTTGCAACAGTCGTTCGAGCTGCTCCAGTAAGGCTTCAGATACACCGGAGAAGCCCTGGCACAACGAGGCCAAACGGGTAGCCAGCACTGCACGACCGCTTTCAACCGGCAAAATGGCACCCATGCCACAGCCATGGAAGGTGTACAGGTGCTTTGGCAGCTCGGCCACCAACTCTGGCGGAATGGTGACGGTACAGCTATCGCCATAGCCGGTGGTCACACCATAAATTTCGCCGTCTTCGGCCAGCAGGTTGTCGAGAAATTCACTGCCGCGACGAATACGCTGGCGAAAGGCTGCGTCGGTATCCAGTTGCGCCGGTTGCTGTTGCAGTGCCAGCGCGTTGATGTCTTCGATGCTTAGACGGGAGCCGTTGAAGGTAACCATAATCTTTGTGTTGTCGTCCTGTTTGTTATTGGCCAGCGGTATTAATGCGGATCGCTGAAACTGATCGCGCCGCTGGAATGGGCCTTGTCGTCGTGGCGATAGGCAAATACCAGATCGTGGGAACTGTCCCGTGCCTTCAGTGATAGCGTCAGACTGACGCGATCACCGGGCAGGATCGGATTGGCAAACTTGAGGTTCTTGATGCCCTGAAACTCGCCTTGCAGGTTGAGATATTTTTGCCCCAGGTTGATGGCCCAGTCGGTCTGCACCACACCTGGCAGGATTGGATGATCGTCGAAGTGGCCTTCAAACCAGCGCAATTGGGCCGGAATCTGCAAATCCAGCTGAATGCCATTGTCGATGCGATGTTCGGTCATGATCACCGGCATGTCGTTATTGGGAGCAAACAAATCGATCAGATCCTGCAGTAGGGTCTTACCCTGGGAGTTACGGGGAATGTCCAGTACGATGCGCCACTTGCGCGGCAGTAACGGCCGTTCAAACCAATTCAGCAGCTGTTCGCGCAGCTCATCAAACAGTGCCTTTCGGCCTGCTTGCTGGAGTCTCTGCAGGCCAGCTACCGACAACGTGATGACCGCCGCCACTTCATCGCGGTGGCCACGCAGTACCAGAGATCGGGCTTCGCGAACCAGCTCGCTGGTCTGCAGTTGATTGTCCATGGCTGTCAGCGACAGGCGTTTGCCCTCGACCTTGGTAATACGGTCGGTGCGGCCCAGCAAGGTAAACGTGTTGTCATTATTCAGTTGCACCCGGTCGGTGGTGGCGTACCACTCCATGTCCGGTAGAAACGGAGAACGTATCTCGAGGCACTGGTTATCGGGGCTGACACGCACATTAATACCGGGACCCGGAGTCCAGTGACTCTGGTCAACACGGTGCTGGCGACGCCAGGCGATACCACCGGTTTCGGAGCTGCCCAGAATCTCGTTCACATTGGTCGCAAACGCTGCTGCCGATGCAATGGAGGCATCCTCCGGGAGTGGCGCACCGGAGCTGAACAGCATGCGGCTGTATTGTTGCAATGGTTGCCAATCGAAGTTGTCTGGCAGTCGCGACAGGTGAGTCGGACTGCTGATCAGCATGAACGATGACTCATCCAGCGTGGCGATAGCCTGGGTGACGTCCTCGATAAAGGCACAGGTATCTCGCCACATCGGGCGGCCCTGACTCAATGGCCACAACTGGCGGTACAGCATGCCATAAATATGGTGATGACTGACGGTGCCGATAGCACAGCTGGCAGCGGCGAGGTCTGCGCCCCAGAGCTGCTCCAACGCGGTGGTTTCGGCGGCCATCTGGCGCAATGTTTTGGTGATCGCCTTGGGTTCGCCAGAGGAGCCGGAAGTAAAGATTTCCAGCAGTTCCTGATCGTAATCCAATGGTTGTTGCAACGCTTGAAGCGGCTCGCGGCCTGATCCGGCGGCAGCGTGTAAACAGGTTTTGCTGGTGGCTGGAAAGTCACCAGCGAACGCATCTACCAAAGGTTCCAGCGCTTCTATGGTGCCACTGTTATTGGCGCCTGGAACACAGGCAATCAGTTTGCGCGACCACAGAGCAAAAACAATGGCGCTGAATTCCGCCAGATCGGGATGAAATACCGCGCAACGTCGTAGAGGTGTGGCGCTGGCCTGCTGTTGGTCGAGTCGGGCCTGCCAGTCGGCTACACGTTGTAGCCAGCTGGCGACGTCGAGGTGGCCTTCGTTACCTGCAAACAACAGGGCGTGTGGGTTAGCCGGCTGTTGGTAGCGGCTTTCAAAGCGGGTGAGGGAATCAACCATGTTGTGCCTTTACGCGGCGGCGAACCAGAAATTCACCGGCCATCAGGGTTCCCATCAGCAGATAGGAAATCAGTCCGTTGTACAGGGTCCAGAGCTGGTCGTTGCCATGCAGCACTGTCGCCAGAGCGATGCTGCCGTTGACCAAAAAAAAGCCACACCATACCTTGGTGACCTTGCGGGTGTAGGCGATACCACTGGGGGGCAGGTTGGAATCCTGAAGTCTTGCGAGTTTTTCGACGATGGTGGGCGGGTGCCACAAGCTCCAGCCAAACAGCACCAGCAAATTCAGGCTGATCAGTACTGGATAGAGCTTCAGGGCAACATCGCTTTCAGCAAACCAGGTCCAGCCTGACAGTAGCGCCAGCAAGCCAACCATGATCCAGCGGCTACTGCTGTTCAGGGCACCATTGGTGAGGCTACGTGCGACCCCCAGCGTCAGCAGTAGCAAGGCGAGATATTTGGCACTGAAATATTGCAGACCCAAATACACTGCAGGCGGATAACATACCGACAGCACCACCATCACAATGGTAAAGAACAGCTTCATGGGTGACTCGCGGCCAGTTAGTTCTGGTATAGCGCCTCAACGGCGGTGATCACATCGCCGACAGTGCGAACGCTTTTGAAGTTCTCCGGGTTGATCTTCTTGCCGGTGATCTTTTTCATTTCAACGACCATGTCGACGGCATCAATGCTGTCGATATCCAGGTCTTCGTACAGGCGGGCATCGTCGTTGATCTTGTCTTCTTCAATGTCGAACAGTTCGATAATGACACGGGTTACGTGGCCGCTGATTTCATCTCTTGTCATGGTTTCGGTCCTACTTCTACTACAGTGAGCGGCTGAGTGGTTGATTCAGACATCCGTTATTCTGATCGCCGTCAGGTGCCGGAGTCGTGCTCACCGCCTTATTAAAATATTGCTCCAGTTGCTGCGTCAGCTGACGCGCCGCCAGAGCCTGGTTTTGCGAATTGGCGTACTGTTCTACCGAAATGGTCGGGCGTACGTCCAGAGTCATATGGACCCGGCGTTTGGGAACCTGGTACCACTTGATTTCCTTGGTTAATGCCGCGGGTTCACAGCGGATAACCACTGGCCGGATGTTGGTTGCTGTCTTGATAGCAATATTGGCCGCCCCGCGTTTCATTACCTGTGCTTTGCCCGCCGTGGTACGGGTCCCTTCTGGGAAAATGATCAGATTGTTGCCTGACTTCATAGAGTCTCCGGCAGCCGCGATCACCCCTTCTGCTGTACTGTTGGCAATGTAGCCTGTGAGCCGTATAGCTCCCCAGGTAAAAGGGTTTTTCAGCAGTTTACCCTTCACCACACAATCGGCATTGCGAGCGAAGGCGATCAGGAAAATGGTATCAATCAGTGATGGGTGATTGGCCAGAATCAGTTGTCCCGGCTGCTCCAGCAGTTCACGGTTGCGAATGGTGTATGTCATCACGCCGACGGCTCGCATCAGGTTGATAAACAACAGGAAACAGAGGCTGACAAAACGTTTTCCCAGAGCCTGACGCCGCCGCTGATGGCGCACCAGCAAGACCAGTGCCGGACTGACGATCAGCGCAATCAGGCTACCGCCAACACCAAATGTGGCGAAGCAGAATGCGGTTGCGACTGTACGCCATACACGGCTCAGCAGGCTGCTCACGGTGTCACCGGCAGGCGTGTAATTTGGGCAGCAGCCAGCGGCACTTGTTCAGTGTTGCCGTGCAGCAACTCAGCCAGCATCGCTACCTGCTCCAGCATGCCAGGCTGGGTGTTTTGCTTGTGCTCGAAGTCGATACTGATCGGGCAATCACCAGCTTGTTCCAGTAGCAGGGCAATGGCGTAGGGCTCAGCCGGATCAATGCCTGCATCGTCATACAATTCCGGCAATGGCAGGTCGTGAATCACACACAGTACTGCGTCATGATCATTGGCATGCAGAATCATGCAGGCTTCGGTGAGTGCATTGACGATGGCGTGCTCACCTGCTGCCATGGCAGTAATCGCGTGGGTATTGTGGGTAGCAATCGACAGTATGCCACTGACGGCATTGTGGACCGACAGGCTGAATGCCATTGGCGACGGCGTTTCGCCATCAATCAGAGTGGTGAGAATTTCCAGTGAACGCTGGATTTCACCGTGGCGGCTGCAAAAAACCATTGGCAGCTGTGGCTGCTTCTCGATCAGTGCCGAGCACACGGAAACAGCCATCTTGCCCTGCTGGCCAAGTCGGCGCCTCATCATGGCCGGAATCAGGCCCAGTGACGGTGCGCTGACCTGATGGCTATTGCTGTTCGAGTCATCTGAAACCGGCATCCATACGGCCCAATCCCTGACGCTGCATTTAATACCGGACACGGAACACTCTCATCCATATAATTGGCGGCGTATTGTACTGGCCAGACATCGTCAGGCAAGCGTAAAGACGCTTTTCGGCCGCTTTGTTGACTAACCAATAAACAACAATCTGGGGTCTATGAGCGAGTATTTATCCGGCTGTACCGTCCACCTGGCCGAACAATCCGCCATCTCCCCTCCGCCTGATCAGCTCTGGCTGAGCGCTAGTGAAACGGGGCGACTGAGAGATATGACCTCTCCGTCAAGGCGTCTGACCTATCTGGCGGGTCACTGGTTTTTGCGGCTGTCATTATCCGAGCGCTTTGGTGGCCAGCCCCACGATTGGCGGATTGGTCAGCAACAATCAGGGGCCTTGTTAGTAGAGCAAGCCGCTATATCAATGCTGGAAGCCAGGAAAATGGGCGTTTCACTTTCTCACAGTTGCGCACAGCTGGCCTGTGCTATTGATCCCGACGCTGCGGTGGGTGTCGATATAGAACGGCTGTCCGAAAAGCGATCACTGGACGACATGGTGGCTTTGTTCGGCTCTGTTGATCTGCAAGAACATTGGTCGAAGCAGCAGCCATTGAGCAAAGTACAGCTTTGGTATCGTTGGTGGTGTTGCTATGAAAGTTGGGTCAAGCAACAGGGGCGAGGCATTGATCTGGCAGAGTTTGGGAGGATGTGCTTGCGACAAGGTAGCGTTGAGATGGTCAGTGATTCTATTGATGCAGCTGGACGAGCAACGTTCTGGGGGCAGTACCAGCAGATCATGCTGGCCGTCACAGTGGCGCATAGCTCAGCTGAAATAACAGTCACTGGTTCAACAGCCGAAGCAGCTGTTGGTGCTGAGAATTCAGTAGTGCTGGCCCGCAGTCAGTTGTTGGTATGACTGGGTATCGCTGAAGACGGGTTACTTGCCAATGCACAAAACATCAGGATACAAAAAAGCCACCGAACACAGGTTCGGTGGCTTTGATGTGATCGTGCAGTCGATCAATTACTGGCGAACGAGCGTTAGCCCTGCAGCAGACCGATGTCGGCAATACCAACAAACATGCTGCGCAGTTGCTTCAGCAGTGCCAGTCGGTTGGTTTTCACCGCTTCGTCGTCGGCCATGACCATGACGTTGTCGAAGAAGGCGTCAACCACGTTGCGCAGTTGTGCCAGTGCGTTGAGGGCACCCTGGTAGTCGCCTTTGATCAGCAGTGGGCCGGTCAGGTCGGCAAGGCCGGTCATTTGTTCGAATAGGGCTTTTTCTTCGTCCTGTTGGAACAGGGCAGCATCCACAGCGGCGGTTACCTTGTCGCCTTCATTCTTGGCCAGGATGTTGGATACCCGCTTGTTGGCGGCGGCCAGTGCCTGGGCAGATTCCAGCTGGTAGAAGGCGTGTACGGCTTTCACACGACGGTCGATGTCCAGTGGTTTGGTCACGCCCAGTGCGCGCACGGACTGGAACACTTCGGCCGGGATGTTTTCGTCGCTGTACCAGGCCTGGAAACGATCCAACATGTATTCAACCAGCGTGGCTTTGGTGTCGGCTTTCAGTTCGGCAGACCAGTTGTTGTCCAACGCCCAGTCGATCAGTTCGTTGAGGTCCAGATCAATCTGCTTTTCAACCAGAATACGCAGCACACCCAAAGACGCACGACGCAGGGCGTACGGGTCCTTGGAGCCGGTTGGCAGCTGGCCAATGCCAAACAGACCCGCCAGTGAGTCCAGACGGTCGGCCAAAGCGATGGCGGTACCGGTGGCGCTGGCTGGCAGTTCGTCACCTGCGAAGGCAGGCATGTACTGTTCGATGATGGACTGCGCGACTTCGGCGTTCTCGCCGTCGTTTTCGGCGTAGTACTTACCGGCCAGACCTTGCAGGTCGGTGAATTCGAACACCATCTGGGAAACCAGATCGTTCTTGCACAGCTTGGCGGCACGTTCTACCAGCGCAGTGTCGCCACCGGTGGCGGTAGCGATTTTCTGACCCAGCGTAGAGATACGACGAGCCTTGTCGGCGATGGAGCCCAGCGCGTTCACCCACACCACGTTTTCGAGTTTCTCGAAGCGGCTTTCCAGAGTCTGCTTGCGGTCGGTGTCCCAGAAGAACTTGGCGTCGGCCAGACGTGGACGAATCACTTTTTCGTTACCGGCAATCACCTGAGTCGGGTCTTTCGACTCGATGTTGGAGACGGTAATGAAGTTGTTCAGCAGGGTACCGTCTTTCATTACGTGGAAGTATTTCTGGTGTTCTTTCATGGAAGACACCAGTGCTTCCGCCGGAACGGTCAGGAACTCTTCTTCGAAGGAGCCTGCCAGTGCCACCGGCCACTCGTTCAGGGCAGTCACTTCTTCCAGCAGGTCGTCGCCGATGATGGCTTCGCCACCCAGCTTTTCACCTTCGGCAGCCACCTGTTTGGCGATAAGCTCGGAACGCTCTTCAAAGCTGGCCATGACGTACACGGAACGCATGGTTTCACGGTAACTGGCCGGTGAGTCAATGCTCACTTCGGCAGGCGCGTGGAAGCGGTGGCCACGGGACAAGCGACCGGCTTTCAGGCCCATCACTTCGGCGTCGACGACGTCGTTGCCAAACAGCATCACCAGCCACTGTACCGGACGCACGAATTCAACGCGGGAAGCCCCCCAGCGCATGCGCTTTGGAATCGGCAGTTTGTCGAGGCTGTTCTGAACCATGTCGGCCAGTAGCTCAACGGTGTTCTTGCCTGCGATAGTACGCTGGATCATCAGCTTGCCAGCGTTCTTGCCTTCGGATTCCGGCGCTTCTTTCAGGTCCGCCGCTTCAACGCCTGCACGCTGGGCAAAGCCCAGAGCGGCTTTGGTCAGGTTGCCATCGGCGTCGTAGGCGATCTTGGCTGGTGGGCCAAACAGGGTTTCTTCCTGATCGGCTTGCTTGTCGGCCAGATCGGCAATGCGCACGGCCATGCGGCGCGGAGCGGCGAAAATTTCGATCTCGCCAAAGCTCAGGCCAGCGTCTTTCAGACCGTTTTCGATGCCGCCAGCAAAGGCGTCAGTCAGGGACTTCAGTGCCATCGGTGGCAGTTCTTCGGTACCCAGTTCGACCAGAAAATCTTGAGTTGCCATTATTTACCCTCCTGCTTGGCTGCTTCTTTCTCAGCCTTCTTGCGCGCTTTTTCCGCTTCCTTCTCTTTGTCGGCCTGCCATTTGGCAAGGATTTCCTCACGGATGCCTTCTTCGGCCAGTGGGAAGCCCTTCTCGGCGCGGCTGTCGTAGTAGCAATGCGCTACGGCACGGGCCAGGGTGCGCACACGCAGGATGTAACCCTGACGCTCGGTCACGGAAATCGCACCGCGAGCATCCAGCAGGTTGAAGGTGTGGGAGGCTTTCAGGGTCTGCTCGTAGGCTGGCAGTGGCAGGTTGGCGGCCACCAGCTTGTTGCAGTCTTTTTCGTACTGGTCGAAGGCCTGAAACAGGAAATCGACATCAGCGTGTTCGAAGTTGTAGGTGGACTGCTCCACTTCGTTCTGGTGGAACACGTCGCCGTAGGTTACCGGTTTGCCATCCGGGCCGTAGGTCCAGACCAGGTCGTAAACGGAGTCTACTTCCTGCAGGTACATGGCAATACGTTCCAGACCGTAGGTGATTTCACCCATCACCGGGAAACATTCCAGACCACCGGCTTGCTGGAAGTAAGTGAACTGGGTCACTTCCATGCCGTTCAGCCATACTTCCCAACCCAGACCCCAGGCACCCAGTGTTGGGGATTCCCAGTTGTCTTCTACGAAGCGAATGTCGTGCACCAGAGTGTCGACGCCCAACGCATTCAGGGAGCCCAGATACAGCTCCTGGAAGTTGGATGGCGAGGGCTTCATCACTACCTGAAACTGGTAGTAGTGCTGCAGACGGTTCGGGTTTTCGCCGTAACGACCGTCGGTTGGACGACGGCTTGGCTGAACGTAGGCAGAGTTCCAGGTCTCCGGGCCAACCGCGCGCAGGAAGGTGTGTACATGGAACGTACCGGCGCCGACTTCAAGATCGAGTGGTTGGTTAATCACACAGCCCTGATCGGACCAGTACTCTTGCAGGGCGGCAATCATGCCCTGAAAGGTTTTGACGTTATGGCGACTCTGGCTCACAGCTTCTACCCCTGGGGTTTGGAATGGCGGTTGTCCGTAATAACCGCGAAAAAACAAAGGCGGCGATTATAGCAGGGCAGACGCGGGTTCACAGGGGCAATTGGCTGGGGTTCTGTGGTTCGTCAGGCGGTTTGTTTATTCCGGTGGCTGTGTGTGCACCGAGCGTTGGACATGAATGCCCAATCGCTTGGCCAGTCTGCTGAGGTTGGCGCGGTCCAGTTGTAGCTGACGGGCAGCCGCCGCCCAGTTGCCCTGATGCTGTTCCAACGCTTCCATAATCAGCCGTCGTTGCAGTTGTTCGGTGGCGTCACGTAGGCCGGTTATTGCGTTTGCTTCAGCCACAGAGGGAGTACTGGCTGTGGTTGCAACTGTACTTGTAGCTGTCGTTGTAGCAGTAAAAGACGCGCTTACTGGCACAGCGTGCTCATCCAGCAGAGTACCAAGGTCTGCACGTTCGATGTCGATTACGCCGCTGCTGCCGGTGCGCTGCGAGCGGCTACGGGCACGCAGGGATGCACGGTCAATCAGATGTTCCAGCTCGCGCACATTGCCCGGCCAGTTGTAGTGCAGCATGGCTTGAATGGCATCGGGCTGTATGCGGAGGTTGCGAATGCCCAGCTTGCGGCGACTGCGTTCGGCGAAAAAACCGGCCAGCAGAGCGATATCACTGCCGCGCTCTCGCAAAGGAGGAACCTGAATCGGGTACACGCTCAGGCGGTGATACAGGTCGGCCCTGAAACGATTGTCGCGCACTTCATCGGCCAGATTTCGATTGGTGGCGGCAATCACGCGTACATCGACGGTTCTTGGCGTGTCTTCTCCGAGCGTCTGGATTTCACCGCTTTGCAGGGCTCTCAGCAGCTTGCTTTGCAGTGCCAGAGGCAGTTCGCCAATTTCATCCAGAAACAGTGTGCCACCATCGGCCAGCAGGAATTTGCCGGTGCGGTTTTGGGTGGCTCCGGTGAATGAGCCGCGCACGTGGCCGAACAGTTCGCTTTCGATCAGGTTTTCGGGCAAGGCGGCGCAGTTGATGTACACCAGGGGGCCCTCGCGGCGACGGGATTGCTGGTGGATGGACTGGGCGACCAGCTCCTTGCCGGTGCCGGTCTCGCCCAGGATCAGTACTGTGAGATCGGATTGCGCCACGGTCTGGATGTCGGTTTTGAGCTGTTGAATCGGCAGGCTCTGACCAATGATGTCGACCTGTTGCTGGTGTGGCATAGGGCGCGTCAGTTCGTTCACCAATGCTTCGGCGCGGGCGGAATTGCGTTCCAGCAGTGCCAGAGTCAGCGCGGTGTTGAGGCTGGCGGCTGCCATGGCGGCAATGATTTCCAGAGTACGTTCAGGAATGTCGTCAAATTCCCCGGGGGTCAGGCTATCGAGTGTAAGAACTCCAATCAGGGTGTCTTCAAACATCAGCGGCAGCCCCATGCAGGCATGAATGGGCAGGTCGTGATCGTCGGTTAGCAGTAAGCCGTCGTAGGGGTCTGGCAACTCGCAGTCGGCGGCAAAACGCAGGGCGTTGTGGCTACGACAGATGTGCTGAAAACGTGGGTGGCTGTCGATCTCGAAGCGGCGACCCATGCTGTCGGGAGTCAGGCCTTGCTGTGCCAGCGGCTTGAGCAGCTCCCCTTGTTTGGCCAGTAACACCACCGCATCACAGGGAATGGCTTGTCGTACGGTCGCCAGCAGGCGCTCGAAACGATCGTTGCTCGACAAGCTACGGCTCAGGTCCAGCGCCAGTTCGATCAGCGCATTGATGGATATGTGAGTCAATTTGACACCCTGAAGTCGTTTTAACATTTTGTTAGTGTAGTCCAAATGACTCTATTTGGCTCGTTGTGATTTTAACTTATTGTTTTTATTGGATTTTGTTGGCTGGCACGGAAGTCGCTAAAGCCAGAGAAGATACTGAGCCAGGAGCGTGTTATGTGGTCTTCTCTTCATTTCTCATCTCTTCACCTCTCCTCCTCGCAGGTGCTGCCTGCAGAGCTGATTGGGTACCAGCAGCTGTTCGTTGCGGGCAACTGGGCGATGTTGCTGGGGCTGCTGATGACACTGCTATCGGTAGTGTTCAGCTACACCCTGGCGGAGCAGTTTTCGTTGCTGCTGCAAGGGCTGTTTCACATCAGCACCTTGCTGTGGGCCACGCTGATCAAGTTCGGCTTCATCATGCGCTTTGTTGCCGAAAACAAACGTAACCAGTGGCTGCGTCAGCAAGCCTGAGCCGGTATCCCGTTTTTGAATCCCGGGGTCTCTGGTTGGCATGTTGCCGGTCGGGACCTTCCCTCTGAAGGAGTTACTTCCATGTTGTCCCAACGTCAAATTGATGTGGTTAAAAGTACCATTCCACTGCTGCAGTCGGCCGGAACGGCGATTACCGAGCACTTTTATCAGCGTATGTTTCGCCATAACCCCGAACTGCAAGACATTTTCAATATGTCGAACCAGCACAGTGGGCGTCAGGCCATGGCGCTGTTCTCTTCGATAGCGGCCTATGCCACGCACATCGAGGAGCCGAGCCAGCTGGTTGTGCTGGTTGAGCGCATTGCCAACAAACACGCAAGCCTCAACATTCAACCGTCACAGTACGCCATTGTTGGGAGTCACTTGATCGAGACCTTGCGCGAACTGGCGGGAGAAGCCTTCACCCCTGAGGTTGAGGATGCCTGGACGGCGGCATACGGTGTGCTGGCGAACATCTTTATTGAGCGCGAAGCGCAAATCTATCAGTCCAATGAAGCGGCTGAGGGCGGCTGGCGGGGACGTCGTCGCTTTCGACTGGCTGAGAAAACACCGGAATCCGAGTTGGTTTGCAGCTTTCGGTTTGTGCCGGTGGATGGTGGCCCGGTGGCGCGTTATCAGCCCGGCCAGTATCTGGGCATTGAAGTTCAGCCCAATGAAAATGGCCACAAGGAGATTCGTCAGTACTCACTATCAGATGCCTGGCGGGCCGATAGCTACCGCATTTCGGTGAAACGCGAAGGGACTGACCAGCCAGGAGTGGTGTCGCACTACCTGCATGACCAACTGCAAGTGGGTGACGAGGTTGAGCTGTTTGCCCCGGTGGGAGATTTCTGGCTGCAACCTGCTGATACCCCGGTGGCACTGATATCTGCTGGTGTTGGGGTGACCCCGATGATGGCAATACTGGAAACCCTCTGGGCCGAGCAATCCCGGCGTGAAGTGGTCTGGCTGCATGCCTGTGAACGGCAGCAGCAACACAGCTTTCGTGAGCGGTTGGTGCAGTTGAATGCGCAGCGGCCGTTTACTCAAATCAGTTGGTATCGGGAAGGGGATGAAGTCGCAGAGCAGCTGCGTCGCGGCACCATGGCGCTGGCTGGGGAGGCGGAACAATTACCGCTGGCCGATGGTGATTTTTATCTCTGTGGTCCGGTCGGTTTTATGGCAGCGATCAAGCGTCAGTTGTTGGTGTTGGGAGTGAGTCTGCAGCGTATTCACTACGAGGTGTTTGGGCCTCACGCGGATCTGTGACCGACGTATGAGCGGTGTGAGAGAGGTTTGAAGATGGCGTGTCTGTTGTGTGCTGTTGTTGTCGAAGTTCGGTATGCAGTGGATCACGTCGTCACATTCCCTCAACGCCACAGCTCATAACCCCATATTTCTATATGCCCAAAAAAACCATCGCTTTGCACCCGGGTGCCTTTGGCACTCGGGATAATTGCGATGCCTGATCTGCCTCAGTAATGAGGTATGTGAATACTTACTTCGGCGCCGCCCTTGGGCAGGTTGCTGCAGCTGATTTTGCCGACTTGTTCGCCAAATTTATGGTGACGGGCAATCTCGCCAACCAGATACAGGCCCAAGCCACTGCCACCCACTTTGGTGGTGATGGTGTCGCCATTCAGCACGCTTTGGTCGAAGCCGTGGCCGTTGTCTTCGACCCGGATGATCAACCAGGCGTTGTCGATGGTGGCGGTCAGGCGCAGGGCGGTGGCTCCGGCCTGGGCGCTGTTGGTCATCAGGGTGATCAGCGCCATGTGCAGCAGGTCGTCGTTGTAGAAGCCTTGCAGCTCTTCGCTGATGTCGTTGGTGAACTTGATGTTCGGAAACTGAATCTGGATGGAGGCAATGGCGTCCAACACGGTGTCGTGGGGCCAGGCGTCGTCCAGCGGGTAGTCGCGCTCCTTTTCCATGCGGAACAGGGTCATCATCTGCAAGGTGTCGTTTTGCAGTCGGTTGGTGTTTTGCAGCACCGGTTTGAGCACGTGATGATAGCGTTCAGGAATCTGGCTGAGGGCCTCCTGTTCGCAGGCCAGCAGGGTACTGAGCTGGTTTTTCAGGTCGTGGATAACAGCCCCGACCATGTAATCAAATTTCATGTTGCTGGCTCCTGGAGCAAGCGTGTGAAGTTGGCTTTGAGTGTTTCGAGCCGCTGGTAGCGGTCGTCGTTCTCGCCAAGCATGCCGATGCGCTTGAACAGCGGGCGGCATTCGCGCAGCAGTTGCTGGCGTTGTTCGCTGCTGCAACCGGGCTGCTTGATCATGCTGACGCGTACCTGAATGGCATTCAGTATCACACTGATGCCGGCTTCGGGGTAGGCGCAGGCCATGTCAAACGACTGCCGGGCGCTTTCCAGTTCGCCACGCTCGTAAAAGCCAATGCCTTCGGCATTGATGCGGTCGCTGTTCTGGCGAATCTCGGCTTCGTCGAGCAAACTCATTTGCTCTTCCATGCGCTGGCGCTGGGCCGGGGTCAGCTGCATGCCGTCGATGGTGCGCAGCAAGTCGTTGGCTTTGACGTGCTGACCACACTGGATCATGGTGGACGTCAGTGACAGCGCATCCTCAACCGGCGCGGCTTCCATTTCCTTGAACATCAGCTCGGCCATGTTCAGCGCGTGGTTGGATTTCTCCGGCTGCTTCATGGCATGACAGATGCGGGCTTCAGCGAGAAGACCGGCATATTGTATCGCGCTTTTGTTGTTGAAGTCCGTCTGCAATTCCGCCAAAGCTCGCTGAACTTTTTGACCCAGGCGGCGATGAGCGACGGAATCATCCATTAGCAGCGGGTGGGCGCAGTCGGCCAGGTTAAGGTAGGCGTCGATGTTTTTATGGCACGAGTTACGCCCCAGCCGCACGGCCTGGTCGAAGGCGTTGGCGGCCACTTCCCAATCTTCGTTTTGCATCGCCAGTTGGCCCAGCTCACGCTGTCGCAACACCGCCTTGGGCGAAATACTGACTGCTTGCTCCAGCAGCTGCTGGGCTTTCTGACGGTCTTCCATGCTGAGGTAAATGCGCGCCATCCAGTCGTAGCATTGCACGTAGCGGGGTTGGCGGCGGAGGGTTTCTTTCAGCAGCGCCAAGGCGCTGAGCGAATCGCCCAGCCGGTGCATGCAAATTGCCTGTCCCAGTCGCGCCCATGAGCGGTAATGGTCGTTCAGCACCATCGAATACACCCGGATGGCGTTGTTGTATTCCTTGTGCAATATGTACAGCGGGCCGATATGGCGAATGATGGCGGGCATGAATTGCGGCTGG
The DNA here is from genome assembly GCF_000422845.1 of Oceanobacter kriegii DSM 6294. Lineage (GTDB taxonomy): Bacteria > Pseudomonadota > Gammaproteobacteria > Pseudomonadales > Oceanobacteraceae > Oceanobacter > Oceanobacter kriegii. The sequence continues at coordinate 297,011 of NZ_AUGV01000003.1, forward strand.
CGTTCAATCAGCTTGTTGCCCAGCTCAATGGCTTTCATGGTGCGGTCGCCATCAATGGCTTGCAGCATCTCCTGCATGATGTTCTTGGTGTTGATGATGCGTTTCAGTCGCTGGGCCAGAATCTGTGGCGTAATGGGCTTGGTCAGGTAGGCATCGGGCTCGTATTCCAGCGCGCCCATCACCATGTCCGAGGCGTTTTCGCCGGTAACCATAATAAAGATCGAAGTGGCTTTCAGGCGTTTGGTGTAACGGGCTTCTTCCAGAATCTGCTGGCCGTCCTTGCCTTTGCCAAGGTTGTAGTCCGAGATCACCAGATCGTAATCCTTGGCCTGTATTTTGGCCATGGCATCATCGCCGTCGGTGGCGGTGTCGATTTTCTCGCCGCCCAATTGCACCAGCATGCGCTTGATGGCACTGCGCGACTCGACCATGTCATCGATGACCAGAATCTGCTTCTGGCCCAGTTGTTGAGCTGCTGTTGTCATGGAAACCCCTGCGTTTACTGCCATTCAGTGTAGACCAGCCACGCCAGCTGCTCTGAAAAACCGCAGCCCCATGCTGGCGGCCAGCCAGCATGGGTGAACGCAGACTTGTAAGGCGCTGTCGAAGCCGTACACTTCCGAGCCTGCTGGACCAACACCGAGATATGAACGTGGAAGCAATTTCCGGAAAACTGACCATCGGCCTGATCAAGGCCATGGGCTTGCTACCGCTAGCTGCGGCGCAAGGGCTGGGCCGTTTGATAGGCCATGGCATGTACTGGCGTCGGACCCGGGCCCGCGAAGTGGCGCGGGTAAACCTTGGCTTGTGCTATCCCGACCTGAGCGACGCCGAGCGCGAACAGCGGCTGAAGCAGGTGTGCCTGCACAGCGGCATTGTTGGCGCTGAAATGGGCGGCTTCTGGGGCAAGGGGCAGCAGGCAGCGTTGAAGTACATCAAGCAGGTTCACAACAAGGAGCTGCTGGACGAAGCGATGGCCGATGAGCGCGGCTTGCTGATGCTGGCACCGCACCAGGGCAACTGGGAACTGATCAATTACTACCTGAGTTCGCTGCTGGAGCTGACGGTGATGTTCAAACCGGCCAAGAACCCGGTGTTCGATCAGTGGATGCGCGATCGCCGTGAATCCTCCGGTGCAAAGCTGGTTCCGACCACGCCTGCCGGCGTCAAAGCGCTGTTTCGTACCCTGCAAAAAGGCGGTGTGGCGGGATTCCTGCCCGATCAGGAGCCGGAAGTACGCAGTGGGGTGTTTGTTCCTTTTATGGGCGTCTCCACACTGACTCCACGGATGCCGTTTGAATTATTGCAGCGCACCAAGGCCCAGGCCTTGTTTGCCTACACCGTACGACGTCCCAACGCCGATGGCTTTGACCTGTACTTTATGAAGCCGGATGACGGTATTTACAGCGATAACGCCGATGAAGCCTGCGCGGCCATGAACCGTTCGGTGGCGGCGGTAGCCGCCGCGGCACCAGAGCAATATCAGTGGACCTACAAGCGCTTCAAACGTCAGCCTGATGGCGGCAAGAACCCCTACAAAGCCGCGGGTGTGCCGTAACGACGATGTGTTAAAGGACAAAAAAAGCAGCCAGTTGGCTGCTTTTTTATTGGCGTCGCTCAGGCGCGAGCAAGGGGCGAATCAACCGCGCCAGAACGCCGGGGTGATCAGTACCAGCAAGGTGAAAATCTCCAGCCGTCCCAGCAGCATGGTGAGCGCACAAATCCACTTGGCGGCGTCGCTGATGCTGCCGTAGTTGGCCGCCACTTCGCCCAGACCCGGGCCAAGGTTGTTGAGGCAGGCACCCACTGCGGAGAACGCCGTTACGTGATCCAGGCCGGTGGCCAGCAAGGCAATCATCATCACCATGTAGGTAATCACATACAGGGCGAAGAACCCCCAGACGGCTTCCAGTACCCGTTCGGATACCGGGTCGCGGCCGATCTTCACCGGAATCACCGCATTGGGGTGAATCAGGCGTTTGATCTCACGGGAACCCTGCTTGAAGATCAGCAGCACCCGAATCACCTTCATGCCGCCGCCGGTGGAGCTGGCGCAACCACCAATAAACGCCATCATAAACAGCAGCACTGGCAGGAAGATCGGCCAGGTAGAGAAGTCGGCGGTGCCAAAACCGGTGGTGGTGGCCACCGACACGGTTTCAAAAATGCCGTAGCGAACGGATTCCGCCAGCCCGTAGGTGTCGGTCAGCCACAGTGCCGGAATGGTCAGGGCAATGCCGCCGCCCATCACGGTGAGGAAGAATTTCAGCTCGGCATCGCGGAAATAATGCAGGAACGAGTGGTAGCGCAGGGCGAAAAAATGCAGCGCAAAGTTGAGTGATGAAATCAGCATAAACACCACCGCAATCATCTCGATGGTGGCGCTGTCGAAGTAGCCAATGGAGGCATCGTGGGTCGAGAAGCCGCCAATCGCCACGGTGGCAAAGCTGTGGCCGATGGCATCAAAGGCGCTCATCCCGGCAAACCAGTAGGCCAGCGCGCAGGACACCGTCAGGCTCAGGTAGATGTACCACAGCGCCTTGGCGGTTTCGGTGATGCGCGGGGTCAGCTTGGAATCTTTCAGTGGCCCCGGGGTTTCGGCGCGGAACAGCTGCATGCCGCCAATGCCAAGCATCGGCAATACCGCTACCGCCAATACGATAATCCCCATACCGCCCAGCCATTGCAGCTGCTGGCGATACCAGAGAATGCTTTCCGGCAGGTTATCGAGGCCAGTCATGATGGTGGCACCCGTGGTGGTCCAGCCCGACAGCGACTCAAAAAAGGCGTCGGTAAAGCTCAGCCCCGGGCTTTCGGACAGCATAAAGGGAATCGACCCCGACAGCGCAAGTACCATCCAGAACAGCACCGTGATGACAAAGCCGTCGCGGGTACGCAGGTCGTGATGGGCCGAACGTACCGGCAGCCAGCAGACAAAACCAAAACCGAAGGTAATCAGCAGGGCGCTGGCGAAGGCCATCAGCGCACCGTCGTTGAACCACATCGACACCAGCATGGGCGGCAACATGGTCAGGCTGAACAGCATCAGGAATATACCCAGTACCCGGGCAATAACTGATAAATGCATGAGTGGCCTCCCAGCCCGTCAGAAGAAGCCCAGACCGACCTGGAAGAGTTTCTCCACATCGGCGATGTGGCGTTTGTCGACCACGAACAGAATCACGTGGTCGTCGGATTCGACGACCACGTCGCCGGTGGCCATGATTACTTCGTCGCCGCGCACAATGGCACCAATGGTAGTACCCGGTGGCAGCTGAATGTCCTTGATGGCACGGCCAACTACTTTCGACGACATGGCATCGCCATGGGCAACGGCCTCAATGGCTTCGGCTGCGCCGCGACGCAGGGAGTGAACGTTCACTACGTCGCCACGACGAACGTGGGTCAGCAGCGAGCCAATGGTGGCGGTTTGCGGCGAAATGGCGATATCAATGGCACCGCCCTGCACCAGGTCGACGTAGGCGGCCTTGTTGATCAGGGTCATCACCTTGCGGGCACCGGAACGCTTGGCCAGCAACGACGACATGATGTTGACCTCGTCATCGTTGGTCAGAGCACAGAACACGTCGGTGTTCTCGATGTTTTCTTCTTCCAGCAAGGCCTTGTCGGTGGCCGTGCCGCGCAACACCACCGCACGGTCGAGGTTCTCGCTGAGGTAGCGAGCCCGTTCCGGGTGACGTTCCAGAATCTTGATGTTGAAGTCTTTTTCCAGCGCCTTGGCGAGGCGATAACCAATGTTGCCGCCACCGGCAATAAAGATGCGCTTGTAGGAATCTTCGGCCCGACGCAGCTCCGACATCACCTTTTTGATGTGAGCCTTGGCCGCGACGAAGAACACCTCGTCGTCGGCTTCAATCACGGTATCGCCGGTCGGCTCAATCGCCTTGTTGCGACGGAACACCGCCGCCACCCGGGTATCGACGTCGGGCAGGTGGCTCTTCAGCTGGTGGATCGCCTGTCCCACAAGCGGACCGCCGTAATAGGCTTTCACCGCAACCAGCTGTACGCGTTCGTCAGCGAAGTCGAGTACCTGCAAGGCCCCCGGATATTCAAGCAGACGGCGTATGTAAGTGGTTACTACCTGTTCAGGCGAGATCAATACGTCGATGGGAAAGGCATCGATCCGGAACAGGTCTTTTTGTTTCAGATACGCGCTGGAGCGAATACGGCTGATCTTGGTCGGGGTGCGGAACAAGGAGTACGCCACCTGACAGGCCACCATATTGGTTTCGTCAGAGTTGGTGACGGCCACCAGCATGTCGGCATCGTCGGCACCGGCTTCGCGCAGCACGTAGGGAAACGAGCCATGGCCGGAAACGGTTTTGATGTCGATGCGGTCTTGCAGCTCGCGCAGACGGCTCTGGTCGGTGTCGACCACGGTGATGTCGTTCTGCTCAACGGCCAGGTTTTCGGCCAGTGTGCCGCCTACCTGGCCGGCACCCAGAATAATGATCTTCATACGTGCTCCGCCTCTCCCTGAGACTGGGCTGGAGGTACGGCGTCCGTGTCAGCAACGGGCTTCTGCAACAGGGCGTAGTAGAAGCCGTCGGTGCCATCGGGCGTCGGGAAAAGTTGACGACCGGCATTACAGGCGCTTCCCCACGGCTTGTCCAGTGACAAAAGCGCTGGTTTGTTTACCAGATCGGCATGACGACTCAAAAAGGCTTCGATTTGCTCGCTGTTTTCCTGCGGCAATACCGAGCAGGTGGCGTACAGCAAACGGCCGCCAGGCTTCAGCATCGCCCAGCAGGCATCCAGAATGGCTGCTTGTACGTCGGCCAACTGTTCAATGTCTTCACGACGACGCAGCAGCTTGATGTCCGGGTGACGGCGAATCACGCCGGTGGCCGAACACGGCGCATCCAGCAAAATGGCGTCGAACGGTTCGCCGTCCCACCAGCTGGCGCTGTCGATCACATCGGCGCTGATCAGTTTGGCGTTCAGCTTCAGGCGCGTGAGGTTTTCTTCAACGCGGGTCATGCGTGAGGCTTCGAGGTCGACCGCCGTCAGGTCGATGTCGGCCAGCTCCAGCAAATGACAGCTTTTGCCACCCGGGGCGCAGCAGGCATCGAGGACTTTTTCACCGTCTTGCGGGTTCAGCAGCTCGGCGGCCAACTGGGCGGCTTCGTCCTGTACGCTGAAGGCACCGTCGGCAAAGCCCGGTAGCTTGGTAATGTCACAGCGTTCGGCCAGATAAATGCCGTTGTCGCTGTGGTGCGCCAAGCGTGCATCAATGTTGGCTTCGAACAGCTTGGCCAGGTACTCGTCGCGGCTGTATTCGCGTTCGTTGACGCGCAGGCACAGCGGCGGCAGTTCGTTGTTGTTGGCCAGAATCTCAGGCCACTGCTCGGGCCAGCCCTTGGTGAGCATTTTCACCAGCCATTTCGGGTGGCTGGTGGTGGTTACCGGGTTGTTGGCGATGGCTTTGGTGAGTTCTTCCTGTTCGCGCAAATAGCGGCGCAGGCAAGCGTTCATCACTCCGCGGGCCTGATCGTGGCCCAGCTCGGACGCGGCTTCAACGGTGGTGTGCACCGCTGCGTGGGCCTCTTTTTGCTGAACATCCAGCTGGTACAGACCAACAATCAACAACTGGTGCAGGATCGCCTGCTCGTTGTTGAAGGAGTTGTTCAGCAGCATTTTGGCCAGCGCGTTAAGGCGATGATGGTAGCGACAGCTGCCCAGAATCAGGTCGCGCAGAAAACCACGGTCTTCATCCGGGCATTGGCGCTCGATGTCTGGCATCACGGTGTTGAGCGATGCGCCTTCTACCACCCGTTGTAGGGCGATGGCGGCCAGCGCCCGCACATTGTGGGATTGCAGGCGTTTGGCTTTCGCCCACGGGTCATTACCGGGTTGGTGATGACCTTGTGGGGAAGCAGGGGAGTTGGAATCGCTCAAAGTTGACTGGCCAGCACGTAGTTAGGTTGGAAGAGAGTCGGCTGGCCATTGATGACGTCGGCGACGTTCATCGGCTTTTTGCCAGCCAGCTGGATTTTGGTCAGACGCAGCACACCGTCGTTGCAGGCAACGTCGATGCCTTGCTTGCTGACCGCCAGAATCGTACCCGGGGTTTGCACCGTGGCTTTGGCGTCGGCCAGAACCTCGGCCTGCAATACCTTGATACGATCGTTGCCCAGAACGGTGTAGGTCATCGGGAACGGGTTGAAGGCACGCACTCGCAGGGCGATGCCTTCGGCGTTGTCGTCCCAGTGGATCAGTGCTTCTTCCTTGGTCAGCTTGTGGGCGTAGTTGGCCAGCGCATCGTTTTGCACTTCGGGCTTCAGTTCGCCCGCTTCAACCTGTTGCAGGGTTTGCAGCAGCGCCGCTGGGCCCATGTCGGCCAGACGATCGTGCAGGCTGCCGCCGGTGTCATCGGCATTGATGCCGGTGGTCACCTTGCTGAGCATGTCGCCGGTATCGAGGCCAACGTCCATCTGCATGATGGTGATGCCGGTCATTTTGTCGCCGGCTTCGATGCAACGCTGGATTGGTGCAGCACCGCGCCAGCGCGGCAAAATAGACGCGTGGACGTTGAGGCAGCCGTGTTTCGGCGCATCCAGAATCACCTTCGGCAAAATCAGGCCGTAGGCCACCACAATCATGATGTCGGCGTTAAGCGCTTGCAGCTGTTCAACGTCTTCAGCCTGCTTGAAGTTCAGCGGCTGGTAGACCGGCAGGTCGTGCTCCAGCGCGACTTTTTTAACCGGGCTGGGTTGCAGCTTCTTGCCGCGGCCAGCCGGACGATCCGGTTGGCTGTAGACAGCAATCACGTTATGTTCACTGGCGACCAGTGCTTGCAGGTGCTCGGCGGCAAAATCCGGGGTGCCGGCGAAAATAATGTTCAAAGCCATTCACGGTGCCTTGTAAAAGTCGGGTTATTTACCCGACCGCGCTTCGCGCTTGTGTTTCTTTTCCAGCTTGTCCTTGATGCGGTTGCGCTTCAGCGGCGAGATATAATCCACCATCAGCTTGCCTTCGAGGTGATCCACCTCATGCTGGATGCAGACAGCCAGCAGGCCGGTGCATTCCAGTTCAAACGGCTTGCCGTCCTTGTCGATGGCCTTCACCAGACAATGTTCGATGCGGGTCACTTCCTCGTAGAAGCCAGGCACCGACAGACAGCCTTCCTGCATGGTTTCCTCATCACCCTCAAGTACCGTAATCTCGGGGTTGATGAAAACCAGCGGCTCGCTGTTGTCTTCGCTGACATCAATGGTAATGATGCGTTCGTGGATATTGACCTGGGTGGCGGCAAGGCCGATGCCCGGGGCGTCGTACATGGTTTCGAACATGTCGTCGATGATCTTGCGAATTCGGTCATCTACTTGTTCGACAGGTTTCGCTACAGTACGCAGACGCTGGTCTGGAAATTCAAGTATGGGTAGTAGTGCCATGGCTCAGGGTACTTTTATAGAACTTGGTGCTGATGGCTTGTTACACTTGGGCTTGCATGCAGCTACTGGCTATCAATTGCCAATGCGTCAGCACGCTGTGCCACCAACCCGGTGAATTCAGTTTATTTCAGTTGTGGATGATAAAGGGAATAGAGGATGAGCAAAACCTTCAAGCGTTTGCTGGCTATCGGGCTGATTGGGTTTTCCCTCAGTGCATCGGCATTGCAATTGCTTCCGAACGCGCCCAGTCAGTACGTTGTAGTGAAGGGAGATACCCTCTGGGACATCTCTGGCAAGTTCACCAACGACCCTTGGCAGTGGCCGGAAATCTGGTATCAGAATAGCCAAATTGAAAACCCTCACCTGATTTTTCCCGGTGATGTGATCGGCCTGATTCAGGTAAACGGTGAAACCCGCGTGGGTGTGATCTCCCGTGGTCAGGCCAGCCGTACCGTGAAACTGACCGCCACCGCCCGCATTGAATCCATTGAATCGGCGATTCCGGCGATTCCGATGAGTGCCATTCGTGGCTATCTGACCGAGCACCGTGTGGTCGACGAAGCAGAGCTGCAGAACGCTCCACGCATCATTGCCGGTGAAGACGATCACCTGCTGATGGGCGCTGGCAGCAAGATTTACGCCCGTGGTGACTTCGACACCCACAACGCCGAAGCCTACGGCGTGTTCCGTCGTAGCCAGATGTACGTTGATCCGGAAACCGGCGAACAGCTGGGTCTGGAAGCGGTGGATGTGGGCTTGGCCCGAGTGCGTGCCCGCGACGACGACATTGCCACGCTGGAACTGGATCGCACCACCCAGCAAGCTTCCATTGGCGATTTGCTGCTGCCAACCGAAGATCGTGAGCTGGTGACCCAGTTTTTCCCGAAAAGCCCTAAACACGACGTCACCGGCCAGATCATGGCGGTATCCGGCGGGGTATCCCAGGTTGGTCAATATGATGTGGTTGTTATCAACCGCGGTGAACGTGACTATTTGGAGCCAGGCGATATTCTGGTGATCCACAAGGCCGGTGCGGTGGTATATGACCGTGTTGCCAAAGAGAAAGTACGCTTGCCAGCGGAACGTGCCGGCACCATGATGGTATTCCGCACGTTCGACAAACTGTCTTACGCGCTGGTGATGAAAGCCACCCGCCCACTGCGGGTGGGTGATGGCTTTGAAAATCCGTAATAACGGATAAGGCCTGCTGACTGTCCTGCTACGAGGACCTCAGCAGGTTACCCCAACGGGCACGGATGGCCCGTTCCGGCACATTTCAATTACCGGACTGACTTATGGACGAGACAACAAGCCTGTCGGCGCGAGTAGCGGCGATAGAGCATCTTCTAGGACGCTGGTGGCAGCTCTCCCGGGTTAAGGGAATCGGTCGCCAGTCGTTGTATGCCCTCCGCGAACAGCTGGGTGGTTTGGCTCCCTTGGCCAACGCCAGCGACGCCGAATTGCAGGCCATGGGGCTTGCCCCGGACGCCTTGGCAGCCTTGCAGCAACCGCTGGATCATGGCGACTTCCACGCTCTGCTGGAATGGCCCGACGGTTTCCACAAGGGCATCATGGGCAGCGATTGCAGTAGCTACCCCGAAGCCTTGGCCAGCCTGCCGGATGCGCCCTTGTGGATGAACTGGTACGGCAACCCGCAGGTGCTGAAACAGCCCATGGTGGCTTTGGTTGGCAGTCGTAACCCGACACCTTATGCCCGCGAATGGACCTGGCAGTGTGCCCATGATCTGGCCAAGGCCGGTGTCTGTGTGGTCAGTGGTCTGGCTTTGGGGATTGATGGTGCCGCTCACGACGGCGCACTGGCTGCGGGCGGCTCGACGGTAGCGGTACTGGGCTGTGGCATTGATGTGGTGTACCCCAAGCGTCATCGTCGTTTGTACCAGCGCATCGCCGAAACCGGATTGATTCTGTCCGAGCTGCCGCCGGGCACCGCGCCCTTGCCAGCCTTCTTTCCCGGTAGAAACCGTATTGTCAGTGGCTTGAGCCAGATTGTGGTGGTGGCCGAAGCGGCAGAAAAATCCGGCTCTCTGATTACTGCCCGATTGGCCGCCAGTCAGGGCCGCGATGTGATGGCCTTGCCGGGGGCGGTCACCAACCCACTGGCAGCAGGCTGTCACCTGTTATTGCGCGACGGTGCCACGCTGGTACGGGATGCCGGTGATGTATTGGAAGAACTGGGGCTATTCAACCTCACCAGCCCATCGGCCAATAGCGAGCTCGCGGCGGATTCAACGCCAGCGCCGGACGCAGTCCAGGTGCCTGCACTGGTACAGCAACTCGACTTTGCCAACACCACCAGTCTGGACGTGCTGGCCATTCGCACTGGGGCTGCTGTGTCGGTGCTGCTGGCCGAGTTACTGGAGCTGGAACTGGACGGTTGGTTGCGGCAGGAAGCGGGTGGCTATCGCCGTTTGCGTTGATCCATGCGCTCTTTCAGGGGCTTTTGATGGCTGCTGTAAACGCTGTGTGGCGTGGACGCGCGGCTGACTTATTGTCCGTTCAGGTTTAAAGTAATGCCAAAATAAAGCCGTTATCCATGCAGGAAATTTCCTTTTGGCCAGATTCATCAATTCCTGGCACCTCCGTCAGGCCGCGTCTGCGCTGGCCCATGGTGGTGTCATTGGTTATCCCACCGAAGCCGTCTGGGGACTGGGTTGTCTGCCCGACGATGACGACGCCATCCAACGTATTCTCGATCTGAAACAGCGCCCCTGGCACAAAGGGCTGGTGGTCGTGGCAGCGTCGTTGTCACAACTGGAAGACTGGTTGGAACCACTGTCTGATGCCGACCTTGAGCTGGTACAGGCCAGCTGGCCGGGGCCGGTTTCCTGGGTGCTGCCGTGCAAGCCAGAGGTTAGCCCGATGCTGCGCGGAACCCACTCGTCGCTGGCGGTTCGAATTCCTGACCACCCGTTGGTAAGGGCCTTGTGTCTGGAAGTGGGGCCGCTGGTGTCGACTTCGGCCAACCCGGCCGGTGCCGAGCCAGCTCGCACGCCGCTGAAGCTGCGTTCGTATTTCGGCAGCCAGCTGGATTTCATCCTGCCGGGTGATCTGGGTGGCCGCGCCCAACCTTCTGAAATTCGTACACTGGACGGCGCTCGTTTGCGCTGAGCCAAACCACAAGGATTTGCTATGACTGACAGCAGCCAATGTGATGTTCAGGCCGTCAAAGCCTTTCTGCTGGATTTGCAGGACCGCATCTGTGCCGCCATTGAAGCCGAAGACGGCAAGGCTCGCTTTGAGGAAGACGCCTGGGAACGGGGCGAATCGGAAGGTGCCCTGCAACTGACTGGCGGTGGCCGCACCCGGGTGATGGCCAACGGTGCCGTGATTGAAAAGGGCGGTGTTAACTTTTCCCATGTGAAAGGTGCGCAGTTGCCTGCATCGGCAACCGCTAACCGCCCTGAGTTGGCCGGTCGCAGTTTTCAGGCGCTGGGAGTATCGCTGGTGATTCACCCGCAAAACCCTTACGTGCCGACCTCTCACGCCAACGTACGCTTGTTTGTGGCCGAAAAAGAAGGCGAAGCGCCAGTCTGGTGGTTTGGTGGTGGCTTCGACCTCACACCATTCTATCCTTACGAAGACGATGTGGTGCATTGGCACCAAACCGCGAAGGATCTCTGTGAACCCTTTGGCGACGGCGTCTTTGCTGAATACAAAAAGTGGTGCGACGACTACTTTTATCTCAAGCACCGCAACGAAAGTCGCGGTGTTGGCGGGCTGTTCTTCGACGATCTGAACCGCTGGGATGGTGAGCTGAACTTCGCCAAAAGCTTCGACTTTATGCAGGCGGTGGGCAACGGCTTTATTGATGCCTATGTGCCGATTCTGGCACGCCGTAAGCATGAAACCTGGGGCGAGCGGGAACGCAAGTTCCAGTGTTACCGTCGCGGCCGCTATGTTGAGTTCAATCTGGTATTCGACCGCGGCACCATTTTTGGTTTGCAGACCGGCGGTCGTACCGAGTCGATTCTGATGTCGATGCCACCGGTGGTGCATTGGGACTACGACTGGAACCCGGAACCGGGTTCTGCGGAAGCGCGCTTGTACAGCGACTTTTTGCCCCACAAAGAGTGGGTTTGATGATGACGGGCGGCGGTCTGACCGTGGCCCCAGCTAAGGAACCAGAAAGATGACTGACCGTTACGCTGTCGTCGGAAATCCGATCGGCCACAGTAAATCGCCGCAAATCCAGATGGCGTTTGCCGCTGAAACCGGCGAAGACATCCTCTACACCGCGCTGCTGTTCCCGGTTGATGGCTTTGAACGCGAAGCCCGCATGTTCTTTGAACACGGCGGCGGCAAGGGCATGAATGTCACTGTGCCGTTCAAGGAAGAGGCGTTTCGCTTTGCCGACAGTCACACCGAGAGGGCCAGCCGCGCCGGGGCCGTGAATACCCTAAAGCTGCTGGACGATGGCACCATTGTGGGTGACAACACCGACGGTGCCGGACTGGTCGCCGACCTGCATCGCTACAGTGTTTCGATGAAAAATCGCCGCATTCTGATTCTGGGCGCTGGTGGTGCCGTACGCGGGGTGTTGCAGCCGATTCTGTCCGAGCAACCGGCAGAGCTGGTGATTGCCAACCGTACCGTCAGCAAGGCACAGGCGTTGGCCGATGACTTTGCCGACCTGGGCACTCTCAAAGGCTGTGGCTTTGACGAGCTGGAAGGCACATTCGACCTGATCATCAACGGCACCTCGGCCAGTCTGGGCGGCGAACTGCCACCGTTGAAAGACTCGCTGGTGAACGCCGATACCGTTACCTACGACATGATGTATGGCGCTGACCTGACCGTTTTTAACGCCTGGGCGGTAGAGCGCGGTGTGGCACGTACCATTGACGGCCTTGGCATGCTGGTGGGACAGGCTGCAGAAGCCTTCCACGTGTGGCGTGGCAAGCGCCCGGACGTTGAGCCCGTGTTGGCCATGCTGCGTGGTGATCGTCGTCGTTAATCGCTGCTGATCACTGCAGAAAGAGAAACCAAAAAACCGGCTTTTGATGATTCAAAAGCCGGTTTTTTTATGGGCGTCGCAAGCGACGCCCAAACAGCGGTTACTTGAACTCGTACACCGTAGTGGTACCGGACACTTCGTTACCCACAATCAGCAGCGCGTTGCCGCTTGGGCTGTTGTCGGCGGACACAAAGGCCAGACCTTCCGGTGCCAGATCACCAGCGGCCGCAGCAGTCAGGTTGCCATCTTCGATTTCACCAATGTCGACCGAGAAGTCGCGGTTCAGCTCGTAGCTTACAAATTGAGGGGCAAACGGGTTGGTGATGTTGAACACCATGATGCCGCCCTGACGCTCCAGACCCACAAAGGCATAGGTGCTGCCGTTCACTTCGCCAATCGCCAGACCTTCAGGCTCAGGACCCTTGTTGTCGGAACGGTTGTCGATCTTGTTGTTGGTGTTGGAGGCGTTGAAGTAGTACGGCGTGGTATCGGCAACGATTTGCTCGATTTGATCACCGGAATCGAACACCAGTTCGCCTGCGGCGTTCCAGATTGAGAAGGAACGGCCGCCGTAGCTGTAGATAACGTCGGTATCGCCGTCGCCATCGGTGTCACCGTCAACAGCGGAAACGGTCAGGCCGCCAAGACCGGCGTCGGCGTCTTGCAGGGTGGCAATCTGGTCGCTGCTGAAAGCCGTGGTGTCGAGGGTCAGGTCGGCCAGATCGGACTCTTCGCTGAAGCCTGCGTAGTCACGGGCGTCGCCTTCGTTGGCGCTCACAATGTAGGTGTTGCCGTTGAAGCTGTAGGAAGAGATGGAGTCTGGCATGTACATGCCCATCAGCGGCTGTGGCTGAATGTTGGCAACCTTGTCTTCCTTGTTGGCATCCAGACCATTGCCTTGCAGGCTGTGATCCTTGTAGCCCAGCGCAACCACGTCGGTGACGCTGCCCGCAGCGATGTCGATAATCGCCAGCGCGTTGTTTTCCTGCAGCGCCACAAACGCGGTGCTGTTGTCTGCAGACACGGTGATGTATTCCGGTTCCAGATCCTGAGCAACGGTGGCACCGGGGCCAAAGATGCGAACGCCGTCGGCTTTCAGGTCGGCTTCACTGGCGTTAAAGGCACTGAAACCGGCGGTGGTGGCCGTGGCAGCTGGAACACCGTTGGTGATGGCAATGATGGAAACCGAGCCTTCCGGATCGACGCTGTAGTCGTCGTTTGGCTCACCTTCGTTGGCAACCAGTGCATAGGCACCGTCGTGGCTGAAGGTGATCATGTCCGGCAGGGCACCCACTTCCACAGCAGCGATGAAGGCCAGGGTGTCGGCGTTGTAGAAATAGGCGCGACCGTTGTCTTGCTTGGTATCGGCTTCTACCGCAACAGCCAGAATGCCATTGCTGACGGCAACGCTGTTGGCACCGCCAACGGTGAAATCGGCAACACCGGCATCCGCAGCAGTGATACTGGCCAGCTTGGTTGGTGCGGCTGGATCGTTCAGGTCCAGCACATCAACAACGGCGTCGCCGGAGTTCACCACAAACAGCTTGTTGGTGGTGGCGTCGAAGGCGACGATTTCAGCGCCGCCATCGTCGTAGATGCCAGACTCGTAACGGCCAATCTGAACCAGCTGGCCGCTGAAGCCGTTTTCGCCTGCGGCGCCTGTTGCTCCGGTTGAGCCCGTCGCTCCCGCTGCACCAGTCGCGCCTGTTGCACCGGTAGCGCCTTGTGCACCGTCATCACCATCCGAGCCACAGGCAGCCAATACAGACGCCATGGCAACGGCCAAGGCGGTTTTCTTCATCATGTCCAGCGTCATCCGAATACCCTCGCAATTATTCGCCTGTCGAACAGGCGTTTTAATAAATTGAGAAATATCGTATGACCGTTCAGTGACTGGTCATTGACACCTGCATGACAATCCAATGACGAATTCATGCGCTGTTTCAGCGCGTCGACAGCTAATGGGAAGGCTTTAGTGATAGTTTTATTGGTTGTATGAAAAACAACCTGACAATTCGGTCTTACCGATTGTTTGTGCGTGGGTATCTGGTTAGTGTTTGTAATCAGTTGTAATCGAATGGTCTCTTGCTGTGACTGCATCCAATCTCAAACATTGTTATCACACGCTGGGTCTGGAAGACGGAGCGAACGCGGAACAAGTACGACAGGCGTACCGGCGTCTCGTACGGGCGTTTCATCCCGACCACAACCCGCAAATGAGCACGGATGGCTTCAGTAAAATCCAGGACGCCTACACGCGTTTGATGGCCGCCGCCGGAGCGCAGCCAGAAACCGCCACGTCGGTTGTCGAGCCACCACAAGCGGCCTTGCCCAACCGTCGTAACCGTCGCCGGGGCACACCGGGCAACCGACGTTTTGAAACCATCATGGAAGATCAATACAAGGGCGTGAACATCCGCACGGATGCCTGACATAGGCCTGAACTCAGACAAGCCGCCAGCAATCAGTACCTGAACTGATAATATGGCAGCCACAAAAAACGGCGCTCAAGGCGCCGTTTTTGATATCGAAAGCAAAGCCGAACTCAGCTCTCAAATTCACCGTTGTGGTAGATTTCCTGCACGTCTTCCAGATCGTTGATCAGGCCAGCAAAACGCTCGAACTGGTCAACATCGTCACCGCTGATCGGGTGCGGCATCTGTGGCAGGTAGGTGATTTCTTCCACTTCAAAATCAATGCCTTCACGCCATTCGGTCAGTGCAGTTTTGGTTTTGAAGAATTCAGTTGGTGGAACCAGTACCGTCACCATGCCGTCTTCGCATTCGATGTCGGCTACGTCAACATCGGCTTCCAGCAGCACTTCCATGGATTCGTCTTCACTTTCGTCAGCAAATACGAACATTGCGCGGTGATCGAACATGTGGGAAACAGAACCCTGGGAGCCCAGTTTCGCCTTGCACTTGGAGAACACACCACGGATTTCGCCGAAGGTACGGTTCGGGTTGTCGGTCAGAGCGCTGATCAGCACCATGGCGCCGCCCGGTGCAATGCCTTCGTACAACGCTGGTTGGTAATCTTCACCGCCGGTACCGGAAGCCTTGTCGATGGCTTTTTCGATTACGTGAGTAGGAACCTGGTCCTTCTTGGCGCGATCGATCAGGGAGCGCAGTGCCAGGTTACCAGCCGGATCGGTACCGCCTGCTTTGGCGGTTACGTAGATTTCACGGCCGTACTTGGAGTAGACCTTGGTTTTTGCCGCGGCCGTTTTGGCCATGGATTCTTTACGGTTTTGAAACGCTCTGCCCATGGGAATCTGTCTTTTTGAATGCGGTTGGGAAAATAAACGGTCGGAATTGTACATCCCGAGGCTTCACTCTGTACAACCCAAGTCAGAGCAAGCGTGAATTAAAGCCAATTCAGGGCCCCTGACGCCATCAGTCGCGCCCCGGCTTACCTTCCAGATAGCGTTGGCGGAACAAACGGAAGTACGCCTGTAAGGCATCGGCGGCGCTATGGTCATGCAGTGCTCTCAACACCTCGATCGCCACTTCGGCGGTGCCGAGCTGATGTTCATGGAAGGCTTCGCGCAAGGCGTAGCCGCTGCTTTGTTGCGGCTGAATGCCGAGCACCGGCAGTTGGCTCAGCCAGTGGCTGCGGAACATTTTGCGGGCCTCGCGCCAGGTGCCGTCCAAAAACACCAATAACACGGTTTTGCCGTCTTGCTGTGCCTGTTGCTGAAAGCCGTCGATGGCTGGCTGGTCACTCAGGCTGCGCTCAGCCTCGGCGTACTGGCTGGGGAAAATAATCACCGGCGCGTAGTTGGGATTGCTCAGTAACGCCAGCAGCGCCGGGTCTGGCTCGGTGCGGCTCCACAGGTAGGCGTGGTTGTCGGCCAGTACATCAGCAATCAGGCGACCGCTGTTGCTGGGTTTGAACACCTCACCCTTGAAATACAGCAAACACACGGCGGTTTGGCCACACGCATCCGGCGTTTCCGAACAGATACACAGGGTTTCCGCCAGCAAGCAGTGATCGCAGCGTTGCAGTCTTGAGCCACGGGTAATGAACGGCCGTCGGGACTGGGCTTTTTCTTGTTGCCGCAATCGGTTAACGGCCGTGCTTTTTACAAGGTTATCAGGCATGGCGATGGTGTCTGGCTAAAAAACGTACAGGGGTGGTGTGCGATGGCGCTGCGGTATATCGGGGCTATATTGAATCAGTACAGATTCGCTATTTTGAAGTGAAAACCGACGTTTGGATAGCTTGGAAAGAGACCTGTGATGGGTCTTGGGCGGTCAGGGAGTTGTGTTGTTGAGCGGTTAATAATTACACTTCACGCTACAAAAAATTACATTCAGATTTTTAATTTTGTGAGGGGTGTCGATGAAAAGCGTTTTCGCTTATGTCATCGCATGGGTTCTGGTTGCCGGTATACCGTCTGTTCAGGCAGATCCGACGGACATTGAGCTGACCAACTTCGGTCAGACTCTGGTGTTGCGTCAGGAAAGCCCGGGGATTTATCGCGTACGCAGCAGCAAGCAGCGTGTGCGAGTGTCGAACCGTGCTGTATTAGGCACCAACCGGGACTTCGAACCCGACAAGCTGCTGGCCCAAGACTCCGTCATTAAAAGCCTGAAGCCGATTTTCAAGGGCCGCAAGCAATTCTGGCGGCTGGAGTTCCATGAGTTCGACAGCCTGCGCGAATGGCTGCCAAAACTGCAACAGCTGCCGGGCGTGCAATTGGTGCAGCCCGACATCATGCCGCTGGGCACACGATTTCATGCGCTGCCTCAGGAAGTCGACGAAGAAGAGCTGGCCAAGCGCGACAGCAGCAACCCTTATCGCATTCGGGCGCTGCCGTTTCTGTGGCAACGCACGCACGGTGAAGGGGTCACCATTGCCGTGATCGACGACGGCTTCGATTTACAGCACTCCCAGCTTCAGCACGTGCCCCTGCGGTTTGAATTTGATGCCGAAAACCGCCGCATGTCGGCCATACCGACCTCGTTGCAGGAATCCCATGGCACCCGGGTGGCGGGTATTCTGTTTGGTCGACAAGATCAGCGGGCACCGGAAGGCATTGCCCCCAATGCCGCCCTGATTGCCATTCGACAACCGGACAGCTGGACCTCGGACACCATCCTTTCCTTTCACCTGGCGGCGCTGGCCGGAGCCGATGTGGTGAATTGCAGCTGGACTTCGCCGATGCTGATGCAGCCAGTGGCCGAAGTGATTAACGAACTGGCCTTGCATGGCCGGGCAGGGCGCGGTTTGCCGATTGTATTCTCGGCTGGCAACGAGGGGCGTTTGATTCGTTCAGGCAGCACTGAAGCGGCGTTGGCCAACGCCATTGTGGTGGGTGCCTACAACGAGAGTTACGTGCAGCTGGACAGCAGTAATCATGGCCCCAGCATCGATTACCACGCCATTGGCCAAGCCATTGCCAGTACCGCCAACCAGAATGATTACCGTTTGTTGGATGGCACTTCGCTGGCCGCAGCGGTGGTGACGGGCACCATCGCCTTGTTGATGTCGACCGACGCCAACATCACCTTGCAGGAAATAGAGCTGCGTTTGAGCGATATTCTGCCCAAGCCGGTTCCGCCTATTTCTCTTCAACCAAATCCGGTCGAGTCCAACAACTAGCCCTGGCCAGCCAGCAGCTTGCGAATGGTGGCAAACAGCGAGTCGCGGTTCATGGGTTTGGTGATCACGGCGTTCATGCCCGCTGCCAGGCAAGTGAGCTGGTCGGACTCCAGCGCATTGGCGGTTAACGCGATGATGGGAATGGTTTGCCACTGCCACGACAGCTGACGAATAGCCCGGGTGGCTTCCAGCCCGTCCATCACAGGCATGTGCCAGTCCATCAATACGACGTCAAAGGTGCGCTGTTCGCACAGCTCCAGTGCCGCTTTGCCGTGGTGGGCGATGGTGACTTCCATCGACTCTTTTTCCAGCAGCTTGGTGGCGACGGTCTGGTTAATGATGTTGTCTTCCACCAACAGCACCTTGATTCCGGCCAGGCTGTCGCTGTGTTCGTCGAGTTGAGAAGTCGCGGTGCTGGATGTGTCTGGTTGTTGCTCTGCCACGTCCAGCTGAAACTCAAAGCGGAAGGTAGAGCCTTTGCCGAACTCGCTGTCGACCTCGATCCGGCCCTCCATCCGTTCCAGCAAATCCTTGCAGATTACCAGCCCCAAACCGGTGCCCTGATATTGCCGGGTGGTGGAATCGTCGACCTGGCTGAAAGCCTGAAACAGCCGGCCAATGTCTTCCTGACGAATGCCGATGCCGGTATCCGATACCTCGCCCTGTACCCGGATGGTGCCATCGCCTTGCTGTACCAGCCGCAACGCAATATCCACATGGCCAACATCGGTAAATTTGATGGCGTTGCCCGCCAGGTTTAGCAGCACCTGCTTGATGCGCCCGGCATCGCCAACCAGAGCGTCGGGTATTAATGGGTCCAGGTGACAGCTCATCACCAGCCCTTTGTTATGGGCGCTGACGTGCAACAGCTGGCTGACGTCGCTGCACAAGGCGCGCAGGGAAAACGGCCGGGATTCCATCCGCAGATGGCCGGAGTCGATGCGGGCATAATCCAGAATATCGCTGGTCAGGCGTGTCATGGCGTCGGTGGCGGAAGAAATCAGCCCACATAGTTCCGACTGTTCATTGCGGGAGTCGGCTTCAGCCATCAATTCGGTGGCCGAACGAATACCGTTCAGCGGCGTGCGCAGCTCGTGGCTCATGTTGGCCAGGAATGCGGTTTTTACCCGGTTGGCACGCTCGGCTTCTTCGGCTGCCTGCTGGGCCCGCTGTTCGGCGTGTTTAAGGTCCGTGATGTTGCGGGAAATACCAAAAATGTATTCCACATTGCCGTCGCTACCAAACACCGGCGACAGCAAGGTGCTCCAGTAGGTGATGGTATCGGCGGTGAATGTGTCTTCTTCTTCGTACTGGATGGGTTTGCGCTCGTCGACGCAGCGCTGGTAGTTGGGAGTGACGAAATTCCAGAAATCCGGCGGCAGAATACTGCGCAACGGCTTGCCGTTCATGTCGATGATGGACTGATCAACGGTGGAGGCTAGCGACTGATTGGTGCTCATGATGTAGTAGTCGTCAGGTTGCACCTTCAGAATGAACATATTATCGGGGGAGTTGTGCCAAAGCCCCCAGAACAGACTGGACTCCAGATCGAGCTGTGTTGGTTCCATATTCACCGCTGTTATCAAGACGTTGCGTTCAGGTCACTGAGTGTCCGATAGCCAAGGTCGTACGACTGGAGCTCAGGGAACTGGCTACTGAGCTGGGCGATGTCCTGCTGAACACGCGCCACCAACTGGCTGTTGCGCATCGCTGGTGCGCACGCCGTTCCCCAGATTTCGCACAGCTGTCCAGTGGCAATATCAGCGGTCGAAAGGGGTGAACCGGCGGTTTTGTCGCCGTGGGTTTCTACCAGCCGCAGATTGATGCAATCCGGTGCTAACACCCGCGGCTGTTGCTGCTGGACGTCCCAGGCAATCAGACTCTCGTTCTTATAGTAGACCCAGAACGCCGGCTTGGCTGTGCCGGACGAGCCTTGATCGACATTGTTGGCCTTGTCGCCATCCGCTGGTGCGGCACCTTCAAACACCAACTTACCCAGATCAAAACCGCCCACCGTATGGTTCTGAATGTCTGTCAGCGTGCCGCGGAACAACAAATAATGCTCGATCTGATTGGCGCTCAGTGCTGCTGAAAGCTGGCTGGCATCGGTATTTTTCAACAGCTGGTGGCCAATTTTCACCGCCTTGTGCAACGAACCCGTCACTAACGATGACTGAGCTGTGGCCAGCCACTCCGCCGACAACGGATAGCAACTGAGCCCGCCCACCTGCTGGTATTCTGGCCCGGACACAATCTGGCGGGCCTTGTCTTCCAGCTCGGTGGCCGACAGCGGCTCGGTGATCAGCTCGGAGTGATAGGGTTCGCCGGAATAACGGCAAAGGGCAGGGGGCGTACTGTTGTCTGAGCTGGTGTGTGTATCAGACGCCACCGCCGCCGGGCAAATGGCCTGTTGGGATAAATCCAGCAGGGTCTCGTTTAATTGCGGCACCGAACGGCCGGACGGGTCGGCATCGATCACCGCCAGCCCCGAACCCAGTTGTTCAGCCAGATAAAACGGAATCAGGCTGTTCACCGCACCAATCTCGATTGGCATCAGATAGCCGACCGACTGATGTTGCTGCTGCAAATACGCCCGCAGGGTTTTGCAGGCATTCACCGGCGCGGTATAGCCCAGCCCCTTCAACGCTGCATCGGGTGAACCCATATCGGCAGGCACCAACGCCAGTTGGCTGTGATCCAGCTGCTCCAAAGACACCAGCGGCACAGGCTGCTGCATCTTCTGCAAAAACGTCAGCGCCATGCTGATGGGACCACCACCGCCGGAAGCGCAGAAACAAGCGCCGTACACCAGTGCCTTGAGATCCTCGATGGTTAAAAGAGTCGCGTCTACCTGCTTCATAACCTCTCCCTGGTTGTTGTCGGTTCGTCTTCCGGTGTCTATGACCGTATGCATGTGCGTGTACGAAAACTGTTCTGAAAGACTAGCCGCTTTCCGGCGGGGTGTCATGGCGACCAAAGCCATATCAAAGCCAGTTCCCCTAATAACCTGCCTTCAGGACAAAACTCCTGTAGTGTCTGCCTCCGCTAACAAGAAGCACACTAACAAGAACCACGCCACCGACCACAAAAAGGCCACACCATGCGCACCATCAGCCAGGCACAGTTCCAACAGGACTACCGCCCCATGCCCAACCCGTTCAACAACAACGCCGACTACCACGGTTGGCTACTGGGTAAGGAAAACCCCGACTACCACCGCGTGATGACCTTTATGCAAGAAACCCCCGAACAGGTATGGACGCTGATTGAAAAGAAAGACGGCAGCCGCGTACTCAGCTGCGGCTTTACCACCGTACGGGCGATAGGCTACGTGGTAACGCAACTGGAGCCAGAGGGTGTGGTGGAGGTGGTTGATTAAACGGCAGGTGCTGCTAGACCAGGAGTATTCCCTCTAGCAAAGGCACCGCTATGAAAACGATCAACGACCGCGAATTTTTCGAACAATACCGGCCAATAACGAATCCTCTGGATAGCAACGCAGCCTATGGCGGCTGTTTGCTTGGCATTGCAGGTAAAGAATTTGAATTGGTAAAACAAGCGTTAGAAGCCGATCCACATTGTGTATGGACTTACTTGGACGGTGGTGAGGAATGGCCGACGCTCTGTAGTGGGTTCAGCGTTGTAAACCGGCTGGGTTATGTCATCACGGAAGTTGCTGCGGACGGGTTTGTTGAAGTGGTGGATGAGGACTAACGCTCTATGATTCCCAAAATGATTAACGACCAAGATATTCATACTGCACTTGGTCTGACGCTTGTTCACATGGTCGTCGATTATGTCGAAGACGGAGTTACCCATTGGCGTCGGCTTGATCCAACAGAGACGGAATTAGTTTCTGAAATAGTGGCTGCCTCGATATACGTGCAGATGCCTAATGGTTTGTCTTACGCGGCGTTTGATTTCGATCGAGAGACTTCGAATCAGTCGGTACGTTCGTTTGCGGAGTCTCTTTTGAACGACTTTCCATCTTTGCAAACTTGGGGGCTTAGGGACTTGCTGCTCTCTGACTTGGTATCAGATGGGTGGTGATTAATTGATATAACGTATTTTTTGATTCTTTTTTGAAACCTTATCGCTGTTACTATCTGTTTATTATTTAGGAGAGACAGATGGAACAGGGAATTTACGAGCAGCTCATTACAGAGTCGTTGAGAGAGTCGCTGCCTGCAACGGGCTTTTATGCCGGAGAACGAGACCTAGACAAAGAAGAAGCTGCGTTATGGCTCGCTCGTTTTTTAACTCACCTGCTAACGATCGCGTTGGACGAGCTGCCTCCCGCCAAGAATCCTGTTCAAGCAAAGTTGGAGTTTGCCAATCAGTTGATTGGCTGGGTTGCTCAGCAAGTCAAAGACCCTTCTGTCGTAAGTGGCAACCTGCTGGATATGCAGGGGAAAATCTTGACGGCATTTCTACAAGAGCAGAATCCTGTCGCGGCCAATCTTAAAAATCACGTTGATCGTATAACGCCGTTAACAGGGCTTTCAGAAAGCGAGTTGTTTTGCGGTAGTAACGCGGAACTGTCACTCGATGGCGAAATAAAGCGAGAGATTCTATCTGCCGATGAAATTTACTTGCTGGTTTCCTTCATCAAATGGACCGGCATTCGAATCTTCAAAGACGAGCTAGAGGAATTCACGAAATCTGGCCGTAAGCTCAAAGTCATTACGACGTCCTACATGGGGGCGACGGATTACAAAGCAATCCAATTTCTGTCTTCGCTGCCCAATACAGAAATCAAGCTGAGCTACAACACCCAGCGAGAGCGACTCCACGCGAAGTCTTATATGTTCAAGCGCAAAACGGGCTTCCACACGGGCTATATTGGCTCTTCAAATCTATCCCACTCAGCGTTGACCAGTGGCTTGGAGTGGAACCTTAAAATTACCTCGAAAGAAATCCCGCATATTCTGGATAAATCTCTGAACACGTTTGAGGTGTACTGGAATTCCAAAGACTTTGAGCCGTATGACGGCTCGGAGCCTTGTCAGCAAAAATTGCGTCAGGCGCTTCGCGCTGAACGAGGCAGCAGCGAAGACAACGGCCCTGACATCTACTTCGACATCACGCCATTTCCGCATCAGAAAGAAATCTTAGAAAAGCTCGATGTAGAACGGGTGGTTCATAGTCGTAAACGTAATTTAGTTGTTGCAGCGACTGGCACCGGAAAAACCCTGATATCGGCGTTTGATTTTGCGCGTTATGTAAAACAGCACCCGGCGGCCAAATTTCTGTTTGTTGCGCATCGACAAGAAATTCTGAAACAGGCGCTAGCGAGTTATCGCGCTGTTCTAAGAGATCGCAAGTGGGGTGACTTGTGGCATTCGGGGCAAACCCCTGAATCATACGAGCAGCTGTTTGTAATGGTACAAACGCTGAACAATGCACTCGCCAATGAGCAGCTAAATCTTTCCACCGATTACTACGACTTTATCGTGATTGATGAGGTCCATCATGTCGCAGCTAGCTCATACCGAAAAATATTGGAGCACTTCAGCCCTGATATTCTGCTCGGCCTGACAGCGACGCCAGAGCGCCAAGATGGCGAGAATATATTGGCCGATTTTGATCATCGGGTCGCGGCTGAAATTCGCCTACCTGAAGCCGTCAATCAGCGCTTACTGTCACCGTTCCATTACTTCATGATCCACGATGATGTAAGCCTAACGGCTGTTCCATGGAAGCAGGGAAAATACGAGCAAGCAGAGTTGAGCCGGCTTTATCGTGAACACCCTGAACGGATTCAGAAAATTATCGCGACCATGGAAGAGTTACTGACGGACCTATCGAGTTTCAAAGCGTTAGCATTCTGCGTTGACCAAAGCCATGCGGAATTCACGACTGAGCAATTCAAGCAAAGAGGTTTTAAAGCAGCTGTTCTAACGTCTGCAAACAGTTCTGATCGTGACCAACTTCGTGCTGAGCTGCGCAGTGGCGCCATCAACATTTTGTGCGTTGTCGATATGTTCAATGAAGGTGTCGATATTCCCGAGGTTGATACCTTGTTGTTTTTGCGTCCTACGGAATCTTTAACTGTTTTCTTGCAGCAATTAGGCCGAGGGCTACGCCTTAAAGAAGGCAAAGACAGCTGCACTGTGCTCGATTTCGTTGGGCAGTCGCGCGCGGAGTACGACTTCGCTTCTCGCCTGCGGGCTTTGGTCGGAAAAACTCAGACGTCGATCAAATCAGAAGTTGAAGATGGTTTCCCACATTTACCGGCAGGCTGTCAGCTGCAAATTGACAAGCAAACGCAGGAGCAAGTGCTGAAGAATATTTCTGCTGCCGTTTTGAACCTCAATGGCTTGCGGAAGTTGATTCGTAATTTCCCGCATCAGACGAACTTAGAACCAACACTCGAAAATTTTCTGACGATCAACCCTCAGGTACAGCTAGAGGATATTTATCGATTGAAGGTTGGCAATCTTCGAGGTTGGAGTGCATTAGTCGAAAGTGCCTTGAATGAAGTGAACGAACCTTCAGCAAGCGATGAGCTAGTAGCCGCATATGGGCGTGCTATTTACTCGCATCTTATGGTCTGCACCAGTCTGGATTACCTTCAATTCTTACAACGCTTGTGTCGTTCTAACTTCCGTATGCCATTGGAAACAGAAGATGAGCAAGCATATGGGCTGATGACACATTACGCCTTCTGGGAAAAATCGGGCTCTGAAGGTGGTTTTGATTCGCTAGAAAGCAGCTTATCTGCCTTGGCCAATAAACCTTTGCAGCAAGAGCTGACGACGGTTCTGAAGCACCTTATAGAACAAATGGATCACGTCGAGCAGTCACCGATGACAGCTTATGATGCCCCACTTAAGGTTCATAGCCGCTACACCCGTGAGCAAATATTGGCGGGCTTCTCTGCTTCTACATTTGAGAAAAAATCGACCTCCCGCGAAGGACGTTTAGCCATCAAAGATAGCGATGTTGAGCTGATGTTTGTGACTTTGGAAAAATCCGAAAAACACTTCTCTCCTGCTGTGATGTACCACGATTACGCCGTCACAGAAACGCTATTCCATTGGCAAACGCAGAACAGTGCACGGCCAGATAAAGGAGTAGGTTTAAGCTATATAAATCAAAAAGTTAACGGAAAGAAATGCGTGCTGTTCGTTCGTGAAAGGGCAAAAGGCATTGATGGCCGTACCATGGGGTTCGTGAATTTGGGCTGTGTGAATTACGTGGCTCACACAGGCTCGCAACCAATGAATATTACATGGGAACTGGAGCAGCCCATGCCTGCCTTTATGTGGAAAGCTGCTGCGAAATTATCCCAAGGATAGATAAAGTGGTTGGTTACACAGCTAATGTATGAATCTTGCGGGCCAGCGGCCCGCGCTCCCAGGGTTACAGATTTACTGTATATCTCGTACTCCTACCTCCACCCGGCAGTTTTTCGATACAGCCCTTGTCGAGTAAGTCGGCAAGGTGTCGGGTGGCGGTGGCTTTACTCACCTTGGCGACCTTTTGGTATTGGCCTGCACTGATTCCATCCTCAAAGCCGTTTTCGCCGCCATCTAGCAGGCGGTTGAGTACCTTGATCTGTTCCTTGCTTAACCCGGCATCGTGGAACCGCTGCCAAAAGCGGGTTTTGGCCAGTGTGCGGTCGATGTGTTGTTGTGCCTGGCTAATGGTGTGGTCGAGGGTTTGCAGGAACCAGAGTATCCACTTCGTTATATCCAGATCGCCACGCTGGGTATTTTCCAGTATCTCGTAGTAGCTGGCGCGGCGTTCCAGTATCGCAACAGACATGGCGTACAGGCGAATGCCTTGCTCGTCGGCCTGAGCCAGTACCATATCGGTCAGTACGCGAGTGATACGACCGTTACCGTCATCGAACGGGTGCAAGGTGACAAACCACAGGTGTACTAATGCAGCGCGCAGTAGCGGGTCAAGCAGGGCATCTGCACTGCTGCTGTTGAACCAGTCGATAAAACGTTCGACTTCGTTTGTCAGTACATCACGGGGCGGTGCTTCAAAATGGACGGTGGGATTGTCCTCGCGGCCTGACACCACCTGCATTGGGCTATCACCACGCAATTCGCCGATGTGTTCAGGACGGCTGAGGATCATGGTTTCCGGGGCCGGAAACAGCCAGTGGTGCCATTGGAACAGGCGTTCAAGGGTCAGTGGTGTGTGTGCCTGATGAATGGCGTCGACCATGATCTGGGCAATGCCTTCGGACTGCTCGCTTACCGGGGAGGGTTGCTGTTCATCCACACCGATGCGGCGGGCCAGTGACGATCGTACAGAGCGCGCGTCGAGCTTTTCACCTTCAATCGCGGATGACGACAGCACGTTGGCAAGCAAGGTATCCAGTGATTGAGCCGGGTTGGTTTGCTCGCCGGTTTTGCCAATCAGGACGCCGATGTTCATGCGCACGCTTCTAAGCAGGGGCTGAACTTGCTGTTCATCCCAGTGGAAGTCGGGCCAGTTGCTGTGTTGCCAGATCCAGTGTGTTTGCATGAGTATCGAGTGTTTTTTGAACGATGAGCCGAATAATGTGGTTATTCGGCTCAATAATCAAGCCGAATAGAGTGGCTATTCGGCTCATACCCACTCATCTGCCTTTCTTTTCTCTCTTCTATCCGCCCTTCTTTTTCTCGAATCCCGTTACGTATTTTGCATTTCTGTGTTTGAGATTGGTTCTTGTCTATCACGGGGTTCTGTCAGCCTTTATGATCGCTGTGGTCTATTGAGGAGAGTGTTATGTACACGGATGAAGATCTGGAGTCGGCGGTTCAGCAGGGGGTGTTTAATCGTCAGGCGGTTGAGCGTTTTCGCGGCATGGTGGAGCAGCGGCGGGCGACGCCGCATGTGGATGAGGAGAGCTTTCGTCTGCTGACGGGCTTTAACGATATTTTTGTGGTGATTGCCTGCACGGTGGTGTTGGTGTCGCTGTGGATGCTGATGTCCGGGGATATTGTTCCCGGTTTGGCGGTGGCGGCGGCGTCCTGGGGGCTGTCGGAGTATTTTGTACGTCGCCGTCGTATGGCGTTGCCAGCGGTGGCTTTGTTGATCAGCTATGTGGCGGGGCTGGGGCATGTTCTGGTGTTTGGCGCTTTGACTGCGGCGGAAGTCCGTGAGTCAGATTTGTATGGCAGTGCCGGGCTGTTGCTGATGGCGCTGTTGGTGGGACTGCATTGGTGGCGTTTTCGGGTGCCGGTGACTATTGCGGCGTTAACCGCGACGGTGATGGGGTTTTTGCTGAGTCTGGTGGTGGAGTATTGGCCGGAGTCCTGGCTGTGGAGTTTGTTCTTGCTGGCGGGTGTCGCGACCTTTGCGTTTGCGATGTGGTGGGATCTGTCGGATCGCCAGCGTTTGAGTTATCGCTCGGATGTGGCTTTCTGGCTGCATTTGCTGTCGGCTCCTTTGATTGTTCACCCGTTGTTTATGGGCGTGCAGATGGTTGGTGAAAGCGCAGACAGTTTGGCGTCCTGGCTGGTGGTGGGTATTTATTTGCTGCTGGTGTGGCTGTCGCTGGTGATTGATCGCCGGGCCTTTATGGTGTCGTCGTTGGCGTATGTGATTTTTGCGTTTTACACCTTGTTTGAAGGGGTGTACCAGTCCAGCGAGGCGGGCTATGCAGTGGTGGGTTTGCTGCTGGGCTCGGCGTTGTTGTTGCTGTCGGCGTGGTGGCAGGTGGCGCGTCGTTGGTCGTTGCAGTGGTTGCCCGGGCATGTGCAGGCTCGTTTGCCTTAATTGAGAGGAGATGAGCCGGTGTGCCGTGGCTTTGATGTAATACGCGTTCCGCTATTACATCCTACGATACTGCATGGCTGTGGGAGGTAGCTTGCTGCCGATGGTCTTTTCGCGAGCAAGCTCGCTCCCACATTTGCCAGGTGCTATCGGGCTGCAGGCGCTGGCTTGCTAAATGCGCGCTACTGGTTCTGATGTAATACGCGTTCCGCTATTACATCCTACGATTCTGCATGGTTGTGGGAGGAAGCTTGCTGCCGATGGTCATTCCGCTTGTTCGCTGGTGGCCAGCTTTTTCATGATTTCGCAGTTCGATACGGTGTCGTTGTGGCAGCCTGTGGATAACGCTTTGAGCGTGGCTTCCAGCTGTTGAAGTTCTTCCAGCCGATGCTGCACTTCCACCAGTTGGTTGCGGATGATGCGGTCAACTTCTTCGCAGGGGGCGGCGGCGTCCGATTTCAGTTGCACCAGGCGTTTCATGTCGGCCAGTGGTATGTGCAGGGCTTTGCAGCGCCGGATAAATACCAGTCGTTCAATATCGCTGTCGCCGTAGCTGCGGTAGCCGTTTTCTCCGCGTTTGGCCTCGGGCAGCAGGCCGATCTGTTCGTAGTAGCGGATGGTTTGGCTGCTGATGCCGGTTTGTTTGGCGAGTTGCTGGATTTTCATATCGCTCTCATGGGCTTGGTTCTGTGCTGTGTGATTCAGGCCGCTGGAAATAAATCCCGTGGGCGGTCAGGAAAATGCGAGGCCGACCCGATCCATGCCAAGGATTGATTGAAAAATACTCTCATTTGGGGTGAATTCCCCCCTTTTTCGGTTTAATGTCCCTTTCCCGAGCCACTGTGTGTGGTCGTTCTCAGTTCTGGATTCGTGTTTACGGAGTTGTCGCGATGAAATCTCTACGTATTGGTCTGCTGATCAGCACTGTGCTGGCCGGTTTATTGCCGCTTGGCGCTCATGCCTTGAGCGAGTTTGAAGCGATGGATATGGCTGCCAGTCAGCGCATGTTGAGCCAGCGTATGATGAAGAATTACCTCTTGTATGGCGCTGGTGTGCGGGAAGACAAGGCCAATGCCGAGCGGATGGAGTCGGTCGAGCTGTTTCAGAAGCAGTTGAAGGAGCTTAAGGGTTACGCCGAATCGCATTCGCTGGAGTCCGACTGGCTGGCCGTGGACGATGTCTGGATGGCGTTTCAGCCGGAGGCCATGTCGGCAATGACGTCGCGGGAGGCCGCTGCGGAGCTGTTACCGCTTAGCCAGCAGTTGCTGACGGCGTCTCATGCGTTGGCGCAGGCGATTGAGAAGGAGTCGGGTCATCACGTCGCCGATATCGTTAATTTGTCGGGCCGCCAGAGCATGTTGTCGCAGCGTATCGCCAAGGCTTACAGCGCCATCTATTGGGGGGTCGACCGCGATAATCAGGCGGCAGAATTGCAGCAGTCGGCGGAAGAATTTCTTAAAACGCTGGATGAGCTGAAAGCGTCGCCATTGAACACCGCCGAGATCAGCAAGGAGTTGGACTCGGTGTCGGTGTACTGGCGTTTTGCGTCTCCGGGTCTGGACCTGAGTGCTGGTAAGGAGCCGGTACCGGCCAACATCAATACCACCATGGAAAGCATTCTGAAGAAGATGGACAGCATCACCGGCATGTACACCAGCGTGGCGGATTAAGGTGTTTGCGGCGAGGTTACATCCGTCGGCTTGTGGTGATTGACCTTATAGTGACTTGAAGGTTTAGCATGCTCCTGTCAATGATCGGGAATCCCCGAAGGAGTGTGTTATGTCCGGTTGCTGTGGGCCGTCGGCCGAAGACCAAAGCCAAAGAACCTTGTTATGGACGGTGTTGGTGCTGAATGCGGCCATGTTTGTGGTCGAGTTTGGCGCTGGCTGGATGGCCCGCTCGAGTGGCCTGATGGCCGATTCGCTCGATATGCTGGCCGATGCACTGGTGTACGGCTTGAGCCTGTATGCGGTGGGGCGCGGCGTGACTGAAAAGGCCCGCGCGGCGCTGCTGAATGGCTCGTTGCAGATGGTTCTGGGTGTGGGGGTGTTGGTGCATGTGGGCTGGCGCATCAGTCAGGGCAGCACACCGGAAGCCGATACCATGGGCTGGATTGCAGCGCTGGCGCTGGTGGTGAATGCCGCGTGTTTTGGTTTGTTGTTCAGCCGCCGTTCTGGCGACATTAATCTGCGTGCCAGCTGGATTTGCTCCCGTAACGATATGATCGCCAATGTCGGTGTGCTGGTGGCGGCCGGACTGGTGGTGTGGTTTGAATCGCCATGGCCGGACTGGCTGATCGCCACGCTGGTGGCGCTGATTATTATTCATTCTGCCTGGGGCATTTTGCGTGATGCGCGGGCCAGCCTGGCAAGCGGGGCAGAGGTCAGTAGCAGCTGTTGTGCGCCGTCGGCTGCTGGCTCTTCGTGCAGTGCGTCGGCCGGGCCTGTGGCGAAGGCAGAGAGTGCTTGTTGTGGTGGCAAATCGGCTTGATGGGCACAAGTGCCCATCCTATGCGTTGTGAATATATTCAAGACAGGCGCGTTGAACAGGCTGGCGTTTATTCGCTGGCCTGATTGAGCATTTCCAGCGCGTACGCCAGCCGCTCGGTGACGCAATCCATTTCCAGGATCTGTTGTTGGGTTTCGGCGCCAAACGACAGCACACCAAACAGCTCGAAGCTGAATTCCATCGGGGTTTTAGTGGCCCACAGTTCAATCGGCATGGCTTCTTGCAATGCTGGTTCGTTTTGCGCCAGCGCCTGTAGTCGTTTCAGAATTTTCTCGTGCAGCTGTTCCGCCAGTTGCTGTTCTTCGTCGTCCAGTACCCGGTCTTCAAAGGGTTCGCACTCAAACACCATAAACGGCAGGGTCTGCTTTTCGGCGATGGCTTTGAAGCGTTGTTCAATGTGCACGTTGAGGTACAGGCGGCCGTCGTCGGTGGTTTCCAGCAATTCGCAGCGGCCAGCAGAAAACACCGGGTAGGGCTTGTAGGTGGCCTGATTGGAGCGCAACGCAGCTTTCAGATTGTCATTGGGCTTGCCAAGGCTGACCAGTTTTTCGGTGTGGCAAATGGCGACCAGTGCGTCGTTGTCGAGGCAGTGCTGGATCATCTGACGGTAGCGCGGCTCAAACACGTGCAGCGGGAATACGGTGCCGGGGAAGGTCACGCAGTCCGGAATCGGGAACATGCAGATGTCAGTCATGGGGAACCTCGGCGAATGAAAACAGATGAATCGCTGGCAGCAGGGGACTCATCACTATAGACAGCGGCTGGGCTGCCGACAAATCCCGCGTAGCTGTCAGACTTGCGGTACGAAGGGCGGTCAGGTTCGTGGTAATCGCTTCGGTAATGACTCAGTCGTCCTTGTCGTAACCTTCGGCCAGGTGCTTGTCCTTTAATTTCACGTAGTTACCGGCACCGTAGGTGAAGAAGCTGCGTTCCTTGTCGGTAATCTCGCGCACCGGTTTGGCCGGGGTGCCCATGTAAACCCAGCCGCTTTTCAGTACCTTGCCTGGCGTCACGGTTGCTCCGGCACCAACAATGACTTCGTCTTCAACCACCGCACCGTCCATGATCATCGACTTCATGCCTACCAGAACACGGCTGCCAATGGTGCAGCCGTGCAGCATGGCCTGATGGCCAATGGTGACGTCGTCGCCAATGATCAGTGGGTAGCCGCCGGGGTTGTAGTCGGACGCGTGGGTAATGTGCAGCACGGCACCGTCTTGCACGCTGGTGCGGGCACCAATGCGAACCTTGTGCATATCGCCACGAATCACCGCCAATGGCCACACCGAGCTGTCGTCGCCCAGTTCCACATCGCCAATGACCACTGCACTGCAATCGACAAAGGCGCGCTCGCCCAATTTTGGGGTGTGTTGCTGGTAAGGGCGTACGCTTTTGCTCATGGAAACTCCGTCATCGTCGCGGCTGATGATTGTTATTGGCAGGGCTGATAACAGCCATGGTATGGGTGTAGGTGTGGCTCTTTGTTGTTGCACTGTGCCGCCGGATGGCCTTGAACGCAAGGTTCATGGGCGTTGTTGATACCGCTTGAGCTGATAGCGCAGCGCCCCTGACAGCGCTGCCAGACCGATACACCAGTGCAACGGTCTGTTACCAAAATGGCCCCTGAAAATCCCACTCGCAAGGCCCATATAGTGTCGGTACATACATGCCCTGGAGATCGATCATGTCGAACACCGAATCCCTGTTTACGCCGGTTAATGCCGGTTCTATTGCCATGGCCAACCGCTTTGCCATGGCGCCGCTGACCCGTGCCCGTGCCGAAGGCCATCTTCCGAACGCGCTGATGGCCGAGTATTACAGCCAGCGTGCCAGCACCGGTTTGGTGATCACCGAATGCTCCATGGTCAGCCCGGAAACCTCGGCGTTTGGTAACGACCCGGGTATCTACTCCGACGAACAAGTGGCGGCCTGGAAGCAGGTAACCGACGCAGTACACGCCAAGGGCGGCAAAATTGTGATTCAAATCTGGCACGCCGGTCGTGCAGCGCATCCGCTGCTAAACGGTGGTAAGGAAGCGGTATCGTCTTCGGCCATTGCCATTAACGACGAAACCCACACCCCGGAAGGCAAAAAGCCATACACCAAGCCACGGGCGCTTACCAAAGAAGAAATTGCCGCCATTGTGGAAGATTTCCGTAAGGCCGCGGCCAACGCCATCAAGGCCGGTTTTGACGGTGTTGAAGTACACGGTGCCAATGGCTACCTGATTGACCAGTTCCTGCGTGAAAGTGCTAACACCCGTTCGGATGAGTACGGCGGCCCGATTGAAAACCGTGCCCGTTTCCTGTTTGAGGTACTAACGGCCGTTACCGAAGAAATTGGTGCCGATAAGGTTGGCCTGCGTTTGTCGCCACTGAACAGCTTCCAGGAT
Organism: Oceanobacter kriegii DSM 6294; assembly: GCF_000422845.1. Lineage (GTDB taxonomy): Bacteria > Pseudomonadota > Gammaproteobacteria > Pseudomonadales > Oceanobacteraceae > Oceanobacter > Oceanobacter kriegii. The sequence continues at coordinate 329,625 of NZ_AUGV01000003.1, forward strand.
ATGAAAACCGAAGACCCCGTGGGCTGGACGGCCTGGTTGGCGAAAGAACTGAATCGCTTTGATCTGGCTTACCTGCACATCATGCGAGCGGATTTCTTCGGTGTGCAAAAAGCCGATGTGGTGACGCCAGCGCGGGAAAACTACAAGGGCCACTTGATGGTGAACATGGGTTACAGCGCCGAAGAAGCGGCTCAGGCCATTACCGACAAGCAAGCCGACTCTGTTGCCTTTGGTGTGCCGGTACTGGCTAACCCGGACTTCCCGGAGCGTGTGAAAGCCGGTGCGGCATTGAACGAGCCAAACCAGAACACTTTCTATACCCCGGGTGCCGAGGGTTATACCGACTATCCGTTTCTGGATGCCTGATTTGCTGGCGCGCTAGCGCCAGCATCGTTTTAAAAAACCGGATGTTCCACATGGAACATCCGGTTTTTTTATGGGTGCGGCTCGTGGTTATTAGCGATGAGAATTTCTGGTTATGAGAATTTCTGGCCGCGAATGGTTTGCTGGTCTGGCGCTACATCCAGAGGGCGTTGCTGGCGGCGTGGCGTTTGGCCAGCTCAATGGGCAGGTCGTAGCAGTCTGCCAACAGTTGGGCGTCGGTGAGCCCCCTGCTGTCCCCGTGGTACATCACTGCGCCGTTTTTCAGCAGCACAACGGTGTCGGCCCAGCTGGCGGCAAGGGCGACGTCGTGCATCACGGCGATCACGCCAACACCGGATGTGGCGAATCGGTTTACCGCGTCCATGATGCTGTGCTGGTGGGCTGGGTCGAGGGCCGAGGTGCACTCGTCCAGCAGTAACAGATGGTTGTCGGTGGCGTTTTCCAGCGCTTGCCAGATTTGCACCAGTACCCGGGCCAGTTGCACGCGTTGTTGCTCACCACCGGACAGGCTGGGATAGCGACGGTCGCGCAGGTGCCAGCATTCGGTCAGTTGCATGGCCCGTTCCTGCCAGTGACGGGTAACGATTTCATCGGTAAAGGGCGTGCGGCCAAGGGCTACTACTTCGCTGACCCGGAACGGGAACATCATTTCAGCATGTTGCGGCATCACCGCAATGCGACGGGCGCGGTGATTGCCGTTCAGCGCTGTCAGCGGTTGCTGGTCGAAATGAATGTGGCCAGCGTAGTCGCGGATATCACCGGCCAGACATTTCAGCAGGGTCGATTTGCCCGCGCCGTTGGGGCCAAGAATGGCCAGTTTCTCGCCACAGCCCAGCGTCAGCCGGGTAGGGTGCAGCAGTTGTTTGCCATGGCGTTCTACTGCCACGCCGTCGAGCGTCAGCAGCTCGGCTTGTTCTACTGGGCGGGACACAGGTTCGATTTGGATAACGTCAGACATGATGACCCTCTGTTAGCCCATACGGCCACGGACTTGATGCAGCAGCATCGACAGGAAGAGTGGGCCGCCAATCAAGGCCATCAACAAGCCGACTGGCAAGTCTTGCGGGGCAATAACGTTGCGGGCCAGGGTATCGGCTACCAACAGCAGCAGACCGCCCGCCAGCGCCGACATTGGCAGCAACAGGCGATGATCCGGACCGATGATCAGGCGCAGCAAGTGCGGCACGACCAAGCCGATAAAACCAATAATGCCTGCCACCGCCACACCGGCACCGACCATCAGTGCGGCGGCGGCCAGCAGCCAGCGTTTGCAGCGTTGTACATCGAGGCCCAGATGGCCAGCCACTTGTTCACCCAGCAGCATGGCGTTCAGCGCACGGCCGTAACGCAGGCACAGCAGCACGGGCAACAGGATAAACAGGCTCATGGCCATCACTTCCGGCCAGCGGCCGTAAGCCAGACTGCCCATCGACCAGAAGGTCATGCTGCGCAGTTGCTGGTCGTCGGCCAGATAGGTCAGCACGCCGGTCGCCGCGCCGGTTAATACGTTGATGGCGACCCCGGCCAGCAACAGCATGGCGACCTGGGTTTCACCGCGCCAGGTGCCGAGCCGATACATCACCCAGGTGACCAGCAAGCCGCCACCAAAAGCGGCCAATGGCAGTGCCAATGGACCGGTCAGATCGGCCCAGAAAAACAGGATCGAATCCGACAGCACAATCACCGCCACCGCTGCCAATGCGGCACCGCTGGCAACTCCAATCAGGCCGGGGTCGGCCAATGGATTGCGGAACACGCCCTGGGTGACCACACCCGCCACCGCCAAACCGGCACCGACCAACAGCGCCAGTAACACTCTGGGTAAACGCAGCTCGCGCACAACCCAGTCGTTGGAACCGGCAATGGCATCACCGTGCAGCAACGACCACAACGAATCGAACACCTGTGAGGGACTGATTGCCACCGGCCCCCAGCACAGCGCAATCACGACTCCTGCGCCAAGGCCACTCAGCAACAGCAACCACAACAGCCGCTGGCGGTTCACAATAGGTGTGCTGCTGTCTGAGGTGCTGCTGTTGCTGTCGTTGTTGTCCGTCGTGTTGCTACGAACAGAATCGGCTGAGGCGGTGGTCATGGCACAGATTACTCGGCGGTAGCCGTTTCAGATGGCAGGGACTGTGGATACCAGATCAGATCCACCAGCTGGTCTATCGCTTGCGGCAGGCGTGGGCCAAAGCCCAGTGTCAGACTGACGTCCACCGCGTGAATGCGCTGTTGCTGCATCGCCGGTGTCATCGCCAGTGTTTCACTGACCTGATCCGCTGCGCCCGGTTGGGTATGGCCAACAATCACCACCTCCGGTGCCGCCTGAATTGCGCCTTCGGGGCTGATGGGCTTGTAGCCCGGGTAGTCCACCGCGTTACGGGTATGCAGCATTTGCAGCATGGCTTCGGCCTGGGTGCCGTGACCGGCGGCCATCAAACCCCGGTTGCCAGCGCCTAACAGGAACAGCGTCGCCGGTGCTGGCTGGTCCGGAATACGGGCCAGTGCCTTGCGGACTTGCTGTTCAATTTGCTGTTTCAGGGCGTTGCCCGTGGCGGGTTGGCCCAGAGCTTTGGCGACCACGTCGACCTTGTTCAGCACACCTTCCAGACTGTAGTCCTTGCGGGTGCGCACAATGGTCACACCGGCGGCTTGCAGCTGTTCAAACACGCTGGCCGGGCCGGCGTCTTCGGTGGTCAGAATCAGATCCGGTTGCAGCGACAGGATGCCCTCTACCGACAGCTGACGCATGTAACCTACCTGCGGCAGTTGCTGGGCTTCGACCGGGTAACGGCTGGTGGTATCAACGCCCACCAGCTGTTGTTGCTGGCCCAGTGCATAAACGATTTCGGTGATCGAGCCGTCAATACTGACGACCCGTTGGCCCTGCTCCGGGGTGGCAGCATCGGCTTTGGGGGCGGCCAGTAATACGGCCAACCCCAACAGCAAGATGGCTGCTCCCAGCAGTTTTTTCAGATTCATGGTGTCGGCACTCACGCGGTTTGCTCCTGCGGGATGTCCAGCTTGTGCAGGCTGGCAATGCTTTGCAGCAAGGTGCGCCATTCACTGCGTTCCGGCTGGCCGTTTTCGCGCTGACCAAACAGCATGGCCAGTTGTTGGCCATTACGGTCGAACACTTCCAGCGAGCTGATGATGCCGTCGCTGGTGGGTTTGCGTACCAGCCAGGCAGAGCCAATCTGGTCGGTGCTGGCGTGCAGGTTGAAACCGTCATCCAGTACGTTGAACCACGGGCCCAAACGCTTGAGGTTGTGAACCGGGCCGGTGTGGATCTGGATGCAGCCCTTGTTGCCAACAAACACCATGATTGGCATTTGGGTTTCGCGGGCGCTTTCCAGCGCCTGCTCAAAGGCTTCCGTGGCCAGTGGCATGGCAAATTCGTTGCCGATGGCCTCGTAGGCCGGTACGCGATTGAGGTTGTGCTTTTTCAGCATGGCCTGGAAGTGGTGCACATCCTTGAGTGCTTTCCAGTCCTGATTGAGGGCGTCGGCGTCCAGCTCTACCGGCGCGCCCAGCAGCGATTCTTCCACCACGGCGGTGGTGTTCAGTTCGGCGCTTTGGTCGGCGGCGAGGAACTCGCTCACCAGTTGCTGCCAAACGTTCAGGTCGCTGCCGTCACGGGCGTAAACCTTGTGAACGGCGGTGCCGCTGGCGTCAAAGAATTGCAGGCTGCGACGCAGGCCATGAGGCGTCTGGTTTTCCACTTCAAAACCAAACACGAAGTGGTTCAGAAACAGACGCAGGTCGATGGTGCCCAGTGCCAGACCCATTTGGCGCTCGGCCGGGCCGTGCAGGGTCAGGTCTTTGAACTGACCGGTTTTCTCGTGAACCATGGCGGCGTTGCGGGTCAGCACCATGACTTCGCCAACCTGGTCCAGCTGCTTCAGCAAGGGGCCAAACGGCCCTTGCAGACGACGCACGGTTTGCTGCTGGAACTCGCCACCATTGAGTTGGCTGGCCAGCAGTTCGGCTTCGCTGGTGTCCAGCAATTCGGCGGCATCACGAATACGCAGTTTCGGCTGGTCTTCGACCAGCCGTTGCCACGCTTCTGCCAACGGCAGTGATTTGAAATCGAGTGGCGTGGTCATGCTTATTCCTCGGTGGCCAGGGTGCGGAAGCGGATTTCCGGGCTGCCGGAGTCGCCCAGGCTGTAGTAGTCAGACACTTGCAGGGCAATTTGGGCGCTGCTTTCGTCGCTGCTGTCGAGGTCAATCAGGTAGGTACGGAAGTTTGGCCACAGCTTGTGTGCGCCTTCCAGGTTGTAGGCGTACCAGCTTTGTTCGGCAAACAGGCCAGTGCTGCTGTCGGTGCTGTAGTGGCTGGAAATGTCGTAGCCGTTAACGTTGGTTGCACTGGTGTAGTCGGCCAGGTCTGTGCTGCTGATCGGGCCAAACACGGCGGCATTGCCAGAGCCGTATACGCCGCCGTTGGTCCAGATGTTAACGGCGCGGTTGGCGGCGTCGTACTGGTACATCCATTCCCAATCCTCATTGCTGTCACAGTCGACGGCGGCTGCGGTATCCAGATCCAGACAGATCAGGGTAGCGTCGGAGCTGCTGGCGTCATCGGCAAAGGTGGCGCTGAAAGTAACTTCGGTTTCGGCGAACTGAACGGTGTCAGCGGCCTGGGTGACGTAGCTCAGGCTGATGCCGGAAGAGCTGACTTCGGTAATGAACACCTTGCTGTAGGTTGCCGCATCGGCATGACGCAGCAGGTAGCCAACGCTGGTATCGGCGCTGATGGTGTGGGTAGTGAAGTCGTAGCTGTACCAGTCGGTAGTGGCTGGTTCGTTGGCGTCAGCCTGGTAGGTCAGAGTGCTGGTGTCGTAGGCAACGCTCAGGGCTTCGGCTTCGATATCGGCATCGGCATTCAGGAACACGGAGGCGTTGGCTGCGTCTTCGTCGTCATAGAACTCGTCCTGGGCGTCAGCAACGGCTGCTTGTACGGAGCCCGGGCCAGAATCACCACCGTTCAGCATGATGGCGGTACGACGCAGGGCGATATCCCACTCTGTTGATGCTGCCGCTTCTTCAGCGGTCAGTGTCAGCACGGCGCCGGATTCCAGGTCAACGTACTGCCAGTCGGTGTAGCTGGCGGCATTCACTTGCAACGTGGTGTAGGCGGCAACGTCACTGTCGTTATCGCTGCTGTCGTCTGAATCGCTGTCGGAACCACAGCCAGTTAGGGCCACGGCGGCCATCATGGCCATCAGTAATGCGTTGGGTTTGGAGGTGATGTTCATTGCTTGGGCTCCTGTTCTCTGTATAGGTAATTCGTTGTTGTGTGCTGCTTTTTTTTAGAATCGGAAGTCGAAACCGGCGTAGATGTAACGGCCTTCGGTGGGTCGACGGTCGTAGTTGTCATCGCCGCTGCGGACGCTATCCGTGAGGTTCTTGATGCCGCCGAACCAGCGTTGGTCAAAGCCGTACCAGTCGCTGCTGAGGCTGGCGGTGAGGTCCCAGCGCCAGTAGGCCGGTGAGGTTTCCAGCGCCGTTTCGGTGACGGATGAGTAGAAGCTGCCTTCGTATTCACCCATCAGGTTGAGGTTGATGTTGTCGCTGGCGTCCCACAGCCAGATCAGCTTGGCGTGATGTTTGGCGCGGTTCGGCAGCGGTAAATCACTGCCGAGGTCGCGGGCGTCGAGGTAGCTGAAGGACACCCGCTGCTGCAAGTCGCGGTTGATTTGCCATTGGCTCGACAGCTCATAGCCGCGAGTGCGGGCCTCTTCGATGTTGCCGTAGCTGTAGATGGTGGCGCCGGTTGAGGGATCGATGGTGCCGGTGTTTTCGGTCTCAATCAGGTCGCCGATGCGGTTCTGGAATACCGACATTTCGACATGCCAGCTGTGCTTGTTGGTGACCAGTACCGATGCCTGGGTGCTGACAGAACGCTCTGGCTCCAGATCCGGGTTGCCTTCGACGATGTAGCCATAAATGCTGTGGTCAAAGGTGTAGTGGCGTTCCTTGAGGTTGCCGACCCGGTAGCCTGCTCCCCAGCTTTGGCGAGTTTGCAGCTGCCAGTCGCCGCCCATTGACCAGTTTTGACGGGCACTCAGGGTAGGGGCCAGATGGCTGCCAAAGTCGCTGTCGTATTGCGCCCGCAAGCCCACTCCGATGGTGAAGTCAGCGGCGCCGGAATCCGGATTTTTTGGCCCCAGGCCGAGCGTCGCCTGGCTGAACACATCGGTGCTGTTGCGCTTGCCACCGACCTCGACTGAGCGCATCTCCAGCAGACCATCGCCAATGTCGGTGTAAGTAATGCTGTCGGTAACAACAACGCCGTCGGAGGCATCGTCGGTATCGGTTTCATAATCCTGCAGGTCGCCCAGCTTTAACTGGCGTTTGTGCTGTTTGATGTCTTCACGAAAGTGCTCGATGCCTGCCACCAGTTGCAGCGTTGGTCCGTTCGCCAGCGACAGCAGGTCGCCGGCGGAAGCCCACTCGGCACTGACTTTTTGCTGGCGATAGTGAGCCTTACGTTGCAAGCGGCCGGCGTCGATGTTGCTGTCGGTGTTTTCTTGCAGGGTGGCGTCGTACTGCTGCTGGGCCATGGCCGTCAGGCCAAAGCGGCCGTTGGCGCTGTTCTGGTAAGCCGACAGATTAATGCCGCGGCGCACCAGATCTTCGTATTTGTTGGTGGTTTCGCTCAGACGTTGTTGCAGGTCTTCCAGATAGTGGCTGACACCGACATTGACGCCGCCACTATTGGCATCGCTGGTATTCCAGTGATAGCCCAGCTGTGCGTTGGAGTTGGTTTTGCTGCCGTCGAAACCGTTGGAGGCATAGCTATCGGGGTTAAGGTCAACTTCTGAAGAATCCCGACGGTCGATGCTGACCTGACCACTCCAGGCCTCTGAATTGAGTCCGGCGCTGACCAGATAGTGGCGTTGTGGTGCCAGGCTATCGCTGAGTTCGTCGTCGCCGTAGCTGCCGGCTTCGCTCAGCAAGCGCAGCTGACTGGGCTGCTGGCGGGTGATGACGTTCACCACACCGCCCATGGCGGCACTGCCATACAGCGAAGAGGCCGCGCCAGGCACCACCTCAATGCGTTCAACGTCCAGTGCGGTCAGCTGGGTGACGTCGACGGTAGAGCCGGTGGTCGCAGATACTGGCTGGCCGTTGACCAGCACCAGCACGCGGTCGCCATTGAAGCCTTGCAGATGCACTTCCTTGCCGGTGCGGCCGTGAATCTCTCGCAGCTGAATGCCCGGCACCAGTCGCAGGGCGTCAGCCAGATCGCGGCTTTGCAGACGTTCGATGTCTTCGCCTTCCAGTACCTGGGTACGCATGGTGGTGTTGGCCAGTGGTTCCAGCGTGCGGCTGGCGGTGACGACCATAGGTTGCAGCATCATCGGGCTGTCGTCGGTTTCGTCGCTGCTGTAATCAGCGGTTTGCGAGGCGGGCACCGCGGCAGCAAGGGCGGATGGTGCCCCGACAGCACAGCTTAAACCGGTGATGGATGACAAAAGAACCAAACGACGCCAGTATCGCACAGCATACTCCGACAATAACGAGAATCGTTATTATTTGAAGTGTTTTTTAGCGTTTCGTCAACGATAATTGTTCGTATTTACATTATAGGGACAGATCGTTCTGTAATCGAAACAACCACCCAGATACCCCTCAAACAACCTTTCGAATAACCCAGGAAACAACCTCAACAGAGTGTCTTGCTATCTCCCGGTTGACCGCCTGACGGGGCTTCGGAATCATGGTGTAAAACGGGATTTGGGAGGGCACCATGGCGCGTTTGTTGGCAGGCAAAACACGGGATCTGGATGGCATCAGCGTGACGCGCATTTTGCCGCATGGGCAAAAACGCATGGTGGGGCCGTTTGTCTTCTTCGACCGCATGGGCCCGGTGACCTTTGAAGCGGGTACTGGCCTGAACGTGAAACCACACCCGCACATTGGCTTGTCGACCATCACCTACCTGCTGCAAGGCTCGATTCTTCATCGCGACAGCCTGGGCAACGAACTGGAAATCCTGCCGGGAGAGGTGAACTGGATGGTGGCCGGCAAGGGCATTGTGCATTCCGAGCGCGAAACCGAAGCGGTGCGTGGTGTCAGGCACCAGCTGAATGGCATTCAGGCCTGGGTGGCGTTACCGGCACAACAGGCCGACTGCGAGCCCGCCTTTGACCACTACCGCCGTGATCAACTGCCAGCCGTAGTGCTGGACGGGGTCAACGGTATCCTGATTGCCGGTGTTGCTTATGGCCAGACCTCACCGGTGAACACCCACAGCCCGATGTGTTACCTCGACCTGACCCTGCAAACCGGCGCCTTGCTGCAAGCCCCGACAGAAGCGCAAGAGTGCGCGGTGTATGTGCTCGAAGGCCGGATCATGGTGGCCGACGAACTGTTTTGTGACGGCGACTTTTTGCTGCTGGACACCGAAGACATGGTGACTGCGCTGCAACACAGCCGAATCCTGATGCTGGGCGGCGACCACTGGCCAACGATTCCACGGATTAACTGGAATTTTGTCTCGTTCGACTGGAGTCGAATAGAACAGGCCCGGGATGATTGGCAGCAGCAGCGTTTTGCCACGATTCCGGGCGATGATCAGGAATACACACCGCTGCCTTGAGCCTATTTGTCTGAAGAGCTGTGGGAGAGAGCTGTGGGAGAGTGCGGCGGTAAAAAGCTGTGTGAAATAATTGTGTGAAATAGCTGTGGGAGAGGGCTTGCTCTCGAAACTATCGTAGCCATGCCAAGCCCCAAGCCCTGGAACAAACACGGACAGCCCTAGCATCGGGAATCAATTCCCTCCTACAGCGTTATCGCCTACCGGGTCCCTAGGCCGGTAAATTATCGTCTTCGTCGCTGTGTTCTTCTTGCTGCCGACGCTTGCGCTCTTTCACCACCTCCGACACCGCCTTGCTCGATACATACTCGGCTACCGGCATCACGGTGCGAGTGTCGTCTTCAAACGCTTCGTCGGTATCGAGTTCATCGGCTTTTTGCATCGCCTTGTAGAGTGCTTCCTGCAGGTTGATCACCAGACCCCGGTAATGATCGTTAAAGCCTTTTTCACCGCCCTGATCGCGCCAGCTCAGGTACAGTTTTTCGCGGAAACGGGCTTCGGTCTTGTTGAACACCGCCTTGCGTTGTTCGGCGACGATATCGCTGTAACCCAGCATTCGTAGCGCCTGACTACCGGCTTCCAGTGCCGAATAGTAGGTTTCGGTGATCACAAAATCGGCACCTGCGTCCTGCAGTTTGTAGTGATGACCCCGGTCGAACGCCCGGGCGATGATTTTGACATGAGGGTAGCGGCGCTTCACAAAACGCACCAGATTGAGCACGTGCTTCTTCTCGTCGATGGCAATCACCAGCAGGCTGGCTTCGGCAATACCGGCGGTTTCCAGCAGGTCGGGCCGGGTGGCGTCGCCGTAATAGCCTTTGACGTTGATGCGGCGCATCAGCTCAATCTGACTGATCTTGTGGTCCAGCAAGACGGTATCAAAGCCATTGGACACCAGCAGACGATTCACCACCTGGCCGAAGCGGCCAACTCCGGCAATGATCACCGGACCATGATGCTCAATGGCATCGGCGTCGCGCTGATCGCCGCTGCGACTCAGGTTGGGAAACACCACCTTCTCCAGCAGGATAAACAGCGCCGGAGTCAGGAACATCGACAAGGCCACCACCAACGACAGCAGCTGCGATTGTTCGGCCGACAACACGTGCACACTGTAGGCATAAGTCAGCAGTACAAAGCCGAATTCACCGGCCTGGGCGAGGCTCATGGCAAACTGCCAGCGGTCGCCGGTTTTCAGCTTGAACAAGCGTGCCAGCGCCGCCAGCACCAGACCTTTGGCCAGCATCAGCGCCAGCGTCAGCCCAACAATGGTCAGCAGCTGCGAGGCCAGTAAGGCAAAGTCGACACCGGCCCCGACGGTGATAAAAAACAGCCCCAGCAGCAGCCCCTTGAACGGCTCCATATCGCTTTCAATTTCATGGCGAAACTCACTGCTGGCCAGCACCACACCGGCCAAAAAGGCCCCCAGTGCCGGTGACAGTCCTACCAGGTGCATCAGGGCTGCAATGCCAACCACCAACATCAGCGCGGTGGCGGTAAAAATCTCGCGGGCATGGGACTTGGCCACGTACCGAAACAGCGGCCGACTTAGAAAATGGCCACCCAGCACCACCGCAGCCACCGAGGCCAGTACCGCGAGGGTTTTGCCCCACATCGGCAGATGCGCCACCAGACTGAGGTCGTCACCGTGGCTGGCGGCGGCAGAGCCTGCCTGTTGCAGCTCGGGCAGCGCCAGCAATGGGAACAGCGCCAGCATCGGGATCACCGCGATGTCCTGAAACAACAACACCGAAAACGCGCTGGTGCCGCCATCGGTTTTGTTGAGGTTTTTCTCGTTAAGGGTCTGCAACACGATGGCGGTCGACGACAGCGACAAAATCATCCCCACCGCAACGGCGGTGGGCCATTGCAGCCCCAGCCAATGGGCTGCCACGGCAACCAGTGCGCTGGTCAGCACCACTTGCAGACCACCGAGGCCGAACAGCCGGTCGCGGATGCCCCACAAGGCTTTGGGCTGTAACTCCAGCCCCACCAGGAACAGCATCATCACCACACCAAACTCGGCAAAGTGCTGAATGGTGGTGGTTTCGCTGCCTACCAGCCCCAGTACCGGGCCGATCAGTACCCCGGCAATCAGATAGCCCAGCACCGAGCCAAGCCCAAGTTGCTTGGCCAGTGGCACCAGCACCACGGCAGCGGCCAGATAAATAAACGCCTGAATAAAGTATTCGGTCATGGAAGGTCCAGAGTGGCAGGTAGCAACAGCAGGGAGGCTGCCTTAAGGAAACAGCCCTAGGGAGACAGTATTTCACCGCAAACGTGCGCCGCAAAGGGAGAACAGCGGAACAATGCATCGCGAGTTTGTTAAAGGACGGGAGGGTGTCACAAGGCCGCTGGCGGATGAGAACGAATTGGCATTTTTGCCGCCTCGGTGTGGTCATTTTATCGCCATGGGTTTTCGATTTTTTCAGCGGTGATAATATCGTTGTAATTAACAATAAGATAAATAAAAAACACAACACAGAAGCACCGCGAAAGGAGCTCGCATGAACCCTCATCACATCCTGTTGAGTGCGTTATTGCTTGCCGCCAGCCAGTCTGGCAACACAGCAGAGCGCGACGATTACGACCTTGATAATGACGGCCTGATTGAAATTAACGACCTCGCCGACCTCGATCAGATTCGCCATGAATACGACGACAGCAGTGGCTGGCAAATGCTATATGGCCAAACCCTTTACGGCGTTTCCGATGGCTGTCCGGAAGCGGGCTGTCATGGTTATGAATTGGCCAACGATCTCAACTTCGACACCAACCTCAACGGCGAATTTGATGCCGACGATGCCTACTGGAACGAAGGTTTGGGGTTTGCGCCCATAGGCGACGGCTTTGCCATGAAGCTGGCGGCTGAATTTAACGGCAACGGCCACCGGATTCTGAATTTAACCATCAACCGCCCGGGTGAATCCTTCACTGGCCTGTTTTCCTACGCCGAAGAAGCCAACCTTCACGACCTGATCCTGCACGCTTCAATTCAAGGGGGCGACAACAGCGGGGCTTTGCTGGGCTATGGCTGGCGTACCCAGGTGAGCAATATTCAGGCGCAAGTCACCATGGATGGCGACGACAGCCGATATCTGGGCGGTTTGTTGGGCTTTATGGACGACAGTCCGGCCATCAGCAATCTGATAGTGGATGCCGATATTCGCAATGGTACTTACACCGGCGCGGTGGCGGGTGGCATGGGAACCGCCAGCGCCATTACCGCGGTGGCGGTGCGCACGACAGCTCAAAATGTTACCCAGGCCGGCGGCGTGGTTGGCTACAGCAACAACAGCCAGTTGCAGTGGGCCTACGCCGAAGTCGATATGACCGCCGCGCCGGCATGGGTGGACGGCAACATTGGCGGCACCCTCGGTGGTCTGATTGGCAACAGCAGTTATGACAGTATTCGTGATGTGCTGCTCACCGGAACGGTGGCGGCCGCCCCGGCGGTTGATCACTACGCTCGCATTGGCGGAGTGCTGGGTCAGGACAGTGATCCGGTGCTGAACTACGGAACGCAGCTTGAGCGGGTCATCAGCCTGGTGCGCGTGAACGACGAGCACAGCAATAACTTCACTGGTGCGCTGGTCGGCGAGGGCATTTATTTGAATCTGTCGGAAGCCTATTGGCCTTCCGACTTCAGTAACCGCTATGCCATCGGCAACGAACTGGCGGGTTACCGCGAGGTTGCCTCGACTGCCAGTCTGGCGGATATCCAGTGCGCAGATAACCAGCAAGATGGTTGCAACGGGCTGGTCTTTACGGGGTTTGCGACGTCTGGTGCCAGCGGCTACTGGAATTTTGGCAGCGACAGCGAAGCGCCCGTGATGACCGTCGCCGGCCACGATATGGGTGACAGCGATGGCGACGGCATCACGGATGTGTGGCCTGGGCTGGATCTCAGCTGGCCCGAGCCTGAACCCGAGCCAGAGCCAGGTTCGGAATCCGGCGGTTCATCCGGTGGCAGCGGCTGGTTGTTGTTACCGCTGTTACTGCCCATCTCACTGTTGGGGATGAGAGGTCGCCGTCGCCGTGCTGATTCAGCGGCTTGACCATTGCGGCGGTGAAAACCGCCGCGCTACTTGAAAACCCGCGATTCGGCCCAAATACTGTAGGGGACATGTTTTTAATTCTGAACTGCTCTTTGTGAGCGAGCACCGGATTAAACAGATGTCCCCTGTACGTCATGACCCAGTGATTATCGGAACGCACTTATGTCGAATCCATTGCTCGAAAATCAGGTTCTGCCAGCCTTCTCGGCGATTGAACCTGCCCACGTCAAACCAGCGATTGAATCCCTGCTGAACCGCAATCGCGAGCGTCTGGCCAATTTGCTGGCCGAGCTGAAAGCCTCTGGCGAGACGCCGAGCTGGGATAACTTCGCCGCGCCGATCGAAGAATGGGACGACGAACTGAGCAAGGCATGGTCGCCTGTTGGCCACCTCAACGGCGTGAAAAACTCCGAAGCCCTGCGTGAAGCCTACAATGCCTGTTTGCCGCTGCTGAGCCAGTACAGCACTGAAATTGGCCAGAACACCGAGCTGTGCAATGCCTACAAAGCGCTGAAAGCCTCGCCGGAGTTCGACCAGCTGAGCGTGCAGCAGCAAACCACCATCAACAACGAACTGCGTGACTTCCATCTGGCCGGTGTGGATTTGCCGGAAGACAAGAAGAAGCGCTTTGGCGACATCAGCCAGCGTTTGTCCGAGCTGACCAGCAAGTTCAGCGAAAACGTACTGGACGCCACCCACGCCTGGCACAAGCACATTACCGATGAATCCATGCTGGACGGTCTGCCAGACAGCGCCAAACAACTACTGGCCCAACTGGCTCAGCAGAAAGAGTTGAGCGGCTATGTGGTGACGCTGGACTTCCCGTCCTTCTATCCGATTCTGACCTACGCCGACAGCCGCGAGCTGCGCGAAGAGGTGTATCGCGCCAACGTTACCAAGGCCTCTGAAATTGGCCCTAACGCCGGTCAATTTGATAACACCGACCTGATGAAGGAAATCCTGCAGCTGCGCTACGAAAAGGCGCAACTGCTGGGCTACAACAGCTACGCTGAATTGTCGGTGGCCAGCAAAATGGCCGAATCCGCCGATCAGGTGCTGGGTTTCCTGGATGACCTGGCGGTTAAAGCCAAGCCACAGGCCGAGCGTGAAATCGCCGAGCTCAAAGCCTTCGCCAAAGAAGAATTTGGTGCCGACGACCTGCAACCGTGGGACGTGGGCTATTACGCCGAAAAACTGCGTCAGCAGCGTTACGCCATTTCGCAGGAAGACATCCGTCCGTACCTGCCGGTGGATACCGTGATTCAGGGCATGTTCAAAACCGTATCGAACCTGTTCGATCTGGAATTCGTCGAGAAGACCGATTTCGATACCTATCACCCGGACGCCCGTTTCTTTGAAATTCATAAAGACGGCCAGCAGTTGGCGTCGTTCTATCTGGACCTGTATGCCCGCGAGAAAAAGCGTGGCGGTGCCTGGATGGATGTGTGCCGTACCCGTCGTAACACCGCATCTGGCCTGCAGCTGCCAGTGGCCTATCTGGTGTGTAACTTCACCCCGCCAGTGGGCGACCAGCCTGCGCTGCTGACCCACGACGAGCTGACCACGCTGTTCCACGAGTTCGGCCATGGTTTGCACCACATGCTGACCCGTATGGACGTTGCCGCAGTGAGCGGTATCTCCGGCGTGGCCTGGGATGCGGTGGAGCTGCCAAGCCAGTTCCTTGAAAACTGGTGCTACGAGCCGGAAGCACTGGCGTTTATTTCTGGCCATTACGAAACCGGCGAGCCACTGCCACAGGAGCTGCTCGACAAGCTGCTGGCAGCGAAGAACTTCCAGTCCGCTATGGCGACCGTGCGCCAGCTGGAATTTGCGCTGTTCGATTTCCGCCTGCATCACGAATTCCGCGATCAGGGTGCCGATGTACAAGCACTGCTGGACGACGTGCGCTCGAAAGTGACCGTGGTGCCAACCGTTGATTTCAGCCGCTTCCAGCACAGCTTTACCCACATCTTTGCAGGTGGTTACGCCGCCGGTTACTACAGCTACAAGTGGGCTGAAGTACTGAGTGCCGATGCCTTCTCCCGCTTTGAAGAAGAAGGCATTTTCAACAAGGCCACCGGCCAGAGCTTCCTGGATGAGATCCTCAGCCAGGGCGGCTCCCGCGAAGCCGGAGTGCTGTTTGAAAACTTCCGTGGCCGTGCGCCATCGGTGGAACCGCTGCTGCGCCACTGCGGCATTGACGTTGCTGAAGGAGAAACTGCCTGATGTCCGAAGCCATTCAACGCCCACGCCGCTTTATTGCTGGCGTGGTGTGCCCACGGTGCGCCGAAATGGACAAGACGGTGATGTTCTCAAACGACGCCGGTGAGGAAGTGCGCGAATGCATTGCCTGCGGCTTTGTACAAACCTCGACCGAGCAAGCGCAGGAAGACGCGCTGGCCACCGAGCTGACCACTCGGGTTACCCCGATGGACGGCAAGGCGCTTTATGATGACGAAGAAAAGCCTTTGAAAATCATGGGGTTGGAGCCGAAGGAGTAATTCTTAGGCCGGGCAGTTGTGGTGTATTACGCCTTCGGCCAATACACCCTACGATCTGCTTTTTGTGGGTTGGGCCCCGCCCAACAATTGCCGGGCATGGCCCAGCCTACGAGCTGCTGTTTTGTAGGAGGCAGCTTGCTGCCGATGGCTTATCGAGAGCAAGCTCCCTCCCACACTATTGGCCAGCCCCCAGAGGCTGCACGCCCGCCCGACCCCATACCCCAGACCCCAGACCCCAGACCCCAGACCCCATACCCCAGACCCCAGACCCGCGATTTCCACAAACCCATTGGTCACTTGGGCACACTCGGCTAGACTGATTGCACCGCTTTCAAGGAGAGAAATCGCGTGCTGTCACACTGCACAAGATTCCTGACCATTACCTGCTTACTGCTGTGGCTGAACGGCTGTGCGACCTACAGCGCGGGCTTACAGCCCATGTACAACGACCTCAAGCAAGGTAACTTTCAGGCGTCGGAGGACAAGCTCAAACAAGCCCTGTCGCCCAATGGCGCCGACCGCTTGTTGTACTTTCTGGAGCTGGGCGTTATCCAGCATCTGGATGGCGACTACGCCGCCAGTAACCAATCTTTCGAACAAGCAGAACGGGTTTCCGAACAGCTGGAAACCACCAGCATCATGAATCAGACCCTGGCGATGTTTTCCAACGCCCGTCAGGCGGATTACGCCGGTCAGATGCATGAAAAACTGCTGATCAATTACTACAAGGCACTCAATTACCTGGGCTTGGCCAGTCAGGCCAGCAGCCGTAACCAGAAGCTGGATGCACTGGACGGCGCGCGGGTAGAAGCCCGCCGCATGATCATCAAGCTCAATGACCTCAACGATCAGTTGGGGGATTACGAGGAAGCCAAGGCCGACTCCGACAGCTCGTTCAACAAAATCATGAAGCTGCTCAGTGCGCTTAACGGCGATCAGTTTGACAAGAACACCCTGATTTACCGCGACGATGCTCTGGCTCATTACCTCACCGGCCTCAGCTTTGAAATGAACGGCGAGTACGACGATGCCCGCATCAGCTACCGCAAGGCAGCGGAAAGCTACGAGCAGGGCTATGCCGAGCAGTTTCGTTTGGGCACCGACATGACCCGTCAGGCGTGGCTGGATACCGCTCGGATGATGCGTTTCAGCGGTGGCTTTGACGATGAGATCAAGGACATTGCCGAACACAAACTGACTGCCGAACAACGCAACGAGCTGCAACAGGCCAGCCCTGACGATGCCCAGCTGATGGTGGTTGAGCACAAGGGTTTTGCGCCGCCGCTGGAAGAAATGAACCTGCAAATGTGGGCCGACCCCAACACCCGTTCGCTGAAAATCCGGCCGATCTCGGGTGGCCGTGACGCCTGGACCTGGTTCTACATGCTCTACGCCGACAAGGGCGTCTACAACATCATTACAGCGTATCTGGATGCCAAGGCCGGTAATTTCCCCATCACCCCATTTGTGAAAACCATTTATCTGGGGCCGCTGTGGAGCACGGTGGAAGACCTGAATCTGGACACGGCGATCAGTGGCTTTTTGCGCGTCACCGTGCCGTACTACAAGCCTTTGCCGGTACTGGGCAGCAGTAATTTGCAGATTGCTCCGGTTACTATCGCAAACAATAGCGAAGCCAGTAACCAAACCAGCAGCCAAACCAATGCCCGCACCTTACAGCAGATACAGCGATTGACGTTGGAAAAAGCCGCCAGCCCGGCGCAAATGGGCTTGCAGCAAAAGTTGCTGACGTCGTCTTCGGAAATTCAGCAGGCGCTGGCGCGCTCGGCCATCAAGGCGCTGTCGGTGAAGAGCATTGGCAGCTCGGTGGATTCTTCCGGGCTATTGGCCTTTGCCGGTGGCTTGCTGACCCAGCTGACCGAGGCGTCGGAAACCCGCAGCTGGCAGCTGTTGCCGCAGGACATTCGTATCCGGCGCATGACTCTGGCGGCAGGGGAATACGACCTGACACTGACATCCGAGCTGGAAACCGGTATCCGTGAGAACCACAATACCCGAATGACACTCAAACCGGGTCAGATTGGTCTATGGCAAGTGCGCTCGATGGGCAACACGCCAACAACCGATTACTGATTAATAACCGATTACTGATATTGCTGGTCTGACGGCCAGTCCACACAGGCAGAGGACGCAAAGAATGACACTTTCACGCACCCTGAACAGCATCATGAAAACCGCTCTGGTTGGCGGCGTGGCTTTGGCCGCCCTGTCCGGTTGCACCTCAACCGAGGTGAAGCGGGTGGATGCCAAGGAAGAGATTGCCCTGTCAGACCGCTGGAATGCCACCGACTCGCGTTTGGTCGCTGAGGAAATGATTGCCGACATGGTGTCGTTCCCGTGGGCCACCGAGTTTGAAATGAACAACAACCGCAAGCCAACGGTGATCATTCAGCGCATCAGCAACAAGTCCCACGAACACATCGCTGTGGACACTTTCATCAACGACATCAAGCGCAGCATCATCCGCTCCGGCAAGGCCAACTTTGTTGCTGGCGGCGACGAGCGTGCGGCGATTCGTGAAGAACGTGCAGACCAGGAATTGAATGCGGCCCAAGCCAAGCAGCAGGGTCAGGAGCAAGCGGCTGATTTCGCCTTGTCTGGCACCATCAATTCAATTGTTGATCAGGTCGACGATGAGCGCGTGACCTTCTATCAGGTGGATCTGAAGCTGATCGACATGGAAAGCAACATCGAAGTGTGGAACGGCCAGAAGAAAATCCAGAAGTACCAGAACAAGTCGTCCTACAGCTTGTAAGCCGATCTGATACAAGGAGCACTTTCGTATGGTGATCAAGCCATTGGCGCTGCTGGCGTCTACCGCAATGCTGGCGGCGTGTGCCGGTATGCCATCGACCGATACCGGCCAGACGGCCGCGCAGCGCGCCGAGGCCGCTTCGTTGGCGGCACTGAACGGTGCTCCGGAATGGTCGGTAAACCCACCACACCGCAGTGGCATGGCCTACGGCGTTGGCAGCATCGAAGTGATTGGTGATGCCGCTTCGGCGGTACGACGGGCCGGCGAGCTGGCTCGTATTGATCTGGTCAGCCAGCTACGGGTGACGATTTCAGGGGACTTCTCGTCCATCACCACCGAAACCAACGCTTCCGGGCAAGCAACCTCAGTGCAGCGTCGGGTGCAGCAGAAAGTTCGCAGTCAGGTGGCGGAAGTGACCCTCGATGAGGTAATCATCAAGGAGGCCTCGGTGGTCAATGGCACCGCCTATGCGTTGGCCGAGCTGGATCGCAATGCTGCCGCTGCGCGTTTGCGCCAGCAAATTACCGAAGTGGAACAGCAGCTGGACCAGTACGCTCAGGTGCAGCCCGAAGGCGATACCCTGCAACAACTGCGGGTGATGTTGCCAGTGCTCAACCTGCTGGCAGAACGTCAGGCCTATGCCGACAAGCTGGCGCTGGTGGCTATGGACAACAAGGCTGCGCCGTTGCTGGCAAACCATCGTCAGTTGCAGCAGCGGGTGCTGGACTTGCTGGATACGCTGGTGGTGAAGGTGAACTTCAGCAATGCCACCGCCCGTTCCATGTCGGGGGAATTGCTGCAGGCGCTGACGTCGCAGGGGCTGAAGGTTCAACAGGCTGGCAGCTACGACCTGCTGTTTGATGTCTCGGCTGAACGCTCCAATCGCACCCAGGACAATCGCTACTACGCGTTTGTTAAAGCACGAGTGCAGATTCAGGACGCCGATCAGCGGGTGCTGTCGTCGTTCAGTGATACTGCTCGCGGCATTTCCGGGCTGGAAACGGTGGCCTGGCAAAAAGCTTCTGAAGCGGTGGCAGAAAAGCTGCAAACCGAGCTGGCCAATACCCTCGCCGAACGGCTGATGTAAGCACCAGCGTTCAGCCGTTCGAAAGCAGAGCAAACCGCCAATCAACAAAAAGCCCTGTCAGATGACTCTGACAGGGCTTTTTTGAAGGTGCTGGAAAAGCGTCAGGCTTACTTGCGGATGCCTTCGACGTTCAGTTCCAGTTCTACCGGTACGTTACCCAGGTAGCCGTCCATGTTGAAGTCGCCCAGCATGATCTGGGTAGTGCCGGTGAAACCGGTGCGGTAGCCACCCCATGGGTCTTTGCCTTCACCCAGCTGGGAAACCGGGAAGGTCAGGGTCTTGGTTACGCCACGCAGGGTGAATTCGCCAGTCAGTTCGCCTTTGCCTTCGCCAGTGGCTTTGTAGCCAGTGCTCTTGAAGGTAGCGGTTGGGTATTCGTCAACGTACAGGAAGTCCTTGCTGCGCAGGTGCTTGTCACGCTCGGCGTGGTTGGAGTCGATGGACGCCACGTCGATGGTCACTTCAATTTCGGAGTCGGCAGGCTTGGCCTTGTCCCACTCGAAATCGCCTTCGAAGCTGTTGAAACGGCCGGTCAGCCAGCTGTAACCCAGGTGCTTCACCTTGAAGTTGATGGACGCGTGGGCACCTTTGGTGTCAATCACGTAGTCAGCGGCGTTGGCAACGGTAGCGGTCATGGCTGCCGCGGATACGGACAGGGCAATCAGCAGTTTTTTCATGGTCGGACTCCTTTTGGTCTTCCCTGATTCAGATCGGGAGAGATTCAGTATTTCGTACGGTTAAGGGTGACGCTGCGACCGGCTTCACAAGCCCGGCTTCAGCATGCGTTTTAAAGTGTTGTCCTTGTTGATGACGTGGTGCTTCAGTGCCGCCAGCGCGTGCACAGCCACCATGGCCATCAACAGCCAGGCCAGAATTTCGTGTACTTCACCGGCAATTTCTTCCTGCGAGCCACGCTCGGTCAGGGTCGCCGGTACGGAAAACAGGCCAAACACGTCGACGGCCCGGCCGTCGGCGGTAGAAATCAGGTAGCCGCTGACCAGCAGCACGGCAATCACCAGGTATAAACCCAGATGAGCGAAATGGGCGGCGGTGTTTTCCAGCTTCTTGGTCGACAGACCGGCCGGTGACGGATTCAGCTGACGCCAGCCAAAGCGCACCACAAACACCAGTGCAACCAGCACACCAATGGCTTTGTGGGTTTCCAGCGAGCCGTGATACCAGCTGTCGTAGTAAGTCAGTTCAACCATGTACAAGCCAAGGCCGAACATGCCAAAAATGGCCAGCACCATGATCCAGTGCAACAGAATGGCCACCAGGCCGTAGCCGGTTTGGGTATTTTTCATCATGGTTGGTTGCGGTTCCGGTATTTGATAATGACTCACAGTACGCAAATCCGGTTCTGAGAAAAATAGCGAAAGATCGACAATAATTGTGCAAAAATGCACAAAACTTTTCGGTGAGATTGCAAACATGCAAGCTGAAGACTTCAACTGGGACGATTTGCACGTCGCCTACCGGGTGGCTGAACTGGGCACCCTGAGCCGTGCTGCCGAGCGGTTGGGGCTGAACCATTCCACCGTATTGCGCCGTATCACGCGGCTTGAGCAGCAGTTAGGCGTGCGTTTGTTCATTCGTCACCAGCGCGGTTACCAGCTTACGGATGCCGGGCAATTCATGTTGGCGCGGATGCGTCCTATCGCTGACGACATGCTGCGTTTGTATAGTGGCCTGGCGACTCAGGAAAGTTCGCCATCCGGAACGCTGCGTATTTCCACGGTGTCGGACTTCTCGCTGTTTTTTGCCCCCATGCTGCATGCCTTCCGTGAGCAATATCCGCAAATTCGGGTGCAGGTGATGGCCACCGACGAGCGGGCGTCGCTGGTGAGCGGCGATGTGCATGTGGCGATTCGGATGGGCGCTCAGCCAACCGAGCCGGATTTGATTGCCCGCAAGCTGATTCCGGCGTCGATGCAATACTACGCGTCGCCGTCTTACATTCGCCGTTATGGCGTGCCGACCAATCTGGCCGAGGTCAAACACCACCAGTGGGTGCTGCCATCCGGGCGCAAGCGTCAGATGTCGGGCATTCGCGAGTTGATGGCCAATATCAATCCCGACCAGATTGTCTTCGAGAGCAACAGCTTTACCGATATTTTCTCGGCGGTGTCGGAAGGCATGGGCATCGGCCCGGTTGGGTTTCTACAGCGTGCCAGTAATATCCACCACGAGCTGGTGCCGGTGAATTTTGGCGTTAAGGAAGATCCGTCGTTCATGTGGTTTGTGTACCACAAGGACATGCGCAGCAGCGCCCGGGTACGGGCGTTGCTGGATTTTATGGTTGAACGGGTGCCAGACATGCTACCGGCACTGGATGGCGCACCGGCAGGGCATAGTTAAGGATGTAGTTAAGGGCGTAGTTAAGAACGTAGCTAAGGGCGTAGTTAAGCGAGTAACTAAGGGCTCCGTCAGACGATAGCGCTTGGCAGGCCGAAGGCATCGGCCAGACAAGGCCAGTGCTGGCAAATGCGGGAGACCTTGCCCGGCTGCTGGTCCACTGCGTGGGTGTTGTAAAACAGCCGTTCCGGATGGCGACAGCTGTTGTTGACCAGGCTGTCGATCATGTCGGCGTCGTCTTCGTCCAGCAGTGCCTGCACCACGATGTTGGCGGTGGCCAGGTCGTGGTTGGTGAGGGTTTCGCCGGTGCGGCTGAGCCACAGGTCATTCATCTCTTCTGCAACCCGCAAGGCAAACCAGGCGCGGCGCATCAGCATCACGCTGCCACAGCTGTTCACTGGCGCGCACATTTCCAACAGCGGCATGGCCGAATGAATGCGTTGCAGCAATTTGGGCGCGTTATCGGCGAGGGTGTTTTCCAACTCCAGAAAGTACATGCAGTAGTCCATCACAAACTGGCTCAGCTGGGCGACAGCCTTCGACTCTGCGGTTTGCACAACCCGGCTGAGCTGGTTCAGCCGCGCGGTGATGCGTTTTTCCAGCCCGGCTTTTTGGCCAGCCAGCGAGGGTTGCACACTGAGGATGGAAACTGCCGAATCTGACATTGTGGCCTCGTTTTTAAAAATACCAATAAAATCAATTGGTTAGGTTTGCTTTTCGTTCCTTGTAGTAAAAGTATAGTAAAACTTGACGCCCTCGCCAGTGACGTCAGGAACGCGGTGCATAATTGACAGGTTGTCTGTACAAGGAGACTGAGAACTGGATCACAAATAGCGCCCGTGCCAGTAAAAAGGCATAAAAGCTGATCCACAGGCCGCTGTTGCCCTGACCATCAAGTAGCCACCACAACGGCACAAACACCAGCAGTGCCGCCGCCAGCATGGCGTTTCGCATGGTCGCCGTTGCTCCTGCGCCAATGCATAAACCGTCGAGCCAGTAGCTCCACCAACCCACCATTGGCAGCCAGATCAACCAGTGTTGATATTGGTCCAAAACCGCCAGCAAGTCCTGGTTGTTGGTTAACATTGGCCAGATCCAGTGAGAGCCAAACGCAAACAGCAGCGTCATCAATATTCCCAGTGCCAGAGAATTGACACCGGTAAGCAGGAAGGTGATTCGTACCTGTCGGGTGGTGTGCGCCACACTGTCTTCAGAATCCACAGCGCCCTGCTTGGTGGTTTGCGAGCGATTGCCGGCAAACCGCGCCAGCGCCTGTCCGGTGAGGCTCTCAGCCGCGTGGGCAATGCCATCCAGAGCGTTGGAAATCAGCAGCAGCAGGGTAATGATCAGGCTGTTGGTGGCCAGCACCAGCTCCCCTTGCTGGGCGCCCTGGGCATTAAAAAAGGCAAACACCAGCAACAGGGTGAGGGTGCGTACAAACAGCTGGTGGTTCACCTGTACCACAGGTTTGAGCGTTGGCCAGTCGGGGCGGCTGTGCCACAGTCCAGCCAGTCCCTTGTCCAGCTGGCTTAGCAGCGGCTGAAAGGCACCGCTGCGGTGGGCGTAGTAGAGGCCAACTGCCAGTCCGCTCCAATCGGCGATCACACTGCCAAGGGCGACGCCGTCGGTGGTCATACCCAAACCGTACACAAACAGCGCATCGAGCCCGCCGTTGATCAGGTTGGTGACGGTCATAATCACCAGTGGCACACGGGTTTGGCCACGGCCAATAAACCAACCCAGCAAGCAGTATTGCAACAGCACCGCGGGCACGGAGAACAGCCGGATAGCCAGATAAGTAGCCGCGCCGGCTTCGACTTCGTTTGATGCGTCCATCAAGGGCAGCACCAGGGGATACAGCAAGGTGCCCAGCAGCCACACGGTCAGACTCAGCGGCAGCGCCAGCCAGATGGCGTTGATCAGCACCTGATGCTGGGCATCGGCCTGATGGCTGCGGGCAGACAGTGCCGTGGTGCCCATGCGCAGAAAGCCGAAGCTCCAGCACAGCATGGTAAACAGCTGGGCACCGATGGCCACCGCGCCCAGGTAGGCGGCGTTGGGCAAGTGTCCCAGAATTGCGCTGTCGACCAGGCCCAGCAAGGGCACGGTGATGTTGCTGAGCATTACCGGCCAGGCGATTGCCCAGATGCGACCTTGTGTCGCAAGGGCGGTGTCAGGTGAAGCAGAATCCGTGCGGGTCATGGCTGATATACTCAGGTCAGATAGTCAGGAGAGAAACAATGAAAGGTGCGATTGTACTGGCCTCGGCCCTGTTTGCAGCCCTGTTGGCGGCTTTGGCATTCGGGATTGCCTGTTCGAGCCATCAACCGGAACGCTATCCGGCCTGGCAGCAGGACGGTGCGGTGTTGTTTGGCAGTAGCCGGCAGGTGTCGGACTTTGAGTTTGTTGACCAGTACGCCGTGCCTCGCAATCAGGCCAGCTTTGAAAAGCGCTGGAAGCTGGTGTTCTTTGGCTACACCTTCTGCCCGGATATTTGCCCGACTACATTGGCGGAGCTGAACCGGGTCTGGAAGCAGCTGCCGGAAGGGGTAAGAGCGCAGTGGCAGGTGGTGTTTGTTTCGATCGATCCGGCCCGTGATACCCCCGCTGCACTGGAGCCGTACATGACCTACTTCAATCCGGAGTTTGTGGCGCTGACGGGCAACCCGGATTCCCTGCGCTCGGTGGCGGGCGAGCTGAATGGCTTTTATGCCCGGGTGGAGCGGGGCGACGGCATGGCTTATCTGATGGATCATTCGGCCAACCTCGCGGTGGTCAGCCCGGACTGGCACTACCGTGGCTACATTGAGCCGCCGTTCTGGCCCGGCAAAATGACGACCTTGCTGACTGAGCTGGTGCAGTAAGATCCAATTGCAAGGAAGTGTCATTCTCACGTCAAGGCCTGCATGGTAGGCTTGGTTCAACGTCAGGTTTCAGGGATGAAATGGATGATCAAGTCGGTGGTCACTTCAGCAATTAATTCGGTCAGGTGCTCGTTGCGGCTGCCGTGGTTTTCTACGGCATGGTTGTGGAGGGCATGGTTGTGGACAGCATGGGTTCTGCTGGCAGCAGCGGTTGTTGAATGGGGTCGCCACGATGGCTGGCTTGGCACCAGCACCGTCGTTACCGGCTCCCTGCCCTCGTTTGTGTGGATGCTGGCCGCCGGTACGCTGGCTGCCATCTGGGTTCCCGAGCGTTATCGGCCACGGCTGTGGTTTGCCCTGCTGGCGGTCAGCGTGGTGCTGGAATGGCTGTCAGAATCGCTATCTTCGGCGGCCACGTTCGATGTTTTTGATGTGCTGGCGCTGCTGGCTGCAATGCCACTGTTGTTGCTGGCTCACGCTTTCAATGCGCTGCCCAAAGCGCACTTTCATACACCGGTTGCCCGGTTATCTCTTTTTCCCCTGTTTGCGTTGCAGCTGGCCTGTACACAGTGCGTCGATTGCTATTGTGGCGATGAAGGTGACTGCGACACGCTGGTTTATCTCAGCAGCAGTGAGATCCGTGCGGACATAAGCCCGGAATACGGCAACACCGCCACGCTGCAACTGACCGGAAAATTGTATGTGCTGGATGGCTGGCTGGCGGTGGTTGACCGCTGGCGCGGTATTCATATTTTTGATGTCAGCGACCCGCAGAACCCGACCCGGCAGGTGTATTTGCCGGTGCCGGGCGTCACTGACATCAGCATCAAGGATGATGTGATGTACGTGAATGCCTTCACCGATCTGGTTGCCATTGATCTGGCCAGCCTGCAACAAGGCCTTTATGAGCCGGGCAGCGAGACCCGCTACTTCAACGTATTCACCTATGTTGCGCCGGACGAATTCACCGATGACGCTGATCTGGATATCGGGGAATACGTCTGGGGTGTATCGACGCTGCCGGACGAAGGCGTTGTGATTGGTTACCAAACCGACAAGGGGCGCCTTCGCCTCTATGGCCAATGGCAGGAGCAACCGTGATGAAACCGATCAAACGCGCTACAGCACAGCTTGCGGCATTAGCTACGGTATTCGTTACAGCAATCGGACTCAGCGGCTGCCAGGTGGGTGGTGACAGTGGTTCTTCCTCTGGCCAGCAAAGTGGCCAGTCCGGCTCGACGTCGCGCTTCACCATACAAAATGGCCATCTGGTGGTCACTGATCAGAGCAAGATCAACAGCTATGCCATTCACGATCCACAGACCGACACCAGTCCTGCCGGGGTACTGCAACTCGTGCACAGCGTGTATGTAAATCGAACGCTGGAAACGGCCTTCGCCTATGGTGATGAACGCGTCATGTTTGGCACCACCACGGGCACTTTGATCGCTACGGTCGATGATGAGGGACAGTTAGCGCTGGAAACGGCGGTTGAGCACGCCCGCAGTTGCGACCCGGTGATTGCCAGTGGTAACCGCATGTACGTTACCTTGTCGAATGATGCCAGTGGCTTCTGTAGCGGCAGCATATATAACAACCATTTGCTGGCTTACGATATTTCAGACATTACCAATCCGCTGCTGATCGATGAGGTCCAGCTCAATCAGCCACAAGGGCTGGCGCTGGCCGATGAGCAGCTGTGGGTATGTACCGAATCCGGCTTGTGGCGTTTTGATGTGCTGGAAAGCGGCGCAGTGGAAGAGCGCAATAACTACGGCTGGCTGCCCTGTGATGATCTGATTATTGACCAGCAGCTGGCCTATCTGACATGGGGCAGTGGGGTCACCCTGATCGATATTTCGGGCGAGTATCCGCTGGAATTGGCGCTGATCAACGAAGGAGACTAGGGCTCCTTACCCTTGTTCCCTCGTTGATCAGGAATAATCAGCGTCGTTTGACCGCCAGACTGGCAACAAACATCAAGGTGGCAGCAACCACAATGCTGGGGCCCGCCGGAGTGTCCCAGTAGAACGATGCCGACATACCGGCAATCACGGCCAATACCCCGACCAGCGCGGCGATCACCACCATTTGTTCCGGCGTGCGGGACAGGCTGCGAGCAGCAGCCGGTGGGATAATCAGCATGGCGCTGACCAACAGAATGCCGACGATTTTCATCGCCAGTGCAATCACCAGCGCCAGTATCAATACCAGCATCAGGTTAAGACGGGACACCGGGTAGCCATCAATACTGGCCAGCTCCTGGCTGATGGTGGTGGCCAGCAAGCCACGCCATTGCCAGGCAATCAGCCCCAGACAAACCATTGCCGCGGCAGCCACCATCAAGGCATCGTCGCCGGTCACGGCCAGCAGGTCGCCAAACAGATAGCCCATCAGGTCGACCCGTACGCCTTGAGCCAGACTCAGCACCACCAGACCCACCGCCAGCATGCTGTGGGAGATGATCGCCAACAAGGTGTCGGAACTGAGGGTTTCGATGCGCTGCATCGGATACAGCACCAGTGCCAGTACGGCGGAGCTGAGTACCAGTGCCAGCGTCGGATTAAGGTCCGACAGCACCCCAAGGGTAATGCCCAGCAAGGCGCCGTGGGCCAGGGTGTCGCCAAAAAATGCCATCCGTCGCCACACCACAAAACTGCCCAGCGGGCCGGTCACGCAGGCCAGCAATACACCACTGAGCAGCGGCATCAGCCACCAGTAATTCATCATCCAGTCGTTCATGGTTGCTCGCTTGAAGGGGCCTTGGCAGAGGTGTGGCTGTGGTCGTGCAGGTGTGCCGGGTCGTGGCACACCGGTTCGTCCTCGACGTGGCCATCGAGGCAGTGATGGTGGTCGTGGTGGTGGGTGTAGGCAGCCACTGGTGCGGAATGCTGGCCAAACAATTCGATGTATTCCTGCGAATTGGACACGTGTTCCGGGTGGCCTGAACAGCAGATATGGCCGTTCATGCAAATCACTTCGTCGGTGGCGGCCATCACCAGATGGAGGTCGTGAGACACCATCAACACCCCGCAGCCGAGTTCATCGCGCAGTTGCGGAATCAGCCGGTAAAGTTCGTGTTGGCCTTGTACATCAACTCCCTGTACCGGCTCGTCCAGCACCAGCAGCTGAGGCTTCAGCAGCAGGGCCCGGGCCAGCAGCACCCGCTGCCATTCACCACCAGACAGATCCTGAATATCCTGATTCTGCAAGCCGGTGATGCCCAGCCGCTGCAGCCAGCCATCAATGCTTTTGCGGGTGGCACCACGGGACAATTTCAGAAAACCGTCTACCGTGATGGGTAGCCGTGGCTCCAGTCGCAGTTGCTGGGGCATGTAGCCCACCTTGAGGTTTTTGCGGCGCTGAATGGTGCCGGAATCGACCCCTTCCAGACCCAGCAGCACCCGTACCAGCGTTGATTTACCACAGCCGTTGGGGCCAATCAGGGTAACGATTTGGCCAGCGTTGATTTGCAGCGAGATGTCTTGCAGCACCTGTTTGTGGCGACGGGCGAGGTTGAGCTGGTCGGCACGGATCAGAAGGTTGTCGGCCATGCTCAGGCAGCTGCCTCCGGCTTGCAGGCCGGGCACAGGCCGGACAGTTCGGTGAGCTGGTGGTTAACCTTGACGCCCAGCAGAGTTTCAACCTGGGCGGTCAGCGCTTGCAGTTTTTCGTCGGCCAGTTCCTGAGCCTGACCACATTGTTCGCAAACAAAGAAACAGGATGGGTGTTCTGTGGTCGGATGATCACAGCCGGTGAACGCATTGAGCGAGTGCAGACGGTGGATCAGTCCCAGATCAAGCAGGAAGTCGAGTGCCCGGTACACGGTTGGCGGCGCCGGATTGAAGCCCTCGCTGGCGAGAATGCCCAGTAGGTCGTAAGCCCCCATCGGCTTGTGGCTTTGCCAGATCAGCTCCAGCACGCGCAGCCGTACCTTGGTGAGGCGAGCACCGCGTTCTTCACAGATCGCGCGAGCGCGGTCGATGGCATTTTCGACACAATGAGAATGATTGTGGGGTAAATAAACGTTTGCGCTCATGACTTTACCAACCTTGAGTTATAACATTGCAATTTTACGACAGTCGACGCGAGACACAATGAACATTCTGATTTCTTTTACACTTTCTTTCCTGGTCGCACTGTCCGCCAGCTGCTCATTTGCAGCTCAAGCTGCTGAAAACGGCGATCACAGCCCGCGTGTGCTGGCCAGTGTGCATCCGTTGGCGCTGATTGCGGCGTCGGTTGTCGCACCCGAAAATATTGAGGTGCTGGTGCCTGCGGGCATGACCCCGCACGACTTTTCCTTGCGTCCATCGGATATCGATGTGATCCAGAATGCCGACATCATTGTCTGGGCAGGTCCCGAGAGCGAGCCGTACCTGGCCGGTTTTGCCAAACGCTGGCCCGACAAGGTGTGGATCAACGCCGCCAAAGAAGGCAAGCGATTGTACCAGCAAGATCCGGCGTTAATTGGTGATGAGGCCCGCAATGACCCCCACTGGTGGTTTTCGGTTGCCGTTGCTCGCCAGCTGCAACACCGTCTTGCCGAGCAGCTGGAGGTTGACCCGGCCGCGTTTGACCAAAGCCTCGATCAGGCTGTACAGGATGCCCATGAGACACTGGCACCGGTGCGCGACCGCGGTTTCTTTGTGTTCCACCGTGCCTACGACCACTGGGTTTACAGCATGGGCCTGAACATGAAAGGTGCCTTTACCCTCAGCCCGGAACAGAAGCCGGGCCTGCGTACCTTGCAGGAAATGCGTCAGCAATTGCAGCGCGGCGACGTGGTATGTGTATTCTCGGAGCCGGAGTTCTCACCGGCCATGGTCGATCGTCTGGTTGACGGTGTGCAGGTTGGCCGCGAAGAGCTGGACCCGATGGCGATGCAGATTCCATTGTCGGCGGATGGTTATCCCAACTTGCTGAAAGACATGGCCGAGCGCGCTTACCGCTGCTTGTCGGCGGTGGATGACAAGGCCGCAACGGCGTTGGACAACACCGTGTACGAGGGCGGCGACGACGGCCACCACCATCATCATGGCCACGCTGTAGAAGAACATGCTGATGATGAACACGCCCATGATGAACATGAGCACGAAGGAGATGCTCATGAAGAACATGCTCATGAAGGACACAGTGACGACGATCACAGCGACCATGACGATCATGCCGACGAACACGCTGACGAGCATGACGAAGGCGGTTTCTTCTCCCGTCTGCTGAAATAACTGACCCAGCACTTTGGATCTTCCTGCACAGGCCGCTAAAATGCGGCCTGTTTGCTATCTGTAGTCGTGACTTTTCATTTCATTTGCCACCGCGAGTTTCAATATGTCCAACAGCTCCTCTGCCAACCGAGTGCCATCGCCGACGATTCACGCCAGCCTTGAACGTGCCGTACTGCCAGAGAAGCTGGCGGTGGTAACGCTGGCTGCAGGCAAGGGCTCGCGGATGAAGTCCGAACTGCCAAAAGTGCTGCACACACTGGCCGGCAAGCCCATGCTGCAGCATGTGCTCGACAGCGCCGGGCAGTTGCAGGGGGCGGAGCAGCATGTGGTGATTGGTCACGGTGCTGACAGCGTCCGCGACGTCATCGGTAAAGCCGGTGATTACCCGGTGCAGTGGGCGGTACAGGCGGAACAAAAAGGCACTGGTCACGCCGTGGCGCAGGCCATGCCCAACGTTGATGACGACGCCGTGGTGTTGGTGTTGTATGGCGATGTGCCCTTGATCGCGCCACAAACCCTGGCCGGTTTGCTGGCGAAAACGGCTGTTTCTGATGACAACGAAAGCGCGAACAACGCCGGCGCACTGGTCTTGCTGACCATTGAACTGGATAACCCGACCGGTTACGGCCGCATCGTGCGTAATGCCGCTGGAGAGGTACAGGCCATTGTTGAGCAGAAAGACGCCAGCGAAGCCGAGCGCCAGATTCGTGAAGTAAACACCGGCATTCTGGCGGTCTCGGCCAAGCACCTGAAGCGCTGGTTGCCGCAGTTGTCGTCCAACAATGCTCAGGGTGAATACTACCTGACCGACATTGTGGCACTGGCGGTGGCAGAAGGCGTTGAAGTGGTGGCCGAACACCCGTCCAGCGAGTTTGAAGTGCAAGGGGTTAACGACCGCCTGCAACTGGCAACCCTGGAGCGTGTGTATCAGGCGACCCAGGCTGACGACCTGATGCGGCTGGGTGTTGCCCTGGCCGATCCGGCACGACTGGATGTACGCGGCTCACTGGTGGTTGGTTCGGATGTATTTATCGACGTTGGCTGTGTGTTCGAAGGCCATGTGATTCTGGGCAACGGTGTTCATATCGGCCCTTACTGCGTGGTGCGCGACAGCGAAATCTCCGCTGGTAGCCGCATCGAAGCCTACAGCCACATCGACAATGCCAGCCTCGCCGAAGGCTGTAACATCGGCCCTTACGCTCGCCTGCGTCCGGGCGCCGATCTCGATACCGGCGCCCGCGTAGGTAACTTCTGCGAAGTGAAAAAAGCTCGCATTGGCGCCGGTTCCAAGGTCAATCACCTGAGCTACATTGGCGATGCCGACGTCGGTGAAGGCGTTAACGTCGGTGCTGGTACCATCACCTGTAACTACGACGGTGTGAACAAGTCGCTGACTCGCATTGGCGACAACGCCTTTATTGGTTCCAACTCGGCGCTGGTCGCTCCGGTGGAAGTAGGCGCTGGTGCCACCATTGCCGCCGGTTCGGTCATTACCAGCAAGGTGGATGACAACCAACTGGCCGTGGCGCGAGGCAAGCAACGCAACATTGATGGCTGGCAGCGACCAACCAAAAAGTCATAACGCCTTATTCGGCTCAATTCAGTTGTTTTTCGCCCTTTGAATGATGTTTCAGGGGGCGATTTCACTGCTATTTACTCATAACCAAAAGATATTATTCTTCGCTTTTTTAATCCGTAGAATCGCCGCCAATAGTTAACAAGCGAGTGATTCCATGACCCGATCTTCTCCCTGGGCGCTGCTGCCCATGCTGCTGTTTCTGGCCCTGTTTATTGGCAGTGGTGTGTACTACCAACTGCAAGGTGCCGACTTTGCTTTCTACAAAATCTCCGCACCGGTCGCCATTCTGCCTGCCATTGTGCTGGCGCTGCTGTTGGCCCGCGGCTCCATCAACGAACGTGTTGAAACCTTCATCAAAGGCTGTGGTGACCAGACCATCGTCACCATGTTGCTGATCTTCTTGCTAGCGGGTGGTTTTGCCAGCATGGGCAAGGCCATTGGCGGTGTCGAAGCGGCGGTGCACTGGAGCCTTGAGCTGGTGCCATCCATGCTGGTGCTGCCGGGCTTGTTTGTTGTTACGGCGTTAATGGCGACGGCGATGGGGACTTCGATGGGTACCATCGCCGCGGTGGCTCCGATTGCAGTGGGTTTGAGTGATGCCACTGGCATGGCCTTGCCATTGACCGTGGGTACTGTGATGGGCGGTGCCATGTTCGGTGATAACCTGTCGATCATCTCCGATACCACCATTGCCGCGACTCGCACCCAGGGTTGCAGTATGAAAGACAAATTCCGCCTGAACTTCCGCATTGCCTTGCCTGCGGCGCTGCTGACATTGGTCTGGCTGTTCTTCCAGGGCAGCGGCGAGGTGCCGGTTGAGCCGATGACCAGCAGTCTGATCAGTGTATTGCCCTATGCCGTGGTACTGATTCTGGCGGTGTCCGGCCTGAATGTTCTGGTGGTGCTGCTAACCGGTATTTTCCTCTCTGGTGTGATTGGTTTGATCAATGTGCCGGATTACACCGTGCAGCAGTGGTCGGCCGATATTTACGCCGGCTACACCGGCATGCAGGAAATCCTGATTCTGTCGTTGTTGATTGGTGGTTTGGGGGCGCTGATGAAGTCGGAGGGCGGCCTCAACTGGATTGCCAATCAGATTGATCGCTTCAGCCGGGTGGCCGCCAACAGTGGCAACCGTCGTCTGGGCGAAACCAGTATTGTGGCGAGCGTGCTGTTGTCGAACGCCTGTACGGCCAATAACACCGTGGCAATTCTGATTTCCGGCAGTCTGGCCAAGGACATTGCCGAGCGCTATCAGGTTGATCCGCGTCGCAGCGCCAGTTTGATGGACATCGCTTCCTGTGTGATTCAGGGCATTCTGCCTTACGGTGCGCAGATGCTGTTGGCCGCGTCGATTGCTGGCCTGTCACCACTGATGCTGGTTGGTTCAGTTGGCTATTGCTGGGCCTTGGGACTGATGTTGCTGCTGTCGGTCGTGCTGGGCTGGCCAAGACCGGCTAAACAGGCCTGATTCCCTTCCTGCAAGGCACACGGGCACATTTGCGACTAGGCTAAAGCTTTTGGTTCTCAGCTTTTGATCATTAGGGACCCTCTGAATAACTCAGTGCCCGCTCTGGATGACAGGGCGACGCTGAATCACGAAGCTGATTTGTAGGCCTGACGGGTCAAGTCAAAAATCAGCGACACAGAGTCAGCAATGCCCTGTCTTCCCCGTAGGGTGCTGCCTGCAGCCCGCCAGAACGGTGTTGGCGAACTTGGAAAGGACTCGTCATTCCGCTGCATTCGCCGCCTTGTTCTGACAACCTGCAGGACTCGCGCAGAGCTGTGCAGAGTTATTCAGAGGGTCCTTAGCTTTTTGTTTAGGGTGGAGTGTGCCTGTATGTTCTCTCGCGTCCGTTACAGCCTGATTCTGCTGTGTTGTCTGGCGTTGCCGGTTTTGGCAGCGCCACTGACCATCATTGCGGTGGACGAGCCACCGGCCAGCTTTCGCAATGACGTTGGTACGCTGGATGGCTATGTGATTGATCTGGTGCGGGCCATGCAAACCCAGCTGGGCAACCGCGACCACATTGTCATGATGCCCGAGCAACGGGCGTTAGAGATGGCCGATACCCAGCCCAATGTACTGCTGCTGGGCTTTACCCGTACTCCCGAACGCGAGCAGAAATACCATATGATCACGCCGGTGCTGAACAAGCCCTGGGTGCTGTATGGCCTCAAGGGCCGGTTGATGCCGTTTGGTCATGTTGAAGAGGCCCGTCGGCTCGATAGCATTGGGGTAGTACGCGGCGATGTGCGTGAAAAATTCCTCCACCAGAACGGCTTCGACAATCTGGTGGCGGTGGCGCGTCATGGTCTTAATGTGCGCAAGCTGCAAAGCCAGCGCATTTCAGCCTTGTTCTTCGAGCCATTGGGCATGGCTCACGAATGCCTGCGGCTGGCCGTCGATTGCCAGCAATTCGAGGAGCTGTACCGTCGGCGCTCGAATGACGTCTACCTGATGATGTCGCGCTCGGGCACCTCCGAAACCACTGCCAAAGCCTGGCAGGACGCCGCTGAGCAGCTGCGTCAGCAGGGCATCTTTGAAGCCATTGCTACTCAGTGGGCCGAGCGTATCCAGCAGGATTACGGTATCAAGAGCCGTTACCACGAGGGACGACTGGAGTTCTGACCTGGAGCTATTTGAGCTGGAGCTAGTGGATTTATTGAAGCCGGGCGCGGCGTTTTTGCCGCCAGCGAACCCAGCCAGTCCAGCACAACAGTGCGGGCACCAGGCCGCTAACAAACACCAGCATCCGGCCCAACAGGCCAAACACCTCTCCGTTGTGGAGCGGGTGCAGCCACTGCCAGAATAGGTCGCCAGCACGGGCGTCGGCAACGCGGCGTTGTGCTATTACCTCGCCGCTGCGGCGATCGATCCAGAGCTTGTTGTTGGCGAACCGGTAGCTGGCTTCTCCTTGGCTGAACTGATCCATATACACCCTTACCATCACAACGCCGGCTGGGTCTGCTGGCAGGTAGAGCCAGCGGATATCACCGCCGGGCAGTGTCTGGCGGGTGATTGTCAGTACCTGTTCCAGGCTGATCGGCGGCTGTCTGGGTGTTTCTGTTTCTGTTGATGGTGATGTCTGTGCGAGTGCCGCGGTCAGATCCGGCGTAGGACGGCTCGGTAACAGCGCACCGGTGGCCGGTTGGAACCAGCCCGGTTGCGCCAGAATCACGCCCGTCACAATCAGCCCCAGTACCACCGGCAAACTGTAGAGCGCTGCCAGATTGTGCAGTTGCAGGTTATTGCGAACCGGGTGGCCGGAAGGCCGCCAACGCAGTGCTTGCGGCCACTTGCGCCAATGGCTGGGCCACCACAGATACAAGCCCGACAGGGTTGAGATCAGCGCCAGAACGCCGACCACGGCGACGATCAAACGGCCGGGCAGGTCGACCAGCAGCTCAAAGTGCAGCTGATAGATCCAGGTCATCAGAGTCTGGCCCCAAAACCTCGGGGTTTGCTCAAGCGTGCAGGGATTAATGGATACCAGCAAAGGGGCGAAGGTCTCGCCTGCAGTTTCTGCCGGTTTCATATAACGGGCGGTCAGGGCTGACTGCTGCGCCGATGGCATCTCCAGTCGCCAACCGGACGAGCGTTCGGGATGGGCTGCCAACAGGCTCTGGTAAATCACGTCGAGGGACTGCGGCTGGCAGTCGTCAGCCACCACAATGTGAGGGTTCAGCCACTCGTCGATTTCCGGGTAAAACACCAGCGCGCTGCCGGTCAGGCCAATCAGCGCAAACAGCAGCCCGGCACTGAGTCCCAGCCACAGGTGCACGGTCAGCCACAGCTGGCGGGATTGGCGTTTGCCAGAACGGGGGTTTCGGGGTGAGGGGGAGGACATAACAACAGCAGGCTGGGGTCGGCAAATTCAAAGCGCCAGTGTAAAACAGCCTGACTGTCAGCACCTGCGACCGGGGTGAGACCAATTGTCGCAGGTGCAAAGCAGCTGTGTAGAGCAGAGCGGCGCCTCAGTCAGCGTCTTCCAGTTGCTCGGTGAGGTCCATCCATTCCATTTCGGCGTCTTCCAGCTGGCTCTTGATGGAGCCTTGCTGTTCCAGCGCCTTGCGCAGATCGTCCTTGCGACCGTCGTCATAGATGCTGGCGTCGCCCAATTGCTCTTCGACCTTGTCGAGCTGGCCTTGCAGCTTTTCGACCAGCTTTTCTGCGGCTTGTTGTTTCTTGCGCAGTGGTGCCAGACGCTGGCGGCGCTCGGCTTCCAGACGTTTCTGTTCCTTGCGGTCGACGGTTGGAGCCGCTTTCGGGGCGGTGCCTGAATCTGAGCCTGATGCGTCGGTAACGGCGATGTTTTCACGCTGATTCAGGTAATGATGGTAGTCGTCAAGGTCGCCATCGAACGGCTGTACCTTGCCGTGATCGACCAGCCAGTATTCGTCTACCGAAGCTTTCAGCAGGTGACGATCGTGGCTGACGATCAAAATGGCGCCGGGGAAGTTCTGCAACGCCAGCGTCAACGCTTCACGCATCTCGATATCGAGGTGGTTGGTTGGTTCGTCGAGAATCAGCAGATTAGGCTTCATCCAGGCCACGCAGGCCAGCGCCATACGGGCTTTTTCACCACCAGAGAAAGGCTCGATCACTTCCAATGCGCGGTCGCCGTGGAAGCCAAAACCACCGAGGAAGTTACGGATTTCCTGTTCGCTGGCCTTGGGCTTCAGGCGTTGCAGAATCAGCATGCCGGAGGCCGAGGTATCCAGCGACTCCAGCTGATGCTGGGCAAAATAGCCAATGCGAATGTGCTCGCCGTGGGTACGCTTGCCGGTCAACAGCGGGATTTCTTCGCAAAGGGTTTTCAGCAGCGTGGATTTACCGGCGCCGTTGGGCCCCAGCAAGCCGATGCGATGACCTGGAACGATCGACAGGCCAACGTTGGGCAGCAGGGTTTTGGTGGTGCTGTCTGGCAATTGATAGCCAAGATCGGCCTGATCCAGCGTCAGCAACGGCGTCGACATCTTTTCGTAGCACGGGAATTCAAAGCGGAATGGTGAGTCGACGTGGGCCGGTGCAATCAGCTCCATCCGTTGCAGTTCTTTCAAGCGGCTTTGGGCCTGCTTGGCTTTGGAGGCCTTGGCCTTGAAGCGGGTAACAAACTTTTCGATTTCGGCCACACGGGTTTGCTGCTTCTCGAACAGCACTTGCTGCTGGGCCAGTTTTTCGGCACGAATGCGTTCGTAGGCGCTGTAGTTGCCCGGGTACACGGTCAGCTGCTGGTCGTGCAGGTGGACAATATGATCGGCCACACCGTCGATGAAATCGCGGTCGTGGGAAATAAACAGCAGGGTGCCCGGGTATTTGCGAAGGTAGCCTTCCAGCCACAGGGTCGCTTCCAGATCCAGGTGGTTGGTGGGTTCGTCCAGCAGCAACAGGTCGGACGGCATCATCAGCGCCTGAGCCAGATTCAGACGAATACGCCAGCCACCGGAGAAGTCTTTTACCGAACGCTTGAGATCGGATTGTGAAAAGCCCAGACCGTGCAACAGCTGTTCGGCTTTTACCGGTACTTCGTAGCCCTTGTGCTGGTCCATCTGGTCGAGCCAGCGGGTCAGTTCGTTGTCGTCTTTGGCGTTGGCAATGCCGGCTTCGATTTCGCGGTAGGTCTTGTCGCCGTCGATGGCGTAGTCCAGCGCGGTGCGGTCGGTGGCGACCACTTCCTGCGCCATGTGCGCCTTGCGCCATTTTGCTGGCAAGGCCAGCTCGCCACCGTCTACACTCAGTTCACCGTTCAAAAGGGCGAACAGACTCGACTTGCCTGCCCCATTGGGACCGATCAAAGCGAGCTTTTGGCCATCATGAATGCGAAGACTGGCGTTTTTCAGTAGGGTTTGCGTACCCCTTTGCAGGGAAACCTGATTAAATTCGATCATTTTTTACGACGACAAAAGGAAGCGGCAATGGCGGCGCAGTGTGCCACAGAATCATTGGACAACCCACTGTGGCAGTTCGCATTGGATTTCTACCCGTTTGAGGACGCCGAAACCATTCTGTTGGAATGCCAACAGCAGGGTGCCGACGTGCTGTTGCTGCTGGGTGCCTTGTGGTTGGCGACCGACAACGGTGCCTGGCCCGACGACGAGGATTTTGATCTGGCGCTGGAAGGCTATTTGAGCTGGCGCAGCTCGGTGGTGGAGCCACTGCGCGGGGTTCGACAAACCCTGCCCAAGGCCGGTCGGGACGACGTCCGTGGCCAGTTCCGTGAACGCATCAAGGACCTTGAACTGGAAGCCGAGCATCTGGCGATGGCCGGTTTGCATGTGGTGCTGGATGAATTTGCCGATGAATGCCCGGAAGACGAGCCATTGCGCGACAGCGTGACGGAAAACCTGCGTCAGGTGCTGAAGCTGGATGGTGCCGATGTCTCACCGGCTTGTATGAACGCCCTTGTGGATAACTTGCTGGCGTTTGTGGTGGCAAAAGCCGCTGATCATCACGATGAGGTTGAGTCTGCTGACGACGACGTGGAGCAGGATGACATGGAGCAGAACGACGAGGACGATGCCTCGCAGCCCAGTGGAGACAATTAACGCCCCAGCTTGCGTTTGAATTCAATACTGGCGTGGACATCGTCCAGCCATTCCAACAGAGGCTCCCAGTGGGCCTCGTCTTTTGGGTCCCGGCCGGGATCATCAATCATGCCTTGTCCCAATTCACTGGTGCGAACATAGCCTTGGGTATCACGTAGCGACGTAATAAAGGGAATCTTCAGACTGCGCAGAAACAGCGCCAGCTTGTTGTACACCAGGGTGTTCTTGCGGGTGCGGTTGGCAACAACGGCAATGGAACGGCTGGTCTGGCGAAAACTGTGGCTCAGCATGATGTCGCGAATAAAGGTCGTGGCGGCCCTAATATCAATGGCGGAGGGCAGCACCGGAATAATAACGGCATCGCACTGGCGAATGCGGTCACTGAGGGCGTTGCCGGTCAGACCTGCCGGGGTATCAATAATGATGCGCTGGGTGTCACTTGGCACCCGTACATCAAACGAGCGGGTAACTTGCCCCGGCGCTGCCTTGCAGGCCACCACACCATGAATGGCGGGCAGCAGGTGGTCGCGGGCTTGCAGCCATTCGGTGGCGGATGACTGCGGGTCGTAGTCGATCAACGCCGTATTGAGGTGCTGACTGGCGTACAGGCTGGCAAGGTTGGTGGCGAGCGTCGTTTTGCCACAGCCACCCTTGGCGTTGGCAACCAACACCCGAAAGGGTTGTTCGTGCTGAATCACACGCACGTCTGGTTGTGCTTCCGCTGTTTGCAACATGCTCGTCTACCGATGGTTCCGTTCCGGATCAAAATGAGCGATGGCGAGTGCTCTGCTGGCTATGTTTTAACCAGTAATGCCCTTATATTGCAACCACCTGCATCCGGAATCTCTTTAACAGTCTAGAAGTTGACGCGAAAAATTCCCGTGAAATTGCCCTCTGGCCCTCAGAAATACCGACATTCTGTTGGAATCGGCAAGGTTGAACGGCAGTGAGCGATGAGCAAGAAGCAAGCATACTGTTCAAATGTTTCAAAACAGGACAAAAAGATCAAATCTCATACATAATTGATAATTATTGTCATTTGTATAAACTGCCGCGTTTTCAAGGGCGTCTGCCCGCTCGCTTCTGCTCCTCTGGTTGTATCTATGACTTCAAAACATCTTCTGGTACTGGCTGTTGCCAGTGCTTCTGTATCGTTGGCATATGCCGATGACAACGCTGCCACTGCGGATTCTGACGCCGTGGTCGACACTCTGGTGGTGACCGCCAAACAGCAATCCTGGTTCGAACAATCGTCCAGCACCGCCTTGAAGATGGAAGCTGCCCAGCTGGAGACGCCATTCAGCCAGAACACCATCAACGACACCATGCTGGAAGACCTGAAAGCCAGCACGCTGGAAGCGGCCTACGGCTATCTGGCCGGTGTATCGCGCTCGGGTGAAGCAGCCAACTCCTTCACCATCCGTGGTATGTCGGCCGACTTGCAGAACGTGCAGGTCGATGGTTTGCCGGGTCTGGTGTCTCGCTTTGGTGCGCCGGTAACGGCCAACCTGGAACGTGTCGATGTGCTGAAAGGCCCGGCATCGGTGCTGTACGGCCTGATGGAGCCAGGCGGTATGGTCAACATGGTGACCAAAAAGCCGGAAGCAGAATTTCACGGACAAGCGGATGTCTCGTACCAGAACTACGTTAATCAGAACAAGGGCGGTTACAACGGCTCGTTTGACGTTACGGGTGCCATGGATGACGACAGCGAATACCTCTATCGCCTGATCGGTGGTGCTGAGCACAGCAACAGCTTCCGCGACTACGTCGACACCAACACCCGTTACCTGTACCCGAGCTTCTCACGGGTATGGGCCGACAGCCGTCTGGACGTGCAACTGGAATACACCTACGAGAAACGCGGTGCAGACCAGGGTCTGGCTTTGGCCGATGGCACTGACCTGGATTCGGTTGAATCAATCGAAACCTACTATCAGGAGCCGGGCGACTTTGAACGCGATGAAGGCTACGCATTGGGCGTTTCCTACGTTCAGCAGCTGAACCGTGACGCCACCCTGAACGTGAAATGGCGCAGCGTGCTGCACGAAGACGAAAACCAGCGCTACGAGAACAACCGGGTCAACAGCGATGGCACCCTGCGTCGTCGTGACCGTCATCAGCTTAACCGTCGTGCTTACCACTTCCTCGATACCAGCGTGGCCTGGTCATTCGATGGCGCTGTGCGTCACGATTTGCTGGTGGGCATCAACGGCGGTTACGAATACCGTCAGTACGATCGTCTGGATTGGCGTACGTCGAGCACCCCGATTTCCATTGCCGACCCGGTTTACTATCAGGAAGACGAATCGATTGCGGATGTACCGGGCAGCATGCGCCGCTGGAAGCTCTACAACGCCGGTGTGTACGCCTTTGACCGCGTATACCTGAGCGATGCCTGGACGCTGGTTGCCGGTGCCCGCTACGACCAGCAGCAGGGTGATTACCGCCGTATCGATAACGACAGCGGTGACGCTACCCGCACCAGCAGTACCAACTACAACGCCGGTGTGGTGTATCAGCCAACCCTGACGACCTCGGTATACGCCAGCTACGCCGAGTCCTTCGATCCGCAAACCGTGGGCACGCTGGACGCCGATGGCGAGCAGCTGGACCCGGAGCAGGCCGAGCAATACGAAGTGGGTGCCAAGTACGCCTCTGAAGATCAGCGCCTGAACCTGCAACTGGCGTACTTTGATATCAACAAACACAACATCGTTGAAGAAAACGAAGCCGGTGATAACGAGCTGCTGGGCAGCGTGCACAGTCGTGGCGCCGAGTTCAACGGTCAGTACCAGCTGTCGGACGTGTGGCAGCTGCAAGCCAACTACGCCTGGGTCAATGCTCGCATTACCGATACCACCGACGCCGATACCCGCTACAACGCACCGGCCTTTGCACCGGTACATTCCGGCTCGGTATGGACCCGTTACAACTACCCGCAAATGGTGGCTGGTGGCTTCGTTGGTGGCAGCTTCGGTGCCAAATACCAGTCTGAGCGATACACCGGTACGGCATCTGGCAGTCGCGTGCGCTTGCCGGGTTACACCGTGATGGACATGGCGTTGTACTACGAGCGCATGAGCAGCAAGTACTCACTGACCGTCGCCAACCTGACCAACGAGGTGTACTACAGCGGTGGCCGTAATGCCCTGAAACTGTGGCCGGGTGCGCCGACCAAGGTCACCCTGTCGGCTCAGTTCGACTTCTGATATTCAGGTTGCGCGTTGGCCTGAACAACAAAGCAGAGCAGCCGCTCTGCTTTGTCGTATTTGGGGTTTGGGATACACTGGTGCGTGTATAGAACTGTAAAACGCTATCTCAAATACATGCCCAAGGGAACAGGCCGATGTTATCGACAAAAACATGGATCGTACTGGCAATCGTTGTGGGAGGTGCCTTTGCCTTCCCTTATGTGATGAAGAGCCAGATGGGCGAGCAGATGGAAGCCATGATCGACACCACACTGTCGACGGAGCAAACCCGCCAAACCTATTACAAATGGCAGGATGCCAACGGCAGCTGGCACTTTGGTGAAAAACCACCGGCTGGTGCCAATGCCATTGCTGTCAGTATTGATACCGCGGCTAATATTCTGGCTCCGGTCAAAGCCCCTGAACCGAAGGCAACTCTGGCCAAGGCCGAGCCCAAGGAAGATAAAATTGCCCCGCAAGACGCCTTTATGAACCCTGCGGCGGCCAAGCAGGCGATGGAAGATGCCAAGCAAATTCAAGAAATGCTGAACCAGCGCACCAAGGACATGGACGCGCTGATGCAGAACTGATCCAACGCTATTTCATTCGGAATAGCTGGCCGTCGGTGGTCACCGCGTAGTAATACGAGCCCGCAAAGGCCACGTCTTCCACCAGTACCCGGGGTTGGTTCCAGCTGAACGTGCTGCCCAGTTTCCATTGTTTTACCAGACTGCCATCGCTGGTTTTCCAGACAGCGACCAGACCATCGCTGCTGCCCGTCAGCAGATAACGACCATCGTGGGAAAACTTCACGGCGGAATAGTGGCCCGCGGGTTTGGCAATCTCGACCAGTTTGCGGCCGCTGCTGCTGTCCCAGATGACGCCGGGTTCCCGCATGGCCGAGGTAAACAGCCAGCGGCCATCGCGGCTTAATTCCACGGTTCTGACCTGATTACCGTGCTGCAGCCGCAGCAACTCCTTGCCACTTTCCAGCTGCCAGACCCGTGCCGTGAGGTCGTCGCTGCCACTGGCGATCAGACGATCGCTGCCATCAATCGAGACATCAAAGACCGTCCCCTGATGCTGCAAACGGTGGTAAATACCGCCGTTCTGAATATCAAAAATGGTGGCGGAATAATCCTGCATGGCCAGCGCGGCGTAACGGCCAGTGCCTGTCAGGGCAATGTCGAGAATATCGCCGGGGGCGTTCCAGAAGCTGAAGGCTTCGCCGGTTTGGCGAATCCACAGCACAATGGTGCGATTGGAAGCGGTGGCGACGAAGCGTTTGTCGTTGGAAAAGGCGCTGGCCAGAATTTCGGTTTGCGCGCCTTCGGCGTGATTCCAGTCGAAGTGCCGCTCTGGTGGCCAGCTGGACCAAAGGCTGCCGCCATGATGCAAACTGCCCACAAACAGCCAGCTGCCGTCGTGGCTGAAGCGGGCAGAGTAAAGCCCCTGACGGGCGACTTCACGTTGATCCTGTGGGCTTTCACCCTGTGGCATACAGCCGCTGAGTGCGGCAATAGCCAGAATCAGGCCCAGTAGCTGGCTGACGATGCCTTTCGTCATCGTGGGACTCTCCTGTCTGTTCAGACACGACGGATGGATAAGTCCATTAAGTCTAGACCACCAGAGGGCATGTTGCGGGCAGTGTCCGGCAAATCGCTGGTAACAGTGAATAAGCAAAAAGGAGAAAGCGAGAAGGGGAAGACGGGGGATAACGTTGGAATTAATAGCGCTGGCCTGTCGGGCGACAGACCAACGCTGATCAGGCCGATGGATCAGTCGGCAACGGCTTCGGCGTGGGCAGTGTGCAAACGCTCAATCAGCTGGTCTTCCAGCGCAAAGCGCTCTTCCAGCACTTCACCCAACAGCGACAGCGCCGCAGGCAGCTTGCCCAGTTGTTCCATATCGCAGTAGCGGTCGTAGTTGTCGTTGAAGTCGACGCACACGCCGGTCAGTTCATCCAGACGTGGCACGATGGTTTCGGCAAACTCGACACCGCCATCGTCAAACTCACGAGCTTCCGTCATCAGGCGTTCGTAAATATCGAAATGGCCTGCTGAGCAGTAATCCATCATGGTTTGGCAGAAGCCTTGCACCAGTTCAGCCAG
Source organism: Oceanobacter kriegii DSM 6294 (assembly GCF_000422845.1). Taxonomy (GTDB): domain Bacteria; phylum Pseudomonadota; class Gammaproteobacteria; order Pseudomonadales; family Oceanobacteraceae; genus Oceanobacter; species Oceanobacter kriegii. The sequence continues at coordinate 372,921 of NZ_AUGV01000003.1, forward strand.
TGGTGGCTGTTCCGGGCACAGCGGCTTGGCGGCAGACAGATTATAAAATTGAACGATCAGCGCCTGGCGGCTGTTCAGCCAGGTATCAACGACGGTGTGAACTCCACCCCAGCGTTCCTTGGCATTGTTGACTTTTTCGAGCATAGCGGGCTCCTGTTGCGGTCTCTGGAAACCTTGCTGTGTCGCAAGGGTTTGCCATAGGCCTGGAGTGATTCTTACGGTAGTTCTTCCGGCCCTGTCGACCAATATAGGCCCGGGCCAGAGGCGCAATCAAGCAGCTTTTTTGCCTTTTTGCGCTTGCGTTTTCGGGTGTCTGTGCTTGTTCAGGCCGCTTGCAGACGGTTGCCACGACGCCAGCTGATGATCAGGCTGATCACACCAACCACCGCAAACACGATGAAAATCAAACGCATCCATTGCGGCATGCTCATGTCCATGTACATCCAGGAAATATCGGCACAGTTGCCGTTGCCTTCCAGCATGATGTTCAGCAAGGCGTCCAGTGGCAGAGTGTCCATCAGGTACTCAAAGCTGGGGCCACAGGCCGGTACATCTTCCGGTGGCAGGTTCTGGATATAGACGTGGTGGTCGGCGACGAAGGCGCCACCAATGGCAAAGGCGCTGCCAAGCCCCAGCGACAGCCGGGAAGGAATCCGGAAGTTATCGAACAGGAATGCCAGCAAACAGAAAATACCCACCATCAGCACAAAGAAACGCTGGGCCATACACAGCGGGCAGGGCTCCATAAACTCGACAATTTCGAAGTAGTAGGCGGTGCCCAGCAAGGCGGCGCAAATAAAGAATCCGGCGAGGTACAGAAAACGAAGAGGGGTGGGGCTCATTGTGCTTCCCTGAAGTCAAATGGTTCGGTTGATATCGACAGTGGCCTGAATATATCACGGCCTTGTGTCATTCCTTTTGCGCAGTGACCGGACAAGCGCCGATCCCCTGCTAAGCTTGATGGTAAATCAGCAAAGTAAGGCCATCGGGAGTTGATTATGTTCCGCTTCATGGGAGTTTTTGTGGTGCTGCTGGCACTGCTGGGCACAGAGGCGCGTGCCGAGGAGGAAGCCGGGGGCGTTTCCAGCGTGCAGTACATCTATTTTGAGCCCGCGCTGGTGATCAACTTTGGCAGCACTGGCCGCATGCGTTACTTGCGTACGGAGATTGCCCTCAAGGTGTCGTCCTCGGAAGCGGCGGGAAAGGTCACCCAGCACAAGCCGTCGTTGCGTAACGCGCTGGTGTTCCTGCTGAGTGCCCAGGAACCCAAGGTAATTAACTCGTCGCAGGGACGTGAGTCGATACGCGGGCTGGCGCTGGAAGAGATGCGTCGCACCATGCAACGGCTGGAAGGCATGCCCTACGTGGATGACCTGTTCTTCAATACCTTTGTGGTGCAAAACTAGGGACCCTGGTGCCAAACCTGAACAGGCCAGCAATGCTGGCCTGTTTTGTTCTGGTTGACTGGTTGGTTCGGGTACTTAAAGCCGCTCAGCGATTCAGGTATTGATGCCGGAACTGATCGAAGGGCATGTCGTCGCCGGCTTCCAGTGCGGCCTGCTCTTCGAGCGACCGTTTGGCCTTGTCTTTCCAGTGCTGGGCGGTGGCGCCAGTCAGAGGCTCGGACATTGCCTTGCGGTGTTGGCAGGCCTGATCCAGCGTAAATTCAGCGAATTCCATACCGGTTTCTTTCAGCGTGTTCAGCACCATGGCGGACGGTGTCAGATTGGCATCGATCACCTTCAGGCGCTGTTGCTGGAGTGAGTCCTGATGGAAGCTGTGATGGTTGGCCTGATCCATGCGCAGAGCCAGATCGGCCATGTCGTCGAGTAACTCCAATCCCCAGTCTTGCAGGGAAATATCGTCGCCGCCACATTCGCGGCAGCGGCTCAGCATCAGCCCCGGCTCACGGCCGCGCATCACGGTTTTTTCCAGATTCTGGCGCAGACAGTTGAATTCAACATCATCAATCGGCGCACTGTCTTTCAGCAGACAGTACATCAGGAAGGTATCCATGAAGGCTGCTTGTGGCACGTCGATGCCAACCGGCAGGTACGGGTTCAGGTCGGTACAACGCACTTCGATGTATTCAACGCCGTAGCGGTCCAGCGACTGCAACGGTTTTTCGCCGTGTTTGGCCACCCGTTTAGGGCGAATGTCGCTGTAGAACTCGTTTTCAATTTGCAGCAGGTTGGTATTCAGCTGCATGTAGTCGCCAGCGTCGTTCTGAACCCCCATGTCCTGATAACGCGGCTCCTTGATTTCCATTGCGGCACCGAGGGTGCGGACATAGTCATCAACGCTGTTGTAACACACGCGCAAGCCGGCCTGAGCGTTGTTGGTATAACCCAGATCGCTCATACGCAGGGAGGTGGCGTAAGGGGCGTACAAGGTGTGTTTATGCAGGGTTTCGAGGTTGTGCTGTTTGCCTTCGAGGAAGGTGCGACACACCGCTGGCGAAGCACCAAACAGGTACAACAACAGCCAGGAATAACGGCGGAAGTTACGGATCAGACCAAAATAACGGCGCGAGACAAAATCCTGCATGGATTCGCCAGCCACGTCATCCTGCTGCTTCAACGCCTCCCACAGGCTATCCGGCACCGAGAAGTTGTAATGAATACCGGCAATGCACTGCATGATGCGGCCATAACGGTGCCACAAACCATGACGGTAAACGTGCTTCAGACGACCAATATTGCTGCTGCCATAGTCGGCAATAGGGACCGACATTTCACCATTCAGCACACACGGCATGGAGCTTGGCCAGATCAGCTCGGCCTCCATCTGGCTGAAAGCAAAACGGTGCGCGACATCCAGACTGGCAATGGCCTCGTGGGCACTGCCATACACCGGCGTAATAAACTCCAGCAGCGCTTCCGAATAATCCGTGGTGATGCTCGGGTGCGTCAGCGTTGAACCCAGACCTTTGGGATGCGGTTTCTGACTGATCACGCCTTCATTGGAGCAACGCAGCCCCTCTTTTTCGATACCACGCTGCAAACGCGCCAGCGCCGCAGCAACGGTGTCATCTCCAAGCATATCCAGTGCTTGCTGGTACGCAGGATCTCGGGAGGCAATGGTGGAAGTTGTAGTGGCCAAGGTCGTCTCGATTCCGGGCAAATATCGGCGCAGTATAAAAGAAACTGGCCAGCGGTAGTACGGGGCGAATCGGGCACAACAGAAAATCACTTTTCCAAATCGCTGCACAGGTCTCATACAGGGATAAAGTTTCGTCTACAGGCTCTGAACTGTGATGACTTACCGGAATTAAGCAAAACAGGGCATGAAACTGGCGGCAATTTTATTGACCGCGCAAGGAATGCCCGAATGCAAGCCGATCGAAACACCCCTTATACCGTCCAGAAAGGCGACTGCCTCTGGGACTTGTCGCAACGCTTCTATAAAGATCCGACCCTGTGGCCGGTGATTTTCAACTACAACAACCAGCCTCGGGTCGTATGCGAGACTGGCACCGTGATTCTGGACCCGGATCTGATTCTGGTTGGCCAGAAGCTGGTGATTCCAGCGGCGAACAAAGCCAAGGCGGTGGATCGCATTAAGATGATTCGGGTCAGAGACGAAATCATCGAGAAGCGGAAACAACTCTCCGCCAAGGGCGTCAATGAAGATCGTATCGTCAGTCGCTATATGTGCAGCAACAAGTCGTTGCCCAATGGAGAGAAGCCACTTGGGCATGCCAAGGCAAAGATGATTGACGCTCCAAAAGTAGAAATTGATCTGGGCAAAGTCGAGCTTCGCAAGGTGAAGACACCCATGGTCACCATGACGATGGAGATGGAGGGCAAACTGCTGGTGGAAATCAAAAACGACTCTGACTTGTCGACCACCATCAAGCAGTCTGGCGCTATTGAGCTGGCTACTCAAAAAGAAGCTGAAACAATCGTTGGTAAGTTGATTGCAGATACCAAGCTGGAATTGGATAAAGCAACGGGCTCGGTGAAGTTGTCCTCGGGAATTGCGGCACAACTCAACGGTGTAAAAGTCAGTATGGAAGCCGCGGTGGTTGATGGAAAGCCCGCACTGAAAGGTAGCCAAACCTTCAACTTTTCCAAGGCCAAGGTGGGACGTGCGACGGTTTTGGGGACAGAGATTACGGTAGCAATCGTTGCTGTTATGGATAATCCCGAGGGTAAAAAAGGTGATCGTAGTGCGTTTCAGCAACAGAGTGAGACCATTTGGGATGACTTGGGTAGTTCGTTGGGCGCAGGTGGAATCATACTCACGGCAGTGGGCCTTATCGTTGGGACGATTATTGAGGACTTTCTGACCGCAGGTCTTGGTATTGCTGACGACGCCGTCTGTTTTGCGCTTGCAGCCGCGATGATTCGGGGGGCATTAGTAATAGGCACCAAACCGATTGGCAGAATTACAATGCGACTAGGCCGTTATGCTACAAAGATAGAGTCGAGTTTGATCAGCTTTGCTCAACGTACTGAAAAAGTAGTGTATGAAACAGCGGGTAAAGCTCGTACATGGGCAGCCGGGATTCTGGGCGTTTCAACACCTGCGATTGCCAATGTGGATACGGATATAGACCTTGTTGATGAGTAAAAAAAACCTTAAGTATGTTGTTTATTCTTTTTTTCTTTTCCTTTCGATTGAAATTATCGTTCAGTCGAAAGGATACGGAATAATAGACTATTTGAAGTCGGTTACTATTTTTGAAGAATATGATAGCCGACTCGAAAGTTCACTTGGTGTTAAGTTCAGTAATGGTTTGACTGGTGATGTCACTCCCGAGAGCTGGAAGAGTACTAGTCAGATTGGAACGGAAAACTCGGGTGAGCCGGTTGAGTCCAAAGCCAGGGTAATTCATCTTTTTGAATTGTTAAGTGACGAAGTACGAGTGCTTCCAGATAGTGTTAAATCTGATCTTAAAATTGTCGTTATAGTGTCTCATCTGGTAAATCGAGGGCTAAGCTCAGGAGGGACCTATGATCCCGGCCTCGGCGCTTTGTACATAGCTACGGAGTCAGATTCTGGGGTTGTACCAGATGAATATGTTGCTTCTACGTTCCATCATGAGCTTAGCTCCATGCTAATGGAAAAATACTCTTTCGATGAGATCGGCTGGAGAAATATTCTGGGTAAGGATTTTAAGTATGAGTCGGATAAAAATCCTTTCTATTTTATTGCTGTGCTGGAGCGCGACGTTGAAATAAAAGAAGAAGAATATTACTTCAAACGAGGCCTTGTTTCCTATTACGGCGAGACGGGAGTCGAGAATGATTACAACGAATATGTTGGCATGATTTTCTCTGAGCCGGAAAAAATGAGATCACTGATTTCAGAGTATCCAAAAATCAAAGAGAAATATGCCTATATAAAATCCTTCTACCTGTCCATTGATGAGGGGTTTAAACCCTCCTTCGACAAGATAGACGCAGGCTAAGGAGCAGCCATGTTTTCCAGTAAACCAACCACGCAGCAAGTAGCGTGGTACACATTGTTTATCCATCTTGCCGTGATGTTCGGCTTTGAAGCGCTGTTTAACTGGTTGCAGACAGGTGATGCCTTCACATGGTCAATCGTCGCGTATTTTGTCTTGTTCCTGGTCTTGAGACGCGGGGTGGCAAGGCATCATCGCGCGGGTATGTCGGCAGCTCATGCCGGGAATTTTGAACAGGCGATGCAGCACTTCAAGGACAGCTACGACTTTTTCAGTCGGCACCAGTGGATCGATAAGGGGCGTTATCTGTTTCTGTTGTCTTGTAGCAAGCCTTGTTACCGGGAGTTAGCGCTGGTGAATATCGGCAGCTGTCTGGTGCAGCTGGAGCGTGGAGAGGAGGCAATTGCTGCCTTCGAACGGGCGTTGCAGGAGTTTCCAAACAGTGATCTGGCTAAACAGACAATGAAGACCATTCGGACGTTTTCAGCAGCGACGTAATCCAAAGGCCCCTGATGATTCCAATCAGGGGCCTTTGTTTCTACTTACTTCTTCTTTGCGTTGGCAAACGCTGCAGCCAGTGCGCCAGCCATGGCACCCTGACCTTGCTGGTTGCCACCAAAAGACGTCTTTTGGCTCTTGCCGCCGCCATTACCTGAACGACGGGATTGGCTGCGCTTATCACCACCACCGAGTTTTTCCGCGGCTTTTTCGTTGGCGTCGTCGCTCATACGCATCGACAGGCCAATACGCTGGCGTGGTACGTCGACTTCCATCACCTTCACTTTAACGATGTCACCGGCTTTGACGACGTCGCGCGGGTCTTTCACAAAGGTGTCGGACAGTGCCGAGATGTGCACCAGGCCGTCCTGATGCACGCCGATATCAACGAATGCACCAAAGGCGGCGACGTTGGTAATGACGCCTTCCAGCACCATGTTTGGCTTGAGGTCGGAGATCTTTTCGACACCTTCCTGGAATTCAGCGAACTTGAACTCAGGACGCGGATCGCGGCCCGGCTTTTCCAGCTCGGCCAGAATGTCCTTGATGGTGATCACACCGGTCTGTTCGGTGGCGAACTTCTCGGCGTTGACGGCTTTCAGCAAACCACGGTCGCCCACCAGGCTCTTGATATCACGGCCGGATTCTTGCGCGATGGTTTGCACCACCTTGTAGGATTCCGGGTGCACTGCTGACGCGTCGAGTGGGTTGCTGCCGTCCATAATGCGCAGGAAACCTGCCGCCTGTTCGAAGGTCTTTGCCCCCAGGCGTGGTACCTGTTTCAGGTCGTCACGGCTGTTGAAGCGACCGTTAGTGTCACGGAAGGCAACGATGTTGTTGGCCAGTGTGCTGTTCAAACCGGAAATACGGCTCAGCAGCGGCGCGGAGGCCATGTTGAGGTCGACACCAACCGAGTTCACACAGTCTTCAACAACGGCGTCCAGTGAACGCGCCAGTTGGCTCTGGTTCACGTCGTGCTGGTACTGGCCCACACCAATGGACTTCGGTTCGATTTTCACCAGTTCCGCCAGCGGGTCTTGCAGACGGCGGGCGATGGACACGGCGCCACGAATGGTCACGTCCAGATCCGGGAATTCCTTTGCGGCCAGTTCGGAGGCGGAGTACACCGACGCGCCGGCTTCGTTGACCATGATTTTCTGGACCTTCTGGCTGGCGTCCAGTTTTGGATTGATCTTCTTCAGCATGTCGCCGACGAACTTGTCGGTTTCACGGGAGCCGGTACCGTTGCCGATGGCAATCAGTTGTACGCCGTGTTTGGCGATCATGGCCATCAACACCGCTTCGGATTCGGCGAACTTGTTCTGTGGCGGAGTGCAGTAAACAGTGCTGTGGTCGACCACCTTACCGGTGTTATCCACAACCGCCACTTTCACACCGGTACGCAAGCCCGGGTCCAGGCCCATGGTCACCTTGGAACCCGCAGGTGCTGCCAGCAGCAGGTCCTTGAGGTTGTCGGCGAATACCTTGATGGCAGATTCTTCGGCCACTTCGCGTAGCTGGCCAACCAGTTCGGTTTCCAGGTGCGTCAGCAATTTGATGCGCCAGGTCCATTTCACCACTTCGGCCAGCCAGCGGTCGGCAGCACGTTGTTCGTTTTTAATGGCAAAGTGCTCGGCAATCATGGCTTCGCAAGGGCTGCTGGCCAGCTTGTCTTCCAACTCGGCAGCGGTGGCCAGTGAAAAATTCAACACGCCTTCGTTGCGGCCACGCAGAATCGCCAGCGCACGATGGCTTGGCACGCTTTTCAAAGCTTCGTCGTGTTCGAAGTAGTCAGCGAACTTGGCGCCTTCGTTTTCCTTGCCCGGTACCACGCGCACCGAGAGCGTGGCCTCCTGCTTGAGGAACTGACGCAGTTTGGCCAGCAGGTTGGCGTCTTCAGCGAAGCGTTCCATCAGGATGTACTTGGCGCCATCCAGCGCAGCTTTGGTGTCGTTGACGTCTTTTTCGCTGTTAATAAAGGCGGCCGCTTCGGCTTCCGGGTTCAGGTCCGGGTTGTCTAACAGGCGATCGGCCAGCGGCTCCAGACCGGCTTCAATGGCGATTTGGCCCTTGGTGCGGCGCTTCTTCTTGTACGGCAGGTACAAATCTTCCAGACGGGTCTTGGTATCGGCACCCAGAATGTCGCGCTTCAGCTCGTCGCTGAGTTTGCCCTGTTCTTCAATGCTTTTGAGAATGGCATCGCGGCGGTCTTCCATCTCGCGCAGGTAGCGCAAGCGTTCTTCCAGCGTCCGCAGCTGGCTGTCGTCCAGCGAGCCGGTGACTTCCTTACGGTAGCGGGAAATAAAGGGAACCGTTGCCCCTTCATCCAACAGGCCAACAGCAGCGCTGACTTGTTGCGGGCGAATGTTGAGTTCTTCGGCCAGGCGTTGGCCAATGGATTCGAGCAGCATAGGGAAGGGGGTCCGTCTTGTTTCTTCTGAATTCGATGGCTCTGTGATCGCTGGAAAACACAGTTTGTATGGTTAAATATACAGGGGTTAGGGTAGCACGAACCAGTGACATTTTGAGTAAATCCCGCCCTTTGGCAGGATTTACCCTGTGTAGAATGCCTGTAACTGGCTTATTTGCCTTCAATCTCGCGTGAGTAGCTCAACCGCTTGGCAGCATCCAGCGTCAGCAGTTGCATAAAGGCCTGGACTTCGGAGTCCGAACCGGTCGGTGCGCCTGAGCCACTGCCGCTACCAAAGACGTTGGTAGGGACGGCACGGCGAGCAAAGGCGTCAGCCCAGGTTTTCTGGATTTCGATTTCAGCTTGCAGTTTTTGGGCAAGGGCGTTGTCGGCCTTCAGAATCACTTCTTTCTGGTAGGCTTCAGCATCGGCCAGGGTGCGCTGGGTTTCCGCTTCGATGCGGGCTTTCTCCAGTTCGATCTGGGCGGTTTCCTTGGCAATTTCCGCCTGTTCTTTCAGCTTCTGGGCGTTGGTTAAAGCCAGCTGCTTTTCGGTCTCTGCTTCAGTCGTCCGTTGAATCTGTTCCACCTTGGCTTGCGCCTGACGCTCGGCCACTTCGCGTTCACCCTTGGCGATTGCCAGCAAGCGCTGTTCTTCTTCCTGTATCCGTTGTTCCCGGGCGATGGCGCGGTCGGCGGAGGCTTTTTGCTTCAGCTGCATGCGTTCAACAAACTTGTTGTTGGGGCGCATGTCGGTGACGCGGGCGTCCAGTACGGCGATGCCCAAATTGGTGAATTTCTGTACTTTGCGGCGAGGTTGGCCGTCTTCGCCCAGTACCTTGTTAACCACAAAGGTGGTTTTGGTTTCGTCGCCGTATTCCTGTTGGTTTTTGCCCAGAGAGGCGTTGGCGGTACTGGTGACTTTGCGGCCGGTGCTTTTGAGAATTTCTTCCCGGCGCACGATGTAAATGCCGCTGTTCATCTGATTTTCGAATTCGGTATTGAATTCGGAGCGGCTGCCCGAGTAGTACTCTTCCGCGCTCATCAATGACGCGGTGGCTTGCAGGGTTTCCTTGAACGCAGGCATCAGAGCGGTGCGCAGCAGGTTCTCGGGGGAGCGGTATTCATGGGCCAGTTTGAGGAAGTTTTGCTCGTCCTCCGGAATCGAGAAGCGCACGGTGGCTTCGGCATCGGCATCAACCTGATCGAGGAACATGATGTTCAGTGGTGGCAGTATCGCGCTGGCGTCAGACTGGTCACTTTCGGCATCCAGTCGCTCCGAACGGCCGGCAATGGCTTGCACGGTCATGGAGCGCTTCCAGGCGTTGTAACGGCCAAACAGGTAGACGTTATAGCCCACGTCCGAGACCACTTTTTCGTCACCAGTGATGGTGCGGACGTGGTAGATATAGCCGGGTTCGGCGTAGAAGAATATCTGGTTGAATGCGCCTAGCATAAAGGACAGTACGGCAGCGCTGATCAGTACCGGCGTGACCTGGGTTGGTATGTCGTAGCCCAGCGCATCCAGTCGCTCGTTGATTTCGTCCGGCGTTTTGCCCTGGCTTTCCAGCTCTGAACGAATGCGTTCAATTTTCATACGTTGTGCTGAGCGCACAAAGCCCAAACCAATGATCGCCAGAATACAGACGACGCCGACGAATATGCCCCAAAAAGCCATCGTAGATACTTCCTTGTGTTATTGAAGGGGCGCAATCATATATCGATTGGATGACCAAATGGCGTGATGTGGTGGGGCTTTTCAAGCCCTTCTGGTGCGGGTTAACGGAAGAAAAGCGGCGGGTGGCCCGGCAAGCGAGCAAAAAAATGCCCCCAGGGCCAAAGGCCGTGGGGGCATTTTCTACAGGTCAGTCACTCAGTCCAGTTTCGGACCGGCTGCCAGGATGGCGTCAGATACATCGTACTTCTTGAAGTTTTCGATGAACTGGCCAGCCAGCTGCTGTGCTGCTGTGTCGTACTTGTCCTGATCGGCCCATGCGTTGCGTGGGTTCAGAACCTTGCTGTCAACGCCTTCCAGTGCGGTTGGAACTTCCAGACCGAACACAGGAACGGTTTCGGTTTCAACACCGCGCAGCTGACCAGTCTGGATCGCAGCGATCACAGCACGGGTAGTCGGGATGGAGAAGCGCTCACCGCCAGCACCGTTTGGACCACCGGTCCAGCCAGTGTTGACCAGGTACACCTGGGAGTCGAATTCTTTCACGCGCTTGATCAGCAGTTCGGCGTATTCGCCAGCTGGACGTGGGAAGAATGGTGCGCCGAAGCAGGTAGAGAAGGTAGAACGCAGGCCTTTCACGCCGCCCATTTCGGTTGAACCAACCAGTGCGGTGTAGCCAGACAGGAAGTGGTAAGCCGCCTGTTCGTTGTTCAGGATGGACACTGGAGGCAGTACGCCGGTCATGTCACAGGTCAGGAAGATAACGGCTTTTGGTTCGCCAGCCATGTTCTCTTCAACACGCTTTTCAACGTGAGTCAGAGGGTAGGCACAACGACCGTTTTCAGTCAGGGAAGTGTCGTCGTAGTCGGCAGTGCGAGTGGTCTCGTTAATCACTACGTTTTCAACGATGGCGCCAAAGCGGATGGCGTCCCAGATGATTGGCTCGTTCTTCTTGGACAGGTTGATGGTCTTGGCGTAGCAACCACCTTCCAGGTTGAATACGGTGCCCTTGCCCCAACCGTGCTCGTCGTCACCAATCAGGTAACGCTCAGGGTCGGCGGACAGGGTGGTTTTACCGGTACCGGACAGACCGAAGAACAGGCAAACGTCGCCATCTTCGCCAACGTTGGCGGAGCAGTGCATTGGCAGTACGTCTTTTTCTGGCAGCAGGAAGTTCTGCACACCGAACATGGCCTTCTTCATTTCACCGGCGTAACGCATGCCAGCGATCAGTACCTTGCGCTGAGCGAAGTTAACGATCACACAACCGTCAGAGTTGGTGCCGTCACGCTCTGGAACACATTCGAAGCCAGCAACGTTCAGGATCTGCCACTCTTCCTTGTCGGAAGGGTTGTAGCTTTCTGGCAGGATGAACAGGTTACGGCCAAACAGGTTCTGCCAGGCAGTCTGGGTGGTCATTTTAACGGCCAGGTAGTGCTGCGGGTCAGAGCCTACGTGGACGTGGGAAACGAAGCTATCAGTCTGGGATACGAACTCTTCTACACGGTCCCACAGGGCGTCGAACTTGTCGGCATCAAATGGACGGTTGATGTTGCCCCAGTCGATAGCGTCTTTGCTGCTTGGCTCTTCAACGATGAACTTGTCCATCGGGGAACGGCCAGTACGTGCGCCGGTTTTTACTACCAGTGCGCCGTTGTCTTGCAGTTCGCCTTCGCCACGAGCAATCGCTTGTTCTACCAGAAAAGGCGTAGATAAATCCGTGTATACAGTGGTCATATCGATACCCAGATGGGTCCTCGCAGTTGCGGTGGCCTTTTGGGCCATTACCAGTCGTTTTGTTCATTCACTCGTGTGCTTTCGAGTGATCTTGTGCTGAGAGACGCGCAAGTATGCCAGAAAACCAGCCTTGCGCTAAGTGTCTGGCCATTGGCCAGATCAATAACCCGTATAACAGTCTGCTATTCTGCTGACCTTACGAGTGTTAGTAGATCTCTGTGGCCGCTATTGCCTGCCAGGGAATAGCGGCGCGGTACTATATCACTTAATGCAAATTATTCTCAGGGAACAATTCGCTCATGTCGGTTTCGTCGAAGCGGTAGTGTTGCTGACAAAATTCGCAGTTAACGTCGATGTGACCGCTTTCTTCAATCATTTCGCTGATGGCGGTTTTGCCGACCTGATGCAGGGCGTTGGCCAGACGGTCACGTGAGCAGGTGCAATGGAAGCTGAGAGAACTGGCCGGATACACGCGCACGTTTTCTTCGTGGTAAAGGCGGTGCAGCAACTCTTCGTTAGCCAGCTCCAGCAGTTCTTGCTGCTTGATGGTGGCGGCCAGGTGGCTGACCCGGTCCCAGGCGTCAATGTCGTCGTCGGTGCGCTTGGACGGCAGCTGCTGCAGCATGAAACCAGCCGCTTGCTGGCCATCGCACATCAGCCAGAAGCGGCTGGCGAGCTGTTCGGACTGCACGAAATACTCTTCCAGAGCGGCGGCAACGTCGCCGCCTTCAATCAGGGTGATGCCCTGATAGCGCTGGCCCTGATCCGGTTCAATGGTGATCACCATCTGGCCGTCTTCAAAACTCAGTTCTTCGCTGGGCTGGTTTTCGTCGTAGCGGGCGATGGCGCGCAACTGGCCTTGTTCGTCGGTTTCTGCCTGAATCAGCGAGATGTTGCCCGGCAGACGAATTTGCAAGGTCAGACGGCCCTTGAACTTGAGGTTGGCGCTCAGCATCGCGGTGGCGGCCATCAGTTTGCCCACCGCCACAGCAATCGGTTGCGGGTATTGATGACGGCTCAGGACGTCCTGATAGGCCTGATTCAAGTGGGCAACTTCGCCACGAATCGCAACGTCGTCAAAAGAGAAGCGCTGGAGCTGGTCCGCACTGGTCTGGGTCATTCAATTCACCTGTCGGGTCAGAGATCCTGGTAGATCTTTTCAAAGCGACGCATATCGCGGCGCTCTTTCTTGTTGGGTTTGTGGTCCGGGGTTGGCATCGAGGCTTTCAGCACCTTGCGCTGTTCGGACTTGTCCATTCGGGCCTTGATACTTTGGGGCGTTTCTTCATAAAGCAAGCGGGCTTCCGGTGCGCCACGGCGCTGTTCCGATAACGCCTTGATGACCACTTCTTTCTCGTCGAAGCCCTGACGAATCAGCAGGGTGTCGCCGACGTCGGCCATTTTGCTGACTTTGCAGCGCTGACCTTCGTAATGCACCTTGCCGCCTTCGATGGCGGTTTTGGCCAGCGAGCGGGTTTTGAAAAAACGGGCCGCCCATAACCATTTGTCGAGGCGTACCTTCTGGCTGTTGTCAGTCACGCGGTCGTTACTCTCCCTGGAGTATGTCCAGTTCGTCGAAATGATGAATGCCGGGGAAGCGATCCTGCGGCTGAGCCGGTTTGGCGCTGTCCGGGTGCTGGATGGCCAGCAGTTGGCCGATGCCCCAGCGTTGCGCCGATTCTAACACAGCGAGGCTGTCATCAATCAGTAGGGCGCGGTCGGGTTGGAAGGCTTCGTTACGGCTCAGGTGCTGCCAAAATGCCTGACTTTCTTTCGGTTCGCGGTAATCGTGGGAGCTGATGATGCGATCGACGTACTGGTCCAGGCCGGTGTGCAGCAGTTTCAGGTCGACGCTGTCGCGGTGAGCGTTGGTGACAATCACCCGGCGTTTACCCATGTCGCCAAGGCGGGTCAGGAACTCCCGGGTATGCGGACGCCAGCCAATTTTGTTGGCGACGTCTTTCTTCAGCTCGGCGATGGGCAGACCGGTGAGTTCGGTCCAGTGGTCGAGGCAATACCAGTTGAGGGTGCCGCGCAGGCCAATAAAGCTTTTGTTCAGCTCGGTCAGGGCGTCATCCAGGCTGAGGTTGTGCAGGCGGGCGTATTCAGCAGGGACGTGAGTGAGCCAGAAATAGTTGTCGAAGTGCAGGTCCAGCAGGGTGCCGTCCATGTCCAGAAGTACGATATCAATCTGCTGCCAGTCGATTACAGTCATGGGGTTTATACTCCGCTCACCTACTTTTTTTCATGTGAGGTTATTGTAAGCGTGGCTGATATGGATAAAAAACCTCGAATTCTGCACCGTTCTGTTGTCGCCCGTAGCCGCTTGTTTACGGTGGAATCGGTCGATTTGCAGTTCAGCAATGGCGTCGAGCGCACCTATGAGCGGTTGGTCTCCGGTGGTCATGGGGCGGTGATGATGGTGGCGCTGATGGACGACAATCAGGTCGCCCTGATCCGTGAATACGGCGGCGGTATTGACGATTACACCCTGACGCTGCCAAAGGGCGCGGTAGACATGGGCGAAACCATCCGTGATGCCTGTAACCGGGAATTGCAGGAAGAAATTGGCTTTGCCGCCAGCGAATTTGTGTATCTCAAGCGCCTGAGTCTGTCGCCCAGCTACATGAGTGGCGGCATTGATGTGGTGCTGGCGCGTGGGCTGACGCCATCCAAACTGGAAGGCGATGAGCCAGAACCGCTGGAGCTGGTGCCGTGGCCATTGGATCAGCTGGATGCCTTGTTTGCCCGTGACGACTTCACCGAAGGCCGAGCGTTGGCAGCATTGTCATTGGCGCGCAGCTGGCTGGCGGGGCAGTTTGAAGGCGAGGTGCTGTAAGCGCCGCCAGCGAATCTCTTCAGAGGGTCTCCGAATTAATTGAACGTCAGCCGTGGCAGGGCTTCGGCAATGGCGATGCGCAAGGCATCGACCTTGATGGGTTTGCTGATAAACCCGTTCATGCCGGCCTGCAAACAGCGCTGGCGATCTTCCATCATGGCGTTGGCGGTCAGCGCCAGAATCGGCAGGTTGTTGTTGGGCATGTCCGATTCGCGAATACGACGGGTGGCGGTAATGCCATCCATCACCGGCATGTTGATGTCCATTAACACCAGATCAAAGTGCTGGCTCTGAACGGCTTGCACCGCTGCCAGACCATCTTCCGCCACCGTGCAGTGCAAACCGAGCTTCTCCAGCATCTTCACCGCCACCCGGCGGTTAACGTCATTGTCTTCAGCCAGCAACACCGAGCCTTTCAGACGTGCATGCCGCTTGGCTTCGGCAGCCATCGCGGAAGACTGCTGATGTTGCGCCGCGGTCAGCGGGATGGATAACGTAAAGGTGCTGCCTTCGCCCTGCACGCTGTGGAGGCTGACTTCACCTTGCATGGCGCGAGCCAGGTAACGGCAAATGGTCAGCCCCAGACCGGTACCGCCAAAGCGGCGGCTGGTGCTGCTGTCGGCCTGACGGAAGGCAGAAAAGATCTGTTGCTGCTTCTCGGGCGGAATGCCAATGCCGGTATCGGTGACGGCAATGTTCAGTTGCTGTTGGCCCTTGTCGTCCAGCTGGCCATCGACCCGAATGCTGATGCGTCCCTGCTCGGTGAACTTCATGGCGTTGCTGATCAGGTTGGTGATGATCTGGCGAATGCGTTTGGGGTCGCCAAGCCAGAACACTGGCAATTCACCGCTGTACAAATACACCAGATCCAGTCCTTTGCGACGGGCAGGCTCCCGAAACAGCGCATGCAGCTCGGTCAGCAGGGTGTCGAGGTCGAACTCGATCTGTTCCAGTTCCAGCTTGCCGGATTCAATTTTCGACAGGTCGAGAATGTCGTTCAGAATATCCAACAGGGCATGGCTGCTGCTGTGGATAATATCCAGATAGTGGCGTTGGTCTTCGTCCAGCTCGGTGTCCAGTGCCAGTTCGGAGGCCCCCAGAATGCCGTTCATCGGTGTGCGAATCTCGTGGCTCATGTTGGCCAGAAACACCGACTTGGAGCGGTTGGCCTGCTCTGCCTGAGCCAGCGCTTCGCGAATCTTGATGTTGGCGGATTCCAGCGCTTCCTTGTTGGCAACGTCCTCTGAAATATCCAGCCCCGCCAGTAGCACCTGGGTTTGGCCTGACAGTTTCAGCACCGTCATGCGCCAGCGAATGATGTGCTGTTTGCCGGTGGAGGTAATCAGCGGGAATTCGGTGGTCAGGCTGCCGCTGGCGCGACTGAGAAGGTTTTGCCATTGCTGGTTCAGAATGGCGCTGGCATGGCTCGGCAACAGGTAGGTTAGCGGGTAGCCCTTGATCTGGTGTTCGGGCAGCTGCAAACGCTTTTGGGCTTCCGGGTTGGTGTGCAAAACCAGCCCGTCCTGATTGCACACGATCAGCAGGGTTTGCATGGTGTCGATGTAAGTCGACAGCCGCTGGCGTTCTTCGCGCAATTGCTCTTCGGCAAAAAAGCGCATGCTGATGTCATCGGCGGTCAGCAGCAGGCAGTCGGTCTGGCCTTTGCCTGCGCGGTGCTCATCGTTTTGCCAGGGGCGGGCAACCACACTCCAACGGGTCCATTCGTCGGCCTGATCCAACAAGCTGACTTCAAACTGCACCATGGATTGGGTGGTGAGGGCGTGGCGCAGCTGCTTGGCGACTTCCTGCCTTTCGTCGCCCGCTTGCAGTTGGTTCAGCGACTGGCCCTTGCGCAAACCGAACAGCTGTTCGAACTGGGGGTTGGCATCCAGAATCTGTTGTTTGCTGTTGATGTGCAGCACCAGACCATTGACGTGGTCCCAGCTGAATCCCTTGCGCAGCACGTGGTGGCGGTTTTTGCGCCAGTAGCCGGAAAACAACACCAGACTGGCGAGCCCAGCCAGAAACATCAGGATCAGGGCGGCCGCCAGCATCGACACTGCGTCATCAAGGCCGTTGAGTTTTTCAGCCTGATCCAGAATGTCGAAAATACTGACTGCCATCATGGCCGTGGCAATCAGAAACAGGGTCAGCAACAGCACGAGCTGACGGGCTACAAGTGACATGGCAATCCCTTGGCTGGTTCTGGTTAAGGTGCCCAGGCAGGCCCTGAACGACAGAACGTCAGCGGCCAAACAAGGGCATCACAGCATCAGCCAGGGCAGTAAAATTGCGTGCAGGGTGGCCGTCAGGGTCATGGCCATGGCGGCATATGCCGACTCGGTTTCGCCCAGTTCCAGTGCCCGGCCGGTGCCAATGGCATGGCCGCACACTCCCAGGCTCAACCCCGCGGTTGCTGGCTGATTCATATTGAGCAGTTTCAGTATAGGCACAATCAGCACGGCACCGAGGATTCCGGTAATAATTACAAAACCTGACGCCAGCGAGGCGTTGCCGCCAATCTGGTTGGTAATGGCAACCGCCACCGGTGTTGTGATCGACTTGGTCACCATGGTGGTGCTGATCAGCGGGTCGCCAATCAGCCAAACGGTCATGCCCCAGGCCACCAGTACGGTAGTCAGGCTGCCGCAGGACACCGCCAGCATGATCCGTAGCCAGTGTTTTTTCATGTGCTTGAGCTGCTGATAGAGCGGCACGGCCAGCATCACAATCAAGGGGCCGAGCATGTCGTGCAGGTACTGACCGCCTTCCATATAGACGGCGTAATCGGTATGGGTCAGCAGCAGCACCGCAATCAGGATTACGATGGCCAACAAAATCGGTGGCAGGAACACCGGCTTGCGCAGCTTCAGATAGGCTTGCTGGCTCAGTACAAACGCGGCAATGGTCAGCATGGCCCAGAACAGCGGGGTTTGCAGCAGGGTCATCATTGGTCGTTCTCCCCACTGGCGTTGCCTTCTTTCGCGGCAACTTTCGCAGCAACACCGATGTGCATGCAGGCTGCGCACACCAGTACACCGGGAATCAGGCTGACGGTCAGAATCATCAACAGCATCAGGCCATGGTCTGCCAGCAGCTGCTTGTGCATCACAATGCCAACGCTGACGGGCACCAGAAACATCGGCAGCCAGGGGGCTAAAAACTGGGTGGTTTGGCGCAACGACTGAGGCACAGAGCCGCGCAACAGCAAAAACGTCAGCAATAGCAACATGCCAGCAATGGATGCCGGGATGGGTAATGACAGGGTTTGCTGGGCGAACATGCCAGCAACAAGAAAAAACAGCAGGATCAGAAAGCCAATCATAACCGGCCCCTGAAATCAGGAATGGTGCGGAAGGAGAGACTCGAACTCTCACACCTTGCGGCGCTGGAACCTAAATCCAGTGCGTCTACCAATTTCGCCACTTCCGCAGAAGGTCGCGGACTATACGCGAGTAAATTACCTTTGCCAAGTCTGCCGCAGCGGGAAAGTATCTGTGGTGCGAATTTCATGGGAGTGATGTACCTTCCGTGGAGAAATGCTAAAGATCGACCATGCATCATGGAGTGGAACGTGTCGAATAATACTCAATTGGCCAGCAGTGTATTACTGACGCTGGCATCCGCCATTATCGTTATTGCGGGTATCAAAAGTGCGGCAGACATGCTTGTGCCGTTTCTGTTGTCGGTGTTCATTGCGGTGATGAGTGCGCCGCTGCTGCATTGGCTGGGGCGTCGTGGCGTGCCGGGCATTCTGGCCGTACTGATATTGGTAGTTGGTTTTCTGGTGCTGGGATCGGCGCTGGCGATGTTTCTGGGGGGCACCATTAATGCCTTCTATCAGGACATGCCAACCTACGAAACCAAACTGCAATCCCTGTTTTCGCAAACCATCGACTGGGTGCAGGGCTTTGGCATCGACGTGCCCAAAAATGTTCTCAAGGAGTACATCAATCCTGGCGTGGCCATGAACGCGGTCGCCACCGTCTTCAATGGCCTGGGCGGTGTACTCACCAATGCCTTCCTGATTCTGTTCACCGTGATCTTTATTCTGATGGAAGCCTCGGGCATGCCGGACAAACTGAAACGGGCGTTCGGTGAGCACACCACAGCGTTAAGCAATTTCGAACGCTTTAGTGCACTGGTGCAACGGTATCTGGCCATCAAAACCCTGATGAGCATGGGCACCGGGGTCAGTATTGGTCTGGTGTTGTGGATCATCGGGGTGGATTACGCGCCGATGTGGGCACTGGTGGCATTTTTGCTGAACTATATCCCCAATATCGGTTCCATTATTGCAGCGGTGCCAGCGGTACTGGTTGCGCTGATTCAGCTCGGCCCGGCGGAAGCGCTGGCCACCATCATTACCTACATGGTGGTCAACACCCTGTTTGGCAATGTGATTGAGCCTCGAATGATGGGTCGAACCCTGGGCTTGTCAACGCTGGTGGTGTTTCTGTCGTTAGTATTCTGGGGCTGGGTGTTGGGGCCGGTAGGGATGTTGTTGTCGATCCCGCTGACCATGGTGGTGAAAATCGCCCTGGAAACCCGCCCGCAAAGCCGCTGGATGGCAACCTTAATGGATCATTAACCCGGCTTGCGCGACACTGCGCGGGTCGTTGCAAATTATCGTAAACCCGATTTGGGATAGACCGGATAGCGCCTAGACTGGCGGCCGGAGGATCATGATGAAATCTATACTGCTTATTGACGATGACGTTGAACTGGGCGAACTGCTGCAAGAATACCTTTCCATGGAAGGGTTTGAAGTTAACGCCGTACACGACGGTGAAACCGGCCTGACGGAAGCCCTTAGCGACCGCTACGATCTGGTGCTGCTCGACGTTATGCTGCCGGGGCTGAACGGTTTCGAACTGCTGCGCAAGTTGCGTGTTGAGTCGACCATTCCCGTGATCATGCTGACTGCCCGTGGCGAAAGCGTTGATCGGGTGCTGGGTCTGGAGCACGGCGCAGACGATTACATTGCCAAGCCGTATCATCACCATGAGCTGGTGGCGCGTATCCGTGCCCTGTTCCGCCGTATTGAGCTGGCGGGCGAGCCTGCTCACGAAAGCGACGATGGCATTCTGGCGGTGGGCGATCTGACCCTCAAACCGACCGATCGCAGTGTTTCCATCAGTGGCGAACACCTGACCCTGACGGGCGCCGAATTCGGTGTGCTGCAATGCCTGATGGAACACGCCGGTGAACTGGTCAGCAAGGACAACCTGTCGATGGCGGCACTGGGCCGTGCGTTGATGGCTTACGACCGTTCGATTGATATGCACGTCAGCAACCTGCGCAAGAAACTGGGCCGCCGTATGGATGGTGGTGATTGGATCAAGACCGTGCGCAGCCGTGGCTACCTGCTGGTGAAATCCTGATTCCTTCCATGTTATGAAAACCGTCAGTCCAGGCCAGAAAAGAGTACGCTGGTATCAATCCCTATACCTCAAGGTGTTTCTCTGGTTTTGGCTGGCGTTGTCGCTGGCAATGGCCGTTGCGGTCGTGACCAGCGACTGGCTCTCCAACGACTTTATCAAACCCGCCTCCCAGAACGATGCCCGTTTGCTGGTATCGCTGATTGAACGCCAACCCCCGATCATGGCCGAGGGCCGCATGCTCTGGAGCCAATTGCAGCCCGGCTGGAATCTGGTGTCGGTGCAGGTAAACCGGGTCGGTGAGTTACCCCACGATCTCGAAGAGTTTGCCGATACCGCGGCGCTGGAAGGCAAGGTGATGTACGGCCAGAACGATGGCTGGCTGATGTTGGGGCCAGTGCAAAGCGGCAATTACCTGTATATGGGGGTTTCCCGTCAGGCCTGGTCGAACTTCCTCGACGACAACCGTCGCTGGGTGTTGCCGATCGTGGTGTTTGTGGTGGTGACCCTGCTGTGTTTCGCGCTGGTCTGGAGCCTGACGCACCCAATGCGGCGTTTGCAGCGGGTGGTGCGGCAAATGTCGCAGGGCAACTTCGACGTGTCCGAGCTGGGTGCCGATGAGAACCGTCACGATGAAATTGGTGTCTTGATCGCTGAAGTGGCCAGCATGGCCGGGGCGACCAACCGGCTGCTGCAAAGCCAACGACAGTTGCTGCGCGATGTCTCCCACGAACTGCGCTCGCCGCTTACCCGCTTGCAAATGGCACTGGGCATTGCGCGTAAAAAAGACACCGATGGCATTGTGCTGAAAGAACATGACCGCATTGAACGGGCGGTCGAGCAGGTGGATGGTCTGATTGCCCAGATTCTCGATCTGGCGCGGCTGGCACAGCTCAACGCTGGTCAGTTGCAGGCCGAAACCGATAACCCGGCCCATCACGTCAAAATCTGGCTGATGGATGCCGAAGTGGAAATAGACGACAAGGGTTTGACCCTCAACACCGATATTCAGGCCGACCTCGATGCCTGCCACTGGGACTGGATGCTGGTGGAGCGTGCGGTCGACAACCTGCTGCGCAATGCCATCCGTTTTTCGCCAGAAGGTGGTGTGCTGACCCTGAGCGTGCAACAGCACGAACGGTGGGTCGAAATCTCGGTTCAGGATCAGGGGCCAGGGGTGCCAGACGACATGCTGGAGCGTATTTTCACGCCATTCACCCAGATTGACCCGGCTCGCAGTCCCAAAATCGGCTCTGATTCCGGTTACGGCCTTGGTCTGGCGCTGGTTTATCGCGTGGCCGAACTCCATTCAGGAAATGTATATGCCCGCAATTGCGAACCGGGACTTAGAGTGACATTACGCTTCCCTGTAGGTACTTCTACCAACTGAGCTGTGAAAAATGGGCATAAATGTCTGTTCTGCTTATAGTCACCATTTCCATTGATTTAGTGGAAAAGCCAATTTCTTTTTGTTATTAAAGATGCCCCTCTTTGCCCGCTGTCCAGTTAGACAATGGTGTTAGGCAGCGGTCGTGAGGTATTCACAACACAAAAAACGACTGGATGAGCACTATGTCAGAAGATTTCAAGCAAGCAGCTCTGGATTACCATCAATTTCCAAAGCCAGGCAAAATCAGCGTTGAGCTGAGCACGCCTGCAGCGACCTCTCGCGACCTGTCACTGGCCTACAGCCCAGGTGTGGCTGAGCCGGTAAAGGAAATTGCCGCCGATCCTGAGAATGCCTACAAATACACCGCCAAGGGTAACCTGGTTGCCGTAATTTCTGACGGTACTGCAATTCTGGGTCTGGGCGACCTGGGTCCACTGGCTTCCAAGCCAGTAATGGAAGGTAAATCCCTGCTGTTCAAGCGTTTCGCTGGCGTTGACTCCATCGATATCGAAGTGGAAAGCGAAAGCCCACAAGCGTTCATCGACACCGTTCGTCGCATTGCCAACACCTTCGGTGGCATCAACCTGGAAGACATCAAGGCTCCTGAGTGCTTCGAAATCGAACGCACCCTGATCGAGCAGTGTGACATTCCGGTATTCCATGACGACCAGCATGGTACTGCGATTGTGACCGTTGCCGGTGCCCTGAACGCACTGGAAGTGGTTGGCAAGAAGATCGAAGACGCCAAAATGGCCGTACTGGGCGCTGGCGCTGCAGCGATCTCCTGCTCCAAGCTGATGATCCTGGCCGGTATGAAGCCAGAAAACATCTTCATGTGTGACCGTAAAGGCGTGATCCACAGCGGTCGTGACGACCTGAACCAGTACAAGTCCATGTTCGCTGTTGATACCGACAAGCGCACCATCGACGACGCACTGAACGGTGCCGACATCTTCCTGGGTCTGTCTGGTCCAAACATGGTAACTGGCGAACAGATCGCTACCATGGCTGAAAACCCGATCATCTTCGCTTGTGCCAACCCTGTTCCGGAAATCATGCCGGAAGTCGTTGCTGAAGCTCGTCCAGACGCCATCATGGCAACTGGCCGTTCTGACTACCCTAACCAGGTAAACAACGTACTGGGCTTCCCATTCATCTTCCGTGGTGCTCTGGACGTACGTGCCAAGCGCATCAACGAAGAAATGAAACTGGCTGCTGCCAAGGCACTGGCTGCGCTGGCGAAAGAGCCTGTGACTCAGGAAGTTCTGGACGCTTACGGTCTGGATGCTCTGGAATTCGGCAAGGACTACATCATTCCTAAAGCCGTTGATTCCCGTCTGCTGGGCGTGGTTGCTGGTGCGGTTGCACAAGCTGCTATCGACACTGGTGTGGCAAAGGTTTCCGAACTGCCTGCCAACTACCCACTGAAGTCCATCGCTGACGTTTGATCCGCGACCTGACTTTCGGGTAATAAAAAACCGCCCCTCGTAAGAGTGGCGGTTTTTTTGTGTCTGGCATTCAGGATGTTGATCGTCAGACGCCAGACGCCAGGGCAATTACACGCCGTAACGCTGCTTCAGGGCGTTGATACGGTCAGGCAGAGGTGGGTGGGACGCTGCCAGTGCAGACAGCTTGCCTTCACCACGAATACCAAAGGCCACCAGTTCGCCGTTCAGTTCGGACGGTTGGTCATAGGCGTCTTGCAACGCCGCCAGTGCACTGATCATAGCCACCGGGCTGACCAGGTCGGCACCGGCGATATCGGCACGGTACTCACGACGACGGCTGAACCAGGCGACAATGAACGAGGCCAGAATACCCAGCACCAGTTCGGAAACCAGAGTCGCAACGAAGAAACCAATGCCAGGGCCGTCTTCGTTCTTCAGAATCGCCTTGTCGACGAAGTTACCGATGATGCGGGCGAAGAACATCACAAAAGCGTTCACTACACCCTGAATCAGCGCCAGCGTCACCATGTCACCGTTGGCCACGTGACCAATCTCGTGGCCCAGCACGGCTTTTACCTGTTCCTTGTCCATGCGTTGCAGCAAACCGGTGGAAACCGCCACCAGTGCGTCGTTCCTGTTCCAGCCGGTGGCAAAAGCGTTAGGCGCCGAAGAAGCAAAAATACCCACTTCCGGGGTTTTGATACCGGCTTTCTGAGACAGCTCCTGTACCGTGCTCAGCAACCATTGTTCACCGGCGTTCTGCGGTGAGTCGATGATTTGCACGTTCATGCCTTTCTTGGCCATCCACTTGGACAGCAGCAAGGAAATAAACGAGCCGACCATGCCGAACACCAGACAGAACACCAGCAAGGCGCCGAAGTTCAGCCCCTGGGCATTCATATAGCCTTCGAAGCCCAGTAATCGCAGCGTAATGCTGGCAATAAAAATAACGGCCAGGTTAGTGGCCAGGAATAATGCAATGCGCAACATGAGCGGATTCTCCCGAGTTGTTATAAGCGCTTAATCACGAAATCTATGACTATAAAATTGAGTCTTTTACTGCGGAATTCAAGTGGAATTTGATGATGCCTGTCGCTACACCGTAGCGACCGTCGATTCTCAGGGGAAATAGACGTTTTCCCCTGAGAGTGTGTACAACCCTGTATAAATCTTGGCCTATCGGCCGAAAACTGTATAATTGCGCCCGTCCCAGGGGGTGGCTCGCTTTGTAGCCTGAGACTTGCCATCGGCATAAACCCCTAGAACCTGATCCGGTTAGTACCGGCGTAGGAATGGGCGAGTGTCGCAGCTCTGCGGCAGTTCGGTTTCTTCTAGCGGTTGCCTGACGCAATCACCTACGCAGTTCCGTCTGAACCGGGTCTCCTTTTGCTCAGTATTAAAGAGGATTGACCCCAGTGAAGTTCCAGAAATCTCCCCTGTTAGTGGCACTGACTGCCGCCGTTGTCTTGCCCGTTCAGGCAAGCACTGTGGATAACATTGAGGAAGAAGTGGTGGTGACCGCCGACTTCCGTCAGGCCGATGTGCAAACCATTCCGGAAGCCACCACCGTGGTTGGCGAGGCAGCCATTGAAGAACGTTCCGCCGATCATCTGGAAAGCGTGCTGTCGCTTGCCCCCAACGTGAACTTCAGCTCCGGCGCGTCCCGTGGCCGTTACTACCAGATTCGTGGCATTGGTGAGCGCAGCCAGTTTGTCGACCCGGTGAACCCGTCGGTGGGTTTGCGCGTGGACGGCATCGACATGACCGGTTTGGGTGGTGGTGCTGGCCTGTTTGATGTGCAGCAGGTGGAAGTGTTACGTGGCCCGCAAGGCACCCGGTTTGGTGCCAACGCACTGGCCGGCATGATCAACATTGAAAGCAACGCCCCGACCGATGAATTTGAAGGCATGGTCAGCGGCAAGCTTGGCAACTACAACACCCGCGCCCTGGGTGCGGCGGTATCCGGTGCGGTATCCGACAAGGTGAAACTGCGTCTGGCGGCCCACAAAAACACCTCCGATGGCTACATGCGCAATGCGTATCTGGATCGCGACGATACCCAGAACATCGACGAGCAACTGCTGCGTCTGAAAGCCGCGGTGGAGCTGAATGCCCGTAACCAGCTCGATCTGACCCTGCTGCGTATCAACGTGGATAACGGCTATGACGGTTTCTCGCTGGATAACACCCGTACCACCTACTCCGATGAGCCGGGCAAGGACGTGCAGAACACCAACGCTGCTGCACTGACCTGGACTTCCGAAGCCGCTGACGCCTTCGACCTGCGCGTTCATCTGTCTGGCAGCAACTCGGATACCGAATACAGCTACGACGAAGACTGGGCCTACGGCCAGTACATCTGGATGTCTGACGACCCTGTGTATACACCGGACCCGTGTGACACCACCCAGGGGGAATGTCTGGCCGATGCAGATGGCTACTCGTCTACCGACCGTTACCTGCGTGATTACCAGCGTCGTGAACTGGACCTGCGCCTGACCTCATCCGAGCAAGGTCGTCTGTTTGGCGATAGCACCGATTGGGTGGTGGGCTACTACCGCATGAGCCGGGACGAATCACTGGATCGTGAATATACCTGGACGGGCCCGTTCGATAGCGAACTGGAAACCGCGTCCCAGGCGCTTTACGGTGAGCTGAGCAGCGTCATCAATGAACAGCTGAGTCTGACTCTGGGCTTGCGTGCCGAGCGCTGGTCGACCGACTACAACGACAGCAACAGCATTGATGAAGATCGCACCGAGAACTTGTGGGGCGGCAAAATCACGGCTGAATACCTGCTCAACGAGAACCAGCTGGCCTATGCCTCGTTGGCCCGTGGTTTCAAAGCCGGTGGCGTCAACACCGACCCGGATATCAGCGAGGCCAACCGCACCTTCGATACCGAATACAACTACGCCTGGGAAGCCGGTCTGAAATCCAGCAGTCTCAACGACCGCCTGCAGACTCGTGTTGCCGCGTTTTATATCCTGCGCAAGGACCAGCAGGTGAAAAGTTCGTATGCGATACCAAACGACACCGGTGGTTTTACCTTCCAGGATTACCTCGCCAACGCGGCTGAAGGTCAGAACTACGGTGTGGAAGTGGAGTTCGATCTGGCACTGTCCGAGCAAGTCGACTGGGCCTTCTCCGGTGGTTACCTGAAAACCGAATTCCTCGATTATCAGTACGAAACCGACGATGGCACCTTCAGCATGAACGGACGCGAGCAGGCTCAGTCGCCGGAATACAGCTTCACCAACCGTCTGAACTACCTGCTGGGCAACGGCTTCAGCCTGACGGTAGAGCAGGAAGCCAAGGACAGCTTCTACCTGTCCGACAGCCATAACGAAAAATCCAGCGCCTACCAGCTGTGGCATGCTCGCATTGGCTACGATGCCAGCCAGTGGCAACTGGCGCTGTATGGCCGTAACCTGACCAACGTCGATTACGAAGTGCGTGGTTTCCACTTCGGTAACGACCCGCGTGATGGCTATACCAATGAACGCTGGGTGCAGTACGGCACCCCACGGTTGTTTGGCGTAGAAGGCAAATACTACTTCTGATGCGGAATCAGACGCCCGGCGGGAGGCAGACTGCCAGCCAGCCGGGCAACTCATCGATACACCCAACCTTGCAAGGAGCCCGCTATGGAGCTTTCCGTTGATATCAGCAAATACCCACTGGCTGACGAATACAAACCGGCCATCAAGGCGTTTATCGAACGCTTGCAAGCGGTAGAAGGCCTGGTGGTGGAGTGCAACACCATGAGCACTCAGGTGTTTGGTGAATACGATCTGGTGATGAACACCATCAGCGCCGAAATGAAGCGCTCGTTCGAAACCTACGGCAAGGCCATCTTTGTCTACAAGATGATCCCGGGGGTTAACCTCGATCCTGCACTGAAACCCCACGGCTGATTTCTCCACCCCGGATACTGACTATGACTGATATCGTAAATGCCATCATTGAAGGCTTTGCCGCACAGAGCATGGCCGAATGGATTGCTGTGATTCTCGGCGTTGCCTATCTGGTGTTCGCCATGCGCCAGAGTAACCTCTGCTGGTATGCCGCGTTTGGCAGTACCGCCATTTTCAGCTGGCTGTTCTGGGATGTCAGTCTGGTGATGGAATCGGCGCTCAATGTCTACTATCTGGTCATGGCGGTATACGGCTGGTGGGCCTGGCGCTCGGGCAGTAACAGCGGCGGCGGTGCGGCCTCAAACGTCGATTCAACACCACTGCCGGTACAAAGCTGGGGCTTTAAACAGCATGGACTGGTGCTGCTGGCGATCGCCGTACTGACCTTTACCAGCGGCTATTTGCTGACGGAAAACACCTCGGCGGCGCTGCCGTATCTGGATTCCTTCACCACCTGGGGGGCAGTGATTACCACCTGGATGGTGACCCGCAAGGTACTGGAAAACTGGATCTACTGGGTCGTAATCGACGCCGTGGCGATTTACCTGTACATCGACCGCGGTCTGTACCCAACCGCCTTCCTGATGGCCATTTACGTGGTACTGGCAGTGGGCGGCTTCTGGCTGTGGCTGAAAGATTACCGCAGTCAGCAGGATGACCTGGCGCTGGGTCAGTCAGCCTGATATCGACTGGATGCCTTCTTCTACTCTGCTGTCCGCGCAGCAAGCCGCTTCCAGCACACACCAGTCGGCTGACGTGTTGTCTGGGGTGTTGTCTGACTGGAGACTCTGGCAGTTGCTTGAACAGGCGCCGCAGCCCAATCAGCTGCGGCCACTGTGCGGCGGCCTGACCAACCAGAGCTGGTTGCTCAGCGTTAACGAACAGCGCTGGGTAATCCGCATCAACGCCGCCAACTCCGGCGATCTGGATATCCGTCGCGACCACGAATACTTCATTCAGCAACGGGCGGCGGAAGCCGGTCTGGCACCGCGAGTGTTGTACCGCTGCCCGGACGATATCTACTGGATTGTGGAATACCTCGACGGCCCGTCGCTACGCGACGTGCTGAAACAGGGGCATCAGCCGTGGCCGCAGCTGCAACAACGTCTGCACAGACTGCATGACCTGCCGCTGACCAGCGAATGGCATTTCGGTCTGGAAGTGATGGACGTGTGCGCCAAGGCCGAGGTGTACTGGCAGGCCATTGAACAGCGTCTGGAAGGGCGCTGGAACAGCGACTGGCAGCAGCTCAAACAGCAACTGCAAGCGGGCATGGCCGAACTGCCCGGGCCGGAGCGTTCGCTGTGCCATATGGACCCCAATCCGGACAACTGGAAGTGGTCGAACAACCAATGGCGACTGATCGACTGGGAGTACGCCACGGTAGGTCACCCGCTGTGGGACATCGCCAGTCTGGTGCAGATGTCGGAAGGCAACCCTGCCGAACAAGCCATGCTGCTGGTCGATCTTGGCATCGATCCGGAACAGCCTGACTGGCAACAAGCCAACCGTCAGTTGGCCTGTCTGAACAGCCTCTGGTACGGCGCCCAGGGCATCTGGAATGCCCGTGAGCTGCGCACCGCACTGCAATCCCTGGTCTGACTTACCAGCGGAAAATCACCCACTTGGGCACCACCACATCGGGGTTGTCCCGGCGCATCAGGTTCTGGTCGTCATCCGGTGACGGCACCAGATAGTAAGGCTTGCCGACCTTCGGCTGCACCTTGATTTCAACCAGTTCACCGTTCACCCGGAATTCGTAATAGGTGTTGTCGCCATCGTTGCGGATGGTCACGGTTTCTTCGGTTGAGCCGGCCGCGTGCGCAGGCATCACGACCGTCGCCAATGGCAGGCAGCAAGCCAGCGAAAAGAGTAACGTCCGTGCGTTACGAGCCAGACGATTGTTGGTCTTCATGTTAGGATGCCCTTCAATTTAAAGCTTCGATTTATTGTATGTGGCCTTGCTCAGCAACCCCAGTGCTTTGATCAATATCTGCCACATACCGTGACTTCCCAGGTATTTTCTATGTCCCAGACAGCGTCCAAAACAGTCGTTTTGATCGACGGATCCTCCTATCTGTTCCGTGCCTTTCACGCCTTGCCGCTGTTGACCAATTCGGACGGCCTGCACACCAACGCCGTGAAAGGCGTGATCAGCATGATCAAACGGCTGCAGAAGGACTATCCGGATGCCCAGATGGTGGTGGTGTTTGATGCCAAGGGCAAAACCTTCCGCAACGACATGTACAGCGAGTACAAGGCCAACCGTCCGCCGATGCCGGGTGAGCTGCGCGAGCAGATTGAACCTATCCACAACATCATTCGTGCCATGGGCTTGCCGCTGCTGATCATTGAAGGCGTTGAAGCCGACGACGTGATTGGCACGCTGGCGTCACAAGCCGAATCGAGCGGCTGTCAGGTGATTGTGTCCACCGGCGACAAGGACATGGCTCAGCTGGTTGACCCGCATGTGTCGCTGATCAACACCATGACCAATGTTTTCATGGATGTGGACGGCGTGAAGGAAAAATTCGGCGTGCCGCCGGAGCACATCATCGATTATCTGGCCTTAATGGGCGACAAGGTCGATAACATCCCGGGTGTACCGAAAGTCGGCGAGAAAACCGCCGTTGGTCTGGTCGCCGGTCTGGGGTCACTGGAAGACATTTACGCCAACCTCGACAAGGTCAAAGAGCTGTCCTTCCGTGGCGCCAAAACCATGGCTGCCAAACTGGAAGAACACAAGGATCAGGCCTT
Organism: Oceanobacter kriegii DSM 6294; assembly: GCF_000422845.1. GTDB lineage: Bacteria > Pseudomonadota > Gammaproteobacteria > Pseudomonadales > Oceanobacteraceae > Oceanobacter > Oceanobacter kriegii. The sequence goes on from NZ_AUGV01000003.1 coordinate 402,385, forward strand.
CCTGTCGAAAGAACTGGCCACCATCAAGTGCGACGTCGAACTTGAGCAGCCGTTAGGTGAGTTGAAGAACAGCGAGATCGACAAGCCAGCGCTGCTGGAGCTGTTCAAAACCATGGAATTCAAAGGCTGGATTGCCGAGCTGGCGGATGCCGGAGAAGCTTCTGCCAAAGGGTCTTCTACCGCTTCCGCAGCAAGCTCTGAAACCAGCGCTGACGGCAGTTCAGAAGGCAGTTTTGAAGATAATGAGCCAGCCGTTTCCAGTGAAAAAGGCGAATACGAAATCATCCTGACCCAGGATGGCCTTGACGGTTGGATCAAGCTGCTGAAAGACAGTGAGCTGTTCGCCTTTGATACCGAAACCACCTCTCTGGTGTACAAGGAAGCCGAAATCGTCGGTGTGTCGTTTGCTGTCGAAGTGGGCAAGGCCGCCTATGTGCCGCTGGCGCACGACTACGAAGGCGCGCCTGCGCAGCTCGACCGGGACGAGGTGCTGGCGCAGCTGAAGCCGATTCTGGAAGACGAAAACCAGAAGAAAGTCGGCCAGCACATGAAATACGACGCCCACGTTCTGGCCAACCATGGCATCGAACTGAAAGGCGTGGAGTTCGACACCCAGCTGGAAAGCTACATTCTGGATTCCGTTGCCACCCGCCACGACATGGACAGCCTGGCGCTCAAATATCTGGGCTACAAAACCGTGACCTTTGAAGAGATCGTCGGCAAGGGTGCCAAGCAGAAAACCTTCAACCAGATCGAGCTGGACGTGGCAGGCCCTTACGCTGCCGAAGATGCTGATATCACCCTGCGTTTGCACCAGACCCTGTGGCCAAAACTGCAAAAGCACGGCAGCCTCGCCAGTGTGTTCAGCGACATCGAAATGCCAGCCATGCCGGTGCTGACGGCCATGGAATCACTGGGTGCGCTGATCGACGCCGATAAGCTGCATGCCCAAAGCGCCGAAATTGAACAGAAGCTGCAACAGCTGGAGCAGCAAGCCCACGATGCTGCCGGACAGGTGTTCAACCTGGGTTCACCGAAGCAGCTGGGTGAAATCCTGTTCGAGAAGCTCGAACTGCCAGTGATCAAGAAAACCCCGAAAGGCGCGCCATCCACCGCGGAAGAAGTGCTGGTGCAACTGGCAGAAGACGGCTTTGAGCTGCCGCAAATCATCATTGATCACCGTGGTCTGTCGAAGCTGAAAAGCACCTACACCGACAAACTGCCAACCATGATTGCTGGTAAAACTGGCCGCGTGCATACCTCCTATCATCAGGCGGTCACAGCAACGGGCCGACTGTCCTCCAGTGACCCTAACCTGCAGAACATTCCGGTGCGCTCTGAAGAAGGTCGCCGTATTCGTCAGGCCTTTATCGCGCCGGAAGGCTACAAGCTGGTGGCGGCGGATTACTCCCAGATTGAGCTGCGCATCATGGCGCACCTGTCGAACGACGACGGTTTGCTGAAAGCTTTTGGCGAAGGCCGTGATATTCACCGCGCCACCGCCGCGGAAGTGTTTGAAGTGGCCGAAGACGAGGTTACCGATAACCAGCGTCGCAGCGCCAAGGCGATCAACTTCGGTCTGATCTATGGCATGTCGGCCTTTGGCCTGGCCAAGCAGTTGGGCATTGGCCGTAACGAAGCACAGGACTACGTAAACCTGTACTTCCAGCGTTACCCGGGCGTGGCCGACTACATGGAAAACACCCGCGAGCACGCCAAAGAGCAGGGCTATGTTGAAACCATCTTTGGTCGTCGGTTGTACCTGCCGGAAATCAAATCGCGCAATGTGCCGCGTCGTCAGCATGCCGAACGCACGGCGATCAACGCGCCGATGCAGGGCAGTGCCGCCGACATCATCAAACGTGCCATGGTACAGGTGTTCGATTGGCTGCCAGACTCTGGCTTCGACGCCCGCATGATCATGCAGGTGCACGATGAATTGATTCTGGAAGTGAAAGCAGAGCAAGCCGAAGCCTTTGCTGAAGCCCTTAAACAGCGCATGCAAGCAGCGGCGGAGCTGAAGGTGCCATTGCTGGTAGAAGCGGGCATTGGTGATAATTGGGAACAGGCGCACTAACGAACAGCTGTTTGATGGGCGCAAGCGCACCATCCTATGCAGGTGTTATGCGTTCTGGTGATCCATAGGATGGGCACTCGTGTCCATCAGGTTCCATCTCTCAGCGGTACATAAACAACAGACAAAAAAAGACCCGCGCGTAAGGGGAAACGGGCGGGCCAGCTTCGGATTCTGGGGGAATAACCGAAGAGTAGAACTACCTATGAATAGATGACGGTTCGCATCATCACAATTCCACACCGGGAATATGTTGAATATAGAACAGGGATTCGTTGACAAAGTTCCCGATAACAGCAAAAAGGTGGGGTTTTTGTTATTTATTGTGACAGGGGCCAGATTGGTGATGGCCGAATATGGGTCACCCGGAGTGGCCTCCGGGTTTAGCAGGTAGCCCGCCGAACGGATGTTCGCTCGGACAATAAGGGCAAGCAAGACAGCTTGTTAGTCTTCAGACTCTGGCAAGTCGGCTTCAGCGCTGTCGGCATCGTCTTCCTGATCCGGCACCAGCAGCTCATTCAGGCGCTGCTTCAGCACATCCAGCCCCTGGGCTTTCAGTGATGAGAACGTCTGCACCGTCACTGGAGTGCTCATGTCTTTAACCGCTTTGCGCACTTGCAGCAGGGTGTTCTGGGCCGCACCGCGCTTAAGCTTGTCGGCCTTGGTCAGAATCAGATGCAACGGCATGCCGTTGTCTTCCGCCCACTGGATCATGCCAGTGTCGAAATCCGTCAGTGGGTGACGTATATCCATTAGTAGTACCAGGCCTACCAATTCATCCCGGTTCTGAAGATAGTCACCCAGTTCTTTTTGCCACGCATTTTTTACGCCCACCGGTACTTTGGCATAGCCGTATCCTGGCAGGTCGACAATCGCCAGTGGCAGTTCGCCAATCTGGAAATAGTTGATCAATTGCGTGCGGCCAGGCGTTTTACTGGTACGGGCCAGCTTTCTTTGGCCGGTCAAACAGTTCAACGCGCTCGACTTGCCAGCATTGGAGCGACCGGCAAATGCAACTTCCCGGGTAATCTCCTCAGGACATTGGCTGAGCTTTGCGGCACTACGAAGGTAGTGGGTCTTGGTATAAGTCAAGGAATGCTGATTTGGCATGGGGTAAACGTAATGACCGTCCGGTTTTTGATGATATATAATGCATGACCTAATGAATGGCGTTGCCAGTTTACCACAGCGTGTATCATTCATGGGTAAGAGTCTCAACAAAGCCGCCAAGAGCTCAATGAGAGACCTTCAGAAGTATCAAACTAATAATGATGAGAGATCTGAAAATGAACAAACTTCTTACCCTGTTCGCCGTATCTGCAGTAGCCCTCTCTGCCAATGTGCAGGCCTTCGATGCCGAAGCCAAGTACAACACCGCGTGTGCTGCCTGTCATTCTCCTCAAACTGCCGCCATGTTGGGGGCACCCGCAGCCCATGATGCTGCATCCTGGGCCCCTCGCCTGGAAAAGGGTATGGATACGCTGGTAAACCACGTCACCAATGGCTTCAATGCCATGCCTCCACGTGGGCTGTGTATGGATTGCACAGCCGAACAATACAAGGCGCTGATCACCTTTATGTCTACGCCAAAATAACAGGCTCGTGGAGATATAACGCCTGCAACGATAAGAATTCACTTACAACCTGGATCTGACGATGAAAAACCTGTTGATTAGCCTCTTTGTTTCAGCCGGACTCATGTCCGCTGCACATGCCAGTGACGCGAACTCCGCCTACAGTGGTGACGCGGAAGCGGGCAAAGCAAAATCTGTAATGTGTGCAGCCTGCCACGGAGCAGACGGTAACAGCATGGTGCCAACGTTTCCGAAAATTGCCGGTCAGGGCGAACGCTACCTGATCAAGCAGATCAAGGACATCCGCGATGGCAATCGTTCGGTACCGGAAATGACCGCGTTTGTTGCTAACCTGAGCGACAACGACATTGCCGACCTGGCCGCTTACTTCAGCGCGCAAGACGCGACCGGTGGCGGCGCCAAGGAAGAATTGGTGGCTCTGGGTGAGAAGATCTATCGTGCAGGCATCGAGAAGAAAGGCGTACCAGCCTGTATGGCCTGTCATGGCCCAGCCGGTAAAGGCATGGACCTGGCGGGTTTCCCAATGCTGTCTGGTCAGCATGATGCCTACACCAGCAAGCAGCTGCACGCCTTCAGTGCCGGCACCCGTATGAACGATGGCGACACCCGCATGATGCGCGACATCGCCTACCGTTTACACGACTCCGAAATCGAAGCCGTGTCCAACTACATTCAGGGCCTGCGTTAATTCGGGCAACCTGAGAGTGAAAGAAGCGGCTTCGGCCGCTTTTTTTATGTTTTTATACGGCACCTGGCTGTCCTGCCATCCCCGTAGGGCGAAGCAGCAAGCCAGAGCCGAGAGCTGTGTGGAGTTTTTCAGAGGGTCCCTAGTATGTAACGGAACCTTTATGTGAGAATTACGCTCAATAGCGAACAAGAATTTGCGACATTGAAATGGAGACCCCTATGCTCGCGCAGATCAAACGTTGGATGGCCGTACCCTTGATGATGCTGGCCTCACTGGCTGTCGCAGATACCTACAGCGACGGCAATGGCTACACCACCCTGAGTCAACCTGTGCCGGTAATGGCCGATGGCAAAATCCACGTTGAAGAGGCCTTCTGGTTTGGTTGCCCGCACTGCTTCCATCTGGAAAACTACGTTGAGCCCTGGAAAGCCGAGCTGCCATCTGATGTGAAATTCACCGCGGTGCCTGCGATGTTCGGTCGCGCCTGGGTGGCTCATGCCCGTCTGTTCTACACCGCTGATGTGCTGGGCATCCTCGACAAGGTACATACCCCGATTTTCCGTGCCATCCACCTGGAAAAGCAGCGCCTGCTGTCTGAAGACGACCAGCGCGACTTCCTGGTACAGCACGGTGGCATCACTGCCGATCAGTTCGACAAAACCTACGAGAGCTTTGCGGTGGAATCCCGTATGAAGCAAGCTGACCAGCGCATTCGTTCGTTCAAGATCAGCGGTGTTCCGGCTCTGATTGTGAACGGCAAGTACGTTGTTTCCGCCAGCTCCGCGGGTGGTCAGGACAAGATGATTGATGTGGTTAACTTCCTCATCGAGAAAGAGCGCAACGGCAACTGAACGGTCGTCTGTGCAGCAAAAACCGGGCAATGCCCGGTTTTTTTGTGCCTGCCGTTTGGCGGCAACTGTTTGTTACATCACTGCGTTAGCCGAATCGGCAAGGGAATCTATACTGGTTACAGAATGCACTGAACCTGCGGGCCCTCGCATGGAACAATCGTTTGGATAAATCGTATGGATAAGTCCCTCGGCGACGCAGAGCGCTGGCGAGCCAAATACCTCGATCTGTTGCAGCAGCAGGAACAGGATGAGGAGGCGTGGAAGCAACAACAGGAAGCCTGGCGGCGTTCCTTTGTGGTGGTTTGCCTGTTGGCAGAGGGACAGGACAGTGCGCTCGATCCTGAATTGCAGGGCCTGCGACAGCAAATCAAGAAGCAGGGCAACGCTCCTCAAACCGACTCACTATCAACCCTGATCCGTTCCTTTGAAAGCCGTCAGTCGGCGACGAATCAACAATTGCTGCAGGCCTTGCAGCATTCTGCCGCCACCTTGCTGGATTTACCGCTTGAGAGCACTGAGCTGCAGCGGCTGCGGTCGTTACGCAAACGGCTCGACAGTGAGCTGGATACCTCACTGAGTGCCTTGCAACTGGTCGCCGATTGGCTCGATGCCATGCCATCATCCCCAGTGGGTGGCGCCAATGCGGAAGCTGAAACAGGCCCGTCACTGTGGCAACGGCTGTTTGGCAGCAAGAAAGCCGCCGCTAGCAAAGACAGCAACCATTTGGAAGAAGCCACCGCATCAATGCCAGATTCCCCCTTGGTTGAGGCGGATGACCAGACGTTGCAAGAAGCCATGAAGGTGCAGCAGAACCTGTGTCAGGGGTTGCTGCGTTTGCTGGATCAGCTGAACCTGTCGGATAGCCAGCAGGACGCCGCCCAAAGCTTGCGCCAGCAACTGCTGGCGGGGCCTTCCTTGCCCGATCTGGTGGACCTGCTGGAGCAATTGGCTGATCTGGTCATGACGGCACTGTCAGCCAGCCAGACGGCGATGCAGAGCTTCCTGCACCAGCTGGATGATCAGCTGATGAACCTGCAACAGCACCTGCAAAAAGAGTGCTTCAGCAGTGAAGGCAGCCAGCAGGCGCGATTGAATTTAAGCAACGAAGTGCAGCAGCAGGTGGGGCATTTACGCAGCCTCGCCAATGACGACGGCGAACTCGAAACCCTGGGCGCGCGGCTGCAATCCCATCTGGTGGCCATCGTCTCGGCGTTGGAAACCTTCGACGCCCATGAACAGCAGCGCGAAGAAGCCCAGCAGCAGGAAATCGTTGCACTGAACCAACGGTTGCAGGACGTTGAACGTCAGGCCAGTGCCACGCGGCAAGCGTTTGAACGGCAGCAACAATTGGCCTACAAGGACGCCCTCACCGGATTACCCAACCGACATGCCTACAGTGCCCACACCCGCAAGCTCTGGAAGCAGCTGGACGAGGGGGGCTCGCTGGTACTGGTGGTGGCCGATGTTGATTACTTCAAACGCATCAATGACCAGTTTGGTCATCAGGCTGGCGACCGGGTGCTGAAGCTGATCGCCAAAACCCTCGGCAAGCATGTGGCCAAACCGCACTTTCTGGCCCGCTATGGCGGCGAAGAGTTTGTCATCATCCTGCAATCCCAGACCCTGACAGAAGCCAGCCAGAGTGCCGAACAGCTGCGCGCGGCCATTGAGTCCCTGCCGTACCACTTCAAGGGTGACCCGGTGTCCATCACCATGTCATTCGGACTGGCCGAAGCGCGCAAGGGCGAACGTCTGGAAACTGTCTTTGAACGGGCCGATAAAGCCTTGTACCGGGCCAAGCAAGGTGGCCGTAATCAGGTGGTGGTCGATTCACTCTGAAATCCCGCCCGAAACCTGCCCGTCACTCAATTCTTTGCAGTCCTTTGTGTTAACCTCAGCTCTTTTGTTGCAGCCGGAATTTCTGCCGTATTGGCGATGTCTGAGTCTGCGAAATGGTTGTTGTTAACGTCAGAGCCTTGGTTCAGGAGAAGCTCGTATGTGTGGCATTGTGGGTGCGGTTGCCCAGCGTGATGTGGTTGAAATTCTGCTGGAAGGACTCCGTCGTCTTGAATACCGTGGCTACGACTCCGCCGGTGTTGCCGTGCTGGACGCCAGTGCCAGTGAGCCGCAACTGCAACGCCTGCGTCGTCTGGGCAAAGTGCAAGCACTGGCCGATGCGGTGGCGGAACAAGGCCTGCCTGGCGGTACCGGTATCGCTCATACCCGTTGGGCAACTCACGGCGAGCCGTCCGAAGCCAATGCGCACCCGCACGTGTCCGGTGATATCGCCGTCGTGCACAACGGCATTATTGAAAATCACGAAGCCTTGCGGGCAGAACTGCAAGCCGATGGTTACCAGTTCCAATCGCAGACCGATACCGAGGTGATCGCTCATCTGGTGGCGCGTGCGGTCAGCGGCGGTGCCGATTTGCTCACGGCGGTGCAGCAGGTTCGCAGTCGTCTGGAAGGTGCCTACGGCATGGTGGCGATCAATCGCCAGACGCCAGAGCGCATGGTGGTCGCCCGTTCGGGTAGCCCGCTGGTGGTGGGCTTTGGTATCGGCGAACATTTCATCGCCTCAGACCAACTGGCGCTGCTGCCTGTTACCCGTCGTTTTGCTTTTCTGGAAGAGGGCGATGTGGCGGAAATTACCCGTCAGAGCGTGCGTATTTTCGACCTTGAAAACCAGCCGGTAGAGCGTGAAGTGCGCGAAAGCTCGGTTGAGCACGACGCTGGTGACAAGGGTGAATACCGCCACTACATGCTGAAAGAAATCCACGAGCAGCCGCAGGCCATCGCCAATACGCTGGAAGGCCGTTTGCTGAATGGCCAGCTCAATCTGGAAGCGCTGGGCGACCTGTCCGACGTCGATGCCGTTCAGATCATTGCCTGCGGCACCAGCTACCACGCCGGGGTGACCGCGCGTTACTGGATTGAGTCGCTGGCGGGGATTTCCTGCAACGTCGAAATTGCCTCCGAGTTCCGTTACCGCCGTCCGGTAATTCGTCCGAATACCCTGTTGGTGACCATTTCCCAGAGTGGCGAAACCGCCGACACGCTGGCTGCACTGCGTCAGGCCAAGGAACTGGGCATCACCAAAACCCTGTCGATCTGTAATGTGCCGGGCTCCTCGCTGGTGCGTGAGTCCGACATGACGGTACTGACCCGGGCCGGGGCCGAAATTGGCGTCGCTTCTACCAAGGCTTTCACCACCCAGCTGACGGCCTTGCTGCTGCTGACCGCCGCTTTGGCTGAACGCGCTGCCGATGCCAGTGCTGTGCAACAGCGCATCGCCAAGGCACTGGAAAGCCTGCCGGGCCTGATTCAGCAAACGCTGTCGATGAACGACGACATTGAACGTCTGGCGGAGCACTTCGCCGACAAGCACAACGCCTTGTTCCTGGGTCGTGGGGACCAGTACCCGATCGCGATGGAAGGGGCGTTGAAGCTGAAAGAAATCTCCTACATCCATGCGGAAGCCTACGCAGCCGGTGAGCTGAAACACGGCCCGCTGGCGCTGATCGACGCAGAAATGCCGATCGTCGTGGTGGCGCCTCACAACGACCTGATGGAAAAGCTCAAATCCAACATTGAGGAAGTGCGCGCCCGTGGCGGCGAGCTGTACGTCTTCGCGGAAGAGTCTGCCGCCATCAGCGCCGCTGAAAACATGATCGTGGTGCCGGTGCCTGCCTGTGACGACGTGATCGCACCGATCGTCTACACCTTGCCGCTGCAACTGCTGAGCTACTACGTTGCCGTGATCAAGGGCACCGACGTCGACCAGCCAAGAAACCTGGCCAAGAGCGTCACGGTGGAATAAGCCTTACCAGCTTGCTTGTTCGATAGATTCTCTGAAAACTCTCTCCTGCTGTGCTGTCAGGAGGGAGTCAGTCCTCACGCCACAGAAGAAAAGTCTGGAGTTGGTTGGAACACTATTTATAAAGATTCGGCAGCTTGATCTTGAATCGGATCGCCAGCGCTCTCAAACAGAATCCCACACAGAAACCACCTATCAAGCTGTAGCTCGACGGGAGTTCCAAGCCGTCAAGCACCAGGTATGCACTGGAACCTGCCAGCGCGGTGGTGATGTAGAGCTCGTCGTTCATCAGTGTCAGGTTGCTGCGGCACAATACATCTCGTGCAATCCCGCCAAAGGTGGCTGTGATGACCCCCAGACAGACAGCGATCAGAGGGGGAGCCCCAAAATTGAGTGTTACCTCTGTCCCTACTACCGCAAACAGGGCAAGTCCCACGGCATCCATCCAGATCAATGCCCTCGAAAGGGACTTGAGCATGGGCGTTACAAAGTAAGTGATGGCTGACGCCAACAGACAGACGCTGAGCCATATAGGCTCCCGAATCCAAAACACCGGCAAGTTGCCCAAGACCAGATCCCGAAGCGTACCGCCTCCGATGCCCGTGACCGTTCCAATCAGCATGAAGCCCAGAATATCCATGCGTTGCCGAGCGGCATCAAGTGCACCGGATATTGCAAAGACCGCGACAGCAGTCAGGCCCATGATGTTGATAACAGCAGTAATATCGAAGTTCATTGTCTTGGTTGGTCTTACGGAATGTGAAGAGGTATTGAACCTTGAATGATAGTCGAACCTGTATCACCTGGTCAGTGTGGTCTCGAAAATACCGACCACGACTGCCGAAGGATTTTTCTTCAACGACGGCTGTTCCATCACTCCTTCGATGATCGCTTTGACCCGCATGGGTTGTGGGGAGTACCTGTGGCGACGTGTTCGTGTTCTAAACCTCTGAACGACTACGTCGCCGTGATCAAGGGCATCGACGTCGGCCAGCCAAGTGAACTGGCCAAGAAGCCAGCCGCGAAACCTGGCCAAGAGCGTCACGGTGGAATAAGCCTTACCAGTTTGCTTCTTCGAGCAACACTTTCACCATTCCGGCCGCGGTCATTTCTCGCGACAGCGGCGCACCCTGACCTGCCCAATGGGCTGCAAAATCATTATTGCCCTTGGCGCTGGCAGCGGCATTCAGTTGTTTGGCGACGTCGTAGGCCAGTGGGTAGTCTGCCACCGCTATAGCGGCTTCGATGCCATGGCGAGTCAGCCGATTGCTCAGCCCACGTGCAGGACGCCCTGAAATGGCGAGCGTCATCTCTGTGGTGTGTTCTGCGGCGTTTTTCAGGCGCGCTCGATAACCGGCATTGGCGGCGGATTCCGGGCACAGCACAAAGGCAGTACCCAGTTGTACGGCGCTAGCACCGAGGGCTTTCATGGCGTTCATGCTGGCGCCGTCCATGATGCCGCCAGCGGCAATCACAGGTAACGGCTGTTCGGTAGCCAGCATTCGTACCAGCACGGCGGTGGGCAATTGCTGGTCGCTGGCGCAGGGATCGAACATGCCGCGGTGGCCTCCTGCTTCGTAGCCTTGGGCAACAATCGCGTCGATACCGGCCTGTCGGGCTTGTTCGGCTTCGTGCAAGTTGGTCGCCGTTGCCAGGGTCAGGGTGCCAGCGGCCTTGAAAGCCGTGATGAGTGCTTTGTCTGGCAAGCCAAAGTGGAAACTGACTACGGCGGGGGCTTCTTCCAACAACATGGCCTGGGCTTCAGGGCTGTGGATAAAACTGGTGTAGATCTCGTTGAGCTGTGTCGGGGCTGGTGCTTCAAATTCGTCAAAGAAGGGTGTCAGACTGGCAACCCAGTTGGCTTCGCAGTCGGTATCGCGTTGGGCTCTAGCATGGCAGAACACATTCACGTTGAATGGCTTGTTGGTCAGTGCCCGGGTTGCGTGAATCATATCGCGGGCCTGACCAACGGAGCTGGCGCCAATGCCAATCGAACCCAGTGCGCCGGCATTACTCACCGCTGCCGCCAATTCTGGCGTTGCCACACCGGCCATGGGCGCCTGAATCAGTGGCTGCATCTTGTACTGCTGGAACCACTGTTCAAGATGATTGATAGCTGTTACTGAGTCTGGTGTGGCGTTCCGGGTGGAAGTCCGTGCTGTGTTCTGGCTGTTGTTGTCATTAGCATCGGCCATAGCGCTCTCCTGTCCATGATGGCGGCGCAACGGGCCGCCAGGGTGTTCGATTACAACACGGTTTGGGCGTCTTTGGCTGTAGTTGTTGAGGCAGGGCTCTGCAACGCCTGCTGGCGCTTGATGGCACGTTGACGCAACCAGTCGTCACCGCTGACCAGCAAAATGCCCCCCAGTACCAACAGCGCGCCAGCAACAAAGCCTGCTTCCAGCGGCTCGTCCAATAGCAGCACGCCCATGGCCACCCCCCACAGCGGAGTCATAAAGGACAGGACGCCAAGCCGGGACGCCTGATAGATACGCAGCAGCCAGAACCAGGTCAGCAGTGCGGCAATGGAAATGATCAGCGTCTGGATCGACAGGCTCAACAGCACCTTGTTGCTCCACACAATCGGGCTGTCGTTGCTGATCAGGCCGTAGCCAACCAGAATCACGCTGGCACCCAGCAATTGCCAGGTCAGGGTTTGCATCACCGGCGCCTGGCTCAATACCGTGTTGCGAATCAACACCGTGGTTGCGCCCCAGGCCAGACCACCCAAAACACAGTAGAAATCGCCCAGCAGGCTGCTCTCGCCACTGACGGTGTCGTTCCAGAGGAACGCCAGGGCAATGCCACCAAAGGCTGCACAGACGCCCAGCCACTGGATACTGGACAGCCGTTCGTGAGCGACGGTGAAATGCAGTCCCAGTGCGGCAAACACCGGTGCGGTGTAGAGGAACACCACCGCGTGAGAGGCGGTGGTATGCTTCAGGCCTTCACCCAGACCCAGGTATTCCAGCGCGAACAGCACGCCCGCCAGCATACCGGGTACTACCGCACCGCTGACAAAGCTGCGGTGCAGACCGCGTAACCAGACCCAACCGCCAATCAGAATCACGCTGAACAATGAGCGCAAGCCGATTTGCAGGGTTGGGCTCATATCATCCGCGGCCAGTTTGGAGAGGATCTGCTGTTGGCTCATGACAAAGGTGGTGATCACCATCAGGCCAATGGCTAGGGCATCGAGAGGTTTGTTGCTGGGCATGATGGTCACCGGACAAGATGGGTTGGATTGGCTATTATGGTTTGGCACTTTTGAATATTGATATTGAATTAACGCCATCTGTGGATGAATAAATGCCAAATCCGCGCTTCCTGGCCCATGGCCCCGACAGCAGCCCCAGCAGCAGCCCACAACGGGAGTTGCTGTCTCCCAAGTTTGATTCCCGCCATGCGGGCAGTTCTGACCCGCAGGAAAGTGTGGTGTTGTACGGCGCAGAAACCGATGCGCTGGTGTATCGGGCGGCGGTTACCCGCAATGACACCCTGTACCCGGTTCATACCCATGCCTGGGGCGAGTTCGTGTGCTCTTACACCGGGCCGATTGAGGTACAGGTAGAAGGGTTTCATTTTGTGGCGCCGCCGCAGTTTGGCATCTGGTTGCCGCCCAGCACCGAGCACAATGGCATCAGCCGGGCGCAGGCGTGTCATGGCTCCTTCTACATCCGGCCGGACCTGTGTGAGGGACTGCCGCAGCAGGCCGCTTTGCTGCAGGTGAATGCCCTGACCCGGGCGCTGCTGAATCAGTTGCGGGATGCCAGTCAGCAACCGGCGGCGGCGACCCAGCGGTTATTGCGCGTGCTGGTGGATCAACTGGTTGCCGCGGAGGTGCAGGGTTCCTACTTGCCGATGTCGGATGACGGCGTATTGGGGCCAGTACTGGACATCTTGTGGCAAAACCCGGCGGATGAGCGTACAGCGGCTCAGTTGGCGGCACTGGTGCACACCAGTGAGCGGACGCTGATTCGTAAATTCGATCGGCTGTTAGGCTTGTCGTTGCGAGAGTGGCGTCAGCGTTTGAAGGTGGTGAAGGCGTTTGCCTTGCTGGAAAGCGGTCAAGCGGTTGAAAGCATTGCCCTGGATCTCGGCTACAACAGTGCCTCGGCGTTTATTGTGATGTTCCGAAATCAGGTGGGCATGACGCCAGAGCAGTGGCGCTTGCAGCGGGCTTGAGAAGATGGCGTGTGAGTTTGGAAAGCGGAGAGTTGTGAGGTCAGGAATCAGTCGCTAATACATCGCCCCTAAAACGCAAAAACGGCCCCGAAGGGCCGTTTTCTGACGTACTAATTTGCTAAAGCAGCAATTAGAAGTCTACTTTCAGACCAACAGAGTAGTTCTGAACGTCGTCGGCGTCGTCAGTGCTGTCGTTAGCAAATTCAACCCAAACGGTAGTTGCGTCACCCAGAGAGTGCTGGTATTCAGCAGCGAAACCGGTAGAACCAGCGTCGTCATCCAGGTCGTACGCGTATGCAGCGATTGCACCAGTTGGTACGTTGTACTGAGCTGCGAAGCTCAGGTAAGTCTGGCTGTCAGTAGTGTCAGTGTCGTCCAGCTGTTCGGCCAGAACACCCAGGTACAGGTCGCCAGCAGTCATGCTAACACCCAGGGAGATAACGTCAGCCATGGTGTCGCTTGCTTCCTGAATGGTACCCAGGGAAACAGTGAACATGTCGGCTTTAACAGTACCGGTCAGTTCGAAAGAGTCAACGTTCTCACCGGTGTTCTTGTCGGTATCGGTCATGGTTGCAGCTGCGAAGCTGAAGCCACCGAAATCCGGGGAGTAGTAAGAGATCTGGGAGTCAGCGCGGTAGTGGGCAGCAATGAATGGGTATGGAGAGTAGCTGCTCATGATATCGGTAGTGAAGGTCAGCGCCTGAGCGTAAGGAGTCCAGTCTTGACCGATTTTAACAGTACCGAAGTCGCCTTCCAGGCCAACCCAAGCCAGACGGCTGCGGATGTTGCCTTCGTTAGCAGTGGCGCTTTCATCGTCAGCGTCCCACTTGCCAACACCAACTTCGTAGCGGTACAGGGCTTTTACGTTGTCCAGGTCAGTTTCAACAGAGCCTTTGATACCGATACGGGAGAAGTTGTTGGTAACGTCCATAGCGGAATCGCTACCGTCGGTCAGCTTCAGACGCAGGGAGCCGTAGAAGTCAGTAGTAGCTTCAACAGCGAATGCTGGGGCGGAAGTGGCGGCTGCGATAGCCAGAGCCAGAACCTGTTTTTTCATGATGTTCTCCGTTTTTTAGAGTAAGCCTAAAGGCGTTTTCCAATTGGCGGGTAAGTATATAAAACAAACCCTATCGGTTAATCAACCGTAAAACCGCTTATATTGATGATTAGAAGTTCCCGATAGGTGACTCATATCACAGGGTTATGGCGGAAATACGCTGCGTTCACGTGGCCTGAGTATCTACCCAATCTGCGCCGAATGTCATGATATGGTTCCCGTTTTTATTGAATAAATTGGGAATTGACAAATATGTCACACCTATGATGACGGCTTATTTACAATGTCCTCAAGCCTTGATCTCACCGGCCTTCGGCGTTGTAAATCCGGCACTGATTCCATTCTGGTCAAAGCCCATGGAAGTGAGCCAGTGCAATTTGGCAAAGGCGGCTTCGAGGGTGATATCGCGTCCACCAATCACGCCAATGCGGTTCAGGGTGGCGCCGGTTGAGTAGGCTCCCTGCTCAATATCGCCCCATAAACAGTGGCTCAAATTAACCACTGCGATGCCCCGTGAAATGGCGTCTTCAAGCGCCGGAATCAGTGTGGGATTGGCGTCTGGCGGGTTGCCAACGCCGTAACTGATCATGATCACGGCGCGAGTATCAGCGGCCTTTAGAGGCGCTTCGATCATATCGGCGGTTATGCCCGGATACAGCATCAGTAGTTTTACGGACGAATTGCTGAACTCGGGAATACAAAAGTCGGCTTTGTCACCGCGTAGTAATAAATCGCCGTACAATTCGACGTCTATTTGCATTTTTCCCAAATGTTCAAAGTTGGGCGAGTCAAAAGTATCGAGTGCGGTGGTTTTCAGTTTACTGGCGCGGTTACCGCGCAATAAACGATTGCCAAAACAAATACAGACCTCAAACAGTTCATTTGAGGTCGCAAATAGCAAAGAGTTGGTTAAATTATCGACAGCATCTGAACGAATAACACCCAATGGAATCTGGGAACCTGTAACGATAACCGGTTTATCCATTGGCGTTATCATGAAAGATAATGCCGCGGCGGTATAGGCCATGGTATCGGTACCGTGCAGCACCACAAAACCGTCGTATTGTTGCCAGTGTTGCTGCAACAGCGTCGCGACCCGTGCCCAGTCGGCAGGCACGGCGTTGGAGCTGTCGATCAGCTGATCCATTTCCAGTACTTCGAACTCAGGCAATTGCTGAACAATGTCATCATTCAGATGCTTGCGTACCCGGGCTTCGAAGCCCGGCGCTGGAACGTAACCCTGATCGGACGGCACCATACCAATGGTGCCTCCCGTGTAGATCACCAGTATTCGCTTGGTGTTATTCATTCATGGCCCTCACTTGTCTCGGCTTTTGGGTGCCAGCATCGACTGTGGGCTTAACAGTCGTTCGAGCTCGGCTTCATCCAGCAGTCCTTCGGACAGAATCAGTTCCCGTACGGTGCTGCCACTGTGCAACGCCTGTTTGGCAATGCGGGAGGCATTCGAGTAGCCAATGTGTGGCACCAGTGCGGTGATGCTGCCAATGCTGATTTCCAGCAGCTCGGCACAGCGTTCGCGGTTTGCTTCAATGCCGCGGATGCACTTGTTTTCGAACATATCACAGGCGTTACCCAGCATTCGCATGGAATTCAACAGATTGTAGATAATCAGCGGCTCCATGGCGTTGAGCTGCAACTGACCTGCTTCCGCGCCCAGAGTGACGGCGAGGTCGTTGGCAATCACCTGGAAAGCCGTCTGGTTAACCGCTTCCGGAATCACCGGGTTCACCTTGCCTGGCATGATGGACGAACCTGGCTGCATTGGCGGCAGACGGATCTCGCCAAAGCCGGTGCGCGGGCCGCTGGACAGCAGGCGCAGGTCGTTGGCGATCTTGCTGAGCTTGATGGCAAAACGGCGCAACACGCCAGAGAACATCACAAACGCGCCCATGTCAGAGGTGGCTTCGACCAGGTTGGCGGCCGGTACCATCGGCTTGCCAGAGAAGTCGGCCAGGTAGCTGACGGCCTTTTTGGCGTAATCCGGGTGGGTGTTGATGCCGGTACCAATGGCGGTACCGCCCAGGTTCACTTCACACAGCAGCAGACAGACTTCTTTCAGACGGTCGATGTCTTCATTCAGGTTGACGGCAAAGGCTTCGAATTCCTGACCCAGGGTCATCGGCACAGCGTCTTGCAGCTGGGTACGGCCCATTTTCACCACATCGGCGAATTCCTTGCCCTTGGCTTCAAAGGCTGCAACCAGACTCTTGATGGCTTCCATCAGTGGTTCGGCGGCAAATTGAATGGCCAGACAGGCGGCGGTCGGGTAGGCGTCGTTGGTGGACTGCGAGCAGTTAACGTCGTCGTTCGGGTGCAGGAACTGGTACTCGCCCTTGCTATGACCCAACTTGTGCAGCGCCAGGTTGGCGATCACTTCGTTGGCGTTCATGTTGGTGGAAGTACCGGCACCGCCCTGGATCAGGTCGACCACAAACTGGTCGTGCAAGGCACCGTCGGCGATGTCGTCACAGGCATCCATGATGACACTGGCCTTGGCGGCTGGCAGGTAACCAATGTCTTCGTTGGCTTTGGCAGCGGCCTTTTTGACCAATGCCAGCGCGCGAATCAATTGCGGAAAATGGCTGATAGGCACGCCGGTAATGGCAAAGTTATTTACCGCTCGTTGGGTTTGAACGCCGAACCAGGCCTCGGCCGGAATGTCCAGATCACCCAGTAAATCGTGTTCGCGTCGCGTAGTCATAGTGTCCACCCCGAAAATGTGGAAGTAAGGGAATAAGAAATATAGGTTTGGTTAAAAAGGGCGCCACTCCAACGGTGAGAGCGGGGTGGAGTGGCGCAAGGGGTGACGGGCAGAGGCGACCAAACGACCGCCCGTCAAAGCCGTGAAGCGTGTGTTATTTGGCGCGCTGTTTCAGCACGGCCTGATGCTCTGGTTCCAGTTCCCAGGCAGCAGCATCAACGTTCATGTCTTCAAATTGTTTGGCATCGAATACCGGCTGTTTGATACCGGCTTTCAGCTGCTCGTCGTAGTCCTTCATCAGACGCAGACCTTTCTTGAACAGCAGCGCCAGAGCGAACAGGTTAGCCAGCGCCAGCAGACCCATGGTGACGTCGGCGAAAGCGAATACCGTACCCAGATCCATGATGGCACCCCAGCAGCACAGACAGATCAGTACCACACGGAAGCCGTTCAGCAGGGTTGCGCTGCCTTCGCGGAAGAAGCTCAGGGAGTTCTCGCCCAGGTAGTAGTTGTACAGAATGGTGCTGAAACCAAACATCAGCAGGGCGACGGAAACAAACGCACGACCCCATTCACCGACATGATCTGCCAGAGCGATCTGGGTCAGGGCCACACCGCCGTGCTCACCAATGGTGGCTGGATCGTAGATACCGCTCAGCAGAATCACGAACGCAGTACAGGAACACAGGATGATGGTGTCGATGAACACAGAGAACGACTGCACGATGCCTTGAGCAGCAGGGTGTGGAACATAAGCCACAGCCGCAACGTTAGGAGCAGAACCCAGACCGGCTTCGTTGGAGAACAGGCCACGCTTGACGCCCATCAGGATCGCAGCACCAACACCACCACCAACAGCCTGTTCCAGACCGAAAGCACTTTTCACAATCAGCGCCAGTACGTCAGGCACTGCAGAAATGTTCATGCCCAGAACCACCAGCGCAATCGCCAGGTAACCGCCAGCCATCACTGGAACCAGCACTTCAGATACACGGGCGATACGCTTTACGCCACCGAAGATGATCAGACCAACGATCAACGCAAGGCCAATACCGGTGTGGTAAACAGGAATACCGAAAGCGTCTTCGAAAGAGGTCGCAACGGAGTAGGACTGCATGGCAGTGAAGCCAAAACCGAAGGTCAGCAGCAGCAATACAGAGTACAGACCGGCCAGCCAGGTCCACTGCTTGCCCAGACCACGACGGATGTAATAAGCAGGGCCACCACGGTAGGCGCCGTCAGAATCGTTCTTTTTGTAAGCCTGTGCCAGCGTACATTCGAAGAAGCTGGTTGCCATACCCATCAGGCCAACCACCCACATCCAGAAAATCGCGCCTGGGCCTCCCAAGGTAATCGCAACCGCAACACCGGCGATGTTACCGCCGCCAACACGACCGGCAACCGACAGCAGCAGCGCCTGGAAAGAACTCAAGTGACCGTGCTTGTCACGAGCAGATTCGCTGGCACGCAGGATGCCAAACATACGACCGAAGTAGCGGAATTGAACAAAACGGGAGCCAACCGTGAACAGCAAACCGAGGCCGATCAGGACGGCAATCAGGACCTTGCCCCACAGCAGGTCATTCAGATAATCGAGCATTTTTTTCTCCATCCCGGCAGAGCGGGATTTGTTCTTATTGATGACGGATTTATTGCAACAAAGCCGCTCGGGATGAAGAAGTTGTCGACTTGTCTCTATTTGTCGCTAATGGGAGCCTTTGTGGCATCAAATAGCGCCACTTTTGAACAAAAGTGCATCAGCTCGGCTGGTATAATGTGTTGCTGAACAACCCGCAAGCCGCATCCCTACCAGTCACACCGGATTCCAGATGGAAGACTTTTCACACAATTTGCGATTACTCAGCAGCTACTACCGCTCGATTGCCGAAGTGTGTCGGCAGCTGACGCTGAACCGCCCCCAGTTCAATCGCTATCTGGCTGGCAAGGCCCGACCATCGGCCAACACCATGCGGCGTATTTGCGACTTCTTTGGGGTGGAAGAGCATGAGATTCTGCTGCCCCATGACCAGTTCCGACGACTGATTCAGGTGCGGCCAGTGGCGGTGAACAGTGTCTCGACCACTGAAGCACCGATGGAATCCGAGCACCTGCAACGCTTGCAGGGCTTTAACAGCGACGATGTCGATCGTTATCTGGGGTACTACTTTGAGTATTACCTGTCGATGGCATGCCCCGGCCAGATTTTGCGCACACTGGTCTGCATCGAGCGTCAGGGCGACGGCATTTATTACCAGCGCAGTGAGCGGCTGCGTGAAACACCCGATAGTCCAATGTGTCACGGCAAATACGTTGGGTTGGTGAGTTTCCTCAGCGACCGTATTTTCTTATCGGATTACGAATCCCTCACCGGCAACGAGATGACCCAAACCATCCTGTTCCCGTCGTTCAAAAACCGCATTACCCGCTTGTCGGGGTTACGTATCGGGGTGTCGGGCAGTGGCGAACGCATGCCCTGCTGCGCGCGGGTGGTGTACGAATACCTCGGTGCCGAAATCAACTTCCGCAAGGCATTCGCCATGTGTGGGCTGTTTGATCCCAATTCCTCCGAGATCGACCCGGTATTAAGAGAAGCGGTTTACAACCGTATGGGCACCCGTGATTGGCACTTCCGGGCGGCGCATTTGTAAGAGTGGTCGGGAGTCGGGAGAATCATCGTAGGTCAGATAAAGACGCGAAGCGACTGCCATCTGACGTGTTTTGGCTGTCCCTTTGTCGGATGGCGCAAGCTTATCCGACCTACAAGAAAGTTGTAGGAGGGAGCTTGCAGCAGATGGCTTGTGCCTATCGAGAGCAAGCTGAGCCTTGTACCTCTTGGGGAGAGCTTCTCCCGGAACGCAGTATCGCCCCGGCGGTAGGCCACCCCGATACGTCGGACCGCCTCTGCTTTGCGCCACCGATTCGCTAATCGTTTCTTTGCTTTGGCTCACAACGAACTCGCCCGGATGCGGCATCCATGCCTTAACCGTGCTATCCGGCCATCCATGGCCGTGATGTCCTGTTCGCCTTCACAAAAAACGGCTCATCTTGATGCGCGGTTTTTTGGTAGCCGACACGCGGTTTTTCATGATTTACAGGTTTGTCTTTACTCCACAACGCTGTGGGAGGTAGCTTGCTGCCGATGGCTTGTGTCTATCGAGAGCAAGCTCTCTCCCACACTATTGTCCAGACCTCAGACTTCAGTTTCCGCAGCCCGCTGTTCTTTGGCGGCAACAATCTCATCGGTGTTCACTTCAATCCAGTCAGCCAGTGCGGCGACCAGTCGGGCAACTTCTTCGCCGCTGTTGCTCAGGCTGTATTCCACATGAGGCGGCACGACTGGGTAGGCGATGCGTTGCACAAAGCCATCGGCTTCCAGGGCTTGCAGCGATTGCGCCAGCATTTTTTCGCTGACGCCGCCGATGCGCTTGCGCAATTCGCTGAATCTGTGTGTTCCATCGCGCAGGGAAATCAGGATCAACACGCCCCAGCGACTGCTGACGTTTTTCAGAATTTGCCTTGAAGGACAAGGGCTTGCGAACAAATCGCCGCTTCTCAGCTTGTCGGTCAGGGTGGCCGTTTGGGTGTCTTGTTGGGCCTTTTCTGGCGGGGTGGCCGACGATTTCATGATACTAACCTTTTTGTTTGTACTTACTAAAAGTTAGCATTGGTATTAGCCTGTTGTCATTCGCTTTTACACAGAAAGAAAAACAGGAGAGTCCCATGATTGTTGTAACAGGTGCATCCGGCCAGTTGGGCCGTCTGGTGATTGAACAGCTGTTGGCCGGTGGCAAGGTTGCTGCCACGGACATCGTTGCTGCGGTGCGTAGCCCGGAAAAAGTGGCGGATTTGGCCGAGCAGGGCGTGGTCGTGCATGAAGCCGATTACACCAAACCGGAAACCCTGGTATCTGCCTTTGCCGGTGCCGACAAGCTGTTGCTGATTTCTTCCAGTGAAGTGGGTCAGCGTTTTGTGCAGCACAAGAACGCCATCGAAGCGGCTAAGGAAGCCGGTGTGGCACTGGTCGCCTATACGTCGATTCTGAACGCCGCAGAGTCGCCACTGCCGTTGGCGGCAGAGCACAAACAAACCGAAGCCTTGCTGGCAGAAAGTGGCGTACCGTTCGTGCTGCTGCGCAATGGCTGGTACAGCGAAAACTACGCCATGGGTGCACCAGCGGCGCTGCAACTGGAAGCCCTGTACGGCTGTGCCGGTGATGGCAAGATTTCTTCTGCCGCTCGTGCTGACTACGCTGCTGCTGCAGCTGCGGTTTTGACTGCTTCTGACGATCAGGCTGGCAAGGTCTATGAACTGGCGGGTGACGATGCCTATACCCTGACTGAGTTGGCAGCCATCATCAGTGCCGAGTCTGGTAAGGAGATTCCGTATGTGAATCTGCCGGAAGCTGATTACGCCGGTGCATTGAAGCAAGCAGGTTTGCCCGAAGGATTGGCGGTGCTGTTGGCCGAATCCGATACCGGCGCATCCAAAGGTGGTTTATTCGACAACAGTAAAACATTGAGTGCACTGATTGGCCGTGCGACCACACCAATGTCTGACAGTGTGAAGGCTGCCTTGGTCGGCTGATCGTTTTCCTTTTAAAGTTTCAGGGACTGACTCGAGCGGCACTGGTGTGGCTGGTTGTTCTCCGTTTTCAACCAGTCGGCCATGCGGCTCGGGTCAGTTCCTGCTTCTTTCTATCCGCTGCTTGCTTTCCTGACGCAGGATCAAGGCCGTGCAATGGCTGCCTGATCATCGGTTTGCAGCTCGACGCTGATATCGAGCCCCGTCAGGTCTTCCCCGCCTACGTCCGCTGTGCTGTCATCACCGGTTTGCCCGCCGTACTGGCCGCAGGTTTCTCCGTTGCTGCAGAGGGTCAGGTCGGCATCCAGATCCGATCCTGCCATGATTTGGTAACTCTGATTGCCTGTTACATCATCAAACTGATATTGGCCCTCGGTATCGGCGAGGGTCACAGCCAGCGTGTTGCCAGCTGCGTCCATCAGGATCACGTATTGAACCGACAGCTGACTTTCGCTGCCCAGATCGCCCACGGTAATGCTGACGGCCACTTGCGCTTGCGTGCCGTCGTCGGTACTGAAGGTGATGGTGGCGGTATAGCTGCCGTCGCTCAGTTCGCTGCGATTTGGCAACACTTGATAGCGGCCAAACCCTTGTGCATCGACCGCTTCCGCGGTGACCGAAAGCCAGTCGACATCGCTCAGCACCGACGTTAACTCCGGTGTGCCGCCGCCAATGCTATTGATCGTCACGCTGGCATGGTCTGCATAGCCAATGTTGAGGCTGCTGCTGTCCAGGCTCAGCACCACGGGTAACACGACAGTGTCGCCGTCGGCTGCCAGTTGCGCGGCCGTAACGGCTTTCAAGGCGTTGATGCGGCCGTAGCCGTGGTAGTCGTCCCGTCCGGTGTCTCCGAGGTCGTCACTCAGGTGACCTGCCATGATCAGCAGATCGAGCTGTTCTGCCGTCAGTGATGGGTGAACGGCCTTCATCAGGGCAATGACCCCGGCAACATGGGGAGCCGCCATGGAAGTGCCTTCGTAAAAACCGTAGCCGGATGTGGGTGTGGTCCCAGAGTCGTTCACCAGACCGCTGAGAATGCCGTCCGGTTGCCCGTCGCTGTTGGTGTCGAGGCGGGTGTCACCACCGGGAGCCGACAGATCCAGATGGCTGCCGTAATTGGAATAGTAGGTGATGCTGTCGGTGCTATCGGTGGCGCCCACTGCCACCACATAGTCGTAGGCAGCGGGGTAATTGACCACGTCATTACCTGTGTTGCCAGAAGCGGCCACAATGATCACACCCTCAGCATGAATGTCGTTAACGGCCTGCTCTTCGGCAAAGGAGTAGGCGGTGCCTCCGAGGCTAAGGTTAATGATGTCGGCGGCCTGATTCGGCACCGTACCGCTGTCATTGGGCAGTCCGGCGGCGTAGTACATGCCTTGCAGAATGTCATACGTGGTGCCACCGCCAATGCCCAATACCCGCACCGGCATCACTTTGGCACCCCAGGCAACGCCGGCAATGCCAAGGTTGTTGTTGGTCGCTGCGGCAATGGTGCCGGCTACATGGGTGCCGTGCCAGGAGCTTTGCCCTTGAGTGGTGCTGTCGCCGGGGTCGTTGGGATCGTTATCGAGGCCATCGCCGTCGTTCGACATGCTGGGCAGGGAGATAAAGTCGTAACCGTCGCCGGTCAGCTGGCCGACGAGGTCTTCATGTTGCAGAAATACGCCGGTATCAACGACGGCGACCACTACTTCACTGCCATCGGTGCGTTCACCGGTGGTGATGTCCCAGGCAGTCGGCCCATCGATGATATCGAGGTGCCATTGAAAGCGGTAAAAGGTGTCGTTCGGGGTATTGAACGGCTGGCGAATGTAGTTGGGTTCGGCGTACAGTACGCCGGGTTGCTGGCCGACGCGCTTGATGGCCTTCAGGGTCTGGAGTTTGTCCTGGTAGTCGCCAGCGGATACATCCTGACTGCTGTTCAAGGCCGTACGTGAAGCGGTATCGATCTCGAAACGGACCCGGGTTGGCCCTTGAGTGGCAGCGCTTAATTCAAAACCACTCGTCAGCCCGGATGCCATCAGTGCTTTTTGCTCGTTCTGTTTTGTTTGCGTCTTGCTCTGGATGGATCGGTCTGTGGTTGCTGCGGTTTGTAGCAGCATTTCGCCGCTGACAAAGGCATCGGTAGAGCCGTTATGGCTAGCCGTTGCTTGTGAGGCGTCGACAATGCGGAGGGTGTACTTGCTGAATCCGCTGAACGCGGCGACCAGTAGGTAATAGTCACCATGGGTGGCGACGGTAATGGCTTCATCGTTGCCCGTACTGATTGATTGGCCGACCAGATTGCCGCTGTTGTTGATCAGGTAAAGATCCAGATCTGGCAGTTCTGCGGCGTTGTCTGCGCTGCTGTCGAGCCCGGTCAGAACCAGCTGCTGGCCGGCATCGAGGGTGGTGTAGAAGTAGTCGAACTCATCGGCCTGGCTGGCAAAACGTTCCAGTGCGGCGTTGCCCGATAGAATCGCCCCGGTCGCCTGTTGGCTGACAAAGCCATGGATGGTCAGTTGGCTGTCGAACAGCTGGGCATTGGCGAGGCTGTTATTGCTGGCGTAGTCGGCGTTGATATCGTTGATGTCGCTATCAACCAGAATGCCGCTGCTGGCGGTCACTGTGCCGCTGAGGCTGACGACCACCGGCTCTGGTTCAGCCCCGGTATCTGTATCTGAGCCGGTGTCAGTATCAGAGTCCGTATCGGTATCTGAGCCGGTGTCAGTATCAGAGTCCGTATCGGTATCTGAGTCGGTGTCGGTATCTGAGTCAGTGTCGGTATCAGAGTCGGTGACAGAATCGATGGTGTTATCCACAGGGTCGTCCGTGCCTCCCGCTGCGCCACCGCACCCCACCAGCATCAGACTCAAGGCCAGAGCGGGCCAATATTGGGTGCGTGTATGTTTCAGCAACGAAAAAGCCATGAACAACCCCTTTCCGAATTACGTATTGATAACCATAACGATTGAGTCTAGTCGGAATGTCACAACAACAAGGTGAATTCGTTAGTGATACCCGTATGAATTTGCAACCAAGGGTAGCCGCGTGCAAGTACGGCTACCCTTTCTCCCACCCTGCAACAGCGGTGTTAATCCAGAGAGATGACTTTATTGATGACGGTGCTGTCGCTGCTTGTGCCTTTGGACTGACGGCGATAGCTGACGCCACGGGTTGTTTGTAAATCAACCTCAAAGTCCAGACCGCTAATAGCCCGCTCAGCGACGGTGATCAGCTCAGGTTCCGCAGTATTCGGGTAGTGGCCACAGGTTTCACCTGCGGTGCAGAGGTGGTTGTCGACATCGATATCGGAGCCCGCGAGGATGTAATAGTTACCCGCATCGGCAACACCAAACTGGTAGTTGCCATTGGCGTCCGCGCGCACGGTATCAACGGTTGCGCCATTCTCATCCAGCAACAGCACGTATTGCTGCACCATCTCCCCTTCGGTATCAAAGTCGCCGACCTGCATGGTCACTGGCAGGGTGGTTTCGTCATCGGAATCGGATGACGTTGAGGTAATCCGTATTTCTGTGCTGTAGCTGCCGTCGGCCAGGTCGCTGCGGTCCACTGTGGCGGTGTAACTGCCAAAGCCATCGGCGTCGACGCTGGAAACGTTGATGCTCAGCCAGCTGGCTGTAGTGGTCACACTGGTAATGGTTGGATCACCGGCGCCACGGTTGCTGATTTCAAAGGTGGCGCTGTCCTGTTGACCAATGGCCAGGGTGTCCGGGTCGGTATCCAGAATCACTGGCAAATCAACGCTGCCGCCGTTGGCCAGAGTTTGCGCCCAGGTGACAGCCTTGAGGGCATTGATGCGGCCATAGCCGTGGTAGTTGTCCTTGCCTTCCGCGCCCAGATCATCACTGATGTAGCCGTTGGCGATCAGCGCTTCAACATTTTCAACGGTGATGGCCGGGTACACGGCCTTCATCAACGCCAGCACACCGGCGACATGAGGGGCTGCCATCGAGGTGCCTTCATACAAGGCATAGGCCGCCTCGCGACTGCCATTGGTGTCGTCAGCAACGGTGCTGACAATGCCATCCTCCTGCCCGTCACCTTGGGCATCGGTAGAACCATCCCCCCCCGGTGCCGACAGGTCGAGATGGCTGCCGAAGTTGGAGTAATAGGTAATGTTGTCGTAGCCATCGGTGGCACCAACGGCAATCACGTGATCGTAGCCTGCCGGGTAATTGATCTCGCTGGTGCCGTCATTCCCGGAAGCGGCGACCACCAACACGCCGGCGTCGTAGATATCGCTGACGGCGTTGGCTTCAAAGGTCGATGATTCGGTGCCGCCCAGGCTCATGTTAATGATGTCGGCCGTTTGGGTTGGCAGGGTGCCACTGCTGTTGCTCAGGCCGGCGGCGTAATACATGCCCTGAACGATGTCGCTGGTTTTACCACCGCCCACACCCAATACGCGTACCGGCATGATTTTGGCGCCCCAGGCAATGCCGGCAATGCCGGTGGAGTTGTTGCTGGCGGCAGCGATGGTGCCCGCCACATGAGTACCGTGCCAGGAGCTCTGGCCAGCAAGATTGCTGTCGCCCGGGTCATCCGGGTCGGCATCAATGCCGTCGCCATCGTTGGAGATGTTGGTGTCGGAAATAAAATCGTAGCCATCGCTGGTTAACTGGCCACTCAGGTCCGGGTGATCCATGTAAATGCCGGTATCAATCACGGCCACCACCACGTCGACACCATCGGCGCGTTCGCCGGTGGTGATATCCCAGGCGTCAGGCAGGTCGATGATGTCGAGATCCCATTGATAGCGATACAGGGTGTCGTTTGGCGTGGTCGCCAGCGGTTGGCGAATGTAGTTTGGCTCGGCCAATTCCACCCCATCCTGTTTGGCGACGGCCTTGATGGCCATGATGGTCTGGAACTTGGCTTCATAGTCACCCTCGGTGTCATCCACGGCTGGGCCATTCAATAGCGGGCTGACGTGTTGGGTTGAAGCGGTTGGGATATCGAACTGTACCAGTGTCGGGCCACGATGGCCAAGGGCGTCGGAGTTACCGGCTTGCAGGCCTCGTTGGCTGAGAATACTGCGGGCTGTTGCCGTGGCACTGGCAGCGGTTTTGTCGCTGCTTTGTACCAGCATTTCGCCCGGCACAAACTGGTTGACGGCCGTGGTGCTGCTGGTAGAAGCAGAATCGAAGCTCAGGATGTACTTGCTGGCACCTTCGAAGGCGTACACCCGAATGTAGTACTGACCAGCACTGGTGACGGTAATGCGTTCCAGCGGGCCATCGGTGTGGGAAATAGCAACGGAGTTGCCGTTGGCATCAAGAACCTGCAAATCGACATCGCCGTAATAGCCGGGATCATCGAAGCTGAAACTGTAGTCGATGACCCGCAGGTTGACGGTTTGCGCTGCCGCCAGGTTGACCAGATAAAAATCCTGCACGTCGGCGGCATCATCGAAGCGCTCCAGTTCCGGGTAGCCGGATACATCGCCGTCGGTTCCTTCTGCATTAACAAACCCCTGCACCGACAACAGGCTGTTGATGGCCTGTGCTTCTGCACGAGTGTCGTTGCTGGCGTAGGTGGCGAAAATGTCGTTAATGTCGGAGTCAACGGCGACACCATCGGCGACCGACAGGCGGCCGCTGACGGCGATGGTATTATCCTCACTGTCCGATCCTGATGAACCACCACAGGCCGCCAACGCCAATGGTAGGGCGGCGGTCAGTACAGACTTCGCCGGGGTTAGGAGACGCGCCAGCATCGGAATACCTCTTACTCGATGAAAACTGTAAGGATAGCGTGGATTTGGCGCGGCATCGCAACTTGATCACCAGTACGGCAGCCCGAGTGCTGGCCCGGCCTGACCATTGACCGAATCGGGTCCTGAAATACACTCGACCCCGTTGTTTCTTTATGTCCGCAAACGATAGCAAGGATTGCTTATGTCATTTGCCAGTGTGCACACCCGCGCCCAGTTGGGCGTTGAATCCCCCGAAGTTCAGGTCGAAGTTCACCTTTCCGGCGGCTTGCCGTCGCTCAGTCTGGTCGGCATGCCGGAAGCCGCCGTGCGCGAAAGCAAGGATCGCGTTCGCAGTGCCATTCTGACGTCGGGCTTCGACTTTCCCGCCAAGCGCATCACTATCAATCTGGCACCGGCCGATCTGCCCAAAGACGGTGGCCGTTTCGATCTGGCCATTGCACTGGGTATTCTGGCGGCTTCCGGGCAAGTGCCGCTCGACAGCGTTGAGGGCCATGAATTTCTGGGCGAACTTGCCTTGAACGGCGAGCTAAGAGCCATTACCGGTGCCTTGCCCAGCGCCGTACGCTGTGGTCAGGCCGGGCGGCGTCTGGTGTTGCCGGTGGGTAATGAAGCCGAGGTGTCGCTGTCGGAACAGTGTGACATGTCGACGGCCTTGTCGCTGGCACAGGTGGTGTCGTACTTGCGCGGTGACGACACCCTGCCCAAGGTGCAGGCGGAGCTAACAGATGAAGGGCGCGATGTATCCGTCGCCGACTTGCTCGATGTAAAAGGCCAGCCACAGGCAAGACGGGCGTTGGAAGTAGCCGCAGCGGGTGGCCACAACCTGCTGTTTATTGGCCCGCCGGGTACCGGCAAAACCATGCTGGCCAGCCGTTTGCCGGGTATCTTGCCGCCCATGAACGAAAGCGAGGCGCTGGAGTCGGCGGCGGTGTATTCCATTGCGGCCACTGGCTCGGACTGGCTTGATCGCTGGCGTCAGCGGCCGTTTCGGGCGCCGCATCATACCGCCTCCGGCGTTGCGCTGGTGGGCGGTGGTACCAACCCCAGACCGGGGGAAATCTCATTGGCCCATGGCGGTGTGCTGTTTCTGGATGAACTGCCGGAGTACAGCCGCAAGGTGCTGGATGTACTGCGCGAGCCTTTGGAAAGCGGCCGTATTGTCATCAGCCGGGCGCAGCGCAGCGTGACTTTTCCGGCGCGTTTTCAGCTGGTGGCAGCGATGAATCCGTGCCCGTGTGGCTATTTTGGCGACCCGTCCGGGCGCTGCCGCTGCAACGAAGAGCAGATTCGCCGCTATCAGGGCCAAACCTCCGGGCCTCTATTAGACCGCATCGACCTGCATGTCGAAGTCCCTTCGGTGCCCACCGCCATCTTGCAGCAGTCGCCACCGGGAGAATCCAGCCGTGAGGTTCAGCAACGGGTACTGGCGGCCAGAACCCGGCAACTCGACCGGCAGGGCTGCACCAATGCAGAACTGGCAGGCCAACAGCGCGACGTCATGTGCAAGTTAAGCAGCGATGATGAGCAATGGTTCTTACGGGCGGCTGAAAAGCTCAACCTCAGTGCCCGCGGCTATCATCGGGTGGTGAAGCTGGCCCGTACCATTGCCGATCTGGCGCAATCGGCAGAGATCCAGAAGCCTCACCTGATGGAAGCCATTGGCTACCGCAGCCTTGATCGTCTGGCGCAGCAGCCGTCAGCGGCCCGAGCTCCGGTCAGTTCCTGACCGTTTGCACCAGCAGCTTGCCGCTGACCCGGCGGTTGCGTAAATCCTGCAACGCGGTGGGCAGTGACTCAAAGTCATAGCGATGCAGGGTTTCGGGTTCCAGTCGGCCTTGCTGAATATCGTGCAGCAGCGCTTCGCCCTTGTGCGTCAGGGTATACCAGGCATCGTCATCGCCATAACGGTGCAGTGCCCCAAGAGCAACTTCATGCAGCGACAGCGACAGTCCAAAGGGGTCATTGGGCCATTCTGACAGACGTCCCTGAATACACACCAAATGACCGTTAGCGCGCAACGCGGGCACCAGTTGGCGGGCTTGTTGCTCGCTGACGGCATCAATCACGGCGTGATACACCCGACCGGCCGTCAGTGCGGCTTCGACATGCTCGAAGCCGCGGTTGGCTCCCAGCGACTGCAACCGTTGCCAGTGCCGTGGGTGGCACAACACATCGACCCATAAGCCCATGGCGTGGGCAAACTGCACCAGATAATGACCAACGGCACCGCCAGCGCCAGACACCAGAATGGCGTTTTCCCGTTGCAGGGCGGCTTTGCTGATGGCTTGCCAGGCCGTCAGACCGGGGCAGGGGAAGCTGGCAGCGGTGTCAAAATCCAGATAACCCGGCAGTGCCATCAAGGCACGGGCGGCCACGGCGGTGAGTTCGGCAAAACTGCCGTCGCAGCGTAAATCCTGATGGTAGGCCACACGCTGGCCAAGCCAGTCGGGGTCGACGTTGGCACCAACGGCAATCACGGTTCCGGCGCCATCACAGCCGGGCACTTTGCCTACGTTCCAGCTGCTGCTACCCAACACTTTCCAGTCAACTGGGTTCAAACCGATGCTGTGGTTGGCCACCCACACCTCGTTGGGCTGCAAGGCTCTGGGCGTCAGGGTTTGCGAGACCAGATCGCCGGGTTGCTGGCCCTGTTGCCAGCACCAGGCACGATAATGAGAGGGTAAATTCGTCATGGATGTTACGGGCTCAATATCGCGTTATGACTGGTAAGCACCAGCGGAATAGGTCAGCTCGTAGCTGTGGCTGTAGATTTCCAGAATGTTGCCGAACGGATCTTCCATATACACCATGCGGTAGGGCTTTTCGCCGGGAAAGTATTCACGTACCGGCATCCGTTGCTTGCCACCTGCGGCAACAATTTTGGCCGCCAGACCTTCCACATCCGGGTCTTGCACACA
The DNA here is from genome assembly GCF_000422845.1 of Oceanobacter kriegii DSM 6294. Lineage (GTDB taxonomy): Bacteria > Pseudomonadota > Gammaproteobacteria > Pseudomonadales > Oceanobacteraceae > Oceanobacter > Oceanobacter kriegii. The sequence continues at coordinate 432,595 of NZ_AUGV01000003.1, forward strand.
GAAATGGAAGACGCTGGTTTTCCAGTATTCGAAGTTGTTGTCGGGCTTTTTGGCGTTTTTGAACTCAAAAATTTCAACGCCAACGCGATCGCCAGTAGACAGGTGGGCAATGCGGAAACTATCCCAGCCTGCGCCAAACACATCGGTGCACATCACACCAATGGCGCTGTCATCTTCGCGGATTTCGGTTGGCGGCATGATCAGGTACCAGCCCATCACCTCGGTGTAAAAGGTCACGGCGGCGTCGAGGTCGGTGACCGACAGGCCAATATGGGAAAACGAACGCGGGTAGGTGCTCATGGCGAAGCTCCGGGCAATGAAATGTCTGTGCAGCCTAGAAAACCCGATGCATAATGAAAACTAACGCCAAGTAATACATTGGATAAAACTTTGTAATGATCAACCCTCAATGGCTGCGCTCGTTTGCCAGCGTATCGGCCCATGGCAGCTTTACTCGGGCAGCGGAGTCGCTGGACCTGACGCAGGCGGCGGTTAGCCACCACATCCGCAATCTGGAATCTGAATACGGCCAACTGCTGGTACGTTATCCCCGCCAGCTGGAACTGACTCCGGCGGGACATGCGCTGCTGCAATACCACCAGGAACTGATCGGTGCGGAAAAACGCTTGCAGTCACGCCTGGTCGAGCAAGACGTTGGCGCCGGTGTGATCAGTATTACCAGCCCCGGCAGCATTGGCCTGACCCTCTATCCGCTGCTGCTGGATTGGCAGCAACAACATCCACAATTGGCCATCCGCTACCGTTTTGCGCCGGATGTGGATGTGATCGAAGCGGTGCTGGATAACCGCTACGAACTGGGGCTGGTGACTCGCAAGCCGGACGATCCAAAGCTGGCTGCTGAGGCTTTCTGTGAAGAAGTGCTGGAGCTGGTGGTGCCAAAAGGGGCAAAGGTGTCGCAGTGGCAGGATCTGGTGGCGCTGGGCTTCATCGACCATCCGGACGGCTACGATATGGCCACCCGGTTGTTGGCAAGGGTGTTTCCTGGCAACGCCGGTGTGCGTTGCCTGCCAGACCGCGGTTTTGTGAATCAGGTTGGCCTGATTCTGGAACCGGTGGCCAGAGGCATGGGCTTTACCGTCTTGCCGCGTTATGCCCGTGAAGCCTTTGGCCGTCAGCAGGACATTGACGTGGTGGCACTGCCACAGCGCATTCTGGATACCCTCTGGCTGATCCATCGGGCCGAATGGCCACTGTCAGCACGCGCTGAAGGTGCCATCAACTGGCTACGTAGCCAGATGGAATAACCCGTAGGCAGGACATAACAGGACATGGATGGGCGCAGATGCCCCGCCCCACCAAAGCGGCATGGCCGCCAACCCGGAATCCTCGTAGTCTGACGCTTCGGTTGTTGTTTTCTCATCGGAGCCGTTTTTTTGTCCAACGCCAACCTTCTGTCCCGGTCTGAACCCCCGCGGGCATCGGAACCCCGGCAGCATGATACTGAACGCTACAAAGTGATGGCGGCAGGGCTGTGTGCTCTGGTGTTGTCGCTGGGCATTGCCCGTTTTGCCTACACGCCGCTGCTGCCGGTGATGCAGCAGCAAGCGGGTTTGTCGCCGCTGGTAGCCGGTTGGTTGGCCACGTTTATTTACCTTGGTTACACCGCAGGCACCTTACTGGCGACCTTCACCAAAGACCCTCATCGCAAATTTTACCTGTACCGCCTGTGCCTGATTCTGGCCGTGCTCAGCACATTGGCCATGGGGCTCAGTAACGATCCGCTGGTGTGGTACATCAGTCGCCTGATTGGCGGCTTCAGTGGCATTGCCGGGCTGCTGCTGGCGTCCGGGCTGGCATTGAACTGGCTGATACGCACTGGCCACAAGCCCCAGCTGGGGTTGCATTTTACCGGTGCCGGGCTGGGCATTGTGGTTACCGGTGTATGCACCGGACTGATGCTGGAGCAGCTGAGCTGGGACCAGCAGTGGTTGCTGTTGGGCATCGTTGGGGTGCTGTTCTTGGTGCCAGCCTGGATCTGGATGCCTGCGCCCGCGTCGCTGGCGTCACAACCCTCGGTGGATAACCCGGCGTTTAATGCCACCAGTAAGCGCTGGATGGTACTGATGATGCTGGCCTATTTCTGTGGTGGTTGTGGTTACGTGATGGGCGCCACGTTTATTGTGGATATTCTTGAACGTCTGCCGCTGTTGAATGGCGCAGGCCCGTGGTGCTGGGTGATTGTTGGTTTGGCGGCCGCGCCGTCTACTTTCCTGTGGGACAAGGTTGCGGTGGCCATCGGCCAGATTCGGGCGTTGATTCTGGCTTATGTTCTGCAGGCTTTTTCCATGTTGCTGCCTGCTATCAGTGACTGGGTTGCGCTGAACCTGCTGGCCGCCGTGCTGTGGGGTGGTACTTTCATTGGCATCGTGAATTTGACCCTGACACTAGTAGGCCGGCGTTTTCCACACAATCCGGCCAGCTACATGGCGGCCGCGACGCTGGGATACAGCGTGTCGCAAATGGTGGCACCGGCCATCACCGGCTATGTGCTGAGCATGACTGGCGAATACCGGCTGGCACTGCTGGTGTCGACGCTGGTGATGTTTGCAGGCGTTGCCGTGCTATGGCTGATTCAACAATTGCCGGAGCAACCGGTGACCCGGGCAGCTGACCCTACAAGCGATTGACCGCACTGGCTGGTAAATCGACCGATTTGAACCACACTTTGCAGTAGTGGGTTTATCGGGAGAGCACCGCGTATGGCGACTGATCGCAAAAAAGCCATCAAGCGCAAAAATGCCTGGGCGGCGGTGGGCCGTTTCTTTGGTTTGCTGATTCTGTTGGGAGTGATCGGAGCGGGTGTGTACGCCTTGCTGCAATACCACAATGGCAAAACCGGCCAGTACCAGAACGAACTGTTCTTTGGTGACATGCCGGAAGAAGAGGACGGCCGCTAATCGTAGGCTGTGGATAACTGTTGGGCGCAGGTTTTCCTACTCACCGCAAGGATGGTGCGCTTGCGCCCATCAGGCCTGCTTTGCGGTGGCCCAAAGACCCGTCGTGCAATCCTTTTTGAACAACTCTGACAATGGCATTTTTGCAATTGCCACACTGAAATTCACACACCTCTGAGCTAGAATGCCCGGCCAGTTCAGAGGAAGCGCCCGTGGTCGATTTATCCCATCTAAACCCCCGTCAAAAAGAAGCCGCCAAATACATCGATGGCCCCTTGCTGGTACTGGCGGGTGCGGGTTCGGGCAAGACCTCGGTAATTACCCGCAAGATCGCCTACCTGATTGAATCCTGTGGCATCAAATCCCACCACATTGCGGCGGTAACCTTTACCAACAAGGCCGCCCGCGAGATGAAGGAGCGGGTTAGCTCGCTGGTGGGCAAGGGCGGTGCCCGTGGCCTGACGGTATCGACCTTCCACAACCTCGGCCTCAACATCATTCGTCAGGAGCTGAAAGCCACCGGCTACAAGGCCGGCTTTTCGATCCTCGACCAGGACGACTGCAAGAACATCATCCGCGACGTCATGCAGCGCGAACATGGCGACGACGGCGACATGATCGACCTGGTGCAGAACACCATTTCCAACCTCAAGAACGACCTGATCACCCCGGATTTGGCCATCAATCAGGCGGCCAGCCCGCAGGAAATGATGATCGCCCAGACCTACTCCGTGTATCAGCGCATGCTGAAGGCCTACAACGCGGTCGACTTTGACGACCTCATCATGGGGCCGACGCTGCTGTTTATGAACGACCCCGAAGCCCTGACCCGCTGGCAGAAGAAAATCCGTTACCTGCTGGTGGACGAATATCAGGACACCAACACCTCGCAGTACGAAATGGTGAAGCTGCTGGTGGGCTACCGTGGCGGTTTGACCGTGGTAGGGGACGACGACCAGTCGATTTACGCCTGGCGGGGTGCCAAGCCGGAAAACCTGTCGCTGCTGAAAAAAGACTTCCCGAATCTGAAGCTGGTGAAACTGGAACAAAACTACCGCTCCACCGGCCTGATTCTGAACGCCGCCAACCGGGTGATCGACAACAACCCCCACGAGTTCGACAAACGGCTCTGGTCCGACATGGGCTACGGCGACCCGATTCGCATTCTGAAGTGCAAAAACGACGAAATTGAAGCCGAACGGGTGGCTTCTGAAATCGTCGAACGCCGTCTGCGTTATGGCTGCGGCTACAAGGACTTTGCGGTGCTGTATCGCGGTAACCACCAGGCCCGCATGATTGAAATGAAGCTGCAAGCCTACCAGGTGCCCTACAAACTCAGCGGTGGTCAGTCGTTCTTTGGCCGCAACGAAATCAAGGACATCATGGGTTACCTGCGGCTGATCGTGAACCCGGCCGACGACGCCGCCTTCCTGCGTGTGGTGAACACCCCTCGTCGTGAAATTGGCCCCACCACCATCGAAAAACTCAGTGAATACGCCGCGACCCGTGGCACCGGCCTGCTCAGCGCCACCACCGAAATGGGACTGGAACAGCTGCTGACCCCGAAAGCCGTCGACCGTCTGCGCCGCTTCGGCCACTGGCTCGATACCATCACCCGCAACGCCTATACCGACGACCCGATTGCCGCCATCAAGGAGATGCTTAACGACATCGACTACGAAGGCTACCTGATGCAAAACTCAGGCACCCCCAATCAGGCCGAACGGCGCATGAAAAACGTCTGGTTTCTGGTCGACTCGATCTCGAAAATGATCGAAAAAGCCGACGAAGTGGGCGATGAAATGACCATCGAAGACGCCATCGGCAAACTCATTCTGCGCGACATGCTGGAACAGCAAGCCGAAGAAGACGAATCCGACCAGGTACAACTTCTGACTCTGCACGCCTCCAAGGGTCTGGAATACCCACACGTCTACATGATTGGTATGGAAGAAGAGCTGATGCCCCACCGCAACAGCATCGAAGCCGACACCATCGAAGAAGAACGCCGCCTGATGTATGTGGGCATCACCCGCGCCAAGCGTACGTTAACGCTTACTTACGCCGCCAAGCGCCGCCAATTTGGCGAAACCATGGACACCACCCACTCCCGCTTCCTCGACGAACTGCCACCCGACGACATCGAATGGGAAGGCAAAGTGGAACGCTCACCGGAAGAACAGAAAAAACGCGGTCAGGAAACACTGGCCGGTTTGAAGAACCTGTTTGGGGATTTGTGATCCCCAGGCAGGTTAATCCGGTTTGATACAGTCACCTGAAAGTGAATAGTAGTTGAATGTACTTATATTTATGCGGTTTTTTAGGTTCGCACATTCTTTGTATTCACTTTTGGCAATGTAAGAGTCAACCGCGTAATCGATCATAAAACCGGAGGCTATAGTAGTTCCAACCACCAGAAAAAATAGGCCGTGGGCCAAGGTGGTTCCGACCCGGTTTCCGAATACAATCACCAGATGGTAGAGTGGAATTGATATTGTTGATAAAAATATTCCAAATGGCCTCGAAGTGCTTATTATCTCGGCGCCATCTCTAACTTCAGTTAGTGTTGACGAATATCCATTTATCACCAGCCCAACTACAATTATGGCGATAACATCCAGAGCTATCAACGCGGCCTTAGGAGCAAACATCAGTAAAACAGACCTCTTCCTACGTCTTGGCCAGTCTCATATTGCCAGTCTAAATGTTCATTAAATTTGTTCACGAATCTAATTGCTTTACGGTCCACTTCCTTAAGTTTAGTAGGAATTTCCGCTAAAGCGTTTATTAGCTTGTCTGTGATATGGAAAGTTTCATCCAGATAGTTTAAGCCTAACCCTGCAAGAACTCCGGCTAATATAGCTACTGCAAACGGCCCGGTAGCAACAATACTGGCTCCGGCTGCAATAGCGTTGCTGTATAAAATCCATACGGTTATTGAACTGATCATTGAAGCAATGCCAAGTTTAACAACATCCGATGCTGTTTCTCCAATGAAATGCGCCAGCTTTGCCTCGTCCTCAAGGCATGCTTTTAATGCGTTAATCGGAATAGCTATGATTAGAGTCAGTCTGGCACCTGATATAAGAGAGTTGTTGATACCTTTCTGAGTGATTGCAAGATTAACGATTTTTAGGTTGTTCGCTAGATATCTTGTGCCTTTCAATAATGATCGGTTTCCAGCGTTCCCTTTGACTATTATATACTGTTTACCTTGAACAAATTTACTTTGGATTCTACCGCTGATGCCAAGGTCAGAAGCTATCTTCCCGAGTAGTACGGAGTCTAAAATGACAGGGACATAGTTACTTGCCGCCTCGAAATCTTTTACGCCTGTGAGAGCTTTTTCCGCAGAGGTTGGGCCAACTTTTTCCTTCCATATTTTGAAAACTTGCTCGGCACTCAGAAACTCCAACAGATGAGCGTTTTCTTTAAACTTGCCTCGAAGCTGTGCTTCAAGCGTTTTTTGTCTGATAAATTCTTCCCTGGTCATCACATCTTCCTGAAAGTATCGAAAATTTAGCGCAATCAATAACTCTGGGTAATCAGCTTGCCAAGCAGGGAAGTGATTATTTGTGATGTGTTTTCGGGCAGAGTTAGAAAATTGTGATACAGCTGGCAGCCTGGAGGCGAGACCAAAGAGCACGCCATCGCTTTTGGGGGAGGCAGGCTTGGTGCAGATTTGAAGGCCTTAGGTGAACTGACTCCCACGTTCCACGTGGGCGCCTCTGCCACCACGTTGCTACCAGAGCGTAGCAACGATACAGTTCTAGCGTCAGAATATAAGATTTGTTTGGATATTATATTATCTATTTTTCTTAAAAATTAGCTAAAATAGATACTATGTTATCCAAATGGTCTGATTATGAACTCGTTCAGATTACTCGATGATACTGATGTCCAGCAGGCATTTTCGGCTTATCTTCGCAAGCAGCGCAAGGCTGAGGGGCTATCTCGTGATGCGTTGGCGCAACGCAGCAGTGTGCCTTCGGCAACGATCAAACGCTTCGAGCTGACGGGGCAAATCTCTTTCCGACAGTTGTTACTGCTATGGCAAAGCCTCGACGATTTGCAGCGTCTGTATGAGCTGGCCCAGCCTTCTTCTTCCGGCAAACAGCGTATGCCAACCTCCATCGACGAGGTGCTTGACGATGAGTTTTAAGCCCATTCAGAAGCTGGTTGTTGAGCGTACCTTGTCTGACGGACAACAGGTCCCGGTTGGGACGTTGGCGCAGAATCGCCAGGGCACTTTCTTTCAATATGACCCGGGTTATCTTGATGGCTATGCCGGGTTGTCGCCTTTTACGCTACAAGCGACAACAGACCTTCAACTGGCTCCCAAAGCCCCTCACGGTGGTTTGCACGGTCTGTTCGCTGACAGTCTGCCGGATGGCTGGGGGTTGCTGTTGCAGGATCGGGTGTTCCGCCAGCACGGCATTCAGCCGCATCAACTGACTCCCATGGACCGTCTGGCCTTTGTTGGCCAGAGTGCGATGGGGGCTTTGTCATTTTCACCGATGTCGGATTATCGTCCGGCCGAAGGGCACCAGCTGGATTTGGCAACGCTGGGGCTACAGGCCCAGTCGGTGTTTGATGGCCAGACGGAAGAAGTGCTCAGCACCTTGGTGGCCGCAGGCAGCTCTGGTGGTGCCAGGCCGAAGGCGCAGGTGTATATGAAGGCAAGCGACCATGGCGAATGTCGAACCATACCCCAGCAAGGTGATGACGCCTGGCTGGTGAAGTTTACTTCGCGGAATTTGCCGCTGGGCCACGAAGAAGGTTTATGCGAAGCGGTGTATCTGACATTGGCTGAACAAGCCGGATTGAATCCACCGCAATGGCAGTTATTGGATGCCGCGCCGCAGTCTGGTGCACGGTCCTGGCTGGCGATCAAGCGCTTTGATTGGTTGAGCCAATCTGAGGGTGCTGCTGGTCGACTGCATATGCACAGTGCTTGCGGGTTACTGGATGCTGATTTCCGCTCGCCCAGCCTCGACTATGAAGACTTGATCAAAGCCAGCAGGCAGTTGTGTCGATCTCCAGCGGTGGGACAACTGCAATTCCGGCGCGCCATGTTCAATCTGTTTGCTGCCAATCAGGATGACCACAGTAAAAACTGGGCATTTCTTCAGCATGATAAAGGGCAGTGGCAACCTGCGCCGTTTTACGACGTGACCTACAGCCCGCATCCATTCAATGAACATGCAACGGCTTATGGTGGCTACGGCAAACAACCACCTCTGAAAACGATACAGAAACTGGCAAGTAATGCGGGATATGCCAACTGGCGTCTGGCGCAGCAGGATATTCAGCACATCGTTGCGGTGTTGGCGAGGTTTAAGAGTATTGCAACAGACGTCGGAGTTCAGCCTGCAACCATCAAGGCTATTCAAACAACGCTGGATCAGCGGCTGAGTGACAACAGGGCTTTGCTGGGCTAAGGCGGGTTCCAGAGGGGAAATTCAAGCCAAGGCTCCCATGTTTCACATGGGAGCCTTGGCTTTTGCGTTGTCACGCTGGGCTGGACGGGTAAAGATCCGAACTTAAACCTTTACCTCAGGCCGTCCCGGCGTGCTCCACTGGGTGTGGTAGGCCTCTTCGGCTGGTTTATCCACACGCTGGTATGTGTGCGCGCCAAAGTAGTCACGCTGGCCTTGCAGCAGGTTGGCAGGCAGCACGTCGGTGCGGTAGCTGTCGTAGTAGCTAAGTGCCGACATCATGGCCGGGCAAGGCACGCCAGCGATGGTGGCCTTGGCGATGGCCTGGCGCCAGTCGCTTTGGTATTCGGCAATTTGTTCGTTAAAGAACGGGTCCAGCAACAGGTTGCTTAACTGGCTGTCTTTTTCGAAGGCGTCGGTAATCGACTGCAGGAACACCGCACGGATGATGCAGCCTGCACGCCAGATTTTGGCGATTTCGGCGAAGTTCAGGTTCCAGTTATGGGTGTTGGAGGCGGTTGCCATCAGCTGGAAGCCCTGGGCGTAGGCGCATATTTTGGAGCAGTACAGTGCTTGCTCCAGTTGGCTGATCGCAACGGCTTTTTCTTCTTCGGAAACCGGCGCTGCAACCGGGCCAGACAGCTGCTGACTGGCCACGCGGCGCTCGTCTTTCAGGGCCGACAGGCTGCGAGCAAACACGGCAGAGGCGATGGTTTGTGCCGGGCTGCCCAGCTCCAGTGCGCCAACGGCGGTCCACAGGCCGGTGCCTTTTTGGCCGGCGCGATCCAGAATCATATCCACCAGCGGTACGTCGGTAGTGGCATCGGTCTGGGCCAGTACTTCGGCGCTGATTTCCATCAGATAGCTGTTCAGCTTGCCTTTGTTCCACTCGCTGAAGACGGCGGCGATTTCGGCCGGTGTCATCGCAAGGGTGCTGCGCATGGCGTGGTAGGCCTCGCAGATCAGCTGCATGTCGGCGTATTCGATGCCGTTATGCACCATTTTCACGTAGTGGCCAGAGCCAGCCGGGCCAATGTAAGTAACGCACGGCTCGCCTTCGGTGACGGGTTTACCCGGTTCAAACGACTCCAGCGGCAGGCCGCTAGTTGGGTCGACCTTGGCGGCAATGGCATTCATCACGGGCTCAATGCGTGCCCAGGCGTCAGCGTTGCCTGCTGGCATCAGCGATGGGCCAAAACGAGCACCCACTTCACCACCGGATACGGCGGTCGAGAAGAACACCAGATCCTTGCTCAGGCGGGCTTCGCGCTCGACGGAGTCGGTCCACAGGCTGTTGCCGGTGTCGATGACAATGCTGTCGCGTGGCAAACCGGCTTCAATCAGCTGGGCGCAAACTGCGTCGACAGGAGCACCGGCAGGTACCGACAACATGATGATGTGCGGTGCTGCGATGTTGCTGAGTAAATCTGCGAACGAATCACAGCCAATCAGGCGGGCAGGTTGATCGCCACTTTCAGCCTGGTCTTTTTCCAGAATGGCTTGGGTTTTTTCGGTGTCGAGGTCAAAACAGGCTACTGAGTAACCGTGGTCGGCCAGGTTCAGGGTCAGGTTGGCGCCCATGACACCGAGGCCGATAAAGCCAATATCGCACTTGGCATCTGTTGTCGTTGCTGTTTGATTCGTCATATTACTCGTTAGGTATTCAACGCTAGTGGCACGCGTTCTTTAGCCAGAAATTCGTAGGGTCGCCCGTGGCTCAAGGCCGCTATAGGGGCTTGGAGGAGGCAAATGGGCAGAAATTCCGGTGGATTGATCGCTTTGGGCGGCAGCTTGCTGATCTCTTTGCCGTTTGGCAAGTGGTGACGCGATAAACACGCGGTATTTTCGCCTCAAGAAAGCTGACATTAATGGTTTGGGTGACAAAACCAGCCGAATAGTGGTTCTTAGTGCATTCTTTGTAGTCAAAGCCCCCGAAGAGCGGCTAAAGCGTTCTTCGGGGGAGCTGGCTTAGTGCAACTTCATCTTGGGTTTGATCACTCGGGTCAGCCAGTCCAACACCACGATCAATGCGCCACGGAATTTGCCGTGAATCGCGATCTGGTGCATGCGGTACAGCGAGATGTAGAACAAGCGCGCCAGCTTGCCTTCGACAAACATCGACTTACTGCTGAGGTTGCCCATCAGGCTGCCAACCGCGCTGTAGCGGCTGAGGCTCACCAGTGAGCCATGGTCGTGATAGGCGAAGCCTTTCAGTGGTTTGGCAACGCGCTGGTTCATCAGGTTCTTGAACACACAACTGGCCATCTGGTGGGCTGATTGGGCGCGTGGCGGCACACGGGTGCCGTCTTCCATGGTGAACGAGCAGCAGTCACCAATCACCCAAAGGCCGTCAATCACATTGCCTTCGGGGTCTTTGGCTTGCAGGTATTCGTTGGTTTCGATCTGGTTGCCGCGATTGAGCGACAGGCCGTCAATCTTGCCGACAAAATCCGGCGCTTTAACCCCGGCGGCCCATACCATCAGGTCGGCGTCGATGCGCTCGCCGTCTTTGGTCAGCAGGCCGTTTTCATCGGCGGAGCTGACCATGGTGGAGGTACTGACCTTGACGCCAATGTTAATCAGCTCGCGGGTTACCGAGGTCGAGATACGTTCCGGCAGCGCTGGCAGTACCCGCGGCCCGGCTTCAACCAGAGTGACTTCCAGCTGATGGCGTGACATGCCGGCCATGCCGTAAGAGCGCAGCAGCTCGGTTACCCGGTGCAGTTCGGCCGACAGCTCTACGCCGGTTGCACCGGCACCCACGATGGCAATGCGCAGTCGATCACCCGGTCGGTTCTGGTGAATGTCGGTGAAACGGTCGATCAGGGCGGTATGGAAGCGGTCGGCCTGACGGGTAGAGTCGAGCAGGTAGCAATGCTCCTGAACGCCCGGCGTGCCGAAGTCGTTGCTGATGCTGCCAACGGCCATGATCAGGGTGTCATACGGCAGCTCGCGGGATGGCATCAGGACTTTGCCGTCCTGGTCCAGACGCGGCGCCAGCGTGTAGGTTTTGTTGCGGGTATCGAGGTTGGTCAGTTCGCCCAGTTCAAACTGGTAACCATGGCGAGCGCCATGGGCGTGGTAGGAAACACTTTCGGTACCGGTGTCGAGGGTGCCGGTGGCCACTTCGTGCAGCAGCGGTTTCCAGATGTGGGTGCGTTTGCGGTCGATCAGGGTGATTTTGGCTTTGTGCTTGCGCCCGAGTTTGTGGCCCAGGTGCGTGGCCAACTCGAGGCCGCCAGCGCCGCCACCCACAATCACAATGTTCTGACGGGAATGAGGGTCACCGCCAAGGGAAGGTTGTTCTGCGTTCATGGAGTTTCCTTGATGTTAAAGGGATAAAAGGTATTGCTAAAACGTTGGCAGAACGGTGTCCCTGATGGTTTGGCCCAGTGCTGGCGCTGCGGCGTTAGGTGTATGCAGTGCGGACTGTGGGTCTGTGTGCTTGCTGGCTGTGATCGGGCGTCAGGTTAGTGGCCATCGGATCACGAGCAGCAGCATGCAGAGGGGTCGTTACGGTTGCCTTTTCTTCATTATTACAAAAGAAGCCGCTTCATACCTCTGTCATACCCTGTGACCTAGAATGGCAGGTCGATTTGGTAGCGTATCGGGTGCTGGCAGCCTTCGGTTTTTCTCTAGCGGCTGCTCTTTTCTGACGGTTGAGCTGGCTACAACAGACCGAACTGACGCTGCCATAACGTCCGTCGGGCACAGGGTTTTCAGGTTTGGGTACTATCAGCGGCATGCTTGATCTTTGGAGTTTGAGCCCAGCCAGACAACGGAGTTCTGGCTGGTACGCTCTGTTGCTGCCAGTCTTGACACTTTTCGCGTTATCCCGGCCTTCCTTTGCTGAACCCTTGCCAGATTCTCTGCCTGAGCCTGTTTCTGAACAGGGCTGTTTCTTTGATGGCGTCAGTCAAACCTCGATAGAACACCTGATAGAGCAGCTCAGTCGTCACTTTGGCACCAGTGCGGTGATGGCGGCACGACCTCAGCCGTCGGCTACAGATCACGCTCGCTGGATAAACCAGCCGCTGGGGCGCTGTTCGCTGCAGCGCTTTCTGGAATTGGCGGTTCAGGACACCCATTGGCAGTTCCGAATGACAGCTGCTGGCGTGGTGTTTTCTTTTTATCCAACTCATTATCCAGCTAACGACCGTAAGTCAGAAGCCGAGGCTTCAGTCACGGATACCCTGTGGCAGCCCGAGGTTCTGGTTACCGCCAGCCGCTTTGACAGCGCCCCTTCCATTGCCACACGTTACGCCAGCAATACCCTTGAAGAAGCGGCCCACGTGGCGGCAGGCCAGTTGGGAGGCCAAAGCCGGATCACGGCAGCGCTGGCAACCCGGGCAGCGGTGACCTTCAGTCAGGAAGCCGGGGTTGATCGTAATATCAGCGTTCGTGGGCTGGGCTCGGAATTTACCCGCGTCAGCATCAATGGCATGCCGATGCTGGCGACGGGCACCAGCATTGATGCCAGGGGCTCGGTGAATAACTCCCGCAGTTTTGATTTCAACGTATTGCCAGAAGGCCTGTTCAACCGCATCAGTATTGTGAAATCGGGCAACGCCCGGACGGCGGAAGGTGCGATTGGTGGCTCGGTGGATATGAGTACGCCGAGGCCCTTCGACGACCGCAGTCTGTTGGCAGGCGAGCGCCAGCAGTGGCTGACCTTGCAAGGGGAGTCCAACGTTCGTAACGATACCGGTGGTGCCAGTTTGGGCGCTGGTTTTCAGGGGCTGAGTCAGTCGGGAGATTTCGGCTGGGCCACCAGTGTCAGTTACCGCAAACGGACGACCTCCGAGCAAGGGTATTCCACCGTGCGTTGGCAGCAGGCGGACTGGGGCGAGCAGAGTCAGCTTTCTGAAGCCCAGCAACAGCAGCTGGACAGCGGCGTGTTTTACCCGCGCCACAATCGCTATGACATTCTCAACCGCCAGTTAACCACGCTGGGTTTCGCCAGTGTTTTGCAATGGCGTAACCGTACATGGGGGAATTTGGATCTGACCCTGATGGGCTCCCGCCACAAGCAGGACATGCACGAATACCACATTACGTCGGCGGGTATTCGCACCCAGGACCTCAGCGACGTTACGGTGAATGACTTTGAGCTGGGGCCCGAGGGCATGGTGTATGGCGCATTCTCAGACGTTGATATTCGCTCCGAGCACAACCATGAAGAAGACTGCACCCGCCTTGGACAACTGAAGCTGGATTGGTCGCTGGCACTGGATGAGCGTTGGTCGGTTGCTGCGGCATTGGGCTATCAGGCCTCGGTGTTCCACAGTCCACTGCACAACAATATTTCGCTGCTGGCGCCGGATCAGGACTTCAGCTTTGACCTCCGCAGCAACGACCGTATCTCGGTCAATCGTTATGGCTTCGACATACAAGACCCGGCTGAGTGGGAGCTTTGGCGCGTTACCTTGTACGAAGACAGAGTGGTTAACCGCTACAAGGTGGCGGAAACCGAACTGGCGTTTCAGCAAAACTCTGGCCTGACCCATTGGTTGGGCGTCAAGTATCAGCACTTCTCTAACGAGCGTCAGCAGGCTTCCTATACCTGGCAAAGTGACGATGGCGATGCCATGGGTTACATAGACACAACACCGGGACATTTTGGCCGTGGACTCGGTGTCTCTGGCTTGCCGAGCCGCTGGGCAGTGGGACAACAAGGGCTGCTGAAAGCACTGGGATTGAATGACAGCTTGCTGGAAAAAGACCCAACCCAGCAACGCCAGCTGCAGGAAACCTCATGGGCCGGTTGGTGGCAAAGCGCCTTTGAACTGTGGCAGCTGCCGTGGCCACTGCGTGGCGATGTTGGTGTGCGTTATGCCACTACCCGCCAGCAGGTGATTGGCAGCCTGCTGATTGATGACAGCGATGACGCAACTGGCACAGGCACCGGTAACAGCAGCCAAATTGAACCGGTGAACGAACACTTTCGTTATGGTGACTGGCTGCCATCGCTGCATTTGGTCGCCCAGCCGCGTGACGACCTGTTGCTGCGCCTGGGCTATAGCCGCGAAATCTCCCGGCCATCCATCGATGCCCTGACCACTCCGCTACTGATGCGCACCAGCGCCCGCATTGTCGAAAGCGGTAATACCGAACTGCGTCCAAGCCGTGCCCATGCCTTTGATCTGGGCATCGAGTGGTACGGCCAGGGCTATGCCTTGCTGGCAGCCGGGCTGTTCTATACCCGCATCGATAGCCTGATTGTTACCGAATCCCGCACGGTCACCCTCGACCAACTGCCGTACTACAACCCCGGTTGGGAAGCCCAGGACAGCGGCTCTGGAGCCTACGATTACCGCCGGCCGGTGAATGGCCCAGGCACCGACATCAGTGGTTTGGAGCTCAACGTACAGGTGCCGTTCAGCTGGCTGCCTCCGGTTTGGAACCGATTCGGCCTTGATGCCAGCTACGCGCTCAGTAAAGCGCTGACACGCTATCCGCTGGACGACGGCAGCATTACCTTGCCGCCACCGGGGTTATCCCGGCATGTACTGAATGGCTCACTGTGGTATCGCGGCAGTCATTTTGAAACGGGCGTTACCCTGCGTGCCCGATCCCGCTACCTGACGCTGGTGCCAGGCAACAATGGCAACGACCGCGAAGGGGTCAATGCCTCGGCCATTGTTGGTGCCTGGGCCAGCTGGAAACTCAACCGCAAACTGACCCTCAGCCTGGACGCCAACAACCTCACCAACGAAGCGTTCGACAAATTTGTAGACAGCAGCAACCGGGTCTACAGCTACTCCGTCACGGGTACGGAGGTGCAACTGGGGCTGAATTGGCGCTGGGGAGCGAATTAGAAACCCACGCTGTGGCCTGCCTTGGTAGCCACTCCATGTCCTAACAGTAGCGACTTGTCGGCAATGGCTGCGGGTATGTCGCCTGCAATACCCCATCCTGTTATTTGAAGCGCATACTCATACTGCTTTTGTGCAACACAACAAAGGGAGAACGCGATGGCATCAGGCTGGGCAAGAGACGGTGCGGTGCAGGATCAGATTGATGCCACGGTGGAGGATGCTGTGGCCCAAGCGCGCAGCAGCATGAGTGTGGGCGACAGTCTGGAATTCTGCGAAGAATGCGATAAGCCGATTCCTGAGGCACGCCGACAGGCGGTACCGGGCGTGCGGCTGTGCATTCAGTGTCAGTCTGAATTGGAGAAGGAATACAAAGCCAGCGCGGGTATTAACCGACGGGGCAGTAAGGACAGCCAGCTTCGTTAACCCGGTCTCTATACCTTGGCACGGATCTGGTACATTGTCTTGTATACAAGTTAGTGTGCAACTGGAGCCATCATGTCTTTTACCGCTCAAGCCCAACCTGAAAACCTGCCAGATAACCTGCTCGGCTGGAATCTGTCCGATTGGAAAAACGCTTATAACAAGGGCTATAGCCCGCAACAGCTGCTGCCGGCCTTGCTGGAGGCCATCCGGGCGGAAGAGCTGGATGGCGATAAACCCTTCCATGGCAGCGGCTGGATTGCGCTGGCCAGCGATGACGCTTTGGCGGCTCAACTGGCTGCACTGGAAGGCAAGTCGGTGGCAGACATGCCCCTTTTTGGTGTGCCGTTCGCAGTAAAAGACAATATTGATGCACTGGGCTTTGAAACCACAGCGGGCTGTCCGGAGTTTGCCTTCACTCCCGCGCAGGATGCTCACGTTGTTAAATTGCTGAAAGCGGCCGGTGCGGTGGTGATGGGCAAATGCAATCTGGACCAGTTTGCCACCGGTCTGGTGGGGGCTCGGTCTCCTTATGGTGCAGTGGCCAACAGCTTTGACCCGGAATACGTCAGCGGTGGTTCCAGTTCTGGTTCTGCCGTGACGGTTGCTCGCGGTCAGGTGGCATTTTCACTGGGAACCGACACCGCAGGCTCCGGCCGGGTGCCCGCAGGCTTTAACCATTTGGTGGGTATGAAGGCCACCAAAGGCCTGTTGAGCACTTCTGGCGTAGTTCCTGCTTGTAGATCATTGGACGTTGTTTCCATCTTTGCGCTGAACAGCCAGGATGCCGAGCAGGTTCTGAGTGTCGCCGGTGGGTTTGACGGAAACGACCCGTATTCCCGACCCGATGAAACACCTGCACAGACGCGGATTCGTCGCTTGGCCATACCCGCCAACCCGGAGTGGTTTGGGGATGAGGAACAACAACGAGCCTTTGAACAAGCATGTTTAATGGCTCGATCTACCGGTTTCGAGCTGGTCGAAAAGGATTTCGGCCCCCTATTCGAAGTAGCGGCCTTGTTGTACGAAGGCCCTTGGGTAGCAGAACGCTACGCTGCTGTTGGCGAGTTCATGGAACAGGACCTTCCTGGACTCGACCCGGTGGTAAAAGGCATTGTACTGGGCGGTAAAACGCCAACCGCCGTGCAGGCGTTTAATGCCGAATACCGCCGTCTGGAACTGATGCGCTCGGTCGATGCCTTCTTCGCTGATATCGACGCGCTGTTTGTTCCAACCTCCCCGCATTTCCCTAGCCACGCAGCTTTGAAAGCCGAGCCTGTACTGGAAAATTCCCGCAACGGCGTGTACACCAACTTTGTAAACCTTTCCGACCTGTCGGCTATTGCTGTGCCTGCGCAACTGCGCGCTGACGGCCTGCCATTCGGCGTGACCATCATTGCCAAGGCCTGGCAGGAAATGGCCTTGCTGAGCTTTGCCAGCCGCTGGGAAGCGGCACTGAAGCTGCCGGAAGCGCCGGTACTGCTGGGCCGCAAGAGTGAAAAAACCATCGACGTTGCCGTGGTTGGAGCTCACCTGACCGGCATGCCGCTGAACCATCAGCTCACCAGCCGCAACGCCGCGCTGCTGGAGCAAACCAAAACCGCGCCGAAATACCAGCTTTACGCACTGGCCAACACCACGCCACCAAAACCGGGTCTGGTACGTCTGCCGGAAGGTTCTGAGGAAACAGGCCACTCCTTGATTGTGGAAGTGTGGCGGGTCACCGAAGAAGCCTTTGGCGCGTTTGTGGAAGAGATTCCACAACCACTGGGCATCGGCACACTGGAACTGGAAGACGGCCGTTTGGTAAAAGGCTTTATCTGCGAGCCAGCGGGTCTGGAAGGTGCGACCCATATCAGTGAATTTGGCGGCTGGCGCGCGTATATCCAGAGTTTGAAAGGCTGATTTGCAAGTAACGCCTACTTCAAAGGTTGCTTTGAAAAGAGGCTTTGCGTCACCGAAAACTGCGCATCAATATGAGCCAATTTGAACAAGGACACACAGAGCAGTCCGGCCATGGATGGCCGGCTAGCCCAGTTAAGGCATGGATGCCGCATCTGGGCGTGCTCGTTGTGCGTTCGCAGTGAGAATTGAATAGCGAATCGGTAGCACAAAGCAGAGGGGATGGCGTGCCGCCGGGGAGATAAGATCTCCCCAAGAGGCAAGGGGCCAGCCGGTTTTAGACGATGTCGAATCAACAGGTCAGTAAGTACACATGACTGCAACCACCAAGCGCCCGGTGAACGTCGCCGAGCGCATCTATCAACAGCTGAAGAAAGACATCTTCGACTTCCAGCTGTTACCCGGCGACCGCTTCAGTGAATCGGAAATCGCCAAACGTATGGAAGCTTCCCGTACACCCGTTCGGGAAGCGCTCTACCGGCTGGAGCGAGACGGATACGTACAGGTGCATTTCCGCAGTGGCTGGCAGGTGCGGCCATTTGACTTCAAGTATTTCGAGGATTTGTACGACTGCCGCATCCTGATGGAGTCGGAATCGGTACGACGGCTGTGCGAAGCCGATGACGTTGCCGAGCGTCTGGCGGAGCTGGTGGCCGTGTGGTCGGTGGATAAGTCCGACCGTTGGTCGGACTCCGATGCGGTGGCGATTCTGGATGAAACCTTCCACGACAAATTGGTGGCGGCAGCCGGTAACAAGGAAATGGCTTTGTTGCATCAGGGCGTTTGTGAGCGCCTGAAGATCATCCGCAGGCTCGATTTCACCCAGCCGGGTCGTATTGAGGCGACCTACGATGAGCACCATCGCATTTTGGGGCTGATTCTGGCTCGGGATACCGTGCAAGCAATCGCTGAGTTAAAGCGTCATATTGAGTTGAGTAAGAACACCGTGCGGGAGATTACCCTGCACCGGCTTCAGGAAGCCAAGAGCCTATATAACGTCAATATCAAGGTGTAAACGGGATAAAGCGTCGTTCAGAAAAACCGGGTAGGTTGGATAAGCTCGCGCAGCGAGTGCCATCCAACGATGCTGTGTCTGATGGCAGCCGCTTCGCGTCTTTATCAGACCTACACAACAGGGCCACGCATCAGATCTATGGTGGTGGGATAAACAAGGACGTTACGAAAATCTCGGGTAGGTTGGATAAGCGAGCGCAGCGAGTGCCATCCAACGATGCTGTGTCTGATGGCAGCCGCTTCGCGTACACATCAGAGCCACGCATCAGAGCCACGCACCAGTTGGGCGGGGCTCAACCTACGCAATGAATCGTAAGCGATCAGACGCTGTTACAAAAACAGCCCCAGCAGTTCGTTGAGGTACAAGCGGCCGCGTTCGGTGGCGCGTATCCAGGGTTCGTTCAGGTCTGCTTGAGCGACGTCTGCGATTTCCAGCAAACCCATCGAAATGGCTTTATCCACAGGCTCTTGCACCATCGCCAGGGTTACGCCGGTGCGTTGTTCAAACATGCGCACGGGCATGCCTTCGTGCAGGCGCAGGGCGTTCATCAGACATTCAAAGCCCATGTCTTCGGCGTCGATGTTGTCGCTGCCCGCCAGAAATTGCTTGTCCGGGTTGAGGTAGTCTTTGGGCGCGCGGGTTTTCCAGCGACGCTGGCTGTGAAGCTGGCCGTTGTCGTCGTACCAGCTGACTTTGCCGTGGGCGCCAGCACCAATGCAGAGGTAGTCGCCAAAGCGCCAGTAATTGAGGTTATGGCGGGCTTGCTTGCCCGGCTGGGCAAAGGCGGAGATTTCGTAGTGCTGAAAACCGGCTTCGGCCAGTTTCTTTTGGCCAGCCTCCTGAATGTCCCACAGGGTTTCGTCTTCCGGCAAGATCGGCGGACGTTTGTAGAATTCGGTATTGGGCTCGATGGTGAGCTGATACCACGACAGGTGAGGGGTGTTGAAGCTCAGGGCGGTGTCGATGTCGTACATGGCATCGGCTAACGACTGTCCGGGCAGGCCGTGCATCAGGTCGATGTTGATGTTGTCGAAACCGGCTTCGAAAGCCGAGCGAATGGCCGCCTGGGCCTGCTGGCTGTCGTGAATACGTCCCAGCTTTTGCAGGTGCAGGTCGTTGAAGCTCTGGATACCCATTGACAGTCGGTTGATGCCTAACTGGCGATAGGCTTTGAAGCGCTCGGCTTCAAAGGTGCCGGGGTTGGCTTCCAGCGTGATTTCGATGTCTTCGGCAAAGTGCAGCTGCTGGCGCAGGCCATCGAACAGCCGTTGGTAGCCGTCGGCGCTCATCAGGCTGGGGGTGCCGCCACCAATAAAGATGGTCTGCACCGAACGGCCGTTGACAAACGGCAGTTCGGTTTGCAGGTCGGCCAATAGCGCCGCCACGTAGTCATCTTCCGGAATCTGGTCGTCGGCCTTGTGCGAGTTGAAGTCGCAGTAGGGGCATTTACGCACGCACCAGGGCACGTGGATGTACAGACTTAATGGCGGCAAAACGGGCACGATCTCAGTTTCCGTATTGAACGTTTGCCAGTTGGTCGTTGGCTTGCTGGACGATCTGCTCGTCCGCGTTGTCGTTCGGGTACAGGTCTTCCTGTACGCTGCTGTCTTGAAGGTCTTCCTGAACGTCTTCCTGAGCGGAATCCGCTGCTACTGGCATCAGGTCAGACACAGCGATGTCGAGGGTTTGCAGCAGTGACTGAACACGGGCTTCGATGGCGTTCTTCTGTTCGGTCACGTCGTTGTGCTGTTGCTGCAGCTGGGCCTTTTCTTCGCTCAGCTCGGCGTTTTGCTGCTGGGCCGTTTCCAGCGCCTGCTGGGTTTCGCTCAGCTGGCTGCGTGCCTGATCGAGTTCTTCTTGCAGTTCCATGTTGCTCAGTTGCAGGTTTTCCAGCGACTGAATGGTCTGGTTAATCTTGTTTTGCAGTTGTTCGAGAATTTCCACGATGTGCATCTATCCGGTAGGTCTGTGAAATAACCGTTATACGGTTTGCTACGCGCCTCGGCGGTTGTTCGCCGCGGCGCGTCGGGGATTATCGGCGCCAGCGCTGGATCAGCTGCTGGATGGCCTGGCCCCTGTGAGAGATCTGATTCTTGCGTGCCTTGTCGAGTTCCGCACTGGCGCATTGCTCGCTTTCAACCCAGAACAGCGGGTCGTAGCCAAAGCCGTTGCTGCCTGCAGCGCTGGTCAGAATGGTGCCTTCCCAGCTGCCCTGAAAAATCTGCGGGGTTGGGTCGTCGGCATGGCGCATGTACACCAGCACACACTGGAAGCGGGCGCTGCGTTGCTCTGTGGCAACGCCCTGCAGTTTTTGCAGCAGCAGGCTGTTGTTGTCGGCGTCGCCTGAACCTGCGTTGTGCATGGCGGCAAAGCGGGCAGAATAAATACCCGGCTGGCCCTTGAGGGCGTCGACTTCAATGCCGGAGTCGTCCGCCAGTGCTGGCAAGCCGGTGGCTGCACAGGCATGGCGGGCTTTCAGAATGGCGTTTTCAACAAAGCTGAGGCCGGTTTCGTCGGCGTCGCTGACGCCCAGTTCCTTTTGCGGTACCAGTTCGATGTTCTGGTCGCCGAAGTGGGTGTCGAACAGCTGTGAGAATTCACGCAGTTTGCCAGCGTTGCCACTGGCGAGGACGATCTTCATGGTGGCTCCGGGGTTATTCTTCGTAGAAGCGTTGGCTGAACTTCACATCAAAGCTGCGGCTGACGCCATCCGGCTGGACCTGCAGGTTGATGCGGTAGACCTCTTCTTCGTCAAAGCGGAAGGTGGCCACATAGTAGACGGCGTTGGTTTCCTTGATTTCCTTGAATTCCAGCGACTTGCTCTGGCCAATCAGGTTTTTCAGGGTGCCGTTAACCTTGGCTTCTACCGGCTGTGGCACGTCGCTTTTTTCGGCGCTGTTGAGCACTGAAATATTCAGCATACCCATGCGGCCGGAACGCTCAATGCCGTAGGCACGGGCCACTTCCGGCGTCAGGAAACTGGTGGTGAGGCCGATGTAGTGCACCTCGTAATTGCCAAAGACCTGCTTTTGTTCACCGCGGTCTGCCCAGGCGGGCAGGGCCAGCAGGCACATCAGGGTTATGTTCCTTACTGCGTTCAGCCAGCGTTTCATCAGGACCTCCGGGTCAGGTGGTAAACCGCAATTTCGCCCAATAAGGATGGCCACAAACGAATCGCCCAGTGTTCCTGGTGATGATCGTCGACCACCGTCTTGCTCAGGATACGAATATTTTTCTGCTGGCACAGCTCTTCAAAGTCACTGACGGTACACAAATGGATGTTTGGCGTGTCGTACCACTTGTGCGGCAGGGTTTCTGACATCGGCATGCGGCCTTTCAGAGCCAGGTACATGCGTGTACGCCAGTGGCCGAAGTTCGGAAAGGTGACGATGGCTTCGTCGCCAACGCGCAGCATTTCATCCAGCAATTCGTCTGGCCGTTGCACCGCTTGCAGGGCCTGGGTCATCACCACGGTATCAATGCTGTTGTCCTTGTAGTTGTACAGGCCGTTGTTGAGGTCCTGTTCTACTACGTTGACGCCATTGGCAATGGCAGCGGTGATTTTGTCAGGATTGATTTCCAGACCATAGCCGCGCACATTTTTGTGCTCGCTGAGGAATTGCAGCAGGGTGCCTTCGCCGCAGCCAAGGTCGAGCACCTGGCTGTTGGGCTGAATCCATTCCTGAATGATGGCGAGGTCGGGACGCAGTGACTGCAAGGTCGTCGGGCTCATGCCTGGGCCTCCAGCCGGTTGGCAATGCGGTTCATGAAGGCCGACAGCACCGCGTGATAGCGCGGGTTGTCGAGCAGGAAGGCGTCGTGGCCGCCGTCGGAGTCGATGCAGGCGTAGCTGACGTCTTTATCGGCTTCCATCAGGGCGTTGACGATTTCCTTCGAACGGGCGGGAGAGAAGCGCCAGTCGGTGGTGAACGACACCAGCAGGAATTTGCACTGGGCGTTGCTGAGGCACTTCACCAGATCGTGGTCGTAATCGGCCGATGGGTCGAAGTAGTCCAGCGCCTTGGTCATCAACATGTAGGTGTTGGCGTCAAAGCGGGTGCTGAATTTCTCGCCCTGATAGTGCAGGTAGCTTTCCACCTGAAACTCGGGGGCAAAGCTGTAGTTGAGCTTGCCTTCGCGCAGGTCGCGGCCGAACTTCTGGCGCATGGCGTCTTCCGACAGATAGGTCAGGTGGCCCAGCATGCGAGCCTGGGTCAGACCCACTTTCGGAATGGTGCCATGTTCCAGGTAATTGCCGTCGTGGAAGTCCGGGTCTTTGGCAATGGCCTGACGGGCGACTTCGTTAAAGGCGATGTTCTGCGCCGATAGCTTCGGAGCCGAGGCAACCACCACGGCGTTGGCGATGCGTTGCGGGAACTGGATTGACCAGCGCAGCACCTGCATACCGCCCAGACTGCCACCTACGACCGCGGCCCAGCGCTGGATGCCGAGATGATCGGCCAGCTCGGCCTGACTGGATACCCAGTCACGCACGGCCACAATCGGGAAATCCGGGCCGTACGGCTTGCCGGTATCGGGATTGATGCTGGTTGGGCCGGTAGAGCCACTGCAACCACCGAGGTTGTTCAGTGCCACCACGAAAAAGCGCGTGGTATCGATCGGTTTGCCCGGGCCAATGGCGTTGTCCCACCAACCGGGCTTGGAGTCGTCCATGCTGTTGTAGCCAGCAGCGTGCTGGTCACCACTGAGGGCGTGGCAGATCAGGATCGCATTGGTTTTGCTGGCGTTCAGTTCACCGTAGGTTTCATACACCAGATCGTACTGGGACAGCACCCGGCCACTGCGTAAGGTCAGCGGGGTATCACAATGAAAGGTTTGGGGAGTAACCAGACCGACAGAGTCGTCAGGGATAACTTCCGGCATCTTGGGTGATTTCCTGCATTTGGAAGAGTAATTAACGGCGAGTGTATCAGGTATTGGCCACAGGCTTCAGCAGATCCTGTGGCGCTGGTCGTTAACCGCACAACAACTGATCAGAATCAGTCGTACCGGGCCTCGTCGTCGGTGTCGTCAGCTGGCTTGCGGATCAGTCGTGAGGCCAGCACTCCGCCTTCAAACAGGGCGTACATAGGCAGCGCCAGAATGGTTTGTGAGATCACATCCGGTGGCGTGACCAG
Source organism: Oceanobacter kriegii DSM 6294 (assembly GCF_000422845.1). Lineage (GTDB taxonomy): Bacteria > Pseudomonadota > Gammaproteobacteria > Pseudomonadales > Oceanobacteraceae > Oceanobacter > Oceanobacter kriegii. Next base: position 456,241 of record NZ_AUGV01000003.1, read on the forward strand.
CATGCCGACGACAAAGCAGCCGAGGAAAATATAAGGCCGTTTCTGGCCCAGAGACTGCACCGTGGTGATGCCGCTCAGCACCATCAGGAAAGTGGCCACCGGGATCTCGAAGGCGATGCCAAACGCGAAGAAGATTTTCAGGATGAAATCGAGGATGTTGGAGATGTCCGGCATCACCGAGATGCCTTCCGGTGCAGCAAAGGTGAAGAAGCCGAATGCCAGTGGCAGCACGACGTAGTAGGCAAAGGCAATACCGGCGTAAAACAGCACAATGCTCGACAACAGCAGTGGCACAGCGAACTTCTTCTCGTGCTGGTACAGCCCCGGTGAGATAAACGCCCAGGCCTGATGCAGGATAAACGGCATGGCGATCAGCACCGACAGCACCAGCGTCAGTTTGAACGGCACCAGAAACGGCGCGGCTACGCCGGTGGCAATCATCTGGCCGCCCTGGGTTTCCGGCAGCAGCGCTGACAGCGGCTCAACCAGAATCAGGTAGAGGTCGTTGGCGAAGTAAAACATGCCCAGAAACAGCAGCAGCACAATCAGTACGGCTTTCAGCAGGCGGTTGCGGAGTTCAACCAGATGGGCAATCAGGGGCTGTTCGGAATCCTGGGTCATGGCTTGTTCTGCTGATCCTGAGTCGCAGGCGCATCCGGCTGGATGCGGTGACCACCGTCGGGATCGATTTCCTGTGGCGAAGCCGCGGCTTCACCACGGGCTGCCCGCTCGGCTTCCAGTACTGCCTTGGGCTTGCGCTCATCGTCATCCAGAAAGGTGGCGTAGGGGTCCTTGAGCTTTTCTTTCAGTTCTTCGGCACGTACCTGGCGTTCCAGTTCGTCTTGCAGGCCGTTCATGGTACGGCGCACACGGCCAATCATCAGACCAATGGTGCGGGCTGCTTTGGGCAGTCGTTCGGGGCCCAACACCAGCAAGCCCAGTACGCCGACAACAACCAGTTCAAGGAAGCCGATATCGAACATCAGGAGTGCTTCTGATCCTTGTCTTTCTGTTCGCTGAAGTCAGCGTCCTTGTTCATGGTGTTGTTCTGATCCTGTGCCAGACTCTTGGGATCGGAGTCTGTGTCTTTCTTGTCGCCATCGTCGTTCATGGCAGACTTGAAGTTCTTGATCGCACCGCCCAGGTCACCGCCCATGTTGCGCAGTTTCTTGGTGCCAAAAATCAGAATAACGATCACTGCAATGATGAGCAGCTGCCAAATGCTGATACCGCCGAGCATAGTGTGTTCTCCAGAAATCAGAATCCGGGCAGCGCGCTGCCGCCCAGAATATGGAAATGCATGTGGAAGACTTCCTGTCCGCCTTCCGCGCCTGTATTGGTTATGGTGCGATAGCCGCTGAGGCCCTGCTGGCTGGCAATTTTCGGCAGCGTCAGCATCAGTTTGCCCATCAGCCCGGCGTGCTCGGCAGTCAGGTCGTCAAGGTTAACGATGTGCTGCTTCGGGATCACCAGCAAGTGGGTGTCGGCCTTGGGGGCAATATCGTGGAACGCCAGAAAGTCATCGTCTTCGAAGACCTTGTTGGCGGGGATGTTACCGGCCACGATGTTGCAAAAAATACAGTCAGACATGGATGCTGTTCGTTCCTTGGTTGCCGTCGCCGCTTATTTTGGCTGACGTGAGGCTTTTTCTTCCAGCCCGGACATGTCGAAACGGCGTGCCAGTTCGTTGATGACCGCCTCCGGACGTTCACCCAGCTGGGCCAACGCCACCAGACTGTGGAACCACAGATCGGCGGTTTCGTAGATCACGTCCTTGTTGTCGCCGCTGGTTTCAGCGTCTTTGGCCGCCAGAATGGTCTCGGTGGCTTCTTCGCCGACCTTTTCCAGAATCTTGTTCAGACCCTTGTGGTAGAGGCTGGCAACGTAGGAAGAATCCGCAGAAGCGCCTTTGCGCTCTTCAAGAATATCGCCCAGGGCGGCAAGAATATCACTCATAAAAATAACAACTCTATGACTTGGAACGGCAAGGCTTGATGAATAAGGCTCAGTAAATGTCTTTCGGGTCTTTCAGTACCGGATCAACGGCGACCCATTCACCGTCTTGCCAGACCTGATAAAAACAGCTTTCCCGGCCAGTATGGCACGCGATGCCGCCAATTTGTTCAACCTGCAACACAATCACATCGGCGTCGCAGTCGAGACGGACTTCGTGGAGTTTCTGCACATGGCCGGACGACTCGCCCTTACGCCACAATTTCTGGCGCGAGCGGGAATAATAGATGGCGCGGTTTTCCTGCACAGTCAGGGTCAGGGCTTCGCGATCCATCCAGGCCATCATCAGGATGCGACCGGTTTGATGGTCCTGGGCAATCGCCGGTACCAAACCCTTGTCATCCCACTTTACTGCATCCAGCCAGTCGCTCATGTCTCTCTCACTTGTTCGGCCCGGGGCCGTTTTTATTCAATCGTTGGTGTTGGTCGCAGGCTTTTGAATGCCTGGACTCAAACTGTCTGATAGCCGCCGAGCATACCCGACATTATGGCGCTTGTTGAGCGTCAGGCTTTCAGCAAAATCCACAGCAGACCGAAGGCTCCGATGCCAATGCCCAGCACTTCGGGAATACCGAGGGCAATGGCTTGCCACCACAGTGCCAGACCTGATAACGACACCAGCGAGCCCAGCGTCAGATGGCGTTTCTGACGGTTCTGTTCTTCCAGCGCCTTGCGCAGGGCCATGATTTCCCGTTGCAGCTGGGCCTGATTTTCGTCCATGTGGTTCAGACGAGTCAGGGCACCGTGCACCAGTCCCGGCATTTTCGGCGCTTTTTCAATCCAGGTCGGCAGCTGGCGCTTGAGTTCGGCAAATGCGGCTTTGGGACCAAAGCGTTCGCGCATCCAGCGTTCCAGAAACGGCTTGGCGGTGCTCCAGAGGTCCAGCTGTGGGTACAACTGACGGCCCAGCCCTTCGATGTTGAGCAGGGTTTTTTGCAGCAGCACCAGCTGTGGCTGCACTTCCATATCGAAGCGGCGAGCGGTGCTGAACAATTGAATCAGCACCTGACCAAAGGAAATTTCGGCCAGCGGCTTTTCAAAAATCGGTTCACAGACGCTGCGAATGGCCGCAGCCAGTTCATGCACCTTGGTGGTGGCGGGCACCCAGCCGGAATCGACGTGCAGTTGCGCCACCTGATAATAATCCTGATTGAAGAAGGCCAGCAGGTTCATCGCCAGATAGTGTTGGTCTTCTTCGGTCAAACTGCCAACGATGCCACAGTCGATGCCGATGTATTCCGGGTCCTGTGGGTTTTCACGTGAAACAAAAATGTTGCCGGGGTGCATGTCGGCGTGGAAAAAGCTGTCGCGGAACACCTGGGTGAAGAAGATTTCCACCCCGCGTTCGGCCAGCAGTTTCATATCGGTGTTCTGGGCCCGCAGTTCGTCGATGTTGGCCACTGGAATGCCGTAAATACGCTCGCTGGTCATCACCTTGCTGCGGGTGTACTCCCAGTATACTTCCGGCACGTAAAGATGGCCGGATTCTGAGAAATTGCGGCGCAGCTGGGTGGCGTTGGAGGCTTCAATTTGCAGGTTCAGCTCGCCATAAATAGTGTGGCGGTAGTCTTCGACCACTTCCAGCGGCTTCAGGCGACGGGCTTCGGAAGAGTAGGTCACGGCCAGTCGGGCCATGGTTTCCAGCAGCTGCAGGTCGCGTTCAATGGTGTGTTCGATGCCCGGACGCACCACTTTCACCACTACATCCTTGCCGTCATTCAGTTTGGCGGTATGGACCTGAGCGATCGAGGCTGACGCCAGTGGCTTGCTGGAAAACTCGGCAAACAGGTTAGCAATGGTGTCGCCCAGTTGCGATTCGATCAGCGCTATGGCTTCGTCTTCCGGAAACGGCGGCACCTTGTCTTGCAGCAGCTTCAGCTCCTGAACAATGTCTTCCGGCACCAGATCCGGGCGGGTCGACAGGATTTGTCCGAACTTGATGAAAATAGGACCGAGGGCTTCCAGCGCCATCCGCAAGCGGGCACCACGGCTCAGCTTGGCCGGTACCGGGCGCAGACGCCACGGTGCCAGCCACAGCAAAATGCGCACACTCAGCGGCAGCAAGTGTAGGGGAATCAGGCCATCCAGACGGTATTTGGTGAATACGAACAGGATTTTCCACAAACGCCACAAACGCGACACGTTCAGTCCTCTTTATCGGTCGCAGCGTCTTGGGCTGGCGGTTGCTGTTCGGCGGCCTTGCGGGCTTCCAGTTGTTGAATACGGGCTTCCAGACGATCGGAGGCCAACCGAAGGTTGTCGATGCGCTCGGCGCTGGCTTCCAGCTCGGCCGGGTGCACCAGAATGCGGGCTTCGTCGTAGAGGTAGTCGCGGGCGGCAGTTTTGAAGGTGCGGCCGGTGCGTTTGCCCCAGCCCATCAAACCACGCAGTCCCTGACCCAGTTGATGGGCCAACATGCCACCGGTGACGGGGGTAATCATGGCTTCCCAGTCGATGTTCATCTGATCAACCAGTTTGCCCAGCAGAATGGCCAGTTCGGTGTCGCCATCGACCAGAATGCCGCCGGACAACATCGCGCTGGCTTTGTTGTCGGCTCGGGCCAGCGCCAGAAAGTCGCTGCTGGTGCCAATCAGGGCAACGTCGGGGTAGGGGCCGTCTTCGCTGAGTTCGTCGGTCGACAGGCTCAGTACGATCGAGTCGTCGAGCAGCCGGATGGCGACCGTGGCGGTGCCCGCCAGTCGAATGTGCACCAGCTTGCCGGCCGCTTTGGCCAGCAACACCTGACTGCCCGGGTCAAACCGCAGGGCATGATTAATGGCAGCTTCGGCAGGAATCAGCGCCGCTTGCCCCAGTTCGACCGGCAACCAGCTCATCAGGGCTTGATCCCACGGTGCAGCGCAACCACGCCGCTGGTGAGGTTGTGGTAGCTGCAACGCACCAGGCCAGCGTCTTCCATCATGCCCTTGAGGGTTTCCTGATCCGGGTGCATACGAATGGATTCGGCCAGGTACTTGTAGCTTTCGGCGTCGTTGGCCACCACTTTGCCCATGAACGGCAGCGCCGAGAAGGAGTACAGGTCGTAGGCCTTGCTCATCACTGGATTGGTTGGCTTGGAGAACTCCAGTACCAGCAGGCGACCGCCTGGCTTCAGTACCCGGGTCATCGAGCGCAGCGCGGCGTCCTTGTCGGTGACGTTACGCAGACCAAAGGCGATGGTGAGAGCGTCGAAGCTGTTGTCTTCAAACGGCAGACATTCGGCGTTGGCCTGAACGTATTCGATGTTGCCAACATAGCCTTCGTCGGTCAGACGATCGCGGCCGACGTTGAGCATCGAGGAGTTGATATCTGCCAGCACCACTTTGCCCTGCGGGCCAACGATGCGGGAGAATTTCTTGGTCAGGTCGCCGGTACCACCTGCGAGATCCAGCACCCGGTTACCCGGACGTACACCACTCATTTCGATGGTGAAACGTTTCCACAAGCGATGCACACCAAACGACATCAGGTCGTTCATTACATCGTACTTGGCCGCCACGGAATGGAATACATCCGCCACCATGGCTTGTTTGTCTTCGCTGGCTACGGTCTGGTAGCCGAAGTGAGTGGTCTTTTGATCCGACTCTTGCTGTGACATGAGCACCTCCTGAACAGGGCAGCCATTGTAGCCGCGCGGAATATCAATGTCTTGCGCTGTGCCGGAATTCGGTGATTCAGGGGCTGAGTCGGGAGTCGGGAGTCGGGAGTCGGGAGTCGGGAGTCGGGAGTCGGGCGTCGGGAGTGAGCGGGTCGCGCAGGCTCGTGAGTCGGGCGCTGGGTTAGGGGAGTTAGAAGTTGGGTGAGAACAGGGGAAGGGCTGGATAATGTTGTGGGAGAGAGCTTGCTCTCGATAAAACCTTCATCGACAGCAAGCAGCTTCCCTCAGAGTTGGAGCTTGGGGTTTGGCGATTAAACGCCGATACCCAAGCCGCGCGGCATCATGGCGGTGGCCGCCAATGGGCCAATAATCAGAATCTCGAACAGCTGAATGGCCATCAGCAGCACAAACAGGCTGAGGTCGAGGCCGCCAAGGTCCGGCATTTTGTTGCGGATCGGACGCAGTGCCGGTTCCAGAATCTGGTTGATCAAAATCAGCGCCGGGTTGTAGCTGTTGGGGGCAATCCAGGAGGCGATGGCTACAATGATGCCGCCCCAGAAGTAGATATTGAGCAGCAGGCCCAGTAGGCCAATAGCAGCCCAGGCCAGTACGTTCATCCACGGCACGGCGTAGCCGGACACCACCATGATCAGCGCCATGGTGATCAACTGGGCGCCGTAGGCCAGCACCAGTGAGGCGATGTCCATGCCGCCAAAGCCCGGAATCACGCGGCGCAGCGGAATCAGCAGCGGGTTGGATGCCTTGACGATGAACTGTGAAATCGGATTGTAGAAGTCGGCACGTACCAGCTGGAGCAAGAAACGCAGCAGGAAGACCAGCAGTACCAGACCGCCGATGGCGTTAATAAGCAGAAGTCCTGCGGATGCGATTGGGGACATGAAAACTCCGTATCGATGTGTTCGGGCTGATGGTTATATCAAGTGTACCGGTAAAGTACCCGTTAAAGGAGACAGGGAATAGACGCCCGTTGCTCCTTTAACGACCGTTTGAGCGTTACCCGAGTTCCTTGTTCAGTTCTTCAGAACGCTTGCGGGCGGCTTCCATGGCGGCGCTGACGATGTCGCGCAGGTGGGCCCCTTCAAACGTGAAGATCGCGCGCTCGGTGGTGCCGTTCGGTGAGGTCACACGACGACGCAGTTCGGCTGGGCCAACGTCGGCCTCAATGGCCATTTTGCCAGCACCAAAGGCGGTTTGCAGTGCCAGTGAGGTGGCGGTTTCTTCGCTCAGGCCCATGCTTTTGGCGCTGTTGATCATGGCTTCCATCAGCAGGAAATAATAGGCCGGGCCACTGCCAGACAGTGCTGTGACGATGTCCAGTTCTGCTTCTTCCTTGACCCATACGGTGACGCCGGTGGCTTGCATCAGGCGATCGGCGGCGTTGCGTTGGTCAACGGTTACCGCGTCGTTGGCGAACAGACCATTGGCACCGGCACCGACCAGGGCCGGGGTGTTGGGCATGCAGCGCACAACGGATTGGCAGCCGGACCAGGCTTCGAGGTTTTCAATGCTGATGCCAGCCGCAATTGAAACCAGCAGCGGCTGACGGTTGGCCAGCGTGGCCTGCAGTGGTGCCAGCACCTCTTTCATCATTTGTGGCTTCACCGCCATGATGACGGTATCGGCGTTGGCAATGGCGTCGAGGTTGCTTGCAAAGGTCTGGATGCCGAAATCGGCTTCCAGCTTCTGGCGTTGCTGTTCACCCGGATCGCTGACCTGAACCATTTGCGCAGAAACGTCGCCCTGGCGCAGCAGGCCACCAATAATGGCAGTGGCCATGTTACCGCCGCCAATAAATGCGATTTGTGTCATGTGGGTGTCCTTAAACCGTTTATTTTCAAAGGGTGGTGCCCGTGCTGTTACGGGCGCCAAAAATGTCGGTGCCGATGCGCACCTGGGTGGCGCCTTCGGCAATGGCCAGCTCCAGATCGCCGGACATCCCCATCGACAGGGTGTCTACATGCGGGTGTTGCTGAGCCAGCTCATCAAATAATAGCTTCATCTGGCGGAATTGGCCGCGCAAATGCGATTCATCATCGGTTGCTTCGGGAATACACATCAAACCGCGCAGGGTAAGCCCCGGCAATTGTTCAATGACGCTGGCCAGAGCGGCGATGGCGCCGGGTTCAACGCCGGACTTTTGTGCCTCGCCGCTGATGTTGACCTGAATCAACACGTTCAGCGGGGCTTTGCCGGATGGTCGCTGCTCGCTCAGGCGGCGGGCAATTTTTTCCCGCTCAAGCGTTGCCAACCAGTCGAAATTCTCTGCCACCGCGCGGGTTTTGTTCGATTGTAATGGCCCGATAAAGTGCCACTGTATGTTAGCAAGGTCGGCCAGAGCAGGGATCTTTTCCATCGCGTCCTGCAGGTAATTTTCACCAAATTGGCGCTGCCCCTGTTGGTAACATTCCTCCACCATGCTGGCCGGTTTGGTTTTGCTGACAGCCAGCAGTTCAACCTCGGCGGGATCACGCTGGCTCTGTTGGCAGGCCTGCTTAATGCGTTGCTGGACCTGCTGGTAGTGTTCGGCAAGTGTAGACATTCAATACGCTTTGTTTAGGATGAGTCGGCTCTGGCGGCGGTTGCAGGCCAGAGAATGTATCGGGCTTACGGGAATCTTATAAAACCGTGAGCCAGTCTGCATCTGTCTCATCTAGTCTTTCTATATTCACGCCGTTGGAGGAATTCAGGCAATGGACATTACCGAACTGCTCGCATTCAGCGCCAAACAGGGTGCTTCTGACTTGCACCTGTCAGCAGGCTTGCCGCCGATGATCCGCGTCGATGGTGATGTTCGCCGTATCAACGTGCCTGCGCTGGGTCATAAGGAAGTACATTCATTGGTGTATGACATCATGAATGACAAGCAGCGTAAGGATTACGAGGAATTCCTCGAGACCGACTTCTCGTTTGAAGTGCCGGGTGTGGCCCGTTTCCGTGTCAACGCTTTTAACCAGAACCGCGGCCCGGGCGCGGTGTTCCGTACCATTCCGTCCAAGGTATTGACCATGGACCAGCTGGGTATGGGGGAAGTGTTCAAGGAGCTGGCGTCGTTGCCTAGGGGCATCTGTTTGGTGACAGGCCCGACCGGTTCCGGTAAGTCGACCACGCTGGCGGCCATGATCGACTACATCAACGAGAACAAGCACGACCACATTCTGACCATTGAAGACCCGATCGAATTTGTTCACGAGCCGAAAAAATCGCTGATCAACCAGCGTGAAGTTCACCGTGACACCCTCGGCTTTAACGAAGCCCTGCGCTCCGCCCTGCGTGAAGACCCGGATGTGATTCTGGTGGGTGAGATGCGAGACCTGGAAACCATTCGTCTGGCACTGACCGCGGCAGAAACCGGCCACATGGTGTTCGGCACCCTGCACACCACCTCAGCGGCCAAAACCATTGACCGTATCGTCGACGTTTTCCCGGCCGAAGAGAAAGGCATGGTGCGTTCGATGCTGTCGGAATCCCTGCAAGGAGTTATTTCCCAGTCGCTGTTGAAGCGCATTGGTGGCGGTCGTGTGGCGGCTCACGAAATCATGATTGGTACCCCGGCGATTCGTAACCTGATTCGTGAAGACAAGGTGGCGCAAATGTACTCGGCCATCCAGACCGGCGCCGCTTACGGCATGGTGACCATGGATCAGTCGTTGAAAGGACTGGTGCAGCGCGGCCTGGTGTCGAAAGAATCGGCCCGTGAAAAATCGAAGAACCCGGATCAGTTCTGATTCATTGTTAGCGCCGTAATCCGGCCAGAGGATACGATCCATGTCGATGGACAAGTTTTTACGCCTGATGGTGGAAAAAGGGGCATCCGACCTGTTTATTACCGCAGGCGTAGCGCCCTCGATGAAAGTACACGGCCAGCTGCTGCCGCTTAGCAAAACCCCGCTGGCGGCCGAGCAAACCCGTGACATTGTACTGGGCCTGATGAATAACCATCAGCAGGACGAGTTTGAGCGTTACAAAGAGCTTAACTTTGCCATCAACGCCCGTGGCATTGGCCGTTTCCGGGCCAGTGCTTTCTATCAGCGTAACGTCTGCGGCATGGTCTTGCGTCGCATCGAAACCCGCATTCCATCGGTCGATTCGCTGGGACTGCCGGATGTGATCAAGGATCTGGCGATGGCCAAGCGTGGCCTGATTCTGTTTGTGGGGGCAACGGGCACCGGTAAGTCGACCTCGCTGGCCAGTATGATTGGCCACCGTAACCACAACAGCAAGGGCCATATCCTCAGCATTGAGGACCCGATTGAATACATTCACCAGCATGATCAGTGCATCATTACCCAGCGGGAAGTGGGCCTGGATACCGAAAGCTTTGATGTGGCGTTGAAAAACGCTCTGCGTCAGGCGCCGGACGTGATCATGATTGGTGAGGTGCGTTCGCCGGACATCATGGAGAAGGCCATTACCTTCGCCGAAACCGGCCATTTGTGTCTGGCCACCCTGCACGCCAACAACGCCAACCAGGCATTGGAGCGGGTGCTGCACTTCTTCCCGCCGGAGCGTCACAGCCAGATCTGGATGGATTTGTCACTCAACCTGCGGGCTATTGTTGCCCAGCAGCTGGTGCCGACCCCGGATGGCAAGGGCCGTCGGGCGGTGATTGAGGTGCTGCTGAATACCCCGTTGGCGTCGGACATGATCCGTAAGGGCAATGTGCATGAGCTCAAGGCGTTGATGAAAAAATCGACTGAATTGGGCATGCAGACCTTCGATCAGGCCTTGTACCACCTGTACGAACAGGGCGAGATTACCTACGAGGATGCGTTGGCCTACGCCGACTCACCAAACGATTTGCGTTTGATGATCAAGCTGGCATCGGAAGCTGATGCCGACCATCTGGTTGGCACCGCCAAAGGTTTCAAACTGGAAGGCGACTACTGAGCGTCCGCGTGTTGTGACGGTCGGCCAACAGCAAAACGCCCCGCATTGCGGGGCGTTTTGTATTTACACCAGCTGCTGACAGGCGCGGCAGAACTCCACCCCGGTGACCCAGGAATTGGCGAACAGGCCATTGAACACCACCCGACCATGATCGTTACCGGCGGCTCCGGTGACCACCATCAGCGGCAGCAAGTGCTCTGCACGAGGGTGTGCAATACGGGCGTTCGGTGCACAAATCCAGTCACCCAGTTTGCGTTGTCGGCACTCCGGTTTCAGCGCCACGACTTCTTTCAACCACTCGTCAAAGGGTTTGCTGATATCGGGCGTATCGTGCTGGCGTAGCCGTTTGAGGTTGTGGAACGACATGCCACTACCAATGATCAGCACGCCTTCGTCACGCAGCGGCTGCAAGGCTTTACCCAGTTCGATGTGTTTGGCAGCATCGAGATTGCGCATCAGCGACAGCTGCAATACCGGAATTTGGGCGTCGGGAAACATCAGTTTGAGCGGCACAAAGGTGCCGTGGTCGTAGCCTCGCTGGTCGTCGGCGTCGGTGGCAAAGCCAGCCTTGTGCAGCAGCTCTGCTACTCGGGGGGCCAGTTCCGGACAGCCCGGTGCAGGCCATTGAATGTGATAGGCCGCTTCGGGAAAGTTGTAGTAGTCGTACAACATATCGGGCTGTTCGGCCGTACCCAGTGTCGCCACCGGGGCTTCCCAATGAGCACTGATCACCAGCAAGGCTTTGGGCTGGCGCGGCAGTGTCTTGGGGTATTGCTCCAGAAACTGCTTCAGATGTTGCATTTCCTGTTCGCCAAAACGACTTCCCAGATCAACGAATGGCCAGGGGCCTCCGCCGTGGGGGATGAAAATCGTCGGCATGGGTGCCGAGGACATAAGCTGACTCCTGCGGGACGAGGGATACGGACGGTCGCTCTCAGCCGCCGAGCCACTGCTCTGACGCTTAAATGGTCGGTTGGGTCCGTTGTTCGCCCTGAAATGGGTTAGGGACCCTCTGAATAACTCGGTGTCCGCTCTGGATGACAGGGCGAAGCTGAATCACGAAGCTGATTTGCAGGCCTGACGGGTCAAGTCAAAAATCAGCGACACAGAGTCAGCAATGCCCTGCCATCCCCGCAGGGCGCGGCCTGCAACCCGCCAGAACGGCATTGGCGAATTTGGAAAGGACCAGCCATTCCGCTGCATTCGCCGCCTTGTTCTGACAACCTGCAGGACTCGCGCAGAGCTGTGCAGAGTTATTCAGAGGGTCCTTTGCCCAAATCTTACTAGAGCCAGCGCCGGACGATACGTCGGTAGTTGGTGAAGTCTGTTCCAAATAGCTGCTGCAATGCGCGCTCTTCCGGCAAAATCTGGAAGTGATTAATTAAGAGGACAAACAGCCACGGTGGCAGCAGCGCGGCCCAGTGGCCAAGGAAGCAGCCCCAGGCCAGCAGATTCAGCAGCATGCCGAGGTACATGGGATTGCGGCTGAAACGGTACATTCCACCGGTGACCAGAGTACTGGCTCGCTCAGGGGCCAGTGGGTTAAAGGTGGTTTTGCGTTTGAAGAAGTCGACCAATGCCAGCAAATCGAGGGTTAATCCACAGCCTGCCAGCACGGCGATCATGAGCCATTGCAGGGCGCTGATGTCGGTGAGCGCCGGTATATGACCTGCCAGTTGCCACATCAGGACGGCGGTGGCGAGCCCGACTATGGGTGGGGGAATGCGGTTTTCCAGAGATGTCAGCATGGAACGGGACTCCGTCGATTCTGAGTACAGCGGTTATTCCCAGCGTTCAAGGGCGGCGCTGTCGCTGTCGCGGGCGTCGACCCAGCGTTCTTCGCGGAGTTCGCCGTTGGTATCAAGAATACGTTCTTTTTTCCAGAACGGTGCGCGGCTTTTGAGGTAGTCCATGATGTATTCGGCCGCTTCAAAGGCGTTGCCTCGGTGGGGGCTGGATACCCCAACAAAGACGATTTGCTCTTCAATGTTCATTGGGCCAACCCGGTGCACCACGCTGACGCGGCCCAGCTGCCATCGGCTGCGGGCATCGTCGACAATGCCTTGCAGGGCTTTTTCGGTCATGCCGGGGTAGTGTTCCAGTTCCAGCAGTGATACCTGATCGCCCTGGTTGCGGTCGCGCACACGGCCAACAAAAAACACCACGGCACCGTCGGCGGCGTTGTCGCAGCACAGGCGCTGGTATTCTTCATCAACGCTGAAGTCGGCCGTTTGCACCTGAATACGGTCTTGCCAGTTATCCACAGTCATGTTGACGTCGTCCGGAAAATTATCACCGAAGTTATCCCCCGGTCATCGGTGGAAATAACGCCACTTCGTCGCGCTCGCTGACGCTAGCCTGTTCGTCATTGGTGAGGTTCTGGTTGATCGCTACCAGTGCCTTGCCCTCTGCCAGCAGTGCACGGTGCTGCGGAAATTGCTGGCACAAGGCGGCTCGAACGTCTCTGACCCTGGCTGGGGATGGGATTTCCAGATTCACGGTTCCGGTGCCCAGTTCATCGCGCAGGCGGGCAAATAGCAGCACCTGAATCATGCGCCTGCTCCTTCGCTTTGAGCTTTATCTGAGCCTTCAGTTGCTTGCCAGTGGCCGGTTTTGCCGCCGACTTTTTCCAACACCCGAATGCCGTCCAGCACCATGGAAGGGTCTACCGCCTTGCACATGTCGAACAGAGTCAGCGCGGCGACCGAACAGGCGGTCAGGGCTTCCATCTCGACGCCGGTCTGGCCGGTGAGCTTGCAGTAGCTTTCGATACGAATGCGGTTGTGCTCGGGCTCGGCGTCAAACTCCACTGCTACCTTGCTGAGCATCAACGGATGGCACAGCGGAATCAGGTTGCTGGTTTGCTTGGCTGCCTGAATACCGGCAATACGAGCGACGGCAAAGACGTCGCCCTTGTGGTGGTTGCCTTCGATGATCTTGTTGAGCGTGTCGGCCGACATGCGCACAAAGCCTTCGGCACGGGCTTCGCGCACGGTGGCTTGTTTGGCGCTGACGTCGACCATATTGGCTTCGCCGGCGCTGTTAACGTGGGAGAAGCCCTGGGTGGATTGATCTGTCATTGTCTAAACCTGTCTGGCGTTAGCCGGGCTCAGCCGCGGCTGTCGCACAGTTGTTGGGCGGTGTTCTTCAGGCGCAGCACGAAGTTGCATGGCTTGAAACGGCTGTCCAGCTGGCTGGAAATGATGTCGTCCCAGGCGGTACGGCAAGCGCCGGTGGAGCCCGGTACACAGAAGATCAGCGTGCTGTTGGCCAAACCGGCAACCGCACGGCTCTGAATGGTGGAGGTGCCGATCTGCTGGTAGGAAATCTGGCGGAACAGTTCACCAAAGCCATCGATGGTCTGGTCGAACAGAGGTACCAGTGCGTCTGGTGTGGTATCGCGTTCGGTGAAGCCGGTGCCACCGGTGGTGATGATCACCTGGGTGCTGTCGTCGGCAATCCACTGGGACACCTGGGCGCGCAGCTGGTACTTGTCGTCCTTGATGATTTTCTTGTCGGCCAACTTGTGGCCGGCTTCGGTCAGACGTTCAACCAGCGCCTGACCACTGGTGTCGTTGTCTTCGGTGCGGGTATCCGAAACGGTCAGGATGGCGATGTTCAGGGGTACAAACTGGTCGGTGAATGTCTTGGACATGGTGATTCCTTAATTTCCCTGCCGGGATTGAACGGCGTTCCATTCATCCCGGGTGTTGGTATTGGTGAGCTTGCTGGCGTCGGCCGGTTGCAACGACAACGGCTGGCACAGCGAGAGCAGGCCGCGAATGGAGCGGCGGATTTTGGGTTCCGACTCCGGCGCATTAAGGGTCTGCTCGAGGTAGTCGGTGATGTTGGTGTCCGATTCCGAACGGCTAACCAGCGGCAAATACAGCGGTAAATAATCCTGCAGGAAGTAGCACGCCTGGCCGGACTGTACGCCGGTATTCAGCAGTTGGCTGACGGTGGCTTTGTCGAGCAGCGGCAGGTCGACCGGAATGATGAGTACGGCATCGGCTTTGAGCTGAGTGTGCTGCTGTGCCTGTTGCTGATCGTGCTGAAGGGCGCTGTGTATGCCCGCCAACGGCCCCAGATGGCTGTCGCTGCTGGCGTCGTTGACGGTCAGTGCTGCCAGTGCCGGGTCCAATGGTGGATGACTTGGATGACGACTTATCCACAAGCGTGCCAGCGGCAGTTGCTGCAACAGCGCCACCTGTTGGGCCAACAGGGTTGAATGTGGGCTGTTGGTATGGGCTGGCAAACTGGCCTTGTCTTGCCCCATGCGGCGGGATTCCCCGCCAGCTAATAAGATGCCTACAACCGTCGTGTCCTGACTGCTCATGGCTAGCCCCCCAGCATGGCGAAGTGGCGGGTTGCGCCGGTATCGCCGTCGTGAAGGTAGTGGGTTTCGGTTTTCATGCCCAGCAACGAGAGCAGCGCCTGATCCAGCTGGCTGCCGTCATTCTGTGACTGCAGCAACGGCCTGAGGTCATGGCCCTGATCGCCAAACAGGCAGAGGTGCAATTTGCCCATCGAGCTGATGCGCAGTCGGTTGCAGCTGCTGCAAAAATCCTTGCTGTAGGGGGCAATCAGACCGATGCGGCCAGCGTATTGCGGGTGTTCAAATTCCTGCGCCGGACCATCGTGTAACCCGCGAGCTTTTTCGCTCCAGCCGCTGTCGATCAGCTGCTGGCGGATGGCTTCGGCACGGACGTGGTTTTCTGAGAAGAACACCGGTTGATCGCCGGTTTGCATCAATTCAATAAAGCGCACCGCGACCGGTTTGTGTTTCACCCAGTCGAGAAATTCACCCAGTTCGTTTTGCTGGAAGCCTTTCAACAACACGGCGTTCACCTTGACCTTCAGCCCCAGCTCCAGTGCCCGGTCGAGCCCTGCCAGAATGCGATCCAGATGCTTGTAGCCGGTGATGTCTTCGAAGCGTTGGGCATCAAGGCTGTCGATGCTGAGGTTGACCTGCTGCAAACCGGCCGCCGCCCAGTCATCGACCAGTGCCGCCAGCTTGTAGCCGTTGGTGGTGATGGCGACCTGTTCAATACCGGGGGTGTTGGCCGCAACGCGAATCACATCGGTGACGTCGCGGCGCACACTGGGTTCGCCGCCGGTGATGCGGATTTTACGTGTGCCCAGCCGGGCAAACGAACCAATCACCTGTTCGATTTCGGCCAGTTGCAATGGCTCCGGCCCAGCGGTTTTCTGATAACCGTCGGGCAGGCAGTAATTACAGCGGAAATTGCACACATCGGTGATCGACAGGCGCAAGTAACTGAACCGGCGACCGTGGCGGTCGCGCAGTGCAGGTTCAAAATGAGTCATGTCACACCTTTCCAAATGCGGGAGGCACTGCGGTTTCCCGCAGAACCCTGGTGGCCGGGATGCATTGGCATCCTCAGACTGGCAAACCAGTCTGTGCCACGGCTGAGTGTTCATAACCTGTTGGTCGCAAGAAAGACCCGTTTCTTACGCAGGCGTTAGAGCAAACAGCTCGGCGTTAATTTGAAGTCAGTGTACGTAGCTGGCTGGCGTTGAACAATGGCTGAACAGTGAGTTAATTGAAATCAAGCAGTGATTGTCGTGATGAGGCAGGTGAATAAATCGTTGATGTTGGGAGTCGGGAGTCGGGAGTCGGGAGTCGGGAGTGAGTGGGCCGCGTAGGCTCGGGAGTCGATTAAGAGGTAGTGGTGCGCATTGCGCACCCTACATGCTGTTGCCAGACGCCAGACGCCAGACGCCAGACGCCAGACGCCAGACGCCAGACGCCAGATCCGAGTGCGGCCCAACCAGACGCCAGACGGGAAGATTAATCGACTTTCACAATCTTCATGGTGTTGGTGCCACCCTGAGCGTTCAGGTGGTCGCCACGGGTAATCACAACGTAGTCACCGGATTTCACGTGGCCAGCTTCCTTGAGGAATTCAACCGCCTTGACATTGATGGTGATTGGCTCCAGCTGGTCGGCGTAGAACGGCACGGTTTGTACGCCGCGGTACAGTGCCACGCGGGACTGGGTGTCTTCACGGCGGCAGTAGGCGAAGATCGGCAGGTGAGAGCGCAGACGGGACATCAGGCGCGGCGTCGCACCGGTTTCGGTCAGGGCGATGATGGCAGTCACACCTTGCAGGTGGTTGGCTGCGTACATGGCCGACAGAGCGATGGTTTCATCGATCTCGTGCATGTCTTCGTACAGACGGTGCTTGGAGCGTTTTACCATCGGGTGGGCTTCGGCACCTTCAATAATACGCACCATGGCGGCCACGGCTTCCACCGGGTAGTCGCCCGCAGCGGTTTCGGCTGACAGCATCACTGCGTCGGTGTAGTCGAACACGGCGTTGGCGACGTCGGATACTTCCGCACGGGTCGGCATTGGGCTATCGATCATGGACTCCATCATCTGGGTCGCAGTGATCACCGGCTTGTTGAGCTGACGGGAGCGAGCGATGATTTTCTTCTGCACACCAACCAGTTCGGCATCGCCAATTTCAACCGCCAGATCGCCACGGGCCACCATGACAGCGTCGGAGGCACTGATGATGTCGTCCAGCGCTTCCGGGCTGGCAACACATTCGGCGCGTTCAATCTTGGACACCAGGTGAGCGTGACCACCGGCAGCTTTCAGCAGTTCGCGGGCCTCTTCCATGTCGCGGCCATCGCGCGGGAAAGAGACCGCCAGGTAATCAACCAGCAGCTCGGCCGCCAGTTTGATGTCTTCCTTGTCCTTGTCGGTCAGCGCCTTGGCAGACAGACCACCGCCGAGGCGGTTGATGCCTTTGTTGTTCGACAACCAGCCGCCTACTTCAACCGTGGTTACCAGCTTTTGCGGGTGGGTCTCGGTGACTTTCAGCACGACGCGGCCGTCGTCCAGCAACAGCACGTCGCCGACGCTGGCGTCTTCAATCAAGGCCTTGTAGTCGATGCCCACAACTTCCTTGTTGCCTGCGTCGCGGTCGAGGGTGGCGTCCAGTACAAAGCTCTGGCCACGGTCGAGGAAGGCTTTTTGTTCAGCAAAGCGGGAAATACGGATTTTCGGGCCTTGCAGGTCACCCAGAATGGCCACGTGTTTGCCCAGCTTCTTGGCAGCGCGGCGGACGGATGCCGCACGGTCGCGGTGGTCGTCGGCGTCGCCGTGAGAGAAGTTGAGTCGGAAAACGTTGGCACCCGCGTCGATCAGTTGTTCGATTTTTTCGTCGGTGTTGGTAGCCGGGCCCAGTGTGGCCACGATTTTGGTGCGTCTCAGCATGTCAGGTCTCCTGATCGAGCGGATTGTCGATGTGCTTTCTTGATCTTTTGGATCATCCATTATCCACGAAGTTTGTCGGGGAATCTTTTCAAGCATGTAACAAATGCCCTGATTCTGAGGCCATAACGGAAAATTTGTTCTATGGCTGATTAACTTCTGTGCAGTGGCGATGGTTTTTTCATCAAAGGGCCGCCTGGCGCTATCAGTCGTCCTGTCAGTAGCCCTATTAGTGCACTGGCTTAGTGCGGCATTTCGGGTCGGTGCATCAGTGCGTTCCCTGAGATGAAGCAGCAGCGTGGAATCTGAGCCACGATCCTTGCGTTTACCCATAGGCCATAGCCGACAAAGGGTCGTGATTTGTGTGGCTGTGTGGCGGTTTCGGAGTGCCAAAGCGGCCACTTTTCGGTTGTTGTCGCTGAACTTCAGGTTGGCACCGTGAATGCAGTATTCCTCTCGCGAATATTTTTGTCCGGTCAGTATGGTTTGGGGGCAGGCCAGATCGGGGAACTGGAACGCATTGACTATCAATGAAAAGAGAGGGGAACTCCCATGACTCCAGAAGAGCTCGAAGCCTTTAAGGCGGCATTTGAGATGCACCAGGCGATGAACATCGAGGTGTTCTACTGGTGGTGTACTGCCATCATGTTCATGATTCACGCAGGCTTCCTGGCCTACGAGATCGGTGCCTCACGGGTGAAAAACGCCCTGGCCTCCGGTATGAAAAACATCCTGACCCTGTCGGTGGTAATTCCGACCTTTTACTTCTTTGGCTGGTGGATCTACAACGCCTTCCCGAACGGCTTTGTGCCAATTGATGCATCAGGTGCGCTGCCTTGGACGGCCTCCATGGGTCCGGACGCAACCGATCTGGGTACCGGTATCTTCTGGGCAGCGTTCGCCATGTTCGGTGCGACCACTGGCTCCATTATGTCTGGTGCCGTGATCGAGCGTATTCGCCTCAGTGCTTACCTGATCCTGACCGTGCTGGTGGGCTCTGTGGTATGGATTCTGGCCGGTGCCTGGGGCTGGCACCCTGACGGTTGGTTGCTGCTGGATCTGGGCTACCACGATCTGGGTGCGTCTGGTGTGGTGCACGCGATTGCCGGTTTCTTCTCGCTGGGTGTGCTGATCAATCTGGGGCCTCGTGTCGGCAAGTTTGTTGATGGCAAAGCGATGGCCATTATTCCGCACAACCTGCCGATGGCGCTGATTGGCCTGATGATGATCATTGTTGGTTTCTTCGGCTTCCTGGGTGGCTGCATCATCTTCAACGGCGGCGACACTGGCTGGACCACCATTTACGGCAACCCAACCAACCTGTCCGCGTTTGCCTTCAACACCCTGATGGGCTTTGCCGGTGGTGTGATTGGCGCTTACCTGTCTTCTCGTGAACCGTTCATGACCATGTCTGGTGGTCTGGCTGGCATCATCACTGTGGCGGCTGGCCTTGACCTGTACTACCCGGGCCTGACGTTCATTCTGGCGATCTTTGGCGGCATCACCATGCCAATGGTTGGCAAGCTGGTTGAAAAAGCCGGTATCGATGACGCAGTAGGCGCAGTTGCGGTACACGGCTGGTGTGGCTTCCTGGGTGTGGTACTGGTGGGCGTATTCGCTTCCGGTTACCCGAACGTACCAGAAGGCGCTCCGGACATTTCTTTCGGTGGCCAGCTGATGGGTGCGGTGATCATGTGTGTACTGGGCTTTATTCCTGGCTATGCGGCGTCACTGCTGCTGAAGAAGCTGGACATGCTGCGAGTACCACCGAAGGTTGAAATTGCCGGTCTGGACCTGGTTGAGATCCCGGCCGTGCCATACGGCGAGCGTGTACCTGCACGTGACATCGTTGAAGGCACAAACCCAACCGAAGCCCAGCTGCCAGGCAATGGCGCGCTGAGTAACTGATACCCCATCGTTCACTAACACGGGTGGCGTTGGGTCGCCGCCCTGACGAATGCAAACAGAGGACAGTCTTATGGATTCTGCACCAATTGATAGCTGGGAAGGCGTTGCCGCTTATTTCACCTTTGCCGACAGTCCAGGCATGGTGGCCTTTCTGTGCGGCCTGGCGTTTGTGGCCTTTCTGGGCTTTATGTACGCCATCATCAAGCACGAAAACGACGCCTTTGACGGTCACCGCGACTGATCATTGAGTCTTGTCAGGGCCGGGCTGGCTGTCGTCAGCTGCGGCCCTTTCTGGTTTGAAAGCTCTGCTTGAACAGAGACACGCAAGGAAATTGATATGAACAAATTGCAATTGGTACTGAAGCGCACGCTGTTTTATCCAACCTTTCTGATGTTATCCAGTGGGCTGTTTTTGATGGATGTTCGGGGATTGGGGGCGATTGGCGCAGCAGCTGCCGCTGCACTGGCGATTCATGCGGCTGTGAACGGATACGAGATCTGGAAGCAAAAGCAGGCGCCTCGGGGTTAACGCTCAACCCCGGGCGGATTACCGTCGGATTTAGTCCGGTCTGGTTCAGGAGCGCTCGATGGCTTCCAGGCGTTGTTCCAACGCTTGCAGCTTCAGCTCTGTGGCGGCGAGTGTGTGCTGTAAACGATCGTATTCATCCCGCGTGACCCATTCAGAGTCACCCAACCAGCTGGTTAAATGTTGTGCAAGATTTTTGTGCATGCCAGATGGCAGCTGAGCTCCCGGTGCTTTGGCCAGTAACTCTTCGATTTTCATACGAATTTCTGCGCTGTTCATAAAGGGCTCCCCTTTCTTTCAAATATACCCGCACTGGTTTTGGGCTTTCAAAAAAGAAAGCACCAACATCGAACAGGGTGCTTTCAGTAACTGCTCAAAAATAGTGCTCATTACTTTCTGTCTGCACAAAAAATGTGCTGAGCAACTATGCTTTTCCTTCGGATGGTAGCAAAAAACCGCTTTGAGGCCTGTGAACTCAATGCTTTTCGGACTTGGCACGGTCGCTGCTAAGAACCTCATCACATAACTATAAGTGTGCACAGAAAGGTAAATAGCCTTCGCAAGCACCGAAAAAAGTAATGATGAACTACTTACGTTTACCGATGAAGGAAATACCAATGAAAAAGCTGTCTCAAGTAATTGCTCTGGCTGGCGCCATGACTGCAGGTCTGGCTGCGGTACACACTGCCCAGGCAGAAGTGTCTGCTTCCGTTGACGTTGCAAGCTCCTACCTGTGGCGTGGTCAGAACCTGAGCGCAGGTTCTGCTGTTGTTGCTGGTTCCCTGGATTACAGTCACGAGTCTGGCCTGTACCTGGGTGCATGGACTTCTTCCGGTGACTCCGAGCTGGGTACCGAGACTGACTTCTACGTAGGTTTTGCCGGTGAAGCCGGTGACCTGGGCTACGACCTGGGCTACGTAACCTACATCTACACCGAAACTGCCGATGATGAATTTGATGATGCGGCTGAATTCTACCTGGGTCTGTCTTACGACATCGCTGGCCTGACTCTGTACAAGAACAGCGACTTCGACGTAGACGGCCTGTACGGCGTTGTGGACGTTGCGATTCCTGATACTGCCTTCTCTGTGGCTCTGGGTTCCAACTTCGACACCGGCGCAGACTACACCCACATTGATGTGAGCTACGCCTACAACGACCAGATTTCTTTCACGGCTTCCAAGATCATCGACGAAGAAGTTGATGACTCCATGGATAAATCCACTCGTTACGTTGTGTCTTACAGCCTGCCTATCGAGATGTAAAACGCATACAATGGTCGGTGCCTCCGCACAGGCCATTATTCATCCCTTAGAGAAACAAGGAGTTTTCATATGAAACTCATCACTGCAGTAGTCAAGCCATTCAAGCTGGACGACGTACGTGAAGCGCTGTCTGAGATCGGCGTTCAGGGTATTACCGTGACTGAAGTTAAAGGCTTCGGTCGTCAGAAAGGCCACACCGAACTGTACCGCGGTGCAGAGTACGTGGTGGATTTTCTGCCAAAAGTAAAAATTGAAGTAGCGGTTGCCGACGACCTGTCCGAACAGGTTATCGAAGCCATCACCAAAGCAGCCAACACTGGCAAGATCGGCGACGGCAAAATCTTCGTCACTGCGCTGGAACAGGTTGTACGCATCCGTACCGGTGAAACCGGCGCTGACGCACTGTAATTAAACGGCCTAAACAGCCAACAAAAAAATTCAATCAAGCCTGATGCGGGGGGCTTAGAATGGAAAACCAAGTATTTGAACTTCAGTACGCCATGGATACCTTTTATTTCCTGGTGTGTGGCGCACTGGTAATGTGGATGGCGGCAGGTTTCGCCATGCTGGAAGCGGGCCTGGTTCGCTCCAAGAACACCACTGAAATTCTGACCAAAAACGTAGCGCTGTTCGCGATCGCTTGTACCATGTACCTGATCTGCGGCTACGAAATCATGTACGGCGGCGGCTACTTCCTGTCCGGCACCGACAACGTATCTTCCATGACCGATGCTGCTATCGCTGAGGTTCTGGCCGGTCAGGCTGACTTCCGTAACGGTGTTGAAGATGCTTCTCTGCCTTACTCTGGCGCTTCTGACTTCTTCTTCCAGGTTGTCTTCGTTGCAACTGCCATGTCCATCGTATCCGGTGCAGTTGCCGAGCGTATGAAGCTGTGGGCTTTCCTGGCTTTCGCGGTAGTGATGACTGGTTTCATCTACCCAATGGAAGGCGCCTGGACCTGGGGTGGTGCTTCTGTATTCGGCATGTACGAACTGAGCTACTCCGACTACGCCGGTTCCGGTATCGTTCACATGGCTGGTGCTGCTGCTGCTCTGGCGGGTGTTATCCTGCTGGGTGCTCGTAAGGGCAAATACGGCGCGAACGGCGAAATCCGTGCGATTCCAGGTGCAAACCTGCCACTGGCTACCCTGGGTACTTTCATCCTGTGGATGGGCTGGTTCGGTTTCAACGGTGGTTCTACCCTGCAGCTGTCTGGCGTAGGCGTTGCCAACGAAGTTGCTTCTGTATTTGTTAACACCAACGCTGCTGCGGCAGGTGGTCTGATCGGCGCTCTGCTGCTGGCCTTCATCCTGTTCCGTAAGGCGGACCTGACCATGTGTCTGAACGGCGCGCTGGCTGGTCTGGTTGCGATCACTGCAGAACCTGCTGATCCAACACCTTTCCTGGCGACCATTATCGGCTTCATCGGTGGTGTGATCGTTGTGGTATCCATCCTGACTCTGGACAAGATGAAAATCGACGATCCAGTGGGTGCGATCTCTGTACACGGTGTTGTTGGTCTGTGGGGTATCTTCGCGGTACTGCTGTCCGACTCCGACGCAACCTTCGGCGGCCAGCTGGTTGGCGCTCTGACTATCTTCGTATGGGTATTCGTAGCTTCCCTGATCACCTGGGGCATCATCAAGGCGGTTATGGGTCTGCGTGTTAGCGAAGAAGCAGAATACGAAGGTGTGGATATCTCCGAATGTGGTATGGAAGCTTACCCAGAGTTCACTGGTAAGTGATCACTGAGTAACTCCTGAGAGATTCCATCTCTGCTTGAAAACCCGGCTTCGGCCGGGTTTTTGCGTTTATGGCGTCGGGAGTCGGGCGTCTGAGGTCTGAGGTCGGGAGTGAGCGGGGAGTCGGGAGTAACGTCCAACTGACCGTTCAAAAGGACAACTCGGGCCGTTTGCCATTGCGTCGATTGCCTGCTGCTGTTCGGCGTGCCAGATTTAGACAAACGTTTGATTACTAGCCGACAGCCGGAGCACCGGTCAGGAGCGACCATGAACAATAACAACGCGTTGACCATGCAGGACTGGTTCGACCTTTACGCGGTCAGTCACCGTAATCCCACCAACAAGGCCATTCATTGGCTCTGTGTGCCCTTGATCTACTGGATTGTGGTTGGGCTACTGGCGTCCCTGCCGTTCCCTGATGCAGGACGTCAGTGGGGGCTGAACTGGGCGGTGTTGGCGGCGGTGCCTGCCATGATGTTCTACTGGCGTTTGTCCGCCCCGATTGCGGCGGTGATGTTGTTGGTGACCGGCGTGTGCCTGTTGGCGCATGAATGGCTAAGCCGTCAGTTGGCGGCGGTGTGGTGGTTTTACATCGGTCTGTTTGTGGTGTTGTGGATTTTGCAGTTTGTCGGCCACCACATTGAAGGCAAGCGTCCGTCTTTTTTGAAGGATGTGCAGTTTCTGCTGATCGGCCCGGCCTGGTTAATCGGCCATATCTTCCGCCGATTTGGGGTTCGTTATTAAGTTATTTCTCGGTAAACGTGAACCATAAAAAAGCCCGCAATTGCGGGCTTTAAAGGTGTTGGCCTGTGTTAACTGCTTACAGGTCGTCGAAGTCGTAGTAGTTGTCCAGATCCTTTTCCAGACGTTTACGCTCCAGATGCGCCTCAATGGCGCGGCGGGCGACCAGCTTCGGAGACATATGGCTCTCCTTGTTGACCACCACATTGCCATCCGTGTCGATCGAAACCACTTCTTCGTGCGTATCCAGTTTTACAGCAGCGTCCATAGCCCAGCTCCTTGTTATAGTTAGGAATACTGTGTCTATTTTGCCGGTTTATGGTTGCACTGACATGACATAAATGGCGTGTCATGTCACATTTTGGGATTTCGTCCTGATTGGCCACTTTTTGTTCGACGAGCTTTGTGCTGGCCTGTTTGGCGTGTTGGCAGCCCGCTGTCTGCCGTTTTCATTACCGCATTCCGCTCATGGCTGTTCGATATTCGGCAGCGTGTGTTCTTCGTGCTGATCCAGTCGCAACGACTTGATGCTGCGTTTGATGTTGCCCAAATGACGGGCAAATTCCG
This sequence comes from Oceanobacter kriegii DSM 6294, assembly GCF_000422845.1. Lineage (GTDB taxonomy): Bacteria > Pseudomonadota > Gammaproteobacteria > Pseudomonadales > Oceanobacteraceae > Oceanobacter > Oceanobacter kriegii. The sequence continues at coordinate 480,752 of NZ_AUGV01000003.1, forward strand.
GCCCACGTTGTTGGGTTACCGCGACCGCCAGCATGTCGATGATCATCAGGTGCGCAATGCGCGAGGTCATTGGCGTGAACTGATCGGTGTCTTCCTCGATATTGATATGAATCGGCAGGTCTGCGGCTTGACTGACCGGCGTATTGGCCGGTGCCAGACTGATGATTTTGGCACCGTGCTGCTGGGCCAGGGCAATGGAATTCAGCAGATCCTTGGTGCGGCCACTCTGGGAGATGGCAACGGCGACGTCGTTGGGCCCAAGAGTCACCGCCGACATCGCCTGCATGTGCGGATCACTGTAGGCGGCGGTGGCAACGTTAAGACGGAAAAACTTGTGCTGGGCATCGGTGGCAACCGCGCCAGAGGCGCCATAGCCATAAAACTCGACCCGGGTTGCCAGACTGATGACCTTGGCCGCCTCGCCGACCTGTTCCGCCACCAGTTGGGATTTGACCTGGTGCAACCGCTGGATGGTGGTATCGGCAATCTTGCTGCACAGCTCATCGATGCTGTCGTTGTCGCCGATGGCAAACTGACCGATGTTGTTGCTGATGGCCACTTCCTGGGCAATGCGAACCTTGAACTCCTGAAAGCTGTTACAGCCAATGGCGCGGCAGAATCGCACGATGGTGGGTTCGCTGACATGAGCCTCCTGGGCCAGATCAACAATGCGCATGTGCACAACCTGTTGCGGCGACTTGAGGACGAACTCGGCAACCTTGACTTCGGACTTGCGGAGATCGGGAATGGATCTGGAAATCTGAGCCAGAATAGGGCTGTTTGTCACGATAATGGGTCTGCATTCTTGAAATTATGGAAAAGATTATACGCCGCTCGGCGGGCTTTCGTCGCCATACTTCTAGGTGCTGTACAAAAAAACAGGTACATTGTGATTATCGACCCTGAAAAGCAGCCATCTGATACACTCGCCGCATGGATATTTCATTACTCGTAGACCAATTGAACGACGCCCAGCGCAACGCCGTGGCGGCCAACTCACCCCATCAGCTGGTGCTTGCGGGGGCCGGTTCGGGCAAGACCCGGGTGCTGGTGCATCGCATCGCCTGGCTGTTGCAGGTAGAGCAGGTGTCGCCGTTTGCTGTGATGGCGGTGACCTTCACCAACAAGGCTGCCCGCGAGATGAAAGGGCGTCTGGAGCAATTGCTGGAAGTGCCTGCCAACGGCATGTGGGTAGGGACCTTTCACGGTCTGGCGCATCGACTGTTGAAGCATCACTGGCGCGAAGCCAAGCTGCCGCAGTATTTCCAGATTCTCGATAGCGATGACCAGCTGCGGCTGGTGAAGCGTTTGATGAAAGCCAATAACGTCGACGAGAGCCGTTATCCGCCGAAGCAGTTGCAGTGGTTTATCAACGAGCAAAAAGACGAAGGTCGCCGGGCCGCTCATGTACTGCCGTCGGCCGACCCGTTTGCCCGCACCCTGCGGGATTTCTACTTCATCTACGAAGAACACTGTCAGCAAAACGGCATGGTCGATTTTGGCGAAATCCTGCTGCGAGCCCACGAACTGTGGCTGCAGAATCCCGACCTGTTGCAGCACTACCAGCAGCGCTTCAGCCACATTCTGGTGGACGAGTTTCAGGACACCAACAACATCCAGTACGCCTGGATTCGTAACCTCGCAGGCCAGTCGGTATCCGTCATGGCGGTGGGCGACGATGACCAGTCCATCTACGGCTGGCGGGGCGCCAATATTGGCAATATCCGCAACTTCCAGTCCGATTTCCCCGGTGCCGAGCTGATCAAGCTGGAACAGAATTACCGCTCAACGGCCAACATTCTGGCGGCAGCCAACGCCGTGATTCAGAACAACAGCGGCCGTTTGGGCAAAAACCTGATCACCGATGGTGAAGATGGCTCGCCGTTGCGTTTGTACCGTGCTTTTAACGAACAGGACGAAGCCCGCTACATCGCCGATCTGGTGGAAGACTGGACCCGACAGGGTCGTCAGCGCACCGAAATGGCCATCCTGTATCGTTCCAATGCCCAGTCCCGCACCCTTGAAGAAGCCATGCTGCGAGCGGGTATTCCGTACCGTATTTACGGCGGTCAGCGATTCTACGAACGGCTTGAAATCAAGAACGCCATTGCCTACCTGCGGTTGCTGATGAACCGCGACGATGATGCCGCCATGGAACGCGTGATCAACGTGCCGTCGCGGGCGATTGGCGAGAAAACCCTCGACGTCCTGCGTTCGGTAGCGCGGGATCAGGGTTGTTCGTTGTGGCAAGCCTGCTCCATGGTGGTCCAGCAGGGCGCTTTGCCCAAACGCGCCAGTACCGCGGTGGACGGCTTTATGGAACTGGTTGATGAGCTGAGCGTTGGCATTGAAGAGCTGGAGCTGCACGAGATCGTCGACAACGTGATCCAGCAATCCGGTCTGATCGCTCACCATCAGAAAGAAAAAGGCGAGAAAGGTCAGGCCCGTATCGAGAACCTCGAAGAGCTGGTCAACGCGGCCAAGCTGTTTGAGGGCGAAGACGAAGAGGTGCCACAGCTGGCGCAATTCCTCGACAGTGCAGCACTGGATGCAGGCGAAGGCCAGGCCGAAGAATACGACGATGCGGTGCAGATGATGACCCTGCACTCAGCCAAGGGTCTGGAATTTCCACAGGTTGTGCTGGCGGGCATGGAAGAAGGCCTGTTCCCGCACAAAATGTCGATGGATGACGGTGATGGCCTCGAAGAAGAGCGCCGTCTGGCCTACGTTGGCATCACCCGGGCGATGGAGCAGTTGGTGATGACCCATGCCGAAAGCCGTCGTCTGCACGGTCAGGAGAACTTCAGTACGCCGTCGCGCTTTATTCGCGAAGTGCCGTCCGAGCTGATCGAGGAAGTACGACTGAAAAACAGCGTCACCCGGCCGGTCACGGCCCGTGACAGTCAGCCCCGTCGAGCCATGTTCACCAAGGGCGCAGACCTGCCCTTCGGGCTGGGTCAGCGGGTTTTTCATGAGATGTTCGGCGAAGGCACCGTGTTGCAGTTTGAAGGCCAGGGGCCAGGGCTGCGCGTGCAGGTGAATTTTGACGATGCCGGCAGCAAATGGCTGGTGGTCAGCTTTGCCAAACTGACGGTGCTGTAACACCTGCAGCAGACTGACAAGGGACCCAGGAATACCGACGCCTGTGCCGGCGTCGGTTTATTTCGCCTTGGGTACCCGGCGAATGCGGCCGGTGTCGTCGATGGCAACGTACACAAACACAGCATCAACCACCTTGCGACGCTCATCTTCATTCGGATTCTGGGTCCAGACTTCAATGGCAATGCGAATGGACGATGAGCCGATATCCAACAGGCGAGTGTAAAAACACACGGCTGCACCGACCCGAATGGGCGACATAAACACCACGGATTCGAGTGCCACGTTGGCAATGCGACCCTTGGCCACTCTGGCCGCAACGGTTTCGGCAGCGTGATCCATCTGTGCCACCACCCAGCCACCGCTGATATCGCCATGCACATTGGTATCACCCCGGGTCGGGATCAGCCGCAGAGCCAGTTCGCCACTGGGAGACGGCACAGAGTCGTCCTTTGATACTGGTTTCATCGCCACACTCATTATTTGAAATTATTAGTGAGCAGTGTACTGCTTTTCGGTTCATCGCTACACCTGCTGACAGGGCTGTCTGCGCCTGCGAGTGAAAAAATCGAAAATTCTTCACGATTCCGTCTAGCCTGTAACTTTAATGTCACAAAACAGTAACAGTATGGCGGCGGTCAGATTTGCAGAGCAGCCTTTGCAAAACAGGTGGTCTACCTGTGGTTGAGTGCAGGTCGTAATGTCGCAACGAAGGAAACATCATGAAACGTACTATCGCAGCCGGTGCTCTGTTGCTGGCAACTGCTTTCAGCTCCTCTGCTTTTGCAGAGCGTAACTACATCAGCGTCGTCGGTTCTTCTACCGTTTACCCATTCTCCACTGTTGTGGCCGAGCGCTTTGGTAAGTCTACTGACTTCAAAACCCCAAAAGTTGAATCCACTGGATCCGGCGGCGGTCTGAAGCTGTTCTGTTCCGGTGTGGGTGATGCGACTCCTGATATCACCAACGCTTCCCGTCAGATCAAGCAGTCTGAAATCGAGCTGTGTGCCAAAAACGGCGTAAAAGACATCGTTGAAGTAACCATCGGTTTCGACGGCATTGTGTTCGCTCACTCCAGCAAGGTTGATAACGTTGAACTGACCCGTAAGGACATCTTCCTGGCGCTGGCCAAGAACGTTCCTGCGACTGACGGTTCCGACACCCTGATCGAAAACCCGTACAAGACCTGGAAAGACGTGAACCCGGCGCTGCCAAACACCCCAATCAAGGTTCTGGGTCCACCACCAACGTCCGGTACCCGTGATGCCTTCGTTGAACTGGCGATGGAAGGTGGCTGTAAGCAGTTCCCGTTCATCAAGGACATGAAGAAGTCCGACAAGAACAAGTACAAGGCCGTATGTCACGGTCTGCGTGAAGACGGCGCCTACGTTGAAGCTGGCGAAAACGACAACCTGATCGTTCAGAAGCTGGACGCCAGCCCTGAGTCCTTCGGTATCTTCGGTTACAGCTTCCTGGAGCAGAACGAAGACAAGGTTCAAGGTGCCATCGTTGACGGTGTGAAGCCAACTTTCGACAACATTGCTGAAGGTTCTTACCCAATCAGCCGTTCCCTGTTCTTCTACGTCAAGAAGGCTCACATCGGCGTGATTCCTGGCATTCAGGAGTACCTGGCCGAATTCACTTCCCCTCGCGCAATGGGCGAAGACGGTTATCTTGCTGACAAAGGCATGATTCCTATGCTTGAATCCGCCCGCAAGGAAGTAGAAGCAAACGTTAAGGCTCTGAAGACCCTGTAAGTTTGTTGCTACCATCAGCCCGGCCTGCCGGGTTGATGGACTACCTCCGATATAAATCCGGCTTAAGCCGGTAATTTCGTTTAATTTCAGGCCTGTCTCATGACGTTCAGCTTCCTGCTCATCACCATCGCGATTCTATGCGTTATCGCATATCTGGTAGGCACCCGGCGCGCGAAGTCACTGGCTTCGGCCGATACGCCACTTTCCTCCCTGCCAGGCCATTACGGTTCCCTGTTGTCCCTGTGGACCTGTTTGCCACCGCTGTTACTGATGCTCCTGTGGGGCATTATGGACGAGCCGGTTATTGATCATTTGTTGGTTGCCCAACTGCCTCAGGCAGTGCAGGAGCAGGGCGGAACCAGTGTGCAACTGGCGCTGAGCAAGGTTCATAACCTCGCTAACGGTGCCAACGTGGAAGCTGATGCATCACTGTCCCCTGCGATTCTGCACCTGGTTGAGTTGCAGTCGCGCAACGAACTGCTGAGTACGGGCGTGATTCTGGCGCTGGCGTTGGCGGGCTTTGCGCTGACCCTGCGTCGCCTGGTTCCGAGCCGTAACGCCCGAAATGAAATGGAAGGCATTATCCGTGGCATGCTGTTCGCCAGCTCCGGTATTGCTGTACTGACCACCGTTGGCATCCTGGCCAGTGTGTTGTTCGAAGCCTGGATGTTCTTCGGCAAGGTCAGCCCGATCGAATTCCTGTTTGGCACCACCTGGTCACCACAGGTTGCCCTGCGAGCCGACCAGTCTGGCTCCTCCGGCAGTTTTGGTGCGGTACCTCTGTTCACCGGTACCTTGCTGATTTCCTTTATTGCCATGCTGATCGCGGTGCCGATTGGTTTGATGTCGGCCATTTACCTGTCCGAATACGCCAGCCCGCGTGTGCGTAGCTTCGCCAAGCCAGCACTGGAAGTACTGGCCGGTATTCCAACCGTTGTGTACGGCTTCTTTGCCGCCCTGACGGTTGCTCCGATTCTGAAAGAGTTCGGCACCCACCTGGGTCTTACCGTTTCCTCTGAAAGCGCCCTTGCTGCTGGTCTGGTGATGGGTGTGATGATTATTCCGTTCGTATCGTCGCTGTCTGACGATGTGATCAACGCGGTACCACAGTCCCTGCGTGACGGCAGTTATGGTTTGGGTGCGACCCGCAGCGAAACCGTACGTCAGGTGGTTCTGCCTGCGGCTCTGCCGGGTATTGTCGGCGCTGTGATGCTGGCGGTGTCCCGCGCCATTGGTGAAACCATGATTGTAGCCATGGCCGCTGGTCTGGCAGCCAACCTGACCGCTAACCCGCTGGAAAGCGTGACCACGGTGACGGTACAGATCGTGACCCTGCTGGTCGGTGACCAGGAATTCGACTCCGCCAAAACGTTGGCCGCGTTTGCACTGGGACTGGTTCTGTTCCTGGTGACCCTGACGCTGAACTACGTTGCACTGAAAGTGGTACAGAAGTATCGGGAACAATATGACTAATCAAACCATGACAACTCGCGCCAAAGTTGAGCGCAGTATGGGACGCCGCCGCCGTGCGGAGTCCCGCTTCCGCACCTACGGTATGCTGTCTATCGCATTTGGTCTGCTGTGCCTGGTGGTGCTGTTTGGCAACATTCTGTCGAAAGGCACCTCGGCCTTCGCGCAGACCGTGCTGCACACCGAAGTTCACCTCGACAAGGACTACCTGGGTCTGACTCGTCAGTCGTCTGAAAAAGAGCTGATGAACGGTAACTACGAGGGACTGATCAAGCAGCAGCTGCGTGACGAAATGAACGTCACCAAGCGCAGTCAGCGTCGTGACCTGTACAGCATGGTCAGCGTTGGCGCACACTGGCAATTGCAGGGGCTTGTACTCGACAACCCGGATCTGATTGGCGACACCATCAAGGTTGACCTGATCATGGACGACGAAGTCGACCAGTGGTTCAAGCATGACTACCCACAGGGCATTCAGGGTCGCCTGAGCGATGTCCAGTACCAGTGGGCCATGCAGTGGGTCGAAGCCGGTCGTCTGGAAACCCGCTTCAACACCAGCTTCTTCACCAACGGTGATTCCCGTGAGCCAGAACTGGCCGGTGTGCATGGCGCCATCAAAGGCACCTTGCTGACCTTGCTGGTGACTTTCCTGCTGTCGTTCCCGATTGGTGTGGCCGCTGCCATTTACCTGGAAGAGTTTGCACCGAAGAACCGCATCACCGAAATCGTTGAAATCAACATCAACAACCTCGCGGCGGTGCCGAGTATCACCTTTGGTCTGCTGGGTCTGGCGATCTTCATCAATATTTTTGGTGTTGCCCGTTCCACGCCGCTGGTGGGTGGTCTGGTACTGACCCTGATGACGTTGCCAACCATCATTATTTCCGGTCGTGCTGCCATCAAGGCGGTACCACCGTCGATTCGTGAAGCTGCCTTTGGTCTGGGTGCCTCGAAAATGCAGGTGGTGTTCCACCATGTACTGCCACTGGCACTGCCGGGCATGTTGACCGGTACCATCATTGGTATGGCGCAGGCTCTGGGTGAGACTGCACCGCTTTTGATGATTGGTATGATTGCCTTCGTGGTTGACGTACCGGGCTTCATTACCGACCCGGCGACGGTTCTGCCTGTTCAGATTTTCCTCTGGTCAGACAGCCCGGAAGCCGCCTTCACCGAACGTACATCAGGCGCCATCATTGTGCTGCTGGGCTTCCTGATCGCGATGAATACAGTAGCCGTAATGCTGCGTCGCCGTCTTGAGCGTCGTTGGTAAGTTTTTTCTCAGGATTTAGTTATGAGCATCATTGAAAACCACAAAACCGATGGCGAACCGTTCTGCGACAATCCCAAGCTGAAAGCACGTGACGTATGCGTGTTTTATGGGGAAAAACAGGCCATCTTCGACGTCAGTCTGGACATCGGCGCCAATGAAGTGATTGCATTGATCGGCCCTTCCGGTTGCGGCAAGTCGACTTTCCTGCGCTGCCTCAACCGCATGAATGACACCATTGATATCTGCAACATCACTGGCGACATTCTGCTGGACGACGAAAATATCTATGCTCCAAAGGTGGATGTTGTACCTTTGCGCGCGCGGGTTGGCATGGTATTCCAGAAGCCAAACCCGTTCCCGAAATCCATTTATGACAACATCGCCTACGGTCCACGCATCCACGGTCTGGTAAACCACCGTGACGAGCTGGACGAAGTGGTGGAGCGCAGCTTGCAGCGCGCTGGTCTGTGGAACGAGGTGAAAGATCGTCTGCACGCGCCGGGTACCGGCCTGTCAGGTGGTCAGCAGCAGCGTCTGTGTATCGCCCGTACCATTGCGGTCGACCCGGAAGTGATCCTGATGGATGAACCGTGTTCCGCACTGGACCCGATTGCAACTGCTAAGATTGAAGAACTGATTGACGAACTGCGTGAGAACTACACGATTGCCATCGTAACGCACTCGATGCAGCAGGCAGCTCGTGTTTCCCAACGTACAGCCTACTTCCACCTGGGTCAGCTGATCGAAGTGAATCCGACCGACATGGTCTTCACCACGCCACAGCACGCCCTGACCGAAGCCTATATTACCGGCCGATTCGGCTAAAGGAGCATTTCAGTGCCTAACTCAGGTTCCTCCATGGAGATTGGTTTTAACCAACACATTTCAGGTCAGTTCAACGCTGACCTTGAAGCCATCCGCAGCCAGATGATGGAAATGGGCGGCCTGGTTGAACGTCAGGTTGCCAATGCCATCGAGGCCATCACGTCTGGCGATTCAACGCCTGCCGACGACATCATTCGTCGTGAAGACGAGGTGGATCAGATGGAAGTTGAGATTGACCGCGAATGCACCCAGATTCTGGTGCGCCGTCAGCCTGCAGCCTCCGACCTGCGTATGGTTCTGGCCGTATCCCGCGTGGTACGTGACCTTGAACGTATTGGTGACGAAGCCAGCAAAATTGCCGTACATGCTCGTGAAGTCGGTGGCAACGCCGCCAATGGCTTCTCCCAGCAGTCCATTCGTTACATGGGTGCCGAGGTCTGCAAAATGATCTCTGGTGCGCTGAACGCCTTTGCCCGTTGTGACGTGCAAGGTGCTCTGGACGTGGTACGTAACGACAAGCTGGTTGACCAGCAGTACTCCGCTGCCCTGCGCGAGCTGATCACCTACATGATGGAAGATCCACGCTCCATCTCCCAGGCGATCAACATCCTCTGGATTCTGCGTGCGGTAGAACGTATTGGTGACCACGCCCGTAACATCTCCGAGCAGGTGATCTACGTGGTCAGTGGTGCAGACGTTCGTCACAGCTCCATCAGTGAGATGGAAGAGCGTGCCCAGCAGGACGAACAGGACCACAGCGGCGAATAAAAAAACTTCGGTTTTTCAGAATATTACGAGATTTTTCTGTTGACGCAGTGAAATCTCATCAGTAATATTCACGCCCACTTAGCCGGTATAGCTCAGTCGGTAGAGCAACTGACTTGTAATCAGTAGGTCCCGAGTTCGACTCTTGGTGCCGGCACCATATTAAAAAACCCGCGTTTTACGCGGGTTTTTTTATGCCTGCTATTCTTCATTCTGAAACGGACGTTCGCCCTGAACGACCACTTATTGGCCACCGCCGTTGTGGAATCAGAATGGATCTTCTTGTCAGTCTTTCGGGTTGGATCAGACCCTACAATCACGATATTGCGTTAGCACTGGTTGCCACTTTGCTGGTGGTCTTTGGCGATACGATTAACGGCATGGTACGGCGTGCGGTCAGGAAGCACTGGATGGTGGTTCGGGTGGCTGTCTTTATTGCGCTCTGTACGTTCGGCTACGGGGCGATCACTGTTTGGGTGGTGCCGTTGTTGGCAAGCTTACTGATGAGTGTGTCAGCGCAATACTACGGCGTTTCAGTCGTGGTGGCGTTTACAGCGCTGGGGTTGATGGCCGAGCGATTCCATCGCAAAAGCTGAACCCGGGCATAACGTTCGGTGCTACATCACAAGACTACGGGCAAGACAAAGCGGCAAGACAACACGGCCAAACACCATGGCAAGTGTGCGCGAGCTGAGCTTGGCTGAAGATATTGAGCGTGCGTGTTTTGGGGAATAAAAAAGAAGAGTAAAGCGTGCCTGAACGGCGAGTGTAGAAGATCAGGTGTTAAATGGGCGGCAGTACATCCTGTACCGGCCGCCACAGCACCCTGGAACTTTCCATGATTCCACGATCATCCTTGCCACAATCCATCGTGTTGGTCATCCCTGCGCGAATCCATCGCTGATTGTCCCTTCACCGTCCTGGTAAGCATCCTGGCCAATCTTCCCTGCGCAAATCCTTGCGATGCCATCCCGGCATAATCATCCGTGTTCCATAACCTCATCCTGAGGCGTCCTGCTGTCCGTGCCCGATTCATCCTGAACCGTTGAGGTCGTCCAGACCTTGTCCTGCTCTCCGTGCCGATTCATCCTGAATCGTTGAGGTCATCCAGACCTTATCCTGCTGTCCGTGCCCGATTCATCCTGAATCGTCGAGGTCATCCAGACCTTGTCCTGCAAACACTCCGTGTTGAGATCCATCTCACTCATCCTGAGTAATGTCGTCCGTTACAACCAGATCAACGTCCTGCTGTCTGGTGATCGTCCTGATCAAGTGCTGCCTGCGGATAGAAATGTAGCAAAGGAAGAACTTTCGTTATGTGAACCAAACCCGACAATTGGGAATCCAAGGCTTGGGTGATTTATAAAAACCCTTTAAAAACAAACACTTGGATATTTCTTCGTTGGATTTTGTGGATAGTCTGGAGGGAGAAATTCGGTATGTCGCACGAGCTTGTGCGATATATCGCACAAGCTTTATGGGCAATGTCGCTACAACAGAAAATGGCGGTAATCAGCGGCTGTGCGCCTGTTCATTGATCAGTTGTGAAAATGCCTGTGGATCGGCAATTTCGCCGTCTTCACGCAGTGCCGGATACGGCAATTTGTACTTGTGACACAGTTTGGTGGCTGAAGGCTGGCACCATTCAAACAGCAGCTGCTCGAAACGCTCGTCGCTCATGCGGCGCTGGTCGAACATGCCTGCGGCTTCCCGCTGACGGCTGGCTTCATGAAGGATAATAGCCGCTGCGACGGAAACGTTAAACGACTGTACCATACCGTACATCGGAATGATCAGGTGTTCGTCGGCCAGTTCGGCGGCGATATCGCTGACGCCTTCCTTTTCGGTGCCCATAAGCAGCGCCGTTGGCTGGGTGAAATCGTAGTCGCGGAAGTCGGTCGCGCGGTCGGTCAGGTGCGCAGCGCACACGCGGAAGCCCTGTTGCTGCAAGCCGGTGATGGCACTTTCAATGTTGTCGTGGGTGTTGACCGTTACCCAGCTGCCGGAGCCTGCCGCGGTGGCGTTGCTCATGCGGAAATCGCCACTGCCACGGCTTGGCCACACCACGTGAAGGTCCTGTACTGCGAAGGCATCGCAGGTACGGGCAATGGCCGCCTGGTTGTGGGACTTGTAGACTTCGTCGGTAATCACGGTGAGGTCCGGCTGCCGACGATTGAGGGTGGATACCACTCGGTCAAGACGATCAGGCGTCATGGTGGGTGTGTCTCTTGCGCAATGGGGCGCGCATTGTATAAAAACTGTCAATTTGTTGCACGGACTGGAAATGAAAGACAACCTCGTAAGTGGGGCAGGGTATCTGCTGAAAGGCTTTGCGCTGCTGAATGAACCGGGCATTCGCCGTTATGTATGGCTGCCTATTCTGATGAACCTGGTGATTCTGACCGCCGGGGTGTATTGGGCGGTGGGTTATGTCACCGGCATGGACTGGCTGCACGAAGGCTGGTGGGCCTGGCTGGCGTGGTTGATTGTGCCGGTTGCTGTGTTGCTGTCGGTGATGGTGTCGGGCTACTTCTTTTCGGCCATTTTGTTGCTGCTGGCGAGCCCGTTTTACGGCTTGCTGGCGGGCAAGATTGAAGAGCGTTACGGCATTGTTGCGCCGGAGGAGAGTCTGGCCAGTCTGATTCCCCGCACGCTTGGCCGCGAACTGGTGAAAATGGCCTATTACATGCCGCGCTATCTGCTGCTGTTTGTGATTCCCTGGTTGCTGCCGTTGCTGATTCCGGTGATGCCGTTTGTCTGGTTTGCCTTTGGTAGCTGGGTGATGTCGCTGCAATACAGTGACTACACCCTCGATAACCATCAGAAAGACTTCCGCAGCAGCCGCAAGATTGTTGCCGAGACGCGCTGGACGGCTTATGGCTTTGGTGCATCGGTATCGTTGCTGATGGCAGTGCCGGTACTCAATTGTCTGGTGCCTCCGGCGGCGGTCATTGGTGCCACCATGTGGCAGATGGAGCGCGAGCAGCGTCAACCTCGTCTACGCTGAGGAATCAGGCAGGGGGACCTGCGTTTTCTGGTGCGGAGCACAAGGCATGGCCGAGTTGACCTTTCTGTTGGTAGATGATGCGGCGTTTATTCGCGATCTGGTGAAAAAAGCTGTCAAGCAAACCTACCCGAATTGCCAGTTGGTGGAAGCCATTAATGGCAAGAAAGCGGTGGCCATGCTCAATAGCCACAAGGTGGATGTGGTGCTGTGTGACTGGGAGATGCCCGAAATGTCAGGGCTGGAGGTGCTGCAATGGATGCGTTCGCAAAGCCAGCATGAAAAAACGCCGTTTATGATGATCACCAGCCGGGGCGACAAGGATCATGTGGTCAAGGCGGTGGAAGCGGGGGTGTCGGATTACATCGGCAAGCCATTTACCCGCGATGCTTTCGTCGACAAGCTGACCCGGATGGTGTTTCGGCACCTGAAAGTACGGCCGGTGAAAACGTCTGAACAGAAGGTCGCCGGGGACATGGGCGGTGCGTCGGTCTTGATGGGCGGTAGTGCCAGCCCGGCCAAACCCTCAGCGCCTGCCAAGCCAAAGCCTGCTGCCGGGTCACCGCTGTTGGCTGGGCAACCGGTTGCGGCGGCAGAGAAAAAGCCCAAGGGTGGTGGCAAGGCGATGGGGCTTGCAGTGGTGCGGTTTGCTTCCGGTGGGGAAGCCAAGCTGGTGATCAAGGACATGAATCTGATCGAGCTGCTGGGGGTTTTCAAACGCAGTGGTGAGGTGCCGGGGCTGTTGGAGCAGGTGGTGATTGATATCACCGATGACCAACAAGAGGTGATTGCACGGATTAACGGCTTTGTGCGGATGCTGCAAGCACAGGAGCCGCATCCGGATGCCGAAACCATTCAGATCCGCATCCGGATTGTCGACGACGACCCCGAAAAAATGGACGCCCTGTCGCGCTTTATTGCTCGCTGTCGCTAGTCGCGTCAGCAACGCCGTCGGTCATACGCTTCAGCGGGAACACACAGCTGAAGGTACTGCCTTTGCCTTCCTCACTTTCGATTTTCAGCTCGCCCTGGTGGTGTAGCAACACGTGTTTGACGATGGCCAGTCCAAGACCGGTGCCGCCGGTTTCAATGCTGCGGCTGGGGTCGGCACGGTAAAAACGCTCGGTCAGTCGCGGCACGTGATGTGCAGCAATACCAATACCGTTGTCTTTTACGCTCATACAGCCGCCGTGTCGGGTTTGGCGCCATTCAATGTTGATGGAGCCACCGTCCGGGGTGTATTTCACCGCGTTGAACACCAGGTTCGAGAAAGCACTGCGAATCTCGTTGTAGTTGCCGGTCAGGCGCTGCTTGTCGGCATGCACCAGATTGACCTGATGACGACCGTTGCTGAGCGCACGGGCATCGGTTTCGATCGATTGCAGCATGGCTTCGACGTCGATGCTTTGTTCATCCTTGGCCTGGCTGGTTTCCAGCTGCGACAGCATCAGCAAATCCTTGATCAGGTTGCCCATGCGGTGGCTCTGGCTGTTCATCTGTTGCAGCATGCGGGCCCAGCGTGGTGGCAGCATGTCGGCACCCATTTGCATGGTTTCGACATAGCCGGAAATCACCGTTAGTGGGGTGCGCAGTTCGTGGCTGACGTTGGCAACGAAGTCCTTGCGCATTTGTTCCAGCTGCTTCAGGCGGGTGATGTCGTGTACCAGAATCAAGCGGTCACGACGGCCAAACAGGGTGATGTTGAACTGCAACGACAGTTGCGGGTTCACCGGCGATTTGATCACCAGCGGTTCGCGGTAGTCGGCTTGTTCAAAGTAGGATTTGAATTCCGGCGTACGGATCAGGTTAGTGATCGGCTGGCCGAGGTCGACCGGATGGCGCAAGCCCAGATAGCCTTCAGCGGCCTGATTCCAGAATTCCAGCGCACCGGTGGAGTCGACCATCATCACGGCGTCTTTCAACGCCGCTGTGGAGTCCTGAATACGGTTGATCACGCCTTGCAGTTGCTGCTGGTTTTTAATGCTGCGTTGCTGCAAACGTTGGGTCTGGGTAAAGACGGAGCCCCAGATCCCGAGGGTTCTGGGCAGCAAGGAGCTTTGTCCATCTTCAAGCCATTGGTTAAGGCGGTAGAGCTGTAGCCAGTGCCAGCCAATATAGCCAGCCAGTACGGCGCAAATGCCGATGAAGGGGTTGTCGAGGTAGTAACCCAGCGCCACGCCCATTACCAACAGGTAAAACACGCGACGCAACTCCCTGCGCCAAATTGGATTCATTGAATATCAGGCAACTTTTGTAGAGAAACGATAGCCGGTGCCACGAACGGTTTGAATCATATGTTCATGGGCTTCACCCAGCGCCTTGCGCAGTCGACGAATATGAACATCCACGGTGCGCTCTTCGACGTAAACGTTACCGCCCCAGACCTGATCAAGCAACTGTGCACGTGAATAGGCACGTTCCTGGTGGGTCATAAAGAATTGCAGCAGGCGGTATTCGGTCGGGCCGATGTCGAGCGGCTTGTCGAACGAGGTCACGCGGTGGCAAACCGGGTCCAGCAGCAGGCCGCTGACTTCAATCGGTTCTTCGATGCCCTGCGGGGTTGAACGGCGCAGTACGGCTTTCAGGCGCGCAACCAGTTCACGAGGGGAGAAAGGTTTGGTGATGTAATCGTCGGCACCGGCTTCCAGACCCTGAACCTTGTTGTCTTCCTCGCCTTTGGCGGTCAGCATGATGATCGGCAACTCGGCGGTGCGATCTTCACGCTTCAGACGACGGGCAAATTCCACCCCGCTGGTGCCAGGCAGCATCCAGTCGAGCAGAATCAGGTCGGGTTTGCGGTCGATAATTTGTGCATGGGCTTCCTGAGCGTTAGCCGCTTCCATGCATTCGTAACCGGCCATTTCCAGGGCCACGGCGATCATTTCACGAATCGGTGCTTCATCGTCTACGATCAAGACGCTTTTGCCAGCTTTAGTCATAGGTTGCTCGTCACAAAATTGTCACACAATATTAATAGGCGGCTAGTATTACACTGGCCTTGTGTTACAGCGGTGTGACATTGTCAGCGACTCGTCAAAAGCCGGTCGACAGCGCCATTCACGGGTGGCCTGGCCAATGCCCGGGCTCAGCGCAGGGCATAGCCCGCAATCAAACCTGCCCACATCATCACGCCATACCAATGCGCCAGTCGAAACTGACGGAAACAGCCCATGCGATCGCGGCTGCGGATGTTGATGATTTGCCAGACCATGAAGCCGCCAGCGGCCAGCCAGCAAAGCCAGTAGCTCCAGTGTAGTTGCAGTTGGCTGCCAACGGAAAGCAGGCATAAGTGCGCCACCGCGTAGAGGGTGGCGATAATCGTCACATCCATGTCGCCAAACAGAATGGCGGTGCTTTTAACGCCGATCTTCAAATCGTCATCACGGTCGACCATGGCGTAGATGGTGTCGTAGCCCACCGTCCAGCTCAGTTTGGCAATAAAGATTAACCAGCAGATGGTGGTCAGTTGATTGGCTTCGGCGGCAAACGCCATCGGAATCGCCCACGAAAACGCCGCCCCCAGAAACACCTGTGGCAGGTAGGTGTGACGTTTCATAAACGGATACAGGGCCGCCAGCGCCACGCCACCAAACGACAGCCAGATGGTCAGGCTGTTGGTGAACAACACCAGCACAAACGACGTCAGACAGAGTACGGCAAAGCCGATCAGCGCCTGTTTTTCGGTCAGTCGGCCCTGGGTCAGCGGCCGGTCTTTGGTGCGTTTGACGTGGCGGTCTATTTCACGGTCGGCGTAGTCGTTGATCACACAGCCAGCAGAGCGCATCAGGAACACGCCCAGTGTGAAAATAATCAGGTTGGCCAGCGTTGGCACCCCTTCAGCGGCAATCCACAAGGCCCAGAAGGTGGGCCATAGCAGCAGATAGGAACCCACCGGTTTGTCGAACCGTGTGATCTGAACCCATTGGTGCCAGTCTGGCCAGACTCGATCGAGGGTTTGGGTCAACGGCTTCATATCGGGGTCCTTGCTGTGGTGCGGGTCGAAATCGGGTTGGTGCGCGGCCTTCAGGGCTGGCCGCTGAGCAGGGTACTGGCAAATGCCTCGCTGACCAACAGTTTGCTGGTGCCAATGTGAAACACCGAACGGCGGCACCAGGGGCTGGTGACGGGGTCTTGCAGACGGCCGCGGGCGCTTTTGTGCGTCGGCTGACGGCAAAACCGCATCGGCTGGCGTTGCAGTTGTGGGTGGCGAAACAGGAAGCTGCCCAGTGAGCGGTTGCCCAGACGGCGTACCGGGTTGCCCAGTTGGCGCAAATAGCGCATCGGAATAACGGTACGCGCCTCAACCTGCAAGTCGTCATCAAGCAACAGCAGTACTTCCCGAATCCACACAGGGGCTCTGGTGGGTAAGCCCAGGTCGCGGCTTTCGATCGGATTGGCACGTCCCTGACGCTCGCTGACGAGTGTGACGCTGAACTGGCGTTGATCCATTCGGGACAGTCTCAGGGTCAGTGATCCGGTGTCGGTCAGCCAGCGCCGCTGGGATGCCGGTAATGGCAGCGCGGCGCTGCGGTGCAGGCCGCTCCACGGCGGAGCGGGTGTGAAAAAGGGGCGCGTTTGGCAGGCAATCGGGGAAATCATGGCGGCGGAGCATGCGCCAAATCACAAATACTGGCAAGAGTCGGGCTTTCTTCCATTGATTTTCGCCGATTTCGACAGTAGCTTAGGCGGCCGGTCCCAGTAACCATGCGGCTCAGGCTACAATTTGGGCAATGCTGGCTTGAAACGGCAATTTGTTTTATTCAGCCGCTGGGCGAGGATATGGTGTAGCCCTGTTGACCCGGTCAGCGTCATCGACCGGCTTTTGCCACGGGTTGATCGGTTTTGTCGGGATCAGATCCGACGGCATTTACGAGCTTTTGTGATATTTACAGAACCTTGTGGACGGTCGGGGCTCACAGGTGTGCCTTTATTTTTAAAATCGGGTTGGTATAACCCGTATCTTTCATAGAGAGGATATTTCATGCGTAAACCAGAATTGGCAGCGGCCATTGCAGAGAAAACTGACCTGAGCAAGGAAAAAGCGTCTGAAGTGATCACTGTGATCACTGACCGTATCGCTCAGGCTCTGGCTGAAGGCGACAACGTAAGCCTGATCGGTTTCGGTACTTTCGAAGTACGTAACCGCGCTGAGCGTCAGGGCAAAAACCCACAGACTGGTGCTGCTATCACCATTCCTGCTGCCAAAGTACCTGCTTTCAAGCCAGGTAAAGGTCTGAAAGACGCTGTTCAATAAGCAACAGTGATGACAGCCGAAGCATTAACCCACCTTTGGGTTTCCCGGCTGGTGGTGGGCGAGGGACTCTGTCCTTTCGCCCATCCGGTTATGCCGAAACTGGCCATCCGGGTCAGTGACTCCTCCGATCTGAATCAGATCACCAAAGAATTCATGGATCTGTTGGCCGAAGTGGTCGATGCCGATCCCGCCGAACTTCCGACCGCCTTGTTTGTGGTGCCTCATGCCTTGCAGGACTTTGACGAGTACTGGAACTGGGCCATGATTTGCGACGAGTTGTTGCAGCAAATGGGCCACGAAGGGGTGATTCAGCTGGCGACCTTTCATCCGCAATACTGCTTTGAAGGCGAAGCGCCGGAAGATCCGAGCAATTTCACCAACCGTTCTCCGTACCCTATGTTGCACCTGATTCGGGAAGACGACATGGAGCAGGCGCTGGCGTCGGTAAGCCACCCGGAGCGGATTCCCGAGCGTAACCAACGCCACTTGCGGCGGATGGGACTGGACGGCTTGCTGGAAGTGATTCCTGAGCTGAAACACTCGGACATATTTCGTCCCTGACGGCCGTCAGGGCGCTTGAATACCGTGATTTAACAGCGCTGATGGCCGGGCTGTCAGGAAGACAGCGCCGTGACCATATCCGCCAATTCTCCCACGTGTTCAATCAGTTCATCGGCGACCTCGTCGACGGTTTCCTGCGTCAAGCCCAATGCGTCCAGCACGTTGGGATCAAGCGCCTCGACCGGGCCGTCGCCATAGCCCCGCTGGCGCAGTGCCCGAGTGGTGACGTACAGCAGCTGGGCATAGTTGTCGTGGTCGCCACAATAGAACGGGTTGTGCTGCTGACGAATGGCCAGCACGGCCTCCGCGGGTAAATTCCACTGGCCCAGCAGCAGGCTGGCCATCTGTTCCCGGCACAGCCCCAGCAAATGCCGTTCAATGTAGAAGCGGTTGATGTGGGGGTTGGCTTCAATATGACGGTTAATCAGCGAAAACTGCGGCGGAAATACCTGACCTAACACCAGATAGCCAAAGTTGTGCAGCAAGCCGCACAGGTAGGCCAGGCCGCTGTCCGGCTTTTTCTTGCCCTTGATCTTGCGGGTCAATTCGCTTGCCAGTGCCGCGCCCATCACCGCTTGTTGCCAGAACGGCGTGTAGCCGTGTGGGCCTTCTCTTGGCACGCTCAGCGTGCGGCCCAGAGCAAGCCCCAATGACAGGTTCATCACCAGATCAAATCCCAGTACCCGCAGCACGGCTTCTTCCACCGTGTTGATGTTGCCGCGTGAGCGGTAGTAGGGCGAGCGGGCCCAGCTCATCACCTGGGCGGCAATCGAAGGGTCGACTTCAATGGTACGCGCCAGTGTGACGGTATCGGCGTCAGGGTCGACCCGCAGTTCAATGATCTTGCGGGCGGTTTCCGGCAGCGGCGGCAGGTCGAGGGTGTCTTGCAGGCGTTGCTGGATACGCAGTGGGGTAAATTGTTCGACCGCAGCATGAACATCTTCCTGATCGGCGCTGGCGTCGTTGTGCAGCACATCGATTTGCAGGGCGGCGGTGTAGTTGCCAATTTGTGAGCTGGCGGTCAGCGCCCGGAACTGGTCGGTTGGCATGCTCAGGTGCTGGTCGCCATGGCCGGTTTGGATAAACAGTTCGGAATACTCCAGCAAGCTGCGGTCAACCAGACTGTCGAGTCGGGTCAGTTGCGGCAGTGCCGGAAAATCATCCAGCCCTAACTGGCGTTTCAGCTGTGCCAGCTCTTCTGGCGGTACGGCGCTGAACTGACGGCCGGTCTGGTGGGAAATCAGGTTGAGGTCGAGCATGCGGTTGGCAGGAATCACCACCTGCACCTTGCCCGCGGTGTCCTTGAGAAAAATAACCTTGGCGTAATTGCCTGGGGTAGTGCCGAATCCGGTTTCGATCATCGTCCGCTCGTTTTGAAAACCATCAGATATCGAGTATTCGACGTTCCATTCGTCCAGAACCTTTTGCACAGAGGCCGGTATTGCCATTACCTACTCCAACATCTCAAATTGTCGTTTGATGAGGCGCTGAGTCCGTGGAGGCGTGATGATTGGCAGCAACGGCTGCGGTGTCAGGCTTCCGGAATCTCAGGCTATTAGAAAAATATAGTTCAGCGTGGCAAGGCTGGCGGAAAATTTTGCGCCGATGCGGCGAAACTGGCTTGTTCTGTCGGCTGGCGGGGAATGCTGGGTGTCGGGTGTCGGGTGTCGGGTGTCGGGTGTCGGGTGTCGGGTGTCGGGTGTCGGGTGTCGGGTGTCGGGTGTCGGGTGTCAGGTGTCAGGTGTCAGGTGTCAGGTGTCGAGAGAAAGCCTGATTACACACCGGCGAAGCGTTCGGCTTCACCAAGCCAGCGATCGATCAGCGGATCGACTACCGATGGATGGTTATTCCACAAGTGCGTGGCCATTTCGCGTACTGCTGGCAGCAGCTCGCCATCCCGTTGTAAATCGGCCACCCGCAAGGTTTGCAGGCCAGTCTGGCGAGTGCCCAGTACCTCGCCGGGGCCGCGAATCATCAAGTCCTGTTCGGCAATGTAGAAGCCGTCCTGGCTGTCGCGCATCACTTGCAGGCGCTGTTTACCGGTCATCGACAGCGGCGTTTTGTACAGCAGCACGCAATGGCTGGCGACTGAGCCCCGGCCAACGCGACCACGCAGCTGGTGCAGCTGTGCCAGTCCCAGTCGTTCCGGGTTTTCAATCACCATCAAACTGGCGTTAGGCACATCGACGCCCACTTCAATCACGGTGGTGGCCACCAGTAAATCGAGTTCGTGGGCCTTGAATTGCGCCATGATGGCGGCTTTTTCCTGCGCTTTGAGACGGCCATGCACCAGGCCAATCCGCAAGTTCGGCAGTTGTTCGGTGAGTTCGGCGGCGGTGTTTTCAGCGGCCTGGCATTGCAGTGCTTCGCTTTCTTCAATCAGGGTGCACACCCAGTACGCCTGGGCGCCGCCCTGACAGGCGCTGGCCACCCGGTAGATGACTTCTTCGCGGCGGTTGTCCGATACTGCGACGGTCTGGATCGGACTACGTCCGGGGGGGAGCTCGTCAATGATGGAAGTATCGAGATCGGCGTAGGCGCTCATCGCCAGCGTCCGTGGAATGGGCGTTGCGGTCATGATCAGCTGGTGGGGTGACTGGCCATTGAGGTTGCCCTTTTCCTTCAGCGACAGCCGCTGGTGGACGCCAAAACGGTGTTGCTCGTCGATGATCACCAGCCCCAGCTGCTGGAACTGCACTTCGTCCTGAAACAGCGCATGGGTACCAATCACCAGTTGGGCATCACCGCTGGCGATGGCCTGCAAGGATTCATTACGGGCTTTGCCGCGGGTCTTGCCTCCCAGCCAGCCGGTTTTGATGCCCAGTGGCTCGAACCAGCGGGTCATATTGATAAAGTGCTGCTCGGCGAGAATTTCGGTGGGTGCCATCAAGGCCACCTGAAAACCGCTTTCCAGCGCCTGACAAGCGGCCATGGCGGCGACCAGGGTTTTGCCGGAGCCGACGTCCCCTTGCACCAGCCGTAGCGTGGGCACTGGCTTGCTGAGATCGTTGAGAATCTCTCCGGTGACCCGCTGCTGGGCGTTGGTGGGAGTAAATGGCAGGGCCGCGACCAGCTGTTGCTTCAGCGTGCCTGCAGGTGTCATCACGGGGGCACCGTCTTGCTGCACTTTTGAACGCAGTCGATGCATCGATAGCTGATGCGCCAGCAGTTCTTCCAGAATCAGTCGACGTTGGGCGGTGTGGCTGCCGTTCAGCAGTTGCTCCAGTTGCACGTCGGCGGGCGGCTGATGCAAAAACAGCAGCGCCTGTTTGAGCGTCGGCAAGTGCCATTCGGCCAGCCATTGAGGGGGCAGCAAGTCGTTGAGCGGTACGCTGTCGTCACGCAGAAATTCCAGCGCCTGTTCCATTAGCAGCCGCAGTCGTTGCTGGCTGATGCCTTCGGTAGCGGGATAGACCGGCGTCAGGCGTGCTTCGGGCAATTCTTCCGAGGCATCGTCCAGTAGCTGGTATTCCGGGTGATACAGCTCCAGCCCGCTGGCACCCCGACGGGCTTCGCCATAGCAGCGCACCAACGCGCCCTTGCGGAACTGGTTTTTCTGCTTGGCGTTGAAATGATAGAAGCGCAGGCTGATCACACCGCTGTGGTCGGCCAGTTTCACCAGCATCGAGCGACGCTTGCCAAACAGCACGTCGGCGCTGCGCACTTCGCCCTGAATCACCGCGGGCTGCTGGTGTTGCAGGCTGCCAATCATCTGGATGCGGCTGCGGTCTTCATAGCGAAATGGCAGGTGAAACAGCAGCTCCGCCAGCGACTCAATATTGAGGCGCTGGAGCTGCTCCTTGAGCTTGGGCCCGACGCCCTTGAGGCGGGTCAGATCCAGTTGCGGGTCCATGGCGATACTGCGTTCCCGGGGCGTTGGCCGCTTAGCGGCTGATGCTGCACTGACGGGCAGTTTCGATCAGCAGGTCGACGGCCTGACCGCGAGGGAAGCTGGCGCGCCACGCCAGTGCCACGGTGCGGAATGGCTGTGGATTGGTGAACGGACGGGTAATCACCAGATTGCGATCCAGATTGCTGATGGCGGATTCCGGCAGCACGGTAATGCCCAATCCGGACGCCACCATGTGCTTGAGGGTTTCCAGCGAGCTGCCCTCCAGCACACTGCCCAAACGGGTGTGGTGCTTGCGGCTCAGGGCCGGGCAGTGCTCGAACACCTGATCGCGGAAACAGTGGCCTTCGCCCAGCATCAGCAGGTCTTCATCGGCCAGTTGTTCGGGCTCGATGGTTTGCTGATTCTTCCACGGGTGGTTCTTTGGCAGCACTACCACAAAGTTTTCATCGTACAGCGGCCGGGTCAGTACATCGGGTTCGTTGAACGGCAACGCCACAATGATGGCATCGAGGTCGCCGTCGCGCAGTTGGCGGCGCAGGGTGCCGGTGTAGTTCTCTTCCAGGTACAGCGGCATGGAGGGCGCGCGCTGGTGGATTTGTGGCACCAGATGCGGGAACAGGTACGGCCCGATGGTGAAAATGGCACCAATTTTCAGCGGTGAGCTCAGCTGGTCCTTGCCGGCACTGGCCAGCTCGCGGATGGAGCGGGCTTCTTCCAGTACCCGTTGGGCCTGGGCGACGATGCGTTCACCTAGTGGGGTCACCGACACCGAACTTTTGCTGCGCTCGAAAATCGCAATATCCAGCTCATTTTCGAGTTTCTTGATGGCAACACTCAGGGTAGGCTGGCTGACAAAGCACTTTTCCGCGGCGCGGCCAAAATGCTTTTCCTGAGACAGGGTTACGATGTATTTCAGTTCGGTCAAGGTCATAATTGGTTGCCTTCATAGCGATGAAGAATTTGATTTAGTTTACCTATCATTGGCCTCAAGTAAATAGCTGACGACAGAATCGTTTTATTCAGTCTTACGAACCTGAGCGTCAGCACCTAAACTGTTTTTATGGGCGGCAAGCCCTGAACGTGCAAACGGTGAATGTAAGGAGAAACAGATGGCTCGTATTCTGATTATTGGGGCAGGAGACATCGGTGGTGGTTTGGCAGCGGCCATGGTGGCTCAGCACGATGTCTGGGCGCTGCGTCGCAGTGCTGCCGAGCGCAACGAGATTCCCGGTGTGCAATGGATTCAGGCCGATGTGACCGACCCCGAAACCCTGCTGGCGCTGCCGGACGATCTCGATCTGGTGGTTTACAGCATTGCCTCGCCGGTGTTTTCCCGCGAGTCGTATCATGAGTTTTACGTTAATGGCCTGAAAAACGTGATTCAGGCATTACCGCAGCAAGCGCTCAAACGCTTCCTGTTTGTCTCCAGCACCAGTGTTTACCATCAGATGAATGGCGAATGGGTCGACGAGCAGTCAGAAACCCAACCGGCAGCGTTTGCCGGTAAAGAGCATTTGCTGGCCGAACAGGCGTTACTGGACAGCCGTTTTCCCGCCACGGTCGTGCGCTTTACCGGGATTTATGGCCCGGGTCGTAATCGCATGATCGAGCAGGCCCGCAGGGGCAATCATTGTGACCCCGAGCCGCCGATCTGGACCAATCGCATTCACCGCGATGATTGCATCGGGGTACTGAAATTTCTGGCCGAGAAGGCACTGGCGGACGAGGCGCTCGATACCCTCTATCTGGCCACCGATGATGAGCCTGCGCCGCTGTTTGATGTGCTGGAGTGGATCAAGGAGCGCATCGACGATGTCGACCCGGATCACGACATGCCGGAAGCCAGCCGACGGGCCAACCGCCGCTGTCGCAATGACCGCCTGAAAGCGCTGGGGTATGAATTCAGGTATCAGGGCTTCCGTCAGGGCTACGATGAGATTCTGACCGAATTGGGATACTCCTGAGTGTTCAGCCGGATGGCTTAAAACTGACAGCAATAACCGCATCGCCAACAACAAAAAAGCCGCTGATTCGTCAGCGGCTTTTTTGTTTCTTTTTCACAGGCTAATCATTGGCTGATCGCAGGCCGATGATCAGTTTTTCAACCGCACGATCTTGTTGACCCCGGCAATGTTACGCAGCTTGCGCATCACCCGGGCAAGGTGCTTACGGCCGGTGATGTTGACCTTCAGGTTGGTGACGCTGAGGCGGGCATCACGCTCTTCGACATTGATGTTCTCAATGGTGGCATCGGCCATGTTGATGGCAGACGCCAGAGCCACGATCAGGCCGCGGCGGGTCTCCATGTACACCTTGAGGCTGACGGTGAAGTCGCTGTCGATGTCCTTGTCCCAGCTCAGGGCCACGCATTTTTCCGGATTGCTGCGAATATCACCGATGTTACGGCAGGTTTCGGTGTGTACCACGATGCCTTTGCCAGAGCTGACGTGACCAACAATCGGATCGCCAGGAATCGGGCTGCAGCACTTGGCAAAACTCACCAGCAAGCCTTCGGTACCCTTGATCGACAACGGGGTTTCCGGGGTCGATTCGAGGTTAATGTCGGCGTCACGGGTGGCGGCCAGGAAGCGGCGGGCAATCAGCGGTGCCATGCGGTTACCGGAGCCGATTTCTTCCAACAGGTCTTCCAGTTCCTTGTTGTTGGTTTCCTTCAGCACCAGGTCGATCTGTTCCAGAGCGATGTCGTTGAGTGACTTGTCGAACGCCGCCAGGGCCTTGTTCAGCAGCCGCTCACCCAACACCACGGATTCGGAACGACGCTGGCTCTTGAGGTAGCTGCGAATACCGGAACGGGCTTTGCCGGACACCACAAAATTGAGCCAGGCCGGGTTCGGCTGGGCGTTAGGGGCGGTGACCACCTGTACCGTCTGGCCGCTGCTGAGCTTGGCGCTGAGCGGCGACAACTGCCGGTCGATACGACAGGCAATGCACTGGTTGCCAATGTCGGTGTGCACGGCGTAGGCAAAGTCGATGGGCGTTGCCCCGGCGGGCAGCGTCATGATCTTGCCTTTTGGCGTGAACACGTAGATTTCTTCCGGGAACAGGTCGAACTTCACGTGCTCGACAAATTCCAGCGGGCTGCCGGCGTTCTTTTGCAGTTCCAGCAGGTTTTGCACCCATTGGCGGGCACGCTGGGAACCACTGGCCTGATCGCTTTCCGACTTGTACAGCCAGTGGGCGGCAATGCCGTAGTTGGCCATGGCGTCCATTTCTTCGGTACGAATCTGGATTTCAATTGGCACTTCACCAGCATTGAACAGGGTAGTGTGCAACGACTGATAGCCATTTGCCTTGGGAATGGCGATGTAATCCTTGAAGCGGCCGGGCAGCGGTTTGAAGAGGCTGTGGACCATACCAAGGATGCGGTAACAGCTGTCCACTTCATCGGTGATGATGCGGAAACCGTACACATCCATGATTTCGTCGATGTCCTTTTTCTTGGACTTCGCCATCTTCGAATAGATGCTGAACAGGTGCTTTTCGCGTCCTACCACTCGGGCCGAAATATTGGCTTCGCTAAGGCGATTGCGAATGGTGTTGGCGATGTTGCTGATGATTTCAGCGTGGCTGCCACGATGCTTTTTCACCGCTTTGCGAATCAGGTCGGAACGCATCGGGTGCATGGCTTCAAAGCAGAGATCTTCCATCTCTACCCGAATGCTGTTCAGGCCCAGGCGGTGGGCAATCGGGGCATAGATATCCAGGGTTTCGCGAGCAATGCGACGACGCTTTTCAGGCCGCAAGGAGCCCAGCGTGCGCATGTTGTGCAGACGGTCAGCCAGCTTCACCAGAATCACACGGATGTCCCGTGCCATGGCCATTGCCATTTTCTGGAAGTTTTCGGCTTGTTGCTGCTCTTTGTCTTCGAAATGGATATGGGTCAGCTTGGAGACGCCATCTACCAGGTAGCTGACGGTTTCACCAAACTGTTGATCCAGTGCGGAACGCGGAATCCCGGTATCTTCAATCACGTCGTGCAGCATGGCTGCCATCAGCGAGTGATGGTCCAGATGCATGTCGGCCAGAATGCTGGCAACGGCTAACGGATGGATGATGTAAGGTTCACCACTACGCCGACGTTGTCCGTCGTGGGCTTGTTCGGCGTAGTAGTAGGCCCGGCGCACCTGCTGGATTTGCTGGCGGCTCAGGTAATGGGAAAGGCGCTCGGACAGGGCATCAAGAGTGGGCATTCAGATCTCCGGCGATTGATGCGCTGTCTTTGGATCAGTATTCGTCAGCTTGTGCAGCTGCTTCTTCCTGTGCGGCAACAGACGCTGGGGTTACCAGGCCCTCAGCAATTTCGCGCAGCGCCAGAACGGTTGGCTTGTCGTTTTCTTCTGCAACCAGCGGCTCAGAACCCTCAACGGCGATCTGGCGGGCACGCTTGGTAGCCAACATGACCAGTTCAAAGCGGTTATCAACGTTAGTCAGGCAATCTTCAACAGTTACGCGGGCCATAGGGTTTCCGTCATGGTTTTAAATCGATAGGACCGAACATTGTAGCTGAATTTTTGAACGATGGAAGGGGCTTGTGATGCCAATTGGTCATTAGCAGCCAGCTGGCGGGGCATCTCGACCGCCGTCTGCTCCGGGCGCTAGGGGTCTTGTTGAAAAGCAGTGGAGAGTCCCAGGGTGAATAGCACAGGAGTAGCGGCCAGCGGCGCTAACTGACACTTTCTGTCAGCGCGCGGCTATTGGCGGGATTTGCCTTGCCAACCGGATCACAGAACCAGTGTTTTTTGTTAGCAAAGCTTCATGGAGTGTCGGGTAATGTAAGGCAGTTTTCGGGTGGTCAGGCGCAGTGCCCCAATCCCGGTCGCAATGGCGACGGCGGATACCGATAACGAATACCAAAAACGACTACCCAAAAAACACTGATACACCGTGACCCTATTGAGGAAACCTTGATGAGATCCCTTGTTGATCACCAGTGGCCGAGCGGGTGGCGCCTGGCGGGAGTCCGGCAGCGTTATGCCCGCTTGCTGACCCCGGCGGCGTGGCGACGGCCGTTTACTGGTCAAACCCAAACCCAAACCCAAACCCAAACCCAAGCCGACACTCATAGCCTGGCACGGAGTGCCGGTGACGCTATTGGCCGGGCGTTGCGCACGCTGTTGGCATTGTCGGCGTTGGGTTTGCTGTCTGGCTGTATGGACGATGGTTACGACGGCAGCGTCACGGAATCCGGTGATGCTGCGGTGGTGGTCAACGAACAGGGCCGTGCTATTTACCAAAGCAGCTGCGCTTCCTGTCATGGTCTGGAAGGCAATGGCACATCGGTCGGGTCATCGCTGGTGGCCTGTGCAACCTGCTCATCCGTTGACGTTTTGGCCGATGAGATCAGCCGCACCATGCCGGTGGCCAATGTATCTTCCTGTGTGGGCGACTGCGCCAGTAACGTCGCCGAGTACATTATGCAGGCCTTTAATGGTGGCAGCGCAACGGTCTCAGCGCTGTCGATTGAAGGTGTTACGGCCGAGCCGTACAGCGCCACCTTGCGACGCGCTACCTTGTTGATGTTGGGTCGTTTACCCAGCCAGAGCGAGCTGAACCGGGTGCGTCTGGAAGGTGAAGACGGGCTGTCGGCGGTGCTGGATGAGGTGATGAACGAAGACGCCTTTTACGAATACCTGATGACGGTCTTCAACGAGCAGTTCCTGACCGACAAGTACCTGTCGTCCAACCTGACCCAGGGTGGCATTAACCTGCTCGATGCCGACGATTTCCCCAATCGCAAGTGGTACAACGACCAGTATCCGAACGATGAGCAAAGCAGTCTGCGCAGCTGTCTGCGAACCGAAGCCAACGATGCCGTTGCCCGCGAGCCGCTTGAACTGGTGCGTTACGCGGCCATGACCGAGCAGCCCCATACGCTGTTTGTGACCGCCGACTACATGATGGTTAACTGGTACAGCCAACAGGTATACGACGCCGAATTGGTCGACGGTGCGGCCAGCTTCCGCCAGCTGGACGAGCCAGTCTGTGCCGAAGTGGAGGCCTATGAAGAAGACGGTGTGCTGGTGCCGGCCAGCGGTGAGCGTATTTATTACGACCCAACCGACTTCAAGCCAGCGCGTATTACTCACGACACCGAATACGCCATTGGCGGTTATCCACACGCCGGGGTACTGACGTCACCGATGTTCCTGAATCGCTACCCGACAACCTACACCAACCGCAACCGTCACCGGTCGCGGATCTTTTACGACTATTTCCTCGATATCGATATTCTGGCCATCGAAGGTGATCGCCCGGAAGACGGGGTTGGCAGCGGCATTGCCAATCCGACCCTGCTGGACCCGGCCTGTTACGGCTGCCATCAGGTGATGGACCCGGTGGCCTCGGCGTTTCAGCACTGGACCGACAACGGCCGTTATATCGTCACCGGGCCGTCATCGCGCAACAGCTGGGACAGTTCTGACATCGAAGCGCCGGGGTTTAATGGAAAAACGATGCCGATTTCCGGTTCCGGTGGCTATTTCCGCAACATGCTGCAATGGCTGGGGCAAGAAACCGCCGCCGACCCCAACTTTGCCTGGGCGACGGTACGCACCCTCTATCAGGGCATGATGGCCACCCACCTGCTGGCCGCACCCGGCAGCGAGGGCAGTGACGCAGACCTGAAGGCGTACAACGACCAGCGTAAGGTGATCAACACCATCGCCACCAACATGGTGAACGACGGCTGGCGCATCAAGACCGCGGTGAAGGGCATTCTGATGTCGCCGTATTTCCGCGCCGCCGCTGTTGACCAAAGCATTCACGCCACCAGCAGCCAGTTTGGTGCCAGTCGTTTCCTCAGTCCGGAGCAAATGCAGAACAAGCTCAACGCCGTGATTGGCTTTGGCTGGGATGAATTCCGTTACGAGAGCAACCGCATCATGTACGGCGGCATGGACTCCGACAGCATCGTGGAAATGATCCGTGAGCCGAGCGGCCTGATGATTGCCATTCAGGACCGTATGGCCTCTGAAATGGCCTGTCGGGCAGTGGCCTACGACTTTACCAAGGCCGTTTCCGAGCGGGTGCTGTTCCCCGATGTGGCGGTCGATACCATGCCGCAGGACATGGACGGCAATGCCATCGATTCTTCAGCCCAGCGCATTCGTGAAAACATCGCCTACCTGTTCTGGACCTTCTTTGGTGAAGAGGTCAGCGCAGACCATGCTGAAGTGGAAGCGGCCTATCAGCTGTTCGAAGCCACCTGGCTGCAGGGCCGGGCCTTGCTTGCAAGCGATGAGCAAATGGAGCCGTCGATGGGTAACTGGCTGGAGTGGGAATGCCGCGCCCGGTGGCAGCGCAACGCCGAAGGGCGCAGCGATGGCAATCTGCCCGAGGAGCAACGGATTGACGATGATCCGGATTACGTCATCCGTGCCTGGATTGCCGTGATTACCTACCTGATGACCGACTACCGCTTCGTCTACGAATAAGGAGGCCAGACATGAAACGACGCAATTTTCTGCAAATGATGGCCGCCACCGGTCTTTTGGCGACGCCGTTTGCGGCATCCCGTGTGCACGCTGCCAGCGTGCCGCAATTCATCGTTGCCGTGAACGCCAGCGGCGGCTGGGACCCAACCAGCCTGTGCGATCCCAAAGGGCTGAACGGTTTGTACAGCGAGAACAGCGACCGCTACGAAGGCTCGACCAACTCCGTGGCGCTGGACGGCAGCAAGCGTTTTAACCAGATTCAATGGAGCGCCATTCCGGAAGGGGTATCAAACGACGTGGAGGTGCGGGCGCGGATCGAAAGCCAGTTCGACACCTTTTTCACCCAATACGGCAACCAGCTGACGGTGATCAACGGCATCGATACCGAAACCAACAACCACGACACCGGCTCGCGGGTGGTGTGGTCCGGCAACGAAGAAACCGGTTATCCCAACATTGCGGCGCTGTACGCGGCGGCGGTTGCACCGACCTTGCCGCTGGCGTTCATCAGCAATGGAGGTTACGACTTCACCGACTCACTGGTGGCGCGGGCGCGGGCCAGCAATGCCGATTTCATTGCCCAGCTGGCCGACCCGAACCTGTATTACGACCAGCGCGGTTTTATCTATCGCAGCGCCGATGCGTCGGTTGATTTGTACGATCCGGTGATCGCTGCGCGTAACGCCCGTTTGCAGCGTCAGCTGGACAATGCCGAGCTGCTGCAACGTCGTCAGCAATTGCAGGCGCTGGCCAACATCCGGGGGGCCGATAACAACCTGGCCCTGATGGTGCCAACGCTGGAAAGCATTCAGGCCAACGTCAGTCGTGACCTGAACTGGAACAGCAACCGCGCCAATGACCTGAAAAGCCAGGCCGAAGTGGTGGCGGCGGCGTTTGCGTCCAACCTCTGTGCTGGCGCAACGCTGAACTACGGCGGTTTTGACACCCACGGCAATCACGACGCCAGCGCTTATCCTCGGTTGGGCGACCTGCTGGAAGGGGTACACTTTCTGGTGCAGGCGCTGACCTATGCGGGCGTGGCCGACCGAACCACCATCGTGATTGGCTCTGACTTTGGCCGCACGCCATACTACAACTCCGGCAATGGCAAGGATCACTGGCCAGTAACCAGTATGATGGTGCTGCACCCTCAAGCCACTGGCGGTCGGGTGTTTGGTGCCAGTGGGCCAGGCTTTGAAGCGCAGTCGATCAATACCGAAACCGGCCTGATCGACAGCGCCAATGGCCAGCGGTTGACGCCAGCCCATGTGAATGCCTCGCTGCGTGCCTTGCTGGGAATCGACAACAGTGCGGTGGTGCAATCCTATTCCCTGGGTTCCAATCCGTTCCGGATATTTGCCTGATCATCGGAGTTTTCGAATGCGTATCAAATTATCAACATTGTGTGCTGGTGCTGCCACGGCGGCCCGTCAGGCGCAGGGTATGGTGAAAAAACCGGCTTTGACGTTAATGGCGGTGGTGGCAATGGGACTGCTTCCTGCCAGTGCGATGGCCGTCAGTGCCGGTGATCCGGCACCGGACTTCCGTTTACCTGTTCTGGGAACTAAAGCTGAACAATCCCTGCAGGATCACCGTGGTCAGGTGGTGTATCTGGATTTCTGGGCATCCTGGTGTGCGCCGTGCCGCAAGTCGATGCCGTTTATGGAAGCCCTGCATCAGGAGCTAGCGTCAGAGGGCTTGCGGATTCTGGCGGTCAATCTCGACGACGAACAAGCCCCGGCTCTGAAGTTTGTTGAACGTTACGGCGTCACCTACACCAATCTGTTCGATGGCATGGCGACCCTGCCAGAGAAGTACAAGGTCATGGGCATGCCAACGGCGGTCCTGATTGACCGCAAAGGCGTGGTGCGTTGGGTGCATGCAGGCTTCAGCAGCAAGGACGAGGCTGAGATTCGTCAGCAAATTGAAGCGGTATTGGCGGACCCGTCATGAACAAGGGAATCACTCGTGTTGCTGCCGGGCTACTGTGCGGCAGTCTGTTGCTGGCATCGGGGTGTGCCCAGGTGGCCCCCTGGCAGCGAGGCCATTTGGGCTCTGACGTCATGAGCTGGGACAGCAATGCCCTCAAGCGCAGCCTCGATGATCATATTCACAGCAGCAAGGAAGCCAGCTCGGGCGGTTTTGGGGCCGCTGGTGGTGGTTGCGGGTGCAACGGATGAGTCAGCAACAGAAGCCGTTAACCGCCTTTGCGGTGTTGTCGGCAGCGGCCGCCAGTATGGCGTTGCCGGTGGCGGATGCACAGGCAGAAGCGCGTCCCGACGAACGCGTCATCAGTTACCGCAACAGCCAGTATCAGGAAGACGATGCCCCGGCCTCGCGGACCTTCAACGGTGTTACCGACCGCTATAGCGTCAATGTGCACCAACTGGGGTTCGATACGCCGATTGCCGACGACTGGTACCTGACCTCTGAGCTGCAATACGAAACCATGTCCGGTGCATCACCGATGCAGACCTACGAAAACAGCGACGGCCAAAGCGTGCTGGTGATGAGCGGTGCCAGCATCGACGACACCCGCATCGACCTGAAGCTGGCGCCTACCCGCTATTTCGAGCAGGGCACCGTGGGTGGCTCGGTGGCGATTTCCAGCGAAAACGACTATCAGTCGTTAGCAGCCGGGGTGAATGGCTCGTTGGCTCTGTTTAACGACATGGCGACCTTGCAGGGCGGCGTGAGCCTGGCTCATGACACCCTGTCGCCAACTGATCCGGAGTTATCCACAGCCCGTCAGCAGGCCGATGGCGCAACCAAAACCACGGTGTCGCTGTTTCAGGGCGTATCGCTGGTGCTGAACAAGGATTCGGCGCTGAATCTGGGGTTGGTTGCTACCCACAGCAGTGGTTATCTGTCCGACCCCTACAAAACCGACGATCGCCGCCCCGACAGCCGCGCCATGCTGGCATTGAGCAGTCGCTACCGCCACTACCTCCGCTGGGGGCCAGGGCAAGAAAACGGCTGGCATCTGGATGCCCGCTGGTATCAGGACGACTGGTCCGTGCGTTCGCAGACTCTCACCACCCGGCTGGTGAGCCGCTGGACAGGGGTTCACTGGCGCTTTGAGCTGACACCGATGCTGCGTTACTACCGCCAGAGTCAGGCGGCGTTTTATGGCCTTGAACAAACGCCGGATGCCAATAACCCGCACAGCTCGGATGCCCGTTTGTCGACCTATGGTGCCTTGGCGCTGGGGCTCAGTTCCGAGTTGGGCTG
Source organism: Oceanobacter kriegii DSM 6294 (assembly GCF_000422845.1). Classification (GTDB taxonomy): domain Bacteria; phylum Pseudomonadota; class Gammaproteobacteria; order Pseudomonadales; family Oceanobacteraceae; genus Oceanobacter; species Oceanobacter kriegii. Next base: position 513,298 of record NZ_AUGV01000003.1, read on the forward strand.
GAAGGCCTGGTCGCTGTCGCTGGACTACCAAACCTACGATGCCTCGGAAGGTCTGGCGCTGGTGGGAGATACTGACAAGGAAACTCCGGGGCTGGTGGACTATCAGCTGTTCAGTCTGGGAGTGTCTTATCAGTACTGATGCCGCAATGGTTACTCGAGAGGTGATCCAGGAGGTTGCGGAGGGGCTCTGGCGCTGTCATTTCACGGCGTTGGGTGGCCCTTGTGAGTTGCATCTTGGCTGTGACGACCGCCGTCTGACGCAGCAAGCAGCAGCGGCGGTGGAAGCTGAGACCCGCCGTATCGAAGCCAAATATTCCCGCTATCAACCAGACAGCGTGCTGTCGCAGCTGAATGCCCGCGCCGGTTTGGCTTGCCCGATTGATGCTGAGACTCATCAGTTGCTGAATTTTGCCTGGCTGTGCTTTCAACAGAGCGACGGACTGTTTGATATCAGCTCGGGGGTATTGCAACAGGCGTGGGATTTTCGCCAGCCGCGGCTTCCCGAACCGCAGACCCTGCAACCCTTGTTACGGCGGATTGGGCTGGAGCGTATGCAGCTGCAATCGGATCAGGTTCAGATTCCCGCCGATATGGAGCTGGACCTCGGTGGCCTTGGCAAGGAATACGCCGTTGATCGGGCGGCGGCGGTGTGTCAGCAGCTGGGCATTCGCTCCGGTCTGATCGACTTTGGCGGCGATATTCAGGTGCTCGGCCCGAAGGCCGACGGCTCACCCTGGCTCGTGGCGGTGCGTAACCCCGCGCAACCGGATCAGCCGCTGGCCGGGCTGCCGGTGTATCAGGGTGGTGTTGCCAGCAGTGGCAATTACGAACGGGGCTTTGATCTGGATGGCCGTCGTTATTGCCATATTCTTAACCCGCGCACCGGCTACCCGGTGGACTACTGGGCGTCGGTCACGGTGGTGTCTGGCAGTGCGCTGTTGGCCGGTTGTTTGTCGACCATTGCCATGCTCAAACAGGCGACAGCATTGGCGTGGCTGCAACAGCAGAAACAAGCCTTTCTGGCGGTCACTACAGACGGTCGCCAGCATCGCTGGCCAGACCAGCCAAGTGTGGAATAACGTTGGCACTCTGTGGTGCTCTGTGAGCAAAACGCCGTTGGCGGTATGAAAATGTTGGCATGGCGGTAAAGAAGGGTATGGCTTTGTCTGGTTGGCCGTTTTCTTAAAAAAACACAGTGTTTCTCGGGCTACCCTCATCAGCGGTATTAGCACCATCAGCAGTTTCTGTTCATGGCATGGATGAGGACTCTCTTATGAAAAATACGCCTTCGATGGACGTAATCAGCCGTCGCAAACTCTTGCTCAGCTCGGCGTCATTGGCCGTTGCCATTCCTGTTAGTGGTCTGGTGGGCTGCGGCAGCAGTTCAGACAGCTCGACCGCGGGCAGCACAACAACCGATGACAGCACTTCGGATAGCGCTACTGATAGCTCTTCTGATAGCTCGACGGACGATTCCAGCAGCACGGAATCCCTGAGTCAGGACAACAGCGATGTTGACTGGGCGACGGGCGGCACCAGCAACGCCACGGTGGAGTACCCCAACCCCTTCGAGGAGGGCAGCTATTCCACTTGCACCCTCACCACCGAAACCACCGAAGGCCCCTGTTATTCGGATTCTGTTGAGCGGGAAGACATTTCCGAAGGGCTCGACGGTTTGCCAACCCGTTTGTGCTTCAGGGTGGTGGACGAAAACTGCGATCCGGTGGCTGGCGCGGTGGTCGATATCTGGCATTGCGACCGCTACGGGGTCTACTCCGGCGATGGCATGACCGCGGTGGATTTCTGCACCGGCGGCGATGAGGAATACACCAGCAACGATTTCTTTCGCGGCACCCAAACCACCGACGACGATGGCTATGTCTGGTTCAGCACCTGCTGGCCAAGCTGGTACTCGAGCCGGGCGGTGCACATTCACTTTATGGTGATCATCGACGACTTGACCTACGTAACCTCCCAGGTGGGTTTTGCCGACACGTTGGTCGACGACATCATCACCAACTGCACCGACTACAGCGACACCGGTCGCGGTTTGCCGGATACCTACAACTACGACGACACCGTGTTTCCGAGCACCGGCTACGAAGAGTATCTGCTGGATACCCACAAAATGTCGGACGGCTCCCTGTTGGCCTGGAAAGAGCTGATGATCGACAGCAGCAATGGTTACAGCCGCTCTGACAGCAGTGATGACATGAGTGGCGGTGGCATGGGCGGGACACCACCAGATGGGGATATGGGCGGCACTCCGCCGGGTGGTTTCTGATTCTGACCGCCCCTGTGACCGCTCCTTTGGCCAAAAAATCGGCCATAAAAACGCCCGTCGGGATCACTCCTGACGGGCGTTTTGTATTCTTGCGGTTAAACGGAGTTAGCCGTTTAACAGGCCTTGCAGGGTGTCGGCGTGACGTTCACGCTGGGCTTCCAGACGGTGACGACGGGCGATCACAATGGAGCGCAACTCTTCGAGGGTGTTGTCGAAGTTGTCGTTGATGATCAGGTAGTCGTATTCGCAGTAGTGGCTCATTTCAGACTGGGCGTCGCGCATGCGGCGTTCAATGGTGGCTTCGTCGTCCTGACCACGCTTGGTCAGGCGCTCACGCAGGGCTTCGATGGACGGCGGCGCAATAAACACCGACACGGCTTCCGGCATCAGCTTGCGCACCTGCTCGGCACCTTGCCAGTCAATTTCCAGAATCACGTCGCGGCCGGCCGCCAACTCGCTTTCCACCCATGGCTGGGAAGTACCGTAGAAGTTGTCGAACACCTGAGCGTGTTCCAGAAAGGCCGCGTTGCCGATCATGGTTTTGAATTCGTCGACAGACACAAAGTGATAAGCCACGCCGTTTTCCTCACCCGGACGCGGCGCGCGGGTGGTGTGGGATACCGACACACCAATGTGCTTGGTGGTTTTCAGCAGGGCGTTTACCAGACTGGTTTTGCCGGCACCGGATGGGGCCGAAAAAATAAACAGGGTGCCAATCATTGTCTCAGAGATCCGAACATGTTCGTGAATAGCTATCCAGTATAACCCGAATTGGCAGGCGATGGCGGCCCCGGGGTTTAATGCAGGCCAAACCACCAGACCGCGCTGGCGGTAAGAAACGAAAAGGGCATCGACAGCAAAATCATCAGCGCAATTTCGTCTTTCGGACCGCCGTATTTGACGGTGAGCAGGTAGCTGATGACCGCCATAGGCATGGCCATCTGCACCATCATGGTGAGCTGCTCGGTGCTGCTGAGGGGCATAAAGCGGGTCACCACAAACGCCACAGCGACGCCGACCAGCGGTCGCCAGGCCGAAAACAGCAGTACGCGCCCTAATGCGCCCTTGTCGGACAGCTTCAGCTGCGACACCGAGCGGCCCAGCAGTAACAGCATCACTGGCAGGGTGATAGAGCCCAGCATATCGAGAGTGTTCATGACCGGGGTCGGCAGTTGCCAATCCAGTAACAACAGCAGCGCGCCCAGCAGCAATGCCATTACCGGGCCGTTTTTCAACAGTGCTTTGGGGTGGTAGCTGCCCGACATGGTGCCGGTGCCAAGGGTGAAGTGGCTGATCTGCACCACCGATGAAATCACGATTCCGGCCGCCAGGCCCGGTTGTCCAAAGAAGGCGAAGCAGACCGGCAAGCCGAGGTTGCCGGTGTTGGGGTTGGTCAATGGCGAGACATAAAACGTCGGGCTCAGCTTCAGTAACTTCAGCAGTCCCCAGTTGATCATGGCGACCAAAGCCAGAATCACCACCGTCGACAGAATCAGGCTACCCATGGCTTCGACGTCCATTTCCATCACCAGTACCGAGTGCAACAGCAAGGCAGGAATCCCGACATTGGACACCAGGCTGCCCAGTTGGGGGCTGTCCAGATAGTCGGTTTTGCGGCTTAACAGAATCCCCAGCAACATCAGACTGAAGATGGGGGTCAGTGCCGTGGCGAGGGCATGCAACATGAAGGGCTCCAGCAGGCACCAGATGGCTTGGAAGGTGCCAGAATCGTCAGGATAAGCGCCGGAGTTTACGGGGTACTTCTATGGCTGACTAATTAGGTAACGGCCGTTATGTATCAATTTAATTGATAGGGTCACTGGCCTTCGGAGTGTCCCGAATGAGCCACCAGCGTGAGGCCGGTGGCTTGTCCCGTCAAGGACAGAATCAGTCGTTCAGTACCGCCACACTGGCGCTGCGTTCCAGACACAGGTTCAGCCAGCGGGTGACGTTGGGGTAATTGCTCAATTCCAATGTCTCGCGGGCTTCGTAGTGCACCGTCAGGGCGCGTACCCATGGCCAGCTGGCGATGTCGGCAATGGTGTAGTCGTTGCCCATGATCCAGGTGCGGTTTTGCAGTCGCTCATTGAGTACCGTCAGCAGACGTTGGGTTTCGCCCTTATAACGCTCCAGCGCGTAGGGGTCTTCAATGTTGGCGCCGCCGTAGGAGTGGAAGTGGCCAAATTGCCCGAACATCGGGCCGATGCCACCCATCTGGAACATCAGCCATTGAATGGTGCGGTAGCGCGCGTGGTGATCGCTGGGGATAAAACGGCCGGTTTTCTCCGCCAGGTAGATCAGGATGGCTCCGCTCTCCCACAGTCCCAGTGGGTTGCCGTCCATGCCGTGCGGATCAATGATGGCGGGGATCTTGCCGTTCGGGTTGAGCGACTGGAATTCCGCCGAGTGTTGCTCGTCGTCGCTGAAGCTGACGAGGTGTTTTTCATACGCCAGACCGCATTCTTCCAGCATGGCAGAGACTTTCAGACCGTTGGGGGTATCGACGCTGTAGAGCTGGATAATGTCCGGGTTGGTGGCGGGCCAGCGTTCCGTAATGGTGTATGGCTTGAACATGATTGCCTCCTGCGCATCCCTCTACTGCGGGATGGGCGTAGCCCAGCCCCGGAATGGCGTGTATTTGTTGTTTGAGCCTGTTGTCCCGTGCCGATATCAAGCTGCGAGACCAAACTGCGATATCAAGCTCCAATATCAAGCTCCAATATCAAGCTGCTATATCAGGTTTCAGGCACTGAACGGCAGGCGCTGTTTATAAGGCACTTGCTTAAGCTCCTGGTTCGGTTTTGTACGTTCCTTAACCAGAACGGATTGTTGCAGCGGGCTTGTTGCAGAGGGCCTGCTGAGAGCGTGTTCCAGCTGCCCAAGACAAAATTGCCAATTGCAGGGCTGGCCACATTCGTCGCTCGTAATCCGTCAGCAAGTGGTTATGCTCGCTGATTTGCGTGTTGTCTTTGCATGTCTGCGTCTCAACGAATATTCAAGGTTCGCCGCCACTACAACAAATGGGTCACCGAGCAGACGCTGGAAGACTTTGCGCTGCGCTTTACCGCTCGTAGCGGTCGCCGGATGTCGATCGAACGGGTGGCGCAAACGGCGCTGGGCGCCACAGCGTTTCTGGCGCTGGAAGGCATAGCCGCAGCGGTTACCCTGAATTACGGCTTTACCAACACCGTCGCTGCTATGCTGGTGGTGTGTCTGTTGTTTTTTATCACCGGTTTCCCGATCACCTACTACTCCGCCCGTCACGGACTCGATATCGATTTGCTGACCCGCGGAGCAGGCTTTGGCTATTTGGGCTCGACCCTGACCTCGCTGATTTACGCCACCTTCACGTTTATTTTCTTTGCCATCGAGGCGGTGATTCTGGCCGGTGCTCTGCATGCCCTGCTGGGTGTGCCGTTAGCGATTGGTTACTTCCTTTGTGCGGTGGCGGTGATTCCGATTGTGACCCACGGCATCAAGACCATCAGTAAATTCCAGTCAGGCACCCAGTTGTTGTGGGTGGCCTTGCAGCTGGCGGCACTGGCGGTGGTGATCATTAACGAGTCGGAGCATTTGGCCGCCTGGACCGGTTTCAGTGGCCTTGGGCAGGCCTTGCCAGCGGCGGACAGCCTACCGGAAGCGGATGTTGCCGCCGGTGCCGTCAACAGCGCTGCCGGCAGCTTCAACATCCTGCTGTTTGGGGCGGCTGCCTCGGTGTTTTTTGCACTGGTGCCGCAAATCGGCGAGCAGGTGGATTATTTGCGATTTATGCCGCCGAAAAACGACAACAACCGCAAACGCTGGTGGTTCTGGCTGATTCTGGCGGGGCCGGGCTGGGTGTTGATCGGCATGATCAAAATGCTGCTGGGCTCGTTTCTGGCCTATCTGGCCATTACCCAGGGCATGAGCTACGCCGAAGCCACCGATCCGACCCATATGTATCAGCGGGTGTATTTTTACCTGACCCAGTCAGAGGGAACGGCACTGCTGCTGGCGGCGCTGATGGTGATCATTTCGCAGATGAAAATTAACGTCACCAACGCCTATGCGGGCTCGATTGCCTGGTCGAATTTTTTCTCGCGGCTGACGCATTCCCATCCGGGCCGGGTGGTGTGGCTGGTGTTCAACGTCACCATTGCCTTGCTGTTGATGGAATTGGGCATTTATCAGGCGCTGGAAGCGGTACTGGGGGTGTTTGCGATTCTGGCGGTCAGCTGGTTGGGTTCGCTGGCGGCTGATCTGTTGATCAACAAACCGCTGGGCCTGAGCCCGAAAACCCTCGAGTTCAAACGGGCGCACCTGTACGACATCAACCCGGTTGGGGTTGGCTCCATGCTGCTGGCGACGACGCTGGGAGTGTTGTCGTATCTCGGGGTATTTGGCGATGTGCTGGCGACCCTGAGTCACTTTGTCAGCCTGTTGGTGTGTTTTATCGCGGTGCCCTTTATCGCCTGGATGACCGGCGGCAAATACTATCTGGCGCGTACCTCACCAGAGCTGGATGAACTGGCACTGACCCCGGCACCGGTGGATGCGGCAACGCAAGGACGACCGTTGCCCGATGCCTTGCAGCACAGCCACAGCGGTACCCATAAGTGCGGTGTGTGTGAAAACCACTTCGAGCCGGAAGACATGAGCTGGTGCCCGGCCTATGCACTGCCCATCTGTTCCTTGTGTTGCAGCCTCGATGTGCGCTGCATGGATGCCTGCAAACCCTACGGCCGGGTGTCGCGGCAGATTACCCATTTCCTGTCGAAGTTTGTCTCCACCGCCACCGTCAGGCTGGTGAACTCCCGGCTGGGGCAGTTTGTGGGTTTGTTGCTGGTGGTGAACCTGCTCAATGCCGCCTTGCTGGCGTTGATTTACCGGCAGATGGCACCGCAGTCGGCGGCCGAGATTGAGCTGTTGCAGCAAACCCTCTGGACCTTGTTTTTCACCCTGCTGATTGTTTCCGGGGTGGTGTCCTGGTTGTTCCTGCTGGCCCATGAAAGCCGCGTGGTGGCGCAAAAGGAATCCAACCGCCAGACCCGCAAGCTGATGACCGAAATCGAGGCCCACGAGGAAACCGACCGCGAGCTGCAACAGGCCAAGGAGCTGGCTGAGCGTGCCAATGCCGCCAAGAGCCGTTATTTGACGGGCATCAGTCACGAGCTGAGAACGCCACTGCAATCGGTGATCGGTTACGCCCACCTGCTGGATAACCGCACCGATACCCCGGATTTTCATCGCAATGGTCTGCAAATTATCCAGCGTTCGGGCCAGTACCTGACCGACCTGATCGACGGTCTGCTGGATATTTCCCGCATTGAAGCCGGGCGGCTGGAGCTGTTCCGCGAGCGGGTCGAGCTGCCTGCCGTGATTGACCAGCTGCAAGCCATGTTTGCCATGGAAGCCAGCAAAAAGGGCATTCGGTTTGAGAGCTCGGTGCAGGGCAAGCTGCCGCAGTGGACCATGGCCGATGAAAAACGTCTGCGCCAGATTCTGATCAACCTGCTGTCGAATGCGGTGAAATACACCCCGTCGGGTGAGGTGCATTTCGACATTCGCTACCGCAATCAGGTGGCGGAGTTTTCTATTCGGGACACCGGGCCGGGCATTGATGGCGAGGCACTCAAGCGGATTTTTGACCCGTTCGAGCGCGTCCGTGATCAGGCCACCGCCAGCCTGCCGGGCACCGGCCTCGGACTGACCATTGTGCGGCTGCTGGTCGACATCATGGGCGGCGATTTGCAAGTCGACAGTGAGCCGGGCAAGGGCAGTTGCTTCCGGGTTTCGCTGATGTTGCCGTGGCTGAGCGACCAAACCGACAGCGCCCGCTCTGAAGACGAGCTGGCCGATACCCGTCATCTGGTTGGTTACCAGGGCTATCAACGTACGCTGATGCTAGTCGACGATGATCCGGTGGTACGGGGATTATTGGCCGATTTGCTACGGCCGTTGGGCTTTCAGGTGCTGGAAGCCAGCAGCGCCGAGCAGTGCCTTGGCTTGCTGGACGAGCTGATGGGCAAGGTGCCGGATCTGTTTTTGCTGGACATCTCAATGCCGGGCATGAGCGGTTTGCAACTGGCGGCGCTGTTGCGTCAGCAAGGGCTCGACGTGCCTTTGGTGATGCTATCGGCGGATGCTCAGGAGCAGGATCGCAGTGCCGATGAACAGGCCATTTACAACGACTATCTGGTCAAGCCGGTGGCTAACCGACGGCTGTTGAGCGTACTGGCGGAACAACTGCAATTGCAGTGGTCCTGGGCGCAGCCGTCCACCGCTGCAACGGCCTCGGAAGAGGCAAAACTCGAGCAACTGAATGAACATCAGCAGCAACAGCTGCGCGAGCTGATGGCGTATGCGGAAATGGGCTATCGCAAGGGCGTCCAGCAGTGTCTGGAGGCGCTGACTGACAGTGTTGTGGCTACTGATATCGCTACTGACATCGCTATAGCCACTGACACCGCTAAGCCGGGTTGGCTGACGTCATTGCAACAGTTAGCGGCAGGGTATCAGTATCAGGGATTGCAGCACGCCTGCGAACAACTGCTGGCGGATGCCCAACCGGACAGCACACAATCATGACTCTGACATGACTCTGACCACACCGGCCCGCCAAATGGCCCAGCAGAGCACGGGATTGACTGGGCAAATCGGACCATGGCGCTTGTGTTTGATGAAGCTTATCGACGAGAATCAAACTCCTTTGCAGTTTTCAGAAGCAGGAATGCTCCCGTCATGATGTCCACAACGGAATCCGGTTTTGCCAGTACCACCGCTCCCGAAAGCCGGGCGGACATGGTGTTGGTGGTGGACGACTCCCCCGATTCACTGAGCCTGATCAACGACGCCCTGGAAGCCGCCGGAGTCGAGGTGCTGGTGGCGCTGGAAGGCCGTCAGGCGCTCAACATTGCCCGCAAAATGAAGCCGGACATGATCCTGATGGATGCCATCATGCCGAACATGGACGGTTTTGAAGCCTGTCGGTTGCTGAAAAGCGACCCTGAGCTGGCCGCCATTCCAGTGATCTTTATGACCGGCCTGACCGAAACCGAGCACGTGGTGAAAGGTCTGGATGCTGGCGGTGTCGACTACCTCACCAAGCCAATCAAACCGCAGGAATTGCTGGCCCGCATGCGGGTACATTTGAAGAATGCCCGTCTTACCCACAGTGCACACACGGCACTGGACTCCACCGGCCAGCACCTGCTCACGGTGGCTGTCGATGGCCTGCCCAGCTGGGCGACCCCGCAGGTTCATGCTTTGCTGTCCAAAGCCCGGGTCGATGACCTGACCCTGAAAGCGGTGCTGGCACCGCAGTTACAGCAGTGGCTGAGTCAGCCTCTTTCCGCCGGGCAGACACTGGTGTTTAACGATATTTCCTACCCCTTGTCGGTACGCTTTGTCGAAACCCAGAGCAATGGTCAGGCGCTGTTGAAGCTGATTGACGGCGAACGCCCCACCGGGGCCGCCATGCTGCGTCAGCAGTTGGGCCTGACCGAGCGGGAGTCGGAAGTCTTGTACTGGATTGCCAATGGCAAGGCCAACCGCGATGCCGCTGAAATTCTGGGCATGAGCCCACGTACTGTGAACAAGCATCTGGAGCAGGTGTTTGTGAAACTGGGGGTGGAAAACCGCACGGCGGCGGCAGGCGTAGCACTGCGATTGCTGGCTGTCGAGTAAGGCGTCGCTACTGACAGCTTTTGTAACAGTGTTCAAGGTCAAAATAGCTAAACGGGCATTCAATTGTCGGTATTGGCAAAGTGAGTTGTCCTACAATTCTGTTCACCACTCAACTCTTCGGGTAGTTTAGTAACAGTGTTCCAACGGCGGAGCACTTGCAAGACTCCGATGCAGGCTGGGGATATCCCCTCCAGCCGTCATTTGATCGCAGATCAAAGCTGATCTCCTGTGAGGTTGGCTATTTTTTTGTCCGCTCTTCGGGAGATCGCTGTGGTATCACAGTTACCCGACTACAGAGAGTGGAGGATCGAATGAAAAACCTGATCACTTCCTTGCTGGTACTTGCCAGCCTGCTGGGCTTCAGCGTTCCCTCATTTGCCATGAACGACGCCGAGGCCATCAACGTTTCCGGCAGCCAGCGCATGCTGTCCCAGCGCATGATGAAAAGCTATTTGATGATTGGTGCCGACGTTAAAACCGACGTTGCCCAGCAGCAGCTTGACGAATCCATGGGGCTGTTCGAAGAGCGCCTGGAAGCGCTGATGAACTACGCACCCACCGACCAGATCAAAGCCCGCCTGAACAAGGTGCAAGGCATCTGGAACCAGCATCGTGGTGGCTTGCTGAAAAAACCCAACAAAGAACAAATCCTCGGGTTTATGGAAGAAAACCGCCAGCTGCTGACGGCCTGTAACGACGTGGTGGTGGAGATTGCCAAATTCGCCAACGTCCCAAGTGCCGAGCTGGTCAATATTTCCGGCCGTCAGCGGATGTTGTCGCAGCGCATTGCCAAGGCCTATCTGGCGATGTATTGGCGCATTGATTCCGATGAAGTACGTCAGGAATTTTCCGACTCCATCGCGCTGTTCGAAAAATCCCTGCAAAAACTGCAAGCCTCTGGCATGAACACCCCGGAAGTCGAGCAAGCCCTGCAACGGGTAGGCAGCCAATGGGCCTTCTCGCAAAGCGGCTTCAAACTGGATGAATCCGGTCGCTATGTGCCGACCGTTATCTCAGTGACCACCGAATCCATCCTCTGGAAAATGAACGACATCACCAAAATGTACGAACAGATTATGGCTGCGCGCAACTCCTGATCGGCTCTCCGTCGTTGGAGTGGGCGCAGTCGTTGCCCCTCAGCCAGGTAACCATGGTCTTAGCTCCCTTGATCATGCTGGTTGGATACCCTTGTGCCGCTCTTTGAGCGGCTTTTTTGTGCCTGCTGTTTTTACTTTGTTGCTTTGCTGGCGATGGTTTATCGAGAGCAAGCTCCCTCCCACGCTATTGGCCAGGCGCCAGACGCCAGAGCACCTACGTCAAATGACGTACCCCGCTACGTAAAACAACGCATGGGCTTGCGTTAATCGGCCAATACCTGCCGTTACAAGAATATCGAATACTGAAACTGTTCTGGGGAAGGCCATCTGGCCACAAACGATAACGAGCACAGGAACTCGATATGAAATTCAACAAGCTGTTTGCAGGTGTCACTCTGGCACTGGGTACGTCCATGGTTACCTTTACCGCGACCGCAGAAGACACCATTAAAGTCGGTGTACTGCACTCCCTGTCCGGCACCATGGCGATCTCCGAAACCACGCTGAAAGACACCGTACTGATGATGGTGGAAGAGCAGAACAAGGCAGGCGGTTTGTTGGGCAAAAAGCTCGAGCCTGTCGTGGTTGACCCGGCTTCCAACTGGCCTCTGTTTGCGGAAAAAACCCGTGAGCTGCTGACTGAAAAAGACGTGGATGTGATTTTCGGTTGTTGGACGTCAGTGTCCCGTAAATCGGTACTGCCAGTGATTGAAGAACTGAACGGCCTGATGTTCTACCCGGTTCAGTACGAAGGTGAAGAGTCTTCCAAAAACGTGTTCTACACCGGTGCAGCGCCGAACCAGCAGGCCATTCCAGCGGTTGACTACCTGATGAACGACCTCGACGTTGAGCGTTGGGTACTGGCTGGCACCGACTACGTTTACCCACGCACCACCAACAAGATTCTGGAAGCTTACCTGAAGTCCAAAGGCGTGGACGCCAAGGACATCATGGTGAACTACACCCCATTCGGTCATTCCGATTGGCAGTCCATCGTTTCCGACATCAAGAAATTCGGCAGCAAGGGTAAGAAGACTGCCGTGGTTTCTACCATCAACGGCGACGCCAACGTACCTTTCTACAAGGAACTGGGTAACCAGGGTATCTCTGCGGAAGACATCCCGGTGGTTGCCTTCTCGGTAGGTGAAGAAGAACTGTCCGGTATCGACACCAAACCATTGGTAGGCCACCTGGCCGCCTGGAACTACTTCCAGTCCGTGGATACCGCGGAAAACGAACAGTTCATCGATACCTGGAAAACCTTCATCAAGAACGAAGACCGCGTCACCAACGACCCGATGGAAGCGACTTACATTGGTTTCAAAATGTGGGCGCAAGCGGTTGAGAAAGCCGGTACTACCGACGTAGACGCGGTTGAAAAAGCCATGATCGGTCAGGAAGTGAAGAACCTGACGGGTGGTGTTGCGGTGATGAACAAAAACCACCACCTGAGCAAGCCGGTTCTGATTGGCGAAATTCAGGACGACGGCCAGTTTGAAGTGGTTTGGGAAACCGACGGCGTGGTGGCTGGTGACGCATGGTCCGACTTCCTGCCAGGTTCCAAGGACCTGATCGCTGACTGGACTGCGCCTACCGAGTGCGGCAACTACAACGTCAAGACCAAGTCGTGTGGTGGCAGCATGGCCACTGCCGAGTAAGGCTTGTTCCTGGAGACTGTCGGAGGAACTGGAACCGGGTATCCCTGATACCGGGTTCAATTCCTCCGGATGTTAACGTCAGGGTAGGTTGGGCCCCGCCCAACAACCGATGGGCTTGGCCCATCCTGCTCCGATGTGAATCCGGTGAAGACGCATGTATTTGCGGGTGCAGTAAGGAATGTCACTTAACGGATAGCCTGCTGTACCTTCAAATTAAAACGACCTCGCACCACCCATTTATCCACAGCTTCACCCGCCACTGCGGGGTGTTACAACCGAAGCGGAGATCAACGTGAAAAAACTAATGTGCATCAGTTTCTGGCTGATGGGGTGTTTGCTGCCCGCGCTTTCCCATGGCGCCGAGCCTGACGCCGCTGAAGCTGCCATTCAGGCCGGCCATTCCGACTCTGAAACCATTCCGAAACTGGTGCAGCAGCTGACAGAAAAGTCGCTGACCAAAGCCATTCCTGTGCTGGAAGCACTGGCACGTGAAGGTGGTGAAACCATGCTGCCGCTGTTCCGTACCATGCTGAATGGCGACCTCTATTACGTAAAAGCCACAGGGCGGGTGGTTGGCCAGCAGGAAGTCGACGGTGAGACCTCCTACAAGGACCTCCTGACCGCTGAACCGGTCACTGGCCTTGGCAAGCGCGATACCAAAAAGATTCGTGTAAACAACAAGTTACGCGGTTTCCTGCGTGATTCTATCTCGCGCATTCAATTGTCTTCCGAAGACCCTGCCAAGCGTGGCGCAGCGGTTCGCAGCCTGCTGTCCGACCTCGACGACAGCACGGTGCTGGCCATCAGCGAAGCCCGTGAAAATGAAACCGATGCCGATGTTATGGCGACCATGGATCTGGCGCTGGCGATGTACGCCCTGGCCGAAGGCAACTCGGATGTAGAAAAAATGGACGCTATCGAACAGCTGTCAGGCAGTCTGGAGCAGGATGTGCGTAACCTGCTGCGCCAGTATGCGGAAATGGAGCCGGATCACAGCGACTACAACGCCAAGGCATCCGCTGCTGCCAGTAAGGCTTTGAGCAAGATTCAGGAGAAAGTCGAGTTCTACGGCTTTGTCGACCAGCTGTTTTTTGGCCTGAGCCTCGGCTCGGTACTGCTGCTGGCAGCCATTGGTCTGGCTATCACCTTTGGTGTGATGGGGGTGATCAACATGGCCCACGGCGAAATGATCATGTTGGGCGCTTACACCACCTACATCATTCAGATGCTGCTGCCGAATCACATCGACCTGTCTATCTGGATTGCGATTCCGGCGGCCTTCATTGTGTCTGGTCTGGTGGGTGTCGCCATTGAGCGTGGTGTGATTCGCCATCTCCATGGACGCCCGTTAGAAACGCTGCTGGCGACCTTTGGTATCAGCCTGTTCCTGCAGCAGCTGGTGCGCACGGTGATTTCGCCGCAGAACGTACCGGTATCCACTCCAAGCTGGATGTCCGGCACGCTGGACATCAACCCGGTGCTGTCACTGACGCTGAACCGCTTGTACATCCTGGCGTTTGCGCTGCTGGTGTTCTTCGCGCTGTTGATCATCCTCAAGAAAACCAACCTCGGTCTGAACGTTCGTGCGGTATCGCAGAACCGTGCCATGGCCCGTGCTATGGGCGTTCGCTCGGATCGTGTGGATGCGCTGACCTTTGGTCTGGGTTCCGGTATTGCCGGTATCGCCGGTGTGGCTCTGAGCCAGCTGACGAACGTTGGTCCTAACCTCGGCCAAAGCTACATCATCGACTCCTTTATGGTGGTGGTATTCGGTGGCGTCGGTAATTTGTGGGGCACTCTGGTGGCGGCTTTCTCGCTGGGCATTGCCAACAAGTTCCTTGAGCCGGTCACCGGCGCGGTATTGGCCAGCATTCTGGTGCTGGTGTTCATCATCCTGTTTATTCAGAAACGTCCGAAAGGCCTGTTTCCTCAAAAAGGGAGGGCGGCCGAATGAGCTCCCTGATTTCTTCTATCTTCGCCAATCGTGGTCAACCGGGTGGCCGAGTGATGCCGTTTGTGATGATTCTGCTGGTGGCCACGGTACTGGCATCCTGCCTTAACCTGTTCACGCCGGAAGGTTCGGCGCTACACGTTAGTACCTACACCATCACCCTGTTAGGCAAGTATCTGTGTTACGCCATGCTGGCACTGGCCGTCGACGTTATCTGGGGCTACTGCGGTATTTTGAGCCTTGGCCACGGTGCGTTTTTCGCGCTGGGTGGCTACGCCATGGGCATGTACCTGATGCGTCAGATTGGTGATCGTGGTGTGTATGGCAACCCGATCCTGCCGGACTTTATGGTGTTCCTCGACTGGCAGGAGCTGCCGTGGTTCTGGCTCGGTATGGATCAGTTCTGGTTCGCCATGATCATGGTGATTCTGGTGCCGGGTATTCTGGCTTATGTGTTCGGTTTTCTGGCTTTTCGTTCCCGCGTGACGGGCGTTTACCTGTCGATCATGACCCAGGCGTTGACCTACGCGCTGATGCTGGCCTTCTTCCGCAACGAAATGGGCTTTGGTGGCAACAACGGCCTGACCGACTTCAAGGACATCCTTGGCTTTGACCTGCAATCCGATACCACTCGCATTGTGCTGTTCCTGATTACCGCGGCTCTGTTGAGTGTGGCGCTGGTGACCAGCCACTGGATCATGAACTCCCGTATGGGAAAGGTGATTCTGGCGGTACGCGACAGCGAATCCCGCGCCCGTTTCATCGGCTACAAGACCGAAACCTACAAGGTCTGGCTGTTTGTGTATTCGGCGGTGATTGCGGCGGTAGCCGGTGCCTTGTACGTGCCGCAAGTCGGCATCATCAATCCGGGCGAGTTTTCTCCAATTAACTCCATTGAAGTGGTGATCTGGGTCGCTGTGGGTGGCCGTGGAACCCTGATCGGAGCTGTCGTTGGGGCGTTGCTGGTGAATTACGCCAAGACCCGCTTTACCGCCATTCTGCCGGAAGGCTGGCTATTTATGCTGGGCGCGCTGTTTGTGCTGGTAACCCTGTATCTGCCAAAAGGACTGATGGGTTTGTATGGTCAGTTGAAGGATAAATTTTCCGGGCCGTCTGGTCCGTCATCAGCTAACGACCGCAAGACAAGTGACACTGCCGAAGGAGCCAGCGCATGAACATGATTGAAGAGCGCGTCAGCAAGGCCCGTGAGCAGGCTAGCGAATTTTTCCGGCCGGATCAGGTCTGGCCATTTCTGGTGCCGGACCAGCCCCAGCAAGTGGACGTATCCAAGCAGGTGCTGCTGTACGTGGAAGGCCTGAACCTGAGCTTTGATGGCTTCAAGGCACTGAACGATCTCAACCTGTACATCAATGACGGCGAGCTGCGCTGTCTGATTGGTGCCAACGGCGCCGGTAAAACCACCCTGATGGACGTGATTACCGGCAAAACCCAACCGGACTCCGGCACCGTCTATTTTGGTTCCAACATCAATCTGCTGGACCGCAGCGAAGATGAAATTGCCCAGCTCGGCATTGGCCGTAAATTCCAGAAGCCAACCGTGTTCGAAGCCCAGACGGTATTCGACAATCTCGAGCTGTCGCTGAAATCCAACAAGGGGGTGATCCCGACCCTGCTAGCGCGGTTGTCGCCCACCGAGATTCAACGCATCGACGAGGTGTTGAACATCATTGGTCTGCAAGAACAGCGTTTTATGCTGGCGGGTGCGCTTTCCCATGGTCAGAAGCAGTGGCTGGAAATCGGCATGTTGCTGATGGCTGATCCGCGCTTGTTACTGGTGGATGAGCCGGTCGCAGGCATGACACCGCAGGAAACCGAACGTACCGCAGAACTGCTGCAATCGCTGGCTGGTGAGCGCACTGTGATTGTGGTGGAACACGATATGGAATTTGTGCGTTCTATCGCTCGTACAGTAACGGTACTGCATCAGGGCTCGGTACTGGCGGAAGGCACCATGGATCAGATCCAGGCCAACAAAGACGTGATTGAAGTGTATCTGGGGGAAGACGCATGATCGCCATTAATCAGGTAAACCAGCTTTACGGCGGCACCCAGATTCTGTGGGACCTGAACCTCAATATCGAAAAGGGCTCCTGCACCTGCATCATGGGCCGTAACGGTGTGGGTAAGACCACTCTGTTGAAGTGCCTGATGGGCTTGCTGCCAGTGTCCAACGGCGAAATTCTGTTGAACGGCAAAGCTCTGCACAAACAAAGCGCCGAATCCCGCGCTTTGGCGGGCATTGGCTATGTGCCACAGGGCCGCGATATTTTCCCGATGCTGACGGTGGAAGAGAACCTGCGTATCGGCCTGCCGATTCGCAAGCAGCGCCTGAAAATGCTTGGACGCGAAAATGAAACCCACGATATTCCGGAAAAAATCTTCGAGCTGTTCCCGGTCCTGAAGGAGATGATGCATCGTCGTGGTGGCGATTTATCTGGCGGTCAGCAGCAGCAATTGGCTATCGGACGAGCGTTAGTTATTGAGCCCGAGGTACTGATCCTTGACGAACCCAACGAAGGCATTCAGCCTAACATCGTCAAACAAATAGGCGATGTGATCCTGAAACTCAATGCAGAAGAGGGATTAACCGTTATTCTGGTCGAACAGAAGCTGGGCTTTGCCCGCCGGGTTGGCCGTGAATTCCGGCTGATGGAAAAGGGTCGGGTCGTCGCTAGTGACAAAATGGACAATCTGTCCGATGAGCTGATTCGGCAGTATCTGGCGGTATGATGCTGGCAAAACCTGACCGGGTGGTCATTGTGTGGCCTGAATCATCAGCCCAGCCGTAACAAGGAGCGATTTGCATGAACCTCGCCGTCTCATCGACGACGCAGGCCCAGCCTGACAATCAGACGGACAGCCCGGTAAATCACGGCGACGCAACCACGCAAGCATCCCGCTGGGATGCCTCTTTGACTCTGGGCATCGAGTCTACCGCCCGTGGCTCCGTTCTGAAAACAAAGTCCCATCAGGGGCCTCTGTACATTCAAAAGCCGTTTTACCCCGAAGGTCGTGAACTGGCGCACCTGTATCTGCTGCACCCGCCGGGTGGCATGGTGTCTGGCGATACGCTTGCCATTGGCGCCAACCTCGGCGAGCAGGCACAGGCGCTGATTACCACGCCGGGGGCAGGCCGCGTATACCGCGCTCGGGGTGACAAAACCCTGCAACATCAGATCATTGAATTCAACGTCGCTGCCAACGCTTCGCTGGAATGGCTGCCATTGGAAGCCATTATCTATCCGGGTGCCGTGACCAAACTGGATACCCGAGTGAACCTTCAGGGTAACGCTCGTTATATCGGTTGGGACGTCACCAGCCTGGGATTGCCCGCGCAATGTGCGTTGTTCAACGCCGACAGTGCCCTGAATCAAACCCTGAACATCTATCGTGATGGCAAGCTGTGTCTGCGTGAACGGCTGGTGATTGGTGCGAATAGCAAGGGCCAGCAGGCCATGCTGAGTGCCAACAGCGGCCTCAAAAATCGGCCGATCAGCGGCATGATGGTGGCCGGGCCGTTCGACAGTGGTTCGGTTGATAATGATTCAGGTAGTAACGCTCAGATTACCGAAGCCTTGATGGATGAGCTGCGTGACCTGTGTGATGGCTGGAACGCCCGCGACTCACAGGCGTTAGCTGGCGTTACCCTGAACCACGATTTTCTGATTGTTCGCTATCTGGGTTCATGCTCCGAACAGGCCCGCAACCTGTTCGTCGAATGCTGGGCTCGGATTCGACCTCTGTTACTGAACAGAAGCGCCTGTCCGCCGAGGATTTGGGCGACGTGATTTAAAGTCTGGCGTCAGGTGTCTGGCGTCGGGCGCGATTAACTCGTTCCCACGCTCCTGCGTGGTAACGGCTCGGGGCGACCCGAAATGAAATAACAACGAGGGCTCTATGGAACTGTTGCCAAGAGAGAAAGACAAGCTGCTGGTGTTTACCGCAGCCTTGCTGGCCGAGCGCCGCCTGAACCGTGGCCTCAAGCTGAATTACCCGGAAGCGGTGGCCTACATCACCATGGAAATCATGGAAGGCGCCCGTGACGGCAAAACCGTGGCCGAATTGATGGGCTACGGCAAAACCCTGCTGACCGCCGATCAGGTGATGGATGGCGTGCCGGAGTTGATCCACGAAGTGCAGGTGGAAGCGACGTTCCCAGATGGGACCAAGTTGGTGACGGTTCACGAGCCAATTTGTTAACTCGCTGGACGTCGGATGTCTGAAGCCAGACGTCTGACGCAGTTGTAGGTCGGATAAGTGAGCGAAGCGAATGCCATCCGACACAATCGATGTCGGAAGGCGCTGCGCTTTTCCGACCTACGACCGCCCCAAAATCGCTCGAATAAATTGTAGGTTGGGCCCCGCCCAACAGCTGGTCGGGTGTCAGGATACGGGTGTTTGGAGCTTGTTGGCCTGCCAGAGATTCAAATAATTTTCGCCAGACGCCAGACGCCAGACGCCAGACGCCAGACGCCAGAATATTAAGGAGCTTCCATGTTCATTCCAGGTGAAGTACAAGCCGCCAGCGGCGAGATTGAATTAAACGCCGGTCGCAAGACCCTCAAGCTGCGTGTTGAAAATACCGGTGACCGTCCGATTCAGGTCGGTTCCCACTATCACTTTGCCGAAACCAATCCGGCGTTGAGTTTCGATCGCGACGCTGCCAAGGGCTTTCACCTCAACATCGCCTCTGGTACTGCGGTGCGTTTTGAGCCGGGTCAGGGCCGCGAAGTCGAGCTGGTGGAGTTTGCTGGCAAGCGTGAAATCTACGGCTTCCGCGGTGATGTGATGGGCTCGGTTGGCGCTGCTGAAGGCGCTGATGAATCGACCGTTACTGCCAAAATGGATCGTACTGCCTACGCCCAGATGTTCGGCCCAACCGTGGGTGACAAGGTACGTTTGGGAGACACCGAGCTGTGGATTCAGGTTGAGAGAGACTTCACCGTCTACGGCGATGAAGTGAAGTTCGGTGGCGGCAAGGTCATCCGCGATGGCATGGGTCAGAGCCAGATTGTGAATCACCCGTCCGATGGCTCCGAAGGGGCGATGGATCTGGTGATCACCAACGCCGTGATTCTGGATCACTGGGGCGTGGTCAAAGGCGATGTGGGTATCAAGGAAGGGCGTATTGTCCGTGTCGGCAAGGCCGGTAACCCGGACGTACAAGCCAATGTCGATATCATTGTTGGCCCGGGCACTGAGGTAATTGCTGGCGAAGGATCGATCCTGACCGCCGGCGGCATCGATGCCCATATTCACTTTATTTGCCCGCAGCAAGTCGAAGAAGCCCTGATGAGCGGCGTCACCACCATGATTGGTGGTGGCACCGGCCCGGCCACCGGCACCAACGCTACAACCTGCACCTCCGGTCCCTGGTACATCGGCAAGATGATTCAGAGCACCGACGATTTGCCAATGAACTTCGGCTTTTTGGGTAAGGGCAATGCGTCACTGCCAGAGTCGCTGGAAGAACAACTGGAAGCCGGTGCCTGTGGCCTGAAGCTGCACGAAGACTGGGGCACCACGCCTGCGGCCATCGACTGCTGCCTGAGTGTGGCGGAAAAATACGACGTGCAGGTGGCGATTCACACCGACACTCTGAATGAATCCGGCTTTGTCGACGACACCATTGGCGCTTTCAAGGATCGGGTGATCCACACCTACCACACCGAAGGTGCCGGTGGCGGCCACGCGCCGGACATTATCCGCGCCTGTGCTTACCCGAACGTATTGCCGTCATCGACCAACCCGACCCGTCCGTATACGGTTAACACCGTTGATGAACACCTCGACATGCTGATGGTGTGTCACCACCTCGACAGCACCATCCCGGAAGACGTGGCGTTTGCCGACTCCCGTATCCGTAAGGAAACCATCGCTGCCGAAGACATCTTCCACGACCGCGGTGCGTTTTCGATGATCTCTTCCGACTCCCAGGCCATGGGCCGTGTTGGGGAAGTGGTGACTCGCACCTGGCAGACGGCGCACAAAATGAAAGTGCAGTTTGGGCTGCTGCCGGAAGACGAAGAATGCGGCACCGATAACTTCCGCGCCCGTCGCTATATCGCCAAGTACACCATCAACCCGGCGATTGCCCATGGCGTCAGCCATGAAGTAGGCTCCATTGAGCCGGGCAAGCTGGCGGATCTGGTGCTGTGGAAACCGGCGTTTTTCGCCACCAAGCCGTCGATGATCATCAAGGGTGGCATGATCGCTGCCGCGCCAATGGGCGACCCGAACGCCTCGATTCCGACCCCACAGCCGGTGCATTACCGACCGATGTTTGGTGCCCACGGCAAAGCTGCTGCGAAAACCTCATTTACGGTTGTCAGCCAGGCTGCGCTCGACAACGGCATTGCCGAACAGCTGGGCATTAACCGTACGCTGGTGGCCTGTAAAAACACCCGCAACATCGGCAAGAAAGACATGGTGCTGAACGACTGGCAGCCAACCATCACCGTCGACCCGCAAACCTATGAAGTACGCGCCGATGGTGAGCTGCTTACCTGCGAACCGGCTACCGAACTGCCGTTAGCTCAGTTGTATAACCTGTTTTAATTGAGCTGTTTTGGCCAAACCGTTACCACGCGGAGCGTGGGAACGAGGTCGGATAAGTCATCGTTGTAGGAGGAGGCTTGCCTCCGATACGGAGAAATCCATGCTGGAAATTTATGAACGTCTGGGGACTGAAGCCTCAGGCCCGGTTTACGCCACGGTCTGCCTGACCCACGAACAACGCGACCGTGGTCGGTTGAAACTGACCAGTACCGATGGCGAGGAAGTGCGGGTATTCCTGGAGCGCGGCAAAGCCCTGCTGGTGGGCGAATACCTGAAGTCTCATTGCGGCAAGATCATTCAGGTACAGGGTGCGCCGGAGCCGGTCACCGAAGCCACTTGCGACGACTGGCACACCTTTGCCCGTGCCTGTTATCACCTCGGCAACCGCCATGTGAAGTTGCAGGTGGGCGATAAGTGGCTGCGTATCACTCCTGATCACGTGTTAGAACAAATGCTGGAGCTGCTGGAGCTGAATATCAGCCGTAAGGAAGCGGTGTTCGTTCCCGAGAATGGCGCTTACTTCAAAGGCCTCGGTGGGCATTCCCATGGCCATGATGATGATCATTCGCACGGGCACAGCCACTCTCATGACCACGGCCATTCGCATAGCCATGACCACTCACACGACCATGAGCACTGATAGTTGGGCTGCCAAGCAGGAACGTTATCGAGGCAGGCTCAGCAAGGCGTCTGTTAATGAGATAGCGGAGTTTACTGATGTTAAATGAGCGTATCGAAGCAACAGACAACACAGCTGAGCCAACGCAGATAGCTCCTGAGCCAACGAGTGCAGCTGGCCTGCAACTTGTCCGGCTAATGCACCTGTCTTCGGTGAGCTTGCCGGTCGGCGGCTTCGCCTTTTCCCATGGCCTTGAATACGCCATCGAAACCGGCTGGATTCGCAAGGCACCACAAGTTGCCGAATGGGCGCGGGAGCAGCTGCATCTGGGCCTGTGCTCTACCGATGTACCGGTACTCAAACGGGTGATGGATGCTTGTGAGCTTGTGGATAAAGGTCAGCAGGAAGCCCGGCTGCGTGAGTTGAATAACCTGATTCTGGCTTGCCGGGAAACGAAGGAATTACGTTTGACCGACACTGCCATGGGCGAAGCGCTGGTGCGCTTGATGAACAGTCTGGATCTTGAACAGCCGTTCGAGTCGAGCGAAGACGTCAGCTTTGTGGTGCTGTTTGGTGTGGCCGCCAGCCGCTGGGGCATTGATTACCCATCAGCGGCTAACGGCTTTTTGTGGTCGTGGCTGGAAAACCAGATTGCTGCCGCCACCAAGCTGGTGCCGCTGGGTCAGACCCAGGCACAGCAGTTACTGGTTGAGCTGCAACCAGAGTTATCCACCGCCATTGCCGCAGCGGCGCTGGTGGAAGAAGACGATATTGGTGCTGGTTTGCCGGGTCTGGCGATTGCCAGCAGCAAGCATGAGCATATGTACACACGACTATTTCGAAGCTGAGAGCCATTGCGCGGGTACTTACATCGCTCATAACGCTCTCAGGTATCCCAAAGATGATTGGATAGGGAAAAGAATGACTAAACCAAAACAAACCCTGCGCGTTGGCGTGGGTGGCCCGGTAGGCTCAGGCAAGACCGCGCTGCTGCGCTCCCTCTGTGCAGCGCTGCGTGAGCACTACGACATTGCCGTGGTAACCAACGACATCTACACCAAGGAAGATGCCGAATTCCTGACCCGCAACGAAGCCCTCAGTGCCGACCGCATCATGGGTGTGGAAACCGGCGGCTGTCCGCATACGGCCATTCGTGAAGATGCCTCCATGAACCTGGCTGCCATTGATGAGCTGCGTAAGCGTCACGGCGAGCTGGACGTGGTATTCGTTGAAAGCGGCGGTGACAACCTCAGCGCTACCTTCAGCCCGGAGCTGTCTGACCTGACCATCTACGTGATCGACGTTTCCGCAGGCGACAAGATTCCGCGCAAAGGCGGCCCGGGTATTACCAAATCTGATTTGCTGATCATCAACAAGACCGACCTGGCGCCAATTGTGGGTGCCTCACTGGAAGTGATGGATCGCGATGCCAAAAAGATGCGTGGCGAACGCCCGTTCGTATTCTCCAACCTGAAGAAAGCCGAAGGTATGGATGACATCATCAATTTCATCATCAGCGAAGGTATGCTGGAATCCAAACAGATCCCGCCAGCCAAAGCGGTTGTTTAATTTCTTTTATAAGGACAGACCATGAAACACCTGATCAAAAAGGCCGTCGTTGCGGCAGCGGCAGTTACTCCTGTGATGGCGATGGCGCACGACGGCCATGAAAGCACTAACCTGTTGGCCGGTCTGGTGCACTTTATTTCCAGCCCGGATCACCTGCTGACCATCGTTGTGGTCGCAGCCGCCGCGGGTTACGTGATGCGTAAAATCGGCCAGTCTGACTCTGAGTAAGCCTTGAAATAGACCACTTCGGAATACCGAGTCAGAGACACAGCCCCGTGATATACATGCGGGGCTTTTTATTTGCTGTCTGTTCGATAAGGAGGATTGAATGGCGGAACTGTTGGCTTTGTGTGGCAGCCTGCGCAGGTATTCACAGAACCGCGCAGCGTTACAGGCGACTGAATCACTTGCCGCGCCGCACGTCGGGTTTCAGTGGGCCAGATTGGCCGCGTTGCCGTTGTTTAACCCCGACCTTGAGCACGATCTGCCTGAGGCAGTTGCCCGATTGCTCGAACAGTTAGAGGCTGCCGATGGGTTGGTGATTGCCTCACCGGAATACGCCCACGGCATCAGCGGTGTGTTGAAAAATGCCCTCGACTGGATGGTCAGCAGCCCGGCGTTTTATCAAAAGCCCGTGATGCTGATCAATACCTCGCCACGTGCCCATCATGCGTTGGATAGCACTCGCGAAATCCTCACCACCATGTCGGCCAATATCATTGACGATGCCTGCGTTGAGCTGGCGCTGCTTGGAAAGGGTACGGGGCTGGATATCGCGCAACAGCCAGAACAACAGGCACAGCTGCTTGGTGGTCTGGAGCGGTTTTTGGCGGTGCTCAGCGATCGCTGAGCAACACGGTGAACGCCTCAGGATTCAGCATCTTTTTGCAGAATGCACTGGCTGAAGGACAGAAAGTCCGTTAGGTGCTTTTCAATGACGGCAACGGTGATGGGCAGTTGCAGGGTCTGATAGTCGTGTACTGCAATGTTTCGGAAGCCGACCATGCGTTTCATTACGTCGGCGATATCGGCGGTAATCCACTGACCTTGCTCCAGCAGTTTGAAGACGTCGCGGGAGCCTTGGGGTACGCCAAGTTTTTCACGGCGAATCAGGTGCTGGCCCATATCAATGGCCGCTTCACAGGCGCGCTGGATGTTGAGAATGGCGGCATCCTGACGGGAATAGTTGGTGGCAAAATTGGCTTTGTCGGCTTCGTATTCTTCCTGAACCCGGCCAACGCAACGCTCGATCGTTGCGGCTTTGTTGATCAGCACATCATCGGCCATAGACGCTGCCTCGTTGTTGAATGTCCTTGAGTAGCCCGGCGCGGGCTTCGTCCAGTTCGGTTTTGGCGCTGAGGATAAAGCTCTCGTAAACACCGGCCTGATGGTCCAGCTGCCAGAGTCGCTCGCCCTGGGTGATGATCTGATACTGCATCACGGTTGAGGCCGCTCGCAAATCCAGCAAGTCGACATCACAACCGGCCAGTTCGGCCAGCTCAGAAGATACCTGCCACAGCTGCAAGGTATCGGCTTTGCCCGCAACCAGTACCGCAAGATCCAGATCGCTGTCGGCGCCAGCGGTTCCGTTAAACTGGCTGCCAAAACCATAGACCGCCAGTAAATCCGGAACCTGTTGGCGGATCAGTACAAGGATGGAAGGAATGCGGGCGCCGATATCCGTCATTGGATCACTCAATATTCTGCACTTGCTCGCGCATCTGTTCGATCAGCACTTTCAGCTCCACGGCAATGCCGGTCATGGTGCTGGTCAGTGATTTCGACGACAGCGTATTCGCTTCGCGATTGAGCTCCTGCATCATAAAGTCGAGGCGGCGGCCAATCGGTTCCTTGCGTTTAAGGATGGCGTTCACTTCCTTGATGTGGGTGCGCAGGCGGTCGATTTCTTCGGCGACGTCGGCTTTCTGGGCCAGGATTACCATTTCCTGCTCCAGTCGTTCGCTGGCGGCCGGATTCTGCTCCAGGTTATCCAGCATGTCGGCCAGTCGGGTTTGCAGTTGCTGGCGCTGGGCGGCAAGGGCTTCCGGCATGTGCTGGTCGGCCTGATTCACCAATTCGCTCATGGTGTCCAGACGGCTCTGGATCATATCGGCGAGGCTGGCGCCTTCATTGGCGCGCACTTCGGCAAGCGCTTGCAGTGCCGCGTTGAACGCTTGCAAGGTGGCTTGTTGCACGGCTTTGGCATCCGGCTGGTCCGTTTCCAGTACGCCGGGCCATTTCAGAATCTCCAGCAGGTTGGCCGGAGTGGCAGTGGGGACTTGCTCAGCGGCATTGGCCAATACCGTGTTGAGTTGTCCCAGTAGCGCCTGGTTCAGCTTCAATTCGTCCTGTTGCTGTACCCCTTGCAGGCGCAGGGTGCATTCTACCTTGCCGCGGTTAAGGTGCTTCTTGATGGCGTCGCGCAGGCGGGTTTCCAGTTCGCGGAAACTGTCCGGCAGGCGGAAGTGAGGCTCCAGATAACGATGGTTGACCGAACGAATCTCCCAGATCACTTGTCCGGCGGGTGTTTCAGCCTGCTGGCGTGCGAAAGCGGTCATGCTGTGAACCATCGTGTTCCCCGTTTATTGATTGGCATTCGTTTTCCCTGATTGTAACGGTGGCCAGACCCCACGGCTATGTCGTTATAATGCCCGCCTGAAAACTATTGGCACAGAAAGAGGATTCCCTATGAGACCCAGCGGTCGCGCTCTCGATCAACTTCGCGAAGTGAAGATTACCCGCAACTACAC
The DNA here is from genome assembly GCF_000422845.1 of Oceanobacter kriegii DSM 6294. Taxonomy (GTDB): domain Bacteria; phylum Pseudomonadota; class Gammaproteobacteria; order Pseudomonadales; family Oceanobacteraceae; genus Oceanobacter; species Oceanobacter kriegii. Next base: position 539,470 of record NZ_AUGV01000003.1, read on the forward strand.
CAAGCATGCGGAAGGTTCTGTGCTGGTGGAATTCGGCGATACCAAAGTGATTTGTACCGCCAGTGCCGATACCAATGTACCACCGTTCCTACGTGGCAAAGGTCAGGGCTGGGTAACCGCGGAATACGGCATGCTGCCACGTTCAACCGGTTCTCGCATGATCCGCGAAGCGGCCAAGGGCAAGCAGCAGGGCCGTACGGTGGAAATATCCCGCCTGATTGGCCGTTCCTTGCGTGCGGCGGTCGACCTGAAGGCCTTGGGTGAAAACACCATCACCATCGACTGTGACGTGATTCAGGCCGATGGCGGCACCCGCACGGCGTCCATCACCGGTGCTTGTGTGGCGCTGGTGGATGCGATTGAGTGGCTGAAGAAAAACGGCAAGGTGAAAGGCGAGCCGCTGAAGAAGATGATTGCCGCGGTGTCTGTGGGTATCTACAAGGGTGAGCCGGTACTGGATCTGGATTACCCGGAAGACTCCGACGCTGAAACCGATATGAACGTGATCATGGACGCCAACGGCGGCTTTGTGGAAGTTCAGGGTACGGCCGAAGGCGATACCTTCACCCGCGCTGAATTGAACGCCATGCTGGAGTTGGCGGAAAAAGGCATCAACGAAATTTCCGATTTGCAGATTGCGGCTCTGAACGGCTGATTCATTTTTCAGGGCTATTCAGCGCCGTGAAAACCAAAAAAGCCCGCGATGTTCGCGGGCTTTTTTGTGGGAATTCGTTAGCAGTAACAATCCGGGCCGGGAAGCCGGATTATTCTTCGTCGAACTCGTATTCCACCATTACGGCAGCGTGGTCACCGAATTGCAGGTTGGTGTCGATCTTGGCGTCCACCACGTACTGACGGATGTTCGGGCTGCAAATCTGGTAGTCCTTGCGCCAGCCGTTCTGGTTGCGACGGGCGCTTTCTTCGTCCGGCCACCAGGTGAACTGGTTTTCACCGAAGTTGGCTTCACGGAAGGCGTCTACATAACCCACCGGGCCGAAGATCTGGTCGAACCAGGCACGTTCTTCCGGCAGGAAGCCCGGGGTTTCCTGGTTGGCCTGCCAGTCGGCCAGGTCGATGGTTTTGTGAGCCGCTTCGAAGTTACCGCAAATGATGAATTCACGACGTTTGCGACGGCTTTTCTGCAAATGCTCAAGGAACGACTTCTGGAACGCCAGTTTGTCTTCCAGGCTGTTGTGGGCATCGACCGTCGGGAACAGAATCGAGCCAACGCTGACGTGCGGGAAATCGGCCTGGATATAACGGCCCTGAATATCGCACTGCGGAAACGCCAGCCCGGTCATGATGGCTTTGGGTACGTCTTTGGTGAGGATGGCAACACCGGAGTACTCATCGGCTTCCGCATCAAAAAAGTATGCGTTGAAGTCTTTTGGGTAGACCACGTCATCCGAGAGTTGGTATTCCTTGGCGCGCAGATTCTGGATGGTGACAACATCCGCATCGGCCATGGCCAACCAGGTGTACAGGCCCTTGTCGACCGCCTGTTGTAATCCGTCTACCTGTAAAGTGATAACTCGCATACGTGGTTCCCAGCTAGTGAAGCGTGTATCATACCGCATCATCTCGAACGCAGGTATGCCAGACTTTGCCACAGTGTCATGATAGCCATGACCAAAGGTTACAAGTCGTTGATACTACTGCGAATGGCAGCATTGGTCAGTACAGGCTTCCGGTGTTGTGTCTTGTTTTTCTCTTGAGCGGCCAGCCCGCTCGTTTGTACTGGTTCAGGATAATTTATGAAAGCGTATCAGCAAGAATTTATTGAGTTTGCCATTCAGCAAGGCGTGCTTAAATTTGGTGAATTCACCCTCAAATCTGGCCGAACCAGCCCGTATTTCTTCAACGCCGGCATGTTCAAAACCGGTGGTGCGCTGGCCAAACTGGGTCGTTTTTATGCCGCTGCACTGGAAGACTCCGGTGTTGAATACGACGTGGTGTTTGGCCCGGCTTACAAAGGCATTCCTTTGGCTGCGACCATGACCGTGGCGCTGTCCAACGACTATGGCAAAGACGTACCGTACGTCTTTAACCGCAAGGAAGCCAAGACCCACGGCGAAGGCGGCAACCTGGTGGGTGCTGCTTTGGAGGGTCGCGTAGTGATCGTCGATGACGTGATCACTGCCGGTACGGCCATTCGTGAAGTGATGGCTATGATCGAAGCGGCTCCTGAAGCCAAGGCTGCGGCTGCTCTGATTGCGCTGGATCGTCAGGAAAAAGGTCAGGGTGAACTGAGTGCGATTCAGGAAGTCGAACGCGATTTCGGTATTGAAGTCGTCAGTATTGTGAACCTGAACCAGGTTCTGGACTTCGTTTCAGGGCAGGATTCACTGAAACAATACGCTGATGCGATCGAAGCCTACCGGGCTCAGTATGGAGTGAAGTAACGATGAAGCCAGTCCGCTGGTGTGTGTGCCTGATAGCAATGTCCATTTGGGTGCTTCCAGCGGAGGCCGCCCGGCTGTACCGCTTTGAAGTGGATGGCCGGATCATCCTTAAAGATCATATTCCGGTGGAATACACCGGCATGGGGTATGACGTGCTCAACTCCAGCGGCATGCTGCTGGAGTCGGTACCGCCAGCGCCAACGCCGGAAGAGTTGGCCGAGATAAAGGCCAATGAGTCCGCAGCCGCGGCCCGCAAAACCCGTATGGAACAGCAGCAGGCGGAAGACCTGAAACTGCTGCGACTGTATGAAAAGCCGGCAGACGTCGAGCGGGCGCGCCAGCGCAAGACCGAAGAGATCAACACCTACATTGCCCTGTTGCGTCGCCGGATTGATGGTCTGGAGGAAAAGCTGCGCTCGGCTCAGGCAACTGCCGGCCGTTATACCAAGGACAACCTGCCGGTTCCGGAAGACATTCAGGGGGAAGTCGATGAGATTGTCTCGGCCCAGAATGAGTTCCGTCGTGACATCCGTGACCGTCAGTCCGAATTTGGCCGCATCACCCGTGAATACGCCGAGCAGTACGAGCGGTTGCGCATTCTGCAAGTGTATCCGGCGGGCACCTTGTACGAAGACGTGGATTTTGACCGCGTCGATCGCGCCTTTCAGACCCGTTGATACCTTGGACAGGTATTAGCAGGATCGCCAGGTCCCAAGATATCAACGCGCCGGAAACAAAAAAGCAGCCTGAAACGGCTGCTTTTTTGTTTGTGTAGCTGGTCAGCCGATCAGGCCGGAATGCGCTTTTCGCGCAGCAGCTGGCTTTTCAGCAGCGGCCATTGCTCATCCCAGTACGTGGTTGGCTTCTGCTTGAAACCGGTACGCACATACTGACGAATACGACCTTCCAGCACCGCGGTCAGCAAGTTTGCCAGAGAACTGGCGGTTTGGGCTGGCAACTTGTCTTCGCGCATCTCTGCTTCGCGCAGAATCTGCTTGAACTGGGTTTCCAGTCGTTCGAACAGCTGTTGGATGCGGTCTCTCAGGCGTTCGGTTTCACCTGCCAGGGCATCACCCGACAACAACCGGCACATGCCAGGGTTGCGCTCGGCGAACGTCAGCACCAGCATCAGGGTGTGCTCACAGCGATCTTCGGCCGCATCAACATCCTGCAAGATGCGGTTGATACGGCTGAAAATGGTCTCTTCAATAAAGCTGATCAGGCCCTCGAACATTTTCGCCTTGCTGGGAAAATGACGGTACAGGGCGGCTTCAGAAACACCGACCTCCTTGGCCAGGTTGGCGGTGGTGATACGCGCACCCGGTTGGGTTTCCAGCATATGCACCAGAGCCTGTAAAATCTGATCTCTGCGGGACAGCTTATCCTCCGCCATCGTGCCTCCTTTAAGCGCGTGTGCTATCAGTTTTTGCGGTTGGTAATCAGGGTGCCCACACCTTCATCGGTGAACAGCTCCAGCAGGGTGGAGTGGGCAACGCGACCGTCAATGATATGCGAGCTTGTTACACCTGCGTGAACCGCGTCCAGCGCGCAGCGAATTTTTGGCAGCATACCGCCGTAAATCGTACCGTCTTCGATCAGCTCGTCCACCTGGGTGGTGGTCAGGCCAGTCATTACCTTGCCTTCCTTATCCATCAGGCCAGCAATGTTGGTCAGCAGGATCAGCTTCTCGGCACGCAGTACCTCGGCCACCTTGCCAGCCACCAGATCGGCGTTGATGTTGTAGGAATGACCGTCTTCACCGACACCAATCGGGGCAATCACCGGGATGAAGTCGCTGTTGGTCAGCATGTTCAGCACTTTGACGTTGATGCTGGCGACTTCGCCGACGTGACCGATGTCGATGATCTCGTCTTTTTCCAGATCCGGAGAACGCTTGGTGACATGCAGCTTGCGAGCACGCAGCAGCTGGCCATCCTTACCGGTCAGACCGATGGCGTTACCGCCATTCTGGTTGATCAGGTTAACGATGTCCTTGTTCACCAGACCTCCCAGCACCATTTCCACCACGTCCATGGTTTCTTCGGTGGTGACACGCATGCCGTTGACGAAATGGCTTTCGATGTTGAGCTTTTCCAGCAACTGACCAATCTGAGGGCCGCCGCCGTGAACCACGATCGGGTTAATACCAACCAGCTTCAGCATCACCATGTCGCGGGCGAAGCTGTTCTTCAGCTCCTCGTCGATCATGGCGTTACCGCCGTATTTTACGACTACGGTCTTGCCAACAAAGCGCTGCAGGTAAGGCAGTGCCTGGCTGAGTACGTTTACGGTGTTCATGGCGTCTTTGCCGTTCAGAGGCATGGTGAAAGCTCCATTGGATGCCGGGCAAGAGGACGGGAACGGCCCTCTCGGCGGGGTTATTCGAATTCTTGGGGGCGGAGTATAGCGCGAGGTTAGTGGTTACTGCTAATGGGATGCGTTGTTCGTGAAGGGGAGTGGATTTTATCAAAGCCTCTGTCCTCTTCAGGGGGTATTGCCTCTTGCCCGGATTTATTTGACGCTGAATCCGAGCATGGCTACTGGCGGCTGGTCTGATTCAAAGCCTTTGTCCTCTTCAGGGGCCTTGCCCCTACGCCGGACGGGCAAACCCCGCTTTGCGCTGCCGGTTCGCTGGTTCCTCCCATGCGTATGAATGATGTCTGATGACGAGTGGCCTGAGTTTGAGGATTTGCCCGGATTTATGTGGCGCTGAGTCCGAGCACAGTTGCTAGCGGTTGGTTTGACTCAAAGCCTCTGTCCTCTTAAGGGATCTTATCCCTTGGCCGGACGGGCAAACCCTGCTTTGCGCTACCGGTTCGCTGGTTCCTCCCTCGCGTCGAATGAACAACGGGCCGGCTCAACCGGGCATCCCTGCCCGGAATCGCCTGCCGGGCCATCCATGGCCCTCCGCCCTGTTCATTCTTGCTCGTTCGGAGCTCACCTCGATGCGCGGGGTGGTCCCGCTACACCGCTTTTCAAAGAAGCGAAGGCTTTGGGAGTTCCAGAAGTTCTCTGGTCTGAAATACGTTGTTGCGGCAAGACTTTTGCGCTACCGGTTCGCTGATACCTCCCTCGCTTCGAATGAACAACGGGCCGGCTCAACCGGGCATCCCTGCCCGGAATCGCCTGCCGGGCCATCCATGGCCCTCCTCCCTGTTCATTTTTGCTCGTTCGGAGCTCACCTCGATGCGCGGGGTGGTCCCGCTACACCGCTTTTCAAAGAAGCGAAGGCTTGGAAGTTCCAGAAGTTCTCTGGTCTGAAATACGTTGTTGCGGCAAGGCTTTTGCGCCTTGAGGTGAGCCGGATGAAAACAAGACGGGTAAAACGTACGGCCATGGATGGCCGAGCAGCCCGGTTAAGGCAGGGATGCCGCATCCGGGCGTGTTTTGCAGGAGTCGCCGTTTGAAGACGAACAGCGAACCGGTAGCGCGAGGCGGAGGGATGCCGACCGGCGGGAGGTAAGACCTCCCAAGAGGTCATAGGGAGGTTTTGGTTACAGGCAAAGCCTCTGGATAGAACAGCGGCCTTGAAAAGACCTTAACTCCGGCCTGAATGACCAAAGCCGCCTTCGCCGCGTTCAGTGGCGGTGAATTCTTCCACCTGCTGGAATTGCGCTTGTACCACAGGCACCAGCACCAGCTGCGCCAGACGTTCACCGAAGTTCAGGGTGAAAGCCTCGGAACCACGGTTCCAGCAGGATACCATCAGCTGCCCCTGGTAATCGGAGTCAATCAGGCCCACCAGGTTGCCCAGCACGATACCGTGTTTGTGGCCCAGACCAGAGCGCGGCAGGATCATCGCCGCCAGACCCGGATCTTCAATGTAGATCGCCATACCAGTCGGGATCAGTACGGTCTGGCCCGGCTCAATGGTGATGCTGTCTTCTTCGATGCAGGCACGCAGGTCCAGACCCGCGGAGCCCGGCGTTGCGTATTCCGGCAGTGGGATGCTGTTGCCCAGACGGTCGTCGAGAATCTTGAATTGCATGGTATGCACGATGGAATGTCCTGTTTCGAAAGTAGGTAGTCGCTTGCGTTTTACTGGCCGTTGTCCGGCTCAGTCTGCAAAAGTTGGGTGTTCGACAGACGCTCGGCAAAGGCCTGTATCAACTTGGTCGCCAGCAAGGACTTGCTCATGCGCTCAAAGTCCTGATGGCCGTCGCGGCTGTACAGGGTGACGGCGTTGTCGTCGGAGTTAAAGCCGATGTCCGAGCGTGAAACGTCGTTGGCAACGATCATGTCGAGGCGCTTGCTGGCCAGTTTGCCGCGGGCGTAGCCGTCGACGTCGTTGGTTTCGGCAGCGAAGCCAATCACGGTTGTAGGGCGCTGTTCATGGTTGGCCACGGTAGCGACGATGTCCGGATTTTTGGTCAGGGTGATCTGAATGTCGTCACCGGCTTTCTTGATCTTGTGTTTGGCCACGTCAGCAGGGCGGTAGTCGGCCACAGCGGCACTGGCGATAAACAGATCGCATTCGCCCATGCAGGCCATAGAGGCTTCCAGCATGTCCTGGGCGGAAACCGTATTCACCAGAGTGACGCGATCAGGGGCGGCAATGCGCACCGGGCCGGATATCAGGGTTACCTGAGCGCCGGCGTCCAGTGCGGCCTGTGCCAGTGCGTAGCCCATTTTGCCGGAACTGTGGTTGCTGATGTAGCGCACCGGGTCGAGAGCTTCGCGAGTAGGTCCGGCGGTAATGACCACTTTTTTGCCGGTTAACACGCCAGCCTGAAAGCGCTTGGCCAGCAGGGCGGCAATGTCGACCGGTTCCAGCATGCGACCGGGGCCAACGTCGCCACAGGCCTGCACACCGGCGTCCGGGCCAAACAACCCAAAGTCGTCGCCTTTGAGGTCGGCGAGGGTTTGCAGATTGGCCTGAGTGGTCGGGGCTGCCCACATTTGCTGGTTCATGGCCGGTGCCAGAAACACCGGTGCCTTGCTGGCCAGTACCAGGGTGGTCAGCAGCTCGTCGCCCATACCGGCTGCCAGACGGGCAATCAGATCGGCGGTGGCCGGGGCAATCAGAATCACATCGGCCCAGCGGGCCAATTCAATATGGCCCATACCGGCTTCGGCTTCTTCGTCCAGCAAGGTGTGGTGCACCGGATTGCCGGACAGGGCTTGCAGTGTCAGTGGCGTAATAAACTCCAGCGCGCCCTGGGTCATCACCACGCGTACTTCAGCACCGGCTTTGGTCAGGATGCGCACCAGCTCTGCCGATTTGTAGGCAGCGATGCCACCACTGATGCCCAGCAGGATGCGTTTGTTAGCAAGTTGTTGCATGGCCAGATTCACCGCAGCAAAGAAAAAACCGCGGCAGTATACCCAGCCCGACGGCTTCAGCCCAAATGTAACCATTGCGCCGGCTGCCACGGCGAAAAAATATGGCAGTATGAACGGCACCTGAAACCGGCTCGCTGACATTCACGGGCATGCCATGGATGGCAGTAGGCCTCGCCAATAATGCAAGGAGGCAGGATGGCAATTACCGATTGGCCAGAGCAGGAACGGCCGCGCGAAAAACTGTTGGCTCGTGGGGCCGAGGCACTCACCGACGCCGAACTGCTGGCGATTTTTCTGCGCACCGGGGTGAAAGGCAAAAGTGCCGTTGACCTGGCCCGCGAGCTGTTGCAGGACTTTGGTGGCCTGCGGCCACTGCTAACCGCCAGCCAGGAACGGTTCTGTGAACCCATGGGGCTTGGCAACGCCAAATTCGCCCAATTACAGGCGGTGCTGGAAATGGCCCGTCGGCATCTGGCTGAACAGCTGCAACGCGGCAACGCCCTCACCAGCCCGGATTTAACCCGCCAGTATCTGTCGTCCTGTATTCGTGATCTCGGCCACGAAGTGTTTGTGGTGTTGTATCTGGACAACCAGAACCGGGTGATCAAATCGGAGGAGTTGTTCCGTGGCACCATCGATGGGGCGGCGGTGTATCCCCGGGAAGTGGTCAAGCAGTCGCTGGCTTGTGGCGCGGCTGCCGTTATTTTTGGCCACAATCATCCGTCCGGGGTGTCGGAACCCAGTCGGGCCGATCGCCATATTACCGACCGTTTGCAACAGGCATTGGGATTGGTGGATATTCGGGTTCTGGATCATCTGGTGATTGGTGATGGCGAAACCGTGTCGTTTGCCGAAAGAGGCTGGATATAAGGCAAAAAAATCGGGTTTGGGCCAATATTCACACCAGAAGCGCTTTTTTCGATCAAAAAATACACTTCTGCTTGCGGGGCTGAATTGGGTTTGGTATAAAGCGCAACTCTTTTCAGCCAGGGCCTTTCTGGTGGTGCGAAATATCGCTCCCCGAGCCCACGGTTGCTAACGAATTCAAGTATAGATAGATACAGTTAAGAATCGGGGCTAGATCCATGTCTAAGGTTTGTCAGGTTACAGGTAAAGGTCCTGTTACCGGGAATAACGTTTCCCACTCAAACATCAAAACCAAGCGCCGTTTTCTGCCTAACCTGCAATACCACCGCTTCTGGGTAGAGAGCGAAAAGCGTTTTGTTCGTCTGCGTGTATCCGCTAAGGGCATGCGCATCATCGATAAGAAAGGCATCGACACGGTGCTGGCTGAGCTGCGTGCTCGCGGTGAGAAATTCTAAGGAGTACTAACATGCCACGCGATAAGATCCGTCTGGTTTCCAGTGCTGGCACTGGTCACTTCTACACGACTGACAAAAACAAGCGCACCATGCCTGAGAAAATGGAGATCAAAAAATTTGATCCTGTTGTTCGCAAGCACGTGATGTACAAGGAAGCCAAGATCAAGTAATTGATCTTGCTCCCTGTCTCGCAGAGACGCTTGAAAAACCCGGTAAGCTTCGGCTTTCCGGGTTTTTTTATGCCTGTTCGTCGGAGGTCTGAGGCGTTGCTTATGATCTACACGGCTTTAGAATGACTCTCCGACGTCCGACGCTATGCGCGATTCAACTCCACCCCAGACACCAGACCGCCTATGCCTGAATTACCCGAAGTAGAAACCACCAAACGCGGTATCGAGCCGTGGACCAAAGGCCAGACCATTGAAAAGGTAATCATTCGCCAGCCTAAGCTGCGCTGGCCAGTGGCGGACGAAATCGCTGAGTTGGTCGGCAAGACCATTGTGTCGCTGGATCGCCGTGGCAAGTATTTGCTGGTGACCTTCGACCATGGTTCTGCGGTGTGGCATCTGGGGATGTCGGGGTCGTTGCGGATGGTCAAGCCGGAAGAAGACGCCCGCTTGCACGATCATATCGACTGGGTGCTGTCGAACGGCTGGGTGCTGCGCTATCACGACCCTCGCCGCTTTGGCGCGCTGCTGTGGCAACCGAACGATGCCACGCTGGAGCAGATTGCCGTGCTGGGGCCAGAGCCGCTGCTGCCGCCCGAGCAAACCGGTCTGACCGCCCAGAGCCTGTACGACAAGAGCCGTGGCAAGAAGCAGGCGATCAAGCTGTTCATCATGGACAACGCCACCATGGTGGGGGTGGGGAACATCTACGCCAATGAAAGCCTGTTTATGGCGGGTATTCGGCCGACCGCGCAGGCGGGCAAAATCAGCAAGCCGCGCTACGAAAAGCTGCTTGCCTGCATTCGTGAGGTGTTGGGCAAGGCGATCGAGCAGGGCGGCACTACGCTGCGCGACTTTGTGAACAGCGATGGCCAGCCCGGTTATTTTGCCCAGGAGCTGCAAGTGTACGGTCGTGGCGGTAAGCCATGCCGAGTGTGTGAAGAACCACTTAAAGAGATTCGTCTGGGTCAGCGGGCGACTGTGTATTGCTCCCGCTGCCAGAAGTATTGATTTGTGCTGCCGGGCAAATCATAAAAAACGCCAGCATGATGCTGGCGTTTTTGTTGGTGTTGCAGGTTGTTAATCTCTCTGCTCAACCTTCGCTTGCCCCAACCCACGTGGGTCGGCTGCTGCGCTGACTGCACCAGTGTTGTTATCTATCTTGATCGCCTGCATATTGCCATACTTACGGCCAACGTCCTTGAGCTGGTGCCCCAGCGCGCGCAAGCCTGCCATTTCCTCGTCAGACAAGGCTCCGCTTTCGTACTGGATCACGTCCGGCAGATACTGGTGATGAATACGTGGGCGCGATACCCAGTCTTCGACCGGCTTACCTTGCATGGCTTCGAGGCTGCCCAGTAACACCATGGTGATGATGCGGCTGCCGCCCGGTGTGCCGAGTATGGCTGTTTGATCTTTGGACACCAGAAAGCTCGGGCTCATGCTCGACAGTGGGCGCTTGCCCGGGGCAATGGCATTGGCTTCGGCGCCGACCAAACCATAGGCATTAGGCTCGCCGGGCTTGGCGGAAAAGTCGTCCATTTCGTTGTTCAGCAACACGCCTGTGCCAGGTACGGTGAATGCCGACCCAAAGGGCAGATTGATGCTCAGCGTGGCGGAAACCATATTGCCGTCGGCATCCAGCACTGAAAGATGGGTAGTGTGAAAACCTTCTTCGATGTTTTTCGGGCCTTGTAGCATGATGCTTGGGGTCGCCTTGTTAAGGTCGATTGAGCTGGCCCACTCAATGTTGTGATCTCTGGACAGCAAGTTATCCACAGGCACGTCGACAAAATCCGGGTCACCCAGGTATTTGGCGCGGTCGTGATAGGCCCGACGCATCACTTCGGCCAACAGATGATCCTGCTGTACCGTGTTCATATTTTGCCAGTCGAACTGGTCCAGCATGGTTAGCATCTGACCCAGTGCCACACCGCCGGAAGACGGCGGCGGCGCGCTGATCAGTTCAAACTGGCCGTGGCCGGCGCTGATCCGGATTGGCGCACGCTCAACCACCTTATAATTCTGTAAATCCTGCAAGCTCCAGTCGCCACCTGCCTGCTGAACGCCGTCTACCAGCATCTGAGCTGTTTTACCCTTGTAGAAGCCATCGTGACCTTGCTGGGCCAGTGCTTTAAGCGTCAGCGCCAGTTCAGGCTGTTTGACCATATAACCCACGGCAGGTATCTCACCGTTATCGAGAAACAGGCGGCTGCTTTCCGGATATCGCTGGATGGCGCTCTGGCGCCAGCCCATCAGGCGACGGTAATGTTCATAGACAGGAAAACCATCGTTGGCTTGTTGGATGGCTGGCGCTAACGATTGGCTTAATGGCAGCTTGCCGTAGTGCTCGGCCAGCCAGGCAAACGCGGCTGCCTGACCCGGAATGCCGGCGGCGGTCGGGCCGTTGATGGCGCGATCGCGGACGACCTCTCCATTGGCATCCAGATAGTAATCGCGTCCGGCGGCTGCTGGTGCGGTTTCGCGGGCATCAAGAAAGCGGTATTGCTTGCTGTCGGCCTGATACAGCAGCCAGAAACCACCGCCACCGATACCGGCGCTGTAAGGCTCGACCACGCCAAGGCTGGCTGCCACGGCAATGGCAGCATCAAAGGCATTACCGCCCGCGTTGAGCACGTCCATGCCGGCTTGAGTGGCTAACGGGTGGGCACTGGCGATGGCTTGCTTGCCGGTTGCGGCAGCAGGATTGATGGCTGGCAGCGTTGCTGGGGCTGTTTGAACGGCCTCGCTACTGCAGGCATTCAACAGGCCGAGCAGGCTGCTGCCAAGGAGCAGTGCGGTGCCCAGTCGGGCGATACGGGATAGGGGCTTTCGGGTTGGCTGATGCAGCCTTGAGGAGAGGAGCATGGGCTATCCTTGGGTGCCTTGTTGTCATCATGACAGGCAGTGTGGATAACCCATCGAAGCCCTGCAAGCGGCGGGCTTCGATTGGATCAGAACAAAGCGTTCTCAGGAAATGGTTTTACCGGTCAGGCGCTCGTATTTGGCCTCCAGTTCTTCCTGGGTTTCCATGTTGTTGTCATCCTGAGGGATACAGTCCACCGGGCATACCAACTGGCACTGTGGCTCATCGTAGTGGCCCACACACTCGGTGCACTTGGATGGTTCGATTTCGTAAATTTCTTCACCGGCAGAAATCGCTTCGTTCGGGCACTCAGGCTCGCACACGTCGCAGTTAATGCACTCGTCGGTAATGATCAATGCCATGTTTATCTCCAATTCGGGCAGCAGTGCCCGCTCTAACTAATCACTGGATAGAACCGGGTAGATGGCCCGGTGCTGATGCGCGATGCCGGATTGGTCCGATCTGTTTCACGCGGTGCCGGGTGGTAAGTCCGGTCTTTCAGGGTCGTGATGCCGGATTTATCCGATCTTGTTCACGTGTTGTTTCAGGGCCTTTTCCACCGCCGGGTGGACAAAGTTGCTGACATCGCCCTGCAGGGATGCGATTTCACGCACCAGCGTGGAGGAAATAAAGGAGTATTTCTCTGCCGGTGTCAGGAACATGCTTTCCACGCTGGGTGCCAGAACACGGTTCATGTTGGCCAGCTGGAATTCGTATTCGAAGTCGGACACAGCCCGCAGGCCGCGTAGAATAATGTTAGCACCCCGTTTGCGGGCAAACTCAGCCAGCAGGTTGTTGAAACCGGCAACTTCTACATTAGGAAGGTGGGCGAGTACGCTTTGCGCCAGGTCGACCCGGGTTTCCAGATCCAGCATCGGACGTTTCTTTGGATTGTCCGCGACGGCAACGATGATGTGGTCGAACATACGCGATGCACGCTCCACCAGATCCGTATGACCATTGGTAATGGGATCGAAGGTACCAGGGTATACGACGGTGTTCATGGTTGTGGGCCTCTGGGGTTCAGAACGGGCGCATAGTAAACAAATCCCGCACGGGTCACAATAAAAGCGGTCATTCTCTGACCGGCTGCAGGCCGGTCCATCAACCGTCTGGAGGGGTTATGTCCAACCACCATACGCTTTCCGGAAGGGATTCCCAAGTGCCACTGGCGCGCCTGAAAGCGCCCTTTTTTCATGCGTTGGCAGTGTCTGTGTGGCTGCTGTTGAGCGGTTGTGTCAGCACTACGGAAGATCAGCTGGACGAGTATCCCGAGCGCATGGCGCGAGCCTTGTCGCTGGAGGATCAGGCAGCTGGGCCAACCAGTGAGTACGCCGTGCCCGAACGACCATCCGCGCGGGCGCTGCGCATCGGGTTGGCAGCGCCGGACATCGACTTGCTCGATTTTCTGAGCCTGAATCAGTGCCGTTTGGGCGCTGTTGTAGCGCAGGGCAATAGCGTACTGGGCAAGGTCGCGGCTCCGAGTCAGGTGCTGCACCAGCAACGTGACTTTATCAACTGGGGGCCGGAGTGCGTCGAGCAGCTGCGTGAAGACAAGCCGGAACTGGCACAGGCGTTGGCGTCGGCATTGCAGTTGAAGCATCAACAGCGACTGGCGTTGTGGTGGAATGCCTGGCTTGGTGGTGAGGAATGGCAGGCGCTGACGGCGCGCTCGGCGCCCTTGCTGGATTGGCAGCAAGACAATGACGGCCATATCAGTGCCACGCTGGCAGCACTCGACTACGCCCTTGCTCTTGGCGAGCGCATGGCTGCAGAGACCGACTGGAAAACTGCGCACATTGAGTACGACGCCGATGTGTTCGAGCAACAGCTGCAGAGCTTGTTGCTGGGGGAAAGCATCGGCCGTTGGGCGAGAACCCAGCAACAACTGACCCATCGTCTGAATCGGGTCGCAGACCTGCTGGAGTATCGACTGACGCAGCGGCCATTGTGTCCGACGGGCCGGAAAACCCCGGATGCTGACATTGTTCAAAACGTATTGCACAAGTTCTATCTGACAGGGCTGCAGCCGTATATGAGCCGCAATGACCGCTTGGGCGGGGCGCTATTGCAGCGTCTGGATGCCATTGAGCGGCTTTTGCAGGTTTCTACTATTGGCTTAACGGACGTGGCGAACGGGGCCAATAGTGACGCGATAGAAAGTGGGGAAGGCCGGAACGGTGGGGAAGATGGTGGTGGTCGTGAAGCGAGGGAAGACGGAGATCAAACAACCGTCGCGGCGGTTGTCGGGCAAGAGGCCTGGCCAGCGGCTCGGCAAGATGCCCGGCAAGCAGCCTTGCAGACCTATCAACACTGGCTGCAAGCCTTGCACCTTAACCGCGAGGCCTTTCAGGCCGCCAGTCAGCGCCATGTGGCCATGATGTCCAAAACACTGCAATCCTGTGGCCTGATGCCTGCGAGCTGATGCTCGCAGGCGGGTTGCTGGTCGATGATGAGTACCGCGGTTAGCGAACGTCAGGAGAATCCAGCACGCCAGCGGGTACCGGCGATTCCAGAATCGCCGCGATGGCCTGAATCAGGTCGCGCTCAACGGTGCGCAGCTCGCCGTCGTAGCGGGCACAGGCGACCAGTGACTTGATCAGCCGTCCTTTTACATGCGGATAGAGGCCGGTCAGGCGCGTGAGGCTCTGGTTCAGCGGCTTGAGGCGATGATCGACCGGCTGATACTGAATGCCCAACGAGCCAAAGGCACCGTCGGCCAAACAGCCATTAAATGCACTGGCGGCCTGACCGTCGTCGTCGTGACCGTGGTGCGCCATGTACGACAGCAGCACGGCGATGTCCTGTTTTACCTGCTCCGGCTTCTTGACCGACTCCTTGACGGGCCTGGCCTGATTGAAATGGTTGTCCAGATACTGGTTCAGCAAGCGGAACAGGCACCACTCGAACAAATCAATCTGACCGTCCGACTTGATGATGGCAACCAGCGCGCTGTGGAAGCTGCGGTACTGGCTGTCTGACAGTTGTTTTAATGCAGGGATCGCCCGTTCGACCAACGGCAAGCGCTGGCTGGCGGGCAGCTGTCGCACATTGGCGCTGCAGCGCAGCACCTCCTTGTAGAGGCCCTGGCCGAGGGATCTCAGGACGATGTCCTGCTGCTGGCTGTGAATAAAACGCTCGGCCGGTGCCATCAACAGGCACAGAATCAGGGTTTGGGCCGAGAATGGCTCCCGCGCCATGGCTTGCAGGTCTGCCAACCGCTGCAGGCTGTCAGCCCCCGTGTCATTTTCTACACTGACCTTTTCTACTCTTGTCTTCTCTACACTGGCTTCGGCGGCAAGCAGCGCCGCACTCAGCTCAGAGCTAACGCCAACCAGCGTCGCCGCCGCAGGCGAGCCCAGGCTGCTGTTATCCGCAGCCACCAACTCCGGCGACTCCTGTTTGGCCTGCTGCAATGTTTGTGGTGCCAGATAGCGACCATCCCAGTTGGGTTGAATCCGACGGATACGGTCTTCCAGCGGTGGATGAGTGGCAAATCCCGAAAAACGGAAGTTCATGGCGCTGCCAAAAAACAGGTGGGCGGTTTCTTCCCGCTCGGGGCTGCGGATGCGGCTGCCAGCGCCGTGGCCGATCACTTTGAGGGCGTCGGCAATGGACTGCGGGTTGCGGGTGTATTGCACCGCGGAAGCGTCGGCCAGGAACTCCCGCTGGCGCGAGACACCGGCCTTGATCAGGTTGCCAAACAGCACGCCCAGATAGCCCAGTGCGGTCATCGCCAGTCCAATCGCCCACAGCGGCAGGCCGTTTTTCTGGTCGCGGCTGCGTATACGACTGCCATGGGCGCCGGATTCCAGTAAAAAACGGCCGATCAGGGCGATAAACAGAATGCCGTACAGCAACGCCATCAAGCGAATATTGAGGCGCATGTCGCCGTTGGCGATGTGGCTGAACTCGTGACCAATGACCCCCTGAAGTTGATCACGGGTGAGCTTTTTCATGCAGCCTTCGGTCACGCCAATGACGGCATCGGAGGCTTGATAGCCCGCCGCAAAGGCGTTGATGGAACTGTCGGGCAAAACGTACACCGGCGGTACCGGCATGCCCGAGGCGATGGCCATTTCTTCCACCACGTTCAGTAATCGCCGTTCGTAAAAATCCTTACTGTTGGGAATCAGTAGGCGGCCGCCCAATGAACTGGCGACGACTTTGCCACCGCCTTGCAAACTGAGCCATTTAATCAGGCTACCGCTAATGATCACGGCCAGCGTGCCCAGTGTGACCCAACCGGCGTGTTGCCAGTTATAAGGGTCTGTCCAGATGCCACTCAGGCTCAGGTTGTTGGCGGTTTGCGGGGTGTTAACCGATTTGTCGGCGCCGTACCAGACCAGCGCGGCGGCCACCAGATTCAGAGCGCCGACCAGTGTGGCCACAGCGGCGACAAACAGCATCAGCAAGCGACGGGTGCGCTTGCGGGCAAGGTCCTGTTGATTGAAAAAATCCATGGATGGGTCCGGTTAGTACGACAGGCGTTCTGATGTCAGGCAACGGGGCCTATGGCTCCGCTGCCCATCAGGGTGTGGTCACCCTGATCAGAACGAGACTTTCGGCGCTGCCTGAATCGCGGCACTGTCGGCAAATTCCAGCAGCTTGGCATTGTCGCGGTGGCCAAACATATTGGCGAAGAACACCGGTGGGAACGACTGACGGTAGCTGTTGTAACTGGTGACGGCGTCGTTGAACGCCTGACGCGCAAACGACACCTTGTTCTCGGTGCTGGTCAGTTCTTCCGACAGCTGCATCATTTGCTGGTTGGCCTTCAGGTCCGGGTAGGCTTCCATGGTCACGCTGAGACGACTCAGGGCACCACCCAGAGCGGTTTCGCTGCTGGCCAGTTTGGCCATGGCATCGGCTGCGCCCGGCATACTGGCGGCGGCTTTCAAACCGGCCACGGCTTCGTTACGGGCGGCGGTTACCGCTTCCAGGGTTTCGCGCTCATGGCTCATGTAGGCCTTGGCGGTTTCCACCAGATTGGGAATCAGGTCGTAGCGGCGCTTGAGCTGTACTTCGATTTGCGCGAAAGCATTTTCGTAGCGGTTTTTGTAGCTCACCAGCGTGTTGTAGATCGACACCAGATACACCAGCAGAAGCGCGATGACGACCAGTGTGACAATGGTACTTGTACCCATGAATAACTCCTTGATAGCAGAAGGTCAGACTCAGTCCTGAGCCCACTCACCGTTGGCCGACTGATAAAAGTAGCCTTGTTGTTTGGCTTTGCCGACCAGTTTTTCACCGGCAATCTTTTCAATGTTGGCCAGCGGGGTGTTTTGCTTGTTGGCGATTTGCTGGTAGTGCTGCTTGCGCTGCTGGTTGATCTCAGCCACCAGTGCGTCCACCGGGCCACTGGCGTTCACTACACCGACGTAGCCGTCCAGTCGCTCACCGACCAGACCGGTTTCACGGGCGGTGTCGAGGTCCATGGCGGCAGCGCCCAGACTCATCAGCATCAGGGCACAGAAGGTCATCAGGGTTTTCATTCGGAAATCTCCACAATCAGAACAGGGCGTCGTTTTGTTCAAACAGGTTGTCGAGGTCTTTCTCTACCTTGACCCGCACTTCGTGTTCGATCTTGACGTTGAGGTTGATGGTGATGGGTTCTTCCGGCGCGGCCAGCTTGACCGTACAGGCTGGCAGCAACAGGGTAAGCAAACTCAGCAGGCAACCTGTGGTTACCAGACGAATAGAGGGATGGGTCATGCATGTGCTCCTTGGCGGTTTGGTGATACTCCCGGGCACACCGGCACCGTGATGAGGGTATCCTGAGGCTCACTCTACCTTGGCGGTGTTGCATTGCAACGGCGGGGCATCGTCTTGATCGCGCTTTGGCGAATAATCGAGATTTTCGGATCGTGTTTTGCCAGACATACTTTGGAGAGACTCTTGCTAACGGGCGTCAGACAGGCTCAGAAGCCGCAGGACCGGTTTTCAACCATCAGCTTGGCCGGCTACCTTTTGAATACAGAATTAATACTAATTTCCCTAGGGTCCCTTGCCCTCGATCATTGTGTGCGATTCCACCGCCCAATAAAAAGTCGCTATAATTTGCGCATTCTAATTCTATAAATGCCGTATTAGCCTGGAAGGGGATCCCTGTGAACCATTTGAAAGCACTCGTTGTAGCTGCTGCAACTTTGATTGCAGCGCAAACCTTTGCTGCTGTTGCGTCCAGTGAAGAAAAGATCAAAGCCCGTATCGCGCCAGTAGGCGAGGTATGTGTGGGTGCTGAGTGTGGCGGTGCCGTCGCTGCGGTCAGCTCTGGTCCCCGTTCAGGCGAAGACGTGTACAACGCCGCCTGTACTGCCTGTCACGCAGCGGGTGTGTTGGGGGCACCGATGAAAGGTGACGTCGCTGCCTGGGATGCGCGTCTGGAAAAAGGCATGAACATCACCCTCAAAAACGCCATCAAGGGCATCAACGCCATGCCACCGAAGGGCAACTGTCTGGACTGCTCGGACGACGAGATCCTCGCCGCCATCAAGTTTATGGCAGGTCGTGAATAACATGCCTGTGGCCGGGTACCCGCAACCGTTACCCGGACCCTGGCAGCAGGCCCACTAAGCGGCCGCACGACAGCAACACATAAAAAAACCGCCTGGGTGTAAACCCCGGCGGTTTTTTTGTGGCTGCCTGTAACCTGGCTGGTCAGCGCCAGTCAGAGCATCAATCGCTGATGCCCAATGCACGACGCATGAATTCCGGCAGTGCCAGACCGGCGGCGTGAATTTCAGCGTTGTAGTATTCGGTGCGGAACGCCTTGTTGGCTGCGTCTTCAATGCGGAAGCTGGTGGCATCGCCGCCTTTGCTGGCCAGTGTGCAGCTCCACCAACCGGACGGGTAGATCACCTGAGGGAACGGCACGGTATGGCTGCTGGAGGCCCCGGCAACGGCCATGTCTTCGTGGATCTTCTTGATGATCGATTCGGTGTGGAACAGTGGTGACTCAGACTGCTGTACAACGATGCCGTTTGGCGCCAGCGCCTTGAAGCAATCCTTGTAGAAATCGACAGCGAACAGGCCTTCGGCAGGGCCGACCGGGTCGGTGCTGTCGATGATGATGATGTCTAGGGATTCCGGCGCGCAGTCCTTCACCCACTGGATGCCATCGGCAAACAGGATGTTGGCACGTGGGTCGTTGTTGGATTCACACAGCTCCGGGAAGTGCTTCTCGGACATGCGGGTCACCAGCTCGTCGATGTCGACTTGAGTCGCCTGTTCAACGCCCGGGTGCTTCAGTACTTCGCGCAGGGTGCCGCAGTCGCCGCCACCAATGATGGCCACGCGCTTTGGATTCGGATGGGTAAACAGCGCCACGTGAGACATCATTTCGTGGTAGACGAAGTTTTCGCGGGTCGACACCATGGTGCAACCGTCGATCACCATCAATTTGCCGAAGGTTTCGGTGTCATAGATGTCGATGGTCTGGAATTCGCTTTGGGCGGAGTCGATTTTGGCCTTCACTTTCAGTGAAAACGCGGAACCTTCCTGATCGAATACTTCAGTAAACCAGCCGTCTGCCAGTGGATGTGTCATATCAGATACTCAAATGAATCGATGTTCTTTAAAATCGGTCGCCTTGCGAGCGCCAGCGAGGACGGCAGCAACCCGACAACAACCGGGGCGGCCCAGAGCGCCGCAAGATACCTTAACCCTTGATTCGCGCCAAGCGAATCTGAACTCAGGACCGCCAATGACCAGTCAGACTCCGCAATATCACCGTGACGTCTACAACCTGCCGCACTGGAGCGAGGGCTATGCCCGTATCAATGAGCAAGGCCGTGTCAGTATGCACCCGGACCCGGCCGTTGATGCCGGTATTGATTTGCAGAATCTGGCCGAACGGGTCAAGCAGGAAGGCTTGCGGCTGCCCGTGCTGGTGCGTTTTCCCGGCATCCTGCATCACCGTGTCCAGAGTCTGGTAACAGCCTTCAGCAAGGCCCGTGAGGAATTTGGCTATCAGGGCGGGTTTACTCCGGTGTACCCGATCAAGGTGAACCAGCAGCAGCCGGTGGTCGCGCAGATTGTCGCCGGTCAGCAACAGGCCGGGCTGGAGCGCATTGGTCTTGAAGCCGGTAGCAAACCGGAGCTGATTGCGGTGCTGGCCCAGGCCCGTAACATCAAGGCCAATATCGTCTGCAACGGCTACAAGGACGCCCATTTTATTCGTTTGGCGCTGATGGCCGAGAAAATGGGCCACAACGTCTTTCTGGTGATCGAGAAAATGTCCGAGCTGCCGCTGATCCTGCGCGAAGCCGAGCGCGTGGGCGTCAAACCGCGTTTGGGTGTGCGGGCCCGACTGGCCACCATCGGCAAGGGCAACTGGCAGAACACGGGAGGCGAGAAATCCAAGTTTGGTCTGTCGGCCTTGCAGATTCTGCAGGTGATCGAGCTTTTGAAAGAAAGCGATCAGCTCGATACCCTGCAACTGCTGCACTTCCATCTGGGGTCGCAGCTGGCCAATATTCACGACATTCACACCGGCCTGCGCGAGTGCACCCGTATTTTTGCCGAGCTGGTGAAGCTGGATGTGCCGGTGCAGTGGCTCGACGTGGGCGGCGGTCTGGGCGTTGACTACGAAGGCACCCACTCTCGCAGCTACTGCTCGATGAACTACTCCATGGACGAATACGCCCGTAAGGTCGTCGAAGCCATGAAGGAAATCTGCACCGAGCTGGGCGCTACCGAGCCCAACATCATCACCGAATCCGGCCGCGCCATGACCGCCCACCACGCGGTGCTGCTGACCGAAATCATCGACCACGAGCGATCCTCCGACGGCGAGCTGGCGGCACTGGAAGAAGACGATCCGGCGTGTCTGAAAGGTTTGCACCGGGCTTATGAAATCCTGCTCGAAAGTCGTTCGTCCAGTGGTCTGGTAGAGCAGTTTCACGACGTTCAGCATTGGGTGGCTGAAGCCAATACGGCGTTCAGTCTGGGGCTTTTGAGCCTGCCGCAGCGGGCCAGTACCGAAACCCTGTACACCCGCTGTTGCCAGCTGTTGATGGACAAACTGACCCCGGCCAACCGCTCCCACCGCCCGTTGATCGACGAGTTGCAGGAAAAGCTGGCCGACAAGGTGTTCGTCAACTTCTCGCTGTTCCAGTCCTTGCCGGACATCTGGGGCATTGAGCAGATTTTCCCGATCCTGCCGGTCAGCGGTCACGACCAGCCGATGAACTTCCGCGGCGTGCTGCAGGACATCACCTGTGACTCCGATGGCCGCATTGATACCTACGTGGAAAGTGAAGGACTCAGCACCAGTTTGCCGATGCCGTCGATTCAGCGCGGAGACCTGATGGCGTTCTTTATGGTGGGGGCGTACCAGGAGATTCTGGGCGACCTGCACAATCTGTTTGGCGATACCGACTCGGTCGACGTGGTGATGGACAGCAACGGCGAACCACAGCTGCGCAACCCGGTGTGGGGGGACCACATTGCCAAGGTGCTGGGTTACGTGAACTTTGATGCCGACGACATTCGTCACCGCTTGATGAGTCAGGTGGCACAAAGCCAGCTGACCACCGAAGACAAGGCGCTGTTCCAGCGTGAATTGTCGGAGTCGTTGCAGGCCTATACCTACCTGCAACTGTAAACTTCGCAAACTTGAAAACCGGCAGGGCAAGCCCTGCCGGTTGTTTTCGGTTGTTTTAGATAGCCTGATTCAAACAGCCATCAGGCCAGATGATGCACGTCTTCCATGCCGTACACTGGCGTGGCAATGCCCTCCATACGAGCTTTCAGCTGCAACGACAGATACTGCGAATAGTGCCGCGACTGATGCAGGTTACCACCGTGGAACCAGAGCGCTTGCTGGCGTGTGGGTTTCCACATATTGCGCAGTTCGCCTTCCCAGGGGCCTGGGTCCTTGGTGGTGTCTGATCCCATTCCCCAGCATTTGCCGACCTTATCAGCGACCTCTTGTGAAATGATTTTGGCGGCCCAGCCGTTCATGGAACCAAAGCCGGTGGCGTACACCACCAGATCGGCCTCCAGCTCGGAGCCGTCGGTCAGAATCACCGAGTTGCGAGTCAGGCGCTCAATGGTGGTGTGGCTTTTCAGTTTGATGTCGCCACTGGCGATCAACTCGGAGGCACCCACATCGATGTAATAGCCCGACGCTCGGCGCAGGTACTTCATAAACAGGCCAGAGCCATCGTCGCCGAAGTCGAGCATAAAGCCGGCTTTTTCAAGGCCCTGGTAGAACTCCTTGTCCTGCTCGGCTACTTGCTGATACAGCGGAATGTGGAACTCCGGCATGATTCTGAACGGAATCGAGGCGAAGGTCAGGTCGGCCTTGTAGGTGGTCATGCCGTTCTGAACCGCTTCTTCCGAGTACAGCCCGCCAAGCACGTTCTCCATCAGGCTGTTGGACTTGATGATGTGGGTCGACGACCGCTGGATCATGGTGACGTCGGCGCCGTGCTCCCACAGTGCGGCGCAAATGTCGTGAGCCGAATTATTTGCGCCCAGTACCACCACTTTCTTACCGGCATAGGCTTCGCCGCCGGGGTGTTGGCTGGAGTGATGCTGTTCGCCTTCAAACACATCCTGACCGGGCAGTGACGGAATATTCGGAATGCCCGACATGCCCGTTGCCAGCACCAGCTGTTTGGGCCGCAGCACCAGCTCAGCCCCGTCGCGTTTGACGTGCACAATCCACTCTTGCGCCTGTTCGTCGTAGCGAGCCGAGGTACATTCGGTGGAGCCCCAGTAGTTCAGCTCCATGATGTTGGTGTACATCTCCAGCCAGTCGCCAATCTTGTCCTTTGGCGCAAACACCGGCCAGTTGTCCGGGAAGGGCATGTACGGCAAGTGGTCGTACCACACCGGGTCGTGCAGACACAGGGACTTGTAACGGCGACGCCAGGCATCGCCGGGCTTTTCCAGTTTGTCGATGATCAGGGTCGGTACATTCAGCTGCTTCAGCCGTGCGCCGAGGCCAATGCCACCCTGACCACCGCCAATGATCAGGCAGTAGGGTTGTTCGCTGTAGCCCAGGGTTTCGGCTTCGTGCTGACGTTTCTCCTGCCAGGTCTGGCGGTGCTTGTTTATGCCATGTTCAGCGCCACGGGGGCGGTTAAAACCGCGTGGTTCCGGGTGGCCTTTCAGCTCCACCATGGTGGTCAGTAATGTCCAGGCCTTGCCGTTGCGCAGTCGCAAGTGGCCCCGGCCATGGGCTACGGCGGTATCGAAGGTAATCCAGGCCTCAATCGTTCCGTCGTTGTCGCTGGCATCTTCTTCCAGCTGCCAGTTGGACGGCCGCACGTTATCCAGAGTAGCGGCCAGCATGTCGGCAATTTGCTGTTGGCCTTCCATGGTTTTGATATTCCAGGTAAAGGCCACCAGATCGCGCCAGAAACCGTCGCTTTCAAACAGTTGGGCGGCGGCCCGGGGGCCATCGTGGCGCAGGGCCTGATTGAACTGGTCGAGCCATTGTTGTGCGCTGGCACTGGCGGGAGAAAGGCTGTGCTGGGTCATATGAAGCTCCTGAGCAGGCTTGTTGTTTTTGTTGCTGCAAGTGAGTGGGGGTCATCTGACGATCCCTGTGGTGGCTATTGCAGCCGTTGTGCCAGCCCGGATATTTGTTATGCCGGAATTCTTAAGTGGTTGATTTTATGTGAGTATTTTTTATTGGGGCGCAGTTGTGAACACTGTGCTTTTCAACGCGTTTCACATCTTCGATACAGCTGTAACGACAACGGATTTACAGCTGTTGCGGTGGCGTTACAGGTGTAACGCCCGTTGGGTGTGGAACGAATAGCCCTACGACAGCGATCAAACAAAGCGGGTAATCTGGGTTCAAACGTCCGATAACAATAATTCGTCTGCCGGCGTGGTAGACAAGGATGCCTTGCATGACTGCTTTCTCGACGACGCTGGATCATCGCCGCCATACCGACCAACTGTTGCAGTTTGCCCGCAGCACCCGAGGTATGCCTGAAGCGGCCGACCTGATTGGCCGCTCATGGTGGCGTTGTTTGCAGGACTACGGGTTAGAGCCGGGCCGTCAGCAACCGGCTCGCATCCTCACCCAAAGCGCGCTGCGTGAGCATCAGGATGCCGCCGATGAGCTGTTGGCCGTGGCCCGTGCGGGTGTGGACCAGTTGTATCGCAGCATTCAGTCACTGGGTTATGTACTGTTGTTGACCGACAGCCGTGGCATTACGGTGCAGTTTCATGGCCGGCAGGATCAGCATGACGTGCTGCGTAGGGCGGGTTTGTATCTGGGCTCTGACTGGAGCGAAGCCTATGCCGGAACCTGTGCAGTGGGCACTTGCATTCAGGAGCAAGCGGCGCTGACCTGTCATCGGGGCGATCATTTCGACGGTGCGCATATCGGTCTCACTTGTACCGCCGCGCCCATTTTCGATCCGTTTGGCAAGCTGCTGGCGGTGCTGGATATCTCGGCGTTGAACGCACCGGATGTGCGGGCCAGCCAGACCTTTGCCCTGCATCTGACCCAGCTTTACGCCCGCATGATCGAAGATGCCTATTTCTTGCGTTGCTATCGTCGACAGCTGATTTTCCGGGCCGACGAAAGCCGCGAGCTGGTGGCCCTGAATGGCCGTATTTTGCTGGCGCTGGACCACAACGGTGATATTGTGGCGGCCAATACCGCAGGCCGTCGTTTGCTCGACTCCCGGGCCTTTTCTATCTCCGGTGCTAGCTCTGCTGCGGGGCGTCAATCATCCCCTTCGCCGATGGCTCTGGCTGATCTTTTGGGTTGCCCGCTGGACGACGTCTTGTCGATCAACCACGACTGCCCGGATGGTGTACGGGCGTTTCGTATTGCCCAGCAAACCCTCTATGGCAGCCTGATTGAACCGGTGCAGGAACAAGAGCCGCTGCGTCGCAGCGATCTCAGTGAACGTGTCGCCGAGCTGGATGCGCTGGCCGGCGACGACGCCGCCATGCGCAAGACCTTGCAGCAGGCCAAACGCTTCCGTAATCGTCAGGTCAGCTTGCTGATTCTGGGTGAAACCGGCAGTGGCAAGGACGTGTTGGCCAACGCCATTCATCGCAGCAGTGAACGGGGCAAAGGCCCGTTTATTGCCGTTAATTGTGCGGCCATTCCCGAGTCGCTGATCGAAAGTGAACTGTTTGGCTATTGTCCCGGCGCGTTTACCGGCGGTCGCTCCAAAGGCGCCAAAGGACTGATACAACAAGCCCATGGCGGCACCTTGTTTCTGGATGAAATTGGCGACATGCCATTGGCGTTGCAAACCCGCCTGTTGCGGGTGCTGGCCGAACAGCAGGTTACGCCATTGGGAGCCGACAAACCGGTGACGGTCGATTGCCGGGTGATCGCCGCGACGCATCAGAACCTGCCCGAGCGCGTGGCTAATGGGTCGTTCCGGGCTGATCTTTACTACCGTCTTAACGGCGCGACACTGACCTTGCCGCCACTGCGGCAGCGGGCCGACAGAGAGTTTTTGATGCGCAGCTTGCTGAACGCTCTTAAGGTTAGGGTTAGGCGGCCATCACTGCGGCTGCGTGCTGACGCCGTCAGCGCGCTATTGGCGTGGCATTGGCCGGGCAACGTACGGGAGCTGGTGAATGTGCTGGGTTATGCCGAAGCCAACGCCGAAACGGATGTGATTACAGTGGCGCAGCTGCCGGAGTCGATCATCAGGCCCCAGCAGGCTTATTCCAGGCTCCAGCAGGTGGAAGTCCCCGATGCTGAATGTTCTGGCCTGAATGACCGCAGTGATGCTGACACCATGGCCGGGGCAATCGATACGGACCCACAAGCGCGACAGCTGGCGCAGTTGCTGGAGCAGCAGCAATGGAACCTCAGTGCCGTTGCCCGCCAGCTGAATATCTCCAGGCCAACCCTGTACCGGCGCATTCGTCGCTTTGGCATTGCTCGCCAGACTTGTATCCAGTAACGGGTTGGCTTGGCGGTTTTTTGTTATGAATTGTTTCAGGGCGCGGCAGTAACGGCAGGATTGTCTATATCTAATGGGCTTGCACCAACAGGAGGGACATTCCATGTCTGACGAGGACTTTGAACTGCATGACGAAGACCTGCACGATGAAGCAGGCGTCAGTGATGACTCTGGCGTCGATTCAGAGAATGGCAAACCGGCCAAGGCGGCCAAGTCCGCTGAGCCAAAGGAAGAAGATGCCAAATCCATGACTGCTCACAACGAAGCCCGCAAAGCGCTGGAAGACGATGTCGCCGCGTTTTTGGCTCGGGGTGGCAGCATTCAACAGGTCGACGATAACGTGATGGCTGATCCACCACGTAAGCCACAGTCGAACTACGGCAGTCGCCCGATCTGAGGCGACGATGTGCTGGTGAAGAATGCAGAACAAAAACGGGGAGCCATTGGCTCCCCGTTTTTATTGGTGCTGTGATTCAGCAGCTCAGGCGTGGGCCTGTTCAATCTGTTGAATCAGCTCGTCGAGCTGCTCCAGTGCGCTGATCTGGTATTGCGGCGCTGCCAGGTCTTGCGGCCATGTTTGTTGGTACAGCGGCGTCCAGATGGCGTGAATCCCCAGCTGGCGAGCGGCATCCACGTCGTTGTGCGGGTGATCGCCAATGTGAATGCATTCGTGGGCTTCAACACCCGCGTGTTGCAGCGCCGCGTGGAACATATCCGGGGCCGGTTTGGCGATGCCAACGGCATCGGCGGTGATGCAGGCATCAAACAGGTGGTCGACGCCAATCAGTTCGAGGTCGGCATTGCCATTGGTGACGGCAATCACCGGCAGGCGCTGTTTGAGGCTGTTCAGCAGCGGCAGGGTGGCATCAAACAGGTCGAGCCGACTGCGCTCGCGGTAAAACACGTCAAAGGCTTGCTGGGCCAGTTCTGCCGCGTCATCGCGGTTCAATCCCGCTTGCATGGCAACCCGGCGCAGGCTTTCTTCGCGCAGTTTGGATACCTGCTGGGCCAACTGTGGATAACATTCGCCCAGTTCAATGCGGTACTGACGCAGGCCGCTGAGTGAGTAGAGGTCGGCGATGCCGGAGCAACGCTCGGTGATCCAGTCGTAGCAGACCTGTTCGGCACGCACGAGGGCGTCGGCCGGATTCCAGAGGGTGTCGTCGAGGTCGAAGGTGATCAGCTTGATAGCCAAGGCAAATTCCCGATCGGCGGTAACGCGCTTAGCGCGTTACCGGAGTTTGTTGCAGGCGCAGGGCCAGTACGTCACAGAGGTAGTCGAGGAACAGGGTGTCCATCGAGGTGCGGTAGTGGCTTTCGTTGTGGCTGGCCAGTACCAGTACGCCGTGGTTGTCCTGACCACGAATCTGGGCGGCGGCAATCGAGCCCATGTCGGTGGTGTCGAGGTTCAGCAGGGCTGCCATGTCATTACGTGGCAGCTGTCCACAGATAGCACGGTGCCCCTTGAACATACGATGGATATTGCGCTGTTGCTCCTGACTGCGAATGGCAATCAGCGGACGTTCCAGCTGACGTTCGGTGAAGTGCAGCATGGCCCAGGAATCAACCGCAAAGTCGTTGCGCAGGGCGTCATCGAGGGCGGTATGCAGCGCCAGCCAGCTGTTGGCTTCAATCAGGGCCAGTACCAGACGGCGGGTCTTTTCAAACAGGTGGTCGTTACGACGGGCATTTTCCAGCAGGTCGGACAGTCGCTGGCGCAATTCGATATTGCGGTCGCGATGCACCTGCACCTGACGTTCAATCAGACTGGTGGCACCACTGGTCTGGTGGGGAATACGAAGCTGCGACAGCAGGTCGTCCTTGCCCACGAAGAAGTCCGGGTGGTCTTCCAGAAACTGCACAACATCGGCTTCGGTCAGTCTCGGTTGTTGGCTCATGCTGTTACCTGCTGCTGCATATTGCTGTTGCCATTCAGATGTTTACACGTCCTTCAAAGACGGTTTCGGCCGGGCCTGTCATACGGACGCTGTGTTTGCCGTCCCAGTCGATTTTCAGATCACCGCCGGGCAAGTGTACCAGTACGCCGGGCTGCAACCAGCCTCGCAACTGACCGGATACCACGGCGGCACACGCGCCGGTGCCGCAGGCGAGGGTTTCGCCACTGCCGCGTTCGAACACCCGCAGGCGGATTTCGTTCGGGTTCACAATCTGCATGAAGCCGACGTTGACCTTGTTGGGAAAGTATTCACAGGCTTCGACAATCGGGCCCCAATGTTCAACCGGAGCGTTGTCGACGTCGTTGACGCGAATCACAGCGTGGGGATTACCCATTGAAACGGCGCCGAATTTTACGTCGCCGATCTCGGGCATCATGCGCTGGTACTCCGGCATGAACTGCTCGGCGACCAGTGGAATCTGTGCCGGTTCCAGAATCGCCGGGCCCATGTCGACCACCACCTGACCGTCGTCGGTGAGGTGCAGTTCCATGATGCCGTTGGCGGTTTCAACCTTGATGTCGCGCTTGCCGGTGAGGTGATTGTCGTAGACAAAACGGGCAAAGCAACGGGCGCCATTGCCACAGTTTTCGACTTCACTGCCATCGGCATTGAAAATGCGGTAGCGGAAGTCGACGTCCGGCCGTGACGGCCGTTCGACAATCAGCATCTGGTCGAAGCCGATGCCAAAGTTGCGGTCCGACAGCTCTTTCACACGTTGCGGGCGAATACGACCGGTTTGGGTGACCAGATCGATCACCACAAAGTCGTTGCCGATGCCGTGCATCTTGCTGAATTTGACTCTCATGCGTTCTCCGGCAGCAGGTGCTCGCCCTTGAACAAGTCGGTTACGGTTTCGCGTTCGCGCACCACGTAGGATTGCTCGCCGTCGACCATGATTTCCGCAGCACGGCCACGGGTGTTGTAGTTGGAAGCCATCACAAAGCCGTAGGCCCCGGCGGACATCACTGCAATCAGGTCGCCTTGTTCCAGTGCCAGATCACGGTCCTTGCCAAGGAAGTCACCGGTTTCACACACAGGGCCAACCAGGTCGAAGGTACGTACCGGCGCGTCGCTGGTTTGCTTGACGGTTTTGATGTCCTGCCAGGCGGAGTACAGCGATGGACGAATCAGGTCGTTCATGGCGCCGTCGATGATGGCAAAGTTCTTGTGTTCGTTGAGCTTGAGGAACTCAACCTGGCTCAGGAATACACCAGCGTTGGCAGAAATGGAACGACCCGGCTCAAACACCAGAGTGAACTTGCGGTCGCCCAGTTTTTCTTTCACCGCGCTGATGTACTCGGCCGGAGACGCCGGTTGCTCGTCGTTGTAGCAAACGCCCAAACCACCGCCCAGATCCAGGTGCTCGATGCTGATGCCTTTGCCCGCCAGGTCGTCGACCAGCAGCAACAGACGATCCAGCGCGTCGAGGAATGGGGTGATGGACGTCAGCTGGCTGCCAATGTGGCAGTCGACACCGACCACGTTAATGCCCGGCAGGCTGGCAGCGCGTTCGTACACGGCCGGTGCCCGCTCAATGGCGATACCAAATTTGTTGTCTTTCAGACCGGTGGAAATGTACGGGTGGGTCTGGGCATCGACATCCGGGTTAACCCGCACGGAGATGTTGGCCACTTTGCCACACGCGACAGCCACGTCGTTAAGGCGTTCCAGTTCGGCTTCGGATTCGAGGTTGAAGCAACCGATGCCAACTTCCAGCGCGCGCTGCATTTCGGCGGCTTGCTTGCCAACACCCGAGAAAATCACCTTGGCAGGATCGCCACCGGCGGCCAGTACGCGCTCCAGTTCGCCCAGAGAGACGATGTCGAAACCGGCGCCCAGTCGTGCCAGTACGTTCAGCACACCCAGGTTGGAGTTGGATTTCACCGCAAAGCAGACCTGATGAGGCCAGTCGCCCAGTGCCTTGTCGTAGGCCAGATACTGGGTTTCCAGTTCCTTGCGGGAGTAGACGTACAGTGGGGTGCCGTGTTGTGCAGCCAGGGCTGCCAGATCGACGTTTTCAGCGTGCAGGCTGCCCTGCTGGTAAGTAAATACTGACATATCAGGAGGTCTGTTCCGTATCCGGTTGATCAGGCAGATACAGGGGGCCTTTTTGTCCACAGCCGCCCAGCAACAGGGCGCTGACAGCCAGCGTGGCCAGCCACAGGGTGCGGGTGCGCAGAAGGTGCTTCATGCTAAAACTCTTGTGCTGTGGCCGTTGACGACACACCGGCTTCGAACCCCTGCAAGCGTTCACTCGCAGGCCTCGGCTTCAGTGTGCGTTGGGCCTGTATCTTTGGTTACCCAGCATTATACACACCGCGGCTGGGCTGTCTTGGTTGGCGCTTCAGGAAGGCTTCAGTTCGGCGTTGATGTGCAGTTCCTGCTCCTGTTTGCGATGCCAGTGCAGTAGTAGGTCGCGGTTGCTGCTGTCTTCCATTTCGAGGTCGCTGAGGTAGCAGGGGTACTGGCCGTGCTGGGTACGCAATTCGATGATGCGATTGCAGACGGTCTGGTACAGCTGTGGTCCGTACTGCCAGACGCTGAATTCCTCGTAGTTGCAGTACAGGGTGGGCTGGCGGTCGTTGTCGTAGCGGGCGGTGAGTTCAATTGCGGGCGGCTCATTGGCGGCTTCGGGAATGTCCCGCGGGTGCACTTGCCAGTCGTATTCCACCGATTTGTAGATCGGGTGCAGGTGTTGGTGCTCCACCAGTTCAAACAGTTTCAGTCCGGCAAAGTCGGATTGGTTGCCGTACCAGCGACTTTGCAGTTGCAGCAGAAAACGCAAGGTCGGCAGCAGCCAGTATTTCAGCTCGGTACGTTGCAGTCGGTAGCGCACGAGGGCGGCAAATTCGTCGACCAGATAGAAGTCGATGGTGGCTCCGCGCTGCTGAAAGAACAGCTGCCAGCGGTTGGGTTGGCAGTGAGCCATGATGTCGTTCAGCGGCATTGGCATCGGGCAATGGGCATCGCTGAAGGTGGCCGAATAGCGGCCTCTGGGCTGGGCCAGATAACGCATTAGCTGGTCATCATCGGTGATGTCGGCCGTCAGCCATTGTTGTGGCTCATCGAGGTCGTTGGTTTGTTGCGGGTGCAGGCCGTAGCGGCGATTGCCGAGCCGGTAAATACAGGCACCATGGTGGTGCTGGTACTGGTCGATGGCATTCGACATCAGCCTCAGCAGGCGCTGGCGAATCTGTGCCGAGCGGGTGGTGCTGTAGCAGTTGAGGCCAAAGTCCGGCCGCTGTTCGCTGTGGGTTAGCCACGGCATCAGCATTTGTAGGCAGTGGTTGAGAGCTTGCTGGCCACGGCAGTGTTCGACCTGCCATTCGCCCCACTGGTTGCGGGTGAGGATTTCGATGGTGCGCACCAGATTGACACTGGCACCGGTGAAGTTCAGCACGTCGTCGTGATCGGTGATCTTGTGGATGCCCTGACGGGTGAGCTCCGCCATGGGGTCGTCGGCGGCGTTAATGAAGACCCGCACATGGGTGATATGGGGTTGTTCGAGCCAGTCGGGGCTGTCGAACTCACGTGACATCAACTCGCGGATATTGCCCAGCGTCAGCTTCAGTTCATGCTGACTGACGGCTTCGGCGGGAAAACTACTGATGCGGGTATCGCGCCCCAGCATGCCGTTCAGTTCGGCAAACACCAGTAATTCCGTCAGGCTCGGACTTTGGCGCAGGATATGCCGGTCGGGGGGAATCTCTTGCCAGAAGCCCGGCACCAGTTGCCAGACGCCAGGAAAGTGCACCAGCGTGACATGATGCTGCACCAGATCGGGGGAGATGCCCGGATTGATGGGGACGATTTTACCGGGGCGAGCGTCGTAGGCGGCGTGCATCTGATTGCCGAGGCGCTGGATATCCCCCGGGCTGATATGCACTTCGCGGGCATGGCGGTCGCTGAATTGCCGCAGCTGGCGGTAACTGCCCATCAGCTCATTGACCAGCTCATTGCGTTCCCGGAACACCTGTTGCGGTGTCCACTGGCGGTTGCTGTCGAGTTCTTGCAGCCGCTCTTCACTCCACTGCCATTGCTGGGCCAGGAACATCATGCCACTGGCTCGCCAGTTGCTTTTCAGTTCCTCTTCGCTGACTTTGCTGAGCCGCAATCCGGTCTTGTAGTAAAACGCCCGCCGAATCAGCTCCAGTCGCTGTTGATTCAGCCCCGGTAACGACGACAGTCGTTGCACCATCAGCAAATAGGCGTCGCATTGACTGGCGATGGTGACACCAGCGTGCACCAGGGTTTTGAGGTCCTGACACAGCGGTTGGGCATTGGGGTAGGTGCTGGCGTAGGAGCGGTACAGCATCAGTTTCAGCAGGGATTTATAGGGGCTGTGAAGACTTTTGTTGAGTTGCCACATGGCCGCGCCCATGAACTCGTTGACCGGGATCGAGCCAATATGGCCAAAGTCGAGCCAACGGTCCGGTTGCACCAGATCCTGTTGCAGTAATTCGCTCCAGTACTCCTCGGCGCTTTGCATACCGAGCCGCACCGGAATCAGCCACCAGGAGGGCCAGCGCCCGGCCAGCCAGATGGCGCTGCGGTAAAACTCATCAAGCAGCAACAGGTGCTGGCTGGTACCACAGTCTTCGCCCTCGGCGGCTTTCTGCTGGCCGCTGCGAAATTCGTCCAGATCCATGATAAAGAGGTGCAGCTCCACCCCTTGTTCTTCGGCCCATTTTTCAATCCGGTCGCATTTGGTTTGCAGTTGCTGGCGCTGTTTGGCGGCCAGTGGCTGGTTGAGGCACACCCAGATATCCAGGTCGCTGTGCTGGTTCTGCGCCAGCGTGCCCATGCTGCCCATCAGATACAGGCCGCCGATGACGCCTTGCAGACGCTGGTGGGCGTCGAGTCGGGGGATCATTTTCAACAGGTAGCGCATGGCTTGCTCGACCGGCGCATCGCTGCGGAAATGATCGATGCCCTGTGGGGTGTGAAAATCGACAAACCCCGGCAGTTGCGGGTGGTTGAAGTGCAGCATCGACGGCAGCAGGGTCAGCAGGTGTTGATGGCGGGCGGACAACAGGCCGCGCGCCAACCCCAGTCGCTGCTGATTCAGTTGCAGAAACTGGTCTTGCCATTGGCTGATTTGTCGGAAGCGGGAGCGATCGAGAGTGAGGGTCATGCCTCCAGTATAGGAGGCATTTGTGAGGCTACCCGTCAGTCAGCAAAGTTTCTGACGGGTTTGAACGGTTTGTCGGGCATTTGCCTGAACAGAGGTTGATCAATCAGGCCTTGAGAGTGCGGAAACCGTCCACAAAGGTCGCGACCACCTTGCCGTTAACGCCATGCTCGTTGGTGCTGGTTGGGTCGATCAGGGCAGCATTAAAGACCTTGCCTTCCTCGAAACCGACGGCCATTTGCAGGGCATCGGCTGGCAGCTTGCTAAGGGCGTTGAGGGCAGAGGTCAGCGTCAGCTCACCGGCGTCGACCAGTTGTAGCAACAAGCCAATGAAGTCATCGTACATGGCGATGCCAACAGCGGCTTCGGCGAACGGCGCTTTCTTGGCTGCGCTTTCGTGACGCTGGTGGTTGGAACAGATAGCCAATTCACCGGCATTGACGGCGGCCAGCAAGGCCTGACGGTCAGATTCGCTGCGCAGCGGTGGCTGCACATGGAAGCGGCCATCAAAGCCTTGCACCTTGGCGTCGGTGTAGCACAGGTTGGCCATGGCGACGTCGGCGCTGATGTTGAGGCCGCGCTGGCGCGCGTCACGTAGCATGGCGGCACTGCGAGCACAGCTGATCTGGCTGATGTGAACCCGTGCGCCGGTCTGTTCGGCCAGCAGGATGATTTGTGCCAGCGCGATGGTTTCGGCCGTCTCAGGAATGCCTGCCAGACCCATGCGGGTCGCAGTCGGGCCTTCGTGCATCACGCCACCGGCGGACAGTGCGGCGTCGTTGGCATCGAGGAACAGGCGAATATCGTAGGTGGCGGCGTATTCCATCAAACGACGCAGTACGTAGGCGTCCTTGACCGGCTTACGGGCGTTCGACAGGGCCACACAGCCAGCACTGGTCAGGCCGACCATGTTGGCGATTTGCTCACCGGCCAACCCCTGGGTCAGTGCGCCCAGGGGCAGCACTTGCGCCTGACCGGCACTGGCGGATTTTTCCAGCATCAGCTGAACGACCGCCGGGCTGTCGGCCACGGGCTTGGTCAGCGGCTGAGCGCAAACATGGGTAAAACCGGCGTTGGCGGCGGCTTTGGTTTCACTGAAGATGGTACCGCGCTGGGTGAAACCCGGTTCGTTCAGGTGGGCACTGAGATCAATAAAGCCCGGTACCAGCCACAGGCCGTTGGCATCCAGGGTGGATTCAATGGTGCCGCCAGCTGGTTTCTGGCCGATGGCGCGAATGCGACCTTCACTGAGGTAGATGTCGCACACTTGATCCAGTTGCTGAGCCGGAGCGATCACACGGGCGTCACGGATGTGCAGGTATTTCATGCCTCTGTCTCCCCTTTGGCTTGCTGCTCGGCTTGTTGTTCAGACTGCTGGCCACTCATCGCCATGGCCATGACCGCCATACGGACGGCGATGCCGTAGCTGACCTGATTCAGGATTACTGACTGTGGGCCATCGGCAACGGCGGATTCAATTTCAACACCGCGGTTGATTGGCCCCGGGTGCATCACGATGGCGTCCGGGTTGGCCAGTGCCAGTTTTTCGGTGGTCAGACCGTAGAGTTTGAAGAACTCGCTTTCGCTCGGCAGCAGGGCGTTCTGCATACGCTCTTTTTGCAGCCGCAGCATGATCACCACGTCGCAATCGCGCAGCGCCAGGTTGAAGTCGTAATAGGCTTTACAGCCCAGTGCTTCGATATCACGTGGCAGCAAGGTGGCAGGGCCAACCACACGGACCTCGGCGGCACCAAGTGTGTTCAGCGCGTGAATCTGCGAGCGGGCAACGCGGCTGTGGAGAATATCGCCAACAATGGCGACTACCTTGCCTTCAATCGAGCCCTTGTGACGACGAATGGTCAGCATGTCGAGCATGGCCTGGGTCGGGTGCGCATGGCGACCGTCACCGGCGTTGATGATGGCAACGTTGGGGGTAACGTGTTCAGCAATGAAGTGGGCTGCACCGGAGTCGGCGTGACGCACCACGAACATGTCGCTGTACATGGCTTCGAGGTTCCACAGGGTATCCATCAGGGTTTCGCCCTTGGAGGTGGCAGAACGCTGGATATCCAGATTGAGAATGTCGGCCGACAGGCGTTTGGCCGCCAGCTCGAAGGTGGAGCGAGTACGGGTACTGTTCTCGAAGAACAGGTTGGCGACGGTTTTACCCCGCAGCAAGGGGACTTTTTTAACCGAGCGCTCCTGGGTGGAAATAAAGGAGTCGGCGGTATCGAGAATTTCGGTAAGCAAGTCCTTGCTGAGACCTTCTGTGGTCAGGAAGTGTTTCAGTCGACCGTCGGCGGTGAGCTGAATCTGGCTGGGATCTGTATTCATGGCTGAATTCCTGGCAGAACCGTGCAAGTTGTCTGGGCGGGGTGAAGCGGCGCGAATACTAGGGGCACTCTGGCGGGAAATCAATTGGCCAGCCGCCGCTCTGGCCAATCCTGCGTGTTTGGGCTGTGACTTACAGCAGGCTGACGGTCAGTGGTTGAGGACCGCTCAGTTTCACCAGCTGACCGTCGGCCAGATCCAGTGTGGCACCGCATACGTCCGGCTGCACTGGCAACTCGCGACGACCGATATCAAACAAGGCCACCAGAGTGATGGAGGCCGGGCGACCGTAGTCGAACAGCTCGTTGATGGCAGCGCGTACTGTGCGACCGCTCATCACCACGTCGTCGACCAGCACAATGTGACGGTCTTCGATGGTGTCCGGCAGCTCGGAGCCTTTGACCTGTGGGTGCAGGCCGTGGCGAGTAAAGTCGTCGCGGTAGAAGCTGATGTCGACACTGTAAACGGCTTCCTGCTGTTGCATCAGCGAATGCAGTTTTTCGGCAATCCAGACGCCACCGGTACGAATACCAACAATCAACGGCTGCTCAATGCCACGGCTGGCCAGATTGGCTTGCAGGTCGGTGGCCAGTTGTTGGCAGGTTTGCTCAATATCAGGTAACTGCATGGGTTCTCCCTTACTGCGATTCAGATGAACGGGGGTTTTCGTTCATCCAGCTTTCCAGAATCAATTGTGCCGCCAAACCATCGACGGAGTGTTTACCAAAATCACGTTCGCCGCTGTCGGAGATCACCATGCCCTTGGCTTCGTAGCTGGTCAGGCGTTCGTCCTGGGTGTAGCTCGGCTTGTGCAGGCGGCCTTCCAGGCGACGGGCAAACTTGGCGGCGCGCAGGCTCATATCACTCTGGCTGCCATCCATGTTCAGCGGCAAGCCGGTAACAAAGGCATCCGGTTGCCACTCTTTGACAATGGCTTCCAGCTGTTCCCAGTTGGGGGCGCCATTGTTGGCCTTGATGGGCTCCAGTGCGCGGCTGCTGCCGGTCAGGCGCTGGCCAATAGCGATACCAATGCGCTTGGTGCCAAAGTCGAAGGCCATCACGTGGACAATGCGGTCGGGGACAGTGCTCATCAGGCGTGGCCACTCTGGTCGGACAGGGTCATCGGGCTGACGCCCAGTTTCGCCAGCGCCGCCTGATAAAGGTCTTGCGGCGCGGTGCGGTATAGCAGTTCGGCGTCGGGTTCTACGTTGAGCCAGCTGTTGGCCAGAATCTCTTCGTCCAGTTGACCGGCGCTCCAGCCGGAGTAGC
Source organism: Oceanobacter kriegii DSM 6294 (assembly GCF_000422845.1). Classification (GTDB taxonomy): domain Bacteria; phylum Pseudomonadota; class Gammaproteobacteria; order Pseudomonadales; family Oceanobacteraceae; genus Oceanobacter; species Oceanobacter kriegii. Next base: position 576,106 of record NZ_AUGV01000003.1, read on the forward strand.
CCAGTGCCAGCCGATATTCGGTTGGGCCTTCACCCTTGCCGATGGCTTCAAGGATGTCCTTGGAAGTGGTCAGGTGGGCAAAGGAGTCAAACACCCGGGTGGCCTGCCAGCGGCCGGGTTCGCGATGAAGGATAAACCCCTGTTCGCTGCCAACCGGGCCGCCCGCCATCATGATGGGATTGATGTGGTCGTGGCGGAAAATTTCCAGTTGTTCGCAGACCCGGGCGAAGTCGATGTCGAGGGCCTTGTTGAGCACCAGGCCCATGGCGCCTTCGGCATCGTGGTCGCACAGGTAGATGACTGTGTCTTCAAAAAAACTGTCATGCAGCTGGGGCATGGCGATCAGCAGCTGGTTACGCAGGCTGGTGAGTTGTTTCATTATGAACCGTCAGAGAGGTAGCGATTGCCTTTGAATCGCCAGGTACGAATGATTTCAAGGATGTCGGTATCCTTGCGCATGTCTTTGGTAAATGGCGCAAAAGGAGCCGACATTCTTACGATACGCAATGCGGCGTCGTCCAGTACCTTACGGCCGGAGGACTCCAGAATTTCCAGGTTGTTGATGGTGCCGTCGGGCTTGATGGCAACCAGCAGACGCAGGCGACAATCGTCGAAGCAGTCCTCTGCTTCGCGTGGGTAATTGAGCGTGCCCATTTTTTCAATCTTGCGGCGCCAGTTGTTCACATAATAGGCGTCGCTGGCTTTCATGGTCGACGCGGCCGTCAGACGTTGTACCCGGGGACGCTTGGCATACGCCTGACGCATGGTGTCGAGTTTGGCTTCCAGACTGGCCATTTCGAGGCTGCGTTGCAGCAGCATCTTCTGTTCACCTTCCGGCACGTCCTGCGCTTCGGTCGGGGTCGGCTTTTTGATGTTCTGTGCCTTGAAGCGGCTATCAGCCTGGGTCGTCAGTTTGTCGGGCTGGTGGCTATCCGGCTTTGGTGCTGAGACTTGTTGCTCCTGCACCGACGCCTGTTTGATTTCGTTGTTCTGGAACGGTGCTTCAACATCGGTGCTCAGCATCCGCGCTTCGTCTTCGGTGCCGCTGCCTTGCTGGTTTTCCTGAGCCAGAAAATCGGCTTCTTCAGGCGATTGTTCGCTTTTGTAGCTGGCCAGGGTCACTTCCAGCGTGGTGCTGGCTTTGGTTCTGTCTTCGGCAGAAAAACTGATGCCGAGAACAATCAGGGCGTGCACCAGCAGGGCCAGAAACAGGGCAAAGGTAAGGCGGTCTGAGCTGGAAACAGCGGCGGAGGACATTGGATAGTTCGCGTGAGACTCAATGATTTTGATTTATTCCGGTTGGCCGGAGTCTGGCCTGAAGTGGAATATTTGTCTACCGCTTTGGTGGGGAATGATGACCTGCTACCTGCACCAGATGGGCCTGTCCAACACATCGGACAAGCCATCTGATACAGAAAGCATGGCAATTGGCTTAGCCGGCTTGTTGATCCAGCTTGGCGCTGAGGCAGTCGATCAGCAGTTTGGCGACGTCAATGCCGCTGTCGCGGCTGATTTCGCGCACACAGGTCGGGCTGGTGACGTTGATTTCGGTGAGGCTGCTGCCGATCACGTCGAGGCCAACAAAGTACAAGCCGCGCTTCTTCAGCTCAGGGCCAACAGCGGCAGCAATGCGACGGTCGGCATCGCTCAGCTCGCGGGTTTCACCACGACCACCGGCGGCCAGGTTGCCACGGGTTTCGCCACTGGCCGGAATGCGGGCGAGGCAGTAAGGCACCGGTTCGCCGTCGATCATCAGGATGCGTTTGTCACCTTCGGCGATCTCCGGCAGGAATTTTTGCGCCATGATCTGTTGCTGGCCATGGTTGGTCAGGGTTTCAATGATGACGCTGACGTTGGGGTCGTCCTGCTTCAAACGAAAAATAGAGGAACCGCCCATGCCATCCAGCGGTTTGAAAATGACGTCGCCATGTTCCTTGTGGAACTGCTTCAGCAGCTCGCTCTTGCGCGCCACCAGAGTGGGGGTCATCAGTTCCGGAAAATGGGTGGCGAATACTTTTTCGTTGCAGTCGCGCAAACTGGCCGGTTTGTTGGCAACCAGCACGCCTTGCTGTTCAGCCAGCTCAAGAATGTAGGTACTGTAAATAAACTCGCTGTCGAATGGCGGGTCCTTGCGCATCAGGATGACATCGAGATCGGCCAGTGGGCGGTGCTCGAATTCACCCAAATCGAACCAGTGTTCGGGGTTCATTTGTACAGAAAGAGGGGCCATTCGGGCCATCGCGTTACCGAATGTAATATATAGGTCGTCCTGTTCCATATAATACAGCTCGAAACCGGCTTCCCTGGCGGCGTTCAACAGTGCCAGGGAAGTATCTTTCTTGAACGTGATATCAGCGATCGGGTCCATCACGACCCCGAGTTTCCTGGTCATACCTGTGTCCTGCAAGTTATTGAAAATATTGATTCAGGGCCGGATTCTAACGCATTTAAGTTCAGGAACAGTGAAACAGTTTTGACATGGTTCCGTCCTAGCTTGGTACATTAATGTGTGATACAAACATTCACCGTAACGACTCCCTGTTTGCGGTCGCGGCCGGCAACACCAATTGAGATCGGATGGTTAAGGTCTATCTATGGACGACAACTTTCAAAACATTAAAGTGATGGTTATTGACGACAGCAAAACCATTCGTCGCACCGCGGAGACCCTGCTTAAAAAAGTAGGCTGCGAGGTCATCACTGCAACAGACGGGTTCGACGCCCTGGCGAAAATTGCGGACAGCAATCCCAATATCATTTTCGTCGACATCATGATGCCGCGTCTCGACGGCTATCAAACCTGCGCCCTTATCAAGAACAATTCCAAGTTCAAATCCACTCCTGTCATCATGCTCTCCAGTAAGGACGGTTTGTTCGACAAGGCCAAGGGTCGCATTGTTGGTTCGGATGAGTATCTCACCAAACCATTCAGTAAGGATGAGCTGTTGGGCTCTATCCGACAGTACGTAAAATCCTAAGCAAGTTCGCGCAGCATTTAAGGGGTATTAAGCATGGCTCGCATTCTGGTAGTAGATGATTCTCCGACAGAAACCGAGGTGTTTCGTTCCATGTTGGAGAAAAACGGTCATGAAGTCCTCACCGCAGAAAATGGTGCAGACGGTGTGGCACTGGCCAAGCAGGAAAAGCCAGATGTGGTTCTGATGGATATCGTGATGCCAGGCCTGAACGGCTTTCAGGCAACCCGTCAGCTGACCAAGGATGCGGAAACCGCTCATATTCCAGTGGTTATTGTGACCACCAAAGATCAGGAAACCGACCGGGTTTGGGGTAAGCGTCAGGGTGCCAGTGGTTATCTGGTCAAGCCTGTGGCTGAGAACATCCTGTTGTCTGAAATCAATTCTGTGATGGCTGGCTGAGCAATATGACGCCTTTTGCCCTGCTGGTTGATATCGCAAATCGTGGAAAATCCAACGCATCTGCTCTGCCTCAACAACTTGAGGCTGTCAGTTACTGGCGTGGTGTCGGTTTTATGCTGGCAGGGCAGCAGTTTGTGGCTGATATGGGGCAGATTTCAGAAATTCTGCAACCGCCCCGTATGACCAAGGTGCCTGGCGTGAAGAGCTGGGTGCTGGGTGTGGCCAACGTTCGTGGTCGACTCGTTCCGGTGATGGATCTGGCAGGTATGCTGGGTTTGTCCTCTCGTGCCAGCTGGCGTTCGCGCCGGGTTCTGGTGGTGGAGCAGGGGGACCTTCTGACAGGGTTGTTGGTGGACGCCGTTCTGGGTATGCAGCAGTTTCCTGTCGATACAATGCGTACGGTGACCGAGGTGGAAAAGAGCCTCGAGCAATACGTGCATTACGGCTTTGAAAAGAACGAAAAAGTCTGGTCGATCTTCCGAATCGACGAGCTGGTTCAATCTTCCGGGTTTTTACAAATCGCAGTGTAACTGTGACAAGGGCTTCTCAAGGGGCGCCCCCAACTGGCATGCAGTGAGTTTGGAGACATAAGCATGAGTTCGAAGACTGGTAGCGTCGCCTCGACGTTTTTGAAAAACGGCGTGAACGTCGGTCTCGCGGTTTTTCTGTTCATTTTCCTCGGCGTGTTCATCGTCCTCACCTACCTGGTGAGTGAAGATCAGGCGCGAGATGAACAATACATTGAACACGCGGGTGAGCTGCGGGTACTGTCCCAGCAGATGGCCACCAACGCCGTGGAATCGGCGGCGGGTAACAGCGAGGCTTTTGATCAGCTGCGCATCGCCCGTAACAACTTTGAACAACGCTGGGGCTACCTGAAAAACGGTGACGCTGCCAACGGTCTGGCGCCTGCGGAAGTAGCGTCCATGACCAACGTACAGCAGGTATGGGACAGCGTGAGCCAGAACGCTGACCAGATTACCCGCGCCCAGGACATCATTCTGTCGCTGCACGAAGTAGCCGCGACCCTGTCTGAAACGATTCCACAGCTGCAGGTGGAATACGACGAGATTGTAGAAATTCTGCTTGATAACGATGCCCCGGCTGACCAGGTGGCGGTTGCCCAGCGTCAGTCCTGGTTGGCAGAACGTATCGTACGTTCCGTTAACAAGGTACTGGCCGGTGGTGAAGACGCGGTAATGGCGGCGGACGCCTTCGGTCGCGATGCTTCCTTGTTTGGTCGTGTATTGAACGGCATGTTGCAGGGCAACGTGGCGATGAACATCTCCAAGGTAGAAGACGAAGAAGCCGAGCTGGCACTGTCTGAAGTTGCTGAACTGTTCGCCTTCGTATCCGGTTCCGTAGATGAAATTCTGGAAACTTCCCCTGAACTGTTCCAGGTGCGTGAAGCATCCGACTCCATCTTTGTTAACTCCCAGGTACTGCTGACCCAGACCTCTGAACTGACTGACGCCATTCTGAAACAGGCGGAAGATCGCTCCCTGATGCAGGCCATCGGCTTCGTAGCGGCTGGTCTGGCGGTACTGATGCTGGCCCTGCTGGGTGTTTCCCTTTACCAGGGTACCCGTCGCGACCTGGAAGACACAGAAAGCCAGAACCAACAGAACCAGATGGCGATTCTGCGACTGCTGGACGAAATTGCTGACCTTGCAGACGGTGACCTGACAGCCTCCGCAACGGTAACCGAAGACTTTACGGGTGCGATTGCTGACTCCATCAACTACGCGATCGACCAGATGCGCTCGTTGGTATCGGCGATTAACGAAACGGCGGTACAGGTATCGTCGGCGGCCCAGGAAACCCAGGCCACGGCAATGCACCTGGCCGAGGCATCCGAACACCAGGCGCAGGAAATTGCCGGTGCTTCTGCGGCGATTAACGAAATGGCGGTGTCCATTGACCAGGTATCTGCCAACGCCTCGGAATCCTCTGCGGTTGCGGAGCGATCGGTAGCGATCGCCAACAAAGGCGCGGAAGTGGTACAGGCGACCATTAACGGCATGGATAACATCCGTGAGCAGATTCAGGAAACCTCCAAGCGTATTAAACGTCTGGGTGAATCCTCGCAGGAGATTGGTGACATCATCTCCCTGATTACCGACATTGCTGACCAAACCAACATCCTGTCCCTTAACGCGGCGATCCAGGCATCCATGGCCGGTGACGCCGGTCGAGGCTTCGCGGTAGTTGCGGATGAGGTACAGCGTCTGGCAGAACGTTCAGCCGCTGCGACCAAGCAGATTGAAGCCCTGGTTAAAACGATTCAGAACGATACCAACGAGGCGGTAATCTCGATGGAACAGACCACCACCGAGGTGGTACGTGGTGCTCGTCTGGCCCAGGACGCGGGTGTTGCCCTGGAAGAGATTGAGAACGTATCGAAAAACCTGGCGGAACTGATTCAGAACATTTCCAACGCGGCACGTCAGCAGGCTTCTTCTGCTGGTCACATCTCCAACACGATGAACGTTATTCAGGAGATTACGTCGCAGACTTCCGCAGGTACCACTGCAACAGCGAAGTCCATTGGTAACCTCGCTGAAATGGCCAACAAACTGCGTGAATCGGTAGCGGGCTTCAAACTGCCTGAGAACGAAGAAGCAGACGTTGACGTTCAGCAGGTGTTTTAAGACCCGGTGAGTTCCAGACATGAATCACCAGATCCGTCATTCGTCAGGCAGCTCGCTTCCCGAGCTGTCTGACGAACAATTTGTACGCTGGCAGGCCCTGCTGGAAGAGCGAACCGGTAATCGTATGCCGGTTCAGCGGCGGACCTTCTTGCAAACCAGTCTTGGCATGCGCATGCGCGAGATTGATTGCAAGGACTACTCCGAATACTACAGCAAGGTGGTCAGTGGCCCTTCTGGTGCCATTGAATGGAACACCCTGGTTGACCGTTTGACGGTGCAGGAAACGCGCTTTTTCCGCGACCCTGATGCCATCGAATGCGTTCAGCAGTTTATGGAGGAAGCACTGGAACGCTTCCCCAACGATGAAACCCTGGAAATGTGGAGTGTTGGCTGCTCTTCGGGTGAAGAAGCCTATAGCCTGTCCATGGTAGCCGATGATGTATGGGGTTCTAACGGCCGTCACTTCGCCGTGACCGGTACCGACATCTCGACCTTCGTATTGAAAAAGGCGCGTGCCGGTACCTATCCGGCGTCCGCACGACACTGGATTCCGGAAGAGTACCAGCGCCGTTACTGTGTGGAAGCCGACAACGGAAAATTCCGTTTGTCCGATGCCATTCGTCAGCGTAGCTGTTTTACCCAGGTGAACATGCTGAACCTGTCTGCTTTTCCGTTGCAATCGCAGCACATCATTTATTGCCAGAACGTGTTGATTTACTTCCGTCGCTGGCGTCGTAAGGAAATTCTCAACGAATTGGCAGCACGACTGGTCCCGGGAGGCATTCTGGTGATTGGTTTGGGAGAAATTGTGGATTGGCACAACCCGCTGCTGGAACCGATTCGCGGTGGAAAGCTGACGGCTTTTATCCGTAAGCATAACGATACAAATATGGAGACCGAACGGCGATGAGTCAGGACTACATCGCCCTGGAATGGGTGAAAGGCGAGATTCAGGATACACTCCAGCAAGCCCAGCAATCTCTGGAGGCTTACGGGGAAAATCCTCAGGACAAGAGCAGACTGAAATTCTGCTTCAGCTACCTGCACCAGGTTCATGGCACCCTCCAGATGGTTGAGTTCTATGGCGCTGCCTTGCTGGCTGAAGAAATGGAAGCAGTGGCATCGGCATTGGCCGACGGTACCCTGACCAACGAACGCGATGGTCTGTCGGTACTGATGCAAGCCATTATCCAGCTGCCTCACTATCTTGATCACATCAAGGTCGGTAACCGCGATTTGCCCGTGGTGTTGCTGCCTATCCTGAACGAGCTGCGTTCGGCCCGCGGTGAAAACCTGCTATCCGAAACTGCCCTGTTCAGCCCTCGCATGGTTCGCCGTGCGGTACTGACACCTGCCCAGCTGAAACGCTACAGCCAGCCGGATTTCCTGCAGTGGATTCGTAAGGTCCGCCAGATGTTCCAGGCGGCGTCAGCACAGCTGCTGCAAAACAAACAACCCGATGTTGCGATGGAGTACCTGCTGAAGGTATTCGGCCGTCTGAACAATGCCCTTGGCCACACGCCAAACGGGGTTGTCTGGCTGCCTGCCATGGCATTCACTGAATGGTTGCAAGCACAAGCCAGTGTACCGGCCAGCGCCAAGCTGTTGCTGCGCGAACTGGATGCCATGCAGAAAGAACTGATTCAGGATGGCGCCCGGGTTCTTAACCACGCGGCCTCTGACGATCTGGTCAAAAACCTGCTGTTCTACATTGCCCGTACCGCCGTTGAAGGCGAGGCCATCAAACAGGCCCAGAAGCTTTACCATCTTGCTGACTCCTTGCCGACCGATGACGAAATCCAGAAAGAACGGGATGCGCTGTCGGGCCCGGATCGTGACACCATCGGTCAGGTTCTGAGTGCGCTGGCAGAAGAAATTGCCACCATCAAGGATCGGCTCGATCTGGCCATGCGCGATGGCAACAACGGCAGCGACACCCTCAATCAGGTAGCACCTGCCATGAAGCAGGTGTCCGATACCATGGGCATGCTGGGCCTTGGCTCTCCACGCCGCACGGTACAGGAACAGCTGGCCGTGATTGAGTCGATGCAGGACAGCGGCCACGCAGACCAGTCGCGTCTGTTTGATGTTGCCGGTGCCTTGCTGTTTGTTGAAGCCACGCTGGCCGGCATGATTCGCGAAGGCAATCTGGAAGCCAGTGGTGAAACCAGTGCCCTGACCGACGCCCAGAAAGCCGTGCTGCGCGAAGCGCGCAACGTGCTGGAACAAGTCAAGGACGCCATCATTGCCTACGTTGGTAATCAGTGGAACGTTGATGAGTTGCGCGATGTACCGGGCTTGCTGTACACCATCGCCGGTTCGCTGCGGATGTTGCCTCTGGCCGATGTGGCAGAAGCGTTGACTGCCGGTGCTCCGTTCGTTGAGGGACTGATTGACTCTGGCGAACGGTGTGACTGGGCAACGCTGGACGCTTTTGCCGACGTTCTGTCCGGTGTTGAATACTTTATCGAACGCTATGCGGGTAACCCGGACGATCCGGGTGACCAGATCATGGACCGCGTGTGGGAATCCCTGCAAGCGCTGACCGGCGCGACACGTCCAGTAGAAAACAGCGATGCTGACGATGAATCCCCCGCTGTTGCTGAGCCTGCAACTGTGGTTCCTGAAGTTGCAGAAACTGTTGAAGCAGAGACGGTTGAAACAGAGGCTGAGCGCGAGTCCGACGTTGAGATTGAAGCCGAAGCTGAAACTGACGCCGTGAGCGAAACCGCCGACTCCGAACAGCCGGCAGAACAAGTTGCTGAGCAGCAATCCGATCAGGCAACGGACGACAGCTTTACCGTCGACAGTCTGGCTGCTGCGGACGTCGTTGTTGACGATCAATCTGCCGAAGAGACGGAAGCTGTTTCTGACGAAGAGCAGACGCTAGAAGCCGTCGGGCCTGTCAGCGAAGCAAACAACGTTGCCGAAACCCCAGTGGCAGATATTGCTGTCGACGAAGCTGCTACGGAAGAAGCTGTCACCGACGAATCTGCTACGGAAGAAGAAACTGCTGCGGATGAAACTGCCACTGAAGAAGCGGTTACTGAAGCAGTCGCAGAAGACGCCACAGAAGAACAGCCGAGCGCAAGCAGTCAGTCTGCAGCGCGTCAGCAGGTACCGGCAGGTCCGGTAACCGTGGCCGACCTCAAAGCGGCGGTCGACAACGACCTGATCGACGACGACATCATCGAAATCTTCCTGGAAGAAGCGGCCGAAGTTACTCAGACGCTGGATGAATGGTGGCCAATCTACCGCCACAAAACCTCCGATGCTGAAGCGCTCAGCACGGTACGCCGAGCGTTCCACACCCTCAAGGGCAGTGGCCGTATGGTTCAGGCGCTGATCATTGGCGAGCTGGCCTGGTCGGTTGAAAACCTGTTCAACCGCATCATCGACAAGACCGTTCACACTTCTCCGCAGCTGTTCGAGTTGGTTGAGCATGTGATTGCTTGCTTGCCGACATTGATCAACGATTTTCGGGAACAGCAAGAGCCATCCATCGATACCCAACCTCTGATGGATTACGCCTTTGCGCTAGCCGCAGGGACTGAGTTGCCGTCACTGGCCGAGGTATTGGCCGAGCCAGATACCAGCAACGAAGAGTCTTTGGTTCCTGAATCCGAAGTTGTTGAAATTGAGGCTTCTGAATCTGATGTCTCTGAAATTGAGACGCCTGAAACGGACGTTCTTGAATCCGAGATTGTCGATTCTGAGGCTGTTGAAACTGAGGTCGCTGAGGCTGAAGTTGGTGAGCCTGAATCTGCTGAAATGGTTGATCCAGAAACCGCAGATCCAGAAACCGCACATACAGACACGCTCGACTCATTTGAATCCGGTGTTGAACTGGAAGAAGAAAGCAGCGATAGCCTGACGCTGGAAAGTGATCCGGCAGCCGTGGCCGAAGACGATGCATTCGACGTCGTTGATCTTGATGTGACCAATACATCGATTGAGTCGCAGGCTGAAGAAGAAGCTGCTTTTGAAGAAGATGACGACGACAGCGCTCTGCTGGAAGTCTTCACTCAGGAAGCCAACAACCACCTGGACACCGTCGAAGGCTTTATTGCCGAGTCTCGTGACCAGCTGTTCGATAACGAAGTATCGGATCAGGCCCAGCGTGCGCTGCATACCCTGAAGGGCAGTGCACACATGGCAGGCATTTCAGGCATTGCCGGCTTGGCAGGCCCGATGGAACGCCTGTTGAAGGAAATGCGTGCCTACAGCTTCCGCAACAGCGCCGAATTGATCGACTTGCTGGATAGCGGTTGCCAACTGATTCGCAGTGGCCTCGACAGCATCGACGTGCTTGGCAGCGATCCGGTTGAAGGAACCGACGCCTTCCTGAGCCGCCTGACAACGTTCGAAACCGATCTGATGGCTTCCCTGGGTGCCGAGCAGGAAACCGGTGCTCGCACCGTTGATCCACAAGCTATTTCCAGCTTCCTCGCCAGTGGTATGGACTCCTTGTTGGATGCCGACCAGCTGTTGATGCAATGGCAGCAAAGTGGCGATTTGTCTGTGCTGGATGCCTTGTGCAGTGATTTGTCGGAAGTTGCTGACGGCGCTGAAAAAGCCGATCAGGGCACCATCACCGAGCTGGCGCTGACGCTGCACAGCTTCTATCAGCAAGTCAGCCGGGTACCTGAGTCCCAGCGTGCAGAGAATCTGAAAGCCTGGAGCACTCTGGCACTGGATGGCCAGGAAGAATTGCTGAACATGATGGACTGTCTGGCCGCCGGCCAGGCGTTGCAGTCTCCTGCCATTCAAAACGATATTCAGGCGCTGACCGATTCCTTGCAGACCGCTGATGCCGAGCTGCTGGATGAAACGGTTGAGTCTGGTGATATGGTCGAGGCAGCAGATACTGTTGAGTCAGAGCCTGTGCTTGAACTGGTTGATGGGCTTGAGTTGAGCGAAACACTTGAGCCGGAAATCACTCTCGACATTGACGTGGATGTCGATGACGTTGATAACCTCGAGCTGTCTGAGACCAATACTGACGCAGACTTTGGCCCTGAGCTGGACATGTCCATTGATCTGGACAGTGCGTTGGAACTGGACGCCTCCGAGACTGAAGAACCTGTGTTGGAGCAATCGCTCACTCTGGACGAAGAACTCGTTCTGGATGACAGCCTGACGCTGGGCGAAGAGCTGGTTCTGGAAGAAGAGCTGGAGCTCGACGAAGCCGCGTTGGCCAGTGACGAAGCCTCTTTGGCCAGTGACGAAGCCGTACTGGATGCTGACGACGAGTTGACCTTATCCATGGACAGTTCCGTCGACAGCCCGCTGGATGGCTTTGGCGTTGAAGAAGATGCGGACACTGCGGAAAGCGGTCTGGATGGCCTAGCTCTGGATGACATGGTTCTGGAATCAGACGATGCGCTTGAGTCCTTGCTTGAAGGCACTGATGATCCGTTGCAAGTCGAACCCGTCATGGACGCTCTCGACGATGCTTCAACCGACGCCCTGACAGCCGAACTGGATTCCGGCTTTGAGCTGGAAACCGATATTTCAGTGCCTGATGTTCTTGAAGGCGATGTATTTGCTTCCGAGGAACTCTCTGAAGAGGTTTCTCTGGAATCTGACTTGCCGCTGGATTCCGATTTGTCTCTGGATCTTGATGCGGAAGACAACGCCGGGATTGTTCTTGAATCTGAGGGCTTTGACCTTACCGCTGAAGGCTCTGACCATACCGCTGAAGGCTCTGACTTCGGCGCTGAGGGCTCTGACCATACCGCTGAAGGCTCTGAAAACGACACGCCGAATGAGGCGGTGTCTTCACTGTCGCCAATGGAATACGCCGCGCCGCCGATGATGGATCTGGCCGAAGACGGCCAGGACGAAGTGGTCGAAATCTTCCTGGAAGAATGTGAAGAACTGCTGGAGTCCATCGACGAAGCGCTGGATGAATGGCGTGCTGACCCGGACAATTTGGTCAGCGTTGCGCGTTTACAGCGCGACCTGCACACCGTCAAAGGCGGTGCCCGCATGGCCGAACTGGGCGATGTGGCCGATGTGTGCCACGAGCTGGAAACCATCTACGAGCGCGTTAACAACGGTCGTTTGGGTATCCGTGACGGCATGTTCGACTTGCTGCAGCGAGCCCATGACAAACTGCATGCGCAGGTGGACGACATCAAGGCTGGCATACCATTGGCAGCGGCCACTGGCCTGCTGATGGACCTGCGTGGTTACCTGCAAGGTGAAGTGGTGATCGACCCTGATGCGAATCAGGACGATGACATCGCTGACTATGCGGCACCGATGTCCAGCGAGACCAGCCTGGATCAGGCCGACTCTGCTGCAACTGCGGACTACGATGAACCGCCGTTGATGGCTGACGCCCCGGCCAGTATTACGCCGGTGGCGATGGACGAGTCGGACCGCGAAATTCTCGAGATTTTCATTGATGAGTCTTCCGAGTTGCATGAAGGTCTGGATCAGGCCATTCACGACTGGGAGCAAGATCCATCCAATATGGCCGCTGCCGAAGAAGCCCAGCGGGTTCTGCATACCCTGAAGGGTGGTGCGCGTCTGGCAGGCTTGCTGGATATTGGTGATCAGGCCCATGAGTTTGAAAGCCGGATTGTCCGAGTGCAGCAGGGCTACCTGAATGCCGACGCCGACTTCTTCCGTCAGGCTCACCTGACTCAGGATGAGCTGGTTCAGAAAATCGACGACATTGCGGCACTGATGGAGTCGGGTGCGCCGATCATTCTGGGCGAAGACCGAATTGAAACGGCGTCTGATGACTTTGTGCAGCCAACGCTGGATATGCCTGCGCCTGAAACTGATCAGGATAGCCTCGACGACGGTGTGAGTGCGGCTGGTTCTGAACCTGAATATGTCGAGCCAGTAGATACTGAAGCCTTTGACTCTGAGGACGTTGCCTCTGATGAGTCAGCTGAGCTGACTACGGCTACGGCTACAGCTACAGCTACGGATGCGGATGCGGATGCGGATGCGGATGTCGATGACGATGACGTTGAACTCGACGTTCTGTCCGCCGATGAACTGCCTGCCGATACCCATGGCGATGGTGAGTTCGCTTTCGAAAGCGAAAGTGGCGCTGAGTTTGTTAACGAAGAGCAGCCATCAGAGATCGAACCGGATTCCGGCTTTGTGGTGGAATCCATCGACGAAGCGACCGACAGCGCAGCCTTTGAGCCGGTTGATGCGGACGAATCCGCTGATTCCCAAACGGAACAGCCATCCAATGTGGTGCAGCTGCATCCGTCGGTGCCTGCGGTTGTTGAGCCAGAAGAACCGGAAACATCCGACGATAGCCAACTGACGACCACCCCGAAACTGTCCGGTACTCCACTGGTGGATGTGGCCACTGCCGCACAGCAAGTGGCGGCTCGTCGTGCGCCGCAGGAGTTGGTGAAGGTATCCGCAGACCTGCTGGATGACCTGGTAAACCTGGCTGGTGAAACCTCGATTGGCCGTGGCCGTCTGGAACAGCAGGTGTCCGACTTCTCCTACAGTCTGGAAGAAATGGAAAACACGCTGGATCGTTTGCGTGACCAGCTGCGTCGTCTGGATATGGAAACCGAAGCCCAGGTGCTGTTCCGTCAGGAACGTCAGGGCCCGGACTACGAAGACTTCGACCCACTGGAAATGGACCGCTACTCAACCATTCAGCAGCTGTCCCGTGCTCTGGTTGAATCAGCATCCGACTTGCTCGACCTGAAAGAAACCCTGGCCGACAAAACCCGTGACGCTGAAACCCTGCTGCTGCAACAGAGCCGGGTAAACACCGAACTGCAAGAAGGTCTGATGAAGACTCGGATGGTGCAGTTCCAGCGTCTGGTACCGCGTTTGCGTCGTATCGTGCGTCAGGTATCCCAGGAGCTGGGCAAGCAGGTCGATTTCCGCGTTCTGAATGCCGACGGTGAATTGGATCGTACCATTCTTGAGCGCATGATCTCGCCGCTGGAGCACATGGTTCGTAACGCCGTCGACCACGGTATTGAAACCATTGAAGAACGTCGTGCGGCTGGCAAGCCGGACGTCGGTCAGGTGCAACTGGACGTCAGCCGCGAAGGCGGCGACGTGGTACTGACCCTGCGCGATGATGGTAAGGGCGTAAACCGTGAAGCGGTGCGTGCCAAGGCCATCGAACGTGGTCTGATGACCGCAGATGCCAAGGTGTCGGATCACGACCTGCTGCAGTTCATCCTGCAAGCCGGTTTCTCCACCGCCAAGAGCGTTACCCAGATTTCCGGCCGTGGTGTTGGTCTGGACGTGGTGAGCACCGAGATCAAACAGATTGGTGGTTCGGTCGAAATTCACTCCGAAGAAGGTCAGGGCACCCAGTTTGTTGTGCGTCTGCCGTTCACCGTATCGGTTAACCGTGCCTTGATGGTACGGGTTGGCGATGACCTGTTCGCGGTACCACTGAACAACATTCGCGGTATCGTGCGGGCGTCCGCCAAAGAACTGCAGGGCTACTACCAGTTGCCTTCCGGTGAACGCTTCTACGAATACGGCAGTGAAAAGTACGCGCTGGAATACCTCGGCGTGATGCTGGAAAACGAAAGTCAGCCGAAGGTGGTTAACCAGAACCTGCCATTGCCGGTTCTGCTGGTGAATGGTCCGGTACCGTACGCACTGCAAGTGGACACCCTGTTGGGTTCCCGTGAGATCGTGGTAAAAACCCTTGGACCACAGTTTGCGTCCGTCATGGGGGTTTCCGGCGGTACCATTCTTGGGGATGGTAACGTGGTGATCATTCTCGACTTGCCAGCCCTGATTCGTACCCAGGCATCGCTGGAGTATCAGCAAGCTCGCTTGCTGGACAACCAGTTGGCCGAACAGCGTATCGAGCAGGAAAAGCGTCCACCACGCATTCTGGTGGTCGATGACTCGGTGACGGTACGTAAGGTAACCACTCGTTTGCTGGAGCGTAATGGCATGGAAGTGCTTACCGCCCAGGATGGTGTGGACGCCATGGCGATGCTACAGGACCACATGCCGGACCTGATGCTGCTGGATATCGAAATGCCACGCATGGACGGCTTCGAGTTGGCGTCGATCATTCGCCATGACTCGCGCCTGAAGCACATTCCAATCATCATGATTACCTCGCGTACCGGTGATAAACACCGTGAACGGGCGCTGTCGATTGGGGTGAACGAGTACATGGGTAAACCGTTCCAGGAAGAAGGCCTGCTGGGCACCATGCAAGGGCTGTTGGACGGGGACGCTCAGTGAGCACACCCAGGGTCGGCATTCTTGCCGATGACTCGCTGCAACAACACCTGCTGAAACTGACCATCAGCCACCTCGGTTACGAGGTGGCGCTGGCAACCAGCCCGGATCGCTTCGAGCTGATCCGGGAGTCTGCGGTTAACCTTGATGCCTGGCTGGTCGACGTCAAACAGGAGTCGGATGAGGAATGTCCGGCCTGGTGGGACGACTTGCTGGGTGGCGATGTGCCGGTTCTGGTGGGGCTGGAAAAAGCGCCCGCGCGGGAATCAGCGACCTTCCCCCGCTGGCAAAAACGCCTCTACCAAAAACTGCATGAGCTGGTGCGTACACCGGTTCGGGTATCGGAGACCGCTGACAACTTGCGCCAGCTGAGCGCGGTTGAATCGATATCGGTCGCGCAGGGCAAGATTCCACTGCCACACTGCTTGCAGGACAGCTCTGCGGGGCTTGCCACAGAGGTTTGGGTCCTGGGAGCATCCCTGGGTGGCCCGGGGGCGGTGAAAGCGTTTCTGGATGCCTTGCCTGCCGGTTTACCCGTTGGCTTTGTCTACGCCCAGCACATCGATGCCCGCTTTGAAGGGACGCTGGCCAACACGGTTGGGCGTCATTCGGCGCTGCGTTTCGCAGGTTTTGAAGCCGGCGGCAAACTGCATAATGGCGACGTGCTGGTCGCCCCGATCACCAACGAATTTGAATTTGCGCCCACCTTTGAAATGATCGACAAGGGCCAGCCATGGCCGGGTCCCTATGGCCCTTCGATTGATCAGGTGATTCTGAACGTACATCAACGCTTCCCGCATCGGATGGGCGTGATGCTGTTCAGCGGCATGGGTAACGATGGCTCCGATGCCATCAGTACCATCGCAGCCTCTGAGGTACCGGTCTGGGTTCAGACCCCCGGTTGCTGCGCCAGTGATTCGATGCCGCAAAGCGCACTGGATACCGGCCAGGTATCCTTCCACGGAACCCCTTTCCAGCTGGCCAACCAGCTGGTTAATCGATTGAAGAACCAACGGGTCAGAGTGCATGAGTCAGACACCAGCCAAGATTGAACACGCCGGTCAGGTTGATTGCCTGATGGTGCCATTGAACGACCGCCAACTGCTGCTGCCGAACGTTACCGTGGCAGAAATCATCCCGTTCTCGCAGTTGATGACAACCAACTCCAGCGTTGACTGGATTTTGGGTAGCCTGCAATGGCGTGGGGTTCAGATTCCGGTTGTTTGCTATGAAATGCTCAATGGTCTGACGGCACCTCGACCAAGCCCCAACGCCCGCTTTGCGGTGATCAATGGCGTTGGTAATCACGCTGACATGCCGTTTTACGCCATGCTGGTGCAGGGCATTCCGAAGCTGAAGAAAGTCGATGAGAAGAACATTCAGGAAGTCGACTCCATGCTGCCAAAAGGCAACATGGACCGCATGTCGGTATCGGTAGAAGGTGAAGCAGCGTTTATTCCGGATCTGGATGCGCTGGAAGCCCAAATGCTGACGGCACGCTAGCCGTCAGCCCTGGTTCAGTCAGGCCTGTGTTGCCTGCCAGCTGGCAGTGCCGATGTACTGGCCCAGAGTGTTGTGTGGGATCACCTTGATTCCCAGATTTGAAAACAACTGATCGAAGCGCTGGTTGCCGCTATTCACTTCCAGCGCGTAGCTGGTGATGTCCGGCGTCAGCCAGGAGGCGTTGATCAGTGTTGAGGATACATCGCCAACCAGTACAACGTTGTGCATCATCGGGCACAGCAGCTCAAATGGAATGGCGGCCGGAAGAACCTCGACTTGCGGGAAAGCGGCAATGCCAAGGGCATCCGGGCTTGCATCCCTCGGGTGGTATTTGACCGCCACCGACTTACCTTGTTCGAGTGCCTGCTCGATACAGCCATGAATCATCTCGACATAACCCGGAAGTTTGGCAATCAGCGATTCATGCGGCGTTGTGATCAGTAAATCCGTCGTTGCCAGTTGCTCGACGTTGACGTTGAACGGCTTCAGAAAGTGGCGCGAAAAGTCAGCAATGACCTCGTTGTTGCGGTAGTAGGCCGGCAAACTGATGCGTTCCTTACGCTTCAGCTCAGGCACCACCAATTCCGGATAGGCCGCGTAGACGGTCTGAATCCAACCGGACCCCCCTACCGTTGGTGGATTACGCCACCAGAATCCGTAGGCCAGCTTTTTCAGTAAATTGTCGACGTACTTGTCGCCAAAACCGGAGGATGCCTTGCGGCCAACGTAGGTGAAGGTGCCTTCATCCATATAACAGCCATGGGGCTGCCAGCCTGAGCGCTCGCATTGGTGCATCAGATACTGGAACTCGATGCGACGGTCATTGCCGGTGTAGATATGACGGGGCTGGTGGTGCTCAACAAAGGCATCAATACGCTGGAAGATCTGTTTGCGCTGCTTCAGTCGAGCGCGGGCCTTGCGGATTCTGCCCGGATAAATATCGATACTGCGAAAGGGCGATCCTGGCCAGTCCATCAGCGACTTGAAGTACAGATTGTCGTCGACATTGGCCTGATCCAGTATCAGCAGGTGATGCTCTCCGGGCTGTTTTGACGCCAGTGCAATGCTGTTCAATATGTGCAATGGAGTCGATGCAAGGTAGGCGGAGATGGTCATTGTGTCAGTTCCTTAACTCGTAGATTCATCGCCTGAAGATGGTCTGGAGAGGCCTCTTTCCAGCTGCCCTGAACCAGATAATCGTTGTACAGGTAGTTCAGGTAGCGTGGCGTTGCATCCGAGCATTGCCATTGCGATGGGGCCGCCATTATGCCGCAAAGATCGTGTGGGTTTTGTGCCGACAAACACAGTTCCGGCAGACTGTAAAATGCTTGCCCAAGCACCGCCACCGGCCTCTCCAGCAGCATGGCTTCTAGGCCAACACTGCTGTTGATGGTCATAACCAGCGCCGCATTTTCAATCAGCTGCTGGGTATTGTGGTCGTTGGCGAATTGCAGTCGGGGGTGCTTTGCATGCAGGTCATCGTACTGTTTGGGGCAAGATGGGTGTTCTTTCAACAGGATGACATAAGGTTCCGGCAAGGCATCAATGTTGTCGACCAGAACCTGGTACAGCGCTCGCATATCGCGAATCCAGGGCGAAAAGCAAATGATCTGACTATCGGTATCTACCTGGAATGGCACGAAAATATAGTGGTCAGGTAAAGGCTGCTGGTTGCTTTGTTGCAGACCCTGTTTGCTTTTGTGTGCCTGACGTTGGCTCAGCTGGGTTGGCAAGCGCTGACGCAGCGTGTCTGCCCCTTGATCGCCATGTGGCAGCTGCTCGAGTGTACGCAGTGTGCTGTTTTCATAATTGATGCCTCGGGCATCCACCGTGGTAGTTGCTGGCAGGCAGCCATTTTCCATGTAGAGGGTCTTGATCCCGAGCTGATCAGCGGCCAGCGCGCACAGCCGTTGATGCCAGACAATGCCATTCCAGCACACCATGGCGTCCGGTGCGGTGTGTTTTAATCCGGCGTAGTAGGCCCGATACAGAAAGCGTCCGCTGAGCGCGAGCCAGAGCTTTCTAATCCACAGCGCTGGTAATGAACGCTGGCCGTTCGGGCTGGCCTGTTGATACTGGCGCAATTCAACCGCCACGGCGTCATCCAGCCCAGGATGGGATTTGAACGGCGGCCACAAACGCTTCAGCCACCATTGGCGATGGCGAACCTGAGTGGTCTGGTAGTCGGCAGTTTTGCCAAGTTGACTGAAATACTGTTTGTGATGATTGCGAACAGCAAAAAACAGAACGTTCATTAAAAGTCCTGGGAAATAAACACAATAAGCCTCGAGGCTGGGCTCGACGACAGCAGCATGCTGGTGTGCATTGATAAACTACTTCAGTGACAATCTGTTGATGCTGCGGGTTCCTTGCAGGCACCGGGTGGGATGTCAGCTGTGCGCGTGATCTAGAGACCCTCTGAATTACTCAGTGGTCGCGCAGAGCTATGCAGAGTTATGCAGGGGGTCCCTGGCCCGGGAACGGTTATCCCGGGAAGAGTCGAGCCCGCAGAGCATATACACGATTCATCCAGCGGTTGGTCAATCCACGCTCATCATCTGTAAAGAATTGCAACGGCCAAGCGTCACCAAGCTGTTGGTCTTGTTGGGCAGGAGATACTTTTCCACAGGCATTTTCTGGAACAAAGGTTATCTCGCCAAACAGCACCTTGCCTTCAAAGGAGTAAAGATCGACGCGGACGTAATCAAAGGTTTGTGACAGTTCGCGAGCTGCCTTCAACATTGCGGGCAGGTTATCCGGCCGGGAAGCCGGTGCTTCGCTGCGGTTGTACTTCAATTGCAGGTCGAGGTTTTGCCACTGTTCGTCAAAGAAGTCCCGTGAGTGGTCGCCAAAGCGATCCATATCGGTCTGTACGATCAGGCGTTTGCCATGGTCGAAACAATGGAATTTATAGTCAACGGGCACCTTGCCATGGGCATCGGTGAGCAGCGGTTCGACGACGACACCGGGATCAACCAGACGGTACTGGGCTTCACCAGTAAAGTTATCGGCGTAGTTACAGCCAAGCCAGGCACTGATCAGGGCTCTTACATCTGCCAGAGAATACTCGTCGGCGGTGCGGATAATCAGGTTCCAGCCACTGCCATGCGTCGCCTTGAGGATAATGGGCGGGGGAAAGCGCTCAAAGTCAAAGTCATTGGCATCTTGCAGGTAGCCAAGCTGTGGAATCAGAAACTCCTCTCCAAGGGTTTGGCGGATGTATTCGCGCACTGCGTGCTTATCGACCAGCGATGCTTGTTGTTCAAGCCAGCGGTGCTGTTGCAGTTTGCGATACAGCAGCTTTTCGCTGAACGTTTTGGGCTGCGCAAGGTTTGCATGATAACCGTGGTTACGGATGAAGTTCTGAAAGGCCTTACGGCGAATACTGCCGTCAGCCATGGTCTTTTGGGACTTGTTTTGCAGATGCTGGCTTTTGGCTTGCAAGGAATGGGTCGCGGTCATCACTGTCTCAATCGTCGAAGGTGCGGTTTGCAAAATAGCGGGTTATGCGTTGTTTCCATTGGCGGGCATTGGTTCCCTCGCCGTAGACAACCCAGTCCGGCGGCAATGACACGCCGCCCCGGTGCAGGATTTTTAGCAGTCGGAAAGTACGGCGGGCGCCAAGCAGCTCAACCAATCCATCGATGGCCGGAGTGTTGGTGCCCTTGTGCTGGTGCAGTCTTGGGCTGTGGATGACCTTGGGAATGCCTTGCTTGAAACCAAGAACGTCGAGCCAGCGCAGGAACATGACGTTGTATTCGGGTGGCAGGATGGCCAGATTGAGGTCCGATTGCCACAACAACTCCCGAAAAGATGGTTGATCCTTGGTTTGTTGGTGGGACTGAATAACCTCTTTCCAGCGTTGCAGAAACTGCTGGCTTGCCTCAGAGCGTCGGATACCAATCAGACCGCCATTCAGGGTCGGGAAGGACTGCGGGAAGCGCTGCTTGAGAATGGCCGAACCGTGTTCCGAATTACGACCGGGATCGTGGCAGGCACAGACGTCGTATTTGTCGAACAGACAGAAAATGTCGGCGATGTCGCCGATGACATAGGTATCAGCATCGATATAGAGCGTCTGATCGAAGCGGGATTGTGCCAGTGCATCAATCTTGGTTCGAAACCAGCTATGCTCTGGCGTCACGATGCGGTCAAAGACCTCCGTTTGTACATCCCTGTCGGTGTATAGATCAATCGCCAGATCCGGGCACTGAGCCTTGAGGGATTTGGCTGAGCGAATCGCCAGATCTATGTATGCCTGATCGCCTGTGGCGGCATATACCACACCCCGCGAGGGGCTTTTGTTGTCCATATCCTGTCTTACCCTTACGACATCGTTGGATGTCTCCGCTGAGCGGATCGTGTTTAAGTGCGCTACTTTACGGTTTTCTTACACTGAACGCATTGCTTGACATCCTTTGACCGTGACAAAAACCGGCTTGCGATCATCGTCAGCGGAAAACGTTACCGAGTTCGCCTGTGTTGAGAAAGTAAACGGATGTTCTGCATTTGTCCCGCAAAGGGCTGGATATGCTGCGATTGCGTGATGGTTTTGTGTCAAAAGTGTGAAATCATAACGCTTTGATGCCTTTAAATACCCGCCTGAACATCAGGGCCTACTGAAAGTTTGGGAAGGCGCTGGTGTATTCAATTTGACAGATGTTCTGGAGATATCCTTGCTCAAGGTTGCCGTGATTAACGACACTCGCCCGACTCATCATTTTGGTTGCTTGCTGGTAATGAAAAATTTGCTTCATTTGCTACAGCAACAACAAATGGAGGTGGCCTGGAGCTGGCCTGTCAGCGTCGATTGGCGCAAGCATAAAGGCAAGATTCGTTCGATGCCTGAGGTGGATGCCATCATCATCAATGGGGAAGGCACCATTCATCATAATCGGCAGCGCAAGTTTTCCCAGGCCTTGATCGACTTCTGTGAATACGCCAGTCAGGTGATGAAGAAGCCGGTGTATGTGGTCAATGCCACGCTGAATCAAAATAGTCCGGATGCGTATCAGAAGTTGGCATTGGCGCGGGCAATTTATGTTCGTGATCGTGGCAGCTTGCAGGAGCTGAACGATCACGACGTGCCAGGCAGTTATGTTCCTGACCTGACGATGGCCGGTTCTCCGGAAACCATGACCCTGGATACGACTGCTCGGAAGGGAACTCTCGTCATTGATAGTGCCATCAAAACCGACACGGCGTTATTACGTGAGTTGGCCGATCGACATGATCACGACTTCCGCTCGATGATTGTTGCTCGCCCCGGTAACGCCCGCTTTTTACGCAGCCCACGTCCGTGGGTCAAAAACATCTGGAAGTGGCTGCGGGAAGACCGCTTGGTCAGCACCGATGTGGATGTTTACCTTCAGCAACTGGCGACCTATTCGGGCGTGATCACGGGGCGTTATCACACCTTGACCATGTGCCTGAAGCAGCGGGTGCCTTTTTATGCGCTGGCGTCCAACACGCCGAAAGTGTTTTTCCTGTTGAATGATGTTTTTGGCGACGATCATCGCCAGCGCACATTGGAAGACATCGCCGCAAGCGGCGATCAGCCGGTAGAGCCTTTTTCTGAACAAGAGCTGGCTGCCATTGATACCTTTCTGGCCATGGCCAATCGAGAATCTGAAACCATGATCCGTGCCATTGCAGCGGATATTCGTCAGCAAGCCCAGGGTGAGTATCAATACTGATGGCAAACGTCAGCTGGTGGCAGCGAGCCTACACAGTATTCAAACTGCGCGTTATTGCTGCCCGTCTGGGCATGCCTATAGACGAGCTCAAGGAAGCCTTGTATCGGGTTCATCCATTGTTGGATGAACCATCAGTGTCACTGTGTTTCCGTAACTTGGGCGGTAAAAACAACCTTGGTATGTTTCTGCATTTGGGCCATAGCGCCAAGCCGCTGGCTATTTCCAAACTGATGGATCGCTCTATGGCGCAGCGGGAATATCGCTTGCTGCAATGGCAATCCAACGCCGGTGCCGATGACATCGCTCCAGCAGCTGTTGATTGCCGTGAGCTGTCAGAGGATGTGAGTGTTTTGACGACACGCTTTGCTGCAACGCCAGCACCGTTTGAGGTTGAGCACATGTTGCAGTTGCATCAACGACTGAGCAGCTTTCACGCCCCAGCCAACACCGACTGGTCGAGTGTAAACAGGGAGCTGAAGCCAACGACGCCGATCAAGGCATTGCTGTGCGGCTTTGTCACCGAGACAGACCAGACCCGCATGGCGCAGTTTCTGGATAAGTACTTGTCACAGCAGCTCTCTTACGGCGAGCGCGCGGCAATTCGGCCCAGCATTGAGCCTGCCATGGCGTGGCTGGTGGCCTACTGGCCAATGCTTCAGGGTGCGCCTCACTGGGGATTGGTGCATGGTGATTTCAAGCGCCAGAACATATTGCAGGATGGCCACAGCGGTACCTATCTGGGGATCGATCTGGAGTACTACTGCCATGGCCTGCGGGTGTGGGATCTGGCGTTTTTCTATTCCCGTGGCAATTACACGGTTGCCGATATGTTGCAGCACACCGGCTATAGCGGTGAGTTGGCGAACGTGCTGGTGTGCTGTTACCTGATTGCCAGCCTGTCGCACTACAAGCAAAAGCGCGAACCGCAGCAGTTGGCGACCCGGATTGAACCCGCCGCCGATTGGTTGCAGCAGGCGTTCAGCAATACAGCAGCCTGACGCCCACTTTCTCCATCACTTCGGCCAGCTCGGACGTTTGCTTGCAGATGCTGGTGACCTCAATGTCTGGCCGCAACCAGCGACTGGTCAACAGCGCGCTGGACACATCACCACAGAGCTGTGCCCCTTCGGGCAGCAAGGGGAACAGCATTTCCATCGGAATGCTCGACGGCAGCAGCTGATAACCCGCCCATGGCGAGTCGTTGGCAAAGGGTGCATTGCGGGGATGATTCTTGATCACCACATTGCCGCCGGTCGTGGTGGCCAATTGCAGCATGGCGGCTTCGGTTTGGGCATCACGCACACTGTCGTGGGGCAGGACTACAACCAGTGACGCTTGCTCCAGCCATTGCGGCTTATCGACCAGAGCCTGTGCCAACTGCTTCAGAGCCGGGTGGTCGGTGCTGGCAGGTAAGGGGAGCAAGTGCTTTTGCTGCAACCCTGGATGCGCCAATGAGGGAAAAGCCACATGGGCATCCTGAATCCAGCCAGAACAGCCAATGTCATCCGGTTGTTGCCACCAACCTCCATAAAGCCAGCGCTTCAGCTGGCGATCGATGATTTTATCCAGTAACCAATGGGTTTTTCGCCCGGTGTAGGTATAGGTGCCGTCGTCAAGATAATGACCAACGGCGGGTTGTCCATAATGGCTCAGGGCCGCCATGATGCCTTGGAATTCAATGCGTCGATCATTGGCGGTGTAGACGTGGCTTGGTGCCAGCTCGCAGGCTTGCCGCCCCAGAGTTTCCAGTAATGCTTTACGGCGCAGTTTTTGTTGCAGACCGCGAGCCTTGTTGCTGGCCAGACGGACTGACGTAAACGGACTGGAGGACCACACCAAGGCAGCCTGCATGAATGGCGACAAGGAGGCGGGCTGATCAATCAGCCACAGTTGCTTGTCGTCGGAGTCAGGCAAAGCCAATGCCACCATGGTGGCGGTCAGGACGTTAAATGGAGTGGAGGCGAGGAACAGATGGCTTTGCATCAGGCGGCGTTCTCCATCAGCCGAGCCAAGCGTTCAGCCATTGCGGTCAAATGTTCGGGCTGCGATTGCTGCCAAACGCCGGTGACGGCGTGTTCAGCGTCGACATGGCCCAGAAACGCTTCCAACAAATCGTGATCGAACTGCCACTGTCCGACGTTTTGCATGGCCTGGTTAAGACTTTGCTGATCCGGACAATTCAGTACCAGGCCGGGTAAGCCATAAAACGCCTGTCCCAGCACCATCAGCTTTTTACGCATCAGCAGGGATTCCATACCGATCGACGAGTTAATGGTAACAACTGCATCGGCATGTTGGATCAGGGTGCTGGCTGGAATGTCTGTGACGACATGAACATTTGGCCGCTGGCAGAGCCTGGCAAAGGCGTCCTTGTAACATTGCGGGCAGGAAGGGTGCGCCTTGAAGACCAGATGGGGCGCTGGAGTGCATTGGTCCGCGGCCTTGCTGGTGGCTTCCAGCAACTCGAACATATTGCGAACCCAGGGAGAAAACAGCACCGTCTGGGTGTCGGTATTTACCTGCAAGGGGACAAAAATATAGTGCTCGGGCAACTGCTCGGGCCGACTTTCTGTGGTTTCAGAGAGCGGCCTGGCTTTGCTGTGCAGGGCCGAAGTTGCCGCTAGCTGCTGATAAAATTCGGGTTCCCGTGGCACCGAGTTCAGAAAGTTAATGCCGTTGGGGTCCAGTGTGGTGGTGCCCGGAAACGGTCCACGTTCAATGAAATAGCAGGGAATGCCGAGGCTGCGGGCAGCGCTGGCCATGATCCACTGGCGGAACTTCAAGCCATTCCACAACACCAGCTGTTGAATATTCTGCTGCTGCAAACAGGCCCGATAACAGCGGAACAATAGCCGTCCCTCAAGCCGTTTTAATACCATTTTCAGGGGGTAGGACGAACAGCTTTTCAGCCCCGCCGGGCTGTTTTTGAGGGTGTTGCGAGTCGCCTCCAGAATTGCTTCTTCTTCCGGATAGCTGCTGTTGATTGCGCCCAGACCACGGAAGAGCGAGACGTCCTTGTACCAGAGTGTCTGGCACTGAAACCCGGATTTTTGCAGCTCTGTACCCAGCTTGTCTGCGTATCGCCGCTGCGCCTTGCGGGCGGCAAAAATACCTATCCTGTTCTGCAACATCATGAATCAATAACAAGGTAGCTTTGGAGTCGCCTGAGTATACCTGCTTTGGCGCGTTGGACAGGCGTTATATTAGGACTGATAGGTGCTCGTTGGACAGAGCGGGCGATTGCCTCACAAGCATTGGCTGATGACAGGCTGGAGCTGTCGACGTTCTATTGTGAGGTAGGTGTCGTGGCGTTGATGAATTGGGTCTGTTCCAAAATCCGCCATCGGTTGATGGAAGCGGATTTTGGACACAGAGACTGTGCCAGACACCGGAGCTGCACCTGCTGGTGTCAGGCCTCCGAGGTCTGGCTGCTTTCGCCTTGGTACTTATAAGCCTCCGGCTGCTTACGCCTTAGTACTTATAAGCCTCTGGCTGCTTACGCCTTAGTACTTATAAGCCTCTGGCTTGTAAGGGCCATCAACGCTGACGTTGATGTAGTCGGCCTGGGTCTGGGTCAGCTTGGTGATCACACCACCGAAGCCTTCCACCATGTCCTTGGCCACTTCTTCGTCCAGTTTCTTCGGCAGAACCTTAACGTAGATGCCCGCGGCTTTTTCTTCGGCGCTCAGGTCGGCGAATTTGGCTTCGTACAGGTACATCTGTGCCAATACCTGGTTGGCGAAGGAGCCGTCCATGATGCGGGATGGGTGACCGGTAGCGTTACCCAGGTTCACCAGGCGGCCTTCAGACAGCAGGATCAGGTGATCGTCGGAAGCGGCGTCACGGATCACTTTGTGAACCTGTGGCTTCACTTCGTCCCATTCCCAGTTGGCACGCATGTAAGCGGTGTCGATTTCGTTGTCGAAGTGACCGATGTTACACACCACAGCGCCGCTCTTCAGCTTTTGCAGCATGTTCTTGTCACATACATTAACGTTACCAGTAGTGGTGACGATCAGGTCGGTTTTGCCCAGTAGGTCGGCGTCTACGCAGTCCAGTTCGCCAGTGTTTACGCCGTTGATGTACGGGGAAACCACTTCGAAACCGTCCATGCAGGCCTGCATGGCACAGATTGGATCGACTTCAGTTACTTTAACGATCATGCCTTCCTGACGCAGGGAAGCAGCGGAGCCTTTACCCACGTCGCCGTAGCCAACAACCAGCGCTTTTTTGCCGCTCAGCAGGTGGTCAGTACCACGCTTGATGGCGTCGTTCAGAGAGTGACGACAGCCGTACTTGTTGTCGTTCTTGGACTTGGTGACTGCGTCGTTAACGTTGATGGCAGGCACTTTCAATTCGCCTTTTTCCATCATTTCCAGCAGACGGTGTACGCCAGTGGTGGTTTCTTCGGAGATGCCGTGGATGCTGTCCAGCATCGCCGGGAAGTCCTTGTGAACCATCTCGGTCAGGTCGCCGCCGTCGTCCAGGATGATGTTGGCATCCCATACCTGTTCGCCGTCTTTTTCAGACAGGATGGTCTGCTTGATGCACCACAGGAATTCTTCTTCGGTTTCACCTTTCCAGGCGAACACAGGAATACCAGCAGCAGCGATGGCCGCAGCAGCGTGATCCTGGGTGGAGAAGATGTTGCAGGAAGACCAGCGAACGTCGGCACCCAGGTCAACCAGGGTCTCGATCAGCACGGCGGTCTGGATGGTCATGTGGATACAACCCATGATCTTGGCACCGGCCAGCGGCTGGGCTTCCTTGTACTTGCGACGCAGCGCCATCAGGGCTGGCATTTCGCCTTCGGCGATCTGGATTTCCTTGCGGCCCCAATCGGCCAGAGTAATGTCGGCGACTTTATAATCAGTGAACTGAGTCATTTGAGGCTCCTGTTGCCAAGTCTGGTGTCGGGAGTCTGGTGTCTGGAGCCAGAGTGCCGACCTGCGGTAATTTAGTTGCCCAATCGGTTGATCAGGCCGTTAAGAAGAGCAAAAACATGCTCAACCTGCTCACGAACACAGGGCTCGTAAGACGCTAATCCAAGGCTCTCAGCCAGAATCAGCTGGGTATCCAGTTCAGTCAGCGAGCCGCGTGCATGCAATAAAAAGCGTCGAAAATCCTTGTCTGTACCACGACCACTGCCTTCGGCAATGTTGGATGGAACGCTCACAGCAGCTCTACGCATCTGACTGGTCAAACCAAATTTCTCACATTCGGGAAATCCGGCGGTGATGCTGTATATGTCTTTCACCAGTGACATGGCTTTTTGCCAAACCACCAGGTTTTGGTATTTGCGATTCACAGAACATCCTTGTTCTCTCGATCATATCCCTTCAGGCTGAGCCCGACGCCCGACGCCCGACGCCCGACGCCCGACGCCCGACGCCCGACGCCCGACGCAAGGCCTTACAGGCCCGCCGCCGCTTTCAGCGCATCAACCTTGTCAGTACGTTCCCAGGTGAAGGCGGTGAAGGTTTTGCTCTTCTTCTCGCCCTGGTCGCTGTATTCGTAGGTCATTTCGAACGGTTCGCGACCGAAGTGACCGTAGGCAGCGGTGGCCTGGTACATTGGGTTCAGCAGTTCCAGTTGGTTCTGGATGGCGTATGGGCGCAGGTCGAAGACTTCGCGGATGACCTTGGCCAGTTCGCGGTCGTTGAGTTTGCCGGTGCCGAAGGTGTTCACAGAAATGGAAGTCGGTTCGGCTACACCAATGGCGTAAGACACCTGGATTTCACAACGGTCAGCCAGGCCAGCAGCAACGATGTTTTTGGCAACGTAACGGCCCATGTAGGCTGCGGAACGGTCAACCTTGGACGGGTCCTTGCCGGAGAATGCACCACCACCGTGGCGGGCCATGCCACCGTAGGTGTCGACGATGATCTTACGGCCAGTCAGGCCAGCGTCGCCCACTGGGCCGCCGATCACGAAGTTGCCGGTCGGGTTGATGTGGTACAGGGTGCCTTCGTGCAGCCATTCAGCAGGCAGTACTGGCTTGATGATGTGTTCCAGTACCTGGGCACGCAGGTCTTCCAGAGAGATGGAAGGATCGTGCTGGGTAGACAGTACGACAGCGTCAACTTTCGGGCTGTCGCCTTCCCAGTTGATGGTTACCTGGGATTTGGCATCCGGGCGCAGCCACGGCAGGGTGCCGTTGCGACGCAGTTCGGACTGACGCTGAACCAGCAGGTGCGCGTAGTACACAGGTGCAGGCATCAGGTTCGGGGTTTCGTTGGTGGCGTAGCCGAACATCAGGCCCTGGTCGCCAGCGCCCTGATCTTCAGGCTTGGCGCGGTCAACACCCATGTTGATGTCGACAGACTGCTTGCCAATGGCGTTCAGTACTGCACAGGAGGCGCCGTCGAAACCAACTTCGGAGCTGGTGTAACCAATGCCGGTGATTACATCACGAACGATCTCTTCCAGATCAACGTAGCAAGAGGTGGTCAGCTCACCAGCGACCACAGCCATACCGGTTTTTACCAGAGTTTCTACCGCCACTCGGGCGTAAGGATCGCGGGCAATGATCGCATCCAGTACTGCATCGGAAATCTGGTCAGCAACCTTGTCCGGGTGACCTTCAGATACAGACTCTGAAGTAAAAATCGAATATTCGCTCATGTGTAACCCTCTATGTTTGGTGGTGCTCCCTGGGTAGGGGAGCCATTGTTCGTTTAATGTTCGTATTAATGGTACGAAGGTCACCAAGACTGATGGATAATCATCTTGATGATAATGATTCTTATCTGTGCTGTTTTACTGTTGTTGGTAAAACAACCGGAACTGAATCTGGAATCCGTTACGCAGGCCTAGAAACTGGCTCTGGCCTTCGCTCAGCCCGGCTTCTTCAGCCCAGGCGGTTAAATCTTCCGGCTCGAAGCCAAGCCACAAATCGCCGCAGCTTTCCCGTGCCCAGGTTTGTTCATGGCGGCACAAATCCGTCACCAGAAAACAGCCGCCGGGTGCCAGTAAGCGGCCAACGTCGGCAAAAATATTCTGCGGTGCGGGCACGTGGTGCAGCACCATATTGGCAACCATCAGGTCGACTGAACCATTAAATTCCTGATCCAGCGCGGTGGTCTCGCCCAGCACACAGTTAACGTTAGCCAACTGTTGCTGATTTACCTGCTGTTTGGCCCGATTCAGCATGGGCTCGGAAATATCCAGCGCCATAACCTGTTCAAAGCGCTGCGCCAGCGGTGCCAGAAAGGCGCCGTCGCCGGGGCCGATTTCCAGTGCCGTGGCGGTGTTGCCGCTGTAATCCTGCACCAGCTTTTCCAGCGTCTCGCCGTATTGCTCGTAAGACGCAATCAAATCCTGTTGCTGCTGGAAGGCTTCGGCGTTGCGGGCAAAAAACTCTTCGCACACTTCCGCCCGGTCGTTCAGCAGCTGTTGCAAACGCTGCTGTACGGCGTTGGCCAGCGGGTTGCGGTCGAGCGCCGAATAGGTGCTTCGCAGCCAGCTGTGCCAGTCGTTCTGGCCGGTCAGCAGCGGCCGACGGTAGAAGATGCTGTTGCCTTCGCGCTGATTACTGACAACGCCGGCTTTGGACAGGATCTTCAGATGATGACTCATGCTCGATTGCTTGATGTCGAACAGCTCGCACAACTCCAATACGCCAAACGACCCCTTGCCCAGTACCTGCACAATGGCCAGTCGCAGCGGGTCGCCGATGGCTTTGGCTGCCGCGGCAAGTTGGTCTGGAGAAAGCAATGTGTGGGGCATGGCCACCGTCCGTCGGTTACACGGTCATCTTCAAGGTGGCTCATGATAACAGTGAAAAAATCTATATCAATATTTTTTGATATAGGTGTGTAAGCAAGGGTTGCTGAGTGTTGCGGGAAGGTTACGCTTCGCCCGACGCCAGACTTCAGACTTCAGACTTCAGACTGCTCTGCTGCTTCAGCAATTGCAGGAAGTCGTCGAAGGGCATGGGTCTGCCGAACAGGAAGCCCTGGTAGATTTCCACGTCGAGGTCGCGCAGCAATTGCCATTGGCCGTCGGTTTCAACGCCTTCGGCCACCACTTTCATGTCCAGCTGGTGGCTCATGGTGATGATGGCTGAGAGGATTTTGTGGGCGCGCTCATTGGCGTCGGCGTCGATCACAAAACTGCGGTCGATTTTGACGGTGTCCAATGGCATATCGCGCAGGTAGCTGAGTGAGGAGTAGCCGGTGCCGAAGTCGTCGATGGCGATACGAAAGCCCTTTTTGCGCAGCCGGTTCATGATGGATACCGGGTCGCTGTCGGGCTGCAGGAACACGGATTCGGTGATTTCCAGTTCCAGAGCCTTGCAGTCGACCTGTTCGTTGCTGCAGTGGGTTTTGAGTTTCTCGGGCAGCGACGTATCCAGCAATTGCCAACCAGACAGGTTGATGGCCAGGTGAGCGGCAGGGTCAACGGCAACGATCTGGCGGGCATAACGACAGCCGTTGCGCATCACGGCTTCGGCGAACGCGGCATTGAGGCCGTTTTGTTCAATCATTGGAATGAACTCAGCCGGTGACACAAAGCCACTGCTCTGAGAGGTCCAGCGGGCCAGCATTTCGCCGCCGACGATGCGTTGGTTCTGGTCGAACTTGGGTTGTACGTGAAAGCTGATCTGGTCTTGTTCAATGGCTTGTGCCAGTTCCGACACCAGACTGGCGCGGTGCAGCGCGGCTTTGCCCATGCCTTTGCAGAACACCTGGATACGGTTGCGGCCCTGTGCCTTGGCCTCGTACATAGCGGTGTCGGCTTCGCGGATCAGTTGGGTGGCGCCGACCTCGGCGTCGGTGGTTTCAACAATGCCAATGCTGGCCGACAGGCGGATGCTGGCACCATGCAGCCCCATGGGTTCACGGATGGTTTTGAGTACCGCCGAGGGAATCGGGTCAGCGTCGATGGGGCGGCGTTCTGGCCACCAGGCCACCACAAATTCATCGCCGCCCCAGCGTGCCACCAGACCGTCTTTGGGGGTAATACGTTTGAGTCGGCGAGCCTGCGATACCAGCAGCAAGTCGGCGGCAATATGGCCAAACTCATCGTTAACGGCCTTGAAGCCATCGAGGTCGACAAACATCACCGCTAGCGGTCGCTTCTCGCTGGCCGAGCCGAGCATGCGCTCCAGTTGTTCATGCAGGGTGCCGCGATTGGGCAGGTTGGTCAGGCCGTCGTGGCTGGCCATGTGTTCCAGCGCCTGCTGTGCCTTGTTGCGTTCGCTGAGGTCCCGCAGGGTGATGATGCTGTAGAAGTGACTGGCGTCGTCGGGTTGGAAGTGGTTCAGCGAGACTTCCAGTGGTATACCCACATCGGTTTCAGAGGCGGTATTCGGGTTACCATTGCTGGCTTGGGTGCTACTGGTTTCAAAGGAAATGCTGCCGTGCTCATTGAGGGTACGCTTGGCAACATCGACCATGTCGACGAATTCATCCAGGCTGCGACCGTGATAGCGAGCCGGGGTCAGTTTGAATAAATCCTGAAAGCCCTGATTGGCTTCCTGAATATGGCCGTGCTGGTCGGTAATCACCATGGCATCGCGACTGCTGGCGAAGGCGCGGGCCATCAGTCGGTAGGATTCCTGGGTGCGGCGGTAATTGGTGATGTCCTTGACGGTGCCGACCGCCCGGGTCGGCGTGCCTTGTTTGTCCCGTTCGACAATGCGGCCGCGCCAATGCAGCCAGCGCCACTGTTGTGGGTCTGGCTGTGCTGTGTCCGGTTGAACTGTATCTGGCTGGGTGGTATCTGGTTGGGGAGAGTAAGCCCGAGAGGCTTCTGTCGGTGAATGATTTGTCGGTAAGTCGTCTGTTCTGGTCAGCTGGCGCGGCGCGGTCAGTTGCAGCTCGTGATTTTCCCGTTGGGCAAGGGCGTCTTCCTTGCTTTGGGTGCGGTTCGGATCGCGGGGCAGGCGATAGCGCAGCAGCAGGTCAAACGAGTCGAGCATGTCCGACAGGAACAGCTGCCAGTTGGTGATGAATTCCTGGCGGTCGTCCGGGTGAATGCGTTTGACGACCTGGGCGGTGTTGCCCCAGGTGCGAACCACTTCCGAAGCGCCACTGGGGTAGCTCATCAGCTCGTAGATTTGCTCGTCGGCGTTCCAGTCCCAGATGGACTCGTTACCAGCCCAGATGGCCAGTTCCAGTTTGTTGCGGTCCTTCTTGCCGAGCTCCAGGGCATCGTACAGTTCCAGCGATTTGACGTTCAGCAGTTGCTCTGCGGCCTTGCGGGCTGTGCGCTCCCGTTCGGCCTTGCGCTGCAGGCGCTGTATATCCTTGGTGAGGTCGGTCATGAGCAGGTCGTCAGATGCTGACACGGAACAGCGTCGCCCCATCGTCCAGGGGTTGCTGCTCTATTTGTACCTGCTGGTGGCCAAAGTAGTCGGCAGCACCTTTCATCAGGCCCAGCGCCAGTGGCTGAAGGTTGCGCTCGGAACGGTATTCCATTTCCAGCGAGTGGTCGGTTTTGCTGACGACGTTGAATTTCGGCAGCGCCGCATCGGGGTAGAGTTTGTAGACTTCCTTGTGGATATCGCCGTCGAGGGTGTCGAGCAGGTCGAATAAGGAGTGCTTGTTCACCAGCAATTGGGCGTGGCTTTTGGTGAAGGAGTTGAACAGGTAGCTGCCGAAGGCTTCAATCAGGTCGGGCACCGGCATGCCGGTTTTTTGCGACAGCAAGCTGACCAGTGTCACCACTTCCTCGAACGGGTAATAACCGACGGCGGTGTAGGCGCCACCGTGCTCGAGGTTGGCTTCGTCGAGAATTTCATCGGCCATTTCGGGCGAAAATGTCTCTTCGATCATTTCGACCATTTCGGTAAAAATCATTCCCAGCATCAACAAGCTCCCTCGGTTCGGGCCCGGTGTTATCGGTCGACTTTTTATCCTTCCACTATAGAACAGTCAGGCCTGGATGCCAGCCCAAAGGCGGTATTGAACGGCGAGTGTTGCTGCTTTTCAGGCCAAAAAAAGGGAGAGCCATGCTCTCCCCAAATGCCCCGAAGGGCAGCCGTGAAACGTCAAACAGACGAATGAGTATCAGCGCACACGCACAATCTTGAGCATGTCGGTGCCGCCCTGGGCATCGTGGAAATCGCCTTTGGTCATCACCACCAGATCGCCGCTGCTGACTTCGCCAACTTCCTTCAAAAGCTCAATGGCTTTTGGGTTCACCTGTTCCGGTGGCAGTTGGTCGGAGTAGAACGGGATGGTTTGCACACCGCGGTACAAGGCCACGCGGTTCTGGGTGGCTTCGTTGCGGCAGTAGGCGTAAATCGGCAGATGCGAGCGCAAACGCGACATCAGTCGTGGCGTGGCACCGCTTTCGGTCAGGCAAATCACCGCTTTTACACCAACCAGATGGTTGGCAGCGTACATGGCCGACATGGCGATGGTTTCGTCGATGTCGTGGAAATCCTTGTGCAGGCGATGATGCGAGCGCTTGTTGATCGGCTGTTTCTCGGCACCAATGATCACCCGGCTCATGGCTTCCACGGCTTCTACCGGGTAGTCACCGGCGGCGGTTTCCGCGGACAGCATCACCGCGTCGGTGCAGTCCAGTACCGCGTTGGCAACGTCGGACACTTCAGCACGGGTTGGCATTGGGCTGGAAATCATCGATTCCATCATCTGGGTGGCGGTAATCACCGTGCGGTTCAGCTGACGCGAACGCTGGATGATTTTCTTCTGTACGCCAACCAGTTCAGCATCGCCAATTTCCACGGCCAGATCGCCACGGGCAACCATCACGGCGTCGGACGCCAGAATGATGTCGTCGAGGGTATCGTCATCGGCAACGCATTCAGCGCGTTCAATTTTCGACACCAGATGCGCATGACCGCCAGCCGCTTGCAGCAGTTCGCGGGCTTCGTTCATGTCGGCTGCATCACGCGGGAAAGACACCGCCAGATAGTCAACGCCAATTGACGCCGCCAGCTTGATGTCCTGCTTGTCCTTGTCGGTCAGCGCCTTGGCTGACAGGCCGCCGCCCTGACGGTTGATGCCCTTGTTGTTGGACAGCCAGCCACCCACTTTCACCACGGTATCGAGTTTCTGCGGGTGCGTAGCGGTGACTTCCAGTACCACACGACCGTCGTCCAGCAACAGAATGTCGCCAACGCTGGCGTCTTCAATCAGCTGCTTGTAATCGATGCCGACCTGGTCCTTGTCGCCGGCTTCGTTGCCCAAGGTGGCGTCGAGGGCGAAAGCCTGGCCAATATCCAGATGGACTTTTTTGTCGGCAAAGCGGGCGATGCGAATTTTCGGGCCTTGCAGGTCGCCCAGAATGGCAACAAAACGGCCTTGTTTGCGGGCCGCTTCGCGCACCATGTCGGCGCGCTGACGGTGGTCGTCAGCTTCGCCGTGGGAGAAGTTCAGGCGCACCACGTCGGCACCAGCGGCAATCAACGCTTCCAGTTTTTCCGGAGTGTTGGTGGCCGGGCCCAGAGTGGCAACAATTTTGGTTCTGCGGAGCATGGAAGCCTCTTACTTGGCGTTAATCAGTGCCAGCGTATTGTCCAGCATTCGGTTCGAGAAACCCCATTCGTTGTCGTACCAGGCCATTACTTTTACGAGTCGGCCGGACACCTTGGTCTGGCTGCCGTCGAAGATGGACGAGCGAGGGTCGTGGTTGAAGTCGATCGATACCAGCGGCGCTTCGTTGTAGCCCAGTACGGGTGACTGCGCTGCCGCAGCTTTCATCATGGCGTTGACTTCTTCCACCGTGGTTGGACGCTCGGCAATAAAGCTCAGGTCGACCAGCGACACATTGATGGTGGGTACTCGCACGGCCATGCCATCGAATTTGCCCGCCAGTTCCGGCAGTACCAGACCGACGGCGGCAGCGGCACCGGTTTTGGTCGGGATCATGGACTGGGTGGCAGAACGGGCCCGGTACAGGTCAGAGTGGTACACATCCGACAGGTTCTGGTCGTTGGTGTAGGCGTGAATGGTGGTCATCAGACCGCTCTCAATGCCCACTTCGCGTTGCAGCACCTGAGCCACCGGTGACAAACAGTTGGTGGTGCAGGAAGCGTTGGAAATGATCTGGTGGTCGCGGGTCAATACGTTGTCGTTGACGCCGTACACCACGGTGGCGTCTACCTCTTTACCAGGCGCCGAGATGATGACCTTTTTGGCACCGGCAGTGAGGTGTTTGGCAGCGCTGTCACGACTGGTGAAAATACCGGTGCATTCGTACACCACATCGACCTTGTTGTCGGCCCATGGCAGTTCTGCCGGGTCACGAACGGCGCTGACGGCAATGCGGTCGCCATTGATGGTGATGCTGTGGTCGTCGGCGCTGACGTCGCCGTTGAAGCGGCCATGCACACTGTCGTACTGGAACAGGTGAGCGTTGGTGGCAGGGGGTGCCAGATCGTTGATGGCAACCACTTCGATGCGGTCACGGTAGTTGTTTTCGTACAGAGCGCGCAAAACGTTGCGGCCGATGCGTCCAAAACCGTTGATGGCTACGCGAATAGTCATAGTGTGCCTCGAGATTCTTATATTTGATTCTTATTGATGAAGGAAATGACCAACACAAGCGCTGCGATCGGGTCGTTGTCAGTGCTTGCGGAAGGAAATTGTCGCTTCGTTATTTTTCGTAAAAATTACACTCGATATTGGTTGTGTCAAGATGATTAGCTAGGATATGGCACGTTTTGTTTGTAAACTTACATAAAAACATCGGTAGAAAAGCCGGGAATTCACCATGCCAGAGCGTACTTGTCAGATTCGGAAACATTTTTTTGGGTGAAAGTTTCGAATAAATTCGGGAAAATGACAGCGTTGTCATAGTCGAATTTGTACAACTCGTTCGTGAATGAAGAGCTAAATACCGGAATTTGAAGGCATCGCAGAAGCCGAACTCCCAAGCCTGAGCGACAATGAAATCAATGCTGTTGCTCGTTGTTGGAAGTAAAAGGCTGCTGCTGTGCCGAGCCGATTGAAGCAGGATGTTCCATTGCCGGAGCCATGCTTTAATCGAAACGGGCCTGCCGCAGGCAACCGTGAACACCGACAACTACAAAAATCTGAAAATCCGAAAAGTGAGGAGGCTCCATGCATCCCGTCGTCGACCAGGTCACTCAGCGCATCATTGAGCGCAGCAAGGCCACTCGTTCAGCGTATCTCGCTCAAATGCGCGCAGCAGAAGAGCAGGGGGTTCACCGTGCGACCCTGTCCTGTGGCAACCTGGCTCATGGTTTTGCCGCCTGTAATGCCGAAGACAAAGACGTGTTGAAAATGGTCAACCAGGTCAATGTGGCCATGGTGTCTGCCTACAACGACATGCTGTCTGCCCATCAGCCGTTTGAAACCTATCCGGAACTGATTCGTGCTGCGGTTCGTGAGATGGGCTCGGTGGCCCAGTTTGCTGGCGGTGTCCCGGCCATGTGTGACGGTGTGACCCAGGGGCAGCCGGGCATGGAACTGTCGTTGTTCAGCCGTGACGTGATTGCCATGGCGACGGCGGTATCGCTGTCTCACAATATGTTCGACTCCGCCCTGTATCTGGGTGTGTGCGACAAGATCGTACCGGGCTTGCTGATGGGCGCCTTGCGCTTCGGTCATCTGCCAACCGTGTTTGTACCTGCTGGCCCAATGCAGTCCGGTTTGCCGAACAAGGAAAAGGCCCGTATCCGTCAGGAATACGCCCAGGGCAAGGTTGGCCGCGACGAGTTGCTGCAATGTGAGTCCGACTCTTACCACAGCGCCGGTACCTGTACTTTCTACGGCACCGCCAACTCCAACCAGATGATGGTGGAGATGATGGGCCTGCACCTGCCGGGTTCTTCGTTTGTGAATCCGGGCACCGAGCTGCGTGACGAGCTGACCAAATATGCTTCCCAGCAAGCGGTGCGTCTGACCGCCCAGAACGGTCGTTTCACGCCGCTGTACGAAATCGTCGATGAGAAATCACTGGTGAACGCCATAGTGGCGCTGTTGGCGACTGGCGGTTCTACCAACCACACCATGCACATCATCGCCATTGCTGCTTCTGCGGGCGTCATCATCAACTGGCAGGACTTCTCGGACCTGTCCGATGTGGTGCCGCTGCTGGCTCGTGTTTATCCAAACGGTGAAGCCGACATCAACCACTTCCACGCCGCTGGTGGTGTGGGTTATGTGGTGCGCGAACTGTTGGGTGCCGGTTACCTGCACAACGACGTGATGACCATCATGGGTCATGGTCTGTCCCGCTACACCCAAGAGCCATTCATTGAAGACGGCAAACTGGTATGGCGCGAAGGCACCGAAACCTCTCTCGACGACAAGATTTTGCGTCCGGCGTCTGATCCGTTCTCACCCAACGGTGGCCTGAAACTGATGAAAGGCAACCTCGGCCGTGGTGTGATCAAGGTGTCTGCGGTTGCCGAAGCAAACCGTATTGTGGAAGCCCCGGCGATTGTGTTTGAAGACCAGGACGACGTTGCCGACGCCTTCAAACGTGGTGAGCTGGAAAAAGATTTCATTGCCGTGGTGCGCTATCAGGGCCCGAATGCCCTCGGCATGCCAGAGCTGCACAAGCTGACGCCGTATCTGGGCTCCTTGCAGGACAAGGGATTCAAGGTGGCGCTGGTGACCGACGGCCGTATGTCCGGAGCCTCCGGTAAAGTGCCTGCCGCCATTCACGTTTGCCCGGAAGCCCGGTTGGGTGGCCCGTTGGCGCACGTGCAGGACGGCGACATCATCCGTTTGAACGGTAATACCGGTGAACTGACACTCGTTAGTGACGACGACAGCTGGCTGCAACGCCCGGCGTCCGAGCCCGCGGTGGTCAAGCAACACGGTATGGGCATGGGCCGCGAACTGTTTGCGCCCATGCGCCAGCAGGTGAACGAAGCGGAACAGGGTGCCACGGTATTTAATTTCTTTCAGGACGTAGCCCCGGTGTGCGATGAAGTACACGGTAATCCATCTGAAGCAGGTCGTAACAAGGAGATTGAAGCCTGATGAGCCCGCAGCAACACATCACCAGTGAACGCGTACTGGTAGGCGATATCGGCGGCACCAACGCCCGCTTTGCATTGGTTAAACCGGGCTCCGTTGAGCTGACCAATGTCCTTACGCTGGCCACTGCCGATTTCCCCAATATCGATGCCGCTATTCGCTGTTATCTGGAAGAAACCGGTGCCGAAAAGGTCAAGCGTGCTTGTCTGGCGCTGGCCTGTCCGGTGGAAGGCGACACCATCAACATGACCAACAACCACTGGCAGTTTAACCGTCAGGAGTTGATCAATACGCTGGAGCTGGATCAGCTCAAGCTGGTGAACGACTTCACCGCCATGGCGTTGGGCATGTTGAACCTGAAAGACGACGAGCTGGTGGAAGTTCACGCCGGTACCTGTATGGAACACGCACCGCGTCTGGTGATTGGTCCGGGCACCGGTCTGGGTGTTGGCGGTCTGATTCCGGCCGAAAAAGACTGGTACCCACTGTCCAGCGAAGGTGGCCACGTCAGCTTTGCGCCAAACGGCGAAGAAGAAATGGCCATCCTGACCGGCTTCTTCAAGCGCTATAAGCGGGTTTCGGTTGAGCGTATTTTATCCGGTGGCGGTTTGCTGGAGCTGTATCAGGTGCTGGCGGAACTGCGTGGCGAGAAGCCGGTGTGTGAATCGCCAGCAGACGTCAGCGCACAGGCGCTGGAAGACCCGAATTCGTTGGGTTATGCGGCGCTGGATCGTTTCTTCCGGATTCTGGCTTCCGTGGTTGGCGATCAGGTACTGACGCTGGGTGCCCGTGGTGGCGTCTACCTCTGTGGTGGCATTTTGCCACGGGTACGCGAACTGCTGCTGAGCAGCGAATTCTCTGCCCATATGACCAACAAGGGCCGTTTCTTCAGCTACCTGAACGCCGTGCCTGTGTGGCTGTGTGTGGCAGAAAACCCGGGTCTGGTTGGCGCTGCGGCGGCGATTGATAATCAGGAAGTCTGGTAAACGCCAGGCCAGCCGACGATGACACAGCCTTGCTGTGTCATCGAACAGGTTGTTCCATCGAAATAGCCTGTGTTTTACATAACGTATCGAACTTCCTGTCTGAATTTCTTTCCATACTCCCCAAGGTTCCCTGGAATCATCTGGCACCGCACTGGGCGTGTACCTGAGTGTTCATAGGGCTCTTAAGAGACCATTTTTGTATCTATCTGTTTTCTGCGTTGGCGCTCTTCACCTGTGTGCTGGCGCTCGTCACCACCAGGCTTGGGTGACTGCCACAAGGCGAGCGTGAGCTGGCAATGACGTGCGGGCAATAAACAGCGCTGAAATGCGGAATTGATGCACATTTGTTCAAAAGAGGCATTGGGTCGGTCATTACGAATAGGCATAATGCGCCGCCCGATTAGTCTGTCTGCTTTTAGCGATGTTCAAAAGCAGGCCATGCTGGCCATTTGGTAACTGGCAAATGCGACTTTGCTGTTCAATTTGTGAACAGATTCTCGCTTCTGTGCCAGTGGAAGGACTAGCCTTACCAATAGTCCTGAAGTCAGTGTGAGTCTTTTTGGCAATCCCTAACGACACATCCTTGTGAATGCGATCGTCGGGCAATGGATTTCTCGGTTGGGCATTTTGTATAGGCGTTTGTCGAGGGGGCAAACATGAAAAAACAACTGATGTTCTTCGCCGTAGCCGGTTTGCTGGTTACGTTTGCAGAAGCTTTTGGTATCGACTGGTGGTCGGTACCGCTACTACAGGTGTCGGTCAGCACCGCGGGCGCTATTCTGGCGGCCGTACTGGCAACCACCTGGTGGGCGCGTCGCAAGCGTGTGGTTCACCACTTGCGATTGAACCGATTCACTCGTGAAATGTTCCTGTCTGCATCCCATATTGCTGCTGGTTTGGCCAGCGTGCTGTTCGGCTGTGCCGTTGGCTCATCGTTGGTGGGCTGGGTAGAAGGTAGCACCACGGGGCAAATCTTTGCGGTGATTGGTTGGGCCGGGGTGGTCGCTATGATCATCGCTTCCCTGATCTTCCGTAACGAGCTGCACCGCATCCGCGTGTAGTTCAAACCCGGGCGCTGAAGTCCACCACGGCGCGGTGGACTTCAACGTTTGCTCGTTCTCGCTTTTCCTCTCTCTGTTCCGCTGTATTCCTTTTCCACCCACCGCTTCTTCTGTTTGTTGCTCCATACCAATCTGCGTTTATTGGCTTCCACCCAGACTGTGCGCGGCAGGCAGGGGATCGTATGACAGTGGCAGCCCGGTTTGTTCGCTTAGCTGGGTCATTCGATTGAGCGCCTGCTCACGGCCTTTGATGGCAAATTCCAGACTCAAATCCTTGCCGCTGCGTGTGCGCAGGGCCAACTGATAGTACTCGGTCATGCGGCCGTTGGTGGTACTGCTGCCACCGCTAACCAGATGCAGACGATCCAGCTGCTGACGCTGCCAGACGGTCGGAGTTTTAGGCTTGCCGATCACTACCCGGGTGTGGGTGACGGTATCGGCGTTGATTTCGGTGTGATAGCGCGTGACTGCCGAACGCAATCCAACGATAGCGATCAAGGCACCCACCGGGGTGAATACCAGCGGGAAAATTACCGGTGCGTCGTCAACAAACATCATCACCACGCCAATGATGGCGAATATGCAGCCAACCAACCCAAACACCCAGCTCAGTTTCGGTAAACCGCTGTCCAGCTTGATGGGCAAAGCATGGGCGTTGAAGGGATGGGCGACAGACGAGCGTTTGCTGATGGACTCCGTATCCAGGCCCAATTCGCTATCCATGACGGCTTCTCGCTGAGGGCTGCTATTAGCCGTTGGATCACTTGGTTGAATCTCCTCAAGGGGTTCGGTGGGTTTGAACACCGGGATTTCAAAGGTATTGCTGTAGTCGCCATCGGTACTGGTGATTTTCAGCTGGTACCAATATCCGTTGCGCGAGCCAAAACGGGATTGCGGAAAGCCCTGCGGCACCTTGAAGCTGAACCCCACCTTTTGGCCCACCGCGCTTAGCTCGGTGCTGGCATCGACCTGTTTTTCAGACACCAGTGCGGTGTGGGTACGGCGGTCTTTGCCGGAGCCGGAGGTGGTGGTTTTCATTAACTGCAACGAGGCCTGATAACGACGGCTCATCAAGTCAGACGGCGAGCCCTGAGCGGCCGGGATGTCCAGTGTGCCAGCCACCAAACCGCCAATCTGGCCGGGGAAGGGCGACAGTTGCACACTGTCCTGTGGGGTAGTGCGGTAGCGGTACTGGGCTCGAATGCCGCGAAGCAGGATCACCAATGCTGCTGCTGGCAACAGGTACACCAGCAGACGGGCGACCTCGCCCTGTTGCAGGGTGTTGGCTATATCTGTGGGTGCTACGGTTGCGGCACTGAAAGTCCCGGTGAATAACAGCAAAAAGCCGCCGCCGAATATCCCCAGAAGACCGGGGCTGACGTTGCTTTTGATGCGGTTATCGCGCCACTTTTCCTGTGCCAAAGCCTGTTCCAGTGGCGTTTGCTGCTTGCCGGATTGTTTGCTTGCCTTGGCTATCTTTAGCAGTGGCCCAAGGAAAAACAGGCCAATAAACACCACAGCAAACCCGATGAATGGCAAGTCGCGGCTGTCGCTTGGGTCCAGGCTGTTCAGCATGGGCAGCAGAGGATCGAGCATCCCGCTGACAATCAGGAAGATCACCAGACTGGCGACAATGACGAGCTGGCGAATAATGGCTTTTTGCATGACGACCCATCCGTTGAGTTTTGCAAAGCATAACAAAACCGCTGCTCAGAACTGTGATTGGGGCACAACGCTGGTCCGTCAGGTGTCAGACTCCTTGATCCAAACCGCAGGCAAAAAAATGGCCAGTCAAAGACTGGCCATCGAGGGTGCGGTAATGCGGTTAGCCCTGCCAGGCAAAGCCGTATTCCGCCGCTGCGTCCTGAATCCAGGCGGCAACGTAGTCAGAGAAAGAACGACGAACCACCAGTTCAAACTCCTGCTCCCCCAGACGACGCAGGGTGCAGCCAGTTTTGGCGAAGTTGGTGTTAACCACCTTGCCCACCGGGAAGTTGCTGATGTGGATATCGTAGTGCACGGACTTGTGCAGTACGTTTTCCGCGTTTTCACCGCTCAGTACCAGCAGGGTCTGGCCGCCGGACTCGTTCACCACCTGATAGTGACCCGTGAGGGTTTCACGCAGGCGGGTTTCCAGAGCATACGCCGCGGCACCCGGCATGGTGATCAGCCAGGTGTCTGGCGACAACCAGCGCACCACGTACTCGCCACTTTCAACGCTGCTCAGCTTACCCGGCAGTTCCGTGCCCAGCACTTTGGCAGCACCGGCCATAAAGGCGTCGTCGGTTGGCTTGCCGCGCAGCACAATGTGGCCGCTGAAGGCCAGCTCTTTGGCAAACACGGTGGCGTTGCTGCTGTTGGCCCACTTGACGTTCACCATCGGGCTTTCAGCCTTGCTGTTGTCGGAGGCGAACTGGTTCATGACGGCGCAGTCGTTCATCACGATGACTGGAGTGATATCAGACATTCTGGCGGTCTCCTTTTGGATCGTAGAATACCGGGCTGCAGATCTCTGCTTCGATCACTGAGCCGTCCATTGTTGGGTAGTAAACGGTTTCGCCCATGCGGTTGAAGCCGTCCTTGATCATGCCCAGCGCGATGCTGCGGCCCAGCACGGCACTGTAGTAGCTGGACGTAATGTGTCCCTGAACCACGTTGGAGCCTTGCTTGTAGTTGCGCTCGTTCACCGCCGCCGCACCTTCAACCAGCACCACTTTCGGGTCCTTGGTCTTGATACCCACCAGTTCCTTGCGGTTGGCTCGGGTCGGGTCCTGACGGTTCATGCCGCGTTTACCGATGAAGCTGAATGGCTTGTTCATGGAAACCGCCCAGCTCATGCCCAGGTCCTGTGGCGTCACAGAGCCGTCAGTATCCTGACCGGCAATGATGAAGCCTTTTTCAGCACGCAGGATGTGCATGGTTTCAGTGCCGTATGGCGTGATGTTGTACTGCGCACCCACTTCCATCAGTTTCTTCCATACCTGCAAACCGTAGTTGGCCGGTACGTTGATCTCGTAGCTCAGCTCACCGGTGAAGGAGATACGGAACACACGGGACGGAATGCCATCCACCTTGCCCTGACGCCAGTCCATGAACTTGAAGGCGTCTTTATCAAGATCGATACCTTCGCTCACCTGTTCCAGCAGCTTACGGCTGTTAGGACCGGAGATGGTCATGGTGGCCCAGTGGTCCGTTACGGAGGTCATGAAGACTTCCAGTTCTGGCCATTCGGTCTGATGGTACAGTTCCAGCCATTCCAGTACGTGCGCCGCACCGCCGGAAGTGGTGGTCATCAGGAAGTGGTTTTCAGCCAGACAGGAAGTTACACCGTCGTCGAATACCATGCCGTCTTCGCCACACATCAGGCCGTAACGACATTTGCCGACTGCCAGCTTGGCCCAGGCGTTGGTGTACACACGGCCGAGGAATTCACGGGCATCCTTACCCTGGATGTCGATCTTGCCCAGCGTGGAAGCATCAAGAATGCCGACGCTTTCACGGGTTGCCAGACATTCACGATCCAATGACTGCTGCATGGTTTCGCCCGGCTTAGGGTAGTACCAGGGACGCTTCCACTGACCGACGTCTTCAAACAGCGCGCCATTGGCTTCGTGCCAGGACTGCATGGCGGTGTAGCGTTTTGGATCGAACAGTTCACCGGCGTTACGGCCAGCGATGGCACCGAACGCGATTGGGGTGTAGTTCGGACGGAATACAGTCGTACCGACTTCAGGAATGGTGGCTCCACGAACCTGAGCGGCAATGGCCATACCGTTGATGTTGCCCAGTTTGCCCTGATCTGTACCGAAGCCCAGTGCGGTGTAACGCTTGACGTGTTCGATGGACTCGAAGCCTTCACGCACGGCCAGTTCGATACCGCCAGCGGTGACGTCGTTCTGGTAGTCAACAAACTGCTTTGGCGCACGGCTGAATGGCTTCTCGTGAGGAGCCACAAACAGCGCCATTGGTGCAGATACCTTGACCGCTTTGGTCTGGTAGTTAGCGCGTGGGGTATCTGGTGTGAAACCGGCAGACTTGGCGGCGTTTTCACCGGCCGCCTGACCGTCAGTCAGACAGGCACCCAGCTCGTAGTTGCCAG
This sequence comes from Oceanobacter kriegii DSM 6294, assembly GCF_000422845.1. Lineage (GTDB taxonomy): Bacteria > Pseudomonadota > Gammaproteobacteria > Pseudomonadales > Oceanobacteraceae > Oceanobacter > Oceanobacter kriegii. Next base: position 620,624 of record NZ_AUGV01000003.1, read on the forward strand.
AGATACCACCGACGTACAGACGGTTCTCGTAGCAGTCGCCCGGTACGAAACCGATGATCTTGTCGTCCCACTGTGGACGCGTACCAGAGTGACAGGACAGGTGAACCACCGGGCTCCAGCCGCCGGAAGTAGCGATGGTGTCACAGCTGATGTCGAGCTTGTCGCCGATCAGTTTTTTGCCATCAGGGCTGACTGCGCCGACCTTGGCCGCTTTAACACGTGTCTGGCCTTTGGCGTCGTATACCACGGAACCGAAGATGATCTTGATACCCAGCTGACGGGCTTCTTCAACACGGTCGCCATCGGCACCCGGACGGCTGTCGACGATGGCAGCCACGTCGCGGCCCGCTTTTTTCCAGGCGATGGCAGCGTCGTAGCCGTCGTCGTTAGCAGTACCAACGACCAGAGTTTTGCCAGGAACCACACCGTAACGGTTGATGTAGGTAGCAACCGCAGAAGCACCCATCACACCCGGAACATCGTTGTTGGCGAATACGATTGGACGCTCTTGCGCACCGGTAGCCAGAATCACGCAATGAGCGCGAACCTTGTGCATACGGTGACGAGCCATCTGAACGCCATCAACGGTTGGAGCACGGTCGCCCAGGTGGTCGGTCAGACGCTCATGAATGGTGAGGAAGTTGTGATCGTGCAGGCCGTTAACGGTAGCGCGAGGCAGCAGTACCACGTTTTTGTTACCCGCCAGTTCCGCAACCACTTCGGTGACCCACTCAGCGGCAGGCTTGCCGTTGATGGTCTCGCTGCTGTGCAGCAGCGAACCACCGAACTCTTCCTGTTCGTCGGCCAGAATCACACGAGCACCGGAGCTTGCCGCCGCACGCGCCGCCGCCAGACCCGCAGGGCCGGACCCCACAACCACGACGTCAGCGTGACGGTTCATGGCGTCGTAGATGTCGACGTCTTTCTCTTTTGGCGCCTTGCCCAGACCCGCCGCTTTACGAATGTATTTTTCGTAGATTGGCCACATGCCGGCAGGACCCATGAAGGTCTTGTAGTAGAAGCCCGGAGGCATCATCTTGCCGCCGATCTTGCCAACGTAGGACATCAAATCGAAGTCCACATTTGGCCAGCCAGCCACGGCAGAACAGGTCAGACCGTTGAACAGCGCTTGCTGGGTCGCACGGACGTTAGGCACCTGGGTAGCTTCCGTCGCGCCAACCTGCATTACTGCGTTTGGCTCTTCTGCGCCCGCCGCAACAATGCCGCGTGGACGGCTGTATTTGAAGCTTCGACCAATGATGTCGACGCCGTTGGCCAGCAGTGCAGAGGCCAGGGTATCACCCTCGTAACCGGTGAACTGCTTGCCGTTGTAGGTGAAGGACAGCGGCTTGCCGCGATTGATACGGCCGCCAGCCTGGGTACGGTTCACTTGTGCCATCACGCTTTTCCTTCTTTGTTCACATCCAGCACAGGCTGTGGTGCGGTGCCCAACAGGTAGCTCTGCTCGATCTTGTAGGTAATGGTGTTACGGCTGACGTTAAAGAACTTGCCGCAGCCCGCAGAGTGGTGCCAAAGCTCCTGATGCTGACCCTTGGTGTTCTTGCGGAAAAAGATAAAGTTGGCCCATTCCTGCTCGGAACAGTTATCCGGGTCCAGCGGGCGGGCAATGTGTGCCTGCCCCTTGCAGTGGAACTCTTCCTCTTCGCGGTATTCGCAGCAGTGAGGACAATAAATATGCAACATGATGATTTCCTCTCAGGCTGGATTAGTGAGCAACACCGGCAGCGCCGTGTTCGTCGATCAGAGCGCCGGTAACAAAACGGTCCATGCTGAATGGCGCCGCCAGATCACCCGGTTTGCCCTGTGCCAGAGTCTCAGCAAAGGCCCAGCCGGAACCCGGAGTCCCTTTGAAGCCACCGGTACCCCAACCACAGTTCATGAACATGTTCTTCACTGGCGTGGTGCCGATGATTGGACAGGCGTCAGGGGTTGTATCCACGATGCCACCCCACTGACGGTTCATACGAACGCGGCTGGTGCACGGGAACATCTCAACGATGGCCTGAATCGTGTGCTCAATGATCGGGTAGGAACCACGCTGACCGTAGCCAACCCAGCCGTCGATACCGGCACCAATCACAAGGTCACCCTTGTCAGACTGGGACATATAGCCGTGTACGTGGTTGGACATTACAACGGTGTCCAGGAATGGCTTGATAGGCTCGGACACCAGCGCCTGCAGCGGGTGTGACTCAACCGGCATTTCGAAGCCAGCCATACGCGCCATTTCACCGGAGTTACCCGCGGCAACACAGCCGACGCGATCGGCGCGGATTTCACCGTACTGCTTGGTCTTCACACCACGGATGGTGTTGGAACCGTCGATGATCATGCCGGTCACTTCACAGTTCTGGATCAGGTGTACACCCAGCGCAGAAGCAGCACGAGCGTAGCCCCAGGCAACGGCATCGTGACGGGCGTTACCGGCACGGCGCTGAACGGAAGCGCCCATGATCGGGTAGCGAGCGCCTGCAGAGCAGTCGAGGGTCGGAATTTCTTTCTGCAGCTGTTCGGCCGTCAGCATTTCGTTGTCGACGCCCTGGATCTGGTTGGCGTGAACCAGACGTTCGTTGGCGCGCATGTCGCCGAGGGTGTGACAGGTGTGGTACACGCCGCGCTGGGAGAACATCACGTTGTAGTTCAGATCCTGCGACAGGCCTTCCCACAGCTTCATGCTGTGCTCGTACAGGGCAGCGGATTCGTCCCACAGGTAGTTGGAACGCACGATGGTGGTGTTACGGGCAATGTTGCCGCCCGCCAGGTGGTTCTTTTCCAGTACCGCAACGTTAGTGATGCCGTGAACCTTGGCCAGGTAATAAGCAGTCGCCAGACCATGGCCGCCAGCACCAACAATAATAATGTCGTACTTTTTGTTCGGCGTTGGATTGGCCCACTGTCGCTCCCAGTTTTCGTGGTGGCTGAGTGAATGTTTCACCAGCGACAAGCCGGAATATTTTTCCATCGCTCTGGTTTCCTCAATAGGTGGTAAATAACGCTGCGTGGGCCGCAACCCGGTTGCTGTGAGGGGCGCTCGGGGATTTTTCCCTTTACTGCCATGGGCGTATTTAGCCGCCTTTGCGGAGAGGGCGTTTTTCAAAACGCGACATGGATATGCCTTTTTGGGCAAGCTGAGAAATTGTCGCGACTGCAATCCTTGATGGTTACTGTCAGCAACGTCGTGGGGTTTGGGGCCGGTGTTTAGTGGGGTGTGCTCTGAACGACTGGTTTGTGCGCCGCCTGAGTCAATACAACAACGGGCAAGTTCCACTGCAGGTGTTGGCATTCGTCATGACTGCAAAGTCGCTGTGGGTCATGGTCACAAAGCGTAAAACCTGAACGGTTGGGTGCAGTAACTGGCGCAAGAGGCTCTCAAAGCAACCATGAGCGGGCAACACCGCCCATCCATCAAGCTCAATTTGCCCAGCGCTGAAGAGCGCTCAAGGAGTCTGTTATGAATACCAACAGCCCGAACCATAACCGTCCGGCCAATCAACGTAACCAGAATGCTTCATCCCGTTTTGCCGCCAAGCCCCTGTTTGCAAAAGGGCTGGCAGGCGTAATGGCGATTGCCCTCGCCGCTGGCTCATCACTGGCCATGGCCGTAACGCCACTGCCGATTCAGCATGACCAGGTGCCGCAAGTTGCGGAACACTCTTCGAATTCCGATTCTCAACAGGCCAGCAGCAACAAGGCATCGGCCAGCGCCAACGAAGGGGTGCTGGTGGTTGAAACCGAAACTTTCGCTCCGGCACCGTTTGACCCCATTGCCGCCCTCGACCTGAGCGACAAGCAGGTGGATAAAATCACCGAGATCAACGACCACAAGCGCAAAGAGCTGTGGAAGCTGCAAGGCGCCGAAATGGAAATGCAGAACAAGCTGCGGGATTTGTACGCCGACGAGCAATTTGATGCCCATGCCATCATGAAAGCCAATCACACACTGGCGGCGGTGCATGAAAAAATGATCAACGTGCGCAGCGATGCCCAAACCCGCATTTATGACATATTGACGCCAGAACAGCGGGCCATGATCTAACCTGAAACGTGAGAGCCTGCGTTTTTATGCGCTGACTCCGTTGGAGTTTCCAATTGGCGTTGAGATTCTCCTTAAGGGTCTGCTGGCAACAGCAGGCCCTTTCTTATGGGCGACTGACAGAGTTATTCAGATCTCAACTTTAAGCCTTCACTTCAAGCGTCCAGCCCAAGCCGCCACTGCTCCAGTTGTTGCAGGATGTCCTCCCAGATAAACCGATTGGCTGAATGGAAATAGCCAAAATGGCCGATCTTGCGGTTAGGACTGCCCGTTGCCGGGTACTGCTGAAAGCTGATGCCTTTCACGCCCTTAATATGACGCCAGAAATTAGCCACATTGGCGGCAGAAGCAATTTCATCATCGCTGGCATGGATCACATGCACCGGCATTGGCATCGCCTTGTAAGCCCCCTCAGCAACGGTTTTACCGTAGTAACTGGGAGCAAAAAACAGATCCGGCTCCTTACACCAGTCGTGCCACTCGGACGCCAGCGAAGTTGGCAAATCCTCCATAAAACCAAAGCGACCAGCGGCTATATAACCTGTGAGGCGATGCGACAAAGGCCCAAACAGCTTGAAGAAAAAATGCGCCTTCAGCCGATAACCCAACGGCATATTGGCGAAATAACCCGCCGAGGACGCCACCGCAACCAGGCCCTGCACCTGATCGACGTTGTCGGCAAAGCCAAACTGCTGGCCGCCGGCACTGTGGCCGACACAGAACAACGGCAGCCCCGCTGGGGTGCGACGTTTGGCCTCGGCAATGGCAGCTGGAATATCCAGCCGGCCAATGTCCGAAAAGCGATAATCCGACTGCTGCAACGGTTGCTGGCGGGACTCGCAGAATACCCGGTAATTCCACAACAAAACCTGGTAGCCGTTGGCCTGCAAATACTCACAAAAACGACGATAAAACAGCGTTTTGGTGGCCGTTCCGGGGTTTACCAGCACGGTGCCTTTGGTCTGCCAGTGCGCTGCGTTGGTTGTCTGGGCATCAAACCAGTAACCCGCCAATGTCGCTCCATCGGCCGCCTTGAATTCAATCTGCATGCATCCGTCCTGTTGTTGTTATCAGTTTGACGTTGTGTTCAATAAAGAGCAGAGCCTAAACTATGGAGTTTACTCCACAGTCAAGGGTTTGCCCGCCATGCAGATGAAAGACGTGATGGCTGCTACCAACCTCAGCCGCGACACCATTCGTTTCTATGAAAAAGAAGGCCTGCTGGCCGCACCGGTACGAGGCCAGAACGGCTATCGCCATTACGACGATGGCGTGGTGAAACAACTCAAACTCATTATCCGCGCCAAACATCTGGGCTTTACCCTGAAAGAAATCAAAAGCCTCAACGCGCTGTTGTACCAACGCTCGCTGACGCCCAAAGAACTGGCTAAACACCTGCGCGAAAAACGCGCCGAAGTCAGTGAAAAGATCGAGCAGCTACAGAACATCCAGCGTGAGATCGACCTGGCGCTGGCAGGGATGTGCGAACAGCGCGAGAGTTTGAGTGGTTAGTTTGAGTGGGAGAGTTTGATCTGGACGCTAAAAACGGAAAACGGGGCCAAGCCCCGTTCTTTTGTGCAGATTGTTAATTCTGTTGAATCAACACTCAATCACGTTCACGGCCAGGCCGCCGCGTGAGGTTTCCTTGTATTTATCGAGCATGTCCTTGCCGGTGTCGCGCATGGTTTTGATCACTTTATCCAGTGAGACAAAGTGCTCGCCGTCGCCTCGCAGGGCCATGGCGGCGGCGTTAATGGCTTTCATGGCGGCCATGGCGTTGCGTTCGATACACGGCACCTGAACCAGTCCGCCAATCGGATCGCAGGTCAGGCCGAGGTTGTGTTCCATGCCGATTTCAGCGGCGTTTTCGACCTGCAACGGCGAGCCGCCAGTGGCTTCGGCCAGACCGGCAGCGGCCATGGCGCAGGCGGAGCCGACTTCGCCCTGGCAGCCGACTTCGGCACCCGAAATAGAGGCGTTTTCCTTGAACAGGATGCCAATTGCGGCAGCCGACAGCAGGAAGCGAATCACGCCTTCTTCATCGGAGTTGGGGCAGAAGTTGATGTAGTAGTGCAGTACCGCAGGAATGATGCCTGCCGCGCCGTTGGTAGGAGCGGTGACCATGCGACCGCCGCCTGCGTTTTCTTCGTTCACGGCCAGAGCGTACAGGTTGACCCAGTCCATCGCACCCAGCGATGGTGTGATCATGTCCATGCGGGTGCGGTTTTTGAGGCTTTCATGCAGGGCTTTGGCGCGGCGTTTGACCTTCAGGCCGCCGGGCAGGATGCCTTCGGAAGACATGCCTTTTTTGACGCAGTCTTTCATCACGCCCCACAGTTCCAGAATGTCTTCGCGGATCTGTTCTTCGGTGCGCCAGGCTTTTTCGTTCTCCATCATGATTTCCGAGATGGACAGGCCGGTTTCCTTGCAGATGCGCAGCAGGTCTTCGCCGGTCTTGAACGGGTATTTCACGCTGGTGGCGTCTTCGACGATGGCGCCAATCTTGTCGCTGGAGTGCACGCTGTCGTCGACCACAAAGCCGCCGCCTACCGAGTAGTAGGTGGAGAACTTGAGTTCGTTGCCATCGGCATCCCAGGCGCAGAAGGTCATGCCGTTGGCGTGGAAGTCGAGGGCTTCAATGCGGTGGTAGATCAGGTCTTCGTTCATATTGAACGGAATGGTTTTGGGCTCGGCCTGAACGCCGTCTTCGAGGTAGTCGGTGACGTCCAGCAACGTCAGTTGACCGGTTTCTTCGATGTCGGCAGTGCGTGGCACCACGCGGTCCGGGTCGATCTTTTCTGGCAGTTCGCCTTCCAGCCCCAGCAGTACCGCTGGGCCAGAACCATGGCCTTTGCCCGTTGCGCCGAGGGAGCCGTAAAGCTGGCATTGCACCCGGTTAACCTGCGTCAGCAGGCCTTCTTTGGCCAGCGCCGATGAAAACATCCAGGCGGCTTTCATGGGTCCAACGGTGTGAGAGCTGGACGGGCCAATACCGATTTTCAACATGTCGAACAGACTGATAGCCATGATCGGCTCCTCGGGTGACATCAGACCCCGCTGTTGTTCATACAACCAGCGTGATCTTCAATAATCTTTAAATCAATAGCAGAAGATGGGCGCAAGCGCCCATCTTCTGTGGTTTGTGCTGTCGGAATGGCGGCGGTTTTGTCGCCGTCTGAGCGGGCCTGGGTCGGGAATAAATTCCCTCCTTCAAGTCAACGCCAGACGCCAGACATCCGACGCTGCAAACTCACTCGCCGTAAGCAGGGAACTGCTTGCACAGGTCGTGAACTTTCTCTTTCACCATGCCGATGATGCGGGCTTCTTCAGACGTGCCCAGCACGGACAGAATGTCGGAGATCCAGCCTGCCAGTTCCTTGCACTGTTCTTCCTTGAAACCACGGGTAGTGATTACCGGCGTACCGATGCGCAGACCGGAAGTCACGAATGGCGACTGTGGGTCGTTTGGAACGGCGTTCTTGTTCACGGTGATGGAAGCGGCGCCCAGTGCGGCGTCAGCGTCTTTACCGGTCAGGCCTTGCTTGATCAGGGACAGCAGGAACAGGTGGTTTTTGGTGCCACCGGAAACCACGTCGTAGCCGCGTTCTACGAATACGCGCGCCATGGCGTCGGCGTTTTTAACCACTTGCTGCTGGTATTCCTTGAACTCAGGCGACAGCGCTTCCTTGAAGGCAATCGCTTTGGCGGCGATCACGTGCATCAGTGGGCCACCCTGACCGGCCGGGAATACGGCGGAGTTCAGTTTCTTTTCCAGCTCGGGGTTGGATTTGGCAACGATCAGACCGCCACGTGGACCGCGCAGGGTCTTGTGAGTGGTGGTAGTACACACGTCGGCGTACTGCATTGGGTTCGGGTAAACGCCTGCCGCTACCAGACCGGCAACGTGTGCCATGTCGACGAACAGGTAAGCGCCAACGGAGTCGGCGATTTCGCGCATGCGAGCCCAGTCAACGATCTGGGAGTAGGCCGAGAAGCCACCGATGATCATTTTCGGCTTGTGTTCCTTGGCCAGGTTTTCCATTTCCTGATAGTCGATCTCGCCGGTTTCAGCGTTCAGACCGTACTGGACGGAGTTGTAGATCTTGCCAGAGAAAGACACCTTGGCACCGTGAGTCAGGTGACCACCGTGGGCCAGGCTCATGCCCAGAACGGTATCGCCTGGTTGCAGCAGGGCCATGAATACCGCGGCGTTGGCCTGGGAGCCGGAGTGTGGCTGCACGTTGGCGTAATCGGCACCGAACAGTTCCTTGGCACGGTCGATGGCCAGCTGCTCAACCACGTCGACGTATTCACAACCACCGTAGTAACGCTTGCCCGGGTAACCTTCAGCGTACTTGTTGGTCAGCTGGGAGCCCTGGGCTTCCATCACCAGCTGGCTGGTGTAGTTTTCGGAGGCGATCAGCTCGATATGATCTTCCTGACGAGCCACTTCATTTTGCATGGCTTCCCACAGGGCCGGATCGAAATCCGCAATACGATCTTGCTTGTTGAACATGGGCTTATCCTGAAACGTATGGGTCGAGATGACCGTGTTTATTGCGTCTGCGCTAGTACGTTGCGCTTGTATGTCGGAGGGATAGTAAGTCTGGCTTTGGGGGCCAGAATGTCTGCTTGCGGCCGGGGTATGACAAAAAGCGACGGTACAAAAAATGATCGGTTTGGCGCGTTTCAGGGTGCAGCCCTGACTGTGTGATGGAAACGACATGGATGTGTCGGAATGCGGCAGAATGGGCGTTCGAGCCGGAAAATCACTTTTACAGAAGCGCCAGTCTTGGCTGTTTGCACGCAAGCGACGGTCGCTTCCATCTTGCCGCTTCCATCCTGCCACTTCTTAACAAGCCTTAATCTGTTCGCACTGTTCGTGAAGCCGCAAGTGCTTATCATTCATCGGGTTGGCGGTGCTTCTCCGTCGTAATGCTGGTAACTGCTCCAATGTTGAAACGAATGACCTTTCCCACCCGCATACGCCGCGTGTTGTTTGGCGTATTGGCTGTGTTGTCATTGGGATTGGCATTTGTCGGTGCGGTATTGCCCGGTATTCCTGCGACCGAGTTTGTGCTGCTGGCCGTGTGGCTGGCTTCGCGTTCTTCCCCTGCCTTGCAACGCTGGATTGAACAGCATCCTTTATGGGCTGAAAGCCTGCGTTGCTGGAAGCAGGAAGGTGCCATTCGCCGTTCTACCCGAATCAAAAGCCTGTTGCTGTGCGCGGTCGGCGTCGTGCTGCTGCTCTACTGGCAAACCCCGTTGTGGGTCACCGTGCTGGCGATTGGGGGGATGACGACAGGCCAGCTGTTTATCTGGACCCGACCGTATCCGGCCATGAATAACCTTTGATGAGCGTCCGGACCTGGAGACCGTATGAATACTACTGCCGAACACAAATCCCGCTGCCGCCGCCTGATGGCGAACACCGATGACCTGCATGAAGACCTGCATGTGCTGGTCGACCGTTTTGGCCCTTTCAAGGCTGTGGAAAACTACGGCCCATGGGTTGAGGCCCAATACATTTTCCAACAGCAGCTGTTGGGATTGTACGAAGACAAACAGGTGGCCGAACTGCTGCCAGACGCCGCCCATCGCAGCCGCTTGCAGGCCGCGGCGAAGGATCTGGCGTTTCTTGGCCATGCGGTACCGACGGTGGATGCCGTGCCATATGAGAAGGACCTGCCATTGATTGAAGCGTTGGCCTGGTTGTTTGTGTCGGAAGGCTCCACTCTGGGTGCCGCCAAGTTGATCAAATACGCCGAAGCATTGGGCTTGAGTGCCAACGAAGGTGCCAGCCATCTGGCGGCTGAATCGCCCGCGGCCCGCATGACCAGCTGGAAGCAGTTCACTGCTGTGATCGATGGCTTGCAACTGAGCGACGCGGAAGAAGAGCAGATGCTGGCAGCGGCCAAAGCCGCGTTTAGGAATTTCCGTACGGTGCTGGAGCAGTGTTTCGAGAAGCCTCTGGCGGCCTGATTTTATATTACGACCGACTTTCCATCATTTGCCCGGCATTGCCGGGCTTTTTTGTGTCTTGTGTTGGAGATGTCAGGCGTCGGGAGTCGGGTGCGTTTATAGGATGGGCGCTTGCGCCCATCACATTGACCGCCCATCACTGCACCAGACGCACGTACGAATTGCTGTAGGTCAGGTCCTGATAGATCTCATCGAAGGCGTTTTTCAATTCCGACAGATCCGCTGCGGTGGTGATTACGTGCAGGCGTTTGCCGTCACCGGTGCAGGGTTCGAGCCAGTGGTTGGGTACGACGCTGGAGCCACCTTCGGCCTTGTCGAGGTCGCCGGGTTGATCGACCCGCACCACGGCGTAGAAAACGATGTCGCGTTCCTCGAACTGCTGGCAGATATCAATGTAATCGGCGGCGGTGTCGATGTGGTCCCAGGCGTAGCCGTCGAACCATTCCATAAACAGAATCAGCGATTTGTTGTGCACTTCGCCATTGCTGTCACGGGTGTAGTCTTTCGGGGTTTCCTGACTGCCCCAGCCGTTGTCACCGCGCCATTGTGGCGACAGGGTCGAGCCGCCCCACAAGATGCCGGGCATTGGCCAGATTTCCCAGTCGCCTTTGATGCGGCGCACTTGCTCCATCACAGTGTGGTAGTTGGCGGTCAGCGGCAGCACGGGCGTGTTCGGCAAGCCGGGATCGGTGGCGATGGTCTGGCTTCCGGCAAAGTCGCCGTCACCGATGGTGGACAGGGTGTAGTAGCGTTGCTCGGAACGTGCCGGGCGACCGGTTTCGGCATTGGAGCCGGGCATCCGGGCTAACAGTCGAAAGGGATCTTGTTGGGGGTTGGGTTCCCAGACCCATCGACGGTTGAGGCTGGTGGTGCCGCGATAGAAGCCCTGACGTTTGGCGCGTCGGTCCGGGTAGACCGGACTGGTGAGGTCGCCGTAACGCTCGTAAAACCCACGACTGCCAATCCAGTAAAAGTCTTCGTCCTGGGTCAGCGATTCGGTGGTGGCCCATTCGAGCAGACGGCTTTGGCTGTTTTGGGGTTCGTCGTCGTTGTAAAGGTTGACGCCGTTGCTGAAAGGCACCACTGATACGTAGAGGTTGTCGCGTTCTTCCACAACCTCACCGGAGGTGTCGGTGCCGTACAGCTGTTGCAGGAAATATTCGATGGCATCAGCGTGCAAGGTGGCGTCCGAGGTCAGTCCAAAGCTGGATACCAGCGTCATCGAAGAGTCCAGTACCAGCGCCACTTCCTGAGTGGTGCTGATCACTTCTGCGGTGGAAGCAACGCGAATATCGTGGCTGCCGAAGCCGCTCAATTCGGCGTTGGCGGTAAAGTGGGCGCTAACTTCAAAATTGGGGTAGCCATTGCGATCGAGCTGCTCGACTTCAACCTGATCGAGCGTCAGTGCCAGCCCCTGGTCAAGCCCCAGGTTGGCGCGGATGTATTCTTCGGCAATGATTTCTCTTTGCTCATTGAAAGCCGGGTCCTGCAACAGCCATTCCTTGGCCAGTGCCAGTGCCGCCGCGTCGGTGGCGCGTTTTAGCTGGCGGCTGTTGGCGTCCATTCGCACGGTGTCCTGAACGTAGGCGGCGGTCAGCAGCAGAGCGGCAATCACAAGAATGGCGAACGGCGCAACAGCGCCACGTTGGCCGCGGAGGAAAGGGTTATTCATCGGTATCCAGTCCGGCTTCTTTGGCTAGGGCTTCGTCCAGTTGCAAACCGTCCAGCAATTGGCGGGACATGGCGACGGTTTGCAGCCGGGATTTCATCAACAGGCGACTGGCCAGCCCCAGATGGCGGGCGGGAATGCAGCCTTGCACCACAATCAGCGGTACTTTGGTGGCGCCTTCGTCGTCTTGCGGCAGCTCGCCGTTGTATTGGCTGGCGCTGATGCGGTCATCACACAAGTGGGTTTCGTTGCCTCGTTGCAGCCACCACACCACGGTGCGGTCGGATTGCACTTCGGCAAGGTTGAGCTGGTAGTCGGGAAAGTGCTGCATGCTGACATCCAGCAGTTGTTGCAGGCCGCCTTCGCTGAGGGTTTGCTGGCCCGCCAGTACCGACGACAGGGTGTCTATCGCCTGTTCCATTTGGCCGCGAACCATATTGACGCGAAACAGGTCCGCCGCCAGAAAGGTCAGGCCAATCAGAATCGGCAGCAACAGCGCGGTTTCGACCAATGAAACCCCACGCTGACGGCGATGGCCGCAGCGCATCATTGCTCCGACTCACTCTGGTAAAGGGTGCCGGTGATCTGGTGAAAGCGATAACCAAACTGGTTCGACATCATCAGCAAGGCGGGCAGTGGCGTAATAAAGGGCACTTTGCTTTCGACGCTGACGGCGACGACAAGGGGCATGGTTGAAGCGCCGCTGCTGTCGTCATCGCTGTTGTCGTTGTCTTCATCACCGCCGTCAGAGCTCATCATGTCGAGGTTTTCGTACACCATCACTTCCGGCGTCAGTTGCACCTTGTTGAGGTAGCCAAAGCCTTCCTGACGCATGTTGCTGATGATGGCGTCGCTGAGGTACTGACTGCTGCCGAGGGAAATGCCTTCGGCGTCACGGACGTTTTTCAGCGCCGAGTCCAACGCCAGATTGCCAATGATGATCACCAGCATCATGTGGGCGATTTCAAACAACAGCATCAGGCTGACCAGTACCACTGGCATCAGGAAGGCGGTTTCGACACTGCTGACGCCATGCTGACAGCTGATCCAAAGGCGAAGGTTGCGTGTCTTCATGGGGTTAGCCATTGCTCCGGGTCAGTTGGTGAAGGTTTTTCGACAGGCTCACCAGCAGCAGGCGCAAGTCTTCGCCGCGGGCGACGGCCTGACGGGTGTTCAGTAGCGAGGTCCACACCGGTTCCAGCTGGTCGCCGGGGAATTGCTGTTGCAGCAGCGCGCGCGCCTGCTGATCCTGCTGATTGAGGGTCAGTGCCAGTGCCAGATTCAACGTTTGGGTGATGGTTGGCTGGGCGATGGTTTGCAGCAGCTGAATGGCTTGTTGTGGCTGCTGGTTGGTGAGGTAGTGCAGCGCCAGATTGTTCTGCGCCACCGGGTTGTCTGGCTCAATGGCCAGAATCCGTTGCAGCAGGGCTTCGGCTTGCTGCGGTCGGCCCAACAGATTGTTGGCAATTGCCAGTCCGTTCATGGCGGCAATGGCGGTGGGTTGTTGTTTCAGGGCGCATTCGAAATACCGTTTGGCGGAGCCCGCCTGGTGCAGGCTGAGGCTGGCGCGGCCCATGCCCTGACAGGCAGCGTAGGCCTGGGTTGCTGACAGGGCATCAAAGCCGCCGAGCCGTTCAACCGCCATTTTAAACAACGACAGGGCGCTGTCGGCACTGCGGGCTTCGGCTGCAACAGTGGCGTATTCGAGGGTTTCGGTGGCATTCAGGAGGCCATCGAGTTCGGCCTTGGCGTACACCTGGGTCGCAGCTTCGTAATAGCCGGAATCGCGCAGTGAACGGGCTAGTGCCAGTGCTTCAGCTGCCTGCTCACTGCGCTCGCCTTTTGTGCTGCTGGCTGTTTTGGTGGCTGTTCTTGTAGTAGCAGCAGCGCTCTTGGTCTGACCGGAGTAGCTATTATCAGTCACGCTCAATGGCTGGTTGGCGGTACTGGCGCAACCGCCCAGACAGGCCATGGTGGCCAGCAGAATCAGGGGTTTTGAATACAACATGCTCTTGCTCCTTCAGGCGGCCAACATACGAATCAGTCGTACCAGCGCCGGTGCGCCCATCACCACCACGATGGGTGGCAAAATCAGTGTCATCAGCGGCACGCTCATTTGTGCCGGTAACTTGCCCGCTTTTTCTTCCAGCCCCAGCATCAGGGTTTTACGGCTGTCGTCCGAAATGGTTCGCAAGGCTTGCGACAGCGGCGTGCCGTAGGCTTCGGCCTGAATCAGGGTCGACACCATGCTTTCTATTTCCTTGACGCGGGTGCGCTGGGCCAGTTGTTGCAGCGCCTTGCTGCGGTCGTTGGCGATGTTCAGTTCGGCGAGGGTCAGGTTCAGCTCCTGCGCCAGTTCCGGTGCGGCAATGCGCAGCTCGCGGGCGACCACCGCCAGAATCCGTCCGAGCGGCAAACCGGCCTCGGCGCAAATCACCATCAGGTCGAGGGCATCCGGCACCGCTCGCGCCAGCCGCTCACCACGCTGGGCGGCGCGCCATTTCAAATAGGCTTCGGGGCTGGTGGAACCGGCAAAGTAGCCGAGTGCTGCAAAGGCGAATCCGGCCAGTGAAAACAGTTGTTGGGGGCCCATTAACAGCAAGGCCAGAGCCACAGCGCCCAGCAAACCACCGAGGGTTTTGACGCACATAAACAAGCCGCAGGCTTGCGGCCGATGAAAACCGGCCATGTGCAACAGGTTGCGCAGCTTGGCGCGTTCGGTATCGCTGCCCGCCAGTGCATGACCCAGTTGCGCCAGCGTTTGCAGCCAGGCGGCTAATGGCGCATTGGCGGTTTGACCGGACTGCTCGTGATCGCTGGATTCCACACTGTCGTTGTCTGTTGCCAGTCGGCGCAGCAGCGGATTACGCGGGCCGGCCAGTTGCCAGCGCAGCAGTAACAAGCCTATTCCCAGCAGGATCAGGCCTGCGCCGAAGGTCCATTGGTTGTTCATCAGCGCACCCTCCGAACCATGGCAAATGTGATGCTCAGTCCCAGCAAGACGCTGGCGGTGGTGTAGGCCAGTACGCCGTTGCCCACTGGGTCGTCGAGCAGGAAGCGGAAATCTTCCGGCGAATTGAGGTACATGTAGCCCAGAATGCAGGGCACCAGCGCCGCAACGATTTTTGCCGAAGCACGGGCTTCCGAGGTTTTCGACTGGATTTTCAGTTGCAGCTCAATACGGCCACGAAGGGTTTCGGTGAGCCGTTCGAGGGTGTTGGTCAGGCTGCCGCCGGCTTCCTGGTTGATGATCAGAATCACTACAAAAAAGCGGTATTCCGGCAGGGGAATGCGCTGGGTTGATTCATGCATCACCCGTTTCAAAGGCACTCCCAGTTGCAGCCATTGGTCGATCAGATGAAATTCCGCGGCCAATGGCCCATTGAGGTGTTTGTGCACCAGAGCAAACACATTACTGACCGGCACACCGGCCCGGCAGGTACGGGTGATGGCGTCGATGGCTTCCGGCAATGCCTGTTGCAGCTCCTTGTAGTAGCGGTTCATGCCTTGCAGATACAGCACGGTGAACAACGCGGCGGAGGTCAGCAGGGCAACCAGCAGGGTCATAACCAGCGGGTGCTGCGACAGCTTGCCTACCATCAGTCCGACGATCAGGCCCGTGGCGGCAATCAGGCCGTTTTTAAGACCAACCAACGGCCACTCCAGCCGTTGCAGGTTCCATTGCAGCTGTTGCAAGGACGGCCAGCGCTGCAACCAGCGCGGGCTACGGGTCAGGGCCGACAGTTGTGGATCGTCGTTGGCGCTGGCAGGCAGCAACTGCTGCAACCGTTCGAGGTCGCGCTGATGATGATTGCGGCTGTGGTACAGGCTGCGCAGCAAGTACGCCAGCAGCAGTACCAGAACAAAGACCATCAGGGCCAGCAAATCGGACAAGGCTTGCATGGTTCAGCCCTCGTTCCAGAGGTGGGCGTGGTCGGCGTAGAAGCCGGGGCGCTGGCCCTGATCGACAAAGGCACCGTGCAGACGACCGTGCTGGTCGATTTGGCGCACTTCAAAGCCAAACAGCTCCTGGGTCTGGATCACGTCCTGTTCCATGCCGCCGACTTCGGTTATCGACACAATCCGGCGGCCGCCATCGCGCATGCGTTCAACCTGCACAATGATGTCGACGGCGCTGGCAATTTGTCGGCGAATGGCGTCCAGCGGCAGTGGCATGCCTGCCATCATCACCATGTTTTCGAGTCGCATGATGGCGTCGCGGGGGCTGTTGGCGTGCACGGTACAGAGCGAACCGTCGTGGCCGGTGTTCATGGCCTGCAGCATGTCGAAACTTTCGCCGCCCCGTACCTCGCCCAGAATGATGCGGTCGGGACGCATCCGCAGCGAGTTCTTGACCAGATCGCGCTGGTCTACCTTGCCGGTGCCTTCGGCACTGACCGGGCGGGTTTCGAGCCGTACGACGTGGGGTTGTTGCAGCTGCAATTCGGCGGCGTCTTCAATGGTGACGACCCGTTCGGCATGGCTGATGTGCTGCGACAAGGCGTTCAGCAGGGTGGTTTTACCGGCACCGGTACCGCCCGATACCACGATGTTCAAACGCGCCTGCATTGCTCGGGTTAACAGCACTTCCATGCCTTCCGACATTGCCTGACGCTCGACCAGATGGGCCAGCGACAGGTTGTTGCGCATGAATTTACGGATGGAGATCGAGGTGCCATCCAGTGCCAACGGGTGGCTGATGATGTTGACCCGGCTGCCGTCGGCCAGTCGGGCGTCGACCATCGGGTGGGCTTCGTCGATGCGACGGCCAACCGCCGCGGCGATGCGTTGGGCGGTATTGAAGAGGTGTTCTTCGTCGCTGAAACAGACATCGGTCAGGCTCAGCTTGCCATGGCGTTCAACAAAGATACGGCGCGGGCCATTGACCAGAATATCGTTCACGGACTCGTCGTCCAGCAGCGGTTGCAGCGGCCCCAGACCGAGCATTTCGTCGACCATGCCGAGCGCCAGTTGCTGCTCTTCCTGTTGCGACAGCTGCAAGCGCTGGTCGTCGCAGCAGCGGCGGATATGCCGTTCGATATCGCCGTGCAGCGCTTCGCGGCTTTGGCTGGCGGCCGTGAGGGCATCAACCTGCTGGTAAACGTAGTCTCGAATGCGGCTGCGCTGGGCGCTGCGTTTATCGGCATCACTGTCGCTGTTGTTGACCGTGCTTGAGGCCTTGCTGGCCGAGGTTCTGCTGGCCGAGGTTCTGCTGGCCGTGCTGTTCGCCGCGGCGTGCTGGTGCTGCTGACTATGACTGGCGTTGCTCTGACCAGACTGGGCGGCGGTCGCCGCCCCCGGTTGTTTGTGCAGCAGCATGATCAGGCCTCCGCCAGTTGCCGACGAGGGCTGCGTTTGAACTTGCCCAGCAAGGACTTCAGGCCGCGGTTGCTGCCGTTGCCGCTTTGCTGTTGGCCGCTGATCTGGCCAGCCAGTTGGTCCAGCACCGGATTCAGTTGCGGGCATTTGCCCAGAGGGCCTTGCAGCAGGTTGTTGGCCAGCGTGTTGCCGACATCCGGCAGTTCAAAATCGACCTCGCGGCCAATAAATTCCGCAAAAGCCGAACGGCTGACCACACCCTTGCCATGGGCCGGGCTGGCCACCACAAACAGCTGTTGGCCGTCGGATTCATCGCCAATCTGGTCCAGCAGTAAGCGCGTCTGACGAGCGGCGTTGACCGAGTATTCCGTTACCAGAATGCGTACCTGGGCGGCGCGCAAGACGTCCATCGAAGCGGCCGGGCGAGCGGCAGGAATGTCCCACAGCACCAGATTGGCCAGCTGGCACAGTGCGCTGCCAAATTGGAACACCTGTTCGGTGGTGACGTCCGGAATCTCTTCCTGGCCCTGCGAGATCAGGCTCAAGCGCTCACTGATCTGGCCTAACGAGCGTTGCAGCAAACGCTGGTCGATGTTTGGGGTCGCCATCACGCTGCCAAGACTGGCGCTGCTGCTATCACCCAGATACAGCAGTTGGTCGCTTTTCTGTTGGTCGTAATCCACCAGTGCGGTCGGAATCCGGCAGTCGTCCGCCAGCGTTTGTGCCAGCGCCGCCGCCAGCGTGCTGGTACCAACACCACCGACAGCACCGGTGATGGCAATGGTACGACCGCTGTGGCCGTTGTATTGCCAGGTCTGGCCGGTACGAGCCAGATTGATGGCGGTGGCCAGCAGGTCGAGCGGCAGCGGCAGGGCCAGATAGTCGATCACGCCCAGTCGTTGCAGGCTGCGGTACAGGTTAATGTCGGGCTGGTGGCCAACGGCAATCACCCGACAAGCGGGGTCGCAGTGGCTCAACAACAGACGCATGCCGTCAATCGGATTGCTGTAGCCGTCGAGGTCGACCAGCAGTACGTCAGCCTGTTGCTGACGACACCACTGAATGGCCGTTTGCAGGCCACCGTTGTTGATGCTGGCATCGGCCTGCAACAGTCGTCCCAGTTGTGACTGGATATGTTCCCGGTTGGCGGCGCTGACAAAGGCCTGCAACGTCGGGGCAGCGTCCGCTGCTGTGCCATTGGATGTGCTCATGCAAACCTCCGTCAGTTGTCGTTGGAAAAGTCGATGTCCAGCAATTCCGTGGTGTCGTTTTCGCGATAGCGAGTGATGGCCTCGCGGGCGTGGGCGCCGTCAGCCGGTGCCAGTACCTGTGGGCGGGCCAGATCGGTCGGGTCGCTGACCATGCGGGCAATGTTGGCGCGATTGGCGCAGCCCAGATTGTTGAAGGCGGCGTAAGGGTTCACGGTCCACCGTTCGCTGTCGTTACGGCAGTCGGGAATATCGACCACCAGAGCGCGGGAAATCAGCTGTACTTGCCCTTCACCGAGGCCATCGTCGGCCGGTTGCAGCACTTGCAGTTGGCTTGTCAGCGCACCGCTGTGGGCCAGTTGCTCGGCAATTTTGTGGGCGTTCGGCAGTTCGGCGTCAGTACCGGGAATGATCAGCAGATGCTGGTTGCGCAGCGCCCCTTGCTGGTTCAGCAATTGGTTGGCGGCGGCGCTGGAATCGGCGCTGATGTGGCCATGCTGGTCGATGCTCAGATCGACCGAACGGACCGATGGCTTGACGTCGTAGGCTTCCGGCTTGGGGCCATTGGCGAGGCGGCTTTCGCGCATGTTGTGCAGTTGCTGGCTGCACCCCGTGATGGTCAGCAGGGTCAGGCTGGCGAGCAGCAGGGCAGGCGTTTTTGGATTCATGTGCATGCTCCTTCAGAACAGAAAGCCGGGGGCGGCGGCAACCGGGGTGCGGCTGCCAATGGTGCCGCTGTGTTGGCTGGGAACCTGCAGCTGACCGGCGGCAACCGGGTCAACCACGTAGGCGGTGGCAATGATCACCAGTTCGGTTTCTTCCTGGCTCTGGGTTTCGCTGTCGAACAGGGTGCCGAGCAGCGGGATGTCGCTGAGGCCTGGCACGCCGTCAATTTGCTCGGAGGTGGTGCTGCGCATCATGCCGGCGAGGGCAAAGCTCTGGCCGCTGGCCATTTCGACGGTGGTTTCGGCCCGGCGCACCTTGAAGGCCGGGATCACGGAACCGGAGCTGAGCGTTACCGAGCCTTCTTCCGACAGATCGCTGACTTCCGGTGCTACATGCAGGCTGATGCGGTTGCCTTCCAGCAGGGTTGGGGTCATGCGCAGGATCACACCGTAGGATTTGAAGTCGATGGTGACGTTGTTGGCGGTGATCACCACCACCGGCACTTCGCCGCCTGCGGCAAACGCCGCGGTTTCACCGGACATGGCGGTGAGGTTCGGCTCGGCCAGTACCGATGCCATGCCGTTGCTGGTCAGCGCCTTGATAAACGCGGTGGTGTTGCCATCGGTAAAACCGAACACGTTGGCGGTGCGGCTCAACTGGCCTGCCGGGGTGCTGTTGATGGCATTGGTGGCGTCGAACAGGGTCGACAGGTTGCCGGTTGCCAGACGGAACTGGCCGCCGCTGAAGACGCTGTCCCAGTTCATGCCCAGCTCATGGGACAAGCTGCGGGTCACTTCGACCACTCGCACGCGAATGTTGATTTGGGCCGAGCGACGTACTTGCAGCTGGTTAACGATCTGGTCTTCTTCGCTGTTACCGCCGCCACCACCTTGCTGGCCGCCCTGACCACCGCCGCTGGCGGGCGCTTTCAGTGCACTGGCGATGCGGTCGATGACGTTGCTGACTTCCACCGGGCTGTCGACCAGACCACGTACCACAACGCCGGTGCCGGCCAGACTTTCCAGTTCGATGTTGGCATCCGGGTATTCAACGTTGAGCTTGGCCGCCAGGGCGTCGAGGTCGTTTTTCACCAGCAGGCGCGCCGCCAGTACCACATTGTCGTCCTTGTCCATGGCGTAGAGGCTGGTGCTGCCGGTGGTTTTACCAAACACAAACAGGTTGCGTGCGGACGGCGTCTGGTAGCTGGCCACGTCCGGGTCAGCCACCAGAATCGAAGCGATATGGTCGGGCAGGGTCAGCATACGGCCCTGGTTCACCACCAGTTCGATGGTGCGGGTTTCCTTGATTTCGGTAACGCCGCTGGTGTCTTCGCCAGCGCTGGTTGAAAGCGGCGTGGCATGGGTTGCGGGGCTGGCCACAGCGGTCAGCAACAGGGCGCAGCAGCCCAGTAGCCGCAGACTCAGGGAGTGCAGATCAGTGTTCATTAAGGTGATTCCGTTTCCGTTAGTCGGCCAGCGCGATCGGTTCCAGTGCATCGCCACGATAGGCGTTGATCACTGCTTGTTTGCTGGGCTGATAAATGCGGGTGGTGTCGGTGACGGTGGTGATGCGGCTGTCCGCCGAGGACGTTTGGCCGTCGTCGCTACTGTTGAGCGGGCGCAAGGCCAGCATCAGGTCGCCCAGTTCCTTGGCAATGCTGAGTTGTTCGGCAACCTGTGGGCGTACTTCCAGCGTGACGGTGGAAAAACTGCGCACGGCTTTGGCGTCTTTCGGCTGGTTGCCGGGGGCCAGGGTGTCGATGCGGTTGTTGAGTGCCAGCACCCGGGCGTTGCGCAAAATGGTCTGGGATTTCAGGAACGGCGAGCTGTTGTCGCTGTTGCTGCCTTGATTGGTGAGGCTGAGGATCACGTCAACATGGTCACCGGCAGAGATCAGACCAAAGCTGCTTTCGACCGCACTGGTGGGAATCGACACAGCACGCATATCCTTTTGCAGCACGGTAGCCAGAAAACCGGCGTTACCGGCGCGGATCAGCATGGCTTCGGTAATGGCGCTACCGGCAACCAGTGGCGTGCGGATTGTGGCCCCGCGCACCGATTCGATCCTGAACTGGTTTTGCAGCAATTGCAGCGGCTTCACCTGATCAGCGTCGACGGCTTGCCATTGCAGCATGGCGCTGTCGAGGAATTGACCCGGCTGAATATCCTGGGCGGCCACCAGAATGCGGCTTTGAGGGACAACGTCGGCTGGCTTTTCGACCACGGTCACCGGCTCTGGAGCAGCAGGTGTCAGCAGGGCTTTGGCCAGCAGGGCGACGCCAGTGGCTACCACAACGGCAGCGACGGCAGTGAGCAAAGCATCTTTTTTCATGTGTTGAGTGTCGATTCGGTGGTGGTCAGAGCAGGCAGATGCAGGCTCCGGTGACTATGGCCAGACCGTATGGCAGGCCCACGGGGCGGTGTTCGTCATAGGTGGTTGGCACGCTGATGGCGGTTGGGAAACGCTGCGCCAGCCACACCATGGGTGGACACAGTTGTCGTTCCAGCGCGTTCAGCAGTGGCAAGCCCAGTGCCAGGGCACCGCCTGCCAAAGCGGTTGCCACCAAAAACACCTGGGTGTCTTCGCTACCAAACCAGATCGCCAGTGCCGCCAGCAGTTTGATATCACCGGCACCGATGCGGCCGCCGAGGTATATCAGCAAGCCCACAGCCAGTACCGCCAGACCGCTGGCCAGTGCCGGTAACAGCTGTTCGATAAGACGATCGGGTACGGCCTCATGGCCGTTGCCAAGCTGTTGCAGGACGCCCAGCAGCACAATCAGCAGCACCATGCGGTTGGGAATGGTGCGGTAGAACAGGTCGCTGATGCAGATGCAGGCCAGTACCAACAGCAAGGGGGGCAGCAGAAGCGCAGTCATGGCTCAGTTGGAGCTGCCGGAGCTGGAGGTAATCTGGTCGGCAATGGCCGAGAAGCGCTCTTTCAGGGCAGTCACGAAGACACCGTCGGAGCCAAAAATCAGCGTAATGGCGGCGGCCATGGAGGCTGCAAGAATGCCGTATTCAATCGCGGTAACGCCGCTTTCGTCTTGCATAAAACGTTTAAGGGTGCGCATGGAGTGCCTCTGTGTCCTTCAGGTATTTGGGTCTAAACAAGAGTAATTCTTATTTGTTATTGGGAGAACGGATTAAAAATTAATCTTTGTTAAGAAAGGCGTTCGGGGAAGCGCAGCTCCACCCGCAAGCCGGGCTGGTTGTTGCTGAACACCAGTTGCGCCTGATGGTAGTCGGCCACGGCGCGTACCAGAGTGAGGCCGAGGCCGTAGCCGGGGGCGCTGGCGGGGCGGTCGTCGAGGCGGGCAAAACGCTCAATCGCCTTGTCGTACTGGTGTTCGGCGATGCCGGGGCCCTGGTCACTGACGGCCAACACCAGTTGGCCATTGCGGCGGCAGGCATGAACGCAGATATCCCCCTGACCGGCGGCGTACTTCATGGCGTTTTCGATCAGGTTGCTGACCACTTGCATGATCAGTGAGCGGTCGCCGCGCAGAAACCGCACGTCCTCGCTCAGTAGCAGCTGTAGCTGGTTGCCCTGATCTTCGGCTAACGGCTGATAGTAATCGACCAGATCATCCAGCAAGGGCGGCAGGTCTATCAGGGTGGGGGCGCTGCGACGACGGCCGGTTTCTACTTCGCCAATTTGCAGCAGCGCACTGAACAGGGTCTGGATCGAGCCGCATTCCTGTTGCAGTTGATGCAGCTCGGGGACGATGCTGTTGGGAGCCTGCTCGATGATGTCGCTGAGGTGGTTTTGCAGCCGGGTCAGCGGGGTGCGCATTTCGTGGGCAATGTGGTGGCTCAGGCCGCTGACTTCGTTAAGCAGCCGCTTGATGGTCTTGAGGTTATCCACCACTGCCACGTTAAGCTGGTCGATCTCGTCATTGGAGGTGACATTGACGGTGGCGAGGTCGTAGCGGCCGCTGGAAAATCGCTGCATTGAGCGCAGCACGTTGTCGATGCGGCCGAGGTTGTGCTGGCCCGCCCGCAGCGTCATAAACAGCACAATCACCAGCACCGTCAGCATGATCATGCCAGCGATCAAGGGCACCGGCTGCACCCGCAGCATCATGCTGTCCATGTCGTAGGCCAGAATCAGTTCCCCCGCCTCGCCCAGATTCATGCGCACGCCGACGGTGCCGGTGGCCAGGTGATGCTGGCTGTCGGTGGGGTTTTTCAGCTCACAACCGTCGTGGTCACACAGCAGTTTGTCCATTAGGGCGGCGTTGCCCAGCTCGGGCTGGTGATCCAGATTCAGGTAGATGGCGTGTTCGGCCAGTTTCGGCCGTTCCCGTAGCAGCTCATCGAGGTAGTCGTGCACTTCCGGGGCGGATTTGTTGGCGAGGTCGAGCTGGCTGATTTCGTTCAGCAGGGTTTCCTGTACGTGGCCAAATGCCACTGCCCGGAACAGGCAGCCAATGGCAATCATGGTCAGCAGTATCACCAGCAGCAGCAGGTACGCGACACTGGCCATCTGGCGGAAATAGCTGCTGTCGAGCAGGCGTCCAAGCGGTTGTTTAATGAATTTCATAACCTACATTGCGAATGGTACAGAGCAGCTGGGAGTCGAATCCCTTGTCGATTTTGGTGCGCAGTTTCGACATGTGAACGTCGATCAGATTGGTGCCCGGGTTAAATTCGTAGCCCCAGGCTTTTTCCAGCAGCATGGATCGGCTGACGGTTTTGCCACGGTTTTCCACCAGCACTTTCAGCAGGCAGAACTCGCGTTTGGTGAGGGTGATCTTTTTGCCCGCCCGGCACACGCTGTGGCTGCCCCAGTCGATCTCGAGGTCATCAATGCGAGTGACGTTGGACGGTTGGTGGTTGCGCAGGCGGATCAGCACTTCCAGGCGTAATTGCAGTTCGGTGTAGTCGAACGGCTTGCAGAGGTAGTCGTCAGCACCGGCCTTGAGGCCCTCAATGCGGGATTCAATCTGGTCGAAGGCCGACAGCATCAGGATCGGTGGGTGGTTCTGCGGAGCCAGGGTGTTGAGTACATCAATGCCGCTGATATCGGGTAAGCCACGATCCAGCACCACCACGTCAAAGGCTTCTTTTTGCAGCCGGTCGAGGGCACTGGCCCCTTCACTGACCAACGCACATTCGTGGCCATTGTGGTTAAGCTTGCTGGCAATCCAGTAGCCCACGCTTTGATCGTCTTCGACAACAAGAACTCGCATAAATCTGCCCCCTTGAGCAGGAATCCGGTGATCACAACGGCCACCGTCAGTTTTGCGTCCCAAGAAATTTAATGAAACGTCAAGTTTCTAGGGCGGAGGAGTTTACGATTTCATTGCTCATTGTAAATAACAATCATTATTATTAAGAAAACTTAATTCCATTACGATGGATGACAATCGGTGTTCTCAACAGACTGTCGGCCGTTGCAGGAACGACGGGCTGTTTTGAGCAAGCTGTACCTTACGGTCGTTAGTTTCTGTTCTTGGATCAACTGGATTGAGGAACACCGATGAATCGGGGGAAAACCAAACTATCGCTGGTCGGCTTGTTGGGGACAACGCTGAGCATGCCTGTGTTGGCGGTGGATGCCGCTAATGTCGATGCGGATGACGACGGCCTGATTGAGATCAGCAGCCTCGCTGAATTGACGCAAATCCGTTTCGACCTGAGTGGCGCCAGCTTCAATGGCAACAGCAGCGGATGTCCGGCAGAAGGCTGTGTCGGCTATGAATTAACCGCCGATCTCGACTTCGACACCAATGGCGATGGGGTGCTGGATGCCAACGACGATTACTGGAACGACGGCGCAGGCTGGCTGCCCATTGCCGATGCAGACGACGCCGAAGCGGCGTTTTCCGGCACTCTGGAAGGTAATGGTCATCGCATCAGCAACCTGATGATCAACCGCCCGGACAGCGATGATGTTGGCTTGTTTGCTCGTGCCAACGGTGCCCGCATTCAGCAGTTGGTGCTGGACGGTGATGCTGCGGCAGTGACCGGTGGCAATCAGGTCGGTGTGCTGATTGGTAACGACAACGGCAGTGATATCGACAACGTGACGGTGTTCAGTGACGTCGCCTCAGACGCCAGCAGCAGTGTGGGTGGTTTGGTGGGCGCTGGCGTATCAACGCAGATTTCAGCCTCCCGTTTCCTCGGCAGTGTGATTGCCCCGGCGGCAGATGGCGTCGGCGGCATGATCGGCTCCGGTGAAGGTGTTATTGATGGCGGCTACATCATTGGTGATGTGACCTACAGCTACGTGCGCGCCACGGTGGAAGGGGCCAATAAGGTCGGTGGTATCGTTGGTAACGGCGAGAAATACATTGTTCGCAACAGCCTGACGAACTCCGATGTGACCGGTACGGCAACGGTGGGTGGCGTGTATGGCCGCAACAACGAAGGCCAGGTGTCCAACACCGCCGTGATGGGTTCGGTATCCGCCGAGGCTGGCCCTGCTGGTGGTATTGCCGGTTGGGAGCGCTATTCCTCCATGCAATACCTGATGGTGGCGGCCTCTTTGCACGCCGGCGACCACAGCATTCGCCCGTACTCTGGCAGTGACAACAACGAGTATGTGTATGAAGGGGTATGGAACCCACAGCTGTCGAACCTGATTCAGGAAGACGCCACCACCGCCCTGACCACGGTTCAGCTGACCTGTGGCGTTGATGTGGATAACGGCGATGGCACTTTCACCGCCGATACCAGTGGTAGCTGTGAAGGCGATGTGATTGCCTACAGCAACTGGTGGCTGGACGGCATCTGGTCGCTCGGTACCGATAGCGAATACGCTGTGCCTTTCATCAATGGCATGGCAGCCCGTGACCCGGATGGCGACGGCCTGTTCAACGCCGAGGACGACGATGACGACAACGACGGCGTAGCCGACGCTGACGATGCCTTCCCGACCGATCCAACCGAAACCACCGACAGCGACGCTGACGGTGTCGGCGACAACAGCGACCCATTCCCGAACGACAACACTGAATGGGCCGACACCGACGGTGATGGCATTGGCAACAACGCCGATACCGACGACGACGGTGATGGCGTAGCGGACAGCGACGATGCCTTCCCGACCGACGCCAGTGAAACCACCGACAGTGACGGTGATGGCGTGGGCGACAACAGCGACCTGTTCCCGAACGACGGCAACGAGTGGAGCGACTTCGACAACGATGGAAGCGGTGACAACAGCGATGTTTACCCGTACGACAGCACCGAATCCGCCGATACGGATGGCGACGGTGTTGGCGACAATGCCGATGCCTTCCCGAATGATGCCGAAGAAACCACCGACAGCGATGGCGATGGCGTAGGTGACAATGGCGATGCCTTCCCGGACGACGGCTCTGAATGGCTGGATACCGACAACGACGGCATTGGCAACAACACCGATACCGACGACGACGGTGACGGCGTGGCCGATACTGACGATGCCTTCCCGCTGGATGCCACTGGCACCGTTGCCGCTGACGGCGTTGATAACGATGGCGATGGCCTGATTGACATCACCACGCTGGAACAGCTGTACGCCATTCGCAACAGCACCGATGGCAGCAACCTGAACGGCGTAACCGCGGGTTGCCCGGATACCCTGTGTACTGGCTATGAACTGTTGAATGACCTTGATTTCGACAGCAATGGTGACGGCGTACTGGACGAAAACGATCTGTACTGGAATGACGGTGCCGGTTGGGAACCGATTGACGGCTTCAGCGCCGTGTTTGAAGGCAATGGCTTCAGCATCAACAACCTGATGATCAATCGTAGCGGCGAAGGCTTTGGTTCCGTTGGCTTGTTCGCTTCCAGTAATGAAGCCACCTTCCGTAATCTGAACCTTGGCGGTGAGCTGGCCAACGTCGTTGGTAGCAGCCAATACGGCTCGACCGGGGCGCTGGTGGGTGTGATCGATAATACGACGCTGGCAAACATTCACTCCACCGTCGATGTGTCAGCGGCTGTTCCTGAGGGTACGACGTTCTATGGTTACTCTTCGGTGGGTGGCCTGGTTGGCGGTACCGGTTATGTCTACGGTGCTGTGTCTACCCTGACGGATGTGTACGTCGATGCTGATATGCGTTCGAACGATATTAACGTCGGCGGAATCATCGGTAATGGTAGCGGTGTTGTTCTGACTGGCTCCGTTTTCAAGGGCTCGGCTCAAGCAGATGCTGGAAGCGTCGGCGGTCTTGCCGGCCAGTTGAGTGGCAACGCAATCCTGAGCTTGTCCTACACGGAAGCCGACGTCAGCAGCGAAACCGGCTCCAATGTCGGTGGTCTGGTCGGCGTGATGTACTCCAGTGAAATCAACAACAGCTTCAGCAGCGGTACCGTGACTGCAGCTTCCAATGCTGCTGGTATTGTTGGCACAGCTGCCAACAGCTCGCTGGTGATGAACGTTTACTCTCTGGCAACTGTGACCGCTACTGACAGCGAATCTGGCGTGGCAGCACCTCTGGTTGCTGAAGGTGCAGACAGCGCGCTGGTGGGCAGCAGCTACTGGTCTCTGGACAACAATGCGAACCTGACCGACGAGCTGTCCTTTGGCGTAACCAACGAACAGCTGGCTTGCCCAACCGCTGCCAACGACAGCGACTGTGCTGCCAACGTTACCCTGTACAGCGGCTGGGACAGCGACTCCTGGGACTTCGGCACCAGCTCTGAACTGCCAGTGGTGGTGTTTGATGGCGTTGCCCAGCGTGACCCGGATAGCGATGGTGTGATGGGTGCGCTGGATGCTTTCCCATACAACGCGGCTGCTTCTGTCGACGCTGACCAGGATGGCCTGCCAGACAGCTGGAATGAAAGCTGTGACACCGCCTGTCAGACCGCTTCTGGCCTGATGCTGGATGAGTCACTGGACGACTTCGACAACGACGGCGTGATCGACAGCGAAGATGCCTTTGCAGATAACGCGGCAGCGTCTGTTGACGATGACGAAGATGGCCTGCCAGATGCCTGGAACGACAGCTGTGACAGCGAGTGTCAGAGTGCTTCTGGCCTGAGTCTGGACCAACACCTGAATGATCCGGAAAACAAGGACAAGTCCTCCGGTGGTGGTTCCCTGTTCTGGGTATTGGGTTTGTTGGCACCGTTGGCAGTTAGCCGCCGTCGCAAGCCTGTTGCAGCGTGATCCAGGCTCTGTGACAGCAATACCAACGTAAAATCGCAGTAACAGAAAAGGCCGGATTTCCGGCCTTTTTTGCGTCTGGCGTATGTCTGGCGTTGAAGTGGGCGTTGTTAGTGGTGTAGGAGCGAATTCATTCGCGATGGGTTAAATCGAGAGCAAGCTCTCTCCCACAGTTTTGCCCAGACTCCAGACCCCAGACCCCAGACCCCAGACCCAACTACTGCTCAATCACCACCTTGCCTTTTGGCACCGAGCAGCACGACAGGATGTAGCCTTCGGCGACGTCCTCATCGGTAATACCGCCGTTGTGGTTCATTTCCACCTCGCCGGATACTTTCTTCACCTTACAGGTGCCGCAAATACCCATGCCGCAGGCTTTTGGAATGTACATGCCAAGGTTGGCTGCCGCGGTGTGAACGGTTTCGCCCGGCATCACGCCAATGCTCTTGCCGGATTCGGTGAACTCGACGGTGATCAGATCGTCGCTGTCGAAGGCTTCCATCGCTTCTTCGGCTTCTTCGGCCTGTTCCACAGCGTCCTGTTTCACTTCGGTCGGGGTCGAGCCGAAGGATTCCTCGTGGTACTGCTCCATGTTGAAGCCGTTGGCTTTCAGCAGGTTGCGCACCGCCGCCATGTAGGGTTCCGGGCCGCAGCAGAATACTTCGCGTTCGTGCAGGTCGGGCACCATCATGTCGAGTTTGGCCTGATCCAGGTAGCCGCGATAGCCACTCCACGGGAAGCCCAGCGCTTCGCGTTCACAAATCAGGTGCAGGTGAAAGTTCGGCACCCGCGAACACATGTTGATGAGTTCGCCCTGATACACCACATCCACGGGGGAGCGGGCGCTGTGGATAAACACCATGTCGGTATCGGTGTTGGTGTCGTAGAACCAGCGTGCCATCGACATCACCGGGGTAATACCAACACCACCGGACAGCAGCAGGACTTTTTCTGCCGGGAAGTCGATGCAGTTGAAGTTGCCGACCGGGCCGTGCACCGGCAGCAGATCGCCTTCCTTGATGTTGTCGTGCAGCCAGTTCGACACCAGGCCGCCCGGTACACGCTTGACGGTAATGCTGAAGCTGTAAGGCGTGGAAGGGGAGCTGGAGATGGTGTAGGAACGCATCACCGGCTGGCTTTCAATCTCCAGCTCCAGCGTCACAAACTGACCCGGCTTGAAGAAGAACAGCACCGGCTGTTCGGCCAGAAAACAAAAGGTTTTGACGTCGTGGGTTTCATTGATCACCCGGGCGCAACGCACCATGTGACGTCCATTCACCCAGGTATTGGTGGTAATTTCCGAAAGACCCTGTGTAGCCAGGGCAGCCGCGCTATTCATATTCATCACTCCTGACGTCGCCGGTTACGGACAACTGCGGTTGGTCTGCCTTCGGCTTGCGGTGTCTGGCTGGAAGCTACAACCCTGGGCTCTGGCGTATGAAGCGAATAGTGCCTTGGGTCAATTTTTCAAAATTAACCATTAACGACATGACTCTGTTCCACCCGCGCCAACCGAAATTGATCCAAGTCTGGATCGGCCTTTTCCGGGTTTTAATGCGTCGAGTTTTGACTTTTGTAAGGTCGTAATCGGTCAATTCGGGCCGCCGCTTTTGACCCAGTATCGCCCTGCAACCTGAAGCAACCGTGCGATTGCTTCTGAACCTACGAGCCAACCGTGACTGACCCCCAGCTCCGGCAATGGATTTATATCAGGCCATGCGCTCTGCATTGTTCATTTGAGCGCAAAAAAATTGATGATTGAGGAACGCGGACATGAAAGAGTTTGATCTGCTGAATATTACTTCCAATAGCTATGCTGATGCTCGTCAGCAGATGTGCGCCGAGCTGGAAGGTCGTGATGAAAACTATTCCCTGGCTCAGCCAATGTACAACGATCCGAACTACTTCCGTGCCGACATGGAAGAGGTGTTCCTGAAGGAGTGGCTGTTCGTTGGCATGACCTCTGAGATCCCAACCAAGGGTGATTACTTCACACTGGAAGTGGGTCAGAACCCGGTGCTGGTGGTGCGTGATGGCGACGGCGGCGTGCAAGCATTCCACAACGTATGTCGTCACCGCGGTTCGGTGATCTGCACCAAACACCGCGGCAAGGCCGCCAACCTGGTGTGCCCATACCACCAGTGGACCTACGACGTGAAAGGCAACCTGCTGTACGCCGGTACCGAAATGGGTGACGACTTTGACATGAAAGGCCATGGCCTGAAAAAAGCCCACACCAAAACCGCCGGTGGCTTTATTTTTGTGTGTCTGGCCAAGGACGCGCCGGAATCCGACTTCGATGAATTCCTGGCGACGCTGGACGAGTACATGGAACCGTACGATGTCGAAAACACCAAGCTGGCAGCAGAATCCCACATGTACGAGAAAGCCAACTGGAAGCTGGTGATCGAGAACAACCGTGAGTGCTACCACTGTGCCGGTTCCCACCCGGAACTGCTGAACACCCTGCTGGAATGGGACGACACCAACGACCCACGGGCACCACAGGACTTCCTCGACCACTATGCCGAACAGGCCGCTGCCTGGGACGCCGAAGGTATCCCGCACGAGCACAAGAGCTTTGGCCCGGGCCTGCGCAACCGCATTGTGCGTATGCCACTGAAAAAAGGCGTCGACGTGATGACGCTGGACGGCGCCAAAGGCTGTGAAAAACTGCTGGGTCGCATCAAAAACCGCCAGCTGGGCTCCATGCGTATCCTGCACCTGCCAAACAGCTGGAACCACATGCAGTCCGACCACTTCATTGTCTTCCGCGTGCTGCCGATTTCTGCGCAGGAAACCATGGTTACCACCAAGTGGTTTGTGCACAAGGACGCGGTAGAAGGCGTGGATTACGATCCGGAGCGCCTGCGTCTGGTGTGGGACGCCACCAACGATCAGGACCGTATTCTGGGCGAGCAAAACCAGCAAGGCATCAACTCCATTGGTTACCAGCCGGGTCCGTACTCCAAAACCTACGAGTTTGGCGTCATCAACTTCCTGCAGTACTACAGCGAGACGGTGCAGAAGAACATGAAGGGCTGATCGTGGTACTGGTGAAATAAAAAAGCGCGGCAGTGATTCACTGCCGCGCTTTTTTTATGTTCATCGCACACGAATATGAAAAATGTCTTTTTCAGCCGTCAGCTCTTGTCTGTTAACCCCGGCTTTGAGAATTTTCAGGTTTTGGTCGTCCATCAGGGGAACCCATGTCGATTGAGCTGGTAACGGTGGCAGGCGATGAGCTGGCCAACCACACAGAGGATCTGGCGCGCCTGCGAATCCAGGTCTTCCGCGAGTATCCGTACCTGTACGACGGTTCGGAAGACTACGAAAAGCATTACCTGCAAACCTATCTGGCGTCTGGCAATGCCATGGCGGTGCTGGCCATCGACCATGAGCTGCCCGTACACCAGCGGGTGGTTGGGGCGTCAACCGGGGTACCGATGGCGGACGAAACCGACGAGTTTCGGGCACCGTTCGAGCAAGCTGGTATCGACACCGAACGGCTGTTCTACTGCGGTGAATCGGTGCTGCTGCCGGAGTATCGCGGCCATGGCCTGTACAAAGGCTTTTTTGCCGGGCGCGAACAATACGTGCGCCAGCTGGGCGGCTTTGACCACAGCTGTTTTTGCGGCGTGGTGCGGCCAGACAATCACCCGCTGCGGCCCGCCGGTTTTGAACCGCTTGACCCGGTGTGGTGTCACTTTGGTTATCAACCTCGGCCGGACTTGATGACGTCTTATCCGTGGAAGGACATCGATGAAGACGCCGAAACCGACCACCCCATGATGTTCTGGCTCAAAGCCTTGTGAATAACCGTCCCTCTGCTTCAGGAGAAGCCATGTCTTTGGTTCGAGTAGCCACCTGCGCCTACGAAGTGGGCTTTGTAAACAGCTGGCAGCAGTGGCTGCAAAAAGTCACCGGCCGTATTGAAGACGCCGTGCAACAGCAAGCCAATGTGCTGCTGCTGCCGGAGTACTTTTCAATGGAACTGGCGTCGCTGTTTGAAGCATCTGTCTATCAGTCGTTAAGTCAGCAGCTGGTGGAACTGCAAACCCTGCATGACGACTTTGTACAGGTGTTTCAATCGCTGGCGCAGCAGCATCAGGTGGTGATTTGTGCCGGGACCTTTCCGGTGCGGGTGGAATCTGAGGCTGGCAGTCGTTACGTCAATCGCAGTTACCTGCTGCTGCCAGACGGCTCGGTGGAATTTCAGGACAAACTGCAAATGACCCGCTTTGAAAACGAGCAGTGGGGCATTGCCTCGGGTGATGAACTCAAAGTGTTCGACACCCCGTTTGGCAAGCTTGGCATCAACATTTGTTACGACTCCGAATTTCCTCTGTTTGCCCGCCAGCAGGTTGAGCAAGGCGCTGATTTGATTCTGGTGCCGTCCTGTACCGACACGCTTGCTGGATATCACCGGGTGCAGCTGGGCTGTCGAGCCCGGGCACTGGAAAACCAGTGCTTTGTGGCGCAATCGCCAACCGTTGGTTTGGCGGAATGGTCACCGGCGATTGATGAAAACACTGGCGTTGCGGGAGTATTCGCACCGGTCGATTATGGCTTTCCGGATGATGGCATCGTTGCTCAGGGAGAGATGGTTCAGGGTGAGGCAGGTAAAGGCGGATGGGTCTATGCCGACCTGGATCTGGCAGAGCTGGCGCGAGTGCGCACCGAAGGTCAGGTGTTTAACTACCGGGATTGGGACAAGCAGCTGGAATT
This sequence comes from Oceanobacter kriegii DSM 6294, assembly GCF_000422845.1. Lineage (GTDB taxonomy): Bacteria > Pseudomonadota > Gammaproteobacteria > Pseudomonadales > Oceanobacteraceae > Oceanobacter > Oceanobacter kriegii. The sequence continues at coordinate 653,358 of NZ_AUGV01000003.1, forward strand.
TGTGAAATAACCGGGCTGAAGCCCTTGTTAATGCGGGCGGGCCGCCCGCGCTCCTGAGGAGTGATTTTCAATCCAGGCCGCGATGTTGCCAAATGCTCTGAACGTAGGAGCTGGCTTGCCTGCGATCGACCTGATAGCGTTTCAGAACCAATAATCTGTAAGGATACGGATTTATGAAACCTGCCAAGGGAAACCATCAGCTGCGCATCGGCCGTCATTCTGAATCGGGCCGAATTTATCTTCTGACTGCATCGGTCGAGCATCGGCAACCACTATTCCTTAACTTCGATTTGGCGTGTGCTGCTATCCGGGCATTTACCTCAGATCAGGCAATGCGCGACAACGAGCTGCTTTGTTGGGTGCTAATGCCCGACCATGTTCATTGGTTGGTACAGTTGCATGGCGATGACCTTTCTCGAATGGCTATGCGGTTAAAGTCATTATCGGCGCGTGCTGTGCATCAAACTGCTGGCTCTGGCGGCAAGCTATGGCAGCGATCTTTCCATGATCATGCATTGAGAAAGGAAGAGGATATCAAGGCGGTTGCCCGGTATATCGTTGCCAACCCGCTACGGGCGGGGTTGGCTCGTCGGGTTGGGGATTATCCTTTCTGGGATGCCGTTTGGATCAATAATTGAATGAAGTGCTTATCGCAGGCAAGCCAGCTCCTACGCGGTGATTGGATTACCTGTCGCAGGCAAGCCTGCTGCTACGTTTTCAACAACCAAAAAGCCCGCGCGGTGGTTACCGGGCGGGCAAAGCGAAGGTTGGGGTTTTACGGCATCAGTTCACGGTAGCAACGATGCTGCCTTCGCTGTAAGTCAGGCTGACGGATACGTCGCCAGCGTACACGGAATCAAATTCACCGCCGATCTGCTCAGCAGTCAGAATGGTGTACTGGCTGCCAGCTTCAGGAGCAGATTCAAAGCTCAGCTCCAGCGCCGCGCCTTCTACGTAGGCAGTACCAGATACAGCAACCTGAGTGCTGTCTGCGTCCATTTCAACGGCCAGTGTGCCAGCGGCTTCAACAGTCAGGTCGGTGATGGCGACTGCGCCTTCGGCATCGATTTGCAGGTCGCCACCGGCTACGAACACAGTGCCCGTGCCAAATGCAGTGGTGGATGCTGCGGCCAGTGCGCCGCCTTCCACCACGGTGCCACCGCTGTAGCTATTGTCGCCAGTCAGTGTCAGTGCACCGGTGCCAGATTTGGTCAGCTTGCCTGCGCCTGTGATGTCGTTGCGCCACATGTCGTTGGCGTTAAAGCCGCCTTTGCCGGCTTCCATGTAGACGTTCACGTCGCCATCAAAGGCACCATAACCGGCAGAGGCGCTGACCAGATCGATGCGGCCCCAGCCGTTGGAGTCATCCAGGAATGGGTAGCCGGAGTCGATTTCAGTGCTGGCCAGTACTACGCGACGTTGTTCGTCGCTCAGGTATGGCAGGCGGGATTTCAGCAGAGCTTCGGCGCCTTGTGGAACGATGGGGTCGGCCCCTGCGGCGTCGGCGTCCTGGGTCATGCCGTAGGTCAGACGGAAGCGGTATTCATCTCGAATGGCATCGAAGTCGTCGTAGATGTTGTTGTCGAACACTTCGACGTTAACGTATTCAGTGCCGTTGTCGGTGTAGGTGTAGCCGGTTTCGCTTGCAACCGTTTGGTGGGCGTAGTCGTACAGGCTCATGCCCGCTTCGGAGGCCAGTTCACCAAAGTAGCTTTGGGCAGTTTGCAGGGCTTCTTCTGCCACGGTAGCGCCGTCGCCGTTGTTCAGCGCGTAGGCGGCCACAGTAAGGGCGTGCATACGGCCACCGATAACGTCAGCCGGGGAGTGCATACCGGCAACGATGCGGCTTTCACCCAGCTCGGCACCACGGGCAACCATTTCAGCAAAACGTTCTGGCAGGGCGTAGGCGTAGGCCAGTGATGCCAGTGTTGCAGCGTTGGTGTGGCCGGATGGGTAGCCACCGTCCTTGCGACGGTTTTCGGTGGTTTCGGAGTACAGCGGGTTGTCGCCGGTTTCTTTCGATGCGCTGTGGGCACGACGGGCACACATCAGGCCTGGCACGACGGCGACGCTGGTGGTGTAGATGTCGTAGTTTTTCAGGGTTTCGGTGCCGTCTTCGTCAACGCAGGAGTAGCTGTAGCCGGTGGTGCCCTGGAATGCGATGGCACCGCTGTCGTCCATGCGCCATGGGCGTGGGGTAGAGAAAATGTATTTGGAGGCGCTGGTGGAGGCCGGCGACGCCTGACGGAAGCGGTACACCAGATCAGCCACCTTGGTCAGTGGCATTTGCTCGGCAGAATCACCGGAGTTTACGTAGGCGGTAGCCGCGCCCATGTACTTGGAGTTGTCGTTGTCGGCCGGGTTGTAGTGGGCGTCTTCCAGCACTTCGGCTTTGGTGATGCCATCCAGTTCAACGTAGGCACCGGAGGCCGCAACGTAGGCTTCGGTCAATGGGCCAAAACCGTCGATCACCGAGTAGTTTTTGGAACGGCGGTCGTCCAGGAAGGCCAGAATCGCTTCGTCGTCGCTGCGGTTGTTGGTGACGTCGATGACGTAGTCGATGTTTTCCTGCCAGGCGGTGGCGTTCAGAATCGGGTCTTCCAGATACTCGTCCGGGCCATTGCCGGAAGCCGCTTCTTGATAGCTGTCGCTGGTGCCTTTCCAGATGCTGTTGATGCCACGCAGGGCATAGGCAACGGCGTTTTGCGACAGTGTGTAGCGGTAGCTGCCATCGGCGTTGTGGTCGGCGTTTTCAACAATCGGGAATGGGTAGTCGACGCTCGGTACGTGGGCGTAGTCTTCGTAGCCCAAACCGGATGGCGCTGCTGGTTTGGCAACCGATACCGAGGTATCCGGGCTGACCTGTTCGCTGTTGCTGCTGTTGTTATTGTTGCTGTTGTCGTCGTCGCTGCCACAGGCAGTCAGCATCATAGCGGTGGCGGCCATCATGGCGGTGTAGAGTGCGCCGCGGCGAACGCGGGAGTATTCGGCTTTCATGGTGTTCGTTCCGTGTGTGTCTGATTAAGGTTGTGTCGTTTGCCCGCAAGCGTGCGTGGCTGTGTTCATCAACGGAAAAGACGTACGGTGACCGCGTTTGGGGACATGACAATTTGGTGAAGTTTTTTCCACAGGATATGAGCCAGCGGGCAAAACGGCGGCGCAGGCTGTGGACAAGTTGGCTGGACATCAACAGGGCAAGTCGACAGGACAGGTTGATTAACGACTGGAAAGCATTTGGCTCAATTTAAGACTTTTATGGCGGAATTCTTTCTTACTGTTCTTTTAACGGAACAATAAAACCATTGCGCGCCACTTGTTGGTGGGCAAAACAATCACTAGCCTATAACCACTATTCAAAGGGTTGCTGGCCGCGAGTCGGCCTGTCTGTTCAGCCCTGATTTCACTTTCTCTGTTACTTACCGAAGCGCTGTAACCCTATTGGCTGGATGGCTGCTCTTAGAGAGCGAAGCCTCTTTTCAAACGGGTGAATCAGCCTTCGGTAAAAGCGTTTGAAGCCTGTACCCAACTGGAGTGTTATGCCCCCGAAACCTGAAAAACTGACCGCTGGCCTATTGTTGATGTTGTCTGCCCTGACGGCGCTGGTGCCGCTGGCGACAGATATTTATCTGGTGGCGGTGCCCACCATTGCGGAAGATTTTGGCCGCAGCCTGCACGACGTTGAATTGGCCGTCAGTGTGTTCCTGCTGGGCTTTGCCGCCGGTCAGATTGGCGGTGGGCCGCTGTCCGACCGCTTTGGTCGTCGTACCATGGTGTTGTGGGGGCTTTCGGTGTTCGCGCTGGGCAGTTTGGGCATCATGCTGGCACCGGATCTGGAAGCCATGCTGGTGTTGCGGTTTGTGCAGGCACTCGGTGGTGGTTTAGCGGTGGTGAACAGTCAGGCCATCATTCGGGATTTGGCCAGCGGCCGGGAAGGGGCGGCGGCCATGATCCGGGTGATTCAGGTGATGATGATTGCGCCCTTGATTGCGCCAGTGATCGGTTTGGTGATTCTGAAGGTATCAAACTGGCACACGGTGTTTGGCTTCCTGATGGTCTATGCCCTGTTGCTGATTCTGCTGTTCTGGCGTCGTTTGCCGGAAACCCGCGCTCAGGCCACCGGTGGTAACCCGTTCCGTAATTACTGGACCATCCTGTCCGACCGTCGCATTTGGGGTTATCTGATCAGTGTGATGGGCGCGTATGCCGCCATGTTGTCGTTTATTACCGCCTCGCCGGGCATTTTCATGGGCCACTACGGCATGAGCGAAGACCTGTATCCGTTCACCTTTGCCTGTGTGGTGCTGACCATGGTGGCGATGACCAAAGTGAATCTGAAGATGCTGAAGAAGCATCTGCCACCGTATTTGATTGCTCTGGGCCAGAAGCTGCAAATGACGGCCTCGGGCCTGTTGCTGGTGTCGCTGTTGGTGTATCCGCAGCTGCCGGTGTGGGCGCTGACCCTGATGGTGATGTTCTATATTGGCTGTCACGGCTTTGTGGTGGCCAACTCCAACGCCTCCATCATTGAGTACTACCCACATCTGGCCGGTACGGCAGCGGCGCTGACCGGTGCCATTGGCTTCCTCAGTGGTGGTTTGGCCGGTGGTCTGGTGAGTTTGATGTCGGACGGTACGCCATTGGCGATGGCAGTGATGATGTTCTGTGCGGTGACCACTGCTTTTCTGGTGCGTCGTACCTTGTTGCCGGGTAAACCGGTGGCGGCGGAATCGGTTTAAGCGTCAGGTGTTGTGATGGGCACAAGTGCCCATCCTATTTTCCTCCCGACATCCGACATCCGACATCCGACATCCGACATCCGACATCCGACATCCGACATCCGACATCCGACATCCGACATCCGACACCCGACACCCGACACCCGACACCCGACACCCGACACCCGACATCCGACACCCGACATCCGACTCCCGACTCCCGACTCCCGACTCCCGACTCCCGACTCCCGACTCCCGACGCCAAACCCATCTACTTGCCTATTCCCGTCATTTTTCTTC
>NZ_AUGV01000004.1 GCF_000422845.1 Oceanobacter kriegii DSM 6294
CCGGTTTATCCCCGTGGGTACGGGGAACGCACAGTGATCAGCGCATCGGAATTCATGTAGCCCGGTTTATCCCCGTGGGTACGGGGAACGCTCGATCTGGTTCCCGCGCCTCAGCGGGAATCGCGGTTTATCCCCGTGGGTACGGGGAACGCCTACCAGCTCCATGGCATTTGCAGACGTATCGCGGTTTATCCCCGTGGGTACGGGGAACGCTCTAAATGTATATGGTTGATTTTCAAAAGAAAATATCTTCTCCGAAAATCTACCAACAATTTCCGCATTATTAAGGAGCTTTTGGACAGGCGTTCGACGTGAGTCAATCAGCCTGATCGGGAGTGAATTTCACCAGTCTTAATCCGTCCAAATCCACTGGCATACGGCGATTTTTTCCGTAGGTCACGAAGTCAAATCCAGACTCCGTATTAGTGGCCCAAGCCATCACCACATTTCCGTCTTCTGCCAGAGCGTCGACCTGCTGCCAGATCATTTCTCGTATCCGTCGCGATACATCTCCCACATACACACCAGCACGGATTTCCAATAACCAAACTGCCAGTCGCCCGCGCAGTCGGTCGGGTACGGCTTCCGTCACCACCACTATCATGCTCATGGTTATTTACTCCTGTGACCTTCATCACCAACAGATGGCGGTTCAGGTATCGCCGGTGGCTGGGCATCTTCGGGAGGCTTGGGCGGTTCAATCTCACCAGCAGACAACACTTCTTCAATCAACGGAATCAGCTGTTTTAGCAATTTGCTGGAGCGGAAATGTTCGCGACAGGCGACCCGAATTTCACGGTCGGGCCTAGGCGGATTTTTGGCCGCAATCCGGAAGGCAATGGGCACCACTCCGTCGAATTTCACCAGGTCGGCAATGTCATAGACGAACGACAGCGGCTTACCGGAGTGTACGAACCCAATCGCGGGTGCGTACCCCGCAGCCAGTACCGCGGCCTCGGTCACACCATACAGACAAGAGGTCGCAGCACTCAGGCATTGGTTAATGGTATCTCCCTTGTCCCAATCTCTAACGTCGTAGTCTCGCCCTCGCCAATCAACACCATACTGCTTGGCCAGTTGCTGATAGATTTTGCGGACACGAGCGCCTTCGATCCCACGTAGCTGATCGACACTGCGGCGTTGCGGAGCTGGTTCACCAAAGCGAATTTCGAACATTTTGCGTACGACTTTCAGACGCAATTCTTCATCCAGTGCAAGCTTTGCCTGATAGAGCAACTTGTCGGAGCGTGCGCCACCGGGCTGACCGACGGAATACAACCTGACTCCCGCCTCTCCCACCCAGATAAGCAAAGTGCCTGTTGTCGCTGCGAGTTTAACGGCGGCATGACTGATCCGCGTACCCGGCTCCAACATCAAACAGGCGATAGAACCCACAGGAATGTGCATACGCTCGCCGTGCACCTCGTCGATAACAACGAAGGCACCGTCACGCACGTCAATACGGCCCATACCAACAAAGATCATGGAATTACGGTCTTTTATGGGGATGGGTTTGAGAGGAATAAAACTCATGATCGCGTCCTTGCGAGAATGAACAGTGATTGCGTCTAGCGCGGTGTAACACTCAGATTCAGATTGAGCACTTGAGTAAGTGCCAGCAGGGTTTTCAGCGTCGGATTACCCTGTTCACTGAATGTTTTATACAGTTGCTCCCGCGATAAGCCAGTTTGATCGGCTACACTGCTCATGCCTTTAGCGCGGGCCACCACGCCCAGGGCTTTGGCAATATAGGCCGCATCCGCAACAGCCAGGGCTTCGTTCAAAAACTCGGCAATGGATTCCGGAGTTTCCAGAAACTCTGCTGGATCAAATTCAGTGAATGTTTGGGTCATGGGAATTGTCTCCATCAGCTTGCCAGTCCATCAATAAAGACTGAGCCTTGGTTATGTCTCTCGACTGGGTGGACTTGCTGCCTGCGATTAGTAGCAACACCAACTCATCGCCGCTTTGGTGAAAATACACTCGGTAACCAGGCCCAAAGTGAATCCGCAGTTCGGACACCCCTTTACCAAGATACTTCACATCACCCGGCCAACCACACGCGAACTGATGAACCCGCGAGATAATCTTTGCCTTGCCGCGCTCATCCTTGAGCTTTTTCAACCAGCGTTTGAACAGATCAGACTGAACAACTCGTATGGCCATAATTCTATCCTTGAATGCGTCCTGATTGTAGTTTTAAAACTACATCCTACCTGGATATCAAACCCGCCTCACCAACCACATCCCGCAGCCAAAACCTTTGGATTTTCCGACACCTTTGTACAGTGCCTGTAAAAATCGCTCTGGATCAGTCACAGTCAACAAGCCCTGATAATCGACCGAGGAATAACGAATGGGCCGCCCTTGTTCGTTTTTACGCTCACCTTCCAGAGCCTTTTTGCGGGCTAATCGATGCTGGGTATAACTTTCAATCTCCGGTTGACTATCCAGTTGAACTCCCCAATCAGCCAATCTCTCAGGGCTGGAAATCCAGGCCTGAGCAGCGTGCTCAGCGGCCAGTTTTTTGGCTTCCTTGAGGCGCTCTGGTGAAAGCCCTTCAGGATCGACCTTGCGCTTGGCATCCATAAGTACGTCATGCCGCTTGCGAATGCCCTGCTCATCCCGGCTACTGGTGACCGGATTAACCCGGAGTTTGAACGCCAACCGATCGCCAGCCGAGAGTCTGGGTTCATAGTGTTTGGTCTGGCAGTTGAAGGGCGTGCCCTTTGCTTCCGGCGGGTGTTCAGACAGCACATAAAATTCAGGGAAGCCCTGAGAATTAGTTTCTTCCCGGTACAGAAACGGGCGTTGAAGCTGTTCTTTTGCTTTCGACGGTTGTTGGGTCCAGCTCTTGGTATAACCCGGAAACAATTGCCACAGCAGCTGGTGGATAATGTAGGAGTCCCGATTTTTGAAATCTGCCAACAGCGTCGACAACTCCAGCGCATTGGCCACGGTCACTTTGGAAAAATACATTAGCGCTCCTCCATAAGCGTGAGCTGATGCTGCTGGCGTTGGCCAAACTGCCAACGGGTGCGGCTGATCGGGTCATCCCAGGGGTGATAAGTCAGGGTGGCGTCATGCTCGGTGCCGTCCAGTCCATTCAGTTCACCCTGCCAGTAATAGGTACTTTGGCCTTTCAGGGCGAGGCAATACTTGTCAGCTGACCAGGTTGATTTCCCCTTCCCGCTTCTCTCCTCTTCCACCTCCAAAGTGGTTGCGGTGACATCCGGGAATTTAGTGTCCAACGCCTGCTTCAGCGAGTCGGTTGTTACCAATGTCGGCATCAGCGGCAAGGCAGGCGGACAGGATTTACGCCCCAGATACAGAGGGAACACCGGGCGCTTGAAGTATTCCTGTATTTGCTTCAGGGTCAGATTCTGAGCACCGTCTTTTAAATACACCGCCACGATCCAGATACCATCCTGACGGTAGTGACGACTGGATAACACGGTGTTCAGCTTATCGACCGACAGTTCACTTTTGCGGGTGAAGTGACGGTGCTTTTTATCCGTCGAGGGAGCCTGAACCGTTTGGTAATCTCGCATCAGGGTGCCCGCGCTGAGCTGCTTTACGGCGATTTGAAGCTCGTCAAACAACTGCTGCTGACCTGCATCATCTTCGCGTTCGATACCCATCGCCGCGCCAATTAATCCTAAAATAGCCGCTCGCCCCGGAGCCATGCCGGTGGGGCGCTCACCGCCTACAGCAGCTTGCCCCCAACTGGCCATCGGCCCATAGAGCCGGAAAACCAGATAGTCCATATCAGTTCTCCGCGCGACAGGCACCGACAAATTCCAGCAGTTCTTTAAGCGAACCGGAGCCAGTTACTGCGTTCAGCTGGTAACGATCATCGGCACAGTCGCCGTAAACGCGATCAAAAATCCCGGCCTGATTGTTCAGCGCCTCAACGGCATTGACGGCCATACCGTCGCCACGGCCTTCGGTTGGTTTCAGGAACGAGACCGACAAGGAACGCGGTTGCTGCGCGCCTTTTTCCGCCAGCACATAACTGGCGTAAGCCCGGCTGGCGAAGCTGTTTTGATAACCGGTCGGAGAGACTTTTACCGCCGCTTCGGTAAGAGATTGAATCGCCTGATTGGCCAACTCAACATTACCATTCAGGTTGTCCAGCAACTGATCGGTATTGATGCAGAGGTAGTTGTAGAACAGCGCCGCCGCAAAACCGCGTTCGCCAATATGAGAGGCACCCAGGTCGTCTTTGCCGTCGTTCAGGTCATCCACAGCGGTGAAGTAATCGTCTTCGATAGCAACCGAATGCACGCTGATGGCGTGAGCTACCTGACAGGCGGCGTCGACATTTTGATCCGGGCGGGACGCCAGCATCCGACCAAACAGCGCGATATCGACATCCATACGGTCTTTGCGCAGCAGCTCCAGCTCTTCTTTTTCCGGCTCCCGTTGTTCTTCCGCCAGCTTCGCAGCCAATGCCTTAACAGCATCCAACTCGGCCTGACTAACGTGAACCAGCTGTTCGATTTCCAGCTCTTCTTTCTTTTTACCCTTGGCTTTACCAAACACATTGGCAATGGCTAACGACCACTCAACAGCCTTTTTCTCTGCAACACCGCCCTTGGATAGAATATCGAAGACGATCGGGCCGATTTGCTTGGTACGAATACCCTTGTTTGCCCCCAAGGCTTCTTCAAACAGATCGGAAGTACGCCAATGGCGCTTCAGGCTTTGGGAGCTAACGCGCAGGCGCTCAAAACCCCCCATGCGAGCCGTTTTTGGGCGACCCATGTCGTCACGGTTCAGGTTGCTTGGCGGGTATGAAGTCAGGATATGCAGTTGGATAAATTGGCTCATGATGAATTCCTTTTACATTTATTTGGATGGTTTGGCACTGGCAGCGGCGTAGTATTCGGAAGCCCATTTCAGGGCAATGCGTTTTTCAACTTCGCGTGGAATGCGGTCATGGTATTCGGCAAACCAGCAGAGAATATCGTCGGCAAGACGGGCAATGGGCGCATTACGCTTCAGACGTTTCACCAGTCGGCGCATCAGCATCAGAAATTCTTCGTCCGTGTCTGCGGTTTGCAGCTGCTGGAACCTCAACTCACTGAGATGAGATCGGCTGCTGTTCTCAACCGGCGTACCCGCCATGCTGGCAATCGAGCGCATGGCTTTATCTTCTTTTTTGTCACTGCCGAAAGGCGGCGTAATGTCGTTGCGAACATCGGCAATCACCCCGGCGATACAGGCCCAGGCCAACGGCGCAAAGTGTTTTTTCACGTAGGCCGACGACTCTGGCTTCGTCTTATCTGTCTCCTGGTCCGCTTCCGGCGCATTCTCATCTACTTCCGGATTGATGGCGAACCAAAGCGCACGATAGCCATCGGTCATCATCAAGGTTGGCAAGGTGTCGGCCCGACACAGGCGTGCTCGTTGACCTGAAGGTGCCGGAGCCATGTTCTTATCGCGTAGCTCAGTGATACTGGCGTTCATAGCGAAATGCCACTTTCTGAGCTGGTCAGACTCATGTTTGGTGAGGTGTTGGCAGTACGGAACCCTGTCATTGGGGTTTGGCTTTTTATTTACCTTCTGATTGGTTTTCACCTCTGTATCTTGCGTCATGCAGACACCCCCTGTGTTTGCTCGGATACAATTTTGTAGTCGGTTTTGAATTGTTGAATGGGTTTTTTACTACGATATAACCAGCCCCGCAGGATATTGCGGGCCTCTATTTTTTCGCTCATTTCTCTGGGTTCGGGTTCACTGGAAAGCACCAGTTCATCGAAGATTTCCAGCGAAATGGCCTGCATGGCCAACAACCAGCGCTTGGCCATCTCGGGCGTCAAAATCAATTCATCCGGTTTGGCGCTGGCTTGATCCGCCAGAGAACTTACAGCCTGAAAAAACACCGGCTCGGTACGCTGCCAGAACATCAAATCGATAAAACTGAAGTCCCCTTTCGCATCGTCAGAGCGTTTGAACCAGGCTCTTTTCACTTGCGTTCGCACCTGCTTGCCCATGTCGTGCGCCAGTGTTTGCAGCGCAGACACCTCACTAAAGAAGTCCTCTTCCAGTCCAGCTGGCATAGCCGCAAAGGGCATTTCGGTGCTGTAAAAACCACGCGGTTTCATGTTGTCCATATCGTAGGCAAACGACCAAAGCCGCAGCTGGGCTTTCAGGTCATCGTCCAGATACTCTGAGAGCTGATGCATATGGCTCACCACCAGCGCCGAGTTATGCGCCTGACTGTCTGGTCGAGCAAAACGCAGGATTTCCCACTGCTTGTAGGTAATACCGCCTGGCTGGCCCTTGATAGAGAGGTATTCATCGTCCGGCTTTTTCGGGTCGCCTCGATAGGGCGTAAAAGGATGTGTCCGCCAGTCGCCGCTGTAGTTATTGCCGTAATTCTGCGTGCGATAGCTACTGACCAGCTGTGCGGCTGCTTCGCCGGAAATATCACAACTGCCTGAGCGGTCTTCGATATTCAAACGAATACGTCGTGGCATAGCCCAATAGCGATGTAATGGATGGACATCTGTGGGCAGAATCACCGCCTTCTTTTCGCTGGTAACAGTCGGGGCCAACCAGGGGAAAACCGAGCCATCGCTAAAATCCGGATTTGTCCAATCCGCCTTGCTGTTGTCAGCCAGCCATTCCTTGCTCATCACGTTCAGCCAAAGCTTTTGCCATAAACAGGCATCCGGCTGGTTGGATAGCACCAGGGTCGATAAGGGGCCACCGCCTCTCAAGCCAGTTCGGTGGCCCTGCCCGCCAGATGGCGCGTTGATCTGCAAGGTAAACAGCGCCAGTGCCGCCATCGGCAACGACATTTGTTCCACAAAGCCGCGCTTGATGAAGAAATCGGTATTCAACTTGATGCCGTTATCACCCGGCGCTTCGATCAACAACGAAGTCGCCGCACTGGGCTTAGCAGACTCCAGAGGATCAAAATCCTGCATAAACAGTGGGCTTTCCGGCTTTTCACCGATCAAATTAAAAGCATGCTCAATCTGGCTGAAGGCTTTTGAAAATTCTTCGGGAGAAGGCGGTTCTTCGAATTTGTCGAGCCAATCGTCCGAGTCTTCTGGAGCCAATACAGTTTGCAGCACACCGACAATGAGCTGATAGGCAGCGCCCTGAAAATCAGCGCGAGGTAGATTCAGATTGGTAATTTTGGGGTCGCCGATATCAGCGAGTGAAATGGTTTTGGCTTCACCGTTTGAACAGATAACGGGGAGCCAAGTCGTTGCAAGAATATTCATAGAATTCCATCCTTTGATTACATCCATTGCCAACAAGAAAGGAAAGGCATCCTTGCCTTGGTGCAATTCCTACGAGAGCCACTCAGCCAGTTTGGCCAACAAAAAACTGATCACTGAAACCATCACTGCTCGAGGAAGCAAGGGTTTCTTTTTACTAACGGTTTCGTCCACTCTTTTGAGTGGACACTTGGGATGTTGGTGTATCTCAATAGTGATGCTAAGCAATGGCATTAAATCTCCGAAGGTTGCCAATAGAAATGCCCAGCCGCCGACACTACAGCTCAAAATGCCCCAATAGCTGGTACGAGCAACATCAAAACACAGAACACCACACCAATCAATGTTTTATAACCAGATGCTTTTGTCTTATTAAAATTTAAAAGAGTACATTTATCTTGCTAACTAGCACTTTCTCTAACACCAGAAAAACATTAGTCTTAGCGGCTCCTCCAGCCTGCTGGAGATAAACCGACAAACGCACTCGGTTGAAAAATGTTCCCCGCACCCTCGGGGATTTTGCTACATGGAAGTAGCTCGTCTCTACCTCCAATTCAGCCCCCTCACAAAGTAACCGCCTGCGCATCCTGCTCCAGCTTACTGCTCGATGCGACTGCCGCTTCTGCAATTTCCCCCATTACAGCTTCAACCTTGCCTTGCTCCACCAGCCAACAGGCGACTTCCGGCCAATAATACAGAGGCGTGCCACTTTGCAGGCCGTAGCGCGGCGATGGGAAATCCCCCGGCCCGCGAATGCCTTTGGTGTAGTTGTTAAGAGTCTGCTTGTTAATGTCTGCCAGTTTGGCGGCAGCTGTCAGAGTAACGAACCCGGCTTGCTCGATGGAAACCACTCGATAACCAGCAGACTGCACCGCTTCGATGGCAGAGCTGATGGCCTTTGTGGCTGAATCAGCGGCGCGGTCAAATTCCAGATAGGGAGTATTGCCACAAAAGCAAACGAGTGCATCGTCGCAGCCAGCTTCGCACAGCTTGTCTTCAAAATCCGGCGTGTCGGGCGATGCGCCGCTGAGCACCAGGGTAAATTGATAATTCATTTTCCTCTCCCTACTCGGAGTCTTTTGGACGCAACTCCATCGGTCGACACTGCCGCACTTTGCGGAGAATCTGCCGAGCATGATTCTCCGGGTTCTTTGGGGTACTCCAGATACTCATCATGTGGCCAGAATGCTCAGGAATACCGCATCGTAATCGGCAAAAGCAATGAGCAGAACTTCCAGCTTCGACCATATGCCAACCGTTGGCCAGCGCATGTTCGATCGCTTCCCGAATGACCTTATTGGGGTGCTTCTTGGGTGACATCCGTTTCTGCCTCTTTCCAAACTAATCGAGATGTGGACTTTTGTCCACAATCATATTATTGTTTTATTCAGCCGACCCGGTATCGGTCACTTCATAAGCACCGAGTTTCTCGCTGTATTGCATTCGGCTTTCTTCTTCTGCCAACCACAAGGTTTGGTATTTGGCCCCTCTATAGCGTTTAACAAAATCCAACACTTCCGCTGAGCCCGACTGACCGTCTGATGCTTCCAGCCGAGCGGTTAGCTTGTCGTGTTTATTTTTGGCGATTTTGAGGCTGCTGAGCTGGATGGCGAATTTTGGGTCATCACACCAGGGCTCCAGCCTGCTCGCTTTGCGCCTGACCAGAACCAGATTGCAATATTCCATTTCCTGATAGCGGGTGCTCAGTTCAGATTCTTCGCCTGACCAATCACCATCTTCGGTCATCAAGCTGTACCCCTTGTCGACCGAGATAACACGGCTTTCACCGCTGCTGCTTTTTTCTCTTACGGCCTGGTTATAGGCAAACTCTGCCTCCAGGAATGCCTCCGGCGTTGCAGGGGCCAGATCACCGTAGACCGACTCGATTAATTTGCGGGCATCGCCCGGCATGCTATAGCCGCTGCCTTCACGCAGAACTTTCATGGCTTTCCATAATTGCGCCGGACTTTTGTATACGGCAGCGGTGCCACGAAAACTTTCAGCCAGCCAGTTCACTGCAGGAGCTTCCGACCACTCTGGTGCATTAACCAGCAACAAGGGCGATTGAGTATTCGGGCGCTCACGAGCGTGGCGATGCAAACGCCCTGCACGCTGAATCAGGTCGTCGATTGGGCATAAATCCGAGACCATCAGGTCCGCGTCTGCATCGAGAGATTCCTGAAAAACCTGGGTACAGATAATGATTTTTCCGGCTCTTATGGCTGGTGTGCTCTCTTTTCCTATCCAGTCGAGCACCTTGCCTTCTATGGCTTTTCGATCCTGAAGGGTGAAGCGACTATGAAACAGCAGCACTGAATCAGTTGCGCTTGATCCCAGTTTTTTCAGAATGTCGTCATAGGCTTGCTGGGCATCACCAACCGTATTCCTCACCCAAGCCACTGCATCACCGGCTTCTGCCGCATCAACCACCTGCTCAATGATCTTCTGGTAATCATGAACAAATTCCACGACTACCGAGCGAGAAACCTCAGCCCGGCTTTCTAGCGGCTGTTCGACAATAGATTCTCCCACCTCCAGTCGCGTCGCCAATGGAAAATCCTTTTGACTGTGCTTTTGCGTGAGCCAATCCTGTTTGGGCGGAAGTTCATTTGCCGACTCCCACTTATCTGCCAGCCCGGCCCAGACACGACACAAACGCTCACGAGCAGCAAAGCTCAAGGTCGCGGTTAACAGCACCGCATGGCCACCCTGATGCTTATGCAGTTTCAACAAGGTAGCGAGCAGCTGGAGCTGATACTCATCGGCGGAGTGCGCTTCATCAAACAGAAAAACCTTGTGATGTAATCCCAACACACGAAGACTTTGATGCTTTTTCGGCAATACGCCCAACAAGACTTGATCGACCGTACCGACACCAACCGGAGCCAATAGCGCCTTTTTGCGGGAATCCGCCAGCCAGGCATTGCAGTACAAACTGGCAGTGTCATCAGAAGCAGCGTAGGGCTTGTCCTGCTGAGCGCTGGTGCCTACGGCTTCACGAAACCGCTCGTCCATTTCACGCGCGGAATGCGCCAACACCAGCGAGGGCTTTTTCTCACCCGGCTTGAACATCTTCTGATAATGATCAGCCAAGCGATGAAACATGGCATTAGACGTCGCCATGGTCGGCAGCCCGAAATAAAAACCTCTGGCTTGCCCCTCCGCCATCAAACGATGAACCAGAGTTAAAGCAGCTTCGGTTTTACCCGAGCCAGTGATGTCTTCGAGAATAAAAAGCTGAGGAGAATCCGAAATCGGCACAGTTTCAGCCCAGTACTGCAAAGGCGTCGGCTCGAAATTAAAAACATCTTTGAAGCCAGAAAACGGTGCTGCCTCAAAATCCGCCAGCAAATCAGTGGCATCAAGCGCTTGTTGCGCCTTGGGTAACGCGTGCTGGTGCCAGTAATCGCGCATGGACATTTCTGGTATAGGGTACGTAAAATACTCACGATCCGAACCCAGCCAATCTGAAATCACCGCCCAGCCTGCCAAACTCCAACTGGCCAGCTTAAAACGATCTTGCCAATCATCCTCTAACATCTGCTGAATCGGCCATTCAACTTCAAGCAACTCATACAGCTGGCCAGCAAATTCGGCGGCGTCATGAGCGTTTTCTGGCTTGAAGTAGTGCTTCATCGAATTAGCGGCTTGGCTGACGGGCCGCCCATGATGCCCAAGCACCCCATCAAATAACTGCTGAAGTTTGGCGAATAGTTTTCGATCCGATTGAAAGGGACGATTCCAACCAAACTCATCTATCTGGTCAGACTTGAACAGAGCCTTAACCAGATAAAACCCCAAACAATCGTGACGAAAATTCTGTGCGTCATAGGATTTCCGTGGCTCCAGCAGTCCACCGTTCGCCTCCTTAAAAACAGGCAAATGCTGAAATGCCGCCGAAAACTTGCCAAGATCATGCAAGGCCAACAGAAAGGTCAAAAGATTTAGTAGTTGAGGCTTTGGGATTTGCAGCAATTCAGAGAGATCGGACAGAAGTTCCTGCTTACCAGAGAGAAGCAGTTGCCGCCCTACCGCAGCAACGTCCAGACAGTGATAAACCAGTCGATGGAATTTCAAGCCAGACGAGTCCGAATGACACTTCCCAAGGTATCGAAAATACATCTGACCTGATTGGTTATTACTGCCGTCCATCTAATCCTCCTTGACTTCCATCCAGAGCCTAACACAGGAACCAGTTCGCATTACCGGATGGCTGGCAAAAGCGTCCTAAAAGAATTCCAGAAAAATTACCCATCGGGATTGAAGACATGAGTACCGCATGGAAATGCTCTGGCCGCTGGGCTTCTACTATCTATATGCATGGATTGCCACTGTTGTGTGGTGCGCAGTGCACACCTTACGGCACGACTTTCAAAACATTGAACTGGCCGTGTTCAGCACACCCGTAGGATGCTAGTAGCCAACGGCGTATTACATCGAATGCCAGAGGTTTTCACCGGAGTAACGCATGACGGGTTTTGCTACGACACGCTACAAGAAAAGCCGGCTTGCGGTGTGACATGCGCAACGGGCAGAGTCGCTACCTGCGCCTCACACTCGGCCGAGGATTTTGTCAATCCAGCGTCTCAGCGGCCAATAAACCACTATGGCGGCGAGCACGCCAAGGGCGTTGGCGAGCATGTCGTCCCAGCCCATTACGCGGTGTGGCAGTCGGCCTTGAAGGATTTCCATGGTGCCGCCCAGGATCAGGCAGAAGAGCATGAAGAGTGCTTTGTTTTTGGGGCGGCGGAAGCTGATTAGGCCGAGTCCGGCGAGGGCGCCGTAGGCCATGAAGTGGGCGATTTTGTCGGAGCCAGCCAGGGTGTTGCCGGTGGCTTTCAGTGATGCCCAGATAACGACAACCAAAACAATCAGTAGGAGGATGCGGGCGATGTACAGCAGTTTGGTCATTGGTGTCCGTGTCGTTTAGACGCTCGTTTTGGGATGTGTGAGCAGCAAATGTAAAACCACCCGCCGTGGCGGGTGGTGTTTTCGCGCGGTGTGAGCCGGGTTTTAGAAGTCCTGTGCCTTCAGGCCCAGTTTTTCTGCCACGTCGGCGCTGCCGCGTGGTGCAATAACGGCTTTGCTACCGGCCTGACCTTTCAGGTACTGGTTGGCAACGCGCTGAACATCGGCCCAGCTTGTAGATAGCAGACGCTCGCGGAAGTTCTGACGAATTTCACGCGTGCGGCCGCCACGGTCCATATGGAATGCTTGTTTGGCTTCGCCCGCCGGTGATCCCGGGCGGTCCATACCGCCAATAAGGCCCAGTACGGCTTGTTCTACCAGGTCGTCGCCGGTGGCGCGTTCCAGTACCCAGTCGACGGATTTTTCAAAGTCGGCAAAGGTGCCTTCTACCCGTGGATCGCGGTAGGAGTAGAACTTGAAACAGCCGTTAGCGTTGTCTTGAGTAGCACCTGCACCGTACGCACCGCCCTTCTCACGAATAGCTGTGTGCAGATAACCGTTGCGCAGCACCCCTGCCAGTACGGACAGAGCAGCGGCGTCTTCGTCTACCAACGTGGTCGATGGCAGCGCCCAGGCACAGAAGTTCACCTGAGAATCCACCATCCAGTAGCTGGCGCTGTCTTGCATGGCCCATTGCAGCTGGCTGCCAGTGGCTGGTGTGACAGACCGCCACTCGTTAGCCAGTGAGGCCATGTGGGCATCGCGGTGCGCCTCGTCGTGAACCGCTACCGATTCCTGCGGGCTTTGGCCAATGGCGGTTGCCAGTCCGGCCAGTGCATCGGAAATCGACTTGCCACCGTCCTGCTGTGCTTGTTTCAGGAAGGCTTTCAGTTTGGCCAATTGCGGCATACCACTGAGGGTGTTGGATACGTTCGCTGCCGGGTTCAGGCTGGCAGCGGCAGCTGCCATCGCAAAGCTGTGGCCACCGCCGGTAATGCCGTGTTCTTTGCGAGCGGTCAGTTGCGCCAACAGATCAAGCAAGCGGCCGCTTTCGTCGAAACGGGCTTGCTGCCAGGTTTCTTTCATCAGGGCTGAAAACTCGTCGGCTTTGGTGCCCAGTGCTTTACCGGTCATGACCAGATAGCCGTCCAGCTGGTCACAGCTGGTAACCTGGCTGCGGATACTGGCGTAGCTCGACAAGCTGCCAACCAGCGCCGTTTGTTTGATTTGCTGGGCCAGATAGTCGTTGTCGCCCGCGCCCACTTCGGTCCAGGCGTTGGTGAACAGCGGCAGCCAGCTCAGTTGTTCGGCATCCAATGTTGGCAGGTCGACCACCAGTTGTTGGTACAAAATGCCGTTGGTGCCAGTCACGTATTCGGTGGTTGGCAGGCCAGTGTCGGTTTTGCCGGTTGGCGCGGTGTAGTTAATGTCCGGTTTAACGTCTTCCAGCGTTACCTGCGGCAACATGCCCGGATCGTCTTCCTGAGCCTGGCGCTCTTGCAGGTCCAGCGCCTGTTGTTTGATCGCCGCCAGCTGTTCGTCGCTGAGGTTAGCCACAATGGTGTCCAGACGCTGCTGTTCCAGACGTTTGCTTTCGGCGTTAAGGCCAGCATCCGGCAGCAGGCTGTAACGTACGCGGTGGCGGTTGTTCAGCAGCAGGCGTTTCACGGCTTCCTGAATCCAGCCTGGCTGGCTGACTTTCTCGCGCAGACGTTGCAACGCCGGGTCGAGGTTCAACATGCCAACCGGATCACCGTAGTGGGTTGCCGCTGGCAGTGCGTTGAAGATCAGTTGCAGGCCGTATGGGTAATGGTCGCCACCGATCTCACGCTGGTGCAGTTCCAGCTGGTGCAAGGCAGATTCCACCAGTTCGCTGTCGACGCCGTTTTCAGCAACGTCGTTGAGAGTGTCCAGCACCAGTTTTTCAAACGCTTCGGCGTTTTCTGGCTCACTGCCCTCAAGGCCGCACATAAAGCTCATTTCACGGTTGGATTCTTCCATGCCACACAGAGGCGATGGCGAGCTGCCCAGATCGGTTTGTTCAAGCGCACGACGCAGTGGCGAGGCGGAGTTGTCCAGCAGAATCTGGCTCAGCAGGTTACCTTCCAGTTGGGCATCCAGATCGGTGCTGAAACCCAGCAGCCAGCCCAGTACGTGGTGGGTTTTGCCGCTCAGGTCGTCGCTGTCGACGCCGTAGTGCTCCTGTACCGCCACCGGTGCTGCGTAGCGTTGTTCCGCCGGTACGCTCCAGGTTTGGTTCTGACGCTCGAAACGGCTCAGCACCTGGCTTTCCAGCTTGTCTTGCAGTTCGCTGACGTCGAGGTTACCGAACGTCATGAAGATGGCGTTGCTTGGGTGGTAATGGCTCTTGTAGAAGCTCATCAGCTGGTCGTAGGTCAGCGAGGTAATTTCAGCTGGCTCACCGCCACTGTTGTAGTGGTAGGTGGTGGTTGGGAACAGGTAAGAGCTGATGCCCTGCCACAGCTGGGATACCGGCGATGACATGGCGCCTTTCATTTCGTTGAACACCACGCCTTTGAATTCCAGTGGAGAATCCGAGTCGTTCGGGTCTTTTGGCTCAATGCGATGACCCTCCTGAGCGAAGTCCAGCGGGTGCAGGCGCGAGAAGAACACGGCGTCCAGATAGACGTCCAGCAGGTTGTTGAAGTCCTTGTCGTTCTGCGAGGCGAACGGGTACGCCGTCCAGTCACTGCTGGTCATGGCGTTCATAAAGGTGTTCAGCGAGCGACGCGTCATCATGAAGAAGGGGTCGCGTACCGGGTACTTTTCAGAACCACACAGTACCGAGTGCTCCAGAATATGTGCCACACCGGTGCTGTCTTTTGGCATGGTGCGAACCGCCACCATAAAGGCTTTTTCGTCGTGTTCACTGACCAGGTGATAGTGAACAGCGCCAGTGGCTATGTGTTCGTAATGTTGTACTTCGATATTCAGGGATTCGACCGGCGTGGAGCCAATCAGGCGAAAAGTGTTTGCAGACATAATCAGAACCTTGTGTTGTTCTTTCGCTGTTCTTGTTGCTGGCAAACACCGATAAAACGAATGCTTGTGTCGGCCAGCCCTTTCGGGACTTCAATCGCAAGAAGCAGTGACTATTGTGTATTCAGTATCGGTGAGATTGCTGTCCGATGCGAAAATTCAGGTGTGAATGTTGAGAATAGAATATCGCATCAGTGGAACAGCGCCATGGATGCTGTCAATGGCGCTGATAGGCAATCAATCCGTGATTCTTTCCGTGGTTTTTTCCGTGCTTTTTTTCAGAGACAACCGGGGTCACATGGTGTGGGTTGGTCGATCCGATTTAATGGCTCCCGCCAATTGGGTTTCAATGCGGTCACGGGCCATCGGGTTATCGCTGCTGAACTGCACCCCAATGCCCTGCTGTTTGTTGCTTTGGGCACCGGCCGGTGTGATCCAGATAACCTTGCCTGCCACCGGGATTTTTTCCGGGTCGTCGAGCAGCTTCAGCAACAGGAACACTTCGTCACCGAGCTGATAGCTTCGAGTGGTAGGAATGAACAGGCCACCGTCTTTAATGAACGGCATATAAGCGTGATACAGCGTCGGCTTGTCCTTGATGGTCAAGGTCAAAATACCGCTACGTCCGGCATTGGACATCAAGATCTCCCTGCAATTGTGACGAGTGACTGCCACTCGATCATCAAAGATTCCAGCAGCAACTGGCGGTTGTGAAAGCTCGCTCCCGAGCGAATCTGGCCCAGCGCAACTGTAATGCGTTCGTGCAAGGCTAACAGCTTTGCCTTATCCAGAATAGCCACATCAAAACAGCCCAGCACTTCCGGCTCGATCAGCTGTTCGACAGTCGCCCCCATGCTGGCGCGCATCAGGTCGGACAACAGCTGTGACAACCACTCGAGCACGTCGCCCAGGTCGTCGGTTTTCCAAACCGCCAGAGTGCTATCCAGCGGCGCCTGACCGGTCGACCACTGCTGCAAAGCCGCCAACCACTTCCGGTGCTGGCCATGGGCATCGTTCTGAATCCATTCCAGAGCCGCCAGCGGTGCGTTCTGGTTCATGCGCAGAGCTTGCGCAGCACTGTGTTCGTCACATCCCTGCTGCTGCAACCACTGAATGGAATCAGCCGTCGGCGGCGCAACCAGCGTCAGACGCTGACAGCGACTGCGAATGGTAGGCATCACCGAACCCAGACGTTCGGTTTCCAGTAAAATAAAGCTTTCGCCCGGCGGCTCTTCCAGCGTTTTCAGCAAGGCGTTGGCGGCGTTGTTGTTCAACACTTCCACCGGCGCCAGAATCACCACCTGACAGGGGCTGATTTGTGGCGTTTGCACCAGAAATTCATTGACCTTACGCACGCCGTCGATGCGGATTTGGCGGCTGCCGTCTTCCGGCTTGCATTGCTGAAAATCCGGATGATTACCCGCTGCCCACAACTGGCAGCTATGACACTGACCACAGGCGACTTCCAGATTGTCGGAAACCCGACGAGAGCACAGCAGCCACTGGGCCACCTGTAACGACAGCGCGTGTTTGCCCACCCCTTTGGGGCCGGTAAACATCAGCGCATGGGGCAAACCATGAACATGATGGCGCTTGATCAAGTCCGACCAAACGTTCTGTTGCCATGGATAAACGTGGTTCCAACCGCTCATGCTGTCAGTCGCCCTTCAGCATGCTAAGGCGCACAGACAGTTCGGTTTGAACGTCGTCCAGCGTCTGTGTTGCATCAACAATCACAAAGCGGGAGTGCATCGCCGCCAGCGAGTGAAAGCCGTCTTTCACCCGTTCGAAAAACGCCAGTGCTTCGGTTTCAAAGCGGTCAGTCGCTTCGCCTGTGGTTTCTGAGCGACCGCGGGCGCGGGCCATGCCCACTTCCACCGGCGCATCCAGCAAGAAGGTGCAGTCGGGTTCGACATCACCCTGCGCCAGGCTCTTGAGCTGTTCAATGGCGCTCAAGTCCAAACCGCGACCAAAGCCCTGATAGGCGATGGTCGAATCGGTAAAGCGGTCACACAGCACCCAGGCGCCGCGCTCCAGTGCTGGAATAATCACTTGTTCCAGATGTTGGTTACGGGCTGCGAACATCAACAGCAGTTCGGCCATTGGTGTCATTGGTTCCGGGTGATGGGCTTTCAGCAGTTTGTTGCGAATCAGCTCGGCAATGGGCGTACCACCCGGTTCACGGGTTACCACCACTTCGATGCCCTGCTCGTTCAACTGGTCGGCGCACCACTGGATATTGGTGGATTTTCCGACGCCTTCACCGCCTTCAAAGGTGATGAACTTGCCAGCGAATTTTCTGCTCATTGACCTTCTCCCGAAGCCTGGTTAGCGGTGGATTCCGTCTCGGAGGCAGAAGCTTCCGGCGCTGGTTTCAGCGGCGTTGAGCGGTAATCCGATTTACGGTTGCGAATCTGATACTGACGCACCGCTTTGTTGTGTTGTTCCAGGGTTTCTGAAAAAACGTGCGAGCCATCGCCACGGGCGACAAAAAACAGCGCCTTGGTGGCGGCAGGATTCAACGCCGCATCCAGCGCTTCACGGCCAGCCAGCGCAATCGGCGTCGGCGGCAGTCCTTTGATGCGGTAGGTGTTGTAAGGGTTGGATCGGTTCAACAGGTCACGCTTGCGAATATTGCCCTTGTAAGCATCGCCCATGCCGTATATGACGGTTGGGTCGGTTTCCAGCCGCATGTTCTTTTTCAAGCGCTGGACAAACACACCCGCGATTTCCGGGCGCTCGGCAGGCACCGCGGTTTCTTTCTCGACGATCGATGCCATGATCAACGCATCGTAGGCGGACTTGTACGGCAGGCCTTCGGCCTGGTTATCCCACGCTTGTTGCAATTGGGTTTGCATGCGCTGATACGATTGTTTGAGTACCGCCGAGGCTTTGGAACCGCCCTGATACACATAGGTGTCCGGGTACAGCCACCCTTCCGGGTTGCCCTCAATGCCGAGCAAGCTGGCAACACCCTCCGGGGTCAGTGGATCAACGTCCTGCTTCAGGCGCTCGGCATTGGCGATGTTTTTCAGCGCCTCTGCCAGCGTTGTACCTTCAATCAGCGATACCTTGTAGCTGATCGGCTGAGCGGTTTGCAGAAACGTCAACAAAGCGGTGCCATCCAGACCTGCGGGTACATCAAACTCACCGGCTTTCAAGTGTTCCTGCTTCAACAAACGCGCCTGTACGCGCAGCAGCAAAGCCGATGGCAGCCAGCCTTGTTGTTCCCACTGGCGCGCTTTCTGACCCAGGGTTTCACCCTGTTCAATATGAATTCGGACCGCTTGCTCATTGTTCATGGGCATGGTCCATAGGGCGGCAAACACAGCCAGTGCGACGACTGGCAGCGCCACCGCTGCCGCTATCAGTTTTTTCAAAACAGACTCTCCAGTCTTTGCTGCATCCGTTTCATGGGCTGCCACATGGAATGGCTGGTATCGAACAGCCGCTGTTGCAGCTGCTTCACTGGCACAATGCCCGTCAGGCTGTTCGACAGCGCAATGGCGTCCGCTTGCTCCAGTTGAGCCAGCGAAATCTGCGCTTCTTTCACCTGCCCTTCGGCGATCAGCCAGCGACGAATCACGCCGTTAACGCCACATTGATCAATAATTGGCGTCAGCCATTGACCCTTGTGCGCAATATACAGATTGGAATAACAACCTTCTGTGACGTTACCTGCGGTGTCCAGCATCACGGCTTCTTGCCAGTCTGGCTCAAACTCAGCACGGGCTAACACCTGTTCCAACCGGTTCAGATGTTTGATGCCTGCCAGACGCGGCTGGGCGCCCAAGCGAACGGCGCTGACGCCAATGCAAACACCACCAGGGTGTAATTGCGACCACGACCATGGCGGGGCGTCCATCAGCTGAATCTGGATATTGATTTCCGGATGATCCGGCAAGCCATAACCGCGCTGGCCAACGCCGCGAGACACCAGTAATTTGGCCGCACTGTAGGCCGACAAATCGACCTCATCGGCCAGCTCGCCCATGGCGTCGCATATCACAGCGAAGGAATCAGCAGGAAACAACAAGGCATTCAGGCCCTGCTGCAAGCGTTCAGCGTGGAACTGCCACAACGGCACATCACCGCCGGAACGGCCAGCTTTCCTGGAAGCATCGGAAACACGAACGAGGCGCATGGTTTCGAACAAACCATCGCCGTATTGAAGACCTCGGTCAGTAGCTGGCCAGTGGTCGACCCACTGACCGGCTACCCGGCACAATACCCGACTCACGGGCATTATCCGTCGAAGCGTTTAAACAGCAGACTGCCGTTGGTGCCGCCAAAACCAAAGGAGTTGGAAATGGCGTATTCGATATCGGCATCGCGGGCAGTGTGTGGCACATAGTCCAGATCACAGCCTTCGTCCGGGTTATCGAGGTTGATGGTGGGTGGAATCTTGCCATTCTGCAACGCCAGAACCGTGATCATGGCTTCGATTGCACCAGCTGCACCCAACAAATGGCCAGTCATCGACTTGGTGGAAGACACCGCCAGTTTGTAGGCGTGGTCACCAAACAAGGTTTTGATGGCCTGGGTTTCAGCAATATCACCTACTTGGGTAGAGGTGCCGTGAGCGTTAATGTAGCCCACTTGCTCTGGCGCAACACCGGCATCACGTAGAGCGTTTTCCATTGCTTTGCGAGCGCCGGAACCGTCTTCTGGAGGACTGGTTACGTGGTGAGCGTCGTCGCTCATACCCAGACCAACCACTTCACCATAGATCTTGGCACCGCGAGCCTGCGCATGTTCCAGTGACTCCAGCACCAACATGGCAGCGCCGTCACTCAGCACAAAACCGTCACGATCCTTGTCCCATGGACGACTGGCCTTTTCCGGCTCGTCGTTACGGGTACTCATGGCGCGGGCAGCGGCGAAGCCAGCAATACCCAGCGGCGATGAAGAACCTTCCGCACCACCGGCCAGCATCACATCGGCATCGCCATAGGCGATGGTACGAGCCGCGTAGCCAATGTTGTGGGTGCCTGTGGTACAGGCGGTCGTGATTGCGAAGTTAGGGCCTCGCAGACCATGACGAATGGCGATGTTACCTGCGGCCATATTGATAACCGCAGCAGGCACCAGGAATGGCGACACCCGACGAGGGCCGCTCTTTTCCAGCTGCTGATAATTTTGTTCGATTGTATTCAGACCACCGATACCGGAGCCTGCGGCCACACCCACGCGGTCGAAGTCAGTATCTTCTGGCAAAGCGGCATCTTTCAGTGCCTGATCGGCAGCGACCAGCGCGTATTGCAAAAACAGGTCAAGCTTGCGTGCTTCTTTGGCAGACATTACCGATGTAACGTCAAAATCCTTTACCAGACCGACAATTTGAGTGGAGTAACTGCTGGCGTCGAAATGAGTGATGGGTCCGATACCGGACTTTCCCTGACACAGTGCTTGCCAAGTGGTTTCTACATCCAGACCCAGCGGATTAACAGTGCCAAGGCCCGTTACCACTACACGTCGTTTTGTCATCACTGTTCAAATTTCCCCATTACAGACACAAAAAAAGCCGCGTCCGAAGAGGCGGCTTTCAGACGTTGCGATTATTACAGATTCGCAACGATGTAGTCGATTGCTTCCTGAACGGTAGTCAGCTTCTCGGCATCTTCGTCTGGAATTTCGGTTTCGAATTCTTCTTCCAGAGCCATTACCAGCTCAACAGTGTCCAGAGAGTCTGCACCCAGATCGTCTACGAAAGAGGAAGCTGGCTTAACTTCTTCTTCTTTAACACCCAGCTGTTCACAGACGATTTTCTTTACGCGTTCTTCGATGTTGCTCATGGTTTTTCCTACCGTTTAATGATTCCAAGGTCGTGACGACCTTAACCCATATTCATGCCGCCATTCACATGAATGGTCTGACCTGTGATGTATTTTGCAGCGTCACTGGCCAGGAAGGCTACAGCGCCGGCAATCTCTTCTGGCTGACCCAAGCGCTTGCTCGGAATGGTCGACAGAATGGCGTCTTTTTGCGCTTCAGGCAAGACGTCGGTCATATCAGTTTTGATAAAACCCGGTGCAACGCAATTAACAGTGATATTGCGTGCAGCCACTTCTTGCGCCAGAGAGCGAGTGAAACCTTCCAGACCGGCCTTGGCCGCGGCGTAGTTTGCCTGACCCGCGTTACCAGTGGTACCAATAATTGAACTGATGTTCACAATCGCACCGGCTTTGGCTTTGATCATAGGCTTGACCATTGCCTTGCAGACGCGGAACACACCGCTCAGGTTGGTGTTGATAACAGCGTTCCATTCCTCATCGCTCATGCGCAGGAACAGATTGTCACGGGTGATACCGGCGTTGTTTACCAATACCGCCGGAGTGCCGTGTTCAGCCAGGAAGGCTTTCAATGCTTCTGCTGTTTGTTCAGCGTCAGCAATGTTCAGTACGATGGCATCGTTGCCAGCGCCAACAGCCTGCAGCGCTTCGCGAATGGAAGCTGCGCCGGATTCGCTGGTTGCAGTACCAACCACCTTGTAACCCTGCTTGGCCAGTGTCTCGGCCACAGCACGGCCAATACCACGTGACGCGCCGGTTACCAGCGCCAATGCTTGTTCAGACATGTAATTATCCTTGAATCATTTCGATGACAGCTTTGGCGCTGGCCAGATCGCCAGTACCGTGAGTTGCCAACGTTTTATCAATACGCTTGTTGAGACCGGCCAATACCTTGCCCGGACCAAATTCTACTGCCACATCGGCTTTGCCACGTACGGCCTGAACTGCACCCGTCCAGTTAACCGGGCTGTACAGCTGAGCCAACAGTTTTTCCTGAACTTCAGCCACAGGAGCCGGAGCGTTATCAACGTTGTGGAATACCGGGAATGCCGGAGCACGCCAGCTAACGGCGGCCAGTGCTTCCTTGAAGTCTTCCGCAGCGGCTTTCATCAGGCTGGAGTGGAACGGACCACTTACGGCCAGCGGCAGTGCGCGTTTGGCACCGGCAGCCTTGGCAAGTTCAACGGCTTTTTCAATACCGGCAGCAGCGCCCGCGATCACAATCTGACCCGGAGCGTTGAAGTTGGCTGGCTCTACTACGCCAGCAGCAGCGGTTGCGTCTTCGCAAACCTGCGCCACAGCGGCTTCGTCCAGACCAATGATGGCAGCCATACCGCCTTGACCGGCCGGAACGGCCTGATCCATCAGCTGACCACGCTTACGTACCAGCTTCACGCCGTCGGCGAAGTCCAGTGCGTTAGCTGCAACCAGAGCAGAATATTCGCCCAGGGAGTGGCCTGCAGCAGCAACAATGTTCAGTGCCGGACACTGGGATTGAATCAGACGCAGAACCGCAGTGCTGGAAGTCAGCAGCGCAGGCTGGGCGTTATAGGTAAGGTTCAGGGTTTCGGCTGGACCGTCCTGGACCAGAGCCCACAGATCCATACCAATGGCGTCGGACGCTTCGGCAAAGGTTTCGCCGATTACATCGTATTCAGCCGCCAGATCGGCCAGCATGCCAACAGCTTGTGCACCCTGACCCGGAAAAATCGCAATTACATCTGTCATTTAATGACCACCAGACTGGTTGGTTTCAGCAACAGCAAAACACCTGACTGTTGCCCCTCGGGATACCAATTGCAGCAAGGATAAAAACTCAAGAGACATGCTGCAACCCGAAGGCGGGCGCCATACTAGGACCCTGTCCGCTCACAGTAAACAACCAACAGGCACAATTTTATTGAATTTGTTTCAGGCAATCGCCGCCTGCATTGGCATAATTTGGCGAATTAGTGCCTCACGGTCATGATTCACCGCTTGCTTGGCCAGGTAGCACATGGCGTGCTCGAAGGTTGATTCATCCGACTTGCCGTGGGTTTTCACCACCACACCATCAATACCCAGCAGCATGGCACCACCATGACGAGCCGGCGCAATGCGTTGGTGTATGCGGCGAAACGCTGCTCGCAGCACGGGTGACACAAGTCTCAAAATCCAATGTCCGCGTAACTCGTCTTTTACCATCTGGGTCAACCACTGGGTCAGCCCCTCACTGGTTTTCAACGCAACGTTTCCGGTAAAGCCGTCACAGACCATGACATCCAGGTCACCCCGATACAGATCATCGCCTTCAAAGAAACCGCGATAGTTGGCCGGCATTAACCCATGCAAGATACCGGAGGCCGAACGAATGTCTTCCGTTCCCTTACCGGATTCATGACCGACATTAAGGATGCCAACTTCTGGCTCATGGATATTCATCGAACGACACCAGGCCACACCAAGCACAGCAAACTGCACCAACTGCGAAGCCGTTGCTCCAAGCGATGCGCCAAGGTCGAGCAATAAAAGTGGTTTACCACGAGTGGGAATCTGGGTGGCCAACGCAGGCCGATCAATTCCGGGCAGAACGCCCAGCAAGCGACGGGAAAGAATCATCAGTGCGCCAGTGCTGCCAACTGACAGAACGCCCTGGGATTCGCCATGACGACAAGACAGCAAGGCCCTGACCATGGAAGAAGACTGTCGCCGTTTAAGAACGACGGAAGGTTTATCATCCGCTGAGACACTGACACCGCATCCAATCACCCGAAGCCGGCCACTGCCATCAGCGATGATATCGGTAGCTTCCTGAACCAGAGATTCTTCGACATATAAACGGATAGCAATATCGCGCTTTCTTGCCAGAACCTTTTTAACGGCCCAGAACGCAGCGCGGGGACCTAAGTCCCCGCCCATGGCATCTACCGAGATGGTTAACATCTTAGCTGTTGCCAGTCTCCACGACTTTCTTGCCACGGTAGAAACCGTCAGCAGTCACGTGGTGACGACGATGCTTTTCACCAGTGGTTGGATCAGTAGACAGGGCTACGGAACCAGTGTCCAGTGCATCGTGAGAACGACGCATACCACGCTTGGAACGAGTTACTTTGTTTTGTTGAACCGCCATTGTTGGCTCCTACACTATTTCTGTTTGAGCTGTGCTAAAACGTCAAACGGATTTGGCCGCTTTTCGTTACCGCTGGTTGTATTTTCCGGCTCGGGCTGCTGTTGAATCCGGCATTCGTTATCCGAGTGCATTGGAAACATCGGAAGCGCCAGAAGCACTTCATCTTCCATTACCGACCAGAGATCGATAATGCCATTTTCGTCCATTTCCACCGGTTCAAGACTTCTGGGCAAATTTTTTGCCTGATCGTCGTTAAATACCAAACCCAGCGAAAACTGACTTTCTACATCCACATCCACGGTTCCAAGACAGCGTTGACATATCATGGAAACCCGAGTGGAACATTTTCCCATCATCACTCGATGACGTTCCTGGTCCCGATCAAATGAAACATCTACCGCAACCGGTGCCAGGCACTGATCTACGGATTCATTCAAACGAAGGAGTTCAGAACTGTCGATTTCAGCGTTAAACCGTTGATTTATTTCAACAAGTTTAGTCGCATCGACTCGATGGGGTAACTGCGCCTCTGCCATAGTGCGCGAGATATTAGATACCTCGCCCCCCGTTGTCAAAATTATTTAATCAAAAAGCCAGAAAAACCAATGCGTTAATGAAATTACCCTTAACGCAGCTGAATTCCCTGCCCCATTACTGTGGTGGCAATACCCTTGCCCAGTGATGCACCCAGCTTGCCAACCAATTCCTGAATTGGATCAGGTCGCAGCGTAAAGTTCACCAGCTCTTCCGTATTCAATTGTTCACGGGCTACCTGACTGGACGATGCCAGTCCGTCAATCAGGCCCAACTCGAGCGCTTGCTCGCCAGACCAGATCAAACCAGTGAACAAATCAGGATCATCCGACAAACGGTCGCCCCGCCCTTGCTTCACCTGATCAATAAACTGTTTGTGAGTAACCTTCAGCACCCCTTGCCAGAATTCACGTTCGTCTTCACGCTCAGGCTGGAATGGGTCCAGGAAGCCTTTGTGATCGCCAGCCGTATAAGTCCGACGCTCAACACCCACTTTGTCCATAATACCGGTAAAACCGAAGCCAGAGCCAACCACACCGATAGAACCCACCAGACTGGCCTTGTCGGCGTATATCTCATCCGCTGCCGCGGCAATGTAATACGCACCGGAAGCACCCAGATCGACAATGACAGCGTAGACCGGGAATTCAGGTCGCAGCGACTTCAAGCGCTTGATTTCATCATAGACGTATCCCGCCTGCACCGGACTGCCACCTGGCGAGTTGATTCTTAGAATAAGCCCTGCGGCCGCCTCATTATCAAAGGCATTGCGAATACCCGTGATAATGGTATCGGCATTGGCGTCCTGATCAGCAGCAATAGCACCGTTGATTTCAACAATAGCCGCAAACGGTTCGCCGTCGGCCATTTCCATGGCATCGTCTACTGGCAAACGAATAAACCAAAGCAAGGCAAACAGATAGATAAACATCAAGGAGCGAAAGAATATGCCCCAGCGGCGGGTTCTGCGTTGTTCCTTCTGCAGATCCATCACCAGCTTTTCAATCAACTTCCATTCTTTACTGGAATCTTCAGGTCGATTCATCGGTTCTTCCATAACGAATTACTTCAACAATTGGCTACGCCATTTAATCAGTGCTGCAACAACCACTGCTGCAACTCAGCAATAGAATGCAGCAACGCTTTTGGATTGGAAGACAGTAGCAAGTCTTCATCGTGCGCGCCGTGACTCATTGCCACACAATCAATACCCGCCGCATTGGCCATGTCCAGATCATAAGTGGTATCACCAATCATGACGGCCTTATCGGCCGCAACATTCAGCTCTTCGAGCAACTGATGCAGCATCAAAGGATCGGGCTTGGAACGGGTTTCATCAGCACAACGCGTTGCCGCGAAGCGATGGCGCAACGCCAGATCATCCAGAATGCGATCCAGCCCACGGCGGCTTTTACCGGTAGCCACCGCCAGCAAGCGATCATGCTGCTGCAAGGTTTCCAGCAAGACCTCTGCGCCTTCGAATAGCGTCATTTTAACCTGGCTGTCGTAGACAAAGTTGCGGGCATAGGCTTCACGCATGGCGTCCAGCTGCTCAGCCGTAATGTCCGGCCACAGGGTTTGCAATGCTTCAGGAAGCCCCAGGCCAATGATGTTTTGTACTTCAGCATCGGTCACCGCAGGCAAGCCGGTCAGACGCCCGGCATGCTGCATGCTATCAACAATGCGGCCGGTAGAATCGGCCAGGGTTCCGTCCCAATCAAAGATGATGAGCTCATAGCTCATAGTGGCATCCTTCTTTATTAAGGAATTTCTCGAAGTCTTTATTCGGTTTGGCGACCAACGACATATGCTCACCCGAAATCGGATGACGGAACTCCAGTTGCAGCGCGTGCAGAAACAGGCGACGGCAACCGTGCTGCTGATCGATCAATACCTGAGCCTTGTCGCGGTACTTGTCGTCACCGGCAATGGAATACCCCTGAAACTGGCAATGCACCCGAATCTGATGAGTACGTCCAGTAACCGGCTCGGCTTCGACCAGCGAATAGTGCGGGCCGGATGACACCAGTTTGTAACGGGTATGTGACGCTTTGCCCTCGCCGTCCACCAACATAATACGCTCGCCGGATTTGCGCTCGAATTTCTTCAGTGGCGCTTTCACTTCGTTCACGGATGCCGGCCAGCGGCCATGCACCAGCGCCAGATAACGCTTTTGGATACCGCTTTTATTGACCAGCATTTTTTGCAACGCCACCAGTGCAGAACGCTTCTTGGCAATCAGAATGATGCCCGAGGTATCACGATCAAGCCGGTGCACCAACTCCAGAAAGGTGTGCGACGGGTACATCTGGCGCACGGCTTCAATCAAACCCAGGCTGACGCCACTGCCCCCGTGAACAGCCAATCCGTGCGGTTTGTTAACCGCCATAATGGCATCATCTTCGTACACAATGGCATCCCGAATGCCTTGCAGCAGGTCATCGGAAGCATGAGCGGCCGCCTGCTCCTGCGGCAAGCGAATCGGCGGCACCCGAATCAAATCGCCGCTGTGAATTCGGCTGTCGGCCTTGACCCGCTTTTTATTCACCCGCACCTCGCCTTTGCGAACAATGCGGTAAACCAACGCCTTGGGCACCTTGCCCAAGGCGGTGATCAGGAAATTATCAATACGTTGACCGTCGTTATCCTCGGTTACCTCAATGAAGTTAACTTTGGATGTGTCGAGTTCAAACCTGGCCATAGGACTCCGAAAACTGGCGGAAACAGACAAGTGGCAAGCCAACCAATGGCCGCAAAACCTCATCATTTCAGGTGGAGTTGCCGCTTTGCGTCCAAAGCTTTGCTGCCACCAAACTTTGTTGCTATATTCCGACTGCTGTATGGCTCATGTATATCTTTAGAGCCACTGCATGAACGCCGAAACAAAGCCGGCGAGTATAGAAGAAGAAGAGGTTTCAAGAAACTCTTCGCAAGATTTAACCCGGCAGGTTGCGAGATATCAGAGCCTGCGAAACAGTCAGACGGCCGCTTATGGACCAGAAACACCGAAGCCGCCGCGGGAAATATAGCCCCACTGTTTCGCGCCAATATCGACGCCCCCGCCAGTGAGATAAACCAGGCAGCCCAACTGCTGGCGATCTCGCTTTATCAAATT
This sequence comes from Oceanobacter kriegii DSM 6294, assembly GCF_000422845.1. Lineage (GTDB taxonomy): Bacteria > Pseudomonadota > Gammaproteobacteria > Pseudomonadales > Oceanobacteraceae > Oceanobacter > Oceanobacter kriegii. The sequence continues at coordinate 27,697 of NZ_AUGV01000004.1, forward strand.
ATGGAAGACAGGCTGTCTGATACCGGGAAAAATCCGGTTTGCATGGCGCGTCCGCGACACAACGCCGACCCCACAGAAAATCAGCCGCCGTCTGGAGTGTTGGTGCCGGAATGCACCTATGCAGCAGGCCCTGTGGCATCGAGTTAAGACGTACCGATGTGCAGCCCTCTCAAAGCACCCATAAACATTTTGGTATTGGCCGACCTACAAGCGTCGGAATTGCCAGTGGTGCGTATGCCCAACAGAGCTAACCGTACTGCATGAAAAGAATGCTGATTAACGCAACTCAACCGGAAGAGTTGCGCGTAGCGCTGGTCGACGGCCAGAAACTGTACGATCTGGACATTGAATCCGGCTCCAGAGAGCAAAAGAAATCCAACGTTTACAAAGGCAAGATCACCCGCATCGAGCCTAGCCTCGAAGCCGCTTTTGTAGACTTCGGTGCAGAGCGTCATGGCTTCCTGCCACTGAAGGAAATCTCCCGCGAATACTTCCGCAAAGACCCGGGTCCAGGTCGCATCAACATCAAGGATGTGATCAAGGAAGGCCAGGAAATCATTGTTCAGGTTGACAAAGAAGAACGTGGTAACAAGGGCGCTGCCCTGACCACCCAGATCAGCCTGGCCGGTCGCTACCTGGTACTGATGCCAAACAACCCACGTGCCGGTGGTATTTCCCGTCGTATCGAAGGTGACGATCGTTCACAACTGCGCGATGCCATGAAGGAAATGACCATTCCGGACAAGATGGGCGTTATCGTCCGTACTGCCGGTATTGGCCGCACGGGTCAGGAACTGCAATCCGACCTAGACTACCTGCTGCGTTTGTGGGAAGCCGTACAGCGCGCTTACGACGAAGTGGCTGCGCCTCAACTGCTGCTGCAGGAAAGCAACGTCATCATCCGTGCTATCCGCGACTACCTGCGTCAGGACGTTGGTGAAGTACTGATCGACACCGATGCTGCCCACGCCGAAGCATTGGCGTTTGTTGAGCAGGTGATGCCGCAGTACGTCAACAAGTTCAAGCGTTACGAAGATACCGTACCGCTGTTCAACCGTTTCCAGATTGAGTCGCAGATCGAAAGCGCCTTCCAGCGTGAAGTGAAGCTGCCTTCCGGCGGTTCCATCGTCATCGACCCAACCGAAGCACTGGTGTCCATCGACATCAACTCTTCCCGTGCCACCAAAGGTTCCGATATTGAAGACACTGCCTTCAATACCAACCTCGAAGCGGCCGACGAAATTGCCCGCCAGCTGCGCCTGCGTGACATGGGTGGTCTGGTGGTTATCGACTTCATCGACATGCTGTCCAACAAGCACCAACGTGAAGTGGAAACCCGTCTGAAGAAAGCACTGGAAATGGACCGTGCTCGCATTCAGATTGGCCGCATTTCCCGCTTTGGTTTGATGGAAATGTCCCGTCAGCGTCTGCGTCCGTCACTGGAAGAAACCAGTGGCCACGTGTGCCCACGCTGTAGCGGTACTGGCGTTATCCGTGATGTTCAGTCCACCGGCTTGTCCATCCTGCGTCTGATTGAAGAAGAAGCCGCCAAGGAAAACACCGGACAGGTTCGTGCCATCGTACCTGTAGTGGTTGCCAGCTTCCTGCTGAACGAAAAACGCGCCCTGATCGAACAGATTGAGCGTCGTCACCACACTCGTGTGATGGTTCTGCCAAATCCGCAACTGGATACTCCGCACTTTGAAGTGCTGCGCTTGCGTCCGGACGATAGCCTGGTGGGTGAGATTTCCTACGAGCATCGCTTCGACGAAGCCGAGCCAGATTATGGCATCGACACCACCATTGCGCCTGCAAGCAAAGCTCAGGAAGCCGCTGTTAAAGGTGTGGTTCGCCCGGCAGCACAGCCTGTAGCCGAACAACCTGCGCCAAAACCGGCCGAAAAAGCCAGCCCTGCAGAATCCCAGGGCGTAATTGAAAAAGTCGCTGGTTTCCTGTCCAGCCTGTTCGGTGGCAACACCGAAGAAGAAAAGCCAGCAGCGGAATCCAAGCCTGCCAACAAGGCACGCAAGGAAGAAGGTCGCAGCAACAACGGTAACGGCAACAAGCGTGGCAATGGCCGCAACCGTCGCAACAACCGTGATCAGGACGAGAAGTCTGATAACCGTGGCAACCGTTCTGAACGTTCTTCCGAGCGTACTGACGACAGCGAAAGCGGTAACAACGAGAATGGTCGCAGCCGTAGCCGCAACCGTCGTCGTAACAACGATCGAAATAACGATCGCAGCAATGACCGTAACAACGACCGCGCCGAACGTGGCAACGACCGCAATAGCGAGCGTAATGCAGATCGTAAGGCCGATAGTCGCGAAGAGACCGGCAAAGACACCGACAGCAGCAACACTGAGAACACTCAGGAAGCTCGCTCCAACGGTCGTCGTCGCCCTCGCCGCGACCGCAGCAACGGCAGCACTGAGTTCCGTCGCGAAACACCAAAGCCAGGTGCGGAAGAAGGTGAGAACAAGCCAGTAGCAGCACCGGCAGCCAAGTCAGAAGACGCACAGGCAACTCAAGCCGCTGCAGCTGACAACAGCGGCCAGGACAACGCCGAAGAGCGCCCAGGTCGTCGTCGCCGTCGTCGTCGCAGCCGCAAGTCTGACAATGCGGAAGCCAGCAACTCAGAAACTGCAAATGCCGAAACCGTGAATGCTGACAATGCAAACACAGAAGCGGCAACTGAAGCGACTGAGAGCAAGGCCACTGAAGCAGCCAAGGTAGAAGAAGCGCCTGTAACTGAAACTGCAGCCGAAGCGACAGAAGCAACAGCTGAAGTAGCAGACACTGCAAAATCAGAAGAGCCAGCCGAAGCCAAGTCTGAAGAAGCGACTGCTTCTGCCGACGAAGCACAAGAAGGCAGCGCCAATGCTGAAGAAGCTAATGCTGAAAAGGCCGGCGCAGAAAAGGCAAATGCAGAAGAAGGCGACGAAGAGAAACCAACTCGCCGTCGTCGTCGCAGCCGTCGTCGCAAGTCAGCCGACAAGCAGGATGCTGATGCAAACGCTGAAGACACTGCGGTTACTGAGAGCGCGGCCGAAGCCCCAGCTACAGAAACCAAAGCAGACGAAGCTGCCACCAGCGAACCTGTTGCGGAAGCCGCCAAGGCCGATGCTCCTGTAGCGGAAGCCCAAGAAGCTTCAGAAGCAAAGGAAGCTGCAGCAGAAAAACCTGCTGAAGTAGCTACATCTGAGCCTGAAGCGAAAGCAGAAGCCGAAAAAGCAGAAGACGCCAAGCCAGAAGTTGAGGCAAAAGCCGACAACGAATCAGATACCGAAGAAGCGTCTTCTGGTCGCCGTCGTCGTCGCCGTGCCGGTGGTCGTGCACCTAACGACCCACGCAACTCAGGCAAAGCTGCTAAAGCTGAAAAGGCCAAAGCCCAGGTTGAAGCAGACCCTGTTGCCGAGGTTGTTGATGCTCAGGTAGCTGAAGTGGCCGAAGCAACCGCAGAAAGCGCAGCTGTTGAAAGCACTGCTGTCGAAACTGATGCTGCTCCACAAGCAGAAGCGCCTAAAGCAGACGCGGAAGCGTCGGTTGTCGAAACCAGCGAAACCCAGACTGCTGATACAGCTGAAGCCAACGAAAGCCTGACGGCACCTGCAGCAGAAGCTGCTTCTACAGACACCGAGGCTTCCGAAGCCCCAGCGACTGAAGCAGAATCAACTGAAAGCACAGAGGAAGCGTCTACCGAGGACAGCGAGAAATCCGATACTCGCACTCCTTCCTGATAGACACTGATCCAGTGTAAAAGCGGGCTTCGGCCCGCTTTTTTATTGCCTGCGTTCAAGCGCGCACCCCTCTTTCTTGGCCTCCTCTTTCTTAACCCCTTGGCCCAACCCCCTGCTTCCGCCCCTTTAAACCCCTCTGCCTTAATCTCTATTGGTCTTTGAGCGCACCGTCGCGCCTCATTCAAGCCAGTTCGATATACCTCAAAGATGTACTAAACTTTTCCTTTATGACTAAAGCTGCCAATAAACGCAGAGTAGTAGAAGATAAAAAACACAATGATTAAGCTGAACATCAGGACATTCTGATAGATGGGTCATCCATGGATAGAAATTGTCGAGTTCTGGTAGTAGACGACGTTGCTGATAACATCCGGGTTGCGATGAGCATTCTGCGAGAAGAAAGCTACGATTTGTCCTACGCCACATCCGGAGAGAAAGCCCAGCAACTACTGAAGTCGCAGGAGTTCGATCTGATCCTGCTCGACATTATGATGCCGGGCATCGACGGATTTGCGGTGTGTGAATTTATTCAGCAAGACCCTCGCCACAGCGACACACCGGTTATTTTCCTCACCGCCCGCTCAGACGTTGATGCCATTACTCGCGGCTTTAAAGCCGGCGCGGTCGATTACATCGTCAAACCATTTCACGCCGCCGAGTTGCTGGCTCGGGTTCGCACCCACCTCGAATTGCACGCATCCCGCAAACTGCTTCGGCAAAACAACCTCAGCCTGCAACGTAAGGTTAACCTGACCGAAAAGCGCATGATGACCGAGCTGGAACAAAGCCAGCTGGAAATGATTCACATGCTGACCGAACTGATGGAGTTCACCTCGGACGAAACCGGACGCCACATCAAACGAGTAGCAGAAATCTCCCGACTGCTGGCCTACCACGAGCCATCGCTTTCAAGCGAAGACGAAGACATCATCTTTCATGCCTCGCCAATGCACGATATTGGCAAGGTGTTTGTTCCCAAGGAAATCCTCAACAAGCCCGGCAAACTATCGCCCTCCGAGTACGAAATCATGAAAACGCACACGGAAAAGGCACATCAGTTTCTGCAAACCTCGTCACGCAAGGTGCTGAAAGCTGCCGACATCATCGCCTGGCAACATCACGAGCGCTGGGACGGCACTGGTTACCCGCGTGGGATCAGCGGCGCTGACATTCATATCTATGGCCGCATTGTCGCTATTGCCGATGTGTTCGACGCCCTCACGCACAAACGGGTGTACAAGGAAGCCTGGACCACCGACGACGCCATCCGCTACATCGAAGAAAACCGCGGTAGCCATTTCGACCCCGGCCTGGTGGATGTATTCCTTCAAAACGCCGACGAATTCATCGCCATCGTCAATCAATAATCCCGGAAAGGAATCCGCCCATGCGTCCGTTTGTTCTGCTGGTCTGGATGCTGCTGATGACCGCGTCCTGCGGCAGTCGTGCGTTTGAACTGAACGCTGAAGAGAAATACTGGGTCAGCACCCAGAAGACCATCACCGTCGGTGTACAGCGGGATCTCGCCCCTTACGACTTCGTGAACAGCAAAGGCGAACCCGATGGCTTTTCCCAAAACCTGCTGGGTGACATCCTCAAACGCGCTGGTTTAAACGTTAATTATGTGATGGCCGACTGGCCGGATTTGCTGGAAGCCAGCCGCAACGGCGAGGTAGACATTCTGGCCACCAGCGTGAAAAGCTGGTCTCTCAACAATGATCTGTTATTCAGCACCCCCTACATTCGCATGGGGATTTATCTGTTTGGCCACAGCGATCTGGTCGGCAGCAGCGAAACCTACCTGAGTAACCTGAAGCTCGCCATCGTCGAAAACCATCCGCTGACAGAACTGGTTCGTCGCCAATACCCAGGCATGACACTGGTAAAAACCGCCAACGTCAGTGAATCCATACAAATGGTTCTGGAAGGCAAAGCCGACTTGCTGATTGGTCCCTACCCTGCGGTTCATTATGTGCTGGGCCAGCAAGGCGTTCTGAACATCAAACCGCTGAAGTCCTTCACCGCCGAAGATTTCCGCATGGCGGTACCGATGAACATGCCCATTCTGCGCGACATCCTCAACGACGCGCTGGCGGATTACAGCCGCACCGACATGGACCAGCGCATGCAGCTTTGGATACCGGATCAAAACGGCATCAATCAGGACATTATCCTGTCACTCAGTGAAGTGGAGTGGCTCAAGGCAAACCCCACCATCAGTGTCAGCGGCCCATCAATGCCGCCTGTTTACTTTGTTGAAAACGACCAGCTCGACGGTTTGGCTGGCGAATATCTGGGCCAGGCCGAACAAAGCCTGGGCGTGCATTTTGTACCCAGCGATGGCAACCGTTCCGTGGTGGTCGTTGATGACGTCAACTCGTTCCCTTTCCGTGAGTATTACGAACCGCTCACCACGCTCTTGACGACACCTCTGGTGATCCTGAAAACCCAAGGATCAGACTTTGTTGGTGATCTGCAATCGCTGGAAAACCTCACCATAGGCGTACCCGAAGCCGCCAGCTACCAATACACCCTGCGCGACAAGGTGCCGAATAGCGTCATCACCCCATTCGACAGTTATCAGGCGGGGCTCGACCTGCTGGAAGGGGGTGAACTCGATGCCATTGCCCTGCCCCTGATCACCGCCAATCACCTGCTTCGTGTCGACAACCACCGCAACATCAAGGTCGTCGGCAAGACCGGCATCCTGATCAAACCAACCATTATGATCAGCCGCCAGTCACCGCAGCTGCGTACCGCGATTGAGAGCGCCAACATATCCATCAGCGAATCCGAACGTCTGAAGGTGCTGCAACAATGGACCGACGTTGAGTTTGCCGAAAAGGTCGACTACACCCTGCTGGTTCAAATTGCGGTGATCTTTGTGTTGTACGTGGCAGCCAGCCTGCATTGGAACCGCAAGCTGGCCCGAGAAGTGGATCAGCGCAAACAAGCCGAGATGCAGCTGCAAACCGAACGCGATAACTTCAAGGCGCTGTTCAAGGAAGCCACCGAGTGCAACATGATATTCCTGTTTGGGGAGTGCATCGCCTTTAACCACGCCGCCGAGCAGCTGTTCGGGCGGGCGGGTCCAGATGCTCTGAAAGGCTGCCGTCTGGAAGACCTTGCACCATCATTACAACCCGGTGGCATGGACACCCAAGAGCTTTTGTTGCGCGCTTTTTCAGTCTGCTTGAACGCAGGCAACCATCAGTTTGAACTGATGGTCTGCAACAGCGACGGCAATAAGCTGTGGGTCGACATTTCACTGACCAAAATCCTGCTGGAAGGCAAACCCGCCGTTTATGCTGTGTTCCGCAACATCACCGAGTCCAAACGACTGACATCAGAGTTGGCCCGCGCCAAGGAAGCAGCCGAAGTAGCCAACCGGGCAAAATCCACCTTCCTGGCCAATATGAGCCATGAAATCCGCACGCCGATGAACGCCATCATTGGCTTTACCGAACTGCTCAGTGAACAACTCGACAAGCCACGCCTGCGTACATACGTCGATACCGTACACAAAGCAGGTGAGTCGCTATTGCAGCTGATTAACGACATTCTGGATCTGTCCAAAATTGAATCCGGCAAACTGGAAATTCGTACTGCACCCACCAGCATCAATCACCTGGTGGACGAGATTGCTGAGTTTTTCTCGCTGACGACCACCTCCAAAGGGCTGGATCTGGTGGTCAACACCGATCCCGGTCTGCCCAGAGCCGTCTTGGTGGATAACATTCGCTTGCGTCAGGTATTGATCAACCTGGTCGGCAACGCCGTCAAATTCACCGCCGAAGGGCACATCGCCATTGAAACCAAAATTCTTCACATTGACGATCACCTATCCAAAGTCGGGCTCGAAATTCGGGTCTGCGATACTGGCATTGGCATCTCCGAACACGATCAGCAGCTGATTTTTGGTGAATTCGAACAACTGGTCGACAAACAAGCCAACGATGCCAGTGGCACCGGACTGGGCCTTGCCATTTCCAAACGACTGGTAGAGATGATGAATGGGGTGATTTCGGTTGAAAGCACGCCGGGAGAAGGCGCCTGCTTTATCGTCAGGCTGCCAGCGCTGGATATCGCCAGCATCGACATGGCCGACGCCATCGACCGCGCCGCCACACCAGCCGCCGAAACCGTCGGTATTTTTACCTCCTGCAGCGTGATGGTGGTCGACGACATCAGCAACAATCGGGAGCTGATCAAACAGATTTTTGACCAGTCCTCCGTTCGGATCATCGAAGCCGAGGACGGCCAGCAAGCCGTGGACATTTTGGGGCGTAATGCACAAGAAGTTGATGCCGTATTGATGGACATACGAATGCCCGTGATGGACGGCTATGAAGCCACTCGCCAGATACGCGCCAAGCACCCGGATTTACCCGTAATTGCCCTCACCGCCTCGGTGGTCAACAACCCGGAAGACCCGGGCCAGCTGGCCATGTTCAACGGCCATTTACGCAAACCCGTATTGCGGCGTGAGCTGGTATCCATGCTGAAGCCCTGGCTACCGCACCAGTCCGTCGATAGCCCAACCATCAGACCGGGGCATTCCGCGGGATCATCAGCGGGCAAGCCGACTGACAGACTTGGCAATACCGGTAGCAGCAATACAGGTGGCGATACCGGCAGTAGCACCCCGGAACAACGCGGTAAGCTGGCCCAGCAGCTGGCGCCGATGTTCAAAAAAGCCAACACCACCCAAAGTCTGGACGACACCAAAGCCTTTGCCGAACAGCTCATTGACCTGTCTGAAAAAGACCAACTGGTTGAATTTCAGGAAATTGGTATCAACCTGCTGGCGGCGATTGATACCTTCGACATCATGCTGATTGAGACCTTAATGGAGCGGTATAAGTCGGCGCTGTGAACAGCCATCAGGCCACTTATTCCGCCTCGGATATAGGGACCCTCTGAATAACTCGGTGCCCGCTCTGGATGACAAGGCGAAGCTGAATCACGAAGCTGATTTGCAGGCCTGACGGGTCAAGTCAAAAATCAGCGACACAGAGTCAGCAATGCCCTGTCATCCCCGTAGGGCGCGGCCTGCAGACTGCCAGAACGGTGTTGGCGAATTTGGAAAGGACAAGTCATTTCACTGCATTCGCCGCCTTGTTCTGACAACCTGCAGGACTCACGCAGAGCAGTGCAGAGTTATTCAGAGGGTCCCTAGCTCGCCGGGTACGCGCACCCAGCCTTCCATCATCACTCGTGCACTTCGGCTCATGACCGCCTTGGTGGCAGTCCAATCGCCGTCGACCAGACGAGCTTCCGCCCCGACTTTCAAGGTGCCGGATGGATGACCAAAGGTAACGGACGTTCGATCACCGCCACCAGCCGCCAGATTCACTAGAGTCCCCGGAACCGCTGCCGCCGTGGCAATCGCCACAGATGCTGTGCCCATCATGGCGTGGTGCAACTTACCCATCGACAGCGCCCGCACACACACATCAATATCAGCCTCGGCAATGTCCTTACCGCTCGATGAGGTATACGCCTTCGCTGGCGCAACAAAAGCAATTTTGGGCGTGTGCTGACGGGTTTTGGCTTCGTCCAATTCCTTGATCAAACCCATTTTAATGGCCCCATGAGCACGCACGTGTTCAAACCAGGCCAAGGCTTCGGCGTTGCTGTTGAGGTCTTTTTGCAACTCGGTGCCGCTATAACCGATATCCGCTGCATTCAGGAAGATGGTCGGGATACCGGCATTGATCATGGTCGCCTGATAACTCGCTGCGGGCTTGTCGCCAAAGGCCGGTACTTCCAGCTGATCAACCACATTGCCGGTTGGGAACATGGAGCCCTCGCCATCGGCCGGGTCCATAAATTCAATCACGACTTCCGCTGCTGGAAAGGTCACACCGTCCAGCTCAAAGTCGCCGGTTTCCTGCACTTCGCCATTGGTAATTGGCACATGAGCGACAATGGTTTTACTGATGTTTTTCTGCCAAATATGTACGGTGCAAATGCCGTTTTGCGGGATTTTCTCAGCGGCGACGTAGCCCGACATAATGGCAAATGCACCCACCGCCGCCGTCAGATTGCCGCAGTTACCCGACCAGTCGACAAAGGGTTTGTCGATGGCCACCTGACCGAACAGATAGTCAACGTCGTGTCCTGCCACGCTCGGACGATCCACAATCACCGTCTTCGACGTGCTGGACGACGCATTGCCCATCCCATCAATCTGTTGGCCGTACGGGTCCGGGCTACCGACCACCCGCATCAGAATCGCATCACGTATCGCCCCTGGTTGCTGGGCTGCCTCAGGCAGATCTTCACGACGGAAAAACACGCCTTTGGAAGTACCGCCACGAATGTAAGTCGCCGGGATTTTTATTTGAGGAAGATGAGCCATGGTTTATACCTTTTTCGTCGGGCGCCAAAAACGATACGCCGACGTAATTTCCGTAGGTTGGGCCCCGCCCAACAGAAGATGGGCCGGGCCCATCCTACAATTCATCGTAGGTCGAATAAGCGAAGCGCCATCCGACTCACCCTTCGTAGGTCGAATAAGCGAAGCGCCATCCGACTCTCCCTTCGTAGGGTGTGCACCGCGCACCACAAGCGCCTTTTCGCAGGCAAGCCAGCTCCTACGTTCCAGACCCATGAACACGGATCACCCTGCAATTTCACCGTAGGCCGAATAAGCGAAGCGCCATCCGACCCCAGACGCCCAGCTGTAGATAGCTTCAGGCCCCTTGCAGAAAATCGCGGGCGAACTTCTGCAATACCCCACCGGCCTTGTACACCTCGACTTCTGCCGCAGTATCCAGACGGCAGGTAACACCCACTTCCACCATTTCACCTTCGTGGCCAAGCGAGGTGCGGGTAATCACCAGCGTTAACTCGCCACGAGGGGCAACATCGCCAATGATGCTGTAGGTTTCAGTGCCGTCGAGTTCCAGCGTATGGCGGTTGATGCCTTCGTGGAACTGCACCGGCAACACACCCATACCGATCAGGTTGGTACGGTGAATACGTTCGAAGCCTTCCGCCACAATCACTTCAACACCCGCCAGGCGCACGCCTTTGGCAGCCCAGTCACGGGAAGAGCCCTGACCGTAATCCGCACCAGCAACAATGATCAGGTTCTGACGGCGATTCATGTAGGTTTCGATGGCTTCCCACATGCGCATTTGCTCGCTGTCCGGTTCAACCCGAGCCAGCGATCCCTGAATCACATTGCCCTGGCTATCGCGACACATTTCGTTCATCAGTTTCGGGTTCGCCAAGGTCGCGCGTTGGGCGGTCAAATGGTCACCACGGTGGGTGGCGTAGGAGTTAAAGTCTTCTTCCGGCAGACCCATCTTGTGCAGGTATTCGCCCGCTGCGCTGTTCATCAGAATGGCGTTCGATGGCGACAGGTGATCCGTGGTGATGTTGTCTGGCAAAATCGCCAGTGGACGCATGTTAGTCAGTGTGCGGTCGCCGGCCAAAGCGCCCTCCCAATAGGGCGGTCTTCGGATATAGGTGGACTGCTCACGCCAGGCGTACAGCGGGCTTTCAGCCTGCTCTTTTTCACCCAGATCGAACATCGGGATATACACCTGTTTGAACTGCTCTGGCTTGACGCTGGCGGCAACAATGGCGTCGATTTCTTCATCCGACGGCCACAGATCTTTGAGGGTGATTTCCTTGGCCTCTCCATCCACCTCAACAGTAGCCAGAACGTCCTGCTCGATATCAAAACGTACAGTACCGGCAATGGCGTAAGCCACAACCAATGGCGGCGAAGCCAGAAACGCTTGCTTGGCATACGGATGAATACGGCCATCGAAGTTACGGTTACCGGACAGTACAGCGGTGGAATACAGGTCGCGGTCGATAATCTCCTGCTGAATCGCCGGGTCCAAAGCACCGGACATACCATTACAGGTGGTACAGGCGTAGGCGACGATACCGAATCCGAGTTTTTCCAACTCAGGCAGCAAGCCGGATTCTTCCAGATACAGTTTGGCGACCTTGGAGCCAGGAGCAAACGAGGTCTTTACCCATGGCTTACGCACCAGCCCCAGTTCGTTGGCTTTTTTGGCCAACAGGCCAGCAGCCACGACGTTGCGCGGGTTGGAAGTATTGGTGCAGGAAGTGATCGCAGCGATGATCACAGCGCCATCCGGCATCAGGCCATCCGCTTCGTGTTGTTTGGCTTCGGTAAGCTTTTGAGCATCAGCAATACCACGCTCACCCAGCGCCGTGGTTGGCAGACGGCGATGAGGGTTGGATGGGCCGGCCATATTGCGCACGACGGTCGACAGATCGAATTCCAGCACACGTTCGTACTCGGCAGCTTCAAGGGCCGTCGCCCACAGGCCGGTCTCTTTGGCGTATTGCTCTACCAAAGCCACTTGCTCAGGTTCACGACCCGTCAGCTTCAGGTAATCGATGGTTTGTTCATCGATGTAGAACATGGCCGCCGTGGCACCAAATTCCGGTGTCATATTGGAAATGGTGGCACGGTCCCCTACAGACAGGCTGTTAGCTCCCTCACCGAAGAATTCCACGTAAGCCCCTACCACCCGTTCGGCACGCAGAAACTCGGTCAACGCCAGTACGATGTCGGTGGCTGTAATGCCCGGCTGGCGCTTGCCAGTCAGTTTCACACCGACGATATCCGGCAGACGCATCATCGACGGATGGCCTAGCATCACGGTTTCGGCTTCCAGACCACCCACACCAACGGAAATTACGCCCAGGGCATCAACATGTGGGGTGTGAGAGTCGGTACCAACGCAAGTGTCCGGAAACGCCACGCCTTCGCGTGATTGCACGACCGGTGACATTTTCTCCAGATTGATCTGGTGCATGATGCCGTTACCCGCCGGAATCACATCGACGTTTTCAAATGCGGTTTTGGTCCACTCAATAAAGTGGAAACGGTCTTCATTGCGACGGTCTTCAATGGCGCGGTTCTTCTCAAAGGCATCCGGATCAAAACCCGGTGCTTCCACCGCTAACGAGTGATCGACGATCAGCTGGGTTGGCACCACTGGATTCACTTTGGACGGATCACCGCCCTGCTCGGCAATGGCATCCCGCAAGCCCGCCAAATCCACCAGCGCGGTTTGGCCAAGGATGTCGTGGCAGACCACACGGGCCGGATACCACGGAAAATCGAGATCACGCTTGCGCTCAATCAGCTGGCCCAGTGCGTCGTTAAGCAGCTCGGGCTCACACTTGCGCACCAGCTGTTCGGCCAGAATACGGGAGGTGTATGGCAGGCCGTCATACGAGCTTGGCTCGATGGCTTCGACCGCGGCGCGGGTATCGAAGTAGTCGAGGTCGGTACCGGCAAGCGGTTTACGGAAATTGCTGTTCATGGTGATCTCTCTTCTGGTCGCTTTGATCTCTCCGTTGGGTGGTTGGAGAGTGCCAGTCATCATTTTTTATTGATGGGCGCGAGCGCCCATCCTATGGCAATTGTTCTGGGTAACGGGTTCTGGAAGTCGAAGAGCCTATGACCTTCTGGGGAACTTATCCCCGGCCTTGCGTATACCGATCGCGCATTCGGCGAACCGTTTTTCGCAAATGCGTGCAGGACGAGAAAACATGGATGTTTTCTCAGCTCAGTTGAGGCAGGGATGCCGAATCTGAGCGAGTCCGTCGCGAGCATGCAGCAAAAAACGAATCCGTGAGCCGTCAGCGCAAGGCGGGGGCTTGCCCGTCCGGCCCGGGGGTAAGACCCCCGAAGAGGACATCAGGACATGAATGCCTACACCGCCTTTTGATATCGCCATGCTCAAGAGCGGCTATTAACCGCGCTCTTCAATCGGCACCCACGCGGCACTTTCAGGGCCAGTGTAGTCCGCCGATGGACGAATAATGCGGTTGTTAGCGCGCTGCTCTAACACGTGTGCACACCAGCCTGAAGCCCGTGAACAAACAAAAATCGGCGTGAACAACTTGGTTGGAATGCCCATAAAGTGATACGCCGAGGCGTGGAAGAAGTCGGCGTTACAGAACAGCTTTTTCTCGCGCCACATCACGGCTTCGACACGCTCTGAAACGGCGTACAGGTGTTCATCCCCCACATTCTCAGAGAGCTTTTTCGACCATTCCTTGATGATGGCGTTACGCGGGTCAGACTCACGGTAGATGGCGTGGCCAAAACCCATGATCTTGTCCTTGCGAGCCAGCATCCCCATGATCTTATCTTCAGCTTCATCGGCAGAGCGCCAATCCTGAATCATCGCCATCGCGGCTTCGTTAGCGCCGCCATGCAGGGGGCCACGCAGGGAGCCAATAGCACCGGTGACGCAGCTGTGAATGTCCGACAAGGTCGACGCACACACACGGGCGGTGAAGGTCGATGCGTTGAATTCGTGCTCGGCGTAGAGGATCAGCGAGGCGTGCATTACGTCTACGTGCAGCGGCTCGGGCTTCTTGTTATGCAAGGTCCAGAGGAACTGTTCGGCGATGGAATCCGCCTCGGTTTCAACCTCGACGCGCAAGCCATCGTTATGGGTAAAGTTGTACCAGTAATTGATCATGCCCGGGAAAACCGCCAGCATGCGGTCGATTTTGTCTTGGGCTTCAGAGAAGTCTTTTTCTTCTTCCAGATTACCCAGCATGGAAGCGCCGGTACGCATAACGTCCATTGGGTGGGCGTCGGCCGGAATCTGTTCCAGCACGGTTTTCAGTGCGGCGGGCAATGCACGCATGCCTTTCAGGCGTGCTTTGTAGGCGCTCAGCTCGGTCTGGTTGGGCAATTTGCCGTATAACAGTAGATAGGCAACCTCTTCAAATTGGGCGTTGTCGGCCAACTCCTTGATGTCGTAGCCACGGTAAGTCAGGCCAGCGCCGGTTTTGCCGACGGTGCATAAGGCGGTTTCACCTGCGGATTGGCCACGCAGGCCAGCGCCTGCCAGTTTTTTTGCTTCAGCCATGTCACGTTCTCCGTTGTTTATATGCCGGCTGAAGCCCCTGACTCGCTGTCTGACGCAGCGTTTTGGGGAGTCTTTTCTACCTGGCCGGTGCAAACTTGCAACCAGGTTGGCAGTGGGACTTCAGCCAACTTGTTGTTTTACGGTTCATCGGTGTTGCCGCTTGCCGTTTTACGGCGTTGCCGATGATTGCACCAGTGGGCCTTGGTCGACCCTCTGATGACTTGCAAAGCAGTGATTATTTGTTTTTGCCTTCCTTGAACAAGGCATCCAGCTTTTCTTCAAAGTCGTGGTAGTTCAGAAAATCGTACAACTCCATACGGGTCTGCATGGTGTCGACCACGGCTTTCTGGTCACCGTCCGCCAGAATATGTTCGAACACGTTCAAGGCCGCCTTGTTAGCCGCGCGAAACGCCGACAGCGGGTACAGCACCATGGTGGCACCGTGTTCAGCCAATTCGTTTTTATTGAACAACGGCGTCGCACCAAATTCGGTAATGTTGGCCAGCAAGTGCGCCCCACCAATGCCATCCGCGAACGCCTGATAGTCTTCAAGGGTATGCACGGCTTCGGCGAAAATGCCGTCGGCACCGGCTTCCAGACATGCCTGGGCACGTTCTACAGCAGCGTTCAGACCTTCTTGCTGAAAGGCATCGGTACGGGCAATCACAAAGAAGTCGCTGTCGGTTTTGGCGTCTACCGCGGCTTTAACGCGATCCACCATCTCTTCCAGGGAGACGATTTCCTTGTTCGGGCGATGGCCGCAACGCTTTTGCGCCACCTGATCTTCCAGGTGCACCGCCGCCGCACCGGCCTTGATCATTTCCTTGATGGTGCGGCCGATGTTAAAAGCACCACCCCAGCCGGTATCGATATCCACCAGCAGCGGGGTTTCAACTGCACTGCTGATACGACGAACGTCTTCCAGCACATCGTTCATGGTCGTCATGCCCAGATCCGGCAAACCGTACGAATGATTGGCCACGCCACCGCCCGAAAGATAGACAGCCTGATGACCGACACGCTCGGCCATCATGGCGTGATAGGCATTGGTGGTGCCGACAATTTGCAGCGGTTTGTTGTTCGCCAGCGCCTGACGGAATTTCTGACCCGGAGTCATACGACCCTCCTTTTCTTATGCTTGCGACTGTTCCAACAGGAATTCAAGGTTCTGCAGCGACGTCTGAATATGGCGTCGCATCAGCAGCTCAGCGAGCTCCGCATCGCGGGCGGCAATGGCCTCGACAATGCGTTGGTGTTCTTGCAGTGCCTGCAACGGCCGTTTCTCACTGGTGCTGGTTTGATAGCGATACATACGCACCAGGTGATACAGCTCACCGCACAACATCTGATGCAGGCGTTCGTTCTTGCTGCCACGAATCAACCGATAGTGCAGATCCAGATCACCGGCTTTTTGGTAATAGGCCATGCCCTGCTCGGCTTCGATGGAATCTTCGTGGTTTTTCAGCAGCTGTTGCAGTTCGGCGATTTCATCGTCGGTCATGCGCTCGGCCGCCAATCGGCAGGCCATGCTTTCCAGCTCGACCCGCACCTCATAAATATCGCGCAGCTCAGCCAACGACAGAGACACTACCCGGGCACCGGCATGGGGAATACGCACCACCAAATGGCGGGCTTCCAGTTTCTGGATGGCTTCACGCATAGGCGCCCGACTGCCGCCGTATTTCTCCACCAGCATCTGTTCCGAAATACGCTCACCCGGCTTGCGCTCACCCCGAACAATCTCGGTGGTGACGTCGGCAAAGACTTTTTCAGCAAGCGTTTGGGTTTCAGTCATGGATGATGCTCTCGACAGGCGTTCGCCCTGTTTGTCTACAATCTTGTTATGGGTAGTCACAATATTGGCCTTTCAAACCGTTTTCAATCGACCTTGGTTGTAGATTGTATACAAAATAGAAACCCGAGCGTACAAAAGGCAGGTTAAGCAGGAATGCCAAGCAGGTTTGTATACGAAGTGAAGTGGAGAGGATGGAGTTGGGGCCAGAGGTCAACCGAGTTGTGGGAGAGAGCTTGCTCTCGATGCCCCTGTTCGGGAATAAATTCCCTCCTACAGATGTAGGTTGGGCCCTGCCCAACAGAAGATGGGCGGGGCCCAACCTGCGAATCAGGTGTTTCGTTGGGTGCGAGATGCCTACCCAACGAAAGGTTAACCTTTAGCCAACCGCTACCGCTTCTTTGTTGAGATGGCGGTCGGCGTACCAGAACACCGCCAATGCCACGACGGCTGTCGCTGCGCCAATATAACCGGTTGAGGTCCAGCCCAGGCCTGCGGAAATCGCCATACCACCAAACCATGGGCCAATGGCATTGGCAACGTTGAAAGCAGACTGGTTGGACGCTGCCGCCAGTGTTTGTGCTTCACCAGCAATGTCCATCAGGTGGGTTTGCAGCGGTGCAGACAGACTTACCATGGTGCCGATCACGACGCAGCTAGCCAGTACCGCTGGCAGCGATTGCGCGGTAAACGGAAACACTAGCAATACCAATGCACTCCACAGCAAAATCCATCCGACGGCTTTAAAGCCCAGCTTGTCGAACAGCCAGCCACCAGCCTGGTTGCCAACAATGCCTCCCAAACCGAATGCCGCCATAGCGACTGGAATCCAGCCATCCTGGGCCTTGGTAACGTACTGCAAGGTGGGCGCAATGTAGCTGAACACACAGAACATGCCGGAGAAACCAATCGAGCCGATCAACAGCGACAGCCAAACGTTCGTGCGGTTGAAGTCGTGCATTTCCTTGGCCGGATTACTGCGCTTCTCGGTTGGGTTGGGTGGCAAAAACACAAAGATCATCACTACGGTCAGGATCGCGATCGCTGCCACAAAGCCAAAAGCCAGTCGCCAGCTCATAACCTGCCCTACCCAGCTTGAGAGCGGGTTGCCAATCAACATCGCCACCGTAAGACCCGTCAGTACCGATGCAACCGCCTTGGCACGCTTTTCAGGCCCAACCAAAGATGCAGCCACTAAAGACGCAACGCCGAAATAAGCACCGTGAGGCAAACCGGCAATAAAGCGGAAAATCATCAGTGTTTGGTAATCCCCTGCCAGCGCACTGGCTGTGTTGCCCGCCGCAAAACACAGCATCAGGATTAACAGCAGGGTTCGACGCTTGAATCTGGCCCCCATGAAAGCCACCAACGGCGCACCTACCACGACGCCAAGAGCGTACGCACTGATCAAATGCCCCACCATGGGTTCTGATACGCCAAGGTCACTGGCCATAAAGGGCATCAGGCCCATGGTGGCGAACTCGCCGGTGCCAATGCCAAAGCCCCCCATGGTCAATGCCAGCAAAATCAAACCAACAGCCAGCGGGCTCAACGCCTTGATCGGGTTGGTAGCCGTATCAGCAGTCATAGTTACCTCAAACGAGTAAAAGGATGTAAACGGCGCGCAGCATGAGGCCGGGACGGTTGCAACGCTACAGCGGCGTTCAGGATGGTTTGTCCATGGCATAGAACAAACCCGAGTGAATTAATCAGGTTTTTCTGGAAACCCTGCGATTCAGAGTAGACGACAAAATGACTGCGCTGTCATCACAGGATTATCAATCCTTTGGTAGTACCCAATGTATTGAATCCGGAGGCCCACACAGGCACAGTGCAAGCCTCTTTGCCTGGACCCAACACTGTGACTGTTCTCTACTGGTTAAGCGCTTTTCTGCTGGACCTGAAACTCGGTGACCCGCACCACTGGCCCCATCCGGTTATCTGGATTGGCAAGCTGATTTCTGCTTCAGAACGCTGGCTGTTGAAAGCAGACGCCGCCCCTCAGCAACAACTTCTCGCGGGCTTGGTGCTCTGGTGTTGGGTGGTTGGACTGTCGGTGCTGGTATGCCTTGGCGTGCTGTTTCTGGCCGCTGCTTTGCACCCGCTGCTGGCTGTTCTGGTGCAGGTGGTTATTGCTTACCAGCTGCTGGCGACCCGCAGTCTGGCCGATGCGGCCCATCAGGTATTGGACGCATTAAATTCCGGCTCACTGGCCGACAGTCGTGAAAAGCTGTCCTGGATTGTCGGCCGCGACACCAGCCAGCTGGATGAAACCGCCATTGCCCGCGCCACGGTCGAAACCGTGGCCGAAAACACCGTTGATGGCGTCATTGCGCCCTTGTTCTGGCTGTTTATTGGTGGCATTCCGGCAATGGTTGCCTACAAAGCCGTGAACACTCTGGATTCCATGGTGGGCTATAAAAACGACAAGTACCGGCACTTTGGTTTTGTATCAGCCCGGCTCGATGACCTTGCCAATTGGCTCCCTGCCCGCTTGAGTCTGATGTTTTTCGCCATCGCGGCGTTGCTGTTGAAATTGAACTGGCAGCAGGCACTACGGATTGGCTGGCGCGATCGTCGTAACCACAAGAGTCCGAATTGCGCCTGGCCTGAAGCTGCGGTGGCTGGCGCACTGGGAATGCGTATGGGCGGCCCGAACGTCTATTTTGGCGAAGTTGTCGACAAACCCTGGATTGGGGGCGAAGGCCGCGACGCGACCCCGCAAGATATTCAGCTTTCAGTGCAGCTGATGTATGCCGCTGCCGCCATCAGCTTTGGCTGCTTTGCAGCGGTCAGCCTGATGTTTTGAACGTCTGAGTCCTCTGAACGTCTGAGTCCTCTGAACCTTTTAGTCTTCTGAACACACGACGCGGGATTCACGGCATTGCACGGCGTCTTGCAGCGCTTTCATGCACTCCCCGGATACCCAATTCGTTGCTTGGTGGCGTGTCGCCGCTGTGGCTTCAAAGAAGTTGTCGGCAAATGGTGGTTTCAGACTGCAATTCCACGCTGGCCCTGTCACGACGGCATGGCGAATTTTCGCAGTGCCCTGATATTCACGGCTTGGCGGATTGGATTTCGGCGCGCTTGCCTGCGGAGCGGCAGATTGGGATGCCGGTGGCGTTACAGGCGGAGAAACCGCAACCCCCTGATGCTTGAGCCATTGCAACAGCTGATCTTGCTTCAGATACACCTCACCGTTCACCGTAATACTGGCGATCTGATCCAGCGCTTTACCATTAGAGGCCGATTGAGCCAGTGCCTGTTGAGCCAATACATCGGAGCCGCAAAACACAGACGCAAGCAGCAGCACAGGCATCACAAGCGGAGCACAGCGTTTTAGGCCAAAGGCGTTATGGGAGAAGTAAGAGAGCAATTGGGAAAGTCGCGTCGACATGGCGTACCTGACAGTAGTGACAGTAGATAGACGAACCGCCAAGATAACACAACATCAACGACGGCAGACACGTTCGCCATGCCGTCGCGATAAGCCATGATTACGGCCTGGAAGAATAGGAAAAAATCAGCCCTCAGGCATTTCCAGCGGTTTAGCCGACACAATAATGCCGTTATTGTCGGCATACACGTAGCAACCTGGTTTGAAGACAACACCGCCGAATTTTACGTCGACGTTAACGTCGCCCAGGCCACGCTTTTCGGTTTTGATAGGGATGGTCGCCAGCGCCTGAACACCCAGGTCAGTTTCCATGATGGCGTCCACATCACGAATACAGCCGTTGATGATGATGCCTTCCCAGCCGTTCTTTTCGGCTTTTTCCGCCAGCATATCGCCCAGCATGGCATGACGTAGCGAACCGCCGCCATCAACCACCAACACCTTGCCAGCGCCTTCCGTCGCCACCAGTTCACGAACCTTGGAGTTATCTTCAAACGCCTTGATGGTAACGATTTCACCACCAAACGACGAGCGGCCACCGTAGTTGTTGAACAGCGGCTCAACCACTTCAATTTCGCCTTCGTAAGCGTCACACAGGTCTGGGGTCAGAATGTCGGTCATGGCCATTTCCTTCTGGAAGATGCATTAAAAATCGTTACCGTTATAAACCAGCCAGCCAACACAGGGAACGGTACTTTGGTGAATGGGCGCTATTCAGAAGGACGATTTTTAGCCCCAAAACGAGAAAGGACACCAAAGGTGCCCTTTCGAGGTTATCAAGCGAACATGCGTATATCCGTTATTTGAGGATGGCACGCTCATCCAGCCAGCTTTCAACCAGAGGCCAGATTTCCTTACTGGCGTATTCGCTGCGGATCATTTCCTGATGGTTGTAGTCGATGGTGAAGCCGGTTGCGGTGCCCAGAGTCTGGGCGCGCTTTTCAACCGCATTGCCGTGATCTTCGCCGTAATGATCGAAGAAACGCTGACAGTATTTCACCGGGTCAATTTCGTCGGCAGCGCCCATCAGCATAAACACCGGCAGCTGGGCGGCTTTCCAACCTGGTAGCAGCGGCTCTTTTTGCTCGTGCAGCTGCCATTTACCAAACAACGTCTGGCGCGCCAGCATTTCCTTTTTGATGCCAACCGGTTCGTTTTCCGGGCCAATGCCCGCCTTACGACCATCCAGCTCCTGCTTGCGCGACATCATAATGCGCGCGGCGGTGCCGCCCATCGGCATCCATACGTACCATGGTCGCTTGAACACCTGGGCGCCAAACGTCATCACGCCCGGGCAGTTTTCAGCCGTCAGCTTGCCTGCGGCAATGGCCGTCGACAACGTCACGCCACCCAGCGAGTGGCCTACCCAGCTGGGGTACTCGCCCGACTTTTCACGCACAAAAGCATGTACCGCCGGAATGTCGTACAGCGCGTATTGCTCAACGGTATTGAGCTTGTAATCCAGATTACGCGGCGAATAACCGTGGCCGCGCATTTCCATAACCCATACATCAAACCCCTGACGCACCAGCCAGGCAGCCAGTCCCTCGCCGTTGTGTTGCAGCCACAAGGTACGGTTGTTGTAGGCGCCATGCAGCAGCACCACCGGTGGATGACGGCCGTCCCGCGCCGGGGAGGTTTCATAGGTGCCAGACGACAGGTGCGTCACGGCGATTTCAACCGTACGATCCTGATCAAGGTTGTGCTTGATCAGATACACATCGTCTGTGAATCCGGCCAGGTGCTCGGCTCTGGCCAGTGTGACAGGAAACAGCTCGCTGCTGCTTTTCATGCAAAAGTGCCTCAAACAAGAATGGGCCATTTCTTTCGAAACAGCCCATCGACAATCCGCGCGCTAACCAGACATTGGCCAGCGGAGCGCGATTATGCCTTTTCTGCGAGGAAGAACCAGGTATCCAGTACCGAATCCGGGTTGAGGGACACACTATCAATACCGTGTTCCATCAGCCACTGGGCGAAGTCTGGGTGGTCGGAAGGTCCTTGCCCGCAAATGCCAACGTATTTGCCCTGTTTTTTACAGGCCTGAATGGCATTTTCAAGCAGTTTTTTGATTGCCGGGTTACGCTCATCAAACAGGTGAGCAATGATACCTGAATCGCGGTCCAGTCCCAGCGTCAACTGGGTCAAATCATTGGAGCCAATTGAGAACCCGTCGAAGTGTTCGAGAAATTCTTCGGCCAACAGGGCATTGGCTGGCAGTTCGCACATCATGATCAGTTTCAGATCATTAACGCCACGCTCCAGACCATTCTCTTTCAGCAAGCCAACTACCTGCTCGGCTTCGCCCGGCGTACGCACGAACGGCACCATGATTTCGACGTTGGTGAAGCCCATTTCATCACGCACCTTGCGCATTGCCCGGCATTCCAACTCGAAGCAATCACGGAAGTTCTTGGAGATGTAACGGGAAGCACCACGGAAACCCAGCATCGGGTTTTCTTCTTCCGGCTCGTACAAACGGCCGCCAATCAGGTTAGCGTATTCGTTCGATTTGAAGTCCGACAAACGCACGATCACGCGTTTTGGCCAGAACGCCGCCGCCAACGAGGAAATGCCTTCCACCAGCTTTTCAACGTAGAAATCCACCGGGCCGTTATAGCCCGAGAAACGACGTTGCACGGTTGGCTTGAGATCTTCCGGCAGGTTGTCGAAGTTCAACAAGGCCTTCGGATGCACACCAATCATGCGGTTAATGATGAACTCCAAACGCGCCAGACCAACACCGGCGTTGGGCAGGCCCTGGAAGTCGAAAGCACGGTCCGGGTTACCGACGTTCATCATGATTTTGAACGGCAGATCCGGCATGGATTCAACGCTGTTGGTGCGAATATCGAAGTCCAGCGCACCTTCGTAAACAAAACCGGTGTCACCTTCGGCACAGGAAACCGTCACTTCCTGACCGTCTTGCAAACGCTCGGTGGCGTCTTCACAGCCTACGACCGCCGGAATACCCAGTTCACGCGCAATGATCGCCGCGTGGCAGGTACGTCCACCCCGGTTGGTCACGATGGCCGCGGAACGCTTCATGATCGGTTCCCAATCCGGGTCGGTCATGTCGGCCACCAGCACATCGCCTTCCTGCACCTGATCCATCTCGTCGATGTCGCGCAGAATACGCACTTTACCGGAGCCAATCCGGTGACCAATAGAGCGGCCTTCAACGGCAACCTTGCCGGTTTCTTTCAGCAGGTAGCGCTCCATCACGTTTTTGCTGGCGCGGCTTTTAACCGTTTCAGGACGGGCTTGCACCACGTACAACTGCTGGTCATCGCCGTCTTTGGCCCACTCAATGTCCATTGGGCGGCCGTAGTGTTTTTCAATAATCAGTGCCATTTCGGCCAGACGCTGCACTTCCGCATCATTGATGGAAAACTGCTGACGCAGCTCACGGTCAACGCGCTGGGTCTCAACCGACTTGCCTACGGCTGCGGCTTCGGAGTACACCATTTTGATGGCTTTGGCACCAAGGTTGCGGCGCAGGATCGCCGGGCGACCTTCTTTCAGATTGTTCTTGTGAACATAGAACTCATCCGGGTTCACAGCACCCTGCACCACGGTTTCACCAAGGCCGTAAGACGAGGTAACAAACACCACCTGATCGAAGCCGGATTCGGTATCAATGGTGAACATCACACCGCTGGATGCGGTTTCACTGCGCACCATGCGCTGGACGCCAGCCGACAAGGCAATCTGGGCATGGTCAAAGCCCTGATGCTCGCGGTAGGCAATCGCACGATCGTTAAACAAAGAAGCAAACACGTCGCGTACAGCGTGCAAGACGTTTTCAACGCCAACGATGTTCAGGTGGGTTTCCTGCTGGCCGGCAAACGAGGCGTCCGGCAGGTCTTCTGCGGTAGCAGATGAACGAACCGCAACGGCCATGTTGGCGTTGCCGTCCTGCAATTTTTCAAAAGACTGGCGAATGGCTTCTTCCAGCTTTGGTGGCAGTGGCGCATCCAGAATCCACTTACGGATGGTGCTGCCGACGTCTGCCAGTTGACGAACATCATCGACATTGAGGTTTTGCAGCGCTTCGTTAATGCGCCCGGCCAATCCTTCGTAAGCCAGAAACTCACGATAAGCATCGGCGGTGGTAGCAAAACCATTGGGGACGGTCACGCCCGCATTGGCCAAATGGCTGATCATTTCACCCAGTGACGCATTCTTGCCACCGACACGGTCTACATCGCCCATGCCTACCTGATCAAACCAAAGTACATAGTCAGTCAACGTTGTTCTCCTGTACTATCGAGCGTTTTAGAAGCCATTCGGAACCATCGGGCGACGTGTCTGCATTGGGGGCTCTGAGTGCTCAACAGAGTGCGCAGACCAAATCCGGGCTCTTGTTTTGTGTCGATTGTACTTGCGGCTTTATCATCGTTTTTGATGCAGGCCACCCTGAACACAACCTTGAGCGACCAACCCCGGCAATGATGCATCCGGAACCGTCCGCACTGGATGAATGGTGTTCTATTCCGTGTTCAACGTTACGCAGCCTGCTTATTGTGCTCTCAACAACCATCCGTTGTCGGCCGCAAGTGCGCGTAATACTAAGTGCAGGACTCGCAAATTTCCATATGAAGCGCTTCGCCTACTTTATTTCCGATGGCACCGGCATTACCGCAGAAATGCTGGGCAACAGCCTGCTGGCACAGTTCGATACCATTGACTTCGAACGGGTCACTTTTCCGTACGTCGACTCCGTTGAAAAAGCCCAGAAAGCGGTAGAGCAAATCAACAAACAAGCGGAAGAAAGCGGCCATCAGGCGCTTATTTTCGATACCGTGATCAACGCCGATTTGCGCAAAATCATCGAACAGGCCAACGGCTTGAAGATTGATATTTTCGATACCTTTCTGGGCAAGATGGAACAAGCGTTAGGTGTATCGTCATCGTACAGCGTCGGCAAATCCCACTCAGCGCTTACACCGGCCTACCTGTCGCGTATCGATTCGGTGAACTTCGCCCTCGACAACGACGACGGTGCCCGTACCCGTCACTACCGCGACGCCGACGTTATTCTGGTGGGGGTATCGCGCTGCGGCAAAACCCCAACCTGCCTGTACCTGGCGATGCAATACGGCATTCGCGCGGCCAACTACCCGCTGACCGAAGAAGACATGGCCGACCTGAAATTACCCAAGGTACTGGAGCAGTTTCGCAGCAAGTTATTTGGCCTCACCATCGACCCCGACCGCCTGGCCGTGATCCGCCACGAACGCCGCGCTAACAGCCGTTATGCGTCGTTAAAGCAGTGTTATCACGAAGTGGATGAAGTAGAAGCCCTGTTCGAGCGCGAGCAAATCAAATACATCAGCACCACCGACAAATCGGTAGAGGAAATCTCCACCCGGATATTGGCCGAAACCGGCCTTCAGCGCCGATTGCAGTCCTGATTCATAATGTCGGGAGTCGGGAGTCGGGAGTCGGGAGTCGGGAGTCGGGAGTCAGTATTGTGTGGGAGAGAGCTTGCTCTCGATGGTCTTATCGGGAATAAATTCCCTCCTACATAACCACCAACACAGGTTGGATAAACGAGCGCAGCGATGTGCCATCCAACGCCGCAGCGCCAGCGAATACAACACGTCAGATGGCAGCCGCTTCGCGTCTTTATCAGACCTACACTGCTGTAAGAAACAAATTCCCTCCCACAACATTCACGCCCTACACGCTGTGTAAAATCACTCGCCCAAATCGGCCAATAACATACTCAAACGATCATTCATCAACCGGGCGACTTGCTTCGGGTGGGTAAATACCAACGAATGGTCGGCTCCGGGAATCAACTGCGACACCCAATCCGCACTTTCCTGCTCCAACCGTTGCTGGCGTGCGTACATATCCGGCGAGCTGTTCTCTCCCACCATGCTCAGCCCCGGAATCTCGGAGACCCAGTTCAGGTAATACTCCTGCTGGCTGCCAAGCGATTCACTAACTGCATGCAGCGCCTGACGCAAGCCATTGGCGTTGGTTTTCAGGCGTTTGATTGCAACCTTGTCGGCCATCGCATTTGCACGGCGATTAGGCGATACCGCATTCAGAAAGTCGATATAAGCGGCATCGTCCCCGGCGCCAAAGCGTTCGCTCAATCCGGCATAGCGCTCCTGCCGTTCAACCAGATGCTCAGCGTCATTGCCCGCCAACCAGGCCGGTTCCAGCAAGTAAATAAGCGGGAAGCTGTGGGTCTTCAGCAGTTCACCCACCACGGTGCCGCCAAACGAATAACCGGCAATATCGGCGTCCCACCAATCCAACTTGTCGATCAGCTCCTCTATCTGGCGGGCGTAATCCTGCGCCATCGGCTGATCCACGCCTTTGAATGTGGAACCTCCCATGCCCGCAAGATCTGGCACCAGAATTTCGCTCCAGCCTTGCAGGTAGTTCACCACGTAGGTCCAGGTCAATTCACCGGCGATGCCCGCGCCGTGCAACAAAATCAGCTTACGGCCGTTGCGGTTATCCGGGCATTTGTAAATGACGGCGTGCTGGTCGGCGCTGGCGGTGGATACGTTTACGGGATGCTTTTCCAAGGGAGTTCCTGACTGCTGGTTCGAACATAAAGTGGGATAAAAACGACGCCTTGCGACTCCGGATAGCAATTTACCGCCACAATCGTTGCCCGAGGGGTTGTGAAGATACTTTACGGGGGCGGATAATAGCGCGCTTGATCGCTTTCTTGAATTTTCGGTGTTGTTTGGCCTGATGCCTTATTTTTGCCAGTCCCTGTCTTTTTCCGCCCAAGCCTTGTTGTTTGCCTGCCATCGTTTGCCTGCTCCGGCGCTGCTGTACAGCGGCTTGAGTGGCCATCCGCGAGAGCACGCTGCCGACCAGAAACGCTGGGCGGTACTGGCGTTTGCGCCAACCCAACAACGCTGTGTTCGCTCATCAATTGACTGGAATGCGCTCACCGCTGACCTTGGCCAACAAGGGTTTCATACCCAGCTTGGACTGACTGCACCACACGAGCGGTTTATCAGCGGCTGGATGGGGTATTTCAGTTACGATGCCGGGCGTTTTACCGTATCCGGTTTGCCCAACAGTGCAATTACTGAGTCAGATACCTCGACAACTGCGCTGCCGTACGCCGAATTCAATCGCTACGCCTTCAGCATTTTACTGGACCTGGATTCTGACCAGTGCGAGCTGCGAGCACCGCAAGCGATGACGGAAAGCGAAGTGGCCAACATCACCTCCCAGCTGCAACAGGCGCTGGATGCCTCGGCCCACGTGGCTGTAGAACCAACCAGCTGGAAGCCGGGTTGGGATGATCAGCGTTACGAACAGGCGTTCGATCGCGTGCAGGAATACATCAACGCAGGCGATGTGTATCAGGTAAACCTGACCATGCCTTTCCATAGCCAAGCCAACCTGACCGAACGCAACCCGACAGAGTTGCTGCAACATTTCGATGCACCGTTTTCCTGCTACTTCAAATCCGATGCCCTGACCCTGTTCAGCGTCAGCCCGGAACGTTTTGTGAAGCTGGAAGAACACCGCATTGTCACCAGCCCGATCAAGGGCACCGCCCCCCGTGGCGCAACGGTCGAAGAAGACGAAGCCAACAAACAATGGCTGGCCAGCAGTGAAAAGAACCAGGCCGAAAACCTGATGATTGTCGACCTGCTGCGCAACGATTTGGGCCGATCTGCACGGCCCGGCAGCGTGAGCGTCGACAAGCTGTTTGATATTGAATCCCACGCCAACGTGCATCACATGGTCAGCACCATCAGTGCCGAAGTGCAGCCAACGCTGACCCCACTGGATGCGGTGCTAAATGCCTTCCCCGGCGGTTCAATCACTGGCGCACCAAAGAAGCGTGCCATGGAAGTGATTCAAGAACTGGAACACAGCCAGCGTGGGCTTTACTGCGGCTCGTTTGGCTATTTCAGCGACAGCGGCGTAGCCGACTTCAACATTCTGATTCGCTCCATCGTTGCGACCGAAAAAGGCGCAGAATGCTGGGGCGGCGGCGGCGTGGTGAAAGACTCAACGGCGGAGTCGGAGTACGAGGAAATCTTCAACAAGGTGCAACGCATTATGGATGCGCCGCTGTAAATCAGCGCTCAGGCTTGTGTAGGAGCAGATTTATCCGCGAAGTAGCATCGTTTTCCATCAACAGCCGCCCGCAGCGGCCGAATCGGGATTGAAATCCCTCCTACAAATAAAGGCAGGCTTGTGTAGGAGCGGATTTATCCGCGAAGTAGTAACCGACGACGTGGTACCCGACACAACAACGGTCACCCACAGCGACCGAATCGGGATTGAAATCCCTCCTACAAATAAAAGCAGGCTCGTGTAGGAGCGGATTTATCCGCGAATTGGCAACGTCACAATAATAGCCGCCCACAGCGGCCGAGTCGGGATTGAAATCCCTCCTACAGATAAGAGCAGCGCTCTAAACAGCACCCCATCCCAACACCAGCAAGGCATAGCGTCCGGCCTTGCCCACAAACACCAGCAACAGTACCCAGTACCACTTCAGCCGTGCTAACCCAGCCAGCAAGGTGAGCGGGTCACCAATCACCGGCAGCCAGGCCAACAGTAAGGTGCCGTAACCGTATTGGTTGAACCAGCTATTAGCGCGCAGCCACCAGCGCTGATTACGCCAATGGTTCACCCGGCTTGCTCCGGCCCAGTAGCCAATCAGGTAATTGATCATCGAGCCGCCGACGTTGCCAACGGTGGCCCAACACCAGAGCCACCATGGCGACAGCCCTTGATCCATCAGTGCCAGCAGAATCAGCTCGGAGCCCATTGGCAGCAGCGTTGCCGCAATCAAGGCGGATAGAAACATGCCGCTGTATCCGAGCGGCAACAGGCATGAAGCAGTCGTTAGTTGCCCAAGGCAGTCGAAGAAGTCCAACAGAAGCTCGTGATCGGTAAAAGCGTCAGTTTAACCCAACACCTCTCGCCAAAACCTCAACCTAACATCCAGGCCTAACACCTAGACCCAAAGATTTAACCCAATGACCGCTTGGGTCGGTAAGCCAGCATCAACAGAATCATCAACACCGCGCCCGAGCCAATCGCTGCCGGGAACAGGGCTGTGGTAATGGAATAGTGTTCCAGCGCCATAATGGCGAACACGTTGCGAGTCGCGCCCATCACAAAAAACACCATCGACTCGGAATACGGGTCTTCGGTAATTTTGCGGGCCGTTGGCCAAAACGCCAGCACGTCGACAAACGTCAGTACGATCACCGCCCACATGGGGTCAGACGTGACAAACCAGATCGGCAACGACGACACCGCTGCCGCAAAGAACCAGCGATCCGAACGGGTGATAGAAATGCTCTGACGCTTAACCCACGCAAGCCAGGCAATAAACACCGTAATCACGCCGGAAATGCCAATGGGCCAGGCTCCTGCCCCACCGCCGTCGTACAGCTGTGCGGCAAACACCACCAGCGTGGTAATGGCCCAAATGACCCAGGAAAACACATGGGGACGCACCACACCACTTAACGTGCCGCGTATATATGGATAAAAGCCCGCCAGCGTAAACAGAATGCTGATCACGCTGAAGGCTTCCTTGCTAAGCAGCAGTTGCATCAGTTGGCTCGAGGCCTGGGTTTCCATAATTCACCGCACGATTTTTCAAACCGCCAATGTACCATAGGGCCTGTGTAGCAACTGCTTGGTTACGACAAATCGTGGCGGTTCTGTTTGGTCGTTGCGGTTCTGTTTGGTCGAGGGGATGCTAATGCTTCCTAAGCCCACAGGCGTTAACGCGAGCTGCGCGCCTCAATCGCGGCGGCAACGCGTACACCGTTTGAAGCCGATACCCTGTGACCCAAGAACTCGCCCAGCTGTGTCAGCTCGTCTTTGGTCAGCCCCACATTCAGCGATGCACCAATGTGTGACCCCAGTTGCGAATCGGTACCGTCGATGGCCGACAGAATCGACACAGTTAGCACCTCGCGTTCCTGAATGGTCAGTAGCCCGCGTGCGAATACATCACCAAACAGGTGCTTTTGCAGAAAAGTATTGGCCACCGGAGCGAAATCAAACAACGGCCCTTCGACCTTGCGGCCAACCAGATCGGTTTGCACCTGAGTGCCAATCTGCTGAGCTTTTTCCGGCGCTGGCAGTTCATCCGCTTCCGGGCCGGTTTCGTCCTTGATACCACTTGCCTTGCGCTCGTCTACCAGCGCCATGAGGGTAACCAGTCCATTCAGGGACTTCGGAAAACCGCCATACGGATACAAGTGCACCATGACTTCTTTCAATTCGTTGATGCTGATTCCAGCATCCAGCGCCTTGGCCAGATTCACTCGCAGCGAGCCCATATCCCCCGCTGCGGCAAAAGCAGCCACCACAGCCAACTGCTGGTTGCGCGCACTGAGCTTGTCGAACGTCGGCTGACTGGCCTCAATGGCATTCAGCGCTGCCTGGTACTGGGCGTCGATCACCTTGTCCTTCCAGACGACGTTTTCACCGTCTTTGCTGTTGGTCACCACAAAGTGAGTCATGGCCGCATGCGGGGTAGCGCCATGCCAATGATCCACGTCTTCCGGACACCAAACGGCTTCGCCTTCATGGAATTCCACTACCTGACCATCGCGAGTAGCGGTAATCGCCGTACCCTTGGTCACCACCATGTGCTGACCTGCCGGGTGGGAATGCCAGGCGGTACGCGCACCGGGTTGAAAGGTTACATAAGCACCGGAATACGGTGTTTGGTCGCCTGGGAAAGCCATTTTTACGAACACATCACCAGTAAACAAATGATCAGGCCCGGCAAAGGTCGGCAAACTGCCGGCGGCATACACTTGCTGGCGCTTGGCGCTATTGCTTTCAGCGCCGCTGGTGGTTTCGGCAATGGCTTCGCCCGACAAGGCAGCAATTGCCATCAGAGCGACAGGACTTAAACGGGATTCAACAGACATAACGGCCTCCGGTAGGAAAACAAACTGCACGTCATGTGCAGCAAATCAGTACCGGAATTGAGCCATGAAACGCCGCTCAAGATTCATGAGCGAGGTTCATTGCCTCAAGTGTCGATCAGGCTAGCCTGAACATCACCACTGCCCTAGGCGCTGGTTCAGCAGACGGCGGGTATGGATGGTTTCTGATGGCAGTTCGCCAAATTGCAGTTTGTAATCCTTGGCGAACTGGCTCAGGTGCCAGAAGCCCCATTGGGTTGCGATGTCTGCCACGCTACTGCCTTCCGGTGCTTGCAACAACGCCCGGCGCACACCGTTCAAGCGCGACACCCGCAAATACCGAATTGGGCTGATGCCTAAAATGCTCTGAAAGCTGTACTGCAAGGTACGGCTGCTTACATTCGCCTGCTCGCACAGTTCGGTCACGGTAAACGCACGATCCGGTTGGCTGGCAATCAACCCCTGAACCGTATCGACCACCTGTTTGCGGTGCTGAAAACTCGGTGTATCGCTGGGGGCCGGTTGTTCTTCCTTGAGCAATTCCAACACCGTCAGCATCAGCACTTCCCGAGACAATCGGTTACGGCCTCGTTCGTCCTGATCGTTCAACATGCGCGCCAATATGTAACGTGCATCGTTCAATACCTTCTCAGGAATCTGATGACGGCCGGGGCCCTCCTGCCACACATCGGCTAACTCATAGCCATGAATATCGGCCATCGCCTGCAAGGCATCACGCTGCACCACCATGCCGTACAGGCTGTATTGCTCTGGTGTCGAAAGCTGGAAATCGTGGTCGCCTGGCTTGCACATAAACGCGGTGCTATCCACTTCCAGGCCGTTGATGCGGCAATTCTGTTGATCCGCTAACGGAATGCCCAGCCAAATAGAATCGGGCCATACCAGGCACTTCTGTTGCAAAGCCTGACTGGTGTCTTCCCGAAACACCTGCAATTGCTCGAACGGCAGTTCGACGATATGGCCAGAAAACTCCCCCTGACTGACCTGATCGTACTGCTGGCTCCAATTGGTGAGGTTGCTGGCGTGCAAGTCGGCATCGCTGGCCTCCCTATGTTGGAGCACGACGCCCTCGCTTGGTGCGCCGTGAGTATCCATTTGCCTCATGGCTGCCCCCGGAATATCGAAATTGCGCAAGCGTGAAATTCGAAAAACTTATAAGTCATTGATTTTTATAGGATTTATGTCTTTTGCAGAAACTTGATAACCACTGTCTGGTTAATTGGCAACAATGACCGAAGCAAAACCTGTGCCCCAGGAGCAACCTTTATGTCAGCAGAACAGCAGCACGCCGCGTTCCGCCATCAGGCAGGACAAAGCACCTTTTATTTTCGGGATTTGGCCGACTTGATGGCCAAAGCCACCCCCGCCCGTTCCGGCGACCGTCTGGCCGGAGTGGCCGCCCGCAGCGCCGAAGAACGCGCCGTAGCGCAAATGGCACTGGCCGACGTTCCGCTGAAACGTTTTCTGAGCGAAGCCCTGATTCCCTACGAAGATGACGAAGTCACTCGTCTGATCATGGACGACCACGACAAGAACGCCTTCGCACCTATTTCTCACCTGACGGTAGGTGACTTCCGTGACTGGCTGCTGAGCGACCTGGCAACGACGTCGGTGCTGGAGCAGATTCGTGCAGGCATTACGCCGGAAATGGCGGCTGCCGTGAGCAAGATCATGCGCAATCAGGATCTGATTCTGGTGGCCAAGAAGTGCCACGTAAAAAGCGCTTTCCGTAACACCATTGGCCTGCCGGGACACCTGTCGACCCGTTTGCAGCCTAACCACCCGACCGATGATTTAAGCGGCATTGCCGCCAGCATTCTGGACGGCTTGCTGTACGCCAACGGCGACGCCGTGATTGGCATAAACCCGGCCACCGACAACGTGCCGCAAGCCTGCCGCCTGATGAAAATGATGGACGAGGTGATCCAGCACTACGAGATCCCCACCCAGTCCTGTGTTCTGACACACGTAACCAACACCATCGAAGCCATCGAACAAGGCGCTCCGGTGGATCTGGTCTTCCAGTCGATTGGCGGCACCCAGGCCACCAATGACAGCTTTGGTTTCAACCTCGCTACCCTGCAAGAAGCCCGGGACGCTGCCCTGTCGCTAAAACGCGGCACGGTGGGCGACAACGTTATGTACTTCGAAACCGGCCAGGGTAGCTCGTTGTCAGCGAATGCCCATCACGGTGTTGACCAGCAAACTTGCGAGGCTCGCGCTTATGCGGTCGCTCGCAAGTTTAGCCCCCTGCTGGTCAACACAGTGGTGGGTTTTATTGGCCCGGAATACCTCTACGACGGCAAGGAAATCACCCGCGCGGGGCTGGAAGACCACTTCTGCGCCAAGCTGCTGGGCCTGCCGATGGGCTGCGACGTTTGTTACACCAACCACGCCAACGCCGACCAGAACGACATGGACAACCTGATGACCCTGCTGGGCGTAGCAGGCTGCACTTTCATCATGGGCATCCCCGGCTCTGACGACATCATGCTGAACTACCAAACCACCTCATTCCACGACGCGCTGTACGCCCGCCGGGCGCTGGGCCTGAAGCCGGCACCGGAATTCGCCGCCTGGCTGGAACAGGTCGAGATTTTCCGCAATGGCCAGAGCTTTACCCTCAACAACCAACTGCCCGCCCGATTCGAGCAGTCGTTAGGCAACCTGCTGGGAGGTCATTGATGAGCACCGATAACCGCATCAAGGTCGATACCGACGAGCTGCAAAACGACGACCTGAAAACCGGGCAAGATTCCGCCGTTACCGACAACCCGTGGGAAAGCCTGCGTAAATTCACCGACGCCCGCATTGGCCTTGGCCGCTCTGGCGTCAGCGTGCCGACCAAACACCTGCTGGACTTCCAGCTGGCCCATGCCCGCGCCCAGGACGCCGTGCACAGCCCACTGCAAACCGAACAGCTGATAGACAATTTGGTGCAGCAAAGCTGGTGCCCCGCCGGGCTGCCATTCCAACTGCACAGCCAGGCAGAACACCGCGCCGAATACCTGCAACGGCCAGACCTGGGCCGTCGTTTGAACAGCGGTTCGCAACAGATTTTGCAAGACCACCAGCACCCGAAAGCGGCTCAGGGCGAACGCTACGATCTGGCCATTGCCATCGTCGACGGCCTGTCTGCTCGGGCCATTGAAGACAACTGTTTGCCGTTTTTGGCACAGCTGGTGCCACTGCTAACCGGCCACAAACAGCCGTGGAAAATCGCCCCACTGGCGATTGTGGAACAAGGCCGCGTTGCCGTTGGCGACCACGTGGGTGAACTTCTGAATGCCCGTTGTGTGCTGGTGTTGGTGGGCGAACGCCCGGGACTCAGCTCGCCCGACAGCCTTGGGCTGTACCTGACCTGGAACCCGAAAGTGGGCCACACCGATGCCCTGCGCAACTGCATTTCCAACGTGCGACCAGCCGGATACCGTTTTCCGGAAGCGGCTCGCAAAGCCCTGTACCTGCTGAACGAAGCCCGTCATCTTGAAGTTTCAGGGGTCAACCTGAAAGACCGCAGCGACGACTCGGCACTGGAACAGGACGACAACCATAACCATAACTTCTTGATCGGCCACAGCTGATCGTTTCGAACTGCCCTCGATGTAAGGAAAACTGATGTCTGCATCCCCTCAACTTGATCAGGAATATCTGGCTCAACGCCAGCTCAAACGTGGCTCAGCCGGTTGGCTGCTACTGGCTGGCCTGGGTGTTTCCTATGTAATCTCCGGTGACTTCGCTGGCTGGAACTTCGGTATTGCCGAAGCTGGCTGGGGTGGCTTTGTCATCGCCGCCGGCCTGATGGGCCTGATGTACTTCACTCTGGTTCTGTCGCTGGCAGAAATGTCGGCCGCCATTCCGGCCGCCGGTGGCGGTTACAGCTTTGCCCGTCAGGCCATGGGCCCGGTGGGTGGCTACATTACCGGCCTGGCGGTATTAATTGAATACGCCATTGCTCCTGCTGCCATCGTGATCTTTATTGGTTCGGCGGTGGAATCCCTGCTCGGCTTTAACGGCCCGGTGGTATACGCAATTTTCTACGCCGTATTTATCGGCATTCACCTGGCAGGCGTTGGTGAAGCGCTGAAAGTCATGATGGTGATCAGCGGTCTGGCGGTATTGGCCATTCTGGGTACTGCCGTGGCACTGATCGGCGATTTTAATGCAGAGCTGCTGTTCGACATCGCTCCTACTGACGCCGCTGGCGCCTCTGAATTCCTGCCATTCGGCTGGTACGGCGTATGGGCTGCGCTGCCATTCGCCATGTGGTTGTTCCTCGCGGTAGAAGGCGTGCCGCTGGCCGCTGAAGAAGCCAAAAACCCGGCCAAAGACGTACCGAAAGGCATCATCGGCGCCATGATCTTCCTGCTGTTCACCGCCGCACTGGTGGTCTTCATTCTGGCAGGCATTACTGGCTCTGAAGCACTGGGCAGCAGTGCCGTGCCTTTGGTCGATGCACTCAACGCAGCAGGTAACCCGCAACTGGCGACACTGGTGAACGTACTGGCACTGGCAGGTTTGATTGCCTCCTTCTTCTCCATCATCTACGGCTACAGCCGTCTGGTGTTTGCGCTGTCTCGTGCTGGCTACCTGCCACAAAGCCTGTCGTTGACTAACAAGCGTAAGGTGCCTGCCCGCGCCCTGATTATTCCAGGTATCTTCGGCTTCCTGGCTTCCCTGAGCGGTGAAGGCGACCTGATGCTGACCATGGCCGTGGTAGGCGCAACCGTGTCCTACGCCCTGATGGCCCTGAGCCACATCCTGCTGCGGGTAAAACAACCTGAGCTGCCACGCCCATACAAAACCCCAGGTGGCGTATTTACCTCCGGTATTGCACTGGTACTGGCTCTGGTTGCTCTGACCGGCGTATACGCCTTCGATCCACGCGCCTTCTTCTACACAATTGGACTGTTCATCATTGGCGCCGCCTACTTCTTCCTGCACAGCCGCAACAAACTGATTGCGACCACCGCAGAAGAAGAGTTCAACCTGCTGGCAGCCGCCGAAGCAGATCTGGAAGCGGGCAAATAAGCCCAAACCCACCCCGCAAACAAAAACGCCCGGCTAAACAGCCGGGCGCTTTCGATTTTACTGCTTTAGCGGCTCTGATCAGCCAGTAACGTAGGTCGAATAAGCGAAGCGCCATCCGACACAGGGATTATCAGATGGCGACCGCCCTTCTCAGTCTCACACGCTCCTGCGTGGTAGCCATATCGGGATACATTCCCACGCAGAGCGTTGAAACGAGGGTAGCACAGCCCTGAAAACTGTGCCCCGCCCAATCAGATTACGGGTTGCTCGTTTTTCCAACGGCTGCTAGCGTGATTGACATGACCAACATTTACGAAAAATCCGCGATATTCCTGGCCATAATCATGTGCATCCCGGTTTATGTTGCCATATCGGGGTTCGTTGCCTTCCTCGACAACAGCAATCCACTACATTACGAGGGCCTATATGTAACCGGCTACATGGTCATTTTCTCTTCAGCAATCTGGATTCCGCATCTCATATTGAATGCATTAAAGTGGAAAAGAATCAGCAGAAAAATTCAGGCGTTAACATTTATACCTACGGGTTTAATGCTCGCGTTAGCTGTTCTAGCCGAAATCAACGGCATTCCGTGGTAGGCACAATTATTAAGCACAGGCAAATACACTACTCTGGTTAACCCTGATCCACAGTATTTTTGTAGGTCGAATAAGCGAAGCGTCATCCGACGAAGAGTCTGCTGAATAACACTGCTTTACCTAGGCTGCACCCCATAAACAAAAACGCCCGGCTAAACAGCCGGGCGCTTTCGATTTTACTGCTTTAGCGGCTCTGATCAGTCAGCCGTGGTTTCCAGATACGCTTTGGTAGAAATATCGGTCCAGGCGCGTACCTTCTTCAGGTAGTCCGCCTGGGATTCCACAATGCGCTTGGCCAGCTCATCTTTTTCAGTCAGCTCGGCCAGCAGTTCGTCGTTGGCTTTACGCATGGCGTCCATCACGTCTTGCGGGAAGTCGCGAACCTGAATGTCCGGGTTTTCGGCCAGCATTTTGTCCCACGCCATGGCGTTGGCATCAATGGCTTGCACGTACAGGTCGAAGGCGGCTACGCGGAAGGCGGTTTCCAGAATCACTTGCAGGTCTTTCGGCAAGGAATTCCACTTCTTCTTGTTCACCAAAAACTGGGTTTCTGAACCCGGCTCATGCCATGCGGTGTAATAGAACGGTGCGATTTTCTGGAAGCCCATGCGTAAGTCGAAGGCAGGACCTACCCACTCCAGTGCGTCAATGGTGCCGCGCTCCAGCGAGGTATACAGCTCGCCCGGGGCAATGTTGGTTGGGCTGGCACCCACACGTGCAAATACCTCACCGGCAAAACCAGGAATACGCATTTTCAGGCCCTGCAAATCGGCCAGCGATTTGATTTCCTGCTTGAACCAGCCGCCCATCTGAATATCCGAGTTACCACCTGGGAAGGACAACAGGTTATGCGGGCCATACACCTCTTGCATCAGCTCCATACCGCCACCACGGTAGAACCAGGCGTATTGTTCGGTGCTCATCATGCCGAACGGCATAGAGGAGAAAAACAGCGTATTAGGTACCTTGCCCTTCCAGTAATAAGAACTGGAATGACCCAGATCGTACTGGCCAGACTTCACCATATCGAACACGCCAAACGGTGACTTGTGCTTGTTGGCGGAGTCGATGCGAATTTGCAGACGGCCGTTAGACATCTCGTTGGCCAGCTTTGCCATGTTCTTGCTGGCATCACCCAGAATTGGCGTGTTCTCGCCCCAGGTTTCTGCCAATTTCAGGCGGTAAACCTTATCGGCCGCCGTGGCAGTAAAAGACAGTGCCGCAATGGTCGCCACACTGACCGCTTTCAGAAGCAGTGCTACTGTATTTTTCTTTTTCATCATGTTCTCTTGACGCTCTCGATCGCCCCTCTTCCGTGGGAGCTTATTGATAGAACACCTGTACCGGTGCTTTCCAAGCCGGACACTTTAGCGGTTCAGTCAACAGGATGCTATCTGAGCGGTCAGGAAATAATCAGCAGATGAGAAATTCAGGATCGTTTGGCCGTAAGACCACTAATTCAAAGGCGGGACGTTCAATTCGTAACTGGTGTACTGCTGCCCGAACAAAGTGCTTTCGTACACACGCGAGGCCATTTTTCGCAGAAAGCGATACTCTGGGCGAGTATGAAACAAATGCAGCACCACCCGGGTATGACCGAGCTCTGCCGCCCACGCCATCATATCCTTGAACACCGCAATACCGACGCCCCAGAATGATTCATCCAGCACAATAGCCAACTCATAGGCGTCGTTTTCAAACTGAATCCCACACCAGCCTGCAACGGCCCCATTCACGCAAATACCACGAACACGGCAACCCGGTGCGGCATCCACCGCTTTCTTCTCCGCAACCCAAGCCGCCAAAGTGGTTTCGGTAAACAGATCATGCTGCACCAGATGCGTGCGAATTCTGTCCTTGTTCAGCATGGCCAACAGCGCGTGTTGGTCCAGCTCGCCAAGCTGAGAGTACTCAATGCTTGGTGATTCAATGCGATCCATAGGTGTTCTCCAATACCATGTGTCCGAATTTGCATGTGTCCCTGTTTAAAACACCCCCTGTTTAAAGCGCCCCTGTTTAATGCGACGCCTGGGCAACAAAACAGCCGATTGATTCGCGGCGTCGATTCCTGAAATCCCGTCGCCCACAGTCAACCCGGCTATTCAAACGGCTCATAGAATGCTGCCAGCTTTTGCTTTTAAACCGCACGTTAACCAACATTGCTCGGGAGCCGAGATGTCTGACTTCATTACCGTACTGCGCGAAACCTGCCCTACCCCAGTGGTCGATGCCACCAAATGGAAGCGCATTGAAGGCGAACCACACACAGTTAACCTGAACGCCTACCAGTCTGAAGATGGCAGCAAAATCATGGGCACCTGGATCTGCACCCCAGGCAAATTTGAAGTCGCTTACGACAAGTGGGAGTTCTGCCACTTTCTGGAAGGCTACTGCATCATCACCCCGGAAGGTGAAGAGCCAAAGCATCTGAAAGGCGGCGACGTATTTGTGATCGAACCAGGTATGAAAGGCACCTGGGAAGTGGTTGAAACCGTTCGCAAATACTTCGTGTTTGCCTGACACGGCTTGCTTTATTAGTCACAGCCCTGTGTTTTGACCGCAGGGCTGTGCTTACCTTGCCCACGGTTCAACCGAAATACCCCACAGACTTTCAGTCCTATTAGGCCCGCACTCTCCTACAAAGGGTTCCGCAAGGCTGTAGTAATCATCGCCCCAGACTTCAAAGTGAAGATGCGGCCCTGTCGAGCTCCCTGCACTACCAACTTCCCCAATTTTTTCACCACGCTGAACATAGTCACCCGCAGCCACGAGTATTGAGCCACTTTTAAAGTGGTCATAGCGAGTAGCGAATACATCACCGTTATAGTGTTCAATAACAACCACATTCTTTCCGACAAAACACCAGAAGCAGGAATCACCACCGCTGTCCGCCGGACAATAATCACCAGCGTCAGTACATATTGCGTATCCGTCGTCCAAATCAGGATAGTAGTTGGAATTCGGTGGCAGGCAGTCTTCCTCCGTGCTGTTGGCATCACAACGATCGTATGCACCCGGATGGTCAAAGGCCCATAAAACCCTTCCACTTTGGGCAGCGTATACATCGACCCCAGCATCCATTTGGTCCCAGGAGTACAAACTGATGTCTGTGCCTTCATGGCCAGTGTAACCGGGGCTTTCGCAGTTGAAAGCCAGTCCATCCGAGTCTATATCGGCGTGTCCAATGGAACAGCTCTCCCCCGGAATGCAATCGATTGGCCACAATAATTTGGATTCGTCGTCAATCACGTCCGTAGCTGGATCGGTTTCTTCTGCGGGATCAGTTTCTTCTGAGACGTCAGTTTCTTCTGCGGGATCAGGCTCTTCTGAAGGATCGGTTTCTTCTAAAGGGTCAGTTTCTTCTGAGGCATCAGTTTCCTCTGATATATCGGACCCATCTGACGTATCGGCTTCCTCTGAAGTATCTGTATTTTCAGAAGATTCAGCGCCGCCCTCTGCTGTAGCCTGGTCCGTGTTCGAAGACTCTCCGTAACAACCCGCCAATGAAAGAGTCAAAAAAACGATCAGTAACTGATTCATCCGCCTTCCTTGATATTCTCCTGAGGCCCAGTATGACGACGCTCATTCCGAACCGCTAATAGGCAAAAGACCGATTGTGCTCCGCTATTACCGTAATCCCAGAACGTCATTGCCATCAGATCCAGGGATCTACACCACGTGAGCCCACAGAATCACAAACCCTGTTTTGCCCGCTCAATCGCCGACTTCACCGCCGACAGTGCTCTGGGACTGTTTTTCCAGCAGGTGGTGTTGAGCATCGACGCGACCCTTTCAGCAATTTCCTCTGGATCAAAACCAGCCAAATCAGAAAACGAGTCGATACCAATTTCTTCAAAACGCTTCACCACCGTTGGCCCAACGCCTTTCACCCCAAGCAGGGCTGACTTTTCTGAATCACTAAAGGGCATATATTGGCACTCCATACCGGTAAATATCAGACGGCTGCTGAGCAATGAGCTGTGCTTATCCAAACCGCCAACGCTACATCGGCTTCATGACAGGAACAACCACTTCAACAAACCTGCACCAAACCGTAGGAGGGATTTCAATCCCGAAGCCTCCAATCCCGCACCAAGCGTAGGATGCTAATGGCAAACCGAGACACCTGGCAAACCGAGACACCCATCCAAACTGGTACCTTTGACTGATTCCATTTTCCAGTTCACAGGCCATAATCAGGTTTCGGTAACTTCACGGATGGAGTTCGACCATGCCAAAGCCCCGCAAGCAACAAGTATCTGTTGAAGCCACGCCCTACTACCATTGCGTTTCTCGCTGCGTTCGCCGCGCCTTTCTTTGTGGAACAGATTCAGTTTCCGGCCAAAGATACGAGCACCGGCGAAGCTGGCTCGAAGAACGTATCCTGGCACTGCCTCAGATCTTCGCCATCCAAGTCTCGGCCTATGCCGTGATGTCTAATGTCTAACCACTATCATGTCGTTCTTTTCGTCGATTCTGATCAGGCAAATGGCTGGAGCAATATGGATGTGGTTTTGCGCTGGCACCAGCTATTTAAAGGCAATGTATTGTCCCAGCGCTTTGTGCGCGAAGAACCGCTATCTGAAGCCGAGCAGAATCGTTTAACAATCCTGATTGATGAATGGCGCTCACGGCTCAGCGATATCAGCTGGTTTATGCGAGTATTAAATGAGGCGATTGCCCGTGAGGCCAATGCCGAAGATGGCTGCTCTGGACGTTTCTGGGAAGGCCGTTTCAAATCTCAAGCCCTACTGGATGAGGCTGCCTTACTGAGCTGCATGGCTTATGTCGATTTAAACCCGGTTCGAGCAGCGATCGCAGACACGCCAGAAGCCTCGGATCACACTTCAATAAAACAGCGAATCGAACACTCAAACACCACCAGAACCCCAAATTCAATAAAGGCGCAAACCCCGCTATTACTCCCCTTCACCGGAAATCCGCGCCAAGACTCTCCTACTGGAATCCCAATGCTTTTGAGCGACTACCTAGCGTTAGTCGACGAAACCGGATGAATCATTCGATCCAACAAACGTGGGGCGATTGACGACAAACTTGCCCCAATCCTGAGCCGCATCGGGCTGGACGACCAGCATTGGCTGACCATGACCCAGCAGTTTGAACGCTGTTTCAGTACCTTTGTAGGCAATGAAGCCAACATTCGACAAGCCTGCGAGCAACTGGGTTACAAACGACCGACCGGAACAAGCCAGGCCCGCCGTTTGTTAACCGGATAGCCTGTGTGACATTCAAGCCTGTGAAGTTAATATTGTTATCAGATAAACATCTGAGGCTCTCTTTCACCTGAAAATCCAGAAATGGCGCTAACTAACGAGTCGCTCCTATGCAGGCATAACAAATCTACGTCGACCCTCACTGCATTATTCAATCTGATACCAAGGCAAAGCTGTGAACTCCACCCTACCCTTAATGTTGGAGCTGCTTGGCGATAAGTGGATGTCCTGTTTGTCCCTTGAAAACAACCGTTTCGACGGCCAGCATGTCGTGCTGTTTAACACCTTCAACAGCAACTTCGGCGACGACCAGATCGCCGAATTCAAAGCCAAAGTCATGGCCCATGGTGCAAGTTCTTTTGAACACAAATACGTACTGCGCGGGCGAATGACCCAGCAGCTGACGCCGGAGCAGATGCTGCGGGCTATTGACGAGGGATGGTTCCGGGCGCAGATGACTATCAATAACAATTATCGATTTTGAACTGGCTTGTAGGAGGGATTTCAATCCCGATGGCCCCAAATAGCTGCCACGATGGACAATTTAATTACAAACCAACCAACGACAAATCGTAGGATGCTAATGTGCTAACCCTGCTCTCTACCGTCGACACCACTAATCAATCAGATAGCAGCTGAGGTCAACACTCGACGGAAGCCCACAAATAGCGCTATCGAATGGGGCTTTACACATGATATGGCCAAATCGACACGCAATTTCTTCGTAGAGTTCGCCTGATGACAAGCCAAGATCTAGAGCATAAACAACGCCTGAAGATAATCTATAAAGATTTATCGATGGATATCCTTTTTACGCACTGGCAATAGTTAATACCAAGGCACGCCATTTCAAAAACCATCAATCATGATCAAGAGAAACACCTACAACCATAGCAAGATTTTCCAGAATCCTGTAATTTAACGGCCAACCATTAATTAATCTATGTTTCTTTTTCTTAACCATGTAAAGCAAAAAAATAATCACACTCTGCTTATAAAATGGGTTTTCACCAACACCACCCCTAATAACATCTGATAGATAACACTCTTTTCTTATAAACCTCTCGACCTTCCTAAGTAAATCCTCGTCAATCAAATCACGAAATTCATCAAAAATAACAATCGAAGATTTTTGCGCTGAAGCACTTTCAAAACCAACGTATTCTTTGTAAAGACTGTCAAGTTTTTCCTGAAAATCAAACTCGCCTGAAACATCAAAGATTAACCGGCTGTTAACATCAGAAAAGAAGTCATCTGTGGTTTCAATTAGAGCCATACTTTTGGCTACAGTACGATGCACTTCTGGTTGAACTAAAGTTTTGGCTTTGTAAACAGCGTCATGTGTTAATTCAGCGTATGCATGCTGCAACAAAGTTCTTATCTGTATCTCACATGGCGTACCCGGATGGATTAGAACATCGTTATGAATAAACTCAGTTTTACTCCTTACAACATAATGAACAGACTGATACGTAAATAAGAGAGGCTCTTTTTCTCTTTCTGAATAGAAGTGCCGACACTCCTTGTGATCCCAACTTTCCTCGTTAACGATTACGTCAGATATCTCTTCAATTTGTTCTATCAAAAGAACAACAAATCTACAGCCCACTTTATCTTCAATTTCTTCATAAGGATTTTCATAGTTCTTGTTGGTTCTATAAAAAGCTTTATCCAGAAGAGAAGTAGTATCCTTGATTCTGTGCTCAGGACTTTGTTTCAAGAATGAAGATAAGTCTTTACCGTTTGTTTTCAGATGTTTGCATATTGTAGATGTGACAAAGTCCCCCCATGCGTCATGCATGGGGATTTCTTGATTCCAATGCTCTAAAAACTCTTTTTCATTCATTCTTGAGCTACAATTTCATCTTTAACAATGATTTTAGTCCATTTTACAGCTTCACCTGCATCGTTCACGTTAATTGATTGTATGTCAACAAGTTCTTTAAACACTTGGGATGGTGCTATTAATTTAACATCCTTACTAAATGATAGCTTTCTTGTTTTTAATTTCCCAGAGATAAACTCTATATCTTTTGTAAAAGCGGTGTTTGGTATTTCCTTATCTTCAAGAAACTCGGA
This sequence comes from Oceanobacter kriegii DSM 6294, assembly GCF_000422845.1. Lineage (GTDB taxonomy): Bacteria > Pseudomonadota > Gammaproteobacteria > Pseudomonadales > Oceanobacteraceae > Oceanobacter > Oceanobacter kriegii. The sequence continues at coordinate 71,389 of NZ_AUGV01000004.1, forward strand.
GTATGAATCTCTTGTCTCTACATCAAAATACCTACTCGAAAACTCTAAAGGATTAACAACGTCTGAGTTTTCGTGCTTCAAATATGAAACCAAGGCATTATGTAAGTCATTCCGCTTTTCTTCGCTGACATCTATATCATTGAGGAATTCACAGGTTGCATCATAAAACTGTTTCGTTGTTCGTGCACATGTTTCGGGGTACCCACAACCGAGAAAACTAGAGTAAAAGTAAAGAGCCGCAGCCTTCCCTTCTGCTTGACTAATCTGTGAGTCAGAAACAAGGACATCCCATTTCGAATTTAAATCGTCACCTTCAGGCGTAGTAGATTTTTCGAAAAAAGCAGCTGTCTTGTATAACTTTGTGGCAGGTGTAAGAAGAGCCTCTTCAATATATTTAAGCGTAATTTCACTTGTAAGATCATCAACCTTTTTTCCGTAAGCACTATGAATTTCTGCCTTCATAATCCCAACGAATTTTTTGGGTGTTGCACCATATAAACCGCCAAACACGACGACTATGCCACCTTGTAAATTCTTTCTCTGCTGAGCATCTGCCAATTTGTTTGCAACATCATATGACAAGGAAATAAAATCCTCATCGCCACACTCACTTAGCATGTCTACCATCGGAGGAAGATCAGTGGACTCTTGATTTACAATAGACATAGGAACAGCTTTTGATTCTGCTCCTATAGCATTGATAAACCTAGACTTAAATGTATTCATGGCTTCAGCATCAAACCTTATGAATTCTGTACCTCTGCTTGGTGTTACCTTTTTTCCATCTTCATCACGCTGATGTATCTGATGAATCACAATTCTTTGTACTTGCAGATTGACAATATTCACAAAACTTTTCCCATTTCATTTTTCGACGCATTATTACTAGCAGTCTTTGCACTTTGAAAATACTTATCCACTCGCGACTATCCTTATCCCAAACACATTGATATTTGTTAAAAACATCATCCAACTGAGATTCATCATTTTTCGATTTCATATACCCCAGTTCATTCTGTACCTGATATAGAGACAACAGCGTATTTTTCTGCCTGATCCAAAGTTTTTTGTAGTCAAAAAGTGCGTTCCAGCTACTTATTACAGTAAGCAAGGCGCCGAAAGCCAAAGCCAAATTTTTCTGAAGATGTATATATTCATCTGATACATCCACGCCTAAAGTAAGAGTAATCACTGCTCCTAGCGTTATAGACAATGCATTGGCCCAGACAGCCTTTTTTTTACTTGACTCGACTTTCCCCTTTAATTTTTCAATACTCTTTGAAATTTCACCTTGTAGAAATTCTGAGCTCGACACCTGCTCTGCCATTGAAAAGCCTCTCTTTAAAAACGCAACAAACTGCAGCTTAATTTTTTTAAATACCAATAAAAACCATTCATCACAGGTCAAGAATAAGTATTTTTCCGAATAAATATCATTAATTCCTTTTCACGCCGCTCCGTGAAGTAACTTGATACTGACGTTTTTATAATAATTTTAATTATCTGAGAAATACGCCACTATCTACAAAACCCATATCAACATAAATACGTATAACTGACCGAGCGCACACCATTTTCCATTCAACGCTCCCCATGAGCTTGTAAACCGCACAGGACAACGTCTTTAATTTCAGCCACTAACGCTACCAGCAGCTGGGATAGCGAACAACCTCCTCAGTCAAAACAATCACGATTTTTACCATCCATCAGGAGCAACAAAAGCTGCTCCCCCCCACTACAACCGCCTCCAGCTCCCCTGCGCCCGAACCTGAAGAAAACAGGCGCCCCTCCCGAAACAAGCAGCTGCAACAAATGGCCGAGCTGATCAGCCAGTACTCAACGCTATTGCCCATCGTTAACTCATCTGGGCCAGTGCTGTGAATAGCCACCAGCAGCATTTCTGCGATGCCGCGTAGCAGAAGGATGCCAGTGATCAGTGTAAGGGCCGTTTTTACAAGTGGCAGTTTGCGGATAACCGCAGAGGCAGACAGAGCGTACAAAACCCCACACGGTCAGAAAGGTGGCGACGATGCTGGTAAGGATGGCGGGCCAGTGCGGCTGCGAAGCTTATGAACGCGGCGAATATCAGGGCGGTATTGGCGATGGCTTGCTGGTTTTTGCTGGCGGTGGTGTCAGTAAAACTGGAGGTTCTGCTGGCGATAGTGTGCGGGGCATCTGGTGCAGTGTTGGCCATGAATTCGTCCTTGTCTCTTTTTATGGTTTGACTGAACAACCATGTTAGCGAGCGCAAAGCGAATTACTGTTAAGCGGTTGGAGTAACCGGATGAATGAAATGGAAATACCGGCTGGATTTACAGCCGGTATGTTCTGGCAGGTGTTAGGCCGTTGGTTACTCTGCTGTTTATTAAATAGCAGGCATACCGGTATAGCCCGGCAGCTCCTTTATGCGGCCAATCCACGCCTGAATGGCGGGGTATTGTTCCAGCGTGACACCGCCTTCCCAGCCCAGTGCGATGTATGGGAATACCGCCAGGTCGGCGATGGTTGGGCGGCCCAGCGCCAGCCATTCGTTGTTTTGCAGGTGTTGTTCTACCAGCGGCAGAATGTGATTGCTGACTTCGATGGTGCGTTCTTTATTGAGGGCATAGCCAAACTTGTCGACCAGACGGGCGGCGTTAGGGCCGTTGAAGATTTCGTTGGCAGCGGTCGCCAGCCATTGCATCACTTCACCTTGCTGGGCGGCGCCGTCTGGCCACCATTGATTGCCTGCGTATTTGCGGCCCAGGTACACCAGAATCGCCTGCGAGTCGCGCAGCACTACGTCGCCATCTTCCAGCACGGGCAGTTCGCCAAATGGGTTGAGGTCGATCACCGGCGCACGCTTGTGGGCACCGTCGAGGAAGTCGACCGGCACGATTTCCAGGTCGATGCCAGCCAGTGCGGCTAACAGACGGACTTTGTAGCAGTTACCAGATAGTTCAAGATCATAGAGTTTCATGGCAGTACCTTTGGGGTTTTATTGTTATCTAACGGTCGCTTTATCCGAGTCGTTTTGATCCGGTTCGGAGATCAATTGGTTAAATTCCAGCACGTTGCGGTCGGGGTCACGAATAAACAGCGTAATTCGGCGCGGGCCAATCGGGTGAATGCCTTCGGTAACCACAATGCCTTGCTGGTCGAGCCAGTCTTTCATGGCGTGAAGGTCGTCCACCACAAACGCAGCATGGGTAACGCCCGGTAGTTTTACCGGCTCATCCAGAAGCACATTTCGGTTATTCGGCACTTTACTGGCGTTGAAGATCAGATTGATCCGCACGCCGTCCGGCGATTCCATTTCATTGGCTTCATAGTTGTCGAAGCTGCGAATTTCCTTAAAGCCCAGCTGCTCGTAGAAGGCCACGGCTGTCTGGCGGTCGCTGACGCGGATTCCGACGTGGTCATAGGCGCGAATGGCTTGGGGGTTCACGGTAGCTCCAAAGTACGAGGTTGATGTATTCAGTAAACGCCTTTCGTTCAGTGCAATAAATACAGTCAGACTGTTAGGTTTATTCAGCTTTTTGCACAAATACTAGGAGCTGCCCAAGGCAGTGGCCCGAACCCAAATAGCCGAGAGCGAGCAGCGACAGATGGACAAACTCAAGGCGATGGCGACCTTTGTGGCGATTGTGGACCAAGGCAGCATGAGTGCGGCGGCCGATCAGCTCGCGCGCTCACCGGCCGCGGTGGTACGCAGCCTGGCCGAGCTGGAAAAACAACTCGGTGTGCGGTTGCTAAACCGCAGTACCCGCCGACTGGCGCTGACCGACGAAGGCCGTGACTACTTGCAGCATTGCCGTCGGATTCTGGCCGATGTGGATGCCGCGGAGTTTCAGCTCGATACCCGCCGCGCCAATCCGGCAGGCAAGTTGTCGATCACCGCGCCGATGATGTTTGGCCGGATGCATATCGCCCCGCTGCTGAATCAGTGGCTGCAACAGCATGAAGGCATGAGTGCCGAGTTGACCTTGCTCGACCGCACGGTGGATTTGATTGAAGAAGGCTTCGACCTTGGCCTGCGGATTGGCCAGCTGGCGGATTCATCACTGGTTGCCAAACCGCTGGGCCATGTGCGCTGGGTGTTGTGTACCAGCCCCGATTTACTGAAACGGCTGACACAAACACAACAACAGGAGCAGCAAAACCAGTCGCTTATTCACCCGCTGGATTTGCAAGAACTACCAACGCTGGCGTTTACGGCATCGGGCAATCACTGGCCGTTCCGCCATGAAGGCAGCGACTGTACGGTGAAAATCAAACCGGTGTTCGCCAGCAATCAGATAGATACCCTGCTGCAAGCCTGCCGCGACGGCCTTGGCATTACCCGGGTGCTGTCGTATCAGGCCCAGCAGGATTTTGAACAAGGCACCCTGGTGCCTGTGTTTGCCAATAGCAGCCCTGCCCCAGTGCCTGTGCAGTTTGTGATGCCGCATAACCGGCTTGTGTCGCCACGGGTGCGGAGTTTTCTGAACAGCACTACGGAGCCATTGCAACAGCGGTTACAAGACATAGAACAGACGCTGAGCGGATTCTGATAAGAGTTTTTGGTTAAAACTCCGGCCGTATTACAGCAACGGCCGCCGTGAACACAGACTGATTTCCTGCGATACTGGGCGCCTTTTTCCGGCCGCCCTGTTTTTGGCCAATCCCCTTTCTGATGTATCACAGGAGTCTGTATGTCTGCGCTGAAGCTCAATTACCAAATCACCGGTGAAGGTAAGCCGCTGGTAATTATTCATGGCTTGTTTGGCATGTTGCAGAACTGGGGGGCGCAAACCAAAGCGCTGTCGGAAGAGTATCAGGTGATTACGGTCGATCTGCGTAACCATGGCCGTTCGCCGCATTCGGACGATGTATCTTACCCGGCGATGGCGGCCGATGTGCGTCAGCTGATTGCAGACCTTGGTTTTGAGAAGGTCGATTTATTGGGCCATTCGATGGGTGGCAAGGTGGCCATGCAACTGGCCTGCGAGCCAGATACGCCGATTGAACGTTTGATTCTGGCAGACATCGCACCGGTCGATTATCCAAATCACCACAGTGACGTGTTTGCTGGCTTGCAGGCGGTGGATTTGGCAACGCTGAAGTCTCGTGGCGAGGCCGACAAGATCATGGCCGAGCATATTGATGATGCGTCGGTACGGGCGTTTTTGTTAACCAACCTGTACAAGAACGAGGGTCAGTTTGCCTGGCGGATTAACCTGAAGGCGTTGGTTGAGCACTATGATGAGATTTCTTGCGCTCCGGCCATGCAACAGCCGTACGAGGGGCCGACCTTGTTTATTAAAGGCGGTGATAGCCATTATATTTTGCCGAAGTATCAGGATGCAGTGCTGAAGTGGTTCCCTAACGCAGGTTATAAGGTGATGCCGAATGTCGGGCATTGGCTGCATGCGGAAAAGCCGGATTTGTTTACCAGTTTGGTGCGCCGGTTTTTGCAGGGGTGATGATACGGGCGGAATGGAAACTCCAGACCATAGGATGGTGCTCTTGCGCCCATAATTGAGACGGCTTTGATGGGCACAAGTGCCCATCCTATGCTGCTTCGATATTTCGGACTACACGGGCGCGCCCCGGATAACCGCGCTCCCACTTTCGCGAATGAATTCGCTCCTACAGGGTAAGTGGATCTGATGGGCGGGGCCCATCCTACAGGTACAGGATAAGTGTTTGTTCATAAGGTAACCAACAACGCATCAGGCGATGCGTTGTTGGTCTTCGTATGGCCTAACCACGATGGCGATGGATTTTGAGGTGGGTGTGTAGCTGCCGTCGCCAATGCTTTCCAGTGGCACCAGCGGGTTGGTTTCCGGGTAGTAGGCTGCCATGTTGCCGCGCGGGATGTCGTAGGCGACGGCTTTAAAGCCCGTCACCTTGCGCTCGCGGTTGTCGGGCCACAGCGACTGCATTTCTACCAGTTGTTCGTTTTCAAGCCCCAGTGCTTTCATGTCTTCAACGTTCATAAACAGCACCTTGCGCTGGCCAAATACGCCGCGATAACGGTCATCCATGCCGTAGATGGTGGTGTTGTATTGGTCGTGGGAGCGCAGGGTTTGCAGGGTAAAGACCTTGTCCTTGCTATTACGTTGGGCCGTTACAGCAATCAGTTCTTCTGGCAGTTGCGCACTGCTGAAGTTGGCTTTGCCAGTGTTGGTGTTCCACTGGCGGTTGGCGGCGCTGTTGCCCAAATAGAATCCGCCTGGCTGGCGGATTTTTTCATTAAAGCCCTTAAAGCCGGGAATGGTCGCTTCAATCAGGTCACGAATGCGGTCGTAGTTGGCGGCCATGTCGTCCCAGTTAACGGGGTGATTGCCCAGCAGGGCTTTGGCCATACCGGCAATGATGGCTGGTTCAGAGCGCAGTTCGTTGCTGAGCACGTCACGTACGCCAGCGGAGGCATGCACCATGCTCATGGAGTCTTCCACGGTGATGCATTGCTCACCACTGGCCTGCATATCGATATCGGTGCGGCCCAAGCACGGCAAAATCAGTGCGTCTTTGCCCGGTACGGTATGGCTGCGGTTCAGTTTGGTGCTGATATTGACGGTCAGCTCGCACTGGCGCATGGCTTCCATCACCCGTGGGGTGTCTGGTGTGGCGGCCACAAAGTTACCGCCAAGGCCAATAAATACCTTGCTGTCGCCGCGCAACATGGCTTCGATGGCTTCAATGGTGTTGTGGCCGTTTTCCCGTGGCATTGGCAGGTTGAAGTGCTGCTCCAAGCTGTCCAGCAAGGCTTTGGGTGGGCGATCGTTGATGCCCATGGTGCGGTCGCCTTGCACGTTGCTGTGGCCACGAACCGGGCAAGCCCCAGCTCCCGGCTTGCCAATATTGCCGCGCAGCAACAGCAGGTTGGTGACTTCCCGAATGGTGTCTACCGAGTGTTTATGTTGCGTCAGACCCATGGCCCAGCTGCAAATCACGCGATCGGAATGGGCATAGATTTCAGCGGCGTCGATCAGCTGATGCTGTAGCAATCCGCTCTGTTCTTCAATTTGCTCCCACGAGGTGGCATCAACCGCCGCCAGGTAGTCGTCCAGTCCGTTGGTGTGTTGTTCGATAAATTCCAGATCAAACACGCCTTTCAGCTGATATTTCTCGGCTTTACGCTGCATGTCTAACAGATGCTTCACCATGCCACGCACGGCCGCCATGTCGCCGCCCAGCGCCGGGGTGTAATAGTCCGAGCTGATTTGGGTGGAGCCATTGGAGAGCATTTCCACCGGGTTTTGCGGGTGGGTAAAGCGTTCCAGGCCACGCTCTTTCAGGTTGTTGAAACTCACAACACGGGCGCCGTGCTTGGAAGCATCCCGCAGGGCATCAAGCATACGTGGGTGGTTGGTACCGGGGTTCTGGCCGAATACAAAGATGGCGTCGGCCTGCTCAAAATCGTCCAGCGTGACTGTGCCCTTGCCGATGCCTATGCTGGCGATCAGTGCCTTGCCCGAGGCTTCATGGCACATGTTGGAGCAGTCCGGGAAGTTGTTGGTGCCGTAGGCGCGCACCATTAACTGATACAAGTAGGCCGCTTCGTTGCTGGCTCGCCCAGAGGTGTAGAACTCGGCCTGATCCGGGCTATCCAGTTGTTGCAGGTGGTCGGCAATCAGCGCAAATGCTTCATCCCAACCTATCGGCTGATAGGTGTCGGTACTGGCGTTGTAGCGCATGGGCTCGGTCAGGCGGCCCTGAAATTCCAGAAAGTAATCCGACTGCTGATGCAACCAGCTGACTTTATGGCGACTGAAGAAGTCAGCATCCACGCGTTTGCTGGTGGCTTCCCAGTTCACGGCTTTGGCACCGTTTTCACAAAACCGCACCATGCTGGCCGAGGAGCCATCGCCCCAGGCACAGCCAGGGCAGTCGAATCCGGCAGGCTGGTTGGTTCGCAGCAGGTTTTTGATGTTGCCGGCGAGGTTATCGCTTTTCATCCAGTGCTTGGCAGTGCTTTTAAGCGCACCCCAGCCGCCCGCCGCCTGAGTGTAGGGTTTGATACTGGCTTTGTTTGTCATGCTGCGTACCGCGTTGAGTTGCCCGATTGCCCATTTTATAGTGGCCTCACCTTTGCTAATGCGGATAACAGTCGCACCAGGTGGGCCAGCCAACACAGCCGGTTTGATGGCTTTGGTGGCGTTTGGGTTCTTTAAGAATCTGGTTGTTATCGGCCTATGGTGCGGCGGCAAGCGTGTCATGGCCAATCAGTTGTCCTGACATGGTAATAAGCCATTCTTATCAGTTTGATTTTGGTGGTAAGGTTTGCTGAACGGTTTATCGCGTTTTGCGATGCCCAACTGACCTGGAACTGGCTCTGTATGGACCTGAAACAACTGCGCTTGCTGTGTGCGCTGGACGATACCCGTCATTTTCGCAAAGCCGCTGAGGCCTGTTTTATTTCTCAGCCTGCCCTGTCGATGCGTTTGAAGTCGCTGGAAGAAGAACTGGGCATTGCACTGGTGCTACGCCGCCAGCGCTTTGAAGGCTTTACAGCCGAAGGCGAACACCTGTTGCAATATGCCCGCAGCGTAGTCGCCAATTGCGATGCCATGGCGTCGGAAGCCACAGCCCTGCAAGGCCAAATGACGGGAAACGTTAGAATCGGCGTAGTGCCGTTATCAGATTTTGACCTTGGCAGTCGCTTGCAGCTGCTCAGCCGCCAACACCCGCAATTGCGTTTTCAGCTACAAAGCCTGAGCAACGAAGCCATTCTGGAGCGCTTGAACGATGGCAGGCTGGACCTTGGCGTGGTGTATCAAAGTCATTTGGACGCTGCCCGGTTTGAGGTGCTGTCGCTTGGCCAGCAGCCGTGTCATTTGTTGTATCAGCAAGAGGCCATGGCGGGACAAATTAAAAACGAGCCGAACGCCGCGTTGCGCTGGCCGGATGTCGCGGCACTGCCATTAGGGTTGCTGGGCAGTAAAAATGTCTTTCGGCAGTTTATCGATCAGCAGTGCGTGCAGGCAGGCGTGTCGGTTACGCCAGTGGTGGAAAGCGATTCCATTCATCAGTTGCTGCAAATGGTCGACTCTGGCGTCTGCGCCACGGTGATTCCGGGGACGCGGCTAAGCGGTTTGTCGCACTCGCATTTACGAGTTCTGCCGTTGGAAGCATTGGCTCCCGAGCTGACGCTGGTGAAACCCAAATTGACACCCTCCCCTCGGGTTCCGGCGGTGGTATTTGAGGCACTGGCAGAGAACACAGCATCCTGAACAAGACAGCCGGAGCCGTCATAAATAGACGAGACAAAGAAAGAAAAGCGGGAAAAAGAAAAGCGAAGCGGGAAAAGAGAACCGAGAAAGAGGTAAAAGAAGAATCTGTGCCAGCAGCAACCAGCGCTGCCAGCACAGAATAAGCCAGCGGACCTTACAGAGTCAGGTCGCGGTTACTGGCTTTGATGAATTCTTTCTTCAGGTCTTCGTAGGTGTGAACCGCCGGGAACTGAGGGAATTCCTCGATCACGTTTTGTGGCGCATGGAACAGGATACCTGCATCCGCTTCGGCCAGCATGGTGGTGTCGTTGTAGGAATCACCCGCCGCAATGGTGCGGTAGTAGATGGTTTGCAGGGCACGGATGGACTGACGCTTTGGATCGGCCTGACGCAGTTTGTAGTCGGTTACACGACCTTCTTCGTCAGTGATCAGACGGTGGCAGAACAGCGTTGGGAAACCCAGCTGACGCATCAAAGGCTGAGAGAATTCGTAGAAGGTATCGGACAGGATGATGACCTGGAAACGCTCACGCAGCCAATCAACGAATTCACGAGCACCTTCCAGCGGGCTCAGGGTCGCAATGACTTCCTGGATATCCTGAATCTTCAGGTTGTGTTCGTCCAGAATACGCAGACGCTGCTTCATCAGCACGTCGTAGTCGGGAATATCGCGAGTAGTCGCTTTCAGCTCTTCGATTCCGGTTTTGTTGGCAAACTCGATCCAGATTTCTGGTACCAGTACGCCTTCAAGGTCCAAGCATGCGATTTCCATGAAAAATCCGCCATATCAGTGTGGTTATACAGAAACGACGTACTCTAGCCAGTTGGCGACATGAGGGCAACCGCGGCAGCGCATGCAACCTTGCTGAAAGCGGCTATCTGTTCGGAATGAGCTGACCACGACACGGTGCAGACGAGATGCGGGAAGCGTTAGTACGCGTAAGTAGATGGAGCCGAGCTGGAACCAGATACAAGAATGCGGGCCTGAAGCCCGCATTCTTTTGAATTACATACTGTAGGTTTCGCCGGTGGCTGGTGCTGCCTGACCGTCGGCTGGCGCATCGTAGATGCCCTCGTCCCAGTCTTCACCCCAGTCATCGTGACCGCCTTCATCCCAATCTTCGCCCCAGTCGTCTTCGGCGTCGTCGAAGCTGTCCCAGTCGTCATCAAAGTTGACTTCCACTTTGCCGTCGTTAACCAGGTACTCGCGGCGCTGAAGGTACAGGCTGCGCAGGAAGGTGTAGCGGTCACCGGTGATCATGCTTTCGGCTTGCAGCAAGTCGGCGCGTTTATCGACGCCCCACAGCACCACCATGGAATAGCGGTCGCGGTTATTGCTGGCTACGTTGGTTGCACCCAGGCCACTGACCCACTCTACGCCGGTACCGGCGGTATCACGCAGGTTGCTTGGGCCAAGGAACGGCAAAACCAGATACGGCCCGGTGCCCACGCCCCAGTAACCGAGGGTTTGGCCAAAGTCTTCTTCGTGCTTGGGCAAACCAATATGGGTGGCAACGTCGAACACACCAAAGAAACCGACGGTGCTGTTGATCAGGAAACGGCCGGTGTCCGACAGCGCCTGACCAAACTTCAACTGACCCAGGTCGTTGGCCACGACCAGAACGTCCCCAAGATTGGAGAATACGTTACTGACCGAGTCGTCAACGTCTTGCGGAGTAATGTATTGGTAACCTTCTGCAGCTGGTCGCAGAACGTATTTGTCCATCACCTCGTTAAAGGCGAATACCCGACGGTTAAACCCCTCCCAGGGGTCGTCCGGGTTGGTATTTTTATCAGCAGCAAAACTCATAACGGATGTGGCAGCCAGCAGTGTGGCAAGCAGCAAACGCATCATGATGTCCTCAGTCCATTTTTGCGGCTATTAAAGCAGTTTGACCACGCTGAAAAAAGGCGGCCTGACTCATTACTTGGTTCCATTTTTGGCAAAAGTCTCACGGGTGAGTATAGGCACAGAGCTGTTCAGAGTGTTCCTAGCAAAATCCCCTGCTGATGCCATTGCTGCAATATCTGACAGCCTCCCGCCATCGCCGCGTCGCTGGCTTCCATACCGCTGGCTTGCAACAGGGTTTCGACCAGTTGCAAGCCGGTCAGACGGTCTGGATTGGCACTAACCAACGCCAGCAAACTTAGCGTGAAAGGGTTCGTTTCAGTGAAGCGCACCTGTTCGTCATCGTCCCGGTAAACCACCAGCGCCGTTTGGCGGGGTTCGGGGGATGGGTTTTGCGGCGCAATGGTATGCACCGGATACTGATACAAAAAACCCTGACAGGCCGGAGCTGTCACTGGCACGCCAGTCAGCACATCGCCGTCCAGCTGAACCCCTTCGGGTTTGTCGGAGGGATCGACATCAACGGCCAACTCCAACCATTCATAATGAGCCAGCTCGTTAAGCCACGGCGGATCGCTCGGCTCATGGTTGTAGCCGGTGTTCAGAAAGTCCAGAAACGCCGCTGATATCTCCAGAAAGTATGGCGTTTGGTGGGGATATTCCTTGAAAAATGCGGTGGCGATCCGATCCCACTGTTCTTCACCCAGCATTGAACGGCAGACAGGAAAACCGCCATCCAGAAAGCCTTTGACGTTGTTGTAAAACAGATCCCGATACACCTTCAGGCGACGCTCTTCGGTGTCCGCTGGTGGCACTGTTTGGCCTCGAGTACGAATATGGTCAGCCAGCTGGAGCTGCAGTTCGGTAAAGCCCTTTGCTGCAGTGCTCATAGGTCACCTCCAGCCTGCTGCGCTTTTTCCTGCTGTCCTTGTTCCTGCTGTCCTTGTTCCTGCTGTCCTTGTTCCTGCTGTCCTTGTTCCTGCTGTCCTTGTTCCTGCTGTCCTTGTTCCTGATGTTCAGCCGCCTGCTGCTGAGTGCGGCGAATCTGATTCAATTCGTCCATCAGCTCTGCCAATGGCGGAAAGTTAAAATCCCGTTCCAACAACGTCGGTACCACGCCATGGCAGGCATAGGTATGCTGAAGCAGCTGCCAGACATCGTCTTTGACTTCCATACCGTGGGTATCCACCAGCAGGTCATCGGCTTCTTCAAAATGCCCGGCAATGTGCATATAGCGAATGCGTTCGCCCGGCATGGCTTCAATGTAGGATTTGGCTCGGGCCATGGCCGAATGACGATCTGCTGCCCCGCCTGACGGATGGTTCACCGAGTTAACGTAGATGTTATTGATGTCCAACAGCAGCTCGCAGTCGGCTTTTTGCAACACCAGATTGACGAATTCCGGCTCCGACATTTCCTTACCGGGTTCCAGGTAGGCCGAGACGTTTTCGATGATCAGCCGCCGCCCCAGAATGTCCTGCACCCGCATGATCCGCTCGGCAACATGGTTTGCTGCGGCTTCAGTAAAGGGAATTGGCATCAGGTCGTACAGGTGGTGTTCGCCACCGCAATAGCTCAAATGCTCACTGTAGGCCTTGATGTTGTGTTGCTTCAGGAAGGCACCAACGTCACGAATGAATTGCTCGTCCAATGGTGCTGGCCCGCCAACAGATAGCGACAAACCATGGCAGAGAAAGTCGTATCGTTCGGTCATTTCCCGGAACTGGCGGCCCAACCGGCCGCCGACGTTCATCCAGTTTTCGGGAGCCACTTCCATAAAATCGATCGGTGCGTCAGGTGCTTGCAGTAGCTCGGGCAGCAAACCACGCCGCAAACCAAGCCCCGCTCCCTGCACATCCCATGGTGAATTATGTTCCATTGGTACTGTCGCCCGTTCGATATTCATACTTGCTCCAGAAACACTGACAGTGGCCGCTTAGCTGTTACCACCGCACTTGCCTTCACCGCATTTGCCTTCAGAAGATGATTTGCTCATTTTCTTGGCACTATCGCCGCCGCACTTACCTTCGCCGCATTTACCTTCGGAAGACGACTTGCTCATGCTCTTGGCGCTGTCGCCGCCACATTTGCCTTCACCGCACTTACCTTCGGAAGACGATTTGCTCATGCTTTTGGCGCTGTCGCCGCCGCACTTGCCTTCGCCGCATTTACCTTCGGAAGACGCCTTGCTCATGCTCTTGGCGCTGTCACCACCACATTTACCTTCACCGCACTTACCTTCGGCATGGTGGCCAGCCACCTGATAACCGGAAGACAGCTCGGCAGAGGCAAACGGGTTTTCAGCCGCAGCGACCGCTGGAGATTGCGCCATGGCGGCAATAAAGGCAGCACCCATTACCGCAGACATTGGCTTGATAGAGGTTTTTACGTTTGGAGTTTTCATTGTAAGCGACCTTTTTAAGTAATCAGGTTTGATTCAGCCATGCTGGCTTTTGGTTACCGGCACAGCTGCTTGCTGGCCTTCTGATTACTCTGTCGGTCGGCTTTCGGGTTTCTTACACGGTTTTTAAAATTTTTTTGAAAAAATAAAAAAGCCGGTGTCCGCAGGGCGGACACCGGCCTGGTTTAAGCCTGAAGTTGGCGTTTTCGAGTGTTACCGTCGCCCATTATCCAGACTGCAAACTAGCGCGCGTAATACTTGCTCCGTACCGCTTCACGCAGTGGGTTTTCTGGTGTTGCTGGTGCACTGGACATAGCTTGGACGGTGTTCGGTTCTTCCGCGTTGTCTACTGCATCCAGTCGACACTGATACGAGTCACCCCAGGTACCATCTTCGACCAGACTGGTATTGCCGGATTCATCAACCGTGATGGTGAAGACGCTCCAGCAGTCGTCTGGCTCTCCGGCTGGCGGCGTATAAATGTGGCTGTCGCCGTCAAGGTTAAGTACCACGCGAGTTGGTGAGGACTGGATATCACCATCCCCCGAGAACCGGTGAACGCGGTAGCTGTAGGTTCCGGCAAATGGGAAGCCCGACATGGTGGTCACTTCAGGGCCAAAGCCCGTGGTGTCGTCGACGTCCAGTTGAATCTGGTCATCACCAACCAGTGCTTCTGTATCCATGTAGGAAACGTGGAAGTTGTCTTCAGCATCAACAGCCGAGGTGCCGACAAAGTGCGTGTCCAGATCACTGGGGTCTTCGCCCCAGGTCAGGGAAATTGAAATTGGTCGCGGCTCAACCACCAGACAGTTTTCCAGCGCCAGGTCTTCGTCGGACGTTGTAATATCCAGGGAGTCGTAGGCATCGCCGGCTGCGGCTTGCAGCAAGACCTCTGAGTAACGGCGCACCGACAGGCTGAACAAGCCGCTTTCATCGGCGTAGGCCGTCGACTGACCTACGTAGTCCTGGCCCTGGCTGTAGATGCGGGCGTTGGCAACCGGCAGACCTTCAATATCCACCACGCAACCGCTGACAGATACGCTGTCCATCACCTGATCGGCATTCCAGGTAGAGAAATGCGCCACAGTGCCTTCGTAGTAGTAATTGCCGTCCAGGGTCACCAAGGTGGCTGAGCCTTCTTCTACCCAATAACCCAACGCATCGTCGAAGTAGAACAACGGAATTTCAGCTGGCAAGGAAGATGAGTTGGCCGCCGCCGGAATACGGATGGTGGCGTTCTGGCCTTCAGCCAGGTTCAGTTCGTCCCCGGCTTCGTTCATAAAGGTGACGTTTATAGCGCCAAAGCTTTCCAGTACACCCGCCTCTTCCGTCGGGCCAATGGCATAGGTGCCTGGCATCAGTTCCGGGTCGAGGCTTGGGTCAATAAAGGTGACTTCTGCGGTTACGTCGCCACTGGCCAGTGCGCCGTCTGCAGTTACCAGCGTTGACGGAGCAATTTCGACGATTGCGGTGTCGTCATCGCCGTTTTCAAGTACAAATCCGGCCTCAGCATCGACCGTGCTGGCGATGTTGACGGTTTGCAGCGCCAGTTCGACGCTTTCAAGTACAGCGGCGTCCGGTTCAGCAATGGCACCAGACTGAACACTGAACCCGGTTGCATCGGCGGTAACCACCACCCGGGTGGCGCCGGATACATCGGATACATCCAGCAAGGCGACGCCTTCGGCGTTGGAAACCGCGGTTCCCTCAACCACCGAGCCATCGGCCAGATGCCATACACCTTTTACGTTGGCTTCTGCCAATGGCTGCCCGGTGAAGTAATTCACAACGGATACCGATACTTCGGGGGATGGTTCTGGTGATGAATCGCTGCTGTCGCTGCCACAGGCAGCCAACAACGACGCCAGGGCGACAGCCGCCGCCAACTTGCAGGTGCCCAGTTGGGGCTTGAGGAAAGAGGTTGCGGATGTAGCCGCAGGCACTAATGAGGAACGCATTCCTGGAACTCCATTTCATTACATGTCCTGACAAAGTAATGAAAAAGAGCTCCAGAGCGGACAGTTAAACGAGCGTTTTAAGACGCACGCCTCACTGCCTTCAACAAAACTGTGAACTCTATCAAGTTACAAGTTCACTCCAGCGTTTATCCAGACGTTTGAGCGACACTGGCTCTTTGGTGCCTAACGGCTGTGCGAACAGGCTCACGCGCCATTCTTCCAGCAGCCAGCGGAACTCGGTAAATGGATCAGTCGGGTCGGTCAGATCCATATTGCGGGTGTGCTTGCTGAACGGTTCGTAGACTGAAGCAAACTCGGTCATGCCCAAACGGTCACGGGCCAAATTACCTTGCAGCTTGTCGATTCGATACTCGATGCCTTTGAGGTAACGGGTAAAGCTCTTCAGCTGGTTCCAGCTTGCATCCAGCATAAAGCCGGTAGCGAGCAAGCGTTCCAGATGCGCCTTGGCGTCACTGTAAGCCATGGCCTTGTCGAGGCTCACCGCCCCGCCCATGCTTTTGAGGGTTTTGTGGCGCAGGGTAATCCATTCGTAAAACTGGCCTAACAGCTGTTCGCCGTGCTCCACCAGCTCGTCACGACGGGCCAGACGTTTCTGGAAGTCCCGTTCTTCGTACGGCAGTGGTTCTTCCAGCGGCACAAACACTTGCTGGAACGCGGCTTCGATAAGCTGTTCGGTCAGCTCTTGCTGGGTACCCATGCCTTTGGCTTTCAGCCACCAGGGGCCCATCTTCTTCTGGATCGCACTTTTTAACATGCGCTCCTGATCGCTCAACGATTTACGGAACAAGGCCACCAGACCACGACGGTGACTGCGATGCGCTTCATCGGCATCGGCTTCAACTGTCAGCTGCAGTTCGCCCTTCTCGACTTTCAAACAAGGGAACGCCCGCACCTGCAAGCCGTTGACCTCAGAGGTGGTGCTTTCCGGCAGGTCGCCGAAGTCCCATCTGTTGAGGTTTTCACGTTGCAGTTCGTGTTTCACCATGCCCTGCATCTGTGTTTGCGATACTTCACTGAGGTCGGTTTTCAGCGCTTCCAGATCGCGGCTTTCGGCGATCAGCTTGCCGTTATCCAGCACCTTGATGTTCATTTTGAAGTGCTCAGGCACCTCGATCTGACGCAGGGCTTCAATTTCGATTTGTGGCTCAGTCGTACCGCGCAGGCGCTTGTTCAGGAACGCTGCCAGCAGGCTGTACATGCTGCCCTTCGATGGGTCGGCGGTTTCAAGAAACTCCGCCACGGTATTGGGCACTGGCACAAACAGTTTGCGGGTCGACTTTTGCAAGCCCTTGATCACAAACGCCAGCTTGTCAGCCACAAAGCCCGGCACCAGCCACTCCACCTTGGCATCCGGCACCTGCTGCAACATGGCCACCGGTACGCTCAGACTCACGCCGTCATCGCGCTCACCCGGCGCAAACTTGTAGCTGAGTGGAAATTGCAGCCCCTGCCAGTCGAGCACCGTCGGAAAGTCAGCGTCGGTGATGCCCGCAGCAGCGTCACTGAGCAGCTGATTCTGGGTCAGTTTAAGGGCTTTCTTTTCCTGCTCACTGGCTTTGGCGTACCAGCTTTCCAGATGCTTGGTGGAAACCACATGCTCCGGAATGCGCATCTGATAGAAGTCAATCAGGAAGTTGTCGTCGATCACCAGATCGCGGCGACGGGACTTTTCTTCGTACTCAGTGACTTCTTCAATCAGATCGAGGTTGTGCTGCAGGAAGTCGGCTTTGGTCTTCATTTTCTGACCAACCAGACCTTCCAGAATCAGGGTTTCCCAGGCTTCACGCGGATGGCTGTTGGCGTAGTTCACACGCTTGCGCGGATTCACAATCAGGCCGTACAGCGAGCTTTGTTCAAACGCTACCACCTGGCCACGTTTTTCGTGCCAGTGTGGTTCGAAATACTGGTATTTCAGCAACGGACGGCCGATTTCTTCCAGCCACTGCGGCTCAATTTTGGCAACGGTACGGGCAAACAGCTTGCTGGTTTCCACCAGCTCAGCGGCCATCAACCACTTCGGCTTTTTCTTGTACTGACTTGAACCCGGGAAGATAAACA
Source organism: Oceanobacter kriegii DSM 6294 (assembly GCF_000422845.1). Classification (GTDB taxonomy): domain Bacteria; phylum Pseudomonadota; class Gammaproteobacteria; order Pseudomonadales; family Oceanobacteraceae; genus Oceanobacter; species Oceanobacter kriegii. The sequence continues at coordinate 88,876 of NZ_AUGV01000004.1, forward strand.
GCTTGCGGTTACGGGCACCAAGGTACTCCAGCCCTTCGCCCTTGAAGCCAATCTGACTCAACATGCCTGCCAGCAGGGACTTATGCAGGGATTCGTAATTGGCAGGCTGTTCGTTTTCGGTCAGACCGAGGTCTTTACACAGAATGTGCAGCTGGCGATGGGTATCACGCCACTCGCGCATGCGCATGTAGTTGAGGAAGTGCTTGGTACACCACTTTTTCAGCTGATTCTGGCTCAGCTCCTGACGCTGTTCTTCGTAGCCATTCCACAGGTTCACCAGCGCGGCGAAGTCGGAATCCTCGTCTTGCCAGATGCGGTGTTTTTCGTCGGATTGCTGCTTTTTCTCAGGCGGGCGTTCGCGTGGGTCCTGAATGGTCAGCGCTGCTGCAATGATCAGCACTTCTTTCAAAGCGTTCTGCTTTTGCGCTTCCAGCATCATACGCGCCAGACGCGGATCGGTTGGCAAACGTGCCATCTGGCGACCGAGCTGGGTCATCTTCTGCTTGCTATCGACCGCTTCCAGTTCCTGCAACAGGGTGAAACCGTCTTTAATGAAACGGTCGTCCGGCGGGTCAATAAACGGGAAGTCCTGCAAGCGGCCAAGGCCGAGGTGCAGCATCTGCAAAATAACGGCAGCGAGGTTGGTACGGCGGATTTCCGGATCGGTAAATTCATCACGGGCCAGAAAATCGCTTTCTTCGTACAAACGAATCGCCACACCCGGCATGGTCCGGCCACAACGACCGGCACGCTGGTTGGCAGACGCTTGCGAAATCGCCTCGATCGGCAGGCGCTGAACCTTGCTGCGATAGGAATAGCGGCTGATACGGGCAATACCGGAATCCACCACGTAGCGAATACCCGGCACAGTCAACGAGGTTTCGGCCACGTTGGTGGCCAGCACTACCCGACGACCACCGGTTGGCTTGAAAATCTTTTGCTGATCACCGGCGCTCAAGCGAGCGTACAGCGGCAGGATTTCCGTGGCCGGAATATGCGCCCGACGCAGGTATTCAGCGCATTCACGAATCTCGCGTTCGCCCGGCAGGAATACCAGCACGTCGCCCGGCATGTTGTGCTGTTTATCTTCGTTGCGCAGTTCGGCCAGTGCTTCCTGAATCCCTTCAAACAGGGTGCGGTCATCGTCGTCTTCGCTTTCACGCACCAACGGGCGGTAGCGGGTTTCGACCGGATAGGTGCGGCCCGACACCTGAATCACCGGCGCATTATTGAAGTGCTCCGAGAAACGTTCCAGATCGATGGTTGCCGAAGTGATGATGATTTTTAAATCAGGACGCTTGGGTAACAGCTGTTTCAGATAGCCCAGCAGGAAGTCGATGTTCAGGCTGCGCTCGTGCGCTTCGTCGATGATGATGACGTCGTATTCATTCAGAAAACGGTCATGCTGGGTTTGCGCCAGCAGGATACCGTCGGTCATCAGCTTGACGCGGGTCTGGTCGTTGGAATTATCAGTGAATCGCACCTGATAACCCACCGTGGTACCCAGCTCGCAGTTCATTTCGTCTGCAATACGCTGAGCCACTGAGCGCGCGGCCAAACGACGTGGCTGGGTGTGACCAATACGGCCGTAACGACCCAATCCTGCTTCCAAACAGATTTTCGGCAGCTGGGTGGTTTTACCGGAGCCGGTTTCACCCGCGACGACCACTACCTGATTGTTCTGGATGGCTTCGAGGATTTCGTCCTTGCGCTCGGATACCGGCAAATCCGGGTAGCTGATGCGCAGCTCGCTGCTGCGGGCCTGTACCAGCGCCTGGCTCTTTTCAATACGCGCCAGCAGCTTGGCCAAGCCCTGATCGAGCGGCTTTTTCTGACGGGCACGATCAGCCAGTTCCTTGACGGAACGGCGCATGGCGAATCGATCCTTGATCAGGCAAAAATCGATGGCTTTGTGCAGGGCTTTTTGATCGAAGGAAATCTGGCTGGCGGCGGGCGCGGTGTGATCGGAAGACAAATCTGATCCTGTAGAAGAAGATAAAGCTTGGGCAATTATACGGCGCGAGGCACCCCGGTGGAAACCTGCTTGAACGCAGGCGGGTTATCAACTGATGCTGTCTTCCACCAGGTTTTCCCACAATGTTGGTTCCAGCGCCTCCGGGTGCTCTGCCAACCAGGCACCCAACTCCGACTGTTGCAAGGGTTTGGCATAGTAGTACCCCTGAAACAGCTCGCAGCCAAACGAGCGCAGCAGGTCCAGTTGCTCGCGGGTTTCGACCCCTTCCGCCAAACTGCGAATGCCGAGGTTTTTACCAATTTCGATGATGTTACACACCATCACTCGGGAGGTGTCGGAACGCAGCATGTCATCAACAAAGCTCTTGTCGATCTTGAGCTCCTGAATCGGCAGGTTCGACAATCGGCTCAGGGACGAATAGCCGGTGCCAAAATCGTCCAGCGCAATCTGAATACCCAACCCACGGATTTTGTTCAGCAGCGAGACCATATAGCCAATGTCGTCGATCAACAGGCTTTCGGTAACCTCCAACGTCAGCAACTGCGGTTTTACACCAAAGCGAATCAGGTGCTGTTTGAGGGTATCCAGAAAGCCCGGTTCAACCATTTGGCGCACCGAGATATTGATCGACATGCGAAAATAGGACGGCACCGTTTCCTGAATTTCGCGTACCAACTGCAGGGCCTGTTGCAGCACGAAGTCTCCCAGTCGTGGCATCAGTCCAATGGACTCAGCGATAGGAATAAAACGCTCCGGCGAGACCAAGCCCAACGCCTGACTTTGCCAGCGCAGCAAGGCTTCAAAGCCATGCAATCGCCCTGATGAATCCAGCTGAGGTTGCAGCACCACAAAGAATTCATCCCGAGCCAACCCATGACGCAACTGCTGCTCCATATCGAGCATATTCTGGTGTTCGATCTGCATGTCGTAGGTGTACTCACGCAAGCAGTTACGGTGTTTCTTGGCCTCATACATGGCGATGTCCGAGGCCCTGAGCAGGTCGTCAACCTGATCACCGTGCTGGGGATAGCGTGCCAAACCAATGCTGACGCCCAACTCCACCGGCACCTTATTGATGTAATACATTTCAGCCAGACGGCGCAGTATGGTGTTGGCAATTTGCTGCACTTCCTCACAGCCGTGCTGCTCACAATGCACCAACGCCAGAAACTCATCGCCTCCCTGACGGGCTGCCAGCGCATTGGTCGGAATGCTGTCTAACAGGCGATCGGCGACTTCCATCAACACCTTGTCGCCAAATTCATGGCCGAAGTGGTCGTTGATGTTCTTGAAGTGGTCCATATCGATGTACAGCACACAAAACGGCTCACCACGCTGTAACCAGCGGTGCATGCGAGAAAACACATAGGCGCGGTTGGCGAGCTGGGTAAGCGGGTCATGAGTAGCCTGATGCAGCAGTGCGCCGTTCTTTTCCCGTTCGACCCGTTGGGCGGCTGTCACTCCCAGGTACAGAATCAATTGCAGCACCGCAAACACCAACAGATAACCAGCAATGGTAGAGAGGTATCGATTTACCAGCTCGGATCGTTTGATGGCCGACACCAGCCACAAGTCGTATTCCGGCAGGTACATCGACAAGCCGATAACGGTTTCCCCGGCAAAAGTCGCGGTGAACAACTGATCCGGCCCCGCCCCTTCGGGTGGCCGATGATCCACACTGACCTGGTTGACGGGTACGCTGAAACTTGTGTCGTTGGTTGGATTTGAACGGGTAATGGCGTCCATAAAGTCGGTATCGACCGGCGTCTGATAGCCCCATACCGGCCACTCACCGCCGGCCAGTTCGTATTGCAGGTAGCGGTCGGAGCGACGTATCAGCAACGTGCCACTGGCATTGCCCCAGTACAAATCATCACTCAAAAAGGCATTGGCGCCAGACAGCTTCAGACCAGCCGTCATCACCGCAACCGCCTGCCCTTGCGAATTACGCAACGCTACCCGAATCGGCACCAGCTGCTGCAACAGCGCGGGCATGTAGTAAGTACGCCCCAGCACCATTCGGCGCGCATTAATGGCTTCGGCAAAGGAGAAGTGACTGACACCCTGGGTTGCCAGATTGGGCAAACTCCGCCCGGCCATATCACTGGTGACGTAGCGCATATGGCCTTCGGTATCCGCCAGCCCAAAACCGGCCACCGCCGGATTCAGGGTCAGCAAACGATCCAGCAAACGTGTCGCAACCGATTCGGTGAATGGCACATCGTCGAAACTGTCGAGGTTAAAATCGTCCAGCAGCTGCCAGCCAACCAGCTCCAGCATGCTTTCCTGATTGCTTAGTACTGAACGTACCGAGTTGGAGGTGAGTTGCAGGTGATGACGACGATCACTGCGAATATCGCTCATCATGCTCATCCAGGTGTAGATACACAGGATGAGCATGGCGAGTACAGAAAATCCGAAAAGTCCGGGGAAAAGCCAGTTCCGATGGGCCAATGCTCTTGGCATGTCCAACACGTCCGTACAATAGAGGACTGAGTGCCGGCCTGCTGTCGCGAACCGCGACCGGGTTAATCAGGCTCAAGCACATCCCCAATGAGATAATTTAAACAGCAGCGGTGCTCCATACCGATACTGACAGAATTAACAGCAAATTATCGTACACGTGTTACATGACAAGGCGAAGCCCTTAACCGGCCTCTTTGACCTGCGCGATCCAATCGTCCAAATTGTAGTAATTGGACACTCGGGCGACCTTGTTGCCGCGCACCTCAAAGAAAGCACCGGCAGGCAGCACATAGCTTTGGCCTCGGGCTTCCGGCAAACCTTCATCGGTTTGCAGGTATTCGCCATGCACCACAAACTCGGCTGCGGCCCGATCGCCGTCACCGCTGCTCATAATGACGATGTTCTTCAGCTCTTCCTTGTAACTGCTGTTCATTTTTTCCATGAACAGGGCAAACGCCTGTTTGCCCTGCTCACGGCCGCCCTGGTTAATGTCGTGGATGACGTCATCCGTTAACAACGCCAGAAAGGCTTCCATATCACCGCGATTGAACGCCTGATAGTAATCAAAGATCAGGGCTTCCGTACTGGATCGAGACATCCTGCTTTCCTCTTTATTCATTGCAGTCAACATTCAGCTTCACCTTTCAACTTACCAATAAGCCTACGGTGGCTGTTGTGCTTATGCGACGTAAAAGAGTCTTTCAGGGTTATCAATCCCCGCTAGTCAGCGCGTGCAGAGTCGATTGACTGGCACAGTTCCTCAATGGCATCCAACGCCCGCATGGTCATCCGATGGGTATGATCGGCGTTTTGTACCAGCACATGCTGGTTTTTCACCGCAGGAATAGCAGGCCATTGCGCCCAGTCAACGGCGTCGTTATTGGGCTTGCCGTTGTGGTTTGGCTGAATAATCACGTCAGGCAAGCTTTCGATCACCCGTTCAAGGCCAATTTGTGGGTAGTCCCGCTGTAAGTCCTTGAACGGATTGTCGCCACCACATAATTCCAGCTGCTGCTGAGGCCAGGCATTGCCCGCAACCGTTGTTAACGGCCGCGACCACAATTCGTAGAACACCGTCACCGGCGTGCGATCGCGGTACTGTTCACGCAGCGTACCAAGCCGTTTGGAATAGCGATCGGCCTGCTCCTGAGCGGCAACTTCACGGCCAGTCAGTTGACCATAGAAGTCGAGCTCCCGGGCAACGTCTTCCAGCTCAACCATGTCGGAATACACGACCGGTACAGCGAAACCGACCAGTCGCTGAAGGTCGGCTTCGGGATTGCCGGTTTTCCAGCCGATTACCAGATCCGGGTTCATTTGCAGAATCTTTTCGACCTGCAAACCGGCGTAAGAGCCTACCCGCGGAATCTGGTTGGCGGCTTCCGGGTAATCGGAATAATCAGTGGTACCGATAATTTGATCACCGGCACCGATGCTGTACAGCAGTTCGACGATGTGTGGAGCCAGTGCCACGATTCGCAGTTGCTGGCGCTGCTCAGCAGGCATTGCCAGCAAGCGTTCGATCACGACCACCGACGGCGCTGGCTGGTGCGCCAGTACCATTTCGTCAATCGACCTGGGGACAGCTGCCGGTTCCGATGTAGCCGTAAGCGCCGTGGCATTGGCTGCCAGCAGCCATAAGCCAACAACACAGCTCGTGAGCTTCAAAGCAGGCAAAGGCATTACCAATCCACGCCCTTACGTGCCTTGATGCCAGCCTCAAACGCATGCTTGACCGCCTGCACTTCACTGACGGTGTCAGCCAGCTCGACCAGGCGCGGGTGGGCACCACGGCCGGTAACCACAACGGTCATGTTTTCTGGACGATTGGCCAGTGCTTCCAATACTTCGTCGAGGTCGAGGTATTCATAGGTCAGCATGTAGGTCAGTTCATCCAACAGCAGCACGTGAATGTCCGGGTCTTGCAGGAATTTCTTGCTGGCTTCCCAGGCGTCCTTGGCTGCTGCGATGTCCTTTTCACGATCCTGAGTGTCCCAGGTAAAACCGGTTCCCATCACATGAAACGGCACACCCATTTTTTGCAGCAGGTCGCGTTCACCACAGGGCCAGGTGCCCTTTACGTATTGCACCACGGCGGTTTTGAGGTCGTAACCCAGCGCACGGGTAATGGTGCCAAAACCGGAGGTCGACTTACCCTTGCCGTTACCGGTAATCACAATCAGGGTGCCACGCTTTTCCTTGGCGGCACGAACACGCTCACGCACTTCTGCCTGTTGCTGCTGCATTTTGGCCTTGTGCTCGGCGTTCAGGTCTTGCTGCTTCTGGTCGTTTTTATCAGTCATAAGGTTCCGTTAACCCCTGTTTTCGTGCACGACGGCAAAACCGCCGCATTGCATTTATGATTTTGAAAACTCGCTGCCATCCGGCCATGCCACGGGCAGTCCGGACAGCGTCAAATGTTGCTTGCAGGCGTCGGCAATGCGATCCAACGCATCTTCCTGTTGCTGGTCATAAGGCGTCAGGCTGTCGGTGTCAGCACCTGCCCAACGCAGTATCTGTTGCAAGGCTTGCGGGGTATCGAACACCCCGTGTAAATAAGTGCCTGCCACCTGATTGTCGGCGCTGTAGCAGCCATCCGGCGCAGTCGAACCATCGCCAGCATCGGTGTTATCGAGTTGGCAAAATGCCGCATCCGCGCCATTTTCAGTTAGATAACGGGTTCGTCCGGCATGAATTTCATAGCCCCTGACCGGGCAGGCTTCACCGGTTTCTGGCCGGTCGTCGATTTTTCGGCACAAATGTCCGGTACGGTTAACCAGAGCTTTTTGCGGGTGCAATCGCGTGACAACGGGCAAATAACCCAGGCCATCCGACTGACCGGGCTGGTCTTCAATTCCTTCCGGGTCTTCAATGGACATGCCCAGCATCTGGTAGCCACCACAAATACCAAACACCTTGCCGCCGTAGCGCAGATGACGGGCAAGATCGTCCGCCCAGCCGGCTTCCCGCAGCCAGGCCAAATCGGCCCGTACGTTTTTGGTTCCCGGCAATATGATCAGGTCCGCGCCCTTGAGGGAATTGCCCTTGCCGATAAATTGCAGGTCGACTTGCGGGTGCTCACGCAACATATCGAAGTCGGTGTGGTTGGATATGCGTGTTAGCACCGGCACTTTCACCACCAGCCGCACATCGTCGTCATGGCGCTTTTGCTGCACATCAATGGCGTCTTCGGCGGCGGCACTGAGGTTATGCAGGTACGGCAGCACACCCAAAACCGGTTTGCCGGTGCGTTCTTCCAGCCAATCGAGCCCAGGTTCCAGCAGTTTGATGTCACCACGAAACTTGTTGATGACAAAGCCCACTACCCGCTCTTGTTCGCTTTCTGACAGCAGTTCAAGCGTACCAACCAATTGAGCAAAGACACCACCGCGGTCGATGTCCGCCACGATAATCACCGGACAGTCCACCGCTTCAGCGAAGCCCATGTTGGCGATATCCCGGTCGCGCAGATTAATTTCGGCCGGGCTGCCCGCCCCTTCAACCACCACCATCTGGAACTGCTGCTGAAGCCGCTCGTGGCTTTCCAGCACCGCCGCCATAGCTGTGGTTTTGTAGTTGTGATAGCTGCGGGCGTTCATGTCCTGCAAGGCCTTGCCGTGAATAATCACCTGAGCACCGGTGTCGGAGCTGGGTTTCAGCAGCACCGGGTTCATGTCCACATGCGCCGGGACTCGTGCCGCCAATGCCTGTAACGCCTGCGCACGACCAATTTCACCGCCTTCGGCCGTCACCGCGCTATTGAGCGCCATGTTCTGTGGTTTGAAAGGCGCTACATGAATACCGGCGTCGTTGAAGCGACGACAGAGGCCAGCAACCAGCAGACTTTTGCCAGCGTCCGACGTGGTGCCTTGCACCATTAACGTGGTAGCAGCTCTGAAGTCGTTACGTGCTGGCTTGATGCCCTGGTGTTTCCGCTTGGTTTTCATTTTGTCTGCTGTCTTGTCGTCTACTGCCATATTGCCTGTTGCCATGTCACATGCCCTTTGGATTGGCGACCAGTGGCACGTCGGCGGGCAACCAGCCAATACACTCAACCACTGGGCTCATGTCCGGGTGATCCACCAATCGAATCCGGGTACGGCTGGCATAACCAATGGTCAAACGGGAAAACCAGTCCCCCGAGCGCCAGTCGACAGGCAGCAAATGGGCCAATATCAAACGAATCACTGCGGCGTGGCAAAACACCGCCACATGCTTCCCACGGTGCTGTTTCACCAGTTGCTGAAATGCATCGCCACAGCGGGCATGCACCTGCTCAATGGTTTCACCATTGGGAGCCGGGTATTCCGCGGGCTGTTCAGAAAAACGTTTCAGCTGTTCCCAACCTTCCGGATTGGCGCTGTCGCCGCCAAACAGCTCTGAGAAGGGCACGCCGTCCCAATCGCCAAAGTTGAATTCCTGCAACCGCTCATCCAGCAAAAGCGGCTGGTTAATGCCATTGGCAAACTGGTCGGCAAACGCGCGGCAGCGCTGTTTCGGCGAACTGACCACCACCTCTGGGGTTGGAATCGCTTTGACAGCAGCCTGCAACTGCTGCCAGCCGTCAGCGTGCAAGGCCACGTCGGTGGCGCCATACATGGCGGCCGGGCCGTCCACCTTGCCGTGACGAAACAAATCAATCAGGGTGTCACTCATAGTGTCTGTCCGGCCTTTCGGATGTATTTGCAAGCATGTGCTGAATCGTCATTCGCTAGCGTAATTGGCTGGCATTATTTACCGGCGTCATTCACCGGCACTGCCGATTTCAAAACCATCGGCAGTCCAGCGGCAACAAAGGTCACTTCATCGGCGACTCTGGCAATGGCCTGATTCAACCAGCCTGCGGCATCAACAAACTGACGGCTAACGGCTCCCATCGGGATAACCCCCAGCCCCACTTCATTGGCGATCAACACCACATCGGCGGATGTTTTTTGCAAGCACTCTGCAACCAATTTGAACAGCTGTTCGATATCCTGCTCAGGATGATGATACAGCTGGTTGTTGAGCCACAGCGTCAGGCAATCCACCAGCAGCAAGTCGCCCTGCTGTGCCTGCTGGATACGCTCAATCAGCGCCAGCGGCGTTTCACTCAACTGCCAGTCGTCTCCCCGCTCCTGCTGGTGGCGGGCAATGCGTGATTCCATTTCGCCATCGAAGGCGGTGGCCGTGGCAATAAAGTGTTTGTTCAAATTCTGTTGTGCCGCGCGCTCGTTGCAGAAGCCCAAAGCGAAGGACGATTTGCCCGAGCGGGCACCGCCCAGAACCAGATGTATCATGCCCAGCCTCCTGTCAATTCAGTGCGTAGCCAGGTCGCCTGACTGCACGCCAGCAGCACCAGATAAATCAGTAGTTCCTGAAACTGTTGAGCAGCCCCAAGGGCATCGCCGGTAAAACCCTGGATGTGCTTATTCATCCAATGGCGCAGCAAACCACGAGCAACCGCACAGGCCAGCAGCACAAAAACCGCCACCAACGCCGACACCCAAACCGCGCCGCGCCAGTCACCGGTTGCAATGCAGAGTATTAGCGCGGCCACCAATACGCCGGAGCAACCAAGCGCCAGCAAACCGCTCAGCTGAGCGTCCGACAGCGGCTTGGCCAACGGATCACTTTTGCTTTTGCCTGGCGCAGAAACGTATTCGAGATCCTGAGCATGGGTAATAGCCAACGCCCGCGACAACGGGTAAGCCACAATCAATGCCAGTATCAACAGCCCTTGTTCAGCCAGCTGCAGCAACAACACAACCTTGAACAGCAGTGCCAACACCAATGCGCAGGTGCCATAGGTGCCGAGACGACTGTCCTTCATGATTTCCAGCTTGCGAGCGGTTTCAAAGCCGCCGTAAAAGCCGTCAAAGCAATCGGCCAATCCGTCTTCATGCAAGGCACCGGTCATTAACAGGCTCGCCGCAACCAACACAACAACGGCCACTTGTGAGCCAAACAGCCCATCCGCGACAAGCCAAACCAAACTCAACAGCGCTGCCAGCACCCAGCCAGCCAGTGGAAAAAACACCAGCGCCCGATGCATGGCGTCAGCGCTGTAGTTAAGCTGATGTGGTACAGGCAGACGGGTCATAAAGCCCAGCGCCAGTAATATCTGGTTCAGCATGGCACCCTCAAACGGCCAAAAATCGAATCATCAAACCGTCACACCGGCGCTTTCGAAGGTCGCCATGTCGTTGTAAAACGCACAGGCCGCCCGCAGCAATGGCATGGCCAAGGCAGCACCGGTACCTTCACCCAAGCGCAATCCCAGGTCGAGCAACGGACGAGCACCTAACGCACGCAATACCGCTTTGTGTGCCTGTTCTTCCGACTGATGAGCAAACACCATGTAATCACGGCAGGAAGGCTCCAAACGCACGGCCATCAGGGCCGCCATAGAAACAATAAATCCATCGATCAGAAGCGTAACGCCCTGCTCTGCACCGGCCAGCATGGCGCCAACCATTTGTGCAATTTCAAAACCGCCCGCTTCCATCAAAGCGTCTTCGGCACACAGCTGCGGGTATTCCGCACGAACACGCGCCACCGCCTGCTGCACCAACGACTGCTTGAGTGCCAGTTGTTCATCATTGATGCCCGTCCCCTTACCGACCGCCTCGGTGACAGGCAAGTCTTCCACCAGTGCCAGCAAGGCCGCCGCGGAGCTGGTGTTACCAATGCCCATTTCACCAAAAGCCAGCACGTTGGAACCGGCATCCACTTGCTGCTGGGCAATACGCGCGCCAGCGGCCAGGGCATCGGCCAGTTGCTGAAGTGACATCGCAGGCTCGACCGAGAAATCACCAGTACCCGCAGCAATGCGTGCAGACAACAAACGTGGGTCGTCAGACTCGATGGCATTGAGGACACCGGCGTCAACCACATTCAGCAGAATGTCATTGGCCTGGCAAAAACAGTTAATGGCAGCACCGTTGGCGAGAAAATTCATCACCATTTGCTCAGTCACTGCTTGCGGGGCAATAGACACAGGGTGACGGGCAACCCCGTGGTCGGCAGCAAATACCAGCATCACCGGGCGGTTAATGGTGATTTGCTCTGGTGCACTGGCCTCACGGCGCGACTGAATCAAGGCAATGCGCGATGCCAACGCTTCCAGCACACCCAATGAACCCGGCGGCTTGGTTTTGCTGTCTATGCGCTGCTGGATGATGTTCTGACGGCTGTAGTCGAGGGTTTTGATTTCGAATACCGGAAATTGATCAGTCACGGGGTTCTCGCAAGGTAGAAGTAACAAGTGAAAAAACGGCAATGTCGTTCATTAGCGTCGACGCATCATCAGCAGGAAAAACACACTGCCAATCGCCGACGTCAGAATGCCGATTGGGATTTCATGGTCGGGAGACGCACTGCGGGCCAGCACGTCCGCCCATACCAAAAAAGCACCGCCCAACAGCAAACTGGCCGGTACTACCTGACGGGTCGATACGCCGACCCAACGTCGTACAATGTGAGGAATCATCAGGCCAACAAAACCGATGCCGCCGCAGTAAGCAACGACCACAGCGGTCAGACCCGCACAAATGACCATGCCGATAGCGCGCATGGTGGAGGCTTCAACCCCCAGTGAACGGGCGGTGTCATCGCCAAGCAACATGGCATCAAAACGACGTCCCAGTAGCCACAGCAAGGCCACAGCAACAAGCAATGGCAGCGCCATAATCGCCAGCTGGTGAAGCTCAACTCGGCTAAGGCTGCCCATCAACCAGAACATCACCTTGTTGGCTGCAAAGGGCTCACCCAGGTACAACACAAAATGCGTCATGGCGCCCAGCATCAGCGAAACCGCCACACCCGCCAGCAACAGTTGCTCGGGCGTTCTGGCCCAGGCGCTGGTGGCCAACGCTTGCACCAGCACGACCGCCAGTGATGACCCAATAAACGCCGCCATCGGCAAGGCAACGCCGTCCGGCACCCAGCTACTGACGCCGGGCAACACACTGACAATCGATGCTCCAAGGCCTGCGCCTGCTACTACACCGAACAAATAAGGGTCCGCCAGGCCATTACGGGTGACGTTCTGCAAACTGGCACCAGCCACCGCCAGACCGCCACCGACCAGTAAGGCCGCCAGCACCCGAGGCAATCGCAAATCATAGAAAATAGCCTGATCCACCGGCCGTGGGCATTGGTCTGTCAGGCAGGCCCACACGGTACCATCTGGCAAATCGGCAGAACCAAACCAAAGTGAAATCAGCGGTGACACAATCGCCAATACGACCAGTAGCGGCCACACCATTCGAACACCCTGCACGGAAGTCATCATGCGCTTCCCTCTCGCGGGCTAGTAGGCGGAGAAGTAGGCGGGTTAGCAGGCGAGGTAGTAAGTGGGGTAGTTTCGCTCAGACCGTAACCTGTGCCAGAAGGGCAAAAATCGACCCGCGAGCCATGCGGCTCATGACGAACCACACATGGAAGCCCGAACACCCGTTCGAGCAGTTCGGCATCCAGCACATCAACACTGCGCCCCGCCGCTTGCAACTTGCCGTGCTGTAACAGCACCAACTGGTCGCAGTAGAAACTGGCAAGGTTGAGGTCGTGCAGGCTCATAACAACCGTCAGGCCATGGCTATGGGACAGCTGGCGCAGCAGACCGAGCACATCGTGCTGGTAGTAGACATCCAGGTGATTGATTGGCTCGTCCAGAATCAGCAGTTGGGCTTTCTGCACCAAGGCTCGGGCAATCAGGCCTCGTTGCTGCTCGCCGCCAGACAGGCTGGAAAACACCCGTTGCGCCTTATTGGCCAGACCAACACGCTGTAGCGCATCCGCCACTTCCTGTTCGTCACTGGCGGAAGGCATGGAAAACAACCCTTGGTGCGGCAACAGCCCCATCCGCACCACCTGATTCAGACTCAGGGCAAACACCGAATCGTGCATCTGGCTGACCATGGAAATCACCCGGGCGCGAGCCTGTACCGACATATCATGGGTGCTCTGCCCTTGCCAACGAACCTCCCCCGTACGGTTTAACGGCGCGAAATCGAACCCGGCGATGGCACGTAGCAAGCTGGTTTTTCCTGCGCCGTTCGGGCCCAGTACACCAGTCACCTGCCCTGCTGGCAGGTCCAGCGTCAGGTTATCCAGAATGGCCGACGTATCAGCGCTACGAAGCGACAATCCATGAATCTGCACGCCTGTTTGCAAGTCTGCTCGCAAACCAAAGACGGACTCAGAACCCGATTTGGATGATGTAAATGGTGGTGATGAAGCCAATGCGCCTGCCTGTTTTAACAAAAGCACGGGCATTGGATAGGCAAGCCGACGTCCTCGTTGGGCAACGAAGACCGGAGCGTCTGTCCAGATGCCTCGTGAACTCCCGCACGAAGTTTAACCTTGGTCAGGCTGGTATCTGGCTCGGTCTAAGACCTTACAGTTGCGGGGACAGCTCCGGATTCAAACCGGATTCCCATTTACTCTGAAGATGACAGGTACAGCGCTGGATTCACACAGCCCCACTCCCTTGGCCGCCTTCAGACACCTGAAAGGCCGAAATATAACAGGAAGACAAAGGAAATTCGACGCACGGACATCAAGAAGGCTGTGCCAGAGCCGGATACGAAAAAGCCAGGGCAAGGCCCTGGCTTTTGTTGGCGCTAAACAGCAGTCTTACTTCTGCTTGGCAAGCTCTTCGTCGCGCAATTCACGACGGAGAATTTTGCCCACATTGGTTTTTGGCAATTCCGAGCGGAATTCAATGTGACGCGGCACCTTGTAGGCGGTCAGACGTTCCTTACACCAGGCGCGCAGCTCGTCTTCGCTGACTTCGCCAGTTGCTACCACGAACACTTTCACGGCTTCCGAGCTTTTCAGGTCGGGCACACCAATCGCGGCCACTTCGGTTACGGCTGGGTGAGACGCTACGACATCTTCTACTTCGTTCGGATATACGTTGAAGCCAGAGACAATGATCATGTCTTTTTTTCGGTCAACGATGCGCATGTAGCCGTCGTCCTGAATCACCGCAATATCACCCGTGCGCAGCCATTCACGTGCAGGCTGCCCATCTGCACCGGGCAAGAAGCTCTCGTCCGTTGCCGCTTCGCGCTTCCAGTACCCCTTCATTACCTGAGGACCTTTCACGCACAGCTCACCCGGCTCACCGAATGGTAGGTCATTGCCATCTGCGTCCACGGTTTTACACAATGTGCCCGCCACCGGCATGCCAATGGTGCCCAGTTTGACGTAGCCCGGTGGGTTGAAAGACACCACTGGCGAAGTTTCGGTCATGCCGTAACCTTCGGCAATTTCACAACCGGTGATTTCCTTCCACTGCTTGGCCGCACCTGAGGTCAGCGCCATACCACCAGAGATAGTCAGTTTCAGGCCGGAAAAATCCAGCGCCTTGAAATCGTCGCGGTTGCACATAGCAACAAACAAGGTGTTGAGGCCAACAAAGCCCGAGAAGGTATTCTTTTTCAGCAGACTGACAAAGCCGTCGATGTCGCGCGGGTTCGGTACCAGCAAAGAGCAGTTACCGGTTTCCAACAGCACCATGCAATGCACGGTGAAGGCGTAAATGTGATAGAGCGGCAGCGGCGCTATGACGGTTTCAACACCTTCTTTCAGCGCCATTTTGAACAGGCCATGGCACTGCATCATATTAGCGATCAGGTTGCGGTGAGTCAGCATCGCGCCTTTGGCAACCCCGGTGGTTCCACCGGTGTACTGCAACACCGCCACGTCATTGGCTTCGGCTTTGACCGGCGTGTAAGGCTTGCCACCTGCGGCGATGGCATCACGCAACTTGATAGCGCCCGGAATGTTAAACGCAGGCACCTGCTTTTTAACGTACTTCAGTACCGAGTTGATCAGGGTGCGCTTGAGGAACGGGTGAAAATCGGCCACTTCCGTTACGATCACGTGCTGAATACCGGTTTTCGGCACCACTTTCTCAGCCTTGGAAGCCATGTTCGCCAACACCACCAGCGCCTTGGCACCTGAGTCGTTGAACTGGTGTTCCATTTCACGCTCGGTGTACAGCGGGTTGGTATTAACCACCACGACACCCGCGCGCATGGCACCAAAGGTAACCACCGGGTACTGCAATACATTAGGCAACTGAATGGCCATGCGGTCGCCCGGCTGAAGTTTCAATTCGTTCTGCAAAAAGCTGGCAAAGCGGGCGCTGTATTCGTTCAGCTCAGCGTAGGTCAGCTCCTGACCCAAACAGCTGAAAGCCGGACGATCGGCGTATGTAGAGACAAAGCCATCGAATAATTCGATAACCGAGTTGTATTTGTCGGCATCAATCGTGCCCGGGTATTTTTCAGGGTAACGTTCCTGGAAGAACTGCTCGTTCATACCTTGTCCTCTTGCGCACCCAAGGTGCTTATTCTTATAAGGATGCCAGCCAACAGTTATGATTTCACGCCAGACAGCCCATCTGGCAACACCCGGCTTGCTGCCGTCACCCTTGCCGAAACAACCGGCAAACATGTCGTCAGACAGCCAACTGTTGAATAGAAAGCATGGAGTGTAACCATCTTTTGAGCTACAGGCAAAAATGTATTTATCAGTACGC
Organism: Oceanobacter kriegii DSM 6294; assembly: GCF_000422845.1. Taxonomy (GTDB): domain Bacteria; phylum Pseudomonadota; class Gammaproteobacteria; order Pseudomonadales; family Oceanobacteraceae; genus Oceanobacter; species Oceanobacter kriegii. The sequence continues at coordinate 104,850 of NZ_AUGV01000004.1, forward strand.
TCGTACCATTGACTTCATTTTTTGCCCACCATCTGCCGCAGCCGTCATTTAACAATAGACCCTAATCGACGCAATTCGATCCACCATTAACGGCCCATAGGGGCCACTATTACAGGCAGGTGACTCACAGACAGACTGTTCACAGGCAACCCACTGATAACTGGAACCTTAATAGTTACGGACACTACCCCGATTGCAGTTCGCCTGCCATGAAGCACCGCACGAATACCCATTGCAGCGTGATATTCGTCAACAAGCAGACACATGACTTGTGAATGACACATTCGCAGCGCGATTTGGCGTTACACTGCGCACATTGATCGATTGCACTGGACATTCAGGAGAGCGTCATGACTACCATCACCAACCGAACCTACGACGAACTGGAAATTGGCGAGAGCTGCGAGCGCGTTCATACCATTTCCGAAGATGATTTACAGATGTTCGCGGCGGTATCCGGTGATCACAACCCACTGCACTTGAATGCAGAATACGCGGCCACCACCCCATTCAAGCAGCAGATCGCTCACGGCATGTATTCCGGCGCGCTGATTTCTGCCACTTTCGCCATGGAGCTGCCTGGCCCAGGCACCATTTACATGGGGCAGAACATTCAGTTCAAACGCCCTATTTTTATTGGTGACACCATCACGGTGATTTTGACCGTAAAAGAAAAGCGTGACCGTAAGAAAGAAGTGATTTTCGACACCACCATCAAGAACCAGAACGGTAAGGTGGTTGTGGCCGGTGAAGCGACTGTCATTGCCCCAACTGAAAAAGTGACCGTAAGCCTGTCCAACCTGCCGACCATTCAGCTGGGCAACCACGCCTACGACGCCGAGTAATCGGCTGACTCCAACCTGCCAACCAGCAGGTTGCGCGGTCAATCTTGCGCGATCAGCTCCAATAGCTGATCGCGGAAACCCTGCCCGTAAAACGCCAGACGCTGTTTGTTTTCCCACAGCTCCGCCGTCATCGCCTGATGCAGCTGCATGGCCGCTTGCCGCCGCTCATAATCCGATTGATCCGCCATCCAGGCCAGATAACCATCCAGATTGCCGTCGACATCATTCAAGCCCATGTCGTCTCGCAGCATGGGCTTTAATGGCATATCCGCCGGAAGATTTGCGACCTGCCCCCGAAGCCCAATCACCCGATGCGACACCTTCCAGGCTTCCTTATAGTTGACCCAGACAAAGCGAATATCGTCGTTGGTCAGCGCATCCCAGACATAGCGCAGTGCCAGCGGGTGACATTGGTGGGTTTGCGACAGCGAGCAATCCATAAAGAGCCGCACTGAATCCGTCACCTTGCCACTATCAGGCAGCGTCGTTTGCTGCTCCCAATGACGGTACAAGGCCGCCAATAACTGCGGACGCAGCCACTGTTCAATGGCCTGACGGTGGCGAATCATTTCCTCGTGCCAGGCCAATGCACTGATGCGCGCGCTTTGCTGCAACCCAGCAGCAACCATCAAACGCAACTGCACCCGTTTGGCTTCCAACGAACGCAACTGCTGTACCGACTGATGCTCCAGCTCGGGCTCCTGAGGCGCCAGACGCAATTGCATCAACCAGCCAGAGAACGCAGATACAGGCGCTTGCTGCCATTGCCACGCCGTCATAACAGTGGCCAGTGGATAATAGGAAGATTGTGGTTCAATCGAGGTAAGCAGTACGGCAGCCAGATTGACTTCAGCCTGACGCAACAGCTGACCAGCGACCGCGATACGGGCCAAATCCACCGTTGCCTGCAACGCCGGTTTTGGATCAATACGACTGTTCTGCATTTGTTCAGCAAGGTCGGTTAATACAAATGCCAGTAAATCCGGCTTCAGACCCAGCTCCATGGCGGCAGCCAGCCATTCAATTCGCGCCAGCCACACCAGCCGAACAAAAGGTTGGTCCTGCTCATCGGTGGCCAATTGACGAATCCAGTCATCCGTTTGTGACAGCAATTGGCTGCTGGAGCCCACATCAGCATTCACCCGAATGGTTGGTAGCGCCAGTCGTAAGCGGGCATACCGCAGCCATTTCAGGTCTGCTGGCGACAGCCACTCGGCTCGCCCTTGCAGTGGAGCCATCGCGGCTTCCAGTGCCTGCGGGTCAGCCACTGGCGTGCCCGCAAACAACAATTGCTTCAGATCCTGAACCAACTGCTGGTCACTCAAGGTTGAGGTCCTGGCACCAGCGGTATTGGAAGCAGTCTCGTCAGAAGCAGCCGTAGATAGGCACGGCGCGCCCAGTAAGGCACAGATTACCGAGATCCAGCGCAGCTGCGACAAGCAGCCCGACACACCAGACAACAGGCGACCCATGAAATTCCGACAGCACGTCAGCATGGTTTCTGCTGCCATGCCCTATGGACGTTTCTGAATGCGGTACACCGCTTTAACAACAAAGGTCTGCCCGGCGAGCGTCGGGTCGTAAAGAATGCCTCGCGTGCCTGCAATGGCAGACTCGCGGAAATAATCGTTGGTACTGTCAATCACCCGCACCATAGCGACCTGGCCGGTATTGCGAACCATCACTTCCAGCGATACCTCGCCTTCTTTTTCCCGGCTGATCATTTTCTCCGGGTAAACAGGTGCAACCCCCATCGCCGGATGAATCTTTTCATCGGTGGTCCAGCGCGCAATGCCACGAACCGTTGGCCCCTGGGACGGCACTTCAAAACCCGACCGGGCCGATACCGTCGTAGTAGTACAACCGCTGGCAGCCAGCAGAAAGAACGCCAGACCACAAGCGGTCAGCCAATGGTAAATGGATGAAAAACGTTTGCTGGAAGCTGTCACGATGTCCCTACCCATGTGTCACAAAAAATGAAAGCGCCCGAAGGCAGCCAAATGCTATCAAAAGCCGACGGACGATAGCAGTGGATTTGCGGAACGATTCCGCAGGCGTGGCCAATATTTAGCTCAGTGTCGGATTTTTTTGATGGGACAAGATGAGACGGGTCGAAATGGGGTGGTAAGAAAAGAAATGATGCAGCAAGTATAAATAGCCGACGAAAAATCAGAACAACAAGCGCTTCATACAGCGCTCATTGGTTCACAAGACAGCAAACGTCAGCCCGCTTCTGCTCTCTCAGTCAGTGACCAAACCAGCTCATTGATGGGCGACCCTTGCTGTAAACAACGAAGCAACAGCTCGTCGTCCGGATTCAAATGACGATGACGAAAGCTCGATCGCTGTGAGACGTTCTGGGATACACACTCCGGGATATCGACCGCGAGGTATTTTTGCGCTTCACCGGCAATCACCAACTCAACACAAGGGTTGGTTTGCAGGGATGCATTGAGATTGTGCTGCAAGCAAAACTGAATTTGCTCTAGCAGCCAGAGTTCGGCTGAGCCTGTCGCTGGGGATGTATCTGTCATTCCGGCTCCTGTAGTTATAGTTGTTTCAGAATGGCAGCGGCGCGGAGAGAATGCGCCCTGAATGCTTTGGGGTCAAACAAGACTAGCCCAAATGGCACGTATTACCCAATACCAAAGTACAACAACCAGCTACATCAACGACTACTTTTGCCAGCAGCCAACAAAAAACGGGAGCCGAAGCTCCCGTTTCTTTCAAGGGTCTCGAACCTTACAGTTCAAAAACCGCTCGACTTACCATCAGACTTATTGAACGTTCAGCTCAACGCGACGGTTTTCAGCACGACCCGCAGCGGTGTCGTTGGTCGCAATTGGAGACGCTTCGCCGTAACCCTTGGAGGTCAGCTTGCTGGCATCCACGCCTTTACCGATCAGGTACTGACGTACGGAGTCAGCACGCTTCTGGCTCAGGTTCTGGTTGAACGCAGCAGAACCCTGGCTGTCGGTGTGAGCGGCAACTTCAATTTCCAGCTCTGGGTATTTAACGATTTCAGCCGCGGCATCGTCCAGAATGGTACGAGCGTTAGGGGTCAGGTTGGCGCTACCGGATTCGAACTTCACGCCATCCAGCTTGCCTTCAAACGCAGCACAGCCTTCAGCATTTACCGTTGCACCCTGAATGGTGTCCGGGCAGTTATCCAGCTTGTCTTCAACGCCGTCCTGGTCGGTATCAACCGGCTGCACTTCAACAATAACCGGAACCGGCTTAACGACAGGAGCAGGCTTGGTTTCTACAACTGGCTCTGGCTTCACTTCAACCACTTTGGCTGGCGCTGGTGCAACCACTGGCTTGGTAGCAACTGGCAGAGGCTTGGCCGCAGGCTTGCTGCTTTCAGTGCCAAAACGGAAGCCAACTTCCAGCATGGCAACACCGTGCTCGTTGCTTTCATCGGTCATTTCGTCGATGTGGTATTCAGCACGGGCGAATACGGTTTCATCAAAGTCGTATTGCAAGCCGGCACCGTATGAATATACGTGCGTGGTTTCGTCTTTGGCGCCATCTTGTGGAACGTTGATTTGCTCAATGCCATAACCTGCGGTCAGGTATGGTTTAACAGCGTTATCACCAAAGAAATACAAACCCTTGATTTGGTATTGGTTAATTTCAGGACGATCGTCATCCTGCAACAAACCAGGCAGAGTTACCGATGCCTCAGCCGCCAGTGAAGGCAGGAAGTGATAACCCAGGGAAATCTCAGACGTCCATGAATCGCGAATATCGCTACCGGTAGTGGTTTCGTATTCGTCGTATACACTGTTGTCGGAATAGCCGGCGCCCAGGGTAATGTAGGCGTTGTTGGCGTCAGCGTGCACCAGGGAAGCGGATGCAACGGCAGTTGCCAAAATCACGGGCTTGAAGTTCATTATCTTTGCTCCTATGTACTCTCAGTCCTGAAGGCCAGGATTGTAGCCTTTTACATGTTACCGCATAAGAGACTTGGCGAATAAAATAGCGTTCCTACAACAATTATTTCCATATAAGGGAAAATAAAAACGGAACTTTTGCCAAGGATCGATAAATATCTGTTTATTTACCTCTATAAGTGTCTTTAAGGAAACAGTACCCGTTGCATTCACGTCATGAAAGTGCTCGTTTTATCAGCAAAATATTCTGCAAATGCTATTTATTATTAATCACAACGATCCGATTGTTGGACAATAAAACCAGCTTATAGAATAAACGCATATAAAGGCCAAGAATAAACCACAAAATATATATGGAAATAAAACAACCTTTCACGCAGACATAAAAAAACCGCTATTTTTCAATAGCGGTTTTTCTGACCCACCAGTCGCCAATCTGAGCGCTTCAGGCCTCGGCGTCTGTCTTTTTGCTTTGCTTGTGCTGCTCGTCCGTGCGATCCAGCATCCAGTAGCTGGAGATATACATCTCATCACCGGACAGGCCTTTTTCATTGCGGAAGTAGCGGCGCAGCGCGCGCATTTTGTGAAATTCACACGCTGCCCATACTGCAACCTTACCAGCAGGCCAGGCAACGTTAAGCGCCGTCTGCACCAGCAAGGATGCATCCGCACGGGCCTGATGATCCGCCGCTGGCGCCAGGTCATCGGCAATGACCCATTCAATGTGTACGCCTTCCGGGCAGTCAATAGTCTGCACATCGTCTGCTGACACCACTTCGATAATGGCAACGCCTTTGGCATCCGCGGGCAACAACTCCAGATTACCGGCAATGGCTGGCAATGCGGTCATATCCCCAACCAGCAGGTAGTAGTCGGCTGGTTGTGGAATCAGCTTGGTCGGCCCCGGGCCACCAACCAGAATACGATCACCCGCTTTGGCCACTTCCGCCCACTGCCCCGCAGGGCCTGAGTTCGCCGCACCAGCGCTTTCGCTATGACCATGCAACATCATATCGAGGGTCAGCTTTCGAGCCGCCACATCGATTTCACGAACGGTATAACTGCGCATGGTTGGCTTTACACCCTCTTCCTGAGTAGCCAGCGTCAGCGGCGCGCCGTCTGCGGCGAACTGAAGCTTTACATAACCACTTTTGCTGTCCGCTGGAAAATCCGCCAATGACTCTCCGGTAAGAACAACGCGCTGCATGTTTGGCGTTATACGCTGTGTCGACTCAACCATCAGCTCACGCGGTTGTGGTTTGGACATAAAGCCTCCTTATCAAAAATGTATGTGAGTGGACTGCACTCATTGAAAACGGTTCCCAACAACCTGCCAAAACAGCACGCAAAAACAACAGCGCCCGGACCAAAAAAGATAACGGTATAAACTCCATCTTCACGAAATCGAAACGACTTCCCAGCCCTGGCCATTCATCGTCACCTCATCACCCAACTCCTTGCCCAGCAAGGCTTTGGCCAACGGCGTTTGGGCAGACACAACCTGAATCTGTTCATCGGCCAACCGCAACTGGCGACCGCCGTTTAACACAATCCATACCCAGCGGATCGGCGCAGCGTCGTTTTCCAGTGACTGAAGCCCAACCAACGCCCCGCAGCCAATCGCATCATCTTCGTCAAAGCCAACAACCTGCCACCGTCCCAGCTGAATACGCAGCTGCTGCAACCCCAGAATGCGTTCTGACTGACCATGTGCCAGATAGGCCGCTTCCAGGCTGAGGGTGTCGTACTGGTTTTCGGGTTGATTGTCTTCGTGGGAAGCACTTTCCTGGGCCGCGGTTGCGGCATCGATCGCCGCTGCGATCTCTGCATCAACAGAATCCAGCAAAGCCTGCTTTAACTGACTTTTGTTCACATCAGAATCCGGTAGAGTAACGGCAGCACCGGCAATGCATATCTATGCACCGGAGCTGAAATGGAAACCATTGCGGGAAAGTACCTTATGCAGCCTCAACAAATCAAAGAACTTCAGCAATTGCTCGCGAAAAGCCGCTATTGCCGTTTGGAAACCAAGGGCGAGCTGCCGACTTTCAGCGTTCAACACCCGCTTTTTGAGGCCGAGATTGTTCCACAAGGGGCGCAACTCACCCGCTTTCGCCCGGTTCAGGGCTCCGATTGGTTATGGCTGAGTCCAGCCGTGGAATACAAGGCAGGTACTTCGCTGCGCGGTGGCGTGCCGGTTTGCTGGCCCTGGTTTGGCGATGCCGATAAAAATCCGCAGGCGGTGCAAGATAACCTTAACGACGCCAACAGCGCCCCGGCCCATGGTTTTGCGCGCAGCTCCGACTGGCAACTGACCGGCATCGAAGAGGACGAACAACGTCTGACATTAGCACTGACACTTCCACAGCAGGCCACGCCAGAATATTTCACCGCCCGCCTGCAGGCTGACATTCGCTTTGTGTTGAGTGCCGACGCCGTGCATATTGAACTGACCACAACCAACCATGGCGACAGCCCAGCTTGCTTCTCACAGGCGTTGCATAGCTACTTCCCGGTGGACGATGTAATGACCGCCGAGGTACACGGCCTTGAAGGATGTGAGTACATCGACACCCTCGACCAGTGGCAACGAAAAACCCAGGAAGGCGCGGTTGTTTTCCGAGGTGAAACCGATCGGATCTATTTGTCTCAGCCACCAGCCGGAGAGCCTGCTGCTGCCAACGGCCAGGGCAACCCGCTAATACTCAGAAGCGGCCTGGAGAAGCAGCACAGCCGCACTCTGACCAGTCAGGGCAGCCAAAGCACCATTGTCTGGAATCCGGAAGTCGAAAAATCGATTCGTCTGAGCCAATTTCCAGACGATGGCTGGAAGCACATGGTGTGCATTGAAACCGCTAACGCCATGGACGATGTGGTGTGGCTGGCATCTGGGGAATCCCATCTGCTGGCGGTGACGCTAAGCTAGGGACCCTCTGAGTAACTCGGTGCCCGCTCTGGATGACAGGGCGCAGCTGAGTCACGAAGCTGATTTGCAGGCCTGACGGGTCAAGTCAAAAATCAGCGACACAGAGTCAGCAATGCCCTGCCATCCCCGTAGGGCGCGGCCTGCAGGCCGCCAGAACGGTGTTGGCGAATTTGGAAAGGACTGGTCATTCCGCTGCATTCGCCGCCTTGTTCTTACGACCTGCAGGACTAGCGCAGAGCTGTGCAGAGTTATTCAGAGGGTCCCTAGGAACCCTGTCTGAAAACAAAAAGCCCGCCCGCGAGTGCATCGCAGACGGGCTTTTTCATGTTCGCGGCCCTGATTTGAAGGCGCTAACGATCAGCAGTACTGGGCAACATCCACAATCACACGGCGCAGCCAGCGATGAGCCTGATGGTGTTGCAGCAATGGCGACCAGGCCATTTTCAGCTCAAACGGCGGAATCGGGAACGGTGGCTCCTTCACCAGCAGCGACGCAGCTTCTGCTTGCATATCGGCCACTTTACGAGGCAACGTCGCCACCAGATCGTTGTTATGAGCCAACAGTGCCGGCATTTGATAGTGGCGGGTAAAGACAGAAATCTTGCGTTTGTGACCCAGCTTCGACAGTGCGTTATCAACCCAACCCAGTCGAATGACTTTCTCTGGGTCTATACCGACACCAGCACCCATACCGGTTTTCGACACCCAAATGTGGTTACTGGCGACGTAGGCGTCGATGTCGAACGCTCCGGCTAACGGGTGATCAGGGTTAACCAGACAAACAAAGTCGTCCTGCCACAGAGTCATCTGGTGAAAGGATTGCGGCATTTCGTCAAAACGGTTAATGGCCATATCGACTTTACCCGCTTCAACGTCCTTGAAGGTCACGTCGGATGGCGTCAACACATCCAGAATGACGTTCGGAGCGACGTCGCGCAAACGCTTGACCAGCTCAGGCACCAGCGTCGACTCCGCATAGTCACTGACCATGATACGGAATACCCGGTGGCTGCTCTGGGCGTCAAACTCTTCCAGTGGCTGCAATGCGGCTTCCAGCTCACCCAGTGCCTTGCGAACCACCGGCTGAAGTTCCAACGCCCGTTCAGTGGCGGTCATGCCTTCCGACGTACGCACCAGCAGCGGGTCGTTGAAGAGGTCACGCAAACGGCGCAGGCCATTGGACATGGCAGGCTGGGTAATCCCCAGCTGCTGGGCGGCGCGAGTCACACTGCCTTCACGTAGCAGCACATCCAGGTACACCAGCAGGTTGAGGTCGATTCGATCCAGGTTCATTGCTTGTCCGTATACTCAAAAGCGAACCGGCATTGTGGCAGCAAATTCACTATTCACCAAGTGTATTGATTTACCGAACCCCATTCCCGAATATTATTTTTTATTTCCGCGCCCCATAAACGCAAAAAGGCCGCCCGCAGGCGACCTCTTTTGGCAAACACCAACTGCGCGGATGCGCAGGCAAGTGCTTAGTGGTGGTGACCACCTTCGCCGTGAACGTGGCCATGCTGAATTTCTTCTTCAGAGGCATCACGAACGCTTTCTACAGCAACGGAGAAAGCCAGGGCCTTGCCAGCCAGTGGGTGGTTGGCATCCACAGTAACCAGCTCTTCTTCTACTTCAGTCACGATCAGGTTAACCGGACCTTCTGGAGTTTGGGCAGTGAAAGCCATGCCTGGCTCAACTTGCTCAACACCAGTGAACGCTTCCATTGGTACTTTCTGGATACGATCTTCGCTGTATTCGCCGTATGCGTCAGCTGGCTCAACAGTCACTTCCAGCTCGTCGCCAACTTGCTTGCCTTCCAGTGCCGCTTCCAAACCTGGAATGATGTTCTGGGCACCGTGCAGGTAGGTCATTGGAGCACCACCCTCGGAGGAATCGATGGTTTCGCCAGAAGCTACATCAACCACTTTGTAATGGATAGAAACTACTTTGTGTTGGGCAATGGTCATAAGTATTGTCCGTCTTTGGCTCTTCTTCAGAGCATGAGTTGTACGCAAAGCGACATTTAGCGACTCTAATACTGGCGATTAGGCGGTGGTCATTCTCTACGATTCGAGCCGCCAGTATATCAACTGAGCCAATAAGCGCCACCAGCGCAAGCGACCTGCAACTGCCTGTTAGCTCCCAGTAGCTCCCAAAGCAGCTCTGAATAACTCCGTGCCCGCTCTGGATCAATATCGTTGGTCACCAGCCACCGCTGTGGTCAACCACTGGTCAAAGTCCGAACTCAGTGCCTTGAGGCCATTAGGGTACTGGTACAAGGCCAGCGTAGCAGCATCCGGCTCACACGGCTGCGCGGCAACCGTGGCAAACACGCGCCGCAAAAACTGCTGCCCTTGCGGGCTCTCATTGAGGAAATAGACCATGCCAAACGCCCGCGCGTAGGCACTGATACCGGCGGCATAAAATCGATGGGGAGGCTGCTGCAAGTAGCCCGACCAGTCTGGCTGGCGCTGTTGCAATTGCTTCAACCGTTGTAACGAAGCGGCAGTCATCGGCACACGTGCGGCGTTCATATGAAACTGCAAACGCTCCGCGTATTCCGCCAAACCTTCGTTTAGCCATACAGGGGTTGCCCCCACCAGGTTGGCCAGCAAGGCGTGCGTCATTTCATGTCGGGCCAACGCCAGCGTTGCGCTATCGCGCACCTGCCTGCCCAAATGAATGCGATTTTCTGCCGGGGTATAAATACCAATGACGGCCGGCGGCAATTGGTGCTGGCGGGTAGCCGCCCGAAACGCCCCGTGATTTGCATACACCACCAGACTCAGGGTCACCGGGCGAACCTGTTCTGCAGGCAACAAATTGGTAACGATGCGGTACATCAACTCCGCTTCGCGCTCGAATTTGCGCTGTAATGTCAGGTCAGGCGCGGCATCGGCAAATTCAATATCCAGGTGCAGCTTACGCTGACTGGCGTAGCGGTCACTGAGGTCTTCCGCATTCGCCGTACGAGGCTTGTCATCGAAGTGAACCCGCCCCTGCTCATCCACCCAGCGATAGACACTTTGCTTTGCAGGTCTGGCGCTTACACCGGGATTCTGATCAGGGTCGAGCGCCGCCGGGCGGCAGCTGGTTAATGCCAGATGACCATTGGCAGAAGCCGTGTCGTCTAATGTGCCTTGGGTGTCGATATGGGTGTCGGACTTGGTTTGCACCGTGGCGATGGCCTCTTTTTCGCCGCCACTCGCATCCGTAACGCCCTCTGTTTGCGGTCGACCCAAAGGTTCTGAGGCATCAGTCCCTTGTTGGAAATCCTGCTGCAAACCACCCGCCAGCCCTTTGATGGCTGCCGAGCCGGAATGCTCTGCCAGTACACCCAACCATAAGCTGACGGCCTCCGGTTCTGGCCAGGGCAGCTGCGGAAATTTCATGGCCAGATACTGATGCTGACGTTCATTGGTGGTTTGCCAGCACACTTCGACGGCCACCAGGGTCACCCCGATCACCACGGCAATGTTCACCAATCCCTTGAACAATTTCACGTTACGTCCCTTTTGGTAAAAAGCGCTGCTGTAACCGTAGCCTTACAGCCACTGCAAATGATCCCGGGCAACCTCAAGCACCAACAAGCGCGGTTCTTGCTCGCCATCGAACAGAATCTTGATGTATTTCTCGTCCTTGTCCAACACCCGCCCGCTACCAAGGCTGGCGTGCTTGACCCGCTGCGCTCGCAGGGTCTGAGGCGGCGCGCTCACCCGACGTGGACGGGCATAGCGACCATCGGTTGCCGCTGGCTTTTCAGCTTTGACATCAACCTTTAGAACAGGCTCACACTGCGACAGCAGACCTTCGAGCCACTCCGGCGGCTTGGCCAGCAGAGTCACCTCAGATTCACCGGCTGCCAGCGCCTTGTCGAGCCGCTGACTGTCGGTCAGGCTCAGCTCTCGCCAGAAAGGGCTATCCAACTCGCGGTCCGGGATTTGTTTACCACGGGCAGGGGTTGGCCGAATCAGATGCACCTGATGCCTTGCCCGGGTAATGGCGACGTACAGCAACCGGCGTTCACTTTCGACGCTGGCGGGCGTGGTGAACGCCCCTTCCGGCTGATAAGGGAAATAATGACCGTTCAAGCCGGGCACAATCACAACCGGCCATTCCAGGCCCTTGCTTTTGTGAATGGACGTTAGCCGCACCCCTTGTTGCTTGCTGCTGTTTTGCTGGCGGGCACGGTCGCGCATTTCAACCAAATAGTCATAGGCCGTGTCGGTGTTGTGTTCACTCTCGCCCATAAACTGCACAAACGCCCGAATGGTTTGCAACCGGTCTTCCACTTGTTGGGCAGAAAACGCGCTGTCCTTGACGCCCTGCTCCAGCTCGGTGACGTCAATCCAGGTATTAAGCAAGCGCCGTGCTGGCATACGAATCAGCTCAGCGCTGTCGAGCACTTCGGCCCGCTCTTTCAGCTGCGACTTTTGCCATTTGTTCAGATCATCCGGAATCGCTGCCTGCATGGCAGCGCCATAATGCTGGCTGGCATTGGCCAGCTGGGTTGCCATGCTTTCCAGCAGGTTACGTCGGATTTTGGGGTATGGCGTGGTCAGAATCGTAAGCCAGGCATCGCGCCGCTGCTCGACGGTGCGTTGCTGAAACCGCCCTGCCGCGATTTCCAGCAACAGCCAGAAGATTTCCAACTCCCAGCGCTCCAGAACCGACTGACTGTGATCCAACCGGTACGGCACATTGGCGCGCAACAGTGCCAGTTCAATCGGCGCACTCAAGCCCCACAAACGACTGATCACCGCAATATCCGAAGGCTGATGCTGCTCTAATGCCTGCTGCACCAGCTTCAAAGTGGTCCGGGCTTCCGAGGCCGGGCTGCACTCGTGCGCCTGAAGGCTGGTCGCGGGCGTGCTGGCATGGGATCGCCCAACGACTGGCTCACGCTCACGGTTATGATGAATCAGATAGTTTGCCGCCAGCGATAACTGCGGGCCGTAGCGAAAGGTTTCCGGCAGCTGGTACACGGTGACGTCGCCCAGCCGCTTGTCAAAACCACTGACGATGAACTCCGGCATTGAGCCGCGGAATTCGTAGATGGTCTGGTCCGGGTCACCAATCACCATCACCGAGCCACGACCGCCGTGCAGAATGTCCAGCAAGGTTTGCTGGATTTCGTTGATGTCCTGATATTCGTCGACCAGTATCCACTGCATGTGGCCGCCGAAATAGCCAGCGAGGTCCTGCCGCTCAGCCAGTAATCGCACCGGATCGTAGATCATGTCGCTGAAACCAATGCGCCGGTTGTCCTTGCGCCATTGCTCGAACAAGTCGAAAGCCTCAACAAACAAACGGCATTCAGGCGGCAGGTCGAGCTGGTCGAACACCTCGGCGGCAGGCTTCAATCCGGCTTTAACCAGGTCGATAAAGCTGCACGCAGGCTCCACCCATTTTTTGCGCTGCGACAGAATGTCCTGGCGGGTATCGTCGTCTGCCAACTGCTGCAACAACCGCCACACCACCGAGTCCATTTCAGAATCGGACAGCAGGCTTTGCTGAAACGCAGGGAGCTCGCCCAGTTCGATCAGCTTGCGATAAATACGCAACCCCAGCGAGTGAAAGGTACGCACTTCTGGCAATGGCTGCCCTTCGATCAAGCGCTGTAATTTGCGTTCAAATTCTTGCTGGGCAGACTTGTTGTACATCAACACCAGCATTCGGCGCGGCGAACAACCGTCTTGCAGGCGTTGCTGAATAAAATGCGTCAAGGTGGTGGTTTTTCCCGCGCCGGCCACGGCAACAACCCGTGCGTGCCCTTGCTGGTGCTGGACGACCTGTAACTGACTGGAGGTTAAAGCAGACATAGATTCCCCGAACTGAGCCGGGGAATGCTAACCAGAGGGACTGGCGGTTACCAGTAAAAAGAGCTTAAGACATGCCGTTGGGGTATTCCGCCAGCCCCTCGCACAGGCTTTCACGCATGGGCCGCATGGCCGAGCAGTAGACCAACAGCTGATCGACGCAATAACGGGTACGCGCGCTGATATAAGCATCGGCTTCGGCATCTTCCTGCTGCCAAAGATCGGCAACATTACGCAGCAACAGGTGCTCCGGCAGATACAACATACGCGAGTTTTTATAGCCGCTGGCACGCATTTCAGACACCACAAAGGCACCGCCGGACGACACCGATATACCCACCAGCAACACCGGTTTATGGGCCAGCTCATCGGCGCCTAACCACAGCAACAGGTTCTTCAACCCGGCGGGCACCATGCCATGCCACTCGGGAATGACCATTACCAGACCGTCTGCGGCTTTCACCCGAGCCTTCACCGATGCGACCTCGTTACTGGCCATGGTGGCTTGCTCACCATCCCACAGCGGCAGATTTTCATCGAACAGGTCGATCACGTCGGCATTGCCCAACAGGAACTGGTCACGCAGTGCTTCGGCAATTCTGAGGCTTTGCGACCCGGAGCGATGCGAGGCCGAAATAATGGCAATGTTGAGATCGACGACGTCGTGGATTTGCATACAAGCCCCCGCTTCCAAAGCAGCGTATTGAACAGTGCCACAACTCTGCAAAAAAACCGTGCAGAGAAAAGCGCTTTTGCATAAGCCTAATCCCGATTCCACTACTCTGCCGAGGCTGTGCCAGCCGCTATTTCAGTGTCGCCGTCACATTTGGAACTCTCCTGCCATTCCGGACAGCCTGATATCTCTGAGATAGCTCCGAAAGAGAAATCGCGGCCAATAAAAAACCCCGCACTCTTTGCAGGGTGCGGGGTTTTCAGGGATCAAGCAGGCGTTAGGCCGGGATCAGTCACGCGGCTTGCGAGGTGCGCGACGTGGACCACCACGGTGCTCACGACGGCCTTCACCACCACGATCGCCACGACCTTCGCCACGCTCACCACCACGGTCATTACGACGGGCTGGGCGCGCTGGACGACCGGAGCTTTCAGCCAGATCGGCACGGTAAGGACGAATGTTCAGCGCCTGACCACACACACGGGCTTTCTTCAGCACGTTCATGGTTTCGTTCGGCATGCCGGTTGGCAGGTCGACCACGGAGTAACCGTCGAAGATTTCGATGTGACCGATGAAGCTGGAATCCAGATCCGCTTCGTTGGCAACTGCGCCCACCAGGTTACCTGGCTTAAGGCCGTTTTCGTAACCCACGCCAACCCAGTAACGGGTCATTTCAACGTCCGGCTTGCCCTTCAGAGGACGAGCACGGGAGTCCGGCGCAGACTTGCGGTCACGACGCTCACCGCGATCACCACGCTCTGGACGGTCACCGCGCTCACGACGTTCACGTGGTTCGCGAGGCTCACGACGAGGACGTTCGTTTTCATCGATGAACAGAGGCTTGTCGCCTTGCATCAGGGTAGCAACGGCAGCGGCCAGGTCCAGTGGGTCCAGCTCGTTTTCCAGCTGCACGTTTTCCAGAATATCGCGGAAAATCTTGTTCTTTTCCGGATTAATGGCTTCAACCACACGCTGCTGGAAACGGGTCTTGCGACGCTCGTTAACATCTTTGGCAGTCGGCAGCTGAATTTCTTCAATTTGCTGACGGGTTGCACGTTCAATGTCACGCAGCATGCGCTTTTCACGGCCACGAACAAACGCAATCGCCACACCTTCACGACCAGCACGGCCAGTACGACCAATACGGTGCACGTAGGATTCGGTGTCTTGTGGAATGTCGTAGTTGATAACGTGAGAAATACGCTCAACGTCCAGACCACGAGCGGCAACGTCAGTCGCCACGATCATATCCAGTTGACCAGCTTTCAGCTTTTCAACGGCTTTTTCACGCAGCTGCTGTGGAATATCACCGTTCAGTGGCTGACAACGGAAACCGTTGGCCTGCATGAAGTCGGCAACTTCTTCAGTGGCTTGCTTGGTACGTACGAACACCATCATGGCGTCGAAGTCTTCAGTTTCAGCCAGACGCAGCAGCGCATCGTTCTTGTGTGCGCCAGCAACGAACCAGTACTTCTGGGTAATGCGTTCGTTGGTAGTGGTCTTGGCCTGAATTTTCACCTGTACCGGGTCTTTCAGGTGCGTTTCAGCAACCTGCTGGATCTCACGCGGCATGGTGGCGGAGAACAGCGCCACCTGACGGGAGCGTGGAGTCTGTTCCAGAATCCAGTTCACATCGTCGATGAAACCCATGCGCAGCATTTCGTCAGCTTCGTCCAGAACCACGGCCTTGATGTCGGCCAGGTTCAGGGAACCGCGACGCAGGTGGTCCATGATACGACCTGGAGTACCCACAACCCACTGCGGGCCGCGCTTCAGTTCACGCAGTTGGGAACCGTAGTCAGTACCGCCATAAATAGCAGCAACATTAATACCGTCGATGAAACGGCTGTAGGTTTTTACAGCTTCAGCAACTTGCTGAGCCAGCTCACGGGTTGGTGCCAGCACCAGTACCTGTGGGGCTTTGAAGTCGGCTTGGGTGCGCGCCAGAATTGGCAGCGAGAAGGCAGCGGTTTTACCGGTACCGGTCTGAGCCATACCCAGCACATCCTTGCCTTCCAGCAGCGGTGGAATACCGGCCGCCTGAATTGGGGATGGAGCTTCGTAGCCCAGTTCGTCCAGTGAACGCAGAATAGAGAAAGGCAGGCCCAGGCTGGCAAAACCAGCGGGAGTAGTATCGGACATATAGTTCCTGATTAGTTGCTCACAGAGGCAGGGCGTTGGCCGTCTCTGCTGAGATCTCTCTGCACTCGTCGTCAGTTCGAAACACGTAAACGCGATGACTGACTATCACTGCAACTGGCCTGGCCCGACATGTATGTTTGTCAAAAGGGTGCCGGACTATACAGGAAGATAAATAAGAATGCCCGAACTTTTTGTGGAACAGTCACGTTTTTTGAAGAGTTTTCTGTCTGGCCAGAGTTCTGGCATAATCCGCCGCCCTGTTTCGGGGATATATCCTGCAAAAGCCTCCTAAAAGAGTGACTTACGCCAGGCCCCTACTTTTGTTAAGGAGACCCAGCAATGCTGAAAGTGAACCAGTACTTCGACGGTAAAGTCGCGTCCATCGGCCTGCAGACCGAAACCCTGCCAGCCACCGTTGGCGTCATGCTGCCGGGCGAATACGAGTTTGGCACCAGCCAGAACGAAGTGATGACTGTGGTATCCGGCTCTATCGCCGCACTGCTGCCACGCGCCAGCGAATGGATCACCTATGGCCAGGGCGAATCGTTCAAGATCGCTGCCAATGAGAAATTCCAGGTGCGCATTACCGTAGACACTGCATACTTCTGCACCTACGAGTAATCAAATTTCGGGAGCAGCGATCCTGCTCCGAAAACGGTGTGCCTGCTATTACCCTTCCAGCAGGCGCACCACCTGCTCTGGCGTCAGAGCACGGTCGTAATAAAATCCCTGATGCACATCACAGCCAGTGGCTTTCAAAAACGCTGACTGCTCGCCGTTTTCTACCCCTTCTGCCACCAGCCCCAATTTCAACTCCTGCGCCATACGCACAATGTTGCGTGTAATGACCCGGCATTCTTCAGCGGTTTCCAGCTGGGAAATAAAGCTGCGATCAATTTTGAGTTTTTGCAGCGGGAAGCGATGCAGGTAATTCATCGACGAATAGCCGGTGCCAAAGTCGTCAATGGTCAACGCAAAGCCCAGCTTGCGAATGGCTGTAACCATATCCAGCACGGCGTCGGTCGGTTGCAACAAAGCGCCTTCCGTCAGTTCCAGATCAATATCGCCATCTTGTAGCTGATGCGATCGCGCCAGCCATTCAAGTTGCTCCAACAGAGAACCTTCAACAAAGCTCTGCTGGGAAATATTGACTGCTACCGTGACGGTTTGCAGCCCCTGCTGACGCCAGCTCACCAGATCCCGAGCCACACGCCGCAATACAAAACGATCGATTTCCGGCATCAGTCCGGCGTCTTCCGCACAGGGCAGGAAACCCAGTGGGAAAATCAGTCCATTGCGTGGGTGCTGCCAGCGTATCAACGCCTCAAGGCCAACAATTTTGCCATGGCGGGCATCCACCTGAGGCTGGTAATGAATAATCAGCCCTTCCCCACCCTGCAAGGCCATCCTCAAATCATTGGTAATTTGCACCCGGTTGGCTGCTTGCTCGGTCAGGTCATTGCGATACATGGCAACCCCGGAAGCACCACTGCGCTTGGCATCGTGCAGCGCGGTATCGGCGTTGCCAACCAGCGCCATGGCATGTTCGCCATGCACCGGATATTCCGCCACGCCCATACCGGCGGTGGCATAGATTGGATTACCATCAACCAGATCGAACGGTCGTTGGGTGACCTGCTGTACGGCACTGATCAACAATTGCAGCTCAGCATCGGTCTCCAGATCTGACACACACACCGCAAATTCATCACCACCAAGGCGAGCCAAAAAAGTATTGGAGGTACGGCAACAATCAGACAGGCGTTCGCCAAAGGCTTTCAGCAGCTCATTCCCAATAATGTGGCCGTAGCTGTCGTTGATTTCCTGGAAGCTGTCGATATTGAGCACCATCACCGCCAGCCGACGTCCCGTTGGCAGATTGGCGATGGCACTGTCGATGCGTCGCATGATCTGGTTACGATTGGGCAGGCCGGTAACCATGTCGACGTTAACCAGCCATTCAAGCCGTTGCTTGGAATTCTGACGACTGGAAACGTCTTTCAGAATGATGGAGAAGTGTTCCAGCTTTTGTTGTTCGTCGGTCAGCGCCACCAGTCGTAGTTTGTGCAACGGTGAACTGGAGCCCCCCGACCGAAAATGCCCTTCGCCGCTCCAGCTACCGTCCTTGACCGATTGACGAATGATCCGCGCTGGTGCAGATGGCAAGGACCACAAGCCGGCCACTTCACCCCAGCCACAGCCAATCAGCACCTCCTCGGGAAAGCCGACCAGCTTGCAAAACGCCGGATTCACTGACAACACACTGCCGTCGCGATGAAAAATAGCCACCCCATCATCCATGTGTTTCAGCACATTACTGCGTAAATGCCCCGGCACCGTCGCTGCGGCTTCTTCGCATTTGCGCACAAAGCCATAACGGCGATAGGCACCGGGAGCAATTTTCTCGACCCGGGTCACCACGTTCAGGCGAGTGTATTGACCGTCGCCCAACAACACCCGGCATTGCAGGCTGTAGCCTTCGTTACGACTGACAGCCGTCGTCACCAGCATGGTGACTTGCTGACGCTCATCCTCATGTACCCGGCCGAGCAGAGACGTCAGGTTGGCAAACTCCTCAACCGGAATACCGAACAGGCGTTGCAGAACAGGGGAAATTTTAAGATCGGAATGGCCGGTGATGTATTCCCACATACCGACATTGGCAAACTGCTGGGATTCGTCCAGCAGTCGCACCCGGAAATTCAGTTGTTGGTCCAACACGCCAAGGTCGGCGAAGGCCAGCCCCATATGGGCTGCGGTTAACAGGCTGCTGCGCAGGGCGGCAGTAATGTCGGGGGCAGCATGATCAAAGCTGAACAACATCAGGGCGCGCACTTCGCGGCGGTTTTGAACCGGCACCGCGATGTAAGGTTTGCCGTCCGACAAATACAACCACAGGGTTTCCAGCGCCCCCGGTGGCGCTATGGCACCGGACTCACCGGTTTGCCAAACCGCCATGTCCGGTATCTGGTCAATGTTGTCATTGAAGTCTGCCAGCCGAAAATCCGCCAGCCGGTTCAGCAAGTCGACGCCATCGTTCTTGCCGACCACAATTTCCATCGGCGTTTGCCAACTGGTGATGGGTGACGACACCAGCAAGAAGGCCTCCTGGGCCGCCAGTGTGTCCGCCAACAAAAACAGCATGGCTTCAAGGTCGCCATAGATCGACCGTCCACTGGCCGATGCAAAGGCTTTGGCGCTTCGCTCTACGATTTGTCGCAAGCGGCTGTCACGTTGACTCTGTACCCTCTCCCGGGAACGTCCTTGGTCATCGCCACAGGGGTACTTAAAATCAGATACAGGGCCCGGCACTAACTCAGCTCCATCGGCACATATTCAACTTGAGCAGTTGGCTCAAACAGAAAATTCAAGACTACTATTAACATTTCTATCAGAAACAACCCAGCATGGGAACTGGTGATCAAGAGATCAGAATTGATACCCTGTATTAAGACTAGTGCGCTTTTAGAACTTTTCAGCATCACGCGATGCATTTGTTAGTATTTATTGAAACTCGATACCAAAAGACACGACTGTCTGCGCCATTGCCATTAAAAGAGGCCATCTATGTTCGACAAATCGGACCTGATCCAACTGGTGTCCTACCCGATGCCGTTTGGAAAATATCAGGGCAAAGTGATCATTGATCTACCAGAGGAGTACTTGTTGTGGTTTGCCAACAAGGGCTTTCCGGACGGCGAACTGGGCAAGCTGATGGCATTGGCATTGGAAATTCGCATTAACGGGCTTGAGGACATCCTGACGCCGTTGCGCCGGAATTCACCAGTGCATCACAAAGGAAACCCTTCGATTCAGTAACACGCCCCTTCTACTTTTCAGGATTCACATGATTCGAATCGGCATTCTGGAGACAGACGAACTCTACCCCGACCTGCTGAGCGACTACCGTTCGTACGGTCATATGTTTCGCCAATTTCTGACGGCTCTGCCACACCCGTTAGCCAGCCAGCTGGAGTTTCGTAGCTATCAGGTGACGCAGATGGAATTCCCGCAGCAACCAAATGAATGTGATGCCTGGTTGGTCACCGGCTCAAAAACCGGCGTTTACGATAACGACCCATGGCTGGAGCCACTGGCTAACTGGGTGAAGCAATGCTTTGCAGCCGGAGTACCGCAAATAGGTGTGTGCTTTGGTCACCAGTTTCTGGCTCATCACCTTGGCGGCCATGCCGCGTTAAGCGACAAGGGCTGGGGCATTGGTGTTCGCGGCAGCGCCATTACCGCCTCACCGTCCTGGTCGACCATCAAGGCCAGCCATTTACGCTTGATCTACAGCCACCGCGATCAGGTGTTATCACTACCACCGGAGGCACAACGACTGTCCGGCTGTGATTTCTGTCCGAACGCTGCGTTTTCGATCGACCGCCGGGTGCTGGCGTTTCAGGGCCACCCGGAATTCACGGCCACCTACTTACGACGATTGTTACCACGTCGGCGGGAAGCCATTGGAGAGGAGCGCTTTAATGCGGGAATGGAAACATTGAACACCAGCACCGACGACACCCTGGCCGGTGTCTGGATGCTGGATTTTTTACGTCAAGACGGTTCGTGAAAACTCAGCGCCGGGAAGATGTCCGTGTACACCTCGGCCAGCTTGCCAAGATTTAACGATGGTGTGGTTTTCAGGCCTTCCGGGGTTTGCAGACCACACAAACTCCAGCACGCCTTGTATTGGCCATAGTCAACACCGTCCGGACGCGACAGCGCCGGGATGTCTACCTGCCGCTGCCATTGGGCAAACTGAATTTCTTTCAACGCCTGCACCATAAAGCCAACCCAGCCGTCACCGGCTCGCACCACCAGAACTTCTCCTTCCTGCTGAGTGGATACCTGACCGATCAGTCCCGCCAACTGATAAACAGGCACTGCCCGACCGCGAACCGTGGCCAGCCCGCACAAGGGCGTGCCCGGCATATTGATACGATGACTCTGACGCAGTCGAAAGATTTCAACCACATCCCGAATTTGGCAGCACACTTCAACACCGGCATCGACAATCAGCATCTGCTGTAAGTGGAGGTCTTTTTCAACGCCGTGTGCGGTATTTCCGGCCTTGCTGTGTTCCACACTGCCTGCTGTGTTCGTGTAAGTACTGGAGTCAGCTCCCGAATAGGCACTGGACGATAACCGTCGAGCCATGCTGGCTAACCGGCCAAGCGACTCTGTGGCGCGAATTCGATCGTCGTCAAACAGCAAAACAAAATCCGTACCGATGTTGGTTTTACCCTGCTTGTAGAGTTGTTCCAGCGGCAACACGCCCGTCATCAAATCACCGCCGGGCAAAGCGCCTTTGGGCAATGGCAAGGCTTCTACTGCAGGCGTTGGCAAAACATCCAGCACCTCATCCACCATTAACCCCAGCAGTCCCTGAGGCATTTGGTAAATCAACAGCGGCAATCGACCGTTCCGTGACGGCGGCTCTTCATCGCTTTCCCAAAACAGCTGACTCCAGTCGGCAATGGCAATCGACTGATCTTGAAAACGGATTTCGCCAACGTACATTTCGTTATCAATGGGGGCGACGTCTACATCGTAGTCGGCCAGTGTGGTTTGAACCAGCCGCGCCTGAATCGCAAAATAATGACGCCGAATTCGCACCACCAGCACGTGCGGGGCATAGGTCGGTGGCGGACGCCTGGCTTCGCTGCCTGACTTGGCGTTTGTATTTGTGTTGGTATTGGTGCTTGCATGTTTACCATCAAGGCCGGACTCATCGTCGCTAACCAGCGTTAGTGCCTCAGCCGTGTGGGAGCCTGACGCATCGGGCATGTCGCTGTTCGCGTCGCCATTGTTAGCTCTGCTTTCAGAGCCATTCGCAGCTGTGTCAGCATCCGGCTGCTCACTGCTAACAGGCTTCAAAGCTCGTTGGACACGCAGAGGTTCTACCCGGGTCAGCGGCACACCGGGAATCGAAAACAGCGCTTGCTCGTCAATCAAGAGCGCCGTTTTGGCACCGGATTGACTGGGCGACGAGTCCGACTCCAGCGTGTAACTGCCCAGCACCAGGCGACTATTTCGAGGCTGACTGGCGACATCAGAATGGCTTGCACCCGAGCTACTGACAGCACGAGCACCAGCGTCATTCCAAAGGTCATTCCAAACGCCGTTGTAATTGGCATCGAAACACAAGTGAGAAAACTGATCCGGCTTTACTTTCAGCACATCCACCACGGCATCAATGACCAAGCCCAGCAGGCAATCATCAAAGCGCAGAATGGCCACCACGTCGGACTGTTCAGGCGCAGGTTGTTCTGACGCATATGCCTCAGAAACGTCCTGTGCGCCGTAATGCATCACCCCGGACAGATCCATCACCGGCACCTGAACACCGCGTAACAGGATGAACCCCATCACACAGGGAGCCGAACACACCGGCGTCAGCAACTCCGACATGGGAACCACTTCACGCACCACCTCCAACGGGAAGGCAAACACCTCACCCTTGTGTATCAGTGCGGCAAGCCGCTCGTGGTCGGGTGCCAGCGTCTGGATGCCCTGGCCGGGCTGCATGTTCAATGAACCGTCGCCCGCAGCTGGTGAATCATTTCCTTCACATCTTCCGCTTGTATGCGTTGCTGCTCGGCTGCCTGGGTAATGCCTTCAACAATGTCCATGGTGCCAGACACCCGCTGCATGATGGTTTGAATCTGATCGGCGGTTTGCTGACTGATGCGCTCGCCTTCTTCTACGTCGTTCTGGGACGTTTTGATCTGCTCATTAATGTCATTGGCCGCCACCGAACAACGCTCGGCCAGTTTGCGCACTTCGGTTGCCACCACCGAGAAACCGACACCGTATTCGCCAGCGCGGGCCGCTTCGATGGCCGCATTGAAGGCCAACAGGTTGGTCTGCCCCGCAATTTCACTGATGATGCCAACAATCTCGGCCACTTTTTCGGAGTTACCGCGAATCCGGCGGGTGGTCTTGAGCGATTCCTGCAACGACTTCAGGCCATTTTCAGCCACCGCTGTAGTTGTCGAGACGTTGTTGGAGGCCGTTTGAGCGCCCTGGGAAATCTCGGAAATCGTGTCCAACAGTTTGCTGACGCAGTCGGTCATTTCCATCGATTTTTTCATCATCTGGTCTTCCAGCTCCACTTCCTTAGTGATGTCGTAGGCATACTTGATGACCTTCACCACCCGGCCGTTGAGGTCCTTGATCGGGTTATAGGTTGCCCGAATCCAGACATCCCGGTCGAACTTGCCCAGTCGTTTGAAACGCCCTGACACAAACTCACCCTCGCTCAACTTGAGCCAGAAATCCCGATACTCTTCGCTGGTGACGTAATCCTGAGAGCAAAACATGCTGTGATGCTGACCGCGGATCTCCTGCAAGGTGTAGCCCATGGCCACCAGGAAATTGCGATTGGCGCTGAGCACATTGCCTGACAGGTCGAATTCCACCACCGCCTGCCCCAGGTCGATGGCATTTACCTTGGCCTCAAACTCGACGTTACGCAGCTTGGGCAGAGTGACATCGGTGGAATACTCCACCACTTTCACCACCCGCCCCGATGGATCGAACACCGGGTTGTAACTGCCCTGCACCCACAGTTCGCGCTTGCCTTTACCGATGCGTTTAAATTCACCGGTTTCGTATTCACCACGCTCCATCTTTTCCCAAAATGACTGGTAATCCGGCGACGAGCTTTCTTCATCCGGCACAAACATGCGCTGATGACGGCCCGCGATTTCACTCATTTCGAAGCCGTACAACAACAGGAAGTTGTTATTGGCGGTCAGCACACGCCCCTCAATGTCGTATTCAATAATGGCCTGGGAGCGGTCGATGGCTGACAGCTTGCCCTCAGCATCCAGCGTTTGTTTCTTGCGGTTGGTGACGTCATAAGCCACCACAATGGTTTTCTTGTGCAGGCCATCCAGCCCCATAACCGGGCTCAGGGTTGCACTGACCCAAATCTCGCGACCGCCAGCCCCCAGCAATTTGAATTCGCCCGACACCGCGCGCCCCTCGCGTACTTTTTGCAGGTTTTCCAGACGCGTGGAACTACGGATTTCTTCCTCATGCCTGAGCTTGGTTTCCTGCTCACCGACCAGCTCACTGGCGCTATAGCCCAGCACGCGTTCGGCCTCTTCGTTAATACCCGTGATGGTGCCTTCGCTGTCGATGTCGATCACGCAGCAACTGGCCGATACCGCATCCATCCGCACCTGATTTTCCAGCGAGCGTTGCTTGGTCTCGGTAATGTCGATCATGTACTTGACGACTTTTTTGGGACGACCGGCATGGTCAAAGATGGGATTGTAGGTGGCCTGAATCCAGATGCGCTTGCCCGACTTGGTGATCCGCTGGAACTCACCGCTTTCGTAATCGCCTTTTGCCAGCTTGTGCCAGAACGCCCGGTACTCCGAGCTACTGGCTTCATCCCTGTCGACAAAAATGCTGTGATGCTGACCGCGGATTTCATCCATGCTGTAGCCCAGCCACTTCAGGGCATTCATATTGGCATCCAGCAAATTGCCTTTGAGGTCAAACTCCACCACGCCCTGTGAACGGGCAATGGCCGCGACCTTGCCGTCATCGTCCATCGCCTTCAGTTTTTGGGCGGTGATATCGGTTGCGAACTTGACGACTTTGTAAGGGGTTCCGGAGATATCCAGAATCGGCGTATACAGTGCCTGCACCCAGGCCTGCTCACCATCCCGGCGAATCCGCAGGAATTCACCGGATTGGGATTTTCCTATCGCCAGGTTCTCCCACATGGAGCGGTACTGCTCGCTGTTAGCGTATTCCGGTGTACAAAACATGGTGTGGTGCTGACCGACAACATCGTTGTGAGCGTAACCGGAATATTGCAGGAAGCGCTCGTTAACGTTCAGAACCTTACCTTCCAGATCAAACTCGGCAACGATCTGGGCGCTGTCGATAGCAGCCATACGGGCCTCAGCTTCCAGATTATTGAGTTTGTTATCGGTAATATCCTCAAGGTCGATAACAATGCGCTGCAAGCGCTGTTGGGCATCCATGATGGGCACAAAAGCACACTTCAGCCAGGCTTGGGCACCGTCCAGCCGACGGAACGGAAAATCACCGACCCGATCCTGCCCTTGCTGAAGGTCTTTCCAGATGCTGGTGTAGGTGTGGCCCGTGCGAAAATCGGCATCGCAGAGGGTATCGAATTGCATGCCGCCCAAGGCTCCACCTTCGCAGCGAAAGATTTTCTCAGCGGCATAGGTAGCCTGGCTGATTCGGCCATCAGCACTTGCTTCGATGAGCGGCCGAAACCGCCGCATGGAAGATACCCAGTTGTCGTTATCGCGATTCTTACCGGCGTCGTCGGTAATATCATTGGAAAGCTGCAACACGCCCACTACCATACCGGCATCGCCTTTCACGGGTATGTAGCTGGCGTCCACCTCCATATCCCAGCCGTCCAACGTGGTACGGATAAACTGACCATAAATGGCTTCGCCAGAACGCAGCATTTCCCAGAATTGCGGGTACTCCGGCGATTCCACTTCTTCGTAGGTGCACAGCTGTTTGTGACTCAGGTTGCCAACGTCTTCCCGAGCATAGTGATAGGTTTCCAGAAAGCGTTCGTTGCAGTCTTGCAGATGCCCTTCAAGGTCGTAGTAGGCAATGCATTGTCGCCGGTCCAGCATCGTCAGCAACGACTTTGCCTTGGCGAGTGCTAAAGACTCCGCCGCTTCCGCTTGTTGCGATATGCACTGCCCAAGCACATCAATCACATTGAGGTTGGTTTGCTGATCTGACACGCCGATTTCCGCCTATCGATTTAGAAATACCTTATGTTGGTATAGCAGCGAAACCGGATAAGCGGTGGTAAAACAGCGGAAAAGACAGGATGAACGCGATGTTTACAGAGGTATCACGAGCTCAGGAGATTTAGTAACCGGGCCCGACCTGGTGGGGTTCCAGCTCCAGATGGGCAACCCGCTGGCCACGCAAATGGACTTCGCCTTTGTAGCGGCGCTCACCGGTTGACGAAAATTCAAAGCCATAACGGCGTTCCAGGCAAAACCGTCCAGCGGCGTTACGGCTCGGTCGTATCGACTCCAGCACCAGCGTGTCGTCCAGCAACTGCACCCACTCCTGCTGGCAAGCCTTGCGGACGTGTTTCAGGGCCAATGAACGGGCTCGCTGCTGCACCATCCAGAACATCCAAACCAGCGCCAACAAGATTGGAATCAACAAGCTTTCCAGCGTCACAACCACGTCCCCTAACCCGAAAAGCGGCAGTGTGACCCCGCCCCGTCCGGATCGCAACAAGGAAGCACCCGGCACCAGTGAATTGTGTGTTTTTTGTACTGGCATGCCGGTGCCATTCTGGTATAGTCCGCCGCCCTGTCAGATCAGCCGGAGAATTTCCATGCCACGCGCCTGCGCTCGCCACATTTTGGTAAAAACCCGCGAAGAAGCGGAAAAGCTGAAAACCCAATTGGCCAAGGGAGCAGATTTTGGCAAATTGGCCATGAAACACTCCACCTGCCCGTCCAAGCGTAATGGCGGCAGCCTGGGTGAATTCAGCAAAGGTGACATGGTCAAGGCCTTCGATGACGTTGTGTTCAAGGGCCCCCTGCTGAAAGTGCAGGGACCGGTGAAAACCCAATTTGGCTATCACCTGATTGAAACCATTTACCGTAACTGATCGACCGCTCAACTTTATCACCCGGCCTCCGAAGACGGAGGCGCCTGCCAACAGACGGAGAGACACCATGTTGCAAGCCGGCACTTATGCCCAAATGACCGTAGAAGAATTCCTGCCACAAGGCGCTTACCTGCAAGATGACGAAGGCGAACGCGTGTTACTGCCGAATCGTCAGGTGCCTGACGGCTGTCAGGTTGGCGACAAGCTGAAGGCTTTTATCTACCTGGATTCTGAAGATCGCTACATCGCTACCCTGCAACGCCCGCGCATTCAGCTGGGCCAGGTGGCCAACTTGCAGGTCGTTGATGTTAACCGCACCGGTGCCTTCATGGACTGGGGGCTGCCGAAAGACCTGTTCGTGCCTTTCGCCGAGCAAAACCAGCGCATGGAAGAAGGCAAAAGCTATGTGGTGTACCTCACTGAAGACAACACCGGCCGTCTGATTGCCACCAGCAAACTGAACCGCTACATCAAGGATCGTGCGGTATCGGAAGGCGCCTGGCAGGCGGAAGGCGAACCGCTGCTGAAGAACGGTGAAGCCGTCAAACTGCTCATAGCCCAGCGCACGGATCTGGGCTACAAGGCGGTGGTAAACAACCAGTTCTGGGGCGTGCTGTATAACGACGACATTCGTACCGCCGTTCGCACCGGCATGAAACTGGATGGCTTTGTCAAACGCGTGCGCGAAGACGGCAAACTGGATTTATCGCTGGAGCCTGTGGGCCACAAACGTGCCCTGGATCTGGCTGGTCGCATTATGAAAAAGCTGGAAGCAGGCCCCGGCATCATGGCGGTCAGCGACTCCAGCCCGGCCGACCTGATCGAAATGCACTTTGGTTGCAGCAAACGTGCCTTCAAACAAGCCATTGGCAACTTGTACAAGGAACGCAAGATCATCAT
Source organism: Oceanobacter kriegii DSM 6294 (assembly GCF_000422845.1). Lineage (GTDB taxonomy): Bacteria > Pseudomonadota > Gammaproteobacteria > Pseudomonadales > Oceanobacteraceae > Oceanobacter > Oceanobacter kriegii. Next base: position 132,702 of record NZ_AUGV01000004.1, read on the forward strand.
TGAGCGTGACAAGATTCGTCTGGCCACCGATGAAGATCGCAAAGCGGCTAAAGCCGGTAAAAAACCGTTTACCAAGCCAGCACCGGCTGACGTCGAAAAACGCGAACCTAAACAAGCCGCCGCTAATTCATCCGATGACGGCAACAAGAAACCCGCCGGTCGCAAATGGGTGAACAACCGCAAAAAGAAAGACAGTACGCTGTCACTGAAAGCGCGTAAGAAGTAATCCCTACCTGTAAATATATGGCGGCTATTCAGCTGGCTTAAGCCGGTTCGATAGCCGTCCAGCAACATGCCCCACGCCCGAATCGAACCGGGCACGTTAATGGAGCCCAACCATGGCTTACTGGCTGTTCAAAACCGAGCCCGACACCTTTGGCATCGACGACCTGAAGCAGCGTCCGAACCAAACCGAGCATTGGGATGGGGTGCGTAACTATCAGGCCCGCAACTTTCTTCGTGACGATATAAAGGAAGGCGACTGGGTGTTCATCTACCACTCATCCTGCAAACTGGTCGGCATCGCCGGACTGGCCCAGGTGGTGCGCGAAGGCTACCCTGACCACACCCAGTTCGACAGTCAGTCAAAATACCACGATGAAAAATCCGACCCGGACAACCCGCGTTGGTACATGGTGGATGTGAAATTCAGCGAGCGCTTCAACAAGGTATTGCCGTTGAAGGCGATCAAGGAAATGCCGGAAATCCGCGAACTGGGACTGGTCAAGAAAGGCCACCGACTGTCGATTATGCCGGTGACCGAAGAAGAAGCTGAGTTGCTGTTATTGCGGGCCAGAGGCTGATCCTCTGGCCGCGATCCAGACCATCACGGCAAATAGACCTCACCGCGCATAAAGGTAACCGCCTTACCCGTCATCAAGATCCGATCACCACTTTGTTCACACACAACCGTGCCCCCTCGCTCTGAGGCTTGATACCCCGTCAGGGTTGCTGCACCCAGACGGTCCATCCAGTACGGTGCCATTACGGCGAATGCCGAGCCCGTCACTGGGTCTTCATCAACCCCGAACTGCGGGGCAAAGAAGCGGCCTACAAAGTCGTATGGTTGGTCAAACGCTCGGGCGGTAACAATCACGCCGCCAAATTCCACCACTTTTAACGCTGACATATCCGGCTGCAGCGAATGGACCAGAGCTTCGTTGGCCACCACCACCTGTAAGTACTCGATCCCGGCACCGACGAATTCAACCTGTTCAGGCTGCAACCCCAACGCACTTAAGTAATCCGGCTTGGCTTCAACCGCCACAGGCATCTCGGCCCCCAACGACATGGTCATACCACCGGAATGGCGCTCCACCGTCAACACACCTGACAGCGTCTGAAAGCGGACCACTCTGGACTCAGGCTGATGTTCAGTAAAGAACCAGTGGGCGCTGGCAAACGTGGCATGGCCACACAGGCGTACTTCCACTGCCGGGGTAAACCAGCGCAGGTGATAATCGCATTGCTCTGCTGATGTTTTCTCCAGTGGCAACAGGAAGGCGGTTTCTGACAGGTTATTTTCCATCGCGATTTGCTGCAGGGTTTGGTCATCCAACCACTCTCCGCCTGCAACCGTTTCCAGAGGTATCACCGCTGCCGGATTACCTTCGAACGCCTGTTCGGCAAACGCGTCGATCTGAAAAATGGGCAAAGTACGCATGGTAGTTTCCTTAGCGAGAGAGGTATATGAGAAGCGTCATTGCATCACAGCGACCATAAGGCAGACAGGTACAATTCTGCGTTATCCCACCATGACACTGTCGTTTTGAATCCCATTTCGGCGTATAGTCGCGGCCGAACTGTAGCGGACGCCATAAGCCATTATTCAGCAGCGTTCGCAGCGCATGTAACACTGAGGAAACCGTCATGCCAAAGGCCAGTGAAATCAAAAAGAACGCCGCCATCGAATACAACGGCGAGGTCTACTTCATCAAGGATATCGAGCGCTCCGTACCCCAGGGTCGCGCCGGTGGCAGCCTGTACCGTATGCGTATGTACAATGTGGTAACCGGTCAGAAGCTGGACGAAACCTTCAAGGATTCCGACATGCTGAACTTTGCCGACCTGGTTCGTCGCCCTTCCATGTTCAGCTACATCGACGGCGAAGCCTACGTCTTCATGGACAACGAAGACTACACCCCATACCACCTGGACAAGAGCGCCATCGAAGACGAAATTCTGTTCGTTAATGAAAACACCCAGGACCTACAGGTTCTGGTGGTAGACGGCTCTCCGGTTGGTCTGGTGCTGCCTTCCATCGTTGAACTGGAAATCACCGAATGTGAACCGTCTGTGAAAGGCAACTCTGCCACTGCGCGCACCAAGCCTGCGACCATGAGCACCGGCCTGGTGGTTCAGGTTCCAGAGCATATTTCCCAGGGCGATGTGGTTCGCATCAATGTGGAAGAGCGTCGTTTTCTGGGCCGTGCTGGCAAATAAGCCCAGCCGACCATAAACCTTCGCTCCAAAAACAGAAAAGCGGCTGACCCAGCCGCTTTTTTGTTTGCCTGAACGGCTAGATTTCCGCTTGAAGATCACCGCCAGTAGCTGATTCCCGTACCGGTTCCTGCGCATCTTCTGGCTCGGGCAAATCCGAGCACCTGACACTCTTCTCTGCCCAATGCAGGGTATTTCCCACCGCATAAACACTGCCAGAGACAATGGTACTGCCGACGAGAATCACGCCACCCAGCACGATATTGCAAACCACAAATTCGCCGACACTGCCGGACTCACACTCTTTCAGGGAATACCCCTCCAGACCCAACTCCCACTCCGGAAACGTCTGTTCGCATTGAACGACTCCCTGTTCCTCCGATGACACTTGCTCAAGGGGCTTTGTCTTCGCTGAAACACACCCGGCAAGCATGGAGACAATCAGGAGCAATACGCCTGTTCGGTAGCAATACACTGAGTTGAATAGCGGTCTGTCCATGTCGTTGATTCTCTATATCCGTTTAAACGCAGCGCTGTCGACAATTTCATCAAATCGGCACTGGAGATTAACCAGACAGCAGCGGATTTCATACCTTTCAGGCACAGGTTTGAAAGCAAACAGCTTCAAAAACAGGTATAGTTCGCACCTATTCGACTTACACCTGTGCCCTGATCGTCTGGCACTTCACATTTGCAGGACTTCGCTTTGATTTCCACCGCCAATATCACCATGCAGTTCGGCGCCAAGCCGCTGTTTGAAAACATTTCCATCAAGTTCGGTGACGGCAACCGTTATGGCCTGATCGGCGCCAACGGCTGCGGCAAATCCACCTTCATGAAGATCCTTGATGGCTCTCTGGAACCGTCTGCAGGCAACGTGTCTGTAACGCCCAACGAGCGTCTGGGTAAATTGAACCAGGACCAGTTTGCCTTTGAAGAATTCACTGTGCTCGACACCGTGATGATGGGCAACAAGGAAATGTGGGCGGTTAAAGAAGAGCGTGATGCCATCTACGCCAATCTGGAAGCCACCGAAGAAGACTACATGCGTGCTGCCGAGCTGGAAGGCGAATTTGCCGAGCTGGGTGGTTACACCGCCGAATCCAAGGCAGGCGAACTGCTGCTGGGCGCCGGCATCGAAACCGAACTGCACAACGGCCCAATGAGCGAAGTTGCCCCTGGCTGGAAGCTGCGTGTGCTGCTGGCGCAGGCGCTGTTCTCCAACCCGGACATCCTGCTGCTGGACGAACCGACCAACAACCTGGACATCAACACGATCCGTTGGTTGGAAGGCATTCTGAATGACATGAAGTGCACCATGATCATCATCTCGCACGACCGTCACTTCCTGAACTCCGTGTGTACCCACATGGCCGACATCGACTACGGTCAGATCAAGGTTTACCCGGGCAACTACGATGACTTCATGATCGCGTCTACCGCTGCCCGTGAACGCCAGCAGGCCGACAACGCCAAGAAGAAAGCCCAGATTGCCGAACTGCAGCAGTTCGTTTCCCGCTTCTCTGCCAACGCGTCCAAGGCCAAACAGGCTACCTCTCGTGCCAAGCAGATTGAAAAGATCAAGATTGAAGAGTTCAAGCCTTCCAGCCGTCAGAACCCGTTCATTCGCTTTACTCCAGAGAAGAAGCTGCACCGTCAGGCTGTGATGATCGAAGGCCTGACCCAGGCGTATGATGGCGAAGCGCCACTGTTCTCCAGCACCGATCTGATGATTGAAGCAGGCGAGAAAATCGCGGTGATCGGTGCCAACGGCGTGGGTAAAACCACCTTCCTGAAGTGTCTGGTTGACGACCTGACGCCAACCGGTGGTGTCGTGAAATGGTCTGAAAACGCCAACCTGGGTTACTACGCTCAGGATCACGAGTACGAGTTCGAAGGCCCGGGCCGTGGTGATGTGAACCTGTACGACTGGATGGACCAGTGGAAGACCGAAGAACAGGACGAGACTGCCGTTCGTGCCGCTCTGGGTCGCCTGCTGTTCAACGCCGATGCCATCAAGAAGAACGTCAAGGTATGTTCCGGTGGTGAAAAAGGTCGTCTGCTGTTCGGCAAGCTGATGATGGGTAACCACAACGTGCTGGTGATGGACGAACCGACCAACCACATGGACATGGAATCGATTGAATCCCTGAACATGGCGCTGGAGATGTACGAAGGCACGCTGATCTTCGTATCTCACGACCGTGAGTTCGTATCCTCGTTGGCGACCCGTATTCTGGAAATCCGCGACAACAAGATCGTCGACTTCCACGGCAGCTACGACGATTACCTGAAGAGCCAGGGCGTTCTGTAACTCCCCCGCTAAACAGGCAATCCAATGCCTGACGCATAAAAAACGGAGCCTTTGTGCTCCGTTTTTTATGCCCTACTTACTAGCTGACCAGAGTCAGGACTCAGCCACCTGTGCGCGCAACGCCTTCAATTCCTTGAAGCGGGCAATATAAGCTGGAAACAGATTGTCCTTGTAGTACGCCAGCCCCGGTAATGTCGCCGCATCAATCTGGTATTGATCGGCAAACATCTGAATCAGACCTTCCGAATCCGAACTGTAGCTGTCTTCATCCAGCTGTACCGTTGGGAAGCTCGCCTTCTCCCTGGTCTTTTGTTGCAGCAATTCCCGATAGTGATTCATTGCGGCTTCATCGGTGCCCTCAATCCGGACCAACTCGACCTTGTCCATCAGGCCTGCTTCCGCCAGAAACATCACCAGCTTGAAGCAGAATGGGCAGTCACTTTTCAGGTAAGCAACGGGTTTGAACGATGACGACATACAACCTCCGTAAATGCCAACACCCGATTGCGTCGGCAAGTTCAATGTGAGGCCATAATGGCGATTGATAAGGCGCTATTCCAGCGCTAACGCGGGCGAATCCGTTCGGTAATAAAAACGCAGATTTTCCAGTGGTATGCGCCTGCACTTTTCACAGTGCAGGCTTCTGGACAGGCTTCTGGACAGGCTTCTGGTCAGGCATCAGGACAGACGGCCGGGATATTCAAAGCCAATTACTTCTGGTCATCATCCAGGTCGAACTCTCCCCAGTCGTCATCTTCGTCGGCCCCAGCGCCAATGTCGGCATCCGCGGCCCCGTCGTCGGCCAGTGGATCAATATTGGTATCGCTGGCGATGGTATCCGGGCTGTCGACATCGTCAGTGTTGCCAGCATCGAGGATTTGCTCCTCCCCTTCCGACATAAAGGCTTCAAAGTCGTCCATGTTCTGAATATTTTCAGCCACGGTTTTCTCATCCACCTCGTCCAGGCCCACTTCGCCTTTAGGCGCATCGTCGGAGGCATCTGCCGCTGCGGCAGCCTGCTTTTTCTTCTTCAGGAAGAAGAACACGCCCGCGCCAACACCGGCCAGCAACAGCACCACCACGGCAATCACAATCCACACCCACAGACTGGAGCCTTCTTCCTCTTCTGGCTCAGCACCTTCGGTAACCGCCGGTTCAGGCACTTCCGGTTTTTTGGGTTCAACAACAGGCTCAGGTTCCGGTGGCGGGTCGGGAGGACGAACCGCTTTGATCTCTTCTTCCGGCGCCGCCTCTTCTTCCATCTCCGCTGCCAGGTTCATGGCACCGGCCATGGCTTGTTGCGACAGGTCGGTATTAATGGGTACCACCACCGCTTCGTGATTCAGCGGGAAGGTCACATCAATATTTTGCGGATGGCTGCGGAAGGTTTTACCTCCGGCCGTAACCCCGCGGATATTCAGCTCGTATTCATAGTCGCCATCGCCTTCCGTCGGCGTCGCTTCAAATTCCCAGTAGTCTCCAACCATGGTCATGGGCACAATTTTGGAACTGCCATCCGGGTAGATCGTGCGTACCAGCACCCGGCTGAGACCACGGTCAATCAAGTCCGACAATGGCTCAACGCGGATCATAAAGCGCTGCTCATCGACGTTTTCTTCGGTACTGACCTCAAACGGCTCAGACAGGTTGGCGGTCAGCGTTCGCTGGCGTGAGAAAGTCCGACCCTGTGCCAACACTTCAAAACGGTACTCACCAGGCTGGGTAAAACGCTCGAGGGTTTTACTGAAAATACCGTCTTCTGGCAGGTCTTCCGGATCAGAAATCAGGTGTGTAGTAGTACGACCATCAGGGTTGGTTACGCTGATGGTGAAGTCCGTCAGGCCCAACAGTGCCTGTTCGGTAATGATCTTGTCTTCGTTGGTCAGAGCGATATCGGCATTGATCGGGTCACCGCTGAAAATCGTCGCCTCGATGCCATCAACGGTCATTTTCAGGTCCGATAATATCTGCACCCGGTTTTCAGGGTCGATATCGGCATCCAGATTCCACTCGCCGGCTTCTGGTTGCGAGATGGTAATCAGGTCAAAATTCACATCCCGGTGCCAACGCACATCGTCGGCCTGCGTGTCGCGGGTATATTCCTGACCCGACGGCGAAATAAGCTTGGTCGGCTTCGCACCTGGCTTACGAAACACCAGCGCGGTGAATTCACGCACACTGCTGTCGATACTGAAGCGATTGTCGTTCAGGGGTACTTGTTCCGCCGGTGCTGCACGCTCAAACGCGCGCAGGAAGTTACGGCTCAGGTCGTCCGCATTGGCGGGTTGCAGGAACAAGCCTCCGGTTTCCAGGGCGATTTGCTCCAGCAACTGTTTGTCAGCGGCATCCGACAAGGCAAGCGTATGAATTTTGGCACCGGCCTTTTGGTACAGCGGCAGAATATCGGTGATCAAACGACGGCGGGATTGCTGGTTGGCGGCCGCTTGTGGGCCACCGTTGGCAACGTCGATCATGCCGTCCGTCAGCAGGATAACGCTTTGCTGGAGGCCGGAGTCGTCGGCAATTTTCCAGCTGGCTTTTTCCAGCGCCTCGGTGAGGTTGGTGCGCTGGCCAGCGGAATTGATTTGCCCGGCGACTTCGCGGGCCTTGCTGCGCCACTGGTCGTTCACCTGCCCCAGCGGCACCAGCATGTTGACGTACTGCCCGAAGGTCCAGACCCCCGCCTGAGAGCCTTCCGGCAACAGTTCAACCACCAGATTCAGTGCTGGCACCCGCAGGTTTTGTGGATCGGTTTCTTTCATGCTGCCGGAGATATCAATAACCACCCGGACATCGACCGAGTCATCCGCCCAAGCAGCTGACCACGGCAGGCATATCAGCATAAAAAATGTCAGGAGCCATCGGGTCTGCCGGATAGGTCCGGTCTGTTTATCACTGGTCTTAAACCACCCGATCGCTTTGTTTACCTTCATATTCCGACTCCACAACTGCGGGAAAGCGCACTTAAAACAGGTTGTGCCTGGTTACAGGTTGGCTTCCAGTACGCGGCGTCCTTTCTCGGTAATGTGCCAACGCACACCACTCTTACTGCTGACCTTGCCAGCCAGACTGCGAGTGGTCAGAACGTGCAGGGTTTTCAGTGCCGTTGATTCTTCCTGGTTCGATTCACGACACACCCCACCAAGGGAGCGGAAGATGAAGCGACCATTCGACAGCACTTTGAGAATTTCCGCAGAGGTAACGTCCAGCTGATCCTGGATTTCGTATTCCTCGGCGTCTTCCACCATGCCGTCCTGCTCTGTTTCTGTATCGACCAAAGGCAGGATTTCTTTCTGAATGGTCATCAAATTGTGCTGAACTTCTTCCGAACGCTGTTTGGCAACTTTGGCTTCAGAGAGAATGCGGTCGGACATATTGTCGACGAAGAAGCGGCTTACCAGAGCTGCAATCAAGCAGAAACCGGTAAAGATCAGCAGACGAGATGGATCGCCCTGGCTTTCCAGCACCAGCTCACTGTTCACCACGTCCAGAATCACCGGCACCAAAAAGGAGGCACCTACCCCCACCACCAGAAATCGCGGCAAGCCAGCGGCATCCGGGTCCTTGTCGCCATACAGGTAATAGTTCACCAGCCCACCGAAAATGCCCGCCAGCAGCATTACCGTAGCCAGAATAAAAATATGATTAGCCATGCTCCAACCTCACCGTAATCAGGCCGCCACGTTGGTATCAGCAAACGGACGAACCTGGCCGAATAAACATTGTTTCAATGCCCGGGATGGAAATAGTCACTCTGTGCAGGTTGTATACACAGCGACCCTTCTTTTAGGGCACCCTATGTAAACCTAGCAAAGATCTTTGTTAAGGCCAGAAGCCGGCAAGAAAAGAAACGGTACGAGATGTAGTCGAAAGCCACAAAGCGAGGGGAACGAGCCTGAGCGGCCCGTTCAAAAGAGGGATAAATCAGAAGAAGTGGTTATGCTGCGGCGTGTTCGCCATCTTCGGCGGCCGCCGGTTTGCGCGTTTGTAAACGCACCACCATACGCACCAGAACGTACACGATGCCGACCACCAGGCCACCCAACCACCACACCAAGGCGCTTTCGGTGATCTCGGTTTCGCCGTTAATCGCCGAAAACGCTGCCACCATAAACGCCGGTGCGAATTCGCTGCGGCCTGTAGCCAACGGCGTTGGCGTCAGCAACAGAACCGGACCCAGCATTACCAGAAAGTCACGGATAACACCTGAGCGTTTCATAAAGAAAAACATCGCACGCCAGCACCAGCAGCCAATCAGGGCGCTTATCAGGTACAGGCCCCAGGCCATGGTCGGGTCAAAAAAATTATCCATATCAGGCTTTCCAGATGATGTGATCTTCCCAGTCTTCTTCCGGCACCTGATCATCAGGTACACCCTTGTTGGCAATGGAGATACCCGCCGAGTGAACGGTCGTCGGGTCACCACTGATCAACGGGTGCCAGTCGAACAAGGGTTTGCCTTCCGCCAGCAAGCGATAGGCGCAAGTGTCGGGCAACCAGAAGAACTCGCTGGCCTGCTCCGGGGTTAGCCAGACGCAATGAGGTACTTTCTGCTGGCGCTCAAGGTACACGCTACAGCGGCAGTCACTGCGCTCCATATAGCGGCAGTGGATATCGGTGTAGTAAACCTCGTCGGTTTCGTCGTCCTGTAGTTTGTGCAGGCAACAACGGGCACAGCCATCACACAGCGATTCCCACTCGGCCTTGCTCATTTGATCCAGCGACTTGGTTTGCCAAAATGCTTGTTGGCTCATCAGTCGTCGGTATCACGCTTGCAGAACAGGTCTGGCAGGCCGGTCTCTTCCTTCGGAGGCGGCATTTGCAGGAAAAAACCCTTGTCGTCGATGCTTTCCAGAACTTGCTCGCCAGTGTAACGGGCCAGCTGTTTTTCAGCCGTGATGATCAGCGTCAGCGCCAGCTCCGGCTTGCCAAACATTTCCAACAGCGCCTCCGGCACACGCTCAAGGCCATCCTTGCGGGAAACGTACAAATAGGTTTCGTCTTTTTTACGACTCTTGTAAACGTCGCAGAGTACTTTGCTCATCAGTTAATCCTGTTATTCGTCGCACGTGCGCGAATAATCTTGTTGGTTGCGTGCCACGGTTGCGGCTTATCCCGTCGTTTCAGCAGCTCTCTGGCTCAGCTGCACTCTGGCTCAGCTGCATTCTGGTTCGGATGCACTTTGGTTCAGGTGTGCCAGCAGCACATCGCCAATTTCGTTCTTGCGCCAACCGCTGAGCGTATCCGGCAGAAAATAGCGCCCCGTTTTCCAGCCCGAGCGAACCAGTGCCTCCAGCGGCTTCTTGCGCGCCAGAATTTCCGGGGGAATGTTAAGGGCTTCCGCGCGATTCACAACAATTTGTTTGATGTCTTTCAGCAGCTGACCAGCATCCGGCGACAGCGGCTTGTCGAGCACGGCGGGCCACAGGTCTTTTTCGTCTTCCATGGCTTCGCGCATCACCGCCAGTACGGTGTTGCCATCGCGGCGAATCATTTCCGGCTTCAAACCCGAACGATTAAGCTGATCCTTGGCTTTCGGCTTATAGCGGGCAATGTTCCAGAGGCTGTTGTCGTCGATGATCTTGTTGCGTGGTACATCACGCTCACGGGCTTGCAGTTCACGCCATACCACCAGCTGCTGCAACACATGTTGTTCCTGCGGACGCAGCTTCCAGGCCAGTTTTACCCGGCGGTAATAATTGCCCGGCACATCGGTTTCACTGGCTTCTTCTACCGTGCGGGCACAGTCTTCTGCCAGCCAGTCAGTGCGCTGCAACTGTTGCAACTGGCCGACCAGCATGGGCCAGATTTTACGCAAGTAATAGACGTCGGCTACGGCGTACTGCACCTGCTCTTCCGTCAGTGGACGAGCCAGCCAGTTGGAGCGGGTTTCTTCCTTATCAAGCTCGATAGACAGCAAGGCAGCAATGATTTTCTGGAAGCCCAACGAAGCGCCCAACCCCACCATCGCAGCCGCCAACTGGGAATCGGCCAAAGGACTTGGCACTGCCCCGGTTAATTGGCGACAGACTTCAAGGTCTTCCAGACAGGCATGAAATACCTTGGTGACAGACTCAGCCTGCAACACGTCGGTAAAAGCGGACCAGTCGCTGATGCTCAGCGGGTCGATCAGGAAGCAGCCCTTGCTGCTGGCCACCTGTACCAGACCGGCCTTGGGATAAAAGGTGGTGGTGCGAACAAATTCGGTATCCAGCGCCAGAAACTCCTCGTGCAGCCAGTCCTTGCACGCGGCGGCCAGCGTTTCGTTGCTGGTTAACCACACAGGTACCGGTACGTTTGGCTTACTCAAGGGATTCTCCTATTGGCAGTTTCGTGCGCCAGATTCATTAATTTATAGAAGCGGCATGGCGATGCCTGAGTACCACGCTAGACACTCAGGGACACTAGCGCGGCTGTAACACACCTTCAACGTGGTGTGCGGCAAATACGATGCCTGCTTGTTCGGCCAGTGTTTCGAGGTAAAACGCCGTCGTCTGGGCCTCGACAGAGTCTTCCAGTACAACATCTATACGCGATGGCCGCTCTACTTCACTGCCTAACCGCTGCTGCAGGCATTCCAGACCCAATTGTCGCGGGCCAATACCATCAACCGGTGACAACAACCCGTGCAACACAAACCAGTTGGTTGGCGCATCAGGCTCTGGCAAAAGATGGTTTTTCTCGCGCAGATCGGCGATTTGCTCAGGCAGTTGCACAATGCGCAAAGGCTGCCTGCCCTGCCATTGACCATCACACACCGGGCATTCTGAATCTACGGTATAAGACCGGCAACAGCCACACAGACCAAGGTCGTTCTGTGCCGTTGTTAATGCTTGCATCAATTGTCGCGCCAGTTCAGGCGAATGCGTGAGCTTACGCGACAAACGGGCAGCGGCTTTGGGGCCGATGCCCGGCAGATCATCCAGGGCTCTGGTTAGCTGTTCCAGCGGCGCTGGAATGATCGCTTTCGGCATCAGAATGGCATTTTGAAGCCAGGTGGCAGACCCATGCCCTGCGTCATTTTGGACATGTGTTCCTTGTTGGCTGCTTCGATCTTGCGAACCGCATCGTTTACAGCAGCGGCCAGCAGGTCTTCCAGCATGTCCTTGTCTTCTTCCATCAGGGAATCATCAATGGCAACGCTTTTGACGTCGTGACGACCTGTCATAACGACTTTAACCAGGCCCGCACCGGATTCGCCGGTGGTTTCTGCTTCTGCCAGTTCAGCCTGAGCCTTTTGCATTTGCTCCTGCATCTTCTGGGCCTGTTTCATCAGGTTGCCCATGCCACCTTTGATCATGTTTGACTCCTCTACCGGCATCTCGCCAGTGTGTATTCAATGGTCTTCCGACATCGTGCATAGCTTACGACCGACATCGGTGTTGTAAGTTTTCGGCTCGATCACAATGGCCGAAAACGTTTGATTCTATTCCGTAAGCGGCTGAATGCTGTCTGGCACCACCATCGCGTTGAAGGTACTCAGTATATTGCGAACCTTGTCGTCCGTCTCAATCGCTTGCTGGGCAATAAAAGCAGCTTCAGCGGCCAGCCGCTGACGACGCTGATCCGGCGTTTCACCACGCGGGGTATTCAACGCCATCACCAAACGGGCGTTAGGCAGCAAACTCTCAACCGCTTGCTGGATGCGCTGCTGCTGGTTGGCGTTAAACAGTGCGCCCTGCTGCGGGTCGACATCAAAAATGTATTCGTTACCACGCACTTCCACCAGCGCGCTGTTTTTGGCAATCGCCATGGGCAAACCGGCCAATGGCAAATGCGGCAGCCACATCCACCAGGTATGCGGGGCCAGCTCTGGCAAATCTTCCTTGCTGACTTCGGCCGGTGGTGGCTGTTCTGGTTCCGGCGCCGCTACAGGAGCCAGCGAGTCTTCCGCTGACGCATTCAACAGCTGACTGAGATGACCGGCCATGGCTGCACCCATCGGCGCAGGAACGGCATCGTCTTCATCGTCGTCGTATTCTTCATAGGCAGGTGGCTGACTGGACGAGCCGGAACTCCACGGCTCGTCGTCGACCGGAATGTCCTCTTCTGCCCAAGGTACAGCCGGTGCTTCAGGGGCAGCATCTTGCACAGCTGCAGGCTGAGCAACCGGCTCCTCTTGCTGTGCTGGCATATGAGTACCGGAAGGGCTTGCTACGCTCTGACCAGTATGCGCTTCAGGTGTGGGCGCAAGCTCTACTGCTGGAGCAGCGGCGACATAAGGCTTTTCCTGCGGCGGATTGACCGGATGATGATCCTGAGGCTCGACCGCTTCAGGCACAGAAGCCACAGGTTTATTGGAAACAACAGAGGCTGCTGTCTGTACTGTTGGCTGGGCTGGCGCTGGAGCTTCTGGGGCGGCTGGTTCTGAAGCAGCATTTTCCCCGGAAATATGAGACTGCGCTGAGCCTGGCTGATCTGCGGTTGGCAGGTGTGGTTCAGAAGCTGCTGCAACGGACGCTTCAGCAACAGAAGAGTCGGCAGCAGAAGTTTCAGGCAAAGAAGATGAAGGTTCAGGCTCAGCCGTTAACTTTTTTTTTTCGGCCGCCGGATCATCGGCAGCAAATGCAGCAACGGAAGGATTGGTCAGCGCGGTCGCAAGATCCAAATCGGCCAACGCTTGTGGCAGCTGCTCCGGCATTGGACGGAACGCCAACATGCGCAGCACCAGCATTTCAAAGCCCTGACGTGGATCTGTCGCCATCGCCAGGTCCTTGCGACCGGAAAGCGCAATTTGATAATACAGCTGCAAGTCTTCGCCGTTCATGGCTACCGCCAGCGCCAGAATGGCCTCGCGGTCACCTTCGGCGTTATCAATAGCATCCGGCACCACTTGCGCCAGTGCGGCACGATGCCAGATACCCAACAAACCCTGAACCACTTCATCAAAGTCCGGGCCGTGTTCGGCCATCTCAGCCACTTCAGCCAGCACTTCGGGCGCACTGCCGCGCGCCATGACCTCGGCCAGTTTGAACAGTCGACCGCGGTCCATGGTGCCCAGCATGCTGGTTACCTGGTGCTCATAGACATTGCCTTCGCCGAACGCAATCGCCTGGTCGGTCAAACTGAGGGCATCACGCATACTGCCCTGTGCCGCACGGCCCAATTGCCACAACGCTGGCATTTCGTACTGAACGCTTTCAGCGTCCAGAACGGTTTCCAGGTAGCCAACAATGCTCTCCGGCGTCATGTTCTTGAGGCTGAACTGCAAACAACGAGACAGCACGGTGACCGGCAGCTTTTGCGGATCGGTGGTTGCCAGCAGGAATTTGACGTGCTCTGGCGGCTCTTCCAGCGTTTTCAACAGGGCGTTGAAGCTGTGGGTAGAGAGCATGTGCACTTCGTCGATCAGGTAAACCTTGTAGCGGCCTCGCGTCGGCGCGTACTGTACGTTGTCGAGCAGTTCGCGGGTGTCCTCAACCTTGGTGCGGGAGGCAGCATCCACTTCGATCAGATCAACAAAACGGCCTTCGGCAATCTCACGACAGGCAGAACATTCGCCACACGGACGAGAGCTGACGCCTTGTTCGCAGTTAAGGCACTTGGCAAGAATTCGGGCAATGGTGGTTTTACCGACCCCACGGGTACCGGTAAACAGATAGGCATGGTGCAGACGTTGCTCGTCAAGGGCGTTGATCAACGCTCTCAGGACGTGCTCCTGGCCAACCATTTCGTGGAAGAACTTTGGCCGCCATTTACGTGCAAGTACCTGATAACTCATGAAAACGCTGACTCAGCTAAACTTCGATTGGCGAATGATAGCGACTTACGAGGGGGATGTCAGGGGAAGTTGGAGATGACCCCCATCAGCCACACCCCGGCACACGAGTCGACTACTACCGTTGCTCCCTTCCGGGCCTGGCGGGGTTCGCAGTTTATCGTTGCGAGGGGACCAACAGGGGCCACCATAACGCCCGACTTACGTCAGGAAGCGCGCATACTAATGACAACTTCTTTGAAAATCAAGGGGTTATTCAAACAAGTCGCTCCGCGCAGTTTTTCGGGGCTACATTTTGGGAACTACAAATGCAGCCACTGCTTCAGTGCCAACGATATGACGTCCGCACGGGTCAGCTTCAATTCACTGGCAGCGGTGTCGAGGGCATCGATGATATCCCCTTCAATCTTGACCTCAAGACGCTGCAAGCCACGCTCCTTGTCACGCATCCGTTGGTGACGCTTGTTAAAGCGACTCTGGGAACGGCGATCATAAGGGCTGCTTTTGGGACGACCACGTCTCGGAGTCGAGAACATATCGATCGTCGTGCGATCTTCAGGCTGAACTGACATGGGTGCTACCGACGGAAAAAACGGCCGGCATTATGCCGTCCGAGGCTCGAATTGCAATGCTGTGTTGCATTCTTCTTGCCAGCCAGCGCCCGCAAATAAGGCAGCGTGACCGTCAAAGATGCGGTGAATTACTTGCCAAGTAAATCAACTCCCAATAGTGTGGAATCTTCTAACAGCCGCAATATAGACGGATAACATGTCAGCCAACGTATCGACACTTATTCCTGCTGAACATCTGACCCAACGCGTCAATAAGGACATCATCAATTTCGACACCACCTCAGAACTCGACAGCTTTCACGGCGTTCTGGGTCAGGAACGAGCAGTAAATGCCATTCAATTCGGCGTTGCCATGCAGCGTCCGGGTTACAACATCTTTGTAATGGGAGACACCGGCACAGGCCGCTCTTCCTACGTTCGCGACTACCTGAAAAGCGAAGCCAAACGCCAGGAAACACCCACCGTCTGGTGTTACGTAAACAACTTCAAAAACCCCCGTGAGCCGGGTGTGATTGAACTGCAACCGGCAGAAGCCAGCCAACTGAAAGAAGACATTCGCCAGCTGATCGACCAGCTGTTGGCGACCTTTCCGGCGGCTTTCGAACACCCGTCCTACCAGCAAAAAAAATCTGCCATTGATTACCAATTCAATCGCAAGTACGACAAGGCGATTGAACAGGTTGAGAAGGAAGCGCACAAACAAGGAGTCGCCGTATACCGCGATGCCTCCACCATCAGCTTCACCCCACTGCGCGAAGGCAAGGCGCTGGACGAATCCGACTTTGCCCAGTTGCCAGAAGAAGAGCGCGAGCACTTCCATGAAACCATCGCCCAGCTGGAGCAAATGCTGGGCGACCATTTGGCCGAGCTACCGCAATGGAAACGGGAAAGCAGCGACCAGCAACGGGAGCTGAACCAGCAAACCATCAAGGAAGCGATTGAGCCGCTGCTGACGCCTCTGCGCGACCGTTTTGGCCATCACGACCGGGTTTCCAGCCATCTGGACGAAATGGAAGAACACCTGCCCCGCCTGGTGCTGGAAGAACTGATCGACGACCGCCTGATGGAATTGCGCGAAGAATACGTCAAGCGCAACCGTCTGGAAGAGTCGCTGCTGCCGAACGTGGTCACCCACCACTCCACCGACAGCGGTGCACCCGTGGTGTACGAAGCACACCCGAGTTACGGCAACCTGTTTGGTCGCATTGAATACACCAGTGACCAGGGTGCTCTGGTCACCAGCTATCAGCGTATTTGCCAAGGCGCATTGCATCAGTCCAACGGCGGTTACCTGATTCTGGACGCCGAAAAAGTCCTGCAAGAGCCTTTTGTTTGGGACGCGCTGAAGCGCGCCATTCAGTCCCGCCAGCTGAAAATGGACTCGCCTTATTCAGAGATGGGCATTTTCAACACTACCAGCCTGCTGCCAGCGACCATTCCGCTGTCCGTGAAGCTGGTATTGGTTGGCTCCCGTCAGGTGTACTACCTGCTGCAGCAATACGACGAAGACTTTAATCGTCTGTTCCGAACCGTGGTCGACTTCGACAACGATCTGCCACTAACGGATGAGTCGTTGCACGCTTACGCCCGACTACTGAAAAGCCGCGCCGACGAACAAGGCTACGCGCCTCTGAGTCGCGATGCCGTTGCGCGCATGGTGCAATTCAGCGCCCGCCTGGCCGAGCAGCAGGATTGTCTAAGCGCTCACATTGGCGAACAGTTCGACCTGTTGTCTGAAGCCGATTTCATTCGCCAAATGGCGGCGGACAAAACCATTGAGCCACACCATATCGAACGTGCACTGACTGCCAAACTGGAGCGTACCGGCCGGGTTTACGACAAGCTGTTCGAGCAAATGATGGATGGCACCGTATTGCTGGAAACGTCAGGCACCGCTGTCGGCAAGATGAACGGCTTGACCGTGATGTCACTGGGCGATAGCAGCTTCGGTTCTCCTGCGCGTATTACCGCTA
Organism: Oceanobacter kriegii DSM 6294; assembly: GCF_000422845.1. Classification (GTDB taxonomy): domain Bacteria; phylum Pseudomonadota; class Gammaproteobacteria; order Pseudomonadales; family Oceanobacteraceae; genus Oceanobacter; species Oceanobacter kriegii. The sequence continues at coordinate 149,718 of NZ_AUGV01000004.1, forward strand.
CCGTGTATCCGGGCTCACGCGGCATTGTCGATATTGAACGCGAAGTGAGCCTGGGCCAGGCAATTCACTCCAAGGGCGTGATGATCCTGACCGGCTTCCTCGGCAACCGCTATGCGCAGCAATTCCCACTGGCCATTTCGGCCCATCTGGCGATGGAGCAATCCTACGGCTACATCGACGGCGACAGCGCCTCACTGGCTGAGTTGGTGTGCCTGATTTCTGCCCTGATCAATTCACCCATCGACCAGAGCTTTGCCATGACAGGTTCAATGAACCAGCATGGTGAAGTGCAGGCCATTGGTGGCGTGAACGAGAAGATCGAAGGCTTCTTCCGCCTCTGTAAAGCTCGCGGCCTGACCGGCAAACAAGGCGTGATTGTGCCGGAATCCAACCGTCGCAACCTGATCCTGCACGATGACGTGGTCGAAGCCGTCGCCGCCGGGCAATTCCAGATTCATTGCATCAAGCATGTGGATGAAGCGCTGGAGCTGCTGATGCAGCGTGAGGCGGGCGTTATGGACGACAACGGCGAATTCCCGGATGGCACCATCAATGGCGACATCATTGACCGCCTGAGAGCCATCTCCCACATTGCCGAAGACGAAGGTCAACCTGAAGACAGCAAGAAGAAGTCTTCTGGTAAGAAGTCGTCCAAAAACAAGAAGGAAGACAAGGCATCTGCTGCTGGCAAGCAAGCCAAGCGCAAGAAATAAATCCACTCAGGCGCTTCACAAGCGCCTTACCAAAGCAGGCGGGTCATGCAGCAGCATGCCCGTCGGCCAGTAGTGTGATTCAGCAAAACAAAGCATTCTGAGCGAAAACGCAAAAACCAAAAAAGCCGCTGAGTCAGCGGCTTTTTTGGGTATATCCGGTACCCGATCAATCAGTAAAAATCTTTCAGGTTTTTGGAAACAAACTGCAAGGTTTGAGCAACCAGACCGTCACTGACGTCATAGAAACGATCATCCAGCGCCGACACTTCATCTGCATGCTCGCTTTCAATCTGATCAAACTGATCAACGCGCTCATCTTCGTCCGTTGGCACTGTCGCGTCCGGGAACATCGCTACCAGCTTTTCCAGCAAGGCATGAGTATCCCGCGCCTTAATGCGCTCCAACGACTCCAACGTGTCGTGAGCCAAAGCACCGACATCGTGGTGGAAGAATTGGGAGAACCCGCCGTTTTCCATTTCCCGTAATAAACCATCGATACAGAAAACGGTTTTCTCGGCGTCGCTCAGGGCACTGTAACCCTGCTCGGCTTCCTTGTCGTATATCACATCTGTTATTTGCAGAAATGAATCAGTTTCATCAGCAACTTCAAGCGCTGCCTGAATCTCCACGTTCATAGGTCTAACTCAACACTCTCGCTTTATTATTTGATCCAATAACAGCCAAGATAGCTTAAGGGTTTCCTTTTGACAAAGGTTTTAAAGCCCTTTTTTACCCCGACCAAGCCCTTTAGTGCGCTTATTAACAAATACTAACAATACGATAGTTTTCGGGTCACATTGAAGCATTAAAGACCCTGCCAGCAACGCCGATCACAACGATGCTTTATTCGAATATTTTGACAATAATATCAGCAGTGCGTTCCGGTTCTTCCATAGGAAAACAGTGACTACCACCAAAGTCGATAGCGCGAACATTGGGGTTTATCTTAATGGCACGTTTTACACCGGGCTCGACAAAACCAAACTCGCCATTGGCTTTCAGAATGGTAACGGGCACGTCCAGCGTTCTTACACAATCCCACATGCCATCCGGAGCCGACCCAAACAAGCGTGCCTCCCACTCGGGTGTACAGGCAAGCGCCACACCAGTGTCGACTTCGCGCAAACCATATTCCAGATATCCACCTAACGCTCGTTCGTCCCAGTTGGCATATAACCGCTTCGAGCGAAGGTAACGTCCGGCCGACGCTCTATCTGCCCAATGAGCTTGCCTGCGCCGCGCCTGCTTCACCAACGGATTAATACCCCATAGCCGGGTAAATTTAAGAACATGCTGCAAACGAATCAGAGACGCCGGAAACAATACCGGGTCAAGCAGGACGATACGGCTGAACAATCCGCGATAACGTGCAGCCATCATCGTGGTTAGCACCCCACCCATGGAATGACCAATTGCATATACATTGTTGCCAATACCGCCCGGGGTATTTACTGCACCGTTATTTAACGTTGTGTTTTTGATTTTTGCCGTAGGCATGCGTTCGGCAATAACACCTGCCGCAAAGCTGGCGACAGCATCAGCCAGCTCCGACCAAACCGGGAAGGCACTCTGCGCCGCTGGCGAACGACCATGCCCTGGTACGTCCGACACCAGCAAATTCCAGCTTCGTGGCAGTGATTCGGCCAATGCCAACAGGGTCATCCCGCAAAATCCATTGCCATGAAGCAGGTGTAAGACAGGGGAATCTTGATCTCCCGCACGCCAATAGCCACATATCACGCCATTCGTACAGATTTGCCAGTCATCGGCTATATGCTCAGGCATTCGTTTACTCCAGAATATTGGTAACCAATACGTCTAAGGCCGTCATAAGACTGCCCAGTAATCATTGCTACAATCTGGGCATTGCGAAAAACAAACGCACAAAAACGCATTACACTCGTTTCATGGACTGAAGCATTTGAAGATCAAGGGAACCTGACAATACGAATAACAACTATAAACGTATTCGTGACGGTGAAACCGAACACTTCACGTAGCCCAAGACCGCAGACCAACACAAAGGGAACAACAATGACCGCTCAAACTGTTACACGTGCACTCGAAGCGAACCGCCGTTTTACCGATTTGAAAGACGCAGAGGCGCGCCTTTCACAAGCTCGTCGTGACCTTGATGCCCGCGTGATCGATTCTGATGAATACGAAACAATCACAGACGTGTGCCAGAAGATCATTCGCGCCTGCCGCGACTGAGTAGCACAACAGGCGTTAGATTCCGACAGCGATAGAATAGATCCGACAACCGCCTCACGCGGCCGTCGGCACACCACTATGAAAGCGGAAATCAGCGTCTGGTGACTCAATCAGCTCACGTTCAAGCTGCTGGAAAAACGCTACGCGAGCCTCAATTGGCTCGTCGGAGTATTGCTGTGCCAGCGTCAGGTAGTCCTTGTAGTGACGACCTTCCGAGCGCAGCAATGAGCGATAGAATTTTTCCAGCTGCTTATCCAGATACGGTGCAATTTTGGCAAACCGCTCGCATGAGCGTGCCTCAATGAACGCACCAACAATCAAGATGTCGATCAGCTCAGGAACACCGCCCTTACGCACCGCATCACGCATGCCCGCCGCATAGCGCGACGATGACACGTGGCGGTAAGTAATGCCGCGGTCTTTCATTATGTTGACCACTTGCTCGAAGTGCAGCAGCTCTTCGCGGGCCAGCTGACTCATTTTCTTCAGCAGGTCTTCACGATCAATATGCTTGTACAGCAGGTTCATGGCCGTGGTCGCCGCTTTCTTTTCGCAATTGGCGTGGTCGATCAGCAGGATTTCCTGCTGCTTCAGGGCTTCATCCACCCAGGCTTGTGGGGTTTCGCACCCCAGAAACGCATCAATCTCCGCTAACACCTCATCGAGGTTCATAGCTCTTCCTCAATCATGTTCTCCAACGAGGCGCGAACATTACCGGAAATTGGCACAGTTTGCTGGGTTTTCAGATCAACCAAACAGAAAGTCACCTTGGCTTCAGCGATGGTGTCGGCTTCTTTGCCGTCCTTCAGCAGTACCACTTTCTGCTTCACCGCACCGCTTTTGTTGCCCAGGGTATCAATGGCCGACAACACCCGTAGGGTCTCGCCAGCCAGTGCAGGGCGTAGATATGAGATGTTGATGTTCACCACAATGAACGCCAGATTCTGGCTGGCAAACAGTTCCAGCAAGTTATGCTGTTCGACGAATTCCCAGCGCGCTTCCTCGAGGAACTCCAGATAACGGGCATTATTCACGTGCTGGTAAATATCCAGATGGTATCCGCGAACTTTGATATCAACCGCCATGACCACTCCCGTGTCGAAATAATTAACTGCACCGGAGTCTAATCAAACAAGCGTTTTAATTCAAACAAGTGTTTGATCTAAGATTGAAGCCCAGACCACCCCAGCCTAGCGACCAGGCTCATACCGAAGCTCTTTCAGGTTCACAGCTACCGGCACGTCAGTCGACAAGCGAGCCAACTCCCGGGTCAGCAAGGCATCTTGCCAATGGGCATTCAATTTTTCAGCCTGTGCGGGCTTGATTACTCCGTCCTCAAGCAATTGCCCGGTGCCAATCAGCGCTCGATCAAGACTGCCCACGGCATCGAGAATGGCAGACGCCGATTTCGGCCCCAAACCAGGCACGCCCGGCAAGTGGTTGGTGCTGTCGCCGGTCATGGCCCAGAAATCCACCAATTTGGCTGGCGGCAAACCAAAGCGCTGCATCACACCGTCTTCGTCCAGAAACTGACGGTCGAAGTGGTTGGCAATGGCAATGTGTTGATTCACCAGCTGACTGAAACCCTTGTCCGTAGACAGAATGACCGAGCCAATACCGCGACCGGCGCATTTCACCGCCAGCGTGGCGCACACATCGTCGGCTTCCCAGCCGTCCACCTTGATACAGTGGATGCCATTACGCTCGAACGCCTGCTGCATTTCTGTCAGGTGTTGATTCAGGTGGTCTGGCATCGGCGAGCGGCCTAGTTTGTAGTCCGCCCACATGCGATGACGCCAGGTGTCACCCTCAGACTCGTATACCATCACCAAATGGCTACACTCCAACCATTCCATGTTGTTATGAATGGTGGCAATGCAGCGACTGGTGGTTGCTTCAAGCGCCGTCGGCGTGTTCTCTACCGCGGCATACACCCGACGCACCAGATTCATGGCGTCCACAATCAGTAATTTCATTCTGCCGCTCCTTCATCATCACTGGCTGGGGTCGAGCCCTGATTCTGGTGCTGCCACAGCTGGAAGTACGCCCCACGCTGCTCAAGCAACTGAGCATGATCACCCAATTCCACCACCTGTCCTTGTTCAACCACGGCAATCAGATCGGCGTCGACAATGGTCGATAGCCTATGTGCAATGATCAGCGTCGTGTGTCCAGCCGACACCTCCCTGATGGAGGCCATGATGGCGCGCTCAGTAGCAGAATCGAGCGATGACGTTGCTTCGTCGAACAGCATGATGGCGGGCTTTTTCAGCAACATGCGGGCGATGGCAATGCGTTGTTTTTCACCACCGGACAGCTTCAAACCGCGCTCCCCCACCAGCACATCCCAACCTTCCGGGTGTCGCTCAATCACCCCTGACAAGCGCGTCATTCGGATCACGCTGTGCAGCTCGTCATCACTGGCCTCTGGCCGCGCGTACAGCAGGTTATTTTTCAACGAGTCGTTAAACAGCACGGTGTCCTGCGGCACTATGCCCAATTGTTCTCGCAGACTGGCCATCGGCACCCGTTGGATCGACTGGCCATTCAGCAAAATGTCGCCTTGCTGCGGATCGTAAAAGCGAAACAGCAGTCTGGTCAGAGTCGATTTTCCCGCACCACTGCCACCAACAACCGCCAGGGTTTTGCCAGCCGGCAAGCGCAATGAAAAATCCCTCAGCACCTGATGGTCAGATCGATAGCCAAAACCCACCTGTCTGAATTCCAGTTCGCCCTTACCAGCTGCCGGTGCTTCGGTTCCCAGATCAGGAACGTCGGTTGTTTCACCGAGCAGCTCGAACATGCGTTCGATGTTGGCCATGGACGCCTTTAGCTCGCGGTAGACAAACCCAAGGAAGTTCAGCGGCAAAAACAGCTGAAACATAAACGCGTTTACCAACGTGAAATCCCCAAGGGTCATTTCCCCTTTCACTACATACCAGCCCGCGAACATCATCATCGACAGCATGGCCACACTGATGATCAAGGCCTGGCCTGCGTTCAGGCCAAACAGGGTGTAGCGGTTTTTCTGGCGTGCTGCTTCCCAACCCGCCAGCGCCTCATCGTAGGCGGCCGCTTCACGCTGTTCAGCATTGAAGTATTTAACGGTTTCGTAATTCAGCAGGCTGTCGAGAGCACGAGCATGGGTGGTCGAGTCCATGCGGTTGGCCTCTCGTACGTATTGGGTGCGCCACTCGGTCATTCGCGCCGAGAACAACACATACAGCACCACAGCGACCGCGGTAATCACAGCAAACACTGGCGGATAGTTAATCAGCAGCAGGCCGATCACCATAAACAGTTCCAACAGCGTTGGCAGAATGTTGAACACCAGAAAGCGCAACAGAAAGCTGATGCCTTGCACACCGCGTTCAATGTCACGCTGCAAGGCACCGGTTTGGCGGTCCAGATGAAACGCCAGATTCAAGCCGTGCAAATGGCGAAACACTTTCAAGGCGGTGCGTCGCATCGCCCGCTCGGTGACTCGCCCGAACACCAGATCCCGGATTTCACCAAACAGCACCGACATCAAACGCGCCAGCCCGTACGCCAACAACAGCCCCAGCGGAAACCACAACCAGGCGTCGCCACTGAAGCCGTCAGGCATCTGGTCAAGCTGGTCCACCTGATGCTTCATCAGGAACGGCATGCTGACACTGGCCACTTTGGCGCCCACCAGGCAAATCATTGCAACCACAACCCGGCTGCGATACTCCAACAAATAGGGCGTCAGTGTTTTCAGCCACTGCCAGCCTTGTCTAACGGGTGGTTCAGGGTCATATCCCCGAGCGCCGAACGATTTCATGTCAGTTGTAACCTATGCTTCAGAAGACGGCTGTTTAATCCGACGTACACGCCTTGCCAGTCTTTGAAGCAAGGCTGCACCCTATGAGGTGGCCGTCTCTGTAAAACTCGAATGCAGAATGGAAACCCTGCGTGGAGATGTAAATGAGCCGACGAATCTACCATATTCAGAAAGCCTTGCCGGAATTAGCCGAACTGGAAGCCCTGATTAATGAGGGCCGCAAGGAAATGCGCATCTCGGCCCCGGCACACATCCATCATGCGGGCACGCAGTTGCCTATCTATTCCATCGAGATGGGCAGCCGGGATGCCATCGCACCGACACTGGCTTTGATTGGCGGCGTACATGGTGTGGAACGCATTGGCAGCCAGATTATTCTGGCGTTTTTACGCTCGTTGATTCACCGACTGGAATGGGACGAACAATTGCAGCAACAGCTGGAGAAATTACGCCTGCTGTTTATTCCCATCGTCAATCCATCCGGCATGTGGGAAAACTCCCGCTGCAACGCCAACGGTGTCGACCTGATGCGCAATGCTCCGGTAGAGGCCGAACATCGTACGCCGATGCTGGTTGGCGGCCATCGTTTGTCACGTCATTTGCCCTGGTACCGGGGCCGCAGGAATGCGGCGATGGAGCCGGAAAATCAGGCGCTGACCAGCGTGATTGCCCAAACCCTGTATCAGCAGCCCCTGTGTATTTCGCTGGATTGCCACAGCGGTTTTGGCTCTCGCGACCGCATCTGGTTTCCCTATGCCAAGAGCATGAACCCCTGGCCCGGTTTAGCTGAAGCTCATGCCCTGACGCAGTTGTTCGAGCACTCTTATCCCAACCACAGCATGTATCTGTTTGAACCCCAGGCGCACAGCTACACCACCAACGGCGACGTCTGGGATTACCTGTACGACGGCTATCAGCAAGCCAACCCGAACGGCGTGTTCTTACCGCTGACGTTGGAAATGGGATCGTGGGCGTGGGTGCGTAAGAACCCACTGCACTTACTGCATTTTCACGGGCTGTTTAATCCGGTGTTGCCACATCGCCATCAGCGCATTTTACGCCGCCACATCACCCTGTTCGATTTCATGATGTCGGCGCTGGCCAATCAAACGGCCTGGTTACCGCAGGGCCAAGCCCACAAACAACAGCAACACTCACTAGCGTTGCAGCGTTGGTATCCGAACCTGGCAGAAAAAGACCAGCCACTCGGCAGTTGTTAACGGCCGAAAGGGCAACCCGATGGAACCCGGCTCACAACTTCAGAGTCTGTTGTTGCTTTGTCAGAGAGCTGGCGACAATTGTTTGCCGATTCGCGTATGATGAGCGCCTCTGATTTGTTGTATGACCCGAAATCGAGCCAATACCGAGAATTATCGCCCCATGTTGTCTGTTCGCCTGCCCGCTGCTTCGGTAGCCAAATCCGTTGTTCACTCACTAGCTGCCAGCGTGCTGGTCACCCTTGCCGCCGTTAGCTTGCCTGCCCAGGCCGAAACCAATGCCCAGCTGGGTTTGGTGACGGAATACGTCCGTGACGGCATCAGCGAAACCCGCGGCAACTTCGCGGCGCAAGGTGGTATCAACTACGTTCATAACAGCGGCGTTTACGGTGGCGTTTGGGCCAGCCAGTTGCAGCGCAAGGACGACGACTCCCACTCAGAGTGGGATTTTTACTCTGGCATCAGCCGCTCCCTGACGTCCGAGCTGGGTGTGGATGCTGGCTTTACCCGCTACACCTTCCAGGGTGACAGCTCCCGCGATGAGGACAACCTGAACCACTACAACGAGGTTCATGCCCGCGTCTCCTATGACCAGTCTTTGGTGCTGGGCTGGCGTCATACCAACCACTACATCGGCAGTCGCTTTGCTCGCCGGGTAGTGGAAGCCTCCTACACCCTGCATAGCTCCGATTTTGACTTCGAGTTTTACGGCGCCCAACATCGCCTACTGGGTCTCGATGACGACTATAATTATGGTCACGACGACCGCGATTCCTACTGGCACTTCCGGGTGGGTGTTGAGCGAACCTACAATCAGTGGGACTATCGTCTGACGCTGGAGCGCACCAATCTGACGAGTGACTTTGATGCAGGGACCACATTCCAATTCGGTATCCACCGCTACTTCGACTTCTGAGTACGCCACAGGGCCTGATCGCTCGGGCCCACGTACCTGCGTGCTGCTGCGAGGCCTGATTCGCAGCCGCTTTCATTGGGGTAACTTTCCCGTTGAACTGTTAAAGCTGGCACCAGTAGAAGAACTGCTGATGCCAGAGCTGGCCGGTAATGGCGAACGCTCGACCGAGCACTCCCCTGCTGACATTGCCGCCATGGTCGAGGATATGCGTCGCCAAACCCTCGAGCTGAAACCCGATGGTTTGAATAACCTCACCCTGATCGCCATTTCCATGGGCGCCATGATCGCCACCGCCTGGGCCGCCAAATACCCGGATGAAGTTACCGAGTTGCATTTGATCAACACCAGCTTCGGCCGATTCTCACGACCATGGCAACGGATGAAACCCAGAGCTCTGGCGCGTTTGCTAAAACTCGCCCCCAAATTGCTACAAGACCCGGCGGCACTGGAAAGCGGCATTCTCGACATGACCTTGAATCACACGCCACCGCCACACTGCCTGGCTGAGTGGAAACAATTCGCCCGCCAATATCCGATGAGCACCAGTAACATCATTCACCAAATACAGGCGGCCGGAGGCTATCAAGGCCCCGCCAACGCACCGTGCGAACGCGCCTATTTGTATTGCAGTGCCAACGACCAGCTGGTGTCGAGCCAATGCAGCCACGCCATTGCCAAAGCCTGGGGTAAACCCTTGTTTGAGCACCCAAGCGCAGGCCACGACTTGCCTATGGATGACGGAGAATGGTTGGTGAGCAGCATTGAACGGGCACTGGGGACCCTTTAAATAGAACTTCTCTGCGTGAATGACATTCGTGTTGAGACTTTTGGCCGTAACGTAATAAGAGCCTGTTGGCTGTAACGCAATAACAGGGTCAGCGGTCGGACGTTTGCACCAACCATCGCAACAACAGGTTTTTCAATGCCTCCGCTCTGACGGGCTTGGCCAGATAGTCGTTCATTCCCGCCTGCAAACAATTTTCCCGGTCGCCACGCATGGCATTGGCCGTCATGGCAATGATTGGCAAACGGCTGAACTGTTTGTCAGCCCGCAGGCATCGGGTGGCCTCGTAGCCATCCATCACCGGCATATGGCAATCCATAAACACCATGTCGTAATCCGGGTGCTGCGCCAGACGCACCAACGCCTCTTTGCCATTGGCGGCAATATCAATGGTCAGACCGTACCGTTTTAGCATGCCCTGAGCGACTTTCTGGTTCACCAGATTGTCTTCCACCAGCAGCACCCGAGCGTTAAACATCAGCGTTTTTTCAGCTGTCGGTGCCGGAACCTGAAGTGCTTGTGGGTTTAATGCGCCAATACAGTCATTGATCTGATTCAGCAGCGCAGACTGGTTGAGCGGCTTGGCCACCGTGCTAAAACGCTCGCTGCCCGGCATCGCGCCCTTGTCCAGCCGCATCCCCGGCGGCAACATCGCCACAACCGATGGTCGTGCATGCTCGTGACCTTCCAAAATCGAATCCAGCCCTTCCAGCGCCTCACACGCTTCGCCGTCCAATGCCATCAACAGCACCAGCCGCTGATCCTTCGGCGTGTCAGGCAGGGATTCGAGTGAATCCAACAGCTGGTAGTGTACTTGCCAGGTGTCCAACACACGGGTCAGATACTCCCGGCTGCACTGTTCCGGCTCGTACACCATGACCGTCAGATTGTTGAAAATACGACTGGCGCAATAAGCACTTTCGTTATTGCGACGACTGGACTGCAGCCGGACATCAAACCAGAAGGTAGAGCCTTTGCCGTATTCGCTTTCGACCCCGATGTGGCCGTCCATCAAGCTGACTATTTGCTGCGAGATACTCAAACCCAGTCCGGTACCTCCGTGGATTCGGGTGGTACTGGTATCTTCCTGGGAAAAGCGTTCAAACAGCCGATTGAGGTTTTCCGGGCGAATGCCAATGCCGGTATCCACCACCCGGAATTTCAGCCGTACATTGTTATCGGCTTCTTCTTCCAGCTCACAAAACACCTGAATGGAGCCGCTATCGGTAAACTTGATGGCGTTGCCAACCAGATTAAACAGCACCTGCTGAATCCTGCCCGGATCACCGATCACCCACTGCTTGAGAATGGGCTGCGCCGGGCACAGCAGCACCAGCTGTTTTTCGGATACCCGGTGTGCGATGGACTCTGAAAACAACGACAACATGCGAGGCAGGTCGAATTCAATTTCTTCCAGCTCAAGACAGCCGGATTCAATTTTGGTGAAGTCGAGAATGTCGTTGATGATGGTCATCAGCGAATCGGCACTGTAGCGAATGGCGTGGGCCATTTCCTGTTGGTCAGCGTTGAGCTCACTTTCCATCATCAGGTTGATCATGCCCAGTACGCCGTTCATCGGCGTGCGGATTTCATGACTCATGTTGGCCAGAAACTCGCTTTTGGCCCGGTCTGCTGCCTCGGCCTTTTCCTTGGCGGCTTGCAGCTCTTGCAGCATGGTTTCCATTTGCTGATTGGCTCGCACCAGCTCGGCGGTGCGCTCTTCCACCAGCTCTTCCAGGTGCTCCTGATACTCCGTCAGTTTGGCTTCGGCGGCCCGTCGCTCGGAAATATCCAGCACAAACGCCACGGCGTATTCTTCGCCATCCAGTTCAAAATAGTGGGAACGAATTTCAACCGGAAACTCGTGGCCAGCGGTGTCCCGGTGACGCGATTCAAACAAACTGGAGCCGTTGGACTTCAGCGCCTCCCAAATATGGGGCCAGTCCTGCTCGCGGACGTTAGGGTCCCATTCCCACGCTGCCATACCAATCATCTGACTGCGGCTGTAACCCATCCGCGCACAAGCGGCCGCATTGACGTTAACGATGCGAGAATCCCGCCGCAGCCAGAACACTTCGTAGCTGGCGACTTCGAGTGAGTATTGATTGAACCGCAGCGAGTTAAAAATGGCCTCAGCGTCGGCCACTTCCGATTCAATATCTCGCTGAATCCAGGAGGTGACATGACCTTCCCGTATGACATCACTGATCTGTCGGACTGACTGGGCTTCCTTCATCCGCGGCCTTGCTCCGATGGTCGATGGCTGGAATGCGTCTGCATAAAGAGGGCATCGGAATAAACTGAACTAGATGCCCCATATAGACTAGCACCACCACCGCCAAGCGCTAACTGGCCGAAGGTATCATCAGGATATTTGGGTCAAATAGAGGCAAACGCCGAGAGAAAGAGAGAAAGAGAGAAATGAAGCGTCGACTGGAAATACGAAGTGATGAACAAAAGAAAACGGCGTTCGAATGAACGCCGTCAGAGTTTACAACTCAAGGCTGCTTCAATGGCAGCTTGGTACCGAGGTACTTTTCAAGATCCGGCAGCGAGAACGCATCGTCCTCGGATACCAGACTGAATGACTGGCCTTTGGCGCCAGCACGACCGGTACGGCCAATACGGTGAACGTAGTCTTCCGGGTCTTCCGGCAAGGTGTAGTTGAATACGTGGGAAACGCCATCAACGTGAATACCACGACCGGCAACGTCGGTCGCCACCATGATGGTTACCTCGCCATCACGGAAACGCTCCAGTGTTTTCAGACGCTTCTGCTGGGCCACTTCGCCCGACAACAGCACGGCTTTGAAGCCTTTCTTGTTCAGCTTGTCGCACAGGTTACGGGTATGGTCGCGACGGTTGGCGAAGATGATGCAGCGCTCCGGGTTTTCCTGCTTGAGGAAACGCTCCAGCAAACCAAACTTGTCGGCTTCAGACACCAGATACAGGTGCTGCTCAACCCGGTCTGTGGTGACCTGCTCAGGCTCGATTTCAACCTTGATCGGCTCACGGGTCCACTGGTCAATCAGGATACGAACATCGAAGTTAAAGGTCGCCGAGAACAACAAGGTCTGACGGTGATCCTTCGGCGGCGTTGCACGAACGATGCGGCGCACGTCGGGAATAAAGCCCATGTCCAGCATACGGTCAGCTTCGTCCAGCACCAGGATTTCAACCTGATCCAGGAACACATCCTGATTGCGCATAAAGTCGATCAAACGGCCCGGTGTCGCCACCAGAATGTCCACCACTTCGTTACGCAGCACCTTACGCTGAGGCTCGTAATCCATACCACCCACAACGGTGAGGATATTCAAACCAGAGTATTTGCCAAGGCCGTCTGCGTCCTTACCAATTTGCAGCGCCAGCTCACGGGTTGGTGCAATGATCAGGGCACGAGGCTCACTGGCAAAGCGTTCTTCCGGCTGTACGGTCAGCAAACGATTCATAATGGTCAGCAGGAAGGCGGCGGATTTACCGGTACCGGTTTGTGCCTGACCAATGGTGTCACGACCACGAATCGCCGCCGGCAGACTTTCGGCCTGAATCGGTGTGCAGTATTCAAAGCCCAGATCCTGAATCGCATGCATGATGCAATCCGGCAGGTCGAGGTCATGGAAGCGGGTTTTGCCTTCGACCGGCTCAACCTTGAAGTCGGCCGCATTCCACGGCGTTTGAGGCTCAACCTGACGGCCAGACTGGCGTGACTTGCCAGCGGATTTCTTACCGGACTTTTTACCACGGCCATCGGCCGCATTGTTGCTTTTGCCACTGTGACCCGCTTGTGGCTGGTCACCGCGTGGGTGTTTGCTGGTGTTCTGGGATTTGGCAGCGGCCTGGCCAGATCGGGAAGACGATTTGGACGGTGCTTTTGCAGCAGGACGGGATGCAGATCCGGCGTTGTTATCCTGGTTGCCCTTCACTGCCTTGAAAATTTTCTTGAACAAAAGTGTCTCCAATCAGAGTCTTTCCCGCACAAACAACTGGGCGGAATAACATTCGTGGCGCTGATAATAGTCGAGTAACGCCCGTTTTAATACTTCTGCCCGCGGGGGCAAACCGTTTTTGAGATACAGATGGGCCTGTTTCCATACATTGTCGGCAAAAAGCTGTCGGCCCCGCTCTACTTCGTCGGGATCACCGTCGAGATTGTCGGTACTGATGTGGAAACGGCGACCACAAGCTTCCGACAACAACCACTCTACCGCCTGGGGCTTCACCTCAACCTGCTCAAACTCACGTTGTTGTTCGGCGCTGCGGCCATCCGGCTCGTACCAGTAGCCAAAATCCACCAGCAACCGACGCTGACTGCCGGCAATACACCAGTGGCTGATTTCATGCAGCGCAGATTCATAAAAACCGTGGGCAAAAATCACCCGGTGATGAACGCACTGGTCGTCAGCAGGCAGATAAATCGGTTCGTCGTCACCGGCCACCAGACGGGTGGTTTCAGACTCAGCAAACAGGCCATCGAAAATGGCGATCAAATCGGCGGGGTCAAGCTCTGGAGCGGTTCGGGAGGTCATCGATGCCAGCAGTGAGAGGTTATATCAACAAAGGCCGCGGAGTATATCACCAACTTGATCTTTGCTGAGTGATTGGTTTTCTGCAAGCCAATGTGCACAATGCGTTCCCTTTCAAGTTTTGTCGGATCGCTAAAGTTAATGTCTGCGACGGATTTTTCTCGCCACGAACGTAAAGCCCTGTTGGGGTTAATGCTGCCCATTCTGGCCACCCAACTGGCCCAGATTGGCATGGGCACCGTCGACACCCTGATGTCCGGTTACGTAAGCACCCGCGACCTTGCCGCCGTGGCCATTGGCACCGCCGTGTGGATGCCGGTATGGCTGTTTCTGGCAGGCATTCTGGTTGCGTTGTCACCACTGGCCGCCAGCATGAATGCGCGGGCGAATCAAAACGGCAACAACCAGCAAGCCAATGATCTGTCGAACCTGCTGACGGCAACGTTATTTCTGGGGCTGGTATTAGGTGTACTGTCTGGCGGCCTGCTATGGCTGGCATCCGGCTTTGTCAGCTGGCTGGTGGACGATCCGGTGACGGCACAGGTGGCACGGGATTACCTGCTGGCAATTGCAGTGGGCTTCCCGGCAGTGGGGATTTTCCTCGCCTATCGTTTTTTTGCCGAAGCCCTGAATCAGGCCGCACACGTCACCCGCATCATGCTCACCGGTCTGGTCATGAACATTCCGGTCAACGGCTTGTTTGTGTATGGCTGGCTGGGATTCCCGGAGCTGGGCGGTGTTGGCTGCGGCATTGGTAGCAGCATTGTGTTTCTGGGCATGGCCATCGCCATGGCGTTTGATACCCGTAAACATCGCTTGCCGAAGGGCTTTGCCTTGCTGCAAGGGCTGATGAAACCACACCTGCCACACGTACGCAGCTTGCTGAAAATCGGCGTTCCAATTGGTCTGGCAATTTTCTTTGAAGTCAGTCTGTTCACTGCGGTGGCGCTGTTTCTCACCGACCTTGGCCCGGTTGTGGTGGCAGGCCATCAGGTGGCACTGAATGTGTCGTCGCTGACCTTTATGATTCCATTGAGTCTGGGCATGTCGTTGACGGTTCGGGTCGGCCACTTTCTGGGCCGCAACGAACCGCGTTTGGCGAAGCGGGCAGCCTGGCTAGGCGTACGCCTTAACCTGGCGTGTGCGCTGTTTAATGCTCTGCTGATTGTGCTGTTTGCAGCGCCGATTGCCAGCTTGTATTCCCCCGACCACAACGTCGTCGAGCTGGGCGCACAGCTGCTGTTATTTGCCGCGGTATTCCAGCTGTCGGATGCCACACAGGTTGCAGCTGCAGGGGCTTTG
Organism: Oceanobacter kriegii DSM 6294; assembly: GCF_000422845.1. GTDB lineage: Bacteria > Pseudomonadota > Gammaproteobacteria > Pseudomonadales > Oceanobacteraceae > Oceanobacter > Oceanobacter kriegii. The sequence goes on from NZ_AUGV01000004.1 coordinate 165,195, forward strand.
CGAGCCTATCACGACACCTTTGTGGTGATGCTGATTACCTTTATCGCCTACTGGCCGTTAGGGATGGGTAGCGGCTACGTGCTGGCTTTCCAAGGTATTCCGGCTCTTGGCATTGAAGCTGCCGGAGCACAGGGATTCTGGACGGGGCTGGTGATTGGCCTGACCGGTGCCGCAGTGGTGTTGACCATGCGTTTGCGCAAGGTGACCAAGGCTTCGTTGAAGTAAGACAACGAGTCCGATTGGGCCGTCAACGCACACAAACAGCACCAGCCCGGCTAACCGGGCCGGCTGATAACCAAACAGGTTATGGGCAAGGGTTGGAAATGGTGGCGTGAACGTCGTTGATGCGTCCCAGCGTTTCCTCGTCCAGCTGGACGGCGGCAGAGTCGATGTTTTCTTTCAACTGCGCCATGGTCGTCGCGCCCAGAATGTTACTGGTCACAAACTGCTGCTGGGTCACAAAGGCCATTGCCAGGGTGGCTGGCGTCATACCGGCATCGGCTGCAATGTCGACATAAGCTTGGGTCGCTTTACCCGCCAGTTCACTGTTGTAGCGCTGGAAGCGCTCAAACAGCGTCAGGCGGCCTTTGGCGGGTTTCTGACCGTTGAGGTATTTACCGGTGAGCACGCCAAACGCCAGCGGTGAATACGCCAGCAAGCCACACTGTTCACGGATCGACACTTCAGCCAGCCCCACTTCGTAGCTGCGGTTCAAAAGATTGTATGGGTTCTGCACCGACACCGGACGCTGGATGCCCATGCGCTCTGCTTCACTGATGAACTTCATGGTGCCCCAGGCGCTCTCGTTCGACAGTCCGTAGTGGCGAATCTTGCCCTGTTTGATCAGGTCATCCAGCACTTCCAGGGTTTCAGCAATCGGGGTGCCATCCAGCTCTGGCTGATGCGCATATCCCAACTTGCCAAAGAAATTGGTTGCCCGTTCAGGCCAGTGCAGCTGATACAGGTCGATGTAATCCGTTTGCAAACGCTTGAGGCTGCTTTCAACGGCCTGGGTAATGTGCTCACGATTCAGCCGTGAACCACCACGAATATGGCTGCCGCCGTAGGATGGCCCGGCGACTTTGGTGGCCAGCACAATGTCCTTACGCTTGCCGGTTTTGGCGAACCAGCTGCCGATGCACTCTTCAGTGCGACCCTGGGTTTCAGGCTTGGGCGGCACCGGGTACATTTCTGCAACATCGAAGAAGTTGATGCCTTCAGCCACCGCATAGTCCATTTGCTCGTGGGCTTCGGATTCGGTGTTTTGTTCACCCCAGGTCATGGTGCCAAGGCACAGCTTGGTCACTTGCAGGTCGGTATTGCCGAGTTGACGCTTTTCCATCGATATCTCCTATTCAAGCTGCCAGTATATCGACTCAGACTAACCGGCTTGGCGCGGGTTTTCGAACCCAGTGTTCAACAAATTGAACAGCCGTGCGCGGATATCACTCAGTCGCCGTTCTGATCCGGTTCTTCAGACAGCTGGCGTTGACGCTGGTAATCAAACCATTCACGCCGATAGCGGTTGGCCTGGGCACGGTCAGGCAAGGTGTTGATCAATTCAAACAGCAGGGCTTTGGCGGCTGCTTCCTGCTCGTCATTGCATGGCCGACGCAACAGCCCCAACAGCAGCGTCAGAGCCTGCTCGTACTGTTCATCGCTGGCCAACCCTTCCGCCAACGCCAAACGGGTTTCGGCAGACGGTTGTTGACGGAAGTTGTATTGCAGCACATCCAGGCTGGCGACATTACGCTCCAGCAGGTGCCAGCGAGAGATAGCATGTTGCATGGCCGGGTCACGCAGGCCATGGGCGTCGACAGACTGAAGCGCCTGTTGCAGTTCCGCCTTCAACTGCGGGTATTCTGGCAAGGCATCCATCAGCCGATGGCAAAAGTGAGCCCAGTCTCGCGCCGTTGCGGTTGGGTATTTCAGCAAGGCACGCAAATGCTCCAGGCCTGTCGACCAGTCGTGTTGTTCGAACGCCTGTTCGGCCTGCTGTTTGAGACGTTTTTCCGGGCTGTTGATGTAGGGTTTCAGCAACAAGCGAATATCGCGTTCCGGCAAGGCTTTGGTGAAACGGTTGATTTCGCGGCCGTGCAAATACAACAGTACGGTCGGCAAACCACGTACCGCCAGCGCCTCTATCAGGTCGGCGCGCTGTTCGGCATCCACCGTCACCAGAGTCAATTGACCGCGGTATTCCAGCGCCAGTTTTTGCAGCACCGGTAACAAGGCCCGACAAGGTGAGCACCAGGCCGCCTGAAAGTCGACCAACACCAGCTGATGAGCGGATTGCTGCTTCAGGGCTGCCATAAATTGATCCGTTGGCATGGCGTCTGAAATCGCCGCATCATTATCCAAGCCGTGCGGGCTGGAAGCAGGTGTAAGAGATAGGTCGGTGTTCGGGGGCTGGCTGTTCATCTGGGGCTGTCGCGTTTTGGAGCAGGCAGGTTACACTGCCAGAAAACGGCTTTCCAGCTACCAGGCCCCATTCCCCGAATGACACTCTGGGCTGTGACTTCAATGTAAAAGCGAAAACAAAAAACGAAGGTGTAACAAAGGTGCAAACGCAACACGCAAAGGAAGCTCCGCTGGCAAAACACAAACACCTGATTTTGGGCCTGGCCGTCGCCTTGTGGTTGATTGGCACCGCCATTGGCTTGTGGTGGTTTCAGTCGCAGAACATCCGCTCCTTCCTCGACCCAAACCAGCCGCCGCCTGCCGCCCCGGAAGTGGAACAACAGTTACACGCGCTGGTCGCCAACCACGCTGACGTGGTAAAGCGCACGGCACCAGTCACCCTGCTGCACTTCTGGAACCCGGATTGTCTCTGCAACCAGGTCAGCCAACGTCACTTTGATGGTCTGCTGGCCAAAACCAGCGCCGAAGAGCTGGAAATTGTGGTTGTTGCACCCGCTTCGGCATCCGCAGAAACACTGGAGGAATTCCGCCGTTTGAATCCGCCGCGCATCAAGTTGATGCAACTTGAAGCCGACGAGTTCAGGCCGTCCTCCTCGCCATCGATGGCGCTGATCAGCAACCGCGACGGTGCCGGGAAGCAGTCCGGAATCGACGGTTATGAACTGGGCTATTACGGTGCCTATGGCTTCGGTGCGCTGTGTACCGTTGCCAGCGATGACTTTTTCCCCAACATCGTCCGCAAGATGACCGCGGGTAGCTATGGTCCGTTTCTGAACGTGGCAGGCAGCGGCTGTTTCTGTGAGTGGCCGTAAGGTTTTTTCTGTGAGAGAGCTGCTTTTGAATCTATCTCTCAGCCTGCTCACGAGCTGACTCTCGACCTGCTTACTAGCCCAACTCTCGGCCTATTTACGAGCCAGTTTCTGGGCCCTTTTAAGAGCCCGTCTCGCCTGTTTGATCGCCGCCAAAACCGCCTTGCTAGAAACTGCGTCAGCCTGTGACGGCGCGGCATAAAGCCGCTGCTCCATCAAGGTCGCTAACTGCAACAGCGCAGGCCTGGCCGACGAGTACTGCCGCTGCAAACGTTGCAGCACAGATAGGGGCGATTCACTGGCAGCCACCGCAATGCCGGCCTTCTCGCAATCCGCTAACAGCGTATCCCAACCACGCCGTTCAGCAGACCGTGAGCGCGCAGGCCCCTTGGCCAACATCAGGGCGGCAATTACCACAAAGACAGCAATCACAGCGCCGATGATCCACCAGATAAAATACAGGTAGTCGGTTCGGTTGAAGATTGAGCGCAGAATGCTTTTCTGGCGTTCGCCGTCGTACGACAACACCCAGCGATGCCACAGATAATTAACCGACTCCAGCTTCAATCGCAGCTGGTTCAGCCACGGCATGCTGCGTATTTGGCCCGGCTTGATCAGCGAGTTTTCCATAAAGCTGCCCTCACCCGCCAAGGCCTGTTCCAGCCCCAGCTCAATCCGTGACGGTGCCACAGCCGCAGTTGGGTCGACACGCACCCAGCCCACCCCATCCAGCCAGATTTCAGCCCAGCCATGGGCATCGTACTGGCGTACGGTCAGGTAGTTCTCGGCATTGTTCCATTCACCCCCCTGATAGCCGGTGACGACCCGGGCCGGAATCCCCACCAGCCGGGCGGCATAGACAAACGCACCGGCAAAATGCGCGCAGAAGCCGCGCTGGGTATCAAACAGAAATTCGTCAATGTCATCGTCGCCCAACACCGGCGGTTTCAGGGTGTAGGTGAAGCTTGCGGCAAAGTGATCCAGCAATGCCTGTACAAACACATCCGCAGTCGGGTTCTGTTGCCACAACTGCTGTGCCCATGCGCGGGTTCTCGGGTTGCCGTCGTCCGGCAGTTGCAGGTTCAGGCGGCGCTGAACATAGCCTAGCTGATGCCTCGCGTACTGACCGTCAATGCCATAGCCCCGGTATCGCTTACGTTGGAATACCGGCCTGCGATCAACCAGAACACCGCTACTGGTCAAACCAATGCCCGGCTCCATGGAGCCACCATCACGCAGGGTAAACAGCCAGTTCTGGCCGGTCGGCTCCTGAATGATTTCGTAGCGGGTAACGCCTTCAACACCGGCCCGGCGCAGCTGCTCCACCTGATACTCGGGCATCTCCGGATACCATGTCACGTTTCGGCGAGAACCGGATCGTTGCCAGCTGCGGCCGTCGTATTGGTCGAGCACCAGGGCGCGCCAATACAGCTGATTGCGGGGCGGCTGTTGACCGGATTCGAAGGTCGCCCGAAAGGCCAGCTCATCAGACTGGCTCAGTGAGGCGATATCCCCCGGCGACATGGAATCTGACAAGCCGGTCATTGCCTGCTCGCTTTGTAGCTTGATGCTCCAAAGCGGTCCGAAGCGTGGGAACAATAGATACACCACCAGCATCAGCGGCAATGAAATCAGCAGAATGCCTGTGGCAAAGCGGCTGACTACCGCAAAACCCAGTTGCTTTGCAGCACCGGTTCCCTGCTGACCCAGCTGCAAGGCCACCAAAGTGCCAATAAGCACCCAGGTGGCGACAATCCCCAGCAAGCCCCACAGCAATTCCTGCTCGAACAGGAAGCCCGTTGCCAGCAGGAAGAAGCACAGAAACACCACGATGTAGCCATCTCGTTGGGTGCGCATTTCCAGCGTTTTCAGCAAGCTCATGGCAACAAAAAAGCCGACCGCGCTTTCAAGCGAATAGTGACCACTGAAGCCAGCAACCACAGCGCCACCCACCAGCACGACCGCGGCCATTTTGGTTTTGGCGTTTGGATACGGTAATTGGCCCCGATGCATCAACCAGCGCCAGCCGGTTGTGATCAGCGCCATACCCCAGAAAAACCACGGTAAATGGCTGTGGTGTGGCATAAAGACCAACACACCGGCGGCCAACAACCACAGCAAGGCAGACCGGGGTAACGGACGTTCGATGGCCTTCATCGCCCTGCCTCCTGATTAGCGGATACGGTTACAGTGACTGGGTTAGCTGAAGTACTGCCCGAAGCAAGCCCTGATGCAAGCCCTGATGCAAGCCCTGAATCAGACCCCAGTCCATACAGCGCCAGCTGCCCAAGACAACGTCGCAGGTGTCTTTCTGAATGATCCGGGGCAATCTCTACGCCCGGAAGTCGCAAGCCGTATTGCCAGCCTTTGTCGTGAACGCTCAGCACCCAACCCGTCAGGCACGACAAGCGGTATTCGGTATTGCCAGTCAGGTGGCCCCAGTCGAGCCAGCAACTGGCACCGTCGTCACTGTCAAATTCCTTGGTCACCAGGCCCTTACCGCGGGCCAGCTGTTTCCAGGCGATTTGCTTCAGCGAATCCCCCGCCTGATAGGGGCGCAAACCACGAAAATCCTGATCACCGCTGACATCGCGACTGGCACCTTCCAGCTCTCCCCCGTCGCCATCACTGCCCGTTACCAGCGGCACCGATTGTGGTTCCGGGTACACCAGGGTATTGAAGTCGAGCTTCACCCAGCTCCAGGCGCGAAACAGCCCCAGCGGAAAGCGGCTTTCCAGCAAAATACGGCCGGGTTGCAAGCGGCCACGTTGATGGCTGCGATAATGACTGGACAGCGTCACCGCCTCTCCCGTCAGCACCGAAGCGTTGATCCCCGGGTTGTCCGGGTATTGCAGCCACAGTGCATAATGCCCACGGCTTTTACCACTGCCCTGAGCTGTACTCTTAGTGCCGCCACTGACAGCTGAATAACGTTGGTTATTCAGCAACAGCGGAACATCAAACGACTGTCCGGCAAAACCGTCCAGCGGGTCCTGCGCGGTGATCACCAGTCCTTTCAGGTTGCGGAAAGTCAGATACATGGTGGTCAGGCCGATGCTGAACAGCCAGAACGTCAGGCCATACACCAGACTGTTCTTGTAATTAATGGCCGTCACCAGCAACAACAAAATCAGGCTGCCAAACAGCCAGCCAATGGCCGTGGGCAAAATAAAGATCGATCTATGCCCCAGAGTCACGCTGCGGCTGACCGGAATGCGGCGGTCCAACCAATGCTGCCAACGTTGGCGCACAGCCGAGGTCGCCAGCCACTGGCGAAGCGGATTTTTCAACACGGCTTAAACCAGCACGTCGACGTTGGCCAGAATATGGGCCGACACACTGCTGGCACCGCCGTCAGCGGCATCGGCCAAACGGTGATCGACCACCGCCGGCAGCACGGCCTGAACATCTTCGGGAATCACATGCTCGCGCTGATTCACCAGCGCCCAGGCTTTGGCGGCCTGCAACAGTGCCAACGCCCCACGAGGAGACAAGCCATAGGCATAGCCCGCATCGTAGCGGGTAAAACCAATGATACGCTGAATGTAATCCAGCACCGACGATGAGGCATGAATCTGCTGCACGTGTTGTTTCAGCGCGCTCAGCTGTTCTGGCGTGATTTGTTGTTGCAGATGGTTGGCCTTGTCGCGGTGGTTATTGCCTTCCAGCAGTTGGCGTTCGGCAGCAGGCGACGGGTAGCCCAGCGAGATTCGCATCAGGAAGCGGTCCAGCTGACTTTCGGGCAACGGGAAAGTGCCGGACTGGTTGACCGGGTTCTGGGTGGCAATCACAAAGAAAGGATCTGGCAGTTGGCGGGTTTCCCCTTCCACCGTCACCTGACGCTCTTCCATGGCTTCCAGCAAGGCACTCTGGGATTTTGGCGTGGCGCGATTGATTTCGTCGGCCAGCAACAATTGTGAAAACACCGGGCCTTCGTGAAACCGAAAACGCCCCAGCTCACTGCCCGGCTCTTTCTCGAAAATCGACACCCCGAGAATATCGGCGGGCAATAAATCGCTGGTGAACTGAATGCGGTTGTACTGCAACCCCAGCACCCCGGCCAGAGCATGAGACAAGGTGGTTTTGCCCATGCCGGGCAAATCTTCGATCAGCAAATGACCTCCGGCCAGCAAGCAAGCCAGCGACAGCTTGAGCTGCTCTTCCTTGCCCAGAATTACCGTATTCAGTTGTGCGAGTGCCGCTTCAACAGCCTTGGTCATGAGGTTCTCCGTCTGACTGATTCAATGCCCGACCGAGCATTCAGGTTTCTGCGCTGCATAGTGACAAAATCTGACACAAGAATCACGGTAACAGACCGTATCCGCCACAAAAAACGGGGCCGAAGCCCCGTCTCTGGATATCCCTGTGTGAATATCAACTACTACTTACAAGGCATCCAGGCCGCGGGCCAGATCCTTGATGACATCCTGCGGGTTTTCCAAACCAACCGCCACGCGAATCAGACCCTGACTGATGCCTGCTGCCAGACGCTCTTCTTCGGTAATACGACCATGAGTAGTGGTCGCCGGATGCGTGATGGTGGTTTTGGTATCGCCAAGGTTGGCGGTAATGGAAATCATGCGGGTGGAGTCAATCACCTGCCAGGCCGCATCTTTGCCACCTTCAACTTCAAACGACAGTACACCACCGGCCAAACGCTGTTGTTTGTCGATCAGGGCTTTCTGCGGGTGGGACGCCAATCCACAGAAGTTCACACGGGCAACTTTTGGATGCTGGCTCAGCCACTCGGCCACGACCGCACAGTTTTCGGTGTGGGCTTTCATACGAATGCTGAGGGTTTCCAGACCCTTGGTGAAGACCCAGGCATTGAATGGGCTCATGGTTGGGCCAGCAGTACGCAGTACACCCACCACAGGCTCAATCAGCTCCTTCGAGCCAACCACCGCACCACCCAAACAACGGCCCTGACCGTCGATGAATTTGGTGGCGGAATGAATCACCAGATCGGCACCAAAATCCAGCGGACGCTGAATCGCCGGGGTGCAGAAACAGTTGTCGACGGCAAACAGCGCACCCACGTCCTTGGCCACTGCGGCAATGGCTTCCAGGTCGGCCACTTCCATCACCGGGTTGGACGGTGACTCAAGGAAGAACAGACGGGTTTCTGCACGGCTTTTGGCTTTCCAATCGGCGGTATTCACCGGGTCGGCGTAATCGATATCAATACCGAACTTGCGCAGGTATTTTTCAAACAGGTTGATGGTGCTGCCGAACACGCTCTGGGAGCAGATGACGTGGTCACCGGCTTTCAGGTGAGCCAACACCACAGACAGGATAGCGGCCATGCCCGACGCCGTTGCTGCGCCTGCTTCACCGCCTTCCATCGCCGCCAGACGCTCTTCGAAGGTGCGTACTGTCGGATTGGTGTAGCGGGAGTAAACGTTGCCTTCAAGCTCGCCACGGAAGGTTGCCTGAGCTTCTGCCGCGGATTTGAACACGTAGCTGCTGCTCGGGAAAATGGCTTCAGAATGCTCATGCTCCTGCGTACGGTACTGCCCTGCTCGTACCGCCAGGGTTTCGATTTCAGCATCGGTCAGGTCGGACTGGTAAGGGCCCAGCAAATCGTGGATATCGGTCATGGTATGTAGCCTTAGCTGGTTATCGCCAGCAGCCAGTTGCCGGACCATCCGGCAAACATTTGTTCAGAAAACAAACAAAAACGGGGCAGATAAATCCGCCCCGTTTCGCAAACACACTACCCGCTAACGGGCATCAAGGACAGAATCAGGATTCTGCCTCGTTGTGCAGATCAATCGCAACATTGGAAATGGCTTTGCGAATGGTCTTGGACGAATCACTGCGCAGGTCGGCCAGACGCTGGAAGTAGGCGTCATCGATGTCCCCAGTAACGTATTCACCGTTGAACACAGATGCGTCGAAAGCAGTGGCCGTGGTGCTGCTGCCTTCCAGACATGCGGCGGTCAGGTCTTCCAGATCCTGATACACCAGCCAGTCGGCACCAATTTGCTTGGCAATCTCTTCGGTGCTTCGGTTGTGCGCGATAAATTCTTCCTTCGCTGGCATATCAATGCCGTACACGTTCGGGTAACGCACTGCAGGTGCTGCCGAGGCGAAGTAGACGTTTTTGGCACCAGCTTCACGAGCCATCTCAATGATCTGCTCGCACGTTGTACCACGTACGATGGAGTCATCCACCAGCAGCACGTTCTTGCCTCGGAATTCCAGATCCAGTGCGTTCAGCTTTTGCTTCACAGACTTCTTGCGCTGCTGCTGACCCGGCATGATGAAGGTACGGCCGATGTAGCGGTTCTTCATAAAGCCTTCGCGGAACTTCAGGCCCAAACGGTTGGCCAGCTCCATTGCTGACGCACGGCTGGTATCCGGGATCGGGATCACCACGTCGATGTCGTGGTTCGGGTGCTCACGCAGAATCTTGTCGGCCAGCTTCTCGCCCATACGCAGGCGAGCCTTGTAAACCGCCATGCCATCGATGATGGAATCCGGACGGGCGAAGTACACTTGCTCGAACAAACATGGAGTCAGGTTGGTGTCTTCCGCACACTGCTGGGTGAAAATACCACCCGCTTCCGGCATCACCACACATTCACCCGGTGCGATATCACGCTCCAGTTTGAAGTCCAGTGCATCCAGAGCCACGGACTCAGACGCCACCATGTATTCGGTGCCGGATTCGGTTTCGCGGCTACCGTATACCGCAGGGCGGATACCGTTTGGATCGCGGAAGGCAACAACGCCGTAACCACAGATCATGGCAACCACGGCGTAACCACCGCGAACACGCTGGTGCACGCGGCGAACGGCCTTGAAGATGGTTTCCGGTGTTGGCTGCAACTCACCCTGAGCGTGCAGCTCGTGGGCGAACACGTTCAGCAATACTTCGGAATCGGAGGTGGTGTTGATGTGGCGCAGGTCTTCACGGTAGATGTCCTGGGCCAGATCAGCGGTGTTGGTCAGGTTGCCGTTGTGTGCCAGTACGATGCCGTACGGCGAGTTCACGTAGAACGGCTGCGCTTCGGCGGAGCTGGAGCTGCCCGCAGTTGGATAACGGACGTGGCCGATACCCATATTACCCACCAGACGACGCATGTGACGGGTGTGGAACACATCACGAACCAGGCCGTTGTCCTTACGCAGGTAGAATTTGCCTTCGTCACTGGTGACGATACCGGCAGCATCCTGACCACGGTGCTGGAGCACGGTCAAAGCATCATAAATCGACTGGTTAACATGGGTCTTGGCGACGATACCCACAATTCCGCACATTCGCGATATACCTCAAATTCAGGACGGGATGGAGGACATCAACTGGTTGGTCGCACCCGGCAGCGTTTTACGCGCCCAGTCTGCCAATAATTCCAGATGAGGTACCAACAGGGATTCTTGCCACCATGGATCTTCAGGAACCACGGTGAATTGCAGGCCGTAGACGATGGCGACCAGTACAACCAGACCGCGAATGGCACCAAATGCCATTCCCAGAACCCGGTCCATACTGCCCAGGCCGGTAAGCCTGACCATCTCGGCAATCAGATGACTGACCATGGTGCCCACGGCAACTGCGCCCAGAAACAGAATCACAAAGGCCGCGATCCAGCGCAGCGAATTCGTTTCCAGATAATCCGTAAGAAGTGTAGCCAGATTTCCACTGAACATGCGGGCAAGCACAAATGCGCCAACCCATACCACCAGCGACAGGGCTTCACGAACGAAACCTCGCTTGAGGCTGATAAGACTGGAAATCAGCAAGACAGCGAGAATGACCCAATCAATAACGGCCATCAGCTATTTACACCACTGGTTTGAAACAAGCGCGCAGTATAGGGATTCGGCTGCATTGCGACAACCAGATGACGGCGCCAATTGACCATTTCACGCCAAAATCCTGTTGAGCCGAATTCAACAGTGAAATCTTCCGAAGGCTGACCAATTGGTCAACCTGCCTTGTATTGTTTGACGCGTAAGTCATCACGCTTGAGCTCTTTGGTGAGCCGCGCACGCAGACTGTCGATGGCTTCGCGCTGTAATTCTGGACCGACAAACACCCGGGTCAGGCCGTCGCCGTCAGAACGCACAAACGACTTGTAGCCTTTCTGGCGCAGGGAGTCACGAAAGCCCTCGGCGTTGTCGCGTTTTGAAAACGCCCCTACCTGAATCATCCAGGCGTAAGGCAGGAATTCTTCGTTTTGAACCGCCTGATCGGCGTTTTGAGTCACCACTTCAGGCACCGGATCATCGGCATCGGCCGTGCTGACCGGCGGTGGCTGCAAATCTTCTTCGGCCTCACCACTGGCCAGCGCTTCCAGATCCATGCGGATGCGCTTCTGGTTTTCGACTTCCGCCCAGTCCGGCATATCCGGCATCGGTGGCATGTCGTCATCAATGGTGAGGTTTTGGCGGGAGCCATCAATCACAATCGGAACTATGACTGCGACAGCCAACACCGTGACTACCGCACCCAGAATCCGTTTGTTCAGATGCTTTTCCATGAGTGAGTTCCAGCCTTTTGCTGCTGATAAATGGTCTTGAGTGCATATTCCACGGTTACAAAAGAACCTGCAACCAACCAGTGCTCACCCTCAGACGCCGTATCGATCACATGGTTCAAGGCTGCTTCAACGGACTCGAACTGTGGCGCCTCAGAAAGCCCTGCGTTGACTGCCAGCGCACGCTCTGCAAGGCCCTTGGCCGACAGCCCACGGGGGCCATCGAGAGTCGCAAACGCCCACTGCCCGGCTTGCGGCAATGCCTTGACCACATCCTCAATGGGCTTATCGGACAACATCCCCAGCAACACACCATCAGCATGATCAACACGACCGGCCAGATACGCCGCCGCTTGCTCATTGTGGGCCACATCGAGGGTGACGCGCAGGGTCTTGCCTTCTGCTGTTTCACACTGCCACTGCTGCAAGCGGCCCGGGACCCGCAGACGACGAACAGCATCAGCCACTTCGTTTTCCGGCATCAGATGCCCTAGCGCTGCCATAGCCTGAACCGCCGTCGCGATGTTGTCGGCCGGGATATGCCCCAGCGGCAACTGCCAGTTGAACACGGTGTCTTCGTCCGGCATCGGTTTGAAGCGAATATCCAAACGGGTTTCGTCCGCTACAACCACCTTGTTGACATCAAAGTCTTCACCGCGCCCCAACCACTTGCCACCAATGGCATCGACGGTCTCACGACCGCGTTTGGGTGGGTTTGGCTGACCACAGATCAGGTAGCTGCCCGGACGGGCGATCGAACATTTTTCGTAGGCGATCACTTCCGGATCATTACCCAGCCATGCTTCGTGATCCAGGCCAATACTGGTGACAATCGACAGATCAGCCTCAACAATGTTGACCGCGTCCAGTCGACCGCCCAGCCCGATTTCCAGCACACAGGCATCGAGGTTCTGAGTTTTGAACCAGGCCAGTGCAGCCAGTGTTCCAAACTCGAAATAGGTCAGCGGCGTATCGCCACGGGCCTGCTCAACCAGCTCGAACGAGCGACACAGGTCGGCATCGGAAATATCGACGCCATTCACTGACACCCGTTCGTTGTATTTGATGATATGCGGGGAGTTATACATCCCTACCCGCATACCTTGTACGCCCAGCAAGGACGACAACAGGGCACTGGTGGTGCCCTTGCCATTGGTTCCTGCAACCAGAATGACCAGGCCAGCCGGTCTGAGGCAATTCAAACGCGCAGCGACCTCGGATACCCGCTCAAGCCCCATATCAATGGCGGCCGAGTGAACGGACTCAAGGTGTTGCAACCAGCGATCCACATTCCAGCTGGTGTATTCGGTCATTCCAGTCATCTCCAACGACATTCCAACAGCAGTACGATCAGGCTTTGTCCATCGCCGTACGCATTTCACTCACCAGCTCGGACACCTGTGCACGGGCCTGTTCCGGCTGTTCGGCATTATCGGCAATGCGATTAACAATGGCAGAACCAACAATCACACCGTCACACACCTGGGCCACCGCCGCTGCGGTTTCGCCATTGGTGATACCAAAGCCAACACCCACTGGAATGTCCACGTGCTTGCGAATGCGCTCCAGGTTGCGGGCAACGTCGTCAACGTCCAGTGCTTTCGAACCGGTCACGCCTTTCAGAGACACGTAGTAGACATAACCGCTACCCGCATGACCAATGGCTTCGATGCGTGCATCGGTAGTGGTCGGTGCGATCAGATAGATCATATCGAGATCACGCTGCTTGAAGAAATCCGCCACATCAATGGCTTCTTCAGGTGGCAGGTCAACCAACAGCACACCGTCAACACCGGCTTCAACGGCATTGGCAGCAAACTGGTCGTAACCCATACGCTCAACCGGGTTCAGATAACCCATCAGCACAACCGGGGTTTCAGTGTTGGTGGTGCGGAATTCTGCCACAATGGCCAGCACGTCTTTCAACGACGTACCGTGCTCCAGCGCACGCTCACAAGCCAACTGAATGGTTGGACCATCGGCCATCGGGTCTGAGAATGGCATGCCCAATTCGATCAGGTCGGCACCGGCTTCTACCAGTGCGTGCATCATTGGCACGGTGGCGTCTTTTTGTGGGTCGCCGGCGGTGATGTAAGGAATCAGCGCCTTTTTGCCCTGTTCTTTCAGGGCAGCAAACAAACCGTTAATACGAGACATTTCTAAATTTCCTGAATTCTGTATTTCGTAGGGCCTTCGCTCACATAAAACACGGAGCCCATCGAATAACCGCATGCCTCTCGGGGAGAACTTCTCTCCCCGGGCGGCGGCCCTCCCCTCTGCCTTGCGCTGACGATTCGCTAACGACATTCGCGGGCGAACTCGCCACGAACACGCCCGGATTCGGCGTCCTGCCTCAACCGGGCTATGCGTCCATCCATGGACGCATGTTCTGTTCGTTCTGGCTCGTATCGGCTCATCGAATGCGCATTATCTGCGAACGCGAATCCGCTTTTCAGAGAGGCTCCTGTGACTGTCAGGCAGTTACGCCGTCCAGCTCTGCAATGGTGTGAATATCCTTGTCGCCACGACCGGACAGGTTCACCACGATCACCTTGTCAGAGCTCATGGTCTTCGCCAGCTTCATGGCATAAGCCACCGCGTGGGAAGATTCCAGTGCCGGCATGATGCCTTCCAGCTGAGTCAGCTTGTGGAAGCCATCGATAGCTTCTTCGTCGGTAGCGGCAACATAGTTGGCGCGACCAACGTCTTTCAACCAGCTGTGCTCAGGACCCACGCCTGGGTAGTCGAGACCGGCAGAGATGGAATGGGTACCCATGATCTGGCCGTTTTCGTCTTCCATCAGGTAAGTACGGTTACCGTGCAGTACGCCCGGAATGCCTTTGTTCAGTGGTGCAGCGTGGTCGTCGCCGTCCAGCCCCAGACCACCGGCTTCAACGCCATACATGGCCACTTCAGGGTGTTTGATGTATGGGTAGAACATACCAATGGCGTTAGAGCCACCACCGACACAGGCAACAACCGCATCTGGCTGACGGCCAATCTGCTCTTCACACTGGCGTTGGGTTTCGCGACCAATGATGCTCTGGAAGTCACGTACCAGCATTGGGTACGGGTGCGGACCGGCCGCGGTACCAATAATGTAGAAGGTGTCGTCAACGTGAGTTACCCAGTGACGCATCGCTTCGTTCATGGCGTCCTTCAAGGTCGCTGTACCGGAAGAAACCGAGTCCACTTCGGCACCCAGCAGCTTCATGCGGTACACGTTCAGCTTCTGACGCTCAACGTCGGTAGAACCCATGAAGACCTTGCATTCCAAACCAAAACGGGCCGCTACGGTGGCAGATGCCACGCCGTGCTGACCAGCACCGGTTTCAGCAATGACTTTCTTTTTTCCCATAAACTTGGCCAGCAACGCCTGACCAATGGTGTTGTTTACCTTGTGGGCGCCAGTGTGGTTCAGGTCTTCACGCTTCAGGAAGATGCGCGCACCACCACAGTGGTTACTCAGACGCTCGGCATAGTACAGCGGCGACGGACGACCGACGTAGTGTGCCAGGTCGTGATCGAACGCTTTCTGGAAGTCTGCATCGTTACGCAGCTTCATGTAGGTTGCTTGCAGCTCGTCCAATGCAGCTGTCAGGGTTTCTGATACGAAACGACCGCCGTGAATACCAAAATGGCCGCGCTCGTCTGGCAGGTTGGCTTCCATAAAAGCCGCATGTGCGTTGTTGGCAGTAGTGTTAGCCACGATACACCTCATTCATAAATGCCTGGATCTTGCTGGCATCCTTGATGCCCTTTTGCAGGCCATTAGGCCCTTCGGCTTCAACACCGCCACTGACGTCCACCGCAAAGGGTTTGACGTCCTGGATGGCATTGGCCACGTTGGCGGGATTCAGACCGCCAGCAAGAATAATGGGTTTTGATAGATTCTCTGGAACCAGCGACCAGTCAAAGGTCTCGCCCGTTCCACCCGGCACGCCGGGTTTGTAGCTGTCTAGCAGCAGAGACAAGGCACCTGGGAAGCGCACGCACGCCTCCACCATGTCCGACGCTTGCCGGACACGGATGGCTTTGATGTAGGGGCGGTTGAATTGTTGGCAAAAGCCATCGTCTTCATCACCATGGAATTGGATTAAATCGATTCTAACGGCATCCAGCACCGATTGCACTTGTTCGACGGTTGGATTCACAAAAAGTGCCGTCACCGTAACAAAGGCCGGAATCGCAGCAGCGATGTCACGAGCCTGCTCGACGGTAACCGAACGCGGGCTGGGCGGATAAAACACCAGTCCAATTGCGTCCGCGCCAGCAGCCACAACCGCTTTGGCGTCTTCTATACGGGTGATTCCACAAATCTTGGCACGGGTGCGAATCTGACCTCGAGCAGGCATGGTCTGGCTCCAATAACGCAAAAGGCCAGAATACTAGCAAATATTCTGGCCTTTCAAACCTTCAAAACCCGCTCAACGGCTGACCGAAAGCGCCGGCTCCAGCATCAATGGACCAAAGGGTTGTGACGGAATGCCAAAGTGTTCCGGGAAACGCACACCAACAAAATGCAGGCCATCACCCGGTGCCGTAACACCTGCAGCGAGACGGGATTTGGCGTCGAGCACGTCTTTCATCCAGTCCGGATCTTTATGACCTTCGCCAATCGGAATCAGGCAACCCATGATGTTGCGCACCATGTGATACAGGAAGGCGCTGGATTCCAGCTCCACCATGATCAGGTCGCCCCACTGTTTGACCTCAATCCGGTGCATGGTTTTCACCGGGGTTTTGGCCTGACAGTCCTTGGCGCGGAATGACGTGAAGTCGTGTTCGCCCAGCAAATGATTAGCCGCCTGCTGCATTTTTTCTGCATCCAGCGGGTATTTCCACCAGGTCATCTGATCGTGCTGCAAGGCCTGACGGTACTTGCTGTTGTTGATCAGATAGCGATAGCAGCGTGCCTGGGCTTTGAAGCGGGCGTGAAATTCCGAATCGACTTGTTGAATCCACTGCACCGACACCGCCGGTGGCGTGTTGGTGTTGATACCCATGATCCAGCCGTAATCACTGCGTTTGGATGTGGTATCAAAGTGGATGACCTGTCGGGTTGCGTGCACCCCCGCATCGGTACGACCTGCACAGGCGACTTCGACGGGGTGGTTGGCAACTTTCGAAATGGCCGCTTCAAGAGCGGCCTGTACGGTAGGCTCGTTGTGGTGTTTCTGCCTCTGCCAACCGTGGAAACAAGCACCGTTGTATTCCACGATGGCAGCGTATCGAAATGTTTCAGACATGGATCAGTTGAGGGAGTCCATCAGGGATTGAGCTTCCTGCTTTTGTTTGTCGTTGCCTTCCTGCAGGATTTCACCCAGCAGCTCACGAGCGCTT
This sequence comes from Oceanobacter kriegii DSM 6294, assembly GCF_000422845.1. Lineage (GTDB taxonomy): Bacteria > Pseudomonadota > Gammaproteobacteria > Pseudomonadales > Oceanobacteraceae > Oceanobacter > Oceanobacter kriegii. The sequence goes on from NZ_AUGV01000004.1 coordinate 182,254, forward strand.
TCGGATTCACCCATATCGACATAGGCACGAGCCAGGTCCAGCTTGGTTTCGCTGGCGTCGGTTCCGGCCAGGTATTCAAACTCGTCTTCGGCTTCGGCCAGTTCATCCAGGTCGATAGCGTCGGCAGCGGTGAAGCTGATATTGTCAGCATCCAGCTCTTCTGCGGTTTCAACCGCATCCAGCTCTGGCAGATCCGTCAGCTCAGGGATGTCATCCTCAGCAGCTAATTCCGGAATATCGGCTTCCAACTTGTCTTCAGAGCTATCCAATTCAAGAGCGTCCAGCTCAGGAATTTCCAGGTCAGGCGTGTCTTCAGAAGTCAGTTCAAAGTCTGTGCCGGCATCCAGGGTTTCCAGATCGAACGACTCTTCTTCGTGAACGTCTTCCAGGGCCGGGATCTCTTCTACTTCCGCATCGGCATCGGCATCGGATTCCATGACGTCAGCCAGGTCCATGACATCGGCTTCGTCGCTGTCTTCAGAATCCCATTCCATCACACGGTTCAGGTCATCCTGGCTCAGCTTCGGCGCTTCAACGTCGGAGTTGCCGAGATCGTCCAGTTCGAAATCCAGCGAGTCGAGGTCGAATTCACCGTCGCCACCCAGCAAGTCATCCAGATCGGCCATGTCTTCAACGACTGGCTGCTCAGACTCTGCGCTGTCAGTGTCTTCAGATGCGTTTTCTTCTGCACCGGTTTCTTCGGTATCAGTGACGTCCAGCTCTGGTGCTTCAACGTCGGCCGTGTCGGTCACTTCAGACGCTGGGTCAAAATCGTCCAGTGCAGAGTCCAGATCCGGCAGGCTCAAATCAGCCGCTTCTTCGGAGTCGAAATCGATTTCTGCGATCTCACTTTCGGAAGCGCCTTCAGTAACATTTTCAGAAGTGCTTTCAGAAATTTCTTCTACCGCTGCGTCGACATCATCAGCCGTAAATTCTTCAAGACTCTCGGTCTCTGCAACGGAGAGATCCAGATCACCGGCATCGCTTTCAATCTCATTTTCAAGCGAGTCTTCACCAGCATCAGCAACCGGGTGTTCTTCAGCAAAGGCTTCCAGTTCGGCAGCCAGTTCTGCGTCAGGCTCCAGCTCTGACGGGGATTCTTCGGTCAGCTCGGAGTCGAGGTTGAAATCCAGCTCTTCTGGCAATTTGGAAGTAGCGCCTTCTTCGGCACTCTCCTCAGCGTTCTCCTCAGCACTTACTTCAGTACCGTCCAGCGCTGCCAGATCACCCAGGTCCAGCTCGTCACCAGCAGCCTCATCCAGATCAGATTCGAGTTCAGCCAGCTCTTCGCCGAGATCCAGTTCCAGCAGGTCGTCAGTGCTTTCTTCCAGATCGGAATCGACTTCAAGCGACTCAACAGAGTCCAGACCGTCGATGTCCAGCTCCAGAGACTCCAAAGACTCTTCGCCAGCAACGTCGCTTTCCAGCTCTGCCAGCTCGTCGTCGAGCGAGGTCAGTTCGGATTCTGGCAATTCCAGACCACCCAGATCGAAGTCCAGGCTGTTTTCATCTGCTTCAACTTCATCCGACTCAGTGTTGTCAGCGGCGGCTTCGGCGTTGTCCAGTTCCAGCATTTCGTCTGACAGTTCAAATTCCATCAGATTGTCGATTTCAACTTCTTCAGTCTGCTGGAAAGACGGCGCGTCCTGTTGCTCTGCGTCGTGATCGTCCATTGAAGTCAGATCGAAATCGAGAGAGTTATCGTCGGACGTTGCAAAGTCGGAAGAGAAATCCAACTCGACTTCACTGGAGCCGGCTGTCTGCTCGTCGTCCTGATCCAGAGCGGACTCAAAATCCAGACCCTGATCCAGCATGGCAGCGAAATCTTCACCGTCGTCCATGTTGGTGGTGGTTTCAGTATCAACCGACACAGTGTCTTCTGACGGCACAGCAACCGCAGGCTCGTCCAGACCGCTCTGGAATTCCATATCGAGGTCTTCCAGAGACACTTCGGACACGCCCGCAGCACCGATTGGGCTAGTCAGGCGTCCACGCATCGCTTCCGCAGTTTCCACCTGGAAGTCATCACCAAAGGTTTGCAGACGCTGCTCTTCTTCAGAGAAGGCAATGGCGTCGTCCAGCTCAGCGTACACTTCCAGCAACTTCAGGCTCAGGTCGCCACGGACCGGCTCGTTAGCAATGGCGTTTTTCAGCAGGCCACGGGCTTCGTCAAAGCGGCCGTAAGCAATGTGCTCTTCTACTTCCACCAACAATTCGTCTTCGGATTCCAGGCTGGCAGTGGAAATGTCCACAGCGCTGTCATCGTTGAGGAAGTCCATCGGGTCATCGTGCTGTTCCGGCTCGTCGAAGTCGAAGGAATCGACAGGCTCGTTAACTGCATTCACTTCTTCTACAGCCGCTGCAATCGCTGCTTGTTCCTTGGCTGCTTCATCAGAGTCATCCTTACCAACCAGACGACGCTTGATGGCGGTGTAAATCAGTGCAATCAGCAACAGGATCGCCAGAACCAGACCGCCCAGCATCATCGGATCTTGCAGGATGGTATCGATCAGGCTTGGTGGTGGCGGAACATAGCGCTTCGGTGCAGGTTTACGCTCAACAGGCTGTTGAACTTCCGGCTTGGCAGCCACTTCAGGCTGCGCAGCGGCCTGGGCTTCTGCTTTAGCCGGCTCGACGGCGGCCGGGGCAGCAACTTCTGGTGCTGGCTCCGGTGTAGGCTCAGGCGTTACCGTGGCAACAGGCTGTTGTGCTTCGGCAGTGGCAGCACCTGCTTGCATGCTGGCTAGCTGATCGTTTTTCAGGGTCACCAAACGCTGCAGGGCGGCAATCTGTTCTTCCAGAGCACTCAGACGGTCTTCCAGCTCCGCGTTGTCGCGACGGGACTTGTCGAGATTTTCGAGCGCGATGGCCAGATCATTTTCAAGGGCTTCCTGACGGCCATTACCCTGACCTTCTGTATCACCACTGGCACCGGCAGAGTTTGCGCCTTGCTTGGCATCAGTCACCAGACGTACTTCACCACGACCGTCGGAGCTAGCGCGAGGCGCCACAGACGTGTTGCGACCGGTGGCATCCAGTTGGGCGCGACCTGCCAGTTCGTCGTTCTGGCGTGCCATTTCATTAACCGCTACCTGACGGCTGATACCTTGCACCTGATCGGCACCCGGTATGCGCAGCACTTCAAAGGTTTTTACGCGGTTGATGTTGCCGCCAATAAAGGCATTAGGGTTAGCTTGCTGAATGGCCAGCATCATTTGCTGGGGAGAAACCGATGCATCCGGGCGAGTCGCCAGTGCAATCGCCCACATGGTGTCGTTTGGCTGAACTGTGTAGGTACCTTCAGCACCACTGCCCGCTGGCTGGCGGGATGCCACACCGGTACTCGGCGTGACAATGGAATTGTTCTGACGTTGAACCTGTCCGGTGGATGGCGTTACTGATGGGGCCGCTACGACAGGTTGAAAGCTCTGTTGTTCGAACGTAGGCGGGTCCAGCAGCACGGTGTATTCGCGTACCACGCGACCAGACGGCCAGTTCAGTTCGACCAGAAAATTCAGGAAGGGCTCGGTCACCCCTTCGCGGGTGCTCAATTCAATCTTGTCGCCAGCGACGTTGAATTTGATTTTGGTCAGAAAATAGGAACGATCGACGCCATAACGGTCAAATGCTTCCGCACTGGCCAGTACCGGCTTGATTTCCCACTCGGACAAACCTGCCGAGTCTACGAGTTCGATTTCCGCTTTGAGGGGCTGATTTAGCGCAGAATCGAGCTTCAACTCTCCAAGACCCAGAGCCATAAGCTGACTGGACATCAGAGTACTTCCTACCAGTAGCATGGCGGTTGCAAACAGGCGCTTCATTGGTGCTTCCTTGGTGTCACGAATTGGCTAACAAGCTCGGTTTTCCGAGTATTCCGGATCGGCCCGGAACGATGCACTATTTCGAGTGTTCAAAAATCACGCGTAAGTATTAAGTATAAAAAGTTCCGGTGCAATGTTTTGCACGGTTAAGTAACTATAAAAGTGATATGTAATAAGGGTTTATGAAAGTTTCAGGAAGGGAAATATGAAAAAGCGGGCCGAAGCCCGCTTGTAAAATAAATTTCTATGAACGGTTTAACAAAATACGCAACATGCGGCGCAGAGGCTCAGCGGCACCCCACAACAGCTGGTCGCCAACCGTAAAGGCAGAAATATATTCAGGACCCATATTCAGCTTACGAATACGGCCAACCGGAATAGACAAGGTGCCGGTCACTTTCGCTGGGGTCAGTTCCTGCATGGTGATATCACGATCGTTCGGAATCACTTTAACCCAATCGTTATGCTGAGCCAGGATGGTTTCGATTTCTTCAACCGAAATATCCTTGTTCAGTTTGATGGTCATTGCCTGACTGTGACAACGCATGGCACCAACACGAACACACAAGCCGTCTACCGGAATCTGATCGTCGGAACGACCCAGAATCTTGTTGGCTTCTACCTGCGCCTTCCACTCTTCACGGCTCTGGCCAGACTCAAGCTGGGAGTCGATGTAAGGAATCAGGCTGCCTGCCAGAGGTACGCCAAACTGGGCTTTCGGGTAGTCATCACTGTTGATGAAATCCGCCACCTGACGATCAATTTCCAGAATTGCAGAAGCAGGATCGTCCAGTTTGTCTTTAACATTGGCGTGTACCGCACCCATCTGGCTGATCAGTTCACGCATGTGACGGGCACCGGAGCCGGAAGCGGCCTGATAGGTTTGCGGAGCAACCCACTCCACCAGACCTTTTTCGAACAAACCGCCCAATGCCATCAGCATCAGGGATACTGTGCAGTTACCACCAACGTAGGTTTTAACACCGGCATCCAGACCAGCGTCAATCACGTCTGCGTTGACCGGGTCCAGTACGATGATGGCGTTATCATCCATGCGCAGGGAAGATGCAGCGTCAATCCAGTAGCCCTGCCAGCCCGCTTCACGCAGCTTGCCGTAGACTTCCTTGGTGTAGTCACCACCCTGACAGGTAATAATCACGTCTTGCGCGGACAATGCTTCAATATCAAAAGCATCTTCCAGCAAACCACAATCCTTACCGCCAAACTGTGGCGCTGCCTGCCCTTTCTGGGAGGTAGTAAAGAAAGTCGGCTCGATCAGAGCAAAATCACCTTCGGCTTCCATACGCTGCATCAGCACGGAACCTACCATGCCACGCCAGCCAACCAGACCTGTTTTCAACATACGTCGTTTACCTTGTTCTTTGTAATTGCCGCCCGCTTTGCGCTCTCACCGCTACAGACGACAAAAAACCGCGCAGAGCGCGGTTTTGTTCAAAATTGCGTTATAACCGTATCAAAGTGCGGCTACAACTGCATCACCCATTTCGGTAGTGGATACTTTCTGCATGCCGTCGGAGTAGATATCCGCGGTACGCAGGTTGCTGTCCAGCACCTTGCTGACCGCTGCTTCAATCGCGTCAGCCGCTTCGTTCTGGCCAAGGCTGTAACGCAGCATCATGGCAGCAGACAGGATGGTCGCCAGTGGGTTGGCAATGCCCTGACCTGCGATATCTGGCGCAGAGCCATGACATGGCTCGTACATGCCCTTGTTGTCCTTATCCAGAGACGCAGAAGGCAGCATACCAATAGAGCCAGTCAGCATCGCAGCTGCATCGGACAGGATATCGCCGAACATATTGCCGGTTACGATAACGTCAAACTGTTTCGGTGCACGAACCAGCTGCATGGCAGCGTTGTCCACGTACATGTGAGACAGCTCAACCTCCGGGTATTCCTTGCTCAGTTCTTCCATGATTTCGCGCCACAGCACGGTCACTTCCAGAACGTTGGCCTTGTCGACAGAGCACAGCTTCTTGTTGCGCTTCATGGCCGCTTCAAACGCTACACGACCAATTCGACGGATCTCGGATTCGTTGTACACGTAGGTGTTGTAGCCTTCGCGCTCGCCGTTTTCCAGGGTACGAATGCCACGTGGCTTACCGAAGTAAATACCACCGGTCAGTTCGCGTACGATGAGGATATCCAGACCGGAAACCACTTCAGGCTTGAGGGTAGATGCATCTGCGAGCTGCGGGTACAGAATGGCCGGACGCAGGTTACCGAACAGTTCCAGCTTGGAACGGATATCCAGCAAACCTTGCTCAGGACGCTTGGAACGGTCGTCCAGTTTGTCCCACTTAGGGCCGCCAACAGCACCCAGCAGGATGGCATCAGCCGCCTTGGCTTTTTGCAGGCTTTCTTCTGGCAACGGGAAACCGGTTGCATCAAATGCAGTACCACCAACCAGACCGTGGTCAATGGTCAGATCCAGAGAGAACTTGTCGTTAACGGTGTTCAGAACCTTAACGGCTTCTGCCACGATTTCCGGGCCAATACCATCGCCCGGCAAAACCAATACGTTTTTGCTCATGTTTTTTATCCTGTAAAAAAGCCCGCTGACCGGAATCATCGGGCTGAACCAAATTCAATTAACCGATCGGTATGCGATCAGGCACCGGCGTTAAACAACCAGGGCGCAGATTGCTGACGCTTTTCTTCGTACGCACGAATGTCGTCGGCGTCCTGCAGCGTAAGACCAATATCATCCAGACCGTTCAGCAAGCAGTGCTTGCGGAATGGGTCAACATCAAAGGCAATGTCCTGACCGTCTGGCGTCAGAATGACCTGCTTATCCAGATCAACCGTCAACTGGTAGCCTTCGGAAGATTCAACCGCCTTGAACAAACCGTCCACCACACTTTCCGGCAGAATGATCGGCAACAGACCGTTTTTAAAGCAGTTGTTGAAGAAAATATCGGCAAAGCTTGGGGCAATCACGGCACGGAAACCGAAATCTTCCAGCGCCCACGGGGCGTGTTCACGGGAAGAGCCACAGCCGAAGTTTTCACGAGCCAGCAGCACAGAAGCACCTGCATAGCGCGGCTGATTCAGCACAAAATCCGGGTTCAGCGGACGACCGGAGTTATCGGCGTCTGGCTTACCTTCGTCCAGGTAACGCAGTTCATCAAACAGGTTCGGGCCAAAGCCGGAACGCTTGATCGACTTCAGGAACTGCTTTGGAATGATCATATCAGTATCGATGTTTGGACGATCCATTGGCGCCACCACACCGGTATGTACGGTAAATGCTCTCATGTGTTGGCTCCTCAGAATTCGCGTACGTCGACAAAATGACCGGCAATCGCTGCCGCGGCTGCCATGGCTGGACTCACCAAATGAGTACGGCCTCCATAGCCCTGACGACCTTCAAAGTTACGGTTGGAGGTAGAGGCACAATGCTCACCGGCACCCAGCTTGTCGGCATTCATGGCCAGACACATGGAGCAACCTGGCTCACGCCACTCAAAACCGGCCTCCAGGAAAATCTTGTCCAAACCTTCAGACTCGGCTTGCTCTTTCACCAGACCAGAACCTGGTACAACCATGGCCTGCTTGATGGTGCCAGCCACTTTACGACCTTTGGCCACTTCTGCGGCCTGACGCAAGTCTTCAATACGGCTGTTGGTGCACGAACCGATGAAAACGCGGTCCAGTTGAATGTCGGTGATTTTCTGGCCAGCAGTCAGGCCCATGTACTCATAAGCACGGGTGAAGGCGGAACGCTCAACGTCGTCCTTGGCATCTTCCAGAGCAGGAACCGTACCGTCGATGGTGGTTACCATTTCCGGAGACGTCCCCCAGGTCACCTGAGGCTTGATTTCTTCGGCCTTGATTTCTACCACTTTGTCGAACACGGCGTCTTCGTCAGACACCAGCTCTTTCCAGGCAGCAACCGCCATGTCCCACTGATCATCTTTTGGCGCGAATGGACGGCCCTTGACGTATTCAGCGGTGATGTCGTCAAACGCCACCATGCCCACACGAGCACCGGCTTCGATCGCCATGTTACACATGGACATACGGCCTTCCATGCTCATGGAGCGAATGGCAGAACCACCAAATTCCATCGCATAGCCAGTACCGCCAGCGGTACCGATCACGCCAGTGACGTGCAGAACCACGTCTTTACCCGTGATGGCAGGACCCAGCTCACCGTCGACCTTGATCAACAGGTTTTTCATCTTGCGCTGAATCAGACACTGGGTTGCCAGCACGTGCTCAACTTCGGACGTACCGATACCATGGGCCAGAGCCGCAACCGCACCATGGGTAGCCGTGTGGGAGTCACCACAGACGATGGTCATGCCCGGCAAGGTAGCACCCTGCTCCGGGCCAACTACGTGCACGATACCCTGACGCTTGTCTTTCATATCGAACTGGGTAATGCCGAAGGCGTTACAGTTATCGTCCAGGGTTTTCACCTGAATACGGGAAACCGGGTCCTGAATACCATCGATACCACCAGCACGCTCAGAGGCGTCGGTGGACACGTTGTGGTCCGGAGTAGCCAGGTTGGCAGTCAGGCGCCATGGCTGACGACCCGCAATGCGCAGGCCTTCAAAGGCTTGTGGAGACGTTACTTCGTGCAGCAACTGACGATCGATGTAAATCAACGCAGTACCGTCATCACGTTCTTTCACGACGTGTTGTTCCCACAACTTGTCGTACAGGGTTTTGCCAGCCATGGAGGGCTCCTTGAATCTCTCGTTGTACTGCCGCAGCAGTCATCAAACACCACGGATGCTTTGGCTTGTCTCGGCGACCTGAACGCCACCGAAATACTCAGCGCATCTCTTACCTTGCTTATGCTACGCCTTTCATTGTGCAACACAAATTCATATTTTTTCTGAATTGCATTCCTTTAAGGAATAGAGCAACAATACCCGCGGGCCATGACAGCGCAGCGATACCACCATCCATTGCGAGCCGCCCCAATTCCCTATAAGGCCTGACAGGAGAAGCGTTATGGACAGCCAACAATTGAAAGCGTTTCTGGCAGTGGTTGAGCATGGCTCGTTTTCCGAAGCCGCTGAGCAGTTATTCTTGACACAGTCGGCCGTATCGAAGCGCATCCAGACCCTAGAACAACAGCTCGACACCCAACTGTTTGAACGCCACAACCGCTCCGTCAGTCTGTCGGAGTCCGGCGAGCTCCTTCTACCTCGGGCCAAGCACATCTTGCAGCTGATGGACGACACCCAACTGCAACTGACCAACCTCAGCGGCAGCGTTACCGGCGTACTGTCCATGGCAACCAGCCATCATATTGGCCTGCACCGGTTGCCGCCCTTTCTGAAAGACTTTGCCCGTCGCTACCCGCAAGCACGGCTGGATTTACAATTCCTGGGCTCCGAAGATGCCTACCGGGCCGTTGAACAGCGTAGCGTAGAACTGGCACTGACCACCCTCGATAGCAACGCCAGCGAGCAACTGCAAAGCTGGCCGCTGTGGCAAGACGAACTGCATTTTGTCGTCAGCCGCGAACACCCGCTGGCCAACCGCATCAGGACCAGCCTGGCAGACTTGAGCCAATGGCCAGCGATCCTGCCCGAGAAAGACACCATCACCTATCGACTGGTCGAGCAGCAGTTTATTGAGGGTGGCCAAAAGCTTCATACCAGCATGCCCACCAACTATCTGGAAACCATCAAGATGATGGTCAGTGTCGGGCTGGGCTGGTCGGTGTTACCGCCATCGATGATCGATGACCAATTGATTGTGCTCGACTGCGACCAACCACCACTTACCCGCGAACTCGGCATTATCCATCTGCGCAACCGCCCTCAAAGCAACGCCGCCAACGCCATGATGGCACTCTTGAAATCGACCCCGGATATTTGACGTACAGCATAGTCCGCTGCAGCCAAGCGGCGTATTCTGAAGTTATCTATTCAACGGGAGGACTCGCCATGATGGACATCAACCACATTCTTGTTGTGCTGGATTCCGACCACCCGGAACAGATTGCCCTCGACAAGGCAATCTGGCTGGCCAGTGTCGTTGACGCCGACATTACCTTGCTGACGTCGGTCTACGAGCCCTACTGTGGCGATGAGTCGGCGCTGGATAACGACACCGTCAAACAAATCCGTCAGGCAAGACTGGCCTCTACCCAGCGTTGGATCGACAGCTTCCTGCCCGAAGTAAGCCCCGATGTTCGTAAGGTCAGCACCCGAGTGCTGTGGCACAAGCATTTGCACAATGCGGTACTGGAAGTCACCCACCAGCAGGACTTTGACCTGGTGATCAAGGGCACCCTGCCCCACTCCGTACTGGATCGCATTTTCACTCATACCGACTGGAATCTGATGCGCCACTGCCCAGCGCCCGTGCTACTGGTAAAAAGCCCCGCCCCATGGAAGCACAATCGTCTGTTGGCATCGGTGGATGCTACGACCACAGACGAAGGCCATCAGCTGATCAATGACAACATCCTGTCCTATGCCGAGCATCTGGCTGACCACTTCGAAACCGATTTGCACCTGGTGAATGCCTACCCACAAATCTCTGTGGCCTTTGCCATGGTGCCGGAAGTCACCGCACCGGATGACATTCAGGACTACATCACCGAGCAGCATCAGACCGCTTGTGAAGCGTTGGGTCGTAAGTACAACGTCAATGCAGACCATCTGCACGTTATGGAAGGTGAACCAGACGCCGTGGTCGCCAAAGTCGCTGCCAATATAGAAGCCGACGTTGTTGTTGTAGGCACCGTCGCCCGCTGTGGCGTTGCCGGGGTTTTGATCGGCAACACCGCAGAGCAACTGGTTGATGAAGTGCACTGTGACGTGCTGGTGGTAAAACCACTGGATGGCGTAAAACCGGAAGAAGACTGAACTTGCGCAGACCGGGGGATACGGCTGGCTATGAAACTGGCCAGCCGGTCATTCCGTTGCGACTCCAGCGTCCAGTAACAGAAAACCGCAGGCAAAAAAAAGCCGAGCTAAAAACTCGGCTGAATATCATGAAAGAGAGCGGGAGTCTGGAAACTGATGATGATCTCCAAACATATCTGTTTGAGTGACCGCTCTCGAATTGGTTCGAAATATTTTTCACACTTACGTTTATTTGCGAATACCCTTCTCTGACAGGATCTGCTCAATCTCTGACAGACAGGCTGGATCATCAATGGTTGATGGCGTGTTGTACTCTTCGCCATTGGCAATATTGCGAAGTATCTTGCGCAGAATCTTGCCAGAACGGGTTTTCGGCAAACGCTTGACCACCACCGCACTCTTGAAGCTGGCAACCGCGCCGATCTTTTCGCGTACCTGCTGAACCAGCTGCTGCTGTAAGGCCTCTTCATCAACATCGACACCGTCTTTTAGCAGCACCAACCCCAGCGGCTCTTCCCCCTTCAACTCGCTGGACTGGCCAATCACGGCACATTCGGCAACTGCCTCATGAGCCGCAACCACTTCCTCCATCTCGCCGGTCGACAAACGGTGCCCTGCCACGTTGATGATGTCGTCGGTACGGCCCAAAACGAACAGGTAGTTGTCATCATCCAGATAACCGCCATCACCACTGACGTAGTAGCCGTCAAACGTCCCCAGATAACCGGATACGAAGCGATCATGGTCGCCCCAGATGGTCGGCAGACAGCCCGGCGGCAACGGCAATTTGATGGCGATGCTGCCTTGTTGGTTGGCTCCTACCGGCTGACCGCGGCCATCCAGTACCTGAACATTAAAACCCGGTGACGGTCGCGTCACCGAACCGGCTTTCACCGCTACCGGCCCCAGACCAACGTGATTACCCGCAATCGCCCAACCGGTTTCAGTTTGCCACCAGTGGTCAACAACCGGACGCTGTATATGCTCAACGACCCAGTCGTAGGTGGGTGGATCGAGTCGCTCGCCGGCCATAAAAATCGTCTTCAATTGGCTGAGGTCGTACTGTTTGGCCAACAAGCATTGCGGATCTTCCTTACGCACCGCCCTGAACGCCGTTGGCGCCGCAAACAGACCTTTCACGCCATATTCTTCACACACTCGCCAGAAAGCCCCGGCATCCGGAGTACGAACCGGCTTGCCTTCGTAAAATACGGTTGTGCAGCCCGCCAGCAGCGGCCCATAGACAATATAGGAATGGCCCACTACCCAACCGACATCGGAGGCAGCCCAGAACACATCGGCAACGCCCATGTCGTAAACTGCTTCCATGCTGTATTTCATCGCCACCGCATGGCCGCCGTTATCACGCACCACGCCCTTGGGTTTGCCAGTTGTGCCAGAGGTATAGAGGATATAGAGCGGGTCGGTTGCACCCACCGGCGTACAGTCGGCCGGTTCCGCCTTGGCGATGGCGTCATGCCAGTCGGTATCACGGTCGCCCAGTGAACAGCGGCTCATGTCCCGCTGCAAGATGATGCAGCCATCCGGCTTATGCGCAGCCAGCTCAATGGCTTCATCCAGGATCGGCTTGTATTCAATGACCCGATCAATCTCGATGCCACAGGACGCTGACAGAATCAGTTTGGGTGTTGCATCGTCAATTCGGGTTGCCAGCTCGCTGGCAGCAAAACCACCAAACACCACTGAGTGAATCGCTCCCAGACGGGCACAAGCCAGCATGGCGATGGCCGCTTCCGGCACCATTGGCATGTAAATCACCACCCGATCGCCTTTCTCAACACCACGGGCTTTCAAGGCCCCGGCAAAGCGCGCAACTTCGGCGGTCAATTCACGGTAGCTGTAACTGCGCCGGGTGTCGGTCACTGGCGAATCGTAGATCAGTGCGGTTTGATCCCCTCGCCCCTGCAAGACGTGGTAATCCAGCGCCAGATAGGCGGTGTTCAATTCGCCATCGGCGTACCAGCGGTCAATGCCGTTGGCGTCTTTGGACAAAATGGTTTCTGGTTCCTTGAACCATTGAACACGGTTGGCTTGCTCTCTCCAGAATGCTTCAGGGTTGGCAATGGATGACTGATATTGTTGTTGGTATGTCATGATCGTCCCCTCAAGATGACGCTAAAACCTTAGTCTTCGCGAGGGATAGCAACCATTCGACGTTGGGTGATCAAACCTTGGTCTATCAATACTTTAGTGCGCGACAATACGGGACAAGGACTGGCCAGAAGTGAGCCCGACTCCCGACTCCCGACTCCCGACTCCCGACAACCCTAAAACAAAAAAACCCGCGACAAGCGCGGGTTTTTCAAAGATCAGATCAGCGGTAAAACTTACCAGCCAGTCTTTTCCTTCAGAGCTGCACCGATGTCAGCCAGGCTGCGAACGGTGGTTACGCCAGCGTCGTTCAGAGCGGCGAACTTCTCGTCAGCAGTACCTTTACCACCGGAGATGATGGCGCCAGCGTGGCCCATACGCTTACCAGCAGGAGCAGTAACACCAGCGATGTAGGAAACTACAGGCTTGGTTACGTTTTCCTTGATGAAGGCAGCAGCTTCTTCTTCAGCGGTACCACCGATTTCACCAATCATAACGATGGCTTCAGTCGCTGGATCTTCCTGGAACAATTTCAGGATGTCGATGAAGTTGGAGCCCGGGATTGGGTCACCACCGATACCAACACAGGTAGACTGGCCGAAACCGTAGTCAGTAGTCTGCTTAACGGCTTCGTAAGTCAGAGTACCGGAACGGGATACGATGCCCACTTTACCTGGCAGGTGGATGTGACCTGGCATGATGCCGATCTTGCATTCGCCTGGGGTGATAACGCCTGGGCAGTTAGGGCCGATCAGGGTAACACCCAGCTCGTCACACTTAACTTTGGCATCCAGCATGTCCAGAGTAGGAATACCTTCAGTGATACAAACGATCAGTTTGATACCGCCGTTGGCCGCTTCCAGGATGGAATCCTTACAGAAAGGCGCTGGAACGTAGATAACGGATGCTTCAGCACCAGTTGCTTCAACAGCTTCAGCAACGGTGTTGAATACTGGCAGACCCAGGTGAGTCTGACCGCCTTTACCCGGAGTTACACCACCAACCATTTTGGTGCCGTATGCGATGGCTTGTTCAGAGTGGAAAGTACCCTGAGCACCAGTGAAACCCTGACAGATAACCTTGGTGTCTTTGTTGATAAGAATGCTCATGATATCCCCTTATTCGCCAGCAGCTGCTGCAACAACTTTCTTGGCAGCGCCTGCCAGGTCGGTGTCGGCAATGATGTTCAGACCAGATTCAGACAGAACCTTGGTGCCCAGTTCAGCGTTGTTACCCTGCAGACGAACAACAACAGGAACTTCAACACCCACTTCCTTAACAGCGCCGATAACGCCTTCTGCGATCATGTCACAACGTACGATACCGCCGAAGATGTTGATGAATACGGCTTTAACAGCGTCGTCGGACAGAATGATCTTGAACGCTTCAACAACGCGTTCCTTGGTAGCGCCGCCACCAACGTCCAGGAAGTTTGCAGGGTTACCACCGTGCAGCTTCACGATATCCATGGTACCCATGGCCAGACCAGCACCGTTAACCATGCAGCCGATGTCACCATCCAGCGCTACGTAGTTCAGTTCCCACTGAGCAGCGTGAGCTTCACGAGCATCTTCCTGGGAAGGATCGTGCATCTCTTGCAGGTCTTTGTGACGGTAAACAGCGTTGCTGTCGATACCGATCTTGGCGTCCAGACAGTGCAGGTTACCTTCTGGAGTGATTACCAGCGGGTTGATTTCCAGCAGCGCCAGGTCTTTGTCCTGGAACAGTTTCGCCAGACCCATGAAGATCTTGGTGAACTGCTTGATCTGGTCACCTTGCAGACCCAGCTTGAAAGCCAGATCGCGAGCCTGGTATGGCTGAGCGCCAACCAGTGGATCAACAGTTGCTTTCAGAATCTTTTCTGGAGTTTCTTCAGCAACTTTCTCGATCTCAACACCACCTTCAGTAGAGGCCATGAAGACGATACGACGAGTGGAACGGTCAACAACCGCACCCAGATACAGTTCCTGATCAATATCAGTGCAGCTCTCAACCAGAATACGGCTTACAGGCTGGCCTTTTTCGTCAGTCTGGTAAGTAACCAGGTTTTTGCCCAGCCACTGCTCAGCAAATGCCTTGATTTCTTCTTTGGAGTCAACCAGCTTAACGCCACCTGCCTTACCACGGCCACCGGCGTGCACCTGGGCTTTAACAACCCACTTGTCACCACCGATTTCGTCAGCCGCTGCTGCCGCTTCTTCTGCAGTCTTGGCTGCCACACCCTTGGATACTGGCAGACCGTACTGAGCAAAAAGCTGTTTACCCTGATATTCGTGAAGGTTCATCGCTTTCGTCCTGTTTCTTTTGTTTGTCGAGGATTACCCGACAGCCTGTGTTAACTGAACAACCTTTATGGGGTACGCAAAAAACACTCTGCGTTGAAGTTCAGCAATATAAGCAAAGGCCCGGTCTAGCCGGGCCATTGTTTTTATCGGATCTTATTTTCTGGATTTACGATTCACTTTGTGGATCGCGGAGTTGCTAACAGCCAGGGCCGCTTCGTGAACTGCTTCAGAAACGGTTGGGTGAGCAAATACCATCATGCCGATATCTTCTGCGCTGGAACCGAATTCCATCGCAATTACAATCTGCTGACACAGGTCACCGGCGTTAGGACCCACGATGTGAGCGCCCAAAATGCGGTCTGTTTCAGCATGTGCAATGATTTTAACGAAGCCATCAGTCTGGTTGCTGGCCATCGCACGACCTACGGCCGCGAATGGGAACATACCAGTGTTGTATGGTTCGCCTTCTGCTTTAACCTGTTCTTCGGTCTTACCTACCCAGGCAATTTCTGGCGCAGTGTAGATAACGGAAGGAATCACGTCGTAGTTCATCTGGGCAGCGTGGCCGTGGATGCGCTCGGCAACCATTACGCCTTCTTCAGATGCTTTGTGAGCCAGCATTGGACCACGAACAACGTCACCGATTGCCCAGATACCTGGAGCAGCAGTCTGACAGCTGTCGTCTACGTGGATGAAGCCACGCTCGTCCAGGTTCACACCACAGTCAGCAGCCAGCAGGCCGTCAGTGAATGGTTTACGGCCAACAGCAACGATCAGCTTGTCGAAGGTTTCAGACTTCTCTTCACCGCCTTCCTGGAAGGTAACGGTTACTTTGCCGTCTTTCACTTCAGAACCGGTCACACGAGCGCCCAGACGGATGTCCATGCCCTGCTTGGTGAACAGCTTCTGAGCTTCTTTGGAAACCGCAGAGTCAGCAACGTGCAGGAACTTGTCCTGTGCTTCCAGAACGGTAACCTTGGCGCCCAGACGGCCCCATACGGAACCCAGTTCCAGACCGATAACGCCGGCACCGATAACGCCCAGCTTCTCTGGTACTTCCTTGAATTCCAGTGCGCCAGTGCTGTCGACAATGATGTCATCAGTCAGTGGAGCTGGTGGAATGTTGAAAGGTACAGAACCGGTCGCGATGATGATGTTCTCGGCTTCGATCTGCTCAGCTTCACCACCGTGAGGAGTGAACTCAACTTTCTTGCCAGCCAGAACCTTACCAACACCTTCCAGAGCAGTAACGCCGTTACCCTTGAACAGGCCAGCAACACCCATGGTCAGGTTTTTAACGATCTGGTCCTTGCGAGCCAGCATCTTGCTGACATCCATGGTGATGTCGCCAGCGCCAATGCCGTGCATGTCGAAGTCATGCTTGGCTTCTTCGTACTTGTGGGAAGTATCCAGCAGCGCTTTGGATGGGATACAACCAACGTTCAGACAGGTACCGCCGTAAACGCCTTTACCTTCTTTGTTCACCCACTTGTCGATACAAGCGGTTTTCAGGCCCAGCTGTGCACAGCGGATGGCAGCTACATAGCCGCCAGGACCGCCGCCGATAACGACTACGTCAAATTTCTTGCTCATTACGAATCCTTAAAAGTCCGATTAAACGTCCAGCAGCATACGTGCAGGGTCTTCCAGCAGGTCCTTGATGGTTACCAGGAACTGAACCGCTTCCTTACCATCGATCATGCGGTGATCGTATGACAATGCCAGATACATCATTGGCAGGATCTCAACCTTGCCATTCACCGCCATAGGACGCTCCTGAATCTTGTGCATACCCATAATTGCGGTCTGCGGTGGGTTCAGGATTGGGGTAGACATCAGGGAACCGAACACACCACCGTTGGTGATAGTGAAGGTACCGCCCTGCATGTCTTCCATGCCCAACTTGCCATCACGGCCACGTTTGGCGAAGTCACCAATAGTGCCTTCGATTTCAGCCAGGCCCATGCTGTCGGTATCGCGCAGAACAGGAACAACCAGACCCCGGTCGGTAGATACGGCAACACCGATATCCTGATAACCGTGGTAAACCATGTCGTTACCGTCGATAGACGCGTTAACTGCTGGGAAACGCTTGAGCGCTTCAGTGGCAGCTTTAACGAAGAAAGACATGAAGCCCAGCTTGACGCCATGTACTTTTTCGAACTGCTCTTTATAGGTTTTACGCAGTTCCATTACTGGCTTCATGTTGACTTCGTTGTACGTAGTCAGCATGGCTGCGTTTTGTTGTGCATCCACCAGGCGCTTGGCGATGGTGGCGCGCAGACGAGTCATTGGGACGCGTTTTTCAACGCGCTCGCCTGCTGGAACGGCAGCAACAGGTGCTGCGGCAGGAGCCGGAGCAGCCGCTGGCTTGGCGCCGTTCTTGATATGGTTCTGTACATCTTCCTTGGTCACGCGACCGCCTTTGCCAGTGCCTTTGACTGCAGACAGGGCAACACCCTTCTCTTCAGCCAGCTTGCGAGCAGCCGGATTAACCAGGGAATCATCATCAGACGCAGCTGGTGCGGCTTCGGCAGCCGGTGCAGCTTCAGCGGCAGGCGCTGCAGCAGCAACGTCGCCTTCAACAAATACAGCCAGAACTTCGTCGCTCAGGACAACGTCGTCAGCGTTTTTGAAGATTTCTTTCAGGGTGCCGTTAGCAGGAGCCACAACTTCCAACACAACCTTGTCGGTTTCAATATCAACCAGCAGTTCATCACGTTCTACTGGTTCACCTGGCTGCTTGTGCCAGGTAGCGACGGTACCGTCTGCAACGGACTCAGGAAAAGTCGGGGCCTTGATTTCGATGCTCATTATTTTTTCCTTAGGTGTTCCTGCTATTAGCCCTGAATGTCCAGAGCGTCTGTGATGTATTCTTCAAGCTGCTGCAAGTGCAGAGCCATGTAACCAGCGGCCGGAGATGCTGCTGCCGCGCGGCCTGCGTATTGCAGCTCCACGTCGAGGCCGACGGAGCTGATTGCACGCTCCATGTAATGGTTGCTGCTGTACCAGGCACCCATGTTTTTCGGCTCTTCCTGTACCCAGTAGATCTCTTTCAGGTTGGTGTACTTGGCCAACTCTGCTTCAAGATCGTCGTGTGGGAACGGATACAGCTGTTCAATACGAACGATGGCGATGTCATTGATTTCTTCGGCACGACGACGTTCCAACAGATCGTAGTAGACCTTGCCGGAACACATCAGTACACGGCGTACTGCTGCCGGATCCAGATCATCCTGCTCACTGATCACGGTCTGGAAGCTGCCTTCAGCCAGTTCTTCCAGGGTGCTGGTAGCCAGCTTGTGACGCAGCAAGCTCTTAGGTGACATAACCACCATTGGCTTACGCAGTGGACGAATCACCTGACGACGCAGCATGTGGTACACCTGAGCCGGTGTGGAAGGAACACAGATTTGTACGTTGTGTTCAGCACACAGTTGCAGGTAACGCTCCAGGCGAGCAGAAGAGTGCTCAGGGCCCTGACCTTCATAGCCGTGTGGCAGCAACATGGTCAGACCACACAGGCGGCCCCACTTGCTTTCACCGGAGGAAATGAACTGGTCGAATACCACCTGGGCACCGTTGGCGAAATCACCAAACTGGGCTTCCCAGATCACCAGCGCGTTTGGCGTGGTGGTGGCGTAACCGTATTCAAATGCCAGTACCGCTTCTTCAGACAGCAGCGAGTCGTAGATGGCCACGTCTGGCTGGTCTTCTTTCAGATTGGCCAGAGGCACGAATGTGCTGGCGTCTTTCTGGTTGTGCAGTACCGCATGACGGTGAGAGAAGGTACCACGACCCACATCCTGACCGGTCAGACGGACCTGGTGACCTTCGTCGACCAGAGTGGCGTATGCCATGGTCTCGGCGAAGCCCCAGTTGATTGGCGTCGCACCGGCAGCCATGCGGCCACGGTCTTCCAGAATCTTGCCAACCTGACGCTGAATCGCGAAACCTTCTGGAGTTTCCAGCAGTTTGTTAGCCAGTTCCTGCAGACGGCCCAGATCGAAGGTGGTGTCTGCCTTGGCAGTCCAGCCGTGACCCAGGTAAGGGGTCCAGTCGACGAACATTTCAGAGTTTGGCTCTTTCACCAGACTCTTCACAACGTGCTGACCGGCATCCAGAGCACTACGGTACTCTTCTTCCAGCGCCTTGACGCCTTCCGCAGAGATTGCACCCTCTTCTACCAGCTTGGCAGCGTATTGCTCACGAGTGGTCTTTTGCTTCTTGATCTGAGCGTACATCAGCGGCTGGGTGCCGGATGGCTCATCTGCTTCGTTGTGACCACGACGACGGTAACAAACCAGGTCGATCACAACGTCTTTCTTGAACTCGCGACGGTAGTCAGCAGCCACCTGGGCTACAAACAGAACCGCTTCAGGATCATCGCCATTCACATGCAGGATTGGCGCTTCGATCATTTTCGCAACGTCAGTACAGTATTCGGTAGAACGCACATCAACACGCTTGGAGGTGGTAAAACCTACCTGGTTGTTGATCACGACACGAACGGTACCGCCAGTCTTGTAAGCACGAGTCTGGGACATCTGGAAGGTTTCCATCACCACGCCCTGACCTGCGAATGCAGAGTCACCGTGCAGGGTGATTGGTACAACCTTCTCGCCAGTGTTGTCTTCACGACGATCCTGACGGGCGCGCACAGAACCCTCAACCACTGGAGACACAATTTCCAGGTGGGACGGGTTAAATGCCATGGCCAGGTGCACTTCGCCGCCAGAGGTCATCACGTTGGAAGAGAAACCCTGGTGGTACTTCACGTCGCCGTGGTGCTTGTATTCCGCCTTGCCATCGAATTCGTCGAACAAATCAGAAGGCTTTTTACCCAGGGTGTTGATCAGGGTATTCAGACGACCACGGTGGGCCATACCGATGACGATTTCCTTGGCGCCGTAGGAACCAAAGCGCTGGATCAGTTCGTCCATCAGTGGAATCAGGGACTCACCGCCTTCCAGACCGAAACGCTTGACGCCCGGGTAACGGGAACCCAGATATTTTTCCAGACCTTCAGCTGCGGTCAGACGCTCCAGCAGGTGCATTTTGACGTCGCCACTGAATTTCGGATGAGAGCGGGCACTCTCCAGACGCTGTTGGAACCAACGCTGTTCTGCGGTGTTCACGATGTGCATGAACTCAGCACCAATCGTTCCGCAGTAGGTGGCTTCCAGCGCATCAATGATTTCTTTCAGCGTCGCTTCTTCCTGACCGATGAACAGGGTGCCACATTGGAAGGTGGTATCCAGATCAGCTTTGGAGAGGCCATGGAAGTGGAGGTCGAGATCAGGAACAGACTCACGAGCCATCAAGTTAAGTGGGTCCAGCTTGGCCTGTTGGTGACCGCGGCCGCGGTAGGCATTAATCAGCTGGAGAACCTGCACCTGTTTGCGCTCATGTTCGGTGCTGACACTGCTGGCCGCTACCGGACGGGCACGATGCTGGTTTTTGGAAATGAGCAGAAACTGTTCACGAATCGGCTTATGGGGAGTGTCGACGGTAACGCTTTCGTCGGCTCGCGGGAGTTGGTCAAAATAGCTGCGCCATTTCTCGGAAACCTCACTAGGATCCCGGAGATAGGCTTCATAGAGCTCTTCTATGTAAGCAAGACTTCCACCATCAAGATGGGAGGTGCTCCATAGCTGCTCCATTGTCTGCTCGTGCATGTACGATCACCCTGTTCCTGAAATATTGGGGACGATCACCCACAGAGATGGCTGCGCCGACTCTAGCAATGCGAGGCAAGTAGAGGGCCGACTGGTTAAGTCGCAAGGCCTCTGAGGTGAAACAGGAATACCCTGTTGATCCCTCAATGTCGTTTTTTACTTATGTACACGCGCCTTGTAAGCGCGAGGTTGCGCGATTTTTTACGAAAACGAGCTGTGTGTCCAGCCCACTTACGTCTATACAGAACCCCTGAAACACAGGGGTTCCGATAGTTTGCAGATTAAATCTGCTGATTCAACAGCATATTACGAATATGGCCGATTGCCCTTGTCGGATTCAGACCTTTAGGACAAACGTTCACACAGTTCATAATGCCGCGGCAACGGAACACACTGAATGGATCAGACAGATCCGTCAGACGCTCTGCTGTGGTGGTGTCACGGCTGTCCGCCAGGAAGCGGTAAGCCTGCAACAGACCGGATGGGCCGACGAACTTGTCAGGGTTCCACCAGAATGAAGGACACGCGGTCGAACAACATGCACACAGGATACACTCGTACAGGCCATCCAGCTTCTCACGGTCTTCAGGAGACTGCAGACGCTCAATAGCAGGTGCTGGCGTATCGTTCTGCAAGTACGGTTTGATGCGCTCGTACTGCTTGTAGAACATGGACATATCAATGACCAGGTCACGGATCACTGGCATGCCAGGCAGAGGACGCAGCACCAGTTTGTCCATTTTGCCCTTGGTGGCTTCAGAGATCGGAGTGATACAGGCCAGGCCGTTCTTGCCGTTGATGTTCATACCGTCAGAGCCACAAACACCCTCACGGCAGGAACGACGGTAAGCAAAACCGGTATCCTGTTCTTTCACCAGAGCCAGAACATCCAGAACCATCACATCTTTACCACCAGGGATATCGATGTTGTAGTCCTGCATGTATGGCGCAGAATCCTTCTCTGGGTTGTAGCGATAGACACTTACTAACATTGCATACCTCCCATTAATAGGTACGGATTTTCGGTGGGAACGCTTCGACAGTCTTCGGAGCGAAGTTTACAGCGCGCTTGCCAACAGACTTGGTCTGAGGGAAGTACAGAGAGTGGCACAGCCAGTTCTCGTCATCACGCTCAGTGTAGTCATTACGGGCATGAGCACCACGGGACTCCTTACGCTCTACCGCCGCAACCGCTGTTGCGTAGGCAGTTTCAAACAGGTTGTCCAGTTCCAGTGCTTCAATACGTGCTGTGTTGAACGCACCGCTCTTGTCGTCCAGAACCGTGTTCTTAACGCGCTCGCCGATTTCGTCCAGCATCTTCAGACCCTTCTCCATGGAAGGACCTTCACGGAATACACCGAAATAGAGCTGCATGGTCTTCTGCAGTTCCGCACGAACGTCAGCAACACTCTCACCAGTGGAGCTGTTATTCAGACGGTTCAGACGGGACATGGCGCGATCGATGTCTTCCTGAGACACCTCAGCACCTTCGAAACCGTCTTTGAAGCTCTGTTCAACCTGCAGACCAACGGCACGACCGAATACCACCAGGTCGAGCAGTGAGTTACCACCCAGACGGTTGGCGCCGTGTACCGATACACAAGCGATCTCACCAGCAGCGTACAGGCCATCAACCACCTGATCGTTGCCTTCTGCATCAACAGTCAGCGCCTGACCACCGATATTGGTCGGAACACCACCCATCATGTAGTGACAGGTTGGAACAACCGGAATTGGCACTTTCACAGGGTCCGCGTGAGCGAAGGTACGGGACAGTTCCAGAATACCTGGCAGCTTGGCGTTAAGGGTTTCTTCACCCAGGTGATCCAGCTTCAGGAATACGTGGTCACCGTTTTCACCACAGCCACGGCCTTCCAGAATTTCCAGAACCATGGAACGGGCAACAACGTCACGACCCGCAAGGTCTTTGGCGTTTGGAGCGTAACGCTCCATGAAACGTTCGCCGTCCTTGTTGATGAGGTAACCACCCTCACCACGACAGCCTTCAGTAACCAGTACACCCGCGCCGGCGATACCGGTTGGGTGGAACTGCCACATTTCCATATCCTGCATTGGAACACCGGCACGCAGTGCCATACCCACACCGTCACCGGTGTTGATCAATGCGTTGGTAGTGGACTGGTAGATACGACCCGCACCACCAGTAGCCAGTACGGTTGCCTTGGCTTTGATGTATACGGTTTCACCAGTCTCGATGCAGATAGCAATAACGCCCGCTACCTGACCCTTGGCGTTTTTCACCAGATCAACGGCGTACCATTCGTTCAGGAAGGTAGTACCGCCTTTCAGGTTACCCTGATACAGGGCGTGCAGCAGCGCGTGACCGGTACGGTCAGCAGCAGCACAGGTACGAGCGGCCTGGCCACCCTTACCGAAATCCTTGGACTGACCACCGAAAGGACGCTGGTAGATACGGCCGTTTTCGAAACGGGAGAATGGCAGACCCATGTGCTCCAGTTCGAATACAGCCTGAGGACCTACGGAACACATGTATTCGATAGCGTCCTGGTCACCGATGTAATCGGAACCCTTAACGGTATCGTACATGTGCCAACGCCAATCATCGTTCGGATCAGCAGACGCGATCGCACAGGTAATACCGCCCTGGGCGGATACTGTGTGGGAACGGGTCGGGAATACTTTGGTCACACAAGCGGTTTTGATGCCGGCTTCGGTCAACTGCAGCGCTGCACGCATACCAGCACCGCCACCACCAATTACGATGGCATCAAAGGACAATGTTCTGATAGATGACATAACTTACACGCTCCAGAGGATATCGATACCCCAAACGAGGTAAACAAACAGAAAACCTGCACACACCAACTGGAATACGGTACGAACGCCAGCGTTTTTCAGGTAGTCAGTTGAGATGGTCCACATGCCTACCCAGGCGTGGGCACAAATCGAAATCAGAGCAGCCAGACTGAATACTTTCATCCAGGTCTGGGAGAACAGGCCCTGCCACTGGCCGTAGGTCAGATCCGGCGTTGCCACCAGAAAGCCCACCAGGAACAGAGTGTAAAGGGCAAGAACGACAGCAGTCAGGCGCTGGACGATCCAATCATACAGGCCACTGCGGCCCAGGTTTGTGACACTTGTTACCATACCCAAACTCCTGCCAGTACGATTACAACTACGCCCAGTACCAGAGTAATCATGGCACCAGTACGTCCGCTTTCTTTGGTTTCACCAATTCCCATGTCCATCAACAGGTGTTTGATACCTGCCACAAAGTGGTAACCAAGGGCGGAAACAATGCCCCAGGTGATGAACTTGACCAATCCATTATCAAAAGCACTCATCAGGCTTTCGAAGCCTTGTTCAGATTCCAGCGAGGTCGCAAGTGCAGTCAGCATGAAGGCAACAGCGAAAAACAGGATGAAACCGGAGATACGGTGAATAATGGACGCTTTGGCGGGAAGTGGGAGCTCAATAGTAGAAAGATCTAGGTTTGTAGGTCTATTGCTATTCACGGCTCTTTACACTCTCTTATGGGCTTGTTCTGCCGTCTGACGCAGCAGGGCAAGCGCGGGCTCAAGAAGACGACCGTAGTCGTGTACAAGGTTTGCACAAGTTTTACGGCCGCGACAAATTATAGTCACGCACCGACCCTTTTACAAACACTTCAGACACCCTGAAACCGCTTCTCTACTACTATCGTATAAATAGACTGGATTTATGAATGCCAATGTTTCCGGGAATACACGGATATATGCCACAATGAACAACATATATGCTCGGAGGTCAGTAATTGACAAAGCTGCTTCAGAACCTATAGTAAACGCCCTTAATTAGAGGTAACGCCTTAATAATTGGGCTTAATTTGAACAGCAGGAGGCCTATCCATGGCTGACAAAAAAGCAATACTAACAGTCGACGGCATCGAAGAATCCCTGGAACTCCCGGTGTATGAAGGCACCCTGGGACAGGACGTAGTCGATGTTCGTAGCCTGACTGGCAAAGGCCTGTTTACTTATGATCCCGGCTTCGTTTCCACTGCGGCAACCGAATCCAAGATCACCTATATCGACGGCGCCAAGGGTGTATTGCTGCACCGCGGCTACCCGATTGAACAGCTGGCAGAGAAATCCGACTACCTGGAAACCTGCTACCTGTTGCTGCACGGCGAACTGCCAACCGCAGAACAGAAGGCTACATTTGTAAGCACCATCAAGAACCACACCATGGTTCATGAGCAGCTGAGCCACTTCTTCAACGGTTTCCGTCGTGACGCACACCCAATGGCCATCATGTGTGGTGTTGTGGGCGCCTTGTCCGCGTTCTACCACGACTCACTGGACATTCACGATGAAAACCACCGTGTCATCTCCGCTCACCGTCTGATTGCCAAGATGCCTACTCTGGCCGCCATGGTTTACAAGTACTCCATTGGCCAGCCATTCATGTACCCACGCAATGACCTGAGCTACGGCGAAAACTTCCTTCACATGATGTTCAACACCCCATGTGAAGAGAAAGAAATCAGCCCGGTTCTGGCCAAGGCAATGGATCGCATCTTCCTGTTGCACGCCGACCACGAACAGAACGCTTCCACGTCTACCGTTCGTCTGGCTGGCTCTACCGGTGCCAACCCGTTCGCCTGTATTGCCGCAGGTATTGCCGCCCTGTGGGGTCCTGCTCACGGTGGTGCTAACGAAGCCGTACTGGTGATGCTGAACGAGATTGGTGACGAATCCAACATCGACAAGTTCATCGCCAAAGCCAAGGACAAGGACGATCCGTTCCGCCTGATGGGCTTCGGTCACCGTGTTTACAAGAACTTCGACCCACGCGCCAAGGTTATGAAGCAGACCTGCGACGAAGTTCTGGCTGAACTGGGCATGGAAAACGATCCACTGCTGAAGATCGCCATGAAACTGGAAAAAATTGCGACAGAAGACGAGTACTTCGTTAAACGCGGCCTGTACCCGAACGTCGATTTCTACTCCGGTATCATCCTGAAAGCCATCGGTATCCCGACCGAGCTGTTCACCGTGATCTTTGCTACCGGCCGTACTCCAGGCTGGATTGCACACTGGAATGAAATGATCAGCGGCGACTACCGCATCGGCCGTCCACGCCAGCTGTACACCGGTCACACCAAGCGTGACTACCCGGGCTAATATCCGGTAATAAATAAAAAAGCCGCTATTCAGCGGCTTTTTTATTGCCCCAGGAAAACATATCCAGGCAAATCAAAAACAAATACCCGGCGCATTTTATGAATATCCACCGAGGTTATATTCAAAATAAACACAGAATATATTTATCCTTTAGTCATATATTTTTGATCGCAAAACAACCAATGTCCACATTGGCGCAATTCACAAAACACACCCTCCAATATGCCGAACCTCATATCCCGCTAACGTAAATGTGTCGCATTCCACCCAAAATAAATAAGCCATAAAATGAATCACAATGCCTTTCAGACACCTAACAAGGAGGCCACCTGACTCAACAATTTGACTATCTGCAGCCAGAACCTCCAGCCATGCCTGACCACACCACTCGCCCCTTCGATCTGCCAGCCTGCAACAAGCCCAAAGAACCTGCATTTACCCCCAACGTCAGAGGCACAAAAAATAACGCCAAAACACAGCAAAAACAGCCAGTTGATCTAGAGTAAAAAGATAGCTTCAGCCAGGATTTTTACCATGACCAACGATCGCCACAGCATTGCAGGACAAGCACACCCTGAAAATCAGGAGATGGACTGGAGCCAGGTTGGAGAAACCATGGCCATGCTGGCACTGGCGGTCGCCCAAATAGAGACCTCTCTTAACGAAGGGGGCCAATCCATCGACAAGCTCTCCACCAACTTCACCGCCATGGCAGACAACACCCGCCGCATTCTGCAGATTACTGAAACAGAATCGAACCAGATCGAAGAACCTGCCGCCAGCACCATCAAAAGCGAGATCCATCAGATCGCCTCGCAGGTGAATCAGGAGATTCAGGAATCCATCATTGCCTTTCAATTCTACGATCGCCTCAGCCAACGCCTGGATCACGTATCCCACAGCCTGGAACAAGTCGGACACCTGATGGCCGACAGCGGCGAGCGCTACCAACCAAACTCATGGAAAGCGCTACAACTGAAGATCAAAGGTTTTTACACCATGGAAGCTGAGCGCATCATGTTTGAACACATTATGGCAGGTCACAGCGTGAGCCAGGCATTGGAAATCTACCGCCACCATTTCGAACAGAGCGCCAACGATGACTTTGGCACCGAGGACGAAATCGAGCTGTTCTAAAGTCCCTTGCACCCACATATTTCTGACCAGCAAACAAAAACGGGAAGCGCAGTGCTTCCCGTTCGATAAACTTCATTGCCAGCCGATCAATCAAGCCGACAGCAAAGTTCTTATTTCACCGCGCTAAACACCATCCCCACCTGCAATGCATCGATGCTACGCACAACGGCATTCTGACCAAATACAATCCCCTTATCAGACAGGCACAGTGCCTTCAACGCTGCTACAACGTCCGGCTGTTTCTCAAGCGAGTCGATATCACGCGTCGGAATCACACACCGGGTACAAGGCTTCAGGCACAACAAGGCAGCATCGGACTGCTCACCATCCACAACGTCCATGCGGCGCCAATCAAGCTCAGCAAAAGCGGCATCCCCAGCCACCACAACATTGGGACGAAAACGCAACATATCGATGGTTAAACCCGCCTCTGATGACAACGCCGCCAAAGACTCTTCCGTGCACACCAACAAAGGAAACCCATCCGCAAAAGCCACGAGGTCTTGCTCCGCTGCTCGCTCAGGGTCTACCTGCCGATCAATATTTGCCGGCATATACACCAACCGCGCGTCGCGTCCCAGCACAGTCGTTAGCCAATCACCCACTTCATCACCACAATCCAGCGCCGAAACCTCATCCCCCCAGACCGTCACCTGACGCGACTGCCAAGACGACTGCTGATTCAAGTCGATATCACAAGCGCCATAACTGGAATTAGCAGTGGAACCGGTAGCAGAGAGAGGGCCAGCCAGAGATAACCTTAACCCATTTTCCAGCAACTCGGTTTGAATATGAGCCATCAAGGGTAGTTGGCGCTGGGTCAGGAACTTGCCTTCGGGCGAGACAACCATAAAGCGACGATCGTGCAGAGGGCCCTGTCGATCAAATTCAATGCGATCAACTTCAATTCCAGCACAGGATTTAACCGGATAAATAAACAGGCGGGTGACAGTGAGATCAGTCAAGGGAGACTCCAGCTTCCACAGGAATTAGTCGAAGCTGGAGCTTAGCGGTTTTGGCGCTGTAAGACCAAACCGTGAAAACGAACAATTAGCCCATGAAGCGCTTACGCAACAGACTTTGCACTTCGGTGGCCATTTGGTGCGGAGCAAATTTCGACAGGAAGCCATCACAACCCACTTTTTGCACCATCGCCTTGTTGAAATTACCTGACAGCGAGGTGTGCAACACGATGATCAGCTCTTTCAGCACAGGGTCCCTTCGCACTTCGGTCGTGAGCATGTAACCGTCCATTTCCGGCATTTCAGCATCGGTGATGATCATGGCAATGTCATTATCGATGTCCATGCCAGACTCCTTCCAGTGCATCAGCTGATGATAAGCCTCAAGACCGTTACTGGCCTCAACAATCTCCAGACCCATTGGAGTGAGTACTTGCTTCATCTGCCCCAGAGCCACTTTGGAATCGTCGACGATGAGGATCTTTTTACCGCGAATCACCGCCAGCAAGTCGTTTTCGTAAATATCATCGGAAAGCTGGGTATCGTATGGATTGATTTCTGCCAACACTTTCTCAACATCAATCACTTCCACAATTTTCTCATCGATACGGGTAATGGCTGTCAGATAATGCTGACGCCCTGCCCCACCAGGCGGCGGCAGGATTTCATTCCAGTTCATATTCACAATACGATCGACACCACCCACCAGAAACGCCTGAACCGTCATGTTGTATTCCGTCACAATGATAGTGGCGTCGACATCATCCACCTTCAAAGGCCCCATCTGGATGGCCTGACGCAAATCCACCACTGGCACGGTCTGGCCACGCAGGTGAGTGACACCGCGAACCACAGGATGGCAGTCTGGCAGTGCCGTCAACTTGGGAAGCCGCATCACCTCCTGCACCTTGAAGACATTGATGGCGAAGTGTTGCCGACCACCGAGATGGAACAGCAGAATCTCGAGGCGATTCTGGCCAACCAATTTGGTTCTGGCATCAACACTGCTCAGTACGCCGCTCATAAAAAGCTCCAGCTGTAGACTCTTATAAAAGGTGTATGTATTCCCCCTGCACTGCACATCCCACCCGGGGTGGTGCATGTGTCATTTGCCGTCATTGGCGTTTTCGAGCAGCAATTCACAACCTGATAGCGCATAAGACGCACTTCGAGGTCGGCCATTACGCCCAAAGCCAGTTACAATCGGGCACCGCGGAAGCCAGCATCCGCTCAGGATCATGCAGGTTTAAATAGATACTCCCTGAAGTGTAGACAACCCCGAGCAAACTGCATGAGTCGGCTACACTCTAATTTACCAGCGGGCCAAACGGCCGCTTTGCAGTTCAGGATGAGAGAATGATTGATAGCCAGGTCCCCCTGTTGGCGCGCCAGCCGATACTCGACAAGCATCAGAAAACCGTCGGCTATGAGCTACTCAGCAGACCCGTGCCCAACGCCACTCCTGACTGGCAGGATTCTCACGGCGACCAGGCAACCAGCGAAGTCATCATCAATGCCTTTAACGATCTCGGCATCGAAAACGTCACGGGTGGCCTGCCCGCGTTTGTGAATTTCACCCAATACTGGCTGGAGAACCCACCAATCCTTGGCTGCAAGTACGTCGTTGCAGAGCTGCTGGAACACCTTGAGTTGACCGACACCCAGGCCGACCACATTCGTAACCTGCGTGAACAAGGGTTCCAGATCGCCCTCGACGACTTCACCGGCGGCACCATTCCCGCAGCCATTCTGGAATTGGTCGACATCATCAAGGTAGACCTGATGGCACTGGACAACATAGAGCAGCTGCGCGACATCATGGCCGCCAACCAGCGCCCCGGCTTAAAGTGGCTGGCCGAGAAAGTCGAAACCCGCGAGGAATTCGAGTTTTGCACCCAGTCCGGTTGCGACCTGTTCCAGGGTTTCTTCTTTGCCAAACCCGACGTGATGTACGGCAAGAAGATTCCCGACAACAAACTCACGGTACTGAAGCTATTGCGGGTACTGAACAACCCGGACAGCGAAGTCGACGAACTGACCCGAGTGATTCAGGCCGACCCTCAAATCAGCTCGCGTATCTTGCAAATGGTTAACGCACCCGCGTTTGCCCCTGCCAGTGAAATCACGTCCATCACCCGTGCCGTGATGACCATGGGGCTGGATCGCCTCAAGTCCTGGTCCAATATGCTGGCGCTTGGCCAGCTGGACGACAAGCCCGTCGCCTTGCAGGAACAAGCCGTCACCCGCGCCTGCCTCGCCCGCCAATTGGCCGAACTGTGGCCAGACATGGACAAGGAAACCGCATTCACCGTTGGGCTGTTTTCGTTACTGGACGCCTTTGTCGACGTGCCATTAAAAGTGCTGTGCGAGAAACTGCACCTGCCTGCCATGATCAGCGAAGCGCTGCTCAACAACAGTGGTGAGTTAGGAGAAATGTTGAATGTGATCACCCGTCTGGAACAGGCGGACTGGTCATCACTGGACTGGGCCGCACTGGAACAGCGAGGCCTCAGCTCACAGGAAGTTTCGCTGGCCTACTATGACGCCCTGATTGATGCCCGCGACCTGATCAGTTCGCAGCAATAACGTCTGTGCGACCCAACCGTGTGAGCAATTGCTCACACACGCGTGCCGGACTGATTTCCTGATAGCAAGGCGGTTCCACCTCGCCCTCACCCGGGTTCAGACACTTGCGCGACAGGCACGGTGCGCAGTGGTATTCACTCGCCAGCACTTCCATTTCAGGCCCCAGCGCTCCTGTCAGACTGCTATCCGTTGAGCCATAAATGGCCACTGCCGGAACCTCCAGCGCTGCTGCGACATGACACAAGCCGGTATCCACACCTACAATGGCTTCAGCGTATGCCAACCAGGCCGTCAATTCGTTGAGGCCCATTTTCGGCAGTACATCGGCCCCTTCAATGCCTTCGGCAATTCGAATCGCACGCTCGTGCTCTTCGTCATTACCCCACGGCAACACCACCTTACGCCCTTGATCGACAGCCTGCTGCGCCAGAGTTTTCCAGTAGCTTTCCGGCCACAACTTGGTAACCCAGGTTGTCCCGTGCAAAAACAGCCAATAATTGCCCTCAATGTTCGGACGCTGCCAACGGCTACGATCAACGCCATAGCTGAATTCAAGCTCTTCGCATTGGTAATCGAACACCTTGCCAAACAAGTCACGCAACCGATGAATGGCATGTCGCCCTTTGGCTACCGGATACTTCTGTCCATAGGCCAGCGCCGCTAACGATTCCCGCGCACTGTGTTTATCCAATCCGGCCTTGCGTTGCTTATCGGTTTTCACCAACGACGTGATCATGGCACTTTTCAGCAACCCTTGGGCGTCCAGCACCAGGTCATATTGTTCACCATTGAGCTGCTGGCGAAACTCGGCAATTTCCGCCCGGTGTTTGGCACTGAACAGCTGCTTGCGCCAACGTCGCCAGGCAACCGGAATCACCTTTCGCACCGCCGGGTGCCAGGCCGGGATCGCCGCAAAACCTTCTTCTACCACCCAGTCCACGGTTAGCCCCGGCACACTGCGCCAGGCATCTTCCAGTGCCGGCAAGGTATGAAACACATCCCCCAGCGAAGAAGTTTTAATCAACAAGACTTTAAAAGAAGGAGTTTCTGAAGCGACCACAAGCATGTATCCGGTTTTTGTTAGCGCGGACGTTACCCAAGCCTGACCATGGATGCAACGCTTGACTTTAAACGGTACGAGGGCAAGTATCCGCAGCCGTTCCCTTCAACTGTGACTGCGGTCATTCTGGTCTTGAGAGCCCAATGCTGATATCCTGGAAATTCTGGCTGAGCCTGCTGATTTTCATCGCCTTTATTGTCCTTGTTGAACAAAGCTACGGCTGGTCTGCTGTCCTGCTGAGCTGGCAGTCCATTGCGCCACAAGCCTTGCTGGCCGCGGTTGCCCTGATGGCCGCCAGCTACCTGTTACGAGCCGCACGCTTCTATGACTTTTTTCATCAGTATTGCCGGGGGCATTTCTGGCAACTGACCCGCGTCACCGTCATTCACAATTTTCTGAACAACATGCTGCCAATGCGCAGTGGTGAGGTCAGCTTCCCTCTATTAATGAAGCAACAGTTTGATTGCCCGGCCCGTCACTCAGCCCCGGCACTGCTGTGGCTGCGACTGCTCGACCTGTACGCCTTGATTGTGCTGTCGGTATGGACCCTGAAGAGCCAACTGGCGCAATTGACCGGCCTGACGGAAAACGTAATCTGGACACTGCAAATCCTGCTGCTGGCCTGCCCGCTTGTCATTCTGCCGCTGCAAAACCTGATCATCGGATGGCTGGAGAACCACAACTCCGGCAAGCTGAACAAGATTGCCGACCTGATGGCAGCTCTGCCACGCTCCCCATGGCCCTTTATTCGTGCCTTTGGCTGGACCTTGTTCAACTGGTCCTTGAAGGTGGCGGTTTACGCTTGGTTATTGCAGCAGTTCATCGGCATTCCTTTCAATCATGCCTGGGTTGGCGCAAGCACCGGTGAGCTGAGCTCGGTGCTGCCTATTCACGGTGTTGCCGGTGCTGGCACCTACGAAGCCGGGGTCGTCGCGGGACTGGTACTGTGGGCCACCGATGCCAAAGCCGCCCTGGCCGGTGCGGTCAACCTGCATCTGTTTGTACTCGGCTGCACCTTGTTGCTGACCACCCTGATGACGGTTCTGATTCCCCGACGCCCGAAACCTTAACCGCCCTGGAACCTTCATCGCCCCGAAAGATCCATTAGCGGCACCGCTGCAACATTGCGTCAGTTTTAACGCTGCACGCTTTTGGGTATTATCCAGCGCGTTTCCTATATGATTTTTCAGAGTGGTATCCCTGTGACAGAGAACACCAAGCCGTCCTTGTCGATTGTTATTCCGATGTTCAATGAAATCGACAACGTCGGCCCAATGATTTCCCGCGTGCATGAAGCCCTGGACGACTACCAAGGTCCATGGGAACTGCTGGTCGTTGACGACGGCAGTACCGATGGCACGCCACAGGCGCTGCGTCGCCAATCTGAAGAACGCGGCAGTCATGTTCGTGTGGTTGAGCTGCGTCGCAACTTCGGCCAAACCGCGGCCATGCAGGCGGGTATCGATGAAGCCCGTGGTGAACTGATCGCGACACTGGATGGCGACCTGCAAAACGATCCAAAAGACATTCCTCGCATGGTCGACCACCTGATCGAGAAAGACCTCGACCTGTTGACCGGCTGGCGTAAAAACCGCAAGGACGACCTGGTAATGCGCAAGATTCCTTCGCGCATTGCCAACCGCCTGATTGGCAAGATCACCGGCGTACGCATCAACGACTACGGCTGCTCCCTGAAGGTATACCGCTCCTCGGTTATCAAGCAGGTACGCCTGTACGGTGAAATGCACCGCTTTATTCCGGCCTGGGTGGCTGCGGTTGTACCACCAAGCCGCATTGGCGAGATCGTGGTTGACCACCATGCGCGTACCGCAGGCACCTCCAAGTACGGCATTTCCCGCACCTTCCGGGTTATTCTGGATTTGCTGTCGGTCTACTTCTTCATGCGTTACCGCGCCCGTCCTGGTCACTTTTTTGGCATGATCGGCCTGACCATGGGTTCTATTGGCTCCTTGCTGATGGTGTACCTGGCCTTTGTGAAGTTTATTCTGGGTGAAGATATTGGCGGCCGACCGCTGTTCCTGATCGCAGTGGTGTGTGTCATTGCGGCGCTGCAATTCCTGACCACCGGCGTGATGTCTGAACTTATTTCACGTACCTATTTCGAATCGTCGGCCCGCCAACAGCAATACGTGATCTACCACCGCGAAGGTGAGCCAACAGCCGATGCCGATTGGGCGAACGGGAATGGTCCGAGTTCTACATTGAAAGACGAATTCAACGACGAAGCCAACAAAGACGCCCCAACCTCCGCGAGCTGATACCCAATGCGATTGCCCCTTCCAGCAGCCATGCCTTTTTGGCTGCTGCCCCTCATCGTGGTGCTGTTTTCATTGAACATGGGCGGCTACCTGCTGTTTGACCATGATGAAGGCGCCTTCAGTGAAGCCACCCGCGGCATGTTCGAGCGTGGCGATTTTATTACCACCTGGCTAAACGACCGGGTGCGTTTTGACAAACCCATCCTGATTTACTGGCTACAGGGCGTTTCCATGTCCCTGTTTGGCACCGAAGTGTGGGCATTCCGCTTGCCGTCGGTGCTGGCTGGCATCATCTGGTCGATGGCCACGTTCGTATTCGCACGTCACTACCTCAGCCGCGATACCGGCGTCGCTGCGGCGATGATCTGCGCCAGCGCATTGGGCATTAATGTTATTTCCCACGTAGCGACCGCCGATGCACTGCTGAATTCGGTACTGGCCTGCACCCTGCTGTTGATGTATCACCACAGTCGGCTGAGCCTGCGCGACCCTCGTGCCGGTAAAGGTGTGCTGTATGCGGTGTACGCTTTGATGGGCATTGGCGTACTGACCAAAGGTCCGGTGGCGGTTGCCATTCCGGGTGCCGTGGCGGTGATTTTCTATCTTTGGAACGGTCAGCGTGAGGCCCTGTTGCGTGCCTTGTTCTTCGTACCAGGCTGGGTACTGTTTTTGGCCATCGCCGCACCATGGTATGTGCTGGAGTACATGGCTCAGGGGCAGGATTTTATTAACGGCTTTTTCCTCAAGCACAACGTCAATCGCTTTAACAACGCGATGGAAGGCCACGGCGGCTCGTTGTTCTTCTACCCGCTGGTCTTACCGTTTGTTCTTGCCCCCTTTGGTCCACTGTTGCTGCGCATGCTGCCAAGCATCAAGAGTGTTACCTCTGATCCGCTGAATCGTTTCCTGTGGATCTGGTTCCTGTTTGTGCTGGTGTTGTTCAGCGCCGCCAGCACCAAGCTGCCGCATTACATTCTGTACGGCTGCACCCCACTGGTGTTGCTGATGGCCCGTCATCGCTTTGCTCTCAAGCGCCGTTGGCTGGTCGCTATTCTGCCTGCCCTGTTCTTTGCACTGTTTGCGATCTTTCCGCTGCTGTTGCCGACCATCAAGGCTAGCCTCACCAACCCGATCGAAATTGCCACGGCAGAACGTGCTTCTCACTACATTAATACTGCCTTTGCCATCAAGGCTGCGGTGCTGGGTCTGATCGCGGTTGGCTTTATTCTGTGGCGCAAACTGGCCATCTGGAAAGGGCTGTTTCTGGCGGGTATTTGTCAGGCCATTTTCACCTGGTATGTGTTTGCTCCGGCCTTCAGCGAAGCCCAGCAGCGCCCTATTTATAACGCCGCCATGTTTGCCCGCGAGCACAATCTGCCTGTAACCACCCTGTCGATTGATACTCCGAGCTTTAACGTTTACCTCGACAAGGTCACCCCTCGACGCTCAGACCTGCCCGCTGGCCGGGTTGGTTTTGGCCGCGAAGACCGTATCGACAATCTGTCCCAATACAATGTGCTGTTTCACGAAGGACCGATTATGTTGATTCAATGGCCCGATAGCCCGGCGATGAACCCAACCGATGCTGACCAAACACACCCAACAGGAGCCCCTGATGCGCACTGATCGCCTGACACTTGGCCCACAACAGGTCCCTCTGCTGGTTGCCGCCTTGCTGTTATTGGCCATGGCACTGGTGGTGTCGCTAAGCGACACCAATGCCGCCATTTTTCTGCTGCTGAACCAGGATGCCAGTGTGTTGCCAGATGGCTTCTGGGCCAACATGACCTTCACCGCCGACACCCTGTTCGGCGTTTGTTTGCTGCTGCTGGTCGCAGGCTTCCGCCCCCAGATTCTGGCGCCTTCGCTGGTACTGCTGATTATTGGCACTCTTTATGTGCAGGGCGGCAAAGCCTTCTTTGATGCCCTGCGACCGGCCGCTGTGCTGGTGCCTGACAGCTTTCACATCATTGGCCCCACACTCACCCGCCACAGCTTTCCGTCTGGCCACTCCTTCACGGCACTGAGTTGCTGGACACTGGTCATGCTGGCCATTTCACCACGTTGGCTGCTGCCACTGCTGGCCTTTGCCCTGCTGGCAGCATTCAGCCGTATCGCGGTGGGTGCCCACTGGCCACTGGACGTTCTGGTCGGCTCGGCTGGCGGCATCATCATTGCCTGGCTGTCGGTGTGGATTTGCCAGCACTTCGAATGGCCCAACAAGCCGGGCGTGATCCTGTTTACCGCCACTATTCTGTCATTGGCGGCTATTTATACGCCGTTCCACAACGACCCATACCCGTGCACCGGTTTGCTGGCCTCCGTTATTGCCATTTGCGCACTGATCAACAGTGCACGTGGCTTCTGGATTCCGGTCTTCAAGCGCGTCAAAACCGCGCCTTCGATCTGATCTCGAACAAAAACCGACCAGTTTCATGCCAATTACAGCAGATAAACGCTGACTGGCGTGATCTGTGTCGGGCTTTTTGAGTCGCGATTGACGATTCTCAGTTAAGAATATTTTTCTTTATCCATTTTTGCCGCCTGCTATATAGTGGACGGCGATTTTCAGTATTTTGAGCTTTTTCAGGGCTCATTACTTATTTTTGAAACATTAATTCAACGCGACGGTCGTACGATGTCGCGTTTCAGTCACTTAGAACAAGTTCAGAGATCTAGTTATGCGTCGAGTAGTGGTTACAGGTATAGGGATCGTTGGTTGCCTGGGCAACAATAAGGAAGAAGTACTGTCCTCGTTGCGCGAACAGCGCTCCGGTATCCAATTCATTCCTGAGTACGCTGAGATCGGTATGCGCAGCCACGTTGCTGGCCGTCCGAAAATCGACGTGAGTGAACACATCGATCGTAAAATGATGCGCTTCATGGGCGACTCTGCTGCTTACTCCTACTTGTCATTGAAAGAAGCCATTGCCGACGCTGGTCTGACTGACGAAATGGTCAGCAACCCACGTTCCGGCATCATCACCGGTTCCGGCGGCGCCTCAACCAGCGACATCGTTGAGTCTGTCGACATCCTGCGTGAAAAAGGCGTCAAGCGCGTTGGTCCATACCGTGTAACCCGCACCATGGGTTCCACAACCTCCGCCAACCTGGCAACTGCCTTCAAGATCAAGGGCACCAACTACTCCATGACCTCCGCTTGTGCGACCAGCGCACACTGTATTGGTCACGGTGCCGAGCTGATTCAATTTGGCAAGCAAGACATCATTTTTGCCGGCGGCGGTGAAGAAGAGCATTGGGCACTGTCCATGCAGTTCGACGCCATGGGCGCACTGTCTACCAAGAACAACGACAACCCAGCCACCGCTTCCCGTGCCTACGATGCTAACCGTGACGGTTTTGTAATCGCTGGCGGCGGCGCGATGGTTGTACTGGAAGAATACGAGCACGCAGTAGCCCGTGGCGCCACCATCTACGGTGAGCTGGTTGGCTACGGTGCCACTTCCGACGGCGCCGACATGGTAGCCCCTTCCGGTGAAGGTGCAGTTCGCTGCATGCAGATTGCCATGGCAGAAGCCGGCAACCCGGAAATCAACTACCTGAACACTCATGGTACTTCCACTCCAGCAGGCGACATCACCGAACTGAAAGCCGTAGCCCAGGCCTTTGATGGCAAGGTGCCACCGTTCAGCTCTACCAAGTCCCTGTCCGGTCACTCTCTGGGTGCCGCGGGCGTGCAAGAAGCCATTTACTGCTTGCTGATGATGAAACACGGTTTCATCACCGGTAGTGCCAACATCACTGAAGTGGATGAAGGCGCTGCTGAGTACGATCTGGTTCAAGAGAACCGTGAAGCTGAGCTGAAGTACGTTATGTCCAACAGCTTCGGCTTCGGTGGCACCAACGCCACACTGATTTTCAAGGCTGTCTAATCAGCAGCCAGGGGCAAGGGAAACCCGATCCTTGCTCCCTGACTTACCAGGCCTGCGACGGCAACT
This sequence comes from Oceanobacter kriegii DSM 6294, assembly GCF_000422845.1. GTDB lineage: Bacteria > Pseudomonadota > Gammaproteobacteria > Pseudomonadales > Oceanobacteraceae > Oceanobacter > Oceanobacter kriegii. The sequence continues at coordinate 220,137 of NZ_AUGV01000004.1, forward strand.
GAAAACATCGGTTGCCCAGCGGGCATGATTGGTTTGGCGGTATGCCAACCAACCTGGTCCGACGATCGGCACATTACGGAATTAACCCAACATGTCTGAACAAATTTCCAAACAAGTAGACCAGCTCTTTCAAATTGCCGAACAGCTATCGGCAGACTTCTCCCTGTTCCCTGAGTATGAAGACAACGCTGTTGACCAAACCGTAAAAGGTCTGGTTGCGCCTGACACCTGTGACACCGAATTGGCGCGTCTGAAAACCCTGAACATCGACGAATACATCGAACAGGTGGTTGCTCCTTCTGAAAGCAACAGCCGTGAAGGCGCCAAGAGCGTCGTCAAGCACCTGATCCTGCGTACCATCACTGAAGTTGAAGACGGCCCTCTGTACGCCTGTGAAGCCGACATGGACTTCAACGGCAAGGTACGTCGCGTTGCCTTCATCTGTCAGAACCGCGAAACCGCCAACGGCGTTTGGGGCCCTCAGCACCACAACCGTGCGGCTCAGCTGGTTCGTGGCTACGCCCAACGCTCCATGCCAATCGTTACCTTCATCGACACGCCTGGAGCGGACGCCGGTGAAGTTGCCAACGCCGGCAACCAGGCGCACAGCATTTCCCACCTGATTACCGAGATGGCCAACAACGACGTGCCAACTCTGGGTATTATCTGGGGTGCAGGTTACTCCGGCGGTGCCATTCCACTGGCCACCACCAACATCCTGCTGACCGTGCGCGACGGTATTTTCAACACCATTCAGCCACAGGGTCTGGCGAGCATTGCCCGCAAGTACAACCTGTCCTGGCAGGAATGTGCCAAGTACGTGGGTGTATCCGGTTACGAACTGCGTAAAGCCGGCATCATCGATGGCATCATCGACTACGCCCCGACCGACGCTGACGAAAAGCGTTTCAACCTGCACCAGGCCGTGGTTTCCGGTATTCAGTCCATCGAAGGCAGCGCCGTCGAGTTCGCCAAGAACAACGAATACATGCTGGACCACTACAAGACCTCGGTTGAGCGTTTCCTGAAGCCGTCTGACAAACTGCAAAACCTGCAGAAAGGCGCTAACTTCTTCGTAGCAGAAAGCCCGACTGAACACGTTAACCTGTTTGGTCTGACGTACCGTTACACCCGTTACCTGACCCTGCGTCGTCGAATTCACTCCAGCACCGTTGAAAACTACGGCCGTCTGGCTGAGAAAGAGATTCCGGAAGGTCAGCTGCAACAGCGTCAACAAGCCGAATCCAAGCGCAAGTTCCAGAACTGGCTGCAAGCGCCTGAGAAAATCGTTTACGACGACACGCTGCACAAGAGCTGGAAGAACTTCTGGAGCAAGTACGAAGACCGCGACGAAAGCCGTGGCACCATCGCACGTCTGTTCCTGGGTGAACCAAAGAACAACTACCTGAAAGCCAAGCAAGAGCTGTGCTTTAACCTGGGTCTGTACCTGTTCAACCGCTGGAAGTCCGACGCACCGGTTAACTTCAACGGTCTGTTGAACTACCTGGAAGACTACAAGCAGAGCCGCTTCCTGCTACGCGCTGCTGACGTTCTGGATACCCAGTCCGTTGCCCAGTTCATCGAAAACAACGCCCACCCACTGGCGGCGTACATTCGTGAACAACTGCCTCACGATGTTCATCAGGAACTGACCCAGGGCATGGAAAAAGAGAAGTCCAAAGGCGCTCTGAAGCAGACCATCGCGTCCGCCCTGAACATCGTCCTGAAAGGCGCTCTGGTTCCTGAAGCCATTCGTTCCGAGCTGAAGCTGTCTTCCCGTACCGAAGCATTGGCCAACAGCACCGACGCGGCGACCATCGAAGCCAACCGTCGTATTCTGGAAGAGTCTCTGGCGCCGTACATCCAGTTCCGTCAGGAAAACATCCAGAACCCACAGCATCCGGACATCACCATTCTGGACGCCATTCTGCATGATGAACTGCGTCTGGAATTCACCCAGGTGTGTCACAACATGCTGGTGTTCGGCAAGATGTACGACAACTTCATCAGCAACCTGGTGAACGTTGCCAAGGAAGCCAACGAGAGCCGCGCGCTGTCGCTGGAAAGCCTGAAAGCACTGTTGGAAAAATCCCTCGCCGAAGCGACTTCTGGCGACACCTACACCGAGCAAGAGAAGGAATCCTTCAACTACTGGTTGAGCTACTTCTGCAAGAGCGGTCAGCGTGGTGCCTTCCTGAAGTCCGTTGAAGAATGGAAGAAGCTGGCGTTCCCACGTCTGTCTGACACCCTGTTCGTGGTGATCACCTTCATTCTGGAAAAACTGCTGCCGGAATACTATTCCGCCGAGCAACAGGGCAAGGCCTACAACGGTCGCATCAACCCGGTAACCATTGGTCGTCGTAAAGACTTCTGGAACCGTCTGACCATGGCCTACCACGACTTGCTGATCCAGCAGGTTCTGGACGACACCAAGCGTCAGAAGAAGACCTCCGCCAATGCCATCATTGAGCGCTTCTTCAGCGATTTCCAGGAAACCAACGCCAACCTGATGTCGGCTGACCCGGTTCAATTCCCAGGCTTCCGTAGCTCCATCGAAGGCGCTCTGAAGAAAGACGTCAAGCCATGTGGTGTGATCACCGGTATCGGTACCATCAAGATTGGTGAGCGCGAACAGCAAGTCGGTGCGCTGGTATCCAACCTGGACTTCCAGGCCGGTGCCTTCGATATGGCTTCTGCCGAGAAATTCTGCAAGCTGATGGTGGAGTGTGCCAAGCTGCACCTGCCAATCGTTTGTTTCGTTTCTTCCGGTGGTATGCAAACCAAAGAAGGTGCTGCGGCACTGTTCTCCATGGCGGTAACCAACGACCGTATCACCCGTTTTGTTCGTGACAACGAACTGCCAATGGTGATCTTCGGCTTCGGTGACTGTACTGGTGGTGCGCAGGCGTCCTTCGTGACTCACCCGCTGGCGCAGACCTACTACTTCTCCGGTACCAACATGCCGTTCGCCGGTCAGATTGTTGTGCCTAGCTACCTGCCAAGCACCAGCACCCTGTCCAACTACCTGTCTGTTTCTCCGAAGTCCATGGACGGTCTGGTGGCCCACCCGTTCTTCGACGATATGGACGACCGTCTGCGCGCCATCGACCCTGACATGCCAACCGCACGTCACACCGTTGATGACGTTCTGGATCGTGTTCTGCAAGGTTACGTGACTGCCGAGCGTCTGATTCCGGACACTGGCAAAGGCGCCAACAGCGACAAGGTATTCGGTCCTGTCGACAAGGTGCTGGTACACGCCCGTGGTTGTACTGCCGTGAAACTGATCCGCAAGGCTCAGGAAAACGACATCAAGGTGGTTCTGGTTCAGTCCGACCCGGACATGAACTCCGTTCCAGTGGACATGCTTGGCCCTGAAGACCGTGTGATTTGTATCGGTGGTAACACTCCGGATGAATCCTACCTGAACGCCAAGTCCGTGCTGCGTGTTGCGCACCACGAAAACGTCAAAGCCCTGCACCCGGGCATCGGCTTCCTGTCTGAAAGCAGCCAGTTCGCCGCTCTGTGTGGCAACCACGACATCAACTTCATTGGCCCTGCTGTTTCCTCCATGGAAACCATGGGTAACAAGTCCAACGCGATTAACACCGCGATGCGCGTTGAAGTTCCGGTTGTCCCAGGCTCTCACGGCATTCTGACCAGCTCTGCCAACGCAGCGGCGGTTGCAGAAGAAATCGGTTACCCGGTACTGCTGAAAGCCGTACACGGTGGTGGTGGTAAAGGCATCCAGGTGGTTCACTCTGCCGACAAGATGCACACCCTGTTCCACCAGATCTCTACGGAAGCCAAGGCGGCCTTCGGTAACGGCGACGTGTACCTGGAGAAGTTTGTCACTTCCCTGCGTCACATCGAAGTACAGGTACTGCGTGACAAGCACGGCAACACCAAGATTCTGGGTCTGCGTGACTGTTCCGTACAGCGTAACAACCAGAAGCTGTTCGAAGAATCCGGCTCCACCATGCTGCCGCGTGAACTGGAACAGCTGTCCTACGACTACGCCACCAAGCTGGCCGACGCCGTGGACTACTTCGGTGCCGGTACCGTTGAATTCATTTTCGACCTCGATGCCAACACCATCTACTTCATGGAAATGAACACCCGTCTGCAGGTAGAACACCCTGTAACGGAATGGGTATCCGGTATTGATATCGTATCCACCCAGTTCAAGATCGCGGAAGGCGAATCCATTGCTGACCTGACGCCGAAGCAGAACGGTTACGCCATTGAAGTACGTATCAACGCCGAGAAGCCGGTAATCAAGGGTGACGAGCTGCAGTTCGTTCCTACTCCGGGCAAGATCCGCGAATGCGTACTGCCGGAAGAAGATTACATCGATCTGATTTCCATGGCCGCTGCCGGTAAGGAAGTATCACCGTTCTACGACAGCATGATCGTCCAGATCATCTGTTACGGTAAGGACCGTGAAGACACTGTAGCCAAGCTGCGTGAATACCTGAGCCGCGTGAAGATCACCGGCGTGTGCACCAACATCCCGACCGCCATGCGCATTCTGGATGATGAAGTGTTCAAGAACGGTGTTTACGACACTGGCTACCTGCCGAAATTCCTGGATCGCACCGACCTCAATGCCCTGATCAAGGACGTTGAAGAAGCCGCCGATCTGGCCGCTGACGCAGTAGATGCTTCTGAACTGAAGATTGAAGGTTCTGACGAACTGAAAGTTCTGTCTCCAACCACGTCTATCTTCTACGGCTCATCTTCTCCAAGCGAACCTGCGTTCGTGAAAGAAGGCGACATCATCGACGTTGAGCAGACCCTGTGTCTGATGGAAGCGATGAAGATGTTCACGCCGCTGAGCCTGAAGCAGTTCAACCGTGCTGGTGCCGAACTGTACCCGGCAGGCCAGAAGTTCAAGGTCACTCGTATCATGAACGCCGATGGCCAACAGGTGAACCAGGGCGACCTGCTGTTCGTTGTGAAACCGGTTTAATCCCGGTTTTCACTGCCTGACAAAAACCGGAGTGGTTCGCCACTCCGGTTTTTTTATGCCTGCCGTCCGGGAATCTGTCATTCAGGAATCTGCCACCGATATACCTGCACTGCACAAACCTGCACTGCACAAACCTGCAAGACACAAAAAAGCCCGATGCATCTTTCGATGCACCGGGCTTTGGCTATCCTGCGGATTGGCTATCGCTTAGAAGCTGTAGCCCAGACCCAGGTTGTAACCGGTCGCGTTCAGATCGCCATCCTTGTTCTGACGGAAGTAGTCCGCTTTCAGGGCAACGGTTTCGCTCAACCAGTAGTTAACACCGACGTCTTGCTGGGTGTAATCGGTACCCAGATCGGCGTCAGCCTGGTTGTCCCAACGGCTGTAACGGTAGAACGCACCCACATCGCCGACGCGGTAGGAAGGCTCGATGTACAGACCTTTCTGGGAAGTGGCGCCTTCGCCTTTGGCCAGACCCTGATCTTCAACAGCGTCAGACAGGGACCAGCTGGCGTACAGGGCACGCAGACCGAAGCCGTCTTTCTGGTAAGCGGCGTGCGCTTCAACCAGAGTACCGTTCACTTCTTCAGTACCCGCGCCTTGCAGCATGTCGTCCTGGCGTTGCAGGGTTGCACCCAGCTCCAGACCGGCAATGGCGGTGTAACGAATACGTGCGGTGTAAGCAGCCTTGTTGGCAGGTGCTTCAGCGACCTTCTTACGGCCCTTACGGATGGTACCGTCGGAAGTGCTCAGGCCAGAGTGCATGGCCACATCTACTGCCAAGCCTGGAGCCAGACGAGAGGTCAACATAACACCACCTTCCCACCAGGTCGTTGGGATGATGTTTTTCTCTACGTTGTTACGCTCAACACCGTAGAAGGTATCTGGTTCGTGGGTTTCGTTCAGCAGGCCAACCGGCATCAGGAACATACCCATTTTGACAGAGTTGTTGGCGTTCAGATCGTGCTCGATGAAAGCCTGTTCCAGCTCAACTTCACCTGGCTTACCGTCACCGGCCAGGCTGTGTTCCAGCTCCAGCTCAGCGAAGAAACGCGTGGTGTCGTTGAATTCCTTACCCAGGAACAATACGAAGCGGTGGTAGTCGATTTCGTTGTCGGTACCGTTATTCAGGTTTAGGTGGATTTCACCGTAACCACCCAGGCTCACACCGCTGTGAGCGCTTTCCTTGCTTTCCACCATGTCGGCAACGGCATTCAGTTGCTCACGCAGATCGGCGATTTCTGCTTTCAGTTCAGCATTGGTTTCAGCCATAACCGTGGAAGAAGCAGCCATTGCAATGGCAGCTGCCAGCATCGAACGTTTCATGATTTTCCTAACTCTTGTTGTTGTGTGTCAAAAACGTCAGGAAAGGTAATGCAAATGAGAAGGCACCTCAATGGCATTCTGGTACTAATTTGTAATAATTTCGTACCTGATAGCACTTATTTAACACACCGAAAACCAGTGTCCACAAATAAAAACGCCCGACCAGTTGGTCAGGCGTTTTCAGCGGGCAGTGGTACTGGCGTTAGAAACCCATCTCTACCCGGGAGTCCTTGCCTTGCTCGGGCGAACAGACAGTAATTCGACGGGACAAGGACTTGTCCTTGTCGTCCTTGAACTGCGACAACCAGTCCTTAACGTTTTCACCGCGTTGAATGCCAAGACCGAACCATTGATCTCCCATGGCGGCCGCTTCTTCCTTACTGACGAACGGACACACTTGCAGCTCCAGCGCCGTCTTTTTCTTCATGGTGGAGACAACTTTTTGCAGGTAATCCGTTTGTTCAGAGGTCAGATCTGACTGTTGTGGCTGATATTTCAGCGGCTCCAGTCGAATGGCAAACAGGGTATCGGACGCCATAGAGCCCAGGCTGATCAGCGCACCGTAAGGCTGAAACGCTTGCTGCAAGTAATACAGGGTGGCGGTACGCACCGCGGTTTTGGTCACCTGTTGCAGAATGTCGTTGATGCCGATACCCGGGTCGTTGATCGGACCGTCGATCGGGATATCAATTTTGAGGTTGTTGTTATCGTCTTTCAGTACCGACAACACGGTTTCAACCGGCATCGAAATTTGCTTGCTGACGCGGTCAATCCGCTTCTGGTTGGCTGGTTCAAACTTGCTGTTTTGCAGTCGCAGCGTCGCCTTGCCGTCCATCTGTCCCGCCACCACATCAACATTCGACTTCAACTGCAGCATGCCCTTTTGCACCTTGTAGCCAATCGCCTGAGACACATAAGGACTGAACGGTGGCAAGTTCATCTGACTGATGGAGAAGTTGAAATTGCCTTCAGGCAAACCGCCACTCAACCCCACTTTGGCATCCAGTTTGATGTCGTTGTATTTGTCGAGGCCCGCCAACACACTCACCGGTACACGGCTCTCCGGATTGCCCAACAGCTCATTGCTGTCGACCTGGCCCACGGTGAAGGTACGCAGTTGCAGAGAGCTGCGATGATTTGGCTGAATCGCCTGATCTTCAAACTCAATACGGCTATCGATGGCCGTGCCTGCGTTTTCAGTCAGCAGCTCAACCCCATCCACCCGAATCAGGATTGGCAAGGTTGGATTTACCGTCGGCGCGACGGGCCCTTCTGAGCTGCCCGTGCCGCCATTATTGGCTTTGGCACCGGCATCCGAGGCCACCGGCGTACCGGCAATGCGGCCGTCCTGCAAGCGCACCAGATTCATCTTCAAACCGGCAAACGTCTGTATCCCGGTGGTGAAGGCATCGCCATCGAAATAGGGCTTCGGAATCACATAGCTGGCCAGGCTCAGCAAAGGCCCCTTGTTTTTGACTGCTTCTGTTTCGCCGTCCGGGAATTGCGCCACCAGATTGCTCAGGGTTATCCGTTCAGCAGACTGGATATGACGGTCAGCGCTGATGCCCTCCACCGCCAGACTATCGAACGACAGCGGTGGCTGACCTTCTGCACGGCCCGAGAAGTGTTCAAAGACAACGTCGCCCACCAGCTGCGGCTGGCGACGCCAATCACGCAGCTGACCGTACCAGCGGAAGTTCAACGGTTGCAGCAGGGCCACGGATTGAGGCTCTTCGACTTCCAGACGCTGAACATCCAGACTACCGTTCAATTCAATCGGCAGATTCTGGGCGCTGTCGATCACCCCCAGATTCATGGCATCCGAAGTGATGTGCGCCACAATGCCAGACTGACGATAGCCGATGTCCAGCTGTTGAACATCCACTCCTTCGAGATGAAATTCCGGCAAGCCACCCGGACCAGTACCACGACGAGACTGGCTTGCTTGCGGGCTTACTTGTGTAGCTGTTTGTGTTGCTACGGAACTACGCTCAGCGGACTCACTGACACCCGTTTCACTGGAGTCAGTACCTCCGTTAACAGAATCCTGGGCATCCGCTGTATTGACCGATGCAATCACAAACGGCAGTTGATTCAGACGCTCGTCTTCCAATCGGGCATCAATCTTCAGACCCTTGATGGTTTGCTTGCCCAGTTGCAGCATCTGACCGTCGAACAGCGCCCGATCAAGCTGGTATTGCTCCAGCACAAACAGGTCTCGCGCCACCTGACGAGCGTTAGGAGAGGTAATATGCAGACCGGTCAAATTCACCTCGGCGGATGCCTGTTGTGACGCACTGGCCTCGATACCCTCCACCGAAAACTGATCGAATCCCAGCTCGATAGCATCCAGAGCCCGCAATTCCAGCCTTCCCAGTGTCAGGTCGCCTGCCACTCCCGGCGTGCTGTTCCACTGGGTAACGCGGCCAGACCAATCAACCTGAAACGGCTGTTCTAACGTCAGCTTCAACTCGGTATCGGCCGCCAGCGACTGCTGCAAGGTATCAACCAAGGCTTGTTGGTTGAGGCTGGTCAGAAGTTGGTCATCAAGCGCCAGGGATTCCAGCGCCACCGAGGTAGTCACATCAAATGACGCGGGGTTCTCGCTGTCGAAATTCGCCAGCGACAACTGTTTCAGGGTGGCCTTGCTACTCAGGCCTGGCTGCTGCCAGTTCAGGTTCCAGTCCGACAACGTCAGGTCATTGACCATTACCCGCCATGGCTCGCTTGGGCTGGTGGCGCCTGCAGTTGTTGTAGACGTCGCCTGCTGTTCCAGCGGCAATTCCAGACCCGCAAGGTGCAAAGTGCTATCGGCCATACTGGCTTGCAGTGTTAAGCCAGACACCGATACGCCTTCAATCTCGATGGTGCGGTCCTTGAGCAGGCCGGTATTCACATCCAACGTCAGAGACTGCAATGAGGTTTGGTCGCCATCCTTACCCGGGTGATCCAGCACAATGCCATTCAGCGCCAGCGTGCCGGACCACAGTGACAGCTGCCAGTCCGCCAGTTGCAACTGGTACTCGTCACCCTGCTCGGCGTACCAGTTCTTCAACCAGGAAATCGCCAACGGCGGTGCCACGTAACGCACCAGCGGAACCAGAATGATCAATAACAGCAGCAACACCAGCACGGTGCGGCCCAGCCAGAACAGGATGCCGCGTGGCGGCTTGCCACCCGGTACCGGTGCTGAAGACTGTGATGTTGAGTGAGTCCTGGTTTCACGGGACGCTACCAGCGGTTCGTTGATATCCGAATCGTCACGTTGGGAGGTCATGCAAACTCCGCATGTAAATATAAACAGTTAAATAAAATGCCCTGTCGTTCAGAGCCAGAACAGGACTTTTCCAAAGGGTAAATATGTCGGTTTTTGGCTGCACTCACCGATCTGACGCCCACAAAGCGTCACGCAAGCCACTGGCTCGCACTACCCGGCTCTTTAAACCGATATGCCAAACTTCGGGCTGGGTCAGTAACACAAAGCGTTCCTTGGCTCGGGTGATCGCGGTGTAAATCAGCTCTCGGGTGATCACTGGCTGCCATTGCTCTGGCAACAGCAACATTACCTGTTGAAACTCCGATCCCTGACTTTTATGGACTGTCATAACGAAAGAAGTTTCATGGCTGGGCAGTCGGCTGGGCAATAAAAAGCGAATTCCGCCTTCCCGTGCCTCAAAGGCCACCCGCAATTCTCCGCTGGTATCACGCACCACCACACCGATATCGCCGTTGTAGAGGCCGAGGTCGTAATCGTTACGGGTAATCATAATCGGGCGCCCTGCGTACCAGACGCTGTCTGACGCCCGATTTAGAAGCCCTTGTCGCGTCAGCAGTTGCTCAACATGGCGATTCAGATTCTCCACGCCAAATGGCCCTTGTCGCACCGCCACCAGCGCCTGAAACTCGGCAAACGCCGCCAGCGCCTCGGCCCCTGCCTGTTCCTGCTCCTGCATCGAACGCGGCGCTGCAACGGCAATGCGGCTGCAATAGTAGCGATGACCGTCCAGCAAGTCCGTTTCCCAGTCACACAGTTGCGACGCATCGCGAGGCATGGCGCCTTGATCATCATGCAAACGCAGCGACAACGCCTGAGGGTGACGACCGAACAGCTGCAAGGCAATACTGGAGCGCCCCTGATTCACCGCACTGGCCAGCTGGCCAATACCACTGTCGGCGGTAAAACGGCGTGACACTTTCAGTTCGGCAACGGCATTGGCCATATTAAATGCTGGCTGGTCGACGACATCTGTACTGGTTGCAGCACCGCTCATCACCGACGCAATGGGATCTGAATTTGAGGGAGGAAACTCCGTTGGCGCGGAATCCGGGACAAGGTCAGCGCTTGCAAACAGGTCTGCTGTTTCGAACGGCTGTAAGTGATCAGCGGAATCATCAGATACCCAACCGTTGTCTTCTCTGCTCTCTGTACTGTTCTCGAAAGTCGCCCCAGCACTGGTATTGGCAGGCAACTGCTGGCCGCACAATGCGCTAATCCGGGCGGCAAACTGCGCATCGGGCCAGCACTGGTTACCGGCATTACACAGATCTGCCAACACACTGCCGGCTTCCACCGAGGCTAATTGGTCCCGGTCGCCCAGCAAAATCAACCGCGCTGAAGCCGGAGTTGCCGCCACCAACTGATACATCATGGCAAGGTCAATCATCGAGGATTCATCAACCACAATGCAGTCATACGGTAAGGTTTGCTGTTCGCCGTAGCGGAAACCATCAGGTCGCCAGCCCAACAAACGATGAAGGGTAAAACTGGTATCCGGGATGGCGTCAGCATGAGCAACATCCCCACGCTCACGGGCAGCACGAATCGACTCGGTCATGCGGGCAGCGGCTTTTCCTGTCGGAGCCGCCAGGGCAATTCGAAGATCCGGTTCGGCGCTCAGCAAAGCCGCCAGCAAGCGCGTAACCGTGTGGGTTTTGCCTGTTCCCGGGCCACCTGTAATCACACAAAAACGCTGCAAACAGGCCGTTGCAGCGGCCACTGCTTGCCAGTCGGTCCGCTCCATTAGCCCCGCACTGGCGGGCACAGCCTGCGGCGGAAACAGGTCTGCAAATACCGGCGCCATGGCTGTCATATTCAGCTCGACCGGCAAAGCCAGTCGCTGGCGAATCTGCTGTTCGAGACCGTGCTGATAAAAGAAATAACGCGCCAGATACAAGCGTGGCTGCGGCCAGGTTTCCAGCACCAGCGGTTGGCCCTGATAAGCCGCCGTAACAGCATCCGGGCCAGCGGCGGTGCTGTTAAACACCGCCGGATGTTGCTCCAGCCAGCCTTGCCATTGCTGTGGTGTCGGCCAAAGCATATTCAGCGCGGCTATGGCGGACGGAACCTGACCAGAATTCGCGCTGGAAGTAGAGCTGGCCGCATCGACGTACAAGCCCTGCGGCAAAATGTCTTTCAGGGGGGACGTTGCCAGCGGCAGGCACACTTGTCCTCGCCCCAAGGCCCAGGATACCAAAAGCCCGGCCACTACCATTGCGGCATCCTGATCCTGGCAATTGTTATGAGCATTCCGGCTTTGCTGAGCTTCCTGACTTCTATTGTCAGGGCCGGACGACTGCGACTGATACAGAAACAGCTGTCTGGCCACTTGCCAGTCGATTTCCCGCAGCCGGTCGCTTTCCTGCAATGCCTGCCAGAGTGCCGCCATGGCACTCTGTTTCATGCTGATTTGCAGCCCATCGGTTTGCGGATGACGAGTTGATCCTTGAGACATCATTAGAAAGGTAACTCCCCTTGCTGACTGGAGTTCGTGCCGGAGTTCATGCTGAGGTTCGTACTAGAACCAGAGTTCATGCCAGAATCCAGACCAGTCGCTTTGCCCTCCACGGATTCCGTGGCAGGCAAACGCAACATGCCTCGCTGCCAACGGGCCAAATCGTGCGGGTCAATCGGGCTGAACCACACTCCCGACTGCGAATCACAGCCTGGCTGCATCCCCCGCAGGAACAGATAGAACACACCACCCAAATGTTGCGCTGGGGAATAATCCGGAACCCGGTGACGCAGGAACTGATCCAACGCCAGACTGTAAATACGAGCCTGCAAATCGTAGTAATGTGCAGCCATTGCCTGATCCAGCGCTTCACCCAGATAATCTTCCGGGTTGTCGCCCAGATAATTCGACTTGTAGTCCAACAGGTAGTAACGGCCGTCAACACAGAAAATCAGGTCGATAAAGCCTTTCAGGTAGCCATCCAGTGGCCGGAATTGCAGTTTGGGGCGTTGCATATCGGCGCTACGGCTGTCACGCAGCAAGGCATTCAGGCCATCGGCGAACAGATTGCCGACGGGCAGGCAGAACTCCATTTCATCCAGTCGCTGACGACTATCGAGCTGGTGCAGTTGGATGTCGCCGCTTAGCGGCGTGGTCACCACATGCTGCAACCAATCTGACAGCTGTTCGATTGCCTGGTGCTCTTCAATCGGGATCTCAGACGCTTCGTCAGCGTCAGAGGGCGCAATGGCCAACACGTCGTCCAGCAAGCCGAAGTGGCGCAATGCTTTCGGCAATACATCCCGTTGCAGCGCCTTGTTGTCGGTAAAATTCCAGTGTTCAAAAATGCTGTGCAAACAGGTACCGGCCTGAGAGCCACGCGGGAATTGCATGGCCAGATGTTGCACAAAGGCCTGTTGCCTAGCTGCCCGTTGGGCTTCAGCGGCCAGTTCGGCATTAGCCTCTGTCAGGTTGTTGCCAGCACCGCTCATGCTCTCGCCGCCAGGAATCACTCCTGCAGTGCCAGCAACTGGCAACCCGGCATTCAGCATACCTCTGGCTTGCTGCCAGCCATTGCCTTCGTCTTGTCGCAGACCACCTTCCTGGGATTCTTCCAGACCCTGCTCGTTGGCCACATCCTGCTGGCTCAAGGCGGTGAAACTGGAAACCCGCCAGCGGCGATCTATCTTGCGGGTAAAGTCAGCCGCTTGCAGCTGGGCATTGTCGCCCAGCTGTTCGGCGTATGCGCCTGAAAAAGCTGCTTCGTCTGGCTGCAGCTCAGGTGCCGGGCCAAGATACAAGCTGTCATCAGACAATTCAGCCAGCCCTTGCCAGCCTCGCTGCTGTATTTGCAATAACTCGCCAAGGGCCGACGACTGCAACACCGGCGGTGGATTTTTCGCACGACCGCCGACATTCGCCTTCGACAACCACACAAAGCAGCCCTGTTTCGGCCGGGTCAGTGCCACGTACAACAGACGCATGTATTCAGCCCGTTTGTCGCGGGCCGCCAGATCGCGTTCATCCCGACCGGCATCCAGGTTAAGAATCACCTGCTCGCCGTCAAAATAGCGCACGTCTTCAACGTTATTCAGCTTGGTCAGGTCTGCCCAGACAAACGGCAGGAACACCAACGGGTATTCCAAACCCTTGGATTTGTGAATGGTGACAATCGACACCAGATTGGCGTCCGACTCCAGCCGCAACTGGGCGTCTTCGCCGGATTCATTGGCGTCCAGCACCCGCTCACGGAACCAGCGCAACAAGGCTTGCTGCCCTTTCAAACGACGGCTGATCTGCTGCAACAACTCGCCCAAATGCAGCAAGTTGGTCAGCGTGCGTTCACCATCCGCCTGATGGCGAATGCGGGCGGCACGATCGTCCCGGGCCATCCAGTCCAGAATGGCAGCCATAATGCCGTTACGGTTCCAGCGTTCGTGGTAGTGATGCATCCACTCCAACTGACGTTCCAGCTCGCGTTCGTTCACTTGCAACTGGTAAATCTGGTGAACGCTAAAACCGTGCAAGCGGGTTGCCAGTGCATTGCGTAGCAAACGCTCGTCAGCCGGTTCCGCCACCGCGCTAAGCCAGTTCAGCAGCTCGACCGCAGTGGTCGATTTGAACACCGACTCCCGCGACAGCAGCACCGCTGCGATGCCTCGTTGCGCCAGCGCATCACGCATCATTTGCGCCTGGGCATTGGTTCGTACCAACACCGCCATGTCCCGCGCCTGAGCTGTCTGCTCACCCAACTGCGCCGCCCCGGCCAGCATGCGCTGAATGCTGTCGGCACAGTCTTCAGCACAGCGGCGTACACCGGCTTCCCGGGTTTCTTCTTCCGCCTCGGCATCAGAGGGCAGCCAGAATTGCAGTGGTGCAGCCGCCTCGCCGTTCAGTCGCAAAGCAGCATCGTCATGTTTACCAGCGGCGTTTACCGGAAAGAAAGGAATATCGTCATCAAACACAAATGGCGACGGGTGCTCATCGAACAGCCGATTCACAGCGCCAATCATGCGACTGTGACTGCGCCAGTTGGTATCCAGCGTAAAAATACGCTCTGGCGGCATCTGTCGACGGGCCTGAATGTAGGTAAAAATATCCGCCCCACGGAAGGCATAAATCGCCTGTTTGGGGTCACCAATGGCGGTCAGGCCACAGGCGGGTGCTGACTCAGCGCCATCCTCTGTATCAGCAGCCGTGGCATAAATGGTCTGGAAGATCCGATACTGCATCGGATCGGTATCCTGAAATTCATCAATCAGAGCAACCGGATACAAGGTTCGGATTTGCTGCGCCAGTGCGGAACCTTGAGCCCCTTGCAAGGCACTGTCCAGCAGCCGCAACAGGTCATCTGGCGACAAGGCACCGGCTTGCTCCAGCAGCTGGAAGTAGCGGGTTTTCACCTCATCAAACCAGGCTTTGGGCAGGGTTTTCAGTAACTGGTGCTGATACTGCTGCAATGGTTCCAGTGCACTGAGCAGCACGTCCATCGCATCGAAGAAATCGTGCTCTGGCGTGGTTTTGCCTTTGCTGGTTTTGACACTCAACTGGCGAGCGGTAAAGTTCTCGGCCTTGGCTGGCACCTTGAGTGAAAAGCCGCCATCAAACCAGCGTTGCAGGTCTTTCAGCCAACCAGGTATAGAAGCCGGTTTATAGCTGTTGTTGTTCAGCTGTTTGGTGGTGGCCGCTTCCAACAGCAAGTCGCCGATGCTTTGCCAGCCACTCGCCTGAGCCGCCGCCAGTGCTTTCTCGAACGCCTGTTCGGCTTCACGGGAGTCCGGTGCTTCGGCCGCAGGCACCGGTGGGACAAACACCGTATCCGGGCGCGAGAACCAGCCCCGAATCTTGCTCATCAGTTCGTCCGGCGACGGAAACACCGAACGGTACACCAGCACATCGGTACGCTCTGCCCGATACATGTGCTGACGCCACACATCTTCACAGGCCTGCTTCAGCCAGCTGGCGGTATCCATCTCCAGATCAGCGCTGAACATCACCCCACTGTCGAAGGCAAACTGCTTCAGCATGCGCTGACAAAAACCGTGAATGGTGTAAATGCTGGCGTCGTCCATCGCCGACAGGTTGGCCTGCAAGCTGTCGATCTGCTGTTGCAGCTGCTCGTCCGACCAGTCCAGCTGTTGTAACCAACTGGCCAGCAGCCCGTCTGTTAATGGCAGACCGGCTTGCTGACGCAGCAGGTCTTCCAGATTGCCGCGCAGGCGCTCACGAATTCGGCCACGCAGTTCTTCCGTGGCGGCCTTGGTAAAGGTCACCACCAGAATCTGATCACAACCCAACGGCGGCAAACCGGTGTTATGTCCCAGACTCAAACGACTGTACAGGCTGGCAATGGTAAAGGTTTTGCCGGTGCCCGCACTGGCTTCAATCAGCGATTGGCCGGTAAGCGGAAAAGTGGAAACATCCAGTGGAATGGCATTCATGGAGGTCATACTCCCTCCTGAGCCGCATCGGCGCGTGTTGTGTATTTCATCAAGGACGACATCAGGTGGTTATGACGGCTGACCCAGTGTTGCAGGTAGTCCGGTTTCAGCAGTGACTCCAATAATTCCGGCCGACAGCGTTGCAGTTCAGCCCCTTGCAACTCGCCAAAGTCGCTGGCCAATGCTTGCCTAACAAGGGTTAGCCATTCTTCGATCGCTTGTTGGTGTTCGCTGTCATCGTCGTTGGAACCGGCTGCGACGGCAGCAAGATCCACATCCGGCGTTTGTGACAGCAGGCTGAACAGCAAATCGGGGAGCAAGTCACCGGCCATCAGCCAGCTTTGCATCAGGTATTCGACCATTTCCAGCAACAGCGCCTGGCTTTGCTCTGGTTCAGGACAGCCCAGCTGGTATTCACATACCTCGCCGCTCTTGCGGTCCCCCAATCCCAGATAGCTGAGGTTGCTGACCTCACCGTCGGAGGCGAGATTGGCTAACAACAGTTCGGCCCAGGCATCCAGCAGATGACTGCCGCGCACGCTACCGCTGCGCCATCGAACGAGTGTTTTACCGGCCGTCATCGCCAGACTCTCGCCACTGATGGTCAGCTGTTCGTTGGCACTCAAGCGCTCATGGTTGCCGAACAAGGCCCGTACAGACGCAGGCAGTGGCAGTTCCACACGCCAGGAAGTAGCCTCGCCGACTTGAGGCTGTAGCTGCCGAATTCGCTGAACCAGGGGTTGCACCTCGGCTATGGCATCTTCAAGAGCCAGTTCTCCCAGCACATTGACGGGTAGCTGGCCGAGCGATTGCAGTCGCTGTAAACGCTTAAGACTATCGGGCTGCAAGCCGCAATCGGTTCCCGAGTCAGCGGCTACCTGAGCGATTTCCAGCCCGACTTCTTCATCGCGAAACAGATACTGCTCCAGCGTATCCAGCCGGAACGGTTCCTCGGTACGCTCTTCCTGCCAACGCGGTTGCAGGTCGATGCGCAAACGACGTTTGAGGAAGAACGTAGCACTGCTTTTCAACGCCGATTGAATGTCGCTCAGCTCCAGCTGCAAGGCCGACTGTGGATCGTCTTGCCACTCTTCCGGTATCGGCAAGGGTTTGGCAATAAACCGTTCAGGTTCAACTTGCATGGGGGCTGAAGCCACGGCGGCCCACAACGGGTGATAGCTTTGAATCGTGCGAGAGGGAATCTTGCTGTTCTCTTTAGTGCTGTCTTGGATCGTATTGTCCCAGGCCACATTGTCTTGAGCCGCATTGTCTGGAGAGCGCGGCAAGTACAGCTGCGGATTAAACGGCTGCAAAGGCAGCTCTTCCTGCAACCACTGACGCATCCACTGGCGGCTATCGGCATGAGCCGCTGGCTGCCAGTCCGACAGGCAATAACCATCACACAAGTAGTCGGTTAGTTCGCTGACCAATACCGAAGGCTGTTGTTCGTTATTCTCGCGCACACCGCGACCACGGTAGCTGATATAGAGTTTGTCCTGCGCCGAGCTGACGGCTTCCAGAAACAGGTAACGGTCGTCGTCCCGACGGGAACGGTCTCCCTGACGACGCTTACCCGCCATGATCAGATCAAACCCGACCGGCGTCACCTTACGGGGATAGTCGGCGTCGTTCATGCCCAGCATGCACACCACCCGAAACGGGATCGAACGCATCGGCATCAGGGTACAGAAGTTAACTGGCCCGGCCAGAAAACGTTGCCAACCGCCCTGCTGACCCAGTTCATTCACAAACCAGGCGCGTACCACACGAATCGACAGTTGCTGTTCACCGCCTTGCTCGTCGTTCACCAAACCACCCAGTTCCAGCTCTTGTTGCCAGCTCTGAATGGCATCCCGTATTTGTTGCAGGGAATTCTGTTGACGTTGCTGTTCGTAAGCGGATACCTGATCGGCGCGACTGAAGTCTGAAGTAAACAACTGCCGGGTGAGTTCGGACACCCGTTCGATCCATTGCAGCGCAGTCGCCGGTTTGGCCAGCGCCTGCTGCCAGTACTCCAGCGCATCAATCAATGCCAGCAACTTGCCGAGTAATTCCGCGCTGCTGCCTTCTACCGCCGAAACCGGCCAGTCACCCTGCCAGCCAGGCACCATGGAGCTGGACGGCAGGGTTTCCGGAATCATCAGCCCCAGCAACAACTGACGCAATCCCTTACGCCAGCTGTTTTGTTCAAAACCGGGCACGCCCAAACCGTTCCGTTGCTGGCGATCCAGCCCCCAGCGCACATTGGCTCGCTGCAGCCATTCCTTGATGGTGTCGAGATCGGATTCGGCAATGCCAAATTGCAAACGAATGGCCGGTACTTCCAGCCAGTCCTGTACTTCGGTCACCGTCATGCGGCTGTCTGGCAGCGCCAGCAAGGCCAAAAACGTGTCTAGCAACGGGTTTTCTGCCACCAGCGATTGGTCGGCAATGGCCCACGGGATATAGAGACTGTTGGCTTTTCGACTGACGTCGGCGCTGGCAAATACGGCATCAATGTAGGGTGCATAGGCATCAATGTCCGGCACCATCACAACGATGTCGCGAGGCTGCAAGGTCGGGTCATCAGCCAGCCAATTCAGTAGCTGGTCCTGCAAGCGCTGCACTTCCCGCAGCGGACTGTGAGCCGAGACAATACGAATGCTGTCGTCGCTTGCCTCAACCGCTTGTTTGAAATCACTGCTGTCTAACGCTTGCTCGGTAAAGGCCAGCTGCTGGCGGTCTTGCAGTTCAAGAATGTCGGCTTGCAGGTGCTGCAACAGGTTACGCTGGGGCTGCGGTTGAGGATCTACCCAGGCTTCAACGTCGAGCTCTAATTCGGTGTCGTGTACCATGGTCAGGAAGTCCCGTCCGAGCTGCCCCCAACTGGCCAACAAGGGATTACCCCGCTCCAGATAAGCGGCAGATTCTGGCGACTGGCGCAGAATCCGTGCCCGGCGTTTGTCGTCGACAATGTCGCCCCAGAAATTTCGACACGGGTTCAAGAGGAAAAAATGCACCTCAATGCGTTCAGAAATGGCATTCAAGACTTGCCAGTAACTGCCTGGCAACGCGGCAATACCAAACACAAACAAACGCTTGGGCAAACCCTTCAGGCGCTCCGGGTGCTGCCTGACCAAATCGGCCAGTTGTTCCATCAAGCGAGCACGGTGATCAAGGCTGTGCCCCAACTCACGACTGCGCTCCACCAGCGCCCGCCACACCACCGGCTGCCACGGGTGCAGGGAGATGTCGGCGCCCTCAATCTCGTCCTGCTGGTTCTCCCATGCCAATAACCAGTCGGGGCGATAAACCAGATATTGGTCGAACACGTCGGCGATGGTTTGTGACAACTGAAAACAGCGCAGTCCTTGCGGGTCGTCATCGAGATAGTGAGCAATGGCCGCACACGGGTGATCCGGGTTATCGCGGGCGGCTTCAATCAATTCCGGCAACAAGGTCATGAGCTTCCAGGTCATGAACGGCTTGTCGAAATGAGAGCGCTCCGGCAAATCCGGGCGAAGCTGGTTAAATACTTTCCAGACAAAGCTGAACGGCAGTGGAAAATCGACTTGAGCCGATACCCCAAGACCATCGGCGATGTTCAGTTTAAGCCAATGGGCCATGCCCTGACTCTGCACCAGTATCGCTTCCTGCTCGAACGGCGACGGAGGGTTGTGCTTCATCAAAGACAACAAAATGCCTTTCAGAACATCGAGGTCGTTGGAGTGGTAAAACTTGATCATGCCGTCCCTGAGCCCAGTGGGCATTGCAATAACACCGGGGCCAGCCTGAATACCCCGCTGCTCGCGCAGCGTTATTCAGATCAGTCCCCTAAGCAGAATGTGACGAGTTTAACAGTGTGATGGCCAGAATACTCTGCGATTGGCGATGACTGTTAGTTGGCTCAGTAGCGACTGATTCGCAGCTACTTTCTAATCCACCCCAATCCCCCGCCAATCCCCCGCCAATCCACCCGCCACTGGCGGATTTGTCATTCCCTTACGGTCGTTATGTTGTGATTCAGGCCAATTTTTATGCAAGTTGCTGCTTTTTAAGTCTGTACAAAAGTACCATCCCGTCCGATGATTTATTCGACCAAGGTCGAACATCAAACATAAACGACCACCACTCCACTCAGGACGAGATCAGCGCGAGGGACAGGTATGCACAGCAGTCTGGATACATTGTTTGAAAAACAGCAGAGTATTTATCTGAACGCATTCAAGCACCCCATGGCGCAGCAGGAGTTGCAGTTAACCGGTGCCGATCGGCCGTTCGAGGCCGGCATGCTGGTGGTGTTGAAATACCCGCCGGAGCTAACCGAGCGACTGCACCAGGCCAGCCTGGCCGTCGCCAGCACTATCCCCGCCCTGACCTACGCCCCCGAGGCGCTGTACACGACGGTTGCCGTCGGTCCCAAGCTGCACGATTTAACAGATCACGAAGCCAGCAAAAGCGAGCTGCAATTCAGCAGCTGGTTCTTTGAAGAAGGGCTTGCCCTTGGCCAGTCGCTCACCGAGCGCATCCAGATTACCTTCACCGAATGGCTCTACAACAGCAACACTCTGATTGCTGCCAGCAAAGCCAACCAGCATTTTTGGCAGCTGGCCGACCAGTTGGTATCGAGCGCCAATAAACGCAGTATTCGCAGTGCCATGCCCTGGGGAAGCCACGTCACGGTGTCGCGCTTTTTGGCCGACAAAACCCCGGCGTCGGTGATGCGCGAGCCGCTGTCCCAATTGCCCGGTTTGCCAACCAAAGCCATCACCCCGCAGGGACTCGAGCTGGTGCATTACGAGTGCGACAGCCACGGTTTTCGGCTGCGCAACCGCGATTTCTGGAACTCCTGAACGGCACCCGGGTTTCTATCAGGCATTGAACCGCCCCTGAATGAACAGCCGTTCCGATAGCTGGCCCCGAAAGATTGGGTTATATTGCGCCAAACGCGACAGGCAGGTTTTCCCGCTACTGTCGCACCCAACCGGAAACCAATATCCGGCGATCTATCTTGAGCACACACTGAGAGCAGCCTCTCCGAGAGCGATCTCACCGAGAGCAACCAGACCGAGAAAATCTATGAACGAAACCACCCGCGGCCGTCTGACCACCCGCACCATTGCCATGCCCAGCGATACCAACCCGGCCGGAGATATTTTCGGCGGCTGGGTACTGTCCCAAATGGACATTGCTGCCGGAATTTGCGCCGGCCAACGCGCCCAGGGCCGAGTTGTCACCGTGGCTGTCGACAGCATGAGCTTCATTCGCGCGGTTAAAGTGGGTGACATTCTGGGGGTCTACACCGAAGTTGCCCAGGTCGGTCGCACCTCGATGCAAATCCATGTGGAAGCCTGGGTCCGTCGTGGCCGTATTGGTCACCGTGAAAAAGTGACCGAAGCCCTGTTCAAATTTGTATCCATTGATGACGAGGGCGTTCCAACGCCAATTCCGGCCGAAGATGAGCTGCCGCAGTACGTGCTGAACAACAATAACTGCGAGTTCTGATCAACGGATTCTGACCAGTAGCGCCAACGCATCAACCGGTGCGTTGGCCTTCTTGTTCTCTGCTCTATCCGTAGCCGCTTTGCCCACTTTCGCTGCTTTGCCCACTTTCGCTACTTTCCACCCCTCAGTCCTTACCCGCCAATCTCTGTCTGCCGCAACCGATAGCGGCGTTTTACTGCTCTGTATTTTTCGGCGATGAGCCCGGTTTGGGGTTTTGCAGTGGTTTTTGTATACTCCGCGCCCTCTTTTGACCTGTATCAACCCACTACCATCAAACGCACCGGTTTTACGTTCCGGGAAAGCGAGGAAATATGACTCAAAATACCGCTAATCCGTCTGCTGCACAGCGCGAACAAATCGTTGTTTGCGCCATGTACAAATTTGTCACACTGGACAATTTTGAAGCGCTGCGCCAACCACTGCTGGATACCATGCTGGCGCTCGACGTTAAAGGCACCTTGTTGCTGGCTAACGAAGGCATCAATGGCACCGTTGCCGGTACCCGCGCAGGCATCGACGGTTTGCTGGACTACTTGCGCAAGGACGAGCGCCTGGCCGATATCGGCTACAAGGAATCCTACGACGACGAACAGCCGTTCTACCGCACCAAGGTCAAGCTGAAGAAAGAGATCGTCACCATGGGCGTGGAAGGCATTGATCCAAAGCGCGTCGTAGGCACCTACGTTAAGCCGAAAGACTGGAACGCGCTGATTTCAGACCCGGATGTGGTACTGGTGGATACCCGCAACGATTACGAAGTGGGCATTGGCACGTTCAAGGGCGCCATCGACCCGAACACCAAAACCTTCCGTGAGTTTCCACAGTACGTGAAGGAAAACCTTGATCCGCAGAAGAACAAGAAAGTCGCCATGTTCTGTACCGGCGGTATCCGTTGTGAAAAATCCACCGCGTACCTGAAAGAACAGGGCTTCGACGAGGTCTACCACCTCGAGGGCGGCATTCTGAAATACCTGGAAGAAGTTCCGGAAGAAGAAACCCTGTGGGAAGGCGAATGCTTTGTGTTTGACAACCGGGTGACCGTTAACCACAAGCTGGAAAAAGGCGAATACGACCAGTGCCACGCCTGTCGTCGCCCGATTACCGAAGAAGACAAGCAATCCGAGCACTACGCTCAGGGCATCAGCTGTCATCATTGCATCGACGAATACTCCGAAGAACAGCGTGAGCGTTTCCGCCAGCGCGAACAGCAGATGCAATTGGCACGGGAGCGTGGTGAAGACCACCTGGGTAACGACTTGCAGGACGTGATTCAGAAGCGTCGGGCGGAAAAGAAGGCTTTCAAGGAAGCTCAGCGCAAAGCTGACGCCAAGTGATCTGATCTACAGCTGAAAACGAATCACGCCGAAAACCGATCACTCTTAAAACCGCCCCTAAACAAAAGGCGCAACAGTTCTCTGTTGCGCCTTTTGTTTTTCTTTAGCTGTTGAAATGAGCAGCTGACTGCTTCAGTTCAACTGGTGCGCCAGATCGTTCAACCGAGCGCGTGTCTGCTGCGCCTTGGCATTGGCTTTTTGCCAATGAGGCACATGGCTTTCGGTATCGTGCAGAATCTCTTCGAATTCATGGTCCAGTTGATGCAGCTGCTGCTCCAGCGGGCCATGCACCACATCGAGAACCTCGTGCACTTGCTGCAACTCACGGGCGAGCGCCTGGCACGTCAGCTTGAAAACTTCTTCCTGACTCATTTGCATCAATTCCATCGGTCACCTCCTGACATCACTTGCATCGCTGCTGCAAACGGGTAGAGATTGCCTTACGAAAAGGCACGGACAATTCGATACTATCCAGTTGCGACCACAGGAACCGTGAACTGTTTCAGAATTAATGACTGACTGTTTTTTAATCGGCCAGACACCTGACAATGCCGTCAAAGCAATCCGACGGCATGTGTCGCGCTCAATGAAGATGACAAAGCGGCAGCGTTTTCTCAAAGCGCGGCGGGTTATTCAAAGCTAGCGCTGTAACTCACGAATGGCCTGGGTAAGGCCGTCGACCGTCAGCGGATACATACGGTCTTCCATCAGCTGGCGAATCATGCCCAATGACCCACCCGGCCCCCACCAATGGTGCGGTGTCGGGTTCAGCCAGGCGACGTGGGGGAACTGGTCGGTCACGCGCTGTAACCACACGGCACCCGCCTCCTCGTTGTAGTGCTCAACACTGCCACCAACATGAGTCACTTCGTAGGGTGCCATGGTGGCGTCCCCCACAAAGATGATTTTGTAATCGGGGCCGTATTTATGCAGCACGTCCCAGGTGTTGAGGCGTTCCTGATAGCGGCGGTGGTTGTCCTTCCAGACAAACTCGTACAAGCAATTATGAAAGTAGAAGCACTCCATGTGCTTGAACTCCGCCCGTGCAGCCGAGAACAGCTCCTCACAGGCTTTGACGTGTTCATCCATCGAACCGCCAATGTCGAAAAACAACAGCACCTTGACGGCATTGTGGCGCTCAGGCACCAGCTTCAAATCCAGATATCCGGCATTGCGGGCGGTAGAGCGAATGGTGTCATCCAGGTCGAGCTGATCCGCAGCGCCCTGGCGGGCAAACTGCCGCAAACGTCGCAGCGCCACCTTGATATTACGAATGCCCAGTTCGACGTTGTCGTCGAGGTTGCGGTAATTGCGCTGTTCCCACACCTTCACCGCCTTTTTATGGCGGCTATGGCCCTGCTCAATACGAATGCCTTCGGGATTGTAGCCATGAGCCCCAAAGGGTGAAGTGCCTCCGGTACCAATGTTTTTGCTGCCGCCCTGATGGCGCTTGGTCTGATTTTCCAGCCGCTCGCGCAAGGCTTCCATGATTTTCTCAAGGCTGCCCAATCCTTCTATCTCGGCTTTTTCAGCCTCCGACAGAATTTTCTCTACTTCCTTGCGCAGCCAGTCTTCCGGCAGGTTCAGTTCTTCGAGCTTGCCCTGCCAGCTTTCAAGGCCGGCAAAGTAAGCGGCGAACGCACGGTCAAAACGGTCGAAGTATTTCTCATCCTTGACCAGACACACCCGGGTTAACTGATAGAACTGTTCCTGATCCGCGAACGCCAGGTTTTGCTTGAGGGCATTGATCAAATCCAGATATTCCCGGATAGAGACCGGCACACCGGCAGCGCGGACGATTTGAAAGAAATCAATCAACATAGCAACAAGCCCCGGCGTTAACCGCGACGACGACTCATAAAGGCCAGTTTTTCCAGCAGCATAACGTCTTGTTCATTTTTGATCAGAGCGCCATGCAACGGTGGAATGGCGTCGGTGCCCTTTTTACCCTGCAAGGCGTCCAGACCAATGTCATCGGCCATCAGCAGTTTCAGCCAATCGATCATTTCCGAGGTGGACGGCTTTTTCTTCAGGCCCGGCACTTTGCGCAGATCGAAGAAGACCTCCAGCGCGGCACTGACCAGTTCCTGCTTGATGTTATCGAAATGCACGTCGACGATTTTTTGCAGGGTATCGCGGTCCGGAAAATCGATGTAATGGAAGAAGCAACGACGCAGGAACGCATCCGGCAGCTCTTTTTCGTTGTTACTGGTAATCAGAATGATGGGACGATGCCTGGCCACCACCCGTTCGCTGGTTTCGTAAACAAAGAACTCCATCTTGTCGAGCTCCAGCAACAGGTCGTTGGGGAACTCGATGTCGGCCTTGTCAATTTCATCAATCAGCAGTACCACCGGCTTATCAGCCTCAAAGGCCTGCCAGAGTTTGCCCTTATTGATGTAATTGCTGATGTCGTTTACGCCTTCCACACCCAGCTGAGAGTCTCGCAGGCGTGATACCGCATCGTACTCATACAAGCCCTGGTGAGCGCGGGTGGTGCTTTTGATGTGCCACTGAATCAGGTCGGTATCCAGCGCACTGGCCAATTGCTCTGCCAGCATGGTTTTGCCCGTACCAGGCTCACCTTTAAGCAACAGCGGTTTTTGCAATGTGATGGCGGCATTCACAGCCATTTGAAGTTCAGGAGTGGCAATGTAGTCGTCAGTACCGGTAAAGCGAGCCATAGCAGTGTCCGAGTGATAAGTGGGTGTTGCTGGTCAGGTGTCGCCACACAGTATAAAAGCATCGGCTCTTAACAGAAACACTCATATTCCAGCTTGGAAATAAAATAGAGCGCGGCTCATTGGCTACCTATTGAGTGATGACAAGAAACTGAACTGTCAGTTTTGGCAACGTTTATGTACCATCGCGCTGCCGATGAGATCTTCATCACAAAAGCTCAAATTAGAGCCAAAATTGAAATATTTCAGTTTTATGAAGACTTTATGACAGTCAAAGCTGTCGCTGTAACAAAACTGTAATATTTCTCGGAGACCATCCGCGCACTTTATTTCAGACCTTCAATCTACGAGTAATTTCGTTATGAATGAAACTACAGCAACTGCAGCGTCCGTCGCTGTTGAGCAAACACCCAAGGCGAACTGGATCAACTGGCTGAAAATTGCCGGCCTGGTGTATTTGCTGCTGGTCGCCGTATCTACCATTGGTAGTGGTTTTAAATTGGCGTCTGGCGACCATGCCAAGGAATTGTTTGAGTTTGCCAGCAACCCGTTGACTGGCTTGATTGTCGGTACTGTTGCTACTGCCCTGATTCAATCCTCCAGTACGGTTACTTCGATCATTGTTGGTCTGGTTGCCGGTGGCCTGCCGGTACAAATTGCCATTCCGATGATCATGGGCGCCAACATTGGCACCACCATCACCAACACCATCGTGAGCCTGGGCCACGTACGTCAGGGCGCTGAATTCCGCCGCGCATTCTCTGCGGCCACTGTGCATGACTTCTTCAACCTGCTGGCAGTGATGATTTTCCTGCCGCTGGAAATCATGTTCGGCTTCCTTGAAAAAATCGGTGCGTCGGTATCCTCCATGCTGGTGGGCGCTGACTCCATGTCGATGAAAGGTCTGAACTTCATCAAGCCACTGGTTAAGCCACCGGTGAGCTTTATTAAAGGCCACTCCGAATCGCTGATGGGCGACACCGCTGGCGGTATCGTCATGGTGGTTCTGGGCATCGCCCTGATCTTTGTCGTCATCACACTGATCGGCAAGCTGCTGAAAGCCCTGCTGGTGGGTAAAGCGAAAGAAATCCTTCACTCTGCCGTTGGTCGTGGCCCGGTTTCCGGCATTGCATCCGGCACCCTGATTACTGTTCTGGTTCAATCCAGCTCCACCACCACCAGCCTGATCGTGCCGTTGGCCGGCAGCGGTGTGTTCACCCTGCGTCAGATTTTCCCGTTCACCCTGGGCGCCAACATTGGTACCACGGTAACGGCCTTGCTGGCTGCCACAGCGGTAACAGGCCCGAACGCAGTATTCGCCCTGCAAGTGGCCCTGGTGCACCTGACCTTTAACCTGATGTCTGTGGTATTTATTTACAGCATCCCGTTCTTGCGTAATATTCCATTGTTCGCTGCAGAAAAACTGGCTGACGCTGCGGTTGAAAACAAGCTGTACGCAGGCGGCTACATTCTGCTGGTGTTCTTCATTGCCCCACTGGTGCTGATTGGCGGCAGTCAGGCGCTGGGTCTGTAAGGAGTAGGTCCATGTACGAAAGCAAAGCTGAACTGGAAAACAAGATCGCCAACCTGGAAGCCCGCTTGGTTGATCTGAAAGATCGTCTGGCTCGTATCGAGCAGACAGAACAACACGATGCAGTGGAACATGTCGATGAGTACATGGAAGTGCTGGATCGTGAATTTGCCAGCTTGCGTGAATACTGGCCGGTGGCTCTGCAAGAACTGCAAAAGCTGTTCAAGAAGTAACAGAGCCGGTTTCAGAGTCTTCTGAAACAGACAAAAACGCCCGCTATGTAGCGGGCGTTTTTGTGTCTGCTGTATGACTTAATAGAACCTGGTAATCAGCCAGAGCCCCTAACGGCCATTCGAGCCACTGCCGTCGCCATTACTCTCCCCACCTGAATCACCGTTCTCTGTGGCCACGTCCTGTTGCTGACTGGCATACGCCATCGCCTGCTTCTGACGGTCGCTCAGGGCTTCTGGTTTTGGTTCTGATTTTGACTCTGGTATCGGCCCTGGCTTTGATTCGGCACCAGATTCAGATTCAGACTCAGCCGCAGCCGCAGCCGCTGAAGGCTTACGGGACTGCATCAAGGTATCGAGATCCACCTGCTCCTGAGAAAGGTTCAGAGCCCGAATTGGATACGGAATGGTGATGCCCTCTTCGCCGTAACGACGGTGCAGCTTTTTCACAAATTCCGACTTCAGTACAAAGCTGTCAGCGTATTCCAGCGCCCGCAGCACCACGGTGAAATTGATGCTGGAGTCGCCAAAGGTGTGGTACATCACCATGGGTTCAAACTCCGATTGGCCACCGTCGGTGTCTTTCAAAATGGCTCTGGCAACCTCCAGGGTTACCTGTTCAACGTGCTCCAGGTCAGAGTCGTAGTGCACCCCTACTTCCACCAGCACCGACAGTTCCTTCGCCGGGTAGTCGTAGTTCAGGACCTTGGATTCCGAGATTCGGCTGTTAGGCAGCACCACGGTGTTGTTCTGCAGCATTTTCACCCAGGTCGAACGCCAGCCGATTTTTTGCACATAGCCCATTTCGCCGGATTCCAGCTGAATAAAGTCACCCACCTTGAACGGCTTGTCGACCAGCAGTTGAACCCCGGAGAAAAAGTTTTCCAGCGTCGGTTGTAACGCCAGCGCAACAGCCAACGAGGTGATCCCCAGTGAGGCAATAATGGGGGTGACAGAAATACCCAGCGTCCCCAGCAGCACCAATAAACCAAGGCCAAATATGAGCCCTCGAACCAGCCCCCGCGCCAACCCCTGACTGTTGTACAAAATCGGCGAACGACGGGTGTAATGATCCAGCGTGCCAACCGAGAGCCGGTCGAAAAAGACGATAATGGCGAACACCAGCAGGATTTTGGCAATCACGCTGGCAATCAAATCGAAGTTCTTGCCGCTGAGGTCAAAGTGCTCGAACAGGCGTTCCAGCACCACCAGATGAAAACCAATAATCACAATGGTTAATGGCAAACCCAGTGCCCGCATAAACAGCGAATCAAAGAACCATTTGGTCTTATCGGTGACTTTTGCCAGACGCGCCAGCAACAGGGTTTTCAGTCCCAGAAACACCATCAAAGACGCCAATGAGATACCCGAGGCAATGGCCCAGGTGGGCAGATTCAGTTCCGCCATGTAACTGGCCAGCTGGTCCAGTCCTTCCATATCAGACTCCGGTTGGAAGTGAGTTCACGCTTCAGAGAGTCGTTGCAGGCAGGATTGTTCAACCGGATTGTGGTGTTTGTGAGGTGCAGATGCCCCGGGTCTTCAGTCCCGGGCATCTCAGAAGGGTTGCTAATGCAGGTCTGGCTGATTACTGGTTATACGACTTGGCTGCCAGAATCAGGTCCGGGCCAATTTCATTGGCAAACTGTTGCCATACCGGCGCCATCGCCAGTTCCCACGCGGCGCGTTGCTGATCACTCAGGGTCACAATTTCGCTGTGGCCAAAGTCAATCACCGACTGGCGATTCTCGTCGTTATTGGCCGCAGCCACCTGATTACCAAAGGCAATGGCTTCCGCCATGATCTGGTCCAGTTCAACCCGAATGTCCGCTGGCAGGTTCTGCCAGAATTCCGCAGAGGTAATCACCATGTAGTCCAGCAAACCGTGGTTGCTTTCGGTGATGTACTTCTGGTGGCGATGCAGGTGGGCACTGTAAATGTTCGACCAGGTGTTTTCCTGACCATTCACCTTGCCACGCGCCAGCATATTGAAGACATCCGGGAAGGCGGCTTTCACCCCTTCCGCACCCAGCACTTCAAACTGCGCCTTGATCACTTCAGAAGACATGATGCGAAAACGTTTGCCATTGGCGTCTTCCGGAACCCGCAGCGGGTCATTGGCCGACATTTGTTTCATGCCGTTATGCAGGTAGCCCAAGCCCAGTACACCTTGGTCAACCGTGGCCTGCAGCAGCGCCTTACCCTGCGGGGAATTCTGGAAGCGGTCTACTGCGGCCATGTCCTTGAACAGGAACGGCAGATCGAACACCTGCAGTTTTGGCGTCAGACGCTTGAGCTTGGACAATGCCGGGGCAGCCAGTTCCAGCTTGCCTTCCTGCAACGCAGACACCACTTCGGAGTCCAGGTACATCAGTGAACGGGGGTAAATTTTGACTTCCACACGCCCTTTCAGGCGTTCTTCCACCAGTTTTTTGAAGTGTTTGGCCATCTGGCCCTTTGGCGCTTTGCCAGACACTGTGTGGGAAAAGCGAATCTGGATGGGATCAGCGTGTACCGTGGCGGCACACAGAGAGACAATAACCGACGTCAGCACGGCAATAGCCAGCTTCATAGGAGACTCCTGATTATTATTAGAATTATTTTATGATCAAGGGACCCTCTGAATAACTCTGCACAGCTCTGCGCGAGTACTGCGGTCTGTCAGAACAAGGCGGCGA
Source organism: Oceanobacter kriegii DSM 6294 (assembly GCF_000422845.1). GTDB lineage: Bacteria > Pseudomonadota > Gammaproteobacteria > Pseudomonadales > Oceanobacteraceae > Oceanobacter > Oceanobacter kriegii. Next base: position 250,043 of record NZ_AUGV01000004.1, read on the forward strand.
ATGCAGCGGAATGACGGGTCCTTTCCAAATTCGCCAACACCGTTCTGGCGGTCTGCAGGCCGCGCCCTGCGGGGATGGCAGGGCATTGCTGACTCTGTGTCGCTGATTTTTGACTTGACCCGTCAGGCCTGCAAATCAGCTTCGTGACTCAGCTTCGCCCTGTCATCCAGAGCGGGCACTGAGTTATTCAGAGGGTCCCAAGTCTTCAAGTGTCTGACTTTGGTCGTAATACGGCAAGTACTTTTAGCGAAAAATGGTACGAATGCACTGTTAAACAGTTACATCCGTAATTCAATCTCACTCTTTTGGTGCTTTCCCCTTAAAATGGGTGGAAAACCACCCACCCTTTCATTGGAAAACTGGCCCGATTTTTGGCCGGATTACAGCTTGTTAAACAGGCTCAGGTTACTGATCACTGTGTAGCTTTGCTGTGCGGCTTCCAACAAAGTCGATTCCAACGTCATACGGCTGACCGCCTCGGCCAGGTCAGCATCCCGCAAATCCGACAGCGCCTCCTGATTGGCCAGTTTCATGTCCGCCGTCATCAGTTCGGTGTTTTCAATGGTGTTCAAACGCGCACCAATTTTACTTTGGGTGCTGGATACCACCGCCAGAGCGGCATCGAGGTTGTTGAGCGTATCTTCAATCAGATTATCGAGAGTCGCCTGATCCTCAGAGCCGTTGGTCAGCGTGTTTAATGCCTCGGTAAACCGGAAAATGGTATCCGTGATACTTTGCTTGGGAGTCGACTCGGCAATCACCTGATCGCCGGGTTCGGGCACGCCGCTGATTTGCAAGGTAACGCCGTTGATGTTCAGCTCGGCCCCTTCGTCGTAGACCTGATTTTCCAAGCCGTTGATGACTCGGCCGTCCGATGCCCGGGTGACGGTATAGTTAGTCGCTGCCGGGTCAACCGCCGAGTCGGCGTTGAACGTAATCACAATGTCGTCCGGGTAGAACTCGGCAAAGGCTTCGTCGTCGGTAATGAATCCGGCGCTGACACTGGTTGTTCCCGTATTGAGTGGGCTGGTAGTGGTGGTGAAGGTTGGTGCTGCCGATGGAATATCAACAAACAGATCGATACCGGAATCGCCAGTAGCCACCGTGGTCGAGCTGCCAACGGCAACAAAGCGCTGGCCGTCGTCACCTTCGTAACTGTAGCGGCCATTGGCATTTTGTACGAAAGGCGCTTCGCCCCCCTGGAACCCGGCAAAAATGTATTCGCCAGTGGCATCTTTGGTGTTAAACAGCTCCACCAGTGCCTCTTCAATTTGCTCAACTTCTGCGGCGATGGCCTCGCGGTCGGTTTGGGCCAACACGCCACTACCCGCCTGCACGGTCAACTCCCGCAAACGGTCGTAATAGTCGGTCACCGCCGACAGCGTGCTTTCTTCCAGTTCCAGCCGGTTGGTGGCTGAAATCATGTTGTTTTCAAACTGTTCGGTCAGGGCCAGCTGCTGCTCAATTTGCAGGATTCGGGCAGCGGCAATCGGATCGTCGGCGGCCGTATTCACTCGCACACCAGAAGACACCTGCTGTTGGGTTTTGGTCAGGGCTTCCTGATTGCTGAGCATATTGGCCAGCCCGTTACGGTGAATTTGCAAGGTTGATACACGCATGGTGCTTCCTCTTTAAAACGATCGGACTATCAGCCGATGGTCGAAATCAGGGTATCGAACATGTCCCGCGCCACCTGGATCACCTGGGCGTTGGCGTTGTAAGCCAGCTCGTACTGAATCAGGGCCGCCGCTTCTTCGTCGAGGTTCACGCCGCTGATGCTGCTGACGGCGTCGCGAGAGGCAGCCAGAATCACTTCGGCCGATTCCATGTTGCTTTGGGCACGGGCAGTGACCGAGCCCACTTGCTCGACCAGCGATGAGTAGGATTCGGTCAGCGTGCTGGTGCCGTTGATCAGGTCAGCCGACTGGAACGCCAGCATGGCGACACCGTTGCGACTGTCGGTAATGGCGTCGGTGTTGTTGCCAATGGTGAATTCATCTCCCGCCACCACCGAGCCAGAGATTTCCACCGTGATGCCCATGTCACTGGACACAAAACCAAGGTCAGCGGCAAACAGGTTGTTACCGCGGCCAACGTTTTCGATGCTGACGCCTTCATCAGCAGTAATGGTCACCTGACCACCCAACGTCACCTTGGTTGAGCCGTGAATACCGGTGCCACTCATTTCCAGCCGCGATTGAAAGCTGATGTCGCCGCGTTCATCGATGGACACATCCACAGTGCCATTACTGAGATAGTCGGTTTCTTCAATGGCGGCTTCGATGGCGGCAATCATGTCGTCGGCGGTGGCGTAGTTTTCGCTCAGTTCAATCTGGAAGGTGCCCTGTCCTTCCACCTCGAACTCCCAGCTGTAAGGGCCGCCTTCGGTAAAGTCGAAGCCTTCGTAGACGTTAAGAGCGCGGTACGGCGAGTTGCCGGTGCTGGTCAGGGCAATGTCCTGGCCGTTGCTGACATCCACGGTGTCAGTGGCGTCACCGCTGATTTCAATGGTCAGGTCTTCGCCGTTGATGGCCGTGATGGTCACCACTTCGCCATCGGATACCGCCGTGATGCCCATGCCTTGCAACTCCAGGTTGCTGTTGATGCGATCGGCAATGAATTCGGGCGTCATCGGATTGGGGACTTCTTCCGGGTAGTCTTCGCTGTATTTGGTTTGGCCGTATGGCAAGGTGTCGGTCAATTCAATGCCATTGAGGCTGACGCCCATGCCGAGGAAGTCGTCATCGTCGTTGAAGTTGGCCAGCTGCAAGGTGGTTTGGGCACTGGCTTCGACACCGCTGTAATAACTCAACTGCTCGGCAATCTCCTTGGCCGAGGTATTGGCGCTGATATTCAGCTGCGGCTGCTCGGTCACCACACCGGTCGCGGCGTTGGTGGTGCTGATGGCAAACATCTGGCTGTTGAAGCCGTTACCCGGAGTCACTTCCGCGGCTGGCGACGGTGCCTGATAAGTGGCCGCGACGGGCAGCTCGTCCAGATAGCTGGTGGCAATGGTCTGGGTGGTCGACCCGAGGTTGATGGTATTGGCCACACCCGGCACGTATTTCTGGTTCGAAATCGGTGGCTCCAGCGCGACGGGATTGGCCGGGTCGGAATTATCCAGCACCTCATAGGTGGTGGCCGACGTGAAACGAATCAGTAACTCAGGTTCCAGTTCGCCATCGTCGTTAAAGGCATGGGTATCCAGCGAGCTGACAACACCCGCCGTAATTTCAGCATCGCCCTGATTACCATAGGAGGCCGCCGTCATAATGGGGGACGCCATGGCAATTTGCTCGGCCAGTTGCAGCTCGACCTCCATATTGGTGGCTTCGTTGCGAGTAGGCATAATCTGGAAACTGTCGCCTTGCTGGAAGCTGCCTGCCTCCAGCCGAATTTCCAGACCGTCCATTTCAATCACCGCGGGCAGGTCGCCGTCGTAGGCCCCTTTCACCACCTGTTCGCCCGTCATGTTGTCGGTGATGGTGTAGTTGAAATCGGTCGGGCCATTAAAAGACAAGGTGTAATCAGAGGTTCCCAGAGCGCCGGCATCGGTAATGTAAACCGACACCTCACGGTCGTCCGGGTTGGCGTTTTCATTGGAGCCAAACACTCGTTGGGATACCGCGGTATCGCTGTTGATGTCCTGAAAAAAACTGATGCCGAGGTCGCCGTTGTAATCCAGCCCCAGCGCTTGCTGTTCGTTGAACTGCTCGGCAATCACCAGCGACAGCTTGCCCAGCGAGTTCAGCGCCGGGTCGAGAATTTCATTACGAAAAGCGACCGATGCTCCCAGCGTTCCACCAGTGAGGTTATCGGTCACTTCTGTTACCTGATCGCTGTTTTGCAGATACAGCGCATAGCGGGTTGGATCGGACTCACCGACATTGGCATAGACCTCGTTGTAGATATTGCCGATCACCAGTGGCTGGCCATCACCGATGTACACGTTGACCTGGGAGTTGCCCTGATCCGCCACGGTCACGTCCACCAGCTCGGACAATTGGGTAATCAGCTGGTCGCGCTGGTCCAGCAAGCTGTTGGGCTGCTCACCTTGGGAAGTGCCTACGGCAAAAGCGATGTCTTCGTTCAGTTCGGCAATGGTGTTGGCCAACTGGGTGATATCAGCGGCCATCACCTCTATTTGTCCATTCAATACTTCGTTGATGGCGTACAACTGGTCGGTAACCACCGAAAAGCGGTCGGTCAGGGCTTCTGCCTCTGACAGCAAGACTTCACGAGTCGATATCGAGCTGGGGTCATCCACCACCGCCTGCAACGCCTCGAACATGGATTCCATGGCAGGCTGCACGCCGGTAGACGAGTCGGCCAATAGACCATCGATCTGGCCTGCGTAGTTGGCCAGGGTCTCGTAGTAATTGAAGTCCGAGGTATCCGTCCACACCTGTTCGGTGAGGTATTCGTCGTAAATCCGCGACACGGTTTCCAGTGTGACGCCGGTGCCTTGCCAGTTGCCGCTGAGGTATTGGCTGTTACTGGTTTCAAAGCTGACGGTCTGGCGACTGTAGCCCTCGGTTGTGGCGTTGGAAATGTTGTTACCGGTTACCGCCAGTGCCGTTTGATGGGCCTTGAGGCCCGATACCGCAATATTGAGAATATCCGCCATGGCCTCAGTCCTCTTTCACATCAGTCTGAGGCTGTGCCTGACCGGCCTGAGGCAGTTCAACCGACTTGCTATCCGTCTCTACAGCAGCACCGTGAATGGCAGCACCGTGAATAGCAGCGCTGCGGGCAATGCGTTCAATCTTGTTGCCGTACTCAGGGTCAGTGGCGTAGCCCGCCTGTTGCAAGGCATGGCCGTAGTCGTCAGCACCCAGCCCCTGCCCGATGGCGTCCTGATAACGGCTGTTGCCCGACAGGAAGTCGGCGTAGTCGCGCAGGCCGTCTTCCAACGAAGCGTATGAACGGAAGCTGGCGGTCTCATTCACCCGAACGCCCTGGCGGTATTCGTGGGTCATTACCTCAACCGAGTCACCCTGCCAGCGGCTGTCGGCCTTGATGCCAAAGAAGTTAAAGCTGTTGCGACCAGCGTCATCGGCAATCATGTGTTTGCCCCAGCCGGTTTCCAGCGCGGCCTGGGCCACAATGGCGCGTGGATCAACACCCAGCTCCGCGCCAACAACTTCAGCATGCGGATACAAAGCGGCAACGAATGCTTCCGGGGTGGCAAACTGCTGCCCTTTGCTGCCGCTGCCAGTGGCGGCCAGGGCAGTGCTTTCAGCGCTATCCGAAGATGCTATTTCCGGACTGGAAGCAGGTGATTGTGGACTGGAAACAGGTGACTCAGCAGTGACCGATTCAGCCTCGGCAAGCGACTCCGATAAAGCCTGCTGTTGCAGCACTTCGTCGACCTGCTCAATGGCCTGATTCAGTGGTTGGGAGGAGACCCGGCGGTCCCACAAGGTGCTTTGATCAATGGCGATATCCCGTTCATCAACATCGCCGTAGTTTTGTTTCAGCTGACGGTAAATCACATCCGCCAGCCCAGTGCCACCAACGCTTTTACCTGCCCCGGAAGCCCCGCCATTGCTGGTGCCGGTCAGTTCCAGCGCCATCTGGTTGTCGTACATGCCCTGATAGAAATCCATCTCCGGGGAGCTGAACATGGAGTCTTCCGTAAACACCGCATTGGCCTGCCGCATCGAGCTCATCATCATGTTCATGAACATGGACTCGAACTGCTGGGCGACTTTCATCAAGGCGGCGTTTTTATCGTCCTTTCCCAGCGCGCGAATGTCTTGCAGGCTATTAAGGTCGGTATAAACGTCGCTGGCTTGAGCGCGGGTGCCGGAAATCTGACTGCTGACCGTCATGGCCATCTCCAAATCAGGGTGGTTTACCCTGATTCAGCAAGATGCTTGCCAGATTGCTGGAATTTTGATCGTTGCTATGAGAGGCGGAGTCTACTTATTGGTCGTCGAAGGTTTCTTCACCCAGAATCTCGGCCGCAGCCCGAAAGGCCTCCTGCGCCGCCGGTGCGCCGCAGTACGGCAGACTATGGAGCAATACCTCGCGGATTTCTGCTGGGCTACAACCGTTGTTTAACGCGCCGCGGATATGGCCTTTCAGCTCGGTTGGCGCTCGCAAGGCTGCCAGCATGGCGATGGTAACCAACGACCGGACATTACGCGGCAGCACGCCGTCACGCTGCCAGGTGGAGCCCCAGGCGTGTTCGTTGATCCAGTCTTGCAGCGGTTCTGTTAGAGGAATGGTGTTGTCCTGGGCTTTCTGAACAAAGGCTTCGCCCATGACTTCGGTACGAACCTTGAGGCCGTTGATCTTGTCCTGTTCTGACATCAGGCTTCTCCATGCAGGTATATTGATAGGGATTAAGGACCCTCTGAATAACTCTGCACAGCTGTGCGCGAGTCCTGCAGGTTGTCAGAACAAGGCGGCGAATGCAGCGGAATGGCTGGCCCTTTCCAAATTCGCCAACACCGTTCTGGCGGCCTGCAGGCAGCGCCCAAAGGGGATGACAGGGCATTGATGACTCTGTGTCGCTGATTTTTGACTTGACCCGTCAGGCCTGCAAATCAGCTTCGTGATTCAGCGTCGCCCTGTCATCCAGAGCGGGCACCGAGTTATTCAGAGGGTTCTTAAGCTAACAATAATTAGTGGAGCAGCCTATCGGCCAAAGGCAGGATTTGGACAGCAAATTGGGGAATGAGTGTAAGCAGAGAGCGGCGTCACTATTTACAGCAGTCAGTGTTTACAGCAGTCAGTGTTTGCCAACCGCATGGTAGGCGCGCACCTGGGTGTGTTTTTTGGTTTGACTGGCCAGACTGCCCTGCTCGGATTTTAACTGCGCGACCAGCGCTCGTTCTTCGGCCAGAATTTGCTCCAGCACCGTCTGATTGTGTTGGGTCAGATTGATGACGCCATTGATCGCCTCAAACCAGCTGCGCAGGCGTATATCGCGTTCTTGCAACCGCTCTTGTACGCCTTTTTTTACGCCTTGCTTGATCAACGACTGAATCTCCAGCGACATCAGTCGGATGTGTTCAAATTCAGCTTCCAGCTGGCTCAGGGTCATGTCCTTGGTGGCAGTCATAGTCTGTTCTCATATTACGATCAGTTCGGCTTTCAGGGCCCCGGCTTGCTTCATGGCTTCAAGAATAGCCATTAAATCGCCGGGGGCAGCGCCAATTTCGTTAACCGCCTTGATGATGTCATCCAATGTCACACCCGGACCGAACTTGAACATCCGGCTTTCGCCGCCGTCGTCAATTTCGATGTTGGTTTCGGGTACCACCACGGTGTCGCCGTCCGCCAATGGATTGGGCTGGGCTACCTGAAAATCTTCGTTAATGGTTACCGTCATGCTGCCGTGGGTAACGGCAACCGGGTCGATTCTGACGTGCTGGCCCATCACAATGGTGCCGGTGCGGGAATTGATGATGACCTTGGCGCGCTCTTCACCGGTTTCAATTTCCAGGTTTTCAATAATGGAAAGATAGGCAACTCGCTGGCTGGTATCACGGGGGGCACTGACACGGACAGAAGTAGCGTCCAGCGCCTCGGCGGTGCCCGGCCCCAGCAGATCATTGATCTTGTCGACCATGTAACGGGCGGTGGTGAAATCCGGCTGGTCGAGGTTAAACACCAGACTGTCGCCACGGGCGAAACTGTTTGGCACCGACTGCTCTACCGATGCGCCATTGGGAATACGCCCCACACTGGGCACATTGATGGTAACGCTGGAGCCATCATTGCCATCGACCCCAAGTCCTCCGACCACCAGATTCCCCTGGGCAACGGCGTAGACGTTATTGTCTGCGCCGCGTAATGGCGTAAACAACAGCTGGCCGCCGCGCAGACTGCCGGCATTGCCCAAAGAAGAAACAGTCACGTCGACCCGCTGGCCAGGTTTTGCAAACGGCGGAAGTTCAGCAGTGACCGACACGGCGGCGACGTTCTTGAGTTTGGGGTCGGTGCCTTCCGGCAAGGTAATGCCGAACTGCGACATCATATTGGTGAAGGTTTGGGTGGTGAACGGCGCCTTGTCACCGGTGCCATCCAGACCCACCACCAGACCGTAGCCCACCAGTTGGTTGCTGCGCACACCGGAAATGCTGGTGATGTCCTTGATGCGTTCTGCCATCACCACAGGGGCGAGAAACACCGAAGCAATCAGCAATAACACCAAGGCCTGACCTTTGGCCAACAGCCGATCCCAGGCACTGCTGTTACCAGTGTGGCTGATGATGATACGGGCGCTTGCGTTTTTCATGTCACTACCTCAAAGCTCTCATTCGCCTTGAAAACCAGCATACGTGCTGCGGCCAGCCAACTCTGTTGAAAAGGCTTGTTGTTGCGTAACCGGGTGTAGGTGATCGCCATCAGAATGGCCACCATCAAAACGGCCACCATCAAAACGGCCACCAGGGAGAGTTCAGAATCTTGTCGCCCCAGCCCTGCTTGGTGGAGTTGTTCAGGTTGCCACGGCCTCCAAAGGAGATTCGCGCATCTGCAACCTTGCTGGACGACACCGTGTTGTCCGGGGTGATGTCTTGCGGGCGAATCAGGCCCGCTATACGAATGTATTCATCCCCTTCAGACAGGGTCAGCCATTTTTCACCACGAATACGCAGAATGCCGTTGGGCAAAACTTCTGCCACCGACACACTGATCTGACCCGACAAACTGTTGGAGCGATCGGCTTCACCACTGCCGCTAAACGTGCGGTCGCTGTTGGTTTCGACTCCCAGATTGAGGTTCTTCCAGCCCGGTGTTACTCCCAAAATAGTGCCCGCACCAACGCTGTTGGAGGACGACTTGTCGGAGCTGGTTTCAGCCGATTTACTGGACTGATACGACTCTTCAAAAATCACCGTAATGATGTCGCCAACCCGGCGAGCCTGTTGATCCAGATACAAGCCGTTAGAATACGCAGCCTGGTACAAGGAACCCGAAGCCGTTGGTGGTGGCTGCAAGGTATCGGCCGATACCGGCGCGTAATCCGGGTCGTTCATGACGACATCCTGTTCCATCGGCACCGAGGTACAGCCGACGACCGCTGCCAACATGGCACACACCAGCAAAGGCTTACCGGCAGCGGCAAATTCGGTTTGGACTGGCAGATCCTTGCCGCTTTCCGGTTGTTGGTCAGACGTGCTGTTGAGGTGGCTAACGGGCGTCATAACTTACTCCGCTCTATCAGGTGTTCTGGTTGAGGAACTGCAACATTTCATCCGCCGCAGACACCACTTTCGAGTTCATTTCGTAGGCGCGCTGAACCGTGATCATCTTCACCAGCTCTTCCACCACTTCGACGTTGGAGTTTTCCAAAGCGCCCTGCTCCAGCGTGCCGAAGCCATCCTCACTGGGAATACCGGCAACCGGTGCACCACTGGACGCAGTTTCCAGGAACAGGTTGCCACCGGTGGCCAGCAGGCCTGCCGGGTTAATGAAGTCGATGGTTTCTATTTGGCCCAGATCAATCGGCGTTGGGTCCCCTTGAATAGAGGCTTGCACAATGCCGTCACGACTGATCATGACTTCATTGGCCTGATCCGGAATGGTGATTTGTGGCTCCAACGGATAGCCGTTCACATTCACCATCACCCCTTCGTCATTGAGGTGAAACGTACCGTCACGGGTGTAGGCAATGTTGCCGTCCGGCATGGCGATCTGGAAAAAGCCGCGACCGTTAATCGCCACATCCAGCGTCTGGTCGGTCAGTTCCAACGAGCCGGTGGTAAACACCTTCTGGGTGCCCGCAGTACGAACACCGGTACCCAACTGCAGGCCCGATGGCAAGCGGCTGTCGGCCGAGCTGTTGGCCCCGGGCTGGCGGTCAATCTGATACAACAGGTCTTCAAACACCGGGCGGTCTTTCTTGAAGCCGGTGGTGGCGACGTTGGCCAGGTTATTGGAAACGGTGGTCAGCGCCAGATCCTGAGCTTCAAGGCCGGTCTTGCTGATCCAGAGTGCATTCATCATGGTAGATTACCTCTCAGGCCTGACGTTATTGGCTTTGCAGCAACTGGGTGGTTGCTGCGGTGTTTTCATCGACGCGCTTCATCAGCTTCACCTGCATTTCGTACTGACGATTGAGCGCAATCAGATCGGTTAACTCGGACACCGCGTTGACGTTGCTGCCTTCCAGAAAGCCGTTCACCAACGAGATGTTGGGGTCAAAGTCGGCTGGGCCAACGCCCGCTTCGCGGAACCGGAACAGGCCATCTTCGCCTTTTTCCAGATCCTGGGGGTCGGGGTTCACCAGCTTCAGCTGCACCGGCTCTGCCACACCCACCGGCTGCTCGCCTGCGGGCTGGATAGTAATGATGCCCGCCCGGCTGACTTCAATTTGGGTAAACGGCGGCAGTACCACAGGGCCGCCGTCACCAATCAACTGATCGCCCTGGCCATTCAGCAAACGGCCGTTGGGATCAACACTGAGATCACCCGCGCGGGTATAGGCTTCCTGACCATCAGGGCCAACAACGGCGAACCAGCCTTGATGCTCAATCGAGACATCCATACGGCGGCCGGTTTCGATCAATGGCCCCTGACGAAAATCACTGGCCGGGCTTTCCACCATGGCGTAGGCACGGGTGGGAAAATGTTCACCAAATACCCCCATGGCACGGCTTTGGCTGTAGTCTGAACGGAACCCGGTGGTGCTGGCATTGGCCAAATTGTTGGCATGGGATGCCTGCCCCAAGGTGTTTTGACGAGCCCCTGACATGGCAATGTAGAGCGCTCTATCCATACTTCCTCCCGCTGGGGCACTGCCCCGTATTCGTCACCGCCAACGGACTGCGTCAGCTTTTGTAAGAACACAGCAGCCTTTGTGCCAGAATCACTTTATTCATATTTTTCAAAGGGTTAGAAGAATTACAGACTTTGGACGCAGCGAGATTGTCAAATTGGCGGCAGCGAATTGCCGCCAGTCGAGCTAATAAATTGACGCCGTACTGAGCCTGACCCAGCGCTTTTTAAAGCGGAGAGGTTCGTTCAATGAGTCAGTAAAGAACCCTCTGAATAAAAGTGCGTTATCACGCGCTGCTCATATCAGTTTGGAATATCCAGTCGCGGCCAGCAGGACCAGGGAGAAACCCGACTAGGCTTGAGGGACTACTGTACTCTCGGGATTCGTATGGCAAATCATTCCTATTCCAAACGCTGTCAATTACCTCGCGCTCTGAGCCTGCTACTGGCTGGCAGCCTGATACCCGGCATTGCCTCGGCCAACCCGGCCCATATCGTCGCCGGCGACGTGCAAGGAATGCTGGATATGACCTGGGTGATTCTCGCGGCGGGACTGGTGTTCTTTATGCAGGCCGGTTTCACCATGCTGGAATCCGGCATGGTGCGGGCCAAAAATAGCTACAACGTGGCGATTAAAAACATCAGCGACTTCACCACTGCCGTACTGACGTTCTGGTTGATTGGCTTTGCCCTGATGTTTGGCCCCAGCGTCAACGGCTGGCTAGGCGGTGACGGGTGGATGGGCGGCTTGCTCTCAACCCCGGCGGATTACGCCTTTTTCCTGTTCCAATCCATGTTTGTCGGAACGGCCGCCACCATTGTTGCCGGTGCGGTCGCCGAGCGCATGAAGTTCAATGCCTACATTATTATCAGCGTCGCCATTTCCATTGTTATTTACCCGGTGTCTGGCCACTGGATTTGGGGCAGCGCCCTGACCGAAGGACAGCCGGGCTGGCTTGAGGCCAAAGGCTTTATGGACTTTGCCGGGTCTACCGTGGTGCATTCTGTTGGAGGCTGGGTGGCATTGGCCGGGATTATTGCCCTTGGCGCACGGCGTGGACGTTTTGACGACGATGGTAAACCGATGGATATTCCTGGCCACAATTTGCTGATTTCTACCGTCGGCGTCTTCATTCTCTGGTTTGGATGGTTTGGTTTTAACGGTGGCAGCACGCTCGCCGCTGACGCCAGTGTTGCCATTATTGTGTTGAATACCGTGCTGGCCGGTGCCGCGGGTGGCATCACCGCGCTGCTGCTGTCGTGGCTTACAGGGCGTGGCATTGTCTCGGTGGAGCGGTCGCTTAACGGCATCCTTGGCGGTCTGGTTGGCATTACGGCCGGTTGTGCCTTTGTAGAACCCAACAATGCCATCTGGATTGGTTTGATTGGCGGTGTGGTGGTGTTCGTTGCGGAATACTGCCTGCTGCACTACGCCAAACTCGATGACCCAGTGGGTGCAGTTGCGGTTCACGGCTTCGGCGGCATCTGGGGCACGCTGGCATTGGCACTGTTTGCCGAGCCGGAAGTGTTAAACCACAGCCGCGGTGAGCAACTGATGGTGCAACTAAGCGGTGTGGTAAGCGTGTTTCTTTGGGCGTTTTTCTCCGGGCTGGTGTGTTTCTGGTTACTGCGTCAACTACACGATCTGCGCGTCAGCAAAGAGCACGAAGAGATCGGTTTGAATGTTGCCGAGCACGGTGCCCGCACCGTCTGGCTGGATACCATGAAAACCATGCAGGAAATCGTCGCCACTGGCGATCTGACCCGCCGGGCGGAAGCCGAACCTGCAACCGAAGCAGGCGAAACCGCGATGGCCTTCAACCATATGCTGGACAGCTTTCAGCAAAGCGTTAAGCGCATGGCGACGTCAGCCAGTGCCGTTGCCCAACAAAGCCAGCAGCTGAACAATGCCGTGAGCCACAACCGCAATAACTGCAACCAACAACTGCAACTGGTCGGCAACGTTCAGCAACGCATGGACGAGGTGCTGCAATGTGCCAGAGACACCCTGCAATCGGCTCAAGACGGTACGGCGACTGCAGGCGCCACCCGCGACGATGCCCAGCAAGGGGTACAACAGGTGCAGGCGCTGACCGATGCCGTGAATGCCCTGTCGGCCAACCTGCAAGCCGCTTCCGAGCGTGCCAATGAGGTCGCAGGCAAAACCCGGGGTATCAGCGAAGTGGTCTCGCTGATCAATGAAATTGCCGAGCAAACCAATCTGCTGGCGCTCAATGCCGCTATTGAAGCGGCCCGGGCCGGTGAGCAAGGACGTGGCTTCGCTGTCGTGGCAGACGAAGTACGAGGACTGGCCAATCGTACCCAGAAAGCCACAGAGAGTATTCAGTCGGAAATCGAACAGCTGCAACAGGAAGCCGCCGCCTCGGCAACCGAGCTGCGCCGCTATTCGGAAGACGCCAGTCAAAATGCTGACCAATCGCGCCAGAGCATGGCTTCGTTACAAGGACTGATAACCGCCGTCGACAGCATCACTCGCCTTAATCAGCTAATTTCGCAAGCTGCTAACCGCCAGGCCAATTTGTCTGAAGAGATGAGTTCGTTGATTACCCATGTGAGTGCGTTAAGTTCAGATACCGACAAACACACACAAGCACTGGATGATACCAGCCTGTCGATGGACAATAGTGCAGCTAACCTGAAGGCTGTGGTCAGCCGCTACCGGGTTTAGGGGCTGTATTTCGGCTCCAGCCCCTTCACACTGGAGCACGCATTATGCCCCCGAATTCTGCCTCAACTACCGTGGTGATTGCCGGTGCCAGCAGCGCCATTGGTCAGCAGATTTTTCGCACGCTGGCGGTGATGCCCGATATCCACATCATCACCCTGTCACGCGGTGAAACACCACAGACCGATGCCAGCATGGCAGCCAGCCACCAGCACCTGACGGTCGATCTATCGGACAAACGCTGTCTCGAACAGCTGTCCGGTTTATGGCAATCCGTTGGTTGTCCCAACCGGGTGTACCATTGCAGCGGTGTGCTGCATGACGACAGTCACCGGCCTGAAAAATCGATTCGGGAATTTGACGCCGACTGGCTGATGCAATCGGTGAGCAGCAATCTGGTGACCCACGCCCATCTGGCGCAGAGCCTTCATAGCCACATAAACCGCAAGACGGAGTTTCGCTGGATCTCGCTGTCGGCCAAGGTGGGGAGTATTTCAGACAACGGGCTTGGCGGCTGGTACAGCTACCGAATGACCAAAGCCGCATTGAACATGCTGATTTGTAATCTGGATATTGAATGGCGTCGCAAGAACCCGGCGGCTCGGGTTTGTGCGGTTCATCCCGGTACGACCGATACACCGCTGAGCAAGCCGTTTCAGGAAGGCATTGCCGAGGGCAAGCTCTATTCCGTAGAGCAAACCGCCGAGCGCATGATGACGATTATGGAAAACCTGACCGAACAACAGTCCGGCAAGTTGTTGTTTTGGGATGGCAGCCTTCTGCCTTTTTAAACAAGCGCCTTTTTAAACAAGCGCCTTTTTAAAAAGGCACGCACTCAGGCCGGTGCCCTGGGAAGCTCCGCACATCCTGGATTACAAATTGGTGTAATCCAGATGCTTTTGCCAGAACAGCGCGTGACCATTTTCCGGGTCCAGCTCGTAGCCTTCAAAACCGAATTTACGATAAGCATTCTTTGCGACTTCATTACCGGAAAGCACCTCCAGCGTCACCTTGCAGCAGCCCAGTTCAATGGCTTCCATCTCGGCCGCTTGCAGCAATTGCTGACTCAACTGCAAACCACGAAACGCCGACTTCACCGCAATATCATGAATGTTCATCAACGGCTTGGCCTTGAAGGTGGAAAACGCCAGAAAGGCATTCAGCAAACCGGCAGGCTGATCGTCCACGTAGGCAATCCAGCTGTGTGCGTACGGTACGGCCGCCAGGCGTTGTGGCAATGTACGTTGTACTTCTATCGACAACGGCTCCCCCCCGCCCATAGGATCACGCGCGTAAGCGTCCAACAGATCGACCAGCTGCTGGCCATGCTGCGGGTTGCGATAATCTACCTTGACGATGTCGATGCGGCGTTGTTGCGGGGATTCGTTAGCCATGGTTCGCTCCGTTGAAGCTCAAGGGGGAGCCTCTAGACTAACGCGTATAAGGATAGCGGAGAAGAGCAGCGATCTATCTGTGGTCTGCTACTCTTCTCCTCTTTTCTAATCAAAACCCATGAGCCCTGTCTGACTTATGGGTAGATAGAGATAATCAGATGTTGATGATGGCCTGTGTCACCTGATCAGACGTTTCAATGGTTTTGGCATTGGCCTGGAAGTTACGCTGGGCAATGATCAACTGCACCAGTTCCTCCGACAAATCGACGTTGGAATCTTCCAGCGCAGACGACTGAATCTGCCCCAAAGAAGCCGTATTTGGCTCACCAATGGTTGGCACGCCGGACGAGTATGACTCCGCCCAGGCGGTGTCACCCACTTTGGTCAAACCTTCCGGGTTGGTGAAGTTGGCCAACGCCACCTGCCCCAGGGTCTCAGACTGACCATTGGTGAACTGGGCGAAGATAATGCCGTCGTCATCAATTTGCAGGCCACTCAAACGACCGGTGGTGTAACCGTTCTGATCCACTTCGTTAACCGCAAAATCAGAGCCATACAAGGTGGTGCCTTCCAGGCTGATCTGGAAGTTGGAGCTGTTGGCCGGGGTGGTCAGCGGCAGACCGCCTTCCAGCACATTCATTGAGCCGATGGCACCGTTACGGTCGCCGTTGCTGTCCAATGGGTCCCAGTTGGTGATGTACATTTCACCGACGGCATCTTCATCGATGGTACCATCCTGGTTGAAGTAAAGATCGAAGCTGGCCATGGTGGCTTGCTGGTTAGCCGGGTAATCCAGCGTCGAATCCGGATCACCCACGTTCTGTCCATCCACCGTCACGTACATAACCCACTGGGAGTCGGACGATTCGTCGGTGGCGGGTTCACGTACGAAGTACTGGGTCATCACATGGTCGTTACCCTGACTGTCGTAGATGGTCACCGAGGTGGAATGGTTATAGGTGCCAGAATCGTTCGGGTCGAAGGTGTTCAGCGCGTATTCGGTGTATTCAGAGGCATTGAGGGTGCCAAAAATACCCGATACCGATGGCGTCGGATTCGACAGGTTATAGCCTTCGTTCAGTACGATATTCACGGTGCCGCCAATGGTGGCAGCCGAGGCCGCACCGGCGCTACCACCCAGTACCTGCGGGCCAGTGGTGGACGAGCCGACAATCACCAGCGAGTCGGTATCGGTGCTGGAAGAAATCTCGATATCAATATCACGGCCTGTGGCACTGTTGATGACCAGATCGCCGTCGGCGTTGATTTCAGCAGTAAAGCCCGGCAGCGAGGTATCGGTGTATTCGTTGATTTCTTCAGCCAGATCTTCCAGCGAAGTTGACGTTAATTGCTGACCATTGAGGGTAATGGTCATGTCGTTGCCTGGGCTGTTGTAGCCCGCTGCTGTCAGAGTGGCGGTGGAGGTTGCTGAAGCAGTAACCCCTGGCTCATCGTTCAGCAAGGCGACGATTTCGTTGGCAGCACTGTACTCCGGAATGGTAATGATGCTTTCTTCCCCTTCCGGATTCGTCAGGGTCACCATGGTTTCGGGGTAGCCGTTGTTAACGCCCTCAATGCCTTCAACCATCAGAGTGTCGTCGCTGGCATCCACCTGCAACAGGGCAAACAGCTCGGCATCGGTAATGTCACTGCCTGAGGCATTAATGTTGGTGATGCTGATGGTCGAGGCTTCGCCCGCATCTGTGGCGCGCAGTTCCAGCTGATACTGGATTGGCGTGGTCGCTGGCTCTACTTCCACCGCGTAGGCTTGTACGCCAATGTAGCTGTCGGAGTCCTGGCTGTTCAACTGGGCATTAATGGCCGAAGCCAGCTCCTGCACCGAGCTGATTTCCTGATCCAGCGAGATCAGTACAGAACCGGAACGACCTTCTTCATCCGGCTGCGGCACTGTCAGGTTAATACGGAAGCTGTTGCTGCGATCGATAGCATCGGTACCTGCCACAGCGTACAGGCTGTCAAAGCCCAGCTCAGTAACGGCCTGAGGCTCCGTACCGGTAGCGGTAATATCAATGCCCTCACCGGAGCCGGTGACCAGATTGGTAAACACCAACTGACCGCCCACCGCTTCAACGCTGACGTTATCGGCCAGGCCGTTAGCACCGATCACCAGATCAAACTGCTGCTGAATGGCGTTGGCCAGATCATCCAGATCGGCATAGGTGTTTGGTGGAATGGTTATTGTGTATGGGCCAGCGGTGTTACCCGTGGTACTGGTCACTTCAATCTGGAATTCGTTATTGGCATCAACCGGGGCTTCACCACCGTCGTAGCGGTTTGAGGTAGAAAAGCCGAGATCCGTCAGGTTCAGGCCATTCGACGTTGCGGTGTTATCCGCCAGCTGTACGTAATCACCTTCGGTTGCCGGAGCCTGAGCCTGGAATGAAATAAAGCCGCTGCTGTTCACCACGTTCACATCCGGTGTGGCGCTTTGAGCCGCGATTTGGGTGTTGATTTCTGCCACCAGCTCAGCGGTTGTCACATTGGCATAGTCGGCTGGAGCAGCGGAGGCCCAGCTGGCTTCGGACAGGTTGATGTTGTAGGTGGAGCCGTTACCGGTGGCAATGGTGAACGCCAGCACGTTGCCGTTGGCGGTACTCAAATCCTGAGCACCGATGATGCTGCCAGCAGTCAATTCCGCCAGTTCACCGGCATCGCTGGCAACAATATTCAGCGGCGGAGTGGCAGTGGTACGGGTGGTTGTTGAAGTACCCGGGGTGTTCGACAGATCAATGGTCAGTGGCGTGTCACCAACAAACAGCAAGCTACCCTGCGTACCGGCACTGACGGCCCCGCTGGCACCAAAGGCAGCATCAAATGCGGCTGTGTTCGAGAGCGTAAACGCGCTGCCATTGGTCGCGGCGTAGCCCGCTCGGGTAATCACCAGCTCGCCGCCCGTACCCTGGCTGGCAGTAAATTGCTGGGAGCCAAAGGCATCATCCAGAGCCCCTTGCACATCGCTGAGAATATCAGCCACGGAGCCACCGGCCGCGACGCCATCCAGTGTGATGGTTTGGGCACCAGAGCCGTCACCCACATCAATATCCATGCTGATGGCGCCATAGCCGGCCGCTGCAACCGTGGTGAGGTCGGTGGCAAAGCCCACCCGTGCGGCAGTACCAGCGGTCATAGGCTGACCGGCACTGGACAAGGTAGTAAAGGTCGATTCAGGAATACCGGCGTCAACTGCGCCAATCGCCAGACCGGTGGTATCTACTGTGGTGCCCAGCTCCTGCAAAATTGGTTCGCTGGCGTCGAGGTTAACTTCCAGCTGAACGTCGCTGGTTAACTGTGGAGACTGACTGGTTACGTCAATTTGAAGGTCTTGCAGTACCCCGGCAATTTCGCCGTTTTCATCGGCCAAAAAGCCTTGCAGCACGGCGCCGTTGTTAGCGGTGACATAGCCATCGGCATCGAGGTTGTACGCCCCCGAACGGGTGTAAGTTTGTGAGCCGTTGTCGTTCAACACAAAGAAGCCGTTGCCATCGATGGCGAGGTCCAACGTGTTATCAGTGGCACTGATGCTGCCCTGGGTGAACTCTTGCGCCACATCCGCAACCGATACACCACTGCCCACTGCCGCACTGCCACTGCCCAGCAGCGAGTTGGTGTAGACGTCGCCAAACTCCGCCCGCGATTCCTTAAAGCCGGTAGTGCTGGCGTTGGCGATGTTGTTACCGGTGACCGACAGGTCGGTAGACGCCGCGTTAATACCGCTCAAACCAATGTTAAAAGCCATGACGAATTCCTCTTGATACCTGTCGTGCGTTAGTCTTCGAGAACCTGGCTGATATCAGACATGCTGGCTGTCTGACCGCCGGTCAAATTAAGGGTAACGGTGCCGCTGGAAGCCAACGTCACGCTCTCTACCCGGGTACTCATGTTCATATCAACCTGTTCGGTTGTACCGTCGATAGTGCCCGTCAGTACAAACTGGTATTCACCGGCTTCGTAAGGCACCAGTTGCGGGTTGCCGTCGTCGTCCAGAATCAGTTCGCCGTTGTCATCGGTCAGATATTCATCCCGGTTCAGGGCGCTGCTGTTCAGCTCATCGCCATCGACGCTGAGGTTGAGGCCATCCCACTCCACCGACAGGGCGCCAGAGGCGTGCGTGCCAATGTCATACTGTTCCAGTAACTGACCGCTGCTGTCGTACACCGCAAGGCTCAGGTCAGTGGCGCTTTCTTCCAGCTCGGTATAGCCACTCAGGGTGCCACCATCGCGCAGCACACCGCTGGTGTTGCCATCAACAATCACCGACTGGCCAACCATGCTGGAGGCCTGCAAGGCGGAGAAAGATGAGAACTCGGACGAAATGGTCTCAACCGTGGTGTTGAGGTTGTCGATGCCCTCAACCGTTGAGAACTGCGCCAGCTGTGCCACAAACGCCTGGTTGTCCATGGGGTCGAGCGGGTTCTGGTTGTTCAACTGAGCAACCATCAGCTCCAGAAAGGCGTCCTGTCCCAGTTCGTTATCGGAGGTGCCCGTACCGGAATCGGTCGAAGCCTTGTACTGATCCAGTACCGAAGACGAGGTGGTGGTTGTATCAATGGTGGACATGAAAACCTCCTTACTGGCCCAGCGTCAGCGTACGGGTAAGCATTTGCTTGGCGGTTTTCATCACCTCTACGTTCATCTGATAGCTGCGGGAAGACGACATCATGTCGGTCATTTCCTCTACCACGTTAACGTTGGGGTAATAGACATAACCGTCTTCGTTGGCCATGGGGTGATCCGGCTGAAAGCGGGCTTGCAGTGGTGAGTCTTTCTCGACAATACCCAGCACCTGCACCCCAACGCCGATACCGTCGTCCATGCCGCTGAACTGGCCGTCTTCATTCAGCTTCAGCTCTTCTTGTTGCATCACCGCAAACCAGGGCTTGCGAGCGCGGTAGGTTTCATCCACCGAGCTGGAGGCACTTTCCGCGTTAGCCAGGTTGGAAGCTGTGGTATTCAAACGCACCGACTGGGCACTCATGCCAGAACCGGCGATATCAAACACATTGGTTAATGACATGATTATTCTCCCCGGATGGCGCCTTTGAGACCTGTGATCTTGCTGTTCAGGAACTCAAAGGAAGCGTTGTAATCGATGCTGTTTTTGGCGTAGAGCGCCGATTCCAGCTGCGAATCGACCGTGTTGCCATCGAGCGCAGGCTGCATTGGATTGCGGTACAGCAGGCTTTCATCCATTGAACCGGTACCCGATCCGGCCAAATGGCCGCTGTTGGTACGCTCCAGCGTCAGACTGGTTTGCTGGGCGGTGCCCACATTGCCGTTTTCAACCGCCGCATCCAATGCTGACTGAAAATCAAAATCCCGCGCCTTGTATCCCGGGGTATCGGCGTTAGCGAGGTTATTCGCCAGCACCTCTGCCCGCTTGGCACGAAGTTGCAGAGCATCGTCATGAACACCGAGTGCATTGTTGAAACTGATTGCCGCCATTGCCGTTACCACAGTCGAAACTTAACTTGCAGTGAATACAGCAACCGCCGTGCCAAATAAAAATATGCTTATTTATCAGTAGCTTGGATATAGTCTCAAGATGAGTGGCAAGCCAAAACGGCAAATTGCCGCCACTTTTACCAGCGGCAGGAAATGATTGGCCAGTGGCCAAGGGAGTGGCAAAGCGGGTTGAAAAGGAAGTACTAAAGGGAACATAGAAAGCAAACAAAAAAGCCGCTACCCAAGGGTAGCGGCAATACGCTATGGCAAAACCTGTGTAGATAGCTGAATTTGTTTAGCTTGCCAGCTGCGACCGACCCGGGTGCACCGAGACGCCGCTATAGCGATAAACGTCGTCAGCCATCTCTTTAGCGTCCCGGACCTGACCAAAGTACACCCGGAATAACAGATCGCCTTTTTGCACCTGACTGCCGAGCTCAACATGCAGTTCGATGCCTGCTCTCGGGTTGGCGGGCGCCCCGGCATAGCGGGCAATGCTGTTAATACGCCAGACATCAAAGGCATCCACTTCACCGTCGACATCAGCCAGTACATCGATGTAGCGATCCTCCGGTGCAGGCAGCACCTTACGCTTGCCCTGAGCCCGGCAAATTTCCAGAAATTTGCGGGCTGCCGCTCCGGACTTGAGGGTTTCCAGCGCCAGTGCTTGCCCTTGTCCTGGCGCTGCCTTACCAGACATTTCCAACAGCCGTCCGGCAAACAACAGCGCTTTGTCACGCAGGTCTTTGGGCGCGGTTTTCTTGTTGTTGAGCACTTCGATAATGTCGCGGGCTTCGAGTGCCGGACCAACACCGCGCCCCACCGGATGGTTGCCGTCGGTCAAAATAGCATCGACCTCGATGCCCAACGCGGCACCTACGGATTCAAACAGGCCTTTCAGGCGTTCAGCTTCAGCCATGGTCTTGAGCTTGACGTTCGGCCCCACCGGTAAATCGATCACCAGATGGGTAATCCCGGCAGCCAGTTTTTTCGACAGGATCGACGCCACACTCATCTTGGCGGAATCAAGATCCAGCGGCCGGATCATGGCATTGGTGAAATCATCGAACAGGGTATGACTGATACGGCCGTTCCAGACCACACAGCCATTATGCTCGTCGACCACCTTTTGTACCTGTCGCGCTGACAGATCAACGTCAGCAAACAAGGCCATGGTATCTGCCGTACCTGCTGGGGAGGTGATCGCCTTCGACGACGCCTTGGGAATTTTCAGCCCCAGTGCTGCAATGATCGGAATAATGATCAAACTGACCCGGCTGCCAGGCAAACCACCCATCGAGTGCTTGTCGACCACCACCGGCAGGTTCCAGTTAATGACGCTGGAAAAGCGTGAACGGGCGCGGGTCAGATCACTCAGTTCCGCATCTGACAAATCGTTCGACAACGCCGTCAGGAAAGCACAGGCGGCACCTTCACTGATACGGTTTTCATTGATGTCACTGATAACCGCGAAGTACTCATCTTCGGTTAGCGACTGGCCTTTGATCTTCTGTTTCAGTAGCGCCAGCCCTTGCGGGTAGGACGGCTCGGATACCGTCACCTTGACCTTGTGATCGAAGCCAAGCACAGCGTAGGAGCTGGCCAGAATTCCGACCTGGTCGGTCTTCAACGCCACAGCATCAGAAATGATCACGTCGAATACCCGATGCTGATTCATAAAGGTCAGCTCGAGCCGCGGGTTTTCCGGATCGGCAATCATGCGGGCAAACGGGCTGTCAGGCTGAATCACGCAGGCCAGCCGGTAACCGGCAGTCATTTCGAGCGTGCGGGTTTTGGTTTCGTTGCCCCAGAAGCTGCTGAGCGCATCAATAAAACGGTTGATGCCGTGCTCAAGGGTTTTGTCGTTAACCACCCGAACAAACGGAATATCTTGCGGAATGTCCCACTCCAGGCTACTAAGGCGACGCTGGATTTGCTCCATCGACTCACGACCACGTTCGATCAGACGTTGTTTCAACACCTCTTTCGAGGCGGTAATCTCGATCAGACTGACCGGCAAACCCATGCCGACCAGGTCGCCGATTACCTTGCGGGAAACATTGGCAATGACGGTTTCGCCACGCTTGATGCGATCCCGAATATCAGCCTGCAGGCCATAGCACAAGCCATGGGCCTGCCAGGAAATAAGTAACCGTCCCGACTCCTGCCACTGGACAAACTCACTCTCGGTGACGGCAATATGATCCTCACCGCCAGCATCCGCCGGGCGACTGACAATACGCATTGCACGGCTGACCAGATGGGCATGCAAACGCTGCATAGCCAGGTCAATCAGAGTGTCCTTGCCGACCCCACTGGGGCCGACCACCAGAACGAGCATGCCCTCTGGCTGGGCGGTCTGGTTACTCATCATCAGTTACTCCGCTTCATCCAGACCGATGTCCAGAGCAGGTGAAGATTGGGTAATACGGCCTACCGAAATGAAATCAACACCGGTCTCGGCAATGGTGCGAATGGTTTCCAGACGCACACCACCCGACGCTTCCAGCAGAATCTTGCCGTTCACCAGCTCAACCGCTTTTTTCATATCTTCAACAGACATGTTGTCCAGCATGATGACGTCGGCTTTGGCCGCCAGCGCTTCCTCAACCTGATCGAGACGGTCACACTCCACTTCCACCTTGGTCAGCACGGGAACGGATGCCTTTGCGCGCACAACCGCGGCAGTGATGCTGCCACATACGGCAATGTGGTTGTCTTTCAGCATGATGCCGTTATCCAAACCAAGACGGTGGTTACGACCGCCACCACACGCCACCGCGTGTTTTTCCATTGCCCGCAGACCCGGCGTGGTTTTACGGGAATCGATCAATTGGGCCTTGGTGCCTTCAATTTCCTTCACGTAGGTTGCAGCAACGGTGGCGATACCCGACAGGTGCTGACACAGGTTCAGCGACACCCGTTCGGCGGTAAGAATGCTGCGGGCACATCCGCGGATTTTCAGCAGGATGTCGCCTTTCTGAACCTGGTCACCATCCTTCACCAGCTGCTCTACTTCCAGTGTTGGATCGTAGAAGCTGAACACCCGAGCGGCAGCAGCAATACCGGCAACCGTCATTGGCTCACGGGCGTTCATATAGAAATCGCCCTGCAGTTCCTGATCCACCAGCAAGGTAGCGGTCAGATCGAAATAGCCGATATCTTCGCGCAGGAAGGCACGAATTTGATCGTCCAGAACCAGTGGATCCAGTGGCCATGCAACAGGTTTGTTGGAAACAGACATAATAGTACCTCGTTATTTAAAACAGATTTTTTGATATAAGTTCAAACAGGCTTGACTAACAAGCCAGCCTTGTCTTTTTTTATAGCAGCCAAAAGAGCCACTACCAGGATTACCGGAATAATTGAATATATGTGCCCGGGCGCCAGCAATGACAGCCCACAACACAGGATAACCAAGCGGATAGGATTATTGATTCGGAACGAGAAATACCCTTCCGCTGCGATGGCTATAAATACTGTGGCGAACAGGGCCTGAATAATGGCAAAAACACATTCAATTAATGAGCCTTCAAGCAATACTCCCGGGTTATAGATAAACGAGAACGGGAATACAAAAGCAATTACTGACAAACGTACCGCCGTTACTGCAATGGTAATCGGATTACCATGACACAAACCGGCTGCGGCATAAGCTGCCACTGCCACCGGCGGGGTCATCGCTGACAATACGGCGTAATACAGAATAAACAGGTGCGCTGACATAATGGGCAAATCCATATGATTGACCAGCGTCGGCCCCACCAGTACCGCGGCCAGGATATAGGCACTTGGGGTTGGCATTCCCATACCAAGAATAATGGTCACAATGGCGCTCAATACCAGCGTCATCAATTGGCTATCACCGGCCAACATCAGGATCAGCGACGAAAACTTGGTACCCAATCCGGTCATGGTGATTCCACCAATAACCAGGCCCGCAGAAGCACACGCGGCTGTCACACCGACCATACGAATTGTTGCGGTCGGAAAACTCTGCATCAGGGTTTTTACTGGTACCCGACACTTTCCCGGAACCTGCGACACCACCATGATGGCTGCAATACCAAACACCGCGACAAAGGTTGGCGAATAGCCCGCCACCAGCGGAATCACCATCGCCATAAAGGGCACCAGAAACATCCAGGAGCCTTCAAACACCTCTTTCCAGCCCGGTATTTCGTCGCCATCCGGGTTCGCCACACCGTGGGCTAGGCAATACAGATGCACCTGCACATACACGCCGATGTAATAAAGAAT
Source organism: Oceanobacter kriegii DSM 6294 (assembly GCF_000422845.1). GTDB lineage: Bacteria > Pseudomonadota > Gammaproteobacteria > Pseudomonadales > Oceanobacteraceae > Oceanobacter > Oceanobacter kriegii. The sequence continues at coordinate 274,580 of NZ_AUGV01000004.1, forward strand.
TGCCGGAATCAGCGAGGCAATGATGATCTCGTTGTAGGCCAGCCCGGTGTACTCAGCCATGATAAAGGCCACAGAGCCCATGATCGGCGGCAACAAACTACCACCGGTGGACGCCGACACTTCAATTCCGGAAGCCAGATCTTTCGAAAACCCCAGACGGCGCATCAAGGGAATCGTCACCGAACCAGTGGTCACCACATCGGCCGTTGGGCTACCGGAAACCGTGCCAAACAAGCCGGAAGAAATAATTGCTACCTTGGCAGGCCCACCCACCGAACGCCCGGTCAGACGGGACGCCAGACGGAAAAAGAAGTCGCCACCTTTGACGGCTTCCAGAAAGGTACCAAACATCACGAACAGGAAAGCATATGTGGCTGCTACACGTACCGGCACACCAAACAGGCCATCACTGGTGTAAATATTGATATCGATAAAATCGGCCAGTGAAATATAACCGTGGCCAAATTCACCATCGATCAAATGCCCAAACAGGTTATATACAATAAATGCCCCGGCAATCAGCGTCAGCCCTAGCCCTACAGTGCGACGGGTAGCCTCAAGTGTGACCAGCGACACTACAACACCAACGCCAAATTCCATATCAGTCAACGGGGTTAACAAACTGATTCGATCGGCCAGTGAATCCATATTCACCAAAAAGAAAACCGAACTGCCGAACGACAATAATGAAAGGGTATAGTCCATTATTGTAGGTTTATCAGAGGCATTGACATGACCGGAGGAAAACACCAGAAATACCAACACCAGCATTTGGGTTAAATATACGATCGTCAGCATCAATACGTCAGATGTTGAAAATATCGTCGACCACAACACCCATAAGGCAATCATAAAGCCATATATGGCGATAAATTTTCCAAGGTAGCCCTCTGGCTTTCTACGGTCTCCCGTAGAAAGCAGAGCAACACCCAGCGATGTTGAAATACTCAAAGCATCACTCCGTTTACAGGGTTGAATTATTCGGCGGCTACCAGCAGGTCATGCTTTTTATAGGCCAACACCGCACCCGGCAGATACGCCAGTTTGTTCTGGGAATTGAGAATTTGCGGAGTCAGTTTGCCCATCGCCGAATGCACGCCCTGAATCAGGTCGATGTGCTCGATCATGGCATTGGTCAGCTGCTCTACCACCTTCGGATCCATCTTGCTGGAAGCCACGACCATGGCGGTCGCGGCGTTACTGGTGATGTCCTTGCTCAACCATGGGTAGGCACCTGAAGGAATAGTGAATGGCGTATCGCCGTATTTGGCAGCCATTGCAGCAACCACAGCTGGCGGTACTTCCAGCAGCTGCATGTCCATGTTTTCAGACATCGAACGAATAGCAGAACTGCCAACAAAGGTCTGGTTCACCCACATATCCGCCCGACGGTTCTGAATCAGCTCGGACGCGACAGAAGAACCCTGGTTCACCACACTGCCACCCCAGTCTTCGATATCATCAACGCTGACACCCAATGACTTCAGTTCATCCTCAGCCACGATCGACGGCAGGATGCCCTTGCGGTTCATAACGATGCGCACCGGTGGCTTTTTACTGGCCAGGTCTTCCAGCGAGCTGATGCCATATTTGTCGGCAAAGTCCCTGGTCATAACCCATTGGGTTGGCGCCCAGTTGTACAACACGCCCACCACACCGAACTCCTGCTCGGCACTGCGGAACGGCGGTTTGCCATCCCACGCCAGACTGGCTTCACCGAGATGCACAATGCCAAGGTCACAGGCGCCTTTCTTGATCTGCATGATGTTGGCAAAGCCGCCGGAAGAAGTTTGATAGGTCACACTGGATTCCGGGTTATCCGCCTTCACGGCACGATCCAGTCCAACACCCAGCAGGCTCCAGAGGCCATTAGGGCTACCGCCACACAGGTTAAGATTCATGGCTTCACCGGCATTGGCCGCAGCGGTTTGCATTCCCAGAAAAGCGATCGTGGTCCACAAGACTTTCTTCAGCATCTGATCTTCCTCGGCATTTATCTATGATTTAAAGCCTCACCGGGAAAAGACGTACACACCTTATTTTGCTTGCCTTACGTGTGCTATCTGTCGGTTTGGCTTCGATTCAATGAATTCAACAAGGGTCGGTCGAATCGGGCCATGCATTCGTTCAAACGCTTGTTGAGAAAACATGTAATCGGTAGTTGCAGAGCTGGTGCCAAGCGGGCCAATGGCGGATTTTTTCGATTAAATACGGCAACAGAAATAAAATTAGTCATTTAAATTCAACAACTTAAAATCATCTCCGGAAAATTTCTGCTTGAAAGCAAAAAAACGTGAAAAAAATAAGTTCTGTTCGGATATTGATCTGATGATGCTGACAGGCAGCTTTTTGATGCTCAATGAAGAAGCACACAAAATGGTAAGGTGCACTGTAAAAGATCATAAAAAGGAGAGATTTTTTCAGTGTACTCATGACAAAAACAGCAGGTTCAAGAAAAACCGCAGCACATAACTGCGGTTTTCAGGCTGACATCGGTGGTTGTCAGTCAGCTGTCAGAGGAATCGGGCCAAAGTACCCCAGTTCCGCCTCGTTACCAGCCGAAGGATCAACCGATTCACCGGCCGGGTGCTGCACTACGTTGGTGATGTAAGCAAAACCGTTGATCTGGTTGAACATGTACGGACCGGTGTTTTCTGCGCCGCTCGGCGCGGACAGAATACGGGTCAGCGCTTTGCTTTGCAGGTTATAGGCCCAGACAAAGTTGTTGTCGTGGTAACCGGTATCTTCGGTGATGATCAGGGTGTCATAGCCAACGTAGGCAACGTTGTCAGGACCCGCCAGGCCGTCAACAGAACAGCTGGAGCCTTCTACAATACCAGCGACTTCGCCACGAGCAGCACCGATCACATACTCGGAACCCATTTCCTCGTTGCTGCCCAGCGACATTTCATAAATGCCGCCACACATGTTGGACTGCAGCTGCATGTGGTTTGGACCACCGGTTTCGTTCGAGCCATTCAGCATGCCGCGAACCACGTTGGTGGTTGCCAGGTAGATCTTGTGGTTATGCGGGTTGTAGGTGAAACCTTCTTCCTTGGCCATTTCCACTGTCGCGCCCATGTAAGCGGCATAGCGACGGGTTTCCAGACGGGAAGCCGCCTGTTCCATGCCACTGTTCAGCTTCAGGCACTCCTGCTCGCCGAGGAAGTTGATGCTGGTGTAGCCCAGCGCACACTGCCCGTCGGCTGGATCAATGGCATCAAACATATCGGCGAAGGCCAGTGGCGCATCACCGTTCACATAGGCTGAGATTTCTTCGTTGGTGGCGTGACCCAGATTGATCCACTCGATATCCGCAGCGCCCATACCGGCATTGTCGTCAGAACCGGCATCGGTCTGATTCCATTTCATGGCATAGAGAGTACCGGCAGACATGTCTTCCGCTTCATCGGCAACAAACATGTACAGACCACCGCCGGTGGATTGGTCGTCGGTCAGGTACATGGTCTTGCGGTCTGGCATTACGTAAGGCACTTCGATGGATACACGGGCCACCGCATAGTGCTTGGTGATCTCAGTCGTCACATCGGTACCGTCAACGTTGACCGCGACTTCAACCGGGTAGCCGTACCAGTACGGGTTTACCTGTACCAGGCTCAGGTCGGCATGGTAATCGGCAATGGGATCGTAGTAGCTGTCGATGGAACCGGTCGCGGCGTTACGGGCACGGGCGTTTGGCTCATACTCTTCTGCGGCCATGTGCGTGTTCCATGGAGTCACCATGGCGGCACAGTGGTTGTAGCCACCGTGAACATGGGAGAAGTCCAGCGCCTCGGTAGAAATTGGCGTCAGTACACCGGTGGTGGTGTCCTGAGTCAGTTCCATCAGGTGCATACCACCCGGGATGTTCTCGAACTGGCTGACCGCAAAGATACGATCGTCGATTGGCAGAATGGAGCTGAACTCGTTGTAGTTGGACACAAACAGGTCTGAACCGGCGCTGTCTTTCACCTGGGCGTAGACATTACCGTCGATCAGGTCACCGGACTTCACCAGCGTTTTATAGCCGGAATCGGCCAGTGCAATACCGTCCACCGTCAGGCCAGAAGAACCAACCACCTGAAAGCTTTCCGCGGAATCTGCCGCTGGCACTGCCACTTCTTCAAACGCAAGTGCGCCTTCGGTACGCAGGTTCACGTTGTTCAGGGTTGCGGCTGGCGCACTGTCGGCCAACACGGTTCCACCTGTGGTGTCTTCAACAACCGGCACACCGTTACCCAGCCTGGTAATGGTCAGGTTGGTGATTTCCCAGGTCGCGGCATCGCCGCCTGCGGCACTGGTGTACTGGAAAGCAATGTGAATAGCCTGGCCCGCGTAAGCAGACAGACTGATATCGCCGGATTCCACAAATGCCCAGCTACCAGTAGACCAGGTCACCTGATCGGAAAGATCAGTCCAGTTAGCGGTAGCAACATCACCCGCGTAATCGGTAGAGATCAGCAGCTTGATCTGACTCAGCGGGTCGTTGCCGTAGTTGTAGGCTGACTCAAAGTTCAGAACATAGTCGGCACCCGCATCCAGTGATTCGGTCACAATCAGCCAGTCATCACAGGCCGCCGTGCCATGAAAACAGCTTACCTTGGCACCGTAACCAGCGTCGGACGTCCAGTCCTGACCATCATCGTTTAGGCTCACGACATCGTGGCTATCCAGACCGGACTTGAAGTCGTCAGAGAAAACCACTTCGTCCGCGGTAGCTACCACCTGCTTCACCAGTTCAAAATTGGTGATTTCCCAGGTCGCCGCGTCAGAACCAGAAGCGCTGCTGTACTGGAAAGCGATATGAACCGATTCGCCCGCATAGGCTGACAGATCAATGTCGCCGGAATCGACAAACGCCCAGCTGCCGGAAGACCAGGTCACCTGATCGGACAGGTCAGCCCAGCTTGCTGCAGCAACGTCACCGGTGAAGTTGGTAGAGATCAGCAGCTTGATCTGGCCCAGCGGGTCAGAACCGTAGTTGTAGGCGGACTCAAAGCTCAGTGCATATTCAGCGTCGGCATCGAGAGTAGCTGGCACGATCAGCCAGTCGTCGCAGTTTTCCGTGCCGTTAAAGCAGCTCACAACCGCGCCGTAGCTGGAAGACGATTCCCACCCCTCGGCAGCGTCGCCGTTGTCCACCAAAGTGACGTTATCGAAGCCGGACTTGAAGTCATCGCTGAACACGATTTCTTCAGCCGCTGGCTGTTCAGTACTTTCATCCACCACGGTGCCGTCTGTGATGGTCAGGTCCATCCACACCATGCGGTGGTCAGAGCTTTCCATGTCATCGGCATTGGCTGCGGTAATCAGGTAGCTGAGGTCGTCCGATTCCCGTGGCCAGAATACGCCGCCCTGAGAAATTTCCAGACCAAATGCAGATGGCAGTACGTAGTCAGCACGCATCGCCCAACCGGCAGTGTGAGTAGAGGCGTAAATGCTGTCAGAAGCATTTTCGAAGCCAGCCGCAGACGTTGGTACCTGGAAGGTATTGCTGTCTTCGTGCAGGTTCGGATTCACCAGCTCGCTCAGTGTCAGCTGTTCAATCGCGCGTACGCCATCCAGCGTGTAGGCATCCCCTTCTTTGGCTGACGCATTAAGGTCACCCACAATCACGAAACGACTATCGGCCGTCAGGCTGACGCCCGTGTTGCCCTGATCGTCGTACAGGTAAGTGCTTTCCGGGTTGATGTAATCCGCAAACAGACGAATTTCATCGTGGTTACGCATGCCGTTACGGTCTTCGTCGCCATCGAAGCTTGGCGGTGTTGGGTGGGTCGCCAGTACGTGAACCACCGTGCCATCAACGTTGACTGGAACGTCCATATGGGTTTTCGAAGACAGGCGGAATACCGACATTTCGTCATCGCTGTACCAGTTACCATCGCTGGTGGTCGGCACCAGGTAATCCGGCATATCGGCCCATTTGAATTCCTGGAAGGTACGAATATTGGCTTCGTCGATCGGGTACTTCGAGAAGATCGCCATGCAGTACTGACCGTTGTAGTTACCAAACCCATAGCGGTCTTCCGGGTCATCGGAATCGCCGTCCTTGTTGTAATCAACATCAACGGATTCTTCGATTGGCGCGCCCGTATTGCAGTAATTGGTGTTGCCATTATCGCCGTAGTAAACGTATGGATAGCTGATGGCAGCAATGTCATCGGCTTGGGCAACTTGCAGGTAAGCACTGTTGAAGGTGTTTACCGTGGCACCGTCGTCGTTGCCGTCAATTTCGTTCAACAGCAGGATATCCGGGTTAGCACGCTGAATAATTTCAGCCACTTTCCGGGCCTGAACGTATTCGCCATCGGCAAAGGTTGCTTCCTGCTCACCCACAGCACTCTGCTTGTCGAAGCCAGCATTGAAGGTTGCAACACGCAGATCGCCCGAGGCTTTTTCAGCAACGGTGAACGTGGTTTGTGGAATCACATCCAGATAGCTAGAAACAGACTCTGCATTACCTGCGGAATCGGTTACGGTCAGAACCACTTCATAGCTGCCAGATGCGCTGAATGTGTGGTCTGGTGTCTCTTCTGACGAGGTTTCACCATCGCCAAAATTCCAGCTGAAGGTATAAGGTTCACCAGCGCCGTTGGATGCAGCACCGTTAAAGGTAATTGCCCGATCCACATAGAAAGGACCGTCACCCAGGTTAACTTCCGCAGACAGCGGGAAGTCGCCGGTGCCGTAACCGTCAATCACGACATCATCAATTTCCCATTTGGTCGCATCTGCCACCGGGTAAGCATAGTGAAACGCAAGAACGATTGGCTGACCAACCATGTCGGTAAGGTCGACATCGCCAGAATCCACAAAGTTGAATGCGCCGTCAGACCAGGTCGCACGATCAGAAACATCGGTCCAGGTAGCCGCAGCAACATCACCGGCATAATCGCTGGAAACCTTCAGCGCAATCTGGTCGGTGCCTGTGCCGTAGTTCCAGGCTGAGTTGAAGCTAACCAACAGGCTTTCGAAGTTGGTAACGTCCAGCGCTGGTGAAATCATCCAGGTATCACAAGCGTCCGAGCTGCCATAACAGTTGGCAACGGCAAACTGGTCACCGGCGTAGGATTCCACATGCCACTCGTTGCTGCCGTCGTTTACATTAACGACGGCCCACTTGCTCATGGAGCCAGATTCAAAGTCATCCTCGAACAGCTTGATGTAACGCGCCGCTTCAGGGCTGTTGTCTGTGTCTGAGCCTGTATCTGAGCCGTTGTCAGTATTTGAGTCGGTGTTGCCATTGTTATTGCTATTGTTATCCGCACTACCAGAGCTGCTTTCTTTATCGTCATCAAAGACACCACAGCCTGCCATCGTCAAGGATGCAACGACCATCACAGCAGACAACAGCTGCTTGGTCATTGGCACCAGAGACTCCGGCAACCCATGTACGGTTGCTTTGGACATGTGAACTCCCTCTTTCCTTTTGGTTTTTTGGAATCGTTGCTCAAGGTGCACAGCCAGCGGCATTCACCGCCGCCGCAGCACCATCACACAAAACATCATCAGTACGGCCATCCATGGGGACAGGGCACCACCAGAGCGGCCGGAGTCGTCATCCAGAGTGGCGACAACCAGATTGGTCACTGACGCTTTGTTCGATTCCTGCTTGCTGGCCGTCAACGTGCTCGACACAGATGACTTCGCCGTCCAATCGAGGCGAAGGTCATAGTGGAACTGACGACTGGCTGGCAAAACCGGGACGTTATCCTGATCAACTTCGCTATAAACGTTGACCGGATTACCGAGCACGGCATCTCGTCCAAGGAAAAAGGATTGTTCGGCAACGATGCGCTGATACGCCTTGTTCAGCTGCAAAGCCCGTTGCGTGGAGGGAGTAATAAGAGTGTGTACATCAGCGGCTTGCACCGCTTCACGTTTAACCTGACCGTCAGCATGGAACCAACGACCGATCATTTCCTGATTCTGGCGGAATTCATCACCACCGCCGACCCGTTCAAGGTAGGTAAGGTACTCGCCGAGGGTTTCACCCTGACTCGGCGCATCCTGCATCCCCTTGAGGTTGATATAGCCCCAACCAGCAGCCCCGGTGACTTTACGAGGAAATGCAAAACTGCTGTCGATGGTGGTGCCAATGGTGGTATGGCACCCCATGCAAAAGAAATTCTCTTCACGATTCTGCAATCGCAAAGCACCGTGTTCATCCTCAATCCAGCCTTGTACAACCCAGCCTTGCTTGTTGTTCATTCCGGCTTGGGTGGCAGGCTGATTCCAGGAGTAGGCAGGCAACTTGCCCTCGGCCTTTTCCCGATGCTCCATGTTAAACGCGTAGCGTGTCGCCACCTCCGAGAGCATCTTGTACTTACGGCTGTAACGTACCTCTTTCATCCGACGGGACGGCTGAATAGAACCATCGGCAGCAAGGTCGAGATATCGAACCGTATGCAAGAATTCCGTTCCCAACGGGTACTGCTGGCGCTTTAACTCAACGTCGGAAGCAGCTCCCAGATAATTCGACTGACGCAACAGGCTGAACACCCGCGTCAGCTCGCCATCACCATTCAGGTCCAATGCCAGCTGTCGCTCATCAACCGCAGGAATCGATATTTGATCAAGGTCCTTGATCGCCATCTCAACCAACGACAGGTTGAGGAAATAAATCGCCTCGCTGTGATCCCCGTTCGCACCAGTGCGGAACGCTTCCGGCAAGCGGATAATCACATCATCAAAATTACCGTTGGTTGGCCAGAACGTGCTCGGAACCGGCTTGTAATTGAAGGCAACCCACCCCGAACCGTCGCGGGCCAGACCACGCTCATCAAAGGCATCGGCCGGGTTCTGTAAATTCTTCAAATCAGGCAGGTACGCGCCACTGCCCTGCTGCGCCAACAAGTCGCTATAATTATCCTGACGAACATACTCCAGAATCTCATCGTCAGTGATGGCAGCAATTTCAACGGCACGCGGCTTGAACAGGTTGCTCCACTGATTCGTTACTCCGATATCAGAAAAGCTGTAGTCCCCCTGAATATCGCCATCCGCCATGGCATTCACCCGAGTGCCTTTGGGGTGGGTCTGGTGGCACACATAACAGGGGTTAAACTTCCCTTCGGTCTTGGTGTAGCACTGCGGAGGAATCACCGCTTCCACGTTATGAATTTCAGAGGCGACCGCCTGTACCGGCCCAACAATGGCCATACCGGTCATGATCTGTTTGATCAAAAAACGCTGTCGATCCTTACGCGTGAATATTGCCATAACATCAAAAAACCGTTCGATCCGTAGGGAATAAGCTCAAAAAAACGCTTTCCTGCGGATGACGGATTGTTGGCGCTGAAATAAAAGCGACATGCACACAGCAAGAAAGGCCCGTTACCTTGACGCTCGGATGTGAAAAGCCCGTGTTATTTACATTTCTGTAAAGTTACGAATAGATGAATGGGGAAACAGTAAGGAATCCAAGGTAGAGATTGATGCCCCAGAGGAATAATTCGATTGGCGTAAAATTCAATTAATCTCTTTGAAGCGGATCAACAAGCGTCCAAGGTCATCGCCACGTGGTATGTTTGAGGCTACTCAAACAAAGGATGTATTGAATGGAACGGACGCTGACCCCCTTCAAACTTTTTCTGGCCTTATTTTTTGCTTTGGTACTGTCTTCAATCGTTGTGACTGGGATCTATATGGCCATCGGCATTTACACCGCCAATGTTGCGGCTGAAGCGATTCAAAAAGAGCGAACTGAGGCCAAGAAGAAAGCAGAACTGAAAGCGCGCCAGGCTGCCTGGCTGGCAAACATTCAGAACCAGCAACGTCAGCAAGAACTGAGCAAGCAAAGAGCGATTCAACAAAAGCAGGCCGAAGCCGCCCGCGCCAAGCAACAACGCGAGCAGAGTGCCAGACAACAAATTGCCGAGACCTGCAAGTTTTGGCGTTCAACCTATTTTGAAAAGCAGAGCGAATACAACCGTCTGATGATGAATCAGGCGTGCTCCCGCTGACAGTGACGCTGGCCTTTCTGCGTTCGGGTGCGCAAGGCGCACCTACCAGCCATCGGGAATAAATTCCCTCCTACAACGGCATTAAGATGTCTGTTACCGCAGAATATGGCGATGAGAGACCGGATCTAATCAAGTCCACACGGTAGTACTGTATATTAGGCGGGAATATTAGGAAGTGGCTGTTCTGGAAGATCAGCAAAAAGTTAAGCTGCTGATTTTAAAAGGAAAATTTGGTCGGGACGGCGGGATTCGAACTCGCGACCCCCTGCACCCCATGCAGCAAGGCTTTTCTATAAAAATCAACAACTTATACCGCATTGCCTAATATAGAGCCGACAACAAGCCTATATAAATCAACAACTTAACTAGCGTTCAACCACTGTATATTAGGCTTCGCTTCCTGCTCGGTGTTGCTGGTTACTCCCTCCCCTATGCGGTGTCTACCGCCTATGATGCGCTGGGCATGATTACCCCTAGCTGACGGTCTAAAAGCTGTCAGGGGCGCGAAGCGGCGCGCGCAGCGCGCGAACCCTTGACAGGTTTGTGACCGTAGCTTTGGTGCTGTTGCCTAGCTCATCTGGATCTTGCTCGGTGTCACCGGCGTAGCCGCTGCCGGTTGCGTCAGGGATGCGAAGGATTCAAAACCCGGAAACAGGGAAAGATCAGGTACAGAGTCAAGGGCGCATAGCGCGTAACGAAGTAAGGTACCCTTTACGCTGTACCCTTTGCCTGTTGAGGATTTCGAGCGTAGCGAGTCCGGGAGCAAGCCCGACGACAGGCAAGGCCCGCCCTGGTGATGCCAAGCGAACAGCGAGAAAGAACCAGGGCGGGCCGCAGACTGGCGGGACGCCCCAAGAGATACGTCCCTGTAACACGTATTTTAAAAGGGGATTTTTTGTTCTGAGCTGAGACTTTACTCTCAAAAAAAGCCTATGTTTTCTGAGATTCTTTGCTGAACGTTTTTTGGACAAGGAGTCAAAGGTGGAATTTGAATGGGATGAAAACAAAAGAATAAAAACCCTCAACGAAAGACAAATCGACTTTATTGACATGATTGACCTATGGGATGATCCAAGGCGGCAAGAAGTAAAAGACTTGAGAAATGATTACGGTGAAACTCGTTATCAAACTATTGGCAAAATCAAGTTCAACATATACTTCGTCATTTATACTGAGCGATTTTATGAAGATGGAATGGAAGTTATTCGCATAATCTCTGCTCGTCGAGCCAATAAAAAAGAGCGAGAGCTATATGATAAAGGTTTGTTTTCTCAACGAGGTATAGCATGAAAGAAAAAATAGTTCGTTATTCCAAAGAAGATCTTAAAAAGCTCAAAGGAAAAACTGATCACGACCGGGTTTCCAGGACCACGGATGAGGAAATAGAAGAGCAAGTAAAGAATGATCCAGATAGTTATCTGCCTACAGACGAAGAGCTTAAACTATTTAAAAAAGTGAATAAGGATGGAAGTCATGAATAAGAACCCTAATAAAGAGGCAAAGAAAATCACAAGGATTTCAAAAGACTCTGATAAGCGGAAAAAGGGAAATACCAACTGGGCAGCCTTAATTTCAGAAGAAAATAAAGAATCAAAACGAGGTTGATTCTCTTCTTGAACGTCAACACATGCTGATATTTTCCTGACAATCGTGTAACTTGGCTCTTATTAAAACTTCACGGATGGAGCGAACATGGTCAAGTTACTGAAAGCTTCCTTTCACCACCTTCTCTTCACGCTCTTGCTATGCAGTTTTTCGCTGTCAGCATCGGCTTACAGTACCCCATTTACAGATAAGCTTTGCCCCCGGGCGAACGTAGAATGTCCCTCTGTTGGTAGGGATTGTCCCCCTGTCCATTGGCGGTATAGCAAGAAAACAGCGTCAATCCACTTAAACACCGTCTGCTACAAGTACAAACGTGGATCGCTGAAGTATCGGGATTGCAGAGCTCATGCTCAGAGGGTTTTTAAAGCAAGCTGTCGCATGTATGAAGATAAGTCCAGGTATTCTGTCGTGGCAGAGCAATGTGCGGATTACTTCTGTCCAGCTACAAGAATGCGTCCCTAGTTGCACACCTGATCTCTGTAATTTGCAGTTTTTGTGCTTGGGTTCATGAAAGCATCCAGCTTTGCCTGTCTGCACTCGTCAGTAATCTGCCTGCCGCTTATCTGCCCTGCCGATCCGGAGGGCTTAACTGTTGTCTGAACAGGCTGGTAGGTTTCTGCGGTGTTGCAAAACATCCTTGATCTGCTCTTCTCTATTGAAGCTCGTTTGTATTGCGGTGTATTGCACAGACTAACGAACAGCTGCTTGGCAGCTATCGTGCATTTCGCATACTGCTTCTGGTTATTCCATACATCACGGCAGACGCTTTCGTGTGGAATTTTCCAATGCTGGTGCCGAAAGGTGACGGGCATTCCCTGGAAAGGAATGGTCTCTGTGACTTCATCCAGGTCTTTGGATCGCTTGAATGCGTTAACAAACCAATCGGCTTTCGCTTGGTTGAGTTCCTGCAATGCCTCTACAAAGTCTTCAGCTGCTACAGGCTGACCCATCATTACAATGAACAAGCCCAGTAATGAGCTTTTATTCAGTATCTTCATCACAACTTCCCTGTCGTGTTGTCGCCGCTGTCCATCGTTCGGCAACACGTTTAGCTACTAGCCAGCCCCGGGGGCTGTCTTTGAGAGTTCATGAGCCTTTTTGGTCATTGGACTTACCTGCCCAGCTTCAGGTAACTCAAGGCCTGTCGCTATCCAGTATGCGTAATCCGGCCATATTGCCCCTAAAGCTTGGATTTCGGACGCAAGCATTTTTGCATTGCCATCTCTTACGTTTGCCCATCGCTTTCTATCGATCCCTGTGGCTTGTTCGAGCCATGGCATCTTAACGTCTTCCATCCGTATCAATAGCTTAAATCTATCTAATGGATTTTCCATATACAAAAATTCAACCGACTAAATACTAGGCATTTATTGCTTAGAAGTTAGTTTTTAGACTAGTATTTAGGTAATGGCGTTGCAGCGCCGTTATTACCAAACCCAACTTGAAAGCCTACCACGAACTGTTACTAAACCGGCAGCGTGGCAAGGCAAGGGGCTACCCAAATGCCATACGCGACTGTTCACCCACCGATTCCGGTTCAAACCGAACTGGTACCGCCTTGCGCTGAAGACGTGCTCTCAGAGTACCGCGCAGCCTTCCACGACCAATCTGTTCTGTTGCCAGAATTGGCCGTTCGCTACCTCCTTTGGCAGATCGTCTCTGACGTTGAAGCCGAAGAGCTCAAGTCCTTCGCCTTCATGATCCGCAACGAACTGAACGAACAACGCGCCTTGCGATTTGGATTCGCCTCATGACTATTACCCTTTCCCAGCAAATCGAACTGGCGGCTGAATACCGCACGACCAACGCCCATGACGCCAGTATCGACTACACCCAAGGCTACATCGTCATTACCGGTGACGAAGTCCAAGGCTGGAGCCGCGCCCCCCGCCCTGAAAGCTGGGTGCCTGGAACAGTCGCCATTGATCCAGACGGTAAAGCCATGGTCGCCACTGGCGGCAACGCATACGACGGCGCGGACAACTGGGAATCTGTTGCCCAAGCCAGTCGGGAACAAGCGGAAGACCCAGCAACCACGCTGATTTATTTGCCCGAAATCTGGAAAGACAGCGCCAATCGCCAAGCCGAGAAAATTGGCGGCGACATCGTGCTGATCGGCTATCACGAACTTGCCAACCTGCTCCGCCTGGTCAAAAGCGAGGCAACCAGTAATCAACTGAAAGACTACAGTTCTCTGCTGTTTCGGACCCTGCAGCATCAGGTAGACCGCGAAATATCAGAGCTAATGAATATCAGTTAACCCAAACCGGCTGGGCCTTAAACCCCATGCCCAGCCTGAAACATTCTCAGGGGTCACAAAGGAAGAACCACTATGCAATTCACAATGCCTGCCCTGGTACTCGGTGCCAACCACTACAACATCGACGGTGTTGACCACGTTTCCCTTTCCGTTATGGAAGCCGATCCCAGCGACAAGAGCCTGAAGGGCTACCGTCCTGCGAAGCTGAAAGCGAACGTTACCGTATTTGAAGAACTCACCGGTGACGTTAGTGACTTCCCCAAACAAGTGAATCTGGTTGTTCAAAACCGCGTAAGCAAGAACACCATTCAACAAACCTGCATTGCCATTGCGAAAGACGCAAACGGCAAACCAGCAGCGAAAGCCATGTAATGGCCAGTCTTCTGATTTGTGATTCACCAGTGATCAATGATGCAGGCTTCGTCAGCTGCTCCGCCTGGTCAATGGTGGATTACGAATTCGTAGAAGCAGCGCTGAACCTGACAACATTCGACGCTGAAATCTTCGGGACCGTACTCGGCTCCCTGCTGTTGTCATTCATCACCGGCCACGTTGCGGGCTTGGTGATCCGACTCTTAAACCGAACGTAAAAGGAAAGACCCATGAAAAAACTGATTCGTAACGGCCAAGCAATGGCCAAAAGCACTGCTCTGAAAGCCTCCGGTATTGCTGCGGGTGCCCTCGCTACTTCGTCAGCATTTGCGATTGATAGTACTGCTGTCAGTACCGCGCTGTCTGACGGTAATAGCACGGTTACTACCGTTGTTACCGGTCTGGTTGGCATCGTCGCCATTATGGTTGGCTTCGGCTATATCGTTTCCCTGCTGCGTAAATCGTAAGGGCTGCCGATATGTTGCTCGGTGTGATTCTCGCGTGCGCTTTTTGCGGCTCGTTTATTCTCGGGTTTTACACCGGGCGCATATCATGAGTGCCAACGTATTTAAATTTATTTTCCTCGCTTTCATCCTGCTCCCATCGTTTTCTTATTCAGAGGAAACCGGCGCGTGTCCATATGGCTATCAAAATGAATATACGCTTTTTTCTTCAAGCGGATATATGGACGAATTTAAATGTAATAGTAAGGTCACTAGCAACGGTGGCGTTGTTATCGATACATGTTCTACTGGTACTTGGACTGGTTATAAAGCGGTATTGGTAGCTGAGGCGGATTGCTTTGATATTTCTCAGGATTCGAGCGGCGAAACTGGTTGCAGTTCTTTAGATGCTGCTAGTAGTGGGTTCTGTACCGATGATTTAAAAGAATGTGAAACTTACAATGGTTTGCACTTTTATTTAGAGACTTCTAAGAATTGTGGTGATTATTGTGCAGATAGTGCTGGATCTATCGGTTATGCGTCTGGATCATCAGTACATGTTTGTACTGAAGAGGATAGTGATTACGACCGCGGTCAAAGCACTGGTGACGAAAGTGAAGGCCCTTGTGCTGCATGTCCAGACAGCACCGACGAATTGGAATATGTCGGTCGTGATGACGGTGGTAATAGCTGCTACACCCAATACTTAACTTCTGAAGACGGCACCGGCTATAGCATCAGTTATATGTGCTATGACGAAAACGGTGACCAAGTCACTCAAGATGGTGACATATCCTTCGACTGCGAAACCTCTCCTCAATACTGCGACACAGACAGTGGCAGCGGCTCTGGCACCAATAACGAAACCAGTGATCCATCTGACGATTCAGATGATGCCGATAGTAACTCTGGTGATCCCGATCCTGACCCTGAAGAAGATTCCGGCACCGGCGGCGGTGATGATGACTCTGGCACCGACGTAGAGGTTTCAGACGAACAACCCGAATACGAATCCAACACCGAAAAAGTTGAAGCGGTACAGGCTGAATACCTTGAAGCCCTGGAAAACCTGACGAACCAATTTGACGACTACTTCGATTTTGGCAACAGCTCCGGCAGTCCGTTTGGAACGGACAAGCACACCATCAAAGGCGCAGTCGTAGATTTTGGTCTTGGCCGCTTCTCTGGCCTCTTCGGTCTCCTTCCCTCAATCATCATGCTGTTTGCTTCGGCTCAATCGGCTTACATCATCTTAGGTGGGTCTAAGTCATGAATCGTACTCTCTATTCCCTGTTACTGGTCGCTCTCGTCTGCCTCCCTGTCCTTGCCTTTGCAGAAGAAGATACAGATTCCACAGTCAGTACCATCGACTTCTTCCAGTACGTTGCTGACTGGATTGCTGAGGGCTCCTATCAGCAAGCTGACAGCATCCTTGAGCGTGTCAGCGTTTGGGTCATTGTCTGGTATCTCGAAGCCAAAATTTCCGCCATATCCATGGCGTCATCCATTGCCGATGTCGTTGTTGGTTCATTCGGTTTCAGTGAGTTGATCCGAAGCTCCCTGAATACCCTCGACAGTCAAACGTCAGCCCTAGTCTTTTATCTCAAAATTCCCGATGCCATGGCCATGATCCTATCGGCGTACCTCACCCGCTTTATTCTGGAGCTGTTCTGATGACTGCGGTTATCCATCATGGGCCACCTGGCTCCTACAAAACCTTTGCCCTGGTTCAACGAGTGATCGTCCCTGCTCTCCAGAGCGGCCGCACCGTATGCCATAACATTCGTGGGCTCGACAACATCGACCGAATCGCCAAAGCCATGGGGGTTCAATTCCCTGAAGGCGCACAGCTGATGGCCGTTGCTCATGATAGTCAAGAAGGGTTTGACTACATGGGTCGGTTCTTTCACTGGGCACCACCAGGTGCATTGATCGTCATGGATGAAGGCCAGCGAGTCTATCCGACGCGCCTGCGTTCCCTGGGCGAGTTCGACCGTGATACTTCGGCCGATGATGAAAACGCCAAGCCCAAACGTCCGACTTCTGTTGAAAACGCCTTCGATCAACACCGGCATATGAACTGGGATATCTATATCTCGACGACCAACGTTTCGAAGATTCACAAAGAAGTCCGAAGCGTTGTTGAGTACGCCTTCCGCCATCGTGACCTGTCCGGCGTTTTACCCTGGTATAAAAACAAATGGATTGAGTTCAAACATGACGCAGAATCAAGCGGCAAAGCCACCAGTCACTATATCGGCAAGCCAGTCCAATACAGCGCCGATCCCAACGTATTCAACTGCTACCAGTCCACTGCAACGGGTAAAGCAAAAGCTTCAAGCGAGAATAAATCCATCTTCTCTGATAATCGCGTTAGATTTCTGCTTGCAGCTGCTTTCCTCGCTGTCGTCTATTTTCTCTCCCTTGTTGGAGACACTCTCGCTCGGTTTAAAGCGCCTGCTGATGTACAGCTTGCGCCTCCTGGGACGTCTCTTGATGTTTCTGATCACCATGATCCTGTTGGGACTCGTGGCCCGATTGCTACTGCGAACCTTCCTGATCTGAGCGTCGGGCAACTACGCGCCACCTTCCGGAAAAAGAATCCGTACTTCAGCGACCCTGACGTTTATGACCTGCCACCAAGCAAAGAGTATTGGCTGGCTGGCGTCATCGAAGGCCCCCAGGACATCGCCTTGATTGCGGATGTCTGGCGAACCTATCGGGTACCGCTTAGACGCGCCTGTTTTCTTGATCGACCTACCAAAGACTGGGTCTGTTTCTTTCGTGGGGACGTTGTAGCCAGCTACACGGGGCCAATTGAAAAGCGCCTTGAAAGCGACGAACAAGAACAGCCAATCGCCAATCTGGAATCCGACACAGTCAATTTCTGAGGGAATAGAAATGCCACGTTATCAGAATAAAACCATGCTCCGCCTGGTCGACAACGCCAAAGGCACCGACGTATTCAAAACTGATCAGCTGCAATACGACTTGTCGGCTTTACGGTTTTTGTGGTCTGGCGTGGACAGTATTCGTCAGCTGTACATCTGCAACCTGAAAGAAGACCTTCTCACCAGAATTGAACATCACTACCAGATATCCAGCTCTGACATCATCGAAATGGGTGGCCATGAATGGAAGCTCTCAAGCTCTGGTAAGAAATCTGGTTACAAGTACATTTTTAAAAATCTGGAGCTTGGATTCGTGGTCTTGGTCAAGTCGTTCTATGTCGAAGCCGACAAGCGCGGATCACACATCAAGATAGAAGCAACACCCCAAATCATCGACCAGCTTGGCCTTGCCAAGCTCACCAATAGGCTGCGGGAAATAGCCAATATCTTTGGCGATACCATCGAAGCCAATGGGCTTGCCGTCCACCTTGCCTGTGACATGAAAGGGCTGGAGCTGCCTGAAGACTTCGAACGCAAGTTAGTGACCCATTCAAAGCGCTCATACAAGGCCCATGGCATCGCTGACATTAGCAGCCACACTATCAGCGAAATGGCCGTTACCTACGGCCAGAACCAAACGTATATGTTTGGTACTCCAACCTCTATCCAAATGTGCCTGTATGACAAAACTCTTGAATCACTGAAGTCCGATAAGCTCGCGTTTTGCGAATCTCTCTGGCTCCGAACTCCATCCGTCGAAGACATCTTTTCTCCTGAGTACAACGACGGATCGGACGGCAATGAACCGGATAAAGTCAATCGTCTGGAATTTCGCATACACCACAGCATCATTCGGGAATTCGAAAACGGCAGCTTTAACGAACAGGGAAAGCAGCTCACCATTCGTGAACCGATTGACCTGGTCAAACATCTGCAACCGCTGTGGGAATACTGCCTGAACGCTTACCGGCTCCAGCATTCCAGCACCTATATTCATCCGATCTGGCAGAAGCTCTCTGAAGACGTGCGCTTTGCCTTTCTTGATGGCAATGAGGGGTATATGTATAAACGCGCCCCAAAGCGCAGCCTCGAAGGCCCCGGGCGCAGAAACGTCGCCATGTGGCTGGGAAACGTCCTCCGCCTGAGCGCTCGTAAAGGCCTGACGACGGACTACGTTACACGCAAGCTCTTAAGTAGCGGACTGGATGCTGATCTGGCTGACTATTTCGGATTGCTGCTGTACGGCAACAGTGACGAACTGACGATGATTCTGAGGGACTTTGTCGACAACAAGATGCGAAGCCTGAGGCTCGAAGGGGTCGCGGCATGAGTGAGTTTCTTTCCGATAACGACCTCATGCACCTAACCGGCTGCCAGCAACGCGCCAAGCAAATTGAGGTACTCAAAAACAACCGTATTCACTACTTTGAACGTTATGACGGCAAGCCCGTTGTAGCCAAAGAGGCCATAGCCTTTGCTGTGCGTGGTGATTCTCAGCCTTCGGACCACACTGACGACGGCTTTAACCTGTCTGCTTTATCTGCCCACTGATGCCTAGAAAAAGAAAGAACGAAGCCGATCTTTGGCTTCCTGCCCGCGTCTATCGGGGTCGCCAGTCCTACGAGTATCACCCATCAACAGGTGGCTCAGTCCGTCTTTATCCCATCCGCCGTGATTGCTCCGGCAATATCATCGAAACTAACGAGATAAAGCGAGCTGTGATGCAAGCCAGACTCGATGCCGATCAGAAGCTTGTGAAGCGGGAAGACATGAATTGGTTGTTCGATCAGTATCAGAACAGCCCCCAATGTGCCGCATTGGCCGTTAAAACTCGAACGAACGACGAAATCAGGCTGAAGCGCCTTCGGTTGGTGTTTGGCCAGATGATGCCAAGCCGCGTAACCAGCGGGCATATCAGGGCATATATGGATAAGGTCGGGGAAACAGCGCAAGCCAGTGCGAACCGTGACCATGGCTATCTTGGTCGCGTCTTCAGCTGGGCCAAAGAACGCAACATGGTCAGTCATCACCCTGTCAGGGACGTTAAGAAGTTCAGTGAACAGGCACGGGATCGGTATGTGGAAGATTGGGAATTTGACCTGGTCTATCAAGTAGCACTGAACAGCGCCTATCCGTGGATAGCTCCCATGATGGAATTTGCCTATCTCTGCAGAATGCGAGCGGGCGAAGTCAGAACGCTGGATCGGTGCCGGCATTTGCTCGCCGATGGTGTACTGGTGGAGCGCGGCAAAGGTTCAAAGAGTGAGATAACACTCTGGTCTGATCGCTTGAAGGCCGCTGTATCGCTCGCTGAGCAAGTCTGCGACTCTCCAAGGCTCACCGACTCAACTCCTCTGTTTGCTTCTCGCTCCGGCGGTTTTATCAGTGATACCGCGTACAAATCAGCTTGGCGAAGAGTCCGGCAAAAGGCCATAGAAGAAGGTGCCATGATAAACGGCGTTCTATCCAGGTTAACCGAACCTTTCAACTTTCATGACCTGAAAGCTAAAGGTGTGACCGATCACGAGACCAAAGCCAGCGGCCATAAGTCTAAGAAGATGCAAGCCATCTACGACCGCAAACCAGAGCTGATCAAGTCCACACGGTAGTACTGTATATTAGGCGAGAATATTAGGCGAAGTGTGGTTCAGGAAATCAGTGAAAAGATAAGCCACTGATTTTAAAAGGAAAAGTTGGTCGGGACGGCGGGATTCGAACTCGCGACCCCCTGCACCCCATGCAGGTGCGCTACCAGGCTGCGCTACGCCCCGACACAGCTTGTACCTTTGCGGTTCAAGCGTGGTGCATTATACCCAAGTGTTTGATAGATGGAAGGTTTTTCAATTTCCGTCGAGTATCCGGGCGATCTCGCGCAGTTCGGCCAGCATGCTTTTGATCAGGGCCTGGTCCATTGCTGCTGCGTTTGGGCCTTCGCCGTCTTCCAGGCGCTGTCGGGCACCTTGAATGGTGTAGCCTTCGCCATACAGGAGTTCGCGGATTTCTCGCACCAGGATGACATCCTGACGCTGGTAGTAGCGGCGGTTGCCGCGTCGTTTGACGGGACTGAGTTGGGGAAATTCCTGCTCCCAATATCGCAGGACATGGGGTTTGACGTCGCAGAGGTCGCTAACTTCACCAATGGTGAAGTAGCGCTTACCGGGTATGGGGGGAAGCTCGTGGTTATTGCTCGGTTCCAGCATAGGCTTCCACCCGAACCTTGAGCTTTTGGCCCGGTTTGAAAGTGACAACCCGGCGAGCAGAGATCGGTATCTCTTCGCCGGTTTTTGGATTACGTCCCGGGCGCTGACGTTTGTCTCGCAAGTCGAAGTTGCCAAAACCTGACAACTTCACTTGTTCATTACGGCGAAGGCTGTCGCGGATCTCATCAAAGAAGAGATCCACCATTTCCTTAGCTTCGCGCTTGTTAAGACCAAGTTCCTCGAACAGTTTTTCGGCCAGTTCGGCTTTGGTCAAGGCAGTCATGCTAACCCCTTAGCGTAGCTCCAAGTTGCTGTTCAAGCTGTGAAACGACTGCTTCTACAGAATCGTTCACTTCCTGATCAGTAAGAGTGCGCGAAGGATGCTGCCAGGTCAAGCCCAGGGCGAGACTTTTCTTATCAGAATCAATGCCTTTGCCGGTATAGACGTCAAACAGGTTCAGCTTTGTGAGGTATTCCCCAGCTTGTGAACGAATTTGCTCCAGCACCTGGTCAACCTGAATACCCAGGTCCACAACCAGCGCCAGGTCGCGGCGCATTTCCGGGAACTTGGACAGTTCGTTGAAGGCAGGTACGGCAGTTTGCAGCAGCAGTTCCTGATCCAGCTGAACAACATACAGGGTCTGTTTGATGCCAACGGCCTTTTGTGTCGCCGGGTGCAACGCACCAATCCAACCCAGCTCAACCCACTCTCCGGCAACCAGTTTGTCGATGCGAGCGGTTTGACCCGGGTGCAGCGCGGAGTGCTTGTCGGCGACAAAACGGAAGTTTGTCAGTGAACCGGTACGAGCCAGCAGGGCTTCTACGTCGCCTTTAACGTCGAAGAAATCCACCGGGGTATCGGTTTCTGTCCAACCTTGTGGCAAACGATTGCCGACCGCTAGCATGGCCAGGGTTGGCTTCTGTTGCAGACCTTCTTCGGTTGGCACAAAGCGCAGACCGGTTTCAAACAGACGTACACGAGGCTGCTGACGCTTGAGGTTGTAACCCGCCGCAGGTACCAGACCAGCCCACAGGTTTGTGCGCATGACCGACATTTCAGAGGAAATCGGGTTCAGCAGCTCCAGACCTGGCAGATCCGGGTCCATGGCTTTCTGCATGGCTGGATCAACAAAGCTGTAGGTGATGGCTTCGTGATAACCACGGGCAACCAGCGTGCGGCGCACATCGCCAACCGATACTTTGTCTTCCGGCGCTTTGGCCAGAGGAATCGCAGCAGTTGGAGTACGTACTGGCAGACGGTTGTAGCCGTAGATACGCGCCAGTTCTTCGATCAGATCGGATTCGATGGCCATGTCAAAACGGTACGTTGGCGCTACGGCTTTCCAGCCGCCCTCTACCGCTTCTACTTTCATGCCCAGACGAGTCAGGATGTCTTCTACTTCACTGTCTTCGAAGCTCAGACCCAGTACCAGTTCGATACGGGATTTGCGCAGGGTGATTTCAGCAGGCGTTGGCAGGTGCTCTTCAGACGCGACTTCTACCACAGGACCTGGTTGGCCACCGCAGATATCCAGAATCAGCTGTGTGGCACGTTCCATGGCGGTACGGGCCAGTTCGTAGTCCACACCACGCTCGAAGCGGTGGGAGGAATCGGTGTGCAGGCCGTGGGCACGGGCTTTACCAGCAATCACGATTGGATTGAAGAAGGCCGCTTCCAGCAACAGGTCGGTGGTCTCTTCAGACACGCCAGAACCTTCACCGCCCATAACACCGGCCAGTGCCAGCGGTTTGGCGTGGTCAGCGATAACCAGCGTATCGACGGATGGTTCGATTTCCTGACCGTCCAGCAAAGTCAGCTTCTCGCCCGCTTCGGCCATACGCACGCGAATGCCTGTGTCGATCTGATTCAGATCGAAAGCGTGCATTGGTTGACCCAATTCCAGCAGTACGAAGTTGGTGATGTCTACCACTGGGTCGATGGAACGAACGCCGCCACGACGCAGTTTTTCAACCATCCACAGTGGGGTTTCGGCTTTTACGTTGACGCCACGAACAATACGGCCGCAGTAGCGCGGACACGCGTCTGGTGCAGAAACGTCGATGCTTGGTACGTCGTCAATGACGGCTGCCACAGCTTCAATGGCAGGGCCTTGTACGTCGGCCTTGAACAACAGGCCGGTTTCACGAGCCAGACCGGCAACACTCAGACAGTCGGCACGGTTTGGCGTCAGGTCAACGTCGATGATGCTATCGTCCAGACCCATGTAGGAGCGGAAGTCTTCGCCCACTGGCGCAGATTCCGGCAGTTCCATCAGGCCGTCGTTGGCGTCAGAAATACCCAGCTCTTTCTCGGCACACAGCATACCGAAGGACTCGACACCACGCAGCTTGGCTTTCTTGATTTTGAAGTCGCCTGGCAGTACCGCGCCAATTTTGGCGAACGGGATTTTCAGACCTTCACGGACGTTAGGCGCGCCACAAACGATCTGGAAGGTTTCGGTACCGTCGGTCACCTGACACAGGCTCAGCTTGTCGGCATCCGGGTGTTGTTCACGGGTCACAACCTGACCCACGACCACGCCAGAGAATTCACCGGCAACGGCTTCTACGTCGTCTACTTCCAGACCCGCCAGAGTGATCTGATCGACCAGTTCCTGAGTACTTGCTTCGGGCTGCACCCATTCGCGCAACCACTGTTCACTGAATTTCATTGTCTTACCTTCTGATGGTTGCCTGAATTAACGGAATTGCTGCAAGAAGCGCAGATCGTTTTCAAAGAACAAGCGGAGGTCGTTTACGCCATAACGCAGCATGGCCAGACGCTCGACGCCCATTCCGAAGGCAAAGCCGGTGTATTCTTCAGGGTCGATGTTCACGTGTTTGAACACGTTCGGGTGCACCATGCCGCAGCCGCCCACTTCCAACCAACGACGCTTGGTACCTTCCGGTGTTTCGATAACCCATTCGATGTCGATCTCAGCACTTGGCTCAGTGAACGGGAAATAGGAAGGACGCAGGCGCAGAACCACATCGCGCTCGAAGAACACGCTCATCAGTTCCTGCAAGGTGCCTTTCAGGTCAGCAAAGCTGATGCCTTTATCAACCACCAGACCTTCTACCTGATGGAACATCGGAGAGTGGGTCTGATCGTAATCGCAGCGGTATACACGGCCCGGACAAATCAGACGGATCGGTGGCTGCTGGGCTTCCATGGTACGAACCTGCACAGGTGAGGTGTGGGTACGCAGCAAGGTGTTGGCATTGAAGTAGAAGGTGTCGTGCATGGCACGAGCCGGGTGATGCGATGGAATGTTCAACGCTTCGAAGTTGTGGAAGTCGTCTTCAATTTCCGGACCTTCAGCGACGTCGTAACCAGCGTTACGGAAGAAGGTTTCAATGCGCTCAAGAGTACGGGTTACCGGATGCAGACTGCCTTCCTGAACCGCACGGCCAGGCAGGGTTACATCAACGGTTTCCGCCGCCAGACGAGCTTCCAGGGCAGCGGCTTCCAACGCTTGCTTACGCTCGTTGATGGCATCCTGAACCTGATTTTTGGCTTCGTTGATCACCGCGCCCACTTTTGGACGATCTTCCGGTGCCACGTTACCGAGATTCTTCATCAGGGCAGAGATCTCGCCCTTCTTACCCAGAAACTGAACTCGAACCTGATCCAGTGCAGCCACATCTTGCGCTTCGGATACGGCGGCGAGGGCTTGCTGAGTCAGGGCCTCAAGGTTTTCCATCGCTGATTCCATCGTTTACTTGAATTTGGACAAAAAAATAGGGGAATCGCCGCAGCTCATCCCCTATTTCGTTTGCCTGTTACCACCGTTACAGCATGGTAGCTAACAGACTGAATTCGGCGTTGCTTCAATTGGCTACCGTTCTGCAAGAGAGCAGCAGCCAATATGGCAGGCCTGAGAAATTACAGGCTGGCTTTGGCTTTTTCAACCAAAGCGGTAAATGCCGCTTTCTCGTTTACTGCCAGGTCAGCAAGAACCTTACGGTCGATTTCAACAGCGGCTTTTTTCAGGCCGTTGATGAATTTGCTGTAGGACAGACCGTTCAGACGAGCACCGGCGTTGATACGCGCGATCCACAGTTGACGGAACTGACGCTTGCGCTGACGACGGTCACGGTAAGCGTACTGACCGGCTTTGATTACTGCCTGTTTGGCAACACGGAATACACGGGAACGTGCACCGTAGTAACCTTTAGCCTGCTTCAGAATTTTCTTGTGACGACGACGAGCGATTACACCACGTTTTACGCGAGCCATATTCTATCTCCTGGACTTAAAGGTTAGGCAACATGCGGATTACAAGCTTCTTGTCAGCGGCGTTCAACTGAGTCATGCCGCGCAAGTGACGCTTACGCTTGGTGCTTTTCTTGGTCAGGATGTGGCTGCGGAAAGCTTTACGGTGTTTGAAGCCGTTTGCAGTTTTTTTGAAGCGTTTTGCTGCACCGCTTTTGGTTTTGATCTTAGGCATTTTGATACTCCAAAGTAGTGACGCGCACAGAAACCAATACCTGTACTACGCCTTGCCGTTACACCCGCTCTGGCCCCAGGTCTTGCGATCCGGGGTTGGTCGGGATCTGTTCAGTAACCGGTAGAAAAACAGAAACCCCGGCTTATGCCGAGGTTTCAGTCATCCGTTTGAAGAACCGGATTACTTCTTCTTCACAGGAGCGATCACCATAACCATCTGGCGACCTTCCATTTTAGGGCGTTGCTCAACTACACCAATGTCTTCCAGATCGGCTTCGACACGGTTCATCAAGTCCATACCCAAATCCTGGTGGGCCATTTCACGGCCACGGAAGCGCAACGAGACTTTAGCCTTGTTGCCATCTTCAAGGAAACGCTTGAGGTTACGCAGTTTGATCTGGTAATCCCCAATGTCCGTGCCAGGACGGAACTTCATTTCCTTGATTTGAACCTGATGCTGACGCTTTTTGGCTTCGGCTTTCTGCTTTTTCTCTTCGTAAAGCTTCTTGCCAAAGTCCATTACCTTACAAACAATCGGGTCACCGTCCGAGATTTGCACCAGATCCAGCTCAGCTTCCTGAGCGGCTTCGAGTGCTTCACGGATACTAACAACTCCTACCTGATTGCCATCGGCGCCAATCAATCGAACTTCTGTTGCACGAATTTGATCGTTGATGGCGGCACGGTTGTCGTTGCGGCCGCCTCTTCTGTTGTCGCGTCTGATACTCAGCTCTCCATTCCAAACCGACCGCGCTGGGAAATAGCACCATCAAGGAGGCTTTGGAATTCATCGATCGTCATTACGCCGAGATCTTCTCCCTTACGAGTGCGCACAGCAACGGTGTTGGCTTCTACTTCTTTATCCCCTACCACTAACAGGTAAGGTACCTTGTGCAAAGTGTGCTCGCGGATTTTAAAGCCGATCTTCTCGTTTCTCAAGTCCGCGGCTGCACGATAACCCTTTTCTTTCAGATTTTTTGCAAGATTTTCGCAATATTCTGCCTGGTTATCGGTAATGTTCAGTACCGCAACCTGCTGTGGAGCCAACCACGGAGGCATGGCGCCGGCGTAGTGTTCGATCAGGATACCGATGAAGCGCTCGAAGGAACCCAAAATGGCGCGGTGCAACATCACCGGTGTTTTACGCTCGCCGTCTTCGTCGACGAACTGGGCGCCCAGGCGTTCTGGCAGCATGAAGTCCAGCTGAATGGTACCGCACTGCCATACACGGCCGATGCAGTCACGCAGGGAGAATTCGATCTTCGGACCGTAGAAGGCACCTTCACCTGGCTGCAATTCCCAATCCAGACCGGCGTCGTTCAATGCATCTTCCAATGCAGATTCCGCACGATCCCACAGGTCTTCGGAACCGATACGGCCTTCTGGACGAGTGGACAGCTTCATTTCAACCGCGTCAAAACCGAAGTCCTTGTAGACATCGAGCGTCAGCTTGATGAAATCGGAGGCTTCCTGACGAATCTGGTTTTCGGCACAGAAGATGTGGGCATCGTCCTGGGTGAAGCCACGTACACGCATGATGCCGTGAAGGGCACCGGACGGTTCGTTACGGTGACAGGAACCGAATTCCGCCAGACGCAGTGGCAGGTCACGGTAGCTCTTCAGGCCCTGGTTAAACACCTGAATGTGACAAGGGCAGTTCATCGGCTTGACGGCGTAGCTGCGCTTCTCGGACTCAGTGGTGAACATGGCGTCCTGGTAGTGTTCCCAGTGACCGGATTTTTCCCACAGGGTACGGTCAACCACCATCGGAGTTTTGATCTCCTGATAGCCAGCATCGATCTGAACCTTACGCATGTACTGTTCCAGTACCTGCCATACTGTCCAGCCATTTGGATGCCAGAACACCATACCCGGCGCTTCTTCCTGCAAGTGGAACAGGTTCAGCTGCTTGGCCAGTTTACGGTGGTCGCGTTTTTCGGCTTCTTCCAGACGAGTGAGATATTCTTTCATCTCTTTCTTGTCGTTCCAGGCAGTGCCGTAAATACGCTGCAACATCTTGTTGTCGCTGTCACCGCGCCAGTAAGCACCGGATACGCGTTGCAGCTTGAAGATGCGCATAACACGGGTGTTTGGTACGTGAGGACCCACACACATGTCGATGTATTCTTCGTGATGGTACAGGCCTACTGCGGTTTCGCCTTTTTCAATCAGGCCATCCACCAGCTCAACCTTGTAGTCTTCACCACGGTCAACAAACACCTGACGTGCCTGTTCAATCGGCGTCATTTCCTTGATCACCGGGTAGTCTTTCTTGATCAGCTCTTTAACGCGCTTTTCAATCGCCGCAACGTCTTCCGGAGTGAAAGGACGTTCGTAGTCGATGTCGTAGTAGAAGCCGTTTTCAATCACAGGACCGATGGCCATTTTGGCTTCCGGGTACAGCTGCTTGACGGCGTGACCCACCAGGTGAGCGAACGAGTGACGAATAACTTCCACACCTTCCTGATCGCGACCCGTGATCAGGGTGATGTCGGCGTCTTCGGTGATCAATTCACAAGCATCAACCAGCTCGCCATTGATTCGACCGCAAACGGTTGCCTTGGCCAAACCGGGGCCAATGTCTTCAGCAACTTGCATCAGGGTAACTGGCTGCTCGAAAGAACGTTGAGAGCCATCAGGAAGGGTAATAACAGGCATAAGGATAGTCCTTGTCAGTGGTGGCCCCTACGACAGGCCACGTGCATGTATAAAACGAAGCCGAGCACTTTACCCACCCGTGTTTGCGCTGTAAACCGCTGAGTGCCCTGTCAAAGGGCAGCTTCACAAACCGGTAACATTCGTTGTGCAGAAAACCGTCAATAAGGCCCAAATCCGGGCGCCCGGAGCTGGAATACCACTTGCTTTACTTTATCAAGAGGCCTCCGTCCTGGATCAATAGAACAGCTCAGCAGACAGCCCACAAAACACAAGCAAGACGCATAAGGAGGTGCCAGCGATGAATACCGTTCCGGCCTATGCCGAAATCAACCGCTTCGCCCATGCCTTGACCAACTGGCCCCAGCAATACGACCAGATCACCCCCGGGCGGTTTGACGGCAAGTTGCAGGACGTCAGCACCGGCAGCGTGCGACTGTTTCGGGAAACCATGAATCAGTCGGTGGCCCAACACACTTGCACCCCGGCCAACACCATCAGCCTGCTGATTCCATTGATGGAGCGCCCCCAGTGCGAAGATGCTCGCGGCTTTGCCGCCGACGCCATTACTCTGCTGCCCTACCAGAGCGACTTCTTTTTTGTTGGGCCACGCCATACCGACTATCTGGTAATCGCGCTGGACACCCAACAACTGCAACAGCAGCTGTGCCCGGTGGACTACCATACCCTGCAATCCCAACAGCAAAGCCAACGCATCATTGGCAGCCGCCACGACCTTCCGGCGTTACGACAAACCACCACCCACTGGCTCAACACCCTGATTGCGTTGAATACAGGCCGCGCTGGCGACCTAGTAGATGACCTAATAGATGACCAGCTGGTGAAACAGCAAAAGCACATTGAACATCAGCTCATCAGTCTGACCTGCGAGCTGTTTGGCCATCACACAGATTCAGGCAACGTTCATTGGCAGCCGCTGCCCGGCCGCTATCGTCAGTTGGTGAAAGACTGCCACGATCTGGCGTTGTCGCCCGAGGGCAGCAGTGCCACCCTGCTGGAACTCAGCCAGTGGTTGAATGTGCCCCAGCGCACGCTGAGGTACAGTTTTGAAAAAGCGGCCGGGGTATCACCCAACCAGTATTTAAGGGCTGCCAAACTCAATGCCGCCCGACGGGAAATCATACAGAGCGACCTGCCCATCGGCTCGGTTGCTGCCAATCAGGGCTTTTACCACGGCGGTTATTTCGGCCAACAATACAAGGCCATGTTTGGCGAGACGCCGCGCCAAACCCGCCAGCGCCGCAGAGGAATTTCAGCAGTCTAATAAACAGTGACTGTGTTTCGCTGCATCAATAACCGTTCGCCAATTCCGTAGGCAACACACCCGGATAGCACCACCCAGGCCGCCAACCATTGATCCATCGCCACAGGCATCAGCATCGTGTGATGCCCTGAGCTGGCAGACATCAGGCTTTCGCCAGTGGAACTATGTGTAGCGACCATGGAATGGGCGTACAGATCATCGAACAACAGCATCAGGCTGCCCCACAACGCCATGGGAACAATCATCAACGCCGTCATCACCACCCTGCTGATGCTTGCCTGAACAGGCTTTGTCAGCGTCAGCAGCAAGACCTCGCTCATCAGCCAGCCGCTGACCACCATTAACCATTTGCCCAGTGAATACCAACCAGCAGACGCCATACCTATCTGGTGAAAATCCGGCAGCATCCAGACCAGTACCGCGATAATCGACACCACTGCCAACGGCCATAGCCAATGGGATGGAAGCCGATGACCCGATGGGGCGACTGATGCATTTACGGGTGAGAACTGTCCAAGTGAGACAGCTGCGAAATTGGAAGAATAAGCAGCACCTGAACAGGCTTTCCCTGCAAGCGCTGCTGCCCACATCAGTGGCAACAACAGGTGCAGCATGACGCTTTGCCAACTGTGTAGCCATAAAGAGAAACGAGCCAAGGCATCCAGCTGCGGGGTCGCGCAAGCAACCAACAGAAGCAGGCAACTGATGCCCAACGCTCTTTGGGTTTTATCCAGTCCATTAGCAGACCGTTTCAGGACAGCCAAGCCCCACAACACGCACATGCCGAGTAACAGCCATTCAGTCCAGAACAACATAACGACCTCCCTCCTCTAACACCTGAAAAGCAGCCCCTGCCCAAACAACTCTCAGCCAAAACATCTCCCACCCCATGTCCAAACAGGCTGGACACTGAGGAGACCAGGGTAGCCCGCTGGTTACAGCGCCCTGGTCC
Organism: Oceanobacter kriegii DSM 6294; assembly: GCF_000422845.1. Classification (GTDB taxonomy): domain Bacteria; phylum Pseudomonadota; class Gammaproteobacteria; order Pseudomonadales; family Oceanobacteraceae; genus Oceanobacter; species Oceanobacter kriegii. Next base: position 304,661 of record NZ_AUGV01000004.1, read on the forward strand.
TTTTGTCTGGCTTGGTTTTGGGTGAATTATTTAGGCTGGTTGGCGTAGTTTTGGTTTTAACTACGCTGCCAATGGCCCGGATCAGCCATCGGACTCATCTGCCACACCAACCGAACGCTGGTCTTTCACGGCAGGCACATCCATCGCTGGATTGCCGTCAAAGAAATTGTTCGGCTTCAGGTGAAAGCCAACGTACTCCACCGGCATCACCGGGAAGTCCTCCGGCTTGCAGATGTGGGTATGGCCATAGGTGTGCCACAGCACGATGTCGGTATTTTCAACATTGCGGTTTTGCTGAATGTAATTGGGCAGTCCGTCGCCGGTGTTCTGGTTTGGGTACATGCCGGTGCCATAGCGTTCGTTGGGGTCGTAGGGCGTCACCCACACGTGGTTGGCTGCAAATCCGGCACGCTTGCCAATGTAGCTGTCGGGCTTCGCCAGCATCACCGGGTTGTGTTCAGCCACCAGCTTGTATCCCGGCGGATTCCCCACGGCGTTTTTCTTATTGGGGTTGATCACTTTCCAGAAGCGTCCGCTCTGACCATTGGCATGACGGGCTGCTTCCAGCTCGGTTTTCAGCGGTGTGATGGAGGTGTTAAACACATTGCCCCACGGATTCACTTCCGGGTCATCACAAGGGCTGAAGTTGGTTTCCATCACGGTGTTTTGTTCGCCATCCAGCATCATGTGCAGGCGGGCGCTGAAGAAATGCTGGTGCGATGGGCCGTAGATTTCCGGCGTTACCTTGCCCGCCGCATGGGGCGGTGTGGTACCTGGCAGCATACCTGCGGTCTGGATTATGCCGGTGAGCTTGGTTTCCATTTGAATGGTGCCGTCCTGATACAGATACCAGTAGAAGCCGTAATCGTAGTTACCCACGGTACAGAAGAAGCTGATCACCAGACGACGGGAGCGACGCACTTCAAACACATCGGTGCGGAATTCGTAGTGTTTCCACAGCGTGCCGTAGTCTTCTTCATGCATGCAAACGGCGTTTTTCATCACAAAGGCTTCGCCCTTGTCATCCACCGCCGGAATATCGAAATAATGAATGGCGCCCAGGCAGTCGCATCCCAATTCCAGCTGATTAGCCAATCGCCCAAGGCCATATTCCCCACCGTCGAAGGCGCATTTCCAGTAGTGGTTCAAGGCGGTATCGGAATACGGCACCGCCATGTCGGTAACGCTGGCGCGATAGATGATCGGTCGTTTGTTGCCCTTGTCGACGTAGCTGAGCTGATTCAACGTCAGGCCTTCCCGAGGCGTAAAGCCAACGCGGAATTCCCAGTTTTGCCAGCTGACTTTCCAGCCATCAACCTGAAAAGACACCCCTTCCGGCTGAACAATATGCAGCGGTTTGACGTCGTCACGCGGCGTCCCCAGCGACGGTGAATCGTAATTGCGCTTGGTTTTCGGCACCGGCGTGTTGTTGCCGTCGCCCAGTAGCTCGATCACCTTGCCTTCGTTAAGGTCGATGATGGCCACCAGCCCTTCAATCGGGTGGGCGTAGCCGTTATCGGTAAACTCATCCCGATAGAACGCCACTCCCCGCATCAGGCGCTTGCCCTTGAATTTGGGGTCGTCGCCGAAATAGCCGAATGACCAGGGGTCTATCTGAATGTTTTCGATGTCTTTATCGGTCAAACCGCGGCGCTTTACGGCAGCGCGCCAATCCGGATCGTTCTGAACAATGTCGACGCAAGTGAAGAACTCTTCCACCATAATCGGCGCCTGACCGGTGATGTCCGGATCAAGCTGCTGCCATTCGGTCACTTCCTTGCTGTTCAAATCCACCATGGCTTCGAACATCTCGCCGGTGGCTTTATCCAGCACGGTGGCAAAGGCACGTCGGGAAAACGCTTTTCCCGGCTCGAACGCCAGCACCTCGGCTTTGGGTGGCTCTTCCAGTTGCAGATAGGGAAAACGACAGCTGTCCGCCAGCCCCTTGGATTCTTTCAGAATGGCCGCAGCCAGCGACAGTTCTTTCAGTGTCAGCGGGTCTAACGGATGTTCGGCCACGGCATTGGCCATCAGATTGGCTTTTTCAGAAGCACAGCAACTTGCGGTCATGGGTCATTCCTCCAGAGCAGTGAATGACCTCAATCTATGACGTGCAGCAAATCGCTTTATCACAAATCGGCAAAGCGACGGATTTATGCCCGCGGCACACGACACCCTGCCGCCAATGCGGACAAAAGCAGGTGCTTAGCTCTCATCAGCTTTGAAGAACCTTACGCACCATTTCCGCGGTGCTGGTGACGCCGAATTTCTGTCGGATAACGGTGGCTCGATTGGCTACGGTTTTGGCCGAAATACCCAGTTCTTCAGCAATGATCTGATTGCTTTTGCCTTCCAGCAAGCGGTCGGCAATTTCCCGTTCGCGGGCTGGCAAGCCCTGCAATACGGCAGCACTGTCGGCGGCGATTCCTGCACCGGCAGCCCCAGCACCACCTCTTGGCGCAAGGCGTTCCACGCTGCGCGATACGGCGGGGTCGATAAACGACTCACCAGCAGCCACCCGGGATAGCGCTTCAACCATCAGGTCGGGAGAGCTGGCTTTGGACAAATAGCCACTGGCTCCGGCAGCCAACGCCTCGCGAATCATGCCGGGTTCTTCGTACATGCTGAACATCAACACCCGGGCGTCCGGGTCGCGATTACGAATCTGGCGGCAAGCATCAATGCCAGACATATCCGGCATATTGATATCCAGCACCACCACGTCCGGCTGCTGCTGAATAAACAACAGCACGGCATCGGTGCCAGAACCGGCTTCGATCACTTCCACATCCTTGATCAAGGCTCCCAGTAACGACAAATAGCCTTGCCGCACCACTGCGTGATCATCGGCCATCAGAATTTTCATGGGGTTTCCTTATTGTTGTTTTGCCAGCTCAGGGTCACCTGTGTACCGGTACCAACCACAGAATCGATGGTTAGTTGTGCATGCAGCAACCTGGCCCGTTCCTGCATGGAACGAATACCAAAACCGGGAACGATGCGGGCCTGACCCTCGCCATCATCGATGATGGCGATGTTAGACAGTGTCTGGTCAGACGCCCCTGCCCGGCTATCCGACTTTTCGGTCAATACCACTTCGATATGGCCAGCTTTGCCATGACGAACGGCATTGTGAACGGCCTCCTGCACCAACCGATACATATGCGCCGATTGCTCCAGCGGTGGCTCTTGCTGGCATTCTCCCAGCAAAACACAACGCACATCAAACGCCTGTTCGATGCCTTGCAACAGCTCATCCAGCGCTGCCCGAAAGCCCAATTGCTCCAACACCACCGGGTACAGCTGGTGAATCATGCGGCGGAAGCCCGCCTGTATGGCATCGCAGCCATCCAGCAGCCGTTGGGCGGTTTGTTGCAGCCGTTCCTCATCGTCGCTGATCATCGGTACCACAAACGCCTGCGCTCGCATTCCGGTGACTTGCTGGCCAAGGTCATCATGCAGTTCACGAGCCAGCGCCGCCCGCTCGGTTTCCTGAATCTCCATCACCCGCTGGGCCAGTTGCTGGTTTTCATGGCGGGCTTGTTCCAGCGCCATCGCCATATGGTTAAAGTGCTGGGCAACCTGGCGGGCTTCCGGCAGAGCATAACCACCCAGGCGGGTTTGCAACTCGCCACGCTCCAGCTGATCGAGGGCGTTAACGAAGTCAGCCAACGGCCGCAGCCCCAACCTTACTCCCCAGTAAATCGCCAGATTGGCCAACACCGCAGTGGCAATAAACAGCCAGAACAAGCCAGTGGCCGACTCCCACACTTCAGATATTTCGTCACTGTCGTCCGGCACCAGAATCCGCCGCTCCCCACGCGAGCCGGTAAAAGCCAGCTGATAACCGCGATCCGGGTGATCGAACAGGTGTTCAAACCAGTTGGGCACCCGAGTCTCCGAGCCTTCTTCAAAGTCTGGTTCATGTGGATGCTGCAACAGCCGTACGTGGCGCAAGTTACTGCCCACCAGATCCAGCAGCTCTTGTGGCTTGCCGGACTGAATCAACGCTTCAACAACCGGTTTCATGGCCTGCTGTTCGCGGATAACGTCTTCCCGGCCTTGCTGTAACAAACCAAACAGGCTGGCCGCCAGCGCCAGCACAAAGGCGCCGTTAACCATCAGCAAAATGCGCGCAATTACACTCATAGCCACTCCACCGGACTGCTGTTCTTAACAAAAAAGCCCGGCGACTTCGATGAAGCGCCGGGCAACCAGATCTTTAGGGGACATCTATTTAATCCTGCGCGGCTCTGCGCGAGTGTTGCCGTTGTTCAGTGCAAGGCGACGAATGCAGCGAAATGACGAGTCCTTTTCAAATTCGTCAACACCGCACTGGGCGGCGGCAACCCGCGCCTGCGGGGGCTGCCGGATGATCCCGACTCTGTGTCGCCGACTTTTGACTTGACCCGTCAGGCCTGCAAGTCGTCTTCGTGATTCGAAATCATCCGGTAGCCCAGAGCCTGCACCGGATTAAAAAGATGTCCCCTTTCAGTACCAATCAAAAACAGTGTATACCTGCGTGTTTCGGGATCAGAAGCTGATCTTCAAACCCGCCTTGAAGGTACGTGGAGCACCCGGGCCCACAAAGCTGTCGTCTTCAAAGTCGGTGTACACGCCTGCCAGTGCTTCATCGGCTTCGCCATACACACCGAAGGTTTCGTATTCCTTATCGAATACGTTCAACACACGGCCATACAGCTCAAAGCGGTCGGAAGGCGTCCAGGCGGCACGCATGTTCACGATGGCATAACCTGGCAGCTGTTCGTTTTCGTTGGCTTCATCGCCACGGAAGTACTGGCTGCTGCGGTATTGCAGGTCGGAACCAATGCTCACCTGATCCATCACCTGCCAGTCGGCGGCCAGCTTCAGGTTGTGATCCGGCAGACCCGGAATGCTGTCACCGGCTTCCACCTGACGGTTGCCACCCAGCGGGTTGTTCGGGCTGAAGGACACGTAAGGGGTTTCAAAAGTCGCCTTCATCCAGGTGTAGGAGGCACCGAAGCGGACGCTGTCGAGCTCGCTGACCAGTCCCAGTTCAACACCCTGACGACGGGTTTTACCCACGTTGGAGAAGTAACCTTCGGACGGCAGACCACCGGCTTGCTGGAAAATAATGTCGTCGTGGTTGGTGCTGCGGAACACGCCAGCGGTCCAACGCAGTTGCTGGTTGCTGTTGGAGCGAATACCCGCTTCAAACGACTTGGTGACTACCTGTTCCAGTGGCGGATCAGCCACAAAACCGTTTGGCAGCTTGCATGGATCGTCTTCGTCGGCGCAGCTCAGTTCAGCCGGAGATGGCGCACGTGAGGCTTCACTGTAGCTGGCGTAAACGTTCATATCGCCCAGGTCGTAGGCGGCACCGACCATTGGATTAACGCGTACAAAGGTGTGGTCGCCATTCAGCGAGCCTTCGCCCTCTTCCAGCTGATCATCCATGATGATGCGTGTGCGGTTGTAGCGAGCACCAACGGTGACGCTCAGGTCCTCCGTTACGCTCAGCGTGTCGCTAACAAACAGGCCGAAGTTGCGGGTGCGGGTTTCCAGTTGCACTTCCGATTCGGAGTCGTACAGGCCAATGCCTTCTACGCCACGATCGTCAGAAGCCGTTTCGTTGCGCAGCAAGGCAAACTGGGTACGGGAACGGAACTCGATGTTGGAAACATCGTAGGAAACACCCACAGTCAGCAGGTTATCCATATCATTCAGCGGCTCGGAAGAGCTCAATTGCAGGGCCAGACCCATGCTGTCTTGCTGGGTGCGAGAAGTGTTCAGGGTGCCGTCGACGTCATCAGGATCGATGTCCAGACCCAGTTGGGCGGCAATACCTTCAAGGGTATCGTCGTCATCGTAGCCAACAAACTCTACTGGCTCACCGGCTTCTTCCTCTTCTTCCATGCCCTCTTCTTCGGCGCCTTCCTCTTCTTCACAGAGGGTTTCTTCGCCGTTCAGCTCACACTCTTCGTAATCGGAGTCGTCGCCGTTGAGGGTATCGGTGGTGTTGGAGCGTACGTACAGGTTACCGGCCAGTTGCAAGGTGTCGGAGAACCAGTGTTCGCCATCGATGGCGAAGAAATTCAGACGGTTTTCGGTTTGGTCTGGCTGGGTGTAAACCGCTTCACGGCCTTCCAGATCCATCAGACCGGCAGGCACAGCGCCGTTACCGATCATTTTGTTGTCCGCCATCAGGGCGGTGAAATCCAGCTCGGAATCCTGATGGCGCCAGCTCAATACCGCCATGACCTGACGAATTTCACTGCCGGAATGGTCACGCCAGCCGTCTTCTTCTTCGCCGTTGGCAACGATGTAATACGCCACCTCATCGCCGTTTTTGCGCATCTGCGAGCCGCCGGACTGGAACTGCGCCTGACGGTAGCCAAACTGGCCCATGCCGATTTCAATTTCATTGCCATCGAAGTCAAAACCGTCTTTGGTCGCCATCGACAGCGAGCCGCCGAGGGTGTTTTGGCCAAACAGAGGGTTCGAGCCGGAGTGCAGCTGCATGCTGGATACGGCATCGGTTGGAATCAAATCCCAGTTCACGGTATCGCCAAATGGCTCATTCACACGAACGCCGTTCATGTAAACCGATACGCCCTGAGGCAAGCCCAGCAATGGCGAGGCGGTAAAACCACGATACTGAACATCTGGCTGATAGCTGTTGTTCACTGCTTCGTTAATAGACACCGAACCCAACTGGTAACGCAGGTGCTCGGCAATGTTCTGGGCCTGGGTACGTTCCAGATCGTCAGAATCCAATTGCTGAACCGGCGCGACCATTTTGTCGGCACTGACGCCCACGCTTTCTACCGGCGTGGCGGTAACCAGAATTTCTTCAACGGTTTGGTTGGATGCGTGAGCGATGTAAGGCAGCGACACCAGCGTGCTGAGCGATGCCAGCGTCAGTGAAGTGACAGACAGAGGGGATGAACTGCGACTCATCATAATCTTCCTGCTTCGTGGTTATTGTTATGAGCCTAGTATTGATCGTTGCGGCCGGGAAAGAACCTGCCGGTGAAGCGCATTTCCCATGACATTGGTGCTAGCCAACAGGGATAGGGAATTATTCCCTATCTCTTTCCTGCCCCCCTTCAGGCTGCGTTTAATCGTTTGATACTGCCAAAGAACCCTTACTTTTGATCGAAAATCGACTATTTTTACTACTTTAGGCCCCCATCCCAACCTCCAAGGTAGGATACATGGGACACCCAACGCGGGGTGTAATGAGTCGATAACGACAACTACAACAATAAAAGCAAGGAGTAGACGCCCATGCACACACTCCAAACCAGCCAGAGCAAACAGCCCACCATGACTGAAGTAGCCAACGAAAACAGCAGCGCCATCGAAGAAACCGAAGGCTCAACTTACAAACTGCTTATCGCCGATGACCATCCGCTGTTTCGTGAAGCCATTGCTGATGTTGTGCGCAATCGCTATCCGAACGCCGATATTGTAGAGGCCGAAAACCTCGAAGACGCTGCAGCACTGGCCGAAGACAATGATGATCTGGATCTGATTCTGCTGGACCTGAACATGCCTGGCATGAACGGCCTCAATGGTCTGATTCAGCTGCGCAATGAATCTCCGACCATTCCAGTGGTGATTATTTCGGCAGAAGAAGAAAAGAGCGTGGTTTTGCAGGCCATGACCTACGGTGCCGTCGGTTTTATCATCAAATCCTTGCCACGTGAGAAAATGACCCAGGCACTCGAGCAGGTGTTAGCCGGTCAGGTATACCTGCCATCCGACGTGATTCGCGCCAGCGACGATGGCCGCTCCCGTCAGAAGCGGGTACAGGAAGAAAACCAGATTCCTCCGGAAATGCTCAACAGCCTGACCCGTCGTCAGCTGCTGGTGCTGGAACGTATGGCCAACGGTGAATCCAACAAACAAATCGCCTATAACCTGTCGATTGCTGAAACCACGGTGAAAGCCCACGTGTCTGCTATTTTGCGCAAGCTGAGCGTTCACAACCGTATTCAGGCCGTACTGGCCGCCAGCAACGTCGACTTTAACCAATACCTGCGCCGCTAACGGCGCGTGATCAAGCGGCTAGAGCCCCTCTGAAGGCCCCTCTGAATAACCCGGTGGCCGCTTGATCGTTTCCAGCTATCTTTTGTCTTTCCTCGAACAACTGCTTACTCTCGCTTGCGCTTCTCTCTAAACGCCTACTTTTAACACCTACCTCTAACACCTATTACTCCAGCCCTCTGGACGCCGGATCATTCTTTTCACCAGTACGCCATCCGTGCGTTAGTCATGTGCCATTGAGCAAAGATGACATTCCTGATTTCTGCTATTGTTGATGGGTAACTCAGGATCAATCCAGCGTTGATCTGCTTCGTCCAGCTATGCAGTAGATGACGGCCAGGTAGCCGTTAAGGAATGACGTATTATCCGTTTATCGATTGTTCGGCAGCACCACGCTAACGCCCTGTTCAGTTTTGTCCTGCTAGCGGCAACGTCCTTCACCCCACTTTCGGCTTTTGCCGAAGATGGGCTGGTTAAAATGTCCAGTTCTGGCACCTGTCATACCAGTGCCAGCCGCTATTACGAGCGAACTCGTAACTTCACCCCTTTCCAATCGCTGGAAGCCTGTCTGGCTGCGGGTGGCAAGCTACCGGCTGGCCAGTCATTGTCTGCAACCAAGCCATCGTCAACGGCGTACTCCCGTGGCCAATTTGGCTCAGGTTGGGATGATGCCGACGGCGACTGTCAGGACTCCCGTCAGGAAGCCCTGATTGCCCAATCCACTGCGCCCGTAAGGTTCAAAGACAACAACCATTGTCGGGTGCTGTCTGGCCGTTGGATTTCGCCCTATTCCGGTCAGGTGATTCATGACCCTTCGGCCATGGATATTGACCACGTGGTGCCATTGAAATGGGCCTGGGAGCACGGTGCATCCAGTTGGCCAAAAGAGAAACGGGTGCGCTTTGCCAACGACCCGCGCAATCTGGTGAGCGTTGAGGCCAGCCTCAATCGCCAGAAAGGCGCCAAAGGGCTGGATGAGTGGCTGCCACCGGCAAACCAGCAGCAATACATTGCACGATTCAAGGCCGTGGCGAAGATGTATGGTTTGCCTGACAGGTGATCAGGCGATGACGTGCTGTTGCAGCATGTGGTGAATCATGGCCTTGAGTTTGGCTGGTCGTACCGGTTTATTCATCAAGCGGTAGCCTTGCTCACGCACCTCCTGCTTCAGGCTGTTGGTGTAGTTGGCAGTAATCATCAGTACCGGTGCATCCAGCCCCAGCTCTGAGCGCATCAGGGCCACGGCATCAATGCCGGTTTCGCCATTATCGAGATGATAGTCGGCCAGAATCAGGTCGATGCCATCCTCCAGTTCTTCCCGGCACAGCAATAGCTCTTCATAGCTTTGCACCGCCAGCACATCAAAGCCCCAGCTGCCAAGCAAGACTTCCATGGCCTGACAGATAGACGCTTCGTTATCCAGCACCAGAGCCCGCCGCCCCAAAAACTGCTGATTACCCGTAATCAGGAAATCTGGTGCAGCCGGACGCCGCACTTGCTGCTTGCGACCATACGGCACCAACACCGAAAAGCAGGAACCGCGGTCCAGCTGCGAGTGCACCTGAATGCGGGTTTTCAGAATGCCGGACATCTTGTCGACAATCGCCAGACCGAGCCCCAGGCCCTTGTCCTTGGCGGTGTCTTTCTGGCTGCCACGATTGAATTCCAGAAAAATCTCTTCGAGCTTGTCTTCGGCAATACCGACACCGGTATCCCACACCTGAATCTCAAGGCCATCCTTGCGGCGACGACAGCCAAGGGTAATCTTGCCGCTGCGGGTGTAGCGCACGGCATTGGTGAGGAAGTTACGCAGAATGCGCGCCAGCAATTGGGAATCCGACATGATCACTGCCGAGGTGGCCAGATACTCGAATTGCAGGCCGGAATCCGCCGCCAGCGTGTGGTACTCGTTGGCCAGATTGCCCAGCAAGTCTCCGGCACTGAACGCCGTGATGTCGGGCTTCACGACCCCGGCATCAAGCTTGGAAATGTCCACCAGCGCCGCCAGCAGGGTTTCAACGTCTTCCAGCGAATAACTGAGGGAATTCACCAACTGGCGGGTGCGGTCGTCGAGCGAGTGCTCCAGCAGTGAGGCACAAAACAGCCGCGCAGCGTTCATCGGCTGCAACAGGTCATGACTGGCTGCCGCCAGGAATTTGGTTTTGCTGTGGTTGGCCTTTTCGGCTTCCAGTTTGGCTTCGCGCAAGCGGTTTTCAATCTGGCTGCGAACATCAATTTCCTGCAACAACTGGTCGTTCAGCTCACGCAGTTCCTTGGTGCGATCTTCAACGCGTTGTTCCAGATGCTGATAGGCCTGCGCCAGTGCTTCCGACGTCCGCCGGATTTCAGTGATGTCCTGAATCAGCACGTACAAGCCTTGCACCGAGCCGTATTCGTCAAACTCCGGCACGTAGTTTTTCACCACATGGCGGAGTTCGCCCGACGCCGATGGGTCGGTAATTTCAAACGTCACACTGCGGCCGCTCAGCGCCCGGTCAATGTAGGGCTGAAGCCGTTTCAGCTGCTCGGGTTGAATGAACTCGTGCAGCTTGCGCCCCAAAATGACCTTACGGTCGTAGCCATACCATTCTTCGTAGGCCCGGTTCGAGAAGGTCATTTTCATGTCCTTGTCGACGTAGCCGATCAGGGCCGGCACCGTATCGGTAATCACTCGAACCCGCTGTTCGCTTTCGGCCAGTGCCTTGACCGCATGGCTGCGTTCAGTGATATCTGTGTAAGTGTTTACAAACTCGCCGCCGGGCATTGGATGGGTTTTGATCTCGAACACCCGTCCGTCGGAAAGCACCTGTTCCCGTTGCAGGGTTTGCCTGCCCCACTCGTCCCGCGACCATGGGTTCAGGTCGCTGACCTCGGTCAGGCTCATGATGTTGCAAAACGTCGCGCCGCTTTCCAGCGCGGTTTGCTCCAGTCCGGTCAGTTCGGCAAAGCGACGGTTCCAGGTTTCCAGTTGGCGGTTTTTGTTGACCAGAACCACCCCTTGCGACAGGTTGTCGAGGGTGTTTTGCAGGGTGCGGGACTTTTTCGCCAACGCCTCTTCACGCAGGGCGCGTTCATTTTCAATCAGGACGCTGATGTCCTTGTACAGCACCACCAAGCCGCCGTCTTTGGTTGGCCGCTCGCTGACGTGCACCCAGGCACCACTGCGCATGTGGAAAATCTTGCCATCACCGGGCAAGGCCCGATACGCCTCGCGCGCCGGGCTGGTGGCGGGATTGCTATTGGAGGGTACGTCGCCGTAGTAACGGTCGATCAAGCGATATTTTTGCGCCAACCGATGAATGCGCTGCTGGTCCATGCCTTGCGAAATGGCAATGCCGGACGATTCCCAGAATTGGTTAAAACGACTGTTGGCCAGCACCAGTTTGCGGTCGGCGTCGTACAGCACAAAGGCATCCGAAATGCTTTCGATAGCCTGGCGCAGCAGGTCGTGGGCATGGGTTGCCGCTTCGTTAGCGGTCACCAGTTCCGAGTTGGTGCTTTTAAGGTTGTGCATCACCTCGTTGAGCGCTTCGGTGCGTTCGCGCACTTGCTCGGCAAGGTAAACGGAGTGCTTGAAATTGTCGTAAGCACCATCGGTGGATTCCGGGCCGGACTCCACGCGTTGCATCAACGCCTGATTGATCTTCTCCAGTCGGGCGTTGCGTTGCTGTAACTCGGCCAGTTGGCGCTTGAGAGCGTCGACCTCGTTTGTCAAAAGCCAGGTCCTCCCAGCGCAACGCCGGTAAAGGTTTGGTTCAGGTGCATGCCGTTGAACTGCTCACCGTAGGTGTTGAAACCAATCACCCGGTGGCGGGCAAAGAGTTCAGACGCCTGATCCTGCAGATTTTTGTGCTCCAGCTCCAGCCGTCTCAATATGCAATCGTAGCCCAAAATCAGCTGTGGCGTGCCAATGCGGCGGGTGATGTCGTGAAATAACCCCTCCAGCTGTTCCAGCATGGCTTCTGGCCGCGAACAGGTGAGGACGATGCCGGTATCCACTGCGCAATAAAACGACAGGCTCATGTCGTCGTTCACCTTCTGGATGGCGCGTGGGTAATAGCGCTCACCAATGCGTACAGACAAGGGATTCAGCGCAAACACTTCTGGCGTCAGAGTATCGACATCGAGATTGAGCATGCGGGCATATTCAATCGCCGCAGGCTCTGCATTCAGCTCCATTACCCGGCGCTCCAACGGGTCGGCATCGGTCACCACCAGCTTGTTGTCGGTGGGCTGCAGGTGATGAATGGTGAAGGCTTCAAAATCGTAGCGGGTGTTGATCATCAGGACGATGGCAGAGTCGGTCAGGAACCGGCCCTGATGATAAACATGGGTACGGGTATGGCGCATGTCGTCAGCGGCGGAGCCACCCAACAGCGGAATACTGCCTAAATGGGCATTCAGCAGTCGCAACAGGCGTTCTTCTTCAACGGAAAGGCCGTCCAACAGAGTCAAGGCAAAGGTGTTGCCTTTAATCGGCGCAACCTGCTGGCTAGCACAGCCGTCCAGCATGTCGTGGATCAGCCCCTGGGCATCGGCAAAGGAAAATTCGCTCAGGTGAGTGACCAACGCCGATTCAACAGCAAACGACGAAGCCGGAAATCCAATCGCGGTGATGCTGCCGCTGCAATAGCCGAACGGGGAAATTTCACCAGCGGTGGTGCACCCTACCACCGGAATATCGGCAAAGGTGTCACGCAGGGCCAGTGCGAGGGCTTCAAAGTCGTATTCGTTGGCGCAAAAAAAGACCACGTGACTGAGCGTCATGCCACTGAGGGCCTGATGCAACTCCCGGGCTGCCTGCCTTGGATCATTGCTGCTGGAGCTGGCGCTCAATACCGACTCATATTGTTGTTTTTCTACTGCGAGCATGGTGTTCTCCCGATCTCACTCCAGGCCACCAATGGCTCTCAGGAGAAATCGTAAGTCTGTAGGGGACATCTATTTAATCCTGCACGGCTCTGCGCGAGTGTTGCCGTTGTTCAGTGTAAGGCGACGAACGTAGCGGAATGACGCGTCCTTTCCAAGTTCGTCAACACCGCATTGGGCAGCGGCAACCCGCGCCCTACGGGGGCTGCCGGATGATCTCGACTCGGTGTCGCCGACTTTTGACTTGACCTGTCAGGCCTGCAAATCGGCTTCGTGATTCGAAACCATCCGGTAGCCCAGAGTGAGCACCGGATTAAATAGATATCCCCTAGCATACTATGGACTTGGCTGAAGCCAGTACATGCTACTTCCGACCTGCTTTGGCCTGCTGGCAGCAGAAAAAGAAAAGGGAACACCTGAGCACCGGTATTCCCTTTTCCTTGCCATTGGTACTGCTCACAGCCTGCGGTCTGTAACAGAGAAACGCGGGCAATACGCCGGAGAGCATATCGACGCATCGCCCTTGTTCCGTGCTGTCTGGCCGAACCCTGCGCCACCAAACGGAGGAGCGACGCAGCGGTTCAGACGTCAGATCACAACAGCCATGACGATCAACCTCAGAAGATCCCTCAGAAGATCCCTTAGAAGGTCTCCCTTAGAAGGTCACCACTGCGCCCAAGGCAACGGTTTTGATCTCGTCGGAGCTGGTTTCTGCCTTGTTGTATTCGGCTACAAGGCTCAAACCACTGTTCACCGCATGGAAGACCGCAACGGTGGTGTTCTTCAGATCCAGCTCGCTACCGCCGTCAGTCGTGCCGCCTTCATTTTCACCGCGGGACAGTACGAAGCGGTTGTCGCCCATGGTGTAGGAAGCCTGCAACAGCTTACCGTCAACTTCGGCGTCATCGCTGGTCAACAGGTTACCCAGACCGGCAGTACCAACGCCTTCAGCCTTGAAGCCGGAAGCGGTCAGAGACAAGCCGGCAACCTTGACGTTAACGCCATAGGAAATACCGCTGGAAGACACTTCGGTGTCGTTCACTTCGTCTTCAGACTTCTGTTTCATGAAGCCACCCCAGGCCATCACATCAACAGAGTCCATGCTGCGGCTGTAGGTTACTTCCGCCTCGATGCGCGGCATGCTTTCTTCAGACGTGCCGGACATTTTGGCCGGGTCCATCAGACCGGCTGCGATCTTCAGGCCGCCCATGTCCGGGCTGCGGTAGGTAATCTGGGAGTTGGGGAACGGATACAGGTAACCGGCACCGATATTACCGAACGACACGTTGTTGCCGTCGTCACCGGTGGTGATGGTCTGGCCGAAGCCCAGCAGGATTTCATCGCCCATGATGTTGGAACGATTGAACAGACCGAAGTCCTTACCCACCAGCACCTGACCAAAATCGCCGTCTACCGTGGCGTAGAACTGACGCACGTCGATCATGGAATCGGTCAGATTGGAGTTGGCGTCGTTGATGGTTACCCAGAAGGAAGAGCGTCCGCCCAGTTTCAGGCCATCGACTTCCTTGCTGAAATTAAAACCAATCACGTTTGGCAAAAAGCCCATCTTGATGCGTGACTGATTGGCATCGCCAACGTTGTCACCATCGGATTTGCTGTTTACGTAAAAGGTGTTGAACAAACCGTCTACGGAGAAGGTGGTCTGGTCCTGATCGTAGAGGGTGATGGCTGCAGAAGCGTGAGAGCTGATTGCTACTGCTGCTGCAAGCGGCAGCAACTTGATGGTCTTATTATTTTTCATTGTCTAGCCCTGATTGTGTTGTTTTTGTTGACAGGGTCAGTTGTTCCGCACTCCGGTCGCGTGCTCGTGCGCTCGGAAAAAGCGGTGGGCTAATGCCCACCGTAAACAGGAACACTCTGAAGCGGTGCAGGACGTTTGCCCTGAACAACCTCTCCACTATCCCGATGTAAAGCGGCCGCCAACATACTCCAACCAATGTGAAAGCTGCGCTCTTTGGTTGCCCACCTTTGGTGCACGGGATTCCTAAGCCAAAAGTCTTCGTCCCTTACTCCTCAGTAGTACAAAAAACCATCGACCTTCTTTATTGGACGACATCGTGACATCTCAGCAACCTGTCGGCCGAGGGGCTGTTCAGCAACTAATCTGAACAACTGAACAACTAACCAGGCTCTTCAAAAACACCCTGAGCCAGAGCCCACAACCAGATCCCCGAACTGGAGCCCGACGGCACAACCGCAGCCGTAACCAGTGCTTTGGTACACCCGCATCAGCGCCAAAGAAGCATTGAGACATGACAAGGCACCGATACGATGAAATACAGATAAATGCCATTGGCCGTAGGCAGCACACTCTCTCAATGTCGGTGTCCGCAAATGCACTGGGTCGCTGGCATCAATAACAACAATAACAAGGTGCACGTATGGACAGACACGGAGCATGGCCCGACATTGGGTCATGTCGACAGCTCGACGTGACGTCAGCCACTCGCCGTTTGATGGGGTTCGCGCGGTCGCTGGCTGCGCGGCTGTATCTGCTGTTATGTGTGATCTGCCTGCCCGCTGCCATGGTCAGTCAGAGTGTCCTGGCTGCCGAAGTAGCCGCCGGATATGAGCAATCTTCTTCAAGCTATTCATACGGCAGCTCTTCAAGCGATGAGCACCCAGGCAACCCGTCAGACAGCAACCTGACCCTGGAAGCCCGCATTCAGCAGCTGTTCCCCAAGGCCACCCGAATTGAGCCCAAGCAGCAGGACTTTCCGGTTTACCCGGTTTACCAGTTAAATGAATTGCTGGGCTACGCCTACGAATCCCGCGACATCAGCGACCTGCCCGGCTTCTCTGGCAAACCCATTGCACTCTTGATTGGCATTTCCGCCACCGGCGAATTTCTTGGCATCCAGATCATCGACCACCACGAACCCGTGTTCCTGCATGGTTTAGGGCCGCAGCCGCTGCTCGACTTCATCAACCAGTACCCCACCCGCTCGCTGACCGACCACATCGTGATTGATTCCGGCAAAGCGGGCAGCGCGCCTACAGAGGGCGTGGTCTACTTTGACGGTGTGTCAAAAGCGACGGTCTCCGTGATCATCATCAACGACGTGGTGCTGTCGTCGGCGCTCAAGGTGGCCCGCCGTAAACTCGAAGGTTTCGCCCAACCACCCGCCGCCCGCGCCATCATGGATCTGTATCAGCCGCTGGACTGGCAAGGCCTGCTCGATAGCGGCTATGTGGGCCATTGGCGGCTGGATATGTCAGCCGCGGAGCAATCTCTGGGGGTATCGCTCAGCAGTTACCCCGGCCTGCCCGAGCCTGAAGAAGACGAAGCCTTCTCGGAGCTCTGGTTCGCCTACATCAATGCGCCTTCAGTTGGTCGCAACCTGCTAGGGGATGACGGCTATCAGGCGCTGATGGCCAGCCTGAAACCCGACCAGCAAGTGATGGCAGTAATGTCCAACGGTCTGTTTACCCACGTACCGGACGACTTCAAACCCGGTTCGGTACCCAGCCGCCTGTCGCTGGAACAAGGTGGTCTGTCGGTCGAAATGCGCGACCTCAATTCCCTTGGCCCGGATATTCAGCTGCAAGCCGATGGCATGCCCGATTTCCTGCAAGCCAACCTGTTTGCGGTGGGCGGCAACGCCGGATTTAACCCCGGTGCGGAATCCAAACTGGTGCTGAACCTGGAGCTGCGCCGTAATCATCTGGTGACCGACCGGGCCGGCTTCATCGCCCCCGTCAGTTTTCCTTCCGAGCTGTTTGAGCTGGTCGAAGTCGATGACCCATTTGCCAACCGTGAGCCCTTGTGGGTTGGCCTCTGGAAAGACCGCTGGCTGTCGATTGTGATTCTGACCGTCGCGCTGACCCTGCTCACCGCGTTGTTTATCTGGCAGCGCCAACTCACCCGCTATCCCAAAGCGCTGCACCGTTTCCGCTGGGGATTTTTGGTGTTTACCGTGTTCTGGCTGGGTTTCTATGCCCAGGGCCAGCTGTCGGTGGTGAACATCTACACCTTGCTACTGAATCTGGTGGACGGTTTTGACCTCGGTATTTTCCTGCTCGACCCGGTGATTTTTATCCTTTGGAGCTTCACCTTTGTCAGTCTGTTTATCTGGGGACGCGGCCTGTTTTGCGGCTGGCTGTGCCCGTTCGGGGCGTTGCAGGAAATGGCCTCCTGGCTGGGCAAAAAGCTGGGATTCAAGCAGTACAGGGTCCCCGATGCCCTGCATCGCAAACTGATTCTTCTGAAGTATCCGATTCTGGTCGGGTTGGTCGGCACAGCGTTTTATTCACTGACGCTGGCAGAGCAGTTGGCCGAGGTCGAGCCATTCAAGACCAGCATTACACTCTACTTCTGGCGCTACTGGCCGTTTGTGCTGTACGCCGTGGGCCTGCTCGTTGCCGGCATGTTTATCCATAAATTCTATTGCCGCTACCTCTGTCCACTGGGTGCCGGATTGGCAATTCTGGGCAAACTGCGGTTGTTCAGCTGGCTCGACCGGGTCGATATGTGCGGCACCCCATGCCAGCGGTGCGGAACCAAGTGTGAAATAAAGGCGATCAAAAAGTCGGGTGAGATCGACTACGACGAATGCATCCAGTGCCTGGAGTGCGTCGTTATCCTGCGTGATCCGCAACAATGCGTCAGCAGCCTGACCGAGCAAAAACGGGCTCGCAAACAGGCTGCCAAACTTAAGGCCGACAGCCAATTACTGGCGACGGATGCCACCGCAGGACAGTAGTGAGCCCTTTGCGGGCTACTATTTGCTGGCTAATAAAGAGGACTATGAACCCGACAAATCACGGGGTATAAGTCTGCTTATAACAACAACACAATAAACAGGTGGTGCATCCGCCCACTGCCGCGGCTTTTGTAGCCAGGGGCAGTCGATACACAGGATGCACCTGATAGAAGCAACAGGACGATCGAAGAGCTGCCATGCCCAACAGTATTTCCAACCTCCGTAAATTCGTCGCTCCGGAAATCATCTTCGGGGTGGGCGCTCGCAAAACCGTTGGCAACTTCGCCCGCAACTTCGGTGGCCAACGGGTACTGATTGTTACCGACCCGGGTGTTATCAAAACCGGCTGGGTCGAAGACGTGAAACGCAGCCTCGAAGAAACCGGGCTGGAATACCGCATCTTCTCCAACGTCAGCCCTAACCCGCGTGCCGAAGAAGTGATGCAAGGAGCGGCGCTGTATCACGAAGAAGGCTGCAACCTGATCGTCGCGGTGGGCGGCGGTAGCCCGATGGACTGCGCCAAGGGCATTGGTATTGTGTCGGCCAACAACCAGCACATTCTGATGTTTGAGGGCGTCGACCGCATTCACTCGCCGATTCCGCCGCTGGTGTTTATTCCCACCACCGCGGGCACCTCGGCCGACGTGTCGCAGTTTGCCATTATTTCGGATCAGGACACCCGCATGAAGGTGTCGATCGTCAGCAAGGCCGTGGTACCCGACGTAACCCTGATCGACCCGGAAACCACCCTGACCATGGACCCCTTCCTGACCGCCTGTACCGGCATTGATGCCATGGTGCACGCCGTCGAAGCCTTTGTGTCGACGGCCTCCGGGCCATTAACCGATATGCACGCACTGGAAGCCATCAAGCTGGTGTCGGAGAACCTGCCGAAACTGGTACAAAACCCGTCCGACGTGGCCCTGCGCGAACAATTGATGCTGGCGTCTCTGAAGGCCGGATTAGCGTTCTCCAATGCCATTCTGGGCGCTGTACATGCCATGTCGCACAGCCTCGGTGGCTTCCTCGATCTGCCTCATGGCTTGTGTAACTCGATCCTTGTCGAACGGGTGATCGACTACAATTTCAACGCTTCACCGGATCGTTTTCGAGTGATTGCCGACACACTCGGCATTGAAACCAAAAACCTCTCGACACCCCAGCTGCAAAAAGCACTGGTTAGCCACGTCAGTGAGTTGAAACAGCGAGTTGGCCTGACCCAAACGCTGGGCGAAGCAGGCGTCGTTAAAGCCGATATCCCTGAGCTGTCGGGCAACGCCCTGACCGACCCCTGCATTTTGACCAATCCCCGTAAATCGAATAAACGCGACGTTGAGGTTGTCTATGAAGAAGCCCTTTGATCCGGGCTCTGGATGGCCAACCGATGTTTCCAGCCAGTTGCCGGAACGTCGCCGCAGACAGCAAACCAACTACGAATACCCGGAAGCCAGCCATCAGACCACGCCGCAGGAAGACGACAACAGTCTGGTGGCCGGGCTGATTGGTTTGGGGGCCTTTTCGGCCCGCAAAAGTTACTACCCGGAACTGCTGGAAAAAATTGAGGAGCTGGAATCCGAAAAGGAACGCTACCAATGGCTGTTTGAAAACGCCCTGCATGGCATTTTTCAGGCGACTGCCGATGGCGGCATTCACAACGCCAACCCGGCCATTGCGCATATGTGTGGCTACGGCAATTCGGTCGATTTTCTGAAGGCCATCAACACCATTCGTAACGACCTGTTTGCCGACCCGGACGACCTCGACCGGCTAATGGAAGACCTGCTGGACCACGCCACCATCCGCTCGTTTGAAACCCGCTTCAAGCGCCGTACCTCGGAAGAGCCGGTGCCGGTTT
Organism: Oceanobacter kriegii DSM 6294; assembly: GCF_000422845.1. Taxonomy (GTDB): domain Bacteria; phylum Pseudomonadota; class Gammaproteobacteria; order Pseudomonadales; family Oceanobacteraceae; genus Oceanobacter; species Oceanobacter kriegii. The sequence goes on from NZ_AUGV01000004.1 coordinate 324,143, forward strand.
CCATCAACGTGTTGTTGAAAGACCGCGAACGCGGACTGGTGGAAGTGTTTGTGCACGACATTACCGAACGCAAACGGGCGCAAGCCGCGATGTCGCGCATCAATAACGAACTGGAACAACGGGTGGCCGAACGCACCCGCGAATTGCAAGACGCCAAGCAAGAAGCCGAACACGCCAACCGCAGCAAGGACAAGTACCTGGCCGCCGCCAGTCACGACCTGTTGCAGCCGCTGAATGCCGCCCGCTTGCTGGTGGCTACCTTGCAGGAGCGCCAGCTGCCTGCCGACAACAACGTACTGGTAGAACGCATTCATACCGCCTTGAGCGGTGCGGAAGAACTGCTGGGCGACCTGCTGGATATCTCCCGCCTCGACGCCAACGCCGTCACGCCGTGGCAAGACGACTTCCCGGTTTCCGAGCTGCTGAAGTCGTTGTACAGCGACTTCCAACCCGTCGCCGATCAGGCCGGTCTGGCGCTGAAAATGGTCAACTGCCAGCGTCGCATTCGCAGCGACTCCCGCTTACTGATGCGGATTTTGCGTAACTTCGTCAGCAACGCCATCCGCTACACCGCCGAAGGCCGGGTGGTGATTGGCTGCCGTCGCAAGGGGGACGAGCTGGAAATCATGGTGGCCGACTCAGGCCCTGGCATTGCCGAACACCTGAAAGACGAAATTTTCCGCGAGTTTCGCCAACTGGATAACGCCAACCCCGGCCGCAGCAAAGGTGTCGGCCTTGGCCTGGCAATTGTTGAACGCATCAGCCGCATGCTGGGCCATCAGGTGTATGTGGATTCCCGTGTTGGTGTTGGCAGTCGCTTTTCCATCCGGGTGCCGCTGTTACCGCTGACGCCAGAAGAAATTGCTCTGAAAGCACAAGGACAATCCGTCAACGGCAAACCAGGCGGCGCTGCCAATGGTGTAATAAATGGTGCTATTGAAGCCCAGCTGCTGCCTGTCTCCGAGTCCAACCAACCCCGCTTTGACCGAACCCGAGTGCTGGTGATCGACAACGAAGAAAGCATCCGGGTCAGCATGAAAGCCTTGCTGCAAACCTGGGGCTGTCAGGTGATTACCGCCAGCAATGGCGAGGTGGCCCGCGATGCCTGGACATCGTTCAAACCAGACATAGTAATGGCAGACTACCATCTGGACCTGGGAGAAACCGGCACCGGCGTCATACGCGAGATGCACCAGCAAGACGAAGCGGCGCAAGACACGCCCGTCGTGGTGATTACCGCCGACCGCACCGACCCGATTCGACAGGAGATCAAACAGCTGGGGGCCTCGCGGCTGAATAAACCGGTCAAGCCCGCCAAGCTGAGGGTATTGATGTCTTACTTACTGGCTCAGGAAGACTGAGCCAGGTACTGCTTCACGGCGGTGACCATGCCGCCAGTCAACAAGGCCAGATCCGCATCGTTCATCACAAACGGTGGCATCACATACACGTTGTCGGCAAACGGACGTACCCAAATCCCTTGCGCTACGCACAATGGCTGCAACTCGGCCAGCGTAGCAGGCTGATCCAGCTGCACTACGCCAATGGCACCTAACACCCGTACGTCCTTGACGCCGGCTTGGCCTTGCAATGGTGCAAGCCCCTCAATCAGTCCCTGTTCAATGCGGCTGACCTTGCTGTGCCAGTCGGATTGCAACAACACATCAATGCTTTCTACCGCCACTCGACACGCCAGCGGGTTGCCCATAAAAGTTGGGCCATGCATAAAGCAGCCGGCCTCGCCACGGCTGATGGTCTCTGCCACATCAGTGGTTGCCAGCGTTGCGGCCAGTGTCATGTAGCCACCGGTGATGGCCTTGCCAAGGCATAGAATATCCGGGCTGATGCCAGCGTGCTCACAGGCAAACAGCTTGCCGGTACGGCCAAAGCCGGTCGCAATTTCATCGGCAATCAGCAGCACATCAAATTCGTCGCACAAGGCACGAGCGGCTTTTAGATAGTCCGGATGGTAAAAACGCATACCACCGGCACCCTGCACGATCGGCTCAAGAATCAGTGCCGCCAGCTCCTTGTGGTACTGCTGCAACTGGTTGCGCAAATCGGCAATGTCGGCGGCCAGCTGGTCAGCGTCAAACGCTACGTCTTGTCGAGGAAACGGCGTTTGTGGCACGGCTGCGAAGTGCTGCTTTGGCAACATACCAGCGAACAGGTGGTGCATGCCACGCTGCGGATCACACACCGACATGGCCCCCATAGTGTCGCCATGATAACCGCGCTCCAGTGCCAATAAGCGAAACTTCTCCGGCTTGCCACGGGCCTGCTGGTACTGCACCGCCATCTTGATAGCAACCTCAACCGACACCGAACCGGAATCAGCCAAAAATACCTTGTCGAGACCAGCCGGAGTCAGCGCCACCAGCCGCTTGGCCAATTCCACCGCTGGCTCATGGGTCAGACCACCAAACATCACATGGGACATATCGTCGAGCTGTTCGCGGGCGGCCTGATTCAACCGCGGATGGTTGTAGCCGTGCACCGCACACCACCAGGACGCCATGCCGTCAATCAGCTCGCGGCCATCCTTCATATGCAGTCGTACGCCCTTGGCTGAAACAACTTCCCATACCGGAGCCGGATCGGTCATGGAGCTGTAGGGATGCCAGATGTGTTGGCGGTCGAACGCCAGCGTATCCATATTGGCCAACTCGGCTGGCACAGCCGCAGAAGAAGAAAAGGAGGTTTTGGTCATCGGGCGAGCACCATCAAACTGAACATTCGTGAAAGCATGTGTGAAAGTATCTGTGAAAACACAGGTAAAACGGTAAAACCTGAAAGAACGATACCGCAATCCGGAATTTAACCCCATCACAGCGACACGAACCGCTGCTGCATCAGTGTGTTGCGTGCGCCTGGCGGCTACCAAAGTGGCATCCATCAGCACCAGTAAACCTCAGCCCATCGACAGCATTGACCTGTTCAAAACAGGCTTTAGTGTCGATGCTGATCAAAACCAGCAGGTTCACCATGCCATCACATTCAGACACACCGGCCGCTAACGCGCCGATCTGGCAACAGCGGGTTGCCAAGGCCAACCAGCAACGCCATGCGGCGTCGCAGTGGCGCAGCCGTCGAACCCTGTCTTCCGCACAAGCCGTAGAAGTCCGTCTGGGTGAGGGCAACGAACAACAGACCCTGCTGAACTTCTGCAGCAACGACTACCTTGGGCTGGCCAATCAGGCCGGTGAAGACCTTGCCAGCGCCGCCCGTGAATGGGGACTTGGCAGTGGCGCATCACACCTGGTGTGCGGCCATTCCAGCGTTCACGACGAACTGGAACGCGCCCTGGCGCGGTATACCGGTTACCCCAAAGCCTTGCTGTTTTCGACCGGTTTTATGGCCAATTTGGGCTGTATCAACGCCCTTGCCCAACGCGGCGACCTGGTGGTGCAAGACAAGCTCAACCACGCCTCCCTGATTGACGGCGCCCTGCTCAGCCGGGCCGATTTCCAGCGCTACCGCCATTTGGACTACCCGCAGCTGCAACGTCGTTTGCAAAAGCGCGACGCCGATATGGCGCTGGTGGTGTCTGACAGCATTTTCAGCATGGACGGTGATCTCGCCGATGTCGCCCAACTGGCGAACCTGTGCGAGCAACAAAACGCCATGTTGATGATCGACGACGCTCACGGCTTGGGTATTCTGGGCGAACAAGGCCGTGGCGTTCGCAATCACTTTGGGCTAACCAGCCAGCAGTTGCCGTTGTATATTGGCACACTGGGCAAAGCGCTGGGCGGCTTTGGTGCCTTTGCCGCCGCCGACGAAGCCACCATCGATTATCTGGTGCAGTTTGCGCGTCCTTATATCTACACCACTGCCCTGCCACCGGCCGTAGCCGCCGCCATGCTGGCCAATCTGGAACGGATGCACGACGACCGCTTGCGCCAGCAACTGCAAGCCGCCATTGGCTATTTCCGCCAGCAGGCCAAGGCGCTGGGGCTACAGCTGATGCCGTCTGACTCGCCGATTCAGCCGTTGATGGTAGGGGCTGAAGACGATGCACTGGCGATCAGCAAAGCGCTGGAGCAGGACAATATCTGGGTCACTGCCATACGACCGCCTACGGTGCCCGAAGGCAGCAGCCGTTTACGTATTACCCTGACCGCCGCCCACACACAGCAACATCTGGATCGACTGCTGCAAGCGCTCGACCGTCATGTACCCGAGGAGCAACGCGCGTGACCCCTGGCATCTGGAACATTCTGAAGCAAGACCCGGAATCCGACCTGTTCTGGTATTGGCTGCCGGGCTGGAGCTTCACGCCAGCCGTGTATGCCGAATTGGCCAAACAGCTGCCCGGCACCCATCTTGGGCTGGACTATCCGACGCTCTACAACGGCCTGTACAACCCGATGAAGGCCGATGAAACCGCGCCGCAGTTCAGCGATGCCGTCGATAAAATCATCAGTCAAACCGCCCGCCCCGGCCATTGGGTCGGCTGGTCGCTGGGCGGTGCGCTGGCTCGCGCAGTGTGTTCCCGTTTGCAAAACCAGAGCGCAAACCCAAGCCAGAACCAAAGCCAAAGTCAGACAGCCAAGGCTCAGCCACTGAGCCTGACCACCATGGCCACCGGCAATACCTTCTTGCAATACAACGTCGACGAGCCGGGCATGGCGGCCGATGTGTTTTTCAACTTTTGCCGTAGCTTCGACAAAATGCCCGCCAAAACCCTCAAGCGTTTTTTGGCACTTTGCTGCCAGGGGGCAACCGCCAACGGCGAGAACATCCAGCGCGAGCTGGCAACCGGTTTGTTGCGTTATCAAATTGCTGGCGACGCAGACCGCGAAGCCATGTTGTCGACCAGTCTGCAATGGCTGACCCAGTACAAACTGAACAGCCAATACCCGCTGACGGAAGGTTTCCGCTCTACTGCCATCTACGCCAGTGACGATGCACTCAAGCCCGGCGGACTGAAGGCTACCGACGTGATATCCGCAGGCCACAGCCATGCTCTGATTGCCGAAGCCGACGCCAAACAAGTCATCTTGCAGCAACTGGGCACCTTGCATGGCTGACACACAGCTGCAAACCGCCACCACGCCGCTGCGCGACAAGCAACAGGTAGGCCGCCAGTTCAGCCGCGCCGCCAGCAGCTATGATGGCGCTGCCAGCATCCAACAACAGGCGCTTGATCAGTTGATGCTGCGTTTGGCGCCACACATTGAACAGCCTGCACCACAAGCGCTGTGGCTCGACATTGGCTGCGGCACCGGCAATGCGTTTGAACCGCTCACTAAGCTGGGGGTAAACCAGCTGCACGGATTTGATCTGGCCGACGGCATGCTCGAAGTCGCGCACCGCAAAGCCGACCATTTACGTCAGCAGCACCTGCAAAGCCAGCCAAACCTGCAACAAAACGCCGCACTGAATATCGAGCTGACCCAGGCTGATGCCGATCACCTGCCACTGGCCGATCAGCAAGCAGCTGGCATGATTTCCAGCCTGATGCTGCAATGGTCCGAGCACACCGAGCGCACCCTGCGTGAATGGCACCGGGTTGCCAAGCCAGGAGCGCTGTTGGCAGTTGCCACCCTGCTACCGGGCACCCATGCCGAGATTCACCAAACCTGGCAACACATCGACAGCTACCGCCACGTAAACCGGTTTGATTCCGAGTCAGACATCAAACAGGCGTTAGCCGAAAGCCAATGGCAACTGCTGGAATGGCATACAGAGCTATTGCAGGAACATCACAACAGCGTGCCCGAGTTATTACGCTGCCTGAAAGCCATTGGTGCCACCAACGTCAACAGCGGCCGACGCCCCGGTTTGAACGGTCGTCAGATACTGCGCCTGTTTGAACAGCACTACCCCAGAACATCAGAAGGCCCGTTACAAGGGCAATGCCCGCTGAGCTATCAGGTGTGCTGGTTTATTGCTCGCAAGCCGGATTCATCTGTTCAGGAGACAGAGACACCATGACCAAACGCTTCTTTGTAACCGGCACCGACACCGATGCAGGAAAAACCCTGGTATCAGCCGCCATTCTGGCAGCTGCCAAAAACGCCGGACTGACGGCTTTTGGCCTGAAACCGGTCGCCGCCGGCTGCGATACCATCGATGGCCAATTGAAAAACTCCGACGCGCTGTTGCACCAAAGCTTCAGCCAGCCATCCCACGATTACGAGGTGCACAACCCGATTGCGCTGCAAGCCGCGATTGCTCCGCACATTGCTGCCCGTCAGGAAGGCAAACCACTGACTCTGAGTGGCTTGCTGGAAGCCTGTAACAACAGCCTGTCGCAGAGCGACGCCGACGTTCAACTGGTGGAAGGTGCAGGTGGCTGGCTGGTGCCCATCAACAATGAGCACACCCTCGCCGACCTGGCTCTGCAACTGAACACAAGCGAAGGCGCGCCGCAGCTGGAAGTGATTCTGGTGGTGGGATTGCGACTGGGCTGTATCAACCATGCCATGTTGTCGCTTCAGGTGATTCAGGCATCCGGCCTGAAAGTAGCTGGCTGGGTGGCGAATAGCCTGAGCCCGGCCATGGAAGTGGAAAACGCCAACATGGATTACCTGCTGCAAGCCTTTGCCAAAGCCGACGTGCCATGCCTTGGCCATGTGCCCTACTTCAGCAATCTGGAAACCGAACTGGCGGAAACGCCACTGGACGTAAAATCCAAAGCCGCCGAGCAGGCCGCGGAATACATCAATTTGTTTTCCCATTGGGGCCCAGGTTCAGCCTGAGCCTGCTGAAACCATCACCCGATTGAGGGTGATGGCTTCGAGAGTGGGCTCCGAATTATTCAGAGGGTCCTTAGTTGTAATAGTAACTATCTGCGTAGACTTCAGAGATGCGATCCATTGCTTCAGGGCTAAAGTACAGATTGAGGTCGTCGAAGAAACTGCTGCGGGACTGATTAACGGCGTTCAGATACTCTTGTTTGATGCGTTCTATTTCTTTCAGAACACCCGACATTCTCCCTTCAAGGATATGCGTTCTTTCAAGCGCTTTTTCGATGCAGCCCATCCCACCGGAACACCGTTGATATAAGCCGGATTGAAGTAAGTAATATGTACTCTTTTCTACAAGCTCCAATTCCTGTCGACTTATTACCAAATCCCGATTGCTATCCAGGGTTTCAAATAAGGCATCGTACTTCCCATTCATCATACTGATTTCAGGGTACGCCACGTCACCATCGTCGTTCATGTCGAATGAATAAACAGAATTCATAAACCCAGCGTTATCGGATGGCAACGACGAGTCAACAACATGGTCAAAGTAATCAATCAGTTTAGACCGTTCCTTTCCTGCTATGACCCCGTCACCATTTTCGTCAAAGCTCGAAAACCGGGATCGAATTCGTGCCCGACTGCGATCTCCCGGCCCTTGGTAGTACTGATAGGAAGAATTCAAAATCACCCCCAAGCTATCGTCAAATCCGTCATATTCCTCAACAGACAACACACTTTTTAGATGATCTAAAACGGCGGCGTTTCTGAGAGCCATAAAATATGACTCTTTACCAAGATGTGAGCTAGTGATGTCACCCAGCTCCTCAAGTTCGCCCCTTAACTTCCAAGAAAGACCTGTAAGATTCTTAAAATACCGATCAACCTGGCCCTCTTCGAGCAAAAATCGCCTGTAGACAGAAAACGCCTCCGCATGCCTCAGCTCATTGAAGTCCAGCCTTTGATCTTGATCCTTGTCCCAGCGCAGGAAATCGAGGCCAGGCGCCTCACTTTCAGATAGAGACATATCTCCATTTCTATCGTGCTTTTCCAGCCAATAGCTAATCGTCGAGCCCGGGGATGTTTTGCGACCTGAAGACCTCTTGGGAAACGATACAAACTTGCAAGAAGCCAACTCATCCACAAATGCCATATATTCGGATTCGCTCACGGAATCCGAAAAATAAAAACCTGCCTTATATTCGCAGCACATCGCAAACCCTGAAATCAACACAAAAAAAGCACTCAGGATACCTTTTAAAACACTATTTAAATAACCGTAAGCCACAGTCAAATCCTTCTTTAAATCAACCCCTGACATTACTTTCCGCTATTTTTTTAAGTAGCGTCCGCTTCCATTCACGTAAAACCTTGGGGTCCGCACTGCCATACTTGGCTACTCGCTTCTGGATGTACTTTGCATCGATCACAGGGTCGCCTAAAAAGCTGGCCACTTCCAAAAGACAGAAATACCTGATCAGGACTTCTGCTTTATCGACTTCGTTATACCTATCAGCTTCAAGCCCGGATTCATACAAGGCCGCTAGCATAGACATGGCAAACGTACTGCCCAAATAAGCAGCAGATGTATATGCATAAATAGTCTTGGATAAATCCCCAGCCTCAAGGTACTTTTTTGCCAGAGCCTGATATTTATCGATAGAGTCATCGTCGATGGCCTCTAACGTCTCGATGTCGTAATAGGCATAGTCCGAATATCTATCCGGCCGACCATATCCAAGCCTGTGACGTTTTTTAGCCATTTCAGCAACGGGGTCGAATGGTACAGCCTCAGTTTCATAATCAGATTGTTGCTGTTCATGTGTTGCACCGGGAATCTTTCGCTCTGATTCAAGAGAGGCTACCGAGATTTCACCAGCTGCATTGCTGAACTCAACATCAGGGTGACTGTGGTCTACCCCCGCAGCGTCAGCACGATTCTCTTTGAACGGTCCACTACCTGGATGCAATTCAGCTGTCTTCGCTGATGTATCGGTATCAACATAACGTTCTTCCTCGGAGAAAACGGAAGAAACAACCACATAGCTGGAAGCCGCGACAAGACAAACGACCAGTAACACCTTTTTCACGATGAACTCCTCATGGCGCAATTTCCCTATTGGCCGGGCGAAGTTACATCACCATGCAGTTATCAGCAATAAAACCCACAAGAAAATGGGAATCAATTTTATTTAAGGTAAAAATAACCTCCATAAAAATGTCTGTTAATCGATACTCCGGATCACACTTCCCTTTGCAGTAAATCACTGTTATTGGTGGTCTATAAATTAGCTCGCTCCGGATGACATGTGCGAGCAACCACCGTGACCGACCAACTTGATGAATTGAAAGGGAATCCCATGAACTTGAACCTGAAAACCGTAGCGGCTGCTTCCGCACTGACGTTGGCGACCATCGCCCCGGCACAGGCATTCGACGATGCTGACGACGCCATTGAATTTCGCCAGTCCGTGTTTCATCTGGTCGCCGCACACACCGGCGCTCTGGGTGACATGATCAAAGGCAAAACGGACTATGACGCAGGCGAAGCCACCTACCGTGCCGAAAGCATGGCCGCGCTGGCAAAAATGGGTCTGGAAGGCTTTGAATACCCGGGCTCTGATAAAGGCGAGACCAAAGCCAAGCCAGCAGTGTGGTCTGATATGGATGGCTTCAAAGCCAAAATGGCCAAGTTTGAAAGCGATACCGCGGCACTGGCGTCAGCCGCTCAATCAGGAGATCAGGGCGCTGTTAAAGCCGCTTTCGTAACCGCCGCGAAAAACTGCAAAGCCTGCCACAGCGATTACAAGAACCGCTAATTGGTAGTCAGGCGCATAAACGAAAAACGGGAGCCATTGGCTCCCGTTTTGGTTTTATAGCAGCAATCAAAAGCCGCTGCTCATCCCAACAATCCAGTACCAGAAGCCCGCCCAGATCACCAGAAAGATGCCCCAGGCAATCAAGCCGTTTTTAAGCACCGGTGCCGCAACAGTGCCTTCGGCGATGTCTTTGCGTTTGCCACTGACCATGGCTTCCGGCAGTCGCTCGCCTTTAATGCGGTAGATAATCACTGCCAGAATATGAATTGCAGCCAAGGCAATAATGCCGTTAAACACCAGATGGTGCAGCTGCGAAAACAGGGTTGCTGTTTCGTCCGATACGTATTGCACCAGCGGACCTTCGGTGAAGATTTCATCGGTGGTCATCAAGCCGCTGATCCACTGCAAACCAATCACTGCCAGCAAGGCCAGTACCATCAGCGCACCCGCTGGGTTGTGGGTGGTATGGGGCTGTGACGGTTTGCCCGACAGTACGGTACGAAAATAGTCGATAACCGCTCCCGGGCCTTTGACAAAGCTGCAAAAGCGCGCGTTTTCCGAGCCAATAAAGCCCCAGATAATGCGCGTTACCCAAAGCGCCGCCAGACAGGCTGCGGCACTCATGTGCCATTCCATTTCCGCGTTTTCAGCGGTCCACCAAAGACCCACCAGCAACGCCAATTGCAGCCAGTGGTAACCTCGAACAAATCCGTCCCAGACTTTCATGATCTCTCCTCTCGCCTTCCTTTGTGGAGGCCCTGTTTATTCAAACGTATCACGGTAATTATGTGTTTTTGTGGTGCGTACAGACTCGCCAACCAGACGTTCGCCGACGCGTATTACTGAAAAATCCTGACGCACAAAAAACTAAGACGCTGCGCTCAGTGTCAGGTTCCAAAGCGCGAACCGTCAGCTGGCTTGGTAAAACGCGAGTTCTTTTATCAGCACGTCGATGCGGTGTTCTGCCTTTCTGAAACCGTGACCTTCCCCTTCAAACAACACGTATTCGGAGCGAATACCCCGCTGTTGCAAGGCGTCGTATATCGCTCGGGTTTGCTCTGGCGGAACCACCTTATCAATGGCGCCTTGAAAGAAAATGACCGGCAACTGGAAAGTATCCAGGTTGTGAATGGCGGAGCGGTCCAGATACCGCTGACGGTCTTGCTCAGCGTCGCCGATCAGCCAGTTGAGGTATTGGGATTCAAACTTGTGGGTGAATTGGTCCAGCAACAACAAATCGCTGATGCCATAGTGGCTGGCGCCACCGGCAATGCCGTGAGCTTGAGCATCCGGATGCGACAGCACCTGCAACACGGTATAGCCGCCGGCACTACCACCCCGAACAAACAACTGGCCGGCTTTTGCCAGCCCTTGCTGAATGACGTAGTCGCAAGCAACAAAGACATCCTCCACGTCGCTAATGCCCCAGCTGCCTTGCAGGGCGCTACGGTATGCCTTGCCCAGATTGCTACTGCCGCGATAATTCAGCACCAGCACATGGTAACCCTGCTCGCACCAGAACTGCCGCTGGGCATCAAAACTGCTGTCGGCAAAGGCCGTCGGCCCACCGTGCAACTGAATGATCAGCCCGTTGACGGAATGGTCGCTGTACTCTGAGAGAGGCTGGGAGCCGGTTTGTGATTGGGGTTGAGAATGAGCTTTATAAAGCCACGCCTGCAAATGCTGAATTTGCCTTGAACCCCCAGTCTGAGAACCCTGCGCCTCTGAGGCAGACTGACCACACGGGATTTGAAGAGCTTCAGGCGCAGCCGGCTGCTCGTCAGCGTCGGGCTTTGGCCAGGGGGCAATGGTGCTGCAAACCGCAACCTTTGGGTCGTCGTTCTGCTCGTCAGAGCCTGAAGCGGACCCCACAGAAGTGCCCGCCGCTTCAGCGTCATTCAGCGACCAGCTGACGATGGCCGCGCTGCGATCCTGACATTCCTGAATGGCGTAACCCATTTGGGTATCGTGATTAAACGTAATGCCATGCAAGCGTGCCGCTGGCTGAGGCAGCGGCAAACGCGTAACACCTGACTGAGCGCCCACAAACAGCTCAGACTGACCGCTTTTCGGATTCAACCCGGTCGCCAGCCAACGACTACCCAAGCAGCCATTACCTAACGAGCCAGTAGCATCCAGGCTAGCCCAATGTCGGCCACCCAGTTGCCACGGCGCCGCTGCAAACTCGCTGGTAGACGGATACAACGCCACCAGCTCGTTTGCTAACTCTTCAACAGATAAGGGCGCCGGAGAGGAAGTCCTGTATAGATAACGGTATAAATTCCAGTAGCCGGTATGATCCGACACAAACAGCAGATTGCCGCTGGCATCAAACCCCGGCTGAACACAGGATATGGCTTGCTCATCCGCATTAAACTGCCAGATGACGTCTGCCCCACCCTGTGCGTTGACTTGCGCAAGAGACACCGTGGTCGACAGCCATGGCTGATGTGGGTGATTCCAGCTGATCCAGCTCAGCTGCTGCTGGTTATTGATCAGAGGACCGGCAACCGGGCCAGCATAGAAGTCAGCGCCTTCTGCAAGCACTGTTCTCTGTGAGGCACTGCTGAGCTCTATGGCGATAGCAACCAGCCGATTCACTGGCTCTCGAACACCCGAAGGATTGCTGGCTAACGCCTGCGCGGTATGGTCTTCTTCCACCGCCAGCAGCCGCTGATTGACAGGATCGAAGGTCAGGTCGGCATAGCGATAGTCGGTGCGTTGCCAGACCTGTTCAGATTTGGCACTGGCATCATCCAGAGCCAGCCAGTAAATGCCTTGGTCAGCTTCGTTAACGTAGGCCAGACCGTTTTCCCATAAACACCAGCTACCGCCACCGTATTCGTGAACACGGCTGCGGGCGCTGATATCGGCAAGGGGGTAATGAAAGTCGTTGATGTCTTTCACCGACGCCAGGCACAGTCGATTTTTCGCCAAGGCCGGGTCGAACTCCAGCCAGCCTATCCATTGGCCGGCGGTTCGCAGTTCTGCCCATTGCTTGCCTTGCTGAACCGCACGCTCAGCACATTCGGCGATTTGGCGAATATCGGTCATGGTCTATCTTCCGTTTCTGTTGAGCTGTTAATTTATCAGCTCTTAGCCACGGAAAATCAGGTTTTGTTCAACCAGTTCAATGGCCTGTTGTTGGTTGTGGGTATTGCGCGCCAGCTTTGGTGAATGCCCGGCAGCACCGGCGGCGATGGCTTCGGCTTCTTCACGGGCAGTGGTAATTTTGCCGTGATGTTCCGATTTGCTGCACACAGGGTCTGCGGCGGCAGCATCGCCTGTAAGTTTGAAGGCCTGACAACGGCAGCCACCGAAGTCCTTTTCCTTTTCATCGCAGGAACGACAAGGCTCTTTCATCCACTCGTAACCACGGAAGTGGTTAAAGCCGGTGGATCGATACCAGATGTCTTCCAACGACTCGTCACGCACATTGGGGAAGTCGATCGGCAGTTCACGGGCGCTGTGGCAAGGCAACGCGGTGCCATCCGGAGCAATGGTCAGGAAGATGTTGCCCCAGCCGTTCATGCAGGCTTTTGGGCGTTCTTCGTAGTAATCCGGCGTGACGAAAATCAGCTTGGGCGGCTTGCTGGCTTTTTTACCAGCGGATTGGCCAGCTCCGTTACCACAAGAACCACCACTACCATTAGTAGCAGCTTCGTGTTCAGCTTCCAGACGGGTGCGATACTCGTTGGTAATGCGCTCGGCTTTTTCCAGCTGCGCCTTGGTTGGCAACAAATGCTCGCGGTTGATAAACGCCCAGCCGTAATACTGGGCGATGGCCAGTTCGACAAAGTCCGCTTGTAGCTCAATCGAGAGCTCAATGATTTTGTCGATCTCTTCGATGTTGTCGCGGTGAATCACGAAGTTAAGCACCATGGGGTAACCCTGGGCTTTGACTTCTTTCGCCATGGCAATCTTTTGCTGGAACGCTTTCTGGCTGCCCGCCAGCTGGTTGTTCAGCTCTTCCGAGCTGGCCTGAAAGCTGACCTGAATATGATCCAGTCCGGCTTCCTTGAAATCGGCGACACGACGATCGTCCATGCCAAGGCCCGAGGTAATCAGGTTGGTGTAGTACCCCATCGCCCGGGCTTCACGAATCAGGGTCGTCAGGTCGCGGCGCACCAATGGCTCACCACCGGAAAAGCCCAGCTGGGTAGCGCCCATTTTGCGACCTTGTTTGAACACCTCAATCCATTCTTCAGTGGTCAGTTCGCGGCCGCTGCCCTTCAGGTCCAGCGGGTTGGAACAGTAGGTACACTGCAACGGGCACTTGTAGGTTAACTCCGCCAACAGCCAGAACGGACGCCCGGCGTTGTGCGGATTTTGTGGGTTCAGCATCGGCGAATCAGCTGAATTCGATCCAGTCGTGCTCATGGGCCACTCCGATAAATTCAATAATATCGGCGCTCAGATCACCGGCTTCCGGGAATTTGCTTTCCAGAACCGCGATGATGTCGGCGACGGTACGCTGGCCGTCGACCTGCGCCATGATTTCACCGGCACTGCCGTTCAGTTGCACCATACCTTCCGGGTACAACAGCACCCAGGATTCCTGGCTGTCTTCCCACTGCATGCGATAGATGCTGTTGAGGGTTGGAATCTGGCTGGTTTGAATGGCGTTGCTCATTGGTTTCTTTTCCATCGTGCGTTTGGGTGAAATCTGCCTGATCAGTACCGCTTAACGGTACTGTCCCTTGTGATACTGCACCGGGTTGCCCATGCCATCGGCATCGACGTTGTGGTACGGCTTGCGATCCAGACAGTATGCCATGGTCATGGCGTCCAGCATGGTCCAAAGAATGTCGAGCTTGAACTGCAGGATATCCAGTGCACGTTCCTGATCGGCGCGGGTCTGGAAATGATCCAGCGTGACCCGCAATCCATGCTGAACATCACGACGGGCTTCGCTCAGGCGACCACGGAAATATTGCAGCCCTTTGGCGTCAATCCACGGGTAGTTTTCTGGCCAGCTGTCCAGCCGCGACTGGTGAATCTCGGGGGCGAACATTTCGGTCAGTGAAGAACAAGCCGCTTCCTGCCAGTTGGCACGGCGGGCAAAGTTCACATAGGCATCCACGGCAAAGCGAACACCCGGCAACACCAGATCCTGCGACAGCATGGTATCGCGGTCGATGCCAACGGCTTCGCCGAGCATTAACCAAGCTTCAATACCGCCTTGGGCACCGTCGTAGCCATCGTGGTCCAGAATGCGCTGCACCCACTGGCGACGCTCGTCACGGTCGCGACAGTTGGCCATGATGTTGGCGTCTTTAACCGGAATCATCACCTGATAGTAAAAGCGGTTTGCCACCCAGCCACGAATCTGGTCGGGCGTGCACTCACCCTTGTGCATGGCCTGATGCAGCGGGTGATGGATGTGGTACATGGCGCCCTTGGCGCGCAGGCGTTGTTCAAACTCTTCGCGGGACCACGGCGTGTTGTCAGTGCTCATGAAGTTGTCTCCATGTTAAATCGTAAAAGCGGGTTGGGTATAAGAACGTCCAGGCCTTGCACGGCACGGTTTAAGTCCTCACCCAGGTAACAAAGACTCCGGAACATCAGACTTCGATTTCCATCCCATCGAAAGAAATCTCTACGCCCTGACTCTCAACGATAGAACGTTCTTCAGATTCTTCGTTCAGGATCGGGTTGGTGTTGTTGATGTGAATCAGCACCTTGCGCTTGTCCGGATATTGCGCCAACACCTCCAGCATGCCGCCTTCACCAGACTGCGCCAAATGACCCATCTTCTGACCCGTTGAAGTACCCACGCCCTGGAAAATCATTTCGTCATCGCGCCACAGAGTGCCGTCGACCAGCAGTACGTCGGCTTTTTCCATCCACGGAATCAGGTGCGGTTCAATTTTGCCGAGACCCGGGGCATAGAACACAGAACCACCGGTTTTGGTGTCTTGCAGGAACACTCCGATGTTATCGCCCGGTACCGGGTTGTCGCGACGTGGTGAATACGGTGGTGCGTTGCTGTCGAGCGGCATGGCGTGCACGCGCAGGTTTTCAATGCCCGGCACGGTAAAGCCGGTTTCGGTATCCAGCGACAGCGCCTTGCGTTGCAGGCCGCCATTCCATTTTTTCAACATGGTGAACAGCGGGTAGCCGGTACTTAGGTCTTCAAACACCGGGTCGGTGCAATAAACATCCAGCGGCAGGCCTTCGCGCAGCATCAACAAGCCTGTGGTGTGGTCGATCTGGGCGTCCATCACCACCACGGCCTCAATGCCGGTATCGCGCAGTTTGCGGGCCGGTTGCAGTGGCTCGAACGAAGCCAGTTGGTTACGAATATCCGGCGAGGCGTTAAACAACAGCCAGTGCTCGCCATCGGTAGACACACAAATAGAGGACTGGGTGCGGGCCTGCGCTTTCACGGTGCCGTCGCGGAACCCTTTGCAGTTGTTGCAGTTGCAATTCCACTGGGGAAAACCGCCACCAGCAGCGGAACCGAGAACGTGAATTTTCATGATGTGTCCTGTACGACGAGTTTGTTGTAATTATTATGTCTGATACGCGTTAGATAAGTTGTGAAACAGTGAATCCAATATGACGATTACGACTGCTCAGTTCACTGTTTGGTTATTCAACCATCCAGTTGATTACTCAACGAGCTAACTTCCAACGCTCAATCGATACAAAAATGCCCGGAATAGAAACTACCCCGGGCATCTTTTGCCCTGCAACCAAGGCTCAGGGCATGCGTACGGTTAACGATCAGGCACTTCCAGAGAAGCGCCCAATGCCATTAACGGTGGCTGAAGTACATGGTTACTTCAAAACCGATACGCAGGTCTTTGTAGGCTGGCTTAGTCCACATAGTTGTTTCCTCTATTTGTTATTAAGCCGGGCTTATCCCGACCCTTGAACACCTTTCCAGAGGCGTCTGGCGTGTGCCATTGGCCCTTGGATCTATGGAGAGGTATCAGTGGTAGTAGACCAGGATGCTGGGCATCCACTGCTGGACCGTCTCTGATACCTGTGACATCACCAGCCTGCACGGGTTCAACACAAGCTCACCGCGAGTTCGCCGTGTTGAACCTTTACTGATGATGGTGACAGTGTGTGACAGCCGCCTCTCCAAAAAAACTCTACTTTAGCTGACTGAGTGTAGGCCCTAAGTACTGGTTTTTCTGTCCCGTTTTTCGGATTTCAGTGTTGTAGGGGGGATCTATTTAATCCGGTGCTCGCTCTGGGCTACTGGATGATTTCGAATTCCGAAGCCGATTTGCCGGCATAACGGGTTACGTCAAAAAACGGCGACACCGAGTCGGAATCTTCCTTTAGCCCCCGCAGGGCGCGGGTTGCCGCCGTCCATGGCGGTGTTGGCAAACTTGAAAAGGACCAGTCATTTCGCTGCATCCGCCGCCTTGCCCTGAAACACCGGCAACACTCGCGCACGACTGCATGGATGCAGGAGGTAGGGCGAAGCAGGAAGCCCGAGCCGAGAGCCATACAGGATTAAATAGATACTCCCAGCTCACCCGGGAAAAAGTCCCGATGGTCAGGTGTTTTTCCTCGAATACGTGGGGAAAGGCTCTGTAGTCAGATTAATCCTCGCTGTTGATTAATGTAGTGGCACGGCAACTGCCCAGCGCAGGGGGTCTCCGGGACTCCAGAGACCCCACACACAATAACAACAGGAAATTTAATATGACTCGTTCACTGCTTGCTGCTGCCATCTTGTCAGTAGGTCTTGCCGCCACCGGTCCGGCGTCCGCCGCCAGTAAAGTGACCTGGGATGACATCGCCAACGATGCTGCAACCACTGAAGACGTTCTGGCTTACGGCATTGGCCCCAAAGCCCAGCGTTACAGCCCGATGACCGACATCAACAAGGACAACGTCCATAAGTTGGTACCAGCCTGGTCATTCTCGTTTGGTGATGAAAAACAGCGTGGCCAGGAAAGCCAGGCCATCGTTCACGAAGGCACCATCTACGTGACCGGTTCCTACTCGCGCGTGTTCGCCATCGATGCCAAGACCGGCAAACGCAAGTGGAGCTACACCGCTCGTCTGCCAGAAGGCATTCGCCCTTGCTGTGACGTAGTGAACCGTGGTGCTGCCATCTACGGCGACAAGATTTACTTCGGCACACTGGATGCCAAAATCGTTGCTCTGTACAAGGACACCGGCAAGGTCGCCTGGAAGAAGAAATTCGGTGACTACAAGGAAGGCTACACCATGACCGGTGCACCGACCGTGGTGAAGGACAAGAAGTCTGGCAAAGTGATGCTGATTCACGGTTCTTCCGGTGACGAATTTGGCGTGGTCGGCAAGCTGTTTGCTCGCGACCCGGACAGCGGCGAAGAAATCTGGATGCGCCCGTTTGTTGAAGGCCATTACGGTCGTCTGAACGGCAAGAAGAGCACCCCGACCGGCGATGTGAAAGCCCCAAGCTGGCCCGACGATCCAAACTCACCAACCGGTAAGGTTGAAGCCTGGAGCCACGGCGGTGGTGCCCCATGGCAAAGTGCCAGCTACGATGCCGAAACCAACACCATCATTGTTGGTGCAGGCAACCCTGCCCCATGGAACGGCTGGGCCCGTACCTCGGAAGGCGGCGATCCGGCCGACTACGACTCCCTCTACACTTCAGGCCAGGTGGGCGTTGATCCAACCACCGGTGAAGTAAAGTGGTTCTACCAGCACACGCCAAACGATGCCTGGGATTTCTCCGGCAACAACGAACTGGTGCTGTTTGAATACAAGGAAAAAGGCAAAACCATCAAGGCCACTGGCCACGCCGACCGTAACGGTTTCTTCTACGTGGTAAACCGTGAAAACGGCGACTTTATCCGCGGCTTCCCGTTCGTCGACAACATCACCTGGGCCAAGGGCATCGACCCGAAAACCGGCCGTCCGATCGAAGTAGAAGGCCAGCGTCCACCGAAGCCAAAAGCCGGTGAAGACCACGGCGAAAAAGTGGAAGTATCACCACCCTTCCTGGGCGGCAAAAACTGGAATCCAATGGCATATAGCCAGGACACCGGCCTGTTCTATATTCCGGGCAACCACTGGAAAGAAGACTACTGGACTGAGAAAAACGTTTCGTACAACAAAGGCGCGGCCTACCTGGGCATGGGTTTCCGCATCAAGAAAATGTACGACGACCACGTAGGCATTCTGCGCGCGATGGACCCGAAAACCGGCAAAGTGGCCTGGGAACACAAGGAACCGCTGCCATTGTGGGCTGGCGTTCTGGCCACCAAGGGCGGCGTGATTTTCACCGGCACCGGTGACGGTTACCTGAAAGCCTTTGACGACAAAACCGGTAAGGAGCTTTGGAAGTTCCAGACCGGCTCCGGCATCATCGCCCCACCAATCACCTGGGAAATGGACGGTGAGCAGTACATTGGTGTGACCTCTGGTTACGGCGGTGCGGTACCTCTTTGGGGTGGCGACATGGCCGATTTGACCAAGCCGGTACCACAGGGCGGTTCGTTCTGGGTGTTCAAACTGCCTAGCTGGGACAAGGTTGCTAGCAAGTAATAGTAATACCAGGGACCTTAACTCCACCGTGGTCAGAACTGCACGCTGACCACGGTGGTGGTTTCCTAGCTACCACTAGTTAACCAGACCCAATAACTCTGCAATAACCACATCCAGCAAGCACACCAATAACAACAAACAGGTGATTTTCCATGGCTATTCTGCGCTCTCTCACGCTATCTTCTCTTGCCTCTTGTTTTCTCAATACTTGTTCTTCCAAGCCTGACTGTGGGCATGCCGCTCACATAGTCAGCAACACACGAACCACGTTGGCAACTGCTGTGCTGGCTCTGATCCCGGCACTGCCGCTGCAAGCCCAGGCACAAGCTGTTACGGAGACGGATACGGATTACATTGACGAAGATGTGCCAGTCATCAACGGCTGCGTATTACAGCCAGCGTCAGACTGCGCTGGAGCGGACCTTTCCGGTCAGGATTTGTCGAACATGGATCTGGAGGGCATCAACCTGTCGGGTGCTAACCTGGACCGAGCGGTGCTGAACCACACTCGCCTGAAAGACGCCAATCTGGAAAAAGCCAGCCTGCAACACGCCGAAATGCTGCGTGCAGACTTACGCTACGCCAACCTGCGCATGGCCGACTTCAGCCACGCCAACATGACGGCCATCGACGCCTACATGGCATTCTCGCAAGTTGCCCGTTACGACAACGCCAACCTGACCGCAGCCAACTTTGATTTTGCCCGCGTCAGCAAGGCCAGCTTCCGCCATGCCAACCTGCAAGCCGCCAGCTTTGAAATGAGCTGGGCCGTTAAAACTGATATGCGTGACGCCAACCTGACCGGCGCCAATTTGCAGGAAGCCAAGTTGTCATCCAGTAACTTTGGTAACGCCGACATGACCGCTACGCGCAAGCACTTCGCCAACTTTCTGGATATCAATATGAAGGACTGCACCGGTTGTCCGGTGGATTGGTGAGAACTGGTGACATGAGGTGATTCAGAGCAATCGCTAAACCACCGCATGTTTGCCCACTTCAATAACGCCCATCTCAATGGCCTTGTGCACCAGTTCAGCATCGGAGCGCAGGGCCAACTTGCTTTTAATTGCCGTGGCGTAATTGGCCACGGTTTTTTTGCTCAGATGCAATCGCAGCGCGACGTCATCCGCCGACAGGCCACTGGCCAACTGGGTGAACACCTCAAACTCGCGAGCGGTCAGCTCATCTGCCTGGCTGTCGGGCCGGTTCGGGCGTCCAAACGCCAGCTGCATGGAAAGGTCGTGTTCAACAAACAAACGCCCCGCCAGCACCGCCTTGACGGCTTCTATTAACACCGCTGGCGCACTGCGCTTGCACACATAGCCACTGGCGCCCAGCTCCATCGCCTGACGCACTACGCCGTTTTCTTCGTACATGGAAAAGAATAACACCCTGGTAGACGGCCGCCGCTGTAACAAACGACGGGCGGTTTCCAGCCCGGAGATTCCCGGCATACGGGTGTCCACAATCACCAGGTCGAACATCTGTTCGGCAGCCAGCTGAACGGCTTGCTCGCCTTCGCAGGCCTCGGTAATGAGCGCGTCCTTGAGGACCTCCTGAAGCAGAGTAACGCAGCCCTGCCGCACGATCGCATGGTCGTCTACCACCAGAATGTTCATATCCGTCCCCTTCCTGACAGTCAGCGGATTTATCAGCGTTCAGATTACCCGCTGGCAACGCCAGCAAGGATGCGTCAGAGGCGTCGGTTATCGGTAAATTGGGCGCTGGTCACAGGTGCTGGGAAGATTTCCCGTCCAATCAAGGAAGATGCCCAAATCAGATACTCACATCAGTTAGTTAAGCGGGATTGGCCAAACCAAGTAGAAGAGTGAAAAAGAAAGAGAAATAAGAACCAAAGAAAAGGCCGCGGCGGTTTCCCGCAGCGGCCCTTGGCCTTTCAGCAGTCTTTCAGAAGCTGGTCTTAGCGAGCAGCAACTTCGTGACGCTTAGGCAGTTTGAAGGTCCACACGGAGCCACCCTGGTTCAGGTTTTTCACGCGCTTGGCCACTTCACCACCCCACAGAGGTACTGCACCACCCCAACCGGATACAACAGCAACGTACTGTTCACCGTCCTGTTCCCAGGTAATTGGAGTACCAACGATGCCGGAACCGGTGTTGAACTTGTACAGCATCTCACCAGTCTTGTCGTCGAACGCCATCAGGTAGCCTTCCGGGTTACCGGTAAATACCAGACCACCAGCAGTGGTCATCACACCACCCCACAGTGGGGCGTTGTTTTCATGACGCCATACTTCTTTGCCGGTTTTTGGATCGATTGCACGCAGAACACCGATGTATTCGTCGTGAATTGGCTTGATGGTGAAGCCAGCGCCCAGGTAAGCCGCGCCTTTCTTATAGGCTGTTGGCTCATTCCAGATGTCCATTTCCCACTCGTTGGAAGGAACGTAGAACAGACCGGTGTCTTTGCTGTAGGCCATAGGCATCCAGTTCTTACCACCCAGGAAGGAAGGTGCCGCCAGAACGGTTTTACCTTTCTTGCCATCGGTAGAAGCAGATGGGTCACCCGGACGACCGTCTTCGGCCAGAATTGGACGACCTTTCTTGTCCAGACCCTTGGCCCAGGTGATCTTGTCTACGAATGGGAAGCCACGGATGTAGTCACCGTTCTCACGGTTCAGTACGTAGAAGAAGCCGTTACGGTCAGCAGTAGCAGCGGCCTTGATGGTCTTGCCCTTCTCTTTATAGTCGAAGGAAACCAGCTCGTTCACACCATCGTAGTCCCAGCCATCGTGTGGCGTGGTCTGGAAGTGCCATTTGATGGCGCCAGTATCCGGATCAATCGCTACACGGGAAGATGAGTACAGGTTGTCACCAGGACGCAGGTGAGAGTTCCATGGTGCAGGGTTACCAGTACCGAAGAACAGCAGATCTACGTCAGGATCGTAGGTACCGCCCAGCCAGGTAGCCGCACCACCGGACTTCCACAAGTCGCCAGGCCAGGTTTTGCCAGCCTTGCCGCCAGTGATGCCGGCTTCGGTTTTCTTGCCGTCTTTCCAGATGTAGCCCATGTGACCTTCAACGGTCGGACGGGTCCAGGCCAACTTACCGGTTTCTGCGTCGTAGGCTTCTACCTTACCCACGATACCGAATTCACCACCGGAAACGCCGGTGATTACCTTGCCTTTCACAACAATTGGCGCAGCAGAGATGGAGTAGCCGGCTTTGTAGTCAGCAACTTTTTTCTTCCAAACGGTTTTACCGGTGTCTTTATGCAAAGCCACCAGTTTGGCGTCCAGCGTGCCGAAAATCACCAGGTCGCCGTAAATAGCAACACCACGGTTGATCACGTCACAGCAAGGCATGATGTTTTCTGGCAGACGAGCATCGTACTGCCACAGTTCTTCACCGGTTTTCACGTCGATGGCGAATACACGGGAGTAGGATGCAGTAACGTACATAACGCCGTCTTTAACGACAGGCTGGGATTCCTGACCACGCTGCTTTTCACCACCAAAGGAGAAACCCCATACCGGTCTCAGGTCCTGAATCGTGTCTGCGTTCAACTTGGTCATTGGGCTGTAACGCTGACCACGCAAACCCATACCGTAGGAAACCACGTCGTCCACGGTCGCCTGGTCATTGATAATGTCTTTGTCGGTAACACCAGCCTGGGCAGGACCTGCAAGAGACACGGCAGCGAACAGTGTGGACAGTGCCAGTCCCTTCAAGCCGATAGAAGTTGTCTTCATTATTTTCTCCTTGGGAGGATTTTCTTATTAGTTCAGGAGCTTCTGTGCCCGCCCTTCCGGGTCGGCAGCCACAGGTGCATCTTTTCTCAGATACCTGATCATTGTTGGTTTTGTGGTCTGCGCATCCAATCCGACCTGCGGGTTGATTTCCCAGTACCTTGGTAGCAGTCCCCTACCCCAGAGATGAGGAGGTTAGTATTAGGAACGCGCCGTTTGTCGATTCCTTGACTCAGTTTCAAACCACGCCAACACCACTGCAAAACCTTTCCAAAACCTCCCCAAAACGATTGCTGGCCGGATTCCGTCTGCGCTGGAGCAAGTGAAAAAGAGTGCCTGCAGATAGACTAGACGCGCGTAGTCTGGAGGGCTGGGAGATAACGAAAAAACGATGAGAAATAGCGATATTGGGTAGGACTGACAGGCGTTACAGCAACGACTGTCAGTCTAGGGACCCTCTGAATAACTCTGCACAGCTCTGCGCGAATCCTGCAGGTTGTCAGAACAAGGCGGCGAATGCAGCGGAATGACCAGTCCTTTCCAAATTCGCCAACACCGTTCTGGCGGGCTGCAGGCCGCGCCCAAAGGGGATGACAGGGCATTGCTGACTCTGTGTCGCTGATTTTTGACTTGACCCGTCAGGCCTGCAAATCAGCTTCGTGATTCAGCGTCGCCCTGTCATCCAGAGCGGGCACCGAGTTATTCAGAGGGGCCCCTAGGGGCGGGCACACATCAAGACGCAGGCGCTACTGCGATTCCATCACCCGGTAAAAATCGGTTTTCAAAAATTCAAAATGATAGCGTTCGGCAATGCGTGCCATCTCGCCACTGGTCACCAGCTGAGTGATCACGTCTTCCAGCGCATAGGCCAGACCACGATGGTCGTCTTTGACCGCCATGCCCACTTCCCAGAACCGTTTGGTCAAATTGGGCATGGGGATGTCAGCCAGCACAAAGCGCTCCCGACCGGCCTTTTCATTGAGGGCTTGCATGCCCCACTCCAGCTGCGACTTCATGCCCATCACGGCACCAACCTCGCCAGCACCCATACCGTTCAGGGCATCCACCGTAGTGGTGTAATGAACCACGTTTTTGCGCAGCATGCCGCGGAACGCACCAACCAGGTAAAAGTCGGGCAAGGTATCAATTTCAACGCCGACTTTTTCGTAGTTGAAGTAAGCCAGATTCTGAATATCTTCGACCTTATCCGTGTCGATCAACAGCTCCCAACGCTCACGCTGGTAAGGCGCGAAAAAGTGCACCAGGTCGTTGATCACCAACCCATCCGGGTCGACCTTGAAAGCAAACTCACGGTCGTAAGGCACACGCAGCATAACGTCGGCCACTTCCCGCCGCAGCATGGCCTCGTCTTCAATACGCGCCAGGTAATGGCCCTTCCAGACGTGGTTACGCAGATCGTCGTCGAGATTCTCGTCCGGGATCATCCAGTGCAGGTGCAACTTCACCCCCAATCCACTGGCCAGTTCCCGCGCGATATCGACATCAAAGCCTTTGGCCTCATCGCCATCAAGCCAGGAATACGGCGGGAAATCCCGATAGACAGCAACACTGATTTCGCCGTTGTCCTGAATATCTTCCAACGACAACGCCTGCACTGGCAGTTGAATTCCTAACAACAGTACAGTCAGCAAGGCGTTTATCGATACTTTCATAGAGCGATGAAAACGGCCTGGCCATGTCCGGCAAAACATAAAAGTCATAGTGAACTCCTTCCCCAGTGGCAGCACCAGTTTAGACGATGCCCCAAACGCGAAAACCCGAACTCGCCGCATAAGGGGACGAATTCGGGTGCACAGTCAGCGTCAAACGCTGTTACCGGCGAGTGAAAATCACTCTTCGACGTACTTGGTTACCAGCCAGGCGCGGATGGCCCACAGGGATTCCTGGCTCAGGAAGTCAGCCATCTTCGGCATGTAAGGAACACCGTTACGAACTGCACCGTTAACTACGCGGTAAGCGAACCACTCATCACCGTCCAGACCAGGCTCCAGGTAGCGCAGGTCAGGGGCGATGCCACCAGAGATGGCGTCCAGACCGTGGCAGCGAGCACAGTTTTGCGCGTAAGCAGATTCACCGATCTTGATCGCGTCTTCGTTACCAACGTATGGGTTTTCTTCCAGCCACTCTTCACCCAGCGGCTCCAGAGCGGATACGTCTACAGCTTGAGGGGTAACATCGCCATGCGCCCAAACAGCGCCGGAAATCGCCATCAGACCAGCAAGCATCAAGCCTTGGATCACAGAACCGATTGTTTTCATTATTGAGCACCTATCGTTTTGTTATTGTCATGGCTGCATTCTAGGTATGAGATAAAACAGGCCACAGAACACTTTGGTAGTCGAAGTTCTGTACCTTGGTAGTAGGTTTTGTGTCTCGTTGTAACTGCGTTTTGTGACTAATACTCATGTTAAAAGCAGCTTAGTCCAAACAAAGAAAGACTGACGTTTACTGGCAGGAAGGGGACGAGCCCTGGCCGACTCACGGGGTCGCGATTAAAACTGTGCAGCAGCAAACAACGCAGCTCCATAGTACGACAGGCCTAAACATCGTCGACTTAAAGCCTATATCTGGGCCTGCTGTGGTTTCGTACTCTGTCGTCAGGGTCGAAGTTGGCGAACGATGGCCTACATTTACAAAAGCTTTGCTTTTGGAAGGTCTACGCCAACAGCAATAACAATTACTCAGGACTCGCTATGACACTCAGCACTCTGCAAGCACCTGTTGAACGCTTGCGCACCGCCCGCTCGGGCTGGCGTCGCCTGTTAGGTACCGCTGGCATCGCCTGTTGCCTGCTACCGTCGCTGTTCTCCGTGGCCAGCTCCCAAGCACAAGACAACGGCAAACAAGCCATCGTTATTGGCTACCTGGAACTGCAACAAGAACAGCCTCCTCTGTTGTCCAATGTACTGCCACCACCAGAAGATAACGGCCTGCAAGGCGCTCGACTGGGCATGGCAGACAACAACGCCGGGGGCAAATTCCTGGGGCTGGACTACCAGTTAAAAGAAGCAAGAAGCTATGAACTTCCCGACCTGCAAGCAGCACTGACGCAATGGCAGGCCGACGGCATTCAATCGGTGCTGGTGAACGCGCCCGCAGCCACCCTGCAGGCATTGTCGAGCCAGGCACCGGACATCCTGTTCTTCAACGTTGGCAGTAACAGCGACCAGCTGCGTACCGAAAGCTGTTTGACCAACGTGCTGCACACCCTGCCCAGTCGCGCCATGCTGACTGATGCACTGGCCCAGTGGCTGATGAAAAAACGCCTGAAAAAATGGTTGCTGATCAGCGGTAGTCGCGAGGGCGACCAGCGTTATGCCGATGCCGTGCGTCGCAGTGCCAAACGCTTTGGAGCCAAACTGGAGGCAGAAAAAGAATGGACCTTCGACAGCGACTTGCGTCGCAGCGCCCAAACCGAAGTACCGCTGTTCACACAAACCAAAGAATACGATGCCGTTGTGGTTGCCGACGAACCCGGCGATTTTGGCGAGTTCATTCTCTACAACACCTGGTACCCACGCCCGGTGGTGGGGACTCAAGGACTCACCCCAACCGGCTGGCACCGGGTGATTGAACAGTGGGGAGCGGCGCAACTGCAAAGCCGTTTTGACCGTCAGGCCGACCGCTGGATGACCGACAAGGACTACGCTGCCTGGGCCGCCATGCGCTCGATTGGCGAATCGGTGTCACACAACATCGACTATCAGGCGGCAGCATTAAAAAGTCACTTGCTCGGTCCAAAATTCGAGCTGGCTGGTTTCAAGGGCCGCAAGCTGACCTACCGCAACTGGAATGGCCAGCTGCGCCAGCCCATTGCCCTGATTCACCCTCGGGCACTGGTGTCGCAGTCGCCGCAAGAAGGCTATCTGCACCCGACCACAGAACTCGATACATTGGGCTTTGACCAACGCGAAAGCCAATGCAATCTGTCCCAATAACAACAACGAGATAATGATCATGAAACTTTCTTCCAAGCGCTTCGTGGCCACAAAACACTTTACTCAACAGGAAAACGTCGCTCAAAAAGCCCTGCGAGCCACCCGTCGCCTGTTGCTGCCTGCGCTTCTTCCCATTCTTTTGCCCGCAGCCTTTGCAGGTGCCAGCCAGTCAGCCATCGCGGCCTCATTGGCGTATGTATCCAACGAAAAAGACGACACTTTGTCGATCATTGATCTCGACAGCCTCGAAGTGGTGAACACCATCGAGGTTGGCCAGCGTCCTCGTGGTATTACCTTCAACGAGGACTACACCAAGCTGTACATTTGCGCCAGCGACGACGATACCGTACAGGTTATGGACGTTGCTTCGGGCCAGATCATCGCCAACCTGCCCTCCGGCGAAGACCCTGAGCAGTTTGCCCTGCACCCGGACGGCCACCGCCTGTACATTTCCAACGAAGACAGCTCTCTGGTAACCGTGGTTGATCCCCAGAAGAGCATCGTGACGGCCCAGATTGATGTCGGTGTAGAACCTGAAGGCATGGGCGTCAGCCCGGACGGCAAGATTGTGGTGAACACCTCGGAAACCACCAGCATGCTGCATTGGATTAACACCGAGACCAACGAACTGTTCCACAACACCAAGGTGGATCAGCGCCCACGTCATGTAGAATTCAGCAAGGACGGCAAACAACTGTGGGCTAGCGCTGAAATTGGCGGCACCGTCTCGGTTATTGATGTCGACAGCAAAGAAGAACTGCACAAGCTGCGGTTCGAGATTCGTGGCGTACACCGGGACAAGGTACAACCGGTAGGCGTCAAGCTATCCTCTGACGGCCGTTATGCGTTTGTTGCCCTTGGCCCAGCCAACCACGTTGCCGTAGTCGACGCCAAAACCTACGAAGTGCTCGACTACTTGCTGGTCGGTCGCCGTGTGTGGCACATGGCCTTTTCACCGGATGAAAAATACCTGCTGACCACCAATGGCATCAGTGGCGATGTTTCCGTGGTGGATGTCGACAAACTGAAAGTGATCAAATCCATCAAGGTGGGTCGCTACCCATGGGGCCTGGCCATCAAGCCATAGTGTTTGCTTTCCTCCCCGGGCGCTTCAGTACATTGGTAGGTTGGGCCACGCCCAGCGTGTTTTTGTCCGGCCCGGGCGCAGGCTGGCTCGTCCTGAAGGCAAATGATGCTGGATCGTTCCATAATTCGATTCGACGCTCATTCGCAAAACGACGATGCATTCATTCCAGATTCAACAGGAATCCCTATGTCGCTGGTTGAAGTTGACCAACTCAGTCATTTTTACCCCGGCAAGCAAGCCCTCAATGAGGTGAGCTTCCGCATTGAGCAGGGCCGATTCCACGCACTGCTAGGCCCTAACGGGGCCGGTAAAACCACCCTGTTCTCGCTCATCAGCCGCCTCTTCAAGGTGCAACAGGGCGACATTCGGGTGAACGGTCACAGTTTAAAAAACGCACCGTCAGCCCTGCTGGCCGAGATCGGTATGGTGTTCCAGCAAAGCACGCTGGACATGGACCTATCGGTCGAGCAAAACCTCGACTATCACGGCTGTCTGCATGGCATGAGCGGCAAGCTCCGCAAGCAGCGCATTGAAGAAGAGCTGCGTCGCGTCGACATGCTCGATGCCCGCAAACAGAAAGTCCGCGCTTTGAACGGCGGCCACCGTCGGCGGGTAGAAATTGCCAGGGCTCTGGTGCACCAACCCAGCCTGTTGCTGCTGGACGAAGCCACCGTTGGCCTCGACCCGCAAACCCGCGCGGGCTTGAACCAGCACGTACGCAGCTTGTGTGAAGAACAAGGAGTCACCGTGTTGTGGTCCACACATCTGATCGAAGAAATTCACCCTCACGACCCGGTTACCCTGATGCATCAGGGCTGCGTCCAGGCCAACGCCAGCGCCGAACAGGTATGCCAACAAGCAGGCACCGACACACTGGTCGACGCGTTTGCCTTACTGACTGCCAGCAAATCTGGCCAGGGAGCCAAACCATGACGCCAGCCAACTACCTGATTGCCTTCAACGGCGTCCTCAAGCGTGAAGCCTTGCGGTTTGTGCACCAGCGCACCCGTTTCTTCAGCTCCATGGTTCGCCCATTGCTGTGGCTGGTCGTCTTCGCTGCCGGTTTTCGGGCAGCGCTGGGAATATCCATCATTGAGCCCTACGACACCTACATTACCTACGAGGTGTATATCGCACCGGGCCTGATCTCGATGATCTTGCTGTTCAACGCCATGCAAAGCTCGCTGTCGATGGTTTACGACCGCGAAATGGGCAGCATGCGCATCCTGTTGATGAGCCCACTGCCACGCTGGTATCTGCTGCTCAGCAAACTGGCCGCCAGCACCATTGTGGCAATTCCACAGGTGTACGCATTTCTGGCAATTGCCTGGTGGTTCGACGTGCAGCCGCCATGGGTTGGTTTTCTGTGGGCGCTGCCAGCAGTTATTCTGACGGGCGTTATGCTGGGTGCTATCGGCCTGTTTATTTCGAGCTTTATTCGCCAGCTTGAGAACTTCGCGGGGGTGATGAACTTCGTGATTTTCCCGATGTTCTTTATGTCATCGGCGCTGTATCCGCTGTGGAAAATGCAGGAATCCAGCGAATGGCTGTACTGGCTGTGTTCGGTCAATCCGTTCACCTTCGGTGTCGAGCTGATTCGTTTCGCACTCTACGGCAAGCTTAACGGCGAAGCACTGGCGGTGGTGAGCGGCTGTCTGGTGTTGTTCACGACACTGGCGGTGCTGGTGTTCAACCCGGAACGAGGAGCTATTGGCAAAGCGCCGGGTGGCAAGGGCAAGCCGTAGCGGCTCTAATTCCAAACTACTTCCGACCCAAATTGCTTCGCCCCAAACTGTTTCGCCCCAAACAGAAAAGCCGCTGAAACACGCTTGTAAGTACGTTTCAGCGGCTTTTTGTTTTTCTAACGCTGTCGTCAGGCGTTACAGCTTGTTCTGCAACTCGTTCAATATCCGCACTTCTCGTTGCGGGAACGGAATCTCGAAGCCGTTATCGCGCATGGCTTCATAAATCATCAGCAGCAAATCACCGCCCACACGGTTGCGGCCGTCGTCGATGCCGTCCATCCAGAATTCCACAAACATATTGACGCCGGAGTCGCCGAAGCTGTCGATTTCGCAATCCGGGCGCTCTTCAATAGGGATTTCATCCCCGCTGATCACCTGTTCATGGGAAGCCACGGTTTCCTTGATGATCTCCACCAGCTGGCGAATATCAGAGCCGTAAGCCACAGAAAAATCGACACGGTAACGCTGCTTCTTGTTCTTGTGGGTCCAGTTGGTGAAGGTGCCCGATACAAATTTCTCGTTCGGCACCATGATGATCTTGCCGTCAAAGGTTTCCAGTGCGGTGGAACGCAGCGTCAGCTCCAGCACATAGCCCTGGCGACCGTCTTCCAGCTCAATGAAATCCCCCACTGACACCGAACGGTCGAGCAGGATGATGATGCCAGAGATAAAGTTAGAGGCGATGGCCTGCAAGCCGAAGCCCAGACCCACACCCACCGCACCACCAAACACGGCCAGTGCCGTTAAATTGATGCCCATAACTTGCAGCAGCAACACACCGATGACAGTGAAAATCGTCACCTCCAATAGTTTGGCGGCCACTTCACGGGTGCGAAAATCGAGCTTTTCCTGACGGCGAATCATTTCCTGACCCGTGCTGTTAGACACCCGCCCCAACCAGAACAGTAAGGAACCAAACAGCGCCACGCGGGCGATGCCATAGGCCGATACTTCCAGATTCCCGACAGTCACCTTCATCGATTCCAGTACTGCAACAATCGGTGCCAACAGGTCGACCTGGTGTAAAAACAGCAACGGCATGCCGATCCAGCGGAATACAGACGCAATAAAATCATTGCGCACATGGTCACGAATCAGCGAGTGCACCATCAGTAACAGCGCGACGACCAAGGCGATGTGCACCAGCCAGGATTCGCCCAGCAAATGGCCGCTGCCTTCTACTGCAAAGTTCAACGCAGTGATGCTGAGCAAAGGGAACATCAAATTGCCAAAATGACCACCGACTTTCTGCACCGGCGTAGCCGTTGGGTCGCCCTTGCTGTCGGCCAGCAGCGGAAACG
Source organism: Oceanobacter kriegii DSM 6294 (assembly GCF_000422845.1). Classification (GTDB taxonomy): domain Bacteria; phylum Pseudomonadota; class Gammaproteobacteria; order Pseudomonadales; family Oceanobacteraceae; genus Oceanobacter; species Oceanobacter kriegii. The sequence goes on from NZ_AUGV01000004.1 coordinate 354,962, forward strand.
CTTTTCGAATACGGCTGGCGACCATATAGGCCAATCCGTATATGACAGAAACCAGCAGCAGCTGCGTGTAGGTTTCCGGCTGCATTAACAGCTCTGAAAATTGTTCGAGGGTATCGGTCAGTTTTTGCTGGTAAAGCCGGGTATCCAAAAGGGATGCTCCTGAATCAACAAAGGGGGTTGCCCAGTATATGGCGATGGGTTGGATTTTGCGCTGCTTCTTTGGATCGTCAATCGGCGGGTGAGTTGCTGCGAAGTACGAATAAAATCCTCTATAATCGCGCTTTTAAACTACACCGGTATGCTGTTTTGAGTTCTGCTGTTATTGCCCTGAGCAACCCCAAAGACCCAACCAACTTTGGCTCTATTCTACGGGCAGCCAACTGCTTTGGCGCAGAACAGGTGTACTACACAGGAACCCGCATTGAATTTGCCAACCGGTTTCACACCGCAACCAACAATGTGCGGGAAAAAATTCCTCATCAGTCGGTCGATTCATTGCTGCAATTGGTTTCTGCCGATAAAACAATGGTGGCCGTTGAGCTTGTTGAAGGTGCCGTCCCACTGCCAACGTTCGAACACCCGGCAGATGCAATTTATGTATTTGGCCCGGAGGATGGATCGCTGGATCAGGCTGTGGTCGACGCTTGCGACGCCGTGGTGTACGTACCGACCGAAGGCTGCTTGAACCTGGCTGCTACGGTGAACATCCTGCTCTACGACCGTTGTGCCAAACAGGCTCTGCCTGTTGATCATGACGAACGGATCAAAAACAGCCGCGACAACAACAACCGCTTGAAAGTCAAAAGTCAGGATCTGGGCTAAAAACCCTGGTTTTGAGGTACATTGGGATTAGCTCGCCAGTTATCACCTGTTATCACCAGTCGATAAGACGAACTCCATAAAAATTTGAATGCTCGTGTATGTAACGAGCGTTCAAACCGTCATTTGCATCAACCCGATGCTGCGCCTGTTCCAGACTCAACCCCAAACTCTGATGGCGCTCCAGCACCCGCTGATTACTGACTTCCAGCGGTGTATTAACAAACCAGCATTCATTGAATAACTCACCTTTCAGCCGCCGCCACGGTGAATCATTCAACAGTAGATAATTACCTTCCACTAACACCAGTTGATGGGCTGCTGTCAGCCTGTATTGCCCTAGCTGTGGATCACCCTCTGCGTGGTCAAACCCCGGAAACAGCGCTTGTTCGGTGTGCTTGGCTGCCAGCAAATCGGCAACGCATTGCTCGGCATCGAATGTAAACGGTGCACCACGACGCAGATGTGCTGTGGCAGGGGCTGGCAAAGTATCCAGCGCTTTGCGGGGCAAGTGATAGCCGTCCATTGGCAACACCAGCAACTCACCATCGTCACCTCTGGATGCAAGCAACGCATCGAACGCCTGTTTTATATTTTCAGCCAGCGTCGACTTGCCACTACCGGGTGCACCGGCAAGGCCAATCCAATAGCGTTGGCCCGAGTCCCAAACACGCAACAATTCCTGGGCAAGTGTTTGAACCATGCTCTGCTCATTTGCCACTCATATCCTCCTTGGGGCTCTATTTATGAATTATATAGTTAGCGAACCATAACCATTTATCAGGTTCTTCCGTCTTAATGAACATAATTCGCACAACAGTGACCGTAAATATGTGCAATGAAATCCGCTTTGGTAAGACAAAAATTGATCAAAAGCGGCCAATAAGCTCCAACCTTGCTTAATAGTTTGTGCCATTCAGCACTATTGAAAACAGAGTATTCACAGCAAAGGGATAATAACCTATGCTTCATCAGGTAATCTCACGCACCGTCGTTGGGAAGTTGCAGAAAATGCCGAGGAACACACTCATTTGGCTTGTCGCTTCCAGTCGTCTTTCAGACCAAAGCCATTGTGCAACTGAACGATACAGCTTCGGCAGCCAGGAACCCTCTGAATAACTCCGTACTGCGCGAGTATTTCAGTGTAACCATAAGAATTCCACGAATAATATTGTAGAAACTGATAGCAACAACATTATTCATGGACAACAAAAGCAACCCGTAAAACCAACAAAGAGGCATGCACAACGTGTCATTGATTGATACCAATATCGATGCATTAATCGAAGCTGAGAAAGCCAAGCTGGAACAGCTGATGCAAGCCAGGGATGAGCAAAAAAAGAAGCAGGAAAATCTGAAAAAGCTGAATGAGGAATATTTCAGCAACCTGCGTAAATACGGTATTTCCGAATACGAATACTTTAATTCCAAAGCCGATTCCCTCGAGCAATGGATTACTTCCGAGCCAGAAAGCAACCTGTATGCAGCACTGCAAAAGCACTTCGCCAAGCAAGCAGCCAAACAGGAACAACAGCCAGAAAAAGTATCTACCCTGCCAAAACCAAAGCTGAAAGCAGGTAGCTACCGCAATCCGGCCACTAACGAAGTGATTGAAAAAATCAAGCGCAGCCCTAAAAAGCTGGAGCAATGGGTTGAAGAATACGGATTCCCAACCGTACGCACCTGGAAGATTTGATTTAAAATCCTTCTTATTAACGGGCCGTGATATAAACATATGTCACTGGCCCGTTAATCTGTTTTTATTCCATAAACTCTTCCAGCCGTACTTCCTCGATCATTAGCATCTGAATATCTTGCTGCGCTAATTTGCCTTTCAGGCCAACCACCATGGGTTTTAATTGTTCGTGGTTGGACACCAGCTGCCAGATCTCTTCTACCAATTGCTGCGCGGTCCCAGAGCTTGAGTGACGAATAACGCCACTGTCTGCCACCATTGCCAATATTTGCCCGACAACCTCCCTGGCAGGGCCAGATTTAACCACCAGCTCATCGTGCACATGTTGGAGGCAGCGCTGTAACTCATACAACGTGCCGGCTGCCGCTTCCTGCTGAGCTTTACGCAACGAACCTCGAAAATCCGCCGCACGCTCAGGACTTAGAATGCGGCTTTTCAAACCGGCCAGCTCAGCAACCTTCACATGGCGGTTTTGCTGCAACAACTGTTCAGCCTGATCAATCCAATCCATAACCGATTGCAAAAAAGCCGGACTCTTTGACCGCTGTAATTTCACCAGCTCAGGAAAAGCCAACAACACGTCGGCCATTTGTTTTTCAAACATCACAGGAGAGCGCATCATAATGTGACCTCCTGTTATTCCGGCAGCAGTTTGCTGGTTATTTCTCCATCCAGCTCCATTTTTTGCCACTCCATGCTGTCCTCAGACACCTTCAGTTTTATTTGCAGAATTTTGTCGGCATCCTGTTCTTTTAGCAGGTGTGCCTCCGCAATCACATTCATGTCACCAAGACGGGTTTTACCCAGAGCGGCGGTGACTTCGTGATTGGCGAGGTTCGCCAATTCGCTGGCCAAATTAGAATTTGCTGCCTTTTCTCGGTTGTAGTCCAGCTTTGTTGCTTCGAACACGTCCTGCAATTCCTCATTCAGGCTGGCAGCATACTGCTTGATGGGCTGATTACTGCGCAACTGGTTCACATCGGTTTCCAATTGGCGGGTATAGCGGGAAATGACCGAGCGTACCTTGCTGGATACCTCTCTGGGCAAGCTGTCGCGCCCCACGCTTCGCGCGACCAGCGCATAGGTATCACTATTGAATTGTTTGTTATTGATAATATCGACGGGCTCTTCAAGCACCTGATCGGCAGACTCAATCGCCACTGGAATGGTTATTTCAACATCATCGATCTTCATTCTGGGCACCGAGAAATGCTGCAACAGCTCGTGCTTGGCGTAATCCTGAGCCACTTTCACGGTCTGGATATCTGCCATGACTCTGGCGGTATTCAGGCTGGAGATGATGCTACCGAGATATTCATTTAATGTTGGCATTGCGATTCCCTGTTAAAAACAGCGTCCTTAAATGGTTAAACAGAGTCGGCCAGCCCTGCCTCCATTTCACAATCGACACCCTTACAGATTGAAAATAGCGGCAAGGAGAATAGGCAGAGCTGGCCAACGCCTTCTTGAATTACGGCTTAAGCAGTGTGCTTAAACACTGACAATACTGTCTTCCAGCATGGTCAGAATGCGGTCAAGCCCAGCCGGGATTTCATCATTCAACGCCGTCACCTTCACGCCGAGGTTATAGGTTTTCTCGACACTGGTACCGCGGTTGGACGACCGTTTGTAAGACGCCGATGCCTTGAAGTTAACGATCTTGTAATTGATGCCCAGCTCGGCACTGGCCGCAAATTCGCTCGATACATTGGAGGTTTCCGTCGAAGTGAGCTTGGCATTGAAATCAATCACCATCTCCTCAATGCGCAACGATGGAATGGTCAGCATGGTCAAAAACGGCACCTTGATATTGACCTGCTGGTTTTCAAAGCCGCTACCATCGTCTTTGGGAACGGATTTTTCATAGTTAAAATCCACATAGCGTAATTCCTTGCCACCACCGGTGCCGCTGGAATCCTGGAAGCCCACTTCCTGAATGAATTTCACCTGCGACATGGATGCCGCGTGCTGGGCCTGAACGGCAGCTTGCATCGGTCCACCGATGTACACGCTGAAATCCAGGCTGTTCAGTTCTTGAACCAGATTCGTCATGGTATCTCTCCTTGAGACTGTCTTCAGTTAGTCCTCGCCGCGTGTCAGCTTTCAACATCCAAGTAGATCAAAAACCGACCAACAGACGCTAAGTGCGACGAAAGAAAGCGACAAGATAGGAAAGAATCAGAATGTGAGTGATTACTCACAAAGGCTGTGACGGACGCCACAACCGTAAAGAAAGGTATGCAAACGGCGGCAGATAGCTGCCACCGATAAACATAAAAACCAGAGAGAAGTATCAGACAGCCAGAGCGGCCGCCAGATCCTCCATTGACGGCGCAAACCAGTATGAACCCGTCACCGGCGTTGAGAAATCCAGCAGGCGGTCGTATAGACCATCACCGGTCAGACCGTACATCCGCTCCAACTGAATACTGTGACGACGAAGTTCACAGGCGAAAGACAGGAAATACAAACCACGCTCTGTCGCGCTGGCATACGCCCCACTTCGACGCCACACCTTCTGGGCCACACCCTCCAGTGAAACATCCGTTCGACTGACATGCGAATTGGCTGGCATATCATCGCCTTCAAGCTCTATCGCATCCAGCTTGGTACGGCCAATCACGCCCTCCTGCTCTTTCACCGGCATTTGGTTAAAGGCCTTGAGATTGTGAACCCATTTCTGGCTCAACACATAAGAACCACCAGCACCAGGCTGACCTGCCGGGATCAACGCTGCCTGTATGCGCGCATCATCAGTTTTAGGGTTGGCGGACCCGTCTTCAAAACCGCTCAAATCGCGGGAGTCGTGATAACACAAACCCGGCAGATCCAACACCAGATCGGCCACCCCTGCCATTGCCTCGTGAACACCTTGCATACGATCAATGTTGCTGGCGACACTGCCCGAATGAATCCAGAAAAACACATCCGCCTGAGTCGCAGGGGCCACCAAATGCGCTGCCCCGGCCTCAGCTGAACCTTGAAGCCCTTCAAAAGCGACCAAACCTGCTGGCGAACACCCCGGATTCAAGGCATCCCATGCACGCTTCCCAAACGACACCACCATATTGGTCGGCAGGTTCTGATAAACAGCCGCATGCAACGCGGACCGAATCGTGTCCAACGGCAAAGACCAATCCAGATTGTATTCAAGGTAGTAAAACTGCGAGCTGCCCTGGCTGAAAAGGCCTTGTTGGTGGGTGGTCATGATGGTTCCTCGTTCTTGATCACGGTTGCACTCATTGTAACCGACCCTAATGCCCTTGCAGCAGTTTCCGCAAGTCAGCGTACCGTTCAAGAAATGCAGCTATCGACGCCCGTGCAATACATGAGATAGAACTCCCACTACCGCACCCGCCAGCATCACAGTGGCCATTGGCAGCGGCGTTCCATCCGACATTACCCCCGCAGTGATCCCCGATAGCGCGCCAACAGTGAATCCGGTCGCGTTCATCAAGGCAGTGGCTGTGCCGGCATTTCTGGCGTGGATACCAGTGACGCTGGCCACGCTGTTAGCCATCACAAAGCCGTGGCAGCTCATAAAAACAACGGTTAACGGCAACAGTACCGTGATGGAGTGTCGGTCAAGTGCCAGCAAGTAAATCACCATCAAGCTAACTGCTGTTAGCTGGACCGCCTGGCCTGCACGGATCAGTTGCAATGGTTTGAAGTGCTTCAACATCACAATATTGAGTTTTGCCATGGTCACCATGCCGACCACGTTGGCACCGAAGGCGAAGGGGTACCAGGTGCTGCTGACACCAAAGTAGTCCATGTACACCGTTGGCGAGCTGGTAATAAAACCGAACATCCCGGCATAGGTACCGGAGACAAACCCCAGATAAGGCCAGACACGGCGGTCCGTTATCACGGTTTTGTAACGCCCCAGCAGCGACGCGTCGGCGTCCCTGTGCGGGTTAGACTCAGGCATGGTGGCAATAAACCGAGCCAGAATGGCGATGCTATAGAGCAGCAGGAACAGAAAAATGGCTTGCCAACTGCCAGTAACTTCAAGAACCAGCATGCCTAAAAGAGGCGCGATCAAGGGTGCAATCATCATGATCTGCACCACCCGCATCATATTGATCGCGCCGTCTGAGCCATGGCTCAAATCACGAATCATCGCCATCCCGCTGACAGCGGCAAAGCCAGCCCCCAGCGCCTGTATTACCCGTAAAATCCACAAATGCGGCACGGAGTTATTGAATGCCAGCAGTGCGGTGGCAAAGCCAAACATGATTAGCCCAAAGATGACCATTTTGCGGCGACCGTATCGATCTGAAAGCGGCCCTCCGAACAGCTGTCCAAAGGCGATACCGATCAGAAAGCAGGAAATGGATATCTCGATGTCATGCAATGCGGCATCAAAATCCGCGGCCATTGCAGGGACGGCTGGCAGATAGATATCCGTCCCCAACGGGGCCAGTGCAGCCAGCCCTGCAAGCATAAGAACGACGCCCAGCGGCATCTGGCCATTGTCTGTTTTGTTTGATTTTCGGGCAGTTTCAGGGTTTGAAGAGCAAGACATATTCAGCCCAAATCGGGTTAGAGGGAAATCAAAGGCACGCCTACCTGTACCAAGCCGAAGGTTTGGTACAGGTGGCGTATTGGAACAGCCTGACAGTCACTCAGCGGTAGATTTGCTCATAGATACAGCCATTCAGCGATACAACCACTCCGGCAGGATCATGGAAATGGCAGGAATAAAGGTCAGCAAAGCCAGCCGCACAATGTCGGCACACCAGAACGGCGTAACACCCTTGAAAATGGTACCCGGCTTCACATTCGGCAGCACCGCACTGAGCACAAATACGTTCATCCCCACCGGCGGCGTGATCAGGCTGATTTCAGTCACCACCACCACCACAATACCGAACCACACCAGATCAAAACCCATGCTCTGCACCAGCGGGTAGAAGATCGGCACCGTCAGCAGCATCATCGACAGGCTTTCGAACACCATGCCTAACAGGATGTAGATAGCCAGAATCACCAGAATTACGCCCATCGGGCTGATTTCCAATCCGGTCACAAACGCAAGCAGTTCGTCCGGCAGACCGGCCCTGTTAATAAAGTCGCTGAAGATCAGCGCACCAATCAACACCGCAAACAGCATGGCGCTGGTACGGCCGGTATCCGTGAGGGCATGAAACAGGTTTTCGAACGACAGTGAACGACGGGCCAGCGCGATCACAAAGGCGCCACCGGCGCCAATGCCCGCGGCTTCAGTCGGTGTAAACACCCCAAGGTAAATACCGCCCATCACCACAGTAAACAGGATCAGTACACCCCATACGCCTTTTAGGGCGTCCAGCCGTTCCGGCCAACTCATCTTATCGCCCGGCGGCCCCTGTTTCGGGTCGCGCCACACCACATATTTCACTGCCGCCAGATACAACAGAATGCCCAGCATGCCCGGCAAGAACCCGGCCGCGAACAGTTCACGAATACTGGATTCGGTCAGCAGACCGTAGATCACCAGAATCACACTCGGCGGGATCAGAATCCCCAGCGTGCCGCCCGCGGCAATCGACGCCGTTGCCAGCGAGTCGGAATAACCGAACTTGCGCATCGGCGGCATGGCTACCTTGGCCATGGTTGCGGAAGTTGCCAGTGAGGAACCACAAATCGCAGAAAAGCCACCACAAGCCACCACAGTAGCCATCGACAAACCGCCCTTGCGGTGTCCCAGAAAGGCATAGGACGCCTGATAGAGTTCATGGGACAGCCCGGATTTGGTCACCAGATTACCCATCAGAATAAACAGCGGTATCACCGACAGGCCATATTCCTGGGCGGTATCGATCACCCGGTTGGACGCCAGCGACAACGCCGCTGTCCAACGGAAGTCCATAATATTTTCAAACGTCAGGCCCTGCAGCACGGCAAAGCCAAAAAAACCTACCAAGCCCATCGCAAAGGCAATCGGCAGGCGTACCAAAACGATCAACGCCAACAGAATGGCGAATCCGATCAGTGCTTCAAACATGATTGTTTACCTGTGATTGACTCAGTTGCGGGGTTGAGCGAACAGGCGATAGATGCCATAGCTGATCATCAGCGCCGCGGTGACGTAACTCATCACTGCGATGTACTGAATGATGTAACCCACCGGGATTTCGAGGTATTCAGTGACCACCTCACGACGCAGAGAGCGCGATGCCAGATACATCATGCGTTCGGCTAGGAAATAGAGGCCTCCGGAAATCGCCAGTGCCGAGAACAACCCCAGCATCTGAATCATGCGATGGCTCATCACCTTGTCGAGCAAGTCGACCACCACATGGGAACCGCGCCAGGTAATCAACGGCATTTCAGCAAACACCAGCAGCGCCAAGCCAATTTCAGTCATCTCAACCGCGCCGTTGACGGCGTTGTTGAAGAAGTAACGGCCGACCACATCGGCGCAGGTAAGCAGCATCAGGAACATCAGCACCAGGCCCGCAAACACTTCCAGAGCAAAGGCCAGCCATTTGACTGGCCCATGCTCGTCGTAGTGTGCAGCAACCCATTGGCCCAGTCCGGCCATCGAGAAGACACTCATAAGAAATTACTCAGCAGCGACGGTGTATTCACGTGCCTGACTGCGCAGCTCAGTCAGCGCTGCGGCGGCGTCAATGTCACGATCCTCAACGGACTCCAGCCACTCGCGGTCCATGCCCTTGATCAGCTGTTGGAATTCCTTGTCCATGGCATCGCCCGGCTGCACCTGATGCACAGTCACACCATTGGCAACGGCCGCTTCATAACCTTCCATATCGCCCTGATCCCAGGCACGGCCGGCCAGCGCCGACAGTTTTTCACCCGACACGGCCAAAATGGCTTCGCGGTCTTCGTCGCTCAGATCCTCAAGAAATTCCGGATTGATGAAGATCGAGAAGCTGCCCATGTACATACCGCCCGGCAGCATATAAACGTGCTGGGTTACTTCGTTCAGGCGCAGGATTTTCTGCTCGCCCATGGGCATAAAGACACCATCAATCACGCCTTGCTGCAGCATTTCATACACTTTCGGCGCAGGCGCCCCCACTGGCGTGACCTTCATGCGCTCTGCCAGGACGCTCTGCACACCACCGCCGACGCGGATTTTCTGGCCCTGCAAATCGGCCAGAGAATTGATGGGTTCCTTGGTGTGAATGCCACCGGCACCATGGGTAAACATGGCCAGCACTTCCAGCCCTTCAAATTCTTCAGCGGCTTCAAGGCGATCCTTGTAAACGTGCCATAAAGCAACGGAAGACGCTTCGGCGTTAGCATTCAGGCCCGGTTGCTCAACCACTTGAGGCAGTTTGAAACGACCAGGCACATAGCCGTGATAGCTGAACGAGGCATCGGCAATGCCATCTTCGACCAGCTGGAACATGGTTTTCGGGTGACCAAAGCCCTGCTCGATTTTGACCTTTACGCGGCCTTCGGTCGCTTCTTCTACCCACTTGCCCCAGGTTGGCCATACCACTGAGTTTTGTGGATTGGTCGGCGGCAACCAGGTCGCGACACGCAAGGTAGTTTCAGCATTGGCGTCCGACATGGCGAACGCACTGGTGGTAATAGCAACTGCGGACAGAACAGACTTCAGGTGTGTTTTTATGATTTTCATACTGGCCTCTGATAATTTTCCGGTCACCCATCAGTGATAGGAAACGCCGGCTTTATTTTTATAGGGCTGCGATAAACCCGGAAATCCGGAATCCCGAAAACCCGGGGGCGGGCTGGCAGCCACCAGCCCGCATCCGCTTACTTGAACAGCGGATGAATATTGTTCTTGTTGAACTTGAGTACCGGGTCCAACTCGGTCATTTCGAATGAGATCTGCACGTAATGGTTGTCCGTTACCGGCTTCATCCACTCACACAAAATCTCGAACACGCGTTTCGCTACTTGCTGCTTCAGCTCCATATCGCGGCCGTGGCCGATCTTCAGACTGAGATTCAGGTAAGCGAAATCCTCGCGGCCGTCTGCCACGCGATAGTCGTAGCAACGGATGGCGCGACTGCGCACGCCACCTATCGGAAATGCCCCGGTTGAAACAACGTACTCGTGCAACGCCTTGAACAGCGGCTGAAAATCCAGCCGCTCGTGCAAATTGTCGGAGTAGTCAACAACAAAGTGCGGCATGACTTACACGCCCCACTTTGGAATGTGGTGGGAACCCATGGAAACACACACGTTCTTCGGTTCGCAGAACACTTCGAAGCTGTAGTCGCCACCTTCACGGCCGGTACCGGAACCCTTCACACCACCGAATGGGGTACGCAGGTCACGCACGTTCTGGCTGTTCACGAACATCATGCCGGCTTCCACTTCGCGAGCGATGCGATGCACCTTGCCGACGTCCTGGGTCCACAGGTAAGAGGCCAGACCGTATTCGTTGTCGTTGGCCATCTTGATCACCTCGGCCTCATCCTTGAACGGGATGATCACAGCCACCGGGCCGAAGATTTCTTCCTGGGCGATACGCATGCTGTTGTTCACGTCGCGGAACGCAGTAGGACGCACGAAGTGACCGCCTTTCAGGTGATCTGGCAGCTCATGCACTGGCTTCTCTGGGCCACCGGCAATCAGCTTGGCGCCTTCTTCGATACCGATGCGGATGTAACCGGTTACCTTCTCCCAGTGCGCCTGGGAAATCAGTGAACCGACCTGAGTGCCCATGTCCATTGGGTCGCCGACTTTCACCTTGTTGGCGCGGGCCGCGAAGTCTTCACAGAATTTGTCGTAGATGCCTTCCTGCACAAAGATGCGGGAACCGGCAGTACAACGTTCACCGTTGATGGAGAAAATGCCGAATACCGCAGCGTCTAACGCACGTTCGTAGTCGCAGTCGTCGAAGATCATCACTGGTGACTTGCCACCCAGTTCCATGGAGAACTTCTTCAGGCCAGCGTTGGCAATGATGTGCTTACCAGTAGAAGTACCACCGGTGAAGGAAATAGCGTTGATGTTCGGGTCAGTGATCAGGGCGTTACCGGTCGTGTTACCGAAGCCGTGAACCACGTTGAACACACCGGCAGGAATACCCGCTTCCAGCGACAGTTTGGCCAGAAAATCGGTGGTCAGCGGCGATAGTTCAGACTGCTTCATTACCGCGGTGTTACCCAGCGCCAGACACGGAGCCGTCTTCCAGGTACCGGTCATGAACGGCACGTTCCATGGAGAAATCAGCGCGCACACACCCGTTGGCTGATACAGGGTGTAATTCAGCATCTGGTCATCCATTGGGTAGGTGTGACCGTTCATCTGCTTGGCTTTTTCAGCAAAGAAATAGAAGTTGTTGGACGCGCGAGGAATCAGTGCATTGCGGGTCTGGTAAAGCGGCAGACCGGTATCCGCAGTTTCCAGCGCAGACAGCTCTTCAACGTTATCAGCAATCAGATCGCCCAGCTTTTCGATGATTTTGGAGCGCTTGGCGACCGGCATGTTGGCCCAGGCAGGGAATGCATCTTTGGCTGCCTGAGTCGCCGCGGCGACCTGCTCTGGAGAAGCGTGAGCCACCTCCGCCAGTACTTCACCGGTGGCCGGGTTGACAGTTTCGAAGGTCTCTTTGCTCTCGACCCACTTGCCGTTAATCAGATTCTTGATCATGACGGTATGCCTTTTTCTTGTTTGGTATGACAGCTGTTCGGCGCTGGACGCCAGACATCGTTAATATGTTAAGCAAGATATTTAACATGTTAATCATTGTCAACAGATGCGTGGTTACCGAATTTCATTTGGCTTCACCGACTTTGGTCTCACAGAGATTCATCCCGGCCTTCTAAACATCCCAGTCGCCATCAAATTGCATTTAATTAATATATTAAGTTATTGACTTTAAGAACCTCTTCGGCAAACTAGTTAACATCTAAACAAAAATAATGACTGACTACCTGTTAGTGAGTCACGGCGACAAACGGCAGCTGTCTTTGCCGCCACTCATTCACAAGCTGGAGATCCCGCAATGAAGCATTGCCGAATCCTCAAGGACGGCGTGGCAACAGAAGTGTCTGTGGCTGCCAACTCTGTTTCTGAACTCGAAACCACCACCCTGATGCCTGCCACTAGTGGCACTGTGTTTGGCATCGCTCTAAACGACAAAAGCCTGTACGCCAAGCTGGAACCGTCTTTCAACGACAAGCCGCATGTCAGCCCACCGACCCGTCCGGTACTGCACATCAAAACCGCCAACACCCATATTGGTAACGGCGCGGCCATTCCTGCTCCGGCAGACGGCACAACCATCTACGCGGGCCCTTCCATCGGCATCGTGATTGGCAAGCAAGCCACTCGTGTTTCTGAAGCGGAAGCGCTGGAGTTTGTCGGCGGCTACACCGTGGTGAACGAAGTCTCTCTGGCCGAAGTGTCTTTCTACCGCCCAGCTGTAAAGGCCAAGTGTCGTGATGGCTTCTGCCCGATTGGCCCATGGGTGGTCGATGCGGCCGACGTCGCCAATGTTGAATCCCTGTCGATCGTTACGTCTGTGAATGGTGAAAAAGTACACGCTACCAACACCGACCAACTGCGCGCTGGCGTGGCTGAATTGGTGAGCTACCTGAGCAGCTTTATGACGCTGGAAGCCGGTGACCTGATCATCGCGGGTACCCCAGAACGCACCGAGGCACTGGCATTAAAAGCCGGTGACACCGTGTCCATCGACATCGAATCCATCGGCGCGCTGTCCAATTCTGTTGTCAGCGAAGCCTAATCGGTCAGGAGAGAAGAAATGAAACGCGCACGTATTCTGGTCAATGGCGAACTGACCGACGTAACAGTCAACGACAACAACGATGCGGTACTGGCTGACGGTACCGTGATTGCGGAAGCCGATGCCGACTGGCAGCCGCCTTGCGATGGCAAGATTTTTGTTCTGGCGATCAACTACGCCGACCACGCCGCCGAACTGTCGTTCAAGGCACCGGAAGAACCATTGGTGTTCCTGAAAGCCCCTAACACCCTGTTGGGTCATAACAAGAACACCTACCGGCCGGACAACACCGACTACATGCACTACGAGTGCGAGCTGGTTGCTGTGATTGGCAAAACCGCCAAGAACGTCTCTCGCGCTGACGCCATGGATTACGTCGGCAGCTACACCGTCGGTAACGACTACGCCATCCGCGACTATCTGGAAAACTACTATCGCCCGAACCTGCGGGTGAAGAGCCGCGATACCTGCACGCCAGTTGGCCCGTATCTGGTCGATGCCGCCGACGTTAAAGACCCTCACAACCTGACCCTGCGCACTTACATCAACGGTGAGCTGAAGCAGGAAGGCTCCACCAGGGATCTGGTGTTCAACATTGCCTATCTGGTCGAGTACCTCAGCAACATCATGACACTGGAACCGGGCGACATGATTTTCACCGGTACGCCTGAAGGTCTGGCGGATGTGAAACCGGGCGATGAGATCGTCACCGAAGTGGAAGGTGTCGGCCGGCTGGTGAACCACATGATCAGCGAAAGCGAATACCTCGAATCGCTGAAGGGCTGATCCCGCAGCAATTGGTGTAGGAGGAGGCTTGCCTCCGATTGGTTCTGCCGCAAGCGACCTCCTACAAAAGCCCCTGACAGGAGTAGAAGCCCCTGAACCGGCTTCGATAAACAACATGCTCTCAGAAGACATCATCAAAGACTGCGCGGCCCAGTTGCATCAGGCCGAAAAAGACCGCCAGCAGATCCGTCAGATCTCTCTGCAGTATCCGGGCATCACCATTCCGGATGCTTACAAAATCCAGAGCGAATGGCTGAAGCTGAAACTGGCCGAAGGCCGCAAGATCATCGGTCACAAGATTGGTTTGACCTCGCGCGCCATGCAGATGTCGTCGCAGATCGACGAGCCGGATTACGGCACCCTGCTGGACGACATGCTGTTCGACGACGCTGCGGAAATTCCGACCGACCGTTTCATTGTGCCGCGTATCGAAGTGGAACTGGCGTTTATCCTGAAGGAACCGCTAAGCGGCCCGAACTGCACCATCTTCGATGTGTACAACGCCACCGATTACGTCATTCCGGCACTGGAGCTGATTGACGCCCGCTCGCAGTCCATCGACCCGGAATCCGGCCGTCCGCGTAAGGTGTTCGACACCATTTCTGATAACGCTGCCAACGCCGGCATCATCATGGGCGGTCGTCCGATCAAGCCAATGGACGTCGACCTGCGTCGCGTCGGAGCCATCATGTATCGCAACGGCGTGATCGAAGAAACCGGCGTCGCCGCTGGTGTACTGAACCACCCGGCTAACGGCGTGGCCTGGCTGGCCAACCGCCTGCACCCATACGGCATCACGCTGGAACCGGGCCAGATCATTCTGGGTGGCTCCTTCACCCGCCCGGTAGCGGCACGTAAAGGCGATACCTTCCAGGTGGACTACGGCGAACTGGGGTCGATTACCTGTTTCTTTAAATAATTTTCTGGTCTGGAGTCGGGTGCCTGGAGCCAAACAGTATCTCGCCCAGACTGGCTCCCACGCTCCTGCGTGGTAGCAAACCGGTTAAGCGAAACATTCCCACGCAGAGCGTGGGAACGAGACTCCCGCTTTTAAATACACCACTCGGCGTCCGACTCCCGACGCTCGACACCAGACAAGGTTTCCTATGTCCGCCCCAATCAACCAATTCAAACAAGCCATTCAGGGCCTGACTCCTGAAGGCAAACAGGCCCAGATCGGTCTCTGGCTGGGTCTAGCCAACAGCTACACCGCCGAGCTGCTGGCCGGTGCCGGTTTCGACTGGCTGCTGATCGACGGTGAGCACGCCCCTAACGACCTACAGACCATGCTGGGTCAGCTGCAAGCGGTTGCTCCCTATCCGGTGACGCCAATTGTTCGCCCGGCCTGGCCGGATGCCGTACGCATCAAGCAGATTCTAGACATCGGCGCCCAAACCATTCTGGCGCCTATGGTCGAATCCGGTGAGCAAGCCGCCGAAGTCGTCGCCGCCACCCGTTACCCACCGCAAGGCATTCGTGGTGTTGGCTCGGCACTGGCACGTGCTTCGGCGTTTAACCGCACCCCGCAGTACCTGCAAACGGCCAACGAGCAGATGTGCGTGCTGATTCAGATCGAAACCCCGGCAGGCGTCGCCGCGCTGGACGATATTCTGGCGGTGGAAGGTGTTGATGGCGTATTTATTGGCCCGTCCGACCTGAGTGCCTCCATGGGCCATATCGGCAATCCGGGGCACCCGGAAGTGCAGGCGGTGATTGAAGCGTCGATCGCGAAAATCGTTGCGGCGGGTAAAGCGCCGGGTATCCTGATTGCTGACCAAACACTGGCACAGAAGTACATTGAACAAGGTGCCTTGTTTGTTGGCGTAGGTACCGACACCGGTTTGCTGGTGAAAGCCTCCAACGAACTGGCGTCGAAGTTCAAGGCCAGCGTTAAAGCCATCAAGCAGGAAAAAGGCTCGGTGTATTAATAAGTCTGGCGTCGGGTGACTGGAGCCCGACGCCCGACAAAATAATAAAAAGAATCGCATATGCCCGTTAACCAAAACAACGAATGGATTCCCAATATCGTTATTGGTCAGGACTACGACCAACATTATCAGGACGAACCGATCCATTTTGATGTGCTTGGCAAAATGGCCGATCACTTTGGTCGTGACATGCCTGTGCATCTGCATGCCCAATCGGTGCAGATTCATCTGATTCTGGAAGGCGAAAGCCATTTTCATATCGACGAGCAGGTCTACCACTGCCATGGGCCATGTTGTTTTCTTACCCCAGCCGCCGTTCCCCATTCGTTTATGACCGAACCCAATGCCAGCGGCTATGTGTTAACCCTGCATCAGTCCCTGGTGTGGTCGCTGATGAAGGGTAATCCGTTGCACAGTTTTTCCACCCAGCAGCTGCAGCCAATGGGCATCGAGCAGCGGGCCTTACCCGAAGCCAACCAGATCAATTGGCAGCGTATGCTGGACACGTTTGAAGCGATTCAGGACGAATGGAACCACGAGCAGCCAGACAAGCAATTTGTGCTCGAAAGCCATGTACGAATGTTGATGGTGCAGCTGGCCCGACTAGCACCACAGTCCTCCAGCAGCAGCCTGGTGGCCAGTGAAGAACTGCGCCAGTTCCGCCGTTTTTCCGAGCTGCTGGAAGAGCACTTCCGAGATCGCTGGGCATTAGGCCGCTACAGCTCTGAGCTGGGTATGTGCGAAAGCCGCTTGAACCAGATATGCCAGCGGGTGACCAACCTGCCACCGAAGCGGCTGATCAACGAACGCATGTTGCAGGAAAGCAAACGCCTGTTGCAGCACTCCAAGCTGTCGATCAACGACGTTGGTTTTGAACTGGGCTTTACCGACCCGTCGTATTTCTCACGCTTCTTCCGCAAACAAACCGGCCTGACACCCAAAGGGTTCCGGGATCTTGCTGAACGACAGTAAAGCAGACGGAATTGCCCGCTGTGCGCATTTATCCCGGCTTTAAACGGCTCAAACAGCCTTACCGGTCAAGTAACCCTGGGGCAGCGCCAGCAGAATTGTTGTAAACTTCAGCAAATATTTAATTAACATGTTAAGATAACCCCGTGTCCTCTACCGAAACCCTTTCAACGAAGACATTCCCGTTGCCGACACTCTCTGGCGGGCTACTATTAACCACCTGGCTGCTGACTCTGATCTTTGCACTTGGCCTGCTCGACGCTCGCCTTGAGGCCACGGTATTCGCATGGCTCTATGTGCTGCTGGAATTTCGTAACCTGAAGCCCAAACAACGCAAACCGATATCCGCCCTCTTGATTGGCGGTATCGGCTTTAGTGCGCTGAGCCTTTGGCATACCGGCGACATCGACCTGCTGGCGCTCGGTTCCGAGCACCTGATGCTGGTGATGCTGCTTACCTCGGTGAACTTCATTCGGCTGGCCACCCGCCTGTACGCCGGTGAACGTAACAAAGGCGCGAAGAGTTTTATCGCCACGCTGACTGGTATGCACCTGTTTTCCTCGGTGGCCAATTTCTCGTCGCTGTTGTTGGTCGGCGATCAGATTCGTCGTCCGGCTGTCGCTGGTCAGGCCGAACCGACCACACCCAGCCAAAGTTCGTTGTCGTACATATTGCTGAGCCGCGGTTTTGCACTGGCGATTTTCTGGTCGCCGTTCCTCAGTATGATTCCGCTGGTGTTACATCAGTTACCCGATGTGAACATGGCTGCCGTCTATCCCTGGGCCATTGGCATCGTCGTATTTGCATTGTTGTTTACGCTGCTCGAAAGCCGTCTGCGCTACGGCAAGGAACTGGCCGAATATCAGGGCTACCCAATGAAGCCCACCACCCTGATGCTGCCTGCGGTATTGATCGGCACCTTATTGGTTGCCCACCAGCTGTTCCCGAATACCGCCATGCTGGTGCTGGTATCCATCATTGCCGTCACCGTGCCGCTGTTATTAATGATTGCAACCCAGCCGTTGCAGGAAAGCAGCAAGCGGGTTGGCAATCTGGTGACGAATGTTTTGCCTAACGCTCGTCCGGAAATATCCCTGTTTCTGGCCGCCGGTTTTCTGGCGGCTGCGGTCAAAAGCACCATCAGCGCCGGGCTGATCCCGTCACCGGTCGAACACACCAATGCGCTGGTTGCCAGTCTCGGGATTCATCAGTTTGCCGTGGTTGCCATCTTCGGTGGCTTGCTGGCACAAGCCACAACAACCCCAACACTGATGGCTGTGGCGTATATGGTCGGTGTGTCGCTGTCGATGTCGAGTTCGGTATTCAGTGGCTCCAACTTCATTCTTCAGGGTCAATACGGCATCCGAAACCGCGATGTGTACCGCGATAATATGCCCTACTCCATTGTAGTGTTGGCCTTCAGCACCCTGCTGTTATTTGTGATGGAGGCCAATGGTGTTCAATAATCTGTCTGAGCAGCCCGGTGCCGGGTCAAACGCTCCATCAAAGAACGCACCCAATACCGCAGAGCCAATCGTCAAAAAAAGTTGCCCCAAGGAAGCCATCAACATGCGTACGTTCCACGACTCCATCCCGCTCAAGCTACTGCGTGCGAGAGAATCCACCATGGCATTCTTTCGGCCGATCCTGCAGGAAATCGGTCTGACCGAACAGCAATGGCGGGTGATCCGGGCACTGAATGAATACGAAGAACTGGAGTCCAAACAGCTGGCAGAAATTTGCTGCATCCTCAGCCCCAGCCTTACCGGCATTCTCAATCGACTGGAAACCAGCGGCTTTATCAAACGTCGAAAATCCACTGAAGATCAGCGCCGTATGCTGATCAGCCTGACGGATGGCACCAAAAAGATGTTTGAAGAAGTCAGCCCACGACTGGAACAACGTTACGCCTCCATTACCGATCAAATGACTCCGGAAAAAGTCGCGCTGCTGCACGAACTGCTCGACGACATCATCAAAATGGAGCCATGAAGCGGCTCGCCACCTGAAACACGGGTGATTTGTCTCTGCCAGATCACCCTGCTCATCACTTCCCCCGCCACTCAAAACTGACCTGTCTCAACCCCTCTTCTGACCTAACTCAATCCCGGTGATTGTTCGGCTAATCGTTGCGCTGGCACTAGATAACATGTTAAATATATTTTTAATTAACATGTTAACTTTGTTTTAAAGCACCCAATAACAATAATCGGTAACCCAATGACCACCAGCCATCTGTTGCACGAACTCAGCGAAGACGCCGCACTAACGATGCTCAGTGCCGTCCGGGCACATGCACAGCAACTCGGCGTGGCTGTGTGTATAGCCATTGTTGGCCCGCAGGGGCTGCCAATCCTGCGTTTTCGCATGCAGGGGGCACCGCTGCACTCGGCCGAATACGCCGACGACAAAGCCTACACCGCCGCCAGCTTCAAACGCCCCACTCACCAATGGGACGAACGACTGGAAGCTCATCCCAAGGTACAGCAAGCCCTCGCAGGCCACCCCCGCATGTTGATGCTGGGCGGTGGCGTACCGGTATTGATGCCGATAACCGATCCTGCGGAAACCGGGATAACCAACGACGTATTGCTGGGTGCCATTGGCGTGTCCGGCGCGTCGGTCGAACAAGACATTCAATGTGCAGAAGCCGCCATCGCCGCCCTGAGAGCACTGGCGCCAAATACCTAACAACAATCAACGAATACACCTCCCGGAGATCACTCATGTTGCAGGCCTCTTACCCTTACTACCTCGCCAACGAGGCGGTAAGCCCAAATCAGGAACTGGAAGTCAAAAACAAATACACGGGCGAGGTCGCTACCCGCGTGGCCATGGCCGACGTTGACGCCATTGACCAGGCGATTCAGGCGGCTGTGGAAGCCACCGAAGCGTGCCGCAAGATGCCAGCCTATAAGCGTCAGGAAATAATCTACCACTGCGTGCGTCGCTTCGAAGAACGCTTTGAAGAAATTGCCCAGGCCCTGTGTATGGAAGCGGGCAAGCCGATCAAAGACGCCCGTGGCGAAGTCACCCGTCTGATCGACACCTTCAAGATCGCCGCTGAAGAAGCCACCCGTATCTACGGCGAAGTGGTGCCAATGGACATCAGCCCACGCGCCAAGGGTTACACCGGCCAGTGGAAGCGCGTGCCGATTGGCCCTTGCTCATTTATTTCACCGTTCAACTTCCCGCTCAACCTGGCCGCCCACAAGGTGGCTCCGGCGCTGGCGGCTGGCTGTCCGTTCATTCTGAAGCCTGCGTCACTGACGCCCGTTGGTGCACTGATCATTGGTGAAATTCTGGCCGAAACCGACCTGCCAAAAGGTGCGTTCTCGATTCTGCCGTGTCACCGCGATGGCGCTGACCTGTTCACCACCGACGACCGCCTCAAGCTGCTGAGCTTCACCGGCTCCCCTGAGGTGGGCTGGGCACTGAAAGCCAAAGCGGGCAAGAAGCCTGTGGTACTGGAACTGGGTGGCAACGCCGCGTGTGTGGTTGACGAAGGCACCGACCTCGACGACGCCGTGCAACGCATCGTCTTTGGCGCTTACTACCAGTCTGGCCAGAGCTGCATTTCGGTGCAGCGCATCATGGTTCACGAAAGCCTGTACGACGATGCCAAACAGCGTCTGACCGCTGCGGTTGGCGCACTGGTGCATGGCGACCCGGCCGACGAAAACACCTTCATTGGCCCGATGATCTCCGAGAAAGAAGCCACCCGTCTGCACAACTGGGTCGTCGAAGCTCGTGAAGCCGGTGCCACGGTACTGTGTGGTGGCGAACGTGACGGCGCCATGTTGCAAGCCACACTGCTGGCCGATTGCACCTCCGATATGAACGTCAACACTCAGGAAGCTTTTGGCCCGGTCGCCATTCTGAGCAAGTTCTCGGATTTCGACGCCGCACTGAAAGAAGTTAACAACTCCGACTTCGGCCTGCAGGCGGGCATTTTCACCCGTGACATTTACAAGGCCCAGAAAGCCTGGGACGAGCTGGATGTTGGCGGCGTGATCATCGGCGATGTACCCAGCTGGCGCGTTGACCACATGCCATACGGCGGCGTGAAGGATTCCGGTGTTGGTCGTGAAGGCGTGCGCTACGCCATCGAAGACATGACCGAACTGCGCATGATGGTACTGCGCGACCCTAACGCCTGACACCCAATCTGATAACCCAGCTTGATGGGCAACGACTGCAGCGTCCGCTGCAGTCAATCATTTGGCAGCCAGGCTCAAGACCGCGACAGAATTCTCTGACAGAGTCTGGCTATACTTGCAGCGGAGCTCAGCTCCCTGCCTGACAAGAGGATAATAACAATGGGCAAACTCGCACTTGCTGCCAAGATCACCCACGTACCATCCATGTACCTGTCGGAATTGGACGGCCCACGCAAAGGCTGTCGTCAGGCCGCCATTGATGGCCATAAGGAAATCGACCGCCGTTGCCGTGAACTGGGCGTCGACACCATCGTTGTGTTCGATACCCACTGGCTGGTGAACGCTGGCTACCACATCAACTGCGCCCCACACTGGGCCGGTACCTACACCAGTAACGAGCTGCCGCATTTCATCAGCAACATGGAATACGACCTGTACGGTAATCCTGAGCTGGGCAACCTGATGGCCAAGGTCGCCGCCGAGCATGGCGTTGAAGCACTGGCTCACGATGCCACCACCCTGGCACCGGAATACGGCACTCTGGTACCCATGCGCTACATGAACGCAGACAATCACTACAAGGTGATTTGTGTGTCTGCGCTGTGCCAGGTGCACTACCTCAACGACAGTGCACGTCTGGGCTGGGCATTCCGCGAAGCCATTGAAAAACACTACGACGGCACCGTCGCCATTCTCGCATCCGGCTCACTATCACACCGCTTTGCCCAAAACGGCCAGGCACCAGGTTTCTCCGACAAGATCTGGAGCCCGATGCTGGAAACCATGGACAACGAAGTGGTACGTATGTGGGAAAACGGCGACTGGAAAACCTTCTGCGACATGCTGCCGGAATACGCCGCCAAAGGTCACGGTGAAGGCTTTATGCACGACACCGCCATGCTGCTGGGCGCACTGGGCTGGTCGGAATACACCGGCAAGACCGAAGTCATCACACCACTGTTTGGCAGCTCCGGTACTGGCCAGATCAACGCCATCATGCCGGTAACCGACGTTACCGGTGTGGCCGTACCGAAGGCCCAGGCATCACAGCAGAAAGAGCTGGCTTACGGCGAAAGCCGGTTGTGATTTTAAAGTCTGGCGACGGGAGCTGGGCGTCTGGTGCTTGAAGTCAGACCTCTAATACAAAAACGGGCACCTGAGATCCCTCCTGGCTCCCACGCTCTGCGTGGGAGCCAACATCGTTGGCTTTGCCACTTTGGACATGGGAATGAAAAACCAAGCCAGCATCGGCAGTACAACATGGCGAGAATGCATCGCTTAACCAAGGGCTTATCACTAGCCCTTTTTTGTGTCCGCAGGAAACGCTTGTTGCTTTCCCATCTGCCCAAACTCCCTCCACCCCAAATCCGTCTGCCCAAACTCCAGCCACCCAAAATTCATTGCTACCAAGCACTGGAGAAAAGTGCCATTTTTAACGAGAAAACGTCATGTTCTCGCCCACCCGCACTGGCAATAATGCCGTCATCGATGCAGAACACACTCCGGACGCGGAGTTCTGCATGGCTAACGTTGCAAGGGCCCAGCAACGCCTTAATCAAAAAAATAGTTAAAAGGCGTAGACCATGACCACTTCAAACCCAATGCTTTCCAGGCTGCAGGAAATCCTGCCAGCCATTCGTGCCAACGCTTCCAAAGCCGAAGAGCTGCGCATGATCCCCCAAGAAAACATCGACATGCTGCACGGCATTGGCCTGAACCGCGCGTTCCTGCCAAAAGCCTTCGGCGGTCTGGAAATGTCACTGCCGGAATTCACCGACTGCATCGCCGCATTGGCCGGTGCCTGCTGCTCTACTGCCTGGGGTTACAGCTTGCTGTGCACCCACAACCACCAGATTTCCATGTTCTCGAAAGAAACCCAGAACGAAATCTGGGGTGAGAACCCGGACGTGGTTGCCTCTTCTTCCATCGCCCCATTTGGCAAGTACGAAGAAACCGAAGGCGGCATCATTTTCACCGGCGACATGAAGTGGAGCTCTGGAGTTGACCACGCCGACTGGATCATCGTTGGCCTGAACCGCATGGTGAACGACGAGAAAATCTACAGCTTCGCCATCATTCCAAAGACCGAATTCACCATCATCGACGACTGGCACGCCGCCGGTATGTGCGGCTCTGGTACCAAGACTGCTCGTATCGAAGGAGTGTTTGTTCCCGAGCGTCGCATTCAGGCCGCCAAGGACATGATGGAAGGTCGTCACGTTGGCCGTGAGTTGTACCCGGACAGCAAGATCTACCACACCCCTTACCGCCCATACTTCGCCTGTGGTTTCGCCGCCATGAGCCTTGGCGTTGCCGAACGCATGATCGACGTGTATCAGGACATCACCAAAAACCGCGTGCGAGCTTATACCGGTGCCAAAGTGGCAGGTTCCGTGGCGCCAGTGTTGCGTATTGCCGAGTCCTATCAGCAAGTCTGTGCTGCCCGTGCCTATCTGGAAAAAACCTGGAACGAGCACAAGGAATACGGCGAGCGTCACGAATACCCGGACCGCTACACCCTGGCTCACTGGCGTACCAACCAGGCCTACGCCATCAAGATGTGTGTAGAAGCCGTTAACCGTCTGTGGGCGGTGATGGGTGGTTCCAACTGGTACAACGATCGTGAAGGCCAGCGTCTGTGGCGCGAATCCAACATGACCGCGGCTCACGCCTATACCGACTACGACGTTTGCGCCCAGATCATTGGTCGCGAGCTGCTGGGCATGGACCCTGATCCAAGCCTGCTGTGATTTGAAGGTCGGACGTCTGAAGCCAGACATCTGATGCTATGTAGGGTTCGCAGTATGCCCCCTACATAGCCACATATAAGCGCACCGCACCAACTACCCAACTTCCAAAAATAATTACCCGGGTCCGTTATGAAATTACTACTGCAACTGTTTCAACGCCGTCGAGCCACTGTCGCTCAACACCAGAACTTTCAGGCTCCGGCACTGACCAGCGCGATCTTTCTAACGCCCTACCTTTAAGGATACTCACCATGTCTGCTACTGAATTCGATCCAAAAGCGTTTCGCCGCGCACTGGGCAACTTCGCCACCGGCGTTACCGTGATCACCGCCACCACCCCGGACGGCCAACAAACCGGCGTGACTGCCAACAGCTTCAACTCGGTATCGCTGGACCCGGCACTGGTGCTGTGGAGCATCATGAAGACCTCCGGCAGCGTTGAGATCTTCGAAAAAGCCAGCCACTTTGCAGTGAACGTGCTGGCTGCCGACCAGATCAACCTGTCGAACCACTTTGCCCGTCCGTCTGACGACAAGTTTGCCAACATCGACTACGAAAAAGGCTTTGGTGACGCGCCACTGCTGCCAGAATGCGCCGCCCGCTTCCAGTGCGAGAACTACCAGCGCATCGACGGTGGTGACCACTGGATTCTGATCGGTAAAGTCGTTGCCTTTGACGATGTAGGGCGCGCGCCACTGCTGTACCACGGTGGCGCCTACTC
Source organism: Oceanobacter kriegii DSM 6294 (assembly GCF_000422845.1). Lineage (GTDB taxonomy): Bacteria > Pseudomonadota > Gammaproteobacteria > Pseudomonadales > Oceanobacteraceae > Oceanobacter > Oceanobacter kriegii. The sequence continues at coordinate 379,472 of NZ_AUGV01000004.1, forward strand.
TGCGGTTATTCCGCACGCTGGCGTCAAACCCAAGCAATCAGAAGCCAGTGAAAGCGGCCAACAAAAGAACGAACAGCGCCTGAACAACAACCTGTATTACCAGATGATCCAGGCGGTTAAACGCTACCAGGCCAGCTACCAGCCACTGCAGCTGGCCACTGGTCTGCGTACCATCGAAGCCCGCATGATCCTGACCCTGAATGACTTTGGTTCACTGGGCGCAACCGAGCTGGAACAGCGTATTGGCATGGCCGATCAGGACCTGCACGCTGCACTGGAAACCTTGCAGCGCAAGCAGTGGATCGCGATAGAAACCACTGAAGGAGCCTCTGACGGCGAAGAAACCCTGTCTCTCACCGATGCCGGTAAAGACCAGGCGGAAACTCTCTGGAAAGTCGCTAACGACCGTCAGCAAGAAGTGTTTGGCCAATTCAGCGAAGAGGAACTGGCCACCTTCCACAAGGTGCTGAACGCCGTTAAGTAAATCTGACATCCATACACTACCTCCCCTTTTAGCGCCGGAATTCTCCAGATACCGGCGCTACTCGAACGCTCATCTCATCCTTTGCCCGACTGGCTTTGCCGTCGGGCTTTTTTCTTTCTCGTTCAAATACTTCGCTCTGACTAACGCCCATAAAAAACGCGGCATAGCGATTACTCACCATGCCGCGCGCTCTGTCCCTGAACCCGAACAGACAGATAAGATCAGAACACTTTGACAATGCGCAGCTGGAATTGGGTGCCCTGCTTGAAGCCTTGCTCCACTTTCAGGTCTTTGCCCAGCAGGCCCTGCAGCTGCCAGTCCGGGGCAACAAAGTGGCTGGCGGTCGCGCGAAAATAGGTGGTCGCCAAGGCATTATCCTGTTTCACGTCGTCCACTTCGGTTTCTGCACCGTTAATGTGGCCAAGACCCAAACCGAACATGGTTTTGCCGGATGGCGCGTAACGCAGATAGCTTTGCAACTCGTAGCGCAGTGATTTTTTCTCTTCGCTGTTGCCCATATAACTGTCGTTGGTGGTGTGATAAGTCACATCAACCGCACTATCGAGTGCCCACTTCTCGTTGAAGTGTTTGATGTAAGTCGACTGCAGCAGGAAGCGCCAGCGGTTTTCGCCGAAGTTCACTGCCCGGTCCTTGTCATAATCACCGGTCGGCACATAAACAAACGGCGCCAGCGCAAAGACGTCTTTCTGTCCATTGTCCAGCGTCCACTTGAACGGCAGACCCAGCACGATATCGCCCAGGCCATCGGAGTCACCCAGCGCTTGGCCCTGATCGCCAGAAGTCGAAACGGAACCATAAGGAATTACTACCTGAGGTTCCATCATCACGCCGTTAGGCAGCTCGATGTTGTGCAGCACACGCAGCAGCGCCACATTGGTATCCAGCTGAAAATCACCGTCCACTTCCTTGCCATCGGCATACAACGAAGAGCTGGAAGTGGTGTTCAGATAGACAATCGCCAGATTGAGCTGGTCTGGCAGTGGTTCGTAGTCTCCAACGCTGATTTCCAACGCCTGGGTCAGGCCGCTTAGCAGCAAACCCGCACCCAGCAACCCTTTTTGCACCCACGTGAATTTATTGGTCAACATAATGATCCCTTTTCTCTTTTATTGTGTTTTGGGAGTACCGCAGGCCGGGCGACCTGCGGTTTTCTTGCTAAATCAATCAGGCACTGACGGCCATTTCCTGTTGGTGGCCAACCTTGGCGGGCGCGGTTTCTTGCAGGAACAGTGACAGTACCACCGCCACAGCAGAGCCCGCTGAGGCAATCCACATCACGATTTCAAGTCCGTACACATCCGCCATAAAGCCGGCTACGGTTGGGGTTACGAAGCCGCCGAACAACTCACCAACACCCATGATCAGACCCAGTGCCGTTGCTACCTGGCCCGGTGATACGGTTTCGGCCGGAATAGTCGCCATAAACAGGGTGAAGCAGCCCAGGCCGGTGTAGGTCAGGAACACCAGCGGCAGCATGGAATCGGCATCGGCGTACAGCAGCACCATCGGACAGGCAGTGGCGATCAGGGTGAACAGGATCATCATGGGCTTGCGGCCAAAACGGTCGGACAGCGCCGAGATAACAAAGCCCCAGATCATCCAGGCAAAGCCCAGCGAGCCCATGATTCCGCCCATGGTCTCTGGCGTGAAACCGCGAGCCTGCATCAGAAAGGTTGGTGTGAAGGAAATCAGCGTAATGAACCAGGAAATGTAGAAGCAGGAGATCAGCACACACAAAACGATATTGCGGTTTTTCAGCAGCGACTTGATGTCGCCCTTGCTGACGTGGTGATGTTCGGAGGCAATGGAATCATGACGATGCTTATTGCGCACAAACATCATAATCAGTGCGGCAATGATCAGACCCGGAATCATGGTGGCGTAGAAAGCGGTGCGCCAGCCGTAGTCGGTTGCCAGCCAGATCAATACTGGCGGCGCAATGATGGCACCAATCAGTCCCGGCGCAGAGGCGTTCACCAGACCCATATTCAAGCCACGACGTTTTGGCGTAGAGGCATCGGCGATCAGCGATTGTGCAATCGGCAATACCGGACCTTCAGCAACGCCCATCAGACCACGGAAAATCAGTAGGCTGATAAAAGTCGTTACCATGCCCGACAACGCCGAACAGAGGGTAAAGGCGATCACCGAGATCACCAGAATGTATTTTTTGGAGTCCTTCTTATCGGCAATATGGCCCAGCGTCATACCGGAAAGAGCCCAGGCCAACGCCAGTACGGACGACAACATGCCCAGGTGAGAGTTATTCAGGTTGAGGTCTTCTGCCACAAACGGGAACAGGAACGACAACGCCAGTCGATCGAAGAACACGAAGCCAAAACACAGAAACAGGATCAGTGTCAGGCGGTTTTCATAGCTGTTTATTTTCATACGAGCACCATTTTTTGTTGTTGTTTTAACGGTGGCCGCAGCACCACTTCCGGTACTCACGGCCAGACCCGAAGGTCAGATTCTGAAATGGGAATCAGGCCGCTCCGCGAGCTGCCGAGGGTTGGTTCGAACAGGCGTCCAGGCCCAGAATAAATTCAGCGCAACGCTCACCAATCATGATGGTTGGCGCATTGGTGTTACCGGAAACCAGGGCTGGCATTACCGAGGCATCACATACGCGCAGGCCGCTGACGCCGTTTACCTTCAAGGTCGGATCAACCACAGCCGCGTCATCGCTACCCATCCGACAAGTGCCGACCGGGTGATAGACAGTCTTGGCAAACTGGCGCACGTGCTGTTCAAGTTCGGCATCTGATATTTCGGCTTGGCGGGAGGGCAGCAGTTCGTGATCAACCATGGCTGCCAGCGATGGTGCCCGCAGGATCTTGCGAGCCAGCTTGAGGCCGCGCACCAGCGTGTCGACGTCGTCCTGTTCTTTCAGAGCGCCGCTTTCGAAGATCATGGAATCCAGCGGATTAGCGCTGCGCAATTTGGCAAAGCCACGGGACTTCGGCCGCAGGAAGCATGGGTTCAGCGAGATGCCGTGACCCTCGATGGGTTCGCGATCGACATCACCCATCAGGGTTGGAATGACATGGAACTGGATGTCCGGGCGGCCACAGCCCGAGGTGTCCACGAACAAGCCCGACTCCACCACGTTGGAAGTCAGCAAGCCGGTTTTGGTCAGTAACCACTGGGCACCGTTGGCAATTGCCTTAAGGCCCTGATCATTGCCCAGCAGACTGATCGGATCGTTCACACGGCCGTAAATCGACACTTCCAGATGATCCTGATAATTCTGGCCAACCTGAGGCGCGTCCTTGATGACCTTGATGCCGTGCTCCTGCAAATGCTGCTGTGGACCAATGCCCGACAACATCAGGATTTTTGGCGTCGACAGGGCACCCGCGGACAGAATCACTTCTTCCTTCACGGAAATCTGGCTGAGGGCACCGGTTTTCTTGTCAATCAGCTCAACCCCGGTGGCCTTGTTGCTGGTATCAAACAGTACCCGCGACACATAGCTGCCGGTTTTGATAGTGAGATTTGGAGAGTCTTTGACGGCAGCCAGGTACGTCGCTGCTGTGCTGCCACGACGGCCATCAAAGGTGGTAGTGTGATAGAAGCCAACACCTTCCTGCTTTTCACCGTTGAAGTCGTCGTTATGCGGAATGCCGGTTTCCTGCGCCGCCTTGATAAACGCCAGACTGAGCGGATGACGATGACGTGGATCACTGACCTTCAATGGCCCTTCCGTACCGTGATATTCGTTACTCAAACGCATATGGCTTTCGGAACGCTTGAACGCCGCCAGAACATTATCCCAGCCCCAACCGGTACAGCCCTGCTGTTCCCAGTTGTTGTAGTCCTGCGGCTGGCCACGCACATAGAGCATGGCGTTCAATGAGCTGCCACCGCCCAGAGTGCGGCCTTGCGGAACATAGGTCTTACGGCCGTTAGCTTCTGGCTGCGGCTCGCTCTCGTACACCACTGAACGCTTCGATCCAATCACTCGTACAAACGTTGCAGGCATATGAATAAACAGGCTGTCGTCTTCCGGGCCATCCTCCAGCAAAACGACCTTTTTGCCAGCCTTGATCAGACGATGGGTAATGGCACAGCCGGCGGAGCCACCGCCAACCACAATGTAGTCAGGAGTATTCATCGGATTAACTCTTGTTGTTTTGTCAGCTACGACGCGCTGAGCCACGTCGCCATGGTAGTCATTCTGAGCAAGCCACCAACAAGACTCTTAATCCGTACAGTCGGCCGAATTGATTCAATCGGCCAAGAAGACCTGACGAAGTAGCCTTGCACAGGAATAGTTAATATATTTACTATCATTCAATGCGCAGGGTATGGCTCTGTGCTGCAGCCAAAACACAACAAGAATAAAAAGAAACATGAGGCACTTTTTATGGCTCATTCAGACTCATTGGTCATATCTACCAACGACCTTCCTGCAGAAGAACGAACCCGCACCTGGATCAGTCAGGTGCAGAAATACGTGATCGACATTGACTGCCCCGTGGCCAATCCTGAAGCGGGTATCAATGCCCGGCTGGAGCACACAGAATGTGGTCCGATCAGCATCAATCGCATCGACGCCGGCGCCCACTCCGTACAGCGCAGCGCCAACAACATCCATCAGGACGAACGTCAGTCGGTATTTCTGTGTGCCATGCTCGAAGGCCAGGGCTATTCTTGGCAAGGCACGCGCTGTGCTAACCACAGCCCCGGCGATGTGGTGCTATACGACACGTCACATCCATACGGCCATGGTTTTCCGGCAGACATGTCGATGTTTGTGGTGAACATCCCCAAAGCCGTGCTGGAGCCCCACATTGGGCAATGGCAAGAATCTGATCTGATCAAACTGGATCGCTCACTAAGGGTCGGCAATGCCAGTTGCGAATCCATCCATAGCCTGCTCGCCAGCCACAATCGCAACCATTGCTACCGCGCGGTGATCACCGAACACATTTTGGAACAACTCGGCACCTTGCTCGGCGCCAACCGACTGAACAGTCACGACCGGGTCCAGCATGCTCTGCTGCAACGAGCTCTGACGTACATTGATGAACACCTTCAGGATGACACGCTGGATACCGAACAAGTCAGCCAGGCTATGCGAATTTCGCCACGCCATCTGTCACGCATTTTTGAAATGCAGGGCAAAACGATCAGTCGCTATATCTGGAACCAAAGACTCGAGCGCTGCCGCGAAGATTTAATGGCCAACACCAGCGAAAGCATCAGCCAAATCGCCTTCCGCTGGGGCTTTAACCACAGCGCCCATTTCAGCCGCAGCTACAAACAACGGTTTGGCATCACACCATCGCAAACACGTAACGGCTTGTCATAAAGACCCCCAGACAGAATTCCGGACAACCAAGCTGCGAAGATAAAAAATAAAAAAGACCCCGCACGAAGCGGGGCTAAAAGAGGCAGTATGAAACAGGGAGTTATCATACGTACGACTGAAGGCTCCGGGTTTCAGCAAGGAAAGAGCCGGAACAGAGAACACCGGTCTGAGCATCACTTCAGATGCGGTGGTAGTGTTTGCCCGAAGACGCCTACGTCTCAGCACGCAGGCATCGCCGGGCAGACAATTCAGAGAAAAGAGCGTCAGGTTTAAACAGTAAAGCCGTTTTACAGGTAAACCACCTGAATATTAGTGTTGGCCAGCAAACCTTCCTGACCAAATTCAACGCCAACGCCGGAGCATTTCACCCCACCAAATGGGGCGTTAGGCTGAATGGCACCGTGCTTGTTGCGCCATACCGAACCACATTCCATACGATTGGCAACGTCTGCAAAACGGGCTTTGTCGTTGGTCCATACAGAACCACCCAGACCATTCGGGTTGTCGTTGGCCTGACGAATCACTTCGTCGAGGTCGCTATAACGGATGATAGGCAGCGCTGGGCCGAATTGTTCCTGCTGCACCAGTGGATCATCGTTGCTGGCAGCAGCGATCAGGGTGATCGGGAAAAACAAGGTGCTGGCATCGTCTACCGGGCCACCACACAGAACCTTGCCGCCGTGTTCAATCGAGGCGCGCACCAGTTCGTTCACCTTGTCAAATTGCATGCGGTTCTGCACCGGACCCAGCTCCATGCCTTCGGCAAAACCATCACCCACCTTGACGTTGGCCGCAAACTCAACCAGTGCATCACACACCTGATCGTACAGGGCATCCGGCACGTACAGGCGTTTCAAACAGGCACAGGTCTGACCGTTGTTCACAAAGGCGCCCCAGAAAATATCTGCAGCAATGGCTTGTGGATCGGCGTCTTCCAGCACGATACCGGCATCGTTGCCACCCAACTCCAGCGTCAGGCGCTTTAGGGTGTTAGCCGCAGAGCCCATGATCTTCTGGCCAGTCGGCGTCGAGCCGGTGAAAACGATCTTGCCGATCTTGTCGTGGGAAGACATTACCGCACCGATCTCGTTATCGCCGGTGATGCTGTTGACGACACCGGCAGGCAGTACTTCATTCATCAGCTCAATCATGCGCAGGGTCGACAGCGGTGTGAACGGCGAAGGCTTGTTAACCACGGTGTTCCCGGTACGGATTGCCGGAATGATGTGCCAGATGGCAATCATCACTGGCCAGTTCCATGGAGTGATCGAACCCACTACGCCAATCGGCTTGCGGTGCAGTTCAATGCGGCCGTTTTCGTCGTCCTGAATCACTTCAACCGGTACTTCCAGTGAAGCGTTGTAACGGGTCCAGGCAATGGCACCACCAATCTCGAACATGGAACCGGCACCGCCCATTGGCTTGCCTTGTTCGGTGGTGAGGATTTGCGCCAGTTCTTCGAGATGGGCTTCCAGCTTGTCGGCCACTTTCATGCAGTATTGCTGGCGTTCGGCATCGCTGAGCGCGGACCACGCCGGGAAAGCGGCTTCTGCGGCTGCAATGGCGGTTTCCAGATCGGCGACGCTGCCAGCGGGCGCTTTGCCTGCCAGAGCGCCAGTGGAAGGGTTGGATACGTCGAAACTGCTGCTGATGTCCAGTTGCTGGCCACCAGCAACGTTGCCAAATGAGTACATAGTGCGTCCCCGGTTGTTGTTTTATCAGTGGAACCTATCCGGCCAGTATCGCTGTGCAATGCGGGCAATGCTTGATTGAGACTGACAAAACGTTTATCCAGTGTGCCAGGCCATGGTGTAAGACGCTTGGAATGCAATTTAGTTAACATATTTACTATTTAACAGGATTAAGCGTACACTGGCTACGCAGTCGCTCATCGTCAGAATAATAATCAGACTCGGCAGCCCGAGGCCGCCCGAGAGTCGGGATAACATTATGAATTTGTCTTCCTGCTTTAATGGCAACACCGCTACGCGTCCATCATCCAACCGCAGCCTGCACACGCCGTTGCAACTGCTGGCAAGCAACCGACCGGACTATTCCACCCAGCGCTTACCAAGCCGACAAAAAGCCGATTTCTGGGTCGATTGCATCAACCGCAATATGATTGAACTGGACTGCCCGGACGAGCCGGAATGCGGTATCGATGCCGAGCTGACCAGCCGCCAACTGGGTGCCCTGACGCTCAATCGGGTCAAGGCTTCGGAGCATTCCATCCAACGCAGCAACGCCAATATTCGCAAGGATGACCGAGAATCGGCCTTTATGTGCCTGATGCTGGAAGGCGATGGTTTTGCCTATCAGGGCACGCAATGCACCCGCAGCAGCCCTGGCGATGTGGTGATTTACAACACCGTGCGCCCTTACGCTCAGGGGTTTGGTCAAAATATGGATATGGTGGTGATCGATATCCCCCACCAGGTACTGAAAGGCTGTTTTGGCCAGTGGGATCAAAAAGACATTATTCGACTGGACCGGCAGCTGGAATACGGTGGCTACGCCACCAAAGAACTGTTTAATCTGCTGCGCCAGGCAGACTCCGGCGCCACCGCCGCTGATAAGGTAGCCAACCTGATGTTGGATGAGCTGAACGGTTTATTGAATCAGCGCATTCGACCTCAAGGCAGCCGTGCGCTGGCGGATATTCTGTTGCGCGGCAAGTACTGGATTCGAACGCACCTGCATGAGGAAGACCTCAGCCTGGAGCGTTTAAGCCATGAACTGCACACCTCAAAACGCCAGTTGGCCAGAGCGTTTCAGCTCGACAACACCACCGTTGCCCGCTTTATCTGGGATGAACGTCTGCAGCGCTGCCGCGACACGCTGCTGGACCCGTCCTGCAAGCAAATGACCGTCAGCCAGGTCGCGTTCCGCTGTGGTTTTAACCACCCGGCGCACTTTTCCCGTGCCTACAAGCAAGCCTTTGGTGAGAGCCCCAGCGATACCCGTAGCCGCTTGCTCTAAGCGGCTACAACGCTCCCTTTTCCCTTTTGTTACCAGTTGGTCGCCAGCAATTCGTAACTGTGCAAACGCTCTGCCTGGCTGTGAGTCACGGTGACCGTCGTGATTTCTTCGCACTGGTACTGATCTGCCAGACGATGCAGCTCGTCGTAACAACGGCTTGGCGATCCCACCGTATACCCCGTCAGAATGTGGTCATACACTGACTGCTGCGATAACGACAGCGCCTTGTAGCGGTTTTGCACCTCAGACGGTGTGAGGAAATCCTCCCGCTGCCCAAGTTGCGCTGCCAGTTTGCGGTACACCGCGGTTCCGGCACGCAAGCGGGCTTCTTCATCGGTGTCGGCGCAGATACAGGCAACCGCCAGCATTTTGCCAGCCGATGGCGAATGCCCGGCATCACGGCGGGCCTGGTCATAGCGCTGGAACACCTCGGGGCTACAGCCGTCCGGGTCGATAAAACGTGCCAACGCCAAATCGTACCCCAACCGCCCCGCTAACTCGGCACTGCCGCCGCTGGAGCCCAGCATCCACAACTGCGGCTTGCGAGAGGCGTCCGGCAGCACACGAATGGCCGCAAACGGATTCCATTTACCACCGCCCTGTGTGTGGCTTTCTGAATGGATAAAGTCGACTAACTGGGTGGCCTGACTGGCGTACAACTCGCCGTTATTGGGGCGATACGGAAACGCCAGAGCAGTGGTGGTTTGATGTGAGCCACCCGGCGCACGCCCAACGCCCAGGTCGATTCGGCCGGGGTGCAGGTTAGCCAGCATGGAGAAGGTTTCGGCCACTTTTAATGGGCTGTAATGCGACAGCATCACCCCACCACTACCAACCCGCAGGTTCTTGGTTTGCGCGGCAATGGTCGCCACCAGAATTTCCGGGCAAGGGTTGGCGAAATGCACGCTGTCGTGATGTTCTGCCACCCAGTATCGATGATAACCAGAACGATCGGCCAGCTGGGCAAGTTCCAGTGTCAGTGATGGGGCATCAATTTTAGGGTGAGAACCGTGGACCGGACTTTGGTCAACGATGGAAATCTTCAGGGTCATAACGAATTTATACTTAATATATTAATTAATTTCAGTATAAAGAAAGATCACCGATACGTCACGGGGAATAAGCTGGGGTAACGATCGGTAGTCGGTGCGTTTCGCAGGCAAGCCAGCCTCTACGAACGTAGTTCTTCACGCACCAGGTCATCCGGGAGCGCTGGCCGCTGGCCCGCTATTAACGAATAGGTTCGAGTCAGTGAATCCTGCCACCCGCAGGCACCAAAAACGCCTGATTCAGCGCGTGTTCGATCACCGGCTGAACCACTTCCAGGCGCTGCTGTTCTTCACGGCTGAAACTGCCCATGGTGCTGTGTCGCTGCATGCCAATGATGGCGACGACACGTTGTTGACGACGAAAATACATGCAGGCCAGATGCGGGTATTCCACCCAGCGTCCGAATTCGTTCAAGGACCCACTGCCACGCAGCACACCGGAATGCCGGCGAATATCCGTTGCAACAACCGTGTCGGTGCACAACAGTGGGTTGAACATGGCCAGGTCTTTCAGGCAGCGCCAGAACACCGGTTCAATGCCTTGCACCGTGCAACGACGAACAATGTCCAGCGGCTGTCCCTGATCATCCAGCATGGCAAACAGGTTGGCTTCGGCGTTCACCAGCGCCGATGTCATGTTCAGACACTGGCGCTGAAATTCTATCAAGGGGGTCAGATTTCCATCGCCCCCGGGGATACGGCAATCACCCATGAGCGTGCTCGGCCGGTGTTTGCTGTGAGGATTTACCACGCAGGTTTGCGACCACAAACACAGTGATGGCGATCACGATCAATGCCAGCAGCGTCAAGCTGATTGGACGAGAGACAAAAATACTCATGTCACCATCCGCCACACCCATGGCCTGACGGAAGCGGTTAAGGAACACCGGCCCCAATACCAGACCCAGAATAATCGGCACCGCCGGGATATCATTGCGGCGTAACACATAGCCGAATACCGCAAATCCCAGCGCAATCAGAGCATCCGAGAACTGGTAGTTCTGGCTGTAGGCACCAACAAAACCGAGCACCAGAATGCAGGCACCAATAAACCGACCACAAATACGGGTCAGATTCACAATCCAGCGGCTGGCGAAGGTCAGGTACATAAACACCACCACATTCATCAGCAACAACGACAGGTACAAACCGGAAATAAACTCCGGCCGTTCGGCGAACAAGGTTGGCCCCGGGATGTAGTTATGCACCATAAACACCGCCAACAGCATGGCCATCAGGGCATCGGCGGGAATGCCAAACGCCAGCAGTGGAATCATCACCGACGCCGTCACCGCGTTATTGGAGGTCTCGGAGGCAATGATGCCCTCTTCGGCACCATCACCGAATTTCTCAGGGGTTTTGGAAAACTTCTGCGCCAACGTGTACGAGAAGAACTGCGAACCAAACTCACCCACACCCGGCAACAGGCCCATCACCACACCCAGCGCCGCTGAACGAGCGACGGTCACCTTGTGTTTTAACAAGACCCAGAAACCGGCAAACATACCCTCGCCTTCCAGCGTGGTTTTGGAAGAATCCTGACCGCGCTGGGACAACAGCACAAACGCCTGCGACATGGCGAACAAACCAATCACCGCCGGTACCAGCGGAATGCCGTTCAGCAGCCAAACTTCACCAAAGGTATACACCTGGGTACTGAACGAGCGATCGATGCCCACTGTGCCAAGAAAAATCCCCAGCCCCAGCATCATCGCCGCTTCCACCACGTGCTTGCGATGCGCCAGCACCACAAAGATCATGCCCAACGCCGCCAGCATGGCGAACTCGGCGGAACCAAACAGCAAGGCGATTTGCGACAGCGTCGGTGCCAGAGTTACCAGCGACAGAATGCTGATCAGGCCACCTACGAAGGACGCGGTATAGGCAATAGATAACGCCTTCTTGCCCTCGCCACGTTTGGCCATCGGATAGCCATCGTAGGTGGTTAACACCGCCACTGGCGTCCCCGGAGTATTCATCAGGATGGCCGGAATAGCACCGCCGTACCAGGCTCCGCCATACACGCCTAACAGCAGTGAGACGCCCGCAAGCGGCTCCATTGAAAACGTCAGTGGTAGCAAAATGGCCATCACACCGGCCGGTTCCAGGCCCGGAATTGAGCCAATGGTTACGCCAACCAGAGCACCAATCACAATGGCCAGCAGCACATTCATGGCTGAAATTTCATTCAGCCCCATCATCAAGGTATCAAGCATGGTGGGTTCCTACAGATACTGGTTGGCGAAATCGGCGAGGTCATCGGGCAACAGCCCATAAAGCCAAACGTCAGGCATCCAGACACTGACGCCAACCCGGAAAATCAATACCAGCACCACGGTGGCCAAGACAGCCATCAGCAACCAGAAGGGATTGAACAGGCGGCTAAGAAACAGCAAGGTGCAAATAAACAACAAGGTCGATAAGGCAAAGCCAATCACCTCGATGCTTTCGATGTAGAGCATGAACAAGCCACCGCAAATCAGTGCCGTTCGATAGCCCAACAAGGTGTTGGACAGGCGTTCAAATGACAGCGTCAGACGTCCCTGTTGCAGCGCCTGAAACGTTCGCACCGCTGCAAAAACAGCCATCAGCCCGAGTCCCAGTGCGCTGCCGATCATCGGCTGGATGTACCAGCCCTTATGGGTTTCCACCCAGCTTGCCTGCCACGGCAACAGCAGTAGCAAAGCGCCGCTTAGCAGCAACAGCAGCAGGTAAATACCGCCGTGAGGCTGGTTGGCCCCAGATACTTTGACCACCGGCATATTGGCCAACGGCTCCGTCGAGGATGAGTCGTGTTGTGTCATAACAATCTTCTTTTTGTGGCCTCTTTTTGGATTGCCCCCGGCGGTTGTGAATAACCAATCCGCCTGCACAGGCAATCAAAAAAGCCACCAGCCGGGAAACAGGACCGGCTGATGGAAATGGTGAGTCGGTTAGCGATTGATGTATTGCATCAGGGATTCGGCGTTGGCGTAGTCGTCGGCGATGACCTTCTCGGCGTCTTTGCCGCCAATCCAGTAAATGCCAGCGCCGGTGTTGTTGCTGAGGTTGACGGCTTCTTCGCGCTTGAGCGCAGCCTGGGCGATTTCAGCAATCTTCTGTTTGATTTTTTCCGGCGTGCCTTTCTTCACGAAGAGGCCATTCCAGGTGGTTTGAGTCACACCGGTTTGCTCCGCCAGCGTCGGTACGTCCGGGGCAATGGTCAGACGGTCGCGGGTCAGGGCGGCAATGATTTTGACTTCACCAGAAGACAGACAAGACAGGATCAACTGCGTGGTGGTGTTGATCACATCGGCATCGCCATTCGCCAGAGTGGCGCAGTCATTCATATCGAACGCGGCGTCAGAGCTGAACGTGATGCCAGCGACGTCAGCGGCCTTGTAAGTGATCGCAGTCGGTAACGCCTGATAGCCAAAGTGACCCAGAGATACCTTGTTGCTCTGGCTGTACTTGGCCAGTTCAGCAACGTTGCTGTATGGGGAATCGGCTTTGGTGGCCAGTACGAACGGATAGTCGAGGAAAATGCCCACAGGCTCGAAAGTGTCTTGCTGGTACGGCGCATTGCCCGACATCAGCGCCGTGGTCACCAGGTCAGCCACAAACGAGCCGATGGTCAGGCCATCCGGACGTGAACGGGCAACATCCGATGCCCCCACCACACCGCCTGCGCCGGGTTTGTTAACCACGGTGGCCGGCTTGCCGGTTTCAGACGCCATCTCCTCGGCGATAACACGGGTCAGCACATCTTCCAGATCCCCCGGAGGCCAAGGCACAACGAACTTCACCGGGCGGTTGGGATAGTCCGCTGCGGTTGCAAATGGAGCGGCTAGAGGAGCGGCAACCAATGCTGCCAACGCCATGATTTTTGCCATCTTCTTCATAACTAGTCTCTCTTTACATTATTGTGGTTTTGCCAGCGGTACGATGAGTACCGGGACGGAGCTCTGATGAATGACGTTCTGCGCGGTTGAGCCCAGAAACATACGAGAAAGTGCGGGGGCAGCCCGATCGCCCATAACGATCAACTCTGCGTTAAATTCTTCGGCAACAGCCAAAATGACCTGGTCCGGCTTGCCCGAGCGAACCACGATTTTCGGCTCTGGCATCGGGTGAATATCGGCTTCCAGTTCTTCACGCAGAAACCGTTCAATACGTTCATGAACACGCTGGTGATGCCCTTCCAGAATGCGGGCGGCGTGCAAATTACTGATTCGTTGCGGCAGGTAGTCGCGCACCATGTCCTGCATTTCAGAATCAAATGGCTCACAGGCATGCAGGAATACAATTTGGGCGTTATTGGCCAACGCCTGTTTAATCGCCATACGAAATACTACGCGACTGCCCTGGCGAATATCTGAGGCATATACAATGGTTTTGATTTCTGGAAGCACACTGATCCCCTGGTATAAACCACGAAATAAAAATGGTTATTTCAATAAGGGCGGATATTCACCGCCTGCTAACAGAGCAAGTCGTCTCGAATCAGCGACGTCCGGTCCAGTAGCCCGATAACTGGTGCCAGGTTTTACCGGCGCTCACAATGGCCTGACGGAAGTAGTCCTTACCCCAGATATCGGCGTGTTTGACGGAGCTCATCAGGTCATAACGATCGGAGCCGCCCAACATACCTTCGGCCAATACCTTGCAAATAATATGACTTGGCGTAACGCCAAAACCGGCATATCCCTGCACATAAAAAACGTTATCCTGGCCGGGAATTTTGCCAATTTGAGGGAACAGGTTTTCGCCTACCGCCATCCAACCACCCCAGGCCATTTCGATATTCACATCCTTGAGGTACGGGAAAATTTTCAACATACGCTGACGGTTCCACTCGAATAAATCCGCCGGTGTATGTTCAATAAAGTCGGTAGCAGCGCCGAACAACAAGCGGTTTTCGTTGGTCACGCGGTAATAATCGATCACCGGGCGTATATCGCTGTAGGCCCCACGAATCGGAGAAATCTGTTCGATCAGGTCATCCGGCAGCACTTCCGTAGCCATCTGAAACGCCTGGGTGTTGATGGTCTTTTTGTGCAGATGAGGTTCCATGCCCTGCAGCCAGGAATCACAGGCCCACAGCATCTTGCTGGCCTTGACCGACCCGGTGCCGGTCCGAACGGTCACCCGCTCGCCGTATTCCACCGAAGTCACCTGACTGTTTTCGAAAATACGAGCGCCGTAGCTGGTTAATGCCTTGGCTTCACCCAGCAACAGGTTGAGGGAATGCACATGGCCGCCGCCCATGTATTTCAGGCAACTGCCGTAGGCATCGGAGCCAATCACGGATTTCACCGCAGAGCCTGTCAGCAATTCAATTTCGTCGTCCGGGCTCATTTCGCGGAAGTCTTTCTCCCACTGCACCAGGGTTTTCTCCTGACGCTTGTTAAACGCCATGTAGGCGTAACCGTGGCAGAAATCCGCATCAATATCGTATTTGGCGATCCGTTCCTTGATGATCTTCTGGCCATCGTTGCTGATGGCAATGATGTTTTTCAGCCCTTCCGAGCCAACGTGCTTTTCAATTTTGTCCAGATCATGGCCAATGCCCGCCATGATCTGACCACCGTTACGACCGGTACCGCCATGACCCAATACCCGAGCCTCCAACACCACAATGTTGGTGACGCCCTGCTCGGCCAGCTCCAGCGCGGTGTTAATGCCAGAGAAACCTCCACCAATCACCACCACATCGGCCTCGATGTCTTCTTGCAGCGGCGCAAAACGCAAATCGTACTTCTGGGTTGCGCGGTAGTAACTGAGAGACTCGGTGTTATCGAAGGTATTCATAAGCTGCATTCACCCGCCGTGTTGGCATTTGCTCCGGTAGCAACATGGGAATGACGACATGTCACTCCTGTTTGGTATTCAGTGTGGCACCAGCCTGGGCTGATGCCGGTATAAAAAAGTGAGCAGGAAAGCGCCGCGCTACACGTTCGGTAGACCACCAGCACAATCAAACAGAGGCATATTTGAACTCAGTCAGATGAAGGAACTGACGAGAAGGAGATAGCCAGCCAGTCCACCAGCATCACTACGCCTTACCTGCTCACAAAACCGTCAGGGACCCTGGCCTCAGTAAAAGAAGTAGAAACCAACTTGTGCGTACAGATTGGTATCGTCAGAGCCCATCTGGGTACCGCCGTTTTCAGCCGATTCGTTCGGTGTGTAAATACCCACCAGCGGCGACACCAACATGTTTTCGTTGAGGAAATACTCCGCGTACAAGTCGATTTCACGGCCACCGTTGTCGACGCCAGCGGTTTTCTCATGGTCCGAGAAGTCAAAGAACAGCGCACCCAGGTGCAGGCTTTCGTTTACGCTGGCCTTCAGCGCCAGGTGATGAACATCGGTGTTGCTGTTGAATGGACCCGCATAGTTGGCCGCCACTTCACCCTGGAACCAGGTGCCGTATCCACGGTTAAAACCGAAGAACAGCGGGTCGAAGTTTTCATCAAAAGAGCTGTAACGGTAGTTAACGCTTGGTGTCCAGGCCGCGTCTGCAAACGTCCAGCCAGCTTCTACATAGCCCGCACGGCCAACCACATCGTCGTTTTTCTGATGGGCAAATTCGGCGCTCAGAAACAGGTTTTCAACGCCCGCAGAGCCCTGGTAACGCAACGAGGTCGTGTTCATGCCGTCACGGCTGGCAATAGCATAGCTACCGTCCGACTCGCTCTTCATTCGCAGCAAACCAACGGTGCCTTGTTCACCCACGTATTCGAGATTCACACCGGTCAGTTCGGTTTCCCCTTGAGGACGGTTGTTGGAACCAACCTTGAACAGGTCAGCACGCAGACCGTTGTCACCGCCAACGCGAACAACCAGGGTTTTGGCAAATGCGCTACGAGCAGAGCCGCCCATCCAGTAGGCACCGCCACGTCCCAGATCAACGTCGATCACGTCCTCAGCCGAATCGCCAAAGTTCAGGCCATCGCCATTAACCAGAAAGCCATCACCAATCACCAACGACTGACGACCAAAGGAAATATCCAGACCATTTTCGCCCAGCGCTTCAATGGTGCTACCGGACTTCCAACCAACAAACGCGTTTTCCAGCGCGATCCGACGCTCTTCGCCATTGGTGAAACCCGCCGCATCCCCATCGCCAGTGGTGGCCGTGGCAGATACGCTCAGGCCGCCATAAACACTGGAATTACCCAGAGAATGGTCACCGTTCAGGCCAACCTTGAAATAGCCTTCTTGCCAGTTCGAGCCGCCGTCTTCCTCGGCAAAGCCTGTGGCGTAGTTTTCCTGGCTGCTGAAGTAGCCCAATCCGCCTTCAATCGCCAGGTCGAGATTGCTGCTGTCGGTGTTGTATACCGGCAAAGCAGAGGCATGTGCCGCAGCAATGGAGGCCGCCAACGCGGTGTATTTGAATAATGCTTTCACTGATGGAGTCCTTGTTTGGTTATGGTTTTTGCGCTCATCAGCCCGACGCACCTGCGCCGGGTCGGAAGCAGGTAGCCGGTGTTAACCTTCTACGATACTCATGTAGTTCTTGACGAAATCGTCCGTTTCCACGGTCCACAAAACGGCAGTGCCCTTTTCGAAATACCAGCTGTCGCCGGGGCCATACTGGGCTTCTTCGCCGGTCGATTCGTTTTTCAGCGTCACCCGGCCAGTCAGTACCGTAGCGTGCTCAGTGAATGGGTACACCATGCGGAAAACACCTTGGGTGCAACCGAACAGACCAACCGCAATGTTGCTTTCCGGATTGCCCACCAGAAATTGCACAGAGGCTTCCGGGTTACCCTCAACCACTTCAGAGCCCAGGTTGGCGACGCTGCCAACGCTCTGCATTGCCGTGGTATCCGTGCTCAATTTCAAAGGCTGCATAGTCAGATTCCTGTGTCGAAAAACGAATTAAATGTGAGTGCGTTGACGGATAAACGGAGAACCGGGAGCCGTAACCGGCACCAAGAGAGGCTCCGTCAACGCCATTTCAGTATTCGCCAGCAGGACGACGCCATTCTTGAACATCAGTGACAGGTTTTTGTACGAGGAAGACGACTGGCACGCAGAGTCAAGCCAGCCTGACAAAGCGGGCATATAGTGCTGCTATGGCTGTGAAATCCCGCTCCAGCCAACCAAAACAATAACAATAGTGCTCATGGTTTTTACGCCCGGATCTCTCAAGTCAGTGGCATGAAACCTGCTTTAGTTAACACATTAACTAAATGAGCGAAGCTCTCCAGGTAATTCAATATGACTCAACGCGACGCCCAAATTCACGCGCTCGACCAATGGCAAACGCAGATGCGCGCTGTCTGCGGAAACTTTGTCACCCAGCTGCCGCACACCAACGACACCTTCATTGGCGAGCTGGCAACCCACCAGCATCAGGACATGGACTCAGCCAGTATTCGCACCAACGCTGGGCGGATCTTTCGAGAAGGCACCAACGCCGACCAGGAAGACGTTGATCACTGCTTTCTGGTGATGCACAACAGCGGCTTTGCCAACTTCCGTGACGCTGACAATCAGCTGCAGCTGGCGCCGGGAGACATCTTTCTGATGAACGGCATCAACCCTTGCGAGCTCACCCCGTTTGGCTTGATCGAACACGTGTCTTTTCCGTTGGAGCGCCGACGGGTAGAGAAAAGCCTGGAAGGCAGTTCGCCGGTGTTTGGCAAGGTGAATCAACGCGGTACAGCGGGATTGATGATCCGCACCATGCTCGACAAGCTAACGACCGTTACCGGAAACTCGGAGCATGAAAACCGGGAAAAGGGCGTGATCGAAGACGCCATTCTGACCCTGCTAAAGCCATCGCTACAGTATGCCGATGCTTCCATGGAAGCCCTTGGCCATATGAGCCGGGACATCTGGCAAGCCGCACAGCTACTGATTAACCGCAACTTGCAACAAGGGGAACTGTCTCCCGCCCTGCTGGCCAGTCAGCTGAATATTTCGGTGCGCCAGCTGCACCGGATTTTTGAAGATCATAACGACAGCGTTTGCCGCTTTATCTTGCGCGCCCGACTGCAACGCTGTGCCAACGACCTGAAATCGCCGTCGATGACCAAAACGTCGATCACCAGCATTGCCTACCAGTGGGGTTTCAGCGACTCCGCCCATTTCAGTCGCAGCTTCAAAAAGCAGTACGGAGTGTCACCCAAGGAATACCGCGCCAGCGAAATCTTTGGCTGAGCCATCACATCGCAGCGAAAGGAATCGCTGCTGAATTCGCCCGGTTTGCTGCGATGACACTCTCAGCCAACAACCCGGCAGCGATATGCAATTTCCCACCGTCCATGCAGTAGAGCATTGGTATCGACCACTCATGTATCGATAACAATAACGTCGCCCTGTCTCACCGTACGGCACAGAGCGACCAAGGACGCCGCTATGCTCTTTCACCGCTTATGCCGAACGCCTGTTCGACTGTTCAAACAGGCACTGACATTACTTGTTACGTTAGCGCTTACTGTCACCGCAACAACCAGCCATGCTGATACCAAGACCAACAGCAACAGGGTGCTAAAAATCATCAACTGGGGGGAATATATCGCTCCGGATGTGCTGGCAAAGTTCGAACGGGCGTATGGCGTCACCATTGAGTACACCGGTTACTACAGCGTGGAAGAATTCAGTGGCTACTTTTTTGAGCCTGATGCCAACTTTGACGTGGTTTTTCCGGCGTCGCGGGTTATTCCAAGATTGACCGAACTGGGCTTGCTGGAAGGCATTAACACCCGCCAACTCCCCCGCTTTGCACAACTTCGCCCCGATGTATTGCAGCAATACCAACAGCAGGAAAACGGCGATTTGCACGCCATTCCCTACATGTGGGGCACCACCGGGCTCGGCGTAAACACCCATCAACTCGAACAGTTGGGCATTGGTGACTACAAAAACTCCTGGGCGCTGCTGTTTGATGCCAATGTGCGCGCCAAAGCCAGCCAGTGCGGCATTGGCCTACTGAACGAGCGGGACGAGCTGTTTGCCGCCGCGTTGGTGTATCTGGGCTACTCGGCCAACACCACCGACAAATCGGAATTGATGCAAGCCGGTAACCTGCTGAAAGAAGCCATTCAGGACGCCCAGTACCTGCACCCCAACCAGTACCGCCAGGACCTGACAGCCGGGCGTATCTGCGTGGCGGTTGGATATTCAGGCAACATCCTGCAAGACATTGCACAACACCCGGACTACGCCTACTACATTCCCCGTGAAGGCGCGGCCATGTGGATCGACGTAATGGCCGTCGCCGCCAGCAGCCAAAATAAAACACTGGCGTACCAGTTTATCGACTTCCTGATGCGCCCCGAGAACGCCGCTGCCAACACCAATTTAATGGCCTACCCGACGGCCATGGCCAGCGCTGAACCCATGATCGACAAACACATTACCGAGAATCCCGCGATTTACCCGCCGCAGTTGCAACTGACCCAGCTGGAAGCACTGATACCGCAAGACAAGCAAGCCACCAGAATCAAACATCGACTGTGGGTCAGTGCCATTTGCAGTGGCCGGAGCTGGTGCTCCGTGCCTATGACATCATTCTTCTGACGTCCTTCTTCTGACGCCTTTTTTCTATACAGCCGCCCCTGTAAACAGCCTCAATAGCCGCTTTCTTTTGTCCCCGCGTCGGCGGGGGCTGCCGTTTCAAGGCCACCTGCGCTTATATTCCGGCGCAAAGGTGGCCGCACGACACCCCGGTAATACGTACATGAACACAACGACAGACACAAACCTGGTTCGCGAACTGATCGACCGAGGCCTGATTGCCCAAAGCAGCCTCGACACCGAACAACTGGCCGAATGGCTGAGCCAGCCAAGAAGCCTTTACTGCGGCTTTGACCCCACCGCCGACAGCCTCCACATAGGCCATCTGGTGCCGCTGCTGATGCTGAAACGCTTCCAACAAGCAGGCCACCAGCCCATCGCCCTGATTGGTGGTGCCACCGGCATGATTGGCGACCCAAGCTTTAAAGCCGCAGAACGCAGCCTCAATACCGGCGATACGGTACAACAGTGGGTGGAATGTTTGGGCCAGCAAATTACCCGCTTGCTGAATACCAACGACGGCCTGCCTGCACACTACGTTAATAATCACGACTGGATGGGCCGCATGGACGTGATGACCTTCCTGCGCGACATCGGCAAGCATTTCAGCGTCAACAGCATGATCAACAAGGAATCGGTACGTCAGCGCATCGAGCGACCGGAACAAGGCATTTCCTTCACCGAGTTTTCCTACAGCCTGCTGCAGTCCTACGACTTTTCAGAACTGAACCGCCAGCACGATTGCGAGCTGCAAATTGGTGGTAATGACCAGTGGGGCAACATCACTGCCGGTATCGACCTGACCCGTCGGCTGAACAGCCGTCAGGTGCACGGCATGACCTTGCCGCTGATCACCAAATCTGACGGCACCAAGTTCGGCAAAACCGAATCCGGCGCCATCTGGCTGGACGCCAGCAAGACCTCGCCTTACCGCTTTCACCAGTTCTGGCTCAACACCGCCGATGCCGATGTGTACCGCTTCCTGAAGTTCTACAGCTTTATTGATGTGGCAGACATCGACGCCCTGGAAGCCGAAGACAAAGCCAATGGCGGCAAACCACGCGCCCAAGGTGTATTGGCCGATAACCTGACGGAATTGGTACACGGCAAAGAAGAACTACAGCGCATCAAAGCAGCCAACGAATTGTTGTTTGGTGGTGATGTACAACAGCTGCCAGACGACATGCTGGCACAACTGAAGCTGGACGTGATCCCTGCTTTACAGACCATAGATCAACACACCGTGGTCGACAGTCTGGTTGAATTAGGTTTGGTGAAAAGCCGTCGTCAGGCCCGTGACATGATCAACAGCGGCGCGG
Source organism: Oceanobacter kriegii DSM 6294 (assembly GCF_000422845.1). Lineage (GTDB taxonomy): Bacteria > Pseudomonadota > Gammaproteobacteria > Pseudomonadales > Oceanobacteraceae > Oceanobacter > Oceanobacter kriegii. The sequence continues at coordinate 401,153 of NZ_AUGV01000004.1, forward strand.
TCAGCATCAACGGCCAAACCATCATAGATGAACACGCCTTGCTGGAGCATACGACAGCCTTGCATCAGAACTACTGGCTGATTCGCAAAGGCAAAAAACACTACGGCCTGTGTCATAGCCATTGATGGTGTTTATTGCGGTGTAGAGATATCTGCACCGCAGTCCAATTCAAAACAACACCCCCCAATGCGCAGTGCGCATCCTACGTTTATTGCCTCTCTACTATGTGCCCGACATTTTCGCTGTAGGGTGTGCACTGCGCACCGCACAGGCCATCACATCAATCCGAGCCGGCCAGCTATCCCGATAAAGAGCGATAAACAGCCATAAAAAAACCGGATTCCATGGAATCCGGTTTTTACTCCTACAAAACTCTAACGACGGTTCATATCAAGACCAACCATCAAGCATCCATATCCGGCTCGAACAAACCACGTTTCATATACAACTTCACCCACAGCGCCGAGATCACCCCCAACACCAACAGCATCACTCCGGTGGCGCTGTAGACCATCACGGTCATTTCTGGCGACGGCGAATTGTTAAACGCGATGTATACCATGGCAGCAATACCCAACACCTGCGGAATCGGGAACCAGGGGGAGCGGTACGGACGCGCGTGTTCAGGTATGCGCTTGCGCAGCACCATCACGTTGATATGAGCAACGATGTAAGCAATCAAATAGCTTGTGGTTGCACCAATCACCAGCGTAATCAGGCTATCAATTTCGACAAACAAAAATGGAATGGTGGTGAGGGCAGCGATCATCACAGTGGCAACCCACGGCACACCAAAGCGGTTTTGTGCCTTCAATTGCGGGAACGCCTGCTTGTTCATGGCCATGCCATGCAGCATGCGCGGGATGGCCGCCAACAGCGTATTCATCGAACTGCAAGTAGCCGCCAGCGCCATAACGGTGGCAATAAACAGCCCGGCCTTGCCAAATACCGCATTGGCGTAATCCAGATACGGGATTGGCGATGATGCCAATCGCTCGGCGTCCAGATAGAAAGTGGCACCAACCACAAAGGCGAGGAAAATAAAGAAAATAGCGAACAACGACAAATGCATCGCTTTGGGAATGTTGCGCTGCGGGTCTTTGACGTCGTTAATCATGGGGCACACAAACTCCACCCCGACCATCAACCACATGGCCAGCGCCACCAGCCCGAAGAAGCTGCCATCCAGAACGCCATCAAAACCCCAATCCACCGGAGCATCCAGTACCGGATGCGGCTCACTAACACCCGTTATAGCCACCAGACCCATCAGCACCAGAGCACTGACCAGAATAAACGCCAGCAGGTTTTGAACGCGGGCAAAAATATCCGCCCCCACCAGGTTGGCAATGGCCAGTACCGCTAAAATCAGCAACGGCACCACCTTGTCGGGCAGTACGCCGGGAGCGAGTTGTTGCAACATCACCTCAACCAGGAACATTTCAACCGGAATCGCCAGCAAGGCAACCACCACATAACCAGCAAACACCACCAGAATGGCCGGAAAGTGGCCAATGGCTTTTTGGGTGTATGTGGCCAGCGTGCCTTCTTGCGGGAACATCAAGGATAATTCGGCAAAGCTCATGGCATTGAACTGCGCCAGCACCAAAGCCACCACCATGGCAGCAATAAAACTCATACCGCCAATGCCAATACCCTGGGTAGCTGAAATCATTGCCCCTTGCACAATCACCATACCAATAGCGATGGCCATCATGGTCAGCAAGCCCATCTTCATGGACGATTTGTCGCCATGAATTACTGCCCGCTGCAAGGTCGGACTGGAGGCTGCCTTCATCGTACTGCTTGAATTATTCATTATTATTGCCTCTGAAAGCCGGTATCAGAATCGGTTAAACCGATACGGTGCCGGGTCGATGATTGTTGATCCGCCGCACACCAAATCAGCCGCCAGCTGCCCCGCGGCCGGGCCGGTGCCAAAGCCATGACCGGAAAATCCGGTAGCAACGGTAAGGCCGGGAATGTCCTTGATGTGGTCGATGACCGGAATCGAATCCGGCGTAATGTCCATCCAGCCAGACCAGGCTTCAGCAATTTCAGCCTTTTCAAACACTGGCCAGGCATTTCGCAAGTTCGCCAGCGCTTCCTGATTCAAGCCGTGGTTCACTTCCGGATCACGCACACGTTCTTTCTCGAACGGTGATACATCGGTGGCTTTCCATGAACGCCCCAAACTCAAATCATGGAAGAACGGCTTGCCCAACTTGATGCGCAACAGCTGACGGTTTGGCCCCAGCTGATCCATGTACTTCATGCCAATCAACAAGTGGTCCGGCACGATCGGGCAGTCGAGACCACCGCGCTGGGTGATCACATAACCGCCGTCCTGATGCTTGCGGAACGAGAAATCCGGGCCACCCGTGGCAATATCCGTAGGGCCATCCATCGGCTTGGTGCGCAACACATTGCAAATAAGCGGCAAGGTGGGCAGCTTGACGCCATGGTTGCCCAAAAAGCGACGGGACCAGGCACCACCCGCCAACAACACCTGCTTGCAGCGGATTTCACCCTTCTCAGTCACCACACCAGACACCCTGCCCGCGCTGGTTGCCAACGTACGCACGGCACAGTTCTGTACCATCACGGCACCGCTGCTGATTGCCGCATTGGCGATGGCTGGAGCAGCCTGTGCTGCTTCGGCATAACCGTCTGAAGGGGTGTAAACAGCACCAGCCCACTGCCCTTTGCCGCCCGGTACCTTTTGATGGATTTCAGCACTGCTTAACAAGCGGGAATCCAGCGACAGCGAGTCCACCGACTTCAACCAGCTCTCGTGCACCGCCAACGCATCTTCGGTCGGCGCGAGAAACATGATGCCGTTTTGACGATAGCCCACTTCACGACCGATTCGCTTCGGCATATTCGCCCACAATTGGTCTGCTGCCAGCGACATCGGCACATCCGCGGCATGGCGGCTGGTTTTACGAATCCAGCCAAGGTTACGTGACGACTGTTCGCAAGCGATGTGGCCTTTTTCAAGCAGCACCACCGGGATATTACGCTCGGCCAGCGCCAACGCCGCCGATACACCCACAATGCCGCCGCCAATAATGACAACGTCGGTGGATGACGGCAGCTCGTTAGAAGTTGTGACGGATTCCAGCATCCGGGTCATGAGCAGACTCTCCAGAACCGCGCCAGGTATCCTTCGATACCCGACGCCAGAGGATTAAATGTTGATGTATTCGATATCAGCCTTGCCAGCTCCGCGGAATGCGGTCACTTCGATCTCAACCAGATACTGGCTGGAGCCCAAAGGTGGGCAGGTCGCGGTGGTGGCCGGATCAACGCCACGGAATTTGGTACCGATGAACTCCATCACCTGATGAATGTGCTCTGGCTGCTGGATAAATACGCGAGACATCACCACGTCCTGCAGGCTGGCATCGACCGCTGCAAGGGCTTTTTCAATGTTGGCGAACACGACTTTTGCCTGCTCAATCGGATCGGCAGAAAACTCGCCAGTTTGCGGGTCACGACCAGCAGTGTTGGATACGAAAATCCAGTCGTCGACAGCCACTACGCGGGAATAGCTGGCAACTTCCTCGAATTTGCCGCCGGTTTTAACTTTCAGAATTTTGGTCATGAAATGGGCCTTGAGTAGATGAAGAGATTGACGGAGCACCAGACGTTCAAGCGGCGCTCCGAGGTCAGAATTAGCAGGGGGAGGCTTAGCGCAGGGCTGGCTCGTCCCACAGGTTGAGCTTCACGCCAATGCCTTTTTCAACGGCATTGCGGTACACCGTGGTGGCCCAGGCAACGTCTTCCACCGGCATGCCACCGACAGACATAACGATGATTTCGTCGTCGTTCTGACGGGCCGGGGTATCGCCACAGATGATGGCGCCAAGGTCTTCCAGCTCGCTCTTGTCCATTTGACCGTCAGCGATCATGTCCATGTAGCGCATGCCCACCAACGGAATCACATGGTGGCTTGGCTTCGGCACTTCCTCGTACCAGGCTTCGTACAGGCCAATGCTGTCCATCACCTTACGCACGTCAGGGCCACTCATGGCATCGTCAAGGCTGCAGCTGGCAGGCATGGCCAGAAATGCGCCCGGCTTGAGCCACTCGCGCTTCACCAGCGGATAAGTGCTTGGGTCACCCACTTCACCGGAGTTGCAGTAGGAAACGATGTCGGAGCCGCGAACCAGCTCTTCAATGGAATCGACCACTTGAATGGTGGTGATCTGCGGGAAGGTGTCTTTCACCCAGCCAATGTAGCTGTCGAGTGATGCCTGACCACGGCCCTTGACCTTGATGGTATCGATGTTTGGACGTGCCGCCATAAACGCCGCAGTGGAGGTTTTACCCATCACACCCGGGCCAAGCAGGCCAATTACACGAGCATCTTCACGGGCCAGATGACGCGCACCCACCCCCGGAATGGCACCGGTACGATAAGCAGACAGCAGGTTGGCAGACATGTACGCCAACGGCGCACCGGTATCGATATCAGACAGGGTCATCATCAGGATGGAACGTGGCAGGCCTTTTTCGCGGTTGGCAATGTTGGAGCCGTACCACTTCACGCCACAGGTTTGGAAGTCGCCGCCCAGATAGGCTGGCATCGCCATCAGACGACGGTCAGCGGTTGGCTTTGGCATGGTCGGGAATGGGGATTCATCCGGGAACGTGATCATCGCACCGTGGGAATCGCTATTCGGGCCAGCCATGCGGTAATCGCCCAGGTGCAGTAACTTGAACATGTCTTCCATGGTGTCGACGCAAGCCGGCATATCGGTTACGCCAGCAGCAATCATGTCTGGCTCGGACAGGTAAATAAAATCGATATTGGTTGTTGAGGTCATAACATCACCCGGGCAAAGCCCTTCATCAGAGGCTTTCATAACTGCCTGGCAGGTTTACGAAAGCGTTTTCTTTTTGATGCTATGGACGCCTCGAAAGGCTGTATTGAATTTTTGGGACAGCGCCAAAAGCTGGCACGGAGAGTCAAGACAGCAGGAATGCTTTTTGCAGAAAATGGATTCCAGAAGATTTCAGGCCAGAAAAACGGTGCAGTCGATGTCCGATGTTTCCAATCGTAACCCCAAAACCGAACTGGGCTCAGAACAGCCCTGGTTTGTACTCAGTGCCGCCCGGCACTACGACCTGATTACCTCCCAGGACCCGGCCATATCGCACTTTTACAGCTTTGAAGCGGACCAAAGCCAGGGGCTGACCTTCGCTATTCCGGATGGCTGTATCGATATTTTATTCGACTGCAGCGCCCCCCAAGCCAAAGTCTGCGGCACCACATTGGCTGCACGAAGCGCCGACCTGACGCACCAACACAGATACTTCGGCATACGTTTCGCCATGGGCGTGATGCCGGATTTCCTGCAAACCGACATTGCCGAACTGATCGACAAAGAGGTCAATTGGCTGGAGCTTGCCCCAAACTCCGACTCCCTGCTGGCCCAAATAACCGAACAAACCGACGCCCGCAACCAGGCCAAACTGTTCGAAGGCTTCATCAACGGACGCAGCCATCGACAAACCTCCGCCCTCACTCATCAAGCCATGAAGCTGCTGCGTGAAACCCACGGCAACCTGAAAATAAACGACCTCGAAACACACACCGGCTACAGCCGTCGAACCCTGCAACGCCAATTTGCAGAAGACCTTGGACTATCCCCCAAAACCTTCAGCCGCATCGTCCGCTGCCAAAACGCCATCCACGACATAAACCGCCACACCGACGTCGTCCTATCCGACCTCGCCTTCGACCTTGGCTTCAGCGACCAATCCCACTTCCAGCGGGAATTCAAAAAGTTTGTGAACGCCACACCGGTGGAATACCTGAACAAACTGCAGGGGCATGGGTATCAGGAAAGGATACGAAGGGTGTGAGGGATGAGTGGACTGTAGAAGCTTACGTGTACCAAGCCTACATCGAAGTCCCTCCCCGCCTCCCTGTCAGAAAATCACTGCAAGCGTTTATCTCAATAATTACCGGAAGAAAATTGAGCCGTTGAATTTTCAGCAACGCCCATACGTGTTGTAATCACTGCCCTGTATATCTCCCGATAGATAGCGCCTGTGGTAGTGGAAATGGAGTTTCTGATTCATGGCACCTTCCGGACCTGGTAACAACTTTGGATTTTTGGCCGAACATGACCTGCTGGCCATGCAAAGAGCATACGTCAAACAATCGGTATACGGATTTACCCTCGACGACTGCTTTGCAATCCCGCGATTTGGAGACGGAGGCGGCGCCAGACAACGAGACAAGGTTCTTCCAGGACAGCTACCAGAAAACTGCACTGGTGCGTTGTAAGAGGTATCTAAACGTTGGGGCTATGACACCTTTACCAATCAAGTAGCCCGCTTTTCAACCAGATTCAAATCTAGCCAATGTCAGAAAACTTCAATTTTTCCCCAAAATGTCACTACATCACTAGCAATAATTCCAGGATTATGGAGCCATAGAATACAGAGGATAACCAATGGCCATACTTCCATTTGTAACAGACACGGAGCTACAGGCTCAGGCATTTTCAAGAGTGCTTGGGTTTATGTATGAAAATTTCTATGGAGAGAAAGGACTCTATGAAATTTTATCACTGCTCGCGGGAAAAGACCCTAAAACAATAGAAAACTGGAGTAAAACTGAAAAATTCGATGAGAAAATATCTAAATCAGTTTCAGAAAACACAGAGATGCCCGATGAAATAAGGAGCTTCTTTAAAAGTATCATCACTGATGATATCGACTGCAAATCCTTGAAAAAGATAGCTCCACTACCCCTATTTGAAATAACTCAAATGAGTTCAGATTTCGCACTTCGAAAGAAAAGCACTCTATACCAAGAAATAGCTTCTGATTTTGCTAAGGCTTATCCGGCAGGTGAATTATTTAACGAGGATGACAGACGTCTTACCCAAGCGGCCATGGTTGTATTAACCCTACTATGTAGACATGATGGATACAACCCAGGGATCATCAATTACATGAAAAAGTCGTGGGATTATTTCTTCCCAGACCAACAGGCGAGCGTCAATAAAAATTCAGCAAGAATTCACATATCATCATGTTTTATAACTCTGATTTCAGATTATATCTGTAATTCATGGAATATCGAGAAAGGAGATTTTTATAAAATATCCACAGGTCTAAATGATAAAGAAAATGCACGTAGAACATGGTTTAGGTGGAAAGAAAAATCAAAAAATGGAACATGGAAATATTTCAAAAAAGTCATCAAGAACATGTCCAAAGATGAACGTTTTTCTGAGCAGACAATTGAGAAGCTGTCCATATTGGCATTCAGCATAAATATGACATTCATCCTTCTACTCGAAAAATACATTTCTCCTTCATCACCTCATAACATCGAGGAGGCTATCTTAGAAATTATTACCCTACATAAAATCAAAACTGAGACAAACAATGAAATACTCTTCCAGTCCCGAAATAAGATCTCTTGTCTCTGAAAAGGTAAAGCTCGGATGGATTTTCATCCACGGGAAAAAACATGGGAAGCTATACCCTCCAGACAAAAATGCATTTGTTACTGTCCCCTGCTCGCCAAGCGACATAAGGGCATCAAAGAACTTCAAACGTAACATCAACAAAATTTCCGGATAAAAGCTGCACTAAAAAAATGAAAAAAGCTATTTTGCTATCCCTTGAAGTGGATCGGCAGGCTGACGGCCGAAAAAGCTTGGGAAATGCATCCATCTTGGCATCACTGGATTCACACAACATACCGGTTAAAAATATCATCATCGCCGTCAATAGTGACGACTTCAATGTAAACCGAATAACAGAAGAAGTTATCATTTACATTAAAAGACATGAATCATCCGGCGACGACTGTTTTTTATGTTTAGGTTTATATGTCTGGAATGAAGAGTCTAGCCAAACGCTAATCCGGCAAGTGAAACAAAGAACCAATGCCACTATTATTCTCGGCGGTCCACAGGTTTCCTACGCATCAAAAGGAAAGCTGGAGGCAGCATACCCAGGCGTTGATATCTTTATTCGAGGCTATGGCGAGAAAGCACTGGTCGCCGCTATAGAAGGCCAGCATGAAAATGTTGCTGGTATCCACCTGGCAGGACTGCCAGACAAAGGGCTCCAGGCAGACCACTCACTCGAAGATCTGCCGTCCCCATACATAACCGGCCTTTTGCCAATAGTTTCCTCGATCCATTGGGAAACCCAACGAGGCTGCCCATACGCTTGCGAATTCTGCCAGCACAAGTCAGCAGACAATCGCCATAAAGTGAAAACTTTCAGCTACGAAATACTGGAAGAAGAAGCCCGCTTGTTCGCGCAAGCCAATGTCAAACGGATCTCGATATTAGACCCCATTTTCCATCACAGCGAAGGACACGCTCTACGTGTACTCCAGATATTGAAAGATGCCGGAGTAAAAGCCGAGATTTCCCTGCAGTGCCGACTGGAAATGTTAACCAATGACTTTCTGGATGCTTTGAATGGCTTAAAAGTTGACCTTGAATTTGGTCTGCAAACCGCCATTCGATCGGAATCGTTACTGATACGCCGCGGTAACAACATGAAAACCGCTGCACAAAAACTAAAGCAGTTAAAACAGCGACAAATTCCTTTTGAAATATCCCTCATATACGGCTTGCCATCGCAAACCCTAGAAAGTTTCAAACGTTCCATCGACTGGTGCCACCAGCATGGGGTAACGCGGATCAAAGCCTGGCCACTGATGTTGCTCCGAGGTACAGCGCTGTATGAACGAAAGGAAGAATTCGGGTTTGTTGAATCGGATGAAGCGATCCCCCTGGTCATCCAAAGCAACACTTGCAGCATTGAAGACAACAAAAAAATGGCAGAGCTAGCCAACCAATTGAACCTTGGCCAACTTGAACCTAACCACCTACTAGCCCCGGAATATGGAGTAGAACAAGATGTCATCTTTTATCGTGCTTGAGGCCCTCGACGGCGTGGGCAAAACCACCCTAGCCAAGAACCTGTCCGAACACCACAGCTACAAGTTTCTGACCACGCCAGGCAAAGAACTGCAGCCACTGCGCGCGGATATCATCAATGGTCTAGGCAAATCCCAAACTGCACGCGCCTTGTTTTACGCCGCGACGGTTCAGGCCGAAGGTGAACGTGCCGCAAGCCTCTGCTCACAAGGGCAAAGTGTCGTGATGGACCGCTACAGCGCGTCCACCATTGCCTATGCCAAAGCTCGCGGCGTAAACACCGATCTGGAAGCGGCACTTTCACAGGCGGTTAAACCCGACCTCACCATCCTTCTTACATTGGATGAACAGGAACGCCAGCAGCGTTTGCGCCAACGCGGCACCACAGCCGAAGACCTGGAAACCCTGCAACCGGTATTCCGCCAGCAAGTGATGGCCGGGCTACGCCAGCGCTGCGATATCGAGCTGGATGTGTCCGGGCTGGATCAGCAGCAGGCGCTGCAGGAACTGGTTGCCATCATCAAGTCTCACTGCCCGACATAACGGGTTAGAACCCTTCAGATTTTTGGCCAGTTCTCGGCTTCCACGGCTATTTCTGGAGGCCTTAAACAGTGCTTTGGCACGTCGGTAGCGGTGCAACTCTCCGCAGTGATCCCTTTGATGGACGGGCTTTCCACACGTAGAACGCCAACTTACCGACGTTCATCACTCGACAGAGCAGGCGTATCAAATAGCTCTGTCTGTACTGGTTAATGAAGTGGAGTTTCACTTCATTTCTTTCGCGAAGAAATGGTGCGGCATCCCGACAGAAGCATTCTTTAAAATCTCGTTCTCCATGCGCAGCGTTTTGACTTCCTGCCGAAGCCGTTTCAGCTCTTCCATTTCGGTTTCAGCTGGCTTCGGCTCACGGATTCCCTACTCCTGTTTTTCCTTCCACCGATAGAGCAAGTTGGTGGCAATCCCCAAAGACTTCGCGGCTTCTGGAACGGAGTAACCTTGCTCAGTCACGAGAGCAACGGCTTCTTCTTTAAATTCTGGCGGATACTGTTTGTAGCTGCGCTTCTGGCTCATGGTTGGAACCTCTGTTGGTGAAGAGTTTATCTCTTCTTGAGGTGTCCGGGTTATTCAACCAGAACAAGGTATAATGGGCTTAAACAAGGGCTTCTGCAGAATTCGCGTTCATAAATTGTCCCCTCCGCCTGAAGCTATATTTGTCGTAGGCTTCGGAGGCACATTAAAAAGACCTTTATTTTGGCATGACTCCAGAAAAGATTTCTTAAGGAAGTTACATTCTGCGAAAGGGTTTCTTTTAGTTTGTCTCTTTAAGGTTTTTAAAAACTGGTCAGGTTCACGGCCATCCTCAGTCCATTCATCCAATACTTGTGTGACCCAGTATTTTCCATCACTTTCGCTACAGAGTTTGGCTTTGTAACGTTCTTCAATGCCGTAGACATCTTTCCAAGTCTCAATTTGTTCGTTCAACACCGCAGGGCCAAATTGCAGGTTGATATCTGCTGGGGTCAGGTTGGCGACATCTGTCTTAGCCAAATCGACGGTAATGTCGATGGCATGTGGCTCAGTTGAATATGGATAAAAAACGGCACGACGGTGAGTCAAGCGAGCAGGGTCTTTAGGAGTGTAGACCGGGTCTTTGCTGGTTTTGTAGCTGCTGTTACAGTGATGGCAGGCTGGCACCAGATTTTTAAAGTTGATTGAATTAAAAGGGTAAATAGCTTTGGGTAAGTAGTGATCGTAGGCTTCGCGCTTGCTGTGGTATTCGCCCAGCAAATCGTTGATGCCGCAAAAGGGACATTTCCCCGCTATGTTGGTTTGCATGAAGGTTTGGTAATGGTCGTCGATATCACCGATTTTTGCGCGCAGTGCGGCAAGGTCTAAAAGACGCTGCGAGTACAAACCTTTGAAGAAACTACCCAGTTGCGCTGCCAGATTGGCTTGGCTTATTGGTATATCAGAGTAGCGAGCAAGCTGTATAGTGGGGTCATTGTCGCAGACTTTTTGCACGTCATTATTTCCTCGGAACCAGGATTGGAATTGTGCAATATCAGCTGCATTTAAAGTGGCAAATAGTCCGTGGATGCGCTGAACATGGCCGTAGAAAAAATCTGCGCCTGCTGCATCGGAGTAAAAGAAGGCTTCCATGACTTCCTTTAACTCAGGCTTAGCATCGAAAAGGTTCAAGCCGAAAGGCCCATTGATTGGCGCTTGGCACCACACCTGATCAAAAATAAAATCAATAAATTCCTGCATCTTTTCCATTTGATGTGGAACATAGGTGTAGGCAAACAACATTAGTGTTCACCCTCCGTGTCGCCATCTTCCTCGCTAGCGAGAATGGCTTTAATCAGCAAGAGCTTTTCAACCGAGTCACCCAGTTGCTGGTGAATTTCGTTGATCAAAGTTTCATTATCCTCGTATCCTTGCTCAAAACGCTCGCGTAGATCATCCAAAATCCCTTGAGCATAGCCACCGATGGTTTCTCGCTTTCCAAAGGTCTTCATGGTGATTTTATTGATCGATGCTCCCAGCGTATTGTATTCGGGGTGAGTGATGCTTACTTCACGTGTAGTTTGATCTTTACTAAAAATCAAAACCTTGTCTGGTTTACTGTCAGAAATTAAAAATGGGGTGTGCGTGGTAATAAGCATTTCCTGGCTGGCACCGCCATCTTTCGGGAAGCACTGGCGCAAACGGCTAATAAAGTTAGCGCGCCAATCAGGGTTAAAATGAGTTTCCGGCTCGTCGAGCAAAAACAGGCTATTGGTATTGCGAAACAGCAGGCACAGACCAAGGCTATGCAATAGCTGGTGCTCGCCGTCGGATAATTCTTTCATCAGCATGGGCTCTTCATTACCTTCCTTAGCAAAGTAGAAATTTTTGAAGCGCATAATGCGCTCGTCTGATGCCAAGGTGGGTACGGTTTCGCTTACATAGTGACTATTGCTCTGGTATAAATCCGCTTTTAATGACTCGTCAACGGTGTAGAGATTTAATGTTAACAGCACCTGAAAGGCTTGGAATAACGACAAAGGGTCGTTGCTGAAGTTTTCACGAAAGGCCTGTTTGGTGGCTTTGTTTACCCAATAATCAAGGATCAGCGTGTCGTTGCTATCGTCTTCATAGCTTAAGGTAGCGCAACGTCGTAGTCGCTCCAATATAGGGTCTACCTTTTCGTTTGAATCTTCGGTTTTATCGAGGTTATACAAAAGATTCAGATAATAACGCTCTCTTTGTTCTTCTTCATCGTAGAAGACACTGAGTGCCTGATTACGCTGAGTAACAATATCAACCGATTTTTCATTTTCTAGAGCAAAGGTTTCAAACTGTTCAGCAGTTAATTCGATCCTTCGGCGCAGGATAATTCGAAACTCCTTAAGCGCTTCAATACCCACATCTTCACGAAACGTATGTAGAGTGGCATCGTCTTGAAATAACAAATTACAGAGCAAAATTGCCTGACTAAAGCTGTTATCCAGATACGCCATGCGGGTTTCCGGATAACCGGGGTAAGGCAATTGCTGGTTTAGTGCATTCCAGTATTCATCAAACTGGATAAAGCGCATTTTAAAAAATGGCAGGCTTAAAATTTCGTTTTCGCCGGAAGAATAACCCAACACGTAATCCGGTAGCAGCTGGCGGGCATCAGTTCTACCCATTGTTAGCTCGGTAGGTTGTTCTGAATCCTCATCGTTAACGTTCAGTAGCCACCACTTGGGTGACTCTCCGGGAGCTTTTTTAATACATACACGTGCCATGCCGTCATAGCCCTTCACCTTAATAGCTTCAGCGGGCTTAATTAGGTATTCCAGCTCAAAACCATCGGGTTTGGCTTTACTGCCCTGAAAGCCTTGGGGATTTTGATCTTCATCGTAGGTAAAGGTATCGGGCAGATTATCCAGATACAGGCATTCCATGTGGTAAAAAATCGCGCCCAATACTTCCAGCAGATTGGATTTACCGCTGCCATTCGGGCCTGCGCAAACAAACGGGGCAAAGCCTTCGTGACTTGTCGGCTCCTCTTGCAGCGTCCATTCGTTGCGAAAGTGATGCTCAAAGCCGCAGGGGATGCTGCGAAATCCGTTTGGGTCCGTGATTTTAATTCTTAGTAGCTTCATAAGCTATTTCGCCAACTTATATAATTCCACATTCATTATTTCGTCATACCGCAGCCCCAACTCGCCAGAATCAAGCTTTTCAAATATCCAGTTTTTAAGACTCTCGTAATCAGGAAGACCAAATACATCGCTGTTTTCATCGACGAATTCAATGGAGTTACCTAATAATTCGATCCAGAAAAAATTCACATCAAAAGCTTCGTCTGGGTATAAAGCATTAATGGCCTTTTCAAGTTCCTGTCGAACTAGCTTTAATCGGCCATTCTGGCTTGCCAATAAGATGGTGTTTTTATGTTTGGTCTCGGTGATGTCTGAGCCCGGTTGGATTTCCTGGGGATCATTATCCTCAGGTTGGTTACTTTCTATCAGTGGTACTTGCGATAAATCCAGCTCACCTTTAAATGCTTGTTGGCTGAGTGCGCCATAGAGGAATTCGAGATCATTTAAGTTTTGTTGATAAAGGGATTTCAGGGATTCGACTTTTTCGACGATGATAGCGAATTGGTTTTGGATGTCGATTGGTGGAACAGGTAACTGAGCTGTTTTAAGATTTGCCTTTGATATATTAGGCATTGAACCAGCTGCTCCAGCTGCAAAAGCCTGTATGGCTTTTCGTTGAGAATTGTTCGTTAGCAGCTTCCAAATGTAAATTGGGTTAATCCCAGCATCTTCTTTGAATACAAATCGAAAAATCAAATCCGGCATTAATAGCCGAGGACGTGTTTCGTACACATATGCGCACGCAGCTACTAATTCGTATGTGTTTTTTCTGCTGAATAATAAGTCACCAGCTTTTACTTCATGCTTCACGGTTGGCGAGTGTTCCACAGGGAGGGCTTTGTTCTCATTGCCATCAAATACGCAACGAGTCACCGCACCCAGTTTTAAAACCCCCCACTCTTCCTCGGCAGCAGGTCTAGCCTCGCACTTTGGGCTTTTTCCGCTTTCGATGTCTGATAACAAGTCACTGAATGGCTTTTTACCCCAACCTTTCTCATTCCGTACTGGATCACCGAACATCTCCACAAACACGCTTTTGAGCAGGTCGTCGAGTTGTTGCAGATGTTGTTTACGCCGGGCGATCAGCCCCTCCACCTTGCCGAGCAGATGGGCAATGCGGATCTGATCGTCACGCTCAATTTTAGGTAAAGGTATGCCTTCAAGGGCTTTTCGATTTATATGCGGAATAGTTGCTCCTGTTGCCGTCTTGCGCAAAAAGTCAAACTGCGACTTGAGGAATATCCCCAAGAATGGCGTAAACAACTTCGATTCTGGCTTAATACGCAGCCTAGCAATTGTGCTACCTATGAAACCACTCTTTCCATAACCAATGGTTCCCGCGTTAGCCCCGTCCCATGCGATTAGCACATCTTCTGGAACGGCTTCCACCCCCTTCCTATCGTCTGTGTAGCGAAGCAGATCATCATTGCGGAGGTCATCAATACCAATTAGGCGTTTTGCGTCACTAGAGGGTGATTCATTAATTTCATGTTTCTTTCCCTTCGATATAGTGATTGCTGAACCTAGAGTCTGTGTCATCCCACCATCCCCTTCAATTCCAACAACTCACGTACAATACCACTCTGCACGTTCGCTAATTCTGCGTCATCCACTTCCCCCACTTCGGCCTGAATCAGCCGATCTAAGATCATGCTGGGCGCATCGTAGTGAACTTCTTCAAATACATCTTCTTTGTAGCGATTGAGAGACAGGTCGTAACCTTCTGCCTCAATTGTGCTGCAACAGACCATAAAGCTCTTTGCTGTTCTGTCTGTATCTGTTTCAACGTTGCGCGCATGGTATTTTTCAATAATGTTCTGCAGGTCACCGTAGCCTTCTTGTTTAGCTCGCTTGTCATCCAGCGAATAACCGTCGGCAGCCATTTCGTAAAACCAGACGTTTTCAGTAGCAGCTTGCGTGACCTTGTCTTTTGGTCCCCAGACTTTGGTAAATAATAAAATCGCGGTACTGACACCGGCATAAGGTTTAAACACGCCGCTGGGCATGGTGATCACGGCTTTTAAATCGCAGCGCTCGACCAAAATTTTACGCAAATCCTTAAAAGCTTTGCCGGAGCCAAACAGCACACCCTGCGGCACAATCACCCCGGCTGTGCCGCCTTTTTTGAGTAGACGATAGATGTTCTCGACAAACAGCAATTCGGATTTGGTGGTGGAGAGTTGCAGGTTTTCGTTAATGTCGCCCTTATCGATGCTACCTGTAAAGGGCGGGTTCGCCATGATGATGTCGTATTCGGCTTCCTGGGTGTAACTTTTACTCAGGGTATCTTTGTAGTCGATATTGGGCTCGTCGATGCCGTGCATCATTAGGTTCATTAAGCCTAAACGCACCATGGTGCTGTCGATGTCGTACCCCCACAGCGAGGCGCTTAAGATGGCTTGGGCTTTTTCGGTGAGCGCGGCCGCTACCGAGGTGCGCACAAAGCCGTCTTCATCCGGCGTTAAATTGTTCGCTCCGGCTTTGATTGCAAGTTGGGTAACAATGTATTGATAAGCACCCAGCAAGAAGCCGCCAGAACCACAGGCTGGGTCGGCAATTTTATGGCCCAGTTGTGGCTGCACCAAATCGGCCAGTAGCTTGATGATATGGCGCGGGGTGCGGAACTGGCCGTTTTTACCGGCGGTGGCGATTTCCGACAACAGCATTTCATAGACGTCTCCCTGAATATCCTGAAAGGCCTGTCCGTTTTCCGCAGAGTCTTTTTCCATCACTGCGAAAATTTCATCGATGGTTTTGACAGCCTCTACCAACAGCGCTGGCTTGGGGATGATAAACACGGCGTTTTTCATGTGGTGGGTAAAGTTGCTTTCCGCACCGTTTAAGTCTTTTAAAAACGGAAAGACTTTACCTTGTACATGCTGCAGCATTTCTTCGGCCTGCATGCGCTTGAACTCACTCCAGCGCAGAGTTTGTTTTTCAATGGCGTATTGTTCCGGTTTTTCCCAATTGCGGTATTCCGGCGGAATCCATTGGCCTTCAAATTTGGAGGTGTAAGCTTCTTCTGTCCATTCGGCATCGGCCTGGCGTTTTAAATCCAACTCATCGAGGCGCTTCATAAATAGCAGATAGGTGATCTGCTCGATGGCAGTGAGCGGGTTGCTGATGCCGCCGCTCCAGAATTTATTCCACAGCTGGTCGATTTTGCTTTTGAGCTCAGGGTTGTTCTGTAACATGGATTTGCCTTCTTAAGCGGCCAGCGTTTGGGCTAGCAGCAGAATTTCGTTGATTTCGGCGGGGCTGAATACGCCGCGTATACCCTGCGGGTGAATCACCGTAAAGGGCGCATTGATTAAATCTTTTTTCTCAACTTTTTCGCGCTCGACAATGAAGTTTTTCAGCAGATTTAAAAATTCCAGCTGACGACTGTTGAGTGTGGTGTGGGATCGAATAAATTGATCAAAAGCGGCACTGACTTCATCCGGAAAGCTTTTTAATACCTCGATACCCAGAATATGGCGAATAAACTGAATAAAGTGCGCCTTGCGGTTTTTGTACACCTGGCGCAGCAGGTTTTCAGTTATGTGCGGGTGCTCTTCATACAATAGTTCGGCCAGTTGATTGGCCTCCTCACTATTGACTGCTTCACCGTTTTTGAGCTTTTGTATTATCGGGTTATGCTCGGTGAGCTCTTCAATTAGGCTTTCGACCATTTCCCGATAGCGAGTGACGCTCACCGCTTCGTTTTGCGGGCCAAATTCCACCCATTCTTTTTTGTGAATCTCGTCCATTAAATCGAGATGGGTTTGTTCCTGCCCGGTGTTTTGCTCGCGAAATTTCATTAACGGGCCGAGTTTGGCCACCATCTCGTCAAAGCGATCCTCGTCTGCCTTGCTCCAATACAGCGGCGTTTGCGCGACTCGAATCAGTTCTTCTTCGAGTTTTACAAAGGGCACCGATAATGGCAGCTCACTGATCTGCTCGACGATGCCTTCTTTGAGGGTTTCGCCTTGTTCTTTTTCTTCCTGTCGCTCTTTATGTATCAGTGCCAGTGAGTATTCCAGCAGGTCACGTTCAAAGCGCATGGCTTTGAAATCGGTCTCAGACACGGTACGGAATAAGGGCTTGATATCGGCGCGCAGGAATTCGAGCTTGTCGTGATTAAGCGTGAGCCAGAAGTTCTCATCATTCAGGCGCGCAAGCTTTGCGGCAGCTTCTTTGATTACGACGGAATTCTGCGGCAAGGCGGCAATTTGCGTACGCAGTTTGGCAACTTCGCGCGCTGCCGTGTCGCCAAGGCCAGCGTCATTCGCAGCTTCGATCTTATCCAGTCGTAATCCAACGAGTTTAACGGGCAGCGGTAATTGGGGTTTAAGCTCTTTGCCCTTGGGGTTGAGCTTGAAGTATTCGAAGTTATCCCAGCAATCGAGAATCAAAAAGATGTCTTTTTCCAGACACCAGGGTTTGGGTTTGCTGGCTTCAAGCAATCGGGTGCCACGCCCAACCATTTGCCAGAACTTGGTGTAGGAGTAAACGGGTTTGGCAAACACGAGGTTGACGATTTCGCGCACGTCGATACCGGTATCGAGCATATCCACGCTGATGGCAATGCGCGGCATGTCGTTATTGGTGAACTGGTCGAGCAGACCGCCTTTGCCGTACACTCGCGGGTCATCAGATACCAGTACTTTGGCTAGCTCGCCGTGGTACTGCGGATAGAGTTTGTCAAAGATTTCTTCAATACGGCGAGCGTGGGCTTTAGTGGCGCAGAAGAAGATGGTTTTGCCGGGCAGTACGCCGTTAGCATCTTTGATCGCTTCTTCCATAAACTCACGGACAATCAAGGTATTGGTGCCCCTGTTTATCACTTGCTTTTCCAGCTGAGTGCCTTCGAAGTTAATGGCTTCAATCTCTTTACCTTGCAGGATCAGCTTTTTCTGGTCTTCTAATGAAATAGTGCGCTTACTGATGCCTTCCATCTGGAACTTGGTTTGAATTTTCATCACCTGAAAATTGCAGAGGTAGGGCGGCACGTGGTTAACGGCTTCTTCGTAGGTGTAGGCAAAGGTGGGGGTACCATCTTCGCAGTGAAACAGCTCAAAGGTGTTGTGGTCGATTATGTCGGTAGGTGTGGCGGTTAAACCCATGGTGATGGTTTTAAAATAATCGAGCACTTCACCAAAGGTGTTGTAGATTGAGCGGTGACTTTCATCGACCACGATAAAATCAAAAAAGTGCGGTGAGAGATGTTGTGACTCATCGCGGATGATATTGAGCATTGTTGGGTAGGTGGCCACATACACTCTGCGGTCTTTGGCAATCAGCTTTTCACCGACGTTGGGCCAGCGCGGTTCGTTGGGTATGTGTTCTTTGAAGGCGGCTAGAGCCTGCTCGCGCAACGCGATGCGGTCCACCAGAAACAGTACTTTTTCGGCATGACCTGAGCGCATCAGTGCATCGGAAAGGGCGATGCAGGTGCGCGTCTTCCCGGTACCGGTAGCCATTACCAGCAGAAAATCGCGCTTTTTCTTTTCGATACCTTCGAGTACCGAGCGAATGGCACGTACTTGGTAATCGCGACCAGCAATCGAGGTATTGATGAATTCCTGTTTGAGAGGTTTACGGTTACGGCGAATGTAAGAGAAGCGTTCTAAATCATCCCGAGTAGGAAAACCCACGACTTTGCGTGGTGGCGCATTTTCTAAATCCCAAAAATAGAGTTCGTAGCCGTTGGTATAAAAGCAAAACGGCAGCTCGCCACCCAGCTGCTTCTGGATGTTGTAGCAATACTGCTTTGCCTGCTCGCGGCCAATGGCGGCATCTTTGGCGGTTTTTTTGGCTTCGACTACCGCCAGTGGCTTGCCATCTTTTCCCAAGAGTACGTAGTCGCTGAATTGGTGACCTTCATAGGGCGTTCGAGGCTCGGCCACGCCTTCGGGCAATGCAGTAACAATAGCGAACTCTTCGACGACCTGAGTGGGATCTTTGACGTTCCAGCCAGCTAGGCCGAGTTGCTTGTCTATGAGCTCTGAGCGGGTTTGTGCTTCGGTTATACTCATGTGTTATCTACCTTCCATGCAGCCCGTCTTGATCATGGAATATTACCAGCTCTGGACTCCAGTGATTGACAAGATTCAGTGTATGACTGGCATCCGATTACAGAATAATGGACTGGCATATCACAAAAAATGCCCAGACTTTCTCGATACATACCCTAGAACTCTTAATTACCAGTTGTCGGTACGTAGCGGCAGCGTTGTGATTCTGTAAGACCAACATACTAATTAGTCGTAGGCACTGAGGCAGAGGTCAATTTGGCTAAAGAATGAACGATTCGAAAAACCGTTTTTTCACACGTTTTGGGCACATTCAAGGCACAGAGAAGTTTTCAGTCGGGAAAAACAAAAAAGCCGACGGTTAAGTCGGCTTCTAAGTCGCTGATTTAACAGCATAAATTCTTGGTAGGACTACCCAGATTCGAACTGGGGACCTCTACCATGTCAAGGTAGCGCTCTAACCAACTGAGCTATAGTCCTGAAGTGCTGCGTATACTACCCAAGGGGTTTTTCTTTGCAAGCCTTTTGTTGAATTTTTTGTTTCAAAAAGAAGGGGTTGGCGGGGTTTTAGCCGCATGAAGGGTGTTGGGCGGGGCCCAACCTACGTTGCTGTCGCATAGAAAGGCCAAGTCCTTTCCATTCGACAGGCGCGGGGGCCAAGGTGATTTTTCACCTCGGCCGCAAGCGACCTCCCACAGCTAACCAGCAGCAACAGCCGTTAGCTGTTGCTGATTATTTGCTCTTTCATCTCGTGCAGCTGATCGCGTAGTTTGGCGGCGGTTTCAAATTCCAGGTTTTGGGCGGCTTTGAACATCTGGTCTTCCACTTTGGCAACTTCCTTGGCCAGTTGTGCAGCTGGCATGGTGCGCCAGTCGGTGTCGCCGTAGGCTGCGCCTTGTTCGGCCACTTTCTTGCCGCGGGTTTTGCCGCCTTTTCCGCGTTTGCCCGGTGGTGGCGCGGCTTCCAGAATGTCTTCGACGGATTTTTTGATGCCTTGCGGGGTAATGCCGTTTTCTTCGTTAAAGGCGATCTGTTTGGCGCGACGACGTTCGGTCTCGTCCATAGCTTTGCGCATGGAGTCGGTGATGTTGTCGGCGTACAGAATGGCTTTACCGTTGAGGTTTCGGGCGGCACGGCCAATGGTCTGAATCAATGAACGCTCAGAGCGCAGGAAGCCTTCTTTGTCGGCATCGAAAATCGCCACCAGCGAGACTTCCGGAATGTCCAGGCCTTCCCGCAGCAGGTTAATGCCCACCAGTACGTCGAACTCGCCCAGTCGCAGGTCGCGGATAATTTCGACCCGCTCAACGGTGTCGATGTCGGAGTGCAGGTAGCGCACCCGAATTTGTTGTTCGGTAAGGAAATCGGTCAGGTCTTCGGCCATACGCTTGGTCAGCACGGTAATCAGTACTCGCTCGCCCTTTTCCACCCGCTCGTTCAACTCGTGCAATACATCGTCCACCTGGCCTGTGGCTGGACGCACTTCAATCACAGGGTCAACCAGACCGGTTGGGCGCACGACTTGTTCCACCACGTTGTCCTGGTGGTCTTTTTCATATGGTCCCGGTGTGGCCGATACGAATACGCACTGCGGTACGATGGATTCCCATTCTTCAAAGCGCATCGGACGGTTGTCCAGCGCCGATGGCAAACGGAAGCCGAATTCGACCAGCGTCTCTTTACGAGAGCGGTCACCACGGTACATGCCGCCGATTTGCGGAATCGTGACGTGGGACTCGTCGACGAACACCAGCGCATCTTTGGGGATATAGTCAAACAGGGTTGGCGGCGGCGCGCCTTCTTCACGTCCGGACAAGTAGCGGGAATAGTTTTCAATACCCGAGCAGTAACCCAGTTCCTGCATCATTTCGATGTCGTAGCGAGTACGCTGCTCCAGTCGCTGGGCTTCCACCAGCAGGTTGTTGTCGCGGAAGTACGCCAGTCGCTCGTCAAGTTCCACCTTGATACCGTCGATGGCGTCCAGAATGCGTTGACGCGGGGTCACGTAGTGGGTTTTCGGGTAGATGGTGACGCGGGCCAGTTTGCTGTAAACCTCACCAGTCAGCGGGTCGAAGCTGGAGATGTTTTCCACTTCGTCGTCGAACAGTTCAATGCGCACGGCTTCGTCGTCGCTTTCGGCCGGGAACACGTCAATGATCTCGCCGCGCACCCGGTAGGTGCCACGGTGAAAATCCATGTCGTTACGGGTGTATTGCAGCTCGGCCAATCGGCGCAGTATCGTTCGTTGGTCAACCTGATCGCCACGCACCAGGTGCAGCATCATTTTCAGGTACGAATCCGGGTCACCCAAGCCGTAAATGGCCGATACCGTGGCCACAATCACGGCATCACGACGTTCCATCAGCGCCTTGGTGGCCGACAGTCGCATCTGTTCGATGTGCTCGTTCACGGATGCGTCTTTATCAATAAAAGTATCCGACGCTGGTACGTAGGCTTCTGGCTGATAGTAGTCGTAGTAGGAAACAAAGTACTCTACCGCATTGTTCGGAAAGAACTCTTTGAACTCTCCGTACAATTGCGCGGCGAGGGTTTTGTTGTGGGCCATAATGATGGCAGGGCGTTGGCACTGCTGAATCACGTTGGCCATGGTGTAGGTTTTACCGGAACCCGTTACCCCCAACAGGGTTTGCTTCAGCAAACCGGCGTTCACGCCGTTTACAAGCCCTTTGATCGCGTTGGGCTGGTCGCCCGCCGGGGCATATTTGGAGTTGAGCTCAAAAGTCTTGCTCATAGGGATTCCAGTATGTCAGTAAATTTAGTAACATTTCGCGGTTTGACAAAATTCCGGGGCAGACATCATTCTGCATTTGCACCTTGCGCTGCCTGAAGCCCCGATTTCTTTTTCCCGCCTGTTTTTGAGGAATACATTTTGGATCTGCAACTGTCTGAACGCGTCCAACAGATCAAGCCCTCTCCAACGCTGGCAGTCA
Organism: Oceanobacter kriegii DSM 6294; assembly: GCF_000422845.1. Lineage (GTDB taxonomy): Bacteria > Pseudomonadota > Gammaproteobacteria > Pseudomonadales > Oceanobacteraceae > Oceanobacter > Oceanobacter kriegii. The sequence goes on from NZ_AUGV01000004.1 coordinate 423,181, forward strand.
CCAACCGTGCTGCCGAATTGCGTGCGGAAGGTAAGGACATTATTGGCCTTGGCGCCGGCGAACCCGATTTTGATACTCCTGAGCACATCAAGAAAGCTGCTCAGGATGCCATTACCGCGGGCTTCACAAAATACACCGCAGTTGACGGCACTCCGTCCCTCAAACAGGCCATTATCAAGAAGTTCAAGACCGACAACAACCTGGACTACCAGCCAAACCAGATTCTGGTGTCTTGTGGTGGCAAGCAGAGCTTCTTCAACCTGTCACTGGCTCTGCTGAACCCGGGCGATGAAGTCATCATCCCTGCCCCATACTGGGTGTCTTACCCGGACATGGTGATCATGGGTGAAGGCGCGCCTGTGATTGTTGAAACCTCCATGGACAACAGCTTCAAGATGACGGCTGCCGAACTGGAAGCGGCCATCACTGAGAAAACCCGCCTGGTGGTTCTGAACAGCCCGTCCAACCCTTCCGGTCAGGCTTACAGCCCTGAAGAACTGAAGGCGCTGGCGGATGTGCTGCTGAAGCACCCACAGGTGATGATCGCCACCGACGACATGTATGAGTTGATCTGGTGGGCAGAGTTCGAATTCTGCAACATCCTGAATGTTTGCCCGGAACTGTACGATCGCACCATCGTTCTGAACGGCGTATCCAAAGCCTTCAGCATGACGGGCTGGCGTATCGGTTACGCCGCAGGCCCGGCCAAGCTGATTGGCGCGATGAAGAAGATCCAGTCGCAGTCCACGTCCAACCCGACCTCCATCTCTCAGGTAGCGGCGGAAGCGGCCCTGAACGGCGGTCACGATTGCATTGAGCCAATGCTGGTTGAATTCAAGAAGCGTCACGATTACCTGATCGCCGCCTTGAACGAACTGCCAGGCGTTGAGTGCATCACTGGCGACGGCGCTTTCTACGCCTTCCCTAGCTTCAAGGGTGCAATGGAAGCCGCTGGCATCGACAGCGATGTGGAATTTGCCGAGAAGATCCTGAACGACGTTGGCGTGGCCATGGTTCCAGGTTCTGCGTTTGGCTCTCCAGGCTTTATGCGTCTGTCATTCGCGACCAGCATGCAAAAACTTGAAGATGCCATTGCGCGCCTGCAGAAAGCACTGGACTGATCCAGCAAGCAAGCATCAGGCATAAAAAAACCCGCTTCGGCGGGTTTTTTATTGGCCTTGAACAGGCTTCAAGAAAAAGACTGCGCAGCTGCTACTTCGGCACCCCACCCTGTTTCTTCTTGTACTTGCTGGCCTCTCGTTCTTCCTTGCCAACATACTCATCGACATAGCGACCATCGAGCTTACGGCGCTCATCCACAATGGCCTTGAGGGCTTGGGTGTCAACCCAGAGTTGAGGGTAACGATACAACTGTTCGTTACACTCAACGGCATCGCCCGGCTGAACTTCGTACCAGTTACCGTCGTAATAAACTTCGAAGTCCTTGCCGTTCATACGGCCCAGGATTTCATAGTCGCCCTGCGTCGCGCCTTCATCAACACCAAACGGCAGCGCCAATCCACGCTCCAGGCTCACCGCCACCAGATTATCGGTTGCGTGCAGCCCCACTGCAGGCGCCCAGTTTTCCAGCTCTACACGCACGTCGCGATGGCCATCCCGCTGAATCAGGACGCCTTTCTCAACCAGACTGTCGTCAATCGTGTCGTGGAAATGAATGCTTAAACCAGGGCAAATAAAGTACTGCAGGGACTTGAGTTCGCTGATGGTCAGTTGTTCTTGCTGACGCAGCTCTTGCGTCATTGGAATGTAGCTATTGCCACTGCAACCACTGATCGCCAAACAGGCAGCTACACCAAACCAGTTGAATTTGTTCATTCCTGACGGGATTCCCTGAAGTTAAGCGCCCAACAAGAACAATGGGCGGTTTCTTTGGCAAAACTGTACCGCAAGCAACGTTGGACCTACCAGTCCATTTCTTCCTTCACGAACGGAATGGTCAATTTGCGCTTTTGGCTGAGAGAAGCCGCATCCAGCACATCGAGGATATCCGACAGCCCTTCCATCGCTTCCGGCCCTCGGGAGACGATAAAACGCGCCACATCCTCAGCCAGTACAATGCCACGCTGTCGTGCACGCAACACCAGCGCCAGCGCCCGCTCTTCCGGATGCAGTGACTGCAAGTGGTAGGTAACACCCCACTGCAAGCGGGACTTCAAGTCTGGTAGCCGTAGATGGATGGTTTGCGGAGAATCCTGCGCAGCAATGATCAGATGGCCGTCGTTGTCCTGCACCCGATTGAACAGGTGAAACAACGCCAACTCCCAGGCATCGTCACCCAGCACAGAATCGAGATCGTCCAGCACCACCAGAGGGTACTGCTCCATCGAGTCCAGCACATCCGGGCCGTAATCTTTCAGCTCTTTCAGAGGCAAGAACACACTGCGATGACCCAGGCCATCGGCATAGTGACAGGCGGCCTGCAACAAATGACTACGGCCACTGCCCGGCTCGCCCCAGATAAACAGGTAGGCATCGCCCGAGGTAGTCCACTGACGCTGCAACGCCTGAATCAATTCCTCGTTGGGGCCAGCGTAGAAGTTGGCGATTCGGGCATCATCCCGAACACTGACAGAAAGGGTTAGTTGAGGATGCTGCGTCGCCATGATTCAGGGATTCCAGATCAATTCACCAGTGTCTGCATCCTTGCGAATGCGTCGGTCCAGCACAATGTTGGCCAGCACCTGTTGCCAATCGGCCTTGAGGCTGACAGCCAGGGTCAGCACGTCGTCCTGAACAGCTGTCACCGTCACGTCCGACACACCGGATACAGAGCCCACCAGACGCAACAGCTGTTGGTAGTCACTGTAGTCCGCTACGCCCGCTACCGACATGGTTTGAGCATCACCCGGAACGGCATCCAGATTCGCCACCACCCCAAAGCGACCGGAGAAGTATGCGGCAACCGCAGCGGCCAGCACATCAGCGCCTTGCTCCGGGGTGTCCGCCCGCTCGGAAATACTGACGGAATCGTTACCGTAGGTGAGGTAACCATCCACGCGCCAGTAATCCGCAAACGGCATCACTCGGGCAGCAACCACAGCGGGTGTGTCGTAGCGCTCGGAAGCGGTTTTGATATCAGAGCGGAACATGCCAAACAATCGACCAACCGGCAGCGCCAGGCTGTCTTCAAGATCACCGACCGGAAAGACCACCGGCAAGCCGTAGGATTCAAAGGCGTCGTCGGCATGGTGTTCTGCAGCGCTGACTTCATCCAGCGCGATTCGGCCAGAATCGGTCACCACACCCAACCAAACCAAGACCTGCGGACGATGATCGCCCCACACAGGCAGCTGCTGACTGGCCAGCCATTCATTAATTTGGGTTCGGCGGAAACGGGCATTCAATTCAAGCCCTTGCTCACCATCGTCAAGCGACTGGTAACCAAAGCCTTCCAGATACACCCGGGAAATTTCGTCTGCGCTGAAACCGGGGTCAATCACTTTACCCGACACCCGGCCAATCACTTGCTGCATGGCCAGCGGCAGCGCGTCCATTCGAGCGGCAGGTGTACGGTCCGGCACCACCACACCCACTTCGTATAAATCATCAACAACAACAGCTTGCGCAGACCCCAGGGTCAGCAGCCATACACACACACTCAAAAGCACTGATCGCACTAAGATCACCTTGTGTCATCCTGAAACAGTCGAATCCGGGCGCCATTTCAACAACCGCCCTCTATTAACCAATCGGCAGTTGTGGCTCACCTCATCCACAGGATAGTGACCGGGTCGAATTCGGGGCGCTATTGTGCCACGCCCTTGCCACTTGCCCAAGTCACCCACCCTAACCTGCCTCAATTTGTGAATTCCGCTGAACTTGTAGCGGAATAATTCGCCTTTTTTTGCCACAGCGGGTGAAGTTGACCCGACAAATCGCTAGAATACGCCGCTAAATTTGTAGCCCTCCATGTGAATGAGCATGTCTGAATCCAAATCCCTTAGTTATAAAGACGCAGGCGTTGATATCGACGCAGGCAATGCACTGGTAGACCGAATCAAGGACGTTGCCAAACGTACCCGCCGCCCTGAAGTAATGGCCGGCCTGGGTGGTTTTGGCGCCCTGTTCGAGCTGCCGCAAGGTTACCACCAGCCGGTACTGGTTTCCGGCACCGACGGTGTTGGCACCAAGCTGCGTCTGGCGATGGATCTGGCCAAGCACGACAGCATTGGTATCGACCTGGTCGCCATGTGCGTGAACGACCTGGTTGTTGCTGGCGCTGAGCCACTGTTCTTCCTTGACTACTACGCCACAGGTCACCTGAACGTAGACGTTGCCGCTGCCGTGGTTTCCGGCATCGGCGAAGGCTGTGAACAAGCAGGTGCAGCTCTGGTTGGCGGTGAAACTGCCGAAATGCCAGGCATGTACGAAGGCGAAGATTACGATCTGGCCGGTTTCTGTGTGGGCATCGTTGAGAAAGCCGACATCATCGACGGTACCAAGGTACAAGCAGGCGACAAGCTGATTGCCCTGGCATCCAGCGGTCCACATTCCAACGGTTACTCCCTGGTTCGCAAGATTCTGGAAGTATCCAATGCCGACCTGAACGAAGACGTTGATGGCGTACCACTGGCTGATGCCCTGATGGCACCAACCAAGATCTACGTTAAGCCAGTTCTGCAACTGATCAACGCCTCTGACGTTCACGCCCTGTCCCACATCACTGGTGGTGGCTTCCAGGAAAACATTCCTCGCGTACTGCCAGAAAACTGCAAGGCTGTGATCGACACCAACAGCTGGCGCTGGCCTGCCGTATTTGAATGGCTGCAGAAAGCCGGCAACGTTGAAACTGCCGAAATGTTCCGCACCTTCAACTGTGGCGTTGGCATGATCATCGCTCTGCCAGAAGACAAAGCCGACCAGGCCATTGCCCTGCTGAACGCCGAAGGCGAACAAGCCTGGCTGATTGGTGAAATCACTGAGAAAACCGCTGACGAAGCGGCAGTCGAGTTCACAGGTAACCGCAACGTATGATGACCGATGGCGCGCTGGATCTTCCGCGCATTGTGATTCTGATCTCCGGCACTGGCAGCAACATGGTTGCCATTGCCGATGCGATAAAAGACGGCGCAATGGACGCCATGGTTGCAGGTGTTATCTGCAACCGTCCGGACGCGCCCGGCATGCAATACGCACGGGATCGAGACATTCCTGTTGAATTGGTCGACCACAAGGCGTTCGATAGCCGTGAAGAATTCGATGTCGCACTGATGCGCGCCATCGACGACTTCGCCCCGGACCTAGTGGTACTGGCTGGCTTTATGCGCATTCTGACGCCGGAATTTACCCGCCACTACCATGGCCGCATGATCAATATTCATCCGTCACTGCTGCCGAAGTATCAGGGCCTGAATACTCATCAACGCGCCATTGATGCCGGTGATAGCGAACACGGCGTATCGGTTCATTTTGTTACCGAAGAATTGGACGGTGGCCCAGTCATCGCCCAAGCCATTGTGCCCGTTACTGCCGACGACAGCGCCGACAGCCTCAAAGGCAAGGTACAGAAACAGGAACACATTCTGTACCCGATCGTGGTGAAATGGTTTATTCAGGGCCGTTTGGGCATGAATAGCGACGGTGCAACCATTGACGGTAAACCAATTCCACAATTCGGACTCAAACTGACAGACCAGTAATTACAAACCCCATCACAGAGAGGATTGCTGTGAGAATAATTGCCCCCCTGGCCTGTAGTCTGATTGTTGCAGCTTCTTCAGTATTTGCTGACGAAGCTGCCCCTTCCCAACCGCCTTCATCCATCCCGGCCCCTGCCAATTACACAGACGCCAAACCGGCGTTTCAACTGCAGCCGTACTCCGCGCGTTACAGCAGTGAATACGATTTTGGCTGGTTCAGCTTCGACATCGATGCCGAGCGCACGCTCAGGCAGGAAAATGATGGCAGCTGGTCGATGGTATTTGAGGCCGAGGCCTCCGCTGGCAGCATTCGGGAAACCACCCACTTCCAGCTGGAAGATGGCCAGATTCATCCACTGAAGTACACCTACGACGCCAGTGGACTGATTCAGGAAGACGATCAACGCCTGTTGTTTGATTACGACCAGCGCACGGTTCTGGATCAGAAGAAGGGACGCTCCTTTGCAGACAAGTGGCAAGACGACCTGCAAGACAAGCTGAGCTACATGCAGCAAATCAGCATTGATTTAGCCAATGGCAAACGGACGCTCGACTACCCAGTATTTGAAAAACACCGGGTAAAGCAGTACACCTTTGAAATTGTGGCCGAAGAACAGCTGAACACACAAATTGGCAAGCTTGATACCCTCAAGCTGAAACAAAAGCGCAGCGACAACCGGGAAATCGTGGCCTGGGTAGCCAAAGACAAGGACTACCTGTTAGTCCGCCTGGTTGATCGTAAAAAAGGCAAAAAGCGCTATCAAATTGATCTAGTGAGCACTACCCTCTGACGCTCACGCGTTTTCTGGAAGACACCCATGCGACTCAGCGACGTCGACATCGAACACCGCCTGGAACAGGGCTCCATCGCCATTGAGCCTGCTCCTGGCCCAGACTCTATTGCAGGTATCAGCGTCGACCTGCGCCTTGATCACCGCTTCCGGGTGTTCAGCAACAACTCAGCAACCCACCTCGACCTCTCCGGCGAAAAAGCCCAGCTTGAGCGCGATATTGATCGCATCATGAGCAAGGAAATCGAGATTGCCGAAAACGACGCGCTGTACATCCACCCGGGCGAACTGGTTCTTGGTGCTACTATGGAATCCGTCACCATTCCCGACGACCTGGTTGGCTGGCTGGATGGCCGTAGCTCACTGGCCCGACTGGGTCTTGTCGTGCACCTGACCGCTGGCCGTATTGATCCGGGTTGGGACGGCCAGATCGTGCTGGAGTTTTACAACAACGGCAAACTGCCACTGGCACTGCGCCCGGGCATGTCGATTTGCGCACTGTCGTTTGAAACCCTCAGCAGCCCGGCGGCTCGTCCGTACAACAAACGCGTTAACGCCAAGTACAAGGGCCAAAAGGGCGCAGTATTCAGTCGCATCGCCAAAGACTGATCAGAAAACAACCCAAACCCCGCTCGAATCCGGCGGGTGTTCCGTACAAATGCAGTGAACACCCGCTAACTTACTGAAAGCATTAATTTTTTTGAAAAAAACTCGGTCAAAGGCGTTGACAGCGAAATCCGCAGCCGTATAATGCGCACCACTTGCTAATGATGTTCCCCGATAGCTCAGTCGGTAGAGCAGTAGACTGTTAATCTATTGGTCGCTGGTTCAAGTCCAGCTCGGGGAGCCAGCAAGTAAACCTTTGGTTCGGATCTTTCCGAACAATCAATTCAGGATTCGTCCTGATGTGTGTTCCCCGATAGCTCAGTCGGTAGAGCAGTAGACTGTTAATCTATTGGTCGCTGGTTCAAGTCCAGCTCGGGGAGCCATTCTTTTTTCTCTGTTCTGAGAAGCCTCATTTTAAATCACCTTCTAAAGCAGATATCTGATTAATCTTAATTGGATTAAATTTGCTATTCATCGTGCTTATTCAGACCCATGCATTCGGCTTCTGAGTACCCCGTAGCGCACCGCTTATACACATCCGCCCCCCCCTTTCCCGCCTCCTCCTGAAACCACTCTTCTCTCCAGGTTTAAGCATCGTGCAGGCACAAAAAAGCCCGCACCGGAATAACCAGAGCGGGCCTTGTGAACGACTGGGATCAATCGCTGCCGAACAGGTCGCGAGTGTAGATCTTGTCCTGAACATCGCGGATATCGTCGTTGACGCGGTTAGCGATAATAACGTCCGAGAGCTTCTTGAACTCTTCCAGATCCTTGATCACACGGGAGCTAAAGAACTCGTCTTCTTCCATTACCGGCTCGTAAACAACAACTTCAATACCCTTGGCCTTGATGCGCTTCATCACACCCTGAATCGCCGAGGCACGGAAGTTATCGGAACCGGATTTCATCACCAGACGATAGATACCCACCACCTTTGGCTGACGAGCAATCACACTATCGGCAATAAAGTCCTTACGCGTGCTGTTGGAATCCACAATGGCACGAATCAGGTTGTTCGGTACTTCATTGAAGTTTGCCAACAACTGCTTGGTGTCTTTCGGCAGACAATAGCCGCCATAACCAAACGACGGGTTGTTGTAATGATCGCCAATGCGCGGATCAAGACCCACACCCTGAATGATCTGACGAGTATCCAGACCGTGAGTCTGGGCGTAGGTGTCCAACTCGTTAAAGTAGGCTACACGCATGGCCAGATAGGTGTTCGAGAAAAGCTTAACGGCTTCCGCTTCTGTGGAGTCGGTAAACAGGGTCTCGACGTCTTTCTTGATGGCACCTTCTTTCAGCAAAGCAGCAAAGCGTTCTGCTCGCTCGCTGCGCTCACCAATGATCACCCGTGACGGATACAGGTTGTCGTACAACGCCTTGCCTTCACGCAGAAACTCCGGTGAGAAGATGATGTTGTCGGTACCCAGCTCTTCCTTGATGCGCTTGGTGTAACCCACCGGAATGGTGGATTTGATGACCATCACAGCATCCGGATTAATCGCCGCCACATCCCGGATTACCGCTTCAACCGAACGCGTGTTGAAGTAGTTGTTCTGAGTGTCGTAATCCGTCGGCGTAGCAATCACCACAAACTCAGCGCCCTGATACGCCAGCTCTTTATCAAGCGTGGCCGTCAGGTTCAGCTCATGGTTGGCGAAGTAGTCTTCGATTTCCGCATCAACAATGGGCGACTGCCGACGGTTAAGCATGTCGACTTTCTCGGGAACAATATCCAGTGCCACCACTTCGTTATGCTGAGCCAGCAAAACGGCATTGGACAAACCAACGTAACCAGTCCCTGCTACGGCAATTTTCATCTCGAATTTCCTGTCAGTAGTACGAATTCCTGGAGGTGAGGATCAAGCCAAACTGGACAAGATCAACTCACACGCGGCAGCCGGGTCGTCAGATTGCGTGATCGGACGGCCAATCACCATGTAATCCACACCCGCTGCAACGGCTGCTTCCGGCGTCATAATGCGCTTCTGATCCTGAGCAGCAGCCCATTCAGGACGAATGCCTGGCGTCACGGTTTTAAAGTCAGCGCCACAGCCAGAACGAATAATGTCGATCTCGTTGGCGGAACATACCACGCCATCCAAACCGGAAGATTGAGCCAGCTTCGCCAAACGCTCCACTTGCTGAGCTGGTGTTACATCCAGGCCCATTTCCGCCATGTCGGACTGGTCCATGGAGGTCAGCACCGTCACACCAATCAGCAGCGGCTGATGACGCTTCTTTTCCAACTCATTACGAGCGGTTTCCATCATCTTGCGACCGCCACTGGCATGCACATTGACCATCCAGACACCCAGGTCGGCAGCCACACCGACGGCCTTGGCGCAGGTATTCGGGATATCGTGAAATTTCAGATCGAGGAACACGTCAAAGCCAAGGCCATGCAGCTGCTCCAGAATCGCCGGGCCAGAAGCGGTATACAGCTCCTTGCCAACCTTGACGCGGCAGCGCGACGGATCAAGGGAACGGGCCATGTTCATGGCGCCATCAATAGAAGGGTAATCGAGGGCTACAACAATCGGAGACAGTGTGGTCATAAATCTTCAAATGCAATGGTAGATGGGCGCGCCGAGGTAAGTGCTTTCAGACTGGCCCAGTCAGAACAGCTGGGACAACGCCAGTGGAACTGCCTGGCCTTGAAGCCGCAGTGCCCACAGACATAGGCAGGTTCCTCGGCCCTGATGCGCTGGAGCATACCATAGACCCCCTGAGCCTGCGACTCAGTGAGCTGCCGCTGAAAGGTCAGAATCAACCCCAGCATGGCCACATAGCCAGAATAGGAAGGATGCGCCTCGAGGTCTTCAATAAAGGTTTGCAACGCGGTGTCGGTGTCTTTTTCCGAGGCCAGCGCTTCCGCCTTGGCGACCAGTGCCGGTACGTATTCCAGCGCAACGTCGTGACGCTGTAAGTGCGCCAACAGTCCCTGCAAATCCTCCAGCTGTCGAAACGACTCAACCAGTGAATCCAGCAAGGCAATAATGCTGCCTGAATCCAGATCCAGCGCCTTCAGATAGCAACGAATAGCCTCGTTGAACTCATGCTGATGAAACGCCATATCCCCCAGCACCACATAGGCACGGGCACAGCGGGAATCGGCCTTCAGCGCCTGACGGCACAACTGGCGGGTTTCAATGTAGTCGCCACGCGCACTGCTGCGCACAGCCAGCTCACAAGCAGCATGGGCAATACGCTTTTGAATCGCCGCTTGAGAGGGAAACTTTTTCTGCTGGCTCAATTCGAGAATGTTCTGCCACTCGCCCTCTTCTTCCATGATCTGCAACAGGGTAATGGCGGCTTTCTCCTGCACCTTACCCTTACTGGCCAATAACTCGATCAACAGGCGCTCGGCACGGTCGTGCAAGCCAGCAGCGGAATAATCCAGTGCCAACTCCAGTTCCAGTTCTTGCAGGATTTGTTTGTTCAGATCGGTGCGGGCAAAGAGGTTTTGATGCAAGTGAATGGCGCGCTCGACTTCGCCCTTCTCACGCAGGCTTTTGCCCAGCTTGAGGAAGATTTCGACCATATCGTCATCGAGGGATTGAGCGCTGACCAGTCGCTTCAGAGCGACGTCGGAATTTTGCGAAAAAATAAGTTCGACACTGGGAATCCAGTCGGGAGATTGCCTGGCGGTGGCGGATTTGGCCGAGCGTCGACCCAGAAACCAGCCAGCTGCCGTGCCCGTCAACACCAAAAGGAAGACAAGCAAAGATTCAATCATAGCAAGGGGACCAATGGTAAGGCGCCTACGGCAAGCGGCTCAGCCGCTCCTCGGTGCTGTCGAGTTGCTTTTGCAAACGTTTGATCTGACGTTTTTTTGTGGCAATAGAATAACTCGCCACCAGAATTCCGACCATACAGCCAAAGGCCAATACCAACCCAAACCACAGCGCCAAAGGCAATTCGACAGCAGAGCCTGTCAAAAAATAGACCGCGGTTAACGTGCTGTTCTGCACTGCAAAGGCAATACAGTACACGAACACCAACGCGAACGAGATGATGCTAAGGATGATCCTCAGTTTCTTGAGCATAATAGATCCTGAACTCAGGCAGATTCCTGCAAGGCGTCATTCACCTGGTCACGCAAATCCTTGCCAGGCTTGAAGTGCGGGACAAACTTGCCCTTCAACTCCACTGCTTCGCCCGTTTTCGGGTTGCGTCCCTTGCGTGGAGCCCGGTAATGCAGTGAAAAACTGCCAAACCCGCGGATCTCGATGCGCTCTCCGGAAGACAGCGACAACGACATATAATCCAGCATGGTTTTCACAGCCAGCTCAACATCTTTGGGCGACAACTGGGGTTGTCTTGTAACGATACGCTCAATCAGTTCCGACTTGGTCACAGCACATTCCTCCGTGAGGTGACTGCCTGACGATAAATTGTCGTTAAATCATGCAGTTAGCTTGCGCTAATTGCAACCTTGGATCATCAATTGAGCAGTTCGGTCATAAAAGTTTCTCAATAAGTCACATCTGCAGCCGGTTTGTAACCTGCATTTCATCAGCAAACACCAAACCGCAGGCATAAAAAAACCCGCCGAAGCGGGTTTTTTTATCAGGCTACAACTTAGTCTTTCTGACCCAGTTGTTCCTTGATCAGGTCACCGATGGTGGTCGGGCCAGCAGTAGTTTCAGCTTCTGCTTTAGCACGAACATCTTTCAGAGCCTGACGGTCTTCAGCAGAATCCTTGGCACGAACAGAGATGTTCAGAGCGCGGTTCTTGCGGTCAACCAGAGTGATAGCAGCTTCAACTTCGTCGCCTTCGTTCAGAACGGCACGAGCGTCTTCTACTTTGTCACGGCTGATTTCAGACGCTTTCAGTACAGCTTCAACGCCTGGAGCAACTTCAACGATAGCGGCTTTGGCATCTACAGAGATAACCTTACCAGTAACGATGGCGCCCTTGTCGTTTTCAGCAACGTAGTCGTTGAACGGATCGCTTTCCAGCTGCTTCACGCCCAGGGAGATACGCTCACGCTCTGGATCGATAGACAGGATAACAGTTTCCAGTTCGTCGCCTTTCTTGTAGTTACGAACGGCTTCTTCGCCGCTGTCGTTCCAGGAAATGTCAGACAGGTGAACCAGACCGTCGATGCCGCCGTCCAGACCGATGAAGATACCGAAGTCAGTGATAGACTTGATCTTACCGGAGATCTTGTCGCCCTTGTTGAACTGGGTGCCGAAAGCTTCCCATGGGTTCATGGTGCACTGCTTGATACCCAGGGAGATACGACGACGCTCTTCGTCGATATCCAGAACCATCACGTCGATCTCGTCGCCAACCTGAACAACCTTGGATGGGTGGATGTTCTTGTTGGTCCAATCCATTTCGGATACGTGAACCAGACCTTCAACACCTTCTTCCAGCTCAGCGAAGCAGCCGTAGTCAGTCAGGTTGGTTACGCGAGCCTTAACAATGGCATTCTCTGGGTAACGATCGTTGATGCTTACCCATGGATCGTCGCCCAGCTGCTTCAGACCCAGAGAAACGCGGTTGCGCTCACGGTCGAACTTCAGAACCTTAACGTCGATCTCGTCGCCAACAGCAACGATTTCAGATGGGTGCTTGATGCGCTTCCAAGCCATGTCAGTGATGTGCAGCAGGCCGTCAACACCGCCCAGATCTACGAACGCGCCGTAGTCGGTCAGGTTCTTGACGATACCCTTAACAGACTGACCTTCTTGCAGGTTAGCCAGCAGCTCTTCACGTTCCTGGGAGTTAGCAGCTTCCAGAACAGCACGACGGGAAACAACAACGTTGTTACGCTTGGCGTCCAGCTTGATAACCTTGAATTCCAGCTCTTTACCTTCCAGGTGAGCGGTGTCACGTACTGGACGTACGTCAACCAGGGAACCTGGCAGGAAGGCACGGATATTTTTCAGATCAACGGTGAAACCACCCTTAACCTTACCGTTGATGATACCGGTAACCAGTTCTTCAGCTTCGAAGGCTTTTTCCAGCTCTTTCCAGCTTTCAGCACGCTTGGCTTTTTCACGGGACAGTTTGGTTTCACCAAAACCATCTTCAACCGCTTCCAGGGAAACCTGGGTTTCATCACCGATTGCAACTTCCAGTTCGCCTTTTTCGTTCAGGAACTGGCTGCGCGGAATAACAGCTTCGGACTTCAGGCCGGAGTTCACAGTTACCCAGTCGCTGTCGATGTCAACAACGGTACCGGTAACGATAGAACCTGGCTGCATGTCCAGTTCTTTCAAGGATTCTTCAAACAGATCAGCAAAGCTTTCGCTCATGAATAACACCTATAAGTGTGCGTGTACCCGCTAAAGGATTGGGCGGATAGCGACGCTTTCCAAATGGCCAGACATTTGGGGTTAGTCAGACAAAAAATTCACTGCGCTTCGGGCTCCTTACGGCAGGAGGCTGGCAAACGCAGTTAATTTCATCTCAGATCAGTCCTGCTTTGCGAACAAGTTCGACCACCTGTTCACACACTTCGTCGATTGAAAGTTCAGTACTATCAATAACTTGGGCGTCTTCAGCAGGTCTCAACGGAGCCACAGCACGGTTGCTGTCACGCTCATCGCGAGCTCGGATGTCTTCGATAAGGGCGGGTAAACTAGCATCTATTCCATTGTCAAGCAACTGTTTGAAGCGGCGCTGGCCGCGTTCCTCTGCGCTTGCGGTCAGGAAAACCTTGACGTTGGCATCGGTGAAAACCACTGTGCCCATGTCACGGCCATCTGCAATTAACCCGGGATTTGTGCGGAAATCACGCTGACGTTGCAGCAACGCATCACGCACCGCAGGCAAAGCCGCCACCTGGGACGCCAGACTGCCCACTTCTTCGGTACGGATCGTGGTGGTCACGTCTTCGCCTTCCAGAATCACTTCCACGCCCTGTGGGGTTGGCACAAAGCGCACGTCCAGATTGGCCGCCACCGCACTAACGCTTGACTCATCATCCAGGGCAATGCCCTTACGATCGGCCGCCAGGCCGGTAATGCGATACAAGGCACCGCTGTCCAGCAGGTGCCATTGCAGTTGCTCTGCCAGGCGGGCACACACTGTGCCCTTGCCTGCGCCGGATGGTCCATCAATGGTGATTACAGCGGCCATGTCCTTTACTCCTGTCATTACTCTGCAGCGCCCTCGGCGGCATCGCCTTCGCTTTCAACGCTCAGGCCAACGCTGTTCACCAGCTCAACGAAGCCCGGGAACGACGTCGCCACGTTGGCGCAGTCCAGCACTTCAATCGGTGCACTACCGCGCAGGGAAGCAATCGAGAAGCTCATGGCAATACGGTGGTCGCCGTGGCTCTCAACCGTACCGGCACCAAAGCTGCCTTCCGTGCCAAAACCTGGAATGATGGCACCGTCAGGGGTGCCTTTGGCTGCAACGCCCAGTGCATTCAGGCCATCAACCATGGACTGGATGCGGTCGCTTTCTTTCACGCGCAGTTCTTCAGCGCCAGTCAGGATGGTTTCACCTTCGGCACACGCAGCAGCAATAAACAGCGCCGGGAATTCATCAATGGCCAGCGGCACCTGATCTTCCGGAATGTGAATACCTTTCAGCGGCGCGTAACGCACGCGGATATCGGCAACAGGCTCACCGCCCACTTCGCGCTCGTTCAGTACTTCAATATTGCCGCCCATGGCACGCAGAATATTGATCACACCAATACGGGTCGGGTTGATGCCAACGTGTTCCAACGTAATGTCAGAACCCGGCGCAATCGAGGCACCAACCATAAAGAATGCCGTGGAAGAAATATCAGACGGCACGTCGATGCTGGTTGCGGTCAGCTCACCGCCGGATTTGATGGTCACGGTGCTCCCGTCGACCTTAACGTCGTAGCCAAAACCTTTCAGCATGCGCTCGGTGTGGTCACGGGTTGGCGCAGGTTCAGTTACGGACGTTTCGCCTTCGGCGTACAAACCGGCCAACAGCACACAGCTTTTCACCTGAGCAGATGCCATTGGCAGATCATAATGAATACCTTTCAGCTTGCTGCCGCCGTGAATTTTCAGCGGTGGACGACCACCTTCTGCCGTACCCACTTCAGCGCCCATCAGGCGCAGCGGATCGGCAACACGGCCCATTGGACGCTTGCTGAGGGATTCGTCACCGGTCATTTCAACATCGAAGTTCTGACCCGCCATCAGGCCAGCCAGCAAACGAATAGAGGTACCGGAGTTGCCAACATACAGAGAGTTAGCCGGTGCTTTCAGACCGTGTAGACCAACACCATGAATGGTCACGCGACCACGGTGTGGGCCTTCGATCACAACGCCCATGTCGCGGAACGCCTGCAACGTGGCCAGGCTGTCTTCGCCTTCCAGGAAGCCACTGACTTCGGTGGTGCCGTTAGCCAGCGATCCCAGCATGATGGAGCGGTGAGAAATCGATTTATCGCCAGGCACACGGAAGGTGCCCGACATGGTTTTGGATGGATTTGCCTTGTAAGTAAGTGAGCTGGTTTTCATAGGTTCCACAAAGGCCCGTCGGGCGAGTATGTTTGAAAAATGATCACGAGCGGATTTGGCGCGGGTCAACACGCCCATCAGAGTGGTTTGGTCATCACTCTCGATTGCCGCTCGCAGCTTGATCAGATCTGCATTAAACAGATCCAGCGTTGCCAACAGGTGCTCACGATTGGCAGTAAAAATATCACGCCACATTTCCGGGCTACTGGCTGCGATTCGAGTGAAGTCGCGGAAGCCGCCGGCGGCGTAATTGAAAATTTCCTTGTTCTCATGGCTGTTCGCCAGTGTGTCCACCAGCGAGTAAGCCAACAGGTGCGGCAAGTGACTGGTCGCTGCCAGTACTTCGTCGTGGTGGTCAACCGTCATGGTTTCCACTTCGGCGTCAACGGCCTGCCAAGCACCAATCACCAGCTTCAGGGCATCGGCATTGGTGTGATCTTCGGTGGTGACGATGATCTTGTGACGAGCAAACAAATCGCCGTTGGCAGCTTTCACGCCACTGCGCTCAGAACCAGCGATAGGATGACCCAACACAAAACGGTCAAAGCCTTCACCAAACACCGCTGCCGCATCACGGGCAACCGAGCCTTTCACTGAACCAACATCGGTAATCACCGCATGTTCTGGCAAACCTTCAGCAATCGAAGCCAGCACCGGACGCACCGACAGAATCGGCACAGACACGATCACCAGATCGGCCCTGGCGACCGCCTCGGCCGGAGTTTCGGCGTATTCGTCAATGATGCCCAATTCAACCGCCTGCTGCATGGAATCGAGGTTGCGGTCACAACCCACCACCGATGCCACACAGCCACGATCACGCAAGCCCTTGACCCAGGAGCAACCAATCAGTCCCAGGCCAATAACGGCAATGCGGTTAACAAAAAACGGGGTTACTGAACTCAAGCCAGCACCTTTTTCAATGCGTCGATAAAGGTCTGGTTTTCAGCCTGGGTACCCACAGAAACACGGATGTATCCCGGCATGTCGTAGTTGGCCACCGGACGGATGATCACGCCTTGCTGCAGCAGCGCCTGATTAACCGCCTTGTCTTCAAACGCTTCTGGCAGCTTGAACGAAACAAAGTTGCCAACCGACGGGATGAATTCCAGACCCAACTCGTCAAACGCGCCAGTCAGTTGCGCCATACCCTGGTTGTTCACCTCGACACTGCGCGCCAGGTAGCTGTCATCACACAGAGCAGCTTTGGCTGCAGCCAGTGCAAAAGAGTCGACGTTGAACGGCGGGCGAATACGGTTCATCAGATCCGCCAGTTCCGGACTGGAGATGCCATAACCGACACGCAGGGACGCCAGGCCATAGGCCTTGGAGAAGGTACGGGACACCACCAGATTCGGGTACTGGTTCAGGTAGTCGATACCGGACGGGTAATCGTCCTTGTTGACGTATTCGAAGTAGGCTTCGTCCAGCAGAACCACAACGTTTTCAGGAACCAGCTTCAGGAAGGCTTCCAACTCTTCACGAGTGTTGTAAGTACCTGTCGGGTTGTTCGGATTGGTCAGGAACACAATGCGGGTTTTGTCATTGATGGCCGCTGCCATGGCTGGCAGGTCATGCCCCCAGTTTTTGGCAGGCACTTCAATCACATCACCGCCGGCGGCACGGGTGACCAGACCGTAAATAGAAAACGCGTGCTGAGCTACAACGACGTTGTCACCCTTTTCAACGAATACACGGACGATGAAATCGAGGATATCGCTGGAACCGTTACCCAGAGTGATCTGGTTCATTTCCACGCCCAAACGCTCGCACAGCTCGGCTTTCAGCTCGAAACCGGCACCGTCAGGGTAGCGAGTCAACTCTGCCAGTTGCGCCTTGATGGCATCTTCAATGGCTGGGGATGGGCCCAGCGGGTTTTCGTTACTGGCCAGCTTGACGATGTCAGCTTCGTTGATACCCAGTTCACGGGCCAGCTCGTCGGTTGGCTTGCCCGGCTGATAAGGGTGCAGCCCCTGAACTCCGGAAACGGCCAACTCGAGGAAATTCACACTCATATCTGTCTCTCTTAACGGGTCAGTACTGGATCAGGCCAGTAACGTCTTGAATAGGATTACGTCTGCGGTACTTACCGCGCTGTAACGGCTTACAGCACAGCTTTCGGATAGGAGCCCAACCATTTGTAGTCAGCGGCCACGCCTTGCAATTGCTCCAGTACCGTCTTGATGCTGGCATCATCACGGTGACCTTCGAAGTCAATAAAGAAGGCGTAGTTCCAGGTTCCGGAACGAGCCGGACGGGTTTCGATGCGCGTCAGGCTGATGCCAGCACTGTGGAACGGTTCCAGCACCTGATACAGGGCACCCGGCTGGTTACGGCTGGACACCATAATGGAGGTTTTGTCTTCGCCACTGGACAGCGTCGGGTTCGGACCCACAATCAGGAAGCGGGTGGTGTTGTCAGGGCGGTCTTCAATGTTGGCGTGCAGCAGGTTCAGCTTATACAGCTCGGAAGCCACTTCACCAGCAATAGCAGCAGATTCCGGGTCCTGACTGGCCTTCAGTGCCGCTTCGGCGTTGGAGTTCAGGGCAATGCGCTCGGCATTCGGGTAGTGCTGATCCAGCCACTGGCGGCACTGACCCAAAGACTGAGAGTGGGAGTAAATGCGTTTGATGTTGCTGCCATCACCCTGAGACATCAGGTTGTGATGGATGCGCAGGGTCACTTCGCCACAGATGCTCAGATTGGAATCGAAAAAACTGTCGAGGGTGTGGGTCACCACGCCTTCGGTGGAGTTTTCTACCGGCACCACACCGAAGTTGGCAGAGCCACTTTCCACATCGCGGAACACATCGGCAATGGATACCTTGCTCTGGCAATTAACCGCATGACCAAAATGCTTCACCGCGGCCTGCTGGGTAAAGGTACCTTCAGGGCCAAGGAACGCCACCTGCAATGGCTCTTCCAACGCCAGACACTGGGACATGATTTCACGGAACAAACGCGCCATGCCTTCGCCAGTGATCGGACCTTCATTGCGGGCCATTACATTCCGCAATACCTGGGCTTCGCGCTCGGGACGGTAAAACAACACCTGTTCGCCCGGCTGAGCGTATTTTTCCTTCACCTCGGCCACTTGCTGGGCGCAACGGGCGCGCTGATTGATCAATTCCTGAATCTGGCGATCAATCGAGTCGATGGATTGGCGGAGTTTTTCCAGTTCCTGGGCTTCAGTCATGATTTGCCTTGCTGTGTTCTTGTTCGATGCGAATCAGGCTGGCAACGACCGCTACCAGCCCAGACTTCGTGTTGAGTCGTGCGAAGAGATTACCCGTTACGACGGGCAAAGTCCGCCATAAACTCGATCAGTGCAGTAACGGCTTGTTCTGGCACGGCGTTGTAAATGCTGGCACGCATACCACCGACACTGCGGTGACCGGCGAGGTTCAGCAAGCCAGCGGCTTCACTTTCCTGCAGGAACAGCTTGTCGAGGTTGCTGTCGGCCAGCGTAAACGGCACGTTCATGATCGAGCGATTGTTCACAGCCACCGGGTTGGCGTAGAAGTCGTTGCCATCAATAAAGTCGTACAGCGCCTTGGCCTTGCGACGGTTGATCTCGGCAATGGCTTCCACACCGCCCTGCTCTTTCAGCCACTCAAACACCAGGCCAGACAGGTACCAGCTGTAGGTTGGCGGCGTGTTGTACATGGAGTCGGCGTCGGCGCAGACCTTGTAATCCATCATGGTTGGCGTGATGGCCTGGGCGTTACCAATCAGGTCTTCGCGCACAATCACCACACACAGACCCGCAGGGCCAATGTTTTTCTGAGCACCGGCGTAGATCATGCCGAATTTCGACACATCCAGCGGCTCCGACAAAATGGCAGAGGACAAATCCGCTACCAGCGGTACATCACCGGTTTCCGGAATGTAGTCAAACGCCACACCGCCAATGGTTTCGTTCGGGCAGTAGTGAACGTAGTCAGCGTCGGCGCTGAGGTTCAGGTCTGCCTGAGCTGGCGCGGAAGTGAAGTTGTTATCCGCCGTGGTGGCTGCCAGATTCACGTCGGCAAAACGCTTGCCTTCGGCATGGGCTTTCCTGGACCACTGACCGGTAACAATCTGATCCACCTTGCCGGACTTGTTGGCCAGGTTCAGCGGAATCATTGCAAACTGGCTGCTGGCGCCGCCTTGCATGAACATCACCTTGTAGTTTTCAGGGATGTTCATCAGCTCACGCAGGTCCAGTTCGGCTTTTTTGCAGACTTCCACAACGTCTTTGTGACGGTGGCTCATCTCCATCAGCGACAGGCCCTTGTTGCGCCAGTCGACCATTTCCGCGCTGGCGCGCTCCAATACCGCAATCGGCAGGGCCGCCGGACCTGCACAGAAGTTATACGCTCGGCTCATTGCTTATGTATGCTCTTGCAATCAATCACGACGCCTTATTCGGCGTCGTCTTCGTTTTGGGTGTCGGAATCCGTGTTACTGTCAGTGCTGTCAGTGCTGCTATCGGCATCGGCTTCAGGGGCATCAGTACCCTCTGCGACTTCACCTTCATCCAGCTCGCCTTCAACCAGTTCACCATCTGCCAATTGACCATCGACCAGCTCGTCGTCTTCATCGGCATCACAGATGCGCTCCAGACCCACCAGTTTCTCTTTCTTGTCGACCTTGATCAGGGTAACGCCCTGGGTGTTACGACCCAGCAGAGATACTTCGTTAATGCGGGTACGCACCAGAGTGCCCTGGTCACTGATCAGCATCACTTCGTCGCCGTCGAACACCTGCACCGCGCCAACCATGCGACCGTTACGCTCGTTGGTCACCATGGCGATCACACCCTGGGTACCACGGCCTTTGGTCGGGAATTCAGTGACGTCGGTACGCTTACCAAAACCACGCTCGGAAGCGGTCAGAACAGCACCGTCTTCTTTTGGCACGATCAGCGAGATCACCTGCTGTTCGTCGGCCAGTTTGATACCACGAACACCACGGGCGGTACGGCCCATGGCACGCACGTCGGATTCCTTGAAGCGAACGGCCTTACCGGCGTCGGACAGCAGCATGATGTCCTGAGTACCGTCAGTGATGTCTACACCCACCAGCCAGTCACCTTCGTCCAGCTCACAGGCAATCAAACCGGTAGAACGCGGACGGGAGAACTGATCCAGCGTGGTCTTCTTAACGGTACCGCGGGCGGTGGCCATAAAGACGTATTGGTCTTCGGTGTATTCTTCAACCGGCAGAATCGCGGTAATACGCTCGCCTTCGTCCAATGCCAGCACGTTCACAATCGGACGACCTTTGGCATTACGGGAAGCTTGCGGAATATCGTAAACGGTCAGCCAGTACACCTTGCCGGCATCGGTAAAGCACAACACGGTGTCGTGGCTGTTCACCACCAGCAGATGTTCAATAAAGTCTTCGTCTTTTACCGACGTTGCAGAGCGGCCTTTACCGCCACGCTTTTGGGCCTGGTAGGCATCGATCGGCTGTGTTTTGGCGTAACCGCTGTGAGACAGGGTCAGCACCAGATCTTCAACCGGAATCAGGTCGGCCATGCTCAGGTCGCGTTTAACCGCGATGATTTCGGACTTACGCTCGTCGCCGTATTCTTCACGAATGGCTTCCAGCTCTTCACGAATCACCTGCATCAGACGCTCTGGAGAACCCAGAATTTCCAGGTACTCGGCAATTTCTTCCAGCTTCTGCTGGTATTCTTCGATCAGTTTTTCGTGCTCAAGGCCGGTCAGTTTCTGCAAACGCAGATCCAGAATTGCCTGGGCCTGAGCCGGAGACAGGTAGTACTTGCCATCGCGGAAGCCAAACTGAGGCTCCAGATCGTCCGGACGACAAGCGTCTTCACCAGCACGTTCCAGCATATCGAGCACATCACCCGGATTCCAGGCGGTGTTGATCAAACGCTCTTTGGCTTCAGCACCGTTTGGCGAGGACTTGATCAGCTCAATCACCGGATCGATGTTGGCCAATGCCAGCGCCAGACCTTCCAGCAAATGACCACGTTCACGGGCCTTGCGCAGATCGTAAATGGTACGACGGGTGACCACTTCACGGCGGTGTTTGACGAACGCATCCAGCAGCTGTTTCAGGTTCAGCGTTTTTGGCTGACCATCCACCAGTGCCACGGTGTTGATACCAAACACGCCTTGCAGCTGGGTTTGGGCGAACAGGTTGTTCAGCACCACTTCCGGCATTTCGCCACGACGCAGTTCCACCACGATACGCATACCGTCCTTATCGGACTCGTCACGCAGCTCGGTGATGCCTTCAATTTTCTTGTCTTTTACCAGTTCGGCGATTTTTTCGATCAGACGGGCCTTGTTCACCATGTATGGGATTTCGGTGAACACAATGCTGACCTTGCCGTTTTTCTCGTCTTCCTCGAAGTGGTGACGAGCACGCAGGTAAATCTTGCCACGACCAGTGCGGTAAGCATCAACAATGCCGTCACGGCCATTAATGAAGGCGCCAGTTGGGAAATCCGGACCCGGGATGTATTCCATCAGACCATCGATGTCGATATCCGGGTTGTCGATCAGTGCCAGACAACCCGTCAGAACTTCTTTCAGGTTGTGCGGCGGAATATTGGTTGCCATGCCCACGGCGATACCGGCAGAGCCGTTCACCAGCAGGTTCGGAATACGGGTAGGCAGTACTTCCGGAATCTGTTCAGTGCCGTCGTAGTTTGGCACCCAGTCAACGGTTTCCTTGTCGATATCGGCCAGCATTTCGTGGCTGATCTTGGCCATGCGAATTTCGGTGTAACGCATCGCCGCAGCGGAGTCGCCGTCGATCGAACCGAAGTTACCCTGGCCATCAACCAGGGTGTAACGCATGGAGAAGTCCTGCGCCATACGCACGATGGTGTCGTAAACCGCAGAGTCGCCGTGAGGGTGGTATTTACCGATAACGTCACCGACCACACGGGCCGATTTCTTGTATGCTTTGTTCCAGTCGTTACCAAGTACGTTCATGGCGTGCAAAACACGACGGTGTACCGGTTTCAGACCATCCCGAAC
The DNA here is from genome assembly GCF_000422845.1 of Oceanobacter kriegii DSM 6294. Lineage (GTDB taxonomy): Bacteria > Pseudomonadota > Gammaproteobacteria > Pseudomonadales > Oceanobacteraceae > Oceanobacter > Oceanobacter kriegii. The sequence continues at coordinate 445,708 of NZ_AUGV01000004.1, forward strand.
ATCTGGCAGTGCCCGCCCGACAATTACGCTCATGGCGTAATCAAGGTAGGACTGCTGCAGTTCATCTTCGATGTTAATCGGGAGAACTTCTTTGGCTAACTCACCCATAGACTCTCTGGATCCGTGCTGTAACTGGCCACACAATCGTTGTGCGGCAATGGCTGGGACGGATTGATCAAACCCCGATCAATCCTCCGAAAACTAAGCCCCGTAGCATATCATAAAAGCGCCAATTACCTAGGATCATTAGCCATTCAGACGGCTCTCAGCGCCTCAGAAAAGCGACACAAGCCGCAAGCACCGAATACGGCCCCCAATGCCAGTGCAACGTCAGCAGCGTCCTTACGCGTCACTGACGGCCCTGAGCGCAGGAAATTTGAACAATTTTCATTCAATCAAAGAGATTTCAGGCTGTAGAGGGTAACGGTCGAATTTGCCATCGAACGCTTGATATAATGTCGCCTGTTGCACATTCACAAAGCGCCAACACCAGAGGACGACCGATGACGGCCGATTTACGAATCAATGCCCGCTGGCTGATCTCCATGCAGGGAGACCGTTCCGTACAGGAACAGGTTTCGGTGTATGTGAAAGACGGCAAGATCGACGCGATTGAACCGCAAGACTGTCAGCGTGAAGCCAGTGACACCCTCGATCTTGGCAACCACGTGCTGATGCCCGGCTACGTCAACGCCCACGGCCACGCGGCCATGTCACTGTTTCGAGGCATGGCAGACGACCTGGCGCTGATGACCTGGCTGCAGGAACACATCTGGCCAGCCGAAGGCAAATGGGTGAATCCGGAATTTGTCAGCGACGGCACCCGTCTGGCTGTGGCGGAAATGCTGAAGTCCGGCACCACCACCTTTGCCGACATGTACTTCTTTCCTCAGGATGCCATTCAGGCATCGGTGGATGCGGGTATTCGCCACGTCAGCTTTACCCCGATTCTCGACTTCCCCACCAACTTTGGCGCCAACGCCGATGAGTATATAAAGAAGGCACTGCGGCTACACGACCACTTTGGCAACGAGCCACTGGTAACACTTGGCCTGGGGCCTCATGCTCCGTACACGGTATCCGACGGCCCGCTGCGCCAGATTCGCGTGATTGCAGATGAAAAGCAGATGCCGGTGCAAATCCACCTGCATGAAACCGCCTTTGAGGTGCAGGACAGCATCGACAAGCTGGGCAAACGCCCAACCCAACGCCTGCAGGACCTGGGCTTTCTGAACGAGCGGGTTTCCTGCGTTCATATGACCCAGATCGACGACAGCGATATCCGTATTCTGCAAGATAGCGGCACATCCGTTGTGCACTGCCCGGAATCCAACCTGAAGCTGGCCAGTGGCTTCAGCCCAATCGCCAAAATGGCCGCCGCCGGCGTTAACATTGGTTTGGGCACCGATGGCGCAGCCAGCAATAACGACCTGAATCTGCAAGGCGAAATGAAAACCGCCGCCATGCTGGCCAAGGCCGTAGCCTCTGACGCCTCTGCCCTGCCCGCCTGGCAAGCCCTGGAAATGGCCACCATTGGCAGTGCCCGAGCACTCGGCATTGGCGCCCAGACCGGTTCCATCGACGTTGGCAAATGGGCCGACCTGCAAGCCATTGACCTGTCGAACATGCCGCAACAGCCGCTGTTCGACGTCGCCTCCCAGCTGGTTTACACCGACAGCAGCCGTTACACCGATTTTGTCTGGGTCGCAGGCAAATGCCTGTTGGCCAACGGCCAGCTGACCGAGCTGGACGAAGCAAGCATTACCGCCAATGCCAAACATTGGGCAACCCGAATTCAACAAGGCTGAAGGCCATCAAACCGCTGCTTTGAATAACCGGCAGCGGACGACAGGATAGTGATATGACAGAACACAGCACCCCGAACGTTGATCCAACCGAAGTAGCCAAGTTTGAAGCCCTGGCCAGCCGCTGGTGGGACCCAGACAGTGAGTTCAAGCCACTGCACGACATTAACCCACTGCGCTGCAACTACATCGATCAGGCTGCCGGTCTGGCTGGCAAGAAAGTGCTGGACGTAGGTTGTGGCGGTGGCTTGCTGAGCGAAGCCATGGCTCAGCGAGGTGCCGATGTCATGGGTATCGACATGGGCGAAGCCCCCCTCAACGTGGCCAAACTGCATGCTCTGGAAAGCGGCGTAAACATCAACTACCAGCGCATTCCGGTTGAACAACTGGCGGCCGAGCAGCCAGCCAGCTTCGACGTGGTGACCTGTCTGGAAATGCTTGAGCACGTTCCCGACCCAGCGTCCATTATGAAGGCCTGTGCAACCCTGGTGAAACCGGGCGGCAAGGTGTTCTTCTCTACCATTAATCGCAACCCGAAGGCCTACCTGTTCGCAATTGTTGGCGCCGAATACATCCTCAAAATGCTGCCGGCTGGTACCCACGATTACGCCAAGTTCATCAAACCAAGCGAAATGACCCGCTGGGCCCGTGAAGCCGACTTGCAGCCTGAGCACATGACCGGCCTGACCTACAACCCGCTGTTCAAGACCTACAAGCTCAATGACAACGATGTGAGCGTCAACTACATGATGACCACCAGCCTGCCTGCCAGCGCTGAAGCCGGAGCCTGAAGCCATGACCACGCCTCGCCGCCCCAGCGCCATCCTGTTTGACCTTGATGGCACCCTGGTAGACACCGCGCCGGATTTCTTCGGCGTGGTGAACAGCATGCGCGAAGAACTCGGCAAGCCCGTACTTGCCAACGATGTGATTCGCAAGCAGGTCAGCAATGGCGGCGCGGCACTCACCGAACTGACCTGGGAAGTCGAACGCGACCACCCGCAGTTCATGGATTACCGTAATCGTCTGCTCGACCGCTACGGCGACCATCTGGCCACCGGCAGCGCCTACTTTGAAGGATTTGAGCAGGTGTTGGACGACCTTGGCAGCCTCGGCATTCAATGGGCCATCGTCACCAACAAGCCACGGCGGTTTGCCGAGCCCTTGTTGCAAAAGCTCAACATCGAAACCGCCAGCCTGATTTGTGCGGACGATCTGGCGCAAGCCAAGCCGCATCCGGAAGGCCTGTTCAAGTGCGCCGCTGAACTGAACGTCGATGCGGGCGACTGCTGGTACGTCGGTGATCACATTCGCGATATTGAAGCAGGCAAGGCCGCGGGCATGTACAGCATTGCCGCCTTGTTTGGCTATATTGAAGACGATGATGACCCAGCGCAATGGGGCGCAGATGCCAGCATAGATAATCCATATCAGTTACTGGACCTGCTGGCTGCCAAGCAACCCTGACGGCTTGCCAAAACAGCCCGGACAACGCCACGCTCAATTCAGTCGCATCCTCCTGCCACGGTGCGACTGACCCAACCCCAATAATCAGAAAACACCATGACCAATCACGCAACCGAACACAGCAAACGCCCTCTGGAAGGCCGCACCATTCTGGTCACTGGCGCCGGTTACGGCATTGGCCGTGAAGCCGCCCTGACCTACGCCCGCGCTGGCGCGACTGTCTTGCTGCTGGGACGCACCCAGGAAGCCCTGAATGACACCTACGACCTGATTGAAGCAGAAAGCCTACCTCAGGCAGCCGTTCTGCCATTTGATTTGGAAACCCGCGAGGAAGACCCCTATGTGCAGTTGGCGCAACTGATTGGCCAACACTTTGGCAAGCTCGACGGTGTGCTGCTAAACGCGGGGGTACTGGGACAACGCACCCCGCTGGATAATTACCACGCCGATACCTGGCAAAAGGTGATGCAAATTAACGTCAACGGCCAGTTTATGCTGGTCAAACAACTGCTGCCGTTACTGCGCGAAACCAACGCCGATGCCTCGGTGATTTTCACCACCAGCAGCGTAGGCCGCGAAGGTCGAGCCTATTGGGGCGCTTATTCGGTCTCCAAATTTGCCACCGAGGGACTGATGCAGGTGCTGCATCAGGAATTGGAAAACACCAGCGAGATTCGGGTGAACTGCATTAACCCGGGAGCAACGCGCACAGGAATGCGCGCCGCTGCCTACCCGCTGGAAAACCCGGCCGACGTCACCGAAGCCGCCGACATCATGCCGCTGTATTTGTACCTGATGAGCCCGGCTTCCAAGGCCATCAATGGCCAAAGCCTCAACGCCCAGGGCGAACAGGCGTTTGTTGTACCCGCCTGACACCACCTGGCAGAAATCCCGAAGTGCACTTCGGGGTTTCTGCCGTACGAAGTTCTACTCGCCCCCTACCCTCGATGTATAAACATAAACAGCCACAGATAAGCAACAAACCATAACGTGCTGCAGAAGCCCGCCGACAGCGGTCATTTCGAGCCAACCACATCCGTATTTTTTTGGCATTTCGTGCGCTGGGATATGGTAAGAACCACAACTCGACTTATAACTCAAAGAACAGAGCCGACAATCCATATATGAGCCATAAAAATCGCTCAATTTCTCTTGTCATACTTACGAGTGAGTTTTCGGTTTGGATTTGCTACCTCAGACCCACAATGAAACGTTTATTAGCAGGCAAACAACAGGATTTACCGAATAATGAACTCTCGGAAATAGTTCATCGAGAAAGTATTTATTAAAGAATTCTCTTAATAAATCAGGTGTTTAAGTCGCAAAAACGAGATTTTTCATGTTGCATATGTGACTATTCTCGACAATCTGCTCATTTATTAACAATAAACCTACAAAAATTACGTAAAGTAATGGTCAGGAAGTCTCTGAATAGCTCTGCACTCATACCGGGTTATTCAGAGGGTCCCTGACACGCAGGGAGAGCAGCTCTGCATTTGGAAGCATCACAAAAAAACCAGAACAACGAGAACGGCAAGATGATCAAACTTTCCCGGTTGCTGGCTATTGCCACCGTAGCCCTGTCAGTAAATGTTCAAACTTCAACAGCAGACACTTCTCTCAGCCTGTTCACGGAACAGTACCCGCCTTACAGCATGACCACGACAGGCCAGCCATTCGCACACAGCGGCGATGAAATTGACGGCCTGTGCCCAAGCATTATGAAAGCCCTGTTCAAAAAAGCAGGTATCGACTATCAAATGCGTTTGCGTAACTGGTCCTATGGCCAGCAACGTGTTCAACGCCGCAAGGATCACGGCCTGTTCTGTGCCGTCCGTACTGCAGAACGCGAACCTATGTACCAGTGGGTTGGCCCTGTGACTGAAATGCGCGGCGCTCTGTTTGCCCGCCCGGGCAGCACCATCGAACTGAAAAGTCTGGAAGATGCCCGTCGTTACCGCATTGGTGGCTACAAGGGCGACTACTACGCCGATCACCTGATCAAGCGCGGCTTTAACGTTAACGTCGCCCCAAGCGATACCGAAAACCCCAAGCGCCTGCAACTGGGTACCATCGACCTGTGGATCTCTGACGCTCTGGCCGGTCCTTACCTGGCGGCTGACCTGACCGACATGGGTGCCATCAAGAACGTACTGGTGTACAGCGTTAACCCGGTCTACCTGGCCATTAACCCGGAAACAGACCCAAGCATTGTCAACAAGCTGCAGGCCACGCTGGACGCCATGCGCAGCTCTGGTGAACTGCAGGCTCTGGAACAAGCCTACGGCATGTAATGCCTTCGCTGCGATCCACTGCCAGATAAACACAGCCCGCCCTGTCTTGCAGCGCGGGCTGTTGTTTTATTGAACACTGAAAATGACGCCTTAACATCGACACATGCCGCGACGTCAAAACGTCAGCTTTCCAACGATTTCCCACCACCAAAGCGCCAGAAATCCGCAAGGCCATACCGGCAACCATTGCCGCCAGAGCGACAAAACTTGCCCTTCGCCAATGTAAATCATCGTCAAGCTACTGATTTTAAAGAACTAATTCCTGATAATCGGTATTGGCATGGAAATCGCTAATCTCTGGAACGTATTTCAAAACGGTAAAGAGGTGGCAGGGTGACTCCATTTCAAAGCATCGGCCAGGCAGAATTAAGAGACGATAAGAATATCGCGACATTCGGTGAGATTGCGCTCAAGCCGGATATTCGCCCAGATGTGCTCTTTCGGTTGACCGGCAAGCTTCAGACCACCCTGGAGCTGCCTCAACTGATTGAAATATTCTTCAAAGACATACAAGACACGGTTCTGGTCGACGGCATCAGCTATCGCTGCCGCAAGCTCAACACCGTGGTCTCCCAGGGCAAGACCTGTGCCCACAGCGTCAGCTACGACCTCAAGACCCATGGCGAAGGCATCGGCGAACTGGTGTTCTTTCGCTCCAGTCGTTTTCGCGAGTACGAGCTGGCCAACATCGAAGGTTTGTTGAGCACACTGCTGTACCCACTGCGCAATGCCTTGCGTTATCGGGAAGCCCTCGATGCGTCATTCCGGGACCCACTCACTGGAGTTGGCAACCGGGTCGCTCTGGATCGCACCATGGACCGCGAAGTGGAGCTTTGCCATCGTCACGATCAGGACGTTTCACTGCTGATGATTGACCTGGACCACTTCAAGAGAATAAACGACAGCTATGGCCACAGCATGGGCGACGCCGTGCTGAAGCAAGCCGTTGACGAAATTATGAAATGTATCCGCCAGACCGACCTCTGCTTCCGCTATGGCGGTGAAGAATTTCTGGTCTTGCTGACCAATGCCGCTCACGACGACGCCATGATGGTGGCGGAGCGCATTCGTCGCTCGATAAGCGCCATTCAGGTACAGGTTATGGAAACGGCTGAGCGGGTCAAGGTAACAGCCAGTGTTGGCGTTGCCAGCCTGCAACCCAGCGACTCCCGGGCCAGCCTGATCAATCGGGCTGATCTGGCGCTTTATACCGCCAAAGGGGCTGGCCGCAACCAGGTGATTGGCGATCAGGAGCTGGATCAGGCCGAGACGGCCGTGCGCTAACGATTGATACCGATAAACGGCCATAAAAAAACCGGGAAATTCCCGGTTTTTTTATTCATGTCGCCAGTGCTGACGCTCATAGGATGTGCGTTATTTGGAACGCGGCTTGGTGTTTGCGTGCTGACGTACTTTCTGGCGCTTTTGCTCACGCTGGAACCGTACTTTTTCCTTGCCGATCAGGCGACGGATTTTCTTGCGTTCCATATCGACCATATCACGCAGGTCGTTTACTTCACGCTGGCCCAGTTCTACCCAGGTACCAACCGGAATGCTGGACGGCAGGAAAATACAGCCATAGCGAACCCGCTTCAGGCGGCTCACTTCAACTTCCTGGCTTTCCCACAGACGACGTACTTCGCGGTTACGACCTTCCATAACCACACAGTGGTACCACTTGTTGGCACCTTCACCGTCGAAGAACTTAACGTCGGTAAAACGCGCCATGCCGTCTTCCAGCAACACGCCTTCTTTCAGGCGCTCAATCATTGGCTCGTCGACGTCGCCACGAACGCGAACCGCGTATTCACGGTCAACGCCTGTCGACGGGTGCATCAGCTTGTTGGCCAGCTCACCGTCAGTGGTGAACAGCAACAGACCACTGGTGTTGATATCCAGTCGACCAACGTTAATCCAGCGCTCGCCCTTGGTTTTTGGCAGGTGGTCAAACACGGTTGGTCGACCTTCAGGGTCAACCCGTGAACACACTTCGCCCACTGGCTTGTTGTACGCCAGCACCCGGCAAACACGACCAACGTCGTCCATTTTGACAACGCGGCCATCGACGCGGATTTCGTCATGTCGATCAGCCCGGTCACCCAGCACGGCTTTTTCACCGTTAACAGTAACCCGACCTTCGGCGATCCAACGTTCCGCCTCACGGCGGGAAGGCGCGACTGCAGTCACCGCCAGTATTTTCTGAACTCGTTCTTTCATTCTTCGCTATCTTGCTGTTTGGCAGCGCTGTCGGTTACTTCAGCGTCTGCCTGATGTGTTGGTTGAGCCGTTTGTCGATCTTGCGATTCGAATCGGCTCAGCAGATCACCCATATTTTTCTGGCCAGCGGATGTCGAGCCCTGGCGCAGAGGTGTGCATCCCTTGCTGGCAGCAGAGGCTTCGCCCTCTGCGCCTTCGTCCTTGTCACCAAACAGGTTGTGTTCAACCCGGGCAACCAGTTGTTCTGCCTCGGCCAGATCTTCCGCCGTAGCGTCCAGCACGTCGGCGCCGCGCTGTGCGACATCCTCGTCACTGACAAAGTCGTAGCTTTCTGACGGTGGCCGCTTGGCCTCGGCTTCATCGCCGAGTTCAAGCCGTCGATTGGCGTCGTCGAGGTCACGAATTTCCATCAGACTCGGCAGCTGATCCAGCCCGCTGAGGCCAAAATAATCCAGAAACTCATTGGTGGTGGCGTAAAGCGCCGGACGACCCGGTACATCACGATGGCCAACCACCTTGACCCATTCCCGCTCCAACAGGGTTTTGATGATATTACTGCTGACCACCACCCCGCGGACGTCTTCAATATCGCCACGGGTTACCGGTTGACGATAGGCGATCAGCACCAGAGTCTCCAGTAACGCACGGGAATACCGCGGTGGGCGCTCCTCCCACAAGCGACTGACCCACGGCATGGTGTGCTCGCGCACTTGCAAACGGTAGCCGCTGGCCACTTTTTTTAATTCCACACCACGGCCTTCCAGCTGCACTGCCAACTCTTCGAGCGCTGCTCGCAGTTCGCTGTTGAGCGGCCGTCGGTCTTCGTCAAACAACGACGCCATCCGGTCCAGCGACAGGGTGGCACCGTGTGCCAACATGGCAGCTTCGAGCACACCGGCAAGCTCACGGGTGGTCAATTCACAACCGCGCTGACGACCGGAGGACGAGGCGTCGGAATGATCAGTCGTCATGGTAGAGCACCTCCTCGTCTCCTTGCGCCGCCAGCGGTGCAGATTTCATTCGTACATGAATTGGCCCAAACAGCTGTTGCTGAACCAGTTCAATCAGTTTTTCTTTCACCAGCTCCAGCACCGCCAAAAACGTGACCACCACACCCAGCTTGCCCTCTTCTGGCTCGAACAAGGTGGTGAATGCCACGAATTCAGAGCCTCGCATGCGTTCCAGCACTTGCGACATACGCTCACGGGTGGACAGCTGTTCGCGCTGGATTTCGTGATGCTCACTGCGCTCAGCACGTCGCAGAATTGAGGCATAGGCCAGCATGAGTTCGCGCATATCCACGTCAGGATGGACCCGATTAACGACCCGGTTTTCAACCTGCAAGCGGGTTTGCAAGGTATCACGTTCCATTCGTGGCAAGCTGTCGAGATCTTCTGCGGCGGTTTTAAAGCGCTCGTATTCCTGCAAGCGACGAATCAACTCTGCACGCGGATCTTCTTCCTCGTCTTCGCTGGCTTCCTTGTTGCGCGGCAACAGTACCCGGCTTTTGATCTCTGCCAGCATCGCGGCCATCACCAGATATTCTCCGGCCAGTTCCAGCTGCAATGCCTGCATCATATCGATGTACTGGATGTACTGATCGACAATTTCAGAGACGTTAACGTCAAGAATATCGAGGTTCTGCTTGCGAATCAGATACAGCAGCAGATCCAGAGGCCCTTCGAACTGCTCCAGAATCACTTCCAGTGCATCGGGCGGAATGTACAGGTCCAGTGGCAGCTGAGTCATCGGCTGCCCCTGAACCAGCGCGAACGGCATTTCCCCCTGCGGGGCCAGCGGTTCGCGCTCGGTGTCGGTCTCGGCCGCTTCCGTCATGCCGGAATCAGCGTCACAGACACAGAGGTGAGCTTAAGCTGCTGCACGCTTACACCAGACCACGAATGCCAACGGCTTCACGCACGCGTTCAATCATCGGCTTAGCCACTGCGCGGGCGCGTTCAGCACCGGCTTGCAGCTGCTCTTCCACTTCCTGTGGCTTGTCCATCAGGTCGTTGTAGCGCTCGCGGGCTTCGGCCAACTCGCCGTTCACCAGTTCAAACAGTTGCTTCTTGGCTTCGCCCCAGGCAATACCATCGGCAAAGGCCTGACGCATATCCGCGGCCTGCTGCTCGGAAGCGAACGCTTTCCAGATCTGGAATACCGCAGAGGTATCCGGGTCTTTTGCCTCACCCGGCTCCAGCAGGTTGGTTTTGATCTTGTTGATGTGCTTCTTGAGCTGCTTTTCGCCGAGGAACAGCGGAATGGTGTTGCCGTAGCTCTTGCTCATCTTACGACCGTCCAGACCCTGCAATACGGCGACGTTGTCGTCGACCACGTAGTCTGGCAGCGTCATGATCGGCTGCTTTTTGCTGGCGTACAGATGGTTAAAACGCTGGCCCATGTCACGAGCCATTTCAACGTGTTGAATCTGGTCCTTGCCCACTGGTACGTGGGTAGCGCTGAACATCAGAATATCGGCAGCCATCAGCACCGGGTAGCTGAACAGACCCATGGTAATGGCCTTGTCGGCATCTTCGCCTTCCGCCAAATTGGCATCCACCGACGCTTTGTAAGCGTGAGCACGGTTCATCAGACCCTTGGCGCAAACGCAGTTCAGCATCCAGCTCAGTTCGGTAATTTGGGGAATATCGGACTGACGATAGAACACGGCCTTGCTGGTATCCAAGCCCAAAGCCAGCCAGGTCGCGGCAATTTCCTTGGTCGATTGGGCGACTGCCGCCGGGTCCTGACACTTGATCAGGGCGTGGTAGTCGGCCAGGAAGAAGAAGGATTCGTTGTTGGCTTCCTGATTAGCCTGAATCGCCGGGCGAATAGCACCCACGTAGTTACCCAGGTGCGGAGTGCCGGAGGTGGTAATACCGGTCAATACGCGTTTTGGCGCTTTGGATTCCTTGGAAGCGTGTTCTTGTGTCATATGGTGTCCAGACTGGAAATCGGCAAAACGAGCATGATACCGGTTTTGACTGGCGCTGACAGCCTGACAGGACATTCGTTGGCAACTGCGTTAAGCCACGCCGCTGCCAACGAACAATTGTGCAGAATTAACTAACGATATCCGATGCGTCGCCAACACCCTGACGGATCAATTGTGGGGCTTCTTCGGTCATGTCGATCACGGTGGTGGCCTCAAAGCCGCAGTAACCGCCATCGATCACCAGATCCAGCTGGTGCTCCAGTGTCTGGCGAATATCGTAAGGGTCAGACAGTGGCAATTCATCGCCCGGCATGATCAACGAGCTGGTCATCAGCGGCTCCCCCATTTCTTCCAGCAGCGCCATGGCAATGGCGTTGTCTGGCACACGAATCCCGATGGTGCGTTTCTTCGGATGCATCAGCAGCCGTGGTACTTCACGTGTGGCCGGCAGAATAAAGGTGAACGCGCCAGGGGTATGAGCTTTCAGAACCCGGAAGAAGCTGTTTTCTACTTTGGCAAAGGTCGACAGTTCCGAGAAGTCGCGGCACAACAGGGTGAAGTTGTGTTTTTGGTCGAGCTGGCGAATGCGCTGAATGGTTTCAGTGGCTTTTTTATCACCAATACGACAGGCCAGTGCGTAAGAGCAATCGGTCGGGATCACCGCAACTGCGCCGTTGCGCAGTAAATCAGCGGCTTGTTTTACCAGTCGCGCCTGGGGATTGTCCGGATGAATCTGGAAAAATTGGCTCACAGGAGCTCCTTGAAAATAATAATGGTCTGGCAAGACGCAGGAACGGCACAATCAGGCAGCGTCAGACCACTGCTGCCATACAGGTGTAATCAGTTTGGGAAAGGCGGGCATCACACCCAGTTCAAGCCCGAAACGGTTGGGCCCATGGTAGTCGCTACCGCACGAACCGAGCAGGTTGAACTCTCTGGCGAGTGCTGCCATTTGGCCTTGCTGGTTGCTGTCCATCATACCATAAGCCACTTCCAGCCCCTGACCACCTGCTGCAATAAAGTCTTTCACACAGGCGCGTAATTTGGTGCGGGTCATCTTGTACAAATGCGCATGAGCCATCACTGGCGTACCGCCAGCGGCCCGAATCCATTCAACGGCTTCCGTCATACTGGCCCAGCCGGTTTTGACGTCGCCAATCTTGCCGGCTCCAAGATACTTGTTGAAGGCCACCTGCATATTCGGCACCAGCCCTTGTTCAATCATCCAGCGGGCAAAGTGTGGACGGCCCAGCTGATCCTGTTCAACACCGGAGTGCGACACGATGTCGGCGACGGCAATGTCGGTCCGTAACTTCTTGCCAACCCGCTGGGCAATCAGCTCGGCGCGGGAGGCCCGGGCCTGACGTTGTTGCTGCTCGGCCTGCTGCATGACCGGTGACTCCGGATCAAATCCGAGCCCGACAATGTGAATGGAAATACCGCTCCACACCGTCGACAGCTCAATGCCGGGAATTAACTGCACGCCCAATTCTGCCGCCCGCTGGCGGCCACGACGGAACCCTTCGACCGAGTCGTGGTCGGTAATCGCCAGGGTCTTGATGCCGCGCTCATGGGCGCGCTCCACCAACTGCTCCGGGTCAAAGTGGCCATCAGAGGCGGTGGTGTGACAATGCAAATCGATCTCGGAACTCACGTGGACGCTCTCATCGGCTTCGGCCATAATCGGCTCCATTGTAAATGCTGACTGAAGTTGAAGCGAATAATGAAGTTATTGCTGGATTTCCTCCCCATCGTGGCCTTTTTCCTGGCCTACAAGTTCAACCCGGAACTGGTAGCGGCCCTTGGCCCGATGCTGAGTGCCGATAACGCCGCCGCGCTGCAACAAATGCAGCCTATTGTACTGGCCACGGCCGTGCTGATTCCGGCCACCGCCCTGCAGATTCTGTATACCCGCCTGACCACTGGCAAAATCGAGAACATGCACCTGATTACCCTGGTACTGGTGGTACTGATGGGCGGTGCCACGGTGATTTTGCAGGACAAGACCTTTATTCAATGGAAACCGACGGTGGTGAACTGGCTGTTCGCTGCGGGCTTCCTGGGGTTCTGGCTGTTTACCCGCACCACCTTGCTGGAAAAAATGATGGGCCAGAACCTGCAACTGCCAGCCGGGGTATGGGTCAAACTGAATTTTGCCTGGGTCGCCTTCTTTATTTTCAGTGGCATTGCCAATTTGTTCGTTGCCTACCATTTTTCCGAAGAAATCTGGGTAGACTTCAAGTTGTTTGGACTGCTGGGATTAACCATTGTCTTTATCCTTGCCCAATCCGTCTTTCTTTACCGTTACATGAATCACGAGGAGCCTTGAACCATGTGGTACGCCATTATCAGCCAGGACATTGAAAACAGCCTTGAGAAACGCCTGTCGGCTCGCCCGGCCCACCTCAAGCGCCTGCAAACCCTGGCCGACGAAGGTCGTTTGCTGGTTGCCGGTCCTCACCCGGCCATCGACAGCGAAGATCCGGGCAGCGCCGGTTTCACCGGAAGCCTGGTGATTGCCGAATTCGCCTCACTGGAAGACGCCCAGGCCTGGGCTGACGCCGACCCGTATGTAGATGCCGGTGTTTACCAACAAGTCATCGTCAAGCCATACAAAAAAGTCCTGCCCTGAGTCATAAGGAGTTTCAGGTGAAGTTTTTACGCTATGCAGGCATCTGCCTGTCTTTGCTGGTCGCTGCTGGCGCCGTTAACGCGGAAGAAAGCGAGCCAATGGCTGGCATTGATGACCCTAACTATGTTGCCGTGACCACCGGTGAAAAACGCTACGTCACCGACGAGCTGTGGCTGCAGCTACGCACCGGCCCGGGTTCCCAGTACCGCATTCTGCAAGCCCTTAAAACCGGCGAGCACCTGGTGCTGCTGGGCCAGAACAACGACAACGGCTATTCTCTGGTGCGGACTTCCAAAGGCCGTGAAGGCTGGGTGTTGACCCGCTATTTGCTGGATCAGATTACCGCCAAGGAAAAGCTGATTCTGGTGCAACAGGAACTGGACCGTCTGAAAGCCGAAATGGGCAGCTCTGGCAGCCAGATTGTTGAAATGCAGCAGGAGCTGACCCAGCTGCGCAGCGAACGCGAAGAGCTGCGTCGCACAGCCACCGAGGCCACCACAGAGCTGGAAAACATCCGCGAGATTTCATCCAACGCCATGGCGCTGAATGACAAGGTACACCGCTTGTCTACCCGCACTCAGGAATTGGAAATCCAACTGGAAGCCGCCAACGCTGAAAACGCCCAGCTGGAAGCTGACCGCGATTTCAACTACCTGCTGTACGGTGGCGGTCTGGTGGTACTGGGCGGATTCTTCGGCCTGATTGTGCCGTCACTGTTCCGCAAGAAAACCTCCAACTGGGCCTGATAGCTTCCCGGTTCGACCAAGGCGCAGTCTGCCAACACAGACTGCGCCTTTTTAATAACAAAACGGAGTTTTTATGTTCAGACGATCCCTTTTAAAGTTCTTTTTCGCCCTCGCTTGCATTGCCAGCTTGCCACTGACGGCTCAGGCAGAATCCACCGTGCAGGTTCGCCTGGTAACCAACATGGGCAATATCGAGCTGACGCTGTACCCGGACCAAGCCCCGGTAACGGTCGCCAACTTCCTCACCTACATTGAAGGCGAGCATTACAACAACACCCTGTTTCACCGGGTGATTGACAACTTCATGATTCAGGGCGGCGGCTACAACCTCGACATGCAGAAAAAAGCCACCCTGCCAGCGATCAAAAACGAAGCCGACAACGGCCTCGGCAACGAACGCGGCACCATTGCCATGGCACGCACCGCGGCTAAAGACAGCGCCACTTCGCAGTTCTTCATCAACCTGAAAAACAACCGCTTTTTGAACCACGGTGTCCGTGACTTTGGTTACGCCGTCTTTGGCAAGGTGACCAGCGGCATGGACGTGGTCGATGCCATCGGCAAGGTCGACACCGCAGCCCGTGATGTGCCGCGCAAGCCTGTGATTCTGGAAAAAGTCGAAGTACTGCATCAGCCAACGTAATACTTCGTGACGGGGCTCTGACCCTGCGACAGCCTGGCCCTGCGACACTTCGGCCTTTGTGCTAGCATCAGCGGTCATTCCTCGGCCTCTGATGCTAGACAGTATGCAAGACAGCAGCGACACCCCATCCTCTCTATCTACTCCGTCAAACCCGACGTCCCAAACTCCGACGTCTCAAACCCCGATGCCTCAAGCCCCAACAACCTCTAGCGGGCAAACCACGCTGCTTGAGCACCCGGATCTGACCTGGCGGGACGACGGCCAGCCAGTCGCGAATGACTTCGATGACCCGTACTTTTCGGTCGAAAACGGGCTGGAAGAAAGCCGCTACGTATTCCTGCACAACAACGGTTTGCCGCAGCGTTGGCAGCAGTGGCAAGGGCCGTTTTGCATCACCGAAACCGGCTTTGGCACGGGCCTGAATTTCCTGATGGCCTGGCAGTCCTTCCGCCAAAACGCACATCCGGATTGCTGGTTGCACTTCACCAGCATCGAGAAATTCCCGATGTCACTGACGCAGCTACAACAAGCGGCTGCCCTGTGGCCCGAGCTGGCCGATCTGTATGACAAACTGCTGCAACAATACCCACAGCCTACCGCAGGCTTTCATAGTCTTTGCTGGCCGGAAGAGCGAGTACAACTGACCCTTGTTCTGGCGGATGTTCACGATGCCTTGCCGCAACTGCATGGGCCGGTTCATGCCTGGTTTCTGGACGGCTTTGCACCGTCCCGCAACCCGGACATGTGGCAGCAGCCGCTGTTCGATCACATCCGCCGGCTGTCCAATCACGGTCAGGGCTTTTTGGATCAGGACGAACACACTGAAACACACCAGACGACTCTGGCGACTTTCACCGCTGCGGGGATTGTTCGCCGAGGACTCAAGGGCGCTGGCTTCAAGGTCAGCAAGGTGCCCGGCTACGGCCGTAAACGCGAGATGCTAAGCGCTTACTATCACCGCACCACAGGGCCAGAGCGCCCTGCCCACTTCAGCAAAACGCCATGGCTGCATTGGCAACGTTCAACATCAGCGGCAAACACCCACAGCCAAACTGCCATTGTGATTGGCGCAGGATTGGCAGGCTGTACCACCGCAAGAGCACTGGCTGAGCGCGGCTTGCAGGTCCAGTTACTGGATAAGGACGGCATTGCCGAAGGCGCGTCTGGCAACCCACAGGGCGGCGTTTACATCAAGCTGGCGGCGAACGACCAGGCCACCCATACCGATTTCTATCTGGCCGCCTATCAGACCAGTCTGAAGTGGATGTCACGTTTGCTGAGCTCAGACGAATGGCGGCCTTGTGGCGTATTGCAGCTGGGTTGGTCCGAGAAAGAAGCCAGTCGCCAGTGCAACTTTCTGAACAAGGTCAGCTACCCGGATTCACTGATCAAGCCTCTGACCCAGCAGCAAGCCAGTGCGCAGGCGGATTGCGAAATGGCAGCGGGCGGCCTGTTCTTTGAACAGGCGGGTTGGGCCAGTCCAGCGGCGTTTTGCAAGGCACTGGTTCAACACCCGAATATCCACTTCCAGACCGCCACCGTCAGCCAAATAGTGCGCGAGGAATCACAGTGGCAAGTGCAGCTGAACGACGGTCGGACCTTGAACGCAGACCACGTCGTGGTGGCTACGGCCAATTCAACCCGCTCGCTGTTGCCCAACAATCACCTGCCAACCAAGTCGATTCGAGGCCAGTTAAGCTATCTGAGTGCCGAACACACCCCGGCTTTGAATACTGTTTTGTGTGGCCGCAGCTATATGGCCCCGCCCCACAACCAAAGACTGGTACTGGGCGCAACCTACAACCTCAACGACGACGAACAGCAACTGCGCGATGCCGACCACAGCACCAACCTGGGGTATCTGGCCGACTTTGGCCCAGCCTGGAAAACGTTGTCGGAAGCCGCTCTGAAAGACCCAGAGGTACGCAACAAACTCTTGATTGGAGGCCGGGTGGGATTCCGCTGCACCACGCCGGATTATTTGCCCATCGCCGGGCCTGTAGTGATGGACCAATCGTTTTTCGACAGTTATCAGCCGATGGTGAAAAACGCCAAAACAGTCCCGCCACAACCGGCACCCGTGCACACCGGCTTATGGGTGAATCTGGGGCATGGTTCCCGTGGTTTGTGCTCAGCGCCACTGTGTGCAGAAGTATTGGCGGCAGAAATCACCGGCAGCAGCCTGCCCGTCAGCAAAACCGTGCGGGAAGCCATTTTGCCGTCTCGATTCCTGTTGAGGGATATGGTGCGTCGCAAGGTCAGCCGCGACGAGCTGTCGGATATTGTCAGCGGTGGTTAAGCGCTGGCTCATAGAAATTGAATCAGCAGACCCGACCGGTCTAAACCTAGATAACCCGCCGTAAATGACGAGCGGGTTTATCTCTGCTGTCAGAGTCGGCGACGTTCTGCTCAGATGCGTCAGGGCTGGTACGGTTGGATGGATGCAGCGAGGTTTTCGCTGGCAGCGGGTTGCGCTCACGAATGGCACGCATCGCCTCTGATAGCTCAGCGCAGGCGGCACGAATGTCCGCCAGCTCTGTTTTCATGGTGTCTATGTCGTCGACCGCATCGGCAATGCGGCGGCGCAAACGATGAACCCGTATGTCCGTCATGGCTGTGCCCTCCAGGTCACCATTACCGGCTGATCGGGATGGCAACGCATTAGCGGTTAGGAATGTTCCGCGTCAATTCAATGTGGCAGCTATTTTCAATCGGGTCAAATAACAGGCGGGCACTGCCATCGGCCAACTGCCCTTTTACCTGTGCTTTCTTGTCATCGAAACTGACGTCGTAATCGCCGTAGTCGGTACCTTCGCGCAGCACAAACTCGCCCAGAATACCGTCCAGTGCATCGGCGCTTAACTGCTGCCAGGGGACTTCAATAACACCGTGATCCGGTGCCTGATCGTGATCAGATGGCAAAGCCAGCCTCCCTTTCCCACTCACAATTCATACGCAGCTCGGCATCGGATGGAATATGCCCCTGGTCCGACTGCCAGTTGAAGGTGTGCTTGCCCGACAGTTCGGTTTCCAGATGCACGGTGGCAGACACCCAGTACATGGACTTCAGCAGGCTTTCAAACTGACGCAACCAGGCTTCCCACTCGTACTCAACGGCACGATAGGAGGCGGCAAAATGGATGATCTGGGTTTGGTAGGTACCACTCAAGACATGATCACCGGGCATGGAGAACATTTCCCGGCACAGCAGTGACCAATCATCGTCAACACCGGCAGGCAAATTCTGAATCGCTGCCCAGTTGCTGCGTCGTTCGTAACGGGACGCCAGTTCGGCACTGTTGGGAATATGCCGGATGACGCCGTAGACGATGGATTCCTGATCGAATTGCTTCACACAAACTTCCTGCTTAACTCGTTGTGCCATCATAAACCATCCATGCCGACCGGCAATACAACCGCGGCGATGGAGATCACAGTTCCACCAATAAAAAATGCCACTGGCGAAACCCGCAAGTGGCATTTTACATACTCTTTAAGTGATAGCTAACTATCTGTTATTTAAGCGTTTCTTCGATACGAGTAGAGGCATAGGTGCCAGGCGCATCTTCGATTGGTGGCAAGGCATCGCTGCCCGGCTGGCGGGCGTCCACCAACGTCATACCACCCTGCTTTTCAATCCATTGCTGCCAATCCAGCCACCACGATCCTTCGTTGTGCTTGGCATCAGCGTACCAGTCGTCCGCTTCCAGCGGCATGCTGTCGTTGGTCCAGTAACCGTACTTTTTCTTGTGCGGTGGATTGACGATACCGGCGATGTGGCCGGAACCACCCAGTACGAATCGTTTGTCACCACCCAGTACTTGCGCACCCTTGTAGGTGCCGCGCCACAGAGCAATGTGATCCTGAGCGCAGGAAATAAAGTAGCTTGGCACGGTAATTTTCGACAGGTCGATTTTCACACCGTCCATTTCCAGCGCATTTGGCTCAATCAGCTTGTTGTACAGGTACATGTTGCGCAGGTAGTAGCTGTGCATGGCTGCGGGCAAGTTGGTGCTGTCGGTGTTCCAGTACAACAAGTCAAACGCCGCCGGGCGCTCACCCAGCAGGTAGTTGTTCACAAAGAACGACCAGAACAGGTCATTTTCACGCAAGGTGTTGAAGCTGAACGCCATCTGGCGGCCATCGTAGAAGCCCAGCACATCCATCTGGCGCTCAAGCGCAGAAATCGCCGTTTCGTTAATGAAGACGCCAATTTCGCCCGGCTCCGAGAAGTCGGTCAGTGTGGTCAGGAAGGTGTTGGTTTTGATCGGTGCCTTGCGCTTTTTCTTCAGGTAAGCCTGAGTGGCTGACAGCAAGGTGCCGCCCACGCAGTAACCAATGGCATTAACGTCTTTTTCACCGGTCGCCTTCTGGATGGCTTCAACCGCCGCAATCGGGCCTTCCAGCATGTAGTCTTCAAAGTTCTTGTTGCGTAAGGCCGGCGTTGCGTTGACCCAGGAGATACAGAAAACAGTGTGGCCCTGGTCGGCCAGCCATTTAACAAACGAGTTATCCTGACGCAGGTCGAGGATGTAGTACTTGTTGATGAACGGCGGAATGATCAGCAGCGGGCGTTTGAACACCTTTTCGGTGGTTGGCGCATACTGAATCAGCTGCATCAGGTCGTTCTGGTACACCACCTTGCCTTTGGTAACGGCAATGTTGTTGCCCACTTCAAAGGCATTGGTATCGGTCATGGCAACGTTCAGAAGGCCTTTGGCACTGCCTTCCATGTCTTTCATCAATTGCTCAATGCCGGTCGCCAGGTTGGCACCGTTGGTTTCCATGGTCTTGTGAATCACCGCCGGGTTCATGCTGGGGAAATTGGTCGGTGACATGGCATTCACGTACTGGCGCACAAAGTACTCCACCTTCTGGCGGGTATGTTCATCCAGTCCGTCGGTATCCTTGATCATCTGCATCAGGCTGTTGCCTTGCAGCAAATAGAGCTGTTTGAGGTAGTCGAACAGCGGGTTTTCTTCCCATTCATCATCCTTGAAACGGCGATCCGTCGGGTCCGGGGCAACCACCGGGTCTGGCGTCTGGCCGAGATAACGCATGACGGTGTACTGATACAGCTCCTGCTGCTTTTGCATTAACTCCAGCTGGTCGGCCAACACCTTGTTGGGGTTTTCCAGCATGGCAGTTCCCAGCTCTTGCAGGGCGGCAGAAAAATCGGACAGTACCGACCCGGCCGGGTCTTCTGCAGAGGAAGGCTGAATCACGTTCTTTTCCCAGAAACGGCCATACTGCTCCGCTACTCGGCCCGTCATTTCGTAAAAATCGCCGACGGCGACTTCAAAGGATTCCTTGGTCATGCTTATCAACCTGTCTTCGAAATAAGAAGGGAAAGAAAAAAGGCCACCAAAGTGGTGGCCTTAATTACCCGTTACCACACCTGTTACCAAGTGCACTAACGACCGGCAAGGCCCTTAGGCGGCTTTGCTGGCAGCCTTGGTAGCAGGCTTGGCGGTAGTAGCGGTGGTAGCAGCAGTGGTGCGCGCTTCTTCCATAATGGACTCAACCTGAGACTTGAACTCCATCGCCATATCGGAGAAAGCCTTGGCATCTTCCATGATTTTCTTGTTCATTGCAGAGGCAGCTTCAGCCTGGGCTGCAGTGTAGGCACGCATGCCTTCTGCATCTTTAACGTCAGCGGCTTTTTTCATCTGATCCAGGCCCATTTCTGCGTAGCTTTTCACAGCAGACAGTTGGAACTCAGTCATCTTTTCCATGTTATCAACGAACAGGGTGTTGAACTTGGACATAGGCGCATACATGGTTTTTGCCTGTTCCGCGAAAGCGTTCAGAATAGTGTCTTGCATGATATTTGCTCCTTCAAAAGGGTCGGGGTTAGCGCTTGGGGATATCTGTTTAATCCCGTGCATCTCATATTGAGAAGGCACTGAATTAAACAGATATCCCCAACCGCTGCAAGTTCATACTAGACCAGTGGATTTGACGTTTAAATGACAATTACACGGAATTGACCAACTTTGTTGACCTGTTACCTATTGATATATCGCTTATATTTTTCGCATATAAAAGGATATTTATATATATTCAAAAAATGGCGTTTTTAGTCCATTTTTGCCAAATCAAGCCTAACAGCCGTAAGAAAATGGGCATCAGAGATGCCCATTTTATCTATCACTCGTTCGAATTTTCAGGGCTTTTTCCGCCCATCATCTTGAACATCATCTGCTGAAACTGGCTCATGGCCGTCATACTTTCGTTGAACATGGGTTTATATAATGCCATTGGGTCATATCCATCTTCGCCGTTATGCATTTTTTCAAGCATTTGATTAAATACTTCCTGCTGAAAATTCTGAACATCCGGTAATCCCAAAACCTGACGAAACTCTTCCGGGGTCATATCGAAAGTTACATTTATTTTCATGTCCGACTCCTTTCCTGTATCACGTGATATAAATCAATTGAGCGATTCAACTCGGGCCCCCTGAAATCCGTGTCCGGCGTTATTCAGAAGGTCCCCAGCGCCATGCAATCAGCGTTGCCAGCAAAGCAACCAACGCCGCCGCCCAGAACACCCACTCGCCACCATAAGCCCAGAAATACCCACTTAGCCAGGCTCCAATGGCGCCACCAAGGCCAAACCCGGCACTGGAGTACAGCGCCTGCCCCTTGCCTTGCAGATCGGCCGGAAACAGCACCGGCACATAGCGAATACAGACAGCATGCAACATTGCAAAGGTGAATGCATGGGAAAGCTGGGCCAACAGTAATACCAGCAGGGAATCAGCCAAGGTTGCCACAGCCATCCAGCGCACGGTGGTAATCAACAAGCTGACAATCAGCCAGAAACGCAAACTGCCATAGTCCAGCAGCCAGCGTATCTTCCAGAACAACACCACCTCTGCAGCAACGCCCAGCCCCCAGAACAAGCCCACCTCGGTGGCGCTGTAGCCATAGTCGTCCAGGTAGATGCTGAAAAACGAGTACAGAGGGCCATGGCTCATTTGCAGCAAGGTATTCAACAGCAGAAAGGCAATGACTACCGGTTGTTTCAGAACCGGCCATAGCGAGGCTCTGGAGGCCACCGGGTCCTTGAAGTCGGTTTGCAGGCGGATACCCCAGCTGTTAACGATGACGCCGATCATCAGAATCAGCATCACCAGCGGCAATACCCCGACACCGAAGTGGTCGAACATCATGCCCAGCCCCGTCACGGTGGCAATAAAGCCGACCGATCCCCACAGCCGGATACGACTGTAATGCTCCAGATTATTGGCAATGGCCTTCATGGTGATGACTTCGTACTGGGGCAGCATCGCCGACCAGAAGAAGCCATACGACAGCATCACCGCCAGCACTGGCCAGAACCCATCCACCAGCCAGATGGCGCTGAAGCACACGGCCGTTGCAATACCGGCAATGCGAGCCATATGAATGGGCGTATGAAAGTGATGACTCCAGTGCGCCCACAGCGTGGGGGCAATGATGCGCACCAGTGAGAAGCAGGCAATGGCACTGCCAATGTCTTCGTAGCTGAAGCCCAGACTTTGCAGGTAAGGCCCCCAATACGGCGCGTTACAGCCAACCAGCGCAAAGAAAAGCGCATAAAAAACCGCCAGGCGCTGACGCACCTGACGGTCTTCGGTTTGCTGTACGCGCTCAGGACTGTTGCCAGCCATCGCGTGTTTATTCCTGTTCTGGTGCCAGTCCGGCAATCACCGGAGTTGCGCACTGGACATCGGCGTTTTGGCCACGATGACGCAGCAGGTGATCCAGCAGCGTGATGGCTGTCATGGCTTCTGCAATCGGTGTGGCACGAATGCCCACACATGGGTCGTGACGGCCTTTGGTCACAACTTCGATCGGGTTGCCATCGGTATCAATGGAACGACCTGGAATGATCAGGCTGGAGGTTGGCTTCAGGGCAATATGAGCAACCAGGTCCTGACCGGTGGAAATACCACCAATCACACCACCGGCGTGGTTGCTGAGGAAACCTTCCGGGGTCATTTCGTCGCGATGCTCGGTACCCTTCTGGGCAACCACATCAAAGCCGTCACCAATTTCGACGCCTTTCACCGCATTGATGCTCATCAGGGAGTGAGCCAGTTCGGCGTCCAGGCGGTCAAACACCGGTTCGCCCAGACCTGGCAGCATGCCGGTGGCAACCACGGTGATCTTGGCACCAACGGAGTTACCTTCCTTACGCAGGGCAACCATGTAGTCTTCCATTTCGGAGACCTTGCTGACATCCGGGCAGAAGAACGGGTTTTGCTCAACCTGATCCCAGTCGAAGTTGGCCTGATCAATGGCAATCGGGCCCAGCTGCGACAAGTAGCCTTTTACTTCAATGCCTTTGGCAGCCAGCACTTTCTTGGCAATCGCACCGGCGGCAACGCGCATGGCGGTTTCACGAGCGGAAGAACGGCCACCACCACGGTAGTCGCGGAAACCGTATTTCTGGTTGTAGCTGTAGTCCGCGTGGGCCGGACGGAAGGTGTTGGCAATGTTGGAGTAGTCCTTGGAACGCTGGTCGGTGTTTTCGATCAGCAGGCCAATGGAGGTACCGGTGGTTTTACCTTCAAACACACCCGACAGAATTTTCACCTCGTCGGCTTCACGACGCTGGGTGGTGTAACGAGACGTGCCCGGCTTACGACGATCCAGATCCTTTTGCAGATCTTCTTCGCTCAGCTCAATTCCCGGTGGGCAACCATCAATGATGGCACCCAGGGCTTTGCCGTGGCTTTCGCCGAACGTGGTAACGGTAAACAGCTTACCAATGCTATTGCCTGACATAGGACTCTCGTTCTCTTATTCGTATCGTTGGATTCGGTGTTATTCAGCCGCGCTATCCAGCAGCTGTAAATCGCGGGCCTGCAGCACAAAAACGCCGTGGCCGCCGCGCTCAAATTCGGGCCAGATCAGTGGCAGTTGCGGGTAAGCCGCCTCCATCGCGGGCCAGCTGTTGCCGACTTCGACAATCAGCAAGCCGTCTTCCGCCAGATGTTCACGGGCCTGACGCAGGATGATGTGGACCAGATCCAGGCCATCTTCGCCAGCGGCCAAGGCCAGTTCCGGCTCGTGACGGTATTCGTCTGGCAGGCTGGCCATGTCTTCGGCGTCGACGTAAGGCGGATTGGTCACAATGATGTCGTACTTGCCATGAGCCGCCGCCATCAGGTCGGATTGCAACGCCTGTACCCGGTCTTCAACGCCATGACGCTGAATGTTCTCTTCGGCCAATGCCAGTGCATCGAAGGAAATATCCATCAGCTCAACTTCGGCCAATGGGTACTGGGCCGCACAGGCAAGGCCAATGCAGCCAGAGCCAGTGCAGAGGTCCAGAATACGGGTTGGCTCGCGGCCGTCTTCGCCCTGCCACCAGGGAGCAAAATCGTTCTGGATCATTTCACCAATTGGCGAACGAGGAATCAGCACGCGCTCATCCACGGCAAACGGCATACCGCAGAACCAGGCTTCGCCCACCAGATACGGCGCTGGCAGACGGGATTCAATGCGATGACAAATCAGCTCCACCACCGCCTGACGTTCAGCTTTGGTCAGACGGGAGGTATACCACTCAGGCGCCAGATCCCAACCCAGCGACAACGCGTGGGTTACCAGCAAGCGTGCTTCGTCCCACGAGTTATCGGTGCCATGACCGAAGTAGATATCGGATTCGTTCATGCGGCTGACCGACCAGCGTAGCAAGTCCTGGACGGTCTGGAGTTCTTCAATGGCGGCCTGCGCCTGGGTGTGCAAATCCATTCGGATGCCTGATCAGGAAAAAGCCGCTAGTTTAAACGCTCAGGCCCGCACAAACCAGCAACAGCCGCCGAGTTCTTACCCCATCAAACGGGCATAAGGGCTGGCGCTGCCCTGTTCGTAGGCATCCAACGCCTTGTTGGCAATGTGATAGCCCAGATCAATCATTTCCGTGGCACGGTAGAACTCGTACATTTCGCAGGATTCCATCGGCATATTGATCATCAGATCGGGCGGATAAGCGGCCGTTTTGAAACGCGTCAGCGACAGCTGCATGGTCTCGAACATCTGGTTGATCATTTCCAGCTTGCCGATGTTTTCATCGACTTGCAGGGTGGCGTCGTGAGCGTCTTCACCGCGCTTGGATTCCAGCCAGTGCGTTGCCTTGTCGACCACGGTATTAAACCAGGCCTGCTTTTGCGGCCTCTCTTCGCCCTGCTCTTCAAACACAAAGTCGGTCGGTAAATCTGTGTCTGAGTTGAGGTCAACCGCGATGATGTGATCAGCATGAACCGACACACACGGGGAAATCGGCAGCGGATTCAGCACACCGCCGTCAACCAGCGTACGGCCATTAACCTTGACCGGATTGAAGATGCTCGGGATCGCTGCCGACGCCCGAATGGCCGTATCCAGACAACCGGTCTGAAACCAGATTTCCTTGCGCGCCACCATATCGGTCGCCACAGCAGTGAAAGGAATCGGCAGGTCTTCAATCTGCACGCCATCGAGCATTTCCGACAGCATGTTGAACACCTTGTCACCCCGGATCACCCCGCTCGACAACAGCGACACGTCGACCAGCTTCAGTACATCCAGATAACCCAGTTTGGTTACCCATTCACGGTATTCATCGAGCTTGCCAGCGCAATAAAAACCGCCCACCAGCGCTCCCATGGAACAGCCACTGATGGCGACAATGTCGTAGCCACGCTCACGAATGGCATCAATCACACCGATATGAGCGTAACCACGGGCACCACCACTTCCGAGGGCCAAAGCCACTGTTTTTGCCATTGTTATCTCCTTGGCCAAAACACAAAACGCAATGCCGGTTTATTGCTGGTTTCCGGTGCCAGTGCCAACGCCGCACCAGCGCTGACGTTCAATTCACGGCTGCCGTCGAAGGTCGCCACTCGCAACTGCTTGGCCAAACGCTCCGAACAGCTCTGGTTAACCGCCATATCGCCCGACTCGTAGCAATGCACCACCAGATGCAAACGCTGTTTGACGCCATCAGACAAACCTTTCAGTACGTCGATCAGGGCCTGACTCTGGCTGGCATCAAAGGCGCCGCCGTCGGCAACAAAGCCTGGCAGCCAACCGGAACTGGCACTGAGACGGTTTTCAACGTCGGCCCGGCTAATGGTCTCCGGCAGGATGCGGTCTTTGGTTTTCAGAATGTTCATACCCGCCACCGTCTGGCGTGGGCCGCGATGGCTGGCGTAATACATCACCACAGTGTGTTCGCCAGAAGCCGCATCGGTCAGGTAGGCAATCACCAGTCGCTGCTGGTTGTCGCGTCCCACCAGACGGCCGTTACCGAAAATTTCGTTGGCCCAAAAGTGGCTGCTGCCACAATCCAGATCTTCGCACTGATACAAAATGGTGGCGCTCATGCTGGCGTCTAGCGTAATCAACAAAGGCGTTACGGCACTGGTCAGATCCAGCTTCTCGCCGGACTCCCACGCCAGTCGACGCAACTCACCGTTTACCCGCACTTCCTGCTCAGAAAAAGTAGTGGCTGACTGACGTTTCAGGTCGGACAGCGCCAGACGGTAATTCCGTACTGCTTCCGTTCGGTCGGTCAGCAGTCGGCTACCTGCCGGCGTAGCCTGTTCAATCAACGCGGCGGTGTCGGCTCGGGTTGGCAGCGACAGCAAGGACAACAGCAGAAAAGACAGTGCCAGAAAAAATGCGGGCGACCGTTTGGCCGGGGACCGGGTAAAACACACCAACGGGAATTTGAGCAAAACAGATACTCCAGAAACGCTTGGGCCGATTACCGGCTCCGAAGCCAATGACATAATCAGAGTTTCATCAAAAGCCACAACAGTCGCAACCGTTTTCAGGTGAGATGCACCATTGTTGCGGCTGGCAAGGGGTTGCTACACTGCGGATCTCATTTTTGTTAGTGAAGTTCCATGACACATTTCTCCAAGTTACCTCACGCTGTGTCTGCACTGCTGTTGGCACTGGCGCTGAGTGGCTGCCAGTCGACCCCGACCACGCCGGTCAGCGGTCCTGAAACCTTTTCACCCGCCCAAACCGATGCCGCCATGGCAACGCTTGAACAGGCCCAGAGCGAGTACTATCAGGGGCTGCTGCAACGCTATCCGTATCAGGCGTTTCAAAAAGGTCTGACACTGACGCCGCAGCTAGCGGCCACCGGTACTGCCGCGGATGACGAGTGGTATCAGCAACTTGCCGATCTGGAAGAACAACTGGAGCAAATGCCGCACGGTGCCCTGCCCGCCCGTCAGCAGTTGTATGCACGTGCGCTGCAATACCGATTGGGTCAGCAGCAGGAATGGCGGCAGTGCAAGGAACATTGGTCGTCACTGGGGCAGCAGGCATTTTTGCCACAGCAGGTGCTGGAGCAACTGGGCAAACACTTTCAGGCCCAAACCATTCCTGATTTTCAGGCCTTGTTGAACACCATGAGTGCTGCCGCGGAACAGCTGAAAGCCTGGCAAGTACAGCTGGAGCAGCAACAGGCCAAGGGCGTCGTAAACCTTGATAGCGAACGTGACGCTGCGCTGGCCTACCTGGACCGCCAACTGGCGGGTTATCCATTCTCCGACAGCAGCACGCCGTCGCCATTCTGGGTGGATATTCAGCAACAACTGACCGCCCTGAAACTCTACCCTTCCAGTCAGGACGTGTTGCAGGCTGACGCCAAAAGCGCCGTTACCAACCACCTGCTGCCGGTATTGCGCTCATTGAGAGCCACCATCAAATCGCTGAACAGCCAGCCACAACTGAGTTGGCAACAACAGCCCGGCGGCGATGCCTGCTACCGCTTGCAACTGAGCCAACTGGGAGCCACCGATGCGCCGGAGCTGCTACAGGAAATTGCCAAAAGCCGTCTGGCTGCCCTTCAACAGCAATTGCGGGTTGAGCTGCAACTGGATGATACCCAGCCACTGGCTCAGCAGCTGCGTGCCTGGCTGGCGTCCAACCGGGTAGCACCAGGCGACGTGCAAAGTGAGTCTCTTAAGCGTTTGCGTGCTGTAAGCGAACGCTTGCCGTACGCCTTTGAATCCTTGCCCACCACCGAGCTGGTGATTCAGCCGGAAACCAACCCGGCCATTCACCACCCGCACTATCAGCTGCCAAAACCGCTATTGGGTCTGCCGGGGATTTATTACACCACCGCGCAAACCCATCCGAACGAGTGGCGCTGGCCGCTGGATCTGTACAAGGACACTCTGCCGGGCAAGCACCTGCAATACGCCATGGCGCAGGAAAACCCGCAGTTGCCTGATTTTCTGAAAACCGATCTGGAAGCGGCGTTTGAACCTGGCTGGCCAGACATTGCCGCCGAGTTAGCCAGCGATCTGGGGGGCTATCAGTCGCCGTCGGAACACGCCTGGGTGCTGCTGGATGAAATGGAGCAGGAATTGAATCTGGTGCTCGACGTTGCTGTGCATTTATACGAATGGGACAACGCCAAAGCCAACCAGTACTGTCAGCTCAACAGCTTTATGTCGGAAACGCAGTGCAGCAGCCGCATTGCCGCTATCCGCGCACAGCCTGCACACTTTGCCCACGCGGCGATTTCACGGGCCAACATTCTGGCGCTGATGCAAGATGCCGAAGCCGCTGCCAGCCAGCCCCGTGCCTTGCTGGCGTTCCATTCAGACTGGTTAAAACAGGGCACCCTGCCTGCGGCCTTGTACCCTATTTGGCTGGACGCCTGGTTGCAGACTCACTGATAGCCAGAGCTGGCACCGAGTGATTCAGAGGGCCCCTAAACAAAAAGCCCGACACCGGTTTGTGAATCTGGTTCAACAGATTCAACACCGGAGTCGGGCTTTTGCCTATCTGCTCTCAACCGCAGACAAGCCAATCAGAATTTAACCTTGATGCCCGCCTGCCAGTAGTTGTTGTCGGCCGGATTGGCCGTCACCTTGGCACCCGTCGAATCATGGGCGGTGATTTTACGCAGCCGCTGCTGACCCAATTCCGCATTGATCCAGATATTGCCACGCCACCAGAAATCGGCCCCCAATCCCATGCGCCAATTGCGATAGCGCACGTCGTAAGAACCATCCAGACCTTCAATGGCTTCGCGCCATACGCCACCATCCGGGCGAATATTCAGGTACGACGTAAAGTGTTTGTTCCAGCCGGTTTGCAGCCGGGTTTCAGGCAACCCCAACAGCAACTCGGTACTGCTGAAGGCTTTCCAGGCAATCCCCGCCATTGGCCTTGGGGTCACGTCGCCAAAGCGACGGTCGACCATCAGACCCGCCTGCCAGAACCAGTCACCTGACATTTGCTGTCGCCAGTACAGTTGCAGGTTAGCCATCAGGCTGTCGGTATTAATATTGTCGAAGTCGGTCATCAAACCCGGTTCAAAGCGAATACGAATCTGGCCGCTGGTCATCCGTCGCTGCCAGTACTGAATGGGCATCGACAGCCAAAAATACTGACTGCTGGCCGCGTCTGAGCCGGTCCATTCAAAGCTGGTCACCGTCAGCCCTGCAGATGTTCGCAATCCCTCTTCACGTCCCTGATTTTCCTGCAAAGGCAGCATCAACGACATTTGGTCGGTTCCAAATGACGTGCCGGTGCCACTTTCCGGCATCGCACTGACGTCTTTCGACCAACTGAAACCATCGGCCTGGGCAGCCGACGCCAGCGACAGCACAGCAACGGCCGCCAGCTGGCGGACAGTAGCGTAATAAGAAACGGGTTTAACTGATTGTTCGATTGGCATTCAGAACCTCCTCAACACCCGCGAAGCTGAATTCAACACCGGTTTGAGCATGACGTTTACGGAATTGGTCTACCGACAACAGCAGCAACATCAACAGCTGAAACGCATCGGTTAAACATTGGGGCGCACGGGATGCAATCAGGAAGTCGTAGTGGTCGGCGGTAAACTCAAAGGCCTCCACTTCGCGGCGATGCCATTGTTCTTCTTCCGTCTGGTCCAGCGACGCCAACACCCGGCGCACCTTGGCGACCTCGACCGCGACGGTTTCTGCCGCCACCCGCTGCACACCGTCCTGGTCGGCAAAATGCAGGGTTCGTTGCTCGTAAGCCCGCAAAAACCGGTCGGCCCACGACAACACCGATACCCCGCAGCCCGCGGTTGGCAAAGGCGGCAGCTCGATGGAGCTGTCATGGCGCTGACTGATCAGCATTGGCAAACGATTATCCGACACCAACATCAAGGACCGTGACGCACTCTGATGACTGGACTCTGGCGGCTGTGAAGAAATACGGCTCATAAAATACTCCGGCTCGACTGCCCGAATAGCAAACACACACAGACTCCAGCAATTGCCAGACCATGTTCGAAATTCGTAATAGTTTCAGTGAGTTAGAAAAGCCAAACACGCCGGTGGCAAAATCACGGCAGGAAAACGTCAGGAAAGTGTCAATGCAACGGCAGCGCAGCGGCAGTGAATTGCCGTCAGGATTTATTGGCAGAAGAAAGCCAGGCACCCGGCGGCCCAGAACGGGACGCCGGCAGGTTCTATGAGGGAAGCAGCGCTAGTCCTTCTTCGACGAGTCGCCATGCCCTTCGGTCAGATGTTCACGCAAGTGTTTGATGCCGGAGTACACCGCAATCAGGATGATGGGCAGCGCAACGCCCTTGGCAACGTATGGATCGACACTCAGACCAAAGGCCTTCATGCCCTCGGCACCGATGCCTACCAATCCCAGAATGTAGTAGCAGATAACCACCACCGACAGACCTTCAACTGTTTGTTGCAGGCGCAATTGCAGCTCGCTGCGCTGGTTCATCGACGACAGCAAACGCTGGTTTTGCTCCTGAATCGACAAATCGACCCGGGTACGCAGCAAACTGGTGGTACGGTGAATTCGTCGGGACAGATCTTCCAGCTGATCCCGCACCGACATACAGGTGTTAATGCCGGGCGTCAGACGGCGCTCCAGAAATTCCCGCATGCTTTGAAAGCCATCCAGCGGCTGCTCTTTCAGCTGATTCAGACGATCACGAACCAGTTCGTGGTAGGCCTTGGCCGCCGCAAAACGGAAGTTGGTGTCGGACCGATGACGCTCGACATCCGCCGCCAGTTGCGACAGGGATTTCAGCAACTCACGGTCGTCCAGCTGGTTTTCCAGTTCTGAAATGTTCTGGTTCAGTTCAGCCAGATCCATTTCAACCCGACTCAACTCATGCCCCATCTTGCGTGCCACTGGCAGTGCCAACAGCGACATCAAACGGTAGGTTTCCAGTTCGAACAGGCGTTGTACCAAACGACCGGTCTGGTACGGGTTCAGACCCTTGTTGCAAGCCAGAATCCGACCAAAACCATCACTGTGCAGGCGGAAGGCCGTCCACACAGAAGCATGACCATCCGCCACCGATGCCCCGGTGACGCGCTGGCCTTCAAACCATTGATGCAGTTGTTTTTCGGTTGGCTGCTCAGACACCAGCGACAAGCTGACCGCCACTACCAGCTCACCCGGCATGGCAGCCAGCCAGTCTTTTGGAATAAACGCCAGGGCATCGGTTTCGAAAGCCCGTTCGGTAGGCACAATAAAGGTGAAGTTGGCGAACTCCAGGTGGCGTTCCCAGCGCAGTTCAAAGCCGCCAAAATCCTGATAGAGACAGGAAGAATCCGGGTCTGGCGCGGGCACACTGAAACGACGGCACAGCTCTACCACGTGGGCGTGCAGCTCCTGACGGTTGTCGTTCAGTTTGACGGTAAAGTGGGCGACCTGGCAGCTGCCTTCAATCACCGGCGACGGGCGATTATGCAATTCCTCGTACAACACCGAGCGCATTGGATGCACGCTCAAAGAAAGGGCTGGGTTGGCAATATCCGGTGCCTGATTTGGGGTCATGGCTCGCTCTCATTCCTATATCCAAATACTTCACGTCTTCCGTAATTCGAAAGAATGAAATTTAGTTTTTATCGAGCCAGACTAACCTCTAACGATGGCTTTCGCCAATGGAACTGCAGCGTTAACCTGCTGGAGTCAAGGCATCCAAAAGTCCTGATACCAGAGTATCCATTCCATCATCCAAACCGGGTGTCAGGCCAAAACGCACCACCACCAGCTGCTGCTCCGGAGCAATCAAAACATATTGGCCGTCGTGGCCACGGGCCCAAAACACCGACTCCGGAAGTTCCGGCCAACGCTTGCTGAATTTGCGTTCGCCGGCATCGGCCAGCGTTGGGTCTGGCAGATTGAGCCAAAACCCCATGCCATACATGTGGCCGGCATTCGCGTTCAAAGTGGGCGTTAACGCTTGTTGCATCCAGCTGCGTGGCAAGCCAATGCCCTGGGTTTTACGGCCATGCCAGCTGTTGAGCCAGAACTGCCCTACGGCCAGCCACTCGGCAGGCGTCATGTAGCTATAGGACGACGCGACCGGCGTGCCGGACAAATCGGTTTCTACCGTGGCATGCTCAATACCCAGCGGTTGCCACAACGACTGCTGCAACCAGTCACGCCAGTGACTATCGCCCAGCTGTACCGCATTCAGCCAGATGGAAGCCGCCAGGTTGCTGTCACCACTGGAGTAACGCCACTCCGTCGCAGGGGCAATCTCCCGACGCTGACCCGCCACCATGGCGGCCATATCGGCGGAGCAATACAGCATGGTGGTCACGTCATCCGCAGGCTGATACCACTCGTCAAAATCGAGGCCGCTTTGCATTCGCAGCAAGTGCTCCAGCGTCAGCTGTGGGCCAAGTTGTGGCCACAACTCCGCGACCGGACTGTTGCGGGTTAAAAGCTGCTGCTGTTCGGCCAAGCCAACCCAGGTGGCCAACAGGGATTTGGTCATCGACCAACCCAGCATCGGGGTTTCAGCGGTGACCGGTACCTGATAGCGTTCCGCAATCCGTTGGCCTTTCCACGACACCAACACCGCCAGCGTGTTACGCGACTGGCCGTCCGGCTCGGCAAAGGCCTCGTTCAGCAGTTGATGAATACGCTGCTGTTGCCGCTCATCAAGCGTTACGGGGACTCTGTTTCCGCTATTCACAGCAAGAGCAGGACTGTTGGGGGTGGATGAAGCAGAAGGCGAAGCTGAGGACGGTTCTGAAACAGAATCTGAAACCGAGCCTGAAACCGAGCCTGAAAACGGTCTAGAGCCACTCAGCTCTTCAGATACTTGCCCAGTGCCGGTGTCTGGCAAGGCTACAACGCGGTTCTCGGTGTCGTTCAATAAGGTACAACCACGCCCGGCCGCCCATTGAGCCGTTTGCGATAAACCCAGAAAACCAACACGGACCCGTCGCTGCTGCTCATTGACGTCATACTCCAGCCAGTCTGACGCCGGTTGCAGTGCCGGAGCAATCGCCGTTTGCTGCAACCAGGATTGCGGCAGGCCCGACACCCACAAGCCAGAGCACATGTACTTGGCGGCATAACCAGTCACCACCGGACGCGCCAGCCATAAATAGGTCACCGCAGCCAGCAACAGAATGCCCAGCCCCCACAACAGCAAATGCACCAGCACTCCAATCCGGTGACGCATACTCATTGGCGCGGTGCTCCTTGTTCATCCTTACTGCTATTCATCAGCTGATCCAGCGTCACATCCAGGCTGGTCGCCACATTGCTTTGCCATTGCTGCAACCAGTCAGACAGCGCAGCGTTGTTATCACTGGCCTGTTGAGCTTCAGTGATTTGCTCAAGACTCAGGTCGGCGATAAAGGCACCCAGCGTCAGACTACGCATATCCGGCAGCCACACCCAGGTATCGTTCTGGGTTTGCGCCACCCAGCCTTGCTGTACGAATAGTTTCAACAAAGCAGAAAGTTGTTGTGCTGGCACATGGCGCAGCCGCTTCCGCAGCTGCTGATCCGTCAGTCCCTTGCCGCCGTTGTTCTGGCCATCGCGCAAGGCCGCCGCCAGCGCTAACCGTTGCCGCAAAGGATCGCCAGCCCAACGACTGTTAGGGTGACTGAGGGCATAACTCAGTTCAGCCCCGAACAGCAGCAACATCCAGCTGATATACACCCACATCAGGAACAAGGGCACCGCCGCAAACGCCCCGTATATCAGTTGATAGGAAGGAAACATGCCGACGATACGAGCAAACAGAAACTTGCCGGTTTCAAACGCCGTTGCCACCACCACCGCCGCAATCACGGCATCCTTGGCGGGCACCTTGCAGTTCGGCACCATCATGTACACAAACGTAATCGCCGCCGCCGTCATCGACCATGGCACCAAACGTGCGGCCCATGGCACCGAGTCCCCCAGCCAACCGGCGTCATCGGGCAACAAACTCAAGGATGCCAACACCGAGCTGCCCGCCTGTGCGGCCGCAAACAGCAAGGGCCCCAAACTCAACACCGCCCAATAGCGAAAAAAGCGCTGCAAGGTAGAACGCGACACCTCAACCTGCCAGATACGGTTGAACTGTTCTTCAATGGTTTGCAGCAGCAACAGAGCCGTAATAAACAGGAATACGATACCAATCCAGGTCAGCTCCCGGGCCTGTTCACTGAATTCAACCAGATAGCGCGATACCGTATCGCTGCCCTGCGGCATCACATAGCCAATCAGGCTGGCGTGGGCTTGAGCGCCCCACTCCTGCAACGCCGGAATGGCCGACAGAATGGAATAGGTCACGGTAATCACCGGAACCAGAGCAAACAGAGTGGTATAGGTTAAGGCTGCTGCGTCGCGTCGCCGCTCCATCGATTCAAATCGCTGAAGGGTCTGCCAGATCAATGTAAGTACCCGTCGTCCTCGGCGGAAAGCGGTGAGCATCAGTGGCTTCCTTGTTACAATCGCAGCAGAAATCGGTGAGTCTTTCTATCTACGACTGGCTATTTACAACTTTTATTGACGTTTAAGGATTCAAGCATGAGTGAAATCCGTATCTACCACAATCCCCGCTGCTCCAAGTCCCGCGAGACCCTCAAACTGCTGCAGGACAAAGGCATTGAACCAACCGTGGTTGAATATTTGAAAGACGCGCCGTCTGAAGCCGATATCCGTCAACTGATCAGCCTGCTGGGCCTGTCCAGTGCACGCGACCTGATGCGCACCAAGGAAGCGGAATACAAGGAACAAGGCCTGACAGACGTCACCGACGAAGCCGCGCTGGTAAGCGCCATGGCAAATACCCCAAAACTGATTGAACGCCCGATTGTGATCAACGGCGACCAGGCTCGCATTGGTCGACCACCCGAGCAGGTGCTGGAGATCGTCTGATGACCCAGGCTCACGCAAGCAAGCCCTATGTACTGGTGCTGTACTACAGCCGTCACGGCAAAACCGCCGAGCTGGCCAAATTGATTGCCCGCGGTGTTGAACAAACCGGTATGGACGTACGCATTCGCACCGTGCCGCCGGTATCACCAGACACCGACAGCAGCTTGCCTGCAGTGCCTGAAGACGGCGCGGTGTATTGCAGCCAGGACGACCTGCGCCATTGCGCAGGCCTACTGATGGGAAGCCCTACCCGCTTTGGCAACATGGCCGCCCCGCTGAAATACTTCATCGACAGCACCAGCGGCCTCTGGCTCAGCGGCGCACTGGCCGACAAACCGGCTGGTGTATTCACCTCTACCTCGTCCTTGCACGGCGGTCAGGAAAGCACCCTGTTGACCATGGCGTTGCCACTCCTGCACCACGGCATGGTATTCGCAGGCTTGCCGTACAAAAACGCCGAACTGAGTGAAACCAGCACCGGCGGCACCCCATACGGCATGAGCCACTGGGCCGGAGCCAACAACGACCAGCGCCTCAGCGACCATGAAAAAGCACTCTGCCTGGCGCAAGGCAAACGGGTAGCGATACTGGCCAAAGCCCTGCTGCAAGAAGGTTAACCATGACAGATACCCACACCACAACGAACTTTGCTGGCAAAGCCAAACTGGCCTTCAAGGTGCTGGTTGGTAGCTACATTGGCTTATTACTAACACTGCTGTTGTCTACCCTGGCCAACCCGCCACAAGACGTGGAACCGGGCCCTATGCTGTGGCTGGCTGGACTGGGCATCGCCCTGTTCAAATGCCTGCCATTACTGCTGTTTGTACCCGGGCTGATTGCCCGCTCGCACAAAACAGCCTCATGGATGGCCTACATGATCCAGTTGTATTTTGTACTGGCAGTCATGCTGGTGTTTACACCGGGCAGCAGCGGCTGGGGATGGCTGATGACCGCACTGACACTGGTGATATTCATCAGCGCCATGATGTTTACCCGCTGGCAAAAACGAGCGGATGCGGGGTTGTAAATGCTGG
Source organism: Oceanobacter kriegii DSM 6294 (assembly GCF_000422845.1). Classification (GTDB taxonomy): domain Bacteria; phylum Pseudomonadota; class Gammaproteobacteria; order Pseudomonadales; family Oceanobacteraceae; genus Oceanobacter; species Oceanobacter kriegii. The sequence goes on from NZ_AUGV01000004.1 coordinate 481,613, forward strand.
AAGATCATCAGTCAGTGCTTGATGGCTGACTGAGCAAGAGACAACAAAGCCGGGAGATTCCCGGCTTTGTTGTTTATGGGATGCACGTCGGTACCGGTATGTACGGCGCTTCAAGGAAATTTCCCCGAAATGGACAGTCACTGATTAAAGTTTCCAGACAATTTCGTTCCGCAACCTGCGTACAACCTCAACTTCAGGACCAGCGACCGCCGCATAAACAAAAGAACCTTCCGGTACAGGAACGCACTTTATAGCCGCTCGACTACTGCTGAAGTTGCCGTATACGTAGGTGCCATTTTTCACAACATTGGAAAAGCCCAGAGATTTCAAGATGGACTCCCCTTTTATGGCACACAAGTCCGGGGAAGCCTGAAGTAGCTTGTGGTCAGACCACAACTGAGGCGGAGACTCCTTCGTCAGCGCAACCGTTTGAATCTCCTTATTACTTGCACATGCGGTCATAAAAACCGCCAAAAGCACCCCAAAAAACTTCATCTTATCTTCCTTAAACATCACGATTGGAGCTTACACCCCGTCCATATTATTTGATTTTTCAGCCCTGGATTTCATAAGTTTTAGCAGCGAAATATGAAAATCACGAAAGATCAACTCTCCCCAGACACGAGAGTAAATACCAAAATTGGTGTTATCCACCAATCTGGTCTTCAGCGTTAAGACCGTATTGCCATCCTGGTCTTGCGACAAGTAGTAACCTCCGTCCAATGGCGAAAAGTATTCGCCACCAAGTTTCACATGCTTGTCCAATGCATGATCCGGAATGTCGTCAGGTTTGATATCAAAGGAATACGCCATTTTGCTGCCCGGCTCCCAGGCTGTAATGACCTCCCTGAATACAACCCCCTTTTCCCACTCACTGGTACGCACAGCACCGGTTTCATGCGCATTCATGCTTGCCTTGATTGGTCTTGGTACGCCGATCAAGGAAGTCAGTGAAACATCAAACTCATCAGGCTGAATGAACTCCACTTCCCCAAGCTGCTTCCAAACGGCAGCTGGAGAAGCATCAATAACAATGCTGTTTTCAACTGTGTAGGCTCTACTCGTTTCAATAAAGTTAACCTCTACTGGCGCGACCAACACAGGCAGTAGCGCCACCGACATCAAAGTGGCGTTGCGCTTTTTGGTGAAATATCGATACAGGCACCCGGCAGCCACACCACCGAGACTGGAAAAGAACATAAATGCAGGAAGTGCCATTGCAACACAAATACTTCCTTCCAATAGTGTTACAACAGAAGCCAGCAGAAAAACGAAAATAGGCTGCCAGGATAGCGTGATCATTCTGCCGATGCTGAGATCAGGATTTACCTTGCACTCAAAGTGAATACGAATAAATCCAATCACAAACGGCACAAAAAACATAAATGAGACAGTGACCAGTCCACCCACATTCCGCAGGGCATCGATTTCCCATAAAAGCCTGAGCGAAAGACCATAAATAACACCAAGGGCGATGCCGATATATTTTGGTTGTTCAGGGTTCCTTGGTTTTGTAGCCACCTTGCTATTCATCCTCTTTTCCTGACAGAACTGTTTTCCATTCAACGCCCTGAACTCTAACGGACTCAAGAACCCCAGCCAAGGCGGACGTCCTTTAGGAGCATCTCTACTGATGGACATTTGAGTTCAGTTGCCTGAACTGGCCGAGGGTGAATTTACATTTTCGTGCTTAAAAAGGTGTCCGGTAAAACGGGGGAAGATCACCAGCACTTCGGCTTGGGATACATGAGTCCGTTAGAGTACGAGGCGATAAATGGATAACTGCAATGTGTCCGGAAAAGCGGGGGAGGATCACCAGTCCGGCAACATGCGCTTGTTAACTCTAAAATGGTACGTCTTCATCTGACGGAGCGGGTTCGTCATTCTTTTGTTCAGCACTCTTTGGCTTCTTCTCTTCATCAATTCTATTACGCGCACGCTCAGCGTTTTTTGGTAGAACATAAAGCATGTCGATCAGCTTTTGAGTGAGTTCATATGTCTCTTTTGCCCGCTTCTCATCTACCTTGAGCTCAGAAGCATGGGCACCAATATTTCCTACGACTCGTACCAAATCAGCCAAGTGCTTCATGGACTCGTGAATTGTTGAATCGTCAGCAAGCTTTTCAATTGCTTTCGCTAAGCTTAGATTCTTAGGTGCACCTTTATCTTTCAGAATTCCCTCTATTGTTCTCCTACACATGACAACAACTGCTAGATAGGCACCGGCATTGAGGCACTTATTGGCTTCAGAAAAAGAAAGCCATACTAGCTCCGGCAATCCGTATTCAGAGTAACTGAGGAGCGAAACAGGGTGATGCAACTCGTATTGGAAAGTCCAGTCAGGATCGAAATCAACTTCCCAAAACTTGGCATATATGACTTCTTGGCAGAATTCACACTGGCATAAATAATGAAAATCCCTTTCCATTAATCCATAGTCATCGTCTTTTCTAACGACAGCGAGGTGGATGGGCTTGAACTTCGTTCTTGTATTGCAGTAAGGGCACAGCAAATAGACCCACTTTATGCCTTTATGATCAGGTAAGTCGCTTCCTACCTGATCTAGCTCAAACCGAGGTTGATCATCTTCTTCAGTAGGACCAATCTTTTTATTTACTTGTGTGATTTCCATATTTCACTCTGAAAGAGAGTTAACGCCTCAATAACCGGCGCAGCTTTGCTGCATCCGGCGCCGAAGGCGCGAAGTTAATTGACTTGTTATACCCATTACCACCGCCGCAACTGGGCTAGGGCCTCTTCCAGTCCTCTTTGATCATGGGATGGCTCACCATTTGAAAGGCTAATTATCGTTGATATGCACATAGTAGCAACTGGCATACCAACGTCAGATGGAGTTCGAGTATTACTTAAATGGCGAAATGTGGCACTACCCACTGCCTCGCTGTATTCCGTTTTTAATACGTTAAGTAGTGGCCGGATGACATCGAGAACTGCCTGACCATATTGGATGGCTTGCTCCTTACTTGGGATTTTACCTTTATGGATGACCTCGTTACGGAATTTGATCTTACTATTGCTTAGCAGGGTAGGTTTATTCCCCGTTTCCTGAAGGTGTAGGAATATAAATGCGCCAAGTTGCCTTTCAGATTGGTTTGAAACTTCCTTCCAAGCCTCTTGAGTTTTATCCCAGTCGATACCTTTTGAGAGGCACACTACTTTGATGAAAAACTCGTAGAAACGTTCTAGTGAAGAAGTGAATGATGAAACTGCTTCGCGATAATAGCCATCCAAGATGGCATATGCACCTATATCAAAAAGAACTTCAAATTTTTGTTGTTGTAACAAAGTGACGGAGGAATGTCCTTTAGGACAATTTATTTCATAGCGGCCATCATCCCTAAATTCCACGGTAGCAGTGATCATTGCATTAGCAATGTCTTCTTGCATACATTGAGCACATGTAACTGGCAATTTCACTCATCAATCCTTATGGGTATAACAGCGTATTAGTGCGCATTAACTTGTAAACCTGCAGCACAACTCCTTTGTATTCAGCCGGTTACGGTATCAGCCCCCTACATAGTGAGCAAGCACGGAGGAAAAACGTGCATTGAGTTGTCCGCACGCCAAATATACTGGTTGGATGAACAGGTCAAGTTCATAATAGAGAGGATACCGAGCCAGCCCATTCATGAATAAACTCGTCGCTGCATGGGAACGGCTGTTGAATCTGGTGCTCTCTCTGGGCTGCCAGATGCTTTCGAATATCCAAGCCGGTTTGCGGGCCCGAGAAATGAGGTCTCAAATCAGCGACACAGGGTCAGCAACACCCTGCAATCCAGAACGGGCGCCGATTTATTCTGATGGTCTCTGAATACAGGCGCATTGCTGGCAATCACACGGGAAGGTGAATAGTCCCCCCAGAAACACCAAAGCCGGGATAATCCCGGCTTTGGTGTTGGTATCGTGTAAAAACGGCCGTTGATCAGGCTTCGTCTTCCCACTCGCCGTCGGTGTCGTCGTCGGCAATTTCGGTGGTTACGGTGGCGCCGCATTTCACGCATTTGCCTTCGATGTACACCACACCGTCAAATTCGTATTCCTGTGGCTCTTTCATGCCCAGGTCGACTTCCATGCAGTCGTTGCACCAGGTTTGGCTCAGGAAGGCTTCCTGGTCTTCTTTGTCGCGGGCGTAAAAGTCGCGGTCGATACGTTCCATAACACTCTCTCTTTAAATGGCTGTGTGCAGTCAGGAGCCTGGCGGCCGCTGCACGATGGCGGCATTGTAGGCCAATCATTGGCGATTGAAAGCGCCTATTCAATCCATCTTCTGTTCATTTGCAATTCTGCTTTAACGCTCATCAAATCTGGTCATCGAATCAGTTCATAGCGGCACGTTCAGGAATGGCCTGAAAGTTCTAAATGATGCCTTTTAACTCAGACGACCTTTCGTATAAATCGATACTTAATCGTATTTATATGCGCTTTTTAAGAAAGGTTTCAGTCTCTATGCTGGACTCAAAACAGGTTCAGGAGTCAGCATGATTTACTTACGTAAAGCGGCCGAGCGCGGAAATGCCAATTTTGGTTGGCTCAACAGTTTCCACAGTTTTTCTTTTGGTCATTACTACGACCCAAGCCACATGGGCTGGGGCTTACTAAGGGTCATCAACGACGACACTGTCGACCCCGGCGCGGGCTTTGCGCCACACGGCCACCGGGATATGGAAATTATTTCTTACGTGCTGGAAGGTGGCTTGCACCATAAAGACAGCCAGGGCCACGAGTCGGTTTTACGGGCTGGCGAAGTGCAGCGCATGAGCGCGGGTACAGGCATCCGGCATTCCGAGTACAACCACAGCAATGAAGACCCAGTGCATTTTTTGCAAATTTGGGTTGTCCCCAATCAGCAAGGGCTAACGCCCGGCTATGAGCAAAAAGCCATTGCGCAGCAGGGTAAGCTCACACCACTGGTGAGTCACGACCAACGTGGCGGATCACTGAAAATCCATCAGGACATGGTAATGTCTCGGTTACAGCTACAGCCCGGCGAGGAAATCGCGCTGCCTGCCAGCAAGCGCAGTGGCTACTTACACGTCATCGAAGGTGCTCTGGATTGCCAACTGGAGAACCCTTCGCCGCTAGCGCTGTTACCCGGCGATGGCCTTGGCGTACAGGCTGAGCCGTCGTTGCAGCTGCAAGCCCGTGAGCCAACCACCGCGCTTTGGTTCGACTTGCCAGCAATCAGTAACACCTGATGGCAATAATCGGGCACTATTATACAGTTTGAAAAACAAGAGCCCGATAGAGCTCCATCAGCAACCCAGGAGGCATCAGTGCTGTCACAGAAGGCCGACCGTTGGTTTCAGGCCAGTCTGACCATTCAGATGGTGTGGAACACCCTGCTACTGGCGTGGTTTCTGCTGATGATCTTTATATTCGGTGCCGCTGCCAGCGACGTCAAAGATCACGTTGACCATGCCCAGATGGCATTGGCAGGGCTGTGTATTGGCCTGCTGGCCAGTGTGATTTGGCCACGTAGCCTGTTGAAGCAACACAAGGCGGGCACGCTCGGGTTTGGTCAAACGCGCGTGAAAACTTCAACCGTGCCAGCCGACACTGACCCAACGCCCAAAGCGCGGAAGCCGTGGTCACTATGGCTTTGGTGGCTATTGAATATTTTCGTACCGCTGGGCTTTGCCTTCACCCTTTTCCAGATCTGGTGCCTGTGGGCATCAGCAAGACCCAAGGACAATAAAGCGCATGATTACACTTCATCATCTTAATAATTCACGGTCCCAACGCATTCTCTGGCTACTGGAAGAGCTGGGCATCAACTATCAAATTGCGCTGTACGAGCGCGACAAGCAAACCCTGCTGGCGCCGCCCAGCCTGAAAGCCATTCACCCTTTGGGTAAGGCCCCGGTGGTGGTTGATGGCGAACAACCCGCATTGGCGGAGTCCGGACTGATCATCGAATACCTGAACGAAGTAAAAGGCGACAACCGCTTTATGCCTCAGGACGCCGAAGCCCGTTGGCAAGCCAAATACTGGCTGCACTATGCCGAAGGCAGCCTGATGCCCTATTTGTTGCTGACGCTGGTGTTCAACAAGATCAAAACCAGCCCGATGCCGTTTTTCGTCAAGCCGATCGCCAAAGGCATTGCCAACAAGGTGATGGCCAGTTTTGTACAACCCAACCTCGATACCCACCTGGATTACATCGAGCGCCATTTGGGTAAAAACAGCTGGTTTGCCGGTGAGGAATTATCCATCGCCGATTTTCAGATGATCTTCCCGCTGGAAGCGGCGTTGAGCCGTGCCATCAGCGCCGAAAGCCACCCGAACATTGCCGCCTACGTTAAGAAAGTGCAGGCACGGGACGCCTACAAACGCGCATTGGAGCAAGGCGGCCCATACGATTACGCCTGAAGAACTTCCAGTCACACCAGAGAGGCTCAGGAGCGCTTCTCTGGTGGCTCTATCTAATACGTATAGTTGTAAAGATCTTCCAGCGGAATCCGCAGCGACTCATCTTGCTGGAAGTACTCCAGCAAATGCTCAACCGTTACCTTCACCCGTGGCGCAATCAATGAACGATGCGGGTACTGAATGACCATTTCATACTTGCCGGGGTCATGAATACCCAACAGCACCACATTCAGCCTGCCCTCTTGCAGGTATTGATAAGCATGGTGCACGCCCACCTGAGCAATCCCCAGCCCGCTGGCCGCAACCTCAACCAAGGCTTCAGGAGCAGACAAAGTAACCACAGCGGTCTCAGGCTCGATCACGGTATGACTGCCATCGGCGTTATTGAATGCCCATGGCAGCACCTTTCCGCCCAAAAAACGCCTTGCCAATAAGCGATGCTGTTTAAGATCCTCAGCTGATGTCGGAACGCCATTACGGGCCAGATAATCGGGCGATGCGACCAGCGCCAGATTCAAGCGACATACGGGACGAGTGATCAGGCTGGAATCCAGAATTCGGCCGCCTCGTATGGCGATGTCATAGCCGTCGTTGACCAGATCAATCACCCTGTCATCCAGGTCGGCTTCCACCGTCAGCTTGGGGTGTTTGGCCAACAAGGACGGCAGAGCTGGCAAGAGCTGATCCCTTCCAAAAGCCGCGCTGGTGGAAATCCGCACATGACCGCTGGCTTCCGCTTTTCGTAACACGATGCTATCAACGGCATTTTCAAGCGCTTCAATAGCGATCCTGGCTTGCGACAGAAAAGCCTGCCCTTCCTCCGTCAGGCTGATATTACGCGTCGTCCGGTTCATTAATCGAACACCGAGGGCAGCCTCCAGCCCGGATACATTCTTACTAACCGCTGCCGGGCTAATGCCCAGTTTTCTTGCTGCTCCCGAAAAACTCCCTTCATTGGCCGACTCCACAAACGACAGCGTTGCCCTGACATGCTGTGAAATATCCATCTTATTTCCGCCTCTCAAAACGACCAACTTAAAACCTCAGGTTACAAATAATTCAACCATGCATGCCATTAAAGTTACAGATGAATAAACCCATACTGCACGCAATGGTTGTGAAGAGTCCCGTCCAAATTGGTGATTTCAACACAGCACCGCTTCATAAAAACCACCGAGGCCAACATGACCAAACAAGCACCGGCATTCTTTGTATTCGACACAAAAATCACAGATATGGACGCTCTTACGCCGTACCTGGAAAACGTAGAAGCGACCTTTAAAGCCTTTGACGGTGAGCTGATCGTTCAGGGAGGGGAACTGGAAGTGTTCGAAGGCACACCCCCGCAAGGCATTGTTGTCATTCTGAAATTTGCCGATATGGCCACAGCCAAAGCCTGGTATGCATCAGACGCCTATCAGGCCATCGTCCACCACCGTCATGCGGGCTCACAGGCCAATGGCTGGCTGGTTGAAGGACTTGGCCTTTAATACTCGCACCTCAATTTCAAGCATCTCAATTTCAAGCACCTGAATTCTTAACAAACCCAGGACCACCCTAATGAAAACACTGGTTATCGTTTCTCATCCTTACCCGGATCATTCAACAGCGATCAAATCGTTGGAAAATACTGCCAAAACGCTTCCGGATATCACGGTCAGAAACCTCGAATCACTGTATGGCAACGACATCAACAAGCTGAACGTTACCGCCGAGCAAGCAGCCTGCGAAGGCATGGATCGCATCGTATTCATGTTCCCCATCCACTGGTTCAACCTGACTCCAATGCTGAAGGCCTACCTGAATGAAGTCTGGACCTATGGCTGGGCATTCGGGCCTGAGGGCAACGCTCTGAAAAACAAGGAGCTGCTGTTGGTAACCACCGCTGGTGCGACAGAGCACACCTACTCGCAGGCAGGGCTGATTCAAAGCACTATCGAGGAAGTACTCACTCCGATGAAAGCCAGCGCGCTTTATGTCGGCATGACATACCTTCAACCACTCGCTTTCTTTGAAGCCAGAGACGCCGCTAAAGAAGCACTCTCCGGCTTTAGCGCCAAGCTCGTTGAACGGCTTGCAAAGTAACCGGCACAGACATCTGCCAGAACTCGCCCGGATTAATGAACGCCATTCATTAACTTGAGCAATTCAGAACGATTCTGCCAGCCGTCAGGCTTTGCCAGAATGGTCATGATGTTTCCGCTTTGGCGCTGTAGTTCTCATTTCTGCAGCGCGTTTTTTAATTTCTTACAAAACTGACTGATTCTGAAAAACACCGATTTGGCAACCGTCGAACAGTGCCCATCGGCGGAACAGTGGGTTGGCGCTTTTGCAATCGTAAACGAGCCATCATTAAGAGGCTGGCCGTGAAGCCAGCGACAACACCAGGTTGTACTCAGAAGACGACCGGTTACACAACAACAGCCCTCCCCGGGCGAACACTCCACTCAACGCAACCGGAGATTCCCAATGATTTCAGTGACGGTCAATGGTGTGACCCACCAACTGGACATTCCCGAAGACACGCCCATTTTGTGGGCCCTACGAGATCACATGCAGATGCATGGCACCCGCTTTGGCTGCGGCATGGCCATGTGTGGCGCTTGTACGGTGCATTTGGATGGCAATCCGATTCGCTCCTGCTCTACTCCGATTGCGTTCGCCAATGGCAAGAACATCACCACCATTGAAGCGATGGCGCAGGACTCGGTTGGTCAGAAAGTCCAGCAAGCCTGGATGGACGAAGCCGTGGCCCAGTGTGGCTACTGCCAGAGCGGTCAGATCATGAGCGCCGTGGCGCTGCTGAAGTCCAACCCGAACCCCACCGACGAACAAATCGACAATGCCATGGCAGGCAACATTTGCCGTTGCGGTACTTACAACCGTATTCGCAAGGCCATCCATAGCGCCGCCGACAACCCGCAACTCGCCAAGGCCAACGCTGTTGATGAATCCCTGTTTGTGGAGGTGAAAGCATGAGCACGACCAAAACACTGAACGCAGCAACGGCGACCGAGAATCAGACCGTGCAAATTGCCAACGTCAGCCGCCGCAAATTTCTCGGTGGTATGGGCATGGCCACCGGCCTGGTGCTGGCCGCTCGTTGGGACATGGCTTTCGCTGAAGATGCCAAATACGGCCGCGACGCCATGCCAAACGGCTGGACCGACAACCCTAATGTGTTCGTCAGCATTGCCACCGACGGCAGCGTAACCATTGTTAACCACCGCGCCGAAATGGGTCAGGGCATTCGCACCAGCCTGGTGATGGTGGTTGCCGACGAAATGGGTGCCGATTGGAACAAGGTAGTGGTTGAACAAGCCAACGCCAACGAACCCAAATACGGCAACCAGAACACCGACGGCTCCCGCTCCATGCGCCACTTTTTCGAGCCCATGCGCCGTGTTGGCGCCGCTGCCCGACACATGCTGGAGCAGGCTGCCGCGCAGGTTTGGAACGTGCCGGTCAGTGATGTCACCACCACCATTCATCAAGTGGTGCACCGCCCGACCAACCGTACCCTGAGTTTTGCCGAGCTGGCGGAACTGGCCGCTGAAATGAAAGTGCCGGTTGCCGCCTCGTTGCAACTGAAACAACCGTCGGAATGGCGCTACATCAGCAAGAATCCGGGTGCTTATCCGGAAGGCACCACCGAAAAAACCGGCCAACCGATGGCCATTGATGGCCGCGATATCGTCACAGGTAAAGCCGTATTTGGTGCCGACGTGGCACTCGACGGCATGCTGGTTGCCAAAATTGTACGCCCACCCGTGTATTGCGCTGGCGTTAAATCTTTCGATGCCACAGAAGCCAAAAAAGTCACTGGCGTGGTCGATGTGATTGAACTGCCCTCCGTGCAAATGCCATCGGCGTTCACGCCGCTGGGCGGTATTGCCGTGGTGGCCGAAAACACCTGGGCTGCCATCAAGGCCAGCCGCGCTCTGAAGATTGAGTGGGATAACGCCAAAGCCGGTGATAACGCCAACTACGATTCCGTGGCTTACCGCCAGCAGCTCGAGGCAGCGGTTCAGCAGCCGGGCAAAGTGGTGCGTAGCGAAGGTGACTTCGAACAGGTGTTGCACAGCGATAGCGCCAACAAGACCGTTGAAGCCAGCTACTACATGCCGCACCTGTCACAATCCCCAATGGAACCCATGGTGGCGATTGCGCAGGTAAAAAATGGCAAGGCAGAAATCTGGGCATCAGTTCAGAACCCGCAATTGGCTAAAGACGGCGTTGCTGGCCAGCTTGGCCTGAAGCCCGAAGACGTTACCGTTCATTGCACCCTGCTGGGTGGCGGCTTTGGCCGTAAATCCAAGCCCGACTACATTTTTGAAGCCGCCGCTCTGTCAGCCAAACTGAACGGTCGTCCGGTGCGTGTTCAATGGACTCGTGAAGACGACATTCAGCAAGGTTACTACCACACCGTGTCGCTGGATCGCCTGGAAGGCGTGCTGGACAGCAATGGCAAATCCATTGGCTGGCGTCACCGTTCGGCATCGCCTTCCATTACCTCGCTGTTTGGCCCGGACAGCGGCCACACCGCCGTGTTTGAAAACGGCATGGGGTTCAATACTGTGCCGTTTGATATTCCGGCCATTCAACTGGAAAACCCGGCAGCTCCGGCCCACGTGCGCATCGGTTGGTACCGGGCGGTGTATAACCTGCCCCATGCGTTTGCCATCCAGAGCTTTGCAGCTGAACTGGCACACGAAGCCGGTGTTGACCACAAACAGTACCTGCTGGATCTGATTGGCCCTGCCCGCAAGATCAACCCGACCAGCATCGGCGAACATTGGAACTACGGCGAAAATCCGGCCGAGTACGTACTGGATACCGGTCGCCTGCGCGACGTGATCGAAATGGCCACCAGCAAAGCCGGTTGGGGCAAGACCATGCCGAAAAACCGGGGTTTGGGTTTGGCCGTTCACAACAGCTTTGTGTCTTACGTGGCAGTGGTGTTCGATGCCGAAGTGACCGACGCCGGTGAGCTGATTATTCACCGTGCCGACATTGCGGTGGACTGCGGCCCGCAGGTGAATCCGGACCGTATTCGCTCGCAAATGGAAGGTGCCTGTGTCATGGGAATCAGCAACGCGCTGGTGAGTGAAATTACCGCCAAAAACGGTGCCATTCAGCAGTCGAACTTCCACAACTATCAGGTGGCTCGCATCGTGCACGCTCCAAAGGAGATTCATGTTCATGCCGTCAATAACCGCATGGATGTGCCAATGGGCGGCATTGGTGAACCCGGCGTACCGCCGGTTGCACCGGCTCTGTGCAATGCCATTTTTGCCGCCAGCGGCAAACGCATTCGTACCTTGCCGATTGCCAACCAGCTGAAAACCTCCTGACGCTAACACCTGATAGGTGGAGACCTCTTGATGCAGCACCTTGATGTGCAGGTAATCAAACAGGCATTGGAATGGAGCCAGACGGGTCACACCGTCTGGCTTTGTACCGTGCTGTCGACTTTTGGTTCGTCTCCCCGCGAACCCGGCTCCATGATGGTTGCTCGCAGTAACGCCCAGCATGTCGGCTCGCTGTCGGGTGGCTGTGTGGAAGACGACTTTCTGGAACAACTGCAAAACGGTGCCTGGCAACAGCCCGTGCAAACCGTACGCTATGGCGACCCGGCGGACGACCATTCCGGGCGGCCACAAATCCGCCTGCCGTGTGGCGGTATTCTGGATGTACTGGTGGAAAAGCTGCCAGCGTCAGCGGCCAGTCAGCACTTGCTAACCCAACTGTTGAACGTACTGGAAGGCCAGCAACAAGCGTTGCGCCAGGTGGACCTCAGCAGTGGCGAGTCGGAACTGTCTCCCCTGAACGACCAGGGCGGCGACCGCATTGAACTGTGTGGCAACAAGGCGCTGATTCGAATTGGCCCTGCCAGCCGTTTGATTATTTGTGGCCTGTCGACGGTGGCCAAGGCCTGCGCCGATTTCGCCGTTACCCTCGGCTACGAAGTGATTGTGTGCGAGCCACGAGAAGAAGTGCTGGCCGACTTCGACCTTACGGGTGTTCGACTGGAGCGCAAGTTGCCCTCTTCGTTCATCAAAAAAGCTGGCAACTGCCACGCCCAAACGGCGGTTGTGGCCATGACTCACGACCCTCGCATTGACGATCTGGCCATGATTGAAGCGGTAAAAACCGATGCGTTTTACATTGGCGTTATGGGGTCGCGCAAAACCTCTGATGCCCGCGCCAGTCGCCTGATGCGCGTTGGTGGTCTGACCGCCGAACAAGTCGAGCGCATTCATATGCCCATCGGCCTGGCCTTGGGCAGCAAAACCCCCGCAGAAATTGCTCTGGCCGCGATGGCCGATATTCTGCGAGTGCAACGCGGTCGCGCCCGTGGCGATCTTTAAAGAACCATGAATCCATGATTTTTGAACAGAAAAAACATCAGGTACTGGGGCTGATTATGGCGGCCGGTTTTTCCAACCGGTTCGGCCCTGACGACAAGCGCAAAGCCACATGGCAAAACACCACACTGCTGGGTGCTACCATCGAAAACACCCGCCAATGGCTGCCAAATATTGCCGTGGTGATTCGCCCGGATGACATCGCCTACGATCTTGGCATTCCTCGCGGCACGCCGATTATTCGAGCAAGCAATGCCAGCAATGGCATGGGCTCTAGTATTTCTGATGCGATGGCGGTGTTACTGGAAGGTGGCGCGGCAAACGGCGCGCTGCTGAAATCGTCCAGCCTACCGATTCACACAATCGCCCTGCTGCTGGGTGATATGCCCGGTATTACCGAGAGTACCTTCAAACGGCTGGTCGAACGCTCGGGCAGTAATCGTATTGTGCGGCCGGTTCACGAGGGCCAGAATGGCCACCCGGTGCTGTTTGGCAAGGCCTACTGGCCGGAATTGGCGGCGCTGACAGGCGACAGTGGTGGCAAACAAATTGTGAAACGCCAACAGGCGCAAGTGGATAACCTGGCGGTCGACGACCCCGGCGTTCTGCTGGACGTCGATCAACCGCAGGATCTGATTGATCAGCCTGTTTGACCTATTTAAACAGCGCCTTAATGATCTCGCCGGATGGCATCACATCGCCGTACTTGCTGTTGATATCAAACAGGTTGGCGTCGTGTGGTGCCTGATGGCGGTCGCCACAGCAATCCCCCGCAACAATGGTTCGGAAGCCGTGCTGTAAGGCGTCCAACGCCGTTGCCCGCACGCAACCACTGGTTGAACAGCCCACCAGCACCACCGTATCCACGCCACGGGCAGTTAATGTCGCCGCCAGACTGGTGCCAAAAAACGAGCTGGCATATTGCTTCACCACCACCACTTCAGAATCCAGCGGCGTTACTTGCGGGCAGAATTCCGCATACGGATTGCCTTCCACCATGGCTTTCATCACCGGCGCTTTTTGCAGCCAGATGCCGCCATCGGCAAAGCCCGGGTGATACAGAATGCGGGTATGAATCACGTCCATGCCATTGGCACGGGCCTGCTCTAACAGGGGTACGGTATTGGCCACGGCGGTTTTCACCATCGGCGCATACAAGGGTGACCCTTCGGTCACGTAGCCTTGCAGAAAGTCGATCAGCACCAGTGCAGCCTTGTTGCCAAACCCTACTTTGCCGTCCCAAACACCCGCGTAGTTGTTACCCAGATCGTCCTGAGTCAAATCATCTTTAGTCAGATCGTCTTGAGCCAAATCGTCTTTAGGCATAGCCCAGCCCCTCCACAAGAAAACAGACAACGGCAGCGCAACCGCAGGCCAACGCTACCGAATAAGAAGAAAAAACGGCCATGTCAGTGCCCCCACCTTCATGGCCAAAGGCGGTTTACCCGCAGAAGGAATCAGTAAGCGCCAGACAACAAAGCACCCGCACCCGGAACCACAGGCTCCAGCTCCAGCGACTTCAGCATGGCGTAGGTCGTTGCCACCGCAGCGGTGACCACTGGTTTGCCCGTCATGGCTTCAACTTTGGCAATGGCAGGCAAGGACGGCATCTGCACACAGGCCGACAACACGATCACATCGGCGTCCTGATATTTCAGGTCCCTGACGATTTCTGGCAAGCGTTGCGGGTCATGGCGGGCAACGTCGAGGTTGTCGGGGATTTCCAGCGCGATGTAGTCCATCACCTCGAAACCTTCCTGACGGATGTAATCCACCACCAGCTCGGTCAGCGGCTTCATATATGGCGCGACCACGGCGACCTTTTTCGCCCCCATCACTTTCAGACCTTCCACCAACGCACCGGCACTGGTGATCACCTGACCATCACTGTCGTTATCGCGTACCCGCTGGGTCAGACGTTTTTCAGATTCGCGGTGATACCCTGGCCCCATGGCCATAATCGCCACCAGACAGGCATAGCCCAGCACGTTGACCTTGGCGTCACTCAGTTCCTGGGCGCAACGATCAGATTCTGCGTCCATGGCAGCCAGTTCTTCCTTGACCACTTTTTTCATCCGCATGCGGCTGGAGTGGAAGGTAAAACGCTGCTCCGGACGAATGCTCATACGAGCGGTCAGCATGGCCGGAATTTCGGTTTCCATGGTGGTGTTGGAGCTCGGCACAATCTGGCCGATTCGATACAAGGTACTCATGCGGCAGGTGCTCCCGAGGCAATCAGTTCAAAGGCAGTGTTGATGAAACCGTCGAGGTCGTCCCACGGGATCATATGGCCGGCGTTTTCGACCTTGGCAATGCGCAGTTGCGGGCACAACTCGGCCATTTCGGCTTCGTCTTCCGGCAGGATCACCCCGCCCTTGCCCGCCACCATCAGGCTGCAAGGCAGCGTTACGGCCGCGAGATCCTTGTGAAAGTCGACGTCGTGGAAATCATTGAACGCCCGTACGATGGCCGGTTCGTAGCAGGTATGTAGCCACTGGGCGCGAAGAGCACGCTGCTCTTCGGTCCATGTGGCGCAGAAGGTTTTCATGTCTTCGGCGGTCATGCCGCTGTTGGCCTGACGAATGGAATCGACGTACCACGGCAGTTTGCTTGGGTATTCACGACGACCCGGGCCGGAAACCGGCGGATCAACCAACACCACCTGCGCCACCCCTTCAGCACCGCGAGCCACCGCCAGAGCGGCAAAGCGCGCTCCCATGGAATGGCCCATCAGTACTACATTTTCCAGCCCCAGCGCCTTGATGAATTCAATCACATCGTCGGCGCAGGATTCCGGGCTGTAATCCAGCTCCGGGCCTGAGGCCGACAAGCCACGACCGCGCACATCCAGCACATAGACGTCGAATTGTTCGGCCAGCTTTTCAGCCACAAAACCCCAGGTCACCGCCGGGCTGGTGATGCCCGGAATCAGCACCAGCGGTTGTTTGGTGCTATCACCATTGCTATCGAGGGCGCCGTACCGCAGGTAGTGCTGGCGAATGCCATTGGCGTTTACCTGACCGCCATACAAATAGAAACTCATCGGCCACCTCACTCTGCAACAGCGTGCTGTGCTGGCTGCGATTCTTGCTGGGGCTCTTTCAGAGCGTCGGCATAAACGTCGTAGCCGTAACACCAGGACGGATCTTCCTGGGTCTTCAGCCAGGTGTTGGCGTTGGAAATGGCCTGTACCTTGGACGCCCGTTCAACACGGTTGGCTTCGTAGTATTTGAAGGTGGTTTCGTAATCGTCCACACCCACTTCGACCATACAGCGCACCAGCATGGCGGCGTCTTCAATAGCCATACAGGCACCCTGTGCCATGTGTGGCTTCATCGGGTGGCAAGCGTCGCCCAGCAGCACCAGACGGTTACTGCTCCACAGTGGCAGTGGTTTGCGGTTTTTCAGTGGCCACTTGGTAACGTAGTCGGTGGCTTCAATCAGGTTCTGCACCGTGCTGTGGTAACCATCGAAGGCGCTGTACATTTCTTCGCGGCTGCTTTCTACCCATGGGGCATCGTGATTCCACTCTGCTTCCGGCACACCGGTCACGTAGTAGTACTCATCCTGCTTGCCGGTGGTGTAGTACACCATCATATGGCGGTCTTCGGTCCACCACTTCACGCAGGGTTCAAACTCGTTCTGGAATTCACGCAAGCGAGCGCCGGTAATCAGTGCGCGGTGAGCAACCCAACCGCTGTAGGTCGGTTCTTCTTCTCCCAGCAGGCATTCGCGTACCTTGGAGTTAATGCCATCTGCACCGATCACGATGTCGGCTTGTACCTCGGTGCCATCGGTAAAGAACAGGCCGACTTCATCGCCGCTGTCTTCAATGCGGTCTAGCTTTTTGCCGAAGTGCAGGTCACTGCCCAGTGGTGACAGCATCACTTCATGCAGATCGCCACGGTGAATGGTGATGTAGGCCGCACCGTAGTTGTCCAACGCGTACTGGCCCAGCTCAATACGCGACATATAGTCGCCAGTGAGGCCATCACGGCTGAACCAGAATTCCGGGTGAGAGCCCATCAGGCTGATGCGCTCTTCCAGACCCAGCCGACGGAAAATCTTCATGACGTTAGGGCCAATGTGAATGCCGGCACCCAGGCGCTCGAACTTGTCGGCCTGTTCATACACAGCAACGTTAAAGCCTTCTTTCTTCAGCAGTGCAGCAACGGCGGCACCGCCAAGTCCGGCACCGATAACGGCAATACGGGTTTTCTTGTCAATGGTCATTGTTAAACCTCTTTTGTTGTCTGGCTGACACCAGTTACGCACTGGAGATTTATAATGTACACACCATATTTGATTTAGAGCAAGAAAATTTTAAACTCGTCGTGTTTGGCAACATTTACCGAATAAATCCGTTAAAACAGCTAAAATCAGATGAAAACAACAATTGACCTGAGTCAAAAACAAGGATTAATGTGATGTACACCGTATTTAATTTAACGTGTACACACAGTTTTGGTACACACAACGCGCAGGAGCATGGCCATGCCGGTAAACCAGAGCCAACTTACGTCGATGTTTGAAGATGTGCTGAAAATGTCGAAGGTCGACAACACCCAAAGCGTGGCCGTTTTGAAAAGTCACTATTCCAATCAGGCCATTGTGCAGGCCGCGACCGATGCCGCCATTCGCCTGGGTGCTCGGGTATACGGTGTTGAATTGCCGTCGTTTCATGCGCCGATGGCGATGGGTAACGACCTCACCGCTTACTGCGGCGACACCGCACTCACGGGTAACAAGGCCGCCCAAACCGCACTGGAAGCCGCCGACCTGATCGTCGACACCATGATGCTGCTGCATTCACCAGAGCAAGAGCAGATTCTGAAAACCGGCACCCGCATTCTGCTGGCGGTTGAGCCACCGGAAGTACTGGCTCGCATCATGCCAACCATGGCCGACAAGCTGATGGTGAAGTCCGCCGAAGAAGTATTGAAAACCGCCAACAGCATCCGCGTAACCTCCGATGCCGGTACCGATTTCCGTGCTGCACTGGGGCAATATCCGGCTGTTACGGAATACGGTCTAGCGGATGAGCCTGGGCGCTGGGATCACTGGCCAAGTGGTTTTCTGTTCAGCTGGCCTAACGAAGAAACCGCAGAAGGTGTGATTGTGATCGACAAGGGCGACATCCTGCTGCCGTTCAAGCAGTACTGCCGCGAGAGCATCACTCTGGAAATTGAGAAAGGTTTTATCACCAATATTCATGGTGGGTTTGAAGCGGAATATCTGGCGGATTACCTGAAGTACTTCGGCGACCCGGAAGTGTATGGCATTTCCCATATTGGCTGGGGCTTGCAAACCCGCGCCCAGTGGACCGCCATGGGCCTGCACGACAAGAACGACGGCATGTGCATGGATGCCCGCGCGTTTGCTGGCAACTTCCTGTTTTCCACCGGCCCCAACACCGAAGTCGGTGGCTCGCGCAAAACCCCTGCCCACATGGACATCCCGCTGCGTAATTGCACCATCACCCTCAACGACGATTTGACCGTCGTTGAAAAAGGCAAGGTGGTTGCGCCGGAAGCATCCATCGCGCCCAAACCAAGCATTCTGGGTTAAGCCCTCGCACCGGTGACAACCGCATGGGCAGCCCCTACCGCAGTACCGTAGGCAGCTGCCCTGTCACCGGTTTTCGAACGACAGCCGGAGCCGGTTCCGAATTATTCCGGTGCCCGCTCTGGCTGTTCGTTCATTTTTTGCAACAGGTAGATCAAGGCAACCCGCTCGGCCGGATTCAGATTACCCATGGTTTGTTCAGTAATGGTGACCGCACAAGGCACCATTTGCTGCACCAGCTGCTGGCCGGATTCCGTCAATCGCAACACCACCTTGCGGCGGTCGGTTTCGTCAGCACCCTGACTGATCCAACCCTTGCTTTTCAGTCGCTCCACCACGCCCCGCATGGTGGCCTGGTCGACCGCGGTGGCCTTAACAATATCGGTTATAGAGCACACGCCCATTTCATGAATGGTGCACAGCGCCACGAACTGCGGCGCAGTCAGGCTCTCTTCACAACTGTACTGCTGGAAAATGGCCATATGACGCTGGTACGCCTTACGCAACAAATGCCCAACCTGCTCGCTGAAATCGTAGTTCTTGCGGCTTTCCGCTTCAGCAGAGTACTCAACCATGCCACTTATTCCTCTCGTTCGGCAGGTCGGCCCAATGGCCAGACCTCAGTGTCCCGGCAGTATACGCGATTGCCACCGCGATCCGAAAAAGCATTGAACACATGGCAGTTTTCCGTCGCAGAGAAGCAAGGGATCGTATTTGCAGAACAGTCATTTCCCAAAACAACGCTGCTCCGTCCACATTGGCCGCCAATGACACACGACGCTCTGCCATTTACTCAAAAAGTTAAGTAAATACTTAATAAACTTATTTTGGATATTCTGATGAGTGCCAACACCAGCGCCGCCAGCCAAGCCATCGTCTTCAACCTGAATGGCTCTCCTACGTCCGTCACAGCGGATCCATCCAGCCCACTGCTGTTTGCCTTACGCAACGATTGCCAACTCAACAGCCCCAAATATGGCTGCGGCATGGGCGAATGCGGTGCCTGCAGCGTTTTGATTGATGGCAAAACCGCGCGCTCATGCTCCATCCCCCTGAAAGCCGTCAAAGGCCGCACGGTCACCACACTGGAAGGGCTGGCAACACAGGGGCAGATGCATCCGGTACAGCAAGCCTTTGTCGACGCCCAGGGCGCACAGTGTGGCTATTGCCTGAACGGCATGATCATTACCACCACCGCCTGGATTGAACATCTGACCGAACGGCCGTCAGAGGCTGATATTCGCAACGCACTGAAAGCCAATTTATGCCGCTGCGGCACCCATCTGGAAATTCTCGACGCTGTTCGCCTTGCCGTTGCCAATAAATTTCCTGCCACAGACACAACCACCAGCGCTAACACCACCACAACCGCACAAACCAGCACCCGATCGCTTGAGGAGAAGACCCCATGGAACCGATTCTGAGCCGCGATGAATTAATGGCGGCAGATAACGTTCTGCTGTTATTGCGCCCAAGCAACCCACCTCTGAGTCCGGCCCAAAAAGCCAGCACCGAAGAGAAAGAGCCCGAGCTGGAAGTGTTTGTGGCGATTCATGGCGACGGCCGCATCATTGCCATGAACGGTCACGTCGACCTTGGCACAGGCATTGGTACCGCACTGGCCCAGATCGTTGCCGAAGAGCTGTATGTAGAAGCGAAAGACGTACAGATGATTCTCGGCGACCCGGACAAAACCCCAAATCAAGGCGCCACCATTGCCAGCGCCACCATTCAGATTACTGCCGTACCACTGCGCAAGGCCGCGGCTACAGCGCGTCATTTTCTGGTGGAACGAGCAGCCGCGCACTGGCAGTGCAGCCCTGGAGAGCTGACCACCGATGGCGGCAAGGTAATCCATGCCGAAAAGCAACAAGCAATCCGCTACGGCGACTTGATTGGCGGCCAGCGTATTGAACTGATGGTCGACGAACACGCTGCACTCAAACCGGTCGATGAATACCGCATTGTTGGCAAGTCAGCCGTGCGCAAGGACATCCCCGCCAAAGCCACCGGCCAGTTTGAATACGTCCACGATGTACGGGTACCACACATGTTACACGGTCGTGTGGTGCGCCCACCCTATGCCGGTCGTGACGGCGGCGAATTTATTGGCAACAGCCTGCTGGGGATCGACAAATCCTCGATTGCCCACATTCCCGGCATCATCACCATCGAAGTCATTGGCGACTTTATTGGCATTGTCGCCGAGCGCGAGGAACAGGCCGACCGCGCCGCCCGCGAACTGAAAGTCGACTGGAAACCCAGCCCCGACCTGCCAGACATCAACGACCTCGAAAACGCCATTCGCAACAACCCGACCGACAAGACCCGCACCCTGGTCGACGAAGGCAATGTCGAACAGGCGGTCAAGGACGCCCATAAACGTCTGACCCGCACCTACGTCTGGCCTTATCAGATGCACGGCTCTATCGGTCCTTCCTGCGCCGTCGCCGATGTTAAAGCCGACAAGGTAAAAGTCTGGTCCGGCACCCAAAACCCGCACATCTTGCGGGCCGATCTGGCATTCTTGCTGAACATTGACGAGAACATGATCGATATCGTGCGCCATCAGGCAGCGGGCTGCTACGGCCGTAACTGCGCTGACGACGTCTGTGGTGACGCCGTGTTGCTGTCCCGTGCGGTTGGCTTCCCGGTACGGGTGCAGCTGACTCGCGAACAGGAACATGCCTGGGAACCGAAAGGTGCTGGCCAGCTGATGGAAGTCGATGGCGGTATTGCCGAAGACGGCCATCCCTACGCTTACGATTTCAAAACGTCCTATCCGTCCAATGGCGCACCGAATCTGGCGCTGTTACTAACGGGCGTTGTAGAGGCTATTCCGGCGGCACTGGAAATGGGCGACCGCACCGCCATTCCACCCTACCAGTACGACCATATGCGCATTCGCGTTGACGACATGGCCCCGATGGTACGCGCCGCCTGGCTGCGTGGCGTGTCGGCCATGCCCAACACCTTTGCCCACGAATCCTACATCGACGAATTGGCGGCCGAAGCCGGTGAAGACCCGGTCGAATACCGCCTTAAGTACATGAAGGACGAACGTGCGCGTGAGCTGCTGGAAAACACCGCCGAGCGTGCCAACTGGCAGCCGAAGTCCGGCCCGTGGCAACCCAAGGTGGGTACTGGTACGAACAGCAATATCGTCAAAGGCCGCGGCGTGGCGTACGCCCGTTACATTCACAGCAAGTTTCCGGGCTTTGGGGCTGCCTGGGCCTCCTGGATTGCCGATGTAGAGGTCAATCAGGATTCCGGCGAAGTGAACGTCACCCGCGTCACCGTTGGCCATGATGCTGGCCTGATGATTAACCCCGACGGCGTCAAACATCAGGTGCACGGCAATGTCATTCAGTCCACCAGCCGCGCCCTCAAAGAAGAAGTCACCTTCAACGAAACCATGGTCGAAGACCGCGACTGGGGCAGCTATCCGATTCTGAATTTCCCGGAACTGCCGGAAGTGGATGTAATGCTGGCGGAAAAGCCGGAAGAACCACCGATGGGCGCTGGTGAATCGGCCTCCGTCCCGAGCGCCGCCGCCATTGCCAACGCCATTTACGATGCCACCGGTGTGCGTATGCGCCAGCCGCCGTTTACCCCGGAGCGTATGCGCGCGGCACTGGAAGACGCTGGTGTGCGTCCAAAGAAAATTGAAAAGCCAAAATACAAGCCAGGCCTGAAAAGCTGGATTGGTGGCCTTGGAGCAACTGCCCTTGGCGCACTCGCTGTCGCCTCACCATGGCGCGCGGCGATCCCGGAAATCACACCACCATCGGCATCCGTGTATTCTGCTGCCACCATTGCTCGCGGTGCCGAAGTGTTTGCGGCTGGCGACTGCGCCGTCTGCCACACCAGCGAAGGCGGCATTCGCAATGCTGGTGGCCGCGCACTGGAAACACCATTCGGCACGGTATTCAGCACCAATCTGACCCCCGACCCGGACACCGGTATCGGCCGCTGGTCATTCACTGCCTTTGAACGCGCCATGCGCGAAGGCATCAGCCGCGATGGCAAACACCTGTATCCGGTATTTCCCTACACCGCCTACCAGAACATGAACGACGCCGACATGCAGGCGCTGTATGCCTACCTGATGAGTCAGCCAGCCGTTAAGCAAGACAACCCGCAAACCGAATTGGCCTTTCCGTACAGCTTCCGCCCCATGATGGCGGGCTGGAACACCCTGTTCAAAAACAACACCCGCACTTACGACGACCCAACCCAGACCGAGCTGTGGAATCGCGGCGCCTATCTGGTCAACGGTGCTGGTCACTGTGGTGCCTGCCATTCCCCACGCAACTTGCTCGGCGCTGAAAAAACCGGCACTGCT
The DNA here is from genome assembly GCF_000422845.1 of Oceanobacter kriegii DSM 6294. Classification (GTDB taxonomy): domain Bacteria; phylum Pseudomonadota; class Gammaproteobacteria; order Pseudomonadales; family Oceanobacteraceae; genus Oceanobacter; species Oceanobacter kriegii. The sequence continues at coordinate 504,284 of NZ_AUGV01000004.1, forward strand.
TTCCTGGCTGGCGGCGATGTGGATGGCTGGGAGGCTCCGGCACTGAATGGCCAGAGCAAGTCGCCACTGCCATGGAGCGAACAGGATTTTTACGATTACCTGCGAACCGGCAACTCGGACACTCACGGACCATCGACCGGCCCAATGGCCGCGGTAGTGGAAGAAATGCAGGCGCTGCCAGACAGCGACATTCAGGCCATCTCGCACTATTTGGCCAATCTTGAAGGCGTCAGTGCCAGTCAGCCTGCCCCCCAAACGACCACGCTTGCAGAATCTGGAACTCTCAACGCCACAGATTTCAACAGCGCCGCCCGAACATTTGAGAGTGCTTGCGCCGGTTGCCATGAAACCCGGCCGGACTGGTTTGGGGTCAATCCGAATTTGGCCACCAACAGCAATGTGCACAGCGATCGTCCGGACAACCTGATTCGTACCATTCTGTTTGGCGTACAAACTCCGGCAGACCCGGAACTGGGGTACATGCCCGGCTTCGCCAACGCCATGAACGACAAACAGGTCGCCAATCTGGTGAGCCATATTCGCGGTCGCTTTGCTGCCGACAAGCCTGTCTGGCACAACCTCGAAGCCGTGGTGAAACAGATTCGGGCCAACCCGGGAAGTCATTAAGCCTCCCCAAACCAGCTATAACCCAAACCCGATAGCCCGAACCAGCTACAAACCGAACAATTGAAACGTACACACCACAAAAAGTGTTACCAAACGGCACATAAAAGGATTTTAAACACCTTCAAAATCGTGCACACAACAGAGTTTTCGCACCACTTTCAAACACCAAACGCCGCTCGCGCCCGTTATCGGGCGGCTAAACCATTTAAAAGGTACACACCAGATAAGTTTTTGGGCTTTTACTGCCTCAAATCATTGAAATTGCACACTTGGTACGGCTATTGCCTTTGAAGATAAGGTGTACACACCATTAATCGACAATTTATCGAGACCCTTGGCTCAGATAGATTGCATTCCATAACAAGCTGGTAAACGGATTGCTTTCCAGATAGTCCCGGAAACAACCAGACTGGCGCAGAGATGCAAGAGGTACGCTATGAAGACAAACAACTGGATATGGGCCGTCTGGGCCCTGGTGCTGCTCTGCTACGTAGTGCCCTACGGTTTCCTGACCGAGGTACAAAGCTGGAGCGGTAGCTTCATCTACTGGACCATTACCGGCGTACTCGTGGTTGTCGCCAATCTGATGATCACCAAAGATTTCGGGGAGGAAGAAGCATGAGTACATCATTAATCTGGTGGTCTGTGGCCATCTATCTGGTGATTGCCATCGCCATTGCCGTGATCTCCCGCGACGGCAAGGCCAACAGCATGTCCGGCTATTTCCTCGGCGGCCGCCAAATGAACGGCGTGCTGTCTGCCCTGAGCTACAGTGCCACCACCTATTCCGCCTTTATGATGGTTGGCCTGGCAGGCCTTACCTATAAAGGTGGCGTTGGCGCGCTGGGGTTTGAAATCGTTTACTTTGCCGGTGTGTCTCTGGTGGCCGTGTTTGGTCCCAAGTTCTGGGCGGTGGGCAAGAAGTTTGGTTACGTAACCCCAAGCGAAATGCTCGGTCATCGCTACCAGAACAAAGCGGTGTCTGTGGTTGCCGCGCTGGCCTCCTGCCTGTTCTTGATTCCTTACGCTGCGGTCCAGCTGACCGGCGTGGGCTACCTGATGTCTGGTATGACCGATGGCGCTATTTCATTCTCCACCGCCGTACTGATCGCGACCGTTATGGCGCTGTTCTTCTGCTACATCGCCGGTATTCGCTCCGTGGTATGGACTGACTCCCTGCAAGCCGTAATGATGATTGTGGTATCCACCATTGTTGCCCTGTTGGTGATTTCTGAACTGGGCGGCTTCGATGGTCTGTTCACCACCCTGGAGCAAACCAAGCCGGAAACCCTGTCGGTGCCGGGTAGCGGCCTGTTCAGCTTCTGGACCTTCCTGGGCCTGACCATTCCATGGTTCTTCTTCAGTCTGTCCAACCCACAGGTAAGCCAGCGTCTGTTTATGCCATCGTCCCTCAAAGCCCTGCGCCAAATGCTGCTTGGCTTCCTGGTGTTTGGCCTGATTTACACTCTGGTGTCTGTGATGTGGGGCTTCTCTGCCATCGTTGCCTTCCCGGATCTGGCCAAGGCCGACATGGCCACCCCAGCGCTGCTGTCGTCTGACATGGTGCCACCAGTACTGGCGGTGATTGTGATGATCGGCATTATGGCGGCGGCTATCTCCACCATCGACTCCATCATGCTGACACTGTCTTCCATGGTTTCCCGTGATGTGTACGCCAACATGAACACCAACGCTGACGACCGCGAGCAACTGGCGGTAGGCAAACTGGTGATTCCGGTGATTGCACTGATGGCCTACGCCTTTGCCAAGCTGGAGCTGAGCCTGATTGCGGTGCTGTCGGTTGCGGCGTCTTCCGGTCTGGTGGTTGTGGTTCCTGCACTGATCGGTTCTTTCTTCTGGAAGCGCGGTACCGCTGCGGGTGCACTGGCCTCCATTCTGGGTACCGGCATTCTGGTACTGTACATTTATGCTACGGGCGGCAAGCTGCTGGGCTTCTCGGCCGGCATCTGGGGCCTGCCAGTATCCACCCTGCTGTTTGTCGGTGTCAGCCTGCTGACCAAGGCGCCGGTGGATGTTGCCGAAGCCTTTATGGCCGAAGCCAACTCGGCGGTTAAAGGCAAGCAGTCCAGCGCCAAAGGCAACGCTCGCCCTGCCGTGGTATAACTTTGGACCATTAACAGGCGTATCCTGCCATTCAGCAACACGCCTGCGACCGAAGCACCAGTGATCAAGATCACTGGTGCTTCAACGATTTGAAGACATGGAACATGAGTCAGACAGCAAACACAGCGACCGCTAATACGCCGTCTTCCCGCAAGACTGGCAAGCAAGCCGAAAAGGCACGCGAAACCCGTCAACGCATTCTAGAAGCCGCCATCAGCATTTTTGCAGAACTTGGCTACGCCGGTGCCCGGATTGACCGTATATCGAAGGCCGCCAATAGCAACGACCGCATGATTTACTATTACTTCGGCAACAAGGAGCAGTTGTTTATCGCGGTGCTGGAAGCGGTGTATCAGGGTTTTTTGGATGCCGAACAAGGGTTGCAGCTGAATCTGGCCAAGCCGCTGGATGCCCTCGACGACATCGTCAGCTTCACCTTTCACTACTATCTTGAGCATCGGGAGTTTGTTGCCATTCTGGGTGACGAAAACCTGCATCAGGCGCGGCATTCTCGCCAAAGCGAACGCATCGCCCATATTTCCAGTGGCATTCAAGGGCAGCTGGGCAAGGTGGTTGAAGCGGGCCAACAGCAGGGACTGTTTATTGCGAACATCGACGTTGCCATGCTGTATTTGACGGTATCGTCACTGACGTACTTCTATTGCTCCAACCAGTACACCCTCGGGGTGTTTATGAACCTCGACCTGACAGACAGCGGTTTGCGGGAATACTGGCTGCAACATATAAAGCAGGTGGTGCGAAAATCGGTGCTGAATACTGTGACCGAGGGGCCTGAGTAACGACTTATTGCTCTTCGTCTTCCAGCAGCTCCGCCATGATCCATTCCTTGAAGGCTTTCATACCTGCCGTCAATGGACGGTTTTTGCGATACACCAGATAGAAGGCCTTTTGGGTATCCAGCTGAATCTCGAACGGTCGCACCAAACGTCCGGAAGCAATTTCCCGCGACGTTAACGTGCTATCAGCCAATGCCACACCCAACCCCTCTTGCGCCGCCGCGGTCGCCAACTGGCCACTGGACATTTGCAGGCTGCCTTTTGGAATCATGCCGCCAACACCGGCCTGCTCCATCCAGTCCTGCCATTCCCATTTGCGCTTGGAGACGTAAATCAGGTTGTGATATCGCAGGTTATTGATATCCGTTAGCGGGTTACGGCCCCTCATCAACGTCGGACTACAAACCGGCACCAGCATCACCTTACGCAGGAAGTGGGTTTCGATATCGTTCCATTCACCATTGCCGTAATAAATGGCCATGTCGGTGCTGGAGCGATTGAAATCGATCAAACCCATGCTGGCGTTAATTTGCAGTTCAATATCCGGATACAGCTCCTGAAACCGTGCCATGTGCGGCATCAGCCAGCGAGTCAGGAAGTTCGGTGCGACGCTGATTTGCACCACGTTGCTTTCCTGATAGGTGGTCAAACGCTGGGTAGCAATCTCGATTTCATCGAGGGCGTGCTTGATCATGGTGAGGTATTGCTCACCGGCCGGGGTTAACTCAACTTTACGTTTGTTACGGCTGAACAACAAAACCCCCAAGTATTCCTCAAGGGTTTTGACCTGGTGACTCACCGCCGAAGCCGTGACAAACAATTCTTCGGCTGCCGCTGCAAAGCTGTTATTACGGGCTGCAGCTTCAAATGCGCGAAGTGAGTTAAGAGGAGGTAAGCGACGCATGGCAATCACGTATGGTTAAATTTTCTCATCATAGTGCTGAGAAAGTATCGTTTTTGCAAGTGTCAGACTGTGTCTACTATTCATCCTGTAGACAGACATTTCTGATCTGCACCAACTAACCGAGGAGTTCCACTATGAACCTTTCTGAACTGAACCATTCTGAACTGAACCATTCTGAACTGAACGACTTTGAACCAACCGTTGGCCTCACTGCCCATACCGACATTGAAGCCCACATTGCTCGCGCCCAGGCCATGCGCTCTGAATACATTGCTCACATGTGCTCATCCGCAGTCCACAAGCTGGCTCACGCACTGCACATCGGTCACAAATCCGATCACGTAGCGCACGGTCACTAAGCCTTTAACTGTGGCTTTCCATCGACTCATCCCGTTTAAAAATAACACGAGTCGATATTGAACCTTTAATAACGCCATGCGTTAACAAACAACCTGCGGAACCAAATCGAATAGCAACATCCAACCTCTTATATCCGCTTGATACCCCCGCCTGACCCATATCCTTACGTCATATTTGTCTGACAAAAAGTTATTTAAATCGCCATTTTCGCCCTTACAAAAGTTACTAAACGTCCGTTTACTTTCTTAACTCGTTTGAAACTTCTGCCCTCGTCAGAGCTTGCTTAGACTGCGCCGCATAAATAAAACAACCAAGAGCGTCTATTTATGAACACGACCGATGCCGTAACACTGCACGATCAGCGTGAAGTCAAAATTGTGCTTCTGATTGCTGCTTTCGTCATCATCATGGCCACTTTCTTCAACCAGCTGCCTGGCGGCATGATTGGTGCCCTCGGCGCCATGGTGATTGTGGGCTATATCCTGAACTACCTGGGCGATCGTACTCCGATCATCAACCAGTTCTTCGGTGGCGGTGCCATCGTTGTTATTTTCGGTTCTTCCTGGCTGTTCCACAGCGGTTTGATCTCCGGTGACATCACCAAACAAATCACGACCTTCACCAAGTCCGGTGGCTTCCTGTCGTTCTACGTTGCCTCTCTGGTAACCGGTTCGATTCTGGGCATGAGCCGTGACACCCTGAAGTCTGCGGCCCTGAAATACATCCCGGTTATCCTGGGTGCGGTTGCCGTTTCCTTCGTGTTTGCGGGCGTTGTTGGCCTGTTCTTCGGCAAAAACCTGTTTGAATCCCTGATGCTGATTGCACTGCCTATCATGGGCGGCGGCATGGGCGCTGGTGCGGTTCCACTGGTTGAAATCATGTCCGGCCGTACTGGCATGGACGCTGCCAGCCTGATGTCCCAGATGGTTCCTGCCCTGGCAATCGGTAACGCCATTGCGATCGTTATCGCTGGTTTGCTGAACAAGGTTGGCCAGGTTAAGCCAAGCTGGACCGGTAACGGCAAGCTGATCCGTGGCGAACAGGAACAGATCGAAGAAGAAACCAACAAGTACTCTCTGGACGTAACCAAGCTGGGTGTTGGCGCTCTGATCGCGATCAGCATGTTCTTCCTGGGCACCCTGCTGTCCAGCGTCATCAGCATGCACACTTACGCTCTGATGATTCTGTCCATCGCTCTGATCAAGGTTACTGGTCTGATGCCGGCCAACCTGGAACGTGCTGCCCACGCCTGGTACACCTTTGTAGTGGGTAACCTGACCCCTGCGCTGCTGGTAGGTATCGGTGTGGCTTACACCAACCTGGATCAAATCATCGATGCCCTGAGCCCAATGTACTTCGCTATGGTATTCGCTACCGTACTGGGTGCTGCTGTTGGTGCTGCTCTGATCGGTCGTCTGATGGGCTTCTACCCGGTTGAATCTGCGATCACTGGTGGTCTGTGTATGGCCAACATGGGTGGTACTGGTGACGTTGCGGTACTGGCTGCGTCCAAGCGTATGGAACTGATGCCATTCGCCCAGATCTCTTCCCGTATTGGTGGTGCGTTCATGCTGATTCTGGCGACCTTCGCTATCCAGCTGTTCTCCTGATCACGCCACAACCTTCTTCATTTACGTTCTTCACGGCTCAAGAAGACCGACACTGAAGACCCGGAGCCCTCTTTGAGGGCTCCACTCCCCTCCTCTATACTCCTCAGGTATTGCCCCATGACCGCCAATACCATGACCCTGAAATCCTATTTGACCGCGATCATTCTGGTCACCATTACCCTGATTATTGCCGTGTCCGGTGGTTTGCTGGTGTTTGCGACCAAACAAACCTATCTCGATGGCGTCAGTCAGCGGGGCATTGAGCTGGCTCAGGTACTGGCCAGCGACGAACGCGTCATTGCCGCCATTCAACGTTCCAACAGCGGCACTCCAACCTCGTTGCAGGACTACATTGAGAACCTGCGGGCCAAAACCGACGCCTCCTATATTGTGGTCACCAACCGCGACGGCATTCGCCTTAGCCACCCGCTTCCGGAACGCATTGGCAAGCGGTTTATTGGTGAAGACATTCTGCCAACCCTGAATCAGGGCCAAACCCGCACCACCGAAGGGACCGGCTCCCTTGGTACTGCGATTCGTAATTTTGCGCCGGTGTTTGCGACTGCAACCGACGCTGATGCAAATTCATCTGCCAATACTCTGGCAGCCAATACCCAAAAAGCCAGAGAAGTCATTGGCGCCATCAGCATTGGCTACTTGCGCCAGTCCGTCGCCGATTTGTTGTTCCAGTATTACAAGGAAGCGATTGTCTGGCTGGGCATTATTTATGTGCTGGCGATCCTTTTGACGCTGTCTTTGCTGAGCAAACTCAAACGTACCTTTCTGGATTACGAGCCCGAAGAAATCGTCCAGCGTTTCAAGGAGCACAGCCTGCTGCTGGACAGCATTCGCGAGGGCATCATTGCCATCGACCGCGACCACCGTATTACCGCCATCAACAAAGCCGCCAGTTACTGGATTGCCCCCGACAAAAGCGACGCCCAACTGATCGGCCTGCCGCTGGACAGCGTATCGCCGGGGCTTGAGCAGCTGATCATTGATTCGCTCAGCCAACGCAACAAGCACTCGATTACCCTTGGCCGTCACACCTTTGCTGTAACGCTGTACCCGTTGAATGCCAGGCATCCGGGGCTTAATAACGCCGGTTTTATGATGGTGCTGAACCACGAGCAGGACATGTCCGAGCTGCAACAGGAGCTGGCTGCCACCACCGCTTGGGCGCAGCAACTGCGTGCCCAAACCCACGAGCACAACAACAAGCTGAACGTGATTTCCGGCCTGTTGCAGGCCGACAAGGTGCAAGACGCCATCGACTACCTGCAACAGGAAAGCGATCAACATCAGCAAATTCTCGGGGCTCTGGTAAAACGCATTGAAAACAGCCCGGTCGCAGGCATGTTGCTGGCCAAGCACAATTACGCCAGCAACCATCACATTCAGTTCACCCTCGATGAAGACAGCCAGCTGGGCAACTACCCGCAGGCCACCAACGATGACCTGATTACCCTGATTGGTAATCTGGTCGATAACGCCTTTGAAGCGGCACAGCATGCACAGGGCAATGCCCGCCGTTCGGGCAAGGAAAAAGTACCGTCAGCGGCGGTCAGCCTGTACCTGAGCGACCGCAATAAGTACCTGATGATTACCGTGGAAGACAACGGCAAAGGAGTGGATACCGCCATCGCCGAACGCATGTTCGAGCTGGGGGTCAGTGGTAAGGAAATTCACAGTGAGCATGGAATGGGGCTCTACTTGGTCAGCCGGGTGGTACATCGTTACAATGGCACCATCGACTGGGAGCGCATTGACGACACCACGGTGTTCAGCGTGTATCTGGACAAACGAGCATTACAACAATGAGCCAATTTTCTGTTCTGATCGTCGAAGACGACCCGCAGGCCAGCTATACCCTGGAACAAAGCGTTAACCAACACGTCGGTTTCCGGGTCATTGCGGCGGCGGAATCCGTAGTGGAAGCCCGCATGCAACTGGCCCAACAGCCGGACCTGGTGTTTCTGGACATTACCCTGCCAGACGGCGATGGTATGCAACTGCTGCGCGAAATGCGCCAGCAAGACTTTGCCGGAGCCGTCATTATGACCACCGCCGAGCGCGACTCCAGCACCGTGGCCCAGGCCATTCAGTTTGGTGTATTGGATTATCTGGTGAAGCCCTTGCGCCTTTCACGGGTGCATCAGGCGCTGGACGATGTGGTGGCGTTCAAGGAAACCTTGCAGGAATCCAATCAGGTCGACCAGCTGCAGATTGACGATCTGATGCGCAAGGGCAAGGCCCAGAACAAGGTTCGTAGCACCCCCAAAGGCATTGATGCCACCACGCTGGCCCGCATGGTCGAACACATCAAATACTGTCCGCAGCCGTTTTCAGCCCAGGAAGTGGGCGATGCACTGGCACTCAGCCGCATCACCGCCCGCCGCTATCTGGAATATCTGGAAGAGCAAGGCACTGTGGCCATGAGTCTGAACTACAACACCGGTGGCCGCCCCAAGCAGCTGTACCACACGGTGTAATTCTGTCCCCTGCCCAGCCGTGCTACTGTCTGATTACCCTCAGCCAGTAGCACAGGTCAGTCAGGTCTCAGGGGACCCCAACTTCCAGTAAAACATACCGGATTGCTTGTTCAGCACTTCCGCACTCCAGTATTTATCCACCGGCTTACCAGCCACGCCATAACACACATGCAGCGGAATCAGATGCTCTTCTCGCGGATGACAAAAGCGCGCATGCGGAGCCGCTGCCCAGTGATTAAAGCGTTCGCTGCGCTGGGCTTCGGTCAGCTGCTGGCTGGAACAGGTTTCCAACAACCACTCTTCAAATGCCAGATTGCGAGCCCGAATGTCCGGCGTATTGGGGGCAAAAAACGCCCGCATGTTGTGAAACGAAAAGCCGGAACCCAGTACCAGCAGGTTGTCGAATTCCAGCTGTTGCAGCGCCTCGCCAATCGCCAGGTGTTGCTGTGGGTCGAGGCCTTTCACCAGCGATAACTGCACCACCGGAATGTCGGCCTCTGGGTACATGATTTTCAACGGCACAAACATGCCATGGTCGTAGCCGCGTTTTTCCGTCCCCTGCACGGCAATGCCATTGTTCTGCAAGGCCGCAATCACCTTGTTAGCCAGGGTTGGGTGGCCCGGGGCCGGGTAACGGATGTTGTACGACTCCGGCGGAAAGCCGTAGTAGTCGTAAATCAACTCTGGCTGGGCCGCGGTAGTGACCGTTGCCACGGCTTCTTCCCAGTGGGCGCTGATCACCAGAATGGCATCCGGGCGTTGGATATCGGCCGTGATCTCATTCAGCCGCTGCACCATTTCACGGTGACCCGGATCACCCAGCAGCGGCATCGGGCCGCCACCATGGGAGATAAACAGGCTTTGTCTGTCCTTCATGGTATTACCTACAGTTGCGTTCACGGTGTTCTCTTTATTCTTGGGTAACTAAGTGAATATGCTTGGCTAACTCAAAGCACATCCGGACCAACCGGCACGATGCCACCCGGGTTCAGCGCCTTGATGGAGTAATAACCAGCCTTGATATGGTCAATACGCACGGTCTCGGCAATACCCGGCAAGGCCAGAATGCGTTTCATATACGCGTGCAGTTTCGGCATATCCAACACACGGTGGCGGTTGGTTTTAAACAGGCCGTAGTAGGCTGCGTCGAACCGCACCAGAGTAACAAACAGACGAATATCCGCCTCGGTCAGCTGCTCGCCCAGCAAGTAGGAACGGCCATCGGCCAACTGCTGTTCGAGCCGGTCCATGGCGTTGAATACGTTGCCATAGGCTTCTTCATAGGCTTGCTGGCTGCTGGCAAATCCCGCCTGATAAACGCCGTTGTTGAAGTTCGGATAAATCCAGTCGTTCAAGGCATCAATCTCTGCCGCCAGTGCCTGCGGATACAAATCCGGACCTTCACTGGTGAAGTTCACAAAGGCAGTGTTCAACATACGGATGATGTCGGCGGACTCGTTGCTCACCATGCGGTCGGTTTGCTTGTCCCACAGCACAGGGACGGTAGCCCGGCCGGTAAAGCTCGGGTCGGCACGGGTATACAGCTCGTGCATATAACGGCTGTTATGCAACGGATCGGCGCTGCTGCCCGGAAACTGGCTGCTGTCATCGACAGCAAACTGCCAGCCCTGATCGGTCAATACCGGATTCACCACCGAGACAGAAATCATCTCTTGCAGGCCTTTCAGCGCTCGCACCATCAGGGTTCTGGATGCCCAGGGACAAATGTAGGCGACGTACAGGTGGTACCTGCCCGGCTCGGCCTTGAAACCGGCGTCACCGGTGGGGCCGGCGCTGCCATCCGGAGTAATCCAGTGTCGAAACGACGAGGTCTGACGAATAAAGCGTCCTTCGCCGTCCTTGCTCTGTACCGGCTGCCAATCTTGCTGCCATTGCCCATTAACCAACATGATAGTGCTCCTGCTGTTGCATGATGAAAGCCGCCTCAGCTGATTCAGCATTGGCGGCCGTTGCGGCGTTCAATAAAGAATCAGTGTGCTGCTTTGGCGGCATCTGCGAGGTTGTCGCGCAGCGAGTTGTCTTGCTGCAAGGCGCTGAAAATCACATTGTCGAGCGCCAGCTTGCCTGCACCCTGCACCGCCAGAGCGACCGTTACCGCCAGCAGGCTGAGTGCGTATTCATAACCGCCGTTGCTGAGGAACAAACCGTGGCTGATGTGGGTGCTGAAGATAGCGACCACCATGGTGAATGCCGTCACCAGCGCTGCCGGACGGGTCAGCAGACCCAGTACCAGCGCCAGACCACCAAAGAACTCGGCACTGCCCGCCAACAAGGCCATCAGGTAACCCGGCTCCAGACCAATGCTGGCCATCCACTGACCCGTACCTTCAAGGCCATAACCACCAAACCAGCCAAACAGTTTTTGGGAGCCGTGGGCCGCCAGCACAATGCCAACCGGTACGCGCAGAATCAGCGCCGCCAGACCCGCGTTGCTGCGGAATACAGAAGCCAGGAAGTTTGAAGAAGAAGTGCTCATATCAGTGTCCTCATAACCGAGAAGGAAGTTGGGTTTCCGGTTGTCTCCGGAAGATGAGACCACTTTACTATCGCCTTATAGAGTCAGTAAGAGCACTTTCATTGCTTCTTTATAAACATAATGTTGATATTAGTGGCACGATTTAGTCGCTACAGTAGCGCCCTGATAACGCCACCCGTGTGGCTTCCTATAACGAGTTACGGCAAAGAGAACCGCTATGGACAGAATTGACGCCATGCGCACCTTTATTACGGTGGTCAATGAAGGTGCCTTCAGCCGAGCCGCCGAACGGCTGGAAATGTCGCCACAATTGGTCAGCAAGTACGTATCGCAGCTGGAACAGCGGCTGGGCGTACGACTACTGAACCGCACGACCCGCAAGGTGCACCTTACCGAAGCAGGCAGTCGCTACTTTGAACGCGCCCAGCAACTGCTGGACGACATGGACGATCTGGAAAACCAGCTCGACGACTGGCAAGACGGTGCCCAGGGTACTCTGAAAATCACTGCGCCGGTGTCGTTTGCAACCCAGCATCTGGCCCCACTGTTGTGTGACTTCCAGAGCGAAAACCCCAACGTCAGCATTGATGTGCAGTTGAACGACCGCAAGGTGGACATTGTACAGGAAGGCTTCGATGTGGCCTTGCGGATTGGCCACCTGAAAAACAGCTCGCTGATTGCTCGCCGCATTGCCCCGGTTCGACTGGTCACCTGCGCTTCTCCGGCGTATCTGGATCAGCATGGCCGTCCGCAAACCCTGCAACAACTGCGGCAACACCGCTACCTCAGATACAGCTATATGGATGCCGACACCGGCACCGCCCAGCATGCCGAGCTGTTTGCCGGTCGCCACCAGCACGCCGATCTGGTCAGCAACAACGGCGATATTCTGGTTCAGGCCGCCATCGCCGGAGCCGGTATTGCCGTGCAGCCGAGCTTTATTTGTGGCAAAGCCATCGCGGAAGGAAAACTGGAAGTATTGTTGGCGGATCAGGAACCCGAGCCAATGAACCTGTACGCGGTTTATGCCCATCGCCAGTTTTTGGCCAGCAAGGTACGCCGGTTTATCGATTTCCTCAGCACTTACTACGGCGAAGTGCCCTACTGGGATGCCTACAGCAACGGGTAACGCAGGTTTCCCTCACGCAGTCAGAACCCCCAAAGTGCACAGCATGCTAAAAACAACAATGCCGGACAAGCGCGCTTGTCCGGCATCAAGGTCCCTGGCAGCCTTCCATTCATACAACGACGAGGCTGTCGGGAGGGGGTGGTCATCGCTTGTCCCTGAATCTGGTAACAGCGAACCGATGACCAAACCCGATCAGTACATGGTACGCATCATCATGTTCAGCTGATCACGCTGGCTATCAGTCAGCATGGCAACCGCTTCCTGTTCAGCCTGCTGGGTGCTCTTGAAGTTGATGGACTCCAGACGCTGTTCCTGGGCATCGCTCAGAGACAGGGTTTCCAGCGCTTTCAGCAGTGGAGAGCTCAGCGTCAGGTGACGAGTTGGCTGCTGGGCGTGGTTTACATCGGCTGGACGCTCGGCCCAGTGAATGTTGTCGGTGGAACCGGAAGCAACCACTTTGGTTGGCAGATCAACCCACTGATGAGTCTCTGCCATGCTTGCAGCACTGCCCAGAGTGAATACGGATGCCAGTGCGCCAGCCAGAATAGTTTTGTTAATAGTGCTCATGTCGTCTTTCCTCTTGAATGGAATCAGTTTGAAAACGCGATGAAGCAGAAATCGCGTCATTGAGCAAACTGTACAATCCCATTAGCGATGCATTAAGACGTCTTTCATGGACTGATTAACAACAAAATAAGGACAATAGCAGCGGAACTTTTCAGAAACCCGCCAGTACATGGCCCGTTTTGACGTTTTTAGAGGATTCCGAGAGGCCTTGGCGAATACCCGACTGGCAGCAAACTACCTCCCAAAGACCAACAAAAAAGGAGGCACAATGGCCTCCTTCGGGTTCTCTCATCCTGCTTTCAAGCCAGCTTTTAACCCAGCTTTCAAACCAGCTCAGAGCCGGCGCTCAAGCGGATTGTTTTGCGGCTCAAGAACGACGCTTGTCATCAGAGCGCTTACCGTCCTTACGGCCCGGGCGGTCTTCACGCAATTCCTTACGCTGTTCGTCGGTCAACAGGTCCAGGGCGTTCAGACGCGCAGACGTTTCTACCAGGAAGACCTTTTTCTGCAGCTCAGCCAGCTCGGCGAAGGCTTTGTTCAGCGCCTTGCTGTCGAACTTGTCGGCACGGTACAGATCGCGAATCTTGTTGTTCACGTCCATCATGTCGCCACGGATGGCCCAGTCGTCCTTGCGCGCCTTGTCGCGGATGGCGGTCAGTTTGTCTTGCTGCTCATCGGTCAGCTCCAGCTGACGGAAGCCCAGATCCATACCACGAGGACCAAAACCACGAGCGCCTTTTTCGCCACGCTCGTCACGGCCCATACGCTTGAAGCCGCCGTCACGACGGTCGTCGCCTTTCACACGCAGTTCGTGCTGCTTGCCATCGCGCTTGGCGCTTTTATCGGAGCTTTCAGCGTTGGCACTAACGGCGGTCGCTGACAAACACACAGCCATCAGGCCAGCCGCAATCATTTTGGAATTCAACTTGTTCATGGCGTCTCCTTGTTCCCCGTCCGGGGAGAAATTGCTGGCAATACCAGCGTCTCTGGCGAGTGTTGGAAGGCATTTTTACGACTGGATGATTACTAAACCGGCTACCGAAAGCCTGTTTGGTATTTGCCCATGCGCAATCCCGATACCGGATTTGCCAATCCCAGATTGTCACAAGCAGGGAACACTGTGTTGCCCTGATTCAGACTCGCTGTTGTTTTTTCGCCCGGCGTTTCCGGGCGAGGACAGGGATAGATTGGCCTGCAGGCCGTTAAGACGCGGTTAACCTGCTGCAAAGAAAGGTGAAGATAACGTAAACCGATTGGCGACTTGAAACGCTTCAGTGCCGGTTAACGGTTGACAAAAGCGTAGCAGCGCCAACAAACATACCGGCAAAACCCCGGTTCATCAGCTTCTGCTGACGTGGCGATTTCAGGTAACGCAGCACTTTGGCCGCCAGTCCGGTGTAGCCCAGCATCACAATCATATCGACCGCAATCATGGTCACCATCATCAGGCCATACTGTGGCATCAGCTCGTTGGCCGGGTTAATAAACTGCGGCAGCACCGCCAGCATAAACACAATCGCCTTGGGGTTGCTGATGTTGACCAGAAAGCCTTTGAAGATCAGCACCTGTGGCGACTCACGCCGCTTGCCGCCTTCAAATTCCCGCGCTTCGGCTTCCATATCGGTTGCCACCGAGCGCCACTGCTGCCACGCCAAAAACAACAGATACAGCACACCAAACCATTTGATGACGGCAAAGGCGGTTTCAGACGCCGCCAGCACCGCGCCCACACCGGCGGCAACAATCAGAATCTGCAACGCCAGCGCGGCCTGCAAACCAATGACGTTCCAGTAGCCATAAGGAAAGCCGTACTTCATGCCACTGGCCATGGACGCCACTGCGCCAGCACCGGGAGAAATACTGATGATCCAACAAGCGGCAAAAAACGCCAGCCAGGTTTCCAACGACATACACAACTCCTGCGGGCCCGGCCCGATGGCCAAACCCGGATACTATTTTTGACGACGCTATTATTGGATTTCGTGGTGAAGGGAAACAGAGTCAGAGAGCGGTAAAAGGAGCAGTACAGTTTCGGTGTCGGATGTCGGGTGTCGGGTGTCGGGTGTCGGGTGTCGGGTGTCGGGTGTCGGGTGTCGGGTGTCGGGTGTCGGGACAAGTGCATCAAACACCGCCCCGCAAACCAACATCCACTTACTACCAACAAACACAGACTGGTAACTGGTTACACCAGCTGTTCCAACCAGCTCAGAATCAGGCTTGCCAAGGCCTCGCGGTCTTTATCCGTGGCTTTGCCTTCCGCGAGGGTATTGGCGAGTTTCAATAACTGACGCTGTTGCTCGGACGCAACGTCTCGCAACACGCTTTGATTGCCCGCATCAGCGACGGTATCGGTGCGGTTACCGTGGGAGTGGCTGGCAATTTCGCGGTAAAACAGCAACGCCCTGTCGAGCAATACCACCGGGAACTGAGGGTTTTTACTGGGCCCAACCGTTACCCGGGCGCCACCCAGCGGAATAGCCTTGATCTTCACCCGGGTCAGTTCCGCGCCCAAAAACCAGGCACTGCCGCCGCCAATCAAAGCCCCTGCGGTGGCAAACAAACCGGCCGACAAACCACCTACGGCGGCTTCCAGAGTCACCCCCACCCCAGCGCCCATACCGGCGGCTGCCAACAACACCTGCTTGCGGGTTAAACCCAGCACCTCCCAGGTGGTTTCTGCAAACAGGTCCTGATGCAGCACCGATTGGGCGGGTAAGGTCAGGTTGAAGTGATTGTGCAAATACAGCTGTCGAATGCTGCCAAACAGGCTCTGCTCGCGCTCGGCAATGGCTTTTTGATAGTGCCCTAACGCTTGCTCGGTTGCTTGTTCATTGCTGGCTTTCTGAGCCTGCGACGTGCTGCCTAACAAGCCGCCCAGCCCGCTTAAACCAGAGCTGCCAGAGCCGCCTGAACCAGAACCACTCAAACCCGATGCCGATACTTTTTGCTCAATGGTCAGCTGCAACGCAAATTCCAGGTAGTCGAGTATCTGCTCAGCCACTTGCTGACGGCGCTGTTGCCAGTTGTGCTCAAACGCGGCAATCGCCTTGTTGAGCTGCGGCTCCCAGCTTTGCTGAATCGCCTTGAGGGTTTCCAGTAAAGCCAGCCGTTCCGGAAAACGCGCCTGATGGGCGTTGAATTCCCGAATAACGTTAAAGTGACGACGAAAGGCTTGTTCCCAGTCCGGCAAGTAGTCGCGGTCGTTATCCTTGAAGTTGATCACCGCCATCCGCGGTTTGTTTACCAGGCGCAGGATTTCCATTTCAGCCTGATCCACCGCCAGCAAAGGCCGTGAACAATCGACCACGTATATCACCGCAGCGCCGTCGGCCAGTGGTTGCAGCAACTGGCAATCGTGGTGGAACACGGGGTCGTTTTCAAAAGTATCCAGACAAGCGCGCAGTAGCTCATCGTCGGTTTTGCCGCTGTCACGCATCCAGTCGAGAATACGCTGAGGGTTCTGAAACCCCGGGGTGTCCACCAGCTCCAGCACGGTTTCGCCGGCCAGATTCACAGGGAAATACTGGCAGTGAGTGGTTTCACCGGGATAGTCGTTCACCACTACGCTGTCGTCTTCGGTGAGGGTCGACAACACCGACGACTTGCCTTCGTTCGGGTGGCCAATCACAGCGATCAAAGGGTGCCCGCCATTGGCTTTCGAGGAACGAGCCATAGCGTTAAACACGGTCGTCATTGGCTGTCTCCCACATCCACGTGCAGCAACATATTGTGGCACTGCAACAGGTCGAGTTTCTTGCGCCACACTTCCGCCAACCGCGCAGTAAGTGGCTTGCTGACCGTATCAGCATCCGCTTGCCGCTGGGGTTTGCCCAACAGCACCAGGTGCAGTTGTTTGGCGTCGGTGTTGTGAGCCTGCAGCTGCTCGGCCAGTACCTTCAACTGTTGCAAGGTTTCTTCAATCGGTGGCTGCCAGCCTTCCAGTACCAGCCAAACGTCCTGTCCGGCTGGGACTTGCGCCTGTTGCAAGCGTTGCAGCGGGCTGATCTCAAGCGCACTGCCCGACGCTTGCTGGAGCCAGTGACTCAATGCCTCAGCAGGATAGCGTTGCAGCGTTTCCTCCAGCACCCACAGCCGCAACGCCGCCGGTTCCGTGCTGGTGATGTCCGTCATGGTTGCCAGTGGCGTGTGGCTATCGGCTTGCTCGCCAGTGTGTTGGCTCGGCTGACTGTGACTGGAAAAATCCACCGATTGCATACGACGCCACAGAGCCTGATCGTGGTAACCATCAAAAGCCGGTTGGCGCAGCCAGCGGGCTTCCTGAACCACTGCCCAGCCCCAGACCAATAGCCGTGGCAACAAGCCGTAAACCAGAACGCTGAGCACCATAAACGGCCACCAGGTACGGAAGTCGTCGGCGGCGAAGTCAGCAACCTCACTGCCCAGCTGAATGCGGGTGCTGGCAATCTGGGCCAACGACGGATAACCGCTGCCTTCGCCCAGCCACCAACTCCACGGCGTCGCCAACCATTGCACCAGTGCATGCACGGTATCGGCCGACGCGGTCAGTGAGCTTTGCCAGCCAAAGGCACGGTCGGTAACCGCCAGCAACACCAGCACACAGGCCAAAGCACCCAGGTTAAAACCCATGCCGAAGGTCTGAAATAACCGCATCACGCGGTTCAGCATCAGCGGTTTGTAGCGTTGCAGCATTTGCTGCATCAGCTGTGTTTTGATGGCCGCGTCGTCACGGGATTCGCGGCTGCCGTCAGAACCGGCGTTTGCAGGCGCATCGGTCGCTTTGCCCGAAGCAAGCGCAGACAAGCCACTCAAATGACGGGACGCCAGCTTCCAGCATTTACGCCACACGCTCTGGGCCAGCAGTGCCAAAGGCTGATACCAGCGGGCAAATACGTTCTGGCCCATGGCCGCGGCCACCAGCGTGAACAATAAGCCCACCAGCAACAGCAACTGCGGTAGTACCAGCAGAGCCAGAAACAGGGCCACGTTAACCGGCACTGAACCGTCGTAAAACATCGCCGAACTGGCCAGACCCGCGCCGGATAGCAAACCAATCAGCAACATGATCAGACCGGCAGTACGACTGCTGTGTTCCAGAATATCGCCGCCGTCGGTCGCCAATGGCTGTTGTCGCAGTCGCTCGCTTAGCCAAAACCGATACACAAGAGCACGACGCTTGGGCTCGGCTGCCCGCTGGTAAATATCGCGGTCGCGTTGGGCCAGTTCAGCATCGCTTTGGCTGCTGCTCTGGTCTTGCAGGCGCAGTTGTTCAAATCGAACCAGGTCGGCCAGCGTCCAGCGCCTGTGGTCAGACGCCCTGGCAGTCGTGGTATCGGTGGAATCCTTCGGGGATGACGGGTGCAAGAGAAAACCTGATGTAAAACAGAAAACCCAAGAGTAACGGCGCAGTACCGAGTCATACAAGATACTTAAAACCGCAATAGCAAATTACAATCGTTGGGCGGGAGCTTAACCGACGCCATGGCATCCAAGGACAGAAATCATTCGTGAGGATCACGATCATGGCCCATGCCGAATCAGGACACGCTCCAGGTTTCCAGCCAGAAGGCGAACCCAGCCGCTGGTACGATTTTCTGTGCTATTCGTTGATGTTTGCTGCCGTGGCAACGGTATTCATCAAATACCTGTTTCCCATTTCCTTTGCGCTGGCCTACCAGCAACCAGTACTGACGCACGTGCAGTGGGACCTTTGGCCTGCGGTGCATTTCTGGCTGGGCTGGTCGCTGATGCAACACAAGTCCTATGCGCTGACCGCTGCCTTGTTGGTGACGGTGGTTGAGATTGCCTTCAGCGGCCTGAAACTGGCGATGTTTTTTGCCAACCCGGAATGGACCATCTGGAACGCTAACTGGATGTTGAACGAAGCCCTCTGCGCGTCCATTTTTGTGGCCTTGTGGTACACCGCCTGGCGTCGCCCGGAAATATTCCCCAATGCCTTTATGCCGTTGCCCTCCAAGGTCCACAGCGAGCGCCGCTAACGGGGTTGAACACAGCCCTGCCTGAGCGTTAGTGTCGTGCTTTTAACGCTCAGGATGTCTGGCTTATGACCGCTGCTTCTCCCTCCCCTTTTGACTTCGATAGCCCCATTGAGCGCCGTGGCTCAGGGTGCTTCAAGTGGGACTCCAATCCGTCTGCCGACACCTTGCCGATGTTTGTTGCCGATATGGACTTCAAGGCACCGGAGCCGGTGTTACAAGCATTGCAACAGCGGGTGGCGCACGGTGTATTTGGTTACACCTGGGTTCGCGACGAATACTTCGACGCGGTGAATAACTGGTTCAGCCGCCGCCACAACTTTCCCATTGAACGTGACTGGATTTTGCCGACCATTGGCATCGTGCCAGCGGTGTCTGCGATTTTGAAAGCCTTCACGGAAGACGCCAGCAGCCACGTCGGCGTGATGGTGCAAACGCCGGTTTACCATTGCTTCTTTTCGTCCATTCGCCGCATGGGCTGTGACATTGTTGAATCGCCGCTGGTCGCCGATGCACAAGGCGTGTACCAGATCGACTTCGAGCAATTTGAACAACAAGCCGCATTGCCGACCACCAGGGTGTTTTTGCTGTGCCACCCGCACAATCCATCCGGTCGGGTGTGGAGCATCCATGAGCTGATCCGCATGGGTGAGATTTGTGCCAAGCATGGCGTTACCGTGGTCAGCGATGAAATTCATTGCGACCTGATGTTCCCGGGGCTGACGCACACGCCGTTTGCCACCCTGACGCCAGAGTTCAAGGACAGCTGCATTACTCTCAGCTCACCCAGCAAGACCTTTAACCTGGCCGGGCTGCAAATAGCCAATATCGTCATTGCTAACCGTCGCTTACGCAGCAAGGTTCAAAAGGCGCTGTTTGCCCACGAACTGCAAGGGGTGAACCCGTTTGGCGTTGAAGGACTGATCGCCGCTTACAATGAGGGTGAGGCTTGGTTGGACGCCCTGCGCGACTATTTACAGGACAACTATCAGTACATTCAGGAGCAGCTGGCAACGCACTTGCCAGAGATAACGGTATATCCGCAGCAAGCGACTTACCTGGCCTGGATCGACTGTTCGGCGCTTGGCCTCAACGGCGATGAGCTGGCCAAAAAACTGTTGCAGGAAGGCGAATTACGCATCAGCAGCGGCATGGGCTTTCTGCCGTTCAGCGGCGCTCATGGCGACCAGCAGAACCAC
Organism: Oceanobacter kriegii DSM 6294; assembly: GCF_000422845.1. Classification (GTDB taxonomy): domain Bacteria; phylum Pseudomonadota; class Gammaproteobacteria; order Pseudomonadales; family Oceanobacteraceae; genus Oceanobacter; species Oceanobacter kriegii. Next base: position 524,565 of record NZ_AUGV01000004.1, read on the forward strand.
TTTATTCGGCTGAATTTTGCCTGCCCACGCAGTGTGCTGGACGAGGGATTGCAGCGGATGTTCCGGGTGCTGAAGCCGCTTCGGGAATAAATTCCCTCCTACACCGTACTAGCAATAGTCGTACGAGCAATAGACACAAAAACGCCCGCATAATGCGGGCGTTTTTAATGGCTATTCAAATCACGCTGCGTCGTCTTTCAGCGATGCCATATCGATCACAAAGCGGTAACGCACGTCGGATTTCTCCATCCGCTCGTAGGCTTCGTTGATCTCTTCCATCCTGATCATTTCACACTCCGGCAAGACGCCGGTTTTGCCGCAGAAGTCGAGCAACTCCTGGGTTTCACGAATACCGCCAATCAAGGAGCCAGCAATGCGACGGCGACCGAGAATCAGTGGCACAGAGCTGAATTCCGGCATCGCGCCAACCTGACCGACCATCACCAGGGTACCGTCGGTTTGCAGCAGCGGCATGTACGGGTTGATGTCGTGTTTTACCGGCACGGTATCGATGATCAGCTCGAACTGGTTGGCCGCGGCCTTCATGGCGTTAGCATCGCTACTGACCAACAAGGCATCACCACCCAGCGCGGCGACGTCCTTGGCCTTGTCGGCGGTGCGGCTCAGTACCGTCACGTGGGCACCCATGGCAGCTGCCAGTTTCACCGCCATATGACCCAGACCACCAAGGCCAACCACAGCAACCTTGCTGCCCGGGCCTACGTTCCAGGTACGCAGTGGTGAATAAGTGGTAATGCCTGCACAGACCAGTGGCGCGACCTTGGCCAGGTCGAGGGTCTCCGGCACTTTCATTACAAACTCTTCGCGCACCACCACATGCTGGGAGTAGCCCCCCAGGGTATGGGTTTTCAGGTGCTTGTCCGGGCCGTTGTAGGTATCAACCCGTTCGCCGCAGTACTGTTCTTCACCCGCATGGCAATGGGAGCAGGTCTGACAGGAATCCACCATACAGCCGACGGCGACGTGATCGCCGACCTTGTATTTGCTGACATTGGCACCCACCGCACGCACCCGGCCAACAATTTCATGGCCCGGTACCGATGGGTACAGACTCCAGCCCCAGTCGTTGCGAGCGGTGTGCAAGTCGGAGTGACAGACGCCGCAGTAGAGAATATCGATGGCGACATCTCCGACGTTGGGCTCACGACGTTCAAACTCATATGGCGCCAAAGGACTGGTTGGGGTTTGGGCTGCATATCCCAGGGTTTTCATAACGAATGTCTCCCGTTTGGATGGGTGATATTTATTGGCTGACCGTCAGTGTTTTCAACCACTGCACGCGCTCCGGGTCGCGGTGATCAAAGAACAGACTAGCCCCGGACTCCAAAGCCGCAATGGCGGCCATGTCATCGGTAGCTTCTGCAATCTGAGACACGCCAAAGCCCAGCATCGGCATTTCAACGCCATTGTTCAGTGTTGTCACAGGTACAGTGGCCTGGATGCATCAGGATGAGAAACAGCAGAATTGGAAACATTAGACATGGATTAACTCCAGCGTTGAGACGGAATAGCGCCACTCTAACAAGCGTATAAACCCGCGATTAGTCCGGATAATTAGATAGGATTAATGAGCAACAATCATGAAACCTGACGGTACACTGTGGTGAAACCACAGGCGTCGGCGTAACCGGCACCAGATTTGCCCAATACTCATACCGACCAACGTCAGGAATTTGCCATGGCCCGTGACCAATATTCTGAACTGCAAGCCTTTATCGCGGTGGCCCGTCATCGCAGCTTCACCAAGGCCGCCAACGAAATGGGGCTTTCGCAGTCGGCACTGAGCCACACCATTCGTGGCCTGGAAAAACGTTTGGGCATCCGCTTGCTAACCCGCACCACCCGCAGCGTGTCACCGACCGATGCCGGTCAGCGGCTGATTGACCGGGTGGCAATCAAGTTTGAAGACATTGATGCCGAGCTGGCAGCCCTGACAGAAATGCGCGACAAGCCTGCGGGCATGGTGCGACTTTCCTGTTCTGACCACGCTGCCGAGCAATACATCTGGCCACGGCTTAAACCCCTGCTACGGGAATACCCGGACATTCAACTGGAGGTTCGCATCGACTACGGGCTCACCAACATCGTCGAAGAGCGACTCGATGCCGGGGTACGGCTGGGCGAGCAGTTGGAACAGGACATGATCGCCATCCCGATTATGCCCAAGGCCCGTATGCTGGTTGCCGCCAGCCCAGACTACCTGAAAGGCAAGTCGCTGCCGCTGGTACCGCAAGAGCTGCTGGAGCATCAGTGCATCAATATCCGGCTGCCAACCTTTGGCGGCAACTACGCCTGGGAATTTGAAAAAGATGGCCGAGAGCTGAAGCTGCAAGTGTCCGGACAGGTGACCTTTACCAATGTCGACCACATCATTCAGGCAGCACTGGATGGCTTTGGCTTTGCCTTTATGCCGCAGGAGTCACTGGCGCCGCATGTAAAACGCGGCGATCTGATCACCGTATTGGAAGACTGGACACCGTCGTTTGCTGGTCTGTACCTGTATTACCCTAACCGGCGAGAGGCGTCGCCAGCGTTCAAACTGGTGGCTGAAGCCTTGCGATATAGCCCCGAGTTGCACCCGATGATCTTTGAGTGAGCGTGTCCCACTGGCTCAATCATGAATAAAACTTCTAAACCCTCTCCAAATACCCCGATTTATTGATCAGTCCAAAGCCCTCATGCTGGTGTTCCGACGTTTTACCGGAGCACCATCGTGAACCATTCCCGCTCTTCATCAACCGACGCAACGACTGTCGCCACTGATCCTGACTCCACGACGCAGAACAGCCCGGCACATTCCAGCCCTGACTCCTCCAGCGCGGCTGCGGTGCTGGCAATTGTGTTGTCGTGCTATTTGCTGATCATCGTCGATATATCCATTGTTATCACCGGCTTGCCGGAGATTCAGCAAGACCTGGGGTTTTCATCCACCACCCTGTCGTGGGTGCAAAACATCTATACCCTCGCCTTTGGCAGCCTGCTGCTGCTTGGCGCGCGCAGTGGTGACCTGTTGGGCCGACGTCGCATGCTGATGATTGGATTGACGCTGTTCGCGTTGTCTTCCTTGGTGATTGGCATGGCCAGCTCCCCCGCCATGATGCTGATTGGCCGTGCCGTTCAGGGAGCCGGAGCCGCCATTCTGGCACCGGCCACACTGGCACTGCTGTCGGTGTATTTTCCGGAAGGTCCACAGCGCGTCAAAGCGCTGGCCTGGTACGCGGCTACCGCCGGTATTGGTTCCAGTTTGGGGCTGGTACTGGGAGGTCTGTTGGCTGGATGGTTAAGCTGGCGGGTGGGCTTTTTCATCAATGCGCCGTTTGGCTTGCTGCTGATACTGGCCGCCTGGAAAGTGCTGGATGAGACCGACACCCACGATGGCACCTTCGATCTGGGCGGTGCGGTTACCTCAACACTGGGAATGAGCGCTCTGGTGTTTGCCATTGTGCACTCTTCCACCGCCGGCTGGGGCGACATCTATACGCTGATCGCGCTGACCGCCGCACTGCTACTGCTGAGCCTGTTCGTAGTGATCGAAGCCAATCACCATCATCCCTTGCTGCCCTTGCGCTTGTTCGAAAGCAGCGAACGGGTGGTCGCATACCTGGCCCGTATGCTGTTTCTGGGATCAATGGTCAGCTTTCTGTTTTTCAGCACCCAGTTTATGCAGGGGGTGCTGGACTTTACCCCGGTTGAAGCCGGTTTCGCCTTTCTGCCATTTACCGTGCTGACCTTCGTGGCATCCACCCAGGTCCCCCGGCTGACGCGACGTTTTGGTAACAGTCAGGTGGCGCTGATGGCCTGCGTGGTATTGGCGATTGGCATGGGCTGGTTGGCGCTGCTGGACGAGCATTCAGATTACTGGAGCGGACTGGCGCTGCCCATGCTGCTGATTGGCCTTGGCAATGGCGCCGTATTGGGACCGCTAACCATTGCCGGGGTATCGGGTGTAAACAAGCAGGATGCCGGAGCAGCCTCCGGCGTGGTGAATGTGGCCCACCAGCTCGGTGGCACATTGGGGCTGAGTATTCTGGTGGTGGTCTTTGCTGCCGCTGGCAGTGGCTTACCCGACGGCCATCATAAACTGGCGCACCAGTTGGCGGCCGGGCTGGATGGCAGCTTCGTCATGCTGATCGTTGCTGCCGTGCTGCTGTTTGGGTTTAAGAGAGCGTCCCTTACTACTCAAAACAAGCGCGGCTGATACCAGCACCACTAACCATAGTTAGATACCTCGATCAGGTTCTGATCGGGGTCGCGGAAGTAGAGGGACACAATCGGTCCGGTGGCGCCAGTACGCTCAACCGGGCCTTCTTCGATCGAAACACCGCATTGCTGCAAATGCGCAGCAGCCTGCTCGAGGCTGTCGTCGATGATAAAACACAAATCCGCACTGCCCGGCTGAACTCGACCGGCCTTGGGTTCAAACTCCTGACCATACTGGTGCAAATTGATTTTCTGCTGGCCATAGGCCAGAGCAACGCGGGAGCCTTTGAAGACCACTTTCTCCATGCCCATCACACGCTGGTAAAACTCAACGGTGGTATCGATGTTGGCGACAGTCAGAACCAGATGATCCAGTCGGTTCACGTTCATAATGATGTTCCTTTTCGTATTGTTGTTCTTACGGGTGTTACTGTAGAGCGCTTTGCTGCGACAGAACTCAAGCGCCCCAGTGTCCCATGTCGAGGGCTTCCATCACCAGCTCAACAGACAGCGCCGCCAGCACCATGCCCATCACCTTGATCAGAATATTGGCACCGCCTTCACCAATAATGCGCAGAATGCGGGTTGCTCCCAGCATCAGCAGTAAAGTAACCGCCAGAATGGCAATCAGCACGGCGGCAGTACCGGCCTGAGTGGCAATCGGGAAGCGGGAGTTATCGGTCAACAGAATCACCGCCAGAATGGCACCCGGCGATGCCGTTGCAGGAATCGCCAACGGGAAAACGGCAATGTCGTGGCGGGATTCCTTGGACTCGTTGGAGCCGGAAGGATCGCCAAAGATCATCTGCAAGCCAAACAGGAACAGAATAATGCCCCCGGCCAGCTGCAAGGACACCAGCTGGATGCCCATGGCTCCCAGCAACAGCTGCCCCACAATGATGGACGCCAGCAGTACGCCGCCAGCATAAAAGATGGTTTTGAACGCGGTTTTGCGTCGGGCTTCGGCGGTCATGTGCGCGGTCATTCCCGCAAACAGTGCCATGGTGCCAATGGGATCAATGGTGGCCCACAGAATAAGGCCATCCTGAAAGAATTTGTCGAGCATGAAGGTCCCTGATAGGTAAGTGGCGATGGGCATAAGTCCAGCGCCTTGATTACATGAGACTATCACGCTCGCAGGCAGTTCAGCAGCCTGTTGAGGATGTTGGACAATGCAGAAATTGTCCAACTCACATGCCTACCGGCCGCCGCGCTGCGGACCTTGTGAACGACTGTCAGCAGCCGTTGCCACTGTTGATTTGTTACCAATGGTGCGGGTGTCGGTTTTCTTCAACTTGTCGAAGGAACGTAAACCGCCAATGCCCAGCATGCTGGTGACGATGGCAAACAGCAGCTCACCCGACAGCGGCGCCGGAGGCTTCACGGTGCATTCGCTCAACTGTTCTGTCACGGGTACCAGCGCCTTGGCCAGCTCTTCTGCCGCTCGGCCACCCACGGTCGCCTGACTGTTAGCCACCTCCGCAGCGGCCTGGGTGATTTCGACCAGTGGCGCGCTGGCAAAATGGCAAGGAATCACCCCAGTGGCCTGAAACGTGGCCCAGAACCACAACAGAACCGGGTACAACAAAAACTGGTAAGCCAGCGCAATACCGCCAACCCAGCCAATAAACGGCCGCCAGCCAGCAACAAACAGGTTCGGGTTTTGCGCCTCCTGTTTATTAATTTCCATTTGCCCTTCAAGCAGTCTGCCTTCCAGTTCTTGCCCTTTCAGGGCCAACTGCAAACGTTCTTCGTCGGTGGTTACCAGGTTGTCGGAAATTTTGCCGACCCCTTCAATAATGGAACCAATGCCCAGCAAGCTCATGCCAATCCCTCCAGCGTTCGGTTGATCCATCCCAGCAGGAATTTGCGCTGGCTGTCGTTGTTGTTGACGATTTCCGCATAGCGGGCAATTTTGGCCAGCGCGTAGTTGGCGACGAACAGCTCGGTGTGGGCCTGATTAATCTGCGCCATGCTTTTGGGGCCGATGATGCCATCGGGTGTTGCCCCGACGACCAGCTGAGCCAGTTTGGCTGCCGTACGAACGCCAGCATTGACGCCAAAATCGAACAGGCTTTCAGCGATGGCCTGGCTTTCTATATCGCCGCCGCCGAGCTTGTCCCAGTAATGCTGTTGATAGAAATCGCGCACCAGATCGGTGATGGCAGGATCATCCGGGTCTTGCTTCAGGCGTTGCCACCCTAGCCATTGCGGATGAAAGTTTTGTGCTATTCCGGCGTAGGTTAAGCCGCCGCGGTCATTGCTGACCTGATGCAAGGTGTAACCGCCTTCATTCAAAATCATCTTCTCGAAGGCGCACAGAAAATCAGCCACCGAAACCTCCCTGTTTGTGGATGTGGGCAAGGTACCCATACAAAACGTGAAACAGTCGTCAGTCTGGCAGCTTTTTGTGACTGGGCAAGATCAAAAGTGGACCAATAAAAGACGATTCCGACATTTTGTCGGTTTAGGGGCAATGACTCGGCCTGTGGCAGGCGCTGTAGCTCGGGGTTGAGGGTTGAGGGTTGAGGGTCGGGAGTTGGGAGTCGGGAGTCGGGAGTCGGGAGTCGGGAGTCGGGAGTCGGGAGTCGGGAGT
>NZ_KE383932.1:0-124044 GCF_000422845.1 Oceanobacter kriegii DSM 6294
GAAAAGTTAACCGGCAATATTTGGAAAACATACTCAGGGTTAAAATCGGCGCTCAAACAGTATATTGATCGCTTCTACAACAGAACTCGCCTGCACTCTGGCTTGGGATACATGAGTCCGTTAGAGTACGAGGCGATAAATGGATAACTCCAATGTGTCCGGAAAAGCGGGTGAGGATCACTATGCGACTAGATCGTGTTTCATCTATCTCCTGCCGTTTAATGATTTTGAGAAAGACTGTGGGCTCTGATTTTCGATGGCTTTCTGATATGTGGAAAATATCAGCTTCAAAAATACTTTTCCTACAGTCTTGTTATTCGCTTGTTTAGATTTGATGTCACCAGGAATAATAGATTTATGGAAATAAATAAACATGTTGTAGACAACCTAGATTACTATTTGAGTCTACCCTCTCCTGAATATGCATTTCTTCTTTGTGGTGAATGGGGCGTTGGTAAAACGCACTTTGCTGATGAATACATCAAAAAGAAAAATGGGAAGGATTTTAAGTTAATAAAAATTAGCTTGTTTGGTTTGAGGGATATTTCTGAAATCAATGCCGGGATATTTCAAAAGCTACATCCTTTATTAGGTTCCAAGAGCGCAAGGTTGGCTGGCAATATCATTAAGGGCGCATTTAGTATGGGGCTGAGGATTGATATTGACTCAGGTGAAAACTATGAATCAACGCTAAATACTAAATTAGACAAGCTGAATTTTTTTGAATTTTTTTTAGATGAAAAAAAGAAAGAAGTAGTACTTATTTTTGATGATCTAGAGAGGAGTAAGATATCAACTGTAGAGGTTCTTGGTTTTATAAATGAGTTGGTTGAAACTTCACAGGTAAAAGTGATTTTAATTGCAAATGAGAAAGTCTTGATTGAAGGTGATGATGGAGATAAATATAAAGACTTTAAGGAAAAGGTGATTGGTAAGACGTTTGAAGTAAAGCATGATTTTAGCAGTGTTTTATGTGAGTTTTTAGATGGTTATAGCTTAGGTGGTCATGAAGAGTGTATTCAATATATATATAATAGATCTAACTTTAAAAATCTCAGAAAATTCAAGCAATCGATTGATGACTTTGAGTATCTTATAAAAAACATCGATGATAAATATAAGGCGAATGACCAGTTTTATAAGGATCTAGTGAAATGCTTTTTTGCTCTTAGTGTTGAGGTTAAAAAAGGTGGGTTGTCTGAAGAGGATTTAAGAAAAAATACTCCTTTTAATAAAGGCGATGAAAAGTTGAACTCAAAAGAGGATATATATAGTAAATATTTTAGTAGGCAGGCTCGCCTATACAATGGTGATGTGTGGGCGAATATAATATTCAAAGGTGATTTGGAACGAATTAATGAAGAAACATCAAAGCTAGCACTGTTTGTTGAGAAGGTAGAGAAAGAAAGACCTAACTGGTTGAAACTTTGGTATTTTAAAGAGCTTGAAAATGATGAGTTCTCAAGTCTTATTGACGAAGTCGAAGACGAGCTAAAATGCCTAGTTGAAAATGATCTGAGGATATATCTTCATAAAATAGCTCTTGTAACTTACTTTAGTAAAATCGGCCTTGGAAAGCTTTGCATTGATGAAATAAAGGAAATAGTTGAAAGGTATATTTCAAAATACAAGGATAGTGATTTTTGGAAAACAAATTTGGTTGCTGGTGATATTTATAATAACGGGACTGGTTACGGGTATATCAACGATCAAGATCAGGATTTCATAGTTCTTAAAGCACGGATTACTAGCGAGAATGAAAAGACCTATAACCAAGAGAAACAGATAGCAGAAGAACGCGAAGCTAAGAAGATTTTAGATAGCATTGTAAGTAGTATAGAGTCAGATTTAGATGGTGAATTTAAGAAATTACTCTTGGATGTATATAGATATAATCCAATACTAAATAATGTAAATCCTAAGGCCTTTGTAGGCTCCTTGGTTGATGCTAATAATTCTGCCATTGTGAAACTTAATGATGTTATTCTTGAGCGATATTCAGAAAATCATTTTGTAAATGATCGAGTTAAATTTTCTTTTTTTCGAGAGGAATTGGATTTTTGGAAAGGTGTAGAAACAGGACTAAAACAGATTCTATTGAATGATATTGGGCTTAAGGGTCATATTTTGGGGTTATTTCTTAAGCATACGGTTTCAAAAGTGATTTTTTTACTTTCTGAAGAACAGTAAGTCGTGCATAACCAGTTGTTACTCGCGGAAAAATTAACACTACCCTTTGCACTGTTTACCGGATACCTTTTCAAGCACCAACAGGCTGTTCTACATCCAGTTAAAATGCCGAGTTTGATAGGGCCAAAGCTTCAAATCCTCTTCCCCAGTCCTCACCCATTACCTGCTACACTCCGCAGTCGCTGAATCCCGGCGGCTGCATCTGTTTCTCGTCAGTGCCTGATCTGTTTTTCGACAGGACCCGCGTTACCGAAACCTCAGACAAGGGTTCAGTTCGCCAAGCAAGATCGCTTCACGCTGTTTGTCAGGAAAACGAAATGTCCCACGCATTAATTGATAAGAAATCCGAGAAAACGTCTTTTGGCTTTTTGACCATGAAGGCCAACGTCGATACCACCTTGACGCTGGTCGAGATGGAAGCAGGCCAGGTAGGCGTGTTGTACGAAGCTGTGTTCAGCGGCATCAAGGATGGCCGTGTGAATGGTGGCCCGTTGGTGATTTCCAAAAACACCACCAAGCAGGTGAACGACAGCCCGGAAGTGAATGTGATTGTCAGCAACTTCGACAAGCAAGCGGATGCGGTTGCCATGCATATCACCATCACGGTGGATGTTCCTATGCTGGGCAAGCAGACCATTTATAACCAGACTCTGGCAGGCAAGTGCGGCACTTCGGTTAGCTGTTGAATGAAGGATATTGCCGACAGTCGCTATGAAGCGTTTAGCCGAGTGCTGTCGGAGCAGGGCTTTTCGCCTGCTGAAATATCCGAGCTGATCAGTCAAACACGGGTTGTTCAGCAACCTTCGCGCTCGGTGTTGCTGCCGCAAGGTGAGACGGCGAGCGAGTTTTATTTTTTGCTGGATGGGGTTTGCCACGCCGGGTATCTGACCGAGCAGGGCAAGGTGTTCAGCAAGGAATTTTACTGGGAAGGCGATTGGGTGATTGGCTACGAGAGTCTGGTGACAGGCCAGCCGTCGCCGTTCTGTCTTGAGACGGTTAGTGCCTGTCAGATGCTGGCGCTGCCCATCAGTGTGTTGCAGTGCTGGCGTGCGGAAAGACGCCCGATGTACCTCTCGCTGATCGAAGGCCAGCTGCTCAACAAGGAGCAGAAAGAGCGTTATATGTTGCTGAATACTCCGCAACAGCGTTACCAGCAGTTCTGCCGCAATTATCCAGATTTGCTGGCCCGCCTTAGCGATTATCAGATCGCTGCCTACCTTGGCATCACCCCCATCAGCCTTAGCCGTATTAAAAAACGTCAATCGATTAACCATTGTTAATGGCTTGTGTGGGCGTTAGTGGTAGCTTCCGGCTTTTGATCAATCTGTTGAGGAAACCCCATGGTGCAGTGGCAATGCCTGTCTTTCGATCAGCTCGACAAGCAGCAGTTGTACGCCTTGCTGAAGCTCAGGTCGGATGTGTTTATTGTTGAGCAGGCGTGTCCGTATCCTGATATTGATGGTAAGGATATCCAGCCGGGTGTCTTGCACCTGTTAGGTTGGCAAGACAGCACCCTGGTTGCCAGTGTACGGCTGTTGCCCGCTGGGCTGACGTTTCCGTCGGTCAGCATCGGTCGGGTGGTGACCCACAAGGATTACCGCGGCGGCGGCCTGGGCCATCAGTTAATGAGTGAAGCCATCAAACACTGCGAGCGGCTTTGGCCTGAACAGCCGATAGAAATCAGCGCCCAGCAGTATCTTGAAGCCTTCTACAAAAAGCATGGTTTTGAACCGACTTCAGAGCCTTATCTGGAAGACGATATTCTGCACGTGGATATGAAGCGGGCGTGAGTTTTAAGAGTTGAGCTGTGCTGAGTTATTCAGAGGGCCTTCTGGCCGTCGTCTATCTCGGCAACTCCCGTCAACTGTTACACTCGCAGTCCCTGTTACCCCGGAGGTTGCGATGTTCTTCCCTGATCCTGGCAAAAAACACTATGTGGACCGTACCGATGTAAACGATCCGCTGTCGTCTTATTCTCGTTTTGGTTTTGAGCTGGATGACGCCGAGTGGCCGTCGGTGGAGCATTATTTTCAGGGCATGCAGTTTGAGGCGGGAGAGATTCGTGAAGCCATTCGTGTTACGGAAACCCCAGAAAAGGCGGTGAAGCTGGCCAAATCGAACAAGCGTAAGATACGTAAGGATTGGAAGGACGTTCAGCAGGTGATGATGACCCGGGCGGTGTACACCAAATGTCGTACTCACCCGGAGGTAGCCGAGGTGTTGCTGAAGACCGGTGCCGACAAAATTCTGGAAAGCTCGATGTTCGATTATTACTGGGGCTGCGGCCGCGACGGCCGGGGCCATAATATTTACGGCAAGCTGTTGATGTCGGTGCGTGACAAGCTGTTGCAGGAGCGTGCTGACGCGGCAGGTTAAGGCGTTGTTGTTAGCGCCAGGGCCTTTAATTTATATCCCTTCAAACGATCTTCGATGGATCTTTTCTTACTGATTAGCGCGGGCTGCTGACCGGAGGTATTGGCTTTTGACACAGCTCGGCTGCCATTCCTTCTTTAAAAGAAACTGAGCCATTCCTTACAGTCCAACGGCCTCGTTGGAATAAGAATCCTGTTAAAATTCACTCTCATTTCGCCAGCTGCGGTGCGTTTGGGCTGTGGCAGCTGTTCGGTCAGGAGCATGCTGGTTGCCATTGGTCTTGTCCATGGCTGGCGTCGTTTGTGTTGTTATTCGTTTTGGATGCCTTATGGATTTAACAAAAATCATTGGTTTTGGCGTAGCCGGCAACTTTGCAGGCCATTTGGAGCAAGCTGGTGAAGCCAGCGACTTCATGGATGTTGAAGTGAAAGAAGAGACTCAGCCGAAAGCCATTTTCCCGTTTTATGTACCATCGAAAGACGCGGGTTTTTTGTCTGAGTTTCCGTTATCCAGCAACACCGTTTCAGCCCCTGAAACCGACGGCAATGTGCAGATTGAGCCGGAAGTGGCGATCTACTGCAAAATTCAGTACGACGGTACCAGGGTTGTGGGTCTGGAGCCGCTGAAGTTTGGCGCTTATAACGACTGTTCTATCCGTCGCCCGAACGCCAATAAAATCAGCGAGAAGAAAAACTGGGGCGCCAGCTCCAAGGGCTTGTCGGCCAATCTGCTGGACATCGATACCTTTGCCGAAGGCGGCATTCTGGATCAATACCGCATTGCCTGCTTTATGAAGCGCGACGGCGAATACCATGCCTACGGTGCCGACAGCGCGGTGGTGGAGTACAGCTACTTCCACACCAAGCTGCTGGACTGGATTGTCGACTGCATGAACAACCAGCCAAACAGTGGCCCGATGGACTGCATTCCAGATCAGTTGAAGCTGGCGGATTACCCGGAATACACCCTGATCAGCGTGGGCGCGACCCGTTACACCGAGTTTGGTGAAACCCATTTCTTGCAGAAAGGTGACCAGGCGGTTGTGGTGGTGTACGACGGTACGGCGTATCAGCCAGAGTCGATCGTTGCTGTGTTGGAAAGCGGTGAGTATTCCAGCAGCAATATGTCGGTGCTGATTCAGGATGTGAAGTAAGCCCAAGGCAAGGCTCTGCCCCGGCAGAGCCTTGTTTTTTACTCTTCCAGGGTTTTCCTATACCCAAAGGCCCCTCTGCCTGAACTCTTCTTTGGCTTGTCCTTGTTGTTTTACCGTTTGATACTCTAGGGACCCTCTGGATAACTCTGCACAGCTCTGCGCGAGTCCTGCAGGTTGTCAGAACAAGGCGGCGAATGCAGCGGAATGGCTGGCCCTTTCCAAATTCGCCAACACCGTTCTGGCGGGCTGCAGGCCGCGCCCTGCGGGGATGCCAGGGCATTGCTGACTCTGTGTCGCTGATTTTTGACTTGACCCGTCAAGCCTGCAAACCAGCTTCGTGATTCAGCTTCGCCCTGTCATCCAGAGCGGGCACCGAGTTATTCAGAGGGTCCCTAGGCTCTCTGGCAGTAATTAGCGGCAAACACACCATGAAAATATCGATTCTAAGCTGGGTGCTGGCACTCATTTTTCTGTTGTCTGGCGGGGCCAAGTTGGCCGGTCTGGCGTTTGAGATTGCAGCGTTTGAGCGCTGGGGCTATCCGTTGTGGTTTATGTACCTGACGGGCGCGCTGGAAGTCGCCGGTGGCGTGGGCTTGTTACTGAAGCGTTTGTCGGCTCTGGCGGGTGTGTGCCTGGCGTTGCTTATGGTGGGCGCGGTGGTTACGCATGTTCTTCATGCCGAGTGGGGCATGCTGGTGGCGGCATCGGTAATTTTTGCACTGTCGTTGCTGCGTGGCTGGCTGGGGCGTGATGACATTGGTTTGCTGTTTCGGCGTCAGGGCTGAGGGGCTTACACAGCAGCCAGTAGCCGTTACAACAGCCGCATCCCTTGCAGTTTGATCTCGTCGTTTTTGGCCACCAGGGTGATTCTGAGTGTGCCTTGCTGCATTTCGAAGGTAACGGGCACCCGGTAAGTTGCGGTGGTGAACGAAGTGCCAATAAGAGCGGAGTAGTGCTGGTGGTTCATTAACTCCGGCTGGCCGGTGCTGACCACCGCACCGTAGTTCTGCTTGAGCTGGTCGAACAGGGTTTTGCTGCTGGCGGGCAGTTTGGCATAGCCGTCGTCAGTCATGATCAGCATAAAGGTGGTCATGTCCCATTCGCCAATGCGCTTCACCAGTGCCGGAATTTGCGGCTCGAAAGTCTCTTCCAGATTGGGCTGATTACCGTGCGTGAATGCAGCCATCATCACAAAAAACAGCGCTATGGCGGCGATGCCTATGCCAAGTGTTTTAATGACGTTCATGCCGCAGCTCCCGAAAGGTGGCGTTCAGACCCTTCAAAGAGTGTAGTCGATACGGTTAAAACCTTGTTAAGACGGGTGGGATTTGCTGACGCTAAATGGCCATTGTTGGCATGTTGGCCAAGCCGTCAGGAAGACGGCTTGTTGGTTTCCAATGTGACAGCGCTGTGGGCCTTGGGTTTGGCAGGCTCGATCGACAGCCAGCGGTCGCCTTTGCGGGTCATGACCACGGCTTTCTGGAACACCAGCGTGTTGGGCAGGCTCAGTTCGTAGCCTTCGTCGGTGCGCAGCAGAATGTGGAACAGGGTGATTTCGGTGATCACGCCTTCCGGGCAGTCTTCTTCAAAAATCCGGATGCGGTCGCCCGGACGGTATGGAAACAGGAAGAAGATGATCACACTGGCGGTGACGTTGCTCAGTACCGACCATTGCGCAAACAGGGCGATACCCAACAGGGCAAACGCGGACGACAGCGCAAAGGTAAATTCGCCATATCCAAAACCCAGCACAAAGCCAACGACGAACAACAACAGCACAAACAGGGTTAGCTGCACGGCCTTCTGGATGTAGAAAATACGGGAGTGACCAACATCGTGGCGATTGCCCTGGCGTTCAATCAGGTTCATCAACAGGCTGTTGAGCCAGGCGTAGCCAATAACGGCGGCCAGTACGAGCAGAAATTTCATGGGTCTCGCTGTGGGTAGTGCAGGTGAGTGTTGGCCAGCCCTCTGTTTGTCGGGCTGGCCTGTGGAATATCAGTTGGCCTGGATCGGCTCTGCGTCGTCTGGCAGCAGGCTGTCTTGCATGTTTTCGATGCTTTCTACCACGTCGTCCGGCTCCTTGAAGTAGGCAATGTGGAACATGGCGTCGCCTTCGTGTACCAGCGGCAGGTTCTGATTGCCGATAACAATACCATCTTTACTGGCCACAACGCGGTCGACTTCATCACCAAACGGGTCACAAATGCTGGCCAGCACGTCGCCTTTCTCAACCTTGTCGCCCAGCTGGCGGAAAGCGCGTACAAAACCGGAGTCGGTGGCGCGTACCCAGCCGCTGTTGCGGGCAACCAGAGGCTCAATCGGAAACTTCTTCTGGCGGCTTGGTGGCAACATATTCAGCAGCCGCATCACTCGCAAGATGCCGCGTTCGCCGGCACGAATGCACAGCTCGTCGTAGCGCAGCGCTTCACCTGCTTCGTACAGCAGGATTTTAACGCCCATTTCATTGGCGGATTCCCGCAGTGAGCCATCGCGCAAGTTAGCGTTCAGTACCACGGGTACACCAAATTCCAGCGCCATCAAGCGGGTTTCTTCATCGTCAAGGTTGGCGCGAATCTGCGGCAGGTTAGAGCGGTGGATCGCCCCCGTGTGCAGGTCGATGCCGTAGTCGCAGTGGGCGACAATTTCGTTCAGAAAAGTGTCGGCCATGCGGCCTGCCAGTGAGCCCTTCGGTGACCCCGGAAACGAGCGGTTGAGGTCACGACGGTCGGGCAGGTAGCGGCTTTGGTTCACTACACCAAACGGGTTTACCACGGGCACACAAATCAGGGTGCCACGCAGGTTGCGCAGCCGCGAGCCATTGATCAGCCGGTTGATGATCTCAACGCCGTTCAACTCGTCGCCATGAATGGCCGCACTGATAAACAGGGTAGGGCCAGGCTTGCGGCTGCGTTTGATGTACACCGGCATGGTCATGTCGGTGCTGGTGTACAGGCTGCCGATGGGCACGTTCAGCTTGTAGCTGTTTCCGGGCTCAATGGTTTCACCAGCGATGGTCATGGCAGGCAGGCGAGAAGCGCGGGTATTCATGCAGTGGTTCCGTGTAGGGGCCAGTTACCGTGTTTTAGACGAGCGGCTGGCTTCCGAGGTAAGTCCGGTGCTGAAAACAGCTCAGCATCACAGACTGGACGAGGGGCATCTATTTAATCCGGCGCAGGATTAAATAGATGTCCCCATAAGGCTTGAAAGTGTGCGGTGTATTGCGCTTTGGGACAACTGAATTTGATGCTGGTTACAAGCAACAAAATTGATCGTAACCGTCTTCTGTGTGATGGGAACCCTCTGGAAATTTCAAAAAATCGCCGGGTTTTGTCAACCAACTGCGGGCGGTGACGTTTTAGGTGATGTGCGCACAAACAACACGCTGACAATTTTCAAAGGAAATTCACCTGGAGACGGTAATGAAAGCGAATTGGTTATGGCTGACGGTGGTGTCGGCCAGTTTGGCGGCCTGTGGTGGTTCGGACGGTACGGAAAGCACAACCAGTACTACAACAACGACATCTTCAAGCACCGAGTCGACGACAGA
Organism: Oceanobacter kriegii DSM 6294; assembly: GCF_000422845.1. Lineage (GTDB taxonomy): Bacteria > Pseudomonadota > Gammaproteobacteria > Pseudomonadales > Oceanobacteraceae > Oceanobacter > Oceanobacter kriegii. The sequence continues at coordinate 9,267 of NZ_KE383932.1, forward strand.
AACGACGGCTGAAACAGCCTCCACCGGCGAAACCGGCACCCTGCAAATTGCCCTGACGGATGCAGAAGAAGACTTCCTGACCTATCAGGTGGATGTGACGGGTGTAACCCTGACCCGTGAAGACGGCACCGAGGTGGATGTTTTGCCAGCCACCACGGAAGTGGACTTTGTGCAGTATCAGTCACTCAGTGAACTGTTTCTGGTGGCGTCACTGCCACGCGGTACCTACAACAGCGTGCTGGTGTATCTGGACTACACCGATGCCGACATCGTGATTCAGGACGAAGCCGGCACCAGTTATGCGGCGACCGCACTGGATACCGACGGCAATGTGCTGACGGCGCTGGAAGCCAGCATTGACCTTGCCGACAGCGCCTTGACCATTTCACCTCGCGAAGTGGCAGGCCTGACGCTGGACCTCGACCTGTCGGCCTCGAACACCATTCTTTCGTACGACCCGGCTGAAATTGAAGTGTCGCCATTGCTGATGGTGACGGCCAGCCAGGACGAAACCCGCGAACATCGTGCCCGCGGCAGCCTGGTGTCGGTTGATACCAGCGTGTCTACCGTGACCCTGAACGTGCGGCCGATGCGCAAGCGCAGCGGTGACTTTGGCCAGTCGACCATCACGGTAACCGACGACACCGGCTATGAGCTGGACACCGTTGAATACAGCGGCAGCGAAGGTCTGGCGGCATTGGCGCTGATGGCTGCGGATGCCTCTGTGATTGCCTACGGCAGCCTTGATGACAGTGGTGTGTTCACCGCCACCAGTATTCTGGCGGGCGCCAGCGTCGACGGCACCGGCGAAGATCAGGTGAAAGGCGTGGTAACGGCCCGTACCGATAACGTGATTACCCTGTCGGGCGCCGTTGTCGAAGCCGACCAGCGTCGTTCGTCGTTCAGCTCGACCATGACCATTACCCTGGGCGACAGCACCGTGGTTACCGGTGTTGAAGAAGGGGATTCCACGCTGGCGGATATTTCCGTTGGTCAAACCGTGCTGGTGGCGGGCACCTTGTCGACTACCGACAGCACGGTGATGGATGCATCTGAGGGGTATGTGCGTCTGAAGCTGAATACCGTGACTGGCTCGGTGGTATCCACCTCGCCATTGGCCATCGATTTGACCCGGGTGAACAGCCGCGACGTCAGCCTGTTTGACTTTACCGGCACTAGTGCCAGCACCGATACCGATGCCGACCCTCTGGCCTATGAGCTGCAAACCTCAACGCTGGATGTTTCCAATCTGGCCGTAGGTGCCTGGGTGTCTGTCAGCGGTTACCCAACCGACTTTGGTGCCGCCGTCGGCGACTTCGACGTAACCAGCATCAACGAAGTCAGCCTGTCGACCGGCAGCTCCAGCTACAGTGCTCACTGGTCGACTTCAACCCTGACCACTACGCCGGTAACCATCACGGATTCTGCTCTGGTGCTGGACACCAGCGAAGCATCTGAACGCTTCCGCATTCATGGGGTATCCAAAAGCGTGGTGGATGGCCTGACGGTCACCAACATTGTCGCTGCTGCAGATAGCGGTCATTACGCCGTGCACACGTCGGGTGTGGCAGCATCGGTGTACACCAGCTACAGCGATTTTCTGGTGGCATTGGCGGAAGCACTGGCAGGTACGGAACCAGTGAGTAAAATCAGTGTGCTGGGCACGTACGACCAAACCGCGACCGCTCTGACAGCGTCGACCATTGTGGTGCGTTTTGGCGAGAGCAGCCGGGGTTCCAGTGTTGGCCGTGGCTCGTCTTCTGACAGCAGTTCTGACAGCGGTAGCAGTAACGGCGGTCGCGGTAATCGCCGCTGATTTTGAATAACTGAACCACAGGATCTTACACCCGCATGATGCACGCAGGCTCCAGCGCCGTCTTATGAACCTGAATGAGTTTCTGGCTTCGGTTGAAAAACGGGCGTTTCGTATTGTCCGTTTTTCAACCCACAGTGATGACGATGCGCTGGATGTGGTTCAGGAGGCCATGACCCGGCTGATCAGCCGTTACCGGGATCGTGGCCCGGATGAATGGCAACCGCTGTTTTTCCGTATTCTGGAAAACTGCCTGATGGACTATCACCGTCAGCAGCAGCGGTTTTCGAAATTGTTTTTCTGGCGCAAATCATCGCGCCCGGATGATCAGGACAGCCTGCAGGAATCGGAGGGCAGTTCTGAAGCGGAGCTTGGCCCGGAAGCAGGCTCCGATGCGTTGGAACCCGGCTGGTTATTGGGCCAGGAACGCCAACGCGGTGCTGTGATGGAAACCATCGCGGCGTTGCCAGTACAACAGCAGCAGTGCTTTTTGCTGCGTTGCTGGGAAGGCATGAGTGTGCGGGAAACCGCCGCTGCCATGAGTATTTCCGAGGGCAGTGTGAAAACCCATCTGTCCCGGGCGCGACAAAAATTGAATGAGGTGGTAGAAGCCCATGGCCAATAGTCGTAATCAACACGGGTCTGAGCGGGCAGCCGACGAACAACGCATTCGCCAGTGGCTGGAGCAAGATATCGATGCCATGCCCGACGAACTGTCGCAGCAGTTGGCGGCTCGTCGTATGCAGGCGTTTCGGGAGGCTGCTTCGCCGCTGCAATCCAGTCGCTTTGGTGTGTTGCGTCAGCTGGGCTTGAACGGTTGGCAGGCCGGTGCATCCATGGCGGCGCTTGCGACTGTGGCGCTGGCGGTATGGCTGGTGGCTGGCCCTGTGCCTTCGTCAGATTCTGCCAGGACTGCCGAGTTGGCGCTGGGATCAGAACCCCTGACTACGACGACCGACGAGTTCACGGAACTCGACATGGCGATGGCGTTGGCCGAGCTGGATGAGAGCGAATGGGGTATGCTTCAGGATCTTGAATTTGCCTATTGGTTGAGCGAGTTACCTGATGCGTCGAATCCTGCTCCGGATGGGGCTGGTTAATATGCTGCCAGTGATGATCACCGGTGCAGCAGTACCACTGGTGTATGCCGAAGACCCTGTAAGGCTGGCCTCGAATGACGAGCAGCCTGATCTGGAGTTTCTGCTGTTTCTGGGCGAACAGAAGCAGATGAACGGCGAGTGGATCGACCCGGTTCAGCTGATGGAGCCGTCCGAGTCAGGTCAGTCTTCCGAGGAGGCCGCTCAACAAGCGGCTTTGTCGTCCCGAGTAAAGGGAGGGCAACCGGATGCTGAATAGCTACCCTGCTGGTTGGCTGGCTACTGCTCGGCTGTTCAGGCTGACGCTGTTCTCCTTGCTGATGTGTCTGCTCACGCCACTGGCGCAGGCGCAAAACTGGGACAGCCTGCCCGAAAGCACCCGTAATGTGTTGTCGTCTGCGAAAGCCAAATGGAACGGCCTGAGCGAGCAGCAGCAACAGCAGCTGGTTCGTGGTGCCGAGCGTTGGCAGCAGCTGTCGGGCGAAGAACGCAGTCAGGCCCGTGAGCGCTTTCAGCGTTGGCAGCAGCTGGATGGCAAAGAACGTCAGGCGCTGCGTGACCGTATGCAAACGCTCAACAACATGAGCAACAAGGAACGCCAGCAAACCCGCGAAGCCTGGCAGCGTTACCAGAAGTTGTCGCCGGAAAAACGCCAGAATTTGCGCGAGCGTTATCAGTCCATGCCGAAAGGCCAGCGCGATCAATTGCGTGACAAAATGAAAGGGCGTCGCGACAAGTAATTGTCGGGGCGCTTTTTGTTCTTTCTTCCCTGTTTAAGCAGTGCGGCTCTTTATGGCTTCCGTGTGGTTGCCAGGTCTGAGCCGCTATTTTTCACCAGTTAATACCGGCTCCCAATACCCAGCTGTAGTAATCGCTGTCGTCGAGGTCCTGATGGTAGCTGAGGCTGGCGCTCCAATGATCATCAAACACATTCAGGAACAGGCTGGCGGAGCTCCAGGAGGTGGCCAGCGTGCTGCTGCCTTCCTGCTCGTTGGGCTGGAAGTCATCACCGCTGGAGGTTAGTAGTTGGCCAACCACGGTTTTCTGATAATCGAGGCTGGCGCCGGGGCTCCATAGCCAGCCGCGACTGTCTTCGGCCAGCCACGCCAAACTGAGTCCAAGGCCCAGGTCGGTACCGGATTGTTCATTGTCGCTGCGCTGCACCGTGGTGGTGGTTTGCTCCGTAGTCTCTGTAGTTTCGGTGCTGCTGTCACTATCGTCTGAGTCGTTGCGATCATCCCGGCCGCTATTTCTACCGTCGTCATTATCACTTCCACCATCATTGCTACTGTCATCGTCTTCAGCCGTGCTCACCGTGGTGGTCGAAATGCTGGTGGCGCTGTAGTCCGAGTATGCCTTGCTTTGGGTCGCGTTGACCCAGCCGCTGAGCAGCCAGGCATCACCAAGCCAGATGTCATGACCGAATTCGGCCGTTAACGACTGACTGTGGAAGTGGCTGCGACTGGCGTACTGGTCTATTCCTGCCGAGGCGGTGCCATTCTGGTCTGACACTTTCAGCAGGTTGCGGTGGTTGCCGTAACTGAGGCTGAACCAGTTCACGTCGCCGCTCCAGCTGACGCTGACCGAGCCTCCCAGCGTGTTGTAATCCACCTGGCTGTTTTGGCCGCTGCCTTTTGACAGCGCTGCCGACCAATGCCAGTTTTGCCATAACGTGTCGGCGTAACGCAGTTTCAGGGAGTGACTGTCGAGGGCGTAGCTTTGCCAGCTTTCGTGAAAGACCAGATGGTTGAAGCGCTGATCCAGCGTCAGAGAGCCAGCATGAGTCAGCGAGCAGCCGCTGATGGCCGCCAGGCCAAGCAAGACAGAGCTGCGGCGTTGAAAACATGGATTGCGTAAGCGGCCAGTGAGGGGCTTGGTCGCCATGCGGAATACCTTTGGTTGAAATGAACGGGGTGGTGGATATCTGAGCCAGAATACCTGAGCCAGAAACAAAAAAGCACAGCAGCGAAGTAACGCTGCTGTGCTTGAATGACACCGATAACGGATCAGGAATCCTGATGGTGGTCGTCATCGTGTGGCGGACGCTCGCCATCACGTGGTGGACGGTCCTTGCCGTTGAAGTCCCACCATGGCTTTTTGCCACGATCACCGCGAGGGCCACCACGGCCAGCTTCGCCATGACGGGTAATCAGCGAGGCCAGTGTCAGGTCGGTCACCGGCTGATCGTCAATCATCACCTTGTAGGTGTGCTCCAGCTTCAGTTCCGGAGCCGACAGCGTCAGCGACTGGAAGTCGGCCGGGGCCGGGTAGTCCAGTACTACGGTGCCGTCGGTGTCAATCACCTTGAAGTGCTGGCCAGCGGTAATTGGAGTATCCAGATTCACCTGAATGATCGGCTGGGTGGAGGTGTCAGATGGCGTTTGTGCCATGCCGCTGCTGCCGGTCGCCAGCAGGTAACCGCCGGACAGTTTGAAGTCACCGTCGACATCAATATAGCCATCGCCACGGCTCAATGGACCATCGACGATCAAGCGGCCGCCTTGCATTTCGGCGTGGCCGTTGGAATCCAGGCCGTCGCCGCCGGATTTCAGGAAAATATCAGCATTGATGATGGTTACCTTGCCGTCGATGGCTTTGCCATGACCGCCGCCACCCTTGCCACGACCCTGCCACATGGAGCTCAGCTTGGAGCCCAGGCCTTCTTCTTCCTTGGACGCGGCTTTCTTCTCGGACACGTTCACGGCATCGTCTTTCGATACCACGTAAATCTGGCCGCTGTGGAAGGTAATAAAGCGACCTTCAATGCCTTCGTTGGACTCTTCAATGCGAATGCGGCTGTCGACGATATCAACAGCGCGTACGCCTTGAATGCCGTCGTCACCGGCCTTGATCATCAGGCGCGAACCTTCAACATGAACAAAGCCTTTTTCTTCGTTCTCGGTGTTGTCGGATTTGATGGCATCGCCACCGGCCTGAATGCTGATGCGGGAGTCACGAATATCGACGCTGTCTTTTCCGCGAATGCCTTCGTCAGCGGCATCAATGGCCAGTTCCAGCTTACGAATGTCGAGGTCGTCCTTGCTGACAATGGCGTCTTCACGTTCGCCGATTACCGCCAGGCGGGCATTTTCGGCACCGGTGATTTTCAGGTCAGCCTTGGAATACAGGGTAGCGTTGGCGTCGCTGCCTGCTGGCAGGTTGCTGCCTTTAACATCGGCCAGCAGGTTGTCGGAACCGGCGGCCAGTTGGATTTCCACATCGCCCGCGGCACGAATATCAATGGCGGCACCGGCGCCACTGGTCAGTTGCAGGTTGTCGAAAATCAGCGTCAGTGGCTGGTCGCCACAGTTCACCACCAGTTGGCTGCCATCGGCTTTGCCGGACAGGCGATAGGTACCGCCTTGTACGATGGTTACGGTGTTACCGTTGACGGTAACAGCCTGGCTGGCTTTGGGGCTGGCGCCAAAATCAATCAGCGTGGCATCGCCGGCCATTGCGGTGGTGGCGGTCAGCGCTGACATCAGCACGGCGCTGGCAAACGCACCACGGACAGCGCGCACAAGTCCTTTTTGAGGGAAAGCACTCATTCGGTAAATTCTCCATGACTGGATAGCAAGGTACAGGTTGCGATGCCGTCCAGGCTTCGCAACTGGTTAAGCAGGGATTCCTGTTGGCCGCGCTGGATGCGCAGTTCGATCACTTTTTCAATCACGCCGTTTTTAAGGGTATCGGAGCGAATGAAGTGACTCTGCACCAGCTGCTTGTCGTCTAACTGTTGTAAGACGGCTGGCCATTGATCGCTGTTCTGATACTTCAGAATCAGCATGTAAGACGGTTCAAAGGTGAATGAGCGCGACAGTCCCCACAGCACAATGGCAATAAAGCCACTGGCAATCAGCGACAGCTGGTAATACTCAACGCCGTTGGCAATACCGATGGTAATAGCCCAGAAAATAAAGGCAGTATCGCGGGGGTCTTTCACGGCTGTTCTGAAACGGATGATAGATAGCGCACCAATCATGCCCAGCGATAACATCAGGTTGCCGCTGATACCAATCACAATGGCGTTGATGGCAATCGCCACCATCACCAGGGTGATGTTGAAGTTCTTCGAGTACAGCACGCCGTTGTAGGTTTTTTTGTAAACCCAATACACAAACATCGCCATCACAAAGGTGGCGGACAGGGAGATCAGGATTTGCAACGACCCCAATGAGGAGTCCAGCAGCAGCTGGTTGGAATCGAATAGTTGGCTCAGGTCAGTCGGGTTCATGTCGGTTCGATTACTGGTGTCAGAAGTAGGTAAGTTGAAATTGGCTCAGGGGCTGAATCTCGCTGGCCGATCAGCCGCTGTAAAATTCGCGCATGTGCATACGGCCCAGGCAGTACTTGCTGATCGCCTGGGCGTTGGTGCCATTGAGGTTGAACAGTTGTGGAAACCAGCTCGGCAGGCAGTGATTGAATTTCACTTCCATGATGATGGTGTCGAAGCGTTGCAGGGTTTCCATTTGCAGCTGGTCGGAAAACAGGTCGAAGTCTTCGGTGTTCACCCGCAGGTTCATGTCGAAGGTGACGCGGATGTCGTTGTAATCCATCAGGTATACCTCGCGGTCGTAATCCACCATCACCGTTGGGCGGAAGTACTTCCGTTTGAGGTCGAAGAAGATCGAACGGGCACTGTTGGAGTCGATGTCGAGCAGGAAGTCGTAGTCGCCATCAATCATCTGCAACGCCTGTTCGCGGCTGATGGTGACCGAGCTCTTGTCGACAAACTGGTTGTGCTTGCGTTTGCGTTCCAGCTTGGCCCACTGCTGATCGGGGGAGTACACCCGAATACGGTACTTGTCGCGCAGTTCAATGCCGTCGAGCTTGTCTTCAACGCTGGAATCGAGAATGTCGTCGAAATAGAGGCTACGAATAAAGTAGCCACGGTCGTGGGTCTGGTTCGGGTCGCGATCCATCAGCGTGGCCAGCAGGTTACGAGCGTATTCGTAGTCTGCGTGGCTGATGAAAAACTTCACCTCGTGGCGTTTGACCGACAGCGTCTGGCTCATGGTTACACTCCGTCAGCGGCGACGGTGGTTGCGCCAGCGCTGCTGTTGGCGTGGTAGAACACCTCGACCGTCGGGTTTTCGGTGCTGCTGCGGCCAAGGGTAAAGGCGCCGTCGTAGTTGGGTGGCGCAACCAGCGTCATGCGGTCCAGCTGTGAGCTGCCATCGGGAGCCGTGAGTACCAGGGTCTCACCATTGCTGAGGTTGAAGTTAAGCTTTGGTGCTCCGTAGGGAGCCTGTTTGGCCGACTTGCCGTAAAACACAATGGCATCGTGGGATGCCACCACCCAATCGCTGGTAACCTGCCATTTCAGTGGATCATCAAGATCATCCGACAGGTAATAGCCCTTCAGCGATTTGCTGTTCAGCGTTGGGTTGTACACCGCCACCCAATCCTGTTTGTCGTTGTTGGCAAACGAGGCTTCGGCAATAAACACGTGGCTGGCACCGGCTTGCTGGGTAAACCACCAGGCGGCCGGTGTGGCGACGGTCAAAAAGGCGACGAAAGCGATAAACGGATGTACGGACATGGGCAGCTGGACAGTCAGTGTGTGGATGCCATGACATTTTCTGATAAAGAGAATGCTTATCATTGGCTTTGTTGCAATGTTGTGACACAGCGGGTTAATACAGGGTTAAGGACCCGTGTATCGACGTTGGTGGTGCGAAGAAGCGATTCAATATTCTGTACGAAAGGCGGTTAAGGCCGGGATAAGAATTGGGTCATGGAAGGTCAGGCTCTGTCCGACATTGTTGTGTGCGCCTTTGCCTGAAAGCCACCCCGTGTTGTTGTATGATTGCCGCTGAATTTTTGCCAGACAGCGGTTCCTCTTTCATGACTGCAGCTTCTTCCCCAGCAGCTTCCTTTGTTCACTTGCGCGTACACTCGGAATATTCCCTGTACGACAGCACCATTCGGGTGAAAAAACTCATTGGTGCCACCAAGGGCATGAACATGCCTGCGGTCGCGCTGACCGACCAGATGAACATGTACGCGCTGGTGAAGTTCTACAAGGGCTGCCTTGGCGAGGGCATCAAACCGATTCTGGGTGCCGATCTGTGGCTGGAAAACGAGGTTGAACCCGACAAGCCCTTCCGCTTGACGGCGCTCTGCCAAACCCCGGCGGGTTATCTCAACCTGCGGGAAATTGTCTCCAAAGGGTACGTTAACCAGTATCAGGATCTGGCCATCATCAAGAAAGAATGGCTGTTTGATCAGCACGACGGCCTGATCATTCTGTCGGGCTGCCGCGATGGCGATATTGGTCAGCGGGTTTTGAAAGGCAAGATCGACGGTGCTGAAGCGCTGTTGCAGCAGTATCTGGATGTATTCGGTGATCGCTTTTATCTGGAGCTGCAACGCACCGGTCGCCCGGGCGATGAGACGCTGGTAAAAGCCAGTCTCGCGCTGGCGGGCAAATACACCGTGCCGGTGGTGGCGACCAACGACGTGCGGTTTATTAAAGCCGACGACTTCGAGGCTCACGAAACCCGGGTTTCCATTGGTCAGGGTTATGCACTGGAAGACAAACGTCGCCCGCGCGAATACAGCGAACAGCAGTATTTGCGCTCGCCGGAAGAAATGATCGAGCTGTTCCACGATATTCCATCCGCCATTCAGAACACGGTTGAAATTGCCAAACGTTGTTCGGTGGAAGTGCTGCTGGGCAAATACTTCCTGCCGGACTATCCGATTCCGGAAGGCATGGGCGAAGACGAGTTCTTCCGCAAGATTTCCAGTGTGGGTCTGGAAGAACGTCTTGAGGTGATTCTGGCGGGCATCCCAAAAGATTCACCGGAATACGCGGAAAAGCGCAAACCCTACGACGACCGCCTCAAGTTCGAGCTGGATATCATTATCCAGATGGGGTTCCCCGGCTACTTCCTGATCGTGATGGACTTTATCCAGTGGGCCAAGGATCACGACATCCCGGTAGGCCCGGGGCGGGGTTCTGGTGCCGGCTCGCTGGTGGCTTACGCGCAGAAGATTACCGACCTTGATCCGCTGCAATACGATTTGCTGTTCGAACGATTCCTGAACCCGGAACGGGTATCCATGCCCGACTTCGACATCGACTTCTGTATGGAAGACCGTGAGAAGGTGATCGCCTACGTGGCCGATAACTACGGTCGTCAGGCGGTATCGCAGATCGTGACCTTCGGCACCATGGCCGCGAAAGCGGTAGTGCGCGACGTGGCGCGGGCGCAGGGCAAATCGTTCGGTCTGGCCGACAAATTGTCGAAGCTGATTCCGGGTGATCCGGGCATGACGCTGGAAAAGGCGCTGGGCCAGGAACAGCCGTTACAAGAGTTTCTGAACGATGACGAGGAAGCCCAGGAAATCTGGGAAATGGCCCTCAAGCTGGAAGGTATTGCCCGTCAGACCGGTAAACACGCCGGTGGTGTGGTTATCGCGCCGACCAAACTGACCGACTTCTCCGCCACTGCCAGTGAAAATGACGGCTCCGGTCTGGTGACCCAGTTCGACAAGAACGACGTGGAAGAAGCCGGTCTGGTGAAGTTCGACTTCCTGGGTCTTCGGACCCTGACCATCATCGACTGGGCGTTGGAGATGATCAACGCCAAGCAGCGCAAGGAAGGCCTGCCCGACGTCAAGATTGAGGAAATTCCTCTCGACGACGAGCCGTCCTACACGCTGCTGAAAGAAGCCAAAACCACCGCGGTGTTCCAGCTTGAATCCCGCGGTATGAAAGACCTGATCCGCCGCCTGCAGCCGGATAACCTGGAAGACATGATCGCCCTGGTGGCACTGTTCCGTCCGGGCCCGCTGGAATCCGGCATGGTGGACGACTTTATTAACCGTAAGCACGGCCGTGCCGAAGTCGCTTATCCGCACCCGGACTTCCAGCACGAACGCCTGAAAGACCTGCTGACGCCGACCTACGGGGTTATCGTTTATCAGGAACAGGTAATGCAGATCGGTCAGGCGCTGGCGGGCTACAGCCTTGGTGGCGCCGACATGCTGCGTCGAGCCATGGGTAAGAAGAAGCCGGAGGAAATGGCCAAGCAGCGGGACTTGTTCCGCTCCGGTGCCATCAGCGAAGGCGTCGACCCCGATCTGGCCATGAAAATCTTCGACCTGGTGGAAAAATTCGCCGGTTACGGTTTTAACAAATCCCACTCTGCGGCTTACGCACTGGTGTCGTATCAGACCCTGTGGCTGAAAACCCATTATCCAGCGCCGTTTATGGCGGCGGTACTGACCTCGGATATGCAGACCACCGACAAGGTGGTGATCTTTATTGAAGAATGTCGGGAAATGGGCCTCGACATTGTACTGCCAGACGTTAATCAGTCGGTCTACGGCTTTACCGTGAACGACGCCGGTGCGGTGGTGTACGGCCTTGGCGCGGTGAAAGGCGTAGGTGAAGGCCCGATTGAAGCCATTATTGCCGCCCGTAACGAAGGCGGCCCGTTCCGCGATCTGTTCGACTTCTGTCAGCGCGTGGATGCGAAAAAGCTCAATAAGCGGGTACTGGAAGCGCTGGTGCGTTGTGGTGCGTTCGACAACCTCGAAGTGCAGGCCCCTCGTGCGGTACTGATGGCCAGCATTGAAGATGCCATCAAGAGCGCGGGCCAAAGTGCCGCCAACGAAGCCGCTGGCATGTTCGACCTGTTTGGTGAAGTCGAAGCCGAAGCAGCCGCCACCGCCGATCCTTATGAGCGTCACCGTGGTGAGCGCGATTGGCCGCTGAAGCAGCGGCTGGCTGGCGAAAAAGACACTCTGGGCCTGTTTGTTACTGGTCACCCGTTCGACGAATACGAAGCGGAAGTGCGTCAGCTGGCTCCCCACAAGCTGGTGAACCTGCAAGAAAGCAAAAAGCCTCAAAAGCTGTCGGGGCTGGTGGTCGACATGCGGGTGATGAAGAACAAGCGTGGCGACAATATGTGCTTTGTCACTCTGGACGACCGTTCGGGACGCATGGAAGTCGCGCTGTTCTCGGACGTCTACGAGCAAGTGCGTGAAGTGGTCGCCAAGGACAAGGTGCTGGTGGTGGAAGCACTTATTTCCCACGATTCCTATTCCGGCGGCCTCAAGGCCACTGGTCGTAGTGCGATGGAAATTGGTCAGGCCCGTTTGGCCTTCGCCCAGGCCATTCGTATTCGCATGGACAGCGAACAGCTCAACGACAAGTTCTGTCAGTCGTTAGGCAAGCTGCTGCAACCAATGCAGGACGGCTGCCCGATTGTGCTGGACTACCGCAACGACAGCGCCCGCTGCGATATTCGCTTGGGCGATGAATGGCGGGTAGACCCCAGCGACGACCAGTTGCTGCAACTGCGCTACGAATACGGCGAAGATGCGGTGGAGCTGGTGTTTAACTGATGTCCGTCAGCTTGCTGTTGGACGCTTTGCCTGCCTCGCTGCAGCCCTTTCAACAGCAGCTGTTCGCCGACTTCGACCAACAGCTGGCAGGCAAGTCGCAAGTGTATGTTGCCCTTAGCGGCGGCATGGATTCGGTGGTGCTGACACACCTGTTGGCCTGTTGGCGCGTCGCCAGAACTTCTCATTCCTCCAGTTATCCCAATATTTCTGCGATCCACGTTCACCATGGCCTGATGGCCGAGGCCGACCATTGGCTGGCGTTCTGCAAACAGCTGGCGGCACAACTGCAACTGGGCTTTATCAGTGAGCGGGTGGCGGTAGAAAATCATGGCGACGGTATTGAGCAAGCCGCACGGCAGGCTCGTTACAAGGTGTTCGAGCAGCAGTGTCAGCCAAATTCCGTATTGCTGATGGGCCACCACGCCGACGATCAACTGGAAACCTTCCTCAGTCGTGCCAGCCGCGGCAGTGGCCTTGGCGGTTTGTCTATGCCGGCCAAACGACCCCTATCGGCCAGCAGCACGGTGACTATTGTTCGGCCTCTGCTCAGTACTCCGCGAACGGTATTGCAGCATTGGGCAGAGTATTTCCAGCTGCATTGGGTCGAAGACCCCTCCAATACCGACACCGGCTATGAACGTAATTGGTGGCGGCAGCAGTGCTTACCCGCCATTGAGCAGCGTTTTCCCGGTCGCAAACAATCACTGCAACGCACCATCGAGCACTTACAGCAGGAGCAGCAAGCGCTCAACCTGCTGCTTGAACCGGTGTTGGCCAGCTGCGTGTTGGAATCAAGGTATCCTTCAACCGCCACGACCGCGTTCAGCTTGGCGGCCATTGAGCAGCAAGCTCCCTTGTTGCATCCATTGTTGCTGCGTCACTGGCTACAGAGCCTCGGGCTGCACTTACCATCGGACGACTGGCTGCAACAGTTGCTGATGCAGGCCCGCAGTGCAGACGACCGCCAGATGCAGATGGCCATAGGCCCCTGGCAGCTGCGTCGTTTTCAGCAGGTTCTGTATTTGTACAAGGCGGTTGATGTGCCTCAAGCTGCCCATGAGTTCGAGCTGGTGGCGGGGCAAAACCTGAGCGATATTCCTTGGGCGGGCGGTAAGGTTGGTCTGCCGGATTTACCGCCCGGACGTTACCGCATCAGCTGCCAGCCATTGGCAGGGCTGAGCAATAAAGCCAGCCTGAAGCCTGTTGGTCGTCCTTCCAAAACCTTAAAACATGTGTGGCAGGAAGCGCAGATTCCGGCTTGGCTAAGGCCTTGCTGGCCGTTGTTGCTGCGCTGGGAAGAGTCTGACAACCCGCAAGGCCATTGGCGGCTGTGCGGTGTGTTGGGTGTGATGCTGGACGGTGCTTTGCTGGACGGCGCTCTTCTCGTTGACCCTCTACTGAACGACGATCAACTGGACGACAGGGGCTTAAAACCCGACCTGGCGCTTGGTAACTATCGTCGTGCCTGACGGGCCTGTCACAACTGAATGGTACAAAAACACGATGCTGTAGAAATCGTGTGGGCACTTTTGAACCGATTCACATTTTCAGACTCGAAGCGGACACAAATTGGTACCATTATTGAGTGACTGTGTTCTACCGTCCTGATTGTTATTTAGCAGGGCGGGTTCAGCGTTTTTCGAGGTTGCATGAAGCGTTTTCTTTCCGTCCTTTCGCTGTTGGTGGTCTGTGCTGCGGGTGTCGGTGTTCAATACCGTGACCAGCTGCCAGCTGCCGTGGCAGATTTCCCATTGATCAGTGGCTTGTTGAATCAGGTGGCTGGTAACCCAGACCCGCAGCATTCAGTGACGGCTGGCGCGGGTGATGCTGGTTCTGCTGCTCCAGCTATAAGCAAGGCAAGTTATTCGCCAAGCGGTACTGCGTCTACTGGAAATGCCGAATCGGCAGCCACCAGGGTGGCTCTGACTGCCATGACGGTAGATCAGGCCCATGCCGCCCCTGAAACCAATACCCAGCTGCAAATTCAGCAAGCCATTTCGCGGGAGTTTCCCGAGTCGGACGCGGGAGCGGTTGAGCTTGCCACCGGTGCGGGGACAGCCGAGCTTTCAGGCGCAGCTGTATCGGATAGCGCATCCAGTGCCGAGTTGGATATCCAGAGCGACGAAGCCCCAGAGCCATTTACCCTGCCTTCTGAGCAGCAGCAACAGCTGCGTCAGCAAGCACGACGGGAAGCCAATGGCGAAGTGACGATCAAACAGCCGCTGGACCTGAGCCTGCCCGAGATGGAGTGGGGTGACCAACTGGCTTACGACGCCAGTTCATCGCATCTGCTGGGGAATGTGTTTATCACCGAAGAGAAACAGTCGGCGATGGATATGTCCGGTAAGCTTTACTGGGATGAGTCGGAAGAAGCGGAAACCAAACCGTTGCGAGAAACCATCACCGGCGGGGAAGTAGAGCTGAAGATTCTGCTGCCATAACCCCTAACCCTAGTGTCTCTGTCCTACTGCCTCGGTCCCGGGTCTGATCCAGGACGCCGGGCAGGTCCTATCAATTCTGAATACCAAAAAGCCCCTGCGATCTTGCATCGCAGGGGCTTTTTGTTGGCTATTGGTCAGAGCCTGGGGCCATCAACCACCAGCCATCAGCTGATCGCGACACCCAGTGCCAATACCGCACCGTAACCTACGGTGTAGGCCAGTAGCAGCGCCAGCATGTAACGCAGGTATGAACCGAAGGTCAGGGCTTCGATCTTGCTCATGGCGACGATGCCAGCGGCAGAACCAATGATTAGCAAGGAACCACCCACACCCACGGCGTAGGTCAGAGACAGCCACTCGGCCAGGCTCATGGTAACGTCGGCTTTCAGCAGGGCAGCGGTCAACGGCACGTTGTCGATCAGCGATGACAGCAAGCCCATCAGGTAGTTGGCGCTCCAGGCTGGCAGATGTTCGTAGAGGCTCACGAAAGTATCCAGAGCGTGGATTTCTTTCAGCGCGCCGACCAACAGCAAGATACCGAGGAAGAACATCAGGGTGTCGAATTCGATCTGGCGAATGTAGTCCATGATCGGGTCGTTTTCGGTGTCTTCACCGAAGGCACGGGCGACCAGGAACATCACAGACAAGCCGGTCAGGAAGGTCAGCACCGGTGGAATATCGAAGAACACGTTGAAGGCGATGGTCGAAATAATGGTGCTGATGAAAATACCGGCGACGGCAAAGTCGATGGTGTTCAGCTCGTGCACCTTACGCTCGATGATGGCGGTGTCTTTCAGCGGCAACGACAGTACGGTGGCCAGCAACAAGACCGCGATCAGGGCTGGCAATGACAGCAGCAACAGGTTGGTAATGCTGACTTTGCCTTCCAGGAAGATCATCAAGGTGGTGACGTCACCGGTGATCATGGCAACACCGCCCGAGTTCACGGCAAACACCACCAGAGTGGCAAAGCGCAGGGTTTTACGGGTTGAGAGATTGAGCGACAGGATCAGCGCGATCGAAATCAGCGTGGCGGTGATATTGTCGGCCAAAGACGAGAACACAAACGCAAAAATACCCGTCATAAACAGCAGCTTGCGTTCACTGATCTGCGACGGCAGTACCTTGTAGATCATGCTTTCAATCATGCCTTTCTTGTTCAGATAAACAACAAAGGTCATGGCTGCCAGCAAGAACAACCAGAGGCTGGCGATTTCGCCAATGTTTTCCTGCAAGCCGTAGATCACGGCATCATGCTCACCCGGATGACCGGTAGAAAAGATAAACAGCAGCACCCAGGAGAGGGCACCAAAGAACAGTACCGATTGCGCTTTGTTGACGTGGATTACTTCTTCGAGGACGACCGAAAGCAATCCGAGGACAGCCAGCGCTATCAGCAGATAGTTCAGAACTTCTGACATCAGGAACTCCAGAATTCGATGAAGGTTTCTTCCGGCCGTTATGTTTTTGGAATAGTGGCGGTAAGAGACTTCATCACCATAAGTAGGGGGAGCGCCATTCTAATGCAGATATTGTAATCAGCATAGTTATCAATGGCTCATACGGCTGATACTTTGGTGCTGATAATGGTACGAATGGTTTTGAAGGGGTGGGAAAGGTAACGTAACAAAGCCAGGCCAAGCGGCACGGCCGACGCCGTCCGAGGCAGGCCCGGACAGCGAATTTTCCGCCTGCGATCACTTCAGTTTTTGGAAGCGTCGTTCCACTCACACAACAGTTGAGCATGCACATGGGCTTGCTCGTGCAGGGATTGCAGTTCTTCAACGGTGTTGCGCTGGCCGGTAAACAGCGGCACGGTACGCAAACGGGAGACCAGCGGGTGCTCCGGGTTGGCGAAACGGTTCTTTTCGATGTTCCAGCGAATGTTGGCGTTGATCATTCGGAAAAAGCGGATTTTGGTTTCCAGTGAGAACACGGAAAAATCCATCGGATCGCGGAAGTGTTCAAAGTCGACCCCGGCCAGAATCACATTGCGGCTCTTTACTCGCAGCGAGGCCGAGCGACGGTCGTTCATGACCATGGCCATGACACCAAGAATCTCCCCGGCGGTGATTTCGTTGATCGGGGTTTCGTTGTCCGGCCCAAGCACTTCCAGCTCGCCGCGCAACATAAAATACAGGATGTTGGCAGGCTCGCCCTTGTGGAGAATGATGTCTCCCTGATCTGCGATGCCAAACTGTGTCATCGACATCAACAGTTCGAACTGAGCCTGGTCACTGCCAATCAGCTCTTTGTAAAAAGTAACACCGGCCAACAGGCGATGCAGTGTTTCGGGTGGGCATTCTTCTCGGGTAATGCGTCTCATAGAGAATCCTGAGCTTGCAACAATGTATCTAGTGTAACGATTACGAGGACTATACCACGCGGCGGATGACGGAAATTGTCTATTCATGACTGACATCGGGGATGGCGCTGAAAAGGTCATTCGTAAAGACAATTCTGAGACTTGAATCACAAATGACACATTGCATAAGTTTTTGATTCTGAACGGATTATGACCAAATTTGCCAGAACGTATAAGAGTGCCCATTTGGCCGCACGTGTTGTGATGCCGGCGGTTCTCAAAGGAGTTTGAAATGAAGCTGTTCCGTTGCCCGTGTTGTGATCACACGGTGTTTTTTGAAAACCAGGACTGCGAATCCTGTGGTGCGGCACTGGCCTATGACCCACAACAGAATGTCATGCTGGCGGCCGCTGAGGTCAGCTGCTGCGCCAATCGCCAGTTTGGTGTCTGCAATTGGGCGCTTGGCTCAGAAAACAACGCTGATAACAGCCCTGAATTCAGTACGGAAAATACGTCGGAAGAGTGCTCAGAAAACAGCCCGGAAAATGGCAATTCAGACCTATGCCAGAGCTGCCAGCTCAATCGCTATATACCAGACACCAGCCAACCGGAGTTGCTGGAATCCTGGGGCAAGTTGGAGGTCGCCAAGCGGCGCTTGATCTACAGCCTTAACCGGCTGGAATTGCCGGTCATCTCGAAGGTGGATGACGCCAGCAGCGGCTTGTCGTTCGACTTCATCAGCCCGGATCAACCATTGCCGCCGGACGCGGTGGCGACTACGGGTCATGCCAGCGGACGCATTACCATTAATCTCGACGAGGCCGACCCAGTTGAGCGAGAGAAAGCCAAAGAGAGCATGGAAGAGCGCTACCGAACCCTGTTGGGCCACATGCGTCACGAGGTGGGCCATTACTTCTGGGAAGTGCTGGTGCTGCCATCCGAAACCGAGCTGGATGCTTTTCGGCAGCGGTTTGGCGATGAGCAAGCCGACTATGGCGCGAGCCTGGAAACCCACTACAACCAGGGCGCACCGGCGGATTGGAAAGACCGTTTTGTCAGCGCCTACGCCAGCTCCCATCCCTGGGAAGACTGGGCGGAAAGCTGGGCGCACTATCTGCACCTGTGCGACACCCTGGAAACTGCCTTCCATTACGGCTTGTCGATCCAGCCGGTGGACGCTAACGACAGTTTGCATGGCTCAGCGGCTTTTGATCCCTATCGTTGTGCCGATTTTGAAGAGGTGGTCGAGGGTTGTTTGCCGGTCATCTACGCGGCCAACAGCTTGAATCGCAGCATGGGACAAAACGATCTTTACCCCTTTGTGCTGGTGCCTGCCGTGATTGAGAAAATGGCGTTTATTCATCGACTGTTGTGGAAGCAGAGATTTGAAGCGCCTGCTCCTGTCTCTCAGTCGCCACAACCACAGCAACCAGAGCCACAGCCGTCAGTATCACAGCAACCAGAGTTGCAAGCACCGCCAGAAGCTAGCCAAACAGGAACGATTAATGAGTGATTCGTATCAAGCCGTGATTGATTTCTGGTTCTCAGAAATAGAACCCGCACAGTGGTTTCGTAAATCCGCTGACTTTGACGAGCAGCTGCGCCGGCGTTTTGGGCAGCTGCACCAACAAGCGGTCGCAGGGGAGTTGTGGCGGTGGCGCGACAGCGCCGAAGGGCGACTGGCAGAGATCATTGTGCTGGATCAGCTGTCACGGAACCTGTTTCGTGACACTGCAACGGCGTTTGCCGCCGATCCCATGGCGCTTGCATTGGCTCAGGAAGCGGTGCGCGGTGGCTACGATCAGCAGCTGGATAGCCATGACAAGCAAGGGACCCTCTGAACAACTCAGTGCCCGCTCTGGATGACTGGGCGACGCTGAATCACGAAGCTGATTTGCAGGCCTGACGGGTCAAGTCAAAGATCAGCGACACAGAGTCAGCAATGCCCTGCCATCCCCGTAGGGCGCGGCCTGCAGGCCGCTAGAACGGCGTTGGCGAATTTGGAAAGGGCCCGCCATTCCGCTGCATTCGCCGCCTTGTTCTTACGACCTGCAGGACTCGCGCAGAGCTGTGCAGAGTTATTCAGAGGGTCCCAAGCGTTCTTGTACATGCCGTACATGCACAGCGAGTCGTTGGTGGTGCATGAGGAAGCGATGCGTTTGTTCAGCCAGCCAGGGTTGGAGAACAATCTAGAATTTGAAATCCGGCACCGCGATATCATTGCCCGGTTTGGTCGTTACCCTCATCGCAATGCAGCCCTTGGCCGAGCCTCCACAGATGAGGAGCTGGCGTTCTTGAAGCAGCCGGGCTCATCTTTCTGACAAGGCGTGCTGGTCGGCTAAATAACAGGTGCTCTGCTCGTGCAACAGCATGGTGACCTTACGTGGAATACCCCAGCGGTAGCCGCCCATGCCGCCCTCGGCACGAACGACCCTGTGACAGGGAATCAGTCCGGCGATCGGGTTGGCGCCCACAGCGTTACCGACCGCCTGAGAGGCGTTCGGGCGTCCCAGTCGTTTGGCCAATGCGCCATAGGTGGTTAGCTCGCCGTAACCAATGTGCAGCAGTTGTCGCCAGACATCCAACTGGAAATCGCTGCCTTTGATCAATAGTTGCAAGGGCGCTTTCAGATGATCGGTACGGCCGGTTTGCAGGCAGACGATGGATTCGACCAGCGCGTGCGCCTGATTGTTGTTTTCCTCAATGGTGGCTTTGGGCCAGCGCCGCAATAGCGCTTCAATGGCGTCGTACAGGGTCAGCCCCTGATGCGCCAGGGCATGAGAAGGTTCCAGAAAATCCGCGTCCAGAAAACTGATCTGACAAATTCCTTCGTCACTCCAGGCGACGAAGGTTTCGCCGTAGATGCTCAGGGCCGTGCCGTATTGAATGGTATCGACACTGTGGTTCTCACCACTGATAAAACGGCAGCTCAGTACATTCGACGACCGACGGCTGCCAGCGCGAGCCGGCAATGAAACGCTGGCAATGCCTTTGGTTCGGGTATCGTGAGCACCCACGGACTCATGGCGGAACAACGACAGCAACACCTGACTGGACCGGTGTGGTTCCTTGATGGCTTTGATCGGCAATTGACCAGAGTCGGCCAGCTGACCCAACTGACGGGAGAGCTGACGGTAGGAAGAGCGTGATGGGGTCGAAAGAGACTGAGCAAATGCTGCAATACGACGGGAATACGTTGCATCCATACTATCAATGACCTTTTACCAGTGACCGTGTGTTCGTCAGGATTTATCGTTGTTCGACGTCCACGTTTCGGGGCGGTTTTCCAAAGCGGCCGTCGAATATACTGAGGCCTCCGACATTGCTCTAGCGACAATGTCGGGATAGCACGAATTGGTATATGGCTTTTACCCTTAGGTCTGATTAATTCTTACACAGATTTCATTTGAGCAGAGTTACGGCCCGGTGCCTGCTTTAAGTTAGTGCTATGAACCCTCGGTTTTCTGAAGAGTCTCCTGCACCCGCGTGCGCAGCCAATAGAAACCAAAAAAACCGGCCATGGCGACGGCCTGAGTGGTTACCAGCAGACTGGTGACCGTCAGCATGCCGCTGATCACCAGCGGCGCGGCGGCCTGACCGGAGTCTGACACCAGTTTCCATACGCCAATAAAGCGGGCCCGGCCTTTTTCGGGGGCAAAGTCGACTCCCAACACCATCACCAGACCCGCGCTGAGGCCATTCCCCGTACCAATTAACAGTGCACCGGCCAGCAAGGCGGCGTAGCTGTCTGCCCAGGCTAACAAACTGAGGCCGAGGGCGAAGATGATCAAGCTGGGTGCTGCTGCGGCCTTACGGCCCCAGCGGTCCATGATGATGCCGGCGGGTACAAACATCAGGCTGTCCATAAAGGCCGCTGCCGACACCAAAAAGCCGACTTCGGCGACGTTCAGTCCCACCGAACTGCCTGCCAATGGCAGTAGGGTGATTCGGCCTGCCCGCATAAATTGCAACATGATCATGGCCAGCCCCGCGCTCAGAAAGGCCTGCTTGTGGTCGACCAGAATACGCAAAATTGCGCCCATGGAATGAGGAGTATCGGTGGCCTCCGGTTGGCCTTTTTCAGCGGTCATCAGCACCAGAACCAGAGCCAGCACGCTGAGTGCCACCATGCACAGGAACGCCACCTGATAGCTGTAATGGGAAGCCACCAGACCGCCGATCACAGGGCCAATGAGAGAGCCTATGCGCATGCCGCCAGCCACCAGAGACAAGGCTCTGCCTCGTTGGTTAGGCAGAGAACGGTGGCTGATATAGGCCTGACGACCAAGCAGGGCGAACGACATTGAAAGACCGGCAATGATGCCGCCAATGCCCAATAGGATAGGGTTGTTGCCACAGGCCATCAGGCTGTAACCAATCACATAGCCGATATTGCCCAACAGCAGACAGCCGCGATCGCCGAACTTCGATGCCACAATGCCTGCTGGCACATCCCCCAACAACTGACCGACGCCACGGGAAGCCAACATCAATGCCGCGATTGAGGCATCGAATCCGAGTTCCAGTACGTACATAGGCAGTAGCACCAGCACCGAGGTTTGGGCCATGGCGGTAAGAATGCCGGGCAAATACACGGGTAAAAACAGCTGGATAACGAGTTGGCGAATGGATGTATTCAAAGGGGCGTCCGGCGCAGGGTACAAAAGCCGGGAAGTCTAATCAGTATGCGCAGAGCAGGCAAAAGGCCCGCCATAAACAGTACGTTTCGATAAACGTACTGCTGGTAGCGGGCCAATTTATAAGAAGGAGAAATCAGCGTACAGCGATACCGACGGGCAGTTCTTCCAGCCAGTTGAGGAACTCGCTGACTTGCTGGTTCTGGAACAGACAGCCGTGCTGCGGCGCCATGATGTCGACGTCGAGCTGGCGTACCCGTCGAATCCAGTCCTGCTTGGCTTCGTTGGAAGGCAACCAGCGTTGGTGGAACTTGCGCATCTTCTGCATGTGGCTGGTCATGTTATCGACGTACAGCGAGGCTTCGTTATTCTCGATGTAGCCGCCAATCTCACCGCTCATCAGGATTTTGGCTTTGGGGTCGTAAACATGGAAGTTACCCGGTGAATGCAGGTAGTGAGCCGGCATAAATTGCAGCTGGATACGGCCCAGCGAGATGGTCTGGCCTTCGTCCGGGATGGCGCAGAACTCGATGCGCTCCATGCCAAAATGGCGAATAAAGCTCTCCCACAGCCAAGGCGAATACAGCTTGGCATTGGGCAGCGCCTGATCCCACAGCCCCAGCGACGATATGATGTCGGGGTCCTGGTGGCTGGCGAACAGGTGAGTGATTTTCTCGGTCGGTACAAATTTCAGTACCGCCGACAGCATCGGTGCGAACAACTCAATACCGCCCGGGTCCAGCAAAATGGCCTGGTCACCGCTTTGGATCAGATACTGGTTGGTATCGATGATGCCCTCGGATTTGTTGGGGTCGCGTCCGAACATAATCCAGCGGTGATCGCCGTCCTCGTAAATCACTGTTGCCTGCATGGTATCCCCCGATCGGTTTTCTCTAAGCTCTGTGTCTGTAGTTCGTCTGCTGCTGGCCTACTGCTGGTCTGTTTTTGACGCGGCCTTGCTTTAGCTGTGTTTCTGGTTCAGCAAGCGTCTGGCGTTGGTCAGATGCTGGCGAATCTGGTTGGCAGTGGTGGTGATGTTCTGGGCTATCACCTCCAGTTGGGCACGAAAGTCACCGGCGGATGACGCTTCCACCTTGCTGGAGGTGGCAATCAGGTTGGCGGTGCGAATGTGCTTGTCGCCTTCTTCCAGCTGCGCTTCCAGCTCGCGCAGCCCACGGCTCAACATCAGCGACAGTTTTTCCCGTTCGCTGTAGCAGTTGTGCATGGCGTCGTAGAGGGAATCGCCGTGTGGCAGTTTCTGCGACTCCAGCCATTCAAACTTGCGTGCGGCGGTATCCGAGCGCCACAACGACACGGCGTGCTGCGACAGCTTTTCCGACACGCCGTTGATGTACTGGCTCTGGCGGATGATGTCGGAAGCCAGTTCGTCGATGAAATGGGTGATGGCCTTGAATCCAACGGTTTTGGAGCCAGCCCTGACGGCCAGTGCGCGGGCGTTCTTGGCCGTGAGCGCCAGCCCTTTGGCCTCCAGCATGGCTTGATGCAATTCGGCGGCAATACTGGCAGCGGTGACAAAAATTGGAGTGGCCATTCAAACACCCTTGAACTCGTTGATTGGACAACCGGCCAACGACCGGCCCTTTGAGTATAGAAGCCCGTTTGGATTTTGCTGGCGCCGCCGAGTGTTTTGGCTGCTCGGCGTTTTGATTCGATCTGCTTCTAGCCCCGAATCAAACGGGTGCCTGCGGCATGGGTTCGTAACCAGCCACGAATGCGTCGCACAATGGCGGCGTCGGCTTCTCCTGACGTTATCGGCGCATCCAACAGGAACTGTTGGTAGGTACGGCGGTTTTTATGCCGCATCAGACCGGCGCGCTGACGCACTTCATAGTCGCTGACGCCGGGGTTGGCCGTGACCAGATCGAACACCGGTACAGCCAGTTTGACCAGGTGATCGTTCATAGGAATCTTCGCTGACGGATCTTCCATGGCATTGATCAACACCAGCGACAGTCCTCGTTCCGGCTGCCCTTTTTTGTTGACCCGGGTATTGGCGGTGACCCACTGACCGGCCCAACCCGCGCTGTTGCCGTAGGCAATCACCACCAGATTGTGTTGACCGCGGCTTTTCAGGTAAGCCACCCCTTGTTCGATGCGGGCGACCATGGCATCGCGGTACTGCTGACTGAGGGTTTCGTAGTTGGTCAGCCGGGCGCTGTGTTCTTGCACCACCGGGTCGACCGGTTCGGAGGCGGTGGCTGGATCGGTTTGTCGTTCTGGTAATGGCGGCTCGCCGGTCATGTCGGTGCTGGCCGGGTCTACTTCTGTGCTGCCGGGAGCATTGTTGGTCTTGCCGGCGTTGGCTGCGGCTTGCGCAGTGACTCCTGTTGAAGACGCTGCTGCCGCATCTGCTGCGGCGCTTCCTGCGGCTGCATTTGGAGAGCCCTCGTTACCGGTCGACGAAGCGGAATCTGTGCTGTCTGGGTCGCCTTCGGCCGAGCCTGACGAGGCTGAATCCAACGGTTGTGCCGGTGCATACAGCGCCGTGGGTGGAATGGGCAAATCCGGCGGGTCGGGCAGTTCAATGGCCAGCGTGCTCCAGCCAACATCCGGCAGGCTTTCACGCATGTGTCCGGCGGAGCGCGGCCACAATCCGTGTTCACCGCGCGCATGCAGAATCAACGCTGCTCCTTGCGGGCGGCCGCTGCGCTCTTGCAAAAACAAACCGTAAAACGGGGTTTCGCCTTCGGCCAGCAAAACCATTTCCTGCTGGCGCTGAAACAGGGTCAGGTGTTCGGCAATAGCACCGTGGCGCTGGCGGGTGCTATTGGGGGTGACCCGCTCGGGCATCATCTGTGTCGCTTCACCGTTGCTGCTGTCAGCTTGCTCGGTGTTTGCGCCGTTATTATTGGCCCTGTCTTCGGTTTGAAAGTCGGTTTGAGTATCGGTATTGCTAGCAGCCTCTTCTGCATGCACTGGCGTCAGTAACAGCAGGCACAACGTCCAAAAAACGAGGGCGACGCTTCGGCCTGATGCGGTGGAGAGTGGGCTGGCATAAACGCGCGAGGGCAAAACGTCTGGTGTCATGGCGATCGGACTCATGCAGTGGCTACGGAAAATTGACGCGCTGGTGGAGGCTGCAAAAGCCGTTCCGCTTCAAATATCCGGATTGGACAGCCCCATAAAATCACAGCGTTGACGCTTGCTGGCCGGTTTAATAATTAGCGGCTCCCCCTTACAATAGCCGCTCATTTGCAACCGTGTGCCTGACCATGTCTGATCTGATCGCTCCTTCCATTCTTTCCGCTGACTTTGCTCGTTTGGGTGATGACGTTGCCGCTGTGCTGGACGCCGGTGCTGACGTGGTTCACTTCGATGTGATGGACAACCATTACGTGCCCAACCTGACCATTGGCCCGATGGTCTGCAAGTCCCTGAAAAAGTACATGGACGACCACGGCTACACGGCTCCAATCGACGTTCACCTGATGGTTTCGCCGGTCGACAGCCTGGTGGCCGACTTTGCCGCTGCCGGTGCGACTTACATCACCTTCCACCCGGAAGCGTCCGATCACATCGACCGTACCTTGCAGCTGATCAAATCCCACGGTTGTAAAGCCGGTCTGGTATTCAACCCGGCAACGCCGCTGCACTACCTGGATTACGTGATGGACAAGCTGGATGTGATTCTGCTGATGTCTGTTAACCCGGGCTTTGGCGGTCAGTCGTTTATTCCACAAACCCTCGACAAGCTGCGTGAAGCGCGCAAGCGCATTGATGAATCCGGTTTTGATATTCGTCTGGAAATCGACGGCGGTGTGAAAGTCGACAACATCAAGGAAATCGCCGAGGCTGGTGCTGATATGTTCGTGGCCGGCTCTGCGATCTTCGGCAAGCCAGACTACAAGGCTGTGATCGACGACATGCGCGTTGAATTGGCTGCTGCCAAGCGTTGATCGCGCCGCTTTGGTGTCATCATTTGAGTCCACAGGCTGCCATCCGGTAGCCTGTTTGTTTTTTACCATCCCGAAAGGTAACTGCCATGTCGATCTGGAACGCCCACATCGAAGACTACTTCAGCGCGGTTGAAGGCTGTGAAGACAATCGCCCGGAAGCGGTGCTGTTCGACCTCGACGGTACCCTGATCGACAGTGTGCCGGATTTGGCCCGTGCGGTGGATGCCATGTTGGTCAGCCTGAATCGCCCCGCAGCCGGTGAAGCATTGGTCGCCGAATGGGTTGGCAATGGCGCTGACATGCTGGTGCGCCGAGCGCTGGCAGACGGTAATGATATGAAAGCCGCCGAGCTGGATGCGGAACAGGTTGCCGCTGCGCGCGTGGTGTTCGATGACACCTACCTGAACAACCTGCGTACCGCCACCGGCGTGTATCCGGGCGTGCAAAAAACGCTGACCCGCATGGCGTTTATGGGCGTGAAGATGGCCATGGTGACCAACAAGCCGCGTAAGTTTACCGAGCCTTTGATCGACTCATTGGGTTGGGGCACGGTGTTTGATTTTGTGGTGTGTGGCGATGATCTCGAACAGAAGAAGCCAGACCCGGGCCAAATTCTGCACGCCTGTCAGCACCTTGGCGCAGAACCGACGCACTGCATCATGGTGGGTGACTCCCGCAACGACATGTTTGCTGGCAAAGCCGCAGGCTGTATGACGGTCGCTGTACCTTATGGCTACAACCACGGCGAAAACATTGCCACGGCGCAGCCGAACCGGATCATCCAGTCGTTGGAAGAACTGCTGGTGGCCAACTGATTCAGCCCACGGAATTGGTAAAACAGATTCAGCCAGATAGGGAAGCGCGATGCTGACACCACGCCAACGACTGCGGAAAACGGTTTCTGTACTGGCTCTAACGTTCGGAGCCGTGCCTGCAATGGCGCAGGTTGGCCTCAATATTCCAGCTCCGACACTGGAAAGCTTCGGTCAGGAGTTGAGTGCCGACTACTTCAACGAGCCGGTGCCTGATTTGTACCCTTATCTGGAGGGATCGTTTGGGTATTCGGTATTTAACTGGGACCCGAACGATTTTCAGCGTCAGCAGCGTCGCCAGTACGACGACCAACGGGAGTATGTTGGCAGCGTGACCTTGCGTGTTGAAAGTGGCTACTCCTATCGTTCCTGGCTCTATCTGGGCGTTGGCGTTCACCTGCTGAGTGACCCGGATGAAGACGACAGCGAGCTGCGCTACATTCGCTCCGCCAGCTTGGGCTTGAATGCCAAAGTGCAGATCCCTCTCGGCCGTATCTGGCCGTACTTCGACTACGGTCACCACTGCTGGCTTGGCACTCTGAAGCTGGAAGATGGCGACAGCGACTCCGAAACCGTTAGTCTGACTGGCTGCTCGCCCCTGATTCGTGCCGGGCTCGCCTTCCCGCTGCAGTCGAACAGCCGTTCCTTTCAGATTGAGTACAGCCGCACCAACTTCCACAGTATTGAAGGGCATGGTCTGAGCATTGGCTTGCGGGGAGCATTTTGATGTTGGCGTCGCTGTCTGGCTGGTTTAACGAAGGCCCACAACTGGTAGTGGCATTGTTGGTGCTGGGCGGTTTGCTTGGTGCGGGCCTGACCCAGCAGCTGCTGGTGCGACGCAGCCGTCTGCAGCAACAACTGGCAGATGGTGAACACGCGCAGTTGCTGGAGCAACTGCGTACCCAAAATGCGGTGCTGCAGGAACGTGACAACAACGCCCAACGGCTGATTCAGCAACAGGAACAGCAGTTGAATGGTTTGCAGCAGCAAAAGTTGCAACTGCAAACCCGTTTGGCCAGCGAACAGCAGGCGCGCCAGTTGCAGCAGCAACATGCAGACGAAAAGCTGGCCCTGTTGCAGCAAAACAAGGAGCAACTGCTGACAGAGTTTGAACACCTGTCGCAGAAAATCTTCGAGCAGAAACAGCAGCAATTTACCCAGCAAAGTCAGCATGGGCTGAACACCTTGCTGACGCCCTTCAGGGAACAGCTGGACGGCTTGCGCAAAAAAGTCGAAGACGTTCACCTCTCTGATGCCAAGGATCGCGCTTCTCTCAAGGCGCAAATCATCGAGCTGCACAAACTTAATCAGCAAATGACCTCGGAAGCTCATGCGCTGACCACTGCCTTGCGTGGCGAGCACAAAACCCAGGGTAACTGGGGCGAAATGGTGCTGGAAACCGTGCTGGAAAGCTCGGGGTTGCGCAAAGGCGTAGAGTACGTCCGTGAAGAAAGCCACAGCGACGACAACGGCCAGCGCTATCGCCCGGACGTCATCATCCGGCTGCCGGATCACAAGCACATTGTGGTCGATTCCAAGGTGTCGCTAACGGCTTACACCGATTATGTGAATGCCGATACCGAGCTGGCGCAGGCCAGTGCGCTGAAGCGCCATGTGGAGTCGGTGCGTAGCCACGTCAAAGGCCTCAGCAACAAGGCCTACCAGAATCTGAATGGTCTCAACTCTCCGGATTTTGTGTTCCTGTTTATGCCTATTGAGCCGGCTTTTATGCTGGCTTTTCAGCACGACGAAAGCCTGATCAATACCGCCTTCGAACAAAAGATTGTGGTGGTAACGCCGACCACATTGCTGGCCACATTAAGAACCGTCGCCAGCCTCTGGGCCATTGAACGACGCAACCAAAGCACCGAAAAACTGGCGGACCAGGCCAGCAAGCTGTACGACAAGCTGGCGGTGGTGGTGGAAAAATTCGACCGGGTTGGCAACCAGCTCAAGACGGTAAACAACAGCTACGAAGACGCCTGGAATTCCATGAAAAGTGGCCGTGGCAACCTGCTCAGTCAGGCCGACAACTTCCGCAAGCTGGGTGTCCGGGTGAAGAAAGAGCTGGCCAAAAACCTCACCGAAGAAGCCAATGCCGAAGCCGACCTTCATGAGTCGTTAAACGAGCCGTCACAAAAAACCGACCAGGCTGATCTGTACTGACAATTTCCTCTTGTTGTTCAACTTTTAATTAAAACCTATACAATACTTATTCATTGAGTGGGTGCCATGGTGTGTGCCCGGCATTTTCAGGCCCGAACGGGTTGGAGTAAGTATGCGTATAGGCCTGATTCTGGGCGACCAGCTAACGGTAAACCTGGCAACCCTACGGGTGTTGGATGCTGCCACCGACCGCATCCTGATGGCCGAAGTGGCGGAAGAAGCCGGCTATGTTCGTCACCACAAACAGAAAATAGCCTTTCTGTTTTCTGCCATGCGCCACTTTGCCGAACAGCTGCAACAGCAAGGCTGGCAAGTGGATTATCACCGCTATGATGCCCAGTCAGATCTTGACAGTTTGCTGGCGGTCGCCAAGGCCTGTGTGCAGCAACACGGTGCTTCGGAGCTGGTGATCACCCAATGCGGCGAATACCGTTTACAACACGCCATCGATAATCTGTGGGCTTCTGAACTCGGTGTTCCGGTACAAGTCTTCGCTGACGACCGCTTTGTATGCGACAGCGCAGAGTTTACCCGCTGGGCCGACGGCAAAAAGCAGCTGCGGATGGAGTTTTTCTACCGGGAGATGCGCCGTAAAACCGGTTTGCTGATGGAAGGCCCGCAGGGCAATGAGCCAGTGGGTGGCAAATGGAACTACGACGCCGACAACCGCAAACGCTACGATGGCAAAACCCCGTTGCCACGTGAGCTGGTGTTTGAGCGCGATGCCATCGATCAGGAAGTACTGGCGCTGGTTGAACGTGAATTCCCCGACCATATTGGCAACCTCGACGACTTCCGCTGGGGGACCACCCAATCACAAGCCGAGCAGGCGTTAGATCACTTTCTGGCCGAGCGTCTGCCGTACTTTGGCGATTATCAGGACGCCATGACAACGGGCGAAGACTTTATGTTTCACAGCCTGTTGTCGCCGTACATTAACGCCGGCCTGCTCACTGCCATGCAGGTATGTACTGCGGCAGAGCGGGCCTGGCTACAAGGCAAACAAGGGGATGGCCCGGAGATTCCGCTGAACGCGGTGGAAGGCTTTATCCGCCAGATTATTGGTTGGCGCGAATACGTGCGAGGCATCTACTGGCTGCACATGCCGGACTACGCCGAGCAAAACCGGCTGGGCAACAAACAGGATTTGCCGCGTTATTACTGGGATGGCAACACCGGCATGAAGTGCATGAGCGAAGCACTGCGTAACATGTTGGATCATGCCTATGCTCACCATATTCAAAGGCTGATGGTCACCGGCAACTTTGCGCTGTTAACCGGCACTGAGCCCAAGCAGATTTGTGAATGGTATCTGGCGGTGTACGCCGACGCCTACGATTGGGTGGAACTGCCCAACACCCTCGGCATGGTAATGCACGCAGACGGCGGCTATTTGGGTAGCAAGCCTTACGCCGCCTCGGGCAACTACATTCACAAGATGTCCGACTACTGCAAAACCTGCCGCTACAACGTCAAAACCAGCGTTGAATCAAACAGCTGCCCGTTCAACAGCCTCTATTGGCATTTCATCATGCGACACAAGGAGCAGTTCCAGAGCAACCACCGGATGAGCATGATTTACCGAAACCTCGACAAGCAAAGTGACGAGAAAAAACAGGCTCTGTGGGATCGGGCCGAATACCTGTTAGCGAATCTGGATGACTTGTAGGAAAGCGTTGATGGCCCACAAGAAAACAAATCTGCCCGAGACAATATGCCTGCAATGCCAACGCCCATTTGCCTGGCGCAAGAAATGGCTACGTTGCTGGGAAGAAGTGAAATACTGCTCGGAGCGCTGTAAGGGCGAAGCCAAACGCTTGGCAAAAGCGGAGAGAAAATCTGCTGTGGGAAGCAATAAGCCACCTGCCAATGCCTGTGCGGCCGGGCAGGTGGAGGATGAGTTTTAGAGCAGGTTAATACAAGAAGGAGCTGTATCTCCCTTTTGAATCTGCGGGGCGCTTACAACCCCGCCGCTTTCGCCCGCGCCGCGTGCAGTTTCTTGTAGCTGTTGATCAATCGCTGATGCTTGTCGAGGCCTTCCAGCTGCATGTTGGTTGGCTCCAGACCGAAGAAGCGAATGGCACCGGTCACCGAGCCGACCGCTGCGTTCATGCGTTCTTCACCAAACATACGACGGAAGTTCGGCAGGTAGTCGGTGATGTCTTCTTCTTCGTCCAGCACCACTTCCAGTACGCAGTTCAGCGCCTGATAGAAGAGGCCACGGTCGACGGTGTTGTCGTTGAACTGCAGGAACATCTCCAGCAGTTCCTTGGCGTCGTCGTGACGTTCCAGCGCCAGGAAAATCAGCAATTTCAGTTCTAAAAGAGTGAGCTGCCCCCAGACGGTGTTGTCGTCGAATTCAACGCCGATCAAGGTGATAATCTTGGTGTAGTCATCAACGTCGGTGTCTTCCAGACGCTCAACCAGATCGCTCAGTTGCTGATCGTTCAGCGTGTGCAGGTTCAGAATATCTTCACGGAACGCCAGCGCCTTGTTGGTGTTGTCGTAGATCAGGTCTTCTACGGGGTACACTTCGGAGTAACCCGGCACCAGAATTCGGCAAGCCGGTACGCCCAGGTCTTCGTATTGAGCCATGTAGGCTTCCAGTCCCATCTCTTCCAGAATGCCAAACAGGATCGCGGCTTCTTCTTCAGATTTGGCTTTACGATCCTCGAGCTCCGAAGCGTAGTCCCAATCAACGAAGTCGAAATCGGCCTTGGCGCTGAAGAACTTCCAGCTCACCAGACCGGTAGAGTCGATAAAGTGCTCAACGAAGTTGTTAGGCTCGGTTACTGCCATGCTGTCGAAGGTCGGCTGAGGCAGGTCGTTAAGGCCTTCAAAGCTGCGGCCTTGCAGCAGTTCGGTCAGCGAGCGTTCCATCGCCACTTCGAAACTTGGCGCAGCACCAAAAGAGGCAAACACACCACCGGTGCGCGGGTTCATCAGGGTCACACACATCACCGGGTACATACCGCCGAGCGAGGCGTCTTTCACCAGTACCGGGAAGCCTTGTTCTTCCAGCTCTTTAATGCCCGCGACAATACCGGGGTAACGGTCGATGTATTCCTGCGGCACATCCGGCAGGGTCAGTTCTTCTTCCAGAATCTGGCGTTTGACCGCCCGTTCGAAAATCTCCGACAAGCACTGTACCTGGGCTTCGGCGTGGGTGTTACCGGCGCTCATGCCGTTGCTGAGGAACAGGTTTTCGATCAGGTTGGACGGGAAGTAGACGGTCTCGCCGTCGGACTGACGCACAAACGGCAGCGATACAATGCCGCGGTCGGTACGACCGGAGTTGGTATCGAACAGGTGTGAGCCTTGCAGCTCGTCGTCCGGGTTATAAATATCGAGGCAGTACTCATCCAGAATCTCTTCTGGCAGTTCGTCGTTCGGACCCGGCTGGAACCACTTCTCGTTCGGGTAGTGCACAAACTCGGCGTTGGCGATCTCTTCACCAAAGAACTGGTCGTTGTAGAAGAAGTTGCAGTTCAGGCGTTCCAGAAACTCACCCAGTGCTGACGCCAGTGCGCTCTCTTTGGTCGCGCCCTTGCCGTTGGTAAAACACATCTGCGAATCGGCATCGCGGATATGCAGCGACCAGACGTTCGGCACGATATTGCGCCAGGACGCCACTTCGATCTTCATGCCCAAATCAGCCAGCAAGCCAGTCATTTTGGCGATGGTCTGCTCCAGCGGTACGTCCTTGCCTTCGATAAAGGTTTCGCTTTCGCTGTTAAAACCTTCCAGCAACGCGGTGCTGTCGTCGAGGTCGTTGACCACCTGAATATCAAAATCCAGCCCGTTCTGGATCACCCGTTTAACGGTGCAGCGCTCCATCGAGCGCAAAATGCCCAGACGGTCTTTCTCGGAAATGCCTTCCGGCAGTTCCAGCTGGATGCGGAAGGTCTGCTTGTAGCGGTCTTCCGGATCGACAATGTTGTTCTGTACCAAACGCAGGTCTTCGGTCGGAATGCCACGAGAGATGCAGTACATCTTGGCGAAATAGGCCGCACACATGGCCGACGACGCCAGAAAATAATCGAACGGACCCGGCGCCGAGCCATCTCCCTTATACCGGATTGGCTGGTCGGCAATGACGGTGAAGTCATCGAATTTGGCATCCAGCCGCAGGTTATCGAGAAAGTTGACCTTGATTTGCATGAGAGGCACCGGGGTTGGGAAGTGGAACGCAGGGCGTGAAAAACTGGCCGCCATTATCCAGATTTTGAGGGCGGGTGTCGCGGGTGGGGGTAGAGTTGTGGCGGGAGTATATCCGCCCGGTTGGTGATTGATGGGCGGGGCCCATCCTACAAGGCTCTGTGTACGATTATTTCTGTAAGGCTGTTGCCATTGGTGCTGTGAATAGAACCTGCTCTTGGTTCGGTTGTGAACTGTTGCTTATATGGTTGTTATTATGTCGTATGGGGAACAATTCGTTCATTTTTTGCTGGTTAGAAACCAGAACAATTCGATCTATATTCCTTCGATTGTGAATATCGTTGGAATTATTGAGTGTTTGGACTAGCCGCATTCAGAAAACGCCGGGCGTTAGAGCCGGTGTCTCATTTTACTACCTCTCCCTCTGAGCTGGCCTATCAGCGTTCGACGTCGGTCGTCGTGTCTGTGCCTGTCAGCCACTGCCGGATGAATCTGATGACGCGTCCGGCGCTGGAGAATCCGTTTGTGGCAACCCTTCGTGGCGGCCAGCGCCATTACGAGAACAGTGCTCTGGCCGATTATTTTAAAGCAAACCAGCCTGTAACCGTGGGCGATTTACTCGGTATCTCTGACAGCCCGATTGCCGCTGATCCCGCCATGGCGGCGGTGATGCCGTGGTGGGGGATGACACCGGAGGAACGCCTGCAACAAGTCGCAGTAGAAACGCCGCAGGGCTTTTTGGGCAAAGAAGCCATCAAGCTCGGGGCGCATTGGGGCAAGGACTATGGTTGGCAGTATTTTGGCCCCGTGTCAGACGGCGTCGCTCAACAGGAGTTCAAACGCCAGTGGGCGGTGTATCACAGCATCCGGAACAAGGGCTACAAGCCGGATTCCTACAAGCATATTCACGGAGAGTTTCTGATTGCCGAGCAGGATTGGGTATGGGTAAACCTGGGTGGCAAGCACCGTTTTAACGCGTTGGTGGCCAGTGGTGAAGAGCAGGTTGTGGTTTCCAGTCGCGGCAAATACGGCGCGCATTTTGTCTACCGCAGCGATGCCAATATCTGGCCGAATGTGATGAACGGCAACTATACCCTTGAGGAAGCCCTGCAGGTGTTTGATCGTATTCTGGCGGGCTAACAGAGCCCTTCTACTCCAGCAGTCCTGCTGGCTCCCATCTTATGCGGCCAACTGTCTGTGGTTGGCCGCTTTTATTGCTGTGTGTTTTGTTGATCGTTTTACAACGGCTTGATACTTCCAAACCCTAGCCCAGCCAGTGGGTTCGCTTTGGTATCAATGAGTTTGGCGCCAGTGAAGCCTTCGAACACCCGTCGGATATCACTTTCCTGAAGGTCTTCTCCAATTAACACAATGCGGCTGCGATGGTCTTTGGATGGCCAGGCGGGCAGGCGCTCCATTGGCGACACCAGTTGCTGAACCGCGTGCAGAAGCACCGGCTTTTGTGGGTTGTTGCGGATTTTCACCAGCCCTTTCACCCGCAGCAGTTGTGGGCCGTAAACGGTGCAGGCGACGTCGAGCCAGTGTTGCAATTCAAACTCGCACACTTCGTCGTCGGTCAGCAGCACCAGGCTGTTGACCTTGCCGCTGTGATGGCTGGACGCTTGTTCGGTTGCATCGATCGCGTTGGCCTGCATCTCGTTGCCTTGTGACATCACCACTCGTGAGTCCAGTAGCACACTGGCGTTCAGCTGACCGCCACTAACGCCTGTTTGTTTGGCGTTTGGATTCAGGCTTTGCAGCTTTTCCAGCAGCGGCTGCTTGATGGCTTCGTCCTGCGACTGAGGCACATCCTGTTTGGTGATCAACAGCAGGTCCGCGACCTGTACTTGCTTGACCGCTTCCGGATGGTTGTCGAGGGTGTTCAAGCCATTGACGCCGTCGACGCAGGTAATCACCGCATCGGTTTTAAAATGCTGGGCCACGCCGTCGGCCATCATCAGGGTTTGCAGTACCGGTAATGGGTCGGCCAGGCCGGTGGTTTCAATGACTACACGGTCGAACGGTGGCAGTTCGCCGCTTTCGCGTTTGGCGTGCAGCTCTTGCAGAGAGGTCACCAGATCTTCCCGAACTGCGCAGCACAGGCAGCCATTTTCCAACAGAAACAAACTCTCCTGGGCGTTATCAACCAGCAGGTGATCAAGGCCGACTGAGCCCAGCTCGTTGATGATGACCGCGGTGTTAGCCAGCTCCGGCGATTGCAGCCAATGCTTCAGCAGGGTGGTTTTGCCGCTGCCCAAAAAGCCGGTGAGAACGTTGACGGGAATGCGTTCGGAGAGGTTCATGCGCTGCCTGCTATTAAATCAGATTACTATTGAATCGGACTGCTGTTGAGTCGGGTAAATGTTCATAAGCGAGGCAGGATAGGGTGCTCAAGTCGATTGGGCAATTTGCTTTGCCCAATCGTTGGATTCAAATACCAGAATCAGTGGGTCTCATCCTAGGGGGACATCTATTTAATCCTGCACGGCTCTGCGCGAGCGTTGCCGTTGTTCAGGGCAAGGCGACGAATGCAGCGGAATGACGAACCTGTCCGGCCGAGTCTTTCCAAGTTCGTCAACACCGCACTGGGCGACGGCAACCCGCGCCCTGCGGGGGCTGCCGGATGATCTCGACTCTGTGTCGCCGACTTTTGACTTGACCCGTCAGGCCTACAAGTCGGCTTCGTGATTCGAAACCATCCGGCAGCCCAGAGTGAGCATCGGATTAAATAGATGTCCCCCTAGGTGCCTGTTTTGAGTTTTTTGAATGCCATCATGGCGATGGCCAACAGGCCTCCGGCGACAACGCCTGTCAGCGCGTTTAACAGTACGCTGACGGTACCGCCGAGTACGCTGCTAACGGCCGGTAGTTGCGATACGTGGGTGGCCGCATCGGCAGAGTGTTCAATGGCATGGTGCAGCAGCGGCAGACCGTGAACCAGAATACCGCCTCCCACCATAAACATCGCCGCAGTGCCAACAATTGAAAGCGTCTTCATTAGCCAGGGGGCGGCGGCCAATAGGGCTGCGCCGATCTTTTGCAGCGCTTTGGAGGTTTTGTCTTTTAGCAGCAAACCCAGGTCGTCGAGTTTGACGATGCCACCGACCAGGCCGTAAACAAACAGGGTCATCAATACGGAAATACCCGTTAGTACGACCAGTTGTTCCATCAGGGTGGCATCGGTCACGGTGCCGAGGGTAATCACAATAATTTCCGCAGAAAGAATAAAGTCGGTACGTATGGCGCCTTTGATTTTGTCTTTTTCGTATTCCACCAGGTCAAAGTCGGGGTCGGCCAATGCTTTTAGTGCTTCGCTATCCGTGTGCGTTTGGGGTGTTTCGTTACCGACTTCGTTACCGGCTTTGTTCTCTGCCTGAGCATGCAGTTTGTGCTGAATCAGGTGCAGCAATTTTTCTGCACCCTCGAAGCACAGAAAGGCACCACCCAGCATCAGCAAAGGCGTAATCAGCCATGGCACAACGGCGCTGATCAGCAATGCAGCTGGCACCAGAATGGCCTTGTTGCGCAAGGAGCCAATGGCCACGGCGTACACCACTGGCAGTTCACGCTCGGCCCGAATGCCTGTTAGTTGCTGGGCGTTGAGGGCCAGGTCATCACCGAGTACACCGGCGGTTTTGGTCGCGGCGACCTTGGTCATGGTGGCGACATCGTCCAGCAGGGTGGCAATGTCATCGATCAGGGTTAACAGGCTGGCTCCGGCCACGGTGGTGTCCTTATGTGTTGTGCTTGTGGTGGTGTTGATCGCGTCTGTTAGTTACGGGACGTGAGCGCTAATTTGACCCCAAAAGCGACAAACAGTGCCCCGATGCTTTTGTTAAGCCACATACTCAGACGTTGGCCTGGGCGAATGCGTTGCTGAGCCCAACGACTGGCAGCGGTCAGGCCAATGCCGTTGATCAGGGTCAGTATGGAAAACAGGCAGCCCAGTATTAAAAACCCGAGGGTCTTGTCCGTGGCGCTGGCCTGGCTGTCGATGAATTGCGGCACAAAGGCCAGAAAAAACAGCGCGACCTTTGGGTTCAAGGCGTTGGACAGAAAGCCTTGCAGCAGCAAATTGCGCTGGCTTGAATAGCCGTTACCGTTGACTGTGTTTGAGCCGTGTTGGGAAGCGTTAGTTGCCGGTTTTGCCAGCAGGGCCGTGATGCCCATGTAGATCAGATAGGCGGCCCCCAACAGTTTGATCACGGTAAACGCCGTGGCGGAATTGGCAATGATCACCGACAAGCCGAACGTCGCCGCCAGAACATGCACAAACGAACCCAGCGTCACGCCAATACTGGCCTGCACACCGCCTTTCATGCCCTGCATGGCGGTGCGAGACATCACCAACAGGGAGTCCGGGCCGGGAGTCAGGTTTAGCAGAATGACGGAAATCAGAAACAGGGTCAGGTCGTGAATACCGGGCATGGTGAACTCCAGTGGGCGTGAGTAACAGCAGTCTATGAATCTTTGCGGTCGCTGTCTGTGCAACTTACGACAGGTGTGACCTGCGACCGACACAGAAAAACGAATTCATCGTTGCAGAATTCTGATTGGGTATCCGGGTCTTTGCGAGACACACTTTGGGGGAACTGACCAAGGAGCCTGTTATGAGTCGCCAATATTTACCGTTACTGTTCAATGCTGACGTCAAACTGCTGATTCGTGCCTGTGAAACCAAAGCCGCCAACATGGGCGTAAACTTCAACATCGCCGTTGTCGATGCCGGTGGCCATTTGCTGGGTTTCTCTCATATGGACGGCGCGACCCTCGGGTCTATTGAAGTGAGCCAGCGCAAGGCGGTTACCGCAGCTTTATTCAAGGCCGAAAGCGGTGCCTTTGGTGATGTTGTGCGCGCTCGCCCGCTGACTGGCATTGAGAATTTCAACGGCGGTCTGGCCCTGTTCAAAGGCGGTGTGCCGATTGAACTGGAAGGGCATGTGGTGGGTGGTTTGGGCATCGCGGGTGGCACTGCCGTGCAGGACCTGGAAGTGGCCGAGTGGGCGTTGGCAGAGTTCTACAAAACCATCGATTGAATCCGTGATTGCAGGCTAATAACGGATCGGCAGTTCTGCACGCAAAGTGCTAAACTGCCGTCGTTTTCATTCAGACCTGCCAGCCCTGCCATGACCGATCGCGACGATATTTTCCAGAACCAGCCCACTGAAGTGGCCAGCTTCCGTTTTGACGGCGCCGTTGCCCGGGTATTTCCGGACATGATCAAGCGTTCGGTGCCTGGTTATGCCGAAACCGTGGCCATGTGTGGGGTGATTGCCGGCCGTTACGCGACCGATAATTCCAACCTCTACGATCTGGGTTGTTCGCTGGGAGCGGTGACCCTGGCGATGCGACACGGGGTCAAAGCCAGTGGCTGCAAGGTGATCGGCGTGGACAATTCCGAATCGATGCTGGAGCGCGCCAGCCACTACATTGCCATTGATGATCAATCACTGGCGGGCAATCCGGTGCCGGTGGACTTGTGGTGCGATGACATTACCGAACTGGAGCTGGAGAAGGCCTCTGTCGTGGCGCTGAACTACGTGTTGCAGTTTATTCCGGTGCCTGAGCGCCTGGCGCTGTTGAGTAAGATTTGCAGCGGCATGTTGCCCGGTGGTGCGCTGATTCTGTCGGAAAAGATAGTGTTCGATTCCCCCGAGCAGGAACTGCAAGCGGAACTGCACTGGGACTTCAAACGCGCCAATGGCTACAGCGAGATGGAGATCGCCCGTAAGCGCACTGCCATTGAAGATTATCTGGTGCCGGAAACCGAAGCCGTACACAAGCAGCGCTTGTTGGATGCTGGTTTCAGCAAGGTGATTCGCTGGCACCAGTGCTTTAACTTCGCTTCGTTTTTAGCAATTAAATAGCCTGGGACAAATAGCCCGCTTTTAATTAATAGCCCCTGAATATCGCTTCGCTGTTCAACCCCGTATTTCTATCGAGTGTTTCATGACCACAGATTCCCGTTTGTTTGCCGATCTGGACCCAACCAATGCCGAAACCTTGCTGCCACTGTTTGGTGAGCTGCTCGCTACCATGCGCGCCGACGGCAGCAAAATGCAGCGTTGGGCCGAGGTGTTACCGGAACAGCTGAAGGATCTGTTGGTGACCCGTGAGCATGGTGACCAGCAGCGCTGGCTTGAGGCTTTGTGTCAGCTGCCGCAGGTAGAAAATGTTCACTGCGACCTGAATGCCAACGATCTGGGTATTGGTGCTGCCCTGAGTAGCGAACAGCAAGCCGATGTTGAAGCGGGTTTGCGTGGCCTGATGCCATGGCGTAAAGGGCCGTTTCAGGTGTTCGATAGTTTTATTGATACCGAATGGCGCAGCGACTGGAAGTGGGACCGGGTTGCTCCGCACCTGAGTGACATGAACGGCCGCACCGTGCTGGATGTTGGCTGTGGTTCCGGTTATCACATGTGGCGCATGCTGGGAGCGGGGGCCCATCGGGTGGTGGGTGTTGATCCTTCCCGTTTGTTCCTGATGCAGTTTAATGCCATCAAACGCTATATCGCCGCCGCTACGGGCCAGATGCCACGGGCCGATCTATTGCCGTTCAAGATGGAAGAAGTACCGGGCAATCTGAAAGCCTTTGATACCGCGTTTTCGATGGGGGTGCTGTACCATCGCAAGTCGCCAATTGAGCATCTGGATGAACTTCGTCAGGTACTGAAGCCGGGCGGTGAGCTGGTGCTGGAAACTCTGGTGATCGAAGGGGCGTTAGGTGAAATGCTGATGCCGGAAGACCGCTACGCCATGATGCGTAACGTCTGGTTTATTCCAACCGTAGAAACCCTGCTGCTGTGGTGTCGCCGTTGTGGGTTCAAAAACGCCCGCGTGGTCGACCTGAACCAGACTTCTCTGGAAGAACAACGGGCCACCGACTGGATGCGTTACAACTCGTTGAAAGACTTCCTTGACCCGGAAGACGTTAACAAGACCGCTGAAGGTTACCCGGCGCCATTGCGTGCGGTGATTATTGCCGAGGCTTGATGTTGCAGGCGTCGGGAGTCGACCCCAGACCCCAGACCCCAGACCCCAGACTAAACCTTAAACGCCTGCACCCGCTGGCCCAGCGCGGCGGTTAGCGAGCGGGCATTGGCAACTGACTCTACAGTGCGTTCAGCGTTGGCCAATGTGCTTTGGCCAGACGAGCGAATGGCTTCAAGGTTGCGTTCCAGCTGACCTGCGCTGCCTTGCTGTTCGCCCGCGGTCGATACAATGCCGTTAACGTGTTGTTGAATATTGCCCATGGCTTCAAGAATGTCGTCCAGCTGGGTACGTACCTGTTCAGAACTCTCTACGGTGGCGCTGGCCTTGTCACGA
This sequence comes from Oceanobacter kriegii DSM 6294, assembly GCF_000422845.1. Lineage (GTDB taxonomy): Bacteria > Pseudomonadota > Gammaproteobacteria > Pseudomonadales > Oceanobacteraceae > Oceanobacter > Oceanobacter kriegii. The sequence goes on from NZ_KE383932.1 coordinate 49,299, forward strand.
TTGCCTTCCATGGTGTTTACAGCCGTGCCTATGTTGGTTTGAACGTCCTTGATCAGGCCTTCAATTTCATCGGCGGAACCTGCGGTGCGGCTGGCGAGAGTGCGTACTTCGTCGGCCACCACTGCAAATCCTCTACCTTGCTCACCCGCCCGAGCGGCTTCAATGGCGGCGTTCAGTGCCAGCAGGTTGGTTTGCTCGGCAATGCCCTTGATGGTGCCCAGAATGCTGGCGATGCTGGACGAGTTTTCGGCCAGCTTGTTCACCACTTGCATCGACGACTCCATATCCGCCGACAGCTGGCGTACTTCATCCATTACTCGCGCGACCACCACACTGGCCTCGGCCGTTGTGCTTTTACCCGACGACGCTGACTGCTCTGCCTGGCGGGCAAATTCGGTTACCTGAGCGGCACGGTTGACCATGGTTTCCAATACCTGAGCGATCTCCAGCGTTTGCTGTTGCTGGGTTTCAACGGCGCTGCGGCTCTGGTTGGCAATGCTTTCGACCTTGCCGACTTCGTCGTTGACCTTGCTGGCGCTGTCTTTCACGGTCGACAGGGTGGAGCGCATGTTCGACGCCATGCCATTGAAAGTGTCCCGAAGACTGGCCAGCTCATCACGACCGGCAAAGCGTATTTCATGGGTAAGATCGCCTTCGGCCAGTTGGCGGGAGGCCAGATTAAGCCGATTAATGCTGTGGCGCACCGACAGGTAGAACGCAAGATACAGGTAAGCAATCACGGCGACGGCGGCAATAAGGGTCAGAATCAGGCTATTGAGCCGGGCTTGCTGGGTTTGCAGCCGGGCTTGCAGCTCGTTGCGAATCATCGGCAAGGCCAACTGCTCCAGCTGGTGCAGGGTTTGCCAGGTTGGCTGCATGGTTTGGTCAAATTGTTGCCAGCCTCCGCTGAGTTGGCTGGCGGCCAGAATTTGGTCTTCCACGTCCAGCGTCAGCTGGTGGATACGGTCTTTCAGGTTGCTGATCACTTCTTCAAACTGACGGTTACCCAATTCTGCTGCACCACTTTGCATGGTTTCCAACGTCGGTTCGCTGGCCAGTAACTGGTCGAATACCCGATTGATTTCATCGTACGTTGCCGAGCGCAGGTATTGCTCGACAAAGGCGTACAAGCCCGCGCTGTGCATTTGCCCCAATACGGAGGAAAGGGCTGGCACGTCCCGTTGAATGTACGACATCACCAGCTGTACATGGGCATTGCTGTCGAGTGCCAGTCCGCTTTGTTGAGCCGAACGGGTCACCAGCTGGTTCAGACCGTCGATGGCCAGTTCGCCGTAAACAAACTGGTCCTGAAAGTTGGCCTGGCGGTGTTCGCCGCTGGCCGATAGCCGGGGCAGTTGGGTTTCAATCCACTGCTGGAGAGATTCTGAAAGAGCAGGGTTGGCCAGTGATTGACGGGTTTCGGCTGCTTGCTGTTGTACGCGAGTGAAGTCTTCGCTGGCTTGCTGGGTCAGTTCAGCATTGCTGTGAAAGGCGCTGACCGAGCCAGACACCAAACTGTGGCCAGCAAAGCCGATCAGTTGCAGCAGGGCTTCGACATCGTCGACGGCCGCCAATGCCTCGTGGGTAGACTCGATCGACTGCTGCGCTGGCTTGAATACCAACGATGCCAGAATGCCCAGTGGTACGAAAAAGGCGACCATAATCAGGCCGAACTTGGCGGCATAGCTGAGGTTGCTCATCAGACGTATGGCGGGTGACATTAGCGCATTCAACATCCGGGTGCTCCAGACAAACAGGATAAGTTGTTTATTCAGCCTAGCAGGCGCGTGGCGTTCTGGCTGGCGCATGAGTAAACCGGCTCATATCGGCGTATAGCTCGGCCTGTAGTCATGTCCCTGTTGAGCTGGCGCTGGAAGTGATGGGATTGAGCTGATGAGATTGGGGTTATTGGGTGTGAGCTGAACAGAAAAAGGTTGGAAAGATCAGGGGATCAGAGAAAAGCAGAAAACCAACCGCAAACAGGGTGATCCTGTTGCGGCTGGAGATATTTTTACTTTTCTGCCGTTTTAAGAGCTTCACTGGGAACAATCGTTGGCTCTGAGCCATCCAGATTGGTGACGATCCAGTTGTTGGTCATAGCAATTTGCATGCGCAGCTTGCCATCAAGCTCGAACATGCCTTTGGGCGACTTTCTTTCAATAAACGCCTGATAGCTCAGATCCGGATTATTAACCGGAGCCAGCATTTCGGGCGTCAGGTCCATTTGAGTCGCTGGGCCGAACAGCTCCTTGCCGGTGTAATAAAACAGCGGAGTATCCGCGTCTTCGGCAAAGGTCGCCAGTTCCGGGGTAACCGTATTGGCATACAGCACCTCAAAGCCTTGAGGCGGGAACGCCAGGTACAGCCCGACAGGGCGGCTGCTGTTGACGGTGTACAAACCTGCCACCAATGCCGCCAGCTGACACAAGGCGATGATGCTGAGGTCCATTTTCAGGCTTTTCTTTTTCGGATTAAAGACGATCAGGGTCAGCAAGGGGCCGAGCACCAGATCGACCCCGGCAATCATCATCAGGGCCTGTTCCCAACTGTTGTCGGCTTGCATCAGCAGGCCGGGGTACCAGACGGTGAACACCAACAGAACCAATACCAGAAATATCACCAGACTGATGCCAAAGTGGGCGGCAAAGGCCTGATAACGGTTCCAGGACGACAAGTGCATTTGGGTTACTCCTTCAACAATGTAGCGGTGGCATTGAGCGACAGTCTGGATGGCAAGGAAGCATCCGGACTGGGCCAGCGTCTTTTTACATAGCCCTGCGTCTTTTTACATGGAAACGCGCATGGACAGGTCGACGGCCTTGCAGTCTTTGGTCAAGGCACCAATGGAAATGTAATCAACGCCGGTCTGGGCGTAAGGCAGCAGGGTTTTGTCGGTAATGTTGCCAGACGCTTCCAGCTTGATTGGGCCTTTGGCGCGGTTGGCGGTTTTACTGCGGGTGTGCTGCACGGCAACCACCATTTCTTCCGGCGTGAAGTTGTCGAGCATGATGATGTCGGCATCCGCGGCAATGGCTTCGTCCAGCTGCGCCATGGTTTCGACTTCAACCTCAACGGCTTTGCCCGGGGCAATGCGATGGGCTTCGGCGATGGCTTCGGCAATGCCACCACAGGCCATGATGTGGTTTTCCTTGATCAGGAAGGCATCGTACAAACCGACGCGGTGGTTGTAGCAGCCGCCAACGCTGACCGCGTATTTCTGGGCAATGCGCAGGCCGGGAATGGTTTTGCGGGTATCCAGCAGTTGTACCTGGGTGCTGGCGACCTTGTCGGCATAAAAACGACAGCGGGTTGCGGTACCAGACAGGGTTTGCAGGAAGTTCAGCGCACAGCGTTCGCCAGTCAGCAGGGCGCGAGCCGGACCAACCAACTCAAACAGCTCCTGACCCGGACGCACCCATTCGCCTTCACTGACTTTCCAGATCACCTGTACTGACGGGTCTACCTGACGAAATACTTCGTTAACCCATGCCTTGCCAGCAATAATGGCGCGGTCACGACTGATCACGCGGGCTTTCGACTGGCGCTCTGCCGGAATCAGCATGGCAGTAATGTCGCCACTGCCAACGTCTTCCTGAAGGGCAAAGGCAACGGCTTGGGCGATATCGTTCTGGAATGCGTTCAGGTTCATCATGGGCTCGTTTTGCAAGTAAATTCCGGGGCCGAATAGTACACCCAGAGCGGCAGAAACGCATGGTAGCGGCGCTTTTTTTGCGACGTTTGCCAGCAGGCAGCATTTTGCATTCCCGCGGGCTTACAGTGATACTGCTAATAACTGTCAGGCATCGCAGGTACTACATGAAAGTGATTGACGGCAAGCTGGATGCAGCCCACTGGTTGCCCTCGCCCAATTTTGGTCCTCGGCCAGACAATGCCGATGTGTCGCTGCTGGTGATTCATAACATCAGCTTGCCTCCCGGCCAGTTTGGTGGCGGCCATGTGCAGGCGTTTTTCAGCAATCAGCTTGACCCGTCGTTACATCCCTACTTTGAAGAAATCCATCAGCTGCAGGTATCGGCGCATTTGCTGATTGAGCGTGATGGTTCCATCACCCAATTTGTAGATCTGCGAGACCGCGCCTGGCACGCCGGAGTTTCTTGCTACGAAGGCCGCGATAACTGCAACGACTACTCCATCGGCATCGAAATGGAAGGTGACGACCATACGCCGTTTACCGATGCGCAATACACTGCACTGGCTCAAGCGAGTTGCGCCATTACCCAGGCCTTCCCGGCGATTGGCCGACGCATTACCGGCCACGAACACATTGCCCCGGGCCGCAAGACCGATCCCGGCCCATGCTTTGATTGGGACCGTTATCATCGCCAGCTTGATTCGGCGTCTGTTCAGGAGGTTTGTTGATGAAATTTCTGGTGTTGTTCATCGCTGTGCTGTTGCAGCAGCAGGTGCCAGCTGCCAGCCGCTTGAACCAGCGGTTGGGGTTTGACCGCTTTATTGGGCTGTTTGAGCGTTGGAGCGGGTTTCAGCGTTTGGGTGCGGTAGCGCAGTTTGCGCTGGTGGTGGTGATTCCGACCATCCTGGTTGGTGCCTTGTTCTGGTGGCTGGATTCGGTGGCCTGGGGGCTGCCCGCTTTGCTGGCTGAAATCGTGTTGTTATTGCTGCTGTTGGCGCAGGCCAATATTGGCAGGCCGTTGCGGCACTATCGTGAGTGTTTGGCCAACGGTGACCTTGAAGCGGCTTACTTGTGTGCCCGACAAACCATCACGGTGCCGGGGCTGGAAGCAACGTCCGACGCCGAAACCATGAATCAGCAGGTGTTGAAGGCGGTAGTTTACCGCTGGTTTGAGTTCTTCTTTTTGATGGTATTTTGGTACGTGCTGGCGGATGTCGCCGGTGTGGTGTTAGCGTGGCTGACGCTTAACCTGGCTCGGTACCAGCAAAACCTGCCGCAGTTTCGTTGCATGGGTGACGCCGTGGCTGATTCTGCTACTGACCAAAGCCAGAACACGGTATCCAATTGTGCGGTAGCTAAGCCTGTAGATGCTGACGTGGTGTCGGTGGATCAGGCTGAACTGGAACAAGATAAACAGGAAAGAGGTGAGTCGGAAAAAGACGAGCCGGACGCCAAAGAACCGGAAAACAACGCATCAGCAAGTCCGGAAACTGAAACAGTCAGCAACCGTGAGGGTGTTTCCAGCCGACTGGCGACGACCTGTTTGTATTGGCTGGAATGGGCTCCAGCCCGTTTGCTGGGCCTGACCTACTGTCTGGCGGGTAATATGATGATGGCGTTGCCAGTGTGGCGTTCGTTGTTATGGAACACCGGAGCGTCCAGCCAAAACGTGCTGGGAGACGTTGCCCGTGCGGCACTGGGCAAACAGGCTCAGGGCAGCAGCTGGCATGATTTCTCAGACGATGCCGAAGCGGCGTCTGCGGAACTGGACGAATGGCATCAGCTGCACTTGCGCAGTGAGTCTGTCTGGCTGGTGATGATTGCTGTGGCGACCATCGGCGGTTGGTTGATTTGAGGATCATAAAAAGCACATAAAAAACGGGCCTGAGTTGGCCCGTTTTTTATGGTGATCAGTTCACCGGTCAGGATGCCTGACGGTAGCTGCGAATCATGGTGTGCATGGTTGGGCAAGGGGAGTGCAGGCGGCAGCCAACACTGTACAAACTTGGGGTCAGAGGCTTGCTCCAGACCACTTCAATTTTGCAAAAGCCGGTGCGGTGCAGTTCACTGGCGGGTCTTACGTCGACCAATTCCAAACCCAGTTCGGTACCGGGTTCAATCGACTCGTAGCTCGAAAACATCATTCCCTTGTCTGAGCAATTCAACAGCAAGCCAACGTACGACAAATCATCGGCTCGAAACACACTGACGTTGGTCGTCAGCTCATTACGCGGTTCTTCTCGCAGTTCATGCTGTTTGGTCATGGCGACCTCCTTCACTGGATGCGTTTTAAACAGACTGCTTTGTTTCAGTGTAGGAGGTCAATCGGCAATGACTGTCTCAATAAGACTTTTTCGGCATTAAATTGGCCAAATTGATCAATACATGCTCTTGATCAAGTCGATGCTGGGGCTAAGGGTGCGTCGCCAGATCTTTTCCATCTCGGGGGAAAATTCGGGATCATGGCGGTACAGGGTTTCTATCAGGGCGTCCAGCCACAGCCCATAAAATGATGGGTTGATGTTCATTTTGCTACGGCTGTGGCTTTCGCCGAGGGCGCGAATTTTGGTGTCTGGCATGCCACGAGCACGCATCACCAGCCAAAGAATACCGCTACGCAACAGCGCCCGTTGGGCTTCCATGTTGGTATTCACGAACATATCCCGCACATTTTGCGACTTGGACATGAAGATATCGTAGAAGTCTTCAAAGAAGATGATGTTGTTGCAACTACGACCATAACTCTGGAAAACGATGTCGGCATCGTTGTTCATAAACTCTCCTGATTTCTGCGCTGGGTGTTGGTCGGCGCGGCTCTCTCTGGAGTCGTTGTTGCAACCAGGGCTCTGTGGCCTGGTTGTTTGCCGTACCGGGTTCCCCGATTGACCCTGTTTCCTTCAGAGCACATCCATTCGATCCATTGTCTTCCCGGGCATTTGGAGCGGTGCAGCTCAGGGCGTGGCCCGATACTGCATGCTTGCGTGGCAGCTCCCTTAATGATGCTTCTGCCCGCACGGGTGGTTATGGCGAATTTGAAAAGAGCGTGTCATTTCGAGCTCGATGACTGCGCTGGCGGTTGACACCAGGGCAGGCATGATCCAATCGATATGCTCACTGGGTATTTTGTAGGTTTGCCAGACAATTTTCCATGCTGGTTCGTTTATTAACCACGTGTTCAGTATGGAAATGGCAAATTCGCGCGGATATTACCAAAATGTTACAGGGAAGAAGATATCCAAAACGTCAGATAAAAGGTCGGATTGCAGAGAAGCGTGTTCTGTGAGCGACAACCGGTGACTTCAGGCATTTCGGTCGTGCTGCTGTTGGAAGGGGGGAACGAATGTCGTACTCAGAGGATTGGGCGCAAAAGCAAACAGCCGACAAGGTCGGCTGCGTGCTGCTGTGGTGACTTCTGCTTGCTGCTGGTGCTTACTCTTCCAGCAGGGCGCGCAACATCCAGGCGGTTTGTTCGTGCACGGCCAGACGCTGGGTCAGCAAGTCAGCAGTGGCTTCGTCGTTGGCGACGTCGGCCAGTTCAAACAAATCCCGAGCGGTACGAGCGGCGGTTTCGTGGCCTTGAGCCAGAGTCGCTACCATATCCAGCGCTTTGGGTGGCTTGGTTGGTACATCTGGCAATGAAGTCAGCTCAACAAACTGGGCGTAAGAACCCGGTGCGTAGTGGCCCAGCGAGCGAATACGCTCAGCGATGGTGTCGAGTGAGTTCCACAGCTCGGTGTATTGCTCTTCAAACATGGTGTGCAGGCTGTTGAACATCGGGCCTGTCACGTTCCAGTGGAAGTTGTGGGTGGTCAGGTACAGGGTGTAGCTGTCGGCCAGCAGGCGTCCAAGACCGTTGGAAATCTGTTCGCGGTGGCTGTCACTGATACCAATGTTAATGCTCATAATGATCTCCTGTTGCGTTGTTTCACGCTTATGTTGGATGGCTGTGAGCGAATTTGTTCCGCTTTTAGCCAAATACGGTTGCGATCCGACACCGTGTCTCTGTGCCGCTGTCGATGAAGTTATAATAGCGATTGGCTATGTGATTTTTGAAACTGATTGTCTGGATTGATTTTATAGCCTTTGGCTATGGGATTTTAAAACCCCATAGCTGTCCTGCTTTGTGATGCAACTCAAGGAGCGACCGTTGGCGGGCAAAAGCGTGTTTGCAAAGGGATAGAGGGAGCCTGGTGAGGCTGGCTTGGCGGGGCAGAATCCGGGCCCAAGCGCTACAAGCTCAAGCCCAGTCCAGTTGTTAGGGCTTGGGCTTGGGCTTGGAATAGTCAGCTCAGGAGCACTTGATCACAGGTCGTCGGCGTACACCACCTGCAAACCGTCGGGCAGGCTGGCTTCGCTGGAAACGTAGCCCACGCTGCCCGGGTGTTGGGACAGATATTCAATCAATTCCTGCTCGCTGCTGAATTCTTCTGGTGGCGTTTGACGGCCGGTGAATTTCATTTGCGCCCAGTAAGACTGAATGCGGTTTTCGGCCATGCCAATCACTTCGGTGTTAAAGCGGGTTCTCAGCTGATTACCGGGTTGCAGGGCAACCGGCTCAAGGCCTTTACCGACGGATACGCCCATAAACAGGTTGCGCACCTGGGAACGGGTCAGCTGAATCGAGCCATCCTGATTGTTGGCAACCACCAACAGGGAATGCTCGGCTTTGGCTTCAGCAGCACTGAGGCTGAACATCATCAGCACGGTGGCCAGTAAATGTGGTTGGCAAATGCCCATGTGGCGGTTCAAAAGAGTCGATAGGGTCGATACCCAGGTTATCAATGCGTTCATCAGAAAATCCACTCCCAGCCGATTTGGTAGAGAGTGCCTGTCTGGGCTTCAACATCCTGGGACGAATCCCCTTCGTTGACGAAAAAGCCGCTGTAGGCGCTGGTTTCTTTCAGGTAGCTGATGTCGGTTTTTAACGCCATATTCAGGCGGAAATCCCAACGGGCTCCCAGAGTAACGCTGTTCATGCCTCCGGTGGGAATGCGCTGATAAGCAGTGTAATAGCCCGCTGCCAATGGATACAGTGGTGTTGTCGGATCGGCCAGAAACGGCTGTAACTCATCGGATGGTTCGGTGCGGGTATTGGCGGAGCTGGCGAACGTCAGGTGCAGGGTCCAGTCCTGAATGTAGCGCCCGGCGCTGAGGTAATAACTGGTTTGCGTCGGCGAGAAGTCCAGATCAGTAACGGTACGAACCCATTCGGCCCGGTAAAAGCTGGTGAAGTCCTCGTAGTCGGCGCCAATGCTGTACACGTTCACTGGCCCTTCGGCTTTGAGCGTGGACGAGGCATCGTCAAATCCGGCTTGCTGTAATGCCGTCATCAATGGCGTCAGGAATTCCATCCGGGTTTGTGAATCGCCGGTGTGGTAAGCCAGTCGCAAGCCCCAGTGTCCACGGCGTAATGCGGCGTTGGCGCCATACATGTTGTCGACCTTGGCATCGGCACCCAGCCGAGAGCCTGCAATCATCACGCTGTCGCTGTGGTAGTAACCGTAAAGTCCCTCAAGGCGGACGGCGAAGCTTTCACCGGCAAAGTTGTAACTGACGTTGGCGCCTTTAAAGGTAGGAAACAGCTTGTTGTTATACAGCTGCAATGGCGGTGACACCCAAGGGTAGGAATAGCCCACGTCAATACTGTCGCTGTAATGGAAAAACGGCATCCGCAGCTTGCCGGCTTTCAGTTGCCACTGATCATTGAGGCTGTAGCTCAAGTAGGCCCATTCTATGCCGGATTCTCGCCCTTCACCGGTATGACCAACCCATTGCAGGGTAGTACTCAATCGGTCGTTGATGTGCCAGGTGGGCTGTAACGCAATCAACGACTGCTGATGTAGACTGACGCTGTCGCTGTAGCCATCAATACTGTGGTTGTCTGACTCCAGGTAGCCGCCAATCACCCGAACGATGCCAGACAATTCGATGTCATCGGTCAGTTTGGCGGCGTTGGCCGACGAGCTTGACGTGGTGGCGACGCCCACTATCGTCAATGGCGCTAGTAGCACAGACGTTATGACGGTCAGCAAGGGCCGCTGTCTGTTATTCGCGGTGGCAGAGAGTAGGCGTGTTTTCACAGCAAGTGCTCTGTAGTCGAGTGTGCAATCAGGCGTCAGATTAGTTCGGCCCTTTGGATTCAGTGTAGAAGCTATCGGGCGGCTTGCCATGTTCCACAAGCGATTTGAGGAGAGGATTTGCAGGAAGAGGTGCGGAGCGTCAGGCGCGGACTACTGGCGGGTTACATTTGGTAGTAATTCATTACGTTCTGGCCTGATTTGTTGGCCTCGGGTTTGCCATGTCGGTCGTCGGAGCGACTAGAGTTAAAGGGCTATCTTGCGGGAATCCACAGGTACCCTTTGACGTGAAGAGTATTCGTACAGCCGTTGTTATCCTCAGCCTTCTTTTTCTGACTGCCGTGGCAGTATCAGTCTTTTTGCTGTCGTTACGTGAGCACAAAGAGTTGTATTCCCGCTACGTTCAGAGCGACTTGCGAGCACTGTCGGAAAACATGTCCAACGACCTGGTGGACATCCTTAATCAGCAAGACAGCGCCTTCGAACTCAAGCGCTATCTGCTGAGCCTCGATCCCTACAAAAATATCCGCATTGCCGCGGTGTACGACCCTGACTGGAATCAGCTTGACCTGTACCACGGTCAGGCTGGCTTGCGCGAGGGCGATGCGGTACTGGCGGTGGTCAGCCGTTCGTTGCAGTCACTGGGGGAAGGCATTCACCCGGTTGAAGGCGATCTGGTGGCGGTACGCAGCATTGGCGATCCGGCGTATCGTCTGGGTTATTTGGTCATCATCGACGATTTTGAGGGCCCGATTGCGGCCAGTACCCAAAAATTGATCACCCGACTGCTGCCTCCCATTACCCTGATCATGATTCTGCTGGCAGCCGCGTTTTACTTGCTCGGCAACAAGTGGCTGGCGCCGCTGACACGGTTGAGTGATTTCGTTGAAGAAGTCAGCCGCACCAAAAACTACGCCCTGCAAATTCCGCACGGTGGGCGTTTTGAAGTTCAGCGCCTGAGCAACAACATTCACGCCATGATGCGGGTGATTCAGGAAGAGACCGAGGTTAACCGCGAGTACGTGGCGCTGCTGGAAGAACGCAAGGCCGATACCGAATATCTGGCCAATTACGACAGCCTCACCGGACTGTCGAATCGTAACCGTTTTATGACGTTGCTGGCCCATGCGCTGGAGCATGTGGAAAGCAACAACCAGCATCTGGCGGTGATGTACGTCGACCTTGATGGCTTCAAGCTGGTAAACGATTCGTTGGGGCATGAGGTGGGCGACAAACTGTTGGAAATGGTGGCTCAGCGGCTGGTGTCCATCGTGCCGGACGAAGCTACCGTATCGCGCCACGGCGGCGACGAATTTCTGGTTTTGCTGCGGGAATGTCCACCGCGGGCCAAGCTGGAACAGCTGGCCGACCTGGTGGTGATTGGCCTGATGCAAAAATACGTGATCAATACCTGGGAGGTGAGGGTCTCTGCCAGTGTGGGTATTGCGACTACCTTCGACTCGGACGCCGATACCCGCGACCTGATTCGCAATGCCGACGTCGCCATGTATACCGCCAAAAGCCTTGGCAAGAGCCGCTACAGCTTCTTTAACTCTACCATGATGGACAACTATCAGCGGCGGGTAGACATTGCCAACTCGATTGATACCGCACTGGCAGAAAACGAATTCAGCGTGTACTACCAGGAAAAGGTCAAACCCGATGGCACCCGGGTTGGTGCAGAAGCGCTGGTGCGCTGGACCAGCAAAACCCTGGGGTTTGTATCGCCAGCGGAGTTTATTCCAATTGCCGAGCACTCCGGCAAAGTCTCTGATATTACCCAGTGGGTGATTGAGCGGGTCTGTTCCGACTGCCGCCATGTGTTCAGCCATGTGCCGCAGCCGTTTCAGGTATCGATTAACCTGTCGGCCCACGACCTCAAGAAATATCACCTGATTGGCTTTATCAAAGGGGCGTTCATCAAACATGAAATCCCGCGGGGATTGATTGAGTTCGAAGTGACCGAACACGCCTATCTGGACAACCTCGACGTCGCCAACCGCTTCTTCGATGACATTACCGCCATGGGCTGCCGGGTGGCTCTGGACGACTTCGGAACGGGCTATTCCTCGCTTAGTTACCTGACCAAAATCCCCATCGACCTGATCAAGATCGACAAGCAATTTGTCGACAACATTGGCCGTAGCGAACGCGACGACGCGCTGGTGATCACCATCATCGAAATGGCTCGCCGGTTGGGCATGGAGCTGTGTGCCGAAGGCGTTGAAACGGTTGAACAGCGCCAATTTCTCACTCGCCACGGCTGCGATATTTTCCAGGGGTACCTGTTCCACAAACCGATGAAGCTGACCGACTACACCAGCTTGCTGAAACAAGAGTGAGGTTGGCTGTAGTCTGAGGTGTCGGATGTCGGATGTCGGATGTCGGATGTCGGATGTCGGATGTCGGATGTCGGATGTCGGATGTCGCGAGCTTAGCTGACCCTGTAATTGGTTATTGTGTGAAGACCCGCTTTCTCTTTCGCGAATAAATTCGCTCCTACAAATCCTGCTGCCAGCGAACAGCCTGCGCTGGCGATGTGTTACGCGTTCCGCTAATACATCTTACCCATGGATTTCAAGCTTGTGGGAGGTAGCTTGCTGCCGATGATGCGTCGTTTCCTCTTAGGAGCAGGCTTGCCTGCGAACATCCTACTCATAGATTTAAAGCCTGTGGGAGGTAGCTTGCTGCCGATGATGAGCTATTCCCTCGTAGGAGCAGGCTTGCCTGCGAACATCCTATTCATAGATTTAAAGCCTGTGGGAGGGAGCTTGCTGCCGATGGTGTGCCACTTCCTTGTAGGAGCGGGCTTGCCTGCGAACAGCTTGGATAGACAGAGAGCAGGCTATCCATGAGTGCTATCGGGCTTGGTGTGCTTGGGGCTTGGTTTTTTAGGATAGGAAGAACGGATGGGCGGGGCGCCCATCCGTTGCATAGCTGTTCAGAGGGTTTCTAGAACAATTCAATCTTGGGTCTTTCGGGTTCGTCGGATTGGCTGGTGTCGGCGCCGTCGAGCAGTTCGCGGTGGATGTCTTCTTGTTCTTTCATGGTGTATCCCTCTCGAAGGGATTCTATGATGTCGCTGAGGTCCTGGTCGGTGGTCAGTTTGCTGATGTCTGGCTGCTCGCTGATCACTTTGAAGCGCGCTTCACACAGGTTGAGGCCTTCCTGCACCTGTTCGATCTGCTGGCGGGCGATGTCCTGGAACTGGCTGCGGCTGAGCACCGTAAGTACCGAGTTGCGCACGTAGCTGACGGCTTCCTGGGTGTTGTCGGTCAGGTCGTCAAGGGTGTGAACCGCTTTCTGGAACTGGTTCGACAGAGTATTCACCGAGTGGTTAATGGTTTGCAGCCATTCCACTTCGTCGACGGCGCTTTGCTGGGCTTCTTCCAGACGATCCATTTGGCCGTCTACCGTAGAGGACACCTGGAATACGCTGTCTTCAATGCGGGCGGCGGCGTCTTCAATTTGATTGGAGAGCGTGCGTACTTCGTCGGCGACCACGGCGAATCCTCGTCCGGCTTCGCCGGCACGGGCTGCCTCGATGGCGGCGTTCAGCGCCAGCAGGTTGGTTTGCTTGGTCACTTCGCGGATCACTTCGATCAATGGCTTGAAGGTTTCCACCTTGTTGGCGATGTCGGTAATGGCTTCGGACTGCTGCTGCTGGTGGCTTTCGCGCTTTTGACGGTAGGCCGACATTTCTTCCAGCAGGTGTTGGCTGGAAGCCATGGTGTTTTCCGCTTCGGCGGTGATGTCCTGGGCTTCGAGACGGCGTTGTTCAAACACCTTCAGAAACTCTTCTGAGCGTTGGCTGATTTTCAGCACCCGTTCCATGATGTCGGTGGCGGCGTCATCGGCCAGTTTGTTGGTGGTTTCCAGGTGCGCATTCAAAAGCCCGGCCAGTGGGCTGAAGCTGCACAGCAGCTGCTTGAGTGCCTGGGTCTTTCCTGCAATGTCGGCATCGCTTTCTTTGGCGCGTTGTTTTTTGCGCTTTTCAGCAGCACCTGCGGACTGGATCACCAGGTAGGTGAACATGCCCATCATGCCGCTGCTGAATGCCCACAGATAATTGCAGTAGGGGGTCGGTACAAACCCACCAAAGGTGAGCACGCCCACGCCTACCAGCCAGCCTGCTAATCCTGCGCCGACCAATTTTGTATTTTTTTGCAGGTACTGCAGATTCATACCAACACTCCCCGGAGATCAGGCGCCTGGCAGGATCTGACGTAGAACGCGAGTCAGGTCCTGGGCGGATACAGGTTTAACCAGCCATCCGGTGGCTCCCAGCTTTTTCGCTTCATCCCGTTTCTGGGCCTGACTTTCGGTGGTCAGGGTCAGAATCGGGGTAAAGCGATTGGCACTGCTGGAACGGACCTTGGCAATCAGCTCCAGACCGTTCATCCCCGGCATGTTGACGTCGGTGATGATCAGATCGACCTTATTGCCATTCAGGTGCTGTACGGCGTTGAGTGGGTTATCGCATGTTTCTACCCGATAACCGGCCATTTCCAGCGTCGAGCGCACGCTCATCAGCATGGTTTTGGAATCGTCGACAACGTATATCATCTTAGCCACGGGCTATTGCTCCTCTTTCAGCGCTGCGTTACCCAGACAGGTTTGCAGCCATTGGCTCAACCCCAGCCGCTCCGGCCAGGCGATGACTTTTGGTTGAGCCGCCATCAGTACTTGTAGCGGGGCACTGTGAATGTGTTCGAGTGCGGACATATCCAGCTCGGTGCGGTCCTTGTCCTTGAACCAGGCCAGTAGCTCGTCGGCATCCTCAATGGCGAGGGTGTCGCTGAGCACCGCGCGGCGTTTCAGCAGTCGCATGGTCATGTCAGATCAGCTCCCTTGGGTTGAGTACCATCAATACCGAACCATCGCCCACCAGTGCTGCACCAGAGTAGGCCGATACGCCGCCCAGCACGCTGCCGGTCAGCGGCTTCTGAATGATGTCGGCCGAGCCGCGGAAGTTGTCGACCATCAGGCCAACGGTTTCTGCACCTACCCGAATCACCAGTACGGCGTATTCACCTTCTTCGTTAAGCATAGGCAGAGAATCCAGATTCAGCAGCTCGTTGAGGCTTTTCAGTGGGATAATGCGGTTGCGCAGGATGGTGGTTTTCACCTGTTTGAGTTCGTGAATATTGGCTTTATCCACGCGCACGGTTTCCAGCACCTGATCCATCGGAATGCCCATCAGCTGGCCGTCGGTCTCGATCATCATCACCCGGGTGACGGCGATCGACATTGGCAGCTGAATGCGAATGCGGGTGCCTTTGCCCGGTTCGCTGTCGAGCGCCAGCGTGCCGTTGACCTTGTCGACAGCACGGCGCACGGCGTCCATGCCAACGCCTCGGCCAGAGAGGTCTGACACGGCGTCGGCGGTGGAAAAACCGGCTGCCATCACCAGATTGACGGCCTCGCGGTCGGTCATGCGCTCGGCGGTGGCTTCGTCGATGACGCCTTTTTCAATCGCTTTGCGTTTCACTACATCGGGGTTGATGCCCTTGCCGTCGTCGGCAATTTCAATCAGTACCCGGTCGGCTTCCTGGGTGGCCCGAATGCTGAGCTTGCCGGAGGCGGGTTTGCCTGCGGCGGTGCGCACTTTAGGGGTTTCAATGCCGTGGTCGAGGCTGTTACGAACAATGTGAATCAGCGGTTCGGCCAGCGATTCGATGATGTTCTTGTCGGCTTCGGTGTCTTCGCCCTCAATCGACAGCTGAATGTCCTTTCCCAAACGGCGTGAAATATCCCGCACCAGTCGCGGGAAGCGCATTGAGATAAACGAGAACGGCATCATGCGGATTTGCATGATGGCGTCCTGCATTTCCTCAGAAATACGATTGATGACGCCGTACTGTTCTTTTAGCTCCCGTGACAAATCCCGGCTGCCGTAGGCCTGATCTTCAATGCCCAGTTTTTCGGCTTTCTGGGCCAGGAATGGCAGGGAGTTTTTGGCCACCACCATTTCGCCGATCAAACTCATCAGGCGATCGATTTTCTCCTGATCCACCTTCAGGCTGCGGCTTGTAGGCTGGCTTTCTGCGCGGGCAGACTCAGTGGCGGGCTTGGCCGCTGGTGCTGGATTGGCGCTCTCGGAAGTTGCTTGAGCCGAAGCCGTTTGAGCCGCTGGTTGAGCGGGGTCGGTTGCCCTGGTTTTTGTAGATTGAGCTTCTGTAGATGGAGCTTCTGTCGACGGAGCTTTGGTTAACGGAGCATCGGCCGTGTTATCCACTTCGGGTGAGCCTGCATCTGCGCTTGTTGCGGCTCTTGTTTCGGTAGTGGAAGCAGGTTCCAGCAGATTCTCCAGCCAATCGGTCATTGGCGCACTGTCGCCTTGCTCCAGTGCGGTATCCAGATGTTCCCGCAAGGCTGCTTGCTGGTCGTGTTGACCAATCGAGCCCATGCTGTTCAGCAGCGAGTTACCGGCGGCCTGAACTCGGCCACTGGCCCATGGCGAATCGTCTTTCAGCCCCAGAATGTGTTGCTGGGTTTGCAGTACTTCGTTCAGCTCAGGGCTGAAGTCCGCCGGGTTCAGCGGAGCGGTAGTGCCCAGAGTGTTATTGGTGCTGGAGTGATGGGTGCTGCTGACGCCCTCTGTGTCGTGATGGCCACTGAAGCCGTGCAGTTCGGCCAGCAATTGCCAGCTGTTTTCAAGCAGCGGCGAATCGGGCGATGCCGACGCCACCAGTCGAATCCAGCGCAAGGCAACATGGGCCTGACAATCTTCGTCGCTGGCTTCCAGTTGGTGGGTTACCAGCGTCATTAAGGCATCGTGGTCACGACTGGCGTAGGCGTGATGCAGTTGCTCCAGCACGTCGTCAGGCAGTGGCTGATGTGGCAAACGTTGGTCGATGGCCATCAGTTGCTCCGGGGCCACCGAGTACACACTCAGGGCTTCCGGGTTGTAGCGGAAATGGTCATCCAGCTCTTCAGCGCTGGCACTGGTCAGGGCCCAGAATTGCAGCTGACACTGGAACGGGTCCAACTCATCGACGCTTGCCAATGGTTGACGGGTTTTCACAGTACCCCAGAGGGCGCCCGGGCACTGCATGACCTGGAACAGTGGGTCTTCACCCGTGAAAAAGCAGGTTTCTTCAGGCAGGTAATGCACCAGTTTCACGTCGCTGCCTGCAATGGCCTCGCTGACGGCTTCGTGGCGCACCAGCTCTGGAATATCGGCCAGCGGGCTGTCGTCGGGCAAAGACGTCACAGCGGTTTCTGCTGCTTCTGTATCTGTTGCCTCTGGTTGGTCAGGGCCATCCAGCATCCGGTTGGCGTCGGCCAGTGCTTCGGCGTCACGGTCGGCTTCGTTTACTTCTTCTATTTGTTCACTGGTTGGCTCGCTGCCGGCTTCTGCTGGGCCTGCAGTAATCTGCTCCAGCATGGCCCGCAAGGCGGCTTCCAGCTGGTCGGCGCGCTCCTTGTCGTCACCGGGTTCGCCATTGGTTTCGAGGTCGTCCAGCTGCTGGCTGACAAAGTCCATGCAGTCGAACAACTGGTCGTTAAGGTCGTGACTGAACAGATCAGGGTGGTCGCGCAGCTCGGTCAACAGGTCTTCACCGGCGTGCAATACCCGGATCATGTCCGGGAAGTCGAACAAGCCGCTGCTGCCCTTAAGGGTGTGAACCAGCCGGAACAGCTCATTCAGGCCTTCGGCAATGTCGCCGCCTTTTTCCAGCCCCAGCAAGGCTTCGCTGATGCCTTGCAGTTGTTCCCGGCTTTCGGAGACGAATTGTTGCATTAATGGCGTCATTGGGTCGGTTCCCCCATCAGCAGGCGGGCGTAGGCAATCAGTTCATCCGGTTTGGTGGGTTTTACCAGATACAGATTGGCACCCGACAGGTAGGCAATTTCCTTGTCGCGGCCAGCGGCTTCGGTGGACACCATCATGGCGGGTGCCTGATCGATGGATTCGGCCCGCAGTTGTTGCAGGAATCCGTAGCCGTCCAGCTTGGGCATGTTGATGTCGACGATGTAGAGGTCGAACGGCGTTTCGAGGGCTTTTTCCAGCCCTTCCATACCGTTAACGGCTTCCTCTACCTGATAACCTCCGGCCTCCAGGATGCTGCGGTTGTACATCCGGATGGTGCTGGCGTCATCAATGATCAAAACTCGTTTCATGACTCCTCCAAAGGCTTCTGGTAAACGATGGCGCCAGGAAATTTGCGAACCTTGAACAGCGGCGAAATGCGCCCCATGGATTCGGAATGTCCCAGACAGATAAAGGCACCAGGAGCCATGACGTCGAACATCGCTTCGGCCGCGGCTTTACGGGATACGTCGTCAAAATAAATCAGCAGGTTGCGGCAAAAAATCACATCAATCGGGCGGTAGCGACGCACGTCGGCGACGTTGGATAAATTCACATGGGTAAATTCGACCGCCGAGCGCAGGTCGTCGCAGAGTTGATACTGCAAACCGACCCGGCTGAAGTAGCGGGTTTTCCAGGACGGTGGAATCAGGCGAATTGAGCGCTCAGAATACAACCCCTGACGGGCGGTATTGAGGATGCCGGTGTCGATGTCGGAGGCAATCAGTTCAACGTCCCACTGGTTGATGCCGGGCCAACGCTCCAGCAACCACATGGCGATGGAGTAGGGTTCCTCGCCGGACGACGACGGAATGCACCAGATCCGAATGGGTTTGCTGCGGTCGTGGGTTTTGCAGATTTCCGGCAGGATCGACTTCACCAGGCAGTCAAACTGGTAATCCTCGCGCATGAAATAGGTTTCGTTGACCGTCAGCAGGTTGGTCAGGTGTTGCAGTTCTTCACCACTGGCCTGAAAGCGCAGGGTGGTGAAGTACTCCCGGAAAGTGTCGTTGCCGGTTTCCCTGACGCGTTCAAGCAGGCGCTTATCAACAAAGTAGCGCTTGGTGTCCTCGAACTTGATGCCGGTTTTGCGATAAAAGAATTCGCGGAAGGTGGCAAATTCCTGATCGCTGATCAGTTTGCTCATTGTTACTCCGCTGAACTCTGGATTCGTTTCAGGGCCATGTCGGCGGCGAACTGCACGTAGGCTTCGTCTTCGTAACGAGAGCCAACCCGTTGCAGCGCCGGAATGGCGGCTTCGGTGCCCACTTCGCCCATCAGGTCGAGGGCGGTGCACACCACGTTGAGGTGGTCGTCATGGTCCAGCACATCGATCAACCACTGCTCGACGTGCGGGTGACGTAACGACTCAAGAATGTTGACGGTGAAAATACGCACGTCCGGGTCGTCGTCAGCCAGTAGCTCTTCAACAATCTCGGCCATCTGGTCGGGCATTTCCTTCATCGCTTCGATGGCGTCGTTGCGCAGCCGGGCGTCTTCTGAGCGCAGGCATTCTGCCAGTCCGAAGACGGCATCGCGGTCGCCAATGCGGGTCAATGATGTGAGGATCACCTGGCGCACCACCGCTGAGGTTTCGCGTTCAAGTTGGGCCAGCAGCAATGCCGTGGCACCTTCGTGATCAACAATGTCCTGAGCCGCCTGGCGGCGCTCCAGCGGATGACTGCCTTGCAGTTGTTGTTGCAGTTCTTCCAGTGTTTTGGGAGTCCCTGCCTGCTGCTCGGATGGCAGGTTGTCGTCGTGGGTACGTTTCACCAGTGCCATGGGTTATCTCCGGAATTTACGCGACCAGGCAATCATGCGGTCGGCAATGCGATCGGCAGGCACCACTTCAATGGCACCTCCCTTGCGAATCAGGGCGTCAGGCATGCCAAACACCACAGAGGATTGTTCAGACTCGGCCAGTGTGTGGGCACCGGCGTGACGCAGTTCAGTAAAGGCGTTGTCGCCGTCGTAGCCCATGCCGGTAAGCATCACCGCCATGACGTTGGCGGGCTTGCAGGTTTTCAGCGCTGAAATCCCCAGTCGCTCGACCGACGGGTGCCACAGGAACTCGGCATCTTCAGGCTTTGGCATGGCGCTCAGGCGAGTACCACGGCGCGACAGCAGAATGTCGTGGCCGCCCTGGGCGATGTAGATGTGGCCATTGCACAGCACTGTGGGGCTGTTGATTTCCTCGACCTTCAGAGCGCACACCCGGTCCAGTCGGTCGGCCAGCGATCGGGTAAAGCTTTGCGGCATGTGCTGGGCGATCAGCAGCGGGCACGGCAAATCGGCTGGCAGGTTGGGCAAAATATCTTCCAGCGTACGGGGGCCACCGGTCGAGACGCCAACAATGATCAATGGGTCGTCGACGTTCAGTTCGTTGTAGTTGGGGATTCCGGGCTTCAGGTCACCGCTGATACCGGCTGGCTGCTGTATCGCACGACTGCTGGTGCGAGCACTGCGCGACTCGGTACTGGCTGCTGTTCGAGTGGTGCGGGCGGAGCTGCGTGTCGCCGGTTGTTCCGCCTGTCGGGCAGAGGCGCTGGCGGCGGCTGAGCGCGACGGTTTTTTCAGTCGTGCCCGAGCGGCCGAACGCACCTTGCGAATCAAATCCTTGTGAATGGCGTCCAGTGACAAGGAGATGGTGCCGCCGGGTTTGGCAACAAAGTCGATGGCCCCCAGGTTCAGGGCTTCAAACGTTGCCAGCGCGCCGCGCTCGGTCAGCGACGACACCATCACTACTGGTACCGGGCGTTCGGCCATCATGATGGACAGCGCTTCGAGGCCGTCCATCTCGGGCATATTGATGTCCAGCGTGACCACATCGGGTTCAATGCTGGTATTCATGGCAACGGCTTCGGCGCCGTTACGGGCGACATGAATGTCGTAGCCACCGACCTCTTCAAAAACACTGGTCAGGTGTCTGCGCATCAATGCGGAGTCATCAACAATCAGCAGTTTCGTCATGGCTTGCTCGTCGTACTCTCAAACAGTCTGTCGGGTGATTGCCATGGCGGAGGACTTAGCCCGCCGCCAGGTCTTTGAGCTGGTCCATCTCGTCCGATACCATCAGGAAATCGGCATCCAGCAACTGGATCATGCGGCCTTCCACCTTGAGGTTGGCCATGCGAGACAGCAGCCCATGCTGGGCATCGGTCATCTTTGGTGTGGCTTCTATCTGGTCTCGGGACAGCTTCAGTACTTCGGTCACCAGATCGACAATAAAGCCGGTTTTGACCCCTTCGATGTTGAACACCACGATGCGTTGACGCTCGCTGCGTTCGATCGGCGTCAGCTCCAGTCGGGTGCGCAAATCGACCACCGGCAGCACCACACCACGCAGGTTGATGATGCCTTCTACAAAGGCCGGGGCTTTGGGCACCCGAATCAGGGTGTCGGGAATACGCACGATTTCCTGCACGGTATTGATCGACACCGCAAATTCTTCGTCGCCGAGTCGGAAGACCACCAGTTGCTCGTCGTCGTCATCGTCGCCCCATTCTTCGGTTTCAACGTCTTCATCCAGCATCTCGGTCTCCTGCTGCTGTAACGATTCCTGAATCTGTTCGTTGCCTATCAGTTGTTCGGTGGCAATGATGGATACCAGCCGTTTGCCTTGTTCCAGTCGGCACAGGGCAGCGATGTCTTGCAGGTCGGCTTCCTTGGCCAGAATCGGCAACATGGGTTCGATCAGGTTGAGATCGACCCGCAGCACTTCGTTAACGGCATCGACCACAACCCCCAGCGAGGCATTGCCAACGTTGAGCACCACGATGCGGCTTTTGTCATCGAGGGTTTTCTGTGGCAGATGAAACAGGCTGCTGAGGTTCACCAACGGCAGCAGTCGTTCTCGCAGGTTGATGATGCCCAGAATGTGTTGGTCGGCTCGCGGCACCCGGGTAATGCTGTCGGGCAGCTGGACGATTTCCTGTACCTGGTCGATGTCGATGGCGTATTCCTGGCCGGCCACTTCAAAGCTGACCAGCTGACGCTTGTCGTCTTCATCGTCTTCGTCCTGATCCTGCTCTTCATCGCCAATGCCCTCGAGCCCCAGCGAATTGTCGGTGACCATCTGCTGCATTTGGCTGTAGTCGGCTTGCAGCAGGGCGGCCAGATCCAGAATCATCACCAGTTCGTGGCCGCCGGTGTTTTTGATCACGCCGGACAGCATTTCACGGTCGAGCGATGAGCTGACCTGGTCTGCCGGTTCGATCAATTCCGGCTCGACGTCGATGACGCTGGCAACGCGGTCGACGGTGAAGCCAACGTCCTGACGAACGTCGACGACAATGGCGCGGCTGGCGTCGTCATGGTCCTTGTCTTCAATGCCAAACAGGCGGCGCAAGGACAGAATGGGCAGTACCTTGCCGCGTAGATTGGCCAGGCCGATCAGTGATGGTGGTGCCAGCGGCACCCGCACCACCTCGGGTACCCGGATGATTTCCTGCACCGGTGCCATTTGTACGGCAAAGGTTTCATCGGCCACCTTGAAGGTGACGTACTGATGCAGGTTTTCCGGCTCGTCGAGCAGGGTGTTGTCTTCAGCCACGGACGTGTTCATGGCAACCTCCGCGGGTTATCAGGCGCTTTGCAGTTCGTCTGCCAGAGAGGCAATTTCTTCAATGGCGGCGGCCAACTCGTCGGCGCCACGGGACTGTTGTTCAGCGGCTGCGGCAGCTTCGTCGGCGGCTCGTTCTGCTTCCTGGGAAGCGGAAGCGATTTGCTCGGTACCGGTTTTCACTTGCAGGATGGCTGAGGAGATTTCATTGGCCGCGGCAAGAATGTCTTCAGCGCCGGTTGCTACTTCGGCAATATCGGTTTCGATGGTGCCGAGGTTATTGGTAGAGGCGAGGGCTTTTTCGGTTTCTTCCTGAGCGGCGGTGGCGATTTCACGCAAGTCGGTGCTGACCAGTTGAATCTGATCCTGAATGCCACGCACCAGATCCTTGATGCGGTCGGCGTTTTCAGCACTGTCGCGTGCCAGATTACGAATGTCAGTCGACACCACCACGAAGCCCTTGCCAAATTCGCCCGCGCGGGCGGCTTCAACCGAACCATTCACGGCCAGCATGTTGGTTTGAATGGAAACGGTGGTAATGGCTTCAACGATCTTGTCGATACGGCGGGAAACCAGTTCGAGGTCTTTCACCTGTTTCACACTTTGGTTGGTGGCTTCGACCGACAGGGTGATGCCATGAATCAGCTCTTCCACGCCTTGTTTGTTTTCACTCAGCAACTCGGTGATTTTGTTGACGACTTCAAGGTTTACCTGTGAGCGTTCCTGGGAAATTTCAAGGCCTTTTTCAATCTGGTTGACCGCCGCAGAAGATTCTTCGGTTGCCGCTGCAGCTGATTGGGCACCACGACGAATCTGTTCAATCGCTGCCATGATTTCGGTGGAGGACTGATTGATTTCCTGCACCGCGGAGGACAGCTGCTCAGCGCTGGAGGCAACGTCTTCGGCGGATTTGGCCACATCAGTGCTGTTGCGCAGATCTTCGGACAGTTCCAGCAGTGCCTGAGCCGCTTGTTCGCATTCAGCCAGAGCACGGGATTGTTCGCCGACGGTCTTGGTGGCTTCGGAGGCTGCCGAAGCCTGTTCTTCCGAGGCCGCGGCAATGTCTTGCACGCCTTTCAGGGCTTGCATGGCGGCGGTATCGGATTGCTCTGCACCACTGGCGATTTCTTCCGCGCCTTTCACCACCGTCGACATGTCTTTACGGATACTGGACAGCTGTTCGGTAATGGTTTTGCCTTTTTCTACTTCGCCTTCGACGGTTTCAGAGGCGGTCTTGATGCCACCGGCAATGGTTTGTACTTCGGACTGAATTTGTTTGACCAGATTCTGAATCTCGATGGCACTCTGTTCGGAGGTTTCGGCCAGCGTGCGAACTTCGTCAGCGACCACCGCAAAACCTTTGCCGTGCTTACCAGCGCGGGCGGCTTCGATAGCGGCGTTGAGAGCCAGCAAGTTGGTCTGGTCGGCGATGCGCACCACGGCTTTAACGATTTCGCCAATGTTGGCGGCCTGGGATTCCAGCTCAGACACCATGGTCACAGATGCTGCCTGACGCTTGGCAGCTTCACCGACGTTGGTGACCAGACTGTCGATGCCAAGAGCGGTTTCTTTGGCCAACACCTGCAAGGCGCTGCAACGGTCTTTGGCGGTTTCAGCGGCGGACAGCTGGCGACGGATGTTGGTGGTGACTTGTTGGAACGCAGCCAGTGACTCCTGGGCGGCACCGCTGGATTGTTCGGCACCAACGGAAATCTGTTCAGAGGCACTGTTCAGTTCTTCTGCGGCAGAAGCGGCTTCGGTGATGCCAGCACTCAACTGGCTGGTGGCCGAGGCGATGCGCTCCGCTGCCTGTTGTTGCTTGGCCAGTGTTCTGGCGCGCTTGCGTTGGGCTTCGGCTTCACGGGCTGCAGCAGGGTCGGCTTTGGCGGCCGGTGCTGATTGTGAGAGCGGCGCATTTTTCTTAACAAGAGCCATAGTTCCTGTCTCCGGGCAAACAAGGTTGATTCGATTGAAGCGGCCGGAATTGGAACAGTGCGTCGATTGGCGACTGGAACGGCCGTGGTAAATAAAACCTAGATGGCTTGTGTCCGGTTTGCCTGTTGGCTGGGCAGAGGTTGTTCCGCAATGACAGGTTAGACGTATTGTTACTTTCTTATATGGAACTTATACAAGGCTGAAAAGCGGTTGTTTTGACACCTGATCGTCAATTTTTGATCGCCTGGTAATAACGGCTCAGCTTTCGGGAGAGGCTGAGAGAGGCTGATAGAGGCTGAGATGAGATGGACAGCTTGGAGCTAGGCCAGAGTCCCTAAAACAAACTCAGCTGAGACTGCTGATCAGATTTCGCCGTGCGCTTGCGTGAGCGGCTTTGACCCATGCTATTGCGTTGTCTGGAGCCGTGTTTGTGGCCGATACCGCGGGCCTGATCACGAAATTCGGCACTTTTGGTCAGCCCTTTCAGGTGACTGCGAGCTTCGCGGATGGCTTGCTCGAAATTCACCACTGGGGCCGGATAGTCGCGGTCGATAATCATGCCGCAGTCCTGTTGCTGGCGCAGATTCATCAACCATGGCTGGTGAATAAAGCTGTTGGGCACGCTGCGCAGCGCAGGCAGCCAGCGGCGGATGAAGGCGCCATTGGGGTCCAGTTTCATTGCTTGTTGGGTGGGGTTGTACATGCGCAGCACATTGATGCCGGTGGCACCGGATTGCATTTGCGCCTGCGGGTAGTGAATGCCGGGTTCGTAGTCGACAAACAGCTGCGCCAGCCGCTGGGCAGGCTGTTGCCAGTCTTGCCAAAGCGGGTAGCAGGCAATCGACATCAACATGGCCCGCATCCGGAAATTGATCCAGCCGTGGTGCTGCAAGTATTTCATGCAAGCGTCTACCAATGGCCAGCCTGTGCTGCCGGTTTCCCAGGCGTGCAGCAGACGAGGGTCGTTGCCGCCACTGCGCTGGCGTAAATCGCGGTAGGCAGGGTGTAGGGATTGCCACTCGGATTCCGGTTCGTCTTCGAGCTTCTGAATGAAATGGCAGTGCCACCACAGACGGGATTCAAAATTGGTCAGGCTACCGAGCCACTGTCGTTGTTGGCGGTCGGGTTCCTGCTGGCTTTTTGCTGCCTGTTTTAACTGATGAATACGCTGACGGTTGTGCATTTGCAGTTCTTTAAGGCTGATGCAGCCCAGTGCCAGGTAGGGGCTAATGCGTGAGCAATGATGTTCCGCGCTGACAGGGGAGCTGATGGAACCTCGGTAATATTCACCGCGTGAATGGTAAAAGCTGTCAATCAGCTGATGGGCTATCTGTATGCCGCCACGCTGGCGACCAGGGCAAGGGCTTTGATCAAATCCCAGCGATGGAAAGATCGGTTGGTTAAGCACCTCAACCGACAGCAAGCCACAGTGGCCCTGCCATTGCACCAGCGGTAATTGGCTGGGTGTAGGCGCAATGGGTTGGTTCAGCCACTGCTCGCGCCAATCGGCCCATTGATCGCGGTCTGGGTTCGGTCGCAGTACGCCAAACTGACGCGCCTGCTGCCACGGAACCTGATGCTGTTTGCACCAGCGGCCAACGGCTTTGTCACGTTCAAAGGTCCAGTAGTTGCCGGTTTCTTCATGGCTGTACAGGTGCAGTTTGGCGTGTTGGGCGAGTTTTTCGAGGCAGTCTGTGACGGAGCCAATGGCGATGTGCAGACCCGCCTGAACGCCAGACAGGGCGACCAAGGCCTTATCCAGATCGTTGAGGCATTCTTTGGTAAATAGCCACTGGCGGCTGCTGGTATCCGCTTGCTGCCAGTACTCCGGTTCAACAACGTATAAACTCAGCAGCTGTCCACCCTGTTTGCGAGCCGCTTCGCTTGCCCGAGCCAGAGGCTGGTGGTCTCGGATGCGGAGATCACGCTTGAACCAGACAATGTGCAGGTTCATTGGCCCCTACCGTGCCTTTGACAGTTTTTGGGACAGGTTTTTGGACTGATCTTTAAACAGCTCTTTGTGTTTCACCGTGACGATTGGAGCAGGGTACTCCTTCAGGCGTTGTTGGCCCTGCTGGTGCTGGCAAATGTGCTCCAGCGTCGAGTCCTTCAGCTCCGGTAACCAAAGGTGAATGTGGCTTAACTCCGGGTCGTACTGGCGCAGTTGCTTGTTCAGCATAAAGTAGCGGCCATTGCGTGGATCATGGCCACTGCCCGCAATGTAACTCCAGTTGCCCCAATTGCTGGCGACGTCAAAGTCGATCAGGTGTTGTTCAAACCAACGTGCTCCCAAACGCCAGTCGAGCTGTAATTCATGAATAAAAAAGCTCGCCAGAATCTGGCGAAGGCGGTTGGAAACGAAGCCACTTTGATGCAGCTCGTTGAGCCCGGCATCAATCATCGGGAAGCCGGTGGAAGCGTTACGCCAGGCGTCCCAGTTGGATTGGTTAAACGCGGGTGGGCTGGTCAATTCCCCAGCTTTCAGGCCACTGTAGGTGAAGAATCGGTGCTGATTCACGCGCAGCGACCAATGGAAAAACTCCCGCCACAGCAGCTCTTGCTTGAGCCAGCCAGAGTGCTCCGAGCTGCCAAATTCCGACTCGTAATCATTGATTTGCTGCCACACATAACGTGGCGACAAACTGCCCCACGCCAGCCAGGGACTGATCTGGCTGGAATAGTCATCGCCGGTCAGGCGGTTACGGGTGCTTTTGTAGTGATCGATGGCACGCCGTTGCCAGAGGTATTCCTTCAGCCATTTGATGCCTGGCTGCTCACCGCCCAGGCGGTTAAAACCGGGCTGGGGCTGCAAGTGCCAGTCGTCCGGCCATTGAATGTTGCCGGGCACATCGGGCGTCCAGTCGGTCAGCAGCAAGGGGGATGGTGCTATTGGCTCCGGCGGTTGAATATCCAGTTTGCGCTCAACCTGTTTACGGAAGCCGGAAAAGCTGGCCGGGAAGCTGTTCTGATTCAGCAGTGGCGCCAACTGTTCTTCACTGAACAGCGTTTGCGACTCATACGTGGTGATAGTCATGTGCGGCTGCAATTGCGCCAGCCAGTCGGCTTCTTCCGGGGCTTGTGCCGTATGGGTCAGCAGTTCAAAGGGATGTTGTTGATGCAGCTGCGTTAACACTTCAACCGGATCGCCGCTGGTCAGCGTCAGGCGGATGTTTTCCTTGTACAGGTCCCGGTGTAACTGAATCAAGCAGGTACGCAAGAATCTGGCTTTGACGGCACTGAGGCGGTGGGTGCCATGGCTGTCGGTCTGTAACCAGTGGGACGGCAGAATGTAGACCACCGCCAGAGGTTGCTGACGCTGGCGAGCCAGTTCAAAACCCGGGTGGTCGTGCAGGCGCAGGTCATTGCGAAGCCAAAGTAACTGCATAGTGGCGCTCCTGTTACCGATTCCGGGCGTGGAGTTCATTGCCACGCTTGTCTTGAACGTTTTGATCACGAGCTGGAATGCGGCAGCCGTCGTTGCAGCTATTCGGTGAGAAGGCAGCTTTGAAGTTGCCGGTCAGCAGGGCAGATATACGATGGCGCTGACCGGCGAACAGCAGATAGAAGCGGTCAGCAATGGGGGCGGTGAAGCGCCAACGCAGTGGTGCGGTCAAATGGCCTTTGCCGACCAGTGACCACGCCATATGAGTCACATCGAGCCCTTTGATAACCCGGCCGTCCTGGGTTTTACCGTGCAGGATGCGGTCGGCCTCGACCGCATTGATGTCAGGGTGATGGGCTGCCAGCAAGGCCTCGGCATCTGGTGATGCCAGATCGAATAACGCAATCCGGCCGTTGGTATCCAGCTTGCGCAGGTGCTGCATTTCCCGACTGCACAGAGGGCAGTTGCCATCAAAGAATACCGTCAGTTGTGCATCGCTTGTCATTGCTAGCTATCCAAAACTTATACATACCTTGTATATGTTAGTGTTTGGCGCGCAATTTTTGAAGTCGGATTGTGTAACTCGTCGTCAGATTTTGGAGTTGTCCTTAAAGGTCGGGGTTAATTGCGGGCTATCGCTCCCTTCACCGTCAGCGGTTGTTGCGGACAGACCGCTGCCATTCATGATGTCGTCCATCACACCAAAAAAGTCTTCGCGGGTACGGTGTCGCTTCACCTGATCAAACAGCTGCTTCATGTCGACGGAAAACATCGAGAAATAGTGCAGCCACTGCTTCAGGCGGTCGGTCAGTTGTTTGTCTTCCAGATGCTCCAGACGAGCCGCCAGCTTGTGAATAAGGGCCACATTGTCACGCCAATCCATGGGTTGATAGTCGATTCTGGCCTTATGAGCCCGAATTCTGAGTCCAAGGTCGGGCGTTGCCACCAATCCTCGTCCTATCATCAACAAAGGCGTGTTGCTGACGGTTTGGCAGCGCAGGGCATGTTCCGGGGTCCAGATTTCACCGTTGGCCAATACCGGGATGTCGAGCAGGTCGGTGATCTTCTCGATCCATTCCCACCAGGCGGGTGGCTTATAGCCTTCAGTCTTGGTGCGGGCGTGGACGGTCAGCCATTGGATACCGGCATCGGCCAGTGCCTGGGCATTGTCTGTGGCCATGTGTTTGTCGCGGAAGCCCAGACGCATTTTGGCGCTTACCGGCACGTGCTCGGGCACCGCCTTGCGCACCGCGCTGGCAATGTCGTGCAGCTTGTCGGTGTATTGCAGTAATACGGCGCCGCCCTGGCTCTTGTTGACGGTTTTGGCCGGGCAGCCGAAGTTAAGATCAATGGCGGGAGCCCCGAGGCGTGCGGCTTTGGCGGCGTTTGCCGCCATCAGTTCCGGGTCGCTGCCGAGCAGTTGAATATGCACGGGAGTTCCGGAAAGTGTCTTTCCATTATTGTGTAATTCCGGACAGTATCTATAGAACACCTTTTCCGGAAACAGGGTATTGGAAACGCGAATAAACTCAGTAACACAATGATCAATACCGCCCACCGAGGTAAGGATTTCGCGTAAATGAAAATCCATCAATCCTTCCATCGGAGCCAGAGCAATGTAGAGATTATTGTCGGTACCAAAGGGTAATTGTGGTTGGGGCATTTATTCGATCTCACAATATTGATAATCACGGGGCGCGGAAATTCACACTTCTGTCGTTTAGCGTCAAGACAAAAAATATAGGTATTCAGAGCCTTTTTATGTCTTTTTGTTCGTTCCAGTATTTTTCAATTCTATGGGTAACATAATCAGCGGAAATAACTACGGGGTTATTGGCCTACCGGCCGAAATTGCCCCGAACCCGCATGAGACTTGACTCGGCTCAGTTGCCTGAGGTGATTTTATTAAGTAGTCTGATTCGGTTTTTCACCGTCACAAAGCTGTCATGAATGGATTTTGTGAAGGAAGAAGGACCGCTGTTTGCATCATAAAAAATTTTATTTATAGGAGCCGCTTGCATGTCTGAGCCAGGACTCGTCACGCAAGGTTTGGAACTCATGGTGTTTGGTATGGGTACCGTATTTGTCTTTCTGACAATGCTGGTATTCGTTACCGGAGCCATGTCCAAGCTGGTGAGTAAATATTTCCCTGAACCAGAGCCAGTACCTGCACCTGCCAGGAAACCTGCCGCTGCTGCGCCACAGGGAGTTGATCCACAATTGCTGAAAGTATTGTCAGCTGCTGTGAAAGAACATCGTGCTCGCCAAAAGTAAGGCACGAACTCATAACAATCAGAAGCGTTCCAAAAACGTTATCTAGGAAAAGGCCATCATCCATGACCGATTCTAAAAAACTCGGAATTACCGACGTCGTATTGCGCGACGCGCACCAATCGATTCTGGCGACCCGCATGCGTATTGACGACATGCTGCCTATCGCTGAAAAGCTGGACCAGGTAGGTTACTGGTCACTGGAATCCTGGGGTGGTGCAACATTTGACTCATGTATCCGTTTCCTCGGTGAAGACCCGTGGGACCGTATCCGCGAATTCAAGAAAGCCATGCCAAAGACCCCGCACCAGATGCTGCTGCGCGGTCAGAACCTGTTGGGTTATCGTCACTACGCTGACGACGTGGTTGAAAAGTTCGTTGAGCGCGCTGCGACCAACGGTGTGGACGTTTTCCGCGTTTTTGACGCCATGAACGACCCGCGCAACCTGGACACCGCACTGAAAGCAGTGAAAAAGCAGGGCAAACACGCCCAGGGCACACTGTCTTACACCACCAGTCCGGTTCACACGCTGGAATCCTGGGTCGATCTGGCCAAACAGATTGAAGACATGGGTGCAGACTCCATCGCCATTAAAGACATGGCCGGTGTACTGACGCCTTATGACGCTTTCGAGCTGGTTTCCCGCCTGAAAGCCCAGACTGACCTCGAAGTTCAGCTGCATGCGCACGCGACTTCAGGTCTGTCCGACATGACCATCCTGAAGGCTGTGGAAGCCGGTATTGACCGCGTTGATACTGCCATTTCCTCCATGTCCATGACCTACGGCCACACGGCTACCGAATCCATCGTTGCAGCACTGGCTGGCACCGAGCGTGATACCGGTATCGACCTGCTGTTGCTGGAAGAGATTGCCGCTTACTTCCGTCAGGTTCGTAAGAAGTACGCCAAGTTTGAAGGTGCCCTGAAAGGTACCGACAGCCGTATTCTGGTGGCTCAGGTGCCAGGTGGCATGCTGACCAACATGGAAAACCAGCTGCGCGAGCAGGGTGCTTCTGACAAGTTTGACGACGTACTGAAAGAAATTCCTCGCGTTCGTGAAGACCTGGGTTACATTCCGCTGGTGACTCCAACCTCCCAGATCGTTGGTACCCAGGCGGTACTGAACGTACTGACTGGCGAGCGTTACAAGTCCATCTCGAAAGAGACCCAGGGCATCCTGAAAGGCGAATACGGTGCGGCACCTGCTGCCATGAATGCTGAGCTGCAAGCCCGCGTTCTGGACGGTAAAGAAGCCATTACCTGTCGCCCGGCAGACCTGATCGAAAACGAAATGGACAAGGTAATTGCCGACGTTGAGAAGCTGGCCAAGGACGAAGGTCTGACGCTGGCTGCCGACAAGATCGACGACGCCCTGACCTACGCCATGTTCCCGCAGATTGCACCGAAGTTCCTCAAGAACCGTGGCAATCCGGATGCCTTCGAGCCAGCGCCTAAGGGCGATGCCGAAGACACCTTCACCATCACCGTAGACGGCAACGAATACGTGGTGCAGGTAGACGAAGGCGGCGATGTCACCAAGCTGGGTGCTATCAACGGCGCACCAACCTCTCTGGGCGGTAACGCACCAGCCGCGGCGGCGGGCGCTGCTCCGGCAGCCGGTGAAGGCGATGCCATTGCTGCACCGCTGGCCGGTAACATCTGGAAAGTACTGGTGTCTGCTGGCGAACAGGTTGCCGAAGGCGATGTGGTTGTGATCCTCGAAGCCATGAAGATGGAAACCGAGGTTCGTGCACCACGCGCTGGTACCGTGACTGCGGTAAGCGCTGCTGAAGGTTCTGCCGTGAAAGTTGGCGATACCCTGTACACCCTGGCATAACGGGAGGCTGATTTATGCAAAGCTTAATCAACCTCTGGAACGATACCGGTATTGCCCACATTGAAGGCGGCCAGGCTCTGATGATGCTGGTGGCCTTCGGTATGCTTTACCTGGCCATCAAAAAGGGCTTCGAGCCCTTGCTGTTGCTGCCTATCGCTGTCGGTACCCTGATGGTAAACATCCCGGGTGCCGGTCTGGGCTGGTCTGCTGCGGAAGCGGCGATCCGTTCCGGCGATGCCAACGTGCTGGCGGAATTCGGCAAGCTGTTTGGTCTGGCTGCTGATGCTGGTATGCAGGACGTATTTGCGGCCTATAAAGAAGCCTATGAAACCCAGGGCATGCTGTACAAGAAAGCCGTTGCCTTGGGCTCTGCCCTGGGCTTCGACAGCGGCATGCTGTACGTGTTCTACAACATGACCATCGCCAGTGGTGTTGCACCGCTGCTGATCTTCATGGGTGTAGGTGCCATGACTGACTTTGGCCCACTGCTGGCAAACCCGAAAACCCTGCTGCTGGGTGCTGCTGCCCAGTTCGGTATTTTCGGTACGGTTGCCGGTGCCGTGTTGCTGACTGACGCAGGCTTGATGGACTTCACCATCCAGCAAGCGGCAGCGATTGGTATCATTGGTGGTGCTGATGGCCCAACCTCGATCTTTATTGCCTCCAAGCTGGCGCCTGAGCTGCTGGGTGCGATCGCGGTTGCTGCATACTCCTACATGGCTCTGGTGCCGCTGATTCAGCCACCAATCATGAAGGCGTTGACCAGCGAAGCCGAACGTTCCATCAAGATGGATCAGCTGCGTACTGTTACCAAGCTTGAGAAGATCATCTTCCCAATCGCGGTACTGGTACTGGTAGCCCTGCTGCTGCCTTCTGCTGCGCCACTGCTGGGTATGTTCTGCTTTGGTAACCTGATGAAGGAATCCGGCGTGGTAGAGCGTCTGAGCGATACTGCCCAGAATGCCCTGATCAACGTGGTCACCATCTTCCTGGGCCTGTCTGTGGGCTACAAGATGAGCTCTGATGCCTTCCTGAATGGCAGCACCCTGGCGATTATTGTACTGGGTCTGATTGCCTTCTGTGTGGGTACTGCTGCTGGTGTTCTGATGGCCAAGCTGATGAACAAACTGTCGAAAGACGCCATCAACCCGCTGATTGGTTCTGCCGGTGTATCCGCAGTACCGATGGCGGCGCGTGTATCCAACAAGGTCGGTCTGGAAGCCAACTCCCAGAACTTCCTGCTGATGCACGCCATGGGCCCGAACGTGGCCGGTGTGATTGGCTCGGCGGTTGCTGCCGGTGTGATGATCAGCTTCTTCGGAGCCTGATGGTCATTACCAATGCATCAAAAAGAACGGCGCCTTGTGCGCCGTTTTTTTATGCCTGTTAGTCTGGTTCAGAGGTTATTTTGAGAGTTAAAGAAAGGGGGAAGTGCAAAATGGCGGATTCACTGGAACAACACATTAACCAGCTGGCCCACTGGGAGGTAATCGACGGCAAGCTGTGTCGTGAGCTGGTGTTCAAGGACTTCTCGGAGGCCTTTGGGTTTATGAGCCGGGTGGCGCTGGTCAGCGAAAAAATGGATCACCATCCGGATTGGAGTAACAGCTACAACCGCGTCAGCATTGCGCTGGTGTCTCACGACAAGAAAGCGCTGACGATGCGGGATGTTCGATTGGCGCAGGCGATTAACGCTATGTTGGAGTCGTGAAGAAAGGCCGGTGTTCGCAGGCAAGCCTGCTCCTACAGGTTCTATTGAGCTATTGGATTGTCGGCAGGACATGCGCTTAGCGGGTGGCACTCAACATTGCGGGCGGGCCGCCCGCGCTCCCGGCGGGTTTTATTGATCTGTCGGTGGAGTGAACCGCCGGCCACAAAAAACGGCGCACAAGGCGCCGTTTTGATACCAACCAAAAACCGGGTTTACTTCAGTTTCAGGGTGGTGAGGGTGCGTTCACGCACCTGGTTGAGCAGCTCGGCGTTGTCGATCAAGGATTCGCCGTAGGATGGAATCAGGGCTTTCAGGCCTTCTTTCCATTCGCTGTTCATTCGCTCGCTAAAGCATTTCTCCAGTACTTCGATCATTGCGAAGGCGGCGACGGAAGCACCCGGGGAGGCACCCAGCAGGGCGGCCAGAGAGCCGTCTTCAGCGGCAACCAGTTCGGTACCGAATTCCAGCTTGCCTTTGCCCTTGGCGTCTTTCTTGATTACCTGTACGCGCTGGCCGGCGTGCGCCAGTGTCCAGTCGCTGGATTTGCAATCCGGGAAGTAGCCACGCAGGGTGCTGACGCGGTCGTCGTGTGACTGCATCACTTCGCTGATCAGGTATTTGGTCAGATCCATGTTGTGCATGCCCACCGACATCATCGGGAACAGGTTGTCGGTGCTGACGGACTTGATCAGGTCCAGCTTGGAGCCTTTTTTCAGGAACTTGGTGGTGAAGCCAGCGTATGGGCCAAACAGCAGTGCTGGCTGGCCGTTAATAATACGGGTGTCCAGGTGTGGTACGGACATTGGCGGCGCGCCAATGGCGGCTTTACCGTAAACCTTGGCGTGGTGCTGGGAAACGATTTTCTCGTCCTTGCACACCAGCCACTGGCCGGATACCGGGAAGCCACCGTAGCCTTCGGCTTCTTCAATGCCGGAAGCTTGCAGCAGTGGCAGGGAGCCACCGCCAGCGCCAATGAATACGAAGCCAGCGTCGATGGTGCTGGTTTTGCCGCTGTTGCGGTCGCGCAGGGAAACGGTCCAGCGCTTGTCGCTGCGGTTACGCTCGAAATCCACCACTTCGGTGTTCAGGCGCAGGTCGAGGGCATCCTGACTGGTCAGGCGATTAACCAGGTTGCGGGTGAGGGAGCCGAAATCGACATCGGAGCCGTAGGCAACACGGGTACCGGCAACTGGTTCGGATGGGTCGCGGCCTTCCATCACCAGTGGCATCCACTGTTTCAGGACTTCCGGATCATCGCTGAATTCCATGTCGGCAAACAGGTGGTGGGCAGACAGCTTTTCGGCGCGCTGGCGCAGGAAAGCGACGTTCTTTTCACCCCAGACAAAGCTGATGTGTGGCGTGGTGTTGATGAACTGGGTCGGTTCCGGCAGTTCGCCATTTTCTACCAGGGTGCTCCACAGTTGCAGGGAGAGCTCGAAGTTGGCGTTGATTTTCAGCGCCCGCTCAATGGTCACATTGCCATTGGCGTCTTCCGGGGTGTAGTTGAGTTCGCAGTATCCGGCGTGGCCCGTACCAGCGTTGTTCCAACCATCGGTGCTTTCGTGCGCAACGTGATCCAAACGTTCAACCATGGTGAGCTTCATGGATGGATCCAGCTTGTTCAGCAGGGTGCCGAGCGTGGCGCTCATCACACCGCCGCCGATCAGGAGGACATCGACCTGTTGAGTAGTCATTACGATTTCGCCTTTTGATCTAAGTCGTTTTGTCAGAACACGCGTTTTGTCGCGTCTTCCGTTGGGCCACATCATCTCGCGGACTTTTGATCCAGGCTCGGTCGTTTGGGCGTGTCACGGTGACCACGGCGACTCTGATTGAGCTGAGATGATTCGAAACCGGGGGGCTTTATACAAACCCTCTGTTCAGCAGACAAGCCGAGCAGTAGAAAACTTCTACTAACGTATGGCTCAGTTAGGAAGTCCGGAGATGTCCGGAGGATGACTACCAGGTGGGGTAGAAGATTCCGTCACTCGGGGGTGTTGAGTGTTGGACCAAACATCGCCTACTTGGGTCTGGTTTGTCTGCTTTGTGCGGAAATTGACCCAAAATACGCCACAATGGGGTGAAAAAGGTAACTTTTCTTGACTCTGGGGCAAAAAGTATTCCGCAGGTGCAATCTAAGGAACCATGCTATTAATGTCAATTCGGTTACGAAATAGTGAATATCATCCTAACTATATAAGCCGAAAAGATGACTTATTCCGACCATTTGCGTAACAGATTGTGATAAAGCTGCCCGAGTCGGGCCACTTCGTCGTGATCGGTGCCCAGTTTTGCCCCCAATGTCTGGATCGACTGATCCATCTCAAACAGCATTTCCCGCTCGGCCGGGTCCTTCACCAGGCTTTGCATCCACATAAAGGAAGCCAGACGCTGCCCTGAGGTCACTGGAGTGACCTGATGCAGGGATGTTGAGGGGTAAACAATCAAATCGCCCTCAGGCAGTTTGACGCTTTGCAGGCCATAGCGGGTTTCAATTTGCAGTTCGCCGCCTTCGTAGGCGTCAGGGCTGTTGAGGAACAGGGTGGCCGAGACGTCGGTACGGATCTGTTCGGCAGTGCCGAGTCCCATGATGGCGTTGTCGACGTGCAAACCGTAGAAGCCACCGTTTTGGTAACAGTTGAAACGTGGCGGAAAGAAACGCGCGGGCAGGGCCGCTGAAATAAAAGTCGGGTGTTGTTGCAGCCGTTCAACGATCAGTGCTTGCAGCTGTTTGGCTATGTCACTGTTGTGGTCCAGTTGCAGGTTTTGCTTCACGTTGCGGGCGATGTCGCCGGCGGTTGTGGTGCCATCCTGCCAGACTCCTTGCGCCAGGCTGTGGCGAATGGCGGCGGTTTCTTCAGTGGTAAACAGAGTTTCAATCGCCAGTAACATGATGACCATCCTGACCGGGTGACGGGGTTATTGCTTGCGCAGCTACTAAAAAGGCCTGCTGTCAGCACGGATCTGAACGCTGACGAGCAGGCAAGTTGTTACTCTAAACGGAGTGCTCCTTGTGCTGTGGCGTGTGCCGTGGCGTGCGCTGCAGCAACAAGGAGCGGGATACGGGCTCGATCAGAACTCGTATTCGATGGTCAGCTGGCTGTTACGGGCATCGCCAATGTAGGCGAAGGTGCCGGAACGGTAAGCTGTCAGGTAGTACTTGGTATCGGCAACGTTGCCAACGTTCAGACGGGCCTTCAGCTGTTCGCTGAATTCATAGGTCGCGAACAGGTCGAAGATGCGGTACGCCGGAACGTACAGATCACCGGCCGGGCTGTCTGGCTGGCCAACGTAGGACTCGCTGGCGTAGGTCATAGCGCCACCCACAGACAGGGAATCGTCGAGCGCGTAGTTCAGCATCACGTAGGCTGAGTTGTCCGAGAAGTTGGCCAGACGACCGCCAATGTTGCTCTCGTCGTAGCTGTCCGTTACTTCAGAAATCATGTGGGTGTAACCCGCCTGAGTGCTGAGGTTGTCGGTCAGGTTACCGGTCAGGCCCAGTTCAATACCCTTGACGCGGTTGGCGCCGGTGTTGAGCTGGCCAGCGGAAGTGTAACCGGTGCTATTGCGGTCTTGTTCCATGACGTTTTTCTTCTCAACCTGGAACATCGCCAACGTTGCCAACAGTTTTTCGTCGTTCAGCTCAACCTTGAAGCCCATCTCGTAGTTGGTGGTGTCTTCCGGTTTGCTACCGCCGACAATGTCGGCATCGCCGCACAGACCGCCGTAGCCACAGTTGCCGCCAACGTCGGATTCACCGCCATTGATGTTGGAGGAGGTGCTCCAGGTGGCATAGAAGTTGGCGTTGTCGAGGAACTCAACGGTCATGCCCAAATGGCCATTCCACAAGGTGTCGTCGTATTCATAGCGGGAGGGAGTGCTTGAGCCCCGGCCCATCACAACGTTGCTGTAGTCGAACTGGTCAGCACGAATACCGGCAAACACGTCCAGCTGGTCGTTCACTTCGATGGTATCCATCAGGTAGAAGGACCAGGTGGTGATCTGGTAGTTGGAACTCCAGTCGCCTTTACTGATGTTGCGGCCTATCAGGCTGTTGATGTCGTCGACCTCGTTGCCGTTGGCATCAATCAGACAGTAGCCGCCTGACACCCCGCCACGTCCGGAAACGATACAGTTGGTTGCGCCAGACGGGCTGTCGCTGTAGCTGCCGTTCAGTACGTCGTGTTTGGAGTATTCCAGACCGGTAACGAACTGGTGTTCCATGCCACCCAGCTCGGCGTCAAAGTAGACGTTCAGCTGATCAACGAAGTATTCCACTTCCTGCCAGCCGGTGTGGTTGCTCAGGCTGATGCTGGAGTAGGTGCTGGTGCTGTCGTCAACGTCATCGGTACTGGCGGCGTCGTACGCTGAGGTTGAGCCAGCGCCAGTCACGAAGTAGCCATTGTTGGTGGTGCCGTGACGAATGGCGTTGGTAATGGTGACGTTATCTGTCTCGTACTCACCACGCAGGGTCCAGGTGTCGACGCGGGACTTGAGGAAGTCTTCGTCCTGCACGTAGGAAGGAACGTCTTCGTTCACCTTGCCCGTGGAGCGGTCGATGTAGGCGCCCAGGTCGGCATGGTCAAACGCGCTCAGGTGGTAGTAGTCGGCGATGATCTTCAGCTCGTCGGTGGCCTGGATCGACGCAGATACCGCGGCACCGTTACGCTCGCGGTCGGCCGGTTCGCGGTCTGGCACTTCTTCATAGGCGTGCAGCAGGTTGGCACGAACCGCAATGGTGTCGGTCAGGGCCAGGTTGCTGTCGACGGTGGCACGGCGGTAGCTGTCGGTGCCAACACCCGCAGAGATTTTGTTGAAGCTGTACTCAGTGCTGGCTTGTTTGGTGATGCTGTTTACCGCACCGCCAGTGGAACCACGACCTGCGAAGGTCGAGCTTGGGCCTTTGGTTACTTCAACCTGTTCTACCGCGAAGCTTTCGCGGGTGGTCATGCCGGTGTCGCGCAGGCCATCAACAAACACATCGGAGCGGGCTTCGTGGCCACGGATAACATAGCGGTCACCGAAGGCGTTGCCGTTTTCACCGGTACCCAGGGTAATGCCTGGTTGCGCTGCAAGGATGTCCTTGATGTCGCTTTTGCCAGAGTCCTGGATTTGGGTCTGGGTCAGCACGGTGATGGTTTGTGGGGTGTCGGCCAGAGGCTTCAGGTGACGACGGTCACCGGAGGTTTTGGCTTTGTATGGCGCGCCGTCTTCGGCGTATGGGTTGGTATCGACCGTACGTTCTTCGATCTGGAGCGTGTCCAGCATGATCGGGTCATCATCATTCGCCATCGCCGTGGTGGCTGTCAGCATGGAGGGAATACCCACCAACGCCGGAGCGAGCGAGGCCGCCACTCTCAGTGAGAGCGGTTTCTTTTTCATGTTTTCCATCAGTTATCCCTTTATTGGTATAT
Organism: Oceanobacter kriegii DSM 6294; assembly: GCF_000422845.1. Taxonomy (GTDB): domain Bacteria; phylum Pseudomonadota; class Gammaproteobacteria; order Pseudomonadales; family Oceanobacteraceae; genus Oceanobacter; species Oceanobacter kriegii. The sequence goes on from NZ_KE383932.1 coordinate 87,956, forward strand.
GTAGTTCAACACCACAACCGGGTCTGCGGCCCTGTTGTGGCTGGGCGGCCAGCGATGCATTGCCGCTGGCCTTGTTACAACGTTTATTCCTGCTCTGACGGGATCTGCGGTCCTGTCAGGGCAAGATGCCATTCATCGTTCAGACGATGGCGTTGGGCGGTTTTGCCCGTCTGCGTGCACCGCGCGGTCACAGGATCTGCGGTCCCGTTACGCCCGGTGCGGCCATCGATACGTTGCCGATGGCTGGTTGCAGTCAGCATTACCACGTTGCGTCCCACGGCCAGCGGATCTGCGGTCCGATTGGCTGCGGGAAATGTCATCGGTACATGGCCGGTGACTGAAGGCAGTTTGGCTGGCTGCGTGCTTCTCTCAGCCGGTGGATCTGCGGTCCGCCGGTTGATGGGAAGCGTCATCGATACATTGCCGATGACTGGGTGCAGTCAGCATCACTGCGTTGTTTTTTACGACTTGCTGCCCTCGGATCTGCGGTCCAAAGGCGGCAGGAAGCATCACCGGTACAAAACCGACGATGAATGCAATTCAGGTTGGGCGGGAAGGGCCCAGGCAAGCCTCGCTGGTGAGGCTTGCAGGATGGTCAGTCGGTAATCAGTGAATACTCGACCGGAATCACCATGCTCAAACGCTTTTTCTTTGGATAAAAGTCTTTCGGGACCAGTGGCAGTGGACTGGCTTTTTGAAGCATGTCCAGTGCTGCCTGGTCGAGCAGCTCCGAGCCAGAGGATTCATACACTCTTGAGCTCAGTACGTAGCCATCGCGGTCAAATGCAAATTGCAGTTTCACCACGCCTTCGATCTTTTTCTTCTTGGCCTTTGGTGGATATTCCTGATGTTGGTTAAGCCAGCGATTCAGGTCAGCAATGTAGCTCTTGGCTTTGCCTCGCTTGCCGCCACTGGCGCGGTCGGAACGGTTACCGGTGCGCTTGTTCATCTGCTCGCTGGAGACAGAATCCCGGGCGTTCGGATTGGCCTGCTCAAACTTTTCAGCCACCGCTGGCTTTTCCTCAACCTCTTCGACCGGTTCAACAGGTTGTTCCGGCTCAGGCGGTTGTGGTGGCTCTGGTTTCGGCGGCTGTTTTTGCTCTACCTTGTAGGTTTTTTCCGGCACCGGTTTGGCTTCCGGTTTGGGCAGTTCCAGAACCGGTTTTTTCTCTGGCTTGGGTACTTCTTTCTTCTCCGGCAGCTTCTTTTCTACCGGCTTGGGTTTCGGTTTGGGCTTGGGTTTAGGCTCCGGCTCAGGTTCCGCTTCTACCACAGGCTCTGGCTCGGCTTTTTTCATCCGGGCCATTTGTGCCGCTAACGCGCCCTGGCTGCCCAGACCAACCTGCTGACCAAACTCACCATCCCCTTCGGACATGCCGGTGGCTTCAACCTTGGGCGACCACATCAACCAGCCAGCAACACCTGCGTGAACACCGACGGCCAGTACTCCGGCGATAAGCCAATGACGTTTGGTCAGAATCATGGCTGGCTGCCCTCCCGGGTTTCAGAGTGCAACAGCACCGACTGCAATTGATGACGACGCAGCACGGCCATGGCTTTGTCCAGCTCTACGGCAGTGGCGTGTTCATCGGCAAACAGGGCGACGTTGATGGTGTCCGGGTTGCCCAGTTGTTGCAGTTGTTCGTCCAGTTCGTCCGGGCTGACAAAGACGCCGTCGAGCAGCAGCTGACCGTCGGCCAGCAGTTCCAGTTGCAGCTGGGTTTCCTGCTCAATTTCGGCCAGCTCGGCCTTCGGCAATACCAATGAGGCGTCTGGCATGGCGCGGATTTGTCCGGCGACCATAAAGAAGATCAGCAACAGGAAAACAATGTTGATCAACGGGATCATATTGTCGTCGCTGTTGGACTGCTTGCGGGGGCCGGTCAGGCTATTGCTGTCAAACATGATGGGTTCCGACTCGCTGGTCCGTTACTTGTCGAGGGCTTCCGGCAGGGTTTCGCCCAGCGTTACCGATTCAACCTGATGGTGATTGAGGTCTTCCATGGCATGCACAATGGTGCCAACTTCAACCTTGGGTTCCGGCAATAACACCAGCGCTTCGTCCTTGCGGATGGCGCTGATGGCATCGCTCAGGCTGTCGTAGTCTTGTGGCTCGTCTTGTACTAAAGTCACCGTGCCGCTCTCATGCAGCACCAGCAGCTGTGGCTGCTTGTTATCGGTGGCGGCACTGGCCGAGGCCGATTTGGAGTCCAGTGTGACTGCTCGCCAGTGAGTGAAACTGGAGGTCAGCATGAAGAACATCAGCAGAATGAACACCACATCGATCAGTGCAGTAAGACTGATCGGGCGGGCTTTCCGTGGTGGCATCAGCGCCTGGCTCATGGCGTTACTCCGTCAGCGTGTGCAGTTACTTGGCCGTGCCAGTGGCAGCGGTTTTCAGCTGTGGCTTCTGATGGCCAATAACAAACAGACGGTCGTGTACGTTTTGCAGGTTGGCGCCTTCCATTTCGACCTTGCGCTCCAGCGCGCTGTGAATCATGGAAACCGGGATCGCAACGGCCAGACCGGCGGCGGTGGTCAGCAGGGCTTGCCAGATACCGCCAGACAGCACCGCTGGGTCAACCTGAGAGCCGGCCGATTCCATTGCCTGGAAGGCTTCGATCATGCCCAGAACCGTACCGAACAGGCCGATCAGAGGTGCCACGTTGGCAATCACTTCAATGGGACGCAGGCCTTTACCCAGGTTTACCAGTGAAACCCGTGCGGTGCGCATGGACTCTTCTTTTAATACGTCTTCTGGCATCTGCTTCTGACGCAGTTCAGTAACGTGGGCAATCAGGCTCAGGGAAGGCGACTTTTGATTACGGGACATAATCAGGGTTTGCGCCACATCGCCTTTTTCCAGCAGAGCCAGTGCCTGTTCGGACTTTTTCTGGCCACCTGAACCAAGACGGATAAATTGCCAAACTTTGGCAAGAATAAAGGTGGTCGCAACCACGGACAGGAGAATCAGGATGGTGACGACAGGGCCGCCCTGAACTGGAAGAAGGGAAGTTTCAGCGTCCATGATTTGCCCTCAAAGAGAATAAGTATCATCAAGGCCGCGAAAGCTAATGTAGATGGTAATTGTTTGCAATCGTCAGTGTTCTGTCTGACCGCACAAATATACGATTCTGACAATTCCTGACCGTGCCGCTTGGGAATTTTAACGATTCGTTAATCAGTCGACGGTTTATTTATTTAGTTGATTAATTAATCAGTAATTGGACCGGTGAATTGACCTGTTAAACACAGGCGCTCAGTAGGCTCACAGACCTGCATTAGCGCAGGTCTGCCAGAGCGGGTTTGGTGGCGTAAAACTGGTACATGCCAGCAAACAGCTGAGGGTGTTGCTTTTCGATCTGCTGCCACTGGGCCGGGGTTAGCTCCGCAGCCGGCTGCTGGAAGAATTCGTTGGCCAGTTTAACGGCCTGGCCGCTGGCCAGCATGCCGACCCATTTGAGGCCCGCCCGTGACAACCAGTCTTCAATACCGGCGATATCAAAGACATGCTCGGTTGGATTGCAGAGCAAATCCCGGGTGCCGCTGAGTGAATAGAAGTCGCGGGAGTGCACAATCTCCTGAATCTGACGGTCGCTCAGCCCTGCTTGCTGGCCAATATCCATGTCTTTCAGGCCAAACCGCAGTTGCCGCAATTGGTTGGCGCTGTTGATGGTTGGGGTATCCAAATTGTTCCGCAGGGTCTGAATACCGCGTCGGGCTGTGCGACTGTAAAGCGCCAGCTTGATCACACCACCTGCCTTGAGAATGCTCGACAGCGCCATCAGGCCGGTCAGCGGGTTGTTCATATGGTGCAGTACGCCAGAGCACTCGATGGCGTCGAAAGATTGGTTCAGCTGGGCGACATCGAGAATGTCCCCCTGAATCCAGTCGACCGACAGGCCGAAGTCGGCTTGTCGTGAGCGGCCGTAGCTGAGCGACGCCAAACTCAGGTCGAGCGCGGTCACGTGAAGATCGGTAAAAAACCGTGCCAGCCGTAAGGCTTGTCGACCGGTGCCGCAACCGGCAACCAGCACGTTCAGTTGTGACCTTGGGCTTAAATGGCTGAGCTTGCCGGGGAACTGCTTCTGCAGCATGTCCATGTAATCGCTGGCGGGGTAGTTACCCAGATACTGCCAGCGCGGGTAGGGGTTGCTTTCATACAGCTGGGCAATCGGGCTTTGCTTGAAGTCCGGACTGGGGTGCGGCATTTGGCTGTCGTAACCCAGTTGGGGAATGACGTCTGCATGCAGGGTACGCTGTTCCTGTTCGGCCAGTTGCTGCAACAGCAGTTGGCTTACTCCCTGATCAAACGCCGGGTGCTGCAAACGCTGAGGCAGCAGTTGTGGTCGCAATGGGGTTTGCTGAATGGGCCGATACATGGCGATCAGCAGGCAACAGGCGGAAGCGGCTGCCAGTGATTGGGCGTCAGCCAGTTGCAACAGTTTGCTGCCGACCGTTTGCAAACGCGCAATTTGTTGTTGCTCGTCGTCGCTTTCCATCCAGCTGCCTTCGTTGAGGCTTGTCTGCTTGGCAATGGCCAGTGCCAGCGGCTGCAGTTTGTTATCAATGGCAAGTTGTCGTGTGGTCTGGGTCAGAATCGACAAACGGGCGGAGGTCAGCAGCCGTTCTAGGTCGGGGTCGGCCATGGCAAAGCGTGAGCAGGCCGCAATCAATAGCGGATCATCCAGCAGGTCAGTGATTTCCAGCGGGCGTTCGCCCTGAATCGCACGGTAGCGCAGTTTCAGCTGCCCCAGTGTCAGGCGGTCGAGCAGCGAAATATCACCTTCAAACTCAAACCATTGCAGTAATTCGTCGGCAAGGACAGCGTCGTATTCGTCCAGTCGTACCCCGGCAGCGGCTTCCATCAGACGGCTTTGCAGGTAGACGTCGTCCGGGTGTTGTTGCAGCAGCTGGCGGTATTCGGCAAAGGCTTCGTTAAAGTTGCCTTTCAGCAAGTGAATGTGAGCCAGCGATACCGGTGCCCGGGTGGCTACCCGCGAGATTCGGGTGGCGCGGGCAAAATAGTCTTCGGCCTGATCAAGCTGGTGCTGTTCCAGCGCAATCAGACCGGCGGTGTACAGAATACTGGTACTGTCGGGTTTCAGCCCAAGGCCGATGCCAGCCCAGCGTTCGGCGCTGTCGAGTTCGCCACGGCGCAGCTGAATACGGGCCAGCAGGTTGCAGCTTTGCAGGTTGCCCGGGTCGCTCAGGTGAGCCTTTTCGGCCAGCGTCAGGGCCTCGTCCAGCAAGTCGCTGCGGCCTTCGTCGCCAGCACGCGTGTAGAGGGTGCTGGCCTGAATGTACAGTGCCCTTGCCTTGCCCTTGAAACCCGGTATGTCGGTCTGCCTGAGTGCAGTGCTCTCCATGGGGACCCCTTGCCGCCCGGCGGCGAGTATCTGTCTGATGGTGCGGTCGTATTGCCGCTGATGGTCAGATAAAGCACAGCCTATGCCAAATTATAACTTGCTGTTTTAAATGGAATTTTTTGAGGCTTGGATAGAAAGAGAGGCAAAGGTCAGCCATTGGAAAGCCCATCGGCGGATAACCCTTACCGCTGTTTGGCTTTGTGTTGTTGCTCTTTTGCTGGTGTTGCGTTGAGTTTTTCAGAGGGGCTTTAGGCAGATTTTTTTCTAAAGATCATTCTGGCCCGGCCGTTAACTCTGGATAACCAGCCTGGCAATGAATGAGAGGAGCAGGTCTATGTACCCTTCAGGTGCCAAACAATATCAGCGAGTGAATGCGACTTCCGAAGTTCTGGATGCCGATCCACACCGGCTGATTCAATTGTTGATGGAAGCTGCGTTGACCCGTATGGCGCAGAGCAAGGTCGCGATTGAAAACAAGGACATGGCGACCAAAGCCAATTTGTTGGGACGCGTTATCGAGATCATCGGCACACTGCAATCCAGTCTGGATCACAGTTCCGGTGGTGAGATCTCCATGAACCTGGATCGTTTGTACGACTACATGAACCGTCGTCTGCTGCAGGCCAGCAGTGCCAACGACATTGAAATGATCGAAGAAGTGATGGGATTGTTGCTTGAGGTGAAACGCGGCTGGGATGGCATCCGCGACGATTATCTCGCCAACTTTGCCCCTGCATCGAAAAAAGAAACCGATTCCGCCGAGCTGTCCAGCCAGATTTCTGTTTGAACCATCAGGGAGATGTGTCCTCCAACCGGGAGGGCAAAATCCCTGATCCTGTCTCATCGTGACCCGGCCGCAAAACTGGCGGCCTGCGTCATATCCTCGACTGCAAAATGTTGTTAATTATGTCACCAATTGTAAGACAGTAGGACAATAACGTAACCATAGATGTTGTTTTGGGGTTTTATCTGACAATATCCATTCGTAATGCGACGAAGAATTGACAGAGTCAGTCTCAAGTCCTTAACTGATAACGAATGGTCAAACTGTTGGCACAATCCGGCCGAAGGTTGCCCAAGGGAATGGCGCTAACAGTCCGGTCTGCCGGAACCTCAGCCTGACAGCATCGAAGGGAAGGGCAATAGGTATGTGGAGAGAAATCAAGATCCTGCTGATCGATGACGATCAACAACGACGCCATGACATGAAGGTCATCCTCGACTTCCTCGGCGAAGAAGTCATTGTTGGCGACAGCGCCCATTGGCGGGATGAAGTGAATGCACGTACTGAATCGAGCGAAGAGATCGCTGCTGTATTGATCGGTACCGACGACTCAGGCGCTTGCGCCAGCATCCTTTCGGATGTGTACGGTTGGGACAAAGCTGCACCCATGATTGCGGTTGGCAGTGGCGACCTGAGCAACACCAAGCTGGACGAGAACGTTCGTCGCAACGTACTGGCCGTACTGGATACCCCACCGAGCTACAACAAGCTGCTGGACAGTCTGCACCGTTGTCAGTTGTTCCGTGACCACTTCACCAATGGTGGCGGTCGCGGTGAGCGCCGTGACGTTAAACTGTTCCGTAGCCTGGTTGGCACCAGCCGCCATATTCAGCAAGTACGCGACCTGATCATGCAGGTGGCCGACAAGGACGTCAGTGTGATGATCCTTGGCGAGTCGGGCACTGGTAAAGAAGTGGTTGCCCGTAACCTGCACTACCATTCCAACCGTCGTAAAAAGCCGTTTGTGCCGGTTAACTGTGGCGCGATTCCGGCGGAACTGCTGGAGAGCGAACTGTTCGGCCACGAAAAGGGCGCTTTCACCGGTGCAATTTCCAGCCGTCCGGGCCGTTTTGAACTGGCCGAAGGCGGCACCCTGTTCCTCGACGAAATTCGCGATATGCCCTTAAACATGCAGGTGAAAATCCTGCGTGTTTTGCAAGAGCACACCTACGAACGGGTGGGCAGCAACAAAACCATGAATGCCAACGTGCGCATCATTGCTGCAACCCACAAGAACCTCGAGCAGATGATCGAAGACGGCACCTTCCGGGAAGACCTCTACTACCGTCTGAACGTATTCCCCATCGAAATGCCGTCCTTGCGCGAGCGGGTAGAAGACCTGCCATTGTTGCTGAATGAGTTGATCGCTCGTTTGGAAAACGAGAAGCGGGGCTCCATTCGTTTTAACTCGGCGGCCATTATGTCGTTGTGCCGACACGAGTGGCACGGCAACGTCCGTGAGCTGGCCAACCTGGTTGAGCGTTTGGCGATTCTTCATCCTTATGGGGTGGTGGGCGTTAACGAGCTGCCGAAAAAATTCCGCCACTTTGGCGATGGCGAAGAAGCGGAATTCGAAGCCAATAACAACGAAGCCGCAATGCAGCTGATGCAGGACGAGAACCAGCCGGTTACCCTGGAAAACGCCGCTTTGCTGCCAGTGAATGGTCTGGATTTGCGCGAATACCTCGCCGATCTGGAATCGACCCTGATTCAACAGGCGCTGGACGATGCCAATGGCGTGGTGGCGCGAGCCGCCGAAAAGCTGAACATTCGTCGTACCACGCTGGTGGAAAAAATGCGCAAGTACAACCTGCAACGCAAAGAGAAAGACTTCGCCTGAGTGTGATTTTTCTGGCGTCAAAACTCCAGATTCAACCTCACAGAGCGACGATAAAAAACCGGCATCAAGCCGGTTTTTTTATGCCTGAAAACCGTCAAATGTGAGGTTGTTTTATTAAAAATCTAATAAAAACAATAGTTTATAAATAATCTTGAAATCAGGCACAGCCCTTGCAATCTCTGACTAAACGCTGGATTTCTGGCGACAAATCAGCAGATTTGCGAGGTGTTTATGACGATTTCAACAGCACAGGCCAACTCGGGTAACCCGTCCTCCGTGGCCGATGTCAGCAATATGCTGGGAAATCGCAGTGGTGTGAGTGAAGAGCGTCAGGTTCTGAACCGTACCCTCAATCTTTTCAATCAAATGTCGCGCCAACTGAGCGACACCTACGAGCAACTGGAAACCCAGGTAGAGCAGCTCAGTGGTGAGTTGGCCCAGGTGTCTCGTCAGCGCATGAAAGAGCTGGCGGAAAAAGAGCGTCTGGCCAATGAGCTGGCGCTGCTGCTGAACATGCTACCTGCCGGTGTTTTGCTGCTGGATCGCAACGGTATTGTGACCAAAGCCAATCCAGTGGCGGAACAGCTGCTGGCACCGCTGGCGGATGTGAATTCCATTTTGGGTCAGCGCTGGCGTGTGCTGATCAGTCGCTGCTTTGCGCCACGCCACGACGATGGCCACGAAGTTTCCCTGAAAAACGGCCGTCGGGTACTGATTCGTACCAACCCCATGACCGAACAGCCTGGTCAGCTGGTGCTGCTGACGGACATGACTGAAACCCGCGCTCTGCAAACCAAACTGGCCCAGCATCAGCGCCTGTCTGCGATGGGTAAAATGGTTGCGTCACTGGCGCATCAAGTGCGGACGCCACTGTCGGCTGCAACGCTTTACGCTGGCCATCTGGCCAATCCGGATCTTGATCAAAACAGCCGCGAACGCTTCGCTGGCAAATTGATGGAGCGTTTACGCCACCTCGAGCATCAAGTTCGCGACATGCTGATCTTCGCCCGTGGTGATTTGCCACTGCATGACGACATCAGCCTGGCAGACCTCATGGAAGACCTCGAAGCCGCCATGGAAGTGCCGATGGTGCAAAACAACGGCCTCTACCACATCGACAACCAGTGCCCGGACAAAATTATCCACTGCAACCGCGATGCACTGGTCAGCGGCTTGATGAACCTGATTAACAACGCGCTGGAAGCCTGCCGCGAAGCCCGTACGCCGACCATTCGGCTGGCGCTGGTGTGCCGCGAAACCGGTGACGACGCCGCGCCGGGTATTTCCATCCAGATTTCCGATAACGGCCCGGGCCTCAACAGCGAGCAAAAGCAGCAGGTACTGGAGCCATTCAACAGCAGCAAACCCAATGGCACTGGCCTTGGCCTTGCGGTGGTACAGGCCATTGCCCGCGCCCACGGCGGTTTGCTGACCCTGGAAGACAGTGATGTTGGCGGCCTCTGCGCCAACGTACGAATCCCGCTTGCCAGCACTCAGGCTGATGCAGGCCCCCACACTACCAACGCGTGAGGTACTTGATATGCAGATTCTGGTAGTTGAAGACGACCCGCAACTGCGCGAAGCCGTGGTTGATAGCCTCGAAATCAAAGGTCATTCCGTTACCGCCGCGCGCGATGGTCTGGACGCCTGTGTGGCGCTGCAAAACCAGACGCCAGACCTGATTCTGTCGGACATTAATATGCCAGGCATGGACGGCCTGACGTTGCTGGGCAAGGTTCGTGAAGAACATCCGTGGCTGCCGATGGTACTGATGACCGCCTACGGTGACGTTAGCCAGGCGGTGCAAGCCATGCAGCGCGGTGCCAATGACTACCTGATGAAGCCGTTCGAGCACAGTGAACTGGACACCTTGCTGCAGCCGTTCGATCAGCAGCCGCAGCAGCGCAAACAGCGTAAAGAGGAACTGCCGGTGGCCAATTCGGTGGCCAGCCGTCAGCTGTTTCAAATGGCGGAACGAGTGGCGCAAACCGACTCCACCGTGCTGATCAGCGGCGAAAGCGGTACCGGTAAAGAGGTGCTGGCGCGCTACATTCACCAGCATTCCGAACGGGCGGACCAGCCCTTTGTGGCAATTAACTGCGCAGCAATCCCGGAAAACATGCTCGAAGCCATGTTGTTCGGTTACGAAAAAGGCGCCTATACCGGTGCTTACCAGTCATCGCCGGGCAAGTTTGAACAAGCCCAGGGCGGCACCTTGCTGCTGGACGAAGTCACTGAAATGGACGCCGGTTTGCAAGCCAAGCTGTTGCGGGTTCTGCAAGAACGCCAGGTAGAACGACTGGGCGGCAAACGCACCATCAATCTGGATGTGCGCATCATTGCCACCACCAACCGTGAATTGGCTGACTACGTCGCCGAAGGCAATTTCCGCGAAGACCTGTACTACCGCCTCAGCGTCTTCCCACTCACCTGGTTGCCACTGCGAGAACGCAGTGATGACATTATTCCGCTGGCCAAACGACTGCTGACTCACCATGCCGGTAAAATGAAGCGTCGTGCGCCAGTGCTGATGCCGGATGCAGAACAGAAACTGTTGCACCACAGCTGGCCGGGCAATGTCCGTGAGCTGGACAACACCATGCAACGGGCGTTGATTCTGCAAACCGGTGCGCAGCTGTTTGCCTCGGACCTGATTCTGACGCCGGTGCCGGGCCAGCGCACCAATGCCGCCAGCGTCACCGCGCAATTCAATCACACCGCCAACGATCGACAGGGCGCAAGCGTTGTAGAGCCTGCTGAGGAGTTGAATTCCGTTCATTACACAGGCAGCCATTCAGCCAGCCACACCGCCAGTTGGGGTAGCTCGATGGCTGCTGCGGCGATGGAAGAAGGCCGCTTGGGCAACGATTTACGCCACCGCGAAGTCGAGCTGATCGTAAAGGCCATTCGGGAAGAACCAAGCCGTAAGGAAGCCGCCGACCGTTTGGGCATCAGCCCAAGAACCTTGCGCTACAAGGTGGCCAAGCTGCGGGAAGAAGGCATCGATATTGAAGCCATGATCTGACAATAGCGGGGCAATCGTGGGAGGTAGCTTGCTGCCGATGGATTTTCGCGAGCAAGCTCGCTCCCACATTGGACCACGCTCTGGGAAACATTCGAAGCCGGCTTGCCTGCGATAGGGGGGGCAAGCGCAGTTGTTCAGATGAATGATTTGTAGGAGGCAATTCATTGCCGAATGCGGGCGGGCCGCCCGCGCTCTTGACAGTTTTACAGGGTCTTAAGACTGGGCACGGGCCAACTTCGATGACAGCAAGCTGTACACTCCCAAATACGCCACCGACGCCAACAAACTGGCCACGGTACCCCATTGCAGCCCCATCAGCGGGTAGGTGTAACTGACGCTCAGGGCGTACACCACCAGGCTGCCGATGCCGTCCGGGTAATGCTTGATGGCGGTCGACAACACAGCAGCTCCCTGACTCAGGTGCAAAATCAGCATCAAAGGGAAGAAACTCACCGGAAAGGCCGCCAGTAAACCGGCTCGCTCCGGCCCCAGCCACTCGGCGATGCCGGTAATCATTAAAATGGTCGCCGTTGCCATCCCGGCTCTGAACAACATTTTGCCCACTCGACTATGAAACCAGCCGGACGCCACCCGATGGCATTGCGCCGTCGGCTGTTTCTGCTCCGGAATACGCTTGAACACCGATCGCACCAGCACAATCACCAGTACCACAACGGCCAGCGCCAGCCAGCGATTGGCCGGTAAAAACTGCAACAGTGCACTGGATGTCAGAAAGCACAGCAAGCCAGCTGCAATGGCCAGCGGCAAGCTCGAAAGCCTTGGAAAACGTCGGATCACCAGCCGGTAACCCAGTGCCAAACACACCGCCGAACTGAGCCCGGAGAGGGTATAGAGGGCGCTGGTCGCAGCGAAGGCTTCGCCGTGTTGCCAACCAAAGAAATACAGCGCAATGCCGGTGCCAAGCGGAAAGCCCGCCAGCAAGCCTGCGTGTTTTGGCCCCAGTCGTTCGGCGACGACGGCCAGTAACACAACCGTAAGAAAGGTAATCAGAATTTTGGCAAGAATCAGCACTGCGGGGTCTACCGTTGTTATCGTTTTAGGAAGCCCAGTTAACCGCTGATTTTCAGTGGCTGCAATTCGGGCTTTTACATAAAAACTACTGACAGACGGAGTCATCAACCGGCAGCAAACCGTCTTGCATGGCTTGCTGCAAGGCAATTCGGCCAGCAAACCACAAGGGGTAGTTGCGGTCGGGGTTTTTGTCTTTGGCAGCCTGAACGGCCTTGATCTGACCGGTGATTCTTACCGCATGGGCGAGGTCGGCAGCACTTACCCAGATAAACTGATTGCGTTCACCGGGGGTGCCACAACGGGATTTTTCAATCTGCTCGGCATCCACAAACGGCACCTGCCAAACATAACTGTAAAAGGGGCCAATGACCGAACGTGGCTGGCCCTGAAGCTGGTCGGCAAGCGGTGCCTCGAAGGCGCAGCGGGTTTCTTCCCGAAACTCACGAGCTGCAGTATCAGCAATGCGTTCGTCTTTTTCGCCATGGCCGCCAAAAGCAGCCCAGCCTTTACGATTTTTAGCACCGTCGTAGGCCAGCAACACCAGTGCTCGATGGTCGTGGCAGGCATAACCGACCACACCGGCAGGCGGCTCAGCGAACACCGCAAACGAGCTGGCAACCAGCACGGGCAGCATCACAAAGCCGGTTAGCAGGGCAGTGAAAGGCGAAGGTTTGCGGAAAGGCATGCAGTGTCCTGGGGTCGATGCGTCGCACCGAGGGCGTTATCTTGAATCGGATAAAGGGTTATTGAATCAGGCTGACACGGCGTCAGGGACGCCAGCGATATTGGTTCAGGCTTACCTTGCCATCCGGGGTAACCAGAATGCCCTCGGCGCGCAGCCGGTCTGCCTGCTCGCTGCCGCCGCCGTCTGCTGGCAAGGAAATCTTGCCTTGGGCGTTAATCACCCGATGCCAGGGTAACTTACTGCCTTCAGGCAGTTGCTTCAGCATTTGGCCGACCCAGCGGGCACGGCGCGGAAAACCCACCAGATCAGCAAGCTGACCGTAGGTCACCACATTTCCTTCGGGGACGCTGGCCAGCATGGTAAACAGCCGAATGTCGTGAGCTGTAGCCACAATGGCGGAATGAGCATGACTTGCCATTGGATTCTGCCTGTCCATGTAACGATAGCGAAGTGGTATCACATTGTTGTGACCTTGGATAGCACAGCGGCCAAATCTGGCCAATTGGCTATCCAAGTGCGCGAATTGTCTACGTTTTCGGGCTCTGTTTTGCGGGTGTTGGTTTTCGAGTGCTAAGTGTCAGAAGAACAGGAGCCTGATTACAGACGCAAGCCGCCGTCCACTTCAACCACCCGACCCGACATATAGTCATTTTCCATCAAAAAGGCGACGGCATGGGCAATTTCGTCCGGCTGGCCCATACGACCGGCTGGAATCATTTTACTGATGTGATCCAGCGCTTCCGGCTTCATACCGGCGGTCATCTCGGTGGCAATAAAGCCCGGTGCAATCGCGTTTGCCCGAATCTTGTAACGTGCCAGCTCCTTGGCCCACACCACGGCCAGACTGGCAACACCGGCCTTGGCGGCAGAATAGTTACTCTGGCCCATGTTACCGGTGCGGGAAATGCTGGAAATATTGACGATGCAGCCTTCGCTTTGGGTGTTGATCATCTGGATAGCGGCTTCACGGCCACACAGGAACACACCGGTCAGGTTCACATCAATCACCGACTGCCAGTGGGACAACGACATCTTGCTGACCTCGCCATCCTTCACTTTCACCATCAAACCGTCGCGCAGAATACCGGCGTTGTTCACCAGACCATTGAGCGCGCCAAAATCGTCAGCGATGGCCTTGAAGGTGGTTTCTACTTCGGATTCGCTGGCAACGTTGCAGCGATAGCTTTTGCCGCTACTGCCTGCCGCTTCAATCTGTCCGAGGGTTTCGGCCATGTGCTCATCATTGATATCGATGACGGCGATGCGGGCACCACGGCTAGCCAAAAAGACCGCCATTGCGCGGCCGAGTCCCTGGCCTGCACCGGTAATGGCGATGACTTTGTCTTGTAAATTCATAGGGATCTCCAGCGGGACTGTCGATTAAGAGAATGGCCAAAGTATAGCGCCGAATACCACAAAGCAGGCCATTACCGGTTTTTCAATGAACCAGAGATGCCGGCTGCTGCTATCCAAAATCGCCGTCATAACCTTGAAATAACCTCCGCCGCCCTAATCTAACAAAACAGACGAATTCAAAACTGGCTGGAATTTTCCCAAGCAAACGCATCCAACCAGACAGAAAACAACGCACATCGGGAGGTTCGAGTGCCTTTTCTACTGATATTTATCATCGTACCCATCATTGAGCTTGCGGTACTGATTCAGGTGGGTGGTCTGATTGGCGTACTGCCGACCATCGCCATCATTTTTGTTACCGCCATCCTTGGCGTGCGCCTGCTGAAACAGCAAGGCGCTGGCGTACTGCTGCGTGCTCAGCAAAAAATGCAAGAAGGCGGACTGCCAGCCAGCGAACTGGCCGAAGGCTTCCTGCTAGCACTGGCTGGCGCACTGCTGCTGACCCCCGGGTTTGTTACCGACGCCTTTGGCTTCGCTCTGCTGGTACCGGCCATCCGCCACTCCATGATTGGCAACGTCACCAAGTTCATCAAACCAAAAGTGATGATGGGCGGAGGCTTTGGTCAAGGTCCTCAGGGCGGTCCACAATCCAGCCCATTTGAAGGCGGTCAAGCCGACCCGTTTGGCGGCCGTCGCCCACAGCGTGAACAACCAAGCAACCACCGCCCGGAAGTGATTGAAGGCGAATACCGCCGCGAGGATTAATCGCTGTTCAAACACACAAGCTCCACACGCAAAAGCCGGATCACATGATCCGGCTTTTGCGTTTCTGGGGCTGGTTTGTGGATGTCTTGTTTGTGGATTTGTGGGAGCCCGGACCAATGTGGGAGCGAGCTTGCTCGCGAAAGCCCCGTTGGCAGCAAGCTACCTCCCACGATTGCCAAATCCGGGAGCGCGGGCGGCCCGCCCGCAGATAGCGACGCCAAGGCATTCGGCAATGAATTGCCTCCTACACATCATTCATGTGAATAGGATGGTGCGCTTGTGTCCATCACAAACCATCAAAGGCAAGCCAGCACCTACAGACCGATAATACTTGGCCAATGTGGGAGCGAGCTTGCTCGCGAAAATCCATCGGCAGCAAGCTACCTCCCACAGTGCTTGTTGTTATCAATGAGCGAAGGTAACCCAGTTCTTGATAGACAACCTGGGAGCGCGGGCGGCCCGCCCGCAAAATAGCGGCGCCAAGGCATTCGGCAATAAATTGCCTCCTACAAATCATTTATCTGAGTAGCCTCCGTAGGGTGCGCACTGCGCACCTCAGCCTCCCTTTCAATAACTCAAAATAGCCAAACTTAATAAAAACCAAAAAATCAGTAGAAAATTTTTTTACCTGCCAGGTGTTGAAAAGCCATTGCCCGTCCATATCTAGGAATTACAAGAATTTGGGGCGGCTGACATCAAACAGGAGCAGCCACCCCCGTTTAAAGCAAACATGCTTAAAAATTGGAGAGAACCTCAAATGAATATCCGTCCTCTACACGATCGCGTCGTTGTTCGTCGCAAGGAAGAAGAGCAAACCACTGCTGGCGGTATCCTGCTGCCAGGTTCCGCTGCGGAAAAGCCAAACCAGGGCGAAGTGGTAGCTGTCGGTACTGGTCGCGTTCTGAATAACGGTGAAGTTCAGCCTCTGGCTGTTAAAGCCGGTGACACTGTTGTGTTCGGCAAATACTCCGGTTCCAACACCATCGAAATCGGTGGTGAAGAGCTGCTGATCCTGAACGAAAGCGAAATCTACGGCGTACTGGAATCCTGATCCGCGCTTTTAACTGATTCGTTCAACATCGTTAACGACACACAATTTTTGAGGAAATGAAAATGGCTGCTAAAGAAGTCAAATTTGGTAACGACGCCCGCGCCAAAATGCTGGAAGGCGTAAACATCCTGGCCAACGCTGTAAAAGTAACCCTGGGTCCTAAAGGCCGTAACGTGGTACTGGAAAAGTCTTTCGGTGGTCCAACCATCACTAAAGACGGCGTATCCGTAGCCAAGGAAATCGAACTGGAAGACAAGTTCGAAAACATGGGCGCACAAATGGTTAAGGAAGTTGCTTCCCAAGCCAACGACAAAGCCGGTGACGGTACTACCACTGCAACCGTTCTGGCCCAAGCCATCGTAAACGAAGGCCTGAAAGCCGTTGCCGCTGGCATGAACCCAATGGACCTGAAGCGCGGCATCGACAAGGCCACCGCAGCCGTTGTTGAACAGCTGGCAGCTCAAGCCAAGCCATGTAAAGAAAGCAAGGAAATCGCCCAGGTAGGTACTATCTCTGCGAACTCCGACGCCGAAGTTGGCAAAATGATCGCCGACGCCATGGACAAAGTAGGTCTGGAAGGCGTGATCACCGTTGAAGAAGCCAAAGGCTTCGCCGACGAACTGGACGTGGTTGAAGGTATGCAATTCGACCGTGGTTACCTGTCTCCGTACTTCGTAACCAACCAGGAAAAAATGACTGCCGAGCTGGACAACCCACTGATCCTGCTGGTCGACAAGAAAATCGACAACCTGCAAGAACTGATTCCAGTACTGGAAAACGTTGCCAAATCCGGCCGTCCTCTGCTGATCGTTGCTGAAGACGTTGAAGGTCAGGCACTGGCTACTCTGGTTGTTAACAACCTGCGCGGTACTTTCAAAGTTGCTGCTGTTAAAGCTCCAGGCTTCGGCGACCGTCGTAAAGCCATGCTGCAAGACATCGCGATTCTGACCGGCGGTCAGGTCATCAGCGAAGAAGTGGGCATGTCTCTGGAAACCACCACTCTGGACATGCTGGGTACTGCATCCAAAGTTGTGATCAGCAAAGAAAACACCGTGGTTGTTGACGGCGCTGGCCAGCAAGCTGAAGTAAACGCTCGCGTTGAACAGATCCGTGCTGAAATCGCTTCCTCTACTTCCGACTACGACAAAGAAAAACTGCAAGAGCGCGTAGCCAAACTGGCTGGCGGTGTTGCCGTTATCAAAGTCGGCGCTGGTTCCGAAGTTGAAATGAAAGAGAAGAAAGACCGCGTAGACGACGCCCTGAACGCTACCCGCGCTGCGGTAGAAGAAGGCGTAGTTGCTGGTGGTGGTGTGGCTCTGGTACGCGCTCTGGCGAACGTATCTGTAGAAGGCGACAACGAAGACCAGAACGTCGGTATCGCCCTGGCCCTGCGCGCCATGGAAGCCCCAATCCGTCAGATCGCTGGCAACGCCGGTGCTGAAGGTTCTGTTGTTGTAGACAAAGTGAAAGCAGGCGAAGGCTCCTTCGGCTTCAACGCTGCCACTGGCGAATACGGCGACATGATCGAAATGGGTATCCTGGACCCAGCCAAAGTAACCCGTTCTTCCCTGCAAGCCGCTGCTTCCGTTGCTGGTCTGATGATCACCACCGAAGCCATGGTTGCCGAGCTGCCTAAAGAAGAAGGCGCCGGTATGCCAGATATGGGTGGCATGGGCGGTATGGGTGGAATGGGCGGCATGATGTAAGGCCAAAACCTTCATCATATTCCCGGCTACCAAGCCTTAAAGAAACCCGCGCTGAGTAATCAGCGCGGGTTTTTTGTTGGCTGGCGTTTGATGAAAAGCGTTTGAGGAATGGAATGTGGGGAATGGATTTTTACTTGCTGTAGGTGCTTGATTGGTAGCAGTAGCGTGGTACCGTAAGTGGGTTGTTAGAATGATTTATGGCAGATAGGACACTGCTGCTCTTAGTGGTCGGATCATTTGGCCACTGCAAACTACTACACTGGAAAAGAGGCTGACGTGATAGAAGCTAAAATTAAATTCATTGATGTTTTGAAATGTGGCTTTTACTCTAGGAATACAGCCTCTCCACTGTTTGGGTCACTATGCGACTCATTTGATGATTTGATTAGCTGGGCATCTAGTAAAAAAAAGATCATTAACACCCAAACTTTTACTGGTACGAATATCGGTAATATAAAAAACGTATACTATTTAGACTCGTCCAAAGACTCTAGTAACGATGATTTTGTTATTGTTCTTTGGAATGAAACTTTACACTCAGATGGTACGACCCTAGGAATAAACCCGAACTCGGCCATCGGTAAGACATCGATTCTTTCAACATCATTCAGTGACCCTGATGCGATACCCGGAGTTCCTAGTTATTTCTGGGTGGTCCCGAAAAAGAAAGTATGCGCGACTATTAAATTTGGTCATTCAGAAACTGGAAAAGGCGCATTTGATGAATATGTGAATGGTTTTCTTTCAACGTATTCAAAATATAGAGTTATAAATCAATCGAATAATATTGTTGGGTATAGTGGTTCTGGGACTTCATCCGACTTGAAAGATCCATCTCCACTTCCTAATTTTGTAACTAAGTATAGTCACTCAAACGCTGTACTCACAGAAGTGCTTGGGAATGCAAACAATATTACACAGATTCTTAAAGTAAGGAATATTGAATCATCTACTGCTGTTTCATCAAATAAAGTTGTCGACTTCCTTTCTGATTTGCTTAGGGTTACCCCAAATATAAGCTCGAAAAAAACTTACAAGGTGTGGGAAAAAATTACATACAAGCCTACTGTAGATGAGATTAAGGAGATTTTTGAAAACTATCATCAAAACACACTTCCATCGCCAGTAGACCAGGTAGGGTTTGTCTACAATAATGGTGGAAAAACAATGTTGGATCGCAAGTTTATCAGTGAGAAGATAGATTTAGATCTAAATTATAAAAGAGGTACAACGATTTCGGCGAATGATCTTCTGATCGCTCTGAGGCCTATCAGACAGTCGCTGCTTTCTGCTTTGGATTAGGAGAGGGTTGATGAGAAAGTATGTGGTGATTATATTTTTAGCATCGTTTTTAACGTACCTGTGCAAGGACGTAGCGATACATCTGAAATATTCGGATCATAGCGCAGTGCTTGATTCATTGATGAATATTTCGGCCATAATATTTGCTATTGTTGGAGCCTGGATTGCAATAATTTACCCGAAATCGCTAGTGCGTGCTTTTTCCCCTGATCCGTCAAACCCTGAGGATGTTCAAAATGACACTCGTTACCTAGGGGATCTTGTAGAGATTGTTCTCGCATCTTCTTTTGTTCTACTGTCGATACTAATAATAAAGATTGGGTTTCCATTTGTTAGAGTAATTCATAACTCTCCAACGTCAAACTTACTTCATGTAGCAGGCGTGTTTACGACCTTGCTTTTATCAATATTGCAAATTGTAAGTATAGGGAGTGTTGTGATGGCAAATTTTAAATTTTTAGGAAGTTTGAGGGAAGCTCAAGAAAGAAAGGCATTTAACGATGAATTCAGAAGAAATAATGAGGGAGAATAACCATTTTTTTGGCCCTGGACGGGGGGCACGAGTAAACCGTACATCCACTCATAGATAAGCAGCTTCAACATTAAGTGCAGCATGGAGAGTAAACAGGACATCCACCGATAGATCAGCAGCTTCAATATTTAGGGCAGCATGGCGTTCATGGCTTTGAGTAGTTTGCAGATTGAACAATGCAGGAAGACTCAACGTAGATTTGTTCTGGCCCTGCTGGAGTTAGTGCCATTTTGGGATTTTCAGGCGAGCGAGGCCCTCAGATGTATTTCTGATAGCAATATCAACGTCTGAGGCTTTAGTGAGAGCCAGCTTACCCAGCTAACAAACGGCGTGCTTGGCTTGTTCCGGTCGGCCGCTTGTATCCAAGCTGCTCACAGGCTTGTCGAACGTCGGTTTCATTGCCCGCAAACGTACTGAAACAGCGTTCAAATTGCTGGGTATGGTCAGCCATTGCTGGTCGTCCAGCCCGATGCGGCTCAGGATTGAGGCAAGTTTGTCGTCAATCGCTCCGCGTTTGTTGGGTTACCAGTTTGCGTCTCTTTCGCGGATTGCTTGCTCGCTATGCCGGCCACTGCGGATGACTGGGCTCCGCCCAACAACTGCTGGGCGGGGCCCAGCCTACAAGTTGTTATGTGCTCAGGCGCCGAGAACTTCCTTCCTTTTAAAGTTCGTACCAGCTGCTAGAGCTGTTTGTCTCTGGACTTATGAAAAATCAGATCCGGTCAAGGCAGAATTTGGGACTTACGCCTGTATCGATCTTCAGAAAGTGTCAGTATTATCATTTGGCTTTATTTTGAGCTCTTGGAGGCAGACATGAGCCATCATTCATTTACAGGTAAAGGAATCCTTCAAAATGCGTTTGATCTTTCCAGCAGTAGCTCTGATGTCATTGTCCGCTTGTGCGACTTATCAGGGGCAAATCGACGATACGCTCGCTCAAATTCCCGCAGATCAACATGCTTACATCGCCGGAAGTTTTAGTGTTGATTGTTATGAGCGGCCGTTGGGCGGTGACTGTTGGCAGGGTTTTACTCATATGTGGTTCATGTACCGCTCTCTGGATTATCCAGCGGTTGTCGGGCGTTTGATTTCTGAACAATCCGGGATCGGTGACACAGAATACGACTGGGTGGACATTGAAAATGGCGAAACGGGCGTATTTTTCTGCGCCAAAATGCCAGCAGGTAAGTACGAGGCTTACGATATCAGCCTGGCCAACCTCGGCCTTGGCGATGGCACCACCAACCTAGATAAGGATGAGCAGTTCTCTGTTCCTTTTGAACTTGAACCGGGAGCCGTTACCTACATTGGCGGCGTTAAAATGACTTCTGAAAAAGGCAAAAACCTGTTTGGCTTGCCTGTTTTCGGTTTCACTGGTGTCGAGATCTCGAACGGTCGTGAGGGCGGCTTCGAGAAGGCATTGGAAAAGTGTGGCGCTTTGCCGGACTCAATTAAAAAGGTTGAAGACCTGCTGCCAGCCAATTACGACGGCAACAGTGGGTGGGTAAAGGTAACTCAGTAAACCGACGCTGTTTATCTGAGTTATTGGATGCATAAAGAAGTTCAGGTGCTCGCCCAATCACAGAGGTAGGTTGGGGGCCCCGCCCAACAACTGCGGGGTGGGCTAAACCTGCACTGACGTTCTGACGCCCAAATATCAGGTGCCGAGAATTTCCTTCCTCACAATCTCTGCACCCGCCGCCAGCGCACGCAGTTTGCCGTTAGCGACTTCTTTGCTCAGTGGTGCCATGCCGCAGTTGGTGCATGGGTAAAGTTTGTCGGCGTCGACGAATTGCAGGGCTTTGCGCAGTACGTCGGCAACTTGTTCCGGGGTTTCTACGGTGTTGGTGGCCACGTCGATGGCGCCAACCATTACCTTTTTACCGCGAATCAGTTCAATCAGTTCCATCGGTACGTGGGAGTTCATGCATTCCAGTGAGACGATGTCGATGCTGGATTTTTGCAGTTTCGGGAATACTTCTTCGTACTGACGCCATTCGTTGCCGAGGGTTTTCTTCCAGTCGGTGTTGGCTTTGATGCCGTAGCCGTAGCAGATGTGTACGGCGGTTTCGCATTTCAGGCCTTCGGCGGCGCGCTCCAGCGCAGCGATGCCCCAGTCGTTTACTTCGTCGAAGAAAACGTTAAATGCCGGTTCGTCGAATTGGATGATGTCGACGCCTGCCGCTTCCAGTTCTTTGGCTTCTTCGTTCAGAATTTTGGCAAATTCCCAAGCCAGTTTTTCGCGGCTTTTGTAGTGGTCGTCGTACAGGGTGTCGATCATGGTCATTGGGCCAGGCAGTGCCCATTTGATCGGTTGGTCGGTTTGGCTGCGCAGGAATTTGGCGTCTTCTACAAACACGGGTTTTTTGCGTTCTACGGCGCTGACCACGCCAGGTACGCTGGCGTCGTAGCGGTTGCGGATTTTGACGGTTTTGCGGTTTTCAAAATCGACGCCGTGCAGGTGTTCGATAAAGGTGGTTACAAAGTGCTGACGGGTTTGTTCGCCGTCGCTGACAATGTCGATGCCGGCCTGGGTTTGGTCCAGCAGGGACAAACGCAGGGCGTCTTGTTTGCCCAACACCAGTTGTTCGTCTTGCAGTTTCCACGGCGACCAAAGTTTTTCCGGTTCGGCCAGCCATACAGGTTTTGGCAGGCTGCCAGCGGTGGAGGTTGGGAGTAGCTTTTTCATGGTTTGAATTCTTTTCTGAGCTGAATTGGATTTTTGCGAAAACGGGTGACACATAAAAAGCGGCCGACGCCTCTGTCGGGCGTCTGGCCGCTCCGCTTTCCTGTAACAAAGGTTGTTAGAACGCCGTGTTGTTGAACGACTGATTGTTGAAGGTCAGGTTGGAAGTCCACTGTTCAAGCAGGCCGCGGTACGGCTTGATGAAGTGCTCTTCGGCAAACTTGCCTTGCTGTTTGGCCAGCCGGCTGCGTTCTTCGCGGTCGTACACAATCTGGGTTACCGAGTGATCTGTGTGCTTCAGGTTAGGCTGGTAGGTTTGGCCAGCCACTGAGTTGGCGTTGTAGATCTCCGGGCGATAAATCTTCTGGAAGGTTTCCATGGTGGCGATGGTGCTGATCAACTCCAGGTTGGTGTAGTCGGTCAGCAGGTCGCCAAAGAAGTAGAACGCCAGCGGTGCAACGCTGTTTGGCGGCATGAAGTAGCGCACCTGCAAGCCCATCTTCTTGAAGTACTGTTCGGTCAGCGAGGTTTCGTTTGGCTCGTATTCCACCCCCAGTACCGGGTGTTCGTTTTCGGTTTTCTGGTACACCTTGCTGTCAGACACGCTCAGGCAGATGACCGGCAGCTTGCTGAAGTGTTGGGCGTAGGTGTCGGAATGCACAAAGCTCTGGAACAGCTTGCCGTGCAGGTCGCCAAAGTTGGCTGGCACGCTGAAGCCGGTTTTGCCTTTGTTGTATTCCAGCAGTTCAACGCTGAAGTCGTAGTCGCGCACGTAGGAGGAGAAGTTGTTACCAACGATGCCTTCAATACGTTTGTTGGTTTTGTGATCGACGATGTTGGTTTTCAGCACTTCGATGCTTGGGAAAGACTGGCCGTTACCTTCAATCTGAATATCCACCGACACAATTTCCAGCTCTACCGAGTAACGGTCGGCACTTGGGTTGTCCCAGTAGGCCAGTGCGTTAAAGCGGTTGTTGATCATGCGCAGGGCGTTTTTCAGGTTCTGCTCGCGGCTTTCACCACGGGCCAGGTTGGCGAAGTTGGTGGTCGCACGGGTGCTTTCGGCCGGTTGGTAGTTGTGGTCGAAAGCGATGCTTTTGATGCTGAAGGTAAATTGCTGGCTCATGGCGATCATTTCCTGATGATTCTGGCGAAGGCCACTTTTGGCGGCCGGTTGCGATGGGTGTATTTGTACCGAAATAGGTTGTTGAAGAAAATTGATATTGTTTCAAGGAATATTGAGGATGACTCATGTTTAAACATGAAGCCGCTTCACGTCGGGGTCGAAGGGTGTTGAATTGGGCTCATTCAGGGATCGCATTTTTGAAAAATGTGATCTGGTTCCGTCTGGTGATTGGAAGTGGTGATGAAGAACGGTGATGGGGAGTTGTGAGAGGGAGCGGTGATGGAGAGATAACAGCGCTGGCGGTGCGCAGTGCGCACCCTGCGGATGATGTTTATTCGTCTAGATTCGGGGCTGGCCAGAGTTCAGGGTGCGCAGCGCGCACCGTGCGGGATAGCGAGTTGCTGGGTGGCTATGGCGATTCGGCCCGGAAGGTTTCAACCAACAGGTCGTGGAATCTCGATACCGCTTTGTCGTTTTGCGAGAGCGGGCTGCGGTACACCGCCACTTGCATGGGTTCCAGTGGCCCCAGGTTGTGCTCGCTGCCCAGTATTTCCAGGTGTGGCGGCACAATGCAGCGGGTAAAAACGGCAATCGCCAAACCGCTTTCCACCGCTGCAATTTGGCCGGTGACGCTGGAGCTGCTGTAAACAATGCGGTAGTCACGCCCTTGCTGCGCCAATGACCGGATTGCGGCGGTATGGGCGAGACTTTCTTCTTCGTACACGGCAATGGGCAGCGGGTTTTTGCGCCAGATTTCGAAGTGCGGTGAGCCTACCCACACCATGGGTTCGTGAAACAGCGGTGTGCCCTGGTGGGGGCGGGCTTTGGATACCAGCCCGATGTCGAGGTCGCCACGCTCGATTTTGGGAATCAGGGCGCTCGATTGTTCGCACACCAGTTCAATCTCTACCTGATCATGCAAGGGTGTAAAGCGCTTAAGCACCGGCGTCAGGTATTTCGGGGCGTAGTCGTCGGGCACGCCGAGGCGGATGCGGCCGGTGAGTTCATCGCCGTCGAACGCGCGGCGGGTTTCGTTGTGCAAGTCCAGCATCCGGCGTGCGTAGCCAAGCAGTTTTTTGCCGTCTTCTGTCAGCGCCAGTTGCCGTGGCCCACGCAGCAACAATTGGGTATTAAGCGCCTGTTCGAGCTTTTTCAGCTGCATGCTGACCGCCGACTGAGAGCGGTGCACCATCGGAGCAGCTGCCGACAAAGAGCCACTGTCGACAACCGCCACGAAGCACTTTAGCCAGTCTATCTGAATGTCTTGTAGCGCCATGCCCGCCGCCTCGTTGAACTTTATCTATTTGAAAACCTAATAGTATCAGTTCGATTTATCCGTTTTTCGATTTTTATTCAGCCCGCCATAGTGGTGCCAGATGCTGGATAACAACTTGATGAGAGCCGGATAGATGAGCGAACGACAGAATGCCCAAATACGGGAGGTCTTTGACACACAGCAGGTGTGGAAGGGCTTCTGCAAGCTGGCACCGATTTCCATGTTTGTGGTGGTGTTTGGGGCGGCGTTTGGACTAGCCGCGGCGCAGCAAGGGCTGTCGGATGCCTCGACCGTTGCCATGAGTGCGCTGGTTTTTGCCGGTTATGCCCAATTTGCCGCGTTGGATATGTGGGGCGCACAGGTGCCTTTGTTCACGCTGTTGGCAACGGTTTTTGCCATTAATGCTCGCCATTTGTTGATGGGGGCAACTTTGTATCCCTGGTTGTCGAGCATGAGTGTGCGCAAGCGCTATGGCGTGATGACGGTGGTGTCGGATGCCAACTGGGCGATGTCGTTGCAGCATTATCAAAATGGTCAGTCAGGGCTTGGGGTGTTGTTTGGTGGTGGCTTGGCTCTATGGTTGTTTTGGGTGGTTGGCACCTGGCTTGGTGTTGCCTTTGGCAGTGGCATCAGCGGTGGCAGCGCGACCATGGAACGCTTTGGGCTGGATATGGTGGTGGGTTGCTTCCTGTTGGCGATGGCGTTTGGTGGTGAGCAACGTTTGCGTGAATGGTTGATCTGGCTGGTGGCGGGCGTTGTGTCGTTGTTGGTGTGGGGCGTGCTGGAAGCCAACAGTTATGTGGTGGCCGGAGCGGTGGCTGGCGGGTTGTTTAATGTACTGCTGCATGAGCGCAAGTCGCAGCAAACGGAGGCAAAGCCATGATGATTGAAACCACAGGCAACAGCCTGATTTGGCTGATGTTGGCCATGGCATTGGTGACACTGGCAACCCGCTGGGGCGGTGTGTATGTGATGTCGATGGTGCCCATTGGCCCTCGTGGGCAGCGTTTTATTGAAGGTATGTCGGGGTCGGTGTTGATTGCTTTATTGGCACCGATGGCTGTGAAAGGCGATGTAGGGGCTCAGTGTGGTTTGTTGGCAACGGCGCTGGCGATGTTGGCGTGTCGTAAGCCAATGGTGGCCATTACCGCAGGTGTGTGTGCCGCGGCTGTTGCCCGGCAGGTGTTTGTTTGATTGCCGGGCGTCGTTGTGGCTTCTGGGTGGGCGAGTAGGCCCACCTTCCTGTCTTTTTATTCCATGAATTTTTTGCATAAACGCTTGCGATTGACGGTCGTTGTTTAATCAATCGTCGTCGCCGATGATTTATCCAATATCCGGGCGTTATATCCAGAATCGGTACGAAGATATCGAATGGCTTTCGCTTGGTTATTTTCAAGGTAATCAGGGAGAAAGGCGATGGCGAGTTATATAAATCCGGCCTCAACCAGCAAAACGCTGGCGTTGTTTTTGGCAACCGATTCCGACTCCAGTGGTGTTTACGGGCATGTATTTGATGACCCCGAATACCAGGCTGGAGATTCACTTCATTCTATATCCAATCCCGAATCCGGTTTTGAAACCGGTCTCTACCACCATGTGTCGGCCTATCGCTCGATGTTCACCGACAGGGTATCCAAGCATACGCGCATGGCAGCGGTGGTATCGGTACGTCATTCCCGGCGGCAGCTGGGTCTGGACGACAGCTGTCATCTGTATCGTTCAGAGCACGGGGCGGGTCGCAGTGGTGCTGCCATTGCTGATGCCTTGTCGATCATCAGCAATGAAACCCGCTGGCAGGACATTCAGAAGCTGGTGATTATTCCGGTCAATCGCCTGCCGGTGCAGCCAGATACCCTCGATCAACTGTGCCGATTTGGCAATGGCAAGAGTCTGGTGGTGCCGTACTGCCAGGGGCAGCCGGGTTTCCCTGTGGTGGTCGGCCGGGCGCTTTGGCCACAGCTGATGCTGTTTCCCGGTGACAATCTGATTGAGCGCTTGGTGGCGAACGCCCCCGGTAATCTGGTGAAGCTCAACGTGAACGACAGCCGTACGCTGGACACCCCGCCGGGCCTGTATCGCTCAGCCTGAGGTTTTACGAGGCGCTAGGTTTCAGAAATATCCTTTCAATAAAAATAATCGAACAGATTGATGCGTTGTTGGGCACAAATATCAATATTTATAGAACGCCCCGAATTACGCATCAAATGGCGCGGTAAATCCCTGTGATTCGAGAGTTTGTTTAACAGAATGGCTGATAAATCCATTGGTGAGTATTTCTCATAAGCCTCCGCTATTTGCGTCGCTAATGAGCCAATATTCGCTGTGATAGCGTTTTGTTATTCCTGCGAACCTCAATCGATCTTCTTTTTTATTTTCACACATATTTGGGAACCAACTATGAAACCATCTCCTGTTGGAGTTTATGGCGTGGCACCGCTGTCTTTGCTGGTCGCGACTTTGCTGATCAGTGGCTGTCAGTCCGAGTCGTCTGAAACGCCTGCGGCGGCCGCAGCCGAGCCAGTGGCGGTAGACGTGCAAACCATTCGCCCGCACACCATGGCGGTACCGAGGGTGTATCCGGGACGGACTCAGGCGTCTGACGATGTTCAGGTGCGCTCGCGCATCAGTGGCATTGTGCTGGAGCGGCAGTATCAGGAAGGCCGTTTGGTCAGCGAGGGCAGTCCGCTGTTCCAGATTGACCCGACCCTGTACCAGTCGGCAGTACAGCAAGCCCAGGCCGATCTGGATTACGACAAGGCGCAATTGCGTCAGGCCGAGCGCGAGTGGAAGCGGATTTCCAGTCTCTACAAGAGCAAAACCGTCAGCGAACGGGATTACGACAATGCCCTGTCGAATCTGGAGCTGGCCAAGGCCTCGGTGCAGCGCACGGCAGCCAGCCTTGACGATGCTCGTATCCATCTCGATTACACCGCCATCACTACGCCGATCAGTGGCTATGCCGGTATCCGACAGGTGGAGCCGGGTGATCTGATCAACGAAGGCGATGTGTTGGTAACGGTGCAGCGGCTTGATCCAATTTATGTTCAGTTTTCCATTCCGGAAGCCGATGCCGTGCGCTTTGGTGCGGCGTTGCAACCAGACGCTGGCTCTGGCCAGGCATCCGACCTGAAAGGTGACGTTAACCCGGTGCATATCCGTTTGTTGCAGTCGGATGGCCGCCTGTACGAGCGCGAAGGCCGGATTGACTTCAGCGACCGTCAGGTTGATCCCGAAACCGGCACCGTACGTTTGCGGGCGCAGTTTCCAAACCCCAATGCTGAGCTGATTCCCGGCCAGTTTGTGCGGTTACGGGTGAACGGCTTGCAGCTTGAAAACGCCATTGATGTACCGGCCCGTTCGGTGTCGCAGCGCGGCCAGGAGTCGGCGCTGCTGTTGGTGAATAGCAGCAATGAAGTGGAGCCGGTCGAGGTGCAACTGGGCGAGCGTATTGGCGAGCGCCAGCTGGTGGTCGGTGGTTTGGCGGCTGGTGATCGGGTGATTGTCAGCGGTCAGATGAAGCTGCAACCGGGCATGACCGTTGATCCTCAGCTTCTAAACCAAAACCACGCCCAGACCGAAACCCAGACCCAATCCAAGAGAGAGCAGGACGTTGCAGAGGTGACTGAATAATGGCGAAATTTTTCATCGACCGACCGGTACTGTCGATCGTGTTATCGATCGTCATGCTGATGTCGGGGTTGGCTGCGCTGTACGACTTGCCGGTCGAGCAGTATCCGCAAATCGTGCCGCCAGAAGTGATCGTGCAGGCTAACTACCCGGGAGCCAGCGCCGAAACCATCGCTGAAGTGGTGGCAGCGCCGATTGAGCAGCAGATCAATGGCGTTGAAGACATGATCTACATGCGATCGGTCACTGCCAACGCCGGTTACATGCGTTTGTCGGTGTATTTTGAGATTGGCACCGACCCGGATCAGGCCACCATTAACGTCAATAACCGGGTGCAGGCGGCGTTGGCCAGCTTGCCGGATATTGTGCGCCAGCAAGGGGTCACGGTGCAGAAAAGCTCCAGCTCCATCATGGTGATGGTGGCGCTGTCGTCGCCGGACGACACTTTCGATAGCCTGTACCTGAATAACTACGCTTCGCAGTTCGTTACCGACCAGCTCAAGCGGGTCCCCGGCGTTGGCGATGCCCGGGTGTTTGGTCAAACCGACTATTCCATGCGGATTTGGTTGCAACCGGACATGCTGGCGCAGTATCAGCTGACGCCATCCGATCTGGCCGACACCCTGCGCGAGCAGAACATTCAGCCCGCAGCGGGTAACTTTGGTGCCGCACCCGGCAATGACCATCTGGATTTTGCCTATGCCGTGACGTCGGACGGTCGCTTCAAAACCGCCGAGCAGTTCCGCAACATCATTGTTCGTTCCGATGCCGAAGGCGGCATTTTGCGGCTGGGTGATGTGGCCCGGGTTGAGCTTGGCTCCGAACGCTACGCCTTTAATGCCTCGTTGAACGGCAAGCCGTTTGCGCCCATCGCCATTTATCTGCAACCGGGTGCCAACGCGCTGGATACCACCAACGCTGTGCGGGCCAAAATGGAAGAGCTGTCGGCACGCTTCCCGCAAGGGCTGGAGTTCTCGATTCCGTACAACACCACCAAGTTTGTGGAAGTGTCGGTAGAGGAGGTGATTCACACCTTTATTGAAGCGCTGGTACTGGTGGTTCTGGTGGTGTTCCTGTTCTTGCAGAACTTCCGCGCCACCCTGATCCCGTTACTGGCCATTCCGGTATCGCTGGTGGGCACCTTTGCTGGCATGTACCTGTTTGGTTTCTCGGTCAATCTGCTGACGCTGTTCGGCATGATTCTGGCCATCGGTATTGTGGTGGACGACGCCATTGTGGTGCTGGAAAACGTCGAACGACTGATGCGGGAAGAGCATCTGTCGCCGCGTGACGCTGCCGTAAAAGCCATGGAAGAAGTCACCGGGCCGGTTATTACCATCGTGCTGGTGCTGTGTGCGGTGTTTATTCCGGTGGCCTTTATTGGCGGTTTGTCCGGGGTGTTGTATCAGCAATTTGCCATCACCATTGCCATTTCGGTGTTCCTGTCCGGGCTGGTGGCTCTTACGCTGACGCCAGCCTTGTGCGCCATCATGCTGAAAGAAGGCCACACCGAGCCAGCGGCTCCGTTCCGCTGGTTTAACCGTCAGTTTGACCGCCTGACCGGTGGCTACTTGTCGGGTGTATCGTTTTTGCTGAAACGGGCGGTGCTGGGCGTGGTGCTGTTTGCCTGTCTTATTGGCCTCACCATTGTGATGTATGGCCGGGTTCCTACGGCACTGGTGCCACCGGAAGACCAAGGCATTGTGATTGCCGTGGCGCAGTTGCCAGCAGCGGCTTCGCTGGGCCGTACCGATGCAGCGGTGAATGAACTGACCGAACGCCTGGTAGACGACCCATTGGCACAAGACGTGGTGGCCTTTGCCGGTTGGGACTTGCTGGCCGGAGGCCTGAAAACCAACGGCGGCGTTGCCTTTGTGGCGCTGAAAGACTGGAAAGAGCGACAAGCGCCGGGGCAAGACGCCCAGAGCATGGCCAACGTGTTGAATGGCGAAGAAGCCGCCAATCCAGACGCCAACATCATTGCCTTCACGCCGCCGCCAATTCAGGGGCTGTCGACCACCGGAGGCTTTGAAGGCTATTTGCAAAATCTGGTGGGAGCGCCACCGGCGGAGCTGCAAGCCATGGCGGATCAGTTGATTGCGGCGGCTAACGCCCGTCCAGAGTTGCAAGGCGTGCGCACCACGCTGGATACCGGCATTCCGCAATACAAACTGGAAGTCGACCGTGAAAAGGCCCGCTCCCAGAATGTGCCGATCAATACCGTGTTTGAAACCATGCAGAGCACCTTCGGGTCGTTGTACGTTAACGACTTCACCCTGCAAGGGCGCAACTACCAGGTGAACTTGCAGGCCGAGGCGGAATACCGTCAGGGGCCGGAGAACCTGCGCGATGTGTACGTGCGCTCGACCGATGGCAACATGATCCCGCTGTCGACTCTGATCGATGTCGAACGGGTGTCCGGGCCGGATATTATCGAGCGCTTTAACGTGCTGATGTCGGCTCGCATCATGGGAAATCCAGCGCCGGGTTACAGCTCGGGTCAGGCCATGGTGGCGATGCAGGAAGTCGCCAATGAGGTGCTGACGCCGGACTACAATCTGGCCTGGTTTGGTTCTGCTTATCAGGAACAGCAAGCAGGTTCTGCCAGCACCATTGCCTTTGTGTTTGGTGTGATCATGGTGTTTCTGATTCTGGCGGCCCAGTACGAACGCTTCTGCCTGCCGTTCGCGGTGGTGATGGCGGTGCCGTTTGCGATCTTTGGCGCAGTGCTGGCCATCTGGTTGCGAGGCATCAACCTCGATATCTACTTCCAGATTGGCTTGCTGGTGCTGATTGGTCTGGCTTCGAAAAACGCCATTCTGATCATCGAGTTTGCCGTGCTGGCGCGTAAAGACGGGGTATCGGTCCATGAAGCGGCAATGCAGGCCGCGCGGCTGCGCTTCCGGCCGATTGTGATGACCTCGTTGGCGTTTATTCTCGGCGTGGTGCCGTTGGCGCTGTCCAGTGGGGCCGGCGCTGCCAGCCGTCACTCTATTGGTACGGGTGTGATTGGTGGCATGTTGGGCGCGACGACGTTGGCGATTGTGATGATCCCGTTGTTCTACGTACTGGTTGAGCGGCTTTCCGGTAACAGCAAAGCCCCAGATCAGAAAGCCTGATAGTTACAGGTCCGACTGTAAAACCACCACGGCGTAAGCGGTTCGCAATTATCCTTCTGCGAACGTGCCCCTGCGTCAGTGGTGGTTCTTCTACTTCTATTGATAAAAATTCCCGGGAGCGCGGCCCGCCCGCAGTTACGTTTTGCTGAGCCCGGTTAAGTCCCTGATTTAAAACCCCTTCTTGCCGCTGGCGGAAATTTCTTGCCTGTTCTGGCTTGCCGCCCGGCAAACTTGGCAAGCCGGTTGCAACTCCCCCTCTAACAAACAGTTTTAACGGTAGAAACGCCAAAAAGGCGACGGACTCATGGCCAAAACTTCACCAACCGAGTGAGGGCGTCAAAGAGTCGTCAAGCTACCGGAAAGAGGGGAAGGGTATGGTTGATCGTGTTGATGTGAATTCTGTGCTGATGCAAATGCGCCAGGTGAAGAACCAGCTTCGCAGTCAGCAGGAGTTGGCTGTTAATCAGTCGGCACAAGCGGCCAATGCCGGTGTTGCGCCGGGCGCTAACATTGGCGGCTTTAATCCCAATACCAACCCTACCGCGTTGAATCCAAACAGCATGACGACCGATGGCGTTGCACCCAGCCGTTTTCAGGCGCAGCTGGCCCAGCAGTTGGAGTCGGTCACCGCCACCGAGGCTGTGAACCCGACCGCCAAAATGGATGAAACCGTTCCCGATTTTCAAACCATGTTTGCCAACGGCATCAATGCCGTCAACGACAATCAGAAGGCCGCCAAGGAGCTGGCAACCCGTTTCGAGCAGGGCGACCCAACGGTAGACCTGCCGGATGTGATGATTGCGATGCAAAAATCCTCCGTGTCTTTTCAGGCCATGACCCAGGTGCGCAACAAGCTGGTGGAAGCCTACAAAGACGTTATGAACATGCCGCTGTAAGGGAGAAGCCCATGACCCACATGACCTTCATCCCATCGAACAGGAGTGCCTACCATGGCTGATGTACCTGCCAAACCCGGCGATCTGGCGGCCAACGGTGCAGCGGCATCGGGCGCTGCTGCCACGGCTAATGCCGACAGCGCTGCACTCGACAGCCGTCGTACCGACGCTGCTGCAGAGAAATCCGGCCACCCGGTGCTACTGGGCTTTAACAAGCTGCCGATGGGCCGTCAGGCGGTCACCATTGGCGGTATTGCTCTGGTTATCGCACTGTCGATTGCGATCATGATCTGGTCGCAAGAGCCAACCTACAAACCGCTGATTCATCGCCTGCAAGACCACAATGCCCAGGAAATCATTGAGGTGTTGCAGCGCGAAGGCATCGCATTCGAGATTGATCCCGGCACCCAGATTTTGATGGTGGAAGCCAACGACCTGCACGATGCCCGCATGAAGCTGGCGGCTGCAGCACTGATCGACGACAAAACCGTTGGCCTTGAAGTGCTGGATCAGGACAGCTCGCTGGGCACCAGCCAGTTTATTGAAAACGCCCGCTACCGCCGTGGTCTGGAAGGCGAATTGGCACGCACCATCGCCAGCGTAAAGTCCATTCGTAATGCCCGCGTGCACCTGGCGCTGCCGAAGCAATCGGTGTTTGTGCGAGACCAGCGCAAGCCGCGGGCGTCGGTGTTTCTGGAGCTGTTTCCGGGTCGTGACCTGAACAAGGATCAGGTCGAGGCGATTGTGAATCTGGTGGCATCAAGCGTGTCGGAAATGTCCCGTGCGGACGTCTCCATCGTCGACCAGTACGGCAACCTGCTGTCGAAAGAAGAAGAAACCACCGAAGAGCTGCTGGCCGCCAAGCAACTGGAGTACACCCAGCGGGTGGAAGATAACGTGGTGCAGGCGGTGAATAACATCCTCAAGCCGGTACTGGGCAGCGACAACTACAAGGCCGAAGTGTCTGCCGATATCGACTTTACCCGTCTGGAACAGGCGGAAGAACTCTACAACCCCGATCTGATTGCTCTGCGCAGCGAACAGCTGATCGACGAATCCAACAATGGCCCCATCAATGGTGGTATTCCGGGGGCGTTGTCGAACCAACCACCGGCAGACCCAACCGCTCCTGAGCAAGCCATCGGCACGGGTGGTGCTGGTGCTGGGGGCAATGGCCGTTCCCGCTCGGAAGCCACTCGCAACTATGAAATCGACCGGACTCTCAGCTTCAAACAGCATCAAGTGGGACGTCTGAACCGATTGACCGTTGCTGTGGTGGTGAATGACCGTGAATCGTCCAACGCCGATGGCGAGACCGTCTATATTCCATGGACGGAAAACGATCTGCAGCGACTGGAAATTCTGGTGAAAGACGCCGTCGGTTTTAACGCCGCCCGTGGCGACAGCGTTAACGTGATCAACTCGCCGTTCATGGGCAAAGCCGAACTGGAAATGGGCGAGCCCGAATTCTGGACCCAGCCCTGGTTCTGGGAAATCATGAAACAGGTGATGGCAGGCTTGTTCATCCTGATTCTGATCTTCGGCGTGATCCGACCCACCTTCAAGAGCTTGTCCAGTAAAGGTGAAGAAGACGACGCCATTCTGCTGGAAGAACTGGAAGATGCAGATTCCGGTATGGAAGAAGATTCGGTCACGATTGCCGGTATGGATCAACTGCTGTTGCCCGGTGCCTCCGAAAGCTACGAACGTCAGCTGGATGCACTGAAAGGCCTGATTGCAGAAGACCCTGCGCGCGTGGCTCAAGTCATAATCGGATGGGTGAACGAAGAAAATGGCTGATGAAAAAACAGACCTGACCCGCGTCGAGCGGGCAGGCATCCTGCTGATGAGTCTGGGTGAGAAAGACGCCGCCGAGATCCTTAAACACATGGGCCCGAAAGAGGTTCAGAAAGTGGGGTCGGCGATGGCCACCTTACAGAACATTAACCAAACCCAGGTGGAAGGCGTGGTGGCGGAGTTTCTCGAAGCCGTCTCTGGCCAAACCGGCATGGGCCTTGGGTCGGATGACTACATTCGCAATATGTTGACGCAGGCACTGGGCAGTGACAAAGCAGGCGCCCTGATCGACCGCATTCTGCTGGGCGGCAATACATCGGGTCTGGACTCGCTCAAATGGATGGAGCCACGTCAGGTGGCTGACCTGATCCGTCATGAGCACCCGCAGATTCAGGCCATCGTGGTGTCGTACCTCGACCCCGACCAGTCGGCCGAAATTCTCTCCAACTTTGACGAAAAAGTTCGCCTCGACATCATCATGCGGGTGGCATCACTGGAGGCTGTACAGCCTGCGGCCCTGAAAGAGCTGAACGACATCCTCGAGCGTCAGTTCTCTGGCAAGGGTGGAGCCCAGACCACCACCATGGGAGGCGTCAAAGTGGCGGCCAACATCGTCAACATGGTCGACAGCACATTGGCGGCCGAACTGCTGGAGCGCATTACCGAAGTGGACGAGGATCTGGGTACCCAGATTCAGGACCTGATGTTCGTATTCGACAACCTGGTCGACGTCGACGACCGCGGTATTCAGGCGCTGCTGCGCGAAGTGGGCACCGACCTGCTGGTGCTGGCGCTCAAGGGTGCCGATCCGAATTTGCAGGAAAAAATCTTCAAGAACATGTCCAAGCGGGCTGCCGAACTGCTGCGCGACGACCTCGACGCCAAAGGGCCGGTCAAGGTCAGCGAAGTGGAGGGTGCGCAGAAAGAAATCCTCACCATTGCACGTCGTTTGGCCGATGCTGGCGAAATCATGCTGGGTGGTGGTGGCGAGGCCATGGTGTAGTAACACCAGGCCTTGTTTACACGGGTACAGATTCGGGTGAATGGCGATAACTGATGGCAGGCAACGACTCACACAAGCAGGATCAGGAACGTGAGCTGATGTTCGATAAGGAAGGCGAGCAGGCGCGGCCGTGGAAGTTGCCATTCTGGACCGAGGAAGTGGTGCACAAGGCCGAGCGGGAGCAGCCGGATACCTCGTTGATGATTGCCAATCGCCGCCGTCAGCCAGAGCCTGAACCCGAGCCGGAAATTGAAGAAGAAATTCAGCTGCCGACCGCCGAAGAACTGGAGAATATTCGTCGCGAAGCCTACAACGAGGGCCTTGAACAAGGGCTGGTGGAAGGCCGCCAGAATGGTGAAAAAGCCGGTTACGATGACGGCTATGCCAAGGGCCTCGAAACCGGTAAGCAGGAAGGTGAAAAAGCCGGCAACACCATCGGATTTAACGAAGGCAAGGCCGAAGCCCTGAAAGCAACCGGCGAGCAGGTGGAGCAACTGTTGGACCGCTTCAAGGCGTTGCAACAGGTTGCCAGCCAAAGCCTGATTGAACGTGATCAACAGCTGCCGGAAATGTTGGCAGGTTTGGTGATGATGGCGTGCGAGCAGGTGCTGCGTTATGAGCTGGCGGATGGAGCCAAAAACATCCACCAATACGTGCGCAGCGCGTTGGAACAACTGCCTGACGGCGCAGAACAGCAAGCGAAAGTATTTGTGTCCAGAGACGATGCCAGCTTTCTGGAAGGTCAGTTGGCTGAGTTTGGCGAAAGCCTGGACTTCAATATCGACCCGAACCTGCAGGCCGGTGAATGCAAGGTGAAAACCGCCGACAGCCAAGTGGACTATCGGGTGTACGACCACCTGCAACAGCTGTTAGAACAGTTGGCTCCGGCATTGGTGCAAACCGTACCTGACGAAGAAACCCAGGCTGCCGAATTGGCGCAGGAAATCGACGAAGCTGTTGAGCAGTTGCATGCCGAGCCTGAAGAACCAGAGTCCGCAGAACCAGAATCCGCAGTACCAGAATCCGCAGAGCCAGAATCTGCAGAACCAGAATCTGCAGAACCAGAATCCGTAGAAGCTGAATCCGTAGAAGCTGAATCCGTAGAAGCTGAA
>NZ_KE383932.1:124069-298987 GCF_000422845.1 Oceanobacter kriegii DSM 6294
CCGTAGAAGCTGAACCCGTAGAAGCTGAACCCGTAGAAGCTGAACCAGAAGAACCAGAATCAGAAGAACCAGAACCGGTAGAACCAGACTCCGCAGAACCTGAAGCCGAGGACAAGCCAGATGAAACTGTCTGAAGCCTGGGGGCAGCTGCCTCCCGTTCAGGTGCCGTTTCAGCCAGCGGCCAGTGGCCGTTTGGTGCGCATGGTTGGGCTGACGCTCGAAGCTGTGGGCATCAACGTACGCATTGGCGACCGCTGCCTGGTGCAACGCAACAGCGGACAGTCGGCCGATGACGACAGCATCGAAGCCGAAGTGGTGGGCTTTGATGGTCAGCGAGTGTTTCTGATGCCCATCGAACAGGTCGACGGCCTGCGCCCCGGTGCCCGGGTGATGCCATTGAACGGCGCTGCCGATGTGCCGGTCGGCTTTGGCTTGCTGGGCCGGGTGCTGGATGGCACTGGCAATCCACTGGATGGCAAAGGCCCGCTGGTACAGCCACAGCAAGGGCATCTGAATGGCCAGCCCATTAACCCGCTGAAACGCGACCCGATTCGGACGCCACTCGACGTTGGCATTCGGGCCATCAATACCATGCTGACGGTGGGCCGCGGCCAGCGTATCGGCTTGTTTGCCGGTTCGGGCGTGGGTAAATCCATGCTGCTTGGCATGATGACCCGCTTCACCACCGCCGACATTGTGGTGGTGGGGTTGATTGGAGAACGGGGCCGCGAGGTAAAGGAATTCATCGACGATATTCTGGGCGAAGAAGGCTTACAACGCTCGGTGGTGGTGGCTTCCCCAGCGGACGACTCGCCACTGATGCGGCTACGCGCAGCGCAGTACTGCACCTCGGTGGCGGAGTTCTACCGCGATCAGGGCTTGCAAGTGCTGCTGCTGATGGACTCACTCACCCGTTACGCTCAGGCGCAACGGGAAATTGCGCTGGCAGTGGGCGAACCGCCCGCCACCAAAGGCTATCCACCCTCGGTATTCAACAAACTGCCAAAGCTGGTGGAACGCACCGGTAACGGCGAACCCGGCGGTGGCTCCATTACCGCGTTTTACACGGTTCTGAGCGAAGGGGACGACATGCAAGACCCGATTGCCGACGCCAGTCGAGCGATTCTGGATGGCCATATCGTGCTGTCGCGCCGGTTGGCTGAAGAAGGCCATTACCCGGCCATCGACGTCGAAGCCTCGGTCAGCCGGGTTATGCCCCACATCGTGCCGCCGGACTGGCTGCAACGGGCGCAATTCGTCAAACAGCTGGTGGCGCACTACCGCCAGAATCAGGACCTGATCAGCGTGGGCGCTTACCAGAAAGGCAGCGACCCGATGCTGGAAGTGGCGATGGAACGCATGCCCAAAATCAAAGGCATGCTGCGCCAGCGGCTTGACGAAGGCGCTGACCTCAACGTCTGCGACGCTGCCCTGAAAGAGCTTATTCCGGCCTTGCCGCCGGGAAGATAGGCTCCGCCGTGATCAGCGGTGTTTCTGGGGACTTTCAATGCGCCTTGAAATGACTATTGAAAAGCGAATCGGAAGCGCGAAGCGGTGGGGGTGGTGGCCGCCGGGGAGAGAAGTTCTCCCCAAGAGGCCGTGAACTAAAATTCTGGTTTGTGGAAGGTACAATGGCCGATCTCAAGCAATACGCTCACCCCCGCGCCAAACGCCTGATCCCGGTGTGGCAGCAAAGCCAACAGGCCGAGCAAAAAGCCCTGGCCGAATGGGGCCGCCTGCAACAACAGCTGCAACAGGAAGTGAACCAAAGCCAGCAACTGCAACTGTACGCCGATGATTACCGTCAACAGCTGGCCAAGCCGGGCGGCAGCCAGCTTTCCGGAACCAACATCCAGAACCTGTTGCAGTTCCTCGGTCAGCTGGAGCAGGCCGGAAAATCGCAACAACTTCAAATCGACCAACTGCACGCAAGAATTGCGGCAGCCCACCAACAATACCTTGCCCTCAAGGCGAAAACCGATGGCCTGATGCACCTGATGGACAAGCTCGATCAGGAATTTCATCAACAACAGGCTCAAGTTGAACAGCGCCAGGCCGATGAATGGGCTAACCGTAAGGCGTTTATGTCATCCCGTGAGCCTGAATAACCCTGCATCGTTATTCCGCTTGCTCCTGCATTCTCGCTTTGTACTCGCACGCCTCCAAAACCGCTGTGGCCTCCGGCCTGTGCGGGTTGGCTGCAAAAAACATTCACAAGTTTCTAGCGCCTTGGCGAGAGCGGTCTACTCTTAAATTTAAGTTTGATCAGGAACAGGAAACGGTCATGAGCCAGTCCGTCAGTATCGATTGTGGTGCCCGACTCAGTATTGAGCGCGTTGAAGCCTTGCATCAGGAAATGGAGCAAGCCCTGCGTGATGCCCGGGATATCGAGCTTAAGGCCGACGAGGTTCAGTACTGCGACACCGCCGGTTTGCAATTGATTCTGGCGTTGTTCCGGGCCGTTGAAAGTGCAGGTCACTCGGTGTCCTGGTCGGGTGTTTCTGAAGTGGTGTCCGACACCGCTTCCATTCTTGGCATGAGTGATGCGCTGACACTGGCCCAGCCAGCAGCCTGATCTCGCAAGGTTTTAACTTCGCTCCCCTGCGGGAGCTAACAGGGTCACTCAGGCCCGAAAGCGTAAAAATGGGAGTCCAGATATGGCGAGTATCTTAGCGGTCGACGATTCTGCATCCATGCGTCAGATGGTGTCGTTCACTCTGAAAGGTGCAGGCTTTGATGTTAAGGAAGCATGTGACGGGGTGGAGGCGTTGGCCGAAGCCAAACGGGGCAAATTCGACCTGGTGCTGTCCGACGTCAACATGCCAAACATGAATGGCATCGAATTCTGTAAAGAATTACGACAGCTGCCCGATTACAAGTTTACCCCTGTGCTGATGCTGACCACCGAATCGGCTGGCGACATGAAAATGCAGGGCAAGCAGGCTGGCGCAACCGGTTGGATCGTCAAGCCGTTTAACCCAGAACAACTGTTGAGCACCATCAAGCGCGTGTTGGGGTAAGACTATGAGTATCGATCTGTCCCAGTTCCATCAGGTTTTCTTCGAAGAGAGTTTCGAAGGTCTCGATGTTATGGAAAGCGAGTTGTTAGAACTGTCGCCAGACAGTGTCGATGACGAGACAGTCAATACCATCTTCCGCGCTGCTCACAGCATCAAGGGCGGTGCAGGAACCTTTGGTTTTATGCAGATTTCGGAGTTCACCCACGAGGTTGAAACCTTGCTGGATGAAATTCGTGCGGGCCAGCGGGCGCTGGAACAACTGCATGTTGACCTGTTCCTGCAATCCGTTGATTGCCTGCGGGCGATGATGACAGCGTTGAACGAAGGCTCCGAGCCCGAAACGGCCCGCGCCGACGAGCTCAAGTTGCAACTGAAGGCCATTTTGCACGGCGAAGCCGAGGCGGCCGAGGGTGACAGCAACGATGCCTCGGAAGCAACGACTGGCGGTAGCGAGCGAGCGGGGTGGAAAGTCCGCTTTATACCGGACGCCGACGTTTTGCGTACCGGTAACGAACCGTTCCGCATGTTCCGCGAGCTGGAAGGCGTAGCGCCGAACGGCATCAAGGTCATGGTGAACGAAAGCGAATTGCCTGAATTCGCCAATTTGAATCCTGAAGAGTGTCGCCTGAGCTGGACCATCACTGTGATGGGCGACATCGAGCAGTCCGATATCCAGACCGTATTTGAGTGGGTAGAAGACGACTGCGACATTGACTACATCGCTCTCGATGCCGACGGTCAGGCATTGGAATCTGGCGCTGAGGCCAAGGCTGACGCTGCAGAGGCCAGTGCTGAAGCTGCCGTCGCCCCTGAGCCTGTCGCAGCACCTGCGGCAGTAGCAGAACCTGCCAATTCCGAAGCTGCCCAGTCCGAATCTGTCAAAGTGGAGCCTGCCAAGCCCGCAGCGGCCAAAGCGGAACCTGCGAAGGCCAAGGCCAAGCCTAACCGTG
This sequence comes from Oceanobacter kriegii DSM 6294, assembly GCF_000422845.1. Taxonomy (GTDB): domain Bacteria; phylum Pseudomonadota; class Gammaproteobacteria; order Pseudomonadales; family Oceanobacteraceae; genus Oceanobacter; species Oceanobacter kriegii. The sequence continues at coordinate 128,040 of NZ_KE383932.1, forward strand.
GCGGTGATCAATCCTCCATTCGGGTATCCATCGATAAGGTCGACAGCCTCATTAATATGGTCGGCGAACTGGTGATTACCCAATCGATGCTGGGCCAGCTGGGCCAGGACTTCGACATCAGCCGGATGGGCCGCTTGTTGGAAGGTCTGTCGCAGCTGGAACAGAACACCCGCGAGCTGCAAGAAAGCGTGATGAAAATCCGCATGATGCCAATCAGCTTCGCCTTCAGCCGTTTCCCACGACTGGTGCGTGACCTTGGCAACCAGCTCGGTAAAAAGGTCAATCTGGTGATGCAGGGTGAAAACACCGAACTCGATAAAACCGTGATGGAAAAGATCGGCGACCCGTTGGTTCACCTGGTTCGTAACTCCCTCGACCACGGTCTGGAAACCACCGCAAAACGCATCGAAACCGGCAAGGATGAATCCGGCACCATCACCCTGAACGCCTTCCACCAGGGCGGCAACATCGTCATTGAAGTGAAGGACGACGGCGCTGGACTGAACGAAGAGCGGATTCTGAACAAGGCCATTGAGCGTGGTCTTGTCGCGGCTAACGCCAATTTGACGCCGGAAGAAATTCACCAGCTGATTTTCCTGCCAGGTTTCTCCACCGCCGATCAGGTCAGCGATATCTCCGGCCGCGGTGTGGGTATGGACGTGGTGCGCCGGAACATCAACGAGCTTAACGGCACCATCGAGGTGAAGTCGCAGAAAGGCACAGGGTCCACCTTTGTGATCCGGCTGCCACTGACGTTGGCGATTCTGGATGGCCAGCTGGTGGAAGTGTGCAACCAGACTTACATCTTCCCGCTGGTATCGATTGTTGAGTCGATTCAGCTGCAAAAGCAAACCCTCAACAATATTTCCGGCAGTCAGCCAGTGATGAAACTGCGTGATGAATACATTCCGATCATCCGTCTGGACCAGGTGTTCAACCTGCGGCCACTGGAAGAGGAAGTCGAGGAAGCCATGCTGGTGGTGGTGGAAGGCGACAACGAAAAAATCGGCATTGTGGTCGACGACCTGCTGGGACAACAGCAGGTGGTGATCAAGAGCCTTGAACAGAATTACCAACGGGTATCCGGTGTTTCCGGCGCCACCATTCTTGGCGATGGCACGGTGGCACTGATTATCGACATATCCGGAATTGGCAAAAAAGTTGACGGCCGGGCGGCAGCCATCCCCGGTTCAGAACAGGCAGCGTAGGTGAAGACATGACAGCAACTGATACAGCAGTGGCCGAAAACCTCGATCAGGACGAACAGCAGTACCTCACCTTCATTATGGCCGGCGAAGAATACGGGGTAGATATCCTGGCGGTGCAGGAAATCCGTGGCTGGGAACAGTCCACCGTGATTCCTAACGCGCCGGACTACATCAAGGGGGTGATCAATCTGCGCGGCACCATTGTGCCGATCATGGATTTGCGGCTGCGATTCGGTTTGCCAACCGTTGAATACAGCCCGATGACGGTGGTCATCATTCTCAAGGTAGAGCAGCCGAACGAACGTGTGATGGGCATCGTGGTGGATGCGGTATCCGATGTTTACACCATTGCACAGGGGGAAACCCGCAAAGCCCCCGAACTGACGGAAGACGACAACTCGGTGTTCATCGACGGCCTCGTTAACGTCAACGACAAAATGGTTATTTTATTGGACGTTGAGTCCTTACTGAGCGTGCCAGGTCACCTGGGCACCCATCTCTGAACCGATACCTGATCCGAGAAATTCTGGAAGGACGGAAGTTATGAGCTTTTTATCCAAAATGTTTGCCGCTGACGATGGTTCCAGCGACCCAAAGAAGATCCGTGAGCTGGAAGCCAAGGTCAACGCACTGAATAAAAGCCAGGCGGTGATCGAGTTCAACATGGACGGCACCATCATCACAGCCAACGACAACTTCCTGGCTGCGGTGGGCTACCGGCTTGATGAAATTCAGGGTCGTCACCACCGTATGTTCGCCAGTGAAGAGTTTGGTCGCAGCCAGGAATACGCTGACTTCTGGGCCAAGCTGAATCGTGGTGAGTTCGAGCAAGCGGAATACCAACGCTTTGGTAAGGGCGGCAAGGAAATCTGGATTCAGGCGTCTTACAACCCGGTGTTGGATGAGCACGGCAAGCCGTACAAGGTGATCAAGTACGCCTCGGACATTACTGCGCAAAAAATGCAGCAGTTTGCCTACGAAAAATCGACCCGCGAGATGACGTCCAAAATCGACGCCCTCGACAAGAGTCAGGCCACCATTGAGTTCAACATGGATGGCACCATCATCACCGCCAACGATAACTTCCTCGGCGCCATTGGTTACCGCCTGGACGAAATTCAGGGCCAGCATCACCGCATGTTTGTTGACCCTGAGTACGCTAGCTCCCGCGAGTACGCCGACTTCTGGGCCAAATTGAACCGTGGTGAGTTTGAAGCGGCGGAATACAAGCGCTTTGCTAAAGGTGGCCGGGAAATCTGGATTCAGGCTTCCTATAACCCGGTGTGTGATGCCGATGGTAAACCGTACAAAGTGGTGAAATACGCCACTGATATCACAGCGCAGAAAAAGGCTGCCGCACTGGCTGAGAAAAACGCCAACATCGCCAATGCACTGATGCTGTGTCAGGCCAACGTGATGCTGGCCGACAACGATATGAATATCGTTTACATGAACACCGCGTTGGAAGGCATGCTCACCCATCGTGAAAAAGAGCTGCAGCAGGCATTGTCCAACTTTAAGGTCGATGCCCTGATCGGTACCCAGGTGGACATTTTCCACAAGAACCCATCGCACCAGCGCAACATGATTGCAGGCCTTAAAGAGGCTTATAAAACCACATTGGCTGTTAACGGCCTGAGCATGAACCTGACGGCGTCGCCGTGGATGGACAGCAATGGCAACCGCTTGGGCACGGTGGTGGAGTGGGATGACCGTACCGACGAAGTACGTACTGAACAAGAAATCGACGCCATCGTGGATGCCGCTTCCAACGGCGATCTGTCGCGCCGGGTCGACGCCCGTGGCAAGCAAGGCTTCCAGCTGAAACTGGCCGAAGGTCTGAACCGCCTGCTGACCATTTCCGACTCTGTCGTCAGCGACACCATTCGCGTCTTTGATGCGCTGGCACACGGTAACCTGACCCGTACCATCGACGCCGACTACAACGGCTCATTCGATAAACTGAAACAGGATGCCAACAGCACGGTTGAGCGTCTGACCGACATCATTACCCGCATCCGTGAATCGGCTTCCACCGTATCCACCGGTGCCAACGAAATCGCTCAAGGCAACGCGGACCTCAGTCGCCGTACCGAGTCACAGGCCTCCAGTCTGGAAGAAACAGCGTCTAGTATGGAAGAGATGACCAGTGCGGTTAAACAAACCAGCGAGAACTCGGTGCATGCCAATGAATTGGCGGCCGCAGCCAAACACAAAGCCACGTCCGGTGGTGCTGTGGTCGGCAAAGCTGTGACGGCGATGGATGAAATCAACGCAGCCTCGAAGAAAATCGCCGACATCATCGGAGTGATTGATGAGATTGCCTTCCAGACCAACCTGCTGGCTCTGAACGCCGCCGTAGAGGCTGCCCGAGCCGGTGAACAAGGCCGCGGTTTTGCGGTGGTGGCAGGCGAAGTTCGTAATCTGGCACAGCGCTCTGCCGGTGCGGCAAAAGAAATTAAAGACCTGATCCGCGACAGCGTCGACAAGGTGGATGCTGGCACTTCGTTAGTGAATGAATCCGGTCGCACGCTGAACGAAATCATCGAGTCGGTGGACCGCGTGTCGGAAATGATCCGTGAAATCAGCACCGCTGCCCGCGAGCAGTCATCGGGTATCGAGCAGGTTAATGCGGCGGTGGCGCAGATGGATGAGATGACCCAGCAGAACGCGGCACTGGTAGAAGAAGCCTCCGCGGCGGGTGAAGCCATGGCAGAACAGTCGCGCTCAATGATGGAAATGATGGAGTTCTTCTCCACCGCCGAAAGTGCCAGCAAACCTGCCTCCAGCGGCTTTGCACCGGCTCCGGCAGCGGCCAGACCTGCGGCCCCGGCAGCAGCACCAGTGGCTTCCCAGGATGCCTTCTCGGTGAGTGACGACGACGACTGGGCGGAGTTCTGATGTATGGCCGGATCTGCACTGCAAACCTCAGGGGTTGGCGATACCCCTGAGTTCCACATGTCGGACAGCGAATTCCAGGCAATTGCGGATCTGGCCGGTGAGCACACCGGCATCGTGCTGGGACCTCACAAGCGCAATATGGTGTACGGCCGTATTGCCCGCCGGATTCGGGCCAACGGCCTGTCCAGTTTCAAGCAGTACATCGAATTTCTGAAAAGTAACCCGGCGGATGAAATGAGCAACTTCATCAACGCCATTACCACCAACCTGACCTCTTTTTTCCGCGAGCCACATCATTTTGAGTACTTGCAAAATGAGCTGCTGCCAGAGCTGCGAGAGCTGAACAGCAGCACGCGCAAACTACGCATCTGGTCGGCGGGCAGTTCGATTGGTCAAGAGGCTTACACCATTGCCATGACCATTGTGCGGGCTAATTTCCCCGCCGGTTGGGATATCAAGATTCTGGCGACGGATCTGGATTCCAATGTGCTGGATACTGGCCGCAAGGGCATTTATCCGGTCGAACACATCGATCAGCTGGAGCCGGCCATTGTGAAGCAGTTTTTTCGCAAGAGCCCGGATGGCAAGTCGGTCCAGGTCAGCGATGAGCTGCGCCGCATGGTGTCGTTCAAGCGCCTGAATCTGCTGGAGAAGTGGCCCATGAAGGGGCCGTTCGACCTGATTTTTTGCCGCAACGTGGTGATCTATTTCAACAAGGATACGCAGCGGGTGCTGTTTGACCGCTACGCCGATTATCTTCGCTCAGATGGACGTTTGTTTATCGGTCATTCGGAGAACCTGTCCGGAGTGTGCGACCGCTTTCAGTCATTGGGCCAGACGATTTACCGGAAAACGCGATGAGACATATTGCTGAGAGACCGATTCAACCCCCGGTGAGTGCGGGGTTCGAGCACGTGAATCGCTACTGGGACGATGTACACAAGGTCTGGGCAGCGAAAATTTTACCGGGTGAGTTCTACGTTTCGACGTCGGGCGAAATGGTCGTGACTATTTTGGGCTCCTGTATCTCGGCCTGTGTGCGCGACAAGGCGCGCGGTATTGGTGGCATGAACCACTTCATGCTGCCCGAGCAAAACGAATACAGCAGCGACCAGTGGGGCGGCAACCCGGATACCACGGCATCCCGTTATGGCAACTGGGCGATGGAGTTTCTGATCAACGAAATTCTCAAGCGCGGTGGCCGCAAGGAAAATCTCGAAGTGAAGCTGTTTGGCGGTGGCCAGATGATCGCTTCGATGACCGATATTGGTCAGCGCAACATCCTGTTTGCCTACAACTACCTGGCCAGCGAAGGGCTAAAAGTGCAGGCCGCCGATGTCGGCGATGTGTTCGCCCGCAAGGTGCTGTACTTCCCCGATACCGGATCGGTCAAAGTGCGTCGAATTCGTGAAACCAAAAATCAGACGCTTATGGATCGCGAAACCCGCTATGCCAAGGAAGTCCAGAGCAACAACACCGCCAGCGCCGCTGGCAGCGTCGACCTGTTCTGACTTATCTGCCTGCCGTCGATTGCCTGTGGCAATCAATGACGGCGGCTTTCTATTCTGGAGTACCCCATGGCGAATATTCGCGTATTGATTGTTGATGACTCCGCCCTGATCCGAAAAATGCTGACTCAGGTGCTGGGTAACGCCGCAGGTATCGAAGTGGTCGGTGTTGCCAGTGATCCGATCATTGCCCGTGACAAGATCAAACAACTGAACCCGGACGTATTGACGCTGGACGTTGAAATGCCGCGTATGAATGGCATTCAGTTTCTTGGCAATCTGATGCGGTTGCGGCCCATGCCGGTGGTGATGGTGTCAACGCTGACGGCGGCTGGCGCACCGGTGACGTTGGAAGCACTGGAAATTGGTGCACTGGATTACATTGCCAAGCCGCAAATGGATAACGAAAAGTCGTTCAATGCTTTCAGTAAGGCGTTGATCGAAAAAGTGCGCATGGCGGCGGGTGCCAAGGTACGGCCACTGAAGCACGTTCACGAAGTGCGCTTTACGCCACCGCCAGAAGGCGCCTGCAGCAAGTTCAGCCGCTGGGTGGTGTTGGGGGCTTCCACCGGGGGCACCGAAGCCATCAAAACGGTGCTGGGCCAGGTGCCTGCCAACTGTCCGCCGATTCTAATTACCCAGCATATTCCTGCGGTGTTCAGTGCATCGTTTGCCAAGCGGCTTGATTCTTCATGCGCGCCAGAGGTGCTGGAGGCTTCGGAAGGTTTGGAAGTGCGTCCCGGCCGGGTAATTGTGGCGCACGGAGATCACCATCTGACGTTTCGTGCCGAAGGCAATCAGGTGCACTGCTGTTTATCGCCAGCGGCTCCGGTAAACCGCCACAGGCCGTCTGTTGAAGTGATGTTTGATTCCATTACCGCGGTTAAACCGGCGCAAGAGCTGGTGGCGGTGATGCTGACGGGTATGGGCGCTGACGGTGCAGCAGCCATGAAACGCCTGCACCAGTCAGGCAGCCGCACCATTGCCCAGGACGAAGCCTCGTCGGTGGTTTATGGCATGCCCAAAGCCGTGGTCGATTTACAGGCGGCAGATAAGGTGATGGCACTGGAAAAAATTGCTCCGCTGATGATGAAAATGGCGGAGTAAATTGGTCGGGTAGTGCGAAATTGTCAGTTTGTGCTAAACATGTAGGTAGGTTGCACCAAAGCGTGCTTTGAATACCCGGTTGAAGAGCGTATGACTTTGGCGAAAACGCTCCAGCCGTTAACCCCATCGAATGAGGGAGTATCGAATGTCGGTAGAATCCATGGTTTCCGGAGACGGCCAAGAGCTGACAATCCAGGTTTCTGGTCGTTTTGATTTCAGTGCCCATCAGGCCTTTCGTGACGCCTACGAAACCCCGGCCAGCAGCGGCGTCCGCAAGTTTGTGGTCGACCTCAGCGGCACGTCGTACCTGGACAGCTCGGCGCTGGGCATGTTGTTGCTGCTGCGTGATCACGCCGGTGGTGATACCGCCGAGGTCAGCATTGTGAACTGCAATCAGGACGTCAAAAAGATTCTGGCCATTTCCAACTTTGAGCAGTTGTTCGCGATCCAGTAAAGAGCCCTTGTTATGGCAGCCATACGGATATTGATTGCGGACGACAATCAGGTCGACCGCAAGATTCTGGGTCGAATTCTGCAAAAGCAGGGTAACGAAGTCATTGAAGCCGTCAATGGCGAAGAAGCCGTTCGGCTGTTTCATGAATGCAAACCGGAAATCGTCCTGTTGGATGTGATGATGCCGGTGATGGACGGCAAGCAAGCCGCCCTGCAAATCAAGCAGGTCGCCGGGGAAGAAATGGTCCCGGTGATCTTCCTGACCTCTCTGACCGATGCCTACGGTCTGGCCGACTGCCTCGAAAGCGGCGGCGACGATTTCCTCAACAAACCCTACAATCCTGTGGTGCTGGAAGCCAAGGTGCACTCGTTTTATCGAATGCGCGAAATGCACCAGACCTTGCAGCGCCAGCGCGACGAAATCGCCATCCACAACGAACACCTGATGCACGAGCAGGAAGCGGCCAAGGCGGTATTCGACAACGTTGCCCACCAGGGCTGTCTGTCGGCCGACAATATCCGCTATCTGGTCTCGCCGCTGGCGGTGTTCAACGGCGATGTGTTGCTGGCGGCCCGCCAGCCCAGTGGTGCCATGAACCTGTTGCTGGGGGACTTTACCGGCCATGGTTTACCCGCGGCCATTGGCGCGATGCCGCTGGCGGAAATCTTCTATGGCATGACCGCCAAGGGCTTTGGCGTGCGTGACATTATTCGTGAGGTTAACAGCAAGCTGAAAACCATCCTGCCGGTGGGCTTCTTCTGCTGCGCGGTGATGGTCGAAATGAACTTCGAGCGCAAATCGGCCAGTGTCTGGATGGGCGGTGTGCCGGATTGCTATCTGTTTCGCAAAGGCTCTGGCGAGCTGGAAGTGATGACCTCGAACCACTTGCCGCTGGGCGTGCTGGGTGACGGCAAGTTTGTTGATTCGTTGCAGGAATTCAACCTCGAGATCGGCGACCGTTTCCTGCTTTGGTCCGATGGCATTCTGGAAGCCCGTAATCCCGCCGGGGACATGTTTGGCAACGAACGCCTGCACGATGTGATCACTCAGGCCGCCGACGCTGACCGAATTTTCCACGACATCAAACACGCTGTGGATGCCTTTCAGGGCCGGGCGGAACGGGACGACGACATCACACTGGCGGAAATCGCCATGGTGGAGCCACCGCAGGTTGAAGCGCTGGCCCGCAGTCAGATTCAGGCCGCCAAATCCGGCCCGATGGACTGGTCATTCAGCTACGAGTTGGGGCCGCAAAGCCTGGGCAATTTCAACCCGTTGCCATTGGTGATGCACTTGCTGATGGAAGTGCCAGGCCTGAAAAGCATGAGCGGTCAGTTGTACACCGTGTTGGCCGAAATGTTTTCCAACGCCTTTGAACATGGGGTGCTGGGACTGGATTCAAAGCTCAAGTCCACACCCGACGGTTTTATGGAGTATTACCAGCAACGTCAGCAGCGTATCGACGCCCTGGACGATGGTTTTGTTCGTATTCGCATGAACCATGAGGGCAATGGTCTCGAAGGCCGGCTGACGGTCCATTTTGAGGACAGCGGCGCTGGCTTTGATCACGTTGCCATGTTGAACAGACGCAAAGCTGAGTTGGCTGATGTTGGAGATCAACAATACAGTGGCCGCGGCATTCCTTTAATGAATCAGATATGCGAGTCTGTAGAGTACATGGGAAAAGGCAATCAGGTGCGGGCAGTGATTCACTGGCCGCAAGAGCAAGAATAGGGACACTGCGATGGAATTGAACGACCACTTTGATACTGAATCCCTGACCATGCTCAAGGAAGTGATGGAAGAAGAATTTGGCGAGCTGATTGATCTGTTTGTTGCCGATGGCGAAGATCGCTTGCCAAAAATGCGCACGGCGCTGGAAACCAAAGACGCTGCCAACCTGATGGGCATGGCGCATAGCTTCAAGGGGGCCAGCGGCAATGTGTGTGCGGCACCGTTATCGGCGCTGAACATGCAGGTGGAAGAGGGTATTCGCGGAGTCCCGGAAACATCGGTCGACTGGCCGCGGCTGGCGGACCTGTTGAAGCAGGTTGAAGACGAATTCTCTGCAGTGAAACAGGTTATCTCCCAACACCTGTAACGACACCTCCTGACATCGGCCCATCCGGGCCGTTTTGAATTTTCTTACTTATCTCTTCAAGGCTTTAAAGCCTGTTCTGTCCGACACCCGACACCCGACACCCGACACCCGACACCCGACACCCGACTCCCGACTCCCGACTCCCGACTCCCGACTCCCGACTCCCGACTCCCGACTCCCGACTCCCGACTCCCGACTCCCGACTCTTGCACTGACATTTTCTGACAACCCTGCCGGTGTTGGCCTGCCAATTGCAAAATCCCCTGTAACCGAAAAACAACCTGTCACAGCGGGGCTCTCCATGAACCTGTCTCAAACCGGATTTGATCTTCTTTCTTTGCTGCAACCCACGAATACTGCGGCTTCTGGGGCTACCACCAACGGTGACCAGGGCTTTGGTGAACTGTTTGGCCTGACTCAGGCCGGGCTACAAACTGCCGCTGCTGACGACACCGCATTGCCGCTGGCAACAGACCTTGCCGCTTTGACGGAAGATGCCTCTGCCTTGATGCCGCAGGCAACGGACGACCTTGATGTCGCCATGAGTGGCGACGAAATGCTCGGACAGATTCAGGCCAAAGGCGACCTTGCCCAGGCGCCGCAAGTCACCATCAAACCTTTGGCGTCGCAGGCGAACAGTAGCAGCCTTGCCGAGATGGATGCTTTGGCAGCGGTTGAGGCAGATACCACTGCGGGAGAAGCCCTTAGCGCTGCGGGAGCTGAAACTGGCGACGACACCGAACAGCCGTTGTTTGGCATGGCCAACGAGGCCTTTGCAGTAAGCGATGAGGCCGTTGATCAAGACGAGGGCGATGGACTGGACGAGTTTGGTCGCCAGGGTGTTACCCGTGCCAAACCGGATACTGATGAGGATTCGACGGATGCCAATGTGGCGGCTGTGCCCTTGGTTGCTACACCACAGAATCCTGTCGTTAACGAATCCAGCAACGAAGAGGCGGTAGACCTCAGTTTGTCTGCCAATACGGGTAACCAGGCGCAGGCGGCTAATCCAGCAGCTATGAAAAGCTCCATAAAAGATGAGGCCTTGAAAGATAACCCGGCCAAACTGGCGCAAGCGGGCGACGATATCGATGAGTCTGCTTTGGACGCCAGCGGTGAATCCGCCGATGCCAGAGTGGTGGATGGCGATACGCTGGAACAGCCTCTGAACACGTTGCAAAACAAACTTCCCCGTAACGACAGCCAGCTACAACAACCTGCCCAGAATACCGCCAGCGTAGCCGCTGATACCACCGAAGCGGCAGAGTCCGAAGACAGTTTTGCCACTGACCTGAGCGAATCGCTGGAAAATACCGAACTGCAAGACATGCTACTGAACGGTGAGCGCGGACTGGCGGATGGCAATCTGGAATTTGGCAGCGACCGGGGCCAATGGGGCGCTGCGTTGGGCAGCCGTATCATTACCATGGTCGCCAATGACATTCAGGAAGCTCGCATTCAACTGGATCCACCTGAGCTGGGTGCCATGGAAATCCAGATGGAAGTAACTGCGGATGATCAGGCCCGTGTTCAAATTCAGGTACAAAACCCTCAGGTTCGTGAAGTGCTGGAATCCCAGGCTCAGCGACTGCGGGAGGCCATGAGTGAACAGGGTTTGACGCTGGCCGGGTTCGACGTCTCTGAACAAGGCGCTGGACAACAGCAAATGGGCCAGTCTGGCAGCGGTGACGGAAATGCTGAAGGCAACGCCAACGGTCAGGGAGCCAACACAGCAGACAACCTGGCTGACGGAAATTTGACTGAAGACGGTGTTGAAGCACAGGTTACCTCGGCGTCCGACCGCCTGGTAAGTACCTATGCCTGATGACTGTCGGGGCAGAGGGCGTGTTTTGACGCCCGACGCCCGACGCCCGACGCCCGACGCCCGACGCCCGACGCCCGACGCCCAACGCCCGACACCCGACACCCGACCCCAGCACCCGACCCCAGACCCCATAAATCCAGCAAGACCCTCTCCCTTAACTACACTTGTTGTATCGCTTTGACTCGTTTGTGTAACCACCTGCGGGCTGGCGGATCGGGAGCGGTTCTGTGTCGGATATTTGACGAAAATGGCTGGCACAGCAATTGCTGAATACATAACAGCAAGCCGTACAGGCAGCCTTGGCTGGCGGATACGGACGCGGAGAGGGACATGGCAGCAGATCAGGATCTGAAGCTCGACGAAGGCGAAGAGGAAAAACCGAAAAGCAAACTCAAGCTCATCATCATTATTGTGGTGGCCTTGTTGGTTCTGGGGGGCGGCGGCGCAGCGGCCTACTTCCTGCTTTTCGCCGGAGAAGATACCGAAGCTGTAGAAGGCGAGGAAGTGGTTGAAGAAGAGGAGGAGGTTCCAGAAGAACCCCCGATTCCGGCGCAATACATCATCCTCAAACCGGAATTTGTGGTGAGTTATCAGGTTGGGCCACGCCAGCGTTTTATTCAGCTGAGCATCGAAATTATGACGCGCAAGCAAACGGTGGTGGATGGTTTGACCCTGCATGAGCCCATGATTCGCAATGAAATCTTGCGGGTCCTGAGCGAGCAGGATTTCAACAAGCTGAGAACCCACGAAGGCAAGATGGCGCTCAGGCAGGCCATCCATGATCGCATAGCCCAGGCACTTTCCCGGGAGGCTTATACCCAACCGGAAGACGTTGAAGCTGTGCTGTTTACCAACTTTGTGATGCAGTAGGACGGTGGCGTGCAGGATTTACTGTCGCAGGATGAAATTGATGCCTTGCTCCATGGGGTCGACGACGGTGCAGTAGAACCGGAAGACCCGGGTGATAGCGAAGGCGTCAAAAACTACGATCTCAGTAGCAACGACCGCATTGTGCGCGGTCGCATGCCGACGCTGGAGATGATCAACGAGCGTTTCGCCCGTTACACCCGCATCAGCATGTTCAATTTCCTGCGTCGCAGTGCCGACGTGTCGTCTGGTGGCGTGCAGATTATGAAGTTTGGTGAGTACGTACATACCCTGTACGTGCCCACCAGTCTGAATCTGGTAAAAATGCGCCCGCTGCGGGGAACCGCGCTGTTTATCATGGACGCCAAGCTGGTGTTCAAGTTGGTAGATAACTTTTTCGGGGGCGACGGCCGTCACGCCAAGATCGAAGGCCGTGAATTCACCCCGACCGAAATCCGGGTAGTGCAGTTGGTATTGGCCCAGGTATTCAACGACATGATGGAAGCCTGGTCGCCAGTGCTGAAGGTCGAATATGAATACGTTGGCTCGGAAGTGAATCCGGCCATGGCCAACATCGTCAGCCCCAGCGAAGTGGTGGTGGTCAGCACCTTCCACATCGAACTGGACGGCGGCGGTGGCGACCTGCACCTGACCATCCCTTACTCCATGATTGAACCGATCCGCGAAATCCTTGATGCCGGTGTCCAGAGTGACGTCGACGATGTGGATGAACGTTGGATGCAATCGCTGCGTGAAGACATTCTGGAAGCCACGGTGCCAATTCACGGTACCCTGGCCGAACGCATGATCAGCCTGCGGGAAGTCGCCAAACTGAAAGCCGGTGACATCATCCCGATTGAGCTGCCCGAGCAATTTACCCTGCAAGCCAGTGGGGTACCGGTGTTCAAGGGCCGCATGGGCATATCAGGTGAGAACCTGGCAGTGAAAATTTCGGAACAGATCAAGACAAAACGCCGTTAACCCTGCGTCCGGCGCAGACTTACAGGTGTAAGGGAGCAGCAAATGAGCGATGAAAATACCCCGGAAAACGAAGAGCTTGATGCTCAGGCGTTGGCCGATGAAGTGGCTGCCGGTGTCAGTGATGCGGGTGGTGACGAACAGGCGTTAGCCGACGAATGGGCCGCCGCGATGGAAGAGTCCGGTGACACCCCGTCCGACGACGAGGAAGAAGAGGCCGCCCAGGCGGTTGAACTGGAAGAGCTGCAGGACGAAGGTAAGCCGGTACAAATTGATCCTAACGGGCCAGAGCTGGACGTTATTCTGGATATCCCGGTGCGCATTTCGATGGAAGTCGGCAGCACCCAGATTCCCATTCGTAACCTGTTGCAACTGAACCAGGGCTCGGTCGTCGAGCTGGATCGTCTGGCGGGGGAACCGCTGGATGTGATGGTCAACGGCACACTGATCGCCCACGGTGAAGTGGTGATGGTGAACGACAAATTCGGTATTCGCCTGACGGACGTGGTGAGCCAAAGTGAACGTATTCAACGCTTGCGCTAGCCGCTGCTTACTGGTCTTTGTGTGTGCGCTGACCGTTGTTTCGGTTTCGGCTTCGGCCAGCGCACAAGCGGTTGCGGATAACTCTGCGGCCGTTAACACAACGTCAGTTGCAGCAGTGCCAGATACCGAAGCCGTCATCGATGGCCCGGCATCGACTCAGCCCGAGTTGCAGCTGTATCAGCCAGCGGCCAGTCCCGAACACGGCGCGTCTGTAGCAGCACCATCTCAAAACCAGCCTGCCAGTGAACCCAGTAACCGTAAGACCAGTGGCACTCTGCCCGCTTCGGCATCACCGTTAGCGGCTGCGGGTAAGGTTGCGCTGTTTCTGGTGGTGGTCCTGGCACTGATTCTGGCGCTGGCATGGATGATCCAGAAGGTGCGCCTGGGTGGCGGCGTGATGATGGGCGGCAGCTTTGGCCGCACCAACCAGCCGATTCGGGTGGTTTGCAGCCAGTCGTTGGGTGCCAAGGAACGCATTGCTGTGGTGGAGGTATCCGGCAAGCAATTGGTGCTGGGCATTACACCCCAGAACATCAATCTGCTGACTGAGCTCGAACAGCCGTTGCAGACTGCGGATTCTCCAGCGCCGGCCAACTTTGCCGAGCTACTGAAAAAGGCGGTGAAAGCATGAAACCAACGAGTTGCCATACCGCCTGGTGTGTTCTTGTTGCCGTGTTTGGCCTGTGGGTGACGCCAGCAGCGCTGGCCGAAGAGGGCGGCGCCGTTACCGATGGCGGCCTGCAGTCGCTAAGTGGCCTTGGCATTCCGGCACTGGTGTATCAGGCCAGCGAAACCGGTGGCGAATACTCGGTGACGATCCAGATTCTGGCCATCATGACGGTACTGTCGGTGCTACCGGCATTGCTGATCATGATGACCTCGTTCACTCGAATCATTGTTGTGATGGCGATTTTGCGTCAGGCCATCGGCTTGCAACAAACGCCTTCCAACCAGATTTTGCTGGGGCTGTCGTTATTTCTGACGCTGTTCATCATGATGCCGGTATTCCGCATCATCAATGTCGATGCCTTGCAGCCTTATCTGAATGAAGAAATTACCTCGGTACAGGCGGTGGAGCGGGCGGTAGTGCCCATTCATGAATTCATGCTGGGCCAAACCCGCGAAAACGACCTTGACCTGTTTGTACGCATTTCCGGCCGTGAGGATATTCAAACGCCGCAAGATACGCCGCTGCACATTTTGATTCCGGCCTTTATTACCAGTGAATTGAAAACGGCCTTTCAGATCGGCTTTTTGATCTTTATTCCGTTTCTGATCATCGACCTGGTCGTCGCCAGCATTCTGATGGCCATGGGTATGATGATGTTATCGCCGGTGATTATTTCGTTACCGTTCAAAATCATGCTGTTTGTATTGATCGACGGCTGGGCCTTGATCATGGGCACGCTGGCCAATTCCTTCGGGACGATTTAGCGGGAGGTCGTGATATGACACCGACAGACATTGGCGACCTGTTCACGGCCGCGATGTACATCGTGTTGATTCTGGTGGTTGTGATTATCGTACCGAGCCTGATCATCGGCTTGATCGTCAGTACCTTTCAGGCCGCGACCCAGATTAACGAACAAACCCTGTCGTTTTTACCGCGTTTGGTGGTCACCCTGTTGGCCATTATCTTTCTTGGCCCCTGGGCAGTGGCGATGGTGATTGATTACACCCGCGAACTGTATATGAACATTCCTTTTCTGATTAGCTGATCAGCAGCCACTGTCGACGGTATGAATGCCCGGCAGCTCGCCGGCTTTGGCCGGTTGCTGGTACACCACGTGGCAGTTTTCTGCGACGACACTTTCATGGGTCCAGATCAGCTGGCCTTCCTCTCCCTGTTGATGTTGCCAGCCATTGAGCGCAATCAGCGCACTGGCAATGCCAGCGGCTGACGCCGTTGGGTAACCGGCGACCAGTTGGATTGGCTGTTGCTCCAGCACCACGGTGGCCCGGGCCTTGTGCTGCACGCCATCGGCGATTGCGCGGAAACGGCTCTGACGGGCGGCTTCCATCAAGCTGTTCGACATGCCGCTTAACAGCAGCCGAGCCCGGCTGCTGTCGGACGAATCAATTCCCATCTGGCTGAAGGCGGCAGCCGATAAGGTGCCCGTGACAGCGATCAACAGCACGGTTTCTATCAGACTGGTTCCTGTTTGTTTGGCGAAGCTGCTCAGCCGCATGGGTTCTTCCTGTTCGAGCATGGGGACAATCGACCGCGTGTCAGTCGGGTCTGTGAAACGGTTTATACCGCGAAGTGACGGAAAACCGATGCGGTGTGACAGGTTAGTCGTCAGGTTTTTGACTTTAACGGGACTATTGCCTGGGAACTTCGCGATTTTGCCGGCGCTCCAGCCGCTGGGGTTTCGGGCACAGCCATTGCAACCTCCTTGTAAATCCAAGCCGCTGTCAGCAATCCGTCAACATGTTGGAATTTACCGATCTCGAGGTTGGTCACTGGATCAGCCGTTACATCTATCCGTTCGCCCGCATCAGTGGCCTGTTTATGGTGATGCCATTGCTGGGAACACGGATGGTGCCGCAGCAAATTCGTTTGCTGCTGGCGGTTGCCGTTACGCTGGCGGTGGTGCCGATACTGCCGCCCATGCCAGCGCCGGATGCGTTGTCGCTGGCGTCCATGGTCATCATTTTGAACCAACTGCTGATCGGTATTGTGCTGGGATTTGTGGTCGAGCTGTTGTCGCAGGTGTTTGTGTTGGCCGGGCAATTGATTGCGATGCAAACCGGTCTGGGGATTGCCACCACGGTAGACCCCTCACAAGGGGCTTCGGTGGTGGTGATTTCTCAGTGGCTGTTGTTCATGGTGGGGCTGATTTTTCTGTCGCTGAATGGCCACCTGACCTTGATTGAGGTGTTGGTACAGAGCTTCTTTACCATGCCGATTGGCACCGGGGGCTGGACCGCCGACGATCTTGGCAGTCTGGTGTATTGGGCAGCCTGGATGTTTTCGGCGGCGCTGGTGATTTCGTTACCGGCACTGACCGCCTTGCTGATTGTGAACCTGGCGTTTGGTGTGATGACCCGGGCAGCGCCGCAGTTGAATATTTTTGCGCTCGGCTTTCCGGTCACCATGATCATCGGCCTGTTTATTCTCTGGCTGACCATGACGGATATGGCGCTGGTGTATCAGCAGTACATGGAGCACCTGTTCACCTTCACTCGCAAGCTGATCAAGGGGTAGCCCATGGCTGAAGAAGACAGTGGTCAGGAGAAAACCGAAGAACCCACGTCGCGAAGGCTGGATAAAGCCCGCGAAGAAGGCCAGGTTCCCCGATCAAAGGAACTGAATACCACCGCGATTCTGGCTCTTGGTGCTCTTGGACTGCTGGCGCTGGGGCCGTTTTTGTCCGAGCAAATCAGTCAGTTGGCCAAACATGGCTTCGATTTTCAGCGCGATGCTGCCTTTGATACGTCGGCCATGAGCCGCCACCTTGGGGCATCACTGGAAAGCGCTGCCTGGGGGCTGGCCCCCTGGTTGGCACTGATGCTTATTGCATCGTTTGCCGGGCCGCTGGGGCTTGGCGGCTGGCTGTTTTCGACCAAGGCTTTGGCCCCCAAACTCAATCGTATGAATCCCTTATCGGGCCTTAAACGGATGTTTTCGGCCAATTCGCTGGTGGAGCTGATCAAGGCCTGGGCCAAGGTGTTGGTGGTGGGGCTGTGTGCCTGGCTGGTACTGGGGTTTTTCTTTGAAGACACCATGAGCCTGCTGCGAATGCCGGTCAACGGCGCGATTGAAGGGGCCGTTGGCATCATTCTTTGGTCGTTCATCATGATGTGCTTGTCGACGCTGTTGATTGCACTGGCGGATGTGCCTTGGCAAATCTACTCACACACCAAAAAATTGCGTATGAGCCTGCAAGACATCAAGGACGAGTACAAGGAAACCGAAGGCAAGCCCGAGGTGAAAAGCAAGGTACGTCAGTTGCAGCGTGAAGCCGCCCAGCGCCGGATGATGGCCGATGTGCCCACTGCCGATGTGGTGATTACCAACCCGACCCACTTTGCCGTCGCGCTGAAGTATTCAGCCGGTGCCATGACCGCACCGGTGGTGGTCGCCAAGGGTGCCGATCAGGTGGCGTTCAAGATTCGTGAAATTGCCAAGGAAAACAACATACCAAGGATGGAAGCACCGCCACTGGCTCGTGCCTTGTACACCCATACGCGGGTGGGCAATGAAATTCCGGAGGGCTTGTACGTCGCCGTGGCTCAGGTACTGGCGTACGTGTATCAGATGGATATGTTTGCCAAAGGCAAGGGGCCACGCCCTGCCAAACGCCCGGATATGCCGATTCCACGGGATTTGCGTGTTGATCCAGAGCCTGAAGGCTAGCGTTGCTTTTTACGATCAGCGTTACTCTCAAGTTCTAGCGTTGCAATTCCTCAACCGTTACATAGTGCTCGATCGGGAAGACTGGCGGGCCGTACTGGTTGTAGATGGCGACGTCGGCCGCATCGCGGCCATAACCCACCGCAACGTAACCGCCCTTACGGCCGGACTGGGTCGCGTCGAAGGTGTACCACTGGCCACCCACATAGGCTTCAAACCAGGCGTGCATGTCCATCGGCTCCAGCTGGTGTAGGTAGCCAACAACAAGACGTGCAGGAATGCTTAGCGCCCGGCACAGGGCAATGCCGAGATGAGACAGGTCTCTGCATACTCCGGAGCTGCGTTGGCGCACTTCGATGGCTGAGACAGGTACCGGGCTGGTGCCCGGCTCATAACGAATGTTGGTACGTAACCAATGCTCTACGGCGGCCACTTGATCGTAGCCCGGCAAGCAATTCCAGGTGATGTCGGAGGCCAGTGCATACAACCGGTCTGATTCACAGTAACGACTGGGCAATAAATAGCTCAGCGCTTCTGTTGGCAGGTGCTGAATTTCAATAAAGGGCGCACCGGGAGCCTGGGCAATCTGGTCGGGCACCATTACTTCGGCACTGCAAAACAGCGCGAAAGGGCCGGGTTGGGCAATCAGTCGCTGGCAAACATTG
This sequence comes from Oceanobacter kriegii DSM 6294, assembly GCF_000422845.1. GTDB lineage: Bacteria > Pseudomonadota > Gammaproteobacteria > Pseudomonadales > Oceanobacteraceae > Oceanobacter > Oceanobacter kriegii. The sequence continues at coordinate 146,554 of NZ_KE383932.1, forward strand.
CCGTAGGGGTCGGTAAATTCGGAAACCGGCACGCTGGGCAGCACGTCGTATTCTTCACGGGCCACCCATTGGTCGGGTCCGCGACGGGCACGAAGCATCAAAATGAATGGGGTGGGCACGGAAATTTCGAAGGAAAATTCACAACTGGTGCTGATCCACATGTACTTCGGTCCGTCGCAAAATGGGGACGCCACTATAGGACCAACGGACGGTTTCTGAAAAGCAATTTAGGCAGGTTTTGAGCGGATGTTTCGGTAACAAAATTGGCCTCGGCCTACACCGCCGCTCAAGTGATTGGCCGCTTCACCACCCGCACGTTAAAACCGGATTCGCTCAGCACATAAGCCGCGGCTTCGGCTCGACCTTCGCCCTCCACGACGTACATAAAACCGGGGTTCAGCGACGGCAGCTGATGGCGCAGCTGTGCCAGTGGAATATTGCGAGCGCGGGCAATGGGTTGCTGTGCGGCTTCCTGCTCGGTGCGTACATCCAGCACCACCACGCCGGTGTCGCTGTTGTCGACCAGATCTTGCAGCTTGTCTTCTTCAACGTACTCCAGCACCGGCTTTTTCAGCAGGATGTCGAAGTCTTCTTTCGACAGCACCATCACAACGCCGTCACTGGTCATGGTGATGGTGGCACTGCGAGGCAGTGAGCTGATCAGTGAATCTTCACCGAACAATGCGCCGTTGGTTAAGCCGGCCAGAGTTTGTACCTGCGCCCCTTGCTGACGGGTGACCAGGGCTTTGCCGGTTTTAATCACATAGCACTCGTTGCCTTCGTCACCCTCGGTGATCAGTACATCGCCAAGGGCGACTTCGCGCTCTTCAAAACGTGCCAGCAATTGCTGGATATTGCCCGGTGGTATGCGGTTGAACAGTTCGGAAGTCAGCAGGGTTTCCAGCCAGTCTGTTTCGTCGCTGTTGTCGGCCAGCGCCAGCTCGGTCCAGGTGCTGATCAGCTCGACGTAGCGGCGTGGAATGACGGCGAGGGTGCATTCGCTGACCGCAACCGCCGAACATTTGTGAATCCGGTGGGTCGCGTCCAGTGCCAGAATGTTGGCTTCATCGTCACCCTCAAAGCGTTGCACATCGAATTTTTCATCCACCAGATCGAGCGACCCAGACAGCAAAAAATGGCAGTTTTCATCTTGCTGGCCGCGTTTGAAGGCCAGGCTGCGGGGTTTCAGCTGTTTCAGGCTGAAGTGTGGCAGCAGTCCTTCAAGGGCATTGAGGGACAGGTCTTCAAAGGGGATGAAGTTGTGGATGCGGTCGGCGCTGATCATACCTTCTCTGCAGTTACTGGCTTGCTCAAATAAATATAGCAAAGGGCCAGATCTTTGCCGGTCGATTGGCGACGGCTTTGTCAGCATGGCCCTTGTTCAGGCCGATGCTGGGGGAGAGAGCACGGGTTTCGCGGGAGGAAGCGCTTAAAGAAACGTTAAGAAGACTAGAAAAGAAAAGAGAAGCAGGCGCTGGTCAGGCCTGCTTCTCGGTTCCTGCATCACTGACTTTTTCCGGGCTGATGCTTTTGTCAGGGCTGTCAGCGGGTGCTGCTGGTTTGCCCGCACTTTGGCTGACCCCGGCGGTCAGGGCAAAGCGCATGGCATCTTCAAAGGACCAGTCAACCTGGGTTAACTGCTCTCTTGGCAGAAACAGGGTGTAGCCGCCCACCATGTAGCTCATGGGCAAATACACCGCCACCAGGTCTTCTCCGGGCTTGGCCTGTCTTACCGGGCCGGGGATGCTCTGGTTGGTAATAAAGCCAACCACGGTGCCCATGGCTGGTAGCTCGACCAGTACCACAGGTTGCTGTTTTTCTTTTTCGCCCTTGTCGAACATGGCAGCAAAATCCTTGATCGCGCCATACAGGGTTTTAACCACCGGGAAGCGCAGAAAGGCGCTTTCCAGCTTTTCAAACAGCCAGCTGATGGGGTCAAACTGAAACAGCAGCCCCACCATAAAAAGCCCAACGACGGTAACCAGCAGACCAAACCCCGGAATCGACGATGGTGTTTCCCAGGGTTGCAGGCCAAACCAGCTCAGTAATTCCAGTCCGACGCCATCCAGCCAAACCAGTGCCGACCACACCAGCCAAAGGGTAACCACCAACGGCAATACAACGGCAGATCCTTTCAGAAAGACTTTGGCCAGATAGGGCATGGAATATCCTTGGGTTATTTATCTGTGGGCTGTTTCAGTTGTTGTACTTCCTGACGCAGGCTGTGGAGCTCTCGCATCAGGTCGTCCAGTGTGGCCTTGCCGTCTTTTTCTTCCTGCTCGGCCTTTTCACGGGCGTGCTCATCTTCCAGTACATTGACGACAATACCAATCACCATGTTCAGGAAGGCGAAGGTCGTCAGGAAAATGAACGACAGGTAGTACAGCCAGGACAGCGGGTAGGTGCCCATGGTTTCGTACATGACATCGGTCCAGTCCTCAAAGGTCATCACCCGGAACAGGGTTAACATACTGATGGAAATATCGCCCCACAGTTCCTCGTTGATGTGCGCAAAGAAGGTCGCACCGACGGCGGCGTAGATGTAAAAAATAATAAACATCAGCAGCACAACGTAGCCCAGTTGAGGCAGTGCCCGCAGCAAGCTGTTCAGCAGGGTACGCAATTCAGGAATGATAGAAACCATCCGCAGCACCCGGAAAATACGCACCATACGGCCAAGCAAGGCCATTTCGCTGTCTTCAATCGGGATCAGGCTGACGATCACCACCGCGGTATCAAAAATGTTCCAACCGCTGTGGAAGAAACGGCTTTTCTTTTCGGTTGCCATAAAGCGAATGACGATTTCAAACAGGAACAGCACGGTAATGCCGAGGTCGAGCCAGCGAATGACGGTTACCACTGAGTCCGGAACCGGATAAGTGCGGGCGCCAATCAACAGGGCTGAGATCAGGATGACGGATACGATAAACCACTCAAAGGTTTTGTTATCACGCAGTCGTTGCGATGCGATTTGCAGTTGCTGAATGTTCATTGTCAGGTTCAAAAAACGAGAAAGTGAATTGGGTTGGCTGCTTTTACCTTATTGCGTCCATTGTTGCAGCAGCTTTGTTACGGGAGCTGTGTCTGGATCGCAATCTCCGTCTGATTCATGTCCTTCCGGTCGAATTTCCCTCGTGCGGAGGGCGGTTGCGAAGCTGGCCTGCGGCGGTTAAATTCACCGCCAATGTAGCCCTCTGGCAGTGAATGGCTCACTCTTGAATCACTTTCGTCGATGAACGTCGATTTCCTCTCAGATTCTCAGTTCATTCAGTTTGTTAGCGGTTACTTATCAGAAGAAAAAAATCTATTTGGCCGCTAACTGTCACTTTTCTTAAGAACTTACTTTAACTCTGCCCTGCATCGCTCGGTTGCTCCGAAGTATTTGTTTTTACTGCCTTTATCCGCTTTGTTGAAGGTTCCCCTAAGTGCTTGTGAAGTAAGGCAAATTTCGCCTCAGCCGCGGTGTCACGGGCTTGCATTGGCATAGGGGTGTTTCTATAGTGTCGAAAAGTGTCGGGTTGTGGGAAAAAAGTGGGAAAAGTGGGAATTTAAGGGCAGATTGCCTGTCCTTCCTGTTACATGATTGCCACTCTTCTGCTCGGCGCCAGGGAATACACAAAGGAATTCGTGTCGGTGATTTTATCCACGTACTCGGCAGCCTGACGGAGCCATAACCATGTTCCGCGGCATGCACCACATCAATCTGGACGCCAAAGGCCGTCTGGCTATTCCTTCGAAAGTGAGGGAAGTGCTGGAGGGCTTTTCTGCGTCCGGGCTGGTGGTCACGGTGGATAGTCAGGATCGCTGTTTGATGGTGTATCCATTAAGTGAGTGGGAAGGCATTGAAGCGCTGTTGAACAAGCTGCCGACGCTGAATCCTGCACCCCGTCAGTTGAAGCGTTTGCTGCTGGGGTATGCCACCGAATGTGAACCCGATGGCAGCGGCCGTATTTTGATCAGTGCCGCCTGTCGTGAATACGCCAACCTCAGCAAGGAATGTGTGCTGATGGGACAGGGCAACAAACTTGAATTGTGGGACAAGGCCAGCTGGGAGGCCCGTGAAGCGGAATACCTCAGCCAGCCGGTGTCACTCGAAGATTTACCAGACGACGTACAAGGTCTTTCTCTATGAGCCTGGCTGAACTGGCACACACCACTGTGCTGTTACATGAAACCGTTGACGGATGCCTGAACGACCCTTCCGGCATTTACGTTGATGGCACCTTCGGGCGAGGTGGCCACAGTCGTTTGCTGTTGTCGAAGCTGGCGCCAGACGGTCGCCTGTTCGGCATCGACAAAGATCCGCGCGCCATTGAAACCGGCGAGCAACTGCACACCGAAGACAACCGCTTCGAGATCATTCGTGGCTCGTTTGCCGATATGAAAGCGGCGCTGGCCGAGCGCGGGATTACCAAAATCAACGGCGTGCTGCTGGACCTGGGGGTTTCCTCACCACAGCTGGACGATGCCGAGCGTGGCTTCAGCTTTATGCGTGATGGCCCGCTGGACATGCGCATGAATCCGGATGCCGGTTTGTCGGCTGCCGAGTGGGTGGCGACGACCGAAGAAAAAGAAATCGCCCGTGTACTGAAAGAGTACGGCGAAGAGCGGTTTGGCAAGCGCATGGCGCGCGCCATTGTTACTCAGCGTGCCCAGACGCCGATTGTGCGCACCCTGCAATTGGCCGAGCTGATCAAGGCGGCCAATCCAGCCTGGGAAAAACACAAGCACCCGGCGACCCGTGCGTTCCAGGCCATTCGTATTGCGGTGAACAACGAGCTGGGCGACCTCGAAACCATTCTGGATGACAGCGTCGACATGCTGTTGCCGGGCGGTCGCTTGTCGGTCATCAGCTTCCACTCGCTGGAAGACCGCATGGTGAAACGTTTTATCCGGGCACAGGAAAAGGGCCGCGAACTGCCACCGGGCTTGCCGGTGATGGAAGCCGACCTGGGTAAAACCATGAAGCGTGTGGGCAAGGCCATCATGCCGGGCGACGAAGAAGTTCAGCGGAACAGTCGTGCTCGCAGTGCCGTATTGCGTGTGGCCGAGCGTTTGGCTGACGCATGAGCAAAAGCCTCTTTCTGGTCTGGTTTGCCGTGATTGTATCGGCGCTGGTTCAGGTGGGACTCAGCCATCAGCACCGTGATCGTGTGCAGATATGGCAAAAGCTGGAAAGTCGTCGGGATGCCCTGCAAGACGAGCAAACCCGACTGGTGCTGGAACTGGGCACCTTGACCAGTTACGGCCGCGTGGATCAGCGCGCCCGAACTGAACTCAACATGAAAGAACCTGTGGACATCAGGATTTTGAAACCATGACCGAAGAACAGCAAATAGCAGCTCAGGGCATCGTGCGCTGGCGGTACCGCTTGGTACTGGCAGTCATGGGCCTGCTGCTGCTTGCGATTCTGGTGCGATTGGTGATGTTGCACACGGTCGATCAACCTTTCCTGTTTGAAGAAGGTGAAAAACGCACGGTTCGCACCCAGGTGGAACCGGCCCGTCGCGGCATGATCACCGACCGCTTTGGTGAACCGCTGGCGGTCAGTACCGCCGTGGTCGATATCAGTATGAATCCGAAACTGTTCAATGCGGAGGATGCTGCCGTTCTGGCACGCAGTCTTGGCTTGAACGCCGCCAAACTCAAACAACGCATTCAAAACGCCCAATCCCGCAATCGCGGGTTTTTGTATGTTGAGCGCCAGGTACAACCGCACCTGGCCGAACGGGTGAAGGATCTTGGTCTGACCGGCTTGCAGTTTGAACAGCGCTTCCGCCGTTATTATCCAGCCGCTGAAGTAACCGCTCATGTGGTCGGGCTGGTGAACATCGACAGCAACGGTCAGGAAGGGCTTGAACTGGCCTACAACGATTACCTGACCGGCAAGGGTGGTCGCCGCACGGTGGTCAAGGATGGTTACGGCCGTCTGATCAAACAGGTGTCAGTCGACTCCGTGGCTGAGCCGGGCAATGACCTGCGCCTGACGCTGGACCTGCGCTTGCAGTATCTGGCCTACCGCGAATTGAAATCCGCAGTACAGCAGCACCGGGCGCATTCCGGCTCTGCTGTGATGCTGGACGCCAAAACCGGCGAAGTGTTGGCGCTGGTGAATCAGCCATCCTACAACCCCAACAACCGCGCTACGCTGAAAGCAGAAAACATGCGTAACCGCGCCATTGCCGATGTGATTGAGCCGGGCTCGACGGTCAAACCGTTCACCGTGGCAACCGCACTGGAGTCCGGTAAATACACCCCGGATACCATTGTTGATACCAATCCGGGTTATTTGCGTGTGGGTCGTAAGACCGTGCGTGACCATCGTAATTATGGCGACCTCGATGTTACCGGCGTGATCACCAAATCCAGTAACGTCGGCGTTACTCTGTTGTCGGCGGACGTTGGCGCAGAGGCGCTATGGCGCACCATGACCGCCGCTGGTTTGGGTCAGGCATCCGGTTTGGGCTTCCCGGGCGAGAGCGTCGGGGTGCTGCCTTTCCCGAGCGAGATGGACCCGCTGCGCCTGGCCACGCTTTCCTACGGTTACGGACTGGCGGTATCACCGTTGCAGCTGGCCCAGTCCTACACCGCCTTTACCCAACATGGCTGTCGTGAAGAAGCGACCCTGCTGATTACCGGAGCCGGTAAGGCACCGTGCCACCCGGTGATGTCGGCCAAAACCGCCAGTCAGATTCTGGCCATGCTGGAAACCGTGATTTCGCCCGTGGGTACGGGTAAACGCGCCCATGTGGATGGCTATCGGGTGGGCGGTAAAACCGGTACGGCTCACAAGGTGGGTTCTGTGGGTTACGAAGATGCCAACTACACCGCCGTGTTTGCTGGCGTAGCGCCTATTTCTGATCCGGATCTGGTGCTGGTTGTGGTGGTGGATGACCCGCAGGGGCAGGAATATTACGGCGGCGAAGTGGCCGCACCGGTGTTTTCTCGCATCATGGGGCAGGCTCTGCGCTTGCGTCAGGTGGCACCGGATGACGAGAGCAGTGTGAAGTTACAGATGGCGGGGGGACCAAAATGAAACTCTCGCAGTTGATTCAGAACGACTTCTTTGTACCACCCGAGTGGGACCGCGAATTTGGTGACATTGCCACCGACAGTCGCGATGTGCAGTTGGGTGACTTGTTTATTGCCCGAGCGGGCAGTGCCGCTCATGGCGCCGAGTACATTCAGTCGGCAATTGAGCGGGGTGCCGCCGTTGTGCTGCAAGCGCCTGCCAATGACGAGCCCGGCCAGCCGCTGTTCCGCTGTGAATTCAACGCACAGGGAACTGCCGTGCCGGTGTTCCGGGTTGATGATCTGGCGGCCCGATTGCCACATTGGTTGCATCGTTGTTACGACGGCGTTGCCAATATGGCGGTTTTTGGCGTGACCGGAACCAACGGCAAAAGCTCCTGTGTCAGCTATCTGGCCCAGCTGTCGACGGCACTGAACAAACCCTGTGGCATGTTGGGAACGCTGGGCAATGGCTTGTGGCCACGACTGCAGCCCACCCGTAATACCACGCCGGACTTGTCGGTGGTGTTGCGCACCTTGGATAACATTGGCCGTGCTGGTGCCGATCGTTCGGCCATGGAAGTGTCTTCCCATGGTCTGGATCAGGGACGTGTTTTCGGGCTGCGCTTCAGCGGCGTGATGATGACCAACCTGACGCAGGATCACCTCGATTACCACGGCACCATGGAGGCCTACTTCGAGGCCAAGAAAACCCTGTTGACCAACTACGACGCTAACATCGCGGTGGTGAACACCGACTGCGAATACGGCCGTCAGTTGTTTGCCGACAGCGAGCTTCCGGCTTTGCCGATGGGCTATGGCAGTCGGGCGGCGATGGAAGCCAATGGCTTGCTGCCAGACTTCCGTGATCGTTTGGTCAGCTACGAGATTACCGAATTCACCGGCTCCGGTATTCGGGCCAATATCGAAAGCCCCTGGGGCAATGCTGAGCTGGTATTGCCATTGCTGGGAGAGTTCAACCTGGCCAATGCGCTGGGTGCCATGACCTTGCTGGCGTGCAGCGGAGAGTCGTTCTCTGAGTTGGTTGTTGCGGCCGCATCGCTGCAAGCCGTTGCCGGACGCATGGAAGTGTTTGTGCCTGCAGGTTCTGCTTACGGGCCGGTTGCGGTGGTGGATTACGCGCATACGCCTGACGCCATCGAAACCGTTCTGACATCGCTGCAACCGTGGCAGCGCCCGATCAATCTGGTGTTTGGTTGTGGTGGTGACCGTGACCGTAGCAAGCGCCCGCTGATGATGACGGCGGCGATGAATCACGCCAATCGCATCTGGCTGACCGACGACAATCCACGCAGTGAATCACCGGCGGCTATTTTTGCCGATGTGATGACGGCGGCAGGTGCCGACGCCTTTGGCATCGAACAGCAGCACGACCGCAAGGAGGCAATCGCCGATGCCCTGACGGTGTCGGCGGCGGAAGCGATTGTTGTGATCGCTGGCAAAGGCCATGAAGACTATCAGGAAATCAACGGCGAGCGTCGCCCATACAGCGATATCGATGTACTGAAGTCGCTGGGTTATGTCCCTGTGGGAGGTCAGCATGCTGTTTGATTTTACGCTGGCTGAGCTGGCTCAACAGCTGGGTGTGGATGTACCGCCGCAGTCTTGCCTGACGGCTAAGTCAGCCGCAGAGATTGTCTTTCGCGACGTATCAACAGACACCCGTTCGATCAAGGCGGGCGATCTGTTTGTGGCACTGAAAGGTGCCAATTTCAATGGCAATAAATTTGCCGCCCAGGCGCTGGCGTCTGGTGCGGCGGCGGTGCTGTTGGATGAAGCGCCAGCTGAACCGCTCGGTGGTCCTTACCTGCTGTGTGAAAACGCTCAGGATGCCTATGGCGATATTGCCGGTTGGCAGCGTGATGCGTTCGTAGGCCCGGTGGTTGCGATGACGGGCAGTGCAGGTAAAACCACCACCAAGCAGTTGATGGCCAGTGTGTTGTCCGAGCAGTTCAATACCTGGATGACCCAAGGCAATTTGAACAACCACATTGGCGCCCCGAAAACCTTGCTGGCACTGACGCCTGAACACACCGCTGCTGTGGTCGAGCTGGGTGCCAGTGGTTTGCAGGAAATTGCCTACACGGCAAAATGGGTGAAACCTGCGGTTGGTATTATTACCAATGCCAGCGAGGCCCACCTGGAAGGGTTTGGCTCGTTGCAGGGCATCGTGCAAACCAAAGGCGAATTGATCGATTTCACTTCAGACGCAGGCACTGTGGTGCTGAATGCCGACGATGCGGCGTTCGATACCTGGCGTCAGCGCGCTGGCGACCGTCGTGTTGTCAGCTTCGGATTTTCCGACTCAGCCGATGTATCCGCCCGTGACATTGAACTGTCGGTGGCGGGCAGTCGTTTCGTGCTGATCGATCGTCACACCTCATTCAATCAGAGTGTTCGGTTGGCATTTCCCGGCAAGCACAACATTGCCAATGCCTTGGCCGTGTATGCGGCAGCGCGTGCGGTCGGTATGGACAGTGAGTCCATCGTCGCCGGTTTGCAGGCTGCGACGCCGGTATCCGGTCGAATGAAAACCGTCGCCGGGCCACGCGGCATCACCGTATTGGATGACAGCTACAATGCTAACCCGGCGTCGATTCGGGCGGCGATTGATGTGCTGTCGCTGGCCGCTGACAGCTGGTTGGTATTGGGAGACATGGCAGAACTCGGCGAGGAAGCCGGGACCGCGCACAGCGACCTCGGTCGCTATGCCAAACAACAGGGAATAGGACATTTGCTCGCCACAGGTGAATTGAGCAAACGCACCGTAGCGTCGTTCGGAGACAACGGACTATGGCTGGCTGACCGTGATGCGGTGGCCGACTACATAAAACAACAGGCCCCGGATCACGCCGTCGTGCTGGTCAAGGGGTCGCGCAGCGCCGGTATGGAACAGGTTGTCCGGGCGCTGGATATTGCGGGGGAATAATCAATGTTGGTTTGGTTGGGCGAGTGGCTTGCCCAGTTGCATTCAGGGTTTGGTGTGGTCAGCTATTTGTCGCTGCGCGCCATTTTTGCCGTTATCACAGCGTTGCTGGTCGCGCTGGTGATGGGGCCTTTTGTGATTCGCAAATTGCGCGAATACCAGATTGGTCAGGCGATTCGTGAGGTTGGCCCGAAATCCCATTTGAGCAAAGCCGGTACGCCAACCATGGGTGGTGTACTGATTTTGCTGTCGATCGCCATCAGCACCTTGCTGTGGGGTGATCTGGAAAACCGTTACGTCTGGGTTGTGCTGCTGTTGACGCTGCTGTTTGGTGCCATCGGCTGGGTGGACGACTACCGCAAGGTGGTCGAGAAAAACTCCCGTGGTCTGCCGGGTCGTTGGAAGTACTTCTGGCAGTCGGTATTTGGTCTGGGTGCTGCGGCGTTTCTGTATTACACCGCCCAGTCTCCGGCTGAAACCCAGTTTGTGGTGCCGTTCTTCAAAGACGTAATGCCGCAATTGGGCGTGCTGTTTATCGTGCTGAGCTACTTCGTGATTGTTGGCTCCAGTAACGCGGTGAATCTTACCGATGGCCTCGATGGTCTGGCGATCATGCCAACCGTGATGGTCAGTGCCGCTTTGGGCGTTTGTGCCTACCTGGCCGGTAACTTCAATTATGCCAACTACCTGCACATTCCGTTTATTCCAGGTTCTGGCGAGTTGGTGGTGTTCTGCGCTGCGATCGTTGGTGCCGGTATTGGTTTCCTGTGGTTCAACACCTATCCGGCGCAAGTATTTATGGGCGATGTGGGCTCGCTTGCACTGGGGGCGGCGTTGGGCATCGTTGCCGTGATTGTGCGTATGGAAGTGGTGCTGTTCATCATGGGCGGCATTTTTGTGGCAGAGACCCTGTCGGTGATCCTGCAGGTGGCGTCGTTCAAGCTCACCGGCAAGCGTATTTTCCGTATGGCACCGCTGCATCACCACTTTGAACTGAAAGGTTGGCCGGAGCCGCGCGTGATCGTGCGTTTCTGGATCGTCACAATTTTGTTGGTACTGGCCGGTCTGGCCACACTGAAGATTCGTTAAGGACCCGTAAGGGAATCCGGGCTAAGGAGCATCGGCATGACGCTGGCACAAAAAGACATCAAGCGCATGATTGTTGGGCTGGGGGTATCCGGTTCGGCAACGGCACGCTTTTGTCAGCGCATGGGCTGGAATTTCGACCTCTGTGACAGCCGTGAAGGCCTGGCTAACGCGGACGCGATCCGTCAGCAATTTCCGGATGCCCGTTTGACGCTGGGGCCATTGGACGGTGAGTTGTTCTGCAACTACCACCAGTTGATCGTCAGCCCGGGCGTGGCGCTGGCGGAGCCGGCCATTCAGCACGCGCTGGGCAATCAGGTCGAAGTCGTTGGTGATGTGGAATTATTCGCCCGCGGCATTCTTGCGCCAGTGGTTGCCATTACCGGCTCCAACGGCAAAAGCACAGTGACCACCCTGGTTCGCGACATGCTGGTCGATGCCGGTTTACGTGCCGAAATGGGCGGCAACATTGGTGTGCCAGTACTCGATTTGCTGGAAGACGGTGCGGCCGACGAAGCCGATGTGTTTGTGCTGGAGTTATCGAGCTTCCAGCTGGAAACCACAACCAGTCTGAAACCGCGTGCAGCCACCATTCTTAACATCAGTGAAGACCACATGGACCGCTATAAGGGGCTGGCTGATTACTGCCTGGCCAAGCAGCGGGTCTATCGCGGTGCTCATGTTGCTGTGGTTAATCGGGATGATGACCTGACGCTACCAGAAGATGAAATCAGCGCCGAAACCGGCTTCACGCTGGGCGAACCACAAAGCGACGATTTTGGTTTGCAGGCAGGTGAGTTGAACGGTGTTGCCGGTGAGTGGATTGTTCGCGCCGGACTGAAGCTGATTCACAGCAGTGAAATGAAAGTGCGCGGTCGTCACAATTTGGCCAATGCCATGGCCGCACTGGCGCTGGTCGAAACGCTGGGCGTCAGCCCGGCCAAGGCGTGCCAGACACTGAAATCCTTCGGCGGCCTGGAGCATCGTTGCCAGTGGGTCGGTGACGCTGAAGGCATCGGCTACTTCAACGACTCCAAGGGCACCAATGTCGGTGCAACGCTGGCAGCCATTGACGGTTTGGCACAGACGCCAGCCAATATCTGGCTGCTCGCCGGTGGTGAAGGCAAGGGGCAGGATTTCAGCCCGTTGCAGGATGCCTGCTCTGCTGCGGTAAAGGGCGTGGCTTGCTTTGGCAAAGACGCTCCACGGTTACAGCAAACGCTGGCTGACGTGGCTAAAACCGCGTCGTTTGAGACCATGGATCAGGCGTTTGCCTGGGTTCAGCAACACGCCGAATCCGGCGATATTGTGTTGCTGTCGCCAGCCTGTGCCAGTCTGGATCAATTCCGTAACTACCACGTTCGCGGTGAGCATTTCTGCTCGCTGGTCGGGGAGGTGCTGAATGGCGGCTAACTGGCTGACGCGTTTGCAATGGCAAACACGCGATGCCCACTTCTTGCCCTGGCTGATTCTGATGTTGCTGGGCTGGATGATGGTGGCGTCGGCGTCGACCGGTATCGCTGAAAAGCTGACGGGCAACACCTTCTACTTCACCATTCGCCACGGTATCTATCTGCTGTTAGGCGCTATGGCTATGCTGGGGGCCAGCTGTGTGCCACTGCAACGCTGGCGCAAGTTGGAAGTCCCGATGTTGGCGATTGCTGGGCTGGGACTGGTGCTGGTGTTGATTCCCGGTGTCGGTCACGAGGTGAACGGCAGCCGACGTTGGCTGAACTTTGTGGTGATCAAGGTGCAAGCGTCGGAGTTGGCCAAGGTCGCTGCGGTGTTTTACGTCGCCGGGTATTTGCTGCGCCGCCTGCCAGAAGTGCGAGAGAGCTTCTGGGGTTTTGTGAAACCCTTGTTCATTTTGATGGCAATGGTGTTCCTGCTGCTTATGGAGCCTGACTTTGGTGCCGCCGTCGTGGTGCTGGGAGCGGCGATGATTCAGCTGTTTTTGGGCGGCGTTAAAGCTGGCCAGTATTTTTTGCTGATCATCGGTGCAGTAGTGCTGTCGGTGATTGCGGTGACTTCGGAAGAATGGCGCGTCGCCCGTTTGATGGCTTACCTCGATCCCTGGGCACCTGAACACGTGTACGGTACGGGCTATCAGCTAACCCAGTCGCTGATCGCTTTTGGTCGTGGTGACTGGTTTGGTGTGGGGCTGGGCGAAAGCATTCAGAAGCTGTTTTACCTGCCGGAAGCGCACACCGATTTTGTGTTTGCCATCTGGGCGGAAGAAACCGGTTTATTTGGCGGCGTTGTTGCCATTGGCATGTTGACCTGGCTGCTGTACCGCATCTGGCAAACGGTGTGGATTGCGCAGCGCAACGGGCATTTGTACGGCGCCTACATCGCCACTGGTATTGGCTCGATTCTGGCGCTGCAAATGGCCATTAACCTCGGCGTAAATACCGGGTTATTGCCGACCAAGGGTTTGACGCTGCCGTTTTTCAGTTACGGCGGCAGTAGCTTATTACTGGCCTGCGTGATGGTGGGCATTGTGATGCGGGTTCGCCATGAGTGCCTGAACCCGGAAAACGAAGAATCTTCCGCTCAAGATGAGGCGGCAACTGCATGATGGAGTCTGGGGTGTCGAAACAAGGGCAAGGTAAAACAGCGCTGATGATGGCGGCCGGAACCGGCGGGCATGTATTCCCGGCGTTGGCGGTTGCGCGTGCCTTGCGTGAACGCGGTTACGACGTTCATTGGTTGGGCACGCCCAATGGTATGGAGCAAAACCTGGTTCCGAAAGACAACATTCCACTGCATGCCGTTGATATCAAAGGCCTGCGTGGCAAAGGCATCGCGGGCTTGCTGGTTGCGCCATGGCGTATTTTCAAGGCGACCATGCAGTCGTTGCGCATTATCCGCTCCATCAAGGCCGACATTGTGATCGGTTTTGGCGGTTACATTGCGGGCCCGGGTGGTGTTGCTGCTCGTTTGGCCGGTTTGCCATTGGTCGTGCATGAGCAAAATGCGCTGGCTGGTATGACCAACAAACTGCTGAACCGCATTGCGCATGTCAGTTTGCAGGCGTTCCCGAACGCTTTGCCGAACGCCATTACGGTCGGTAATCCGGTGCGTCAGGACGTGGTCGATTTGCCGCAAGCGCCAGTGCCTGCGCAGCGCAAACTGAATGTTCTGGTGGTTGGCGGCAGTCTTGGTGCCAAGGCTCTGAACGATGCGGTGCTGGCCTGCTGGAAGCAGTGGCCGCAAGCGCAACGCCCAAACCTGCGCCATCAGGTTGGCAAACGAGATGAAGAACGGATGTTGGCTGAGTATGCCGAGTCCGACGTGGTGGCTGACGTATCTGCGTTCATCGATGATATGGCGGCGGCTTACGAATGGGCCGATTTGCTGGTGTGTCGTTCGGGTGCCCTGACGGTGTCCGAGATTGCGGCGGCGGGTAAGCCTTCGATTCTGGTGCCATTCCCGTTTGCGGTGGATGACCACCAAACCGCTAACGCCCGTTATCTGGCGGATGCTGGCGCGGCCATTATTCGTCAGCAAAAAGAATTAACGCCTGAATGGCTGTTGCAAACCCTGCAGTCGCTGGATAACCAGCGCGAAGCATTACAGGAGATGGCCAGTCAGAGCCGCAAGCAGGCCAAGGTGTCTGCTACCGAACTGACGGTCGAACAGATTGAGAGGTTAATCCGTGAGTAATATCCCTTCCACCCAGCCGCAGGCCAACGCCCTGATTCCGGAAATGCGCCGTATCAAAGGCATTCATTTCATCGGTATTGGCGGCACCGGCATGTGCGGTATCGCCGAGGTTCTGCTGAACCAGGGCTATGCCATCAGTGGGTCTGATATTCGCGAAACCGGAGTAACCGAGCGACTGAAATCGCTGGGCGCGACGATTTACATCGGCCATCAGGCCAGTAACGTGGATGCTGCCGATGTGGTGGTGGTTTCCAGCGCCATTGATGAAACCAACCCGGAAGTGGCCGCTGCCATTGAGCATCGTAAGCCGGTGGTTCGTCGTGCTGAAATGCTGGCCGAGCTGATGCGTTTTCGTCATGGCATTGCGGTGGCGGGCACTCATGGCAAAACCACCACCACCAGTTTGCTGACCAGTATTTTTGCCGAAGCCGATCTGGACCCAACCTTTGTGATTGGGGGCAAGCTCAATAGTGCCGGATCTAACGCCCGTTTGGGTGCCAGTCGCTACCTGATTGCGGAAGCTGACGAAAGTGATGCCAGCTTCCTGCACTTGCAGCCGATGGTGTCGATTGTGACCAACATCGATGCCGACCATATGTCGACTTATGGCGGTGACTTCGAAAAGCTGAAGCAAACCTTCATCGAATTCCTGCACAACCTGCCGTTCTACGGCTTGGCGGTTGTGTGCATCGACGATGACACCGTGCGCTCGTTGTTGCCGGAGATTTCCCGTCCATTGATCACTTACGGTTTCAGTGAAGATGCCGACTACCGTGCCATCAATGTTCGCCAGCAAGGCATGTACACCGAGTTCACTCTGGTACGTCCGGGGGATCGTCCTTCGCTGGAAATCCGCATGCGTATGCCGGGTGCCCACAATGTATTGAACGCGTTGGCAACAGTAGCCGTTGCCGATGACGAAGGGGTGCCGGACAGCGCGATTCAGTCAGCGCTGGAAAAATTCGCCGGCGTCGGACGTCGTTTCCAGGTGTGTGGCGAATTTCCACTGCTGGACGGCAACGTCATGATGGTTGACGACTACGGCCATCACCCGCGTGAGCTGGAAGTAACCATGGAAGCCATTCGCAAAGGCTTCCCGGATCGCCGTCTGGTGATGCTGTTTCAACCACACCGTTACTCCCGCACCCGTGATCTTTATGAGGACTTCGTCAAGGTTTTGTCGGGTGCTGACGTACTGTTGCTGATGGATGTGTATCCTGCCGGCGAGAAAGTCATTGCCGGTGCCGATGGTCGTTCGTTGTGCGGCAGCATTCGACAGCGTGGCGAAGTTGATCCGGTGTTTATCGAACGCGGTGAATCCCTCCAGGGTTTGCTGACCAGCGTACTGAAACCGGGCGACCTGCTGCTGACCCAAGGGGCTGGTGATGTAGGTGCCTTGTCGGTTCGCCTGGCGGAAGACATTCCGCAATGGTTGGCCAAGCGGGAGGAAAAGGCATGAGCGATATGTCCCGTTTTGGCCGCGTAGCTGTTTTGATGGGCGGCACTTCAGCCGAGCGTCCGGTGTCACTGCGCAGTGGTGATGCGGTACTCAAGGCGTTACAGGCCAAAGGCGTTAACGCGGTTGGCGTGGATGTGCAAAACGACATTGCCGCGCGCTTGTCTGCGGACTCGTTTGATATGGCGTTCATCGCTTTGCATGGTCGCGGTGGTGAAGATGGCACCATTCAGGGCTTGCTGGAGTGGCTCGATATTCCTTACACCGGCAGCGGTGTGATGGCATCGGCGCTGGGCATGGACAAGTGGCGCACCAAGTTGCTGTGGCAGGCCGCCGGTTTGCCAACACCAGCGGCGGCGCTGTTGGATGCCGACTCCGATTGGGCCGATATCATGGCGCGCATGGATGGCGAGGCCATCGTCAAGCCAGCCCATGAAGGCTCCAGCATCGGCATGTTCAAGGCCACTGATGCTGAGAGCTTGCGCAACAGCTACGAACAGGCTGCGAAGTTGGATGGTCTGGTGTTGGCCGAACGCTGGATTTCGGGACGTGAGTACACCATTGCCGTGGTCAATGATCAGGTTCTGCCGCCCATTCAGTTGAAAACCACCCATGCGTTTTACGACTACGAAGCCAAGTACGAGGCCAACGACACCCAGTACCTGCTGCCATGTGGTCTGGATGAGGACAAGGAAGCGGAACTCAAGGCCCTTTCTCGCAAGGCTTTTGATGTGGTCGGTTGTGAAGGTTGGGGCCGTGTTGATGTGATGCAGGACGAACAAGGTCAGTTCTGGTTGCTGGAAGTGAATACCAGTCCGGGCATGACGGATCACAGTCTGGTGCCAATGGCCGCTCGGGCGGTGGGTATGGAATTTGGCGATCTGGTGGTCAGTTTGCTGGATGGCGTGAAAGGTCACTGACCATGGGCCAGAAAGAAAGCCCGCGTGGCGCGACATTGGCACCCGAGCCAAAAGAGCCGGTTTTCCGACGCCTGAAAGAAAAATTGACGTTTCAGGTGCAAATACCAACGTGGTTCTGGTGGGTTTCGCTGCTGGTTGTTCTGGTTTCTGTCGCAGGATTCGCCGGTACCAAGGCCTATCAGGAATGGCCGGTCAAGGAAGTGGTGGTGGTCGGTAACCTCGACGCTGTTGATCCACAGGAAGTTGGCAAGTCGCTGCTGTGGGTGAAGAACGAAAGTTTCTTCTCGTTGGACGTCAGCAAAGTACAGCAACAAGTGGCCGCAATGCCCTTGGTTGCTGGGGTTGCGGTCCGTAAGCGCTGGCCGGGAAGCCTCGAATTACTGATTCATGAAGACGTGCCAGTGGCACTCTGGAACGACGTTGCGCTGATGACGGCGTCGGGCAAGGTAACAGAATTGCCGCAAGGCTATGAAAGTGGTGGCTTGATGCACCTTTACGGTACGGATTCTGCAAGAGAACAAGCAGTCAAATCGTTCCGTCGGGCCCAGCAAGCACTGTTAAAAACCGGTGTTAAGGTCAGCAGCCTGAACATCAATGCGATTCGTACCGTCGACATGACCTTGTCGAACGGTTGGAAGGTGCGATTCGGAAAACAATATTTTGAGGAACGGTTGCAGCGACTGGTGGTGCTGCTGGGCAACCTGGACCAGGAATCGGTCCAACAGGTTGATCTCAGATACGGAAAAGGCGCTGCCATTCGATGGAACACAAAGGGGGTAACCGGGTAATGGCCACAACACAAGCCGGACAAATGCTGGTTGGTCTGGATATCGGCACATCCAAAATCGTCGCCATCGTTGGGGAAGTCACCCCGGAAGGCGGTATTGAAATTGTTGGTTTGGGCAGCCACCCAAGCCGGGGCCTGAAGAAAGGCGTGGTGGTGAACATTGAATCCACCGTGCAATCCATTCGTCGAGCGGTTGAAGAAGCCGAATTGATGGCAGGCTGTAATATACATTCGGTATATGCCGGTATTGCTGGTAGTCATGTGCAATCACAAAATTCCAGTGGTGTGGTTGCTGCACGTGGTGCAGAAATAACCGAAGCTGATCTGGATCGTGTTATTGATGCAGCACAAGCGGTCGCAATTCCGCAGGATCGTCGGACAATTCATGTTATTCCGCAGGAATATATTGTCGATAATCAGGAAGGTATTCGTGAACCGGTTGGAATGGCTGGTGTCCGATTGGAAGCAAAAGTGCATCTGGTTACCGCAGCGGTTAATGCAGCGCAAAATATTGAGCGTTGTGTGCAACGTTGTGAACTGCGCACAGAAGACGTGATTCTGGAACAATTGGCTTCCAGTTATGCCGTATTGACCGACGATGAACGGGAGCTTGGGGTATGTATGGTCGATATTGGTGGTGGCACCACCGATATTGCCATTTTTACCGATGGCGCTATTCGCCACACGGCGGTTATTCCTATTGCCGGTGATCAGGTAACGAACGATATCGCAATGGCATTGTTGACGCCCACGCAACATGCTGAGGATATAAAGATCAAATACGCCTGCGCCTTGCGCCAGCTGGCGCGGGATGACGAGATGATCAACGTACCAAGCGTCGGTGATCGCCCGTCCCGTCAGCTCTCGCGGCAGTCTTTGGCTGAGGTTGTAGAGCCCAGATATGACGAATTATTTACCCTGATCCAGGCCGAACTTCGTCGCAGTGGTTTCGATGAATTAATACCAGCCGGCATTGTTTTGACGGGTGGAACGTCAAAAATGGAAGGGGTCGTGGAATTGGCTGAGGAAATATTCCATATGCCGGTTCGTTTGGCTCGTCCACATGGCGTATCCGGACTCACGGACGTGATTAATAATCCGATTTACAGCACGGCGGTTGGCTTGCTGCTTTATGCCGCCAAGCAACCACAAAATAAAGCGCCACAAATATTGGAAGAAAAGTCACAAACTGGCGTTTTTTCGCGCTTATCGGATTGGATAAAAGGCAATTTTTAGTATTTAATAAGTAGGTGCGTAGCAGAGGGGGGTGTGTTATGTCATTTGGAAACGAAGGCGATATGTTCGAACTTGCGGACGACGTGCTTGAAAATGCAGTAATTAAAGTCATCGGTGTTGGTGGTGGCGGCGGTAATGCCGTACAGCACATGGTAGAAAGCAATATCGATGGTGTTGAATTTATTTGTGCCAATACCGATGCCCAGGCATTGCGTAACATTGGCGCACGTTCTGTGATTCAACTGGGCTCAGGCCTGACCAAGGGGCTGGGCGCCGGTGCCAATCCGGACGTTGGTCGCCAGGCGGCCATAGAAGATCGTGAACGCATTGCCGATGCACTGAAAGGTGCAGATATGGTCTTTATCACTGCCGGTATGGGTGGTGGTACAGGTACCGGTGGTGCGCCAGTCGTGGCAGAAATTGCTCGTGAGCTGGGTATCCTGACCGTTGCTGTTGTGACTCGTCCTTTCTCTTTTGAGGGCAAGAAGCGTATGGCGATGGCTGAGATCGGCCTGAAGCAGTTGAGCGAACACGTGGATTCACTGATCACCATCCCGAACGAGAAGTTGCTCTCTGTTCTGGGTAAAGGCACCACCTTGATGGATGCCTTCCGCAGTGCCAATGATGTACTGCACGGTGCTGTTAAAGGTATCGCTGACCTGATCACCCAGCAGGGCATGATCAACGTCGACTTCGCGGACGTGCGTACCGTGATGTCTGAAATGGGTCAGGCAATGATGGGTAGCGGTTCCGCCAGTGGCGAAAACCGTGCTCGCAAGGCCGCTGAGTCTGCAGTGGGTAGCCCGCTTCTGGAAGACGTCAACTTGGCCGGTGCACGCGGTATTCTGGTGAACGTAACCGCTGGTTTCGACCTGTCTCTGGGTGAATTCTCGGAAGTGGGTGAGATCATTGGTGAGTACGCAGCCGAAGACGCTACCGTGGTTGTGGGTACCGTTATTGACCCTGAAATGAGCGATGAACTGCGTGTAACTGTGGTTGCGACTGGCCTTCGAAATGAGGCAACTGCAAACAAACCTGTTGCACCTGCGGAACAACGCCCGAAAAAAGTGGTCGATAATACACCGAAGACGCCAGACGGAAAGCCGGATTACAGTCAGCTGGAACGCCCAGCGGTAAGCCGTCAGGCCGGTGGCCAGGCAGCGAAAGCAGAGCCTCAGAATCGTCAGGACATGGAATATCTGGATATTCCTGCGTTCCTGCGTCGACAGGCTGACTAAGAAGACACGCCTCTGGCGTGTCTCTCTGCACCTGCTATAATCGGCCGCAATTTATTTTGCCCAATAGATGACCAGTATTGGCAGGAATGTCTTAATGATCCCTCAACGCACGCTCAAAAATACCATTCGCGCATCCGGCGTTGGCCTTCACTCCGGTGAAAAGGTCTACCTGACGCTGAAACCTGCGCCTGAGAATACAGGGATTGTATTCCGTCGTACCGACCTGGAACCGGTCGTAGACATTCCAGCTAACGCAACCAGTGTTGGCGAGACTACCCTGTCCACCACTCTGGTTCGTGATCATGCCAAGGTCGACACAGTAGAACACTTGCTGTCAGCCATGGCGGGCTTGGGAATTGATAATGCCATCGTAGAAGTCAGCGCTCAGGAAGTGCCTATTATGGACGGTAGCTCCGGTCCATTCGTGTTCCTGATTCAATCCGCTGGTCTGCGTGAGCAAAACGCACTGAAGAAATTCATTCGCATCAAGCGTCGTATTGAAGTGCGTGATGGCGACAAGTACGCCGCTTTCGTTCCTCACGATGGCTTCAAGGTCTCTTTCGAGATCGATTTTGACCATCCGGTACTGAAGCAGAGTGTTCAAAAAGCCAGTCTGGATTTCTCATCCACCTCTTATGTGAAAGAAGTCAGCCGTGCCCGCACGTTTGGTTTCACCAAGGATCTGGAATATATGCGTTCCAAGAACCTGGCACTGGGAGGTAGCGTTAAAAACGCCATCGTGGTGGATGACTACCGTGTTCTGAACGAAGACGGCCTGCGCTACGACGATGAGTTCGTCAAACACAAGATTCTGGACGCCGTTGGTGACCTCTACCTGCTGGGCCACAGCCTGATTGGTGAGTTCATTGGTTACAAATCCGGTCACGGCCTCAACAACCGCTTGCTGCGCGAGTTGCTGGCTCAGGAAGATGCCTGGGAATTTGTTGAATTTGACGACGAAGCTGCGCCAATCAACTACATGAAACCAGCCGCAGCCGTATAAAACCGGCAGACAGACTGGAAATAAAGAAAGGTCATAGTAATATGGCCTTTCTTTTTATGTGTAGAAAAAGGTTGGGGCGGTTGCGGTATAGCGGCCCTGGGTCAGATCTCGAACATTGTTTCTGTAGTCTTCACCAGTCCCATCTATACTCATAGCAGGCCTCTGAGAACCCTGGTTATCTATGAACATCATTATAGTTGGCGAACGTCACGGAGAATCCCGTAACTACCGACTGAGCACTCCGGCAAAAACCTTGCTGTTCGGATGTTTGGTTGCGTTGCCGTTCGCCATGGGAATGACCGGATTCTGGCTCTCGGAGTGGCTTGCCGACGAAGACTTCTCGCTTGAGCCGGTCGCTACCGAAGCCTGGGAAAACGATCTCCACCTGCAAAAGCAGGAAATTGCCCGCATCCGTGAGCAAACCGATCAGGAGCTGCAAGCCCTGACGGTGAAGCTGGCGGAACTGCAATCCCGTCTTATGCGTCTCGATGCTCTGGGCGAGCGTCTGGTTGACGTAACCGATCTTGAATCCGAAGAATTTGATTTCTCCATGGCACCGGCACTGGGTGGCCCTTCGACCATGGGAGAGGCGTATCAGGCGCCAGAGATCAACAGCGTACTGAACGAGTTATCCGAGCGGATTATTCAGCGTGAACAGCAGCTGGAAGTGCTGGACGACCTGATCGCTGCCCGCAAGCTCGATGAAGACACCTTTGTTACCGGCCGACCGATCAAGAAAGGTTGGTTGTCGTCGCGCTATGGTCGCCGTGCCGACCCGTTTACCGGGCAGTTGGCCTGGCATGCCGGGGTCGATTTTGCCGGTAAGATGGGCTCCGACATTGTGGCAGTTGCCTCCGGTGTGGTGACTTGGTCCGGTGACCGCTATGGCTACGGCAACATGGTTGAGATCAACCATGGCAATGGCTACAAAACCCGCTACGCGCATTGCAAGGAATTGCTGGTCAAGGTCGGCGACATTGTTCGCAAGGGCGATGTGGTTGCTGCCATGGGCAGCAGCGGTCGCTCCACTGGCCCACACGTGCACTTTGAGGTGTACAAGAATGGCCGCACCGTCGACCCGGCAGCCTACCTGCATCGTACCCTCCGCTAATTCCCCCGCAGGATCAGGATTTCCTTTCGGCACCCCTCAGTGCTTGATTTTGGGAAATCCGCCCGCATATCGAGCTTGTCATGTTCGTCTGATATAACAACAGATCGGCAAGGCAGCTCGGCCTCAAAGAATTCAAAGACTGGATAGACACATTCACATGATGGGTAATATTTTCCGCAAGCTTTTCGGCAGCAAAAACAGCCGTGAGCTGAAGCGTATGGGCAAGGTTGTCGCCCAAATCAACACATTGGAAGAAGCACTTCAGGCACTGTCAGATGCGGATCTGCAGGCCAAAACCCCGGAATTCAAAGAGCGTATTGCCGCAGGTGAATCTCTCGACAAGGTTCTGCCAGAAGCGTTTGCGGTTTGTCGTGAGGCCAGCCGCCGTGTGATGGGCATGCGCCACTTCGATGTACAGATGATCGGTGGTATTACCCTGCATGAAGGCCGCATTGCGGAAATGCGTACCGGTGAAGGTAAAACCCTGGTAGGTACGCTGCCGACTTATTTGAACGCACTGACGGGCAAAAGCGTTCACGTGGTGACGGTGAACGACTACCTGGCACGTCGTGACGCCGACTGGATGCGTCCACTGTATGAATTCATGGGCCTGAGCGTCGGTGTTGTGGTTCCTGGTCAGGACACTCTGACCAAGCGCGATCAGTACGCTTGTGACATCGTTTACGGTACCAACAACGAATTCGGTTTCGACTACCTGCGCGACAACATGGCGTTTTCGAAAGAAGACAAGGTTCAGCGTGACCTGTACTTCGCCATCGTCGATGAAGTGGACTCGATCCTGATTGATGAAGCCCGTACCCCGCTGATTATCTCTGGCCCAGCGCAGGACAACTCCGAGCTGTACCGCCGCATGAACGAGCTGGCGCCGAAGCTGCAACGGGCGGAGCTGGACGAAGAAGAAAATCCGATTTCCGGCCATTTCATTGTTGATGAAAAAAGCCGCTCCATCGAACTGACCGAAGAAGGTCATGAGTTCGTTGAAGACATGCTGAAAGAAGCTGGCATCCTGCCAGAAGACGACAGCCTGTACGCCACCCAGAACCTGATGCTGCTGCATCATGTTCACTCCGCCTTGCGTGCCCACGCGGTTTACCAGAAGAACGTCGACTACATCGTGCAGAACGGTCAGGTGGTCATCGTTGATGAACACACCGGACGTACCATGCCAGGCCGTCGCTGGAGCGAAGGTTTGCACCAGGCGGTGGAAGCAAAAGAAGGCGTTCGCATTCAGGCCGAAAGCCAGACGCTGGCATCCACTACCTTCCAGAACTTCTTCCGTTTGTACGAGAAGCTGGCCGGTATGACCGGTACTGCAGATACCGAAGCGTTCGAATTCCACCAGATCTATGGTCTGGACGTGGTGGTTATCCCAACCAACAAGCCGATCCAGCGTATTGACCACAACGACGTGATCTACGCCACCCAGATTGAAAAGTACAACGCGGTGGTTGAAGAGATCCGCAAGGTGATCGCTGAGCAGCGTCCGGTACTGGTGGGTACGGCATCGATTGAAGCGTCCGAATACGTTTCCACGGTTCTGACCAAGGCGAAAGTGCCGCACAACGTACTGAACGCCAAGGAAAACGAGCGCGAAGCTCAGATTATTGCTGAAGCCGGTCGTCCGGGCGCGGTTACCATTGCTACCAACATGGCCGGTCGTGGTACCGACATCATGCTGGGCGGTAACTGGGAAGCTGAAGTTGCCCAGTTGGATAATCCGTCTGATGAGCAGATTGAAGCCATCAAGACCGAATGGAAACAGCGTCACGACGCCATTCTGGAAGCCGGTGGTTTGCACATCATTGGTACCGAGCGTCACGAATCCCGTCGTATCGATAACCAGCTGCGTGGTCGTGCCGGTCGTCAGGGTGATGCCGGTTCCACCCGTTTCTTCCTGTCTCTGGAAGACAACCTGATGCGTCTGTTTATGTCCGATCGCATGCGCAACATGATGCAGGCGCTGGGCATGAAAGATGGTGAATCAATCGAACACAAGATGGTGACCAACGCCGTCGAAAAAGCCCAGCGTAAGGTAGAAGGCCGTAACTTCGATATTCGTAAGCAGCTGCTGGAATACGATGACGTTGCCAACGACCAGCGCCGCGTGGTGTACGAGCAGCGTAACGACCTGATGGAAATGGACGATATTGGCCATGTCATCAGCAGTGTACGTGCTGACGTAGTAGAAGAAGCCATCAACGACTACATTCCGCCTGCGAGTCTGGAAGAGCAGTGGGATGTGGCCGGCCTGGAGCAGCACCTGAAAGCCGAGTTCGACATCGAACTGCCGATTCAGCAGTGGCTGGACACCGAAGATAAACTGTTCGAAGAAACCCTGCGTGAGCGCATTCTGGAAGCCATCGAAGGCGCTTACAAGGCGAAAGAAGAGCAGGCTGGACGCGAAGCCCTGCGTGGTTTCGAGAAGCAGGTGATGCTGCAAATCGTCGACAACCTCTGGAAAGAACACCTGGCCACCATGGACCACCTGCGTCAGGGCATTCATTTGCGAGGCTACGGTCAGAAAAACCCGAAACAGGAATACAAGCGTGAGTCCTTTGCGTTGTTCCAGGAGTTGCTGACCAACATCAAACGCGAGACTATCCGCATCCTGTCGCACGTCAAGATTCGCCAGGACGATGACGAAGAACTGCGTCAGATGGAAGAGCGTCGCCGCGCCGAAGCAGAAGCCCAGGCTCGTGCCGCCCAGTACCAGCATGAAACGGCCAGCGCCATGGGCGAGCCAGAACAGGCTGAGGCTGCCGAAGGCCCTCAAACGGTTACCCGTGAAGAGCCAAAGGTAGGACGCAACGAACCTTGCCCATGTGGTTCCGGCAAGAAGTACAAGCACTGTCACGGTAAGCTCTCCTGAGCTTACCGCCGTTATTAAGGCATCAACAACATGGCCGTAAATCTTTCGGTATTTGAAGACTTTATTCCGGTGGCGGGCGTGCGTGTGGGGATTACCCAGGCACACGTGCGTTACGCCAACCGTGATGACATGGTGATTTTTGAACTGGCTGAAGGTAGCCGAGTGGCGGGTGTGTTTACCAAAAATGCATTCTGTGCCGCGCCGGTTCAGATCAGTCGTGTGCATTTGCAGCAAGCTGCCCCACGGTATTTCCTGATCAATACCGGTAACGCCAACGCAGGTACCGGCAAGTCCGGTTACGCCAATGCGGTTCGCAGCTGTGAACTGCTGGCGGATGCTGCAGGTGTCAGCCCGGCGGAAGTTTTGCCGTTCTCGACAGGCGTAATTGGCGAGCCGCTGAAAATGGCAGCCTTTGAAAGTGGCATTCCGGCAGCGCTGGCGGCACTGGATGAGAACAACTGGGCGCGTGCCGGTCGTGGCATCATGACCACGGACACTCAACCCAAGGGTTACTCCAAGCGCCTGACACTGTCTGCGGGCGATGCTGTGATCACGGGTATTTCCAAGGGCGCTGGCATGATCAAGCCGGACATGGCGACCATGTTGGGTTTCATTGCCACGGATGCCGCGGTAGACCAGGCCATCCTTGATGACTGGTGCAAGCGTCTGGCCAATGCCTCGTTTAACCGCATCACCATCGATGGTGATACCTCAACCAACGACTGCTGCATGCTGGTTGCGACTGGCAAGTCCAGTGTTGAAATCACCGACGCCAATTCGGCCGATGCCGCCGCCTTGTTCGATGAACTGAAACTGGCATTTCAGGAACTGGCGCAGGCCATCGTGCGTGATGGCGAAGGTGCAACCAAGTTCGTCACCGTGAAAGTGACGGAATGTGCCGCCCAGCAAGAAGCGTTGGACGTAGCCTACACCGTCGCCCATTCACCGCTGGTGAAAACCGCCATGTACGCTTCTGACGCCAACTGGGGCCGTATTCTGGCTGCGGTTGGTCGTGCTGGGGTACAGAACATGGATCTGGAAAAAATTCAGATCTGGCTGGATGACGTACAAATCGTTGAAGACGGTGGCCGTTGCGCGTCGTACACCGAAGAAGCCGGTGCTGCGATTTTTGCCCAGGCCGAGTTCACTGTGACCATTGCATTGGGTCGTGGTGAGGTTGCTGAGACCCTCTGGACCTCGGATCTGTCTCACGAATACGTGACCATCAATGCGGACTACCGCTCCTGATGGCTGAGCGTAAGCAAGTCGCCGTCGCCGTGGCGGCCATCCTTAACGATGCCAATCAGATCCTGATTGCCAAACGGCCGTCAGACAAGCATCAGGGTGGCAAGTGGGAGTTTCCGGGTGGCAAGATCGAGGCCGGTGAAACCACGCCAGAAGCGCTGGTACGAGAGCTGAAGGAAGAGCTGGGCGTTGTGTGTGCTGTTGAACAGATGACAGCGCTGATCGACATCAGCTTTGATTACCCGGACAAGTCCGTTCGACTGGATACCTGGGTGGTGAGACTGGATGCTGAGCAAGCGCAAACCGCGCACGGTGCGGAAGGTCAGCCGGTGGAGTGGGTCAGTGCGCAAGCATTGGCGGAATACGAATTCCCCCAAGCCAACGTGGCTATTGTAGACGCCTTGCTGAAACAGCTGGGCTAACGCTAATTCCCTTTGGAAGGCCAGCTTTGCTGGCCTTTTTTGTGCTGGCTCGGTTTGCTGTTGTCGCTCGGTTTGCTGTTGTCGCTTGGGAGCTCTATAGCCCCTCAAACGCGGTCATAAACGGCCACAGGGTTAACCCCAGCACAATGGCAATGGCGACGGCTGCCAGTACAACATCGACAGGGCGTTCGCGGAATTTATCTGCGAAGCGGGTGGGGACGGGTTCATGATCCGCCAGTTCGGCCTGAATGCCGTCAATCAGAGCGCGAGCCTTGGGGTAATCGTCTTCGTTGACCAGCCAGATAGCCGCCACAGAAATGCCCCAACGACCGGCGTTGGTTTCGTAACAGCTAATTTGGTGGTCATCCAGAATCTGGCGCACCGCATTGGCTTCTTCTTCGGGAACCTGATGCAGGTTAAACAACAATTTGGCCATCAGTCGTCCAGCTCCACCATGACATCGTTTTTGCGCTTGGGCCGTTGGGTCATGGTCATACCCGCAGCCATCACCAGCACGACCAGCGCAAACAGATAATGAGGGATCAAACCTGCGCGCATATAAGGTGTACTGCCGGTGCGAGTTTCAGCTCGGGCGGTCAGTGCACCTTTGACTCCGGTTGGCACGCGCTCAACGATTTGGCCACGATTGTCGACCAGTGCGGTAATGCCTGTGTTGGTGGCCCGCAACAGGTAACGGCCGGTTTCCAGAGCACGCATTTGCGCCAGTCCCATGTGTTGCTTGGGCCCAAGGGAATCGCCAAACCATGCATCGTTACTGATGGTGATCAGCAAGTCGGACTGCTGCGCCATGCGGCTGACCAGCTGTGGGTAGGCGATTTCGTAGCAAATGTAGCTGGCCACCTTATGCAGCTTGCCGTTGGCTTCAAATTCAATCAGTGGCTGATTGGCATCGCCGGCCAGAAAGCTCGACATTTCCAGGTCCAGAAAGGGAATGGCACCACGTATCCAGGCTTCAAACGGCACAAACTCACCAAACGGCACCAGCCGCTGTTTGTGGTACATACCATGACCCATACCCGTGGCGATGACGCTGTTGTGGTACTCGCCAGCCAGTGGGGAGTCCACCGGGTAGCGGTAGGCAATGCCGGTGATCACCGTCGCATCGTGGTGACGGGCTTCTTCGTTCAGTTCTTGCAGGTAGGGCAGGAAGCGATCGTACACCAGTGTCATGGCGGTTTCTGGCCAGACGATCAGGTCGCTTTCCCACAGCTTGCGGGTTTGTTTGAAGTAGAGGTTGATGGTGGGACCGACCATCTCGGGTTTCCACTTCATGTTCTGGTTAATATTGCCCTGTACCGCACTGACGATGACCTTGCCTGTTGGCTCAGTCCACGACTGCTGCTGTAACAGCAGCCCCATGGGCCACAGCAGCAAAGCAGCAAGGTAGACCGGTTTCTGGGTGCGGAAGGCCTGAATCAGGGCGCTGACGGTAAGCACCAGAATGATGGAAATACCGTAGCTGCCAATAACGGGCGCCCAGCCAGCCAGCCAGGTTTGCAAATGGGCATCGCCAGCAAACAACCATGGGAAACCGGTGAACAACCAGCTACGTACCCACTCCGACAGAAACCAGAACACCGGGATCAGTAACCACGGCATGATCTGTTTGCCGTTGGGGTGTTTCAGTAGCGGGTAGATGGCAAATACCGCTGCGGGCACCAGCGCCAGCGTGGCAGCAAACAGACCGACCAGCAGAATGGCCAGTGGCATCGAGGTGCCGCCATAGTCGTGCATGCTGACATACACCCAGGAGACACCGGCTGCGAACTGACCGAAGGAATACCACCATACGCGAGCAAAAGCCCGACGGGAGGTTTTCGGTTTCCACAGCAGTTGGCAGAAGACGGCAATACTGACAAGCCCCAGCGGCCACCAGTACAGGGGTGCCAGAGCGAGGGGGAAGATAGCCCCTGCTGCCAGCAACGAAATTCGGGAAATCCAGACTTTCATGATTTCAGCGCTCGCAGAAGGGACTGACAAGGTCAGACCGGAGTAACTTCCAGCAAATTGATTTGACGGCTGGTGCCGTTAACGACCTTGAAGCGCCAGCTATCGATGCTGATGCTTTCATTGCATTCCGGCACCCGGCCGAAGTGGTGTACGACCACGCCGCCAATGGTGTCGAAGTCGCCGCTGTCCAGTTCCGACTGGAAGAACTCGTTAAAGTCGTCCAGAGGGGTCAGGGCTTTGACCATATAGATCTTGTCTTCCACTTCCTTGATCAGGCTTTCTTCCTCATCAAAGTCGTGTTCGTCCTCGATATCGCCGACGATTTGTTCCAGCACGTCTTCGATGGTCACCAGACCGGCAATACCGCCGAACTCATCGACAACCACCGCCAGGTGGTTCCGAGTGGCACGGAACTCGCGCAGCAGCACGTTCAGACGTTTGCTTTCCGGTACAAAGGTGGTGGGACGCAGCAGGTCGCGCAGGTTGAACTCGGCACCTTGCTCAAGCAGCAGTGGCAGCAAATCCTTGGCCAGCATCACGCCGAGCACTTCGGATTCGTCTTCATCCAGCACCGGGAAACGGCTGTGAGCCGATTCGATAACCCGTGGCAGCAAGTCCTGCAAGGATTCGTCGATCTGGATGGATACCACCTGCGAGCGCGGAACCATGATGTCCCGCACCTGCATTTCAGACACCTGTAAGGCGCCTTCCAGAATATTGAGTGTGTCGCTGTCGACGATGCTGCGTTCGGCAGCTTCGCGCACGATCATTTTGATATCCTGACGACTCTGTGGGTCGTCAGAGAACAGGTCAGTCAGCTTTTCCAGCCAACTTCGGGGCTGACCCGATCGGTCTTCGCTCATGGGGCCTCATCTAGATAAGGATCAGGATAACCAAGCTGAGCCAGGATTTGCCTTTCCAGGTCTTCCATGATTTCAGCTTCGTCGTCTTTTATATGGTCGTATCCCAGCAAATGCAAGCATCCGTGAACAACCATATGCGCCCAGTGTGCTTCTGCGGTTTTGGATTGCTCATCCGCTTCCCGTGCTACCACCTGGGTGCAAATGACCAGATCGCCCAACAACGGAATGGGCACTTCTGGTGGGGCTTCGAACGGAAAGGACAACACATTTGTCGGTTTGTCCTTGCCGCGGTATTCGTGATTCAGCTCCTGACTTTCGGCTTCGTCGCACAGACGAATGGTCAGTTCCGGTTCGTCAAAGGGGGAACGATCCGACAGTGCGGCGTTGGCCCATTGCTCAAACTGCTGCTCGGAGGGCAGGCCAGTAACGCCTTCCAGTTCCTCGGCAATTTGCAGGTCCAGAAACAATTCCATCAGGCGTCTTCCTCGCTGTCTTTATAGCGGGCACGGGCTTCGTCGGCTTTTTGTTTCTTTTCCTGTTCGACTTTTTCGTCGTGGCGGTCGTAGGCGTCAACAATGCGCTGAACCAGCGGGTGACGCACCACGTCGCGGCTATCGAAGCGAGTGATGCCAATGCCTTCGACGTTCTCCAGTACTTCCAGACCATGACGCAGGCCAGAGTAGACGCCGCGTGGCAAGTCGACCTGACTCAAGTCGCCGGTAATCACCGCACGAGAACCAAAGCCGACACGGGTCAGGAACATCTTCATCTGTTCCTTGGTGGTGTTCTGGCTTTCATCCAGAATCACAAACGAGTGGCTGAGGGTACGACCACGCATGTAGGCCAGTGGAGCAACTTCGATGATGTTGCGCTCCATCAGCTTGCCAACCTGTTCGAAGCCCAGCATTTCGTAGAGGGCGTCGTACAGGGGACGCAGGTATGGGTCGATCTTCTGGGCCAGGTCGCCGGGCAGGAAGCCGAGTTTTTCACCCGCTTCAACCGCAGGACGTACCAGCAGGATGCGTTTTACTTCGTCGCGCATCAGCGCTTCAACGGCTGTGGCAACGGCCAGGAAGGTCTTACCGGTACCGGCCGGGCCAATACCAAAATTGATGTCGTACTTGCGCACCTGCTCAATGTATTCGCGCTGATGCTTGCCGCGTACCTTGACGTAGGTTTGCGGGGTTTTGATCAGCAGGGAATCCTCGCGGGCGACTTCGTTGGCAACCGGTTCGGCGGCCTGGCTGTCGTCGGCTTCGGCAGATTCTTCGGCATCGGACTGGTTCATCACGTCTTCAGACAGCAACAGGTGAATCAGGTCGGGTGTGATCGGTGTGCCGGAACCGGTTTCGAGGTACAGGCGTTCCAGCAGCTGGCTGGCGCGCTGACCACGGTCGGCGTCGCCTTCAATGGTGAAGTGCGCGCCACGGTTGTAAATGGTGAGGTCAAAGTGGGCAGCAATCTGCTTGATGTGGCTGTCCAGGTTGCCGCACAGGTTGGAGAGCCTGTGCGCTTCTTCCGGAATCAGTTCCAGCGTGATTACTGAGTTGTCGGCTTGTGATGCGGAATCAGTCAAGCAATGCTCCTGTCGGACAAGTATGAGTGGCGTTAAAAATCAGTACGCCAGCTCAGGATTCAGAACGATGCCACGCAAACTGTTCGGGTAGGCGTCTTCGATCTTCACTTTAACGAATTTACCAATCAGGTCGTGGTCATGATAGCGGAAGTTGACCACGCGATTGTTCTCGGTACGACCTTGCAGTTCACCCGGGTCTTTCCTGGACACGCCGGTAACCAGAATGGTCTCTTCACGACCCACCATGCGGCGGCTGATTTGCTGCGCGTTCTGGGTGATGCGGGTTTGCAAAATGTGCAAACGCTCTTTTTTCACCGATTCCGGGGTGTCGTCTTCCAGATCCGATGCGGGTGTGCCAGGACGGGCGCTGTAAATAAAGCTGAACGAGGTATCGAAACCAATGCGTTCGATCAGCTTCATGGTATCGAGAAAGTCTTCCTCGGTTTCACCCGGGAAGCCAATGATGAAGTCGGAAGAAATCGAGATATCCGGACGTAAGGCCTTCAGGCGTTCGATCTTGTCGATGTACATATCGATTTCGTGGCCGCGCTTCATCGCTGCCAGAATGCGGTTGGAGCCGGATTGCACAGGCAGGTGAATGTGCGATACCAGTTCCGGCACTTCGGCGTATACGTCGATCAGGCTGTCACTGAACTCAACCGGGTGAGAGGTGGTGAAACGAATGCGGTCGATGCCTTCAATGTCCGCTACCTGAGTGATCAGTTCGGCCAGATCGGCTTCTTCATCACCGTCGACGTCGCCACGGTAGGCGTTAACGTTTTGGCCCAGCAGGTTGACCTCGCGAACCCCCTGGGCGGCGATGGCTTCCACTTCTTTCAGTACGTCGGCCATCGGGCGGCTGACTTCTTCTCCACGGGTGTAAGGCACCACGCAGAAGGTACAGTACTTGGAGCAGCCTTCCATGATGGAAACAAACGCCGTGCTGCCTTCCACTTTCGGGGCTGGCAGGTGGTCGAACTTTTCGATTTCCGGGAAGGTCACGTCAACGATCTGAATGGCGTTGGCGGCCTTGTCGACCATGGTTGGCAAACGGTGCAGGGTTTGCGGGCCAAATACCATGTCAACGTGCGGTGCACGTTTGATGATGGCATCGCCTTCCTGGGAGGCGACGCAGCCACCGACACCGATTTTCAGGTTCGGGTTGGTGTCTTTCAGTTTCTTCCAGCGGCCCAGCTCGTGGAACACTTTCTCTTGTGCTTTTTCACGGATGGAGCAGGTATTCAGCAGGATTACGTCCGCTTCTTCGGGATTGTCGGTGAGCTGCATCTCATGGCTGGATTCCAGCATATCCGCCATACGAGATGAATCGTATTCATTCATCTGACAACCGTGGGTCTTGATAAACAGCTTCTTCGGTTGGGTAGGTGTGGCAGTGGTCATGGAGGTTAGCGTCTCCGGCATCGCGAAAATAAAAGGGGCGGCATTATACTGTGCGCATAGCGTACAGTCGATGGCGGCGTTGAATTGCACTGTTGCGGCTGTTTTATCAACCACTGGATTATTGTTCTATCGCTGTATGCGTCACCGTGCAGCGCCTTCGCCAGAGCCCCTGAAGTCCCAGCTGCCGGGAACCCGCCGCCGTTTTCCGCGCTCTAATTGGCTGTATTGGTATGCTTGTCACTCACAGCACGTACTGCTATGTTCAGTTGAAAGCCGGTCATTTGAGGAGGAAAAGCAGTAACCGTTACAGGTATCGCATTATCCACCCACTCAGGGAGTAGCCTCATGAGCGCAGAAATGATGCCATTGTTCTGGCGTATTGCCGGACAAGAAAGCGATAACAACGGCCTGGAAGCCGTTAGTCTGTTAATGCCAGCCAACGCTGGTGAATCCCCCGCTGAATTTCCAACGGAAGTTCGGTTCAAATCCGATCGCGAATTAAAAGCCCCTGTCGACCTGCGTTGGTCCGATGAAGATTCTGACCTGTTTATGAATCTGTTGGACAGGGTCGTCGAAGTGGATCAGAGCGAAGACATTACCCTGGATATCAATGACGGCGTGGTGCAAGGCATTGTGCAGTTGGTTGCACTGGCGCGCTTCAAGGCACCCAAGCGTTTTGAGGATTATCTGGGAGCTGATCTGAATATTTATCGGGAGGAAACAGAAATTGGTGATCTGGTATCGCTACACACGCAGTACGGCTTTATTCTGGCAATTGTGATTGCCATGGATTCGATCGATGCCACTTGCGTGCTGCTGGAGCCTCTGGTGAACGAGATGGGCCACACGGTCTGTGCTGAAAATACCCTGTGCGCGGTTGAGCGCGTTTCCCTTCTACCTGGACACTTCGCCGACTCCGATCTGGGGCAGGACGAAGTTCGCCACTAACCCTGGCTAGCCGCGGTTCTGGCAAGCAGCAAGATTACTTGCTGTTTGCCAGGCGGTTACGCTTCTGTTTCAGAACAACCTGAGTCAACGCATTGAAAAAATTGGTCTGACGATTGGCTGCAACGGCGGCTTTCGGGCTTTTGGCTGCTTTGGCTTGTTGTGGCTGAACATTGGTCTTAGCGACTGGTTCTTGAGTAGAGAGCATGGTGTTTTCCTCTGTTTCTGGTGAAAGAACGTTCATTCCTGCGGTCCTCGGTAAGTGCGCCCTAGCGCTTGATTGCATCCCAGCAAAGGCCTATTACGTCGTCGACCGAGCAGGAGCCACATGGAAACTTGTTTGGAAATTGCTGTTGCTTCTTGGCCATCAGCGACAAGGTTCCGTAAGTAACTGTGTTCAATAACGGGTTGGGAAGTTCCTTGAAAATTCCCTGTTGTTTTCCCTCATCAAGCAATTTGCCAATCAGGTTTTGCAATTCGCTTAATGACGCCTCCTTGTGTTCCTGTGGAATCGAAGGCGTTGCCAGCAGTTGGTCCATCAGGCCGCGCTGGCAGGGGTTGTTCAGAATGAAGCAGTAGTAGTTGCCCCATATCTTCTCGAATCTGACCCGTAGTGGAGCGGACTCGTCGTACCCCTCAGCACATGCCTTGGTGAGGGTTTCAATCAGATCATCAAATAACGCCGCTACCAGATCTTGCTTGGTTTCGAAGTAACGGTAGATGGTTCCGGCTCCACATTTGGCCCGCGCCGAAATTTTCGACATGGGACAGGCCTGGAGGCCGTACTCGTTAATCATCTCTGCTGTTGCTTCGAGAATTTGTTGGCGTTTATCGATCATCTTATTGTTAGGTCTGTGACTGAATGTTCATTCTCCCAGTCAGAGACTTGGTTATCAATGGGACATTAATACGCTTTTATAGTCAGATTGTTCCGAATAAATGTCATATTGACGATATTCTTACGAAAATGGCTATTTGTGGTCTATATGTGATCTTTTGATGGTGTTGATAGTTAGTGGGATGCTTTCTGAAAGCTTTTCACTATGACAAGTAGAGCGGCGTTTCGTTATGTCCTGGTGGAATGATACAGGACTCAATTTTTCAGATTGTTAACTTTTAGTCGTAGACAGGGAATGAATATTCAGTACAACTCTCCGTAACGTCAGTGATCCGTGCTGGGCAGGAGGTTCGGTCTTGGATGGTCGGCGGGTGATTGGGAGCTGTATGGACAGGATGAGAGAGATTGGGTGATCGGGTTGAGCGAAAAGCGAGGGCAATGGAAAAGTGAGGAGGGAAAAACCAGTGCAGACCTGACTGGGTTTCAGGCAATAAAACCAGCGGCACCTGCTCGACAAAGAGCAAGTGCCACAGTGGTCAGGATTAAACGTTGAAGCGGAAGTGGATCACGTCGCCATCTTTAACGATGTATTCCTTGCCTTCCAGACGCCATTTACCAGCTTCTTTGGCACCGGATTCACCCTTGTAGCTGATGAAGTCGTCATAGCCCACCACTTCGGCACGAATGAAGCCGCGCTCGAAATCGGTGTGAATAGCGGCAGCTGCGCGAGGAGCGGTTGCGCCAATCTTGGTGGTCCAGGCACGCACTTCCTTTACGCCAGCGGTGAAGTAGGTTTGCAGCCCTAGCAGGGTGTAACCGGCGCGGATAACACGATCCAGGCCTGGCTCTTCCATACCCAGCTCTTCCAGGAATTCCATTTTCTCGTCGTCTTCCAGCTCGGCAACTTCGGCTTCGATCTTGTTGCACACAACCACAACCACAGCGCCTTCGGATTCAGCAATCTCGCGTACCACATCCAGGTGTGGGTTGTTCTCGAAGCCGTCTTCCGCCACGTTGGCAATGTACATGGTTGGCTTGGTGGTCAGCAGATGGAAGGTGCGAGCCAGTTTTTGCTCGTCATCGTTCATGTCCAGCATGCGCGCGGTTTTACCGTCCTCGAAGTGAGGAATCAGTTTTTCCAGCAGGGCTTTCTGGGCAATGGCGGTTTTGTCGCCACCTTTGGCGGTACGGGTTACACGTTGCAGCTGCTTTTCGCAGGATTCCATGTCGGCCAGTACCAGCTCGGTGTTGATGATGTCGATGTCATCGGCTGGAGATACGCGGTTGGCCACGTGGATAACGTTCGGGTCTTCGAAGCAGCGTACAACGTGGGCAATGGCGTCGGTTTCACGAATGTTGGCCAAGAACTGGTTGCCCAGACCTTCGCCGCGGGAGGCGCCTTCAACCAGACCGGCGATATCAACAAACTCCATGGTGGTTGGCACCACTTTTTCCGGTTTGACGATTTCGGCCAGCTCGTTCAGACGGCTGTCTGGCATGGATACCATGCCGGAGTTTGGTTCGATGGTACAGAATGGGAAGTTCTCTGCGTCGATGCCCGCTTTGGTCAGTGCGTTGAACAGAGTGGATTTACCGACGTTGGGCAGACCAACGATGCCGCATTTAAAGCCCATGAGAGAGTCCTGTATCAGATCAGAAAATGGAAAGCGGGTATTTTACCCTTTAAATGTATGAAGTCGATTCATGGCTTTTGCCATGTCGCCGGCGAGAGCAAATGGAATCACCCGGCAGGCTTCGTCGATGGCCGCTGTGATTGCTTGTTGCTCGGCAATTGGCGCACGTCCAAGCACATGACCGGTAACCCGGGACTTGTCGCCAGGGTGACCAATGCCGATGCGCAGACGATGAAAATCCTTGTTGTTGCCAAGCTGGGCAATGATGTCCCGCAGGCCATTTTGGCCGCCGTGGCCGCCACCTTTCTTGAAGCGGGCGACGCCTGGTGGCATATCCAGTTCGTCGTGTGCGACGAGGATGTTTTCC
Organism: Oceanobacter kriegii DSM 6294; assembly: GCF_000422845.1. GTDB lineage: Bacteria > Pseudomonadota > Gammaproteobacteria > Pseudomonadales > Oceanobacteraceae > Oceanobacter > Oceanobacter kriegii. The sequence continues at coordinate 183,167 of NZ_KE383932.1, forward strand.
GGTTTCAGCTTGAAAAAGTTAGCCAGTGCTGCAACCGATTGGCCGCTTTTGTTCATGAAGGTGGATGGCTTCAGTAGCCAGACTTCATGCCCGTCGATTCGGCCTTTACCGGCCAAGCCGTGATATTTTTTGTCGGCACTCAGGCGAATGCCATGAATGCGTGCCAGTTCGTCAATCAGCCAGAAACCGGCATTGTGGCGAGTGTTTTCGTACTCGGAGCCAGGGTTGCCGAGTCCCACAATGAGTTGGATATGCTGAGTCATGCAGACCTCTTTGCGTTGGCGATGTTGTCGTTGTGGCGTTTTGAATCCGCCTGCTACCGAACCCTGTTCAGGAGGTGATCGGAGTGGGGCGTCTATTTATAAGTGAAGGCGCTGACTGTAAGTGAAGGTGCTGAAAGCAAAGCTACTAAGAAGCAGAAACACTAAAGCAGCAGAGCCACTAAAAAAAAAGCGGAGTAACCGCATCTGGCACGCCAGATGAAGCCACTCCGCTTTCCGATGCTTTCAGCAAGCGGGCGAAATTATTCGCCAGCTTCTTCTTCAGCTTCTTCTTCGCTACCGCCTTTCTGAGCCAGAACGGAAACAACAGCAGTGTCGTGTTCTGCGCCGTGAGACAGAGCCAGGGACTCAACGCCTTCTGGCAGTTTCAGGTCAGTCAGGTGGATAACGGTGCCAACTTCAACGGCAGCCAGATCAACTTCGATGAATTCTGGCAGGTTTTCAGCAGTGGTCACGATGTCCAGGCTGGTCAGCTGGTGAGCGATTTTACCGCCGCCAACTTTAACGCCTACGCAGCTTTCTTCGTTGATGAAGTGCAGAGGAACGGTAGCCTTGATCTTGGAATCAGCAGTTACACGCAGGAAGTCGGCGTGCCATACCATGTCTTTGGCTGGGTGACGCTGCAGATCTTTCAGGATTGCAGTTTCAGTTTTGCCTTCGATGTCCAGAGTGATAACGCTGCTGTAGAACGCTTCGTTTTCCAGCAGTTTTTTCAGTTCGTTAGCCTTCAGAGTGATGGCTACTGGCGCAGCTTCGCCACCGTAAACGATAGCTGGAACGCCGTTGTTGTGACGCAGGCGGCGGCTCGCACCCTTACCCTGATCTTCACGAACAACTGCAGATACTGTGAAATCTGACATTATAAATACCTCATTATTGATAGAAAAAACCGCCGGGGCTTGCGACCAGCCCGGGCGGCTTGTGCTGCCTGTTGTTCAAGCAGCGTCAGTGCCTGTTGTTAATCCGGAGATTAACGGAACATGGCGCTGATGGATTCTTCGTTGTTAACGCGGCGTACGGCTTCAGCCAACAGACCGGCAATGGTCAGCTGACGGATGGTGCCGGTAGCGCGAGCAGCTTCGGACAGAGGAATGGTGTCGGTAACAACCAGCTCGTCCAGCTCAGTATTGCTCAGGCGTTCAACAGCGGGGCCGGATAGTACAGGATGTGTACAGTAGGCGACAACTTTTTCTGCACCGAATTCTTTCAGTGCCTTGGCTGCGTGGCACAGGGTGCCAGCGGTATCGACCATGTCGTCAACCAGTACACAAGTACGACCTTTTACGTCACCGATGATGTTCATAACTTCAGCAACGTTGGCTTTAGGACGACGCTTGTCGATGATCGCCAGATCCACACCCATCTGTTTGGCAATAGCACGAGCACGTACTACACCGCCGATGTCCGGGGATACCACAATCAGATTTTCGTAGTTTTGACGCTCGAGGTCGTCCAGCAGAACCGGGGAGCCGTATACGTTATCAACCGGGATGTCGAAGAAGCCCTGGATCTGGTCAGCGTGCAGGTCAACGGTCAGCAGACGGTCGATACCAGCACCAGCCATCATGTCAGCAACAGCGCGTGCAGAAATAGGCACACGGGCAGAACGAGGACGACGGTCCTGACGGGCGTAACCGAAGTAAGGAACCACGGCGGTGATACGGCCAGCAGATGCGCGACGCAGGCCGTCAGCCATCAGGATCAGTTCCATCAGGTTGTCGTTGGTCGGAGCGCAGGTTGGCTGGATGATGAAAACGTCTTTACCACGAACGTTTTCGTCGATCTCGATGGTGATTTCACCATCGCTGAATTTGCCTACTTGGGCGTTACCCAGGGGAATGTCCAGACGTTCAGCCAGCAGACGGGCCAGTTCCGGGTTAGCATTACCGGTAAATACCATCAATTTAGACACGAAAGTCCCCTTTGATACGGTTAGTCAGCGATGGGAAGAAAAGAGTTGGCTGAGGTGGCAGGACTCGAACCTGCGAATGACGGGATCAAAACCCGTTGCCTTACCACTTGGCGACACCCCAACATCAAGATGCACTGAATAATAGCGTATGGGCGGGAGATTGGTTAACTCCACGAGCCACAAAGGCGCGATATTCGGTGTTAATTTGCTCGAAAGCCGAGAAAGCTTCAGATTCGGTGTCGAAGCTGGCGAACACACAAGCTCCGGTTCCGGTCATCTGGGCAGGGGCGAATTTGGCGAGGGTTTTCAAAGCGTTATCTACATCGGGGTAGAGCTTCTGAACCACGGCCTGACAGTCATTTCTGCCGCCCTGCTCAAGCGCGATGCGAATACTAATTGCGGGTGTGTTCCTTGTCAAATCCTTATGCTGAAAAATTTCAGCGGTATTGGCATGAACATTCGGATGGATCACCACAAACCAGCGTTCGGCCAGTTCCGGTACCGGAGTCAGCTGCTCCCCCACGCCTTCCGCAAAGGCGGCATAGCCGTGTACAAACACAGGGACATCGGCACCCAGTGCCAGGCCAATATCCGCCAGTTCATCCAGATTCAGACCAACCTGCCAGAGGCTGTTCAAAGCCAGCAGGGTGGTGGCTGCGTCTGAACTGCCGCCACCAAGACCACCGCCCATCGGCAGGATTTTGGTCAGCTCAATATCTACACCGCCCAAGGTTTGCCCTAACGTGCGCTGCGCTTGCTGGATACAACGGGCGGCCTTGACGATCAGATTGTCTTCGCTGGCAACGCCGTCAATGGCTGGTGTCAGGTTGATCTGGTCGTCGCTGCGGGCGCTGAACGTCAGCTGGTCGCCGTAATCGAGAAACTGAAACAGTGTCTGTAGCTCGTGGTAACCGTTAGCCCGGCGTCCGGTGATGTGCAGCATCAGGTTGAGCTTGGCCGGTGCCGGCAGGGTCAGGGAAGTCACAGCAGTTGTCTCAGTCATACAGGGTCCAGTCATTGATCGCTACGGTCAGCTGGTAATCATACCCTTTCAGCTTAATCAGTCCTGGCAGCCAGCTGCCCTGATATTGCTGATAGCGTTTGAAGGTGATGCTCCAGCCGTCCTGTTGCAGTGACGCCAGCATGCCGTATTCGTCGTATTCGGCCTGGGACTCAGAGCTGGGGGACGGTTGGCCCTTGATCCAGTAACGAATGCCCTGAACCGGTATGTACCAGCCCATTTGCTCAGCCATTAATTGTTCGGCGGAGGCGGCGGTTAATGGCTCTTGTTGATCCGGCAGGGTCAACGAGGCCTGGTTTTGGTCGCCGTAGAGTCGGCTGGAGCCTTGACCCAGAGGGCCGGTAATAAACAGGTCGTATTGCTGGTGATCCTGTTCCCAGCGCAGGTAGCCGGTTACGGAGTCGTCCGGGCTGCGCACGGAAATCTTGCCGCGCACTTCAAAGTGCTGGATGCGATCCAGCTGGCTTTGTTGTTCGGTACTGGAGGAGGGCAGCAGACTGCAGCTGGCCAACAGTGCACTCAGCAGCACTGTCAGCAAGGGCGTAACAAAGGTCTTCATCAGAGTTGGTCTTTCTTCAATCCATGGCGCTTGAGGGTGTCGTCGAGAATCTGGCTGCTGGGGTTTTCTTTATAACCTTGCAGCCATACCTGATTGGCGGCACCGGTTTTACCCAGCATCCACAGGGCCTCGCCGTAATGAGCGGCAATTTCGTCATCCAGTAACAGCTGATGTGCGCGGCCAAGCAACACCGCAGCGGACTCATAGTCACCCAGCTTGAAGTAAGCCCAGCCCAGACTGTCGATGATGGGGGCGCTTTCCGGGTTCAGGCTGGCGGCTTTTTGCAGCATCGGCAGTGCTTCTTCCGCCCGGTCCAGACGGTCGACCAGTGTGTAACCCAGGGCATTCAATGCTTCGGAATTCTCTGGCTCAAGCTCAATCACACGGCGCAAGTCGGCTTCCATCTGTTCAAGGTTTTGAAGCTTTTCCCAAACCAGTGCGCGGGAGAACAGCAGTGAGGCGTTGTCCGGAGCCTTGTCGAGCAGCAGATTAAAGCGCTCCAGAGCGCCGTCGTACTGGCGATAGTCCAGCAGCAGATTGGCTTCAAGGGCCATCAACTCATCAGCACGGGCAGCGTTCAACTTGCGCAGTTTCTTCAGGTAGATGATGCCGCTGTCGAGGCCATTGGTCTGGATAATAATGTTGGCTGCATTCAGCTGTGCCGGAATGAATTCGCGTCCCTTGGTGATCTGGACAAAGTATTCCAGTGCCTGCTGGGGATTGCCGGTTTGTTCTTCCAGCCGACCAAGGTAAAACAGCGCCTGATTGCGGTGGCTGTTGCCGTCCAGCAGCAGTCGCAGGTGGTTGCGGGCAGCATCAATGCGTTGGGTGTCGAACTCCAGTAAGCCCAGTGATAACAGCAGGGTCTGGTCTTCCGGATATTGCTGATGCAGCTCGGCAAAGGCGCGGTAGGCGTGGTCTGAAAATTTGGGTCCCATATTCAGCAACAGACGGGCACGCATGACTTGCAGGCCCTTATGACCAGGGTGCTGTTCCAGCGTATGGTTGATCCAGTCGAGGGCTTCCGCCGTGCGGTTGGATTCTGCCAGCATGCGGGCCTTGAACACGGCGGCGCTGATTTGTTGTGGATCAATGCTCAGTGCCTGATCAAATTGCTGCTCGGCGATGCCATCCAGTCCCAGGCTTTGGTTCAGAATCGCCAGCGCGGTCCAGAGGGACGGATTGTCAGGATCTTGCTGGCTGCGTTCCATCAACAGCGACTGCAATTCGTAGCGGCTGTCTTCAGAACTGTTGGCGGCTGCCGTTGCCAGCAGTTCATAGTGATCATTGCCGGTCAGCTCATGGATGCGATTCAGATGCGTCAGGGCGTTGGTAAAATCCTGCTTGGCCAGATACAGCTGAGCCAGATGCCAGTGGGCCTGTTCGTTGTCAGGCTCGGCCTGGGTCCACAGCTGGGCAGCCTTGAGCGCCGCGTTGGTGTCCCCTGTGTATTGGGCAATTTGCATGGCGCGCATGGCAATGGTGCCGGAACCGGCGCTGGCGGCCACTTCCATGTACTTCTGACGGGCCAGATTAAAGTCTTCCCGCTGGCCGGCAAACTCGGCGATCAGCAGGGCGTTCAATTCGTCTTCGGTGAATTGCCCGGCAACCGCCTTGGGCTGGCTGTTGGCGGTATCTGCGTCTGTTGTATCGTTTGTCGTGTCGATGGCGGAGTTGGCTGATGCAGTTTCAACCGTGGACTGGCCATTGGACACGACTGAAGAAGCGTCGGCGGTTTGAACCTGCTGACTGCTACAGGCCGACAGCGCCATGCCCAGCATCAAGGTGGTGATGCCTGCAAATGTGGTGGATAAGCTTGAATTGAACACTCTGTTTATACCGGCTCGTTATGGCTTGAAGGCTCTATGAGTACTGAAGTGGCCATAAAGTTTTGCGTACATTTAGGGTTAGATGCCACACTAAGTCAAAGTTTTAGGCAGCAAAACAGACGCCGGATGTTTATAATCCGCGCTTTTCTGAACAAGGGTAACGCACGGCGAAATGGCTATTTGGGCTCTCGGGATCAATCACAAAACCGCATCGGTCTCTGTGCGTGAGCGTGTGGCATTCGATCCGGCAACCATGCCCAAGGCATTGGCAGAGCTGTGTAGCCCTGACAGTGCTGACGAAGCCGTTATCCTTTCTACCTGTAACCGTACCGAAATTTACGGTTCATCCAACCAGTTCGACTGGGTCAAAATTCGTGACTGGCTGGCCGAACATCATCAGGTTAGCCGAGAAGCCCTCGACGAAGCCCTTTACTGCCTCGAAAACGACGATGCCGTGCATCACACCATGCGCGTAGCCAGTGGTCTCGACTCGCTGGTATTGGGCGAGCCGCAAATCCTTGGGCAAATGAAATCCGCTTATGCGGTGGCTCAGGAAGCGGGCACTGTCGGGTCTGAACTGGGGCGTTTGTTCCGTCAGACCTTCTCGATTGCCAAGCGAGTACGCACGGACACGGCGATTGGTGAAAACCCCGTGTCAGTGGCGTTTGCTGCGGTGAAAATGGCCCAGCATATTTTTGCCGACCTGAATCGCAGCACTGCCTTGCTGATTGGTGCCGGTGAAACTATTGAACTGGTGGCTCGCCATCTCAAGCAGGCGGGCATCAAGCGCATTATTGTGGCCAACCGGACGCTGGCTCGTGCCCAGCATCTGGCGGAAGAGTTTCACGCCGAAGCGATTCTGCTGGAAGACATTCCAGAGCATCTGGCCGCTGCCGATGTGGTGATTTCATCCACCGCCAGTCCATTGCCTGTGTTGGGCAAGGGTACGGTTGAAAAAGCCCTCAAGAAGCGTCGTCACAAGCCCATGTTTATGGTCGATATTGCCGTGCCTCGTGACATCGAGGAAGAAGTGGCGGAGCTGGGCGATGTGTATTTGTACACGGTGGATGATTTGCGCAGTATCATCGAAGAGAACGTCAAATCCCGTGAGGACGCCGCCCGTCAGGCCGAAGAGCTGATTGAAGCCGGGGTTGAGCACTTTATGCGCGAGCTGAAAGTGCTGAATGCGGTGACCACGGTGACCGAACTGCGTAGCCACGTAGACCAGTTGCGTGAAGAGCAATTGATCAAGGCTGTCAAACAACTGCAAAACGGCGCCGACGCAGAAAAAGTTCTGCGCCAGTTTGCTCATACCTTCAGCAACAAATTGCTGCACGGCCCTACGGTGGCGCTGCGAAAAGCCGCTGCCGATGGCCGTATGGATATTTTTGATAACACCCGCGAGTTGTTCCAGTTGCCCGACAACCATTTCAGCCGCGACACAGATGACTAGTGCATGAAAGAATCCCTGCTTCTCAAACTCGAAACCCTGACCGAACGTTACGAGGAGGTTGGCCACTTGTTGTCCGACCCGGACGTGATTTCCGATCAGGACAAGTTCCGCAACCTGTCGAAGGAGTACGCGGAGCTGGAGAGTATTGCCAAAACCTTTGGTGACTATCAGCAGGCACAGTCCGATCTGGAAGAAGCCAATGTACTGGCTTCCGACAGTGACCCGGACATGCGCGCCATGGGGGAAGAGGAGCAGCAGGTTGCCAAGGACGCACTGGAGCAGCTGTCTGGTGAATTGGAAGTGTTGCTGCTGCCAAAAGACCCGGACGACGGTCGCAACGTCATTCTGGAAGTGCGGGCAGGTACGGGCGGTGATGAAGCGGCGATTTTCGCCGGTGACCTGTTCCGTATGTACAGTCGCTTTGCGGAAAACGTTGGCTGGCGCTGTGAAATGATGAGTGCCTCTGAGGGCGAACACGGCGGTTTCAAGGAAGTCATCGCTCGCATCAGTGGCACCGATGTGTATTCGCGTCTGAAGTTTGAATCCGGCGCTCACCGGGTTCAGCGAGTACCGGAAACCGAGAGCCAGGGTCGTATTCACACGTCTGCCTGTACTGTGGCGGTGATGCCGGAAGTCGACAGCGAAGAAGACATCGACATCAACAAGAACGACCTGCGTATTGATACCTTCCGTGCCTCCGGTGCCGGTGGTCAGCACGTGAACAAAACCGACTCTGCCATTCGAATCACTCACTTGCCAACCGGCATGGTGGTGGAGTGTCAGGAAGAGCGTTCCCAGCACAAGAACCGCGCCAAGGCCATGGCCTTGCTGGCCACGCGCCTGAAAGATGCTCAGGTACAGGCCGCGCAAGCCGAACAGGCTGCGACCCGTAAAAGTCTGGTGGGCTCTGGCGACCGCTCTGAGCGTATTCGTACCTACAACTACCCGCAAGGCCGGGTGACGGATCACCGTATTAACCTGACCTTGTACAAGCTCGACGAAATCGTGCAGGGCGACCTCAATCCGGTACTGGGGCCATTGCTGCAAGAGCATCAGGCCAACCTGCTGGCGGAAATGGCCGGTGGCAACTGATTCCAATGCCATCACAGTGGCGGACTGGCTAAAACAGTCCGCGCTGGCAATTCATCAAACCGGTTCAGGCTCCGCCAAAATCGATGCCCAGCTGCTGCTCTGCCATGTGTTAGGCAAAAACCGCACCTGGCTGTTCACCTGGTCTGACACGGAACTGGACGCTGCCGAGCAGCAGCAAGCTGCGACGCTGTTGCAACGGCGCCTTGATGGCGAACCAATTGCCTACATTCTTGGCTACCGCGAATTCTGGTCACTGACACTGGCCACCGAACCTTCCACCCTGATTCCCCGTGCCGATACCGAAACCCTGGTCGAATGGGCGCTCGAACTGCCGTTAGGGCCAAAGGCCGAGGTGCTGGATTTGGGCACAGGCACCGGTGCGATTGCGCTGGCACTGGCTTCGGAAAATCCGGGCTGGAACGTTCAGGGTGTGGATTTGCAGGCGGGGGCTGTGGCGTTGGCGAGTCGCAATGCCCGCGATAATCACTTGAGTCACGTAACCTTCTGCCAGAGCAGTTGGTTCGAACAGGTGTCCGGTCAATTCGACCTGATCGTCAGCAACCCGCCGTACATTGATCCTGAAGATCATCATCTGGATGAGGGCGATGTGCGCTTTGAGCCTCGCTCAGCATTGATTGCCGATGAGCAGGGACTGGCGGATTTGCGCCATATTGTCGATCAGTCGCGCCTGTACCTTCACGGTGACGGCTGGCTGTTGGTCGAGCACGGCTATGACCAGCAGGCGGCCGTGACGGAGCTGTTTCGTCAGGCCGGCTATCTGGATGTGTCCACCCGTGAGGACCTGGGCGGTAACCCGAGAATCACCGGTGGCCGTTGGCCAGCCCAACAACTTGCCTGACACCTCAATTCCCTCGCAGGAGCGACTGATGATTCCCATGACTGACGACGAACTGATGCGCTACAGCCGCCAGTTGCTGCTGCCAGAACTGGACGTGGATGGCCAAATGGCGCTCAAACAAGCGCGGGTTCTGATTGTGGGCCTGGGTGGTTTGGGTTGTCCGGTGTCGCTGTATTTGGCAGCCGCTGGGGTTGGCCAGTTGACCCTGGTGGACCCGGACATCGTTGAGCTGTCGAACCTGCAACGGCAGATTGCTCACACCGATGCCGATTTGGGCGACACCAAAGTCGCTTCTGCCAAGCGTGCGATTGCGCAGGTCAATCCTCATGTAGAGGTCATCACGCATGCCCTGGCAGCCTCAACCGATTGGCTGACAGCGCAGCTGGCGGATATTGATCTGTTGGTGGACTGCACCGACCGCGCCAGTATTCGCTATCAAATTAACGATGCCTGTCTGGCCACGTGCACCCCGTGGGTGTCGGCGGCGGCGATTGGCATGGCCGGCCAGTTGACGGTGTTTGATCCCGGCTCGGAAGACTCCCCTTGCTATCGTTGCTTGTATCCGGCCCTGAACGATACCGAAATGACCTGCGCAGAAAGCGGCGTGATTGCGCCGTTGGTCGGCGCTATGGGATCGATGCAGGCACTGGAAGCGCTTAAATGGCTGGCGGGCATTGGCCGCGAGGACAGTCTGGTTGGGCGGTTGATTTCGTTCGATGCCAAGCGTCATCGTTGGCAGGACTGGAAGCTTGCCCGTAACGGCAGTTGCAGCAGCTGTGGGGGCTGATTCTTTAAGGGTTAGTTACCGCCCTCTTAAACCAAAAAGCCGATCCTGATGATCGGCTTTTTGCTGTTTAACGCGCTGTGCCTGGTTGGGCTGAGCGTTTATTCTTCGCCAAACAGAGAGCAGTCGATGTAGTCGCAGAGGCAGTGAATGGCCAGCAAGTGCACTTCCTGAATACGTGCGGTCACGTTGGATGGCACACGAATTTCCACGTCATCGGTGGTCAGCAGCGACGCCATGTTGCCGCCGTCTTTACCAGACAAGGCAACAACGGTCATTTCACGCTCGTGAGCGGCCTGAATCGCCTGCACAACGTTGGCGGAATTACCGCTGGTGGAAATCGCCAGCAGCACGTCGCCTTTATTACCCAGCGCACGAATCTGCTTGGAAAATACGTCGTTGTAGCTGTAGTCGTTGGCGATCGACGTCATGGTCGACGGGTCGGTGGTCAGGGCAAACGCAGGCAGGCCCGGGCGTTCGCGCTCAAAGCGGTTCAGCAGTTCGGATGAAAAGTGCTGGGCATCACCGGCAGAGCCACCATTGCCACAGGACAGAATTTTGCCGCCGCCGAGGATGCAATTCACCATCGCCTGACCGGCGCGTTCGATAAAAGGTGGCAGCTGTTCCGCAGCCAGGGCTTTGGTTTCAATACTGTTGCCGAAGTGGCTGATGATGCGGTCTTGCACGAGAGCGTTCTCCGAAAAATCTGGCTTGCCCGAAATTCATCCGGGGCATGTTAAAGCATCCGTGTGGCCGTTCCAATTTGAAATGCGTGTCATCCGTGTCTTAAAAGGCATTTTGCAGCCATTGCAACGCAAATGCAGGGCCTGAGCAGGCTATGACATCAAAACGGCAGTTGTCGTTCTGCCGCTGGCGGGATTGCAGCCAGTGTTCAGCAGCCAGGCGCAGCTTTTGTTGTTTGCGGGCATCAACACTGTCGGCGGCGGAGCCGAAATCCTGACGCTTGCGATAGCGAACCTCGACGAACACCAGTGATTGGGCTGCCGGGTCCCAGCCTATGATGTCCAGCTCGCCCAGACGGGTGTGGTAGTTGCGCTCCAGAATCTCAATGCCTTGCTGTTGCAGGTACTGTGCTGCTAGCTGTTCAGCACGCTGGCCCAGCGCTCGTGTTGATGAGCGGCTGGACGAACGGGTGGAAGACGGAGCGCCAGTGGTCACTGCTGGCCCAGCAGTTGCGGTTGGCCACCGCGGAAACGGGCGCACTCGGTTTGGCGGTGTACCCGACGGAAGCCATCCAGCGTCAGCTGGCCTGTCATACCGCCCACCTGATGCTGCGGGAAGGCCTGCAGCTGCGGCAGTCGTGGCAGCAGGCGGTAGGCGTCCAGTCCCAGTGCGTACAAACGCACGTAAGGGCCCTGGCCGCGTTCAGCGTTTTGTTCAACCTGCTGGTACAAGGCGCCTTTTTCCAGTACCCAGGGCAAGTCACAGAAGCTGATGCCGTTAAGGTCAACGTCGTGGCGTTTGTCGGTCTGGCCGCTATAAACATGGGAAGTGGCGTAGACTGGCAAGCTGCCTGCAAAGTTGAACGCCATGGCTGGTTTAATCAGACGAGCCTGTTGCGGCTGGGCCACCAGAAATAGCCAGTCGGCGTCCTGGCGACGACGTGGTTCAAATTCAGTACGTTGGCGCAGCAGCTGGCGCATGGTCTTGTAGCGCTGGTTGCTTTCATCAACGTTCATCAGCTGGCTGATGGCCGGGTTGTAGTCGTTCTCGTTTTTGTAGAAGCGAGTTTCGCTGATTTCGCCACCCAGTGCTTCCCAATGATCGCGGAAGGCTTCAAAGATGCGTTCTCCCCAGCTGCCCGCCGGTACCATCACCAGCGCACGACGATGGCCGTCTTGCCAGGCGCGGTCGGCAATCTGAATGGCTTCGTCTTCCGGCGCCAGACCAAACTGAAACAGGTTGGCCGGTGGCTGCGGCTGGTCGAGGCCTGCGGCTTCACTTGGGTGATCCGTTGGCACCAGGTCGCCGTAGTTCAGTGCCAGAGTTGGCAGCGACAGCACGGTACGCTGTTCCAGTGCTTGCACTTCCTGTTTGCTAACCGGACCAATGACCCACTGCGCGCCGGCCAGCAAGGCCTGGGCATACAGCTCGTCGATGCTGGCATCCTGTTGGCTGTCGATGACCACCAGATCCGGCGTTGGCTGATTGCGCTTGAGGGCATCGTAGTAACCGGCCATCAAACCGTCACGAATGGCTTCGCCGGATTTGGCCAATGGGCCAGACAGCGGCAGCAAGACCGCCACCCGCTGTGGTCGCTGGGCAGCCAGTTCATTCAGATAAGCAAGGTTGCCGGGCAGATTCTGGGCCGCCGGGTGCAGGGCATTGTCTTGCTGCCACTGTTTCAGGGCGCTGATCTGGTCTTCCAGTGTCAGGTCGGGACGACGGGCCAGCTCAGCCAGTTGCAGCCAGGTACCGAGGTCGGTTCCGGCGTTGGCTGACATCAGGTTGTCGATGTCTTCGTACGGCATCTGGGTCAGGTTTTCCCAGATGGCTTCGTGGTTGTCCATTTGATAGCGCGGTGGCAGCACTGGGGCAATGAAAACCCGGATACGAGCTGCGGCAAAATAGTTGCCTTGCAGTTGATACAGCTGGGCCTGTGCCAGACTAATGCGGGTATCCTGATCGTCACTGGCTTGGTCGCGGTAGCCTTGCAGTTGTTGCAACAGGGCGTCGGCATTGTCCAGCTGGCCGCTGCGGCGCTCGGTTTCGGTGGCAAGCAGCAGCCATTCGATTTGCTGGCTGGTGGACAGCTGACGGAAGTCCAGTTGTTGCAAATAGGCGCGGGCGTTGACAAACTCGCCGCTTTCCAGTGCCTGCCGCGTTTGCCGGAAATCGGTTTCAACGGCAGGACTGACAGATTGGCTGGTTGCTGTTGTTGATGTGGCAACCGGTGCATTGCTGGAACAACCAGCAAGGCCAAGGCTGGTTACAGCCGTTGCCAGTACAACCCATTTGAAAATCCCAGGTGCTTTTCCCAGCATGAGCTCTCATCCCGATTCTGTTTCAGCCACGCTTTTCGTGGTGGCCACTCCGATAGGTAACCTCAGCGATTTGACCGAACGAGCGCGTAAGGTTCTGGAGTCCGTTGATTTGATTGCGTGCGAGGATACCAGACATACCCAGAAATTACTCCAGCACCTGGGACTGCGTAAGCCATTGATTTCGGTACACGATCACAACGAACGGGACCGTATCGAGCAGATCAGCGAGCAGCTGTCGCAAGGCCGTAACGTCGCTCTGGTGTCGGATGCTGGCACGCCGTTGATTTCTGATCCGGGCTACCCGCTGGTGCAAGCGCTGACAGAAGCAGGCCACAAGGTCGCGCCAGTTCCGGGAGTCTCGGCCATCATTACGGCGCTGAGCGCTGCGGGGTTACCCACCGACCGATTCCTGTTTGAAGGGTTTCTGCCGCACAAGCGTTCTGGTCGCCTCGAGCGGATGCAAGCGGTCGCGCAGGAAACCGCCACGCTGGTGTTTTATGAGTCCAAACACCGCATTCTCGACAGCCTTGCTGACATGGCCGAGGTGTTTGGTACGGAGCGGCCAATGGTGGTGGCGCGTGAGCTGACCAAAACCTTCGAGAGCTTTTATCGGGGTTCGGTTAACGAAGTGATCGAACAGGTGTCAGCCAACGCCGACGACCAGAAAGGTGAGTTCGTGGTGATGGTGGCAGGTAACCCGGCACCGGTGACCGCATCGGAAGTCGATTTCGAACGCCTGTTCAAACTACTGTTGAAAGAATTACCGCCGAAAAAAGCGGCGGCAGTGCTGTCTGAACTGACGGGCCAAAGCAAAAAAGAGTTGTATCAACAGGCGCTGGACTGGAAAGACCCGGTATAACCTGACGCTGTGCTTGAACGGTGGCCGCTTTGTGATAGAGTGCGCCGCCTGAGTCGACCAGACAGTCGTCGCCTGCTTCGGCAGGGGGAGGAAAGTCCGGGCTTCATAGGGCAGGGTGCCAGGTAACACCTGGGGGGCGTGAGCCTACGACCAGTGCAGCAGAGAGTATACCGCCGATGGCCTTCGGGCACAGGTAAGGGTGAAAGGGTGCGGTAAGAGCGCACCGCACGTCTGGCAACAGTTCGTGGCACGGTAAACTCCACCCGAAGCAAGACCAAATAGGCTCCCTTAAGGTATGGCCCATACCGGGAGCGGGTAGGTCGCTTGAGCCTGCGAGCGATTGCAGGCCTAGACGAATGACTGTCCACGACAGAACCCGGCTTATCGGTCGGCTCAGATCTTTTTCTTTTTCTTCTTTTTATATCCCTCTGACTTCCCGCGTTATTGGTTTTCTTTCAGCCACTGTACGAAAAATATGGCGCTTTTCGGTGCTTTTCCATTGTTGTTTGATTTGTCATTATTGGTTGAATATTCTGCCATTAGCAGATTGTTAAGTGGTTTTTCTTAAAACCCTTGACTTTGTGTGGGAAACCACCAATCGGTTGATTTTTGCACTGTTGTTGTGCGTTAATTGCCTCGTCATGGTGCGATGTTTTACGGTTTGTGTGACAGCAACCGCTAGGCGCCCATGAATTGACCGCTTTGTAATTGGCCTGTTGATTGCAAAGCTCCCTCGCTTGACTCTTTGCGTCATCGTCTGACGTTCTGAATCAAGTGATGACACATTGGAAAAATATTAAGGAGTCCTAGGTGTTCCGCGCTGTAGTAGCTGTTTTAGCGTTAAGTTGTGGTGCTTTTGCCCAGGCCGCTGAATATATTGATCCCGTTCCCCTCGCAGAGAAAATCACCACCCCCGTCGGCAATGTGAAAGAACAAGCCGATGGCAAAGTGCGTGTACCTCTGATTACCTGGGGCGGAGACATGACCACCATTCTTGCCAATGGTATGTCGACATCCACTCAGCCGGGCAGCTTGCTGGCCGATCAAGGACTGAATTATGAGTTGGTGTTGCAGGACAGCTTCGACAAGCAGTTGGAAGAGTACATCTCGGGTAAGTCGCCTTATCTGCGTTGTACGATCGGCATGTGCAATCAAGCGATTGACTTGCTGGACAAGGACCCCAGAACCAAACCGGTGGTTATTTATCAATTGACCTGGTCCCGTGGCGGTGACTCGGTAGTGGCCACAAATGTGATGCGTTTTCGTGAGTTGAAGGGCAAAACCATTGCCATTCAGGCTTACGGACCGCACGTCGATTTTCTTGCCAACCTGCTGGACCGCGCTGGCATGGTACCGTCAGACGTCAAGCTGCGCTGGATGTCCGACCTGACCATGAGCCCGAACTCGCCACCGGAAGCCTTTCGCGACGGTGACGTAGATGCGGCCTTTACCATTATTCCGGATGCCTACGAACTGACCTCTGGTCGTCGTACTGGTAGCGGTGATAACGGATCGGTGAAAGGCGCCAAGATGATCATTTCAACCATGTTTGCCCGTCGGGTGATTGCCGACGTGTACGTGGTGCGTTCTGATTACTTCAACAGCCACCGTGGCGAAGTGCGTAACTTTGTTCGTGGCCTGATGGCCGCCGAGCAGCACTTGCACGAGCTGATGGAAAACCTTGGCCCGGACAGCAAGGAGAGCATGGCGATGCTGGCGGCAGCAGGGGACATCCTGCTGGGTGACGGCACCGACCAGACCGGTGTAGAGAACCTCTATCTGGATGCCGAGTTTGTCGATCGTGAAGGCAACCGCGAATTCCTGGGCTCTGAAACCTTTGAGCACCGCCTGCCGCTGTTGAGCGAAAAAGCCCAACGGTCGTTCAAGGCCATGGGCCTGATCAAGCAAGGTGCGCCATTGGAAGATGCCGACTGGGACTTTGAAACGCTTTGAGCCTGAATCATAAAAAACCCGCCAGCTGGCGGGTTTTTTATTGGTTTGCTTTTTAGCGGCTTGCTGGGTTACCGAGTGCTCTCAAGAGCGCGCTCGGACAAATCAAACCACCGCGTTATTTGGCGTTGCCTGCATCGGTGTTTGTTGTGTTGTCCGGGGCGCGACAGAGGTCCTCGGTGAGGGAAGGCAGGCCATTAAACAAATCCCGTATCCCTTCAGACCAGGCCAGTCGAACCTGGCGGAACATCTCGTCATCTTCCTCTACCCGAATGATTTGCGGGTCTTTTAACTGATCCTTGTGATAGCAAATCAGATCCAGTGGCATACCGACGGACAGGTTACTGCGCAGGGTCGAGTCCATTGAAATCAGGCTGCACAGCATGGCGCGGTCCAGCGGTGTGTTGTTATTCACAATGCGGTCGATGATTGGTTTACCGTACTTGCTTTCGCCAATCTGGAAATACGGGGTGTCTTCGCCGGCTTCAATAAAGTTGCCTTGCGGGTAAATGTGGAACAGACGGTGGCTCTCGCCCTTGATCTGACCACTGACCAGCATGCTACAGCTGAAATCGACGCCCTGATTCTGGCCCTGATCGCGTTTGATCACGTCGCGCATGGTTTTGCCGACCAGCTCCGCCACATCAAACATGGTGGGCACGTTGAGGCAGTGACGCTCGGCGTTGCGAATAGCGGTTTGCAACATTGTGATCACGCTCTGGGTGGTGGCCAGATTACCTGCGCTCTGAATGAAAATAACCCGTTCTCCGGGTACTTCCAGAACCGTCAGCTTACGGAAACTGGCGATGTGGTCGATGCCTGCGTTGGTGCGGGAATCGGAGGTCAACACCAGTCCTTGTTCAACCTTGATGGCAACACAGTAGGTCATAAGAGACTCTCAAAAAATCGTACCGGAAATTGGGCTTTGGCCATCACAATGCACGGCTTCAGCAGCGCCATTCTAGGCTGCATTGTGGCCGGGTCAATAAGGGACCCTCTGAATAACCCAGTGCCCGCTCTGGATGACAGGGCGAAGCTGAATCACGAAGCTGATTTGCAGGCCTGACGGGTCAAGTCAAAAATCAGCGACACAGAGTCAGCAATGCCCTGCCATCCCCGTAGGGCGCGGCCTGCAGCCCGCCAGAACGGTGTTGGCGAACTTGGAAAGGGCCAGCCATTCCGCTGCATTCGCCGCCTTGTTCTTACGACCTGCAGACACGCGCAGAGTTGTGCAGAGTTATTCAGAGGGGCCCTTGATCAGGCCGATGAATTTTATTGCGCGAAGCCATCTTTTGATCGAACTACCATGACCCTTGGCGCAGGTTTGTATAAACTTACGCAAAACTTATACAAACAGCTTAAAAGGCTGTTGGCAGAGTCAGACAGAGAGAGGCGACTTCATGGCGAGCGATTCAGCTCCTTACGGCGTATTGCTGGTGAATCTGGGTACCCCAAAAGAACCGACCCCGGCGGCTGTGCGGGAATATCTGGCAGAATTCCTGTGGGACCGACGCGTGGTGGATGCACCGCGGCCGCTGTGGTGGCTGATTCTGAACGGCATCATCCTGCGCTTTCGTCCGGGTCGGGTGGCCAAGGCCTACGCGTCGATCTGGCGCGAAGACGGTTCGCCGCTGATGCATTATTCCAAAGCCCAGCAGCGTGCGTTGCAAGCAGCCTTGAAGCAGCACACCGGTAAAGACATCCCGGTGGAGCTGGCCATGACATACGGCGAACCGTCGATGGAGCAGGCAGGTATGGCGCTTCGCAAGGCCGGTGTCGAAAACATCCTGGTGCTGCCGTTGTATCCGCAGTTTTCTGCGTCGACCACTGGCGCCGTGTACGACCGCCTGGCCAAGGCGCTCAGTCGCTGTCCTCACCTGCCGGAAACCCGCTGGGTGAACGAGTACCATGCTCATCCGCTGTACATCAAGGCGCTGGCGGATTCTGTGCGTGAGTACTGGCAGCAGCACGGCCAGGGCGACCGCTTGATGATGTCGTTCCATGGCATTCCACAGCGCTATGCGGATAACGGCGATCCATACCCGCAGCAATGCAAACAAACGGCACGGTTGCTGGCCTCTGAGCTGGGACTGGCGGATTCCCAGTGGATTTGCTCATTCCAGTCACGCTTTGGTCGGGAAGAGTGGGTTAAGCCTTACACCGATTACACCCTGGAGGAGTGGGGTGAGAAGAAAGTGGGCAGGGTCGACATCATCAGCCCGGCGTTTGCTGCCGACTGCCTGGAAACCCTTGAAGAGCTGGCGGTCGAGAACCGCGAAACCTATCTGGAAGCAGGTGGTTCGGATTACCACTACATCCCGTGCCTGAATGACCGGCAGGACCACATCGAGCTGCTGGCGCAGCTGGTGGCCAGCAATACGGTGGGCTGGGAGTAGAGTTCCGAGCATCACAAAAGAATGTCACAAAAACTTCTTTGGACATTGCAAAAGCCGCTCCATAACCTGCCCTTCGTTGTCCGGCCAGGAAGGTCGGACGCCACCGCAGGCGATGTTGTGATTTGAATGGTTTGTGGTGGTTGATCGAGCAAATCACTGTTGGATACCGGTATGAATATTTACGTTGGCAACCTGCCTTATTCTGCAACCCAAGAAGACCTGACCACTCTGTTTTCCGAATTTGGTAACGTTGAACGTGCCACCGTGGTGATGGATCGTGAAACCAATCGCTCCAAGGGCTTCGGCTTTGTTGAAATGGCGGATAACGCCGCTGCGACACAGGCGATTGAAGCCCTTAACAACACCGAGCTGAACGGTCGTGCCTTGCGCATCAACGAAGCTCGCCCTCGTGAAGAACGTCCGCGTACTCCTCGCGCCCCTCGTTAATGCTTCATCCCGCTATCGCGATTCTGTGGTAGCGGGCACTTCCCCTGTGCTTTCCGGACGTCTGACTGTACGCTGAGGTGATGGTGGCAGCGAATAAGCTGTGGAACCATGATCCTGTACTTTCGCCGGAAACCT
Organism: Oceanobacter kriegii DSM 6294; assembly: GCF_000422845.1. Lineage (GTDB taxonomy): Bacteria > Pseudomonadota > Gammaproteobacteria > Pseudomonadales > Oceanobacteraceae > Oceanobacter > Oceanobacter kriegii. Next base: position 201,749 of record NZ_KE383932.1, read on the forward strand.
TGCATGAACAAGCCAGCCACTGAATCAGCCCCTCGGGTGATTTGTCAGATCGACGGTCACATCGCCCGTGTATTTCTAAATCGCCCGGACAAAATGAACGGCCTGGATTTGGCCATGTTCGATGAGCTGGTGGCCTGTGCCAAGGGGCTTGCGCGTAACCGTCAGGTGCGGGTGGTGATTCTGGCTGCCCATGGCGATTCGTTTTGTGCAGGTCTGGATTTCAAGGCGGTTAGCCAAAACCGCATGATGATTCCGAGGTTGTTGCTGAAATGGCCCTGGAGCAAAACCAATCTGGCCCAGCGCATCGCCATGGTGTGGCGTGACTTGCCAGTGCCTGTGATCAGTGTGCTGCACGGCTGTTGCTTTGGCGGCGGCTTGCAAATTGCGCTGGCGACCGACTTCCGCTTTGCCCACCCGAACACTCGCTTGTCGATCATGGAAATGAAGTGGGGGCTAATCCCCGACATGAGTATTCTGACCAGCCTCACCAACCTGACCCGACAGGACATTGCCAAGGAGCTGACCATGACCGGCCGTGAATTCTGTGCTGAAGAAGCATTGGAATATGGTCTGCTAACGGGCGTTCAGGATGATCCGATGGCCAGCGCCGAGCAGTTGGCGCAACAGATTGCCGGTCAGTCACCGGATGCCGTGTGCGCGACCAAGAAGCTGTTTAACAAGGGCTGGAAGAAAGGAGAGCGCTCCGCACTGGCGTGGGAACGCTGGATTCAATACGGCCTGCTGGGTCGGAAGAATCAGCAGATCGCCATGCGCAATGGCATGGCCAAATCTGAAGATCAAAAGCGGCCGTTCAGGCCGCGTGGCTGACGTTGATTTATCAGCCTTCGCCAATAAATCCACCGGTTTGGTGGGCCCACAGCTGGGCGTAGATGCCCCCCTTGTCGAGCAACTGCTGGTGGCTGCCTTGTTCAACGATACGGCCCTGATCCATGACGATCAGGCGGTCCATAGCGGCGATGGTCGATAACCGGTGGGCAATGGCGATCACCGTTTTGTTTTCCATCAGGCGATACAGGCTTTCCTGAATCGCGGCTTCCACTTCGGAGTCCAGTGCCGAGGTGGCTTCGTCCATGATCAGGATTGGCGCGTCTTTCAACAGTACCCGGGCAATGGCAATGCGCTGGCGCTGGCCACCGGACAGTTTCACACCGCGCTCTCCGACTTGAGCGTCAAATCCACGGTTGCCTTCCGGGTCGTGCAGGCCCGCAATAAAGTCCAGTGCTTCAGCTTTGCGGGCGGCTTCAATCAGGTCTTCTTCGGTGGCGTCCGGGCGGCCGTAAAGAATGTTGTCGCGCACGCTGCGGTGCAGTAGCGAGGTGTCCTGGGTGATCATGCCGATCTTTTCACGCAGGCTTTCCTGACTGACGTCCTTGATGTTCTGGCCATCAATGCGAATTTCACCGCTGTCGATGTCGTAGAAGCGCAGCAGCAGGTTCACCAGCGTGGACTTACCCGCCCCGGAACGGCCCACCAAACCGACCTTTTCACCGGGTTTGATGTGAATATCCAGCTGGTCGAAGACCTGTTTGTGGGTGTCGGAATCAATGCCCTGATAGTGGAAGTCGACATGATCCAGACGAATCTCCCCGTGGCTGACTTGCAGCGGCTGGGCATTGGGTTTGTCTTCAATACTGACCGGCTGTGACAGGGTGTTCATGCCGTCGGTGACGGTCCCCAGGTTTTCAAACAGGGCACCAATTTCCCACATGATCCACTGTGACATGCCGTTAATACGCAGTGCCAGACTGACGGCAATGGCGATGGCACCGACCGAAATAGCGTCGTCGAGCCACAGGGCAATCGACAGCGCCGCGACGGCAAAGGCCAGCAGGTAATTGATGCTTTGTACCGATACGTTGAGCCAGGTCGCCAGCCGCATCTGGCGATGCACGGTGACCATAAATTCGTCCATCGAATCACGGGCGTAACGGGTTTCCCGCTGGCTGTGGGAAAACAGCTTGATGGTTTGGATGTTGGTGTAGCTGTCGACCACTCGTCCGGTCATTTTCGAACGGGCGTCAGCCTGATCGGTAGCCACCTGCTTCATACGTGGCACGAAGTAGATCTGAATGCCAATGTAAGCCACCAGCCAGCCCAGCAGGGGTAGCATCAAACGCCAGTCGGCCAGCGCCACGGCGACCAGCATAGCGCTGAAGTACACCAGAATATAAACCGCCACATCGAGCAGCTTCATCACGGTTTCACGCACAGCAAGCGCGGTTTGCATCACTTTGGTGGCAATACGACCGGCAAATTCGTCCTGATAGAAACTGATGCTCTGGCCCAGCAAGTAGCGGTGGGCCAACCAGCGAATTTTCATCGGGTAGTTGCCCAGCAGGGTCTGGTGAACCACAGCAGCGTGCAGAAAGCTCACCAGCGGCATGGCCACCAGCACCACCAGCGTCATGGTGATCAGGCCAGTGGATTCATCGCTCAGGAAGGTGTCGCGGTTGCTGTTCGACAGCCAGTCCACCAGATCGCCCATAAAGCCGAACAGTGACACTTCCAGTATGGCGGCCAGCGCAGTGAGCAACGACATGCTCAGCAGCGGTGCTTCGACGCCCTTGCTGTAGTGACGACAAAAGGCAAACAGGCCCTTGGGAGGCTGGGTTGGGTGTTCCGGTGGGAACGGATCGACGATGCGTTCAAAGAATTTCAGCATGGGAATCCGGCGAGGGTGAATCGTCCGCTTTGTAAATGGAATGGCACCTTAAACCAGTCTGGCGAATGTGATAAGTGCCACAAGTGGATCGACCTGTTCGCGCGGGTTTTGCTGATAGGCGTTATGAGTTTGGCTCTGTAGTCCGGCCGGTTTTGTTGTTCAGGAACCGGCCAGTCAAAAGACACGCTTTACGTTGTGGTTAGGGACCCTCTGAATAACTCTGCACAGCTCTGCGCGAGTCCTGCAGGTTGTCATTGGCTCTCTACAACAATCCCGCGACGAATGCAGCGAAATGACTAGTCCTTTTCAAATCGGGCCGCGCAGGTTCGCCAACGCCGTTATGGCGGCCTGCAGGCCGCGCCCAACGGGGAAGACAGGGCATTGCTGACTCTGTGTCGCTGATTTTTGACTTGACCCGTCAGGCCTGCAAACCAGCTTCGTGACTCAGCTTCGCCCTGTCATCCAGAGCGGGCACTGAGTTATTTAGAGGGTCCCCGGGGTTCGATCACAACAAGTATGGATCGGGCTTCGGAATTTTGCGGCATATCTCGGCCAGATAATCGAGGAACAGTGCGGTGCGGTGCTCGGTGGTGCGTCGGCTGGCGTACACCGCAGAAATAACCGCGATATCCCGGTGGAATTCCAATCCTTTCAAGGCCGCCACCAGTTCGCCGCTTTCCAGTTGTTTCTGGCAATACTGCTCTGGCACAAAGCCAATGCCGCAGCCGGAAATAATGGCGTCCCGCACGCTGCACGGGTCGTTGATTTTAACGGCACTGCCGGGGGCTTTTATCCGGCCGCTCTGGCCCTGATAGCGCCACGGCAACGCCATTTGCGAATAGCGTTTTTCCACCACCTGAATGTGTTCCGGGATTTGCGCCGGTGAATTAAGCCCGGCCTTACGCAAATACGCTGGCGAAGCGACGCACAGCAACTGGCTGGTGTAGAGATTCTTGAGGATCAACTCGGAGTCTTTGGGCGCCCCCACGACCACTGCGATATCAATGGCGTCGCGGATCACGTCGACGTCCTGGCTGGTGATAAACAGCTCCAGCTCCAGCCCCGGAAAACGCTGGCGAAACTCCGCTAGGTGAGGCGAGAAAATCTCCCGGCCAAACGACATGGGCATCGACACCACCAGTTTGCCAGAGGGGGTGCCACTGAGGGCCGACATGGCGGCTTCGGTTTCCCGAGCCCGCTCCAGCACGGCAATGGCGTGTTCGTAAAACGCCTGACCCTCGTGGGTGATTCGAAACTGGCGGCTGTTGCGTTCAAACAGGCGCACGCCGGTACCCTTTTCGAGCCGGGCAATGGCTTTACTGACCGAGGATTTGGCAATCCCCAGATAGTCTGCGGCGGGCGACATTCCCTGATGCTCGGCCACAGCAACAAATACTGGCAGGTCGTCCAGATTCCACGGCATAGGATTGGGCATGGTTTCGTCTCACTATTTCTACCGTTTCCAAATTCAGTGTGCATTCTGTCAGATTCATGGTTTCCATTCTCAAACGATATGTTTCTTTTGTGGTGTTGTTGGAAACGATAGCTGCGCCTAGGATGCGCTTCGACAGTGTGTTGAAGGCCACGGGGCTTTTTCCGGGCCGCTACGAACAACAACAACCCCACAAACAACACAGGAGCACACCATGGCAACGATCGTCGGTGGTTTGGGTTTGTCCCATTCGCCTACCATTGTTTCGGGAAAATTGAATAACAAGGCCAATGATCCGGCCTGGGCGCCAATTTTTGAGAACTTTGCGGAAGTGAAGCAATGGCTGGTGGAAAAGGAAGTAGACGCCATTTTCATGATCTACAACGATCACATTACGTCCTTCTTCTTTGATCACTATTCCATGTTTGCCATGGGGGTTGATGACGAATACCAGCCTGCTGATGAGGGCGGCGGTGCGATTCCTATTCCGCCAATTCCGGGTCATGCCGGTCTCGCGCGTCATATAGGAGAGGTGATGGTATCGGAAGAGTTCGATATGTCGTTTTTCCAGAAGAAAGGCATCGATCATGGCTGTTTCTCGCCGTTGTCGATGATTGCGCTGGATGAAGACGGCTGGAAGGGCTCGATCGTGCCTTTGCAGGTGGGTGTGTTGCAGTGGCCGGTGCCGAGTGCTTCGCGCTGCTACAAGTTTGGTAAGGCGTTGCGCAAGGCGATTCAGAGTTATCCGGAAGATTTGCGGGTCGCGGTGGTGGCAACCGGTGGCTTATCTCATCAGGTTCATGGCGAACGCTGTGGCTTTACCAACGAAACATGGGACAATGACTTCCTTGACCTGTTGGAGACCGCGCCAGAGCAGCTGACCGACCTGACCATTGCCGAATACGCCGAGCGTGGTGGCTGGGAAGGGGCCGAAGTGATCATGTGGTTGATCATGCGTGGTGCGTTGTCGGAGCAGGTGAAGCAGATTCATCGGGCAACCTATTTGCCGTCGATGACCAACATTGCCACTCTGGTGCTGGAAGACCTGGGTGATCAGCCAGCCGCCACCGAGCTGGATGCGATTCGCGCCAAAGCCGTTGCCGAGTTGGCCGGTGTCGAAGCGCTGGAAGGCACCTATCCGTTCAGCTACGAGGTTAGCCATCGCGCCTGGCGCTTGAACGACTTCCTCCATCGGTTGATCATTCCGGCTCACCGTGACGCCTTTGTGAATGATCCTGAGCCGTTGTACGAGCTGTTCGCACTGTCCGATGACGAGAAAACCATGCTGCGTGAGCGACAATGGATTGAACTGATTCGCTACGGCGTGATCTTTTTCTCGGTTGAAAAAATGGCCGCCGTACTTGGCGTGTCGAATCCTGAAATTTATGCCGCATTCCGTGGTTTGTCGCTGGAAGAATTCCAGGCCACCCGCAATGTGTCTATCAAGTATTCGGTATCTCATAAGCCTTCTGCGGGCTGATACCGAAGGGAGCGCCCAATGAGTTCTGCGGATTTATTGGGCACTGCCACTGAAACCTGATCGGGTTTCATCTCTGGTTGTCTGTTTCCATCAGCGGACAACCGACTTTGCCGGGGGCCTTTGGGCCCCCGGTTTTTTATGCCTGCTGACTTCCTTCCGTTTCAATACAAATACCCCAGTTCACGGGCTTGCTGCTCCAGTGTGTCACGAAACTGCGGATGAGCCAGTCCGATCAGCGCCTTCACTCGTTGCGGTAACGACAAACCTTTGAGGCAGGCGGTGCCGTATTCGGTAACGATGTAATGAGCGTCCATGCGGGTGTCGGTAACCGCACCACCAGTCAGCTTCGGCACAATACGGCTGACGCTATCGCCCTTGGCGGTAGAGTGCAGGGCAATAAAGGAACGGCCGCCGCGGGAACCGTAGGCACCACGCACAAAGTCGAGCTGGCCACCGGTGCCGGAGAACGGCGTACCAAGAATCTGCTCGGCGTTGATCTGACCGGTGATATCCACTTCGATGGCGGAGTTAACCGACACCATATTGGGGTTCTGCTTGATCACACTGGGGTTGTTGACCCACGAGGCCGGGTAGCCAACGATCGACGGGTTGTCGTCCATAAAGTCGTACATCCGGCGATCGCCCAGTGCCAGCGTAAACACATGCTTGTGTTGCATCAGCTGTTTCAGGCGGCCGTTGAGTACGCCTTTTTCGATCAGGCGGGCCATGGCAGGGGAGAATAGCTCCGAATGCAGGCCCAGGTTCTGGTGGTTTTCCAGCAGGTTCAATACCGCATTGGGGACGCCGCCAACACCCATTTGCAGGGTATCGCCATCGTTGATGAATTCGGCAACCTGACGGGCAATGGCCCAGTCAATGTCAGAGCCTTCGGCGTCGGGGGTTTCCGCCAGCGGCTCGTCGTGTTCAATCAGCCCTTCAATTTCTGAAATATGAACCGAGCACTCACCGAAGGTGCGCGGCATGTGAGTGTTCACTTCAACAATCACTTTGCGCGCCTTGCGTATCACCGTAGCGCCGTAGTCGGCGTTGGTGCCGAGGCTGAAGTAGCCGTGCTTGTCCATCGGTGACACCGTCACCATAAAACAATCCGGCTCGATGTTTTCCGTCAGCATGCGGCCAACCTGATGAAACGCCGACGGCACAAATTCAATCCATGGCGCTGCGGCGTTGGCTTTCACGGCCTTACGATCGTTATTGCTTAAAAACAGGCAGCGAGGGGTGAATTTGCCGCGCATGTCCGGCACCAGCAGGTGTTCCTGCAAGGCTTTGGAGCCGTGCATGTAGTAGACGTTCAAGGCGGGCAGCATGTCGTTTTGCCAACCCGTTGCCAGTGCCTGAATCAATCCCGCTGGCTGCGACACCCCCATGCTCAGAATCAGGTTGTTGCAATCACTCAGGCGTTCCATGGCCTGTGCGGGCGTCAGTGTTTTCTGCTGGTACAGGTCATTCCATTGGCTGTTGCGACTCATGGCATCGTCCCCTGATTAAATGATGAACAGTGTTATAACACCGCCAAGGCTACAGGTAGATGGAAACTGACCCGACGGTCACAACATGGATCAAGATTGTGATGGGTTTGTCATCTTTGCAGGGATGCTGGCGGCGATCAGAAACATGCCAGTTCGATCAATTCTGTGACTGATCGACGACGAAATTTTGTGATCGTAAAGACAAAAAAAGATCGCTTTTCTCTGCCGCAAAAATCACTAAATTTGCGCCTCCCGAACAGCACGACGCTGTTTAACCCAATCCGAGGAGATAGCGAGCCACATGCTCACTCAGCCAGAAGACTACTACGACGCTGACACCTTTGCGCGCATCAAGAAATTTGCCGATCAGCAGGAAACCCCATGCCTGATCGTCGACAAGCAGCTGTTTGCGCGGCAGCTGGACGCACTGATGAATTGTTTCCCTTACGCCAAAACCTTTTATGCGGTGAAGGCGAACCCGGCTCCGGAATTGCTGAATATTCTGAAAGACCGTGGCTGTAACTTTGATGTAGCGTCCCGCTATGAGCTGGACAAGGTATTGGCGCTGGGTGTATCCGGCGACCGCGTGAGCTTTGGTAACACCATCAAGAAGGCATCGGACATCCGTTACTTCTACGAGAAAGGTGTCAACCTGTTCGCGACCGACAGTGAAGCCGACCTGCGCAATATTGCTCGCGCAGCACCGGGTGCCCGTGTGTTTGTTCGCATTCTGACCGAAGGCGCACAAACCGCTGACTGGCCACTGTCTCGCAAATTTGGTTGTCAGACCGACATGGCGCTGGATCTGTGTATCCTGGCCCGTGATCTGGGTCTGGTGCCTTACGGTATCTCGTTCCACGTGGGCTCTCAGCAGCGTGAAATCGGTACCTGGGACTCCGCCATTGCCAAGGTGAAGTGGATTTTCGAGCGTTTGCAGGAAGAAGATGGCATCGAGCTGAAGATGATCAACATGGGCGGTGGTTTTCCGGCCAGTTACATCAGTCGTACCAACGATCTGGAAACCTACGCCGAGGAAATTACCCGTTACCTGCGTGAAGACTTTGGTGACGATTTCCCGGAAGTGATTCTGGAGCCGGGCCGTTCACTGGCAGCCAATGCCGGTGTTCTGGTCAGCGAAGTGGTTCTGATCAGCCGCAAGACCCGTTTTGGTCTGCACCGCTGGGTGTACACCGATATTGGTAAATTCGGTGGCTTTATCGAAACCATGGACGAAGCCATCAAATACCCGCTTTACGTTGAAAAGAGCGGTGAAGGTGAAGAGTGTGTGATTGCAGGCCCGACCTGTGACAGTGCCGATATCTTGTACGAAAACTACAAGTACGAGCTGCCACTGAATCTGGCCATGGGTGACCGTATGTACTGGTTCTCGACCGGTGCCTACACCACCACCTACAGCGCGGTGGAGTTCAACGGATTCCCTCCGCTGAAGAGTTTTTGTATCTGACGTTCGCTCCGGGCCACGCTCCATAGAGCGCGGCCAACCCTGAGTTGAGCTTTTGGCGACGCGCCCACAAGCCGTCGCCCGTTTTACAAGAATTCCCCGTCGATGCCTTCAACCGCATCGCAACACATTCCGCTACCGGGCAAACCGGTTCCTGCCTGTGTTCCTGCAGTACAAAAAAAGCCACCGCAAGGGTGGCTTTGTTGTTTCTGGTCTTGTTGTTTCTGGCGCACCTGTTTTACATCGAAGCGGCTGGCATCTGTTCCAGCCCGGTAGGCGCTTGCCGCTATCAGAAGCTGCGGTTGATGGAATTACCGGTTTCCGGCTCGTATTCCACAATGCCAATGGAATCGTAGCCAAACAGCAGAGTACCGGTGTTTTTGTTGAGCCACATCGGGCCATAGTTCAGTGTCAGGGTTGCCAGAGGGCCTTCCTTGCACAGGTGGAACCAGTCAGCCCAGGAATCGCGGCCGCTACAGCTTTTGTCTGTGATAAGGATCTTTTTGTCGCCGGGCTTCCAGGCGGTGACCATGGCCGAGTTCATTTTGCCGGAAATCCAGAATACGCCACGTTTGTCATCCCACTGAATATGTCGCCAGGCTTCCGGTTTCGGGCCGCGTTTGATCAATGCCTTGCGGTTACCGGTGGCAGGATCAATTTCGAACATAGTCTTTTCGCCGGTGGAGTGGGTGTAGAGCTTGCCGTCGTGCAGATAGGCACCCAGCATCGGTCCACGCATATCAAAGCCGCGACCGACTTTCAGGCCATCATCGCGTTGGCCACTGAGGGTGATGAAGTCGCACTTGCCGCCATCGGCACTGACGCGGGCAAAACCGGTGCCGCCCATCTTGTTGTTGTTAAAGCTGAGAATGAAGGAGCCATCCCTGGGGTCAACAGCGAAGACTTCCTGGGTGTACTGCACGTACTTTTGCGATTCGCGTTTGATGCTTTTGCGGCCGGACGGGCACTGGCCGTATTCGCCGTTACGGGCTTCCCAGACGACTGAGCGGTTGCCGGTCTTCGGCTCAACCTTGTAAATCACCGGACCATTGCCGTAGCTGTCTTTGGTGTTTTTGCGGTAGACGTAACCGAAGGCATACCAGTTGCCATCCGGGCCGGGTTGAATGTCTTTCAGCAGTGGAAACTGTGGGCCGCTGGCAATTTCCATCGGGCCGTAGTCATCCTGGGCCATACCGCTGATAAAACGGCGTTTCCAGGTGTCCATATCATAAGCAACCACCAGGCCTTTGCCTTCCTCACTGTTGTCCCAGTACACCGAGGCAATCAGCTGGTTGTTGTCGTAGTCTATGAAACCACCACTGATGTGCGCGTTATGGTAGGTCGCAAAGGAAGGGCCATCGGCGACGTTGCTGCCGCGATTTAGGGCGACTTCGGTCGGGCGCATACACTCTTCCAGACCGGTGCTTTTGCTGCTGTTGTGGCCACAGCGACAATCGGCATCGAAGCTGGTGGGGTATTGTTCATGCTGCTCCAGTGGGCAGCTGCGCTCGGCGTATTTGGCGTCAGGATTGAGGTAGGAGGAAGCGGCTGCAAGTGCGGATTGGCAGCAAAGCGCCACCGCGGCCAAACGGAGCAGGGAGTGAATGGACATAAGTCTTCCTTGGCTGACACTGAAAGCCTGAAAGTGTCAGCCAGGAAAAACGGGAAGTCTTCACCCAAATGGGTGAAGACGCTGTGGGGCTATCAGTCCTTGAGGCGCAATACCGCGCAGAACATGGTGTCGCTGTCGAGGGATGGTGCACCCTGAATGCCCTGGCTGACCAGTTCAAACTGTGGGTTCTGATCCAGGAAGGCTTCGACCACGCCTTCGTTCTCTTCCACCTGCCAGCTGCAGGTGGCGTAAATCAGTTTGCCGGTTTTACGCAGGGCTTTGCTGCTGAGGGTCAGCAGTTTCAGCTGCAATGCGGCCAGCTCGCGGGTGTTTTCCGGCGTCAGCTTCCAGCGTGCGTCCGGGTTACGACGCCAGGTACCGGCGTTGGTGCATGGTGCATCCACCAGAATGCGGTCAAAACCTTGCTGCTGGGCAATCTCTTTTGGCAGTCGCAGTGGCGCTTCGCCGTTCCATTCAAAGCTACGGATATTCAATTGACCACCGCGTTTGGCCCGGCGTTTGAGTTCGTCCAGCTTGAATTTGTGCAGGTCGGTGGCGGTTACCGAGCCTTTTTTGCCCAGCGTGGCGGCCAGGGTCAGGGTTTTACCACCGGCTCCGGCACAGGCGTCCCAGATTTTGTGGCCCGGCTGGGCGTCGACCAGACGACAGATCATTTGGCTGGCGGCATCCTGAACTTCCAGCTCACCGTTTTTCCAGGCGTCTGTCAGCATAACGTCGGCACCACCAAGGGCGGCCAGCAGGTGTTCCGGGGTGTCCTGATCTTCGTGTACAGGCAGCAGGCGGCTACGTACGCCTGCATCGGACAGCTCCTGATGCAGGGTTTCCAGCGAGCGACTGCCCTTGGTGCGCAACCACAGTGGTGGACGCTGGCTTTGCTGCTCAACCCAATGACGCAAGGTCGCATCGGACCAGTCCGAACTATCTGCACGTGCCCACAGTGGAGTTTCGAGGGTTGGACGAATACCGTGCCACAGCATCAACAGGGCGTTGCTGTCACTGGACTCTACCTGCTTCTTGAATTCGGCAAAGTGCTCGCGACGGGCTTTCTGCTGGGAAATGGATGGCGCGTGCCAGTCCGCGTGGCTGCGTTGTTGAATCCAGAACCAGAAGTGCTGCGGGGTAGCCAGACGACGTTCGCCAGGTGACCAGTGCTGGTCCCAGTCGAGCCAGTTGTCGAAGTCCGGGTCCTGAAAGCTCTGCTCCAGTGCATCCGCCAGCTGCATGTAGCGCACGGCGTCTTGCATGGCGTTGTCGAGCAGCATCCGGTATTTGCCCTGAAAACGTTTGGTGGCTTTGGCGCGCTGTTTCAGCCAGCGGTCCAGCACGGCATGGGCTGGCGCATCCTGCCAGTCTTGCCAGATATCAATGAGGTCGGAATAGGAAATCAGGGCTTGTTGGGTCATGTTTTTCGCGCTTTTCAATAATTGGCGCCAGTGTAAAAGCAGGGCGCGTTGACTACCAGTAAAAGCGCAGCATTTGCGCTTCAGGTGGCTCTTACCAGGGTTTCCAGCAGCTGTTCCGGAGCAATGGGCTTGAAAATATGGAAGCCCTGGCCAATGTCGCAGCCCAGCTCGGTCAGGGTTCGCAAGGTGGCTTCGTCTTCAATGCCTTCTGCCACCACCTGCATTTTCATGGATCGGGCAATGTCGATCATGCCTTTTACAATCACCTGGGTCGCGGGATCGTTTGGCAGATCGCGCACAAAGGACTGATCGATCTTGATCTTGTCGAACGAGAAACGCCGCAAATAAGACAGCGAGGAGTAGCCGGTGCCGAAGTCATCCAGTGCAATGCGAACGCCCAGCTCGCGCAGTTGTTGCAGTTTGTCCTGCACTGAATAGCTGTCATCCAGCAGTGCCGATTCGGTGATTTCCAGCTCGATTTTGGTGAACGGCACGTGATGGCTCTGAATGATGCCGACGATATCGTCGACAATCGATGGACTGGCCAACTGAACGGGTGACAGGTTAACCGCCAAGGTCATGCCCGCAGGCATCAGGCGGGCATGCAGGCAGGCCTGTTGCAGTATCTGTTTGCCTAGCGCGTGTATGATTCCGGTATCCTCAGCGACCTTGATAAAGGTGGCAGGGGAGATGCTGCCAAGCACCGGGTCACTCCAGCGAGCCAGTACCTCCGAGCAGGTAAAATGCCCGCTGGCCAGATGTCGTTGTGGCTGATAGTGCAATCTCAATTCGCCGTTGCTGACGGCGCGTCGCAAGGACTGCTCGATGCGATACAGCTGGTTGGCAGTGACCGCCATTTGCGGGGCGAACCGAACCACCTGACCACGGCCATTTTCCTTGGCCCGGTAAAGCGCCAGATCGGCGTGTTTCAGCAGCAATTCCTGCCGTTGGCCGTCGTCCGGAATAAATGCCAGACCAATACTGGCACCGACCGTGACGGTAAGGCTGCCAATGCGGCAAGGCTGTTCGAGGGTTTCGACAATGCGATTGGCGATGTCGATGGCCTGCTGTTGGCTGTCGACCTGACGCAGGATGACGGCAAATTCGTCGCCGCCGGTACGGGCCACCAGATCCGCCGGGCGGGTATTGCCTTTCAGCCGGCCAGCAATGATTTTCAGCAGTTTGTCGCCGATGTCGTGGCCGAAGGTGTCGTTAACGTTTTTGAAGCGATCAAGGTCAATCGACAGCAGCGCAAAGATTTGCTCCTTGTGGCTCAGGCTGCGCTGAATGGACGATTGCAGCTCGGTCTGGAACCAGCGGCGGTTGGCCAGCCGGGTGACGCTGTCCTCGTGAGCCAGCTGCCAGATTTGCTGTCGCGCCTGATGGGTTTCTGTGACGTCCGAGATGACCCCTCGCCACTGCATGTCCGGTGTCGGAGTGGCGGTGATTGACCACCAGCACAGCTTGCGATTGATCCAGACCGGAATTTCAAAATCCCTGAACGCCCGTCCCATGGTGAAGTAGGTGCTGATCTCTTCGGCTTTGCTGTCGGCCAGCTCTGTTTGTTCGCTGGGCAGCTGGGCGTGGCTTTGGCGAATCAGCTTCAGAAACGACTGGTCATCCAGCAGCTCCTTACGAATGGCAAACAGCTCTTCCAGCTTGGGTGAAACCCGTTGCAACTTTAACTCTTCATCGGCTTCCCACAGCACGTCGGCGGTACTTTGTTCAAAGTCGTTCAGCAGCAGGCTGATTACTTGCTTCTGGTGTTCGGAAGTCAGGTCGGTTAATACCTGTGCCCGAAATACCCCAGCGGCATGGACAATGCTGGTGGTCAGAATGGTCATGTACACCACCAGCAACAGCAGCAGCAGTGGGCTGATTTCAAAACCGGCCCGATACAGCGTGATGGCAGAAGCACTGCCAAGAATCGCGACAAACGTCAGCGAGGCGGAGGGCAGGGTATAGAGTGCAAAACCGCCTGCGCAGATCAGCCCGGAGGTGATGGCGGTAATGAATATCTGCTGCTCTGTACTGGCAATGTCGTACAGCAACAGCGGCGGAGAGGCCCACAACAAGGCCAGTAAACCGGCATGAATCACGGCGCGATTTTCGACCCGGGCAGGGGCTTTCTGCGGTGGTGCCGGTTTGCGGGAAATGCCATACCAGCTTTGCACCGCCATCGCCATCAGCAGTACAACAGAGCCAGCCCACAGCACGGCTTGCCATGGCTCAACCAGATTCCACAGCACGGCCAGTGTCAGCGCTGTATTGAGCATCGCAGCGATGGCGTTCATCGGCGTCATGCCGGTGATGGCCAGCAGACGTCGGGCACGCAGTCGGTCGAAGGCGTCGTCGCCTAATTCTTCCAACGACATCGCAGTCGAATGCGTGGCGTGGTATTGGTCCAGATAGAAGCGCTTTAAAGCGCTTGTCAGCCGTTTGATAAGCGCCTCCCTGGCGAACAAAGCGTGGCGAACACACGCTGATAGTATCAGGATAGCCGATCTTTGGGATGCTCAGGTTATCTCTGCGTTGTGTTACTCGCCAGGGGCTGCCTGTGCAACACCAGTCACCACAATCTGACCGGCTGCCGGGTAATGCCACTTTACTTCCACATCCCAGAAACGAGTGCCGTACATCCGTTCAGGTGGAGGGGTTTGATAGGCCGGTTTTGGGTCCTGGGCCAGACATTGATTGATCAGCTCGACCAACCCCGGTCGGTGGCTTTGTTCAACGGCCTGAGCGCCGGCAAGGACCTCCGGTTGCCAGTCGACCGTAACCTGAGCCGGTGCTTGCTGGGCAATGCCATTGCTGGCCTCTGGCAAACAGTCGGCGTAGGGCACATAGGGTTTGATGTCGATGATGGGGGTTTGGTCGAGCAGGTCGACACCGGCGACGTGAATGCGAGTTCCTTCTACCGCCAATACCTTTACCAGCGACTGGCCAATGCCATTGGGGCGGTGGCTGCTGCGGGTGGCAAACACGCCCAGTTTGTCGTTGCCTCCCAACCGGGGTGGTCGTACCCGCAAACGCGGTGGGGCTGCTGGGTCTGGCAAGGCCTCATGGAACAGGAAACTGAGCCAGATATGGGACACCTGCTCCAGCCCTTGCAGCGCCAGTGGATCGTCAAAGGGCGGTTGCAGCTCAATGATCCCTACCGCAGCCGGCGCCAGCATCGGTTGTCTGGGAATGGCAAATTTTTCAGCAAACGGGGTATGGGCAAGGGCGACGGTTTGAATCTGGTGCATGCAGGGGTCCGGTCGGGTGGCGTCAACCCACGATAGATAACCGTGTGTTAACCGATAGGTTGCCAATATTACCGGCTTCAACGGTTGCTTTTAAAGGCTGAAGGCCGTTGGCAGTCGTGGCATTATGAACCTTCTATCACAGCATGTTGATGTGAGGTTGTGTTTTAGTGGAGCTAAAAGGATTGCTGATATGAGTGATGATTTCGATACCCGCGGCGAGAGCCTGAAAGAACGCATGCAGGACCGCTGGAGAGAATCCGGTGCCATCCGTAACGGCATTGTGATTGTGGTGTTGCTGTACATTCTGATCACCCTGGCGCTGGGCTTCTTCTGGAGCAGCGAGCCAGACGCCTTTGCGATTCGGGAAAACACCGCCGTCAAAGCTGAGACCATGGGCGTTGACCCGGTGACCGGTTTCACCACTGTATCCACCCTGATCACGGTAGCCGATACCATGCTGCACAAACCGGGTGGTTATTTGAGTAACGACATGACACCGCCGGGTATTTGGCTGGATAACATTCCCAACTGGGAATACGGTGTGCTGACTCAGGTACGCGATTTTACCGAAGCCTTGCGCCGTGACTTCAGTCGTTCGCAAAGCCAGTCGACCGAAGATGAAGACCTGATCACCGCCGAGAACAGCTTCAAGATTGACCACTCCCGTTGGGCGCTGCCGTCATCAGAATCTGAATACCAGACTGGTATCGACAAGCTAAACCGCTATATCACCCGTTTGTCCGATCGCAATGTGCCAGACGCCCAGTTCTACTCCCGTGCGGATAACCTGCAACGTTGGCTGCAAAATGTAGAAACCCGTTTGGGCAGCTTGTCCCAGCGCTTGAGTGCTTCGGTTGGCAAGCCACGCTTGAATACGGATTTGTCGGGTGACCCGGATGCCCGTCAGTCGACTCCGAACGACGCCGATCGTGAGGTGAAAACCCCGTGGACCGAGATCGACGACGTGTTCTTTGAAGCCCGTGGCAGTGCCTGGGCGCTGGCGCATCTGCTGCGCGCCATTGAAGTGGATTTCCGCGATGTGCTGGAGAAGAAAAACGCGCTGGTCAGCCTGCGCCAGATCATTCGTGAGCTGGATTCCACTCAGGAAACCGTCTGGTCTCCGGTGATTCTGAATGGCAGTGGCTTTGGCCTGTTCGCCAACCACTCGCTGGTGATGGCGTCCTATATCTCTCGCGCCAATGCCGCCATTGCGGATTTGCGGATGCTGCTGTCACAGGGCTAACCCTGCTTCTAAAGAATCGCTTGAAATAACTCGCCGCCCGGCGGGTTATTTGTTTGTGGCCCTCGGTTTTTTCCTGCTTCTTGACCGCTTTTCCATGGCCTGTTCACGGCCTGCTCTCCGTTTCTTCTCTGCACCTTCCCGGACTCTATTCCTTCCTGAGTGCTTTTTGATCAGCTGGTCAATTTGTCAAAGCACTGACATCAAGACCGTGTTCGGCTGTCACTTTTCTGTCATTTAAAAGCAATTTTCATGTCACATATCCGCAACATACTCCGCCCCCAAGATATAAAGAGTCCATGTTCGGTCAGCCACCGTCAGGGACTGTTGTAAAACCTATATTCCTTTCAGGGGGCTCAATGAAACCGACACGGGTAATGCTAACTGCAGCGTCGACGCTTCTCGTTTCACAGGTGATGGCCGGTGAAGCTGTTTTCTATATCACCGAAGACGGCATGTCCATGCGTGACGTGGCAGTCAGTGTTGACGGCCAAAAGCAGTTGATCGGTAACACCGGTTTCGTTTCTTTCGATATCGATGCAGGCAACCACAGCGTTGAACTGTCCAAGTACGGCGAGTGGCTGGGCGAGTTCCAGTTCAGCACCGAAAACGGCGAACAGAACGCTGAAATCCAGGTAGATGTACTGGGCGGCGAAGCACTGGAAGACGTCGTGGTTTACACCCCGGGTCAGGAAGAAGCGCCAGCACTGGGCCAGATTTCCGGCTACCTGAACTCTGAAGAAACCGGCGGTGCGGTTGCGGGTGCCAGCGTATCGATCGCCGGTACTGACATGGCCGTGGTGACCGACGAAGAAGGTTTCTTCTCGTTTGAACTGCCACGTGGTGAATACGAAGTTGCTATCGCTCACCCGAACTACGGCCAGCGCGAAGTCGACGGCGTTCGCGTCATGGGTAACGTCAACACCGGCGTTAACCTGACACTGGGTATGTCCGGTAATGGCGTGATCGAAGAAGTAGTTGCTGTAGGTTCCTACATCCCATCGACCGCCACTGCACAAGAGCGTGATTCTTCTGCGGTACTGGATGCCATCGGCTCCGAGCAAATGGCCCGCTTTGGCGACTCCAGTGCTGCGTCTGCGCTGAAGCGCGTTGCCGGTGTTTCTGTTGCTGGTGGGCAGTTTGCGATCATTCGTGGTATGGCTGGTCGATACATTTCCTCCACCTTGAACGGTAGCTTGATGCCATCGACCGACCCTATGCGTCGCGATGTTCCTCTCGACTTGTTCCCCGCGTCTGTTTTGGGCGGTATTGATATTCAGAAAAGCTTCACTCCTGACCTGCCGGGTGACTCCACTGGCGGTGCGATTCGCATGTCGACCAAGGGAATGCCAGAGTTCACTGGTGGTAAGGCAAGCGTCAAACTGGGTATGAATTCCCGCACTACGTTCAGTGACGTAAATAGCTATGAAGGCGGCTCAACCGACTGGATGGGTGTTGACGATGGCACTCGTGAAGAGCCTTCTTTCGCCAATAGCTTCACTGATGGGGGCTACGACGTTCCTACCTTTATTACTGGTGCTGAGCGTGTTGAATTAACCCAGTCTTTTGATCACAACTACGGTGTGCAGCAGGTTGAGGCAAAACCCGCCCGAGGTTTCAGTGTTTCCTACGGCAAACTGATGGAAGGCGACGAAAGCACTCATGGCATGTACTCCGCTTTCAGTTATAGCGACAAGTGGACTGCACGTCACAATGCTGAAATTAATGACACCAGTGAAGAAGGTACCTATGAGCGTACCAAGCGTAACATCGATCTTGCGGGATACTTTTATTACGGCATCGAGGACGCTAACAACCTTTGGCAAAGCAAGACCATTTTGCTTCGCAAAACAGATAACACGACGAAAACCAGCAACACCCGTGACGAAGGCAAGGATCAGGAGCTGAATCAGACTCTGTTGCAGTGGGTAGAGCGTCAATATCTTGGCCAGCAGTTCTCCGGTACTCACTACTTTGGAGACGATACTCTCGAATGGCGTGCAGGGATTGCACAAACATCCCGTTATGAGCCTGATCGCCGTACCTACACGTATGGTCGTGCTTTGGGTACGTCAAATGACTTTGCTTTCCAGGGAACCGTTGAGCGTCGTTATTCCGACCTGACTGAAAACACCTACGATATTGGTGCGGATTACACGTCGGAATACCTGTTCGATACCTGGGCCTGGAAGAATAAGTTTGGCTTCAGCTATACCACTAAAAACCGTGAAGTTGAGCTGGCTCGATATGCGAACCGTGCTGTGACTTCCAGTTCGGTCGATACGACAGCGTCACTGGATGAAATTTTCTCTGACACCAATGTTGATAACGGCACTGTAACCTTCACTGGTACCACAACAGCGACTGATAGCTATGACGCTGACGAAGAAGTTGTTGCTGTTCACGGCTCCAGCGAGCTGGATATGGATTCGGTATCTGTTCTGGCTGGACTGCGTTACGAGAGCATTACTCAGGAGCTTGACTACCCGAACAAGGCTGACTCCCAAAATACCCTGGAAGAAAGCTATGTGTTGCCTGCTTTGTCGGCCAACTGGCGTGTCACCGAAGACTCACAGCTGCGAGCCAGTATTACCCAGACGGTTTCTCGTCCAGGTATTACCGAGCGCTCAGAGTCCGTTCAATATGATCCGGACACAGATAAGCCTCTGACTGGTAATGCTGATCTGGAAATTTCCAAAATCAACAACCTCGATTTGCGCGGCGAATACTACTTCTCTGAAGAAGAAAGTGTGACCGTTGCCTTGTTCTACAAGGATGTTGATAAGCCAATCGAACGCCAGGTTCTCGATGCCGATGGCAGCGCAGCCGAAGGTTACACCTACGACAACGTGAACAGCGCAGAGCTTAAAGGTCTGGAGGCTGACTTCCGATTGAATGTCCTGGATACAGACAGATTGTCTGGCTTCGTATCCGGTAACTTCGCCTGGGTTGATTCTGAAGTCGATTTGACCGGCACCAACGCAGAGCGTCTGGAGGGAGCTTCCAGCCGAGCCCTGCAGGGACAGTCTGAATTTCTGGGCAACCTGCAACTTGGTCTTGATGACTATGAATCAGGACAGTCTCTGACACTGCTTGTGAACTACTTTGACGAACGTATCTATGCAACAAGCCGTGGTGACCTGGGGCCTGTGATGGAAGACGGTCGCACAACCTTTGATCTTGTCTATAGCTACGACTTCAGTGACGACCTGAAGATCAAGGCGAAAGCATCAAACATTACCGATGAGCCCGTAACTTACTCCCGTGATGGACGTACGTTAGAGAGCTACTACGTAGGCACCGATTTCGACGCATCCGTCGAGTATCAATTCTGATTTTTGTAATTGTTCTGCAATGAAAGTGCACGACACTCAGTGCACTTTCTTACTAAGCAACACTCTGTGATGAGGAACTAAAGATGGAACTGAAGAAGAGCTATTTGGCAGTAGCGATTGCCGCTGCAACTCTGGTTGGTTGCGGTAGCGACAGCAGCGATAGCAACGACAACGATAGCAACAACAACGAGACAGGCACTTACAGCTTCCTGTCTTGTGAAACCGAATCCCAGTGTGTGATCACTGGCACCATCGACGAAGATTTCACTATGTCTTCTGACGTTCAGTACGTTCTGGACGGTCTGGTTAAAGTTGGTTACGGCAACATCGCTTTCACTTCTGATTCCGACGTGACTACAGCCAAGAACAACGGCGTAACCCTGACCATCGAACCAGGCACTGACGTACGTGGCGCTGATGACGGTGTTCTGATCGTTACTCGTGGTTCCAAGCTGATGGCTGAAGGTACTGCTGAAGCTCCTATCACTTTCTCCTCTCTGTCTGATGAAGATTTCGATGGCCTGGGTGAGTGGGGCGGTGTGATCCTGCAAGGTCTGGCTACCCAGTACGGTGCTGGTAACACTGGCGCTTGTTACGGCGACGGTTCTATTTGTAACGTTCAGGGCGAAGGCGGTGACGGTGTAGGTTTCTACGGCGGTAACGAAGACGGCGATAACAGCGGTGTACTGAAGTACGTTCGTATTGCTGAAGCCGGTAAGGTCGCTGGTCCTAACAACGAAGTTAACGGCCTGACCCTGATGGGTGTTGGTCATGGCACCACCATCGACTACATTCAGGTTCACAACAACCTGGACGACGGTATTGAGTGGTTCGGTGGTACTGTAAACGTTACTCACGCTGTACTGACTGGTAACGACGACGACGATATCGACTTTGATACTGGCTACAAGGGCAACATCCAGTACGCACTGGTTGTTAAGAATGCTGATCTGACTGCCCCATCCGGTTCTAACGATCCTCGTGGCATCGAAGCAAACTCTTCTGATGATGAATACGTTCCTCAAACGGAAGGTGCTTTGGCCAACATCACTCTGGTTGGTGCTGCTGTGACCGAAGGTCAGTACGGTATGCGTCTGCGTGGTTCCCTGACTACCCGTATTTACAACACTGCAGTTGTGAACTGGGAATCCTGTATCCGTGTAGACGACTCCGACACCGACGGTGATGACACTGTTGATTCTTACAGTAATGTAACTCTGGTTAACATTGTTGGTGACTGTGCTCCAGACGGCATGTACACCAAGCGTGACGCCGATGTTGCTACTAACGTTGTGGAAGCAGACATCGATCTGGATGCTGCTGCTGCACTGACCTCTGCCAATGGCGAGCTGACCGAAGCTCCAGCCATGACCGCGGTTGACAACGGTTCTGGGTTCGCATTCGACGCTACTTCTTATGTCGGTGCTGTTGCTCCGGGTACTGCCGCTGCTGACGCATGGTGGGCTGGTTGGGTAATCGAAGGTTCTCTGGATAACGTTGCTAACCAGGACGATCCAGCGACTACTTTCGCTGCCGAATAATCTTACCTCGGTAAGACAACAAAAACGGCGCCTTCGGGCGCCGTTTTTCGTTTCTGGAATAGTGAATTTTCAATTAAAACAACTGAGATCCTTTCTCATTTTAGAAGAGTTGGTATGATCCGTTACCCTGTAACAAAGCTGTCACGCAACTGAAGTAATGTGCCAGCTCGAATTTGAGGGGCCCGAACCATCTTACACGGGCAAATTGGAGTCTAACGGGTAATACATATGCTACTGCGAACTCGAAACCTGCTGGCTGCCGCCATCCTTGGCGCATGCGCTATCTCTGGCGCAAATGCAGCGGACGTAAATACGGCAATTGACAAGGGTGTCAGCCGCGTAAACAACGCGCAGGCGTCTCAGCAGAAGATTGATTCTATCGACAACAGCATCCGTGCCACCGAGCGTGAATACCGTGGCGTTGTGAAAGAAGTAGACGGTCTGAATGTGTACATCGAGCAGCTGGACAAGCAGTTGGCGGCTCAGGATGAAGAGCTGTCTTCCATTGCTGACAGTATTGAAAAAGTAACGCTGGTAGAGCGTCAGATCACCCCGTTGATGCTGAAGATGATCGACTCCATTGACCAGTTCGTTAAAGCCGACGTGCCGTTCCTGAAAGACGAGCGTAGCGAGCGTGTCGATGCCCTGAAAGACCTGATGGGTCGTTCTGATGTAACGGTTGCCGAGAAGTACCGCAAGGTGATGGAAGCCTACCAGGCCGAGATTGATTACGGTCGTACCATTGAATCCTACCGTGGCAACCTCGACGGTCGTGAAGTCGACTTCCTGCGCGTCGGTCGCATATCCCTGATGTACCAGACACTGGACGGCAACGAGCTGGGTGTATGGAACCAGGCTACCGGCCAATTTGAGGCAATGGACCCAACCATGAAGAGCAAGCTGAACGCCGGCTTGCGTATTGCCCGTGAGCAGGCAGCTCCGGATCTGATCAAAGCGCCCGTTGCAGCACCACAGGAGGCCAAGTAATGAAATTGAAGGCTATTGTATTGTCGGCCGCCCTGGCGTTTGGTTTTAACACTGCAAACGCTGCTGACACGGTTTCTGTTGATGATCTGCTGGGTCTGGTAAAGCAGGGTCAGGCACGTGATAACAAGGAATTCCAACAGCGTCTGAAGCGTTTCAACTCTGACAAGGCGCAACAGGAAAAAATGCTGGCTGACACCCGTCAGGAGCGTGACAACCTGGTTGCCGAAAGTGAGCGTAAGGAAGCCCTGTTCGCTGAGAACGAAACCAAAATCGCTGAAGAACAACAGCGTCTGACCGAGCGCATGGGCTCTCTGAAAGAGCTGTTCGGTGTGCTGCAGCAAGTGGCGGGCGACACCAAGTCCGTGTTTGAAGGCTCCGTGGTCAGCTCTGAGCTGCCAGGCCGTGAGCAGTTCCTGACCGACCTGATCATCACCGCCGGTTCTTCTTCCAAACTGCCATCCATCGACCAGCTGGAACAGCTGTGGTTTGAAATGCAGCGTGAAGCAACCTACACCGGTCGCGTATCCAGCTACCAGACTGACGTGGTTGTACCATCCGGTGAAACCGTTCAGAAAGACGTTGTCCGTGTGGGTGGTTTCAACGCCATTTCCGATGGCAAATACCTGAACTGGGATCTGGAATCCGGTCGTCTGGTTGAACTGGATAAACAGCCAGGTAGTCGTTACACCGATCCGGCCAAAGCTCTGGAAGTGGCGTCTGGCGACCAGCTGACTGAGTTCTGGATTGACCCTTCCCGTGGCCAGCTGCTGAAGATCATGGGTCAGTCCCCTGAACTGCAGGAGCGTGTTGATCAGGGCGGTATCGTTGGTTACATCATCATGGCGTTGGGCCTGGTGGGTATCCTGACTGCATTGTGGCGCATGCTGGTGCTGTGGCTGGAAGGTATGAAGATCCGCAAGCAAATGAAGTCTGATACGCCAAACGAAAACAACGCACTGGGTCGTGTGATGGCGGTCTTCCAGGCCAACAAGGATGCCGACATCGAGACTCTGGAACTGCATTTGGGTGAAGCGATTTCTGCCGAAATCCCACGTCTGACCCGCGCCATTGGCTGGATCAAGATCATCTCTGTTGTGGCTCCGCTGCTGGGTCTGCTGGGTACCGTAACCGGTATGATCGACGTGTTCGAAACCATGTCCCTGTTTGGTACCGGCGATCCGAAACTGATGGCAGGTGGTATTTCCCAGGCTCTGATGACGACCGTTCAAGGTCTGGTGGCAGCAATTCCTTGTGTGTTCCTGCATACCCTGACCAACAACCGCAGTCGCGAGCTGATGATGATTCTGGAAGAACGCGCTACCGGTATTCTGGCTCGCCAGAGTGAACAGTCCCACGGTAAAGCGGCGTGATCGTCATGTTGTTTACTGAACTCTACGAACCTGTCTACCTGTTCATGGAGCGAGGAGGCATGGTCCTCTTCAGCATCCTGTTCCTGGTACTGTTTCTGTGGGGGTTCGTTCTGGAACGTGTTTTCTACTTTATGTTTGTACACCGCGCGTCCGTAAAGGCCGCGGTGGCCGAGTGGGAAGCACGCAGTGAGCGTCGCTCCTGGGCCGCTCATCAGATCCGTCAGGATCTGTTGAGCCGGCTGTCCTTTGAACTGACTTCCAATATGAGCACCATCAAAATGCTGATCGGTCTGGCGCCTCTGTTTGGCTTGCTGGGTACCGTTACCGGCATGATCGAAGTGTTTGATGTGATGGCGTTTCTGGGCAGTGGTAGCCCAAAAGCGATGGCATCCGGTATTTCCAAGGCAACCATTCCGACCATGGCCGGTATGGTGGCTGCGATCACCGGTGTGTTTGCTCAGTCGCTGCTTGATCGTTACATCAAGCGGGAAAAAATTCGAATCGAAGACCAGCTGACCTTCGATCACTGATAAAGAGAAGATTGCTATGAGACGCGGTTTTTCAAATTTGACCCCACAAGCCGAGGAAGGCGAAATCGACATCACTCCGATGCTGGACGTGGTGTTCATCATGCTGATCTTCTTCATTGTGACCGCCTCTTTTGTGAAAGAGACCGGTATTGAAGTAAATCGTCCAGACGCCAGCACGGCCAGTGCCAAGCCACGCGCCAACATCCTGATCGCCATTAACGACATGGGCGAAATCTGGATCGACAAGCGTAAGGTGGATGAAAGTCAGGTACGTGCCAACATCGAGAGGATGCACGCCGAAAACCCTCAGGGTACGGTGGTGATTCAGGCCGATCAGGAAGCCAAGACCCGTACTCTGGTGGCGGTGATGGACGCAGCACGTGCGGCAGGTGTGTACGACGTATCCCTGTCAACACAGGAGCAATAATATGATCGCAGCCTTGCTACGCTACTGTGCAGCACTGGTTGTCGGCTCGGGCGTGACCTTTGGGGTGTTCTGGGTCATGCAGGGCCTGATCAGTAGTGGCGGCTCTGTTATGAACGAACAGAGCACCGAACGACTCGAAAGCTTTGTGATGCAAAAGCCGGACGATGAAGTTCAGACCAAGGAACGCAAGCCGCAAAAACCGCCGGTTGCTCCAAAAGAGCCACCCAAGCCTGAAATGCCGAAGCCACAAGTGGCCAAGGCGTCTACCGATGGCTTTGACGTTGGCGGCTTTGACATCAGTGCCGACCTCAATGTTGACGCTGGCCTGTCTGGCGGTGGTGGTGACGGTGAATACCTGCCGATTGTGAAGGTAGCGCCTAACTATCCTCGTCGTGCCGCCCAGCGCGGTATTGAAGGCTACGTGGTGGTGGAATTCACTGTGAATGCACTGGGTGCGGTGGTGAATCCGGTGGTGATTGAAGCGGCTCCGCCGAATATCTTCGATCGCGAGGCACTGGCCGCCGTGAAGAAGTTCAAGTACAAGCCAAAAACCGTTAACGGCAAAGGCGTCGAAGTACCGGGTGTGCGTAACATCATCCGTTTCGAGCTTGAGAAATAACACCAGGAGTTAACATGAAAAAACCATTGGCCCTGTTGGGTGCCGGATTGGTGGCGCTTTCGTTGTCCTATGTGGGACCTGGTGTGATGTCGGTACAGGCCGCTGAGCAGTCCGGTTCGTCCGCTGCCAGCAACAAGCGTGTTCGTCGTTCTGCCACCATGCGCCCGCAAATCTTCAAGAAGCTGGACGGCGCTCGTGAGCTGGCCGACCAGAAACAATACGCGGAAGCACTGGAAGAGTTGCAGGATCTGGAGAAGCGTCGCCGCAACTCCTACGAAACGGCAATGACCCACAATATGTACGCCTATGTGTACTTCAATCAGGAAAAGTACAAGGAGGCTGCTGCAGCCTACGAGAATGTGATCGCGGTCGAGAACATTCCTGAAAGCCTTGAGCAAACCACCTTGTACAGCCTGGCCAAGCTGTATCTGATTCAGGAACAGTACAAGCAGGCGTTGGTGCCACTGAACAAGTGGTTTGGCATTGTTGCCGAGCCGGGCGCTGAAGCCTATGTGCTGCGCGCGCAGGTGTACTTCCAGATTGAGCAGTACAACAAGGCACTGCCAGACATCAAGCAGGCCATTGCCATGGTCAAGAAGCAGGGCAACCTGCCGCGTGAAAACTGGTTGATGCTGGAACGTGCGGTGTACTACCAGAACAAGGACTTCGACAATCTGGCCCGTTGCCTGCAAGACCTGGCAACCCTGTATCCGAAGTCCCAGTACTGGGTTCAGCTGGCGGCGGTGTATGCCGAGCTGGGGCAGCCAAAGCGTGAGCTTTCAACACTGGAAACCGCGTTTGAACAGAACATGCTGACCAAGGAAAGTGAACTGATCAACTACGCTCAGGCGTTGTTGGGGCAGGACATCCCTTATAAGGCGGCAGCCATCATCGAAGACGGCGTTAAAGCAGGCATCATCAAGGAAGATGCCCGCACCATGTCGCTGCTGGGTGATTCCTGGATGCTGGCGAAGGAATACGACAAGGCCATTGTCGCGATGACAGAGGCTGCCAAGCTGTCTGGTAAAGGCAGTGATTTCTTCAAGCTGGCGCAGATTCACACCGAACGTCAGGAGTGGAAACTGGCACTGCAAAACGTCAAGCAGGCGATTGCCAAAGGTGGTTTGCAGCAAGAGTCATCCGCGCTGATTCTGCAAGGTTTGATCGAGTTCAATCTGGACGAGCTGAAGGATGCCAAAGCGTCTTTTGCCAAAGCGGCGAAGTTCGACGAAGCAACCAAAACAGCGGGCCAGTGGCTCGAATACATCAAGAGTGAAGAAAAGCGTCGCGAGTACATGGCGGCGTCTTCCTGATCGGCTTCGGCCGTCAGTCCTGATGTCATTATTTTTAAGGAATAATGAGCATAAATGGCCGCTTTTGCGGCCATTTTGCGTTCCGGGTTTTGCTTTTCGGGTTTTCGCTTACTGCTCTCGATCAGGCTTCCTGCTCTGATCAAATTTACTGGCCTTGATCAAATAGACCGAGCGCCTCGTCGATGGCCGTCATAATGGCATCGGCATCCACCAATACCCGTCCGGGTTTGAAAATCATCAGCAGATGCTGGCTTTGTTCAATCACCATGTCCGGGTGGCGTTGTAGCCACTCATAAACGGCTTGTTGTGCGCGCAGTTCAAACGCGTGGGGCTTTTGCGCCATCACCAGAGTGTTGGGCAACCCGGATATGGCGACGGTTTGCAGGTTGTTCTGATCCGGGTCGGTAAAGCTGTCGCTTTGCAAATTGCGGTGGTAACGCTGGGGCTGGACCCGAAAATCGCCGGATTCCTGATTTACCTTGTCCATCACAATGACGGTTTGCTCCGCCAGTCCGGACACGCCAACGTAGGCATAATCCATCACCTTGAAATGAACGCCATCGCGTTGTCCCAGCAGTTGATGGCGGGTATGGCGAAACTGGGAGTGGTGGGTGATGGAAAATCCGGCTTCCAGAACGTCCTTGTCGAGGGCGCCAAACTGCCGGTATTCAGCATCGAGTTGCTGCGCCAGCGCCCGGCGGACACGGCCGGTATGGCTGCCGGTGTGTTTGAAAACCAGAAACAGACAGCCGCCTAGCGCGGCGACAATTAACAGGGCGATCAGGTAAATCATAGGTCGAGTTTCACGGAGTGGGGCGAAAAGTGTACCATCCCGAGTCCCTTAACACCGCCATGCGAGGTGCGCTTGAGTACGTTTTCTTCTGTGCTGTTTCAGACCGTGTCGGCCACAAAAGGCTACAAGATTGGCGTGGTGACATTGAATCGTCCGGAGGCCATGAATGCGCTGGATTTTGATTCCATCAAAGCCATTCGCCAGCGTTTGAAACGATGGAAGCACAGTCCCAAAATCGCTGCGGTGGTGATTCACTCTTCCAGTAAGCACTTCAGCTGCGGCGGCGATATCCGCGACCTCTACAACAGCATTGCCGACGAGCAACACCCCGCAGCCGGTGCTGACCGCTACTTCGAGCTGGAATATCAAACTAATGTGGAACTGCAGCGTTACGGCAAGCCGCTGATTACGGTGGGCAATGGCTACACCATGGGCGGCGGTCTGGGGCTGTTTCTGACCGGTAGCCATCGCATTGCGTTACCGGACATGAAGCTGGCGTGGCCGGAAATCAAAATAGGCTTGTTCCCGGACGTACTGGCCGCCTGGTACTTGCCCCGCATCGATCCATCCCTGGGCTTGTGGATGGGTGTAACGGCAACACCATTGGCGCAGGCGGACATCGTTCAACAGGCTCTGGCTACCCATGCGTTGGCCGCAGATGGTTTTGATCACTTGCTGGCAGCCCTGCGCGGGGCCCGCTGGGCAGAGCATTGGGCCGATAACCACTTCGTGGTGCGGCATATTCTGAAGTCACTGTCGGTCGAACCGACCACTGGCAGCGACTGGCAGCAACACCGTGGCGAAGTTGAACCCCTGTGTCAGCGTTTGCTGAATGGTGACTATGCACTGCCGAGCGGGTCGGAGTCTGAGTGGGTCAATCAGGGGGTGGCGGCGTATCACGCCGGCTGTCCGGCGTCTGCGCGGGTGTTTATTGAGCAGTTTCGGGAAGGCTGGCGCCTGAGTCAGGCGGAAGTGGCCCGGAGGGATCTGGAGTTGGCGTGGCAGGCTTGTCGCCACCCGGATTTGAAAGAAGGCATTCGTGCCATGATCATCGACAAGGACAAGCAGCCGGTGTGGCAGCATGCGTCAGTGGCAGCGGTGCCTGATAGCTGGGTCAAGGAGCTGATGACAGCCCCTTGGCCACGTGGCAAACACCCGCTGAAGGGTTTGTAGTCAGAGGCGCTAAGCCCGGGTTTTTACGACTGGGTTGGGGGCGTCAGTATCACGGCCTCGCCGGTTTGCAGGTGGCCGTCCTGCTTTTCAGACACGCTGGAAATGGCCAGTCCGGCGTTGTCGTACCAGGCAATCAGCTCAGCGACATTACGGCCGTCTGCATTGCTGACGTTCATGGGTAGGGCGATTTCAACCGTCATGGATTCGTTGCTCAGCTGCACGGCGGTCAGTTGTTTCTTGGTTTTGCCCAGATACTCCAGTCGGGCAACCACTTCCTGTCCGGTGTAGCAGCCTTTCTTGAAGTTAATGCCACCGGCCAGCCCCCAACCGGCGTGCTGAGGCACCCACTTTTCCGATGATTCGGCAGTTACCCACACCAGACCCAGTGCCATATCGGCTTGCAACCATCGGCTATGGATATTGCTGTTATCGTCTTCCGGCTGCTGTTCAGCGTCCGCTTCTGACCATAACTCGCTACGGCCGTCCGGCCACTCAATACGAATGGCGTCGTCATCCCAATGGATGTCGGCAGCGGCTGTCTCCAGATCTCCTCGGGCATCAACCAGAGTGGTGCTCAGTGGCTCGGCGGCTTCCTGGTCGTTGGCCAACGTGCCAACAACCGCGAGGTTGGATACTTCCAGAGTGGTTTTGTAGAACACCGCGTACTTGCTCAGGTGTTGCTTCAGTACCTCTGCAACATCGCGGCTCAGGCGCAGGTAGAAGTTGTCGTCCTGACGGGCAATCAGGAAGTTCGCCACCATGCGCCCCTTGGCGGTACAGCAGGCGCCCAGTTGCCAATGCTGCTCGTCCATTTTCATGACGTCACAGGTCAACTGCCCTTGCAGTAGTTTGGCTGAATCCTTGCCGCGAACGGTGAGGATGGCAAATTCTGGCAGCGAGGCGGTGAGTACCGTCATAACAACTCCGGGTGGCTAAGAACAATCTGTCAGTCGACGCAAGGCTCCGCTGCGTCAGTGCACCGGATTGTTGCATGTCCTGATGTGGGGGCAAGTGATGATTTTTCAACACAGCATGCAATCCCTGACGTTATAATGACGCTCAAACAGGAGGCCAATGTGACTGACAATATTGAACAAAAACGCCTGCGCTGGCACAGCCGTCGCGGCATGCTGGAACTGGATGTGCTGTTGATTCCCTTTATCGACGAAGCCTACGAACAACTGGCAGACGACGATAAGAAGCTCTATAAAGTGTTGCTGGATCAGGAAGACACCGATCTGTTTGCCTGGTTTCTGGAGCGTGTTGAGCCAGAAGACAGCGGTTTGCAACGCATTGTGACCCTGGTTCTGGAGCATGCCCGCAGCCGCGGCGCTTGATTGGCAACTGCGCCGCTCCAGACTTCAAAATCGTCTGGATGCGCTGGCGCTGTTGATTCTTCTGATCACCTGTGGGGCGGTGTTTGGCGCCTGGGCCGCGATGGCTCTGGCAGTCGTTATTCTGCTCACAGGTGGTTGTCTGAGGCGATTTGTTCGCCCGGTGGTTCGGCTGCGGCTGAACACGCCCTCTGGCACGGGCGTGCCGCTATTACGTTTACACACTCAGGATTTGGCTGACTGGCAGTTGATTCGGGAAGACGGTTCCTGCACAACCGTGCGTTGGCGTGTCGGTTCTGTTCGACGGTCGCAGGTGTTGTTGCTGCGCTATGGAATCTGGCCGTGGCAGGGGCTGATTATTCGGCCGGACTGCTTTGCCAACCCGCAGGATTACCGCACGTTAGTGCGCGCCTTGTACGGCAATCCCGCGCTGGGCTGAAGAAGGGCAGGGCTGAAGCAGTTGCTTGCAGGCAGGCTGCTTCAGCCCTTACATAAAGGGCTTGGGAACTCAGATTTCGCCAAGCTCTGTCGGGTGTTTGGAGCTGAGGACGGTATCGAAGGCTTTCGGCAAGGCTTTCGGGTAGTCGCGGCTGTAGTGCAGGCCACGGCTTTCCTTGCGGTGCATTGCCGAGCGAATGATGATCTCCGCCACATCAACCAGATTCCGCAATTCCAGCAAATCCGCAGTCACGCGGTAGTTGCTGTAGAACTCCTGAATTTCCTGACGCAGCAGGTTTACCCGGTGCTTGGCTCGAACCAGTCGTTTGGTGGTGCGCACAATACCCACGTAGTCCCACATAAAGGCTCGCAGTTCTTCCCAGTTGTGGGAAATCACCACGTCTTCATCGGAGTCGGTCACCAGGCTGGCATCCCAGGCCGGAACGGCCGGGGTTTCTTCCTGCTGATCCAACATTTCCTGAATGTGTGACGCCGCCGAGCGCGCATACACCAGACATTCCAGTAGTGAGTTGGAGGCCAGTCGATTGGCGCCGTGTAGGCCGGTACAAGCGGTTTCGCCGATGGCGTACAAGCCATCGATGTCGGTGCGCCCAAAGTGATCCGTTACCACGCCGCCACAGGTGTAGTGGGAGGCTGGCACAATCGGGATCGGCTCTTTGGTGATGTCGATGCCGAGTTCCAGACAGTGGTCATGGATGGTCGGGAAGTGCTGACGAATGAAGTCGGCCGGTTTATGGCTGATGTCCAGATACAGACACTCAGCCCCCAGACGTTTCATTTCATGGTCGATGGCGCGGGCCACAATGTCGCGCGGGGCCAGCTCGCCACGGGGATCAAACTGATCCATAAAGCGTTCGCCGTTTGGCAGCTTGAGCTGACCACCTTCACCACGCACCGCCTCGCTGATCAGGAACGAGGTCGACTCCGGATGGTAAAGGCAGGTTGGGTGAAACTGGTTGAATTCCATATTGGCAACCCGACAGCCGGCGCGCCATGCCATCGCAATGCCGTCGCCCGAAGCGGTGTCCGGGTTGGTGGTGTAAACGTATACCTTGCTGGCGCCACCGGTGGCCAAAATGGTCGCACGGGCAGTGATCGAGACCACCTGATTGCTGCTTTTATCGAGGAAGTAGGCACCAATGCAGCCCTGACCATCGAGACCGAGCTTTTCCCGGGTAATCAGGTCCACGGCAATGTATTGATGCAACAGGTGCAGGTTCGGACGTTCCTGGGCGCGTTTGATCAGGGTTTCGGAAATGGCCAGTCCGGTGGCATCGGCGGCGTGAATGATTCGGCGGGCGCTGTGACCACCTTCACGGGTCAGGTGGAAACGCTGGTCACCGCCTTGTTCGGCCAAGCCGTCGAGGGTGAAGGGAACGCCCATGTCGATCAGCCATTGAATGGCTGATGCCGAGTTTTCTACGGTAAAGCGTACCGCGCTCTCGTCGCACAGTCCGGCACCGGCAATCAGGGTGTCGTTGACGTGGGCGTCGACGCTGTCGGTTTCATCCAGAACCCCTGCAACGCCCCCTTGTGCCCAGCGGGTGGAACCGCTGTCGAGCCGCTCTTTGCTGATCACGGCAACCTGCAGGTCTTCCGGCAGGGAAAGGGCAAGAGTCAGACCAGCGGCACCACTGCCAATGATCAGTACGTCATAGGTTAACAATTCGCTCATCTTATAGGGATGCTATCTGTCGATTTGCCTCTATAATGCCAGCCCTTGATGAGCCAGAACAACGATTGTGAATTTTTATGTGAACTTTCGTGAAATGGCCGGGTCACTAATACTGAGCCAACACATGGAGGCCTTAAAAGTGACCAGCGCAGCGATAATGAAGAAAGAGCCTATGAGGGCATCGGAATCCGGCATGACAGATAACAAAACAACAGATCGACAGTTGGTCGCACGAGTCCAGAAAGGGGACCGTCGCGCATTCGATTTGTTGGTGCTGAAATACCAGCATCGCATTTTGTCTTTGGTTGGACGTTTCATTTCAGATTTTGCTGAGGCGCAGGATGTCACTCAGGAAGCCTTCGTGAAAGCCTATAAGGCGCTTCCGAACTTTCGTGGCGAAAGCGCTTTCTATACCTGGATGTACCGCATTGCGGTAAACACAGCCAAGAATCATCTGGTCAGTCGTGGCCGTAAAACCCCAACCCAGGACATCGATCCTGATGACGCGGAGTTTTTCGGCGACTACAGTCCAATGAAGGACATCGACACACCTGACGGTCTGCTGCAACGCGACCAGTTGCGTGATGTGGTGTTCAAGGCCATCGACGATCTCCCAGACGATCTGCGTATGGCAATCACTCTGCGTGAAATGGACGGCTTGAGTTACGAGGAAATTGCAGAGGCAATGGAATGTCCTATTGGTACCGTACGTTCCCGAATTTTCCGGGCGCGTGAGGCGATAGATAAGAAAATGCAGCCACTTGTAATGGCGACTGCTTGACGTTCTGGAAGGTATTGGTAATGAACGATCGCATGAATGAATCCCTGTCTGCATTGATTGACGGGGAAGCTGATGAGCTTGAAGTACGGCGTCTCCTGAATGAAGTTGAACAGGATGACGAGTTGCGTGAGCGTTGGTCCCGCTATCAGATGATGGGTTCCCTGCTGCGTGAAGAGCCAACCATGATGGTTGACCTCTCAAAGGGCATTATGCAGGCCATTGATGGCGAACCAATGGACGAAGTACCGGCTCGTGAACGCGCCGCTACCGCAGGGTCTGATGTGGTCGCTACCACTGAAACCCGTTCAGGCACCTGGAAGCAGGGCTGGATTGCATCCGGTGCTGTGGCCGCGTCTGTGACACTGGCCGTTCTGCTGGGTGTGCGGGTTGTAGATGACAACATGCTGGGTAATGGCGGTGCTGCCATGGTTGCCCAGTCTGCTCCACAGGCGGTGATGCCGCTTGAGTCTGCAGCGGTTGCTGGTTCTGACATCGTTCCGGTCAGTCAGCAAACCATTGCACCGGCTCAGCTGTCTGTCGCCTCTGCTGATGGCAGCCTGATGGCCAGTGATTCTGACCTGACCGAAGACCAGCTGCGTGATGCGCAAAACCGTTTGCAGGAATACGTTCTGCAGCACAGCGAACATGCGGTGATGAACTCAGGTCGTGGGCTGATGCCTTTCGCCCGGGTCACCAACTTTGAGCAGGGCGGAGAAGAGTAGTAGTGAAGTTCGCCTGGATCGGCATATGTGCTGCAGTGATGTTTTCTGCTGCGGCTCATGCCTCTGAAGCAGTCGATGTGTCGGCCTCGCCGGTTTCAGACTCTGAGCAGAAACCCAGGCAATGGCTACAGCGTATGGCGGACGCCATCAAGCACGAGAATTATCAGGGCGTGTTGGTGTTCGGCAATAACAAGGCCTGGCACACGTTATCCGTAAACCATGCGATTATTGATGGCGTGGAGTACGAAAAAATCAGTCACCTGACCGGTATGCCTCGCGAGATCGTTCGCAATGGCTCGACGGTGACTTATGATCAGGCGGGTATCTCTTCGGTATTCCGTGATCAGGGTTCGCAGCTCCTTTCGGGCGTTGATCCTGATACTCCCACTCTGGATGAGTTCTATCGTCTGGATGTTTCTTCCAAAGCTGGCCGGGTGGCCGGGCACACAGCCATCAAACTGAAAATTCGCCCTGTCGATGAATATCGCTTTGGCCAGAATCTGTGGCTCGATGCGGACACCGGTTTGTTGCTGCGTTCGGACTTGTTGGATAAAAACAACAAGTTACTGGAGCGCTATCAGTTTGCTCAGGTAGACATTGGCAAGCCACAAACCATTGCTGACTTTGAATCGGCTAACGTGGTGCCTTTGACGACGTCTCTTACAGACGCTCAGGCCCATAACTTGGCGGGCAACGTTGCCGGTGGCGTGCAGGAACTGGCGATTACCAAACCGTCCAACTGGTATCCGGAATGGGTGCCGCCGGGCTTTTCCCTGACGGGCAGCCGGGTGGGTCAGCAAAGTGGCGAAACCGCCATGTACTCTGATGGCCTGACGGCATTTACCCTGTTTGTTGATCCGATCGAGCACGAAGCCATCCCGAATTTCAGCAAGCGCTGGGGGGCAACCTGCGCGGTTGTCAGACACCAGCAGCTTGGTGATGCCAATATGCGCATCACCGTTGTAGGCGAGCTGCCGGTTCAGGCAGCGCAAAAAATTGCATCTTCTGTCCGGTTTCGTGACAAAAACTGACCATCGGTTCTGAATACATGGCGCAAGAAAGTGTCTTAGTGGCTGACGTAGGCGATGGCGGCGTTTGGGTTGAGTCGGTGCAGCGTTCCTCGTGTGGAAGCTGCCAGGCAAAATCCGGCTGCGGCCAGTCTGCGCTGGAAAGTATCGGACGCCCTGTTCGATTGTGGGTTGCCACCGACCTCAAACTGGAGGCTGGCCAACAGGTAACTCTGGACCTTCCCGATGGAAGCCTGATGAGCAGTGCACTGGCACTCTACGGAATCCCCATGGTGGGGCTGATTCTGGGTGCCGTTGCCGGCCAGACGGCAGGGGGCGAATCGGCCTCCATGCTGGTGGGCTTATTGGGGCTATTATTTGGTTTTGGCGCTGCCCGTTGGTTGTCTAACCAGCGTAAAGGGCAATGGCTACCCCGAATAGTCGCGGTCGCTGAACCGGGCACTACAATGACAATAACAGCTTCGGAGCATCTAAAGGGTTGAATATGAGCAAGTTCTTCCGTTTGTTTGTACCTGTTTTTCTGGTGGTTATGACGGCCACTGCCAACGCCAGCCTGCCGGACTTTCGGGATCTGGTGAAAGAAACCTCTCCCGCCGTCGTCAATATCAGTACCATCCAGCACGTCCAGTCGACGGCCTACAGCGACCGTTACGGGGTGCCGGAAGACATGCCGGAAATTTTCCGCCACTTCTTTGGTGCGCCTGGCCAAAGCCCACGCGGTGAGCAGGAAAAAACCTCACTGGGCTCCGGCTTTATCGTTTCCAAAGACGGCTACATCCTGACCAATAACCACGTCATCGACGGTGCTGATGAAATCATCGTGCGGCTTAACGACCGTCGTGAGCTGGATGCCAAACTGATCGGTGCTGATCCAAGTACCGATTTGGCGGTTCTGAAAGTCGAGGCAGATGATCTGCCAATTGTTGAATTGGGCAATTCCGACGCACTGGAAGTCGGTGAGTGGGTGGTTGCGATTGGATCGCCATTCGGCTTCGACTACTCCGTGACCGCTGGCATCGTCAGTGCCAAGGGCCGCAGCCTACCGAACGAAAACTACGTACCGTTTATTCAGACCGACGTTGCCATCAATCCGGGTAACTCCGGTGGCCCGCTGTTTAACCTCGACGGCGAAGTCGTAGGTATCAATTCCCAGATTTACACCCGCTCGGGTGGCTTTATGGGGGTCTCTTTTGCCATCCCGATCAATGTCGCGATGGACGTTGCTGATCAGCTGAAATCCACCGGTAAGGTCAGCCGCGGCTGGCTCGGTGTGGTGATTCAGGAAGTCAGCAAGGATCTGGCGGAATCCTTTGGTCTGGACAAGGCCGCTGGTGCATTGGTCGCCCAGGTCGTGCCGGGCAGCCCTGCTGACAAGGCCGGTTTGAAAAGTGGCGATATCATCACTGCCTTCAATGGTGAGCCTATTTATCTGTCTTCCGACTTGCCGCACCAGGTGGGCCGAGTGAAGCCGGGTAAGGTAGCCAAGGTCGATCTGGTTCGTAACGGCAAGCGCAAGCGTCTGAACGTTGAAATTGGTGTGCTGGCCGACGCTGATGGTCACGGCTCTGGTAGCCAGTTGCCACCGAATGAATACGAAAGCGAGCGCATGGGCGTGGTGGTTGCCAACCTGGAAGATGAACAGCGTCGTAAGCTCGGCTTCGACGGCGTGGCCGTGCAGTCTGTCACTGATGGTCCTGCGGCGGTATCCGGTCTGGTGAAGGGCGACATCATCACCATGATTCATGGCGAAACCATCAACGATATCGACGACTTCAAACAGGCCGTGGGTAATCTGCCGGGTGATCGCAGTGTGCCGATGCGCATTGTGCGTCGCGGTTCGGCGCTGTTTATTCCATTGCGTGTGCCGGAATAACCACCACTGGCGTTAGTCATTCCCTGTGTTCCAGGGGAAACAACACAGGCAGCTTCGGCTGCCTTTGTTGTTTATGGGGTTTTGTCTGGCGTGGTATTTGGAGCCGTCGGACAGCCAGATTCCGACTCGGTTGGTCATGGATTAGCCTTGAGGCCCGCTTTCAAGTAGAATTCTCGCCCATTTTGTTTGTTCTTCTGGAAGTATTTTGTGAGCCACCTGGACCGAATTCGTAATTTCTCCATCATTGCCCACATCGACCACGGCAAATCGACCCTGTCTGACCGTTTTATTCAGGTGTGTGGTGGTTTGAGTGACCGTGAAATGCAGCAGCAAGTGCTGGATTCCATGGATATCGAGCGTGAACGCGGCATCACGATCAAGGCCCAGAGCGTTACGCTGGACTACAAGGCCAAAGACGGTAACACCTACCAGCTGAACTTCATTGATACACCGGGACACGTGGACTTCAGCTATGAAGTATCCCGCTCGCTGTATGCCTGTGAAGGTGCGCTGCTGGTGGTTGATGCCGCTCAGGGTGTGGAAGCGCAATCCGTTGCCAACTGCTACACCGCCATTGAGCAAGGTCTGGAAGTACGTCCGGTACTGAACAAAATGGACTTGCCACAAGCCGAACCAGAACGTGTGGCGCAGGAAATTGAAGAAATCATTGGTCTTGATGCCATGGACGCTGTGCGCTGTAGCGCCAAGAGCGGCCTGAACATTGAAGACGTGCTGGAAGATCTGGTGGCCAACGTACCGGCACCGGAAGGTGATATTGATGCACCGTTGCAGGCGCTGATCATCGACTCCTGGTTCGACCCTTACCTGGGCGTTGTGTCCCTGATTCGTGTGAAAAACGGCTCGATTCGCAAAGGCGACAAGATTCGCCTGAAGAGCACCGGCAAGGATCACGGCGTTGATGGCGTGGGTATCTTCACACCAAAACGCAAGGAAACCGGCGAGCTGCGCACCGGCGAAGTGGGCTACATGGTTGCCGGCATCAAAGACATTCATGGCGCCCCGGTGGGTGACACCATTGTGTCTTCCAAGCACCCGGACACGGCCCCGATCCCGGGTTTCCAGAAGGTCAAGCCGCAGGTATACGCCGGTTTGTTCCCGGTCAGCTCCGACGACTTCGAAGACTTCCGTGACGCGTTGGAAAAACTGTCCCTGAATGACGCCTCGCTGTTCTACGAGCCAGAAAGCTCCGATGCCCTGGGCTTCGGTTTCCGCTGTGGCTTCCTTGGCATGCTGCACATGGAGATCATTCAGGAACGTCTGGAACGTGAATACGACCTTGACCTGATCACCACGGCGCCAACGGTAATCTACGAAGTTGTTAACAAGAAAGGCGAGAAGCTCGAAGTCGATAACCCGTCGAAGTTGCCAGACGCAGGCAGCATCGAAACCATGTACGAGCCGATTGCCGAATGTAACATCCTGGTGCCGCAGGAACATTTGGGCAACGTGATTACCCTCTGTGTGGAAAAGCGTGGCGTACAGATGGACATGCAATACACAGGCAGTCAGGTGTCCCTGCGTTATGAAATCCCGATGGCCGAAGTGGTGATGGACTTCTTCGACCGTCTGAAGTCATGCAGCCGTGGTTTTGCCTCGCTGGACTACAACTTCAAACGCTTCCAGGAAGCGCCACTGGTACGTCTGGACGTGCTGGTTAACGGTGAGCGCGTAGATGCGCTGGCGGTGATCATGCACC
This sequence comes from Oceanobacter kriegii DSM 6294, assembly GCF_000422845.1. GTDB lineage: Bacteria > Pseudomonadota > Gammaproteobacteria > Pseudomonadales > Oceanobacteraceae > Oceanobacter > Oceanobacter kriegii. The sequence continues at coordinate 239,497 of NZ_KE383932.1, forward strand.
GTGACAACGTACGCCGTCGTGGTAATTCCCTGACCGAAAAAATGAAAGAGCTGATTCCGCGTCAGATGTTCGACGTGGCGATTCAGGCCGCCGTCGGTAACCAGGTAGTAGCACGTACCACCATCAAGGCAATGCGTAAGAACGTACTGGCCAAGTGTTACGGCGGTGACGTCAGCCGTAAGAAGAAACTGCTGCAGAAGCAGAAAGAAGGTAAGAAACGTATGAAGCAGATTGGTAGCGTGGAAATTCCTCAGTCTGCGTTCCTGGCCGTGCTCAAGGTAGATGATTAAGGTACTCGACCGATGAAACGACAATCCGGAATGTCCATGATGGGCTTTATGGCCCTGCTGTTGGGTGTCGGTGTGGCAATCAAACTCAGTATGGCGATTGTGCCTATGTACTGGGATAACCGTTTGCTACAACAGGTGATCAGCACCATGCACGAATCCCGTTCCGTTAACTCGGCGTCGACCATCAAACAGGTGCGCGCGGTGTTTCAGGACCGGATTCGTTCCAACAACCTCAACATCCCGCTGGACAATCTGGAAGTCAAACGCGGCCGTAACAAGCTGACCGTAAACCTCAACTACGAGGTGCGCGGTCATCTGGTCGCCAACCTGTTTGCGGTTGGCCAATTTTCCGTACATGAAGAATTCGAATAAGTGAACGACCCATTACTCAAGCTCTCCCAGCGACTGGGATACACATTTAACGACGAAAGCCTGGTGACGCTGGCGCTGACTCATCGCAGCAAAGGCGGCACCAACAACGAGCGACTGGAGTTTCTGGGCGATTCGATTCTGAATTTTGTGATTGCCGAAGACCTGTACCAGCGTTTCCCGCAGGCTCGTGAAGGCAAGCTCAGCCGTTTGCGCGCCCGCATGGTGAAAGGTAAGACACTGGCTGAAGTGGCACGGGATTTTGATCTTGGCGACTTCCTGCTGTTGGGCTCCGGCGAGTTGAAAAGCGGCGGCCACAAGCGTGAATCGATTCTGGCCGATGCGGTTGAAGCCATCATTGGTGCCATTTATCTCGATTCCGGTCTCGACAGTGCTCGTGATCGCATTCTGTCCTGGTACGCCAGTCGACTGGATGATCTGAGCCTGGAAGACCCGATCAAGGACCCGAAAACCCGCCTGCAGGAATACCAGCAGGGGCGTCATCTGGCCTTGCCCAAATACGAAGTCCTTTCTGTACAGGGTCCTTCCAACGAGCAGGTGTTCAAGGTCGAAGTGAAAATCCCTGACGCCACACCATACGTTGCCGAAGGCAGCAGCCGCCGCTCAGCCGAGCAGGCCGCAGCACTGAAATTACTGTCCGCATTGGGCATCAGCGAGGCTGAGGAATGAGCGTGAAAACCGGATTTGTGGCCATTGTTGGCCGCCCGAACGTAGGCAAATCGACCCTGCTGAACCGCATTCTGGGGCAGAAGCTGTCGATCACCTCGCGCAAGCCGCAAACCACCCGTCACCAGATTCTGGGGATCAAGACCGAAGACGACGTACAGATTATCTACGTCGACACGCCGGGGATGCACCAGCGTCAGGAAAAAGCCATCAACCGCTATATGAACAAGGCGGCGACGACGGCGGTAAAAGACGTTGATCTGGTGGTGATGGTGATTGACCGTACCCGCTGGACCGAAGAAGACGAAATGGTACTGGAAGCCATCAAGGGCCAGCGTGCTCCGGTGGTGCTGGTGGTTAACAAGGTCGACTTCCTCAAAGACAAGGATTCCTTGCTGCCATATATGCAGGAGCTGTCGACCAAGTACCCGTTCGAGCAGATCGTGCCGATCAGTGCCAAGCACGGCAACAACGTCGATCGCCTGGAAAACCTGATTGATAGCTACATTCCGGAAGGCGATTATTTCTACCCGGAAGACCAGATTACCGACCGCAGCTCGCGCTTTCTGGCGGCTGAACTGGTGCGTGAAAAAATCATGCGTCAGCTGGGGGATGAACTGCCGTACGAAATGACGGTTGAAATCGAAGAGTTCACCCACGATGGTACGCTGGCAGAAATCAGTGCGCTGATTCTGGTTGAGCGCGCCTCGCAAAAACGCATTGTGATTGGTGAAGCCGGTTCCCGTATCAAGCGCATTGGTCAGGACGCCCGCAAGGACATGGAAACCATGTTCGACTGCAAGGTGATGCTGAACCTGTGGGTGAAGGTCAAATCCAACTGGTCCGACGACGAACGCGCCCTGCGCAGTCTGGGATACGACGACCGCTAATCATGCAGCGGCTGGTGGTTTTGCATCAGCGACCAATGGGCGAAAGCAATTGGTTGCTGAACATCTTCAGTGAGCAGGATGGCCACCAGCTTGTGCTTGCCCCCCGTCGTGCGGGTCGGCTGGCGCTATGGCAGCTGTATCAGGGCGAATGGCGCAGTGATAAGGACTGGCCGCGCATGACGGTCAGTGATCGCTTGTCCGAGCTCAAGTATCAGCGCCAGCAACTCTTCTGTTGTACGTATCTTTCCGAATTACTGATCCAGCTATTGCCCATGGCCGATGCCCAGCCGCAGCTGTTTCAGCGTTTCCTGACCCTGCTGGAAGCCATGCAAACGCCACAGGCGCTGGAGCCCTGGCTACGCATTTTCGAATACCAATTGCTACAGGCCCTCGGTTTTGGCTTTGACTGGCACCAGACGGTGGAAGGGCAGCCGGTGCAGGCAGAGCTTAGCTATCAGTTTCGGGCGGAGCTCGGGCTGTTGGAAATCGATGCCAGACAGTCGGCCGGTACGGATCAGACAGTCCCTGTCATGACAGCAAGCCAGAGCTTGCCGGGGCAGGCGCTGCTGGAGCTGGCCGATGGCGCGTTTAACCGCCGCAATCTGGCGGTTGCCAAACAGGTGCTGAGGCTGGCACTGTCGCAACATCTTTCAAAACCTTTGGTCAGTCGGCAATTGTTTGCCATGCCCTGAAGGGCAGCTATCCACCTTGAGGAGAATTTACCGTGTCTCAATCCCGCGTATTGTTGGGCGTTAACATCGATCACATCGCTACCCTGCGTCAGGCCCGTGGCACTCGTTACCCAGACCCGGTACAGGCGGCGTTTATTGCCGAGCAAGCCGGTGCGGATGGCATCACCATTCACCCTCGTGAAGACCGTCGTCATATCCAGACCCGCGATGTCTACGTGCTAAAGGAAACCCTGGCAACCCGTATGAACCTCGAAATGGCCGTCACCGACGCCATGATTGAGTTGGCCGAAGACATCGAGCCTGCTTGTGTTTGTCTGGTGCCGGAAAAGCGTGAAGAGCTGACTACAGAAGGTGGCCTTGACGTTGCCGGTCAGGAAGCAGCGATTACCGCAGCGGTTGCGCGTTTGGCAGCGGTTGGCAGTGAAGTGTCGCTGTTTATCGACCCGGATAACGCTCAAATTGACGCCGCGGTTCGCTCTGGTGCGCCAGTAATCGAACTGCATACCGGCCGTTATGCCGACGCCGAAAGCCGCGAAGAAGCCGATGCCGAGCTGGAACGCATTCGTGCCGCTGCGGCCTATGCCGCTGACAAGGGCCTGATTGTGAATGCCGGTCATGGCTTGAACTATCACAACGTTGAGCCGATTGCTGCCATTCCGCAAATGAACGAGCTGAACATCGGCCACGCCATTGTTGCCCATGCCGTGTTTGTGGGCTTTGAGCGTGCGGTGGCAGAAATGCGCACGCTGCTGGAAAACGCTCGTCGCTGAGTAAGCCATGACCACTGAAGCACAGTCGCTGAATAATTTGCCAGCCGGTGTGATTGGGGTGGGCACGGACCTGATTAGGGAATCCCGTTTACAAGGTTCGCTGGATCGCCACGGTGAGCGGTTTGCTCGCCGTATTCTGACCGAAGCCGAACGGCTGTTATGGCAGCAGCGCCGCTGCTCGGTGAATTTCCTCGCCAAGCAGTACGCCGCCAAGGAAGCGCTTGCCAAGGCACTGGGTACCGGGATCGCGAAAGGCGTGGGCTTTCAGCAACTGGAAGTGTTGCGCAATGAGCAGGGGGCGCCTTATGCCGTGCTGCATGGTGCCGCCAGGGAGCGACTGGAAGCGCTGGGCGGTAGCCGAGCCTGGATCAGTCTGACCGACGACGATCAGATGATTCAGGCTTTTGCCGTGCTGTCTGCCTGATTCAACAGCGCTGGCCAGTCGTTCTGGCTGGCCCATTGCTCCAGCGTCACGGACGCTTCAATCACTGTGCGCAGCTTGTTTGGCAGTTGCTCGTGCTGCTGTTGTTTCAGGGCTGTTTCCATGCTGTATAACGCCTGTTGCAGAGCGGGCACACCACAGTAGCGGGTTGCCCCGTGCATGCGATGAATAGCACTCTGCAATCCTTCCAGATCTTCTTCTTCCCACAGTTCGCGGATCACATCGGTTTCTTCACGGAGCGTTTTCAGCAACATGGTCATCATGTCGGTTGCCAGTGCTGGCTTGCCACTGGCGGCTTTTAATGCCCGCTGGGGACAGAATACCGGGGCGGCTTCGTCGGCGCTGTTTGCTGCCGGTTCAGCAGGATTGGAAGGTTCAGGTTCCTGAGCTTGTTCATCGGTCCATGTGTTGTCTTCATCGGCTCCGGCGCTGTCTTCACTGGCACGGTAGCCGGTCCATTCCTCAACGCACTCAATCAATTCGTCGGTAGAAATAGGTTTGGTGCAGTAGGCGTTCATGCCAGCCCGCAGCAGCTCTTTACGTTCATCGGCCATGGCATGGGCGGTGAGGGCAACCACCGGCAGTGCTTGTTTGCCCGGCAGCTGGCGGATTTTCTGGGTAGCTTCCAGACCGTTCATGCCCGGCATCTGGATGTCCATAAACACCATATCAAAGTTGCCTTCAGCAACCCGCTCAATGGCTTCGGGGCCGGAGCTGGCACCTTCGGTTGGCAGGCCCAGCAGGTTCAGCAGGGTGACCTGCATCTTCTGGTTCGGCTCGGAGTCATCCACCACCAGAATCGACGGTGCTGGCATGTTCTGGTCTGACGGGTTGCGTTGTTTATCGCGCTCGTCGTAGTCGGCTTTTTTGCCATTCAGCAGGTTGTTCAGCACCTTGTGCAAGCGCATGCTGTTGAGTGGTCGGGACAGGCAAATGGCTGCGCCATAGCTGTCGAGGGCCTGACGGTCCTCTTCGCGGTCGCTGTCGACCAGCGCAATAATTGGCACGCCATGAGGCACCAGTTGCGACACCAGGCGCTGGCATTTGGAGCTGCCAATCAGCTCGCTCTTGATGGCCATGACCACGGCATCAATATTCAGGCGCTGGTTATTCAGCAACTGATCCAGCTCGTCGGCGTTGCGGCAGTTGGTGCTGTCCAGTTGCCATTCCGTCAGTAGCTGGTGAATGTTGTTACTGCTGTGCTTGCGGTCGTCCAGCACGGCAATGTGGCCGTGACCCAGTGATGGCAGTGCTGCACGTTGCTCAGGGTCGATGTCCAGCGATACATGGAAGCTGAAAGTGGAACCTTCGCCGGGGGCGCTTTCGATACGAATGTCACCGTGCATTTCCTGCACCAGTGCCCGCGCAATAACCAACCCTAGGCCGCTGCCGCCAAAGCGTCGTGATGTGCTGCTGTCGGCCTGGGTAAAGGCATTGAACAACTTGTTTTGTTGTTCGGTGCTCATGCCGATACCGGTGTCACGGATCTCGACCAGAATACTGGCCTGATTATTACGTTGGTTGATCAGTGAAATCTGCATCGACACGGAGCCGCTCTCGGTGAACTTGATGGCGTTGTTCACCAGATTACGTATCACCTGCTTCAGGCGACTGCCATCACCGACGACGCAGCAAGGCACGGCAGGATCAATATTCAGCAACAGGTCGAGGCCTTTCTTCAAACCCATAGGGGCACAGGCAATCAGTTCATGCTCGGCTATTTGACGCAAGTTGAACGGCTCGTGCTCCATGATCAACTTGCCCGCTTCAATTTTCGACAGGTCGAGTACGTCAGTCAGCAGCCGCAGCAAATCGGCCGCAGAGGTTTCCATGATCCTGAGGTAATCGATCTGCTGGTCGGTCATACGGGTACGGCCCAGCAGATTCATGTAGCCGTTGATGCCACTGAGCGGGGTGCGGATTTCATGGCTGATGTTGGCCAAAAACTCCGATTTCATGCGGCTGGCTTGTTCGGCTTCACGCTGGCCCAGCAACAACTGACGGTTGCGGATTTCGAGGTCGTCCATGGTCTCCTGAATGTCCCGGGTGGCTTCTTCCAGGGTACGTTGGAATTCCGCTTCCGAGCGTTGCAGGTTTGACGCCAGCTTGTTCAGGTGTATGGCGATATCGCCCAATTCGCCGCCGCCATCAGGTCGAACACGTGTTTCATACTTGCCTTCGGTCATACGGCGCATGGCGTCGAGAATTTCCCGCGATGGACGCGAAAACTGACGGCTGATGTAGATAGCCAGCATCAAACAGGCGAACAGGGTAGCCAGAATCAGACCCAGCGATGAGGCTAGGTGACGGTAGGCTTCAAGGCTGGTATTGGCTGACGACAGTTCGAGCTCGGCCCAGCCCAGCAAACGCGGCGTTGGGTCCTGCTCGGCAAAGAAGTCGTCCGATACCTGATCGGAAATTTCGAGGTTCTGGGCAATGATGGGCGCGCGAATACGAACCGAGCTCGAGGTGCGCATCAGGTGCAGCTGTCCCCGCTGTACCTGTGAGCCGCCTAACTGATCGGTTTTCATGCGGGGGCCGGAGTGGGCCAGTAAATCCATGTCCTGGTTGTAAATACTGACCGCACGAACGTCCGGTTCTTCCAGCATGTTGTTGGCGATATTTTGCAGAATGGCGTTATTGCCGATGGTGACACCGTATTCGCACACCGGAGCCAGCTGTTTGGCCATGGCCAGTGCCCGCTCTTCCAGCAGATCGCCGAGATCCTGAAAACGCTGGGTAATAAAGAAGCCGCCCAACACCAGTGACAGCAACAACCCGGGCAGCATGCCCATCAGCAAGAAACGATGTTGAATATTCCAGTTTTTCATCGGCAAACCATCATGCAGGCGAACGGCCGCCAGCAATGCAGCCCTGTATTCGGGAGAGGTCGGTAGAGACTACTGGTGATGGTCGGGGGGTGCAATAAAAGGCCGTTGATATCTGCCGTTTGGTGGCTGAGGTTGTGGGACGATTTGCGCCATGAGTTTGGCGATTGCTGTTCCTTTGCACACTGCTAACCACTGCATAACCAAAGAAAGATTTATTATTAAAATATTTCGCGCTTCAGGCGTACCATGTATGCCATTTTGTTATAAGCGCCGTATTAGCCGGCCAACGTACCAGGTTTCCTTATGTCTTCAGAGCAACACCCGAACACCCAGTATCCAACCATTACGGATTGCATTGGCAATACGCCACTGGTGCGATTGCAGCGTATGGGCAGCAACGAGCGTGGCAATCAGGTATTGCTGAAGCTGGAAGGCAACAACCCCGCGGGTTCGGTCAAGGATCGTCCGGCCTTGTCGATGATCCAGCTGGCTGAACAGCGTGGCCAAATTACCCCGGGAGATACCCTGATTGAAGCCACCAGTGGCAATACCGGTATTGCGCTGGCAATGGCTGCGGCCATGATGGGCTACAAGATGATTCTGATCATGCCGGACAACAGCACCATGGAACGCCGCTGGGCCATGCAAGCCTACGGTGCCGAGCTGATTCTGGTGGCTGGTATGGAAGAAGCCCGCGACCTTGCCTCGCGTATGGAAGCAGACGGCAAAGGCATTGTGCTTAACCAGTTTGGCAACCTCGACAATCCACAAGCCCACTATGAGGGCACAGGGCCGGAAATCTGGCAGCAGACGGCCGGTCAGGTGACTCACTTTGTCAGCTCCATGGGTACAACGGGAACCATCATGGGCACCTCCCGTTACCTGAAGGAACAAAACCCGGACGTGCAGATCGTCGGTTTGCAACCGTCAGACGGTGCATCCATTCCCGGTATTCGACGTTGGCCGCAGGAATACCTGCCTACCATTTTTGATCAGCAGCGGGTTGATCAGGTGCTGGATATCGGCCAGCAGGATGCCGAAGACACCATGCGTCGGCTGGCTCGTGAAGAAGGGATTTTCTGTGGCGTATCGTCAGGTGGCGCTGTTTTTGCTGCGTTGCAGCTGGCACAGACACTGCAAAACGCCACCATCGTGGCGATTGTGTGTGACCGCGGTGATCGTTATTTGTCCTCTGGTGTGTTTGCACCCCGATAAATAGCCAAACCCTGTCGGCTTTCTGACCGGCGGGGTTGCAAAACCTTCTCCAGTGCCAATACTGTGCGCCGACTCGAACGGAGGGGACTCAGGTGGCATCACCACGAACATTGCAACTAACCATTCAGGATCTGACTTCAGAAGGGCAGGGCGTTGCCCGGCTTGGACGTGATGTGTATTTCGTGCCGGGGGCGTTACCCGGAGAAACCGTCACGGCGCGTCTGGATGGCCGTCGCAAGAAAGTCTGGATGACCCGCCTGCTGTCGGTGGATACCCCGAGTGCCGATCGGGTCGAAGCTCCATGTGCGCATTACCAGCGTTGCGGTGGTTGCGACTTGCAGCACCTGCAATACGACGCTCAGGTGAACTTCAAGCAACAGCGGGTTGAGCGTGAGTTCCGTCGCTACGGCATTGAAGTGCCCGAGTGGGCGGCACCGATCACCGCATCGCCATGGCAGTATCGCCGCAAGGCGCGTCTGGGCGTGCGCTTCAGCAAGGACAAACAGCAAAACTTTGTTGGCTTTCGGGAGCATGCCTCCGAGCACCTGACCAACATCAACCATTGTCAGGTACTGCCGTCGTTTGAAGTACTGGACTGGTCTGCCTGGCGTAGCTTGCTGGAAAGTCTGGCTGGGCGCGATCGCATCAGTCAGATTGAAGTGGTGGCTGCCGATAACGCCATGGCGCTGGTGCTGCGAGTATTGAAACCGCTGTCTGCTGGCGACAAAAAAGCGCTGGCCGATTTCGTGAGTCATCATGGTGCAAAGATGCTCAGCAACACCGTTGCGGGCAGTACGCTGGAATCCGGCCAGTTGCCAGAGAACTACGAAGTGCAGCTGTGGACCAGCGGTGGGCGCGGCACTGAGCCTGAATGTCTGTACCCTGACGCCGCGCAAACACTGGTGCATATGGTGGATGAGCAACCGCTGAAAATGCAACTGAGCGACTTCTTTCAGGTCAATGGTGCGGTTAATCGCACCATGGTCATGCAGGCCATCGACTGGCTGAATCCGCAACCGGATGACGTTATCTGGGACCTGTTTGCCGGTCATGGCAACTTCAGTATGCCACTGGCACGGCGCTGTCAGCAGGTTCATGCAGTGGAAGTGCAGGACAGCATGGTCAGCAGTTTGCGGCAGCAGGCCGAATCGCTGGCGCTGTCCTTGCATGCGGTGGAGGCGGATTTGTCCGAGCCCGGCAAGCTTGCTGCGCTGCCACAACCGGACAAGGTGCTGCTGGACCCGCCAAGAGCGGGGGCGGCGGCCCAAATAGACGAATTGAACGCCCGTAAGGTGTCGCAGATTGTGTATGTGTCTTGTGACGCGGCGACCCTTGCGCGTGACCTCGGTCGGCTCACCGAAGCCGGCTATCGAGTTGAAAAAGCAGGCATCATGGATATGTTCCCACAGACCCATCACGTGGAAACCATGGTGCTGCTAAGCCATCAGGGAAAATAACAATGGTAAAGGTGCGGGAAGACTTGCCGGTTTGGCACGACGGATCACTGGACATCGAACAATGGCTGGAAAAGGTCAAACAGGTCTACGACCTGCGTGAACCGGAAGCCTTGCTGAATGCACTCGATCTGGCCAAACAGCTGTCGGACGAAGCCATCGCCAAGCAAACCTGGTGGGCGGTCGACAGTATGCAAATGGGCCTCGAAATGGCCCAGATTCTGATGGACCTGCGGTTGGATACCGAATCCATCATCGCCGCCGTGCTGTATCGTGGTGTGCGTGAAGGCCGTCTGCCTTTGGCCAAGGTGGAACGTGAATTTGGCAGCGAAGTTGCCAAGTTGATTGAAGGCGTACTGCGGATGGCGGCTATCAGCGCCATTCAGAACTCTTCCGGCGAAACCGTGCTGGGCCAGCGTGAAGCCCAGGTCGATAACCTGCGCAAGATGCTGGTGGCCATGATCGACGATGTGCGGGTAGCGCTGATCAAGCTGGCCGAACGTACCTCAGCCATCCGGGCGGTGAAGGACGCTCCGGACGAACGCCGTCGCAAGGTGGCTGAAGAAGTCTTCAATGTCTATGCCCCACTGGCGCACCGGTTGGGCATTGGTCACCTGAAGTGGGAGCTGGAAGACCTGGCGTTCCGCTACATGCAGCCGCAAGCCTACAAACAAATTGCCTCCTTGCTGGACGAAAAACGGATTGCCCGTCAGGACTACATCGACAACGTGGTGCAAACCCTGCGCGATGAGCTGTTCGGAGCCGGTATTCGCTGCGACGTTTACGGCCGCGCCAAGCATATCTACAGCATCTGGCGCAAAATGAGCCGCAAGAATCTGGATTTCTCGCAAATCTATGACATTCGAGCAGTGCGCATTCTGGTGCCGGAACTGCGCGACTGCTACGCCACGCTGGGGATTGTTCACACCCGCTGGCGTCATATTCCCAATGAGTTTGACGACTACATCGCCAACCCCAAGGAAAATGGCTATCGCTCGCTGCATACCGCGGTAATCGGTCCGGAAGGCAAGATTCTGGAAGTGCAAATCCGTACCCATGCCATGCACGAAGATGCCGAACTGGGCGTTTGTGCGCACTGGCTTTACAAAGGCACGGACACCGGTGGCAAGGACCAGGGCTACGAGCAGAAAATTGCCTGGTTGCGCTCGGTGCTGGAATGGCACGAAGAGCTCGACGACCTGCCGGAGCTGGCGCAGGAGCTGCGCAGCGACATCAATCCGGATCGCATTTACGTGTTTACGCCAGAAGGCCACGTGGTTGATTTGCCCCCTATGGCCACGCCGGTCGACTTTGCCTATCGGGTGCACACCGAAGTGGGCAACAAGTGCCGTGGTGCCAAGGTGAATGGCCGTATAGTGCCACTCACCTACATTCTCAAAACCGGCGAGCAGGTGGAAATTCTGACCCACCCTAACGCCCATCCAAGCCGCGACTGGATGTACCCGGATTCCGGCTACATCCATACCAGCCGTGCCCGTGCCAAGGTGGCCCACTGGTTCAAATTGCAGGCTCGTGACCAGAACGTCGAAGAAGGCCGCGCGTTGGTATTCCGTGAACTCGACCGTCTCGACCTGTCGCAGGAACCGCTGCACGACATTGCCCAGCATATGAACATGAAATCGGTCGACGATATGTTTGCGGCGGTCGGCGCTGGTGACATGCGTGTTGGCCAGATTGTTAATCAGGTATTGCGCCAAACCGATCAGGGCCATTCGCAGCAAGAGCTGCCGTTGCTGCGCAAGAGCGAGTCCAATTACAAGCCGGGTAAGGACGATATTCATATCGATGGTGTCGGTAACCTGCTGACCCAAATGGCCCAGTGCTGTCATCCGGTGCCGGGTGACGACATCAAAGGCTACATCACCATCGGCCGTGGGGTTACCGTACACCGCAGTGACTGTGAAAACCTGCTGCACCTGGAGGCCATCGAGCCAAGCCGGGTATTGCAGGTCAGTTGGGGCAGTGCACCGGCGAAAACCTACCCGGTGGAAATGTCGATTCTGGCTTACGACCGTACCGGCCTGCTGCGTGACGTCAGTGCCATTCTGGCCAACGAGCGGGTTAACGTGATTGGCGTAAATACCCAGTCCAACCAAGGCGAAAACACCGCCAGCATGCAGCTGACGGTGGAAGTGGAAAGCCTTGAGAACCTCGGTCGTCTGATGCAGAAGATCGAACAGCTGCCGAACATCATGTCTGCCCGTCGAATCCGAGCCGGAGGTCAATCTTGAGTTATCAGCTCGACGACCTGCTGACCTTAATGGCCCGTTTGCGTAACCCGCAAACCGGCTGTCCGTGGGACTTGAAGCAGGACTTCGCCAGTGTGTTGCCACACACGTTGGAAGAGGCATACGAAGTTGCCGACGCCATTGAACGGCAGGACTGGCCCCATCTTGAAGAAGAGCTGGGCGACTTGCTGTTTCAGGTGGTGTTCTACGGCCAAATGGGCACCGAGCAAGGTCACTTTGACTTCTCCAGTATTATTGACCGGCTGGTTCGCAAGCTGATCCGACGCCATCCGCATGTGTTTCCGGATGGCACTATGAACAGCGAACGCGACCCTTCTGTTACCCCGCAAGATGCTGAAATTGGTGCCAACTGGGAAGCCATCAAGGCCGAAGAAAAAGCCGAAAAGCGCCAGCGGGCGATTGAGGCTGGCATTGAACTGCGCGATTGCGAACGCCTGTTAGACAGCGTGCCGCCGGCCATGCCTGCGCTGACCCGTGCGGTGAAACTGCAAAAGAAAGCCAGCACCGTCGGCTTCGACTGGAACGACCCGAAGGCCGTGATTGGCAAAATCCGTGAAGAACTCGACGAAGTTGAAGTGGAAGTTGTCGCCGACGACCGTGACCGCATCGAGTCGGAAGTGGGCGACCTGTTGTTTGCCGTGGCGAATCTGGCTCGTCATTACAAAATTGACCCGGAAGTTGCCCTGCGCGGCACCAACAGTCGCTTCAGTCGTCGGTTTGAAACCGTTGAAGACGACGCCATCGAGGCCGGCGGTTGGGACCATGTAGACTTGGCGCAGATGGAAGCCTCTTGGCAAAAAGCCAAGCTAAAAGAAAAGCAGGGCGAAAAGGTCAAATAGAAGCTGGCTGCTTCGACAGGCGCGAACCCTCAGGTTTCCTGAAGCTACGCGCCTGGCTTACACCTGACACCCGACACCCGACACCCGACACCCGACACCCGACACCCGACATTTTAATGCTTGTCGGCGTTGATCTTCTGCAAGTGCTTGCGGGTTAACGCCAGAAATTCCGGCGTTGGCCCGACGTCTTCGTACATCGGAAACCCTTCCTCATCCTGAGCGATGACCTTGTCACCCTGAACATACGGAAAGCCACTGGCCAAATCATTCAGTGCGGCATGCACCAGGTCGCGCATCAGGCGTTCCTTGGTTAGTCCCGGAAACATCTCCAGCAGGGCTTCAACCCGCGCCGAATCCTTGTGATTAAGCTGTATCGGGTAGCTTTCGGCTGATATCTGCTCCCCATACTCGGCTTCCCAATGGTTGATCAATTCGCTGGCTTTCATCGTTTTCTCCTTTCACATCGCTCTTTTATTTTGGTATGAATGTTCGAAAACGTTCGGAAATTTTTTCAATCAAAGCCGTCAAGACTGGCAATCATGTCGTTGCGGCTGCTATCCATTTAAGTAGAGAAACAACATTCAGACAGTCATTTACGTCAGCTAGGGAGACACAGGCCATGAGCGAACTCGACCCGAGATTGCGTGACAAGGTACGTATGCTGGGCAATCTGCTGGGCAATACCATTCGTAACGGCGAAGGCGAAGCCATTCTGGACTGTATTGAAACCGTCCGGCAGCAGGCCAAACAGGCACGAACCGGCGACAGGGATCAGCGAGAGGTGTTGTTGAACACCCTGAAAAACCTGTCTGAAGACGAGCTGCTACCGGTGGTACGCGGTTTCAACCAGTTCCTTAACCTTGCCAACATTGCCGACCAGCAACATGGCACCAGCTGGCGTCGCTCTGACGCACTGAAATCCGACCTCGACACCATGTTCTCGAATTTGCTGGAGCGTTTGCAGCAGCACCAGACCGACATGGCCTCGCTGACTCAAAAAGTCGCCGACCTCAACATTGACCTGGTACTGACAGCACACCCCACTGAAGTAACCCGGCGTACCCTGATTCAGAAATACGATGCTGTGACCCGGGCCTTGCAGCAGCTCGATGACCTTAGCGAATCCCACCCCAAACGGGCGCAGATTGAGACCGAGCTGGCTCAGCTGGTGGAAGAAATCTGGCATACCAACGAAATCCGTAAAACCCGGCCAACCGCCGTTGATGAAGCCCGCTGGGGCTTTGCGGTGATCGAAAACTCTTTGTGGACGGCGATGCCGGACATGATGCGGGACCTCGATAAACACTTGCAGAATTACGGCGCCGAGGCGCTGCCGCTGGATGCCCGGCCGATTCGTTTTGCCTCGTGGATGGGCGGCGACCGTGATGGCAATCCGAATGTGACCGCCAAGGTGACTCGCGAAGTGTTGTATCTGGCTCGCTGGATGGCGGCCGACCTGTTCCTGCGTGATATCGATGCGTTGGGCAACCAGCTGTCGATGAGCTGCGCCTCGTCGGAGCTGAAACGCGCTTACCCGGAACAACCGGACGAACCGTATCGAGCCTGCATGCACGAATTGCGCAGCCGTCTGGAAGACACCCGCAACTGGGCCAATGCCCGCAGGCGGGGACAGGAATTTGAAGGTAATCCGCTGCTCGACGACGCCGAGCTGATGGAACCGCTGCAAATGTGTTATCGCAGCCTGATGGAGCAAGGGCTGGAGAGCATCGCCAAAGGGCAGTTGCTGGATACCATTCGTCGCGCCGCCTGTTTTGGCTTGACGCTGGTACGACTCGACATGCGACAGGAATCGTCCCGCCATGCCGGGGTGATGCAGGAAATTTGTGAATATTACGGCTGGGGTGACTACCGAAGCTGGCCAGAACAACAAAAGCAGGAGTTCCTGCTGCGTGAACTGTCGTCCCGCCGACCACTGGTGCCGAAGCACTGGTCGCCTTCGGCGGAGGTGCAGGAAGTGCTCGACAGCGTGGCAGTGCTGGCGACCGAAGCCGGTGCCGGGGTGTCGTGCTATATCATCTCCATGGCCAGTGAGCCGTCCGATATTCTGGCGGTCACCTTGCTGCTGCAAGACGCCGGTGTTCGCAATCACTTCCCGGTGGTGCCGTTGTTCGAAACCCTCGACGACTTGCAACAATCTGCCCCGCGGATGGAAAAACTCTGGCAGGTTGAATGGTATCGCCACTACTGCCAGCGCAAGCAACAGGTGATGATCGGCTATTCCGACTCGTCCAAGGATGCCGGTCAGCTGGCGGCCGTGTGGGCGCAGTATCAGGCTCAGGAAGCACTCACCGACATTGCTGAGCAAGCGGGCATTTCGCTGGTGCTGTTCCACGGCCGTGGTGGCACGGTTGGCCGTGGTGGCGGTCCGACCCACCGGGCGATTCTGGCGCAGCCGCCGGGGTCGGTGGCGGGTGGCTTGCGCGTGACAGAGCAGGGGGAAATGATCCGCTTCAAGTTTGGCCAGCCGGATATTGCTCGTCGTAACCTGAAGATTTATGTCTCGGCGGTGCTGGAAGCCAATCTGTTGCCGTCGGAAGCGCCCAAAGCCGAATGGCGTCAGCAAATGAGCGAGCTGGCAGAGCTTGGGGTTGCGTCTTACCGTGAGATGGTGAAAGACACGCCGGAGTTTGTCCGTTACTTCCGCAGTGCTACTCCGGAGTCCGAGCTGGGCAAGTTGGCTCTGGGCAGTCGCCCGGCGCGACGCAAAGCTGGTGGTGGCATTGAAACCTTACGGGCGATTCCGTGGATCTTCGCCTGGACCCAGATGCGGCTGATGCTGCCCGCCTGGCTTGGTGCCGACGATGCACTGGAACAATGTCAGCAAGACGGCAAGCTGGAGCAACTGAAAGGCATGTACCAACAGTGGCCGTTCTTCCGCACCTACGTTGATATGCTCGAAATGGTGGTCAGCAAGGCCGATCCGGCCATTGCCCAATATTACGAAGCGCGGCTGGTCGAGCCTGAATTGCAGGCGTTGGGTAGTCAGTTGCGGTTACGGCTGGGCAAGGTGAAAGGGCTGGTGTTGGCCATTAACGGACAGGACCAGCTGCTGGATAACCATCCGATTTTGCGGGATTCGATGACGGTACGGGACCCATACACAGACCCGCTGCATTACTTGCAGGCAGAGCTGCTGTACCGCGAGCGTCAGCATCCGGAGATCGTGCCGCAAGTGGTTGAAGAAGCGATCAAGGTCACCATGGCGGGCATTGCCGCGGGGATGCGAAATACCGGTTAACCTTTCCCGGAACCGGCTGAATAGTGAATATTCAATCGATGAATAAAGCGCCAGCCACTTGTGTGTCTGGCGCTTTTTTGTACGGGTGTTAGTCGTTTTCGGACCGGAATTGCGAATCAATTTGTATAAATCTCATACCATGACCGGCCGCTGGACCGAATTTCGACAGCTGCTTTATCGATTGCTCAAGTCACTGATTCTGAAAGACTAATTGTGTACATCTGGCGGTCTGGGTCATTGGTATCAAGAGGGAGTTAAGCCCTAATGGCGGTTCTGTGACGCCAATCAAGTCGCTATACCAAAGTCTTGCGACACTGAAGGCCGAATTCGGTCAGAATAAGTTGAGATTGGGGTCTGGCCAGAGTAAGGTAAGTTCTTTTTTTTGCCCTGGTTAAAAAATAATCAATAAGATTTGACCGAAGGGATTCAAGAAATTCCAAGCTAAAACAACGAGGGGAAACGCATGCGCGTAATTCTTTTGGGCGCGCCGGGTGCGGGTAAAGGCACTCAGGCTCAGTTCATTTGTGAAAAGTACGATATTCCACAAATCTCTACCGGCGATATGCTGCGTGCGGCAGTGAAAGCTGGCACCGAGCTGGGTTTGAAGGTGAAAGAAATCATGGAAACCGGTGGTCTGGTTTCTGATGAAATCATCATCGGTCTGGTAAAAGAGCGTATTCAACAAGACGACTGTGCCAATGGCTTCCTGCTGGATGGCTTCCCACGCACCATTCCACAGGCAGAAGCCATGCTGGAAGCCGGTGTGGATATCGACGCGGTGGTTGAAATCCACGTTGATGACGAAGAAATTGTTCAGCGTCTGAGCGGCCGTCGTGTACACCCAGGTTCCGGCCGTGTGTACCACGTGGTGTACAACCCGCCTAAAGCGGAAGGCAAGGACGACGAAACCGGTGAAGACCTGGTTCAGCGTGACGATGACCAGGAAGGCACTGTTCGCAAGCGTCTGGCTATCTACCACGAGCAAACCGAGCCGCTGGTTTCCTTCTACAAGGAACTGGAAGCCAAAGGTGGCGACAAGGCACCAAAATACAGCCACATCCCTGGCGTTGGCTCCCTGCAAGACATCACTGCTCGCGTTATGGAAGCACTGGGTTAATCCCGACGCTCCAGAACTGCAAAGAAGCGCCTTCGGGCGCTTTTTTTATGGCCGCTGTTTCTGCGCTGCCGTTGCTGTAATCGGCCATCGTCCAGTCCCGTCTTCATTGCTATACTGCGCGCTTTTCGCTTAGGGCAGTACGTATGGCCAACCTGTTGATTCTCGATGCATCTTCTTCCTTGTGTTCCGTGACCTTGCTGAACGGGGAGCAGCGCCATGATTTGTCCGAGACCCAACCCCGTCGTCATGCCCAGCGGTTGCTGCCAATGGTGGATGAAGTGCTGCAATTGGCCGGTTTGCCCAAGGCTGAGCTGGATGGCATTGCCTACGCTCGCGGCCCAGGCTCTTTTACGGGTATTCGTATTGCAGTGAGCGTGGTGCAGGGCATTGCCATGGGGCTGGATATTCCGGTGTACGGTTTCTCTACCCTGCAAATGCTGGCTCAGCAGAGTGCCGCCAGCCTGGGTGGTCAGCCGGACCGTATTGTCAGCATTCTGGATGCTCACATGGGCGAGGTGTTCTGGGGCGTGTATCAGCGTCAGGACAATGGCATCTGGGCCCTTGTGGGCGACGAGCACGTTGGAGCGCCGGACGTTTGCGCGGCGGCTCTTGCCGAGGCCTTTGGCTCTGAGCCTGAGTCCAACTGGTGTCTTGCTGGCAATGGCGTCAAATTGCTGCCAGAGAGCATGCCGCTACCGACTCAATGCGCACGGCTGGAAGACATAGAGCCTTTGTGTGGTTTTGCTACGGCACCGGTGCAGGCTGCCTGGCAGCAACAGCTGTTTGGTGAGCTGGACCAATACCCACCGGTTTACCTGCGGGATTCCGTTGCCTGGAAGAAACTCGACGAGCAGCCGAGCCTGCTGAAACGCTGAGTGACATAATTCCCTGATTGAATTCAGGATCTGTTTTGCCCGGCGGCTGATCGCCGGTTGTTCATTATCAAGGAGAGCCCGTGGGATTTTTTGAAACCTTTGTTCTGGCCATTGTGCAGGGCATTACCGAATTTTTGCCAATCTCGAGTTCAGCGCATCTGATTCTTCCCTCCCAGGTGTTAGGTTGGCAGGATCAGGGCTTGGCTTTTGATGTGGCGGTGCACTTTGGCACTTTGCTGGCGGTAGTTTGGTACTACCGGGCCGAATTGCAGCGCATGATTGCCGGGTTCTTTACCACTGGCTTTACCAAAACGCCCAACGCCGACGCCAAGCTGTCGTGGATGGTGGCACTGGCGACCGTGCCAGCGGTGATCTTTGGCCTGTTGGGCGAAAGCTTCATTGAAGAAAACCTCCGCTCCACCACTGTGATTGCGACCACGACCATCGTATTCGGTGTGATTCTGGGGCTGTCGGACCGCTTCAAATCCCATCGCAATGATCTCACCGAAATGACCATCGCGTTGGCATTGGCGATTGGCTTTGCTCAGGCTCTGGCGTTGATTCCGGGTACCTCTCGCTCGGGCATCACCATGACCGCGGCGTTGTTTTTGGGTTTCCACCGTCTGGATGCAGCGCGTTTCTCATTCCTGCTGTCGATCCCTCTGATTCTGGCGGCCAGTGGCCTGAAAACCATTGAACTGATCAGTGCCGACACTTTGGTCGACTGGGGTACTTTGCTGCTGGGCGTGGCCATTTCCGGCATCAGCGCCTGGGCGGGCATTCATTACTTCCTGCAGTTGGTCGATCGTGTCGGCATGTTGCCATTCGTGATCTATCGCCTGTTACTGGGTGCCGTGTTGTTCCTGTTCTTTGTGTAAAACCCTTGATGATGTGAGCGGACCGAAAACGCCTTATGCCTGAATTGATTTGTCTGAATGCCGACCTGCAACCTGCCGCCCGTCAGTGGTGTGAACAGTTCGGATTTACCTATGGCAGCAAGGCGTCGCTTCTTGAGCCAGGGTTCCATCTGGTGTTGGGCTTCGATGGACTGGCGTTGCAAGAAGGCGGCAAGAAAGGCAAAGCCCGGGTACAGGTCGACTTCACCGCTGGAGCAGCCGCCCATCGACGCAAGTTTGGTGGCGGCATGGGACAGGACATTGCCAAGGCCGTTGGCATCAGCAGTGGCTATAAACCGTCAGTGATTGATGCCACCGCCGGGCTTGGCCGTGACAGCTTTGTGCTGGCCACCCTTGGTTGTACGGTGCGAGCCCACGAGCGTCAGCCGGTGGTTGCAGCCTTGTTGCAGGATGGTTTGCAGCGAGCGGTGGATGACCCGGATGTGGGCGATATCATTGCCCGTATGTCGCTGAAATTCGGCTCCAGCCACGAATTGCTACAGCCGATCGACAACCCGGCGGATAAGCCCGATGTGGTGTATCTGGACCCGATGTTTGGTGAAGATGCCAAGGGCTCGGCGCAGGTGAAAAAGGACATGCAGGCGTTTCGTAGCTTGGTTGGTGCCGATATGGACGCCGATGAATTGCTCGATCATGCCCTTGGGGTGGCTCGCTGTCGTGTGGTGGTCAAGCGGGGCCGTAAGGCAGTGCCATTGGCCGACCGTGCTCCCAGCTATTCACTGACGGGCAAGTCGAATCGCTTTGATGTGTATGCACTCGCCAAAGTCGCTCCGTTCGCAAGCGAAGCGTTTGTCGATAGCTGAGCCTCTGGTGTTAACAGCGAGCTGAGTTAGAACAATCTACAACCTGCGTGTCTCGCAGGCTGGTCCTCCTGTTACAAGCTGCGCTGAATGGTATGGCGCACGCTGCCATCCAGTGCTTTCTCCAACTGCACAATCAAGAGTTCCAGGCCGCCAACAATGGCCAGCTTGCCGTCGTCGGATTCGGCCAGTACCTGCTGCTTCAGTAGCTGGTTAACCAGCGTACGGAACAGGCTCTTATCGAAAAACTCCGGCGCATTGAGGCCATGCAGCAGGCTGATACGCTGGGCAATCAGGGTGCTCTGTTGTTCCAGCCGTTCGGCGCTAAACACCTCGGAACCGTGATGGTTCAACAGTGCCAGTGTCAGGTAGTAACGTTCCAGTGTTGGCATCATCAGGTGAGCCATGGCCTCCAGCTCGTTGTAAGCCGAGTCACGGTCGTCGACGGCCTTGTAGATGCCGTCGTCGTGCTTCAGGTAGCCCGCCGAACACAACTGTTGCAGCCAGCCCAACACCTGATGTTCCAGTTCATCCTCTTGCCATGGCAAGAACAGTTCGGCCTTCAGGTACGGGAACAAGGCCCGCACGGATTCGTGAATCTGGCTGAACAGCATGCCCTGACGGTGGCTCAGCAAACAGCACAGGATGCCAGGCAGGGCCAACAAGTGCAGAACGTTGTTGCGATAGTAGGTGAGTGACACCGCCTGACGGTCGTCGGCGTGAATCAGATCGCCCATGTCGTGGCTCAAACGGCTGATGGTGCCGAGGGTTTCGGCGTGGTCAATCCAGTCTTCCGGTTGGCCTTCGCTGACGTGGGTCATCTGGCTGATGGGGACCGCTTCGATCATGGCAGACCATTGCTCCAGACGCTGGATCAAGGCGGTTTCCGGCATCGCCTCGCGGGGGCTGGCCAGCAAGGCCATGGCCACCAGGTTGATCGGGTTCACCGACGCTGCACGGTTGATTTCAGTGACAATGCGCTGGGCCAGTTGGTCGACCACGTCGCGTGCCCATTCCGGCCGGTATTCGCTGGCGGCATGATCCTGCTGACGCCACTCGGGCTGTCGCTGGTTAAGGAATTCGGTCAGGTACACCGGGTCGCCAAAGGTCACGTGCACCTTGCCAAAGTTACGACGGAAGGATTTCAGGGTGCCGACAACGCCCAGCAAACTTTCCTTGCGCTTTTTGGCGCCTTTCAGCTCTTTCTGATAGCTGTTGGCTTCAAATACTTTTTCATAGCCGACATACACCGGCATAAACAGAATCGGTTTGCGGCTGTCGCGCAAATAGCTGCGCAGGGTCATGGCCAGCATGCCGGCTTTCGGTTGCAATGTCCGGCCGGTACGGCTGCGGCCACCTTCAACGAAATATTCGGCCGAATAACCACGGGTGAAAATGGTGTGCAGGTATTCGTCGAACACGGCGGCATAGAGTGGGTTGTCGCGGAACGAGCGACGAATAAAGAAAGCACCGCCACGGCGTAAAATTGGCCCCACTACTGGAATATTGAGGTTAATGCCTGCGGCAATTTGCGGCAGCTGCAAGCCACTGTGGTACAGCACATACGACAACAGCAGGTAATCAATGTGGCTGCGATGGCAGGGCACATAAATCACTTCGTTGTCGCGGGCGGCGGTTTTCAGTTGTTCGATGTTGTGGATTTTGACGCCGTCATAGAGGGTGTTCCAAACCCAGCTTAACAGCACATCCAGAAAGCGTACGGTGGTGTAGGAGATGTTGGAGGCGATCTCGTCAGCGTATTTGAGGGCTTTCTTGCGCGCTCGTGGTGGCGACATGCCGTTGTTATCGACGGCGTTGTCGATGGCTTTCTTCACCAGCGGACGGTTGGGGATCTGGCTGATCAGGGTGCGGCGGTGCGACAGGTCCGGGCCAATAACGGTTTGGCCAACCACGCGGAAATGGGTGCGCAGCAACATACCGGTTTTACGCGCCAGCTGGGCCGGGGTGGTGGTGTTCTTTACCAGTCGCTTCATCGACACCGGCCGACTGAAATGCACGAAGGTATTGCGGCCGTTAATCAGGATCGCCATCAAGGTGAACAGGCGACCACCGAGAGTACCGCTGTTCTGAATCCAGATACGCAGGAATGAGCCTTCTTTCTCCGGGCCGCGGCCCCAGAACACGCGTACGGGGACAATTTCGAGTTCCTGCTCCGGATGAGCAATTTGCCATTGGGCCAATTGCTGCAAGGCCTTGCTGGTGACCGGTTTGCCTTCCTTGCGGAACGGGCCGCCAGCACGGCGATAGACATGGAAAAAGGGTGTCAGGCCCGCTGCGGCGTAGCCTTTTTGCAGTGGCTGGGGCCACTCAAACTCGGCCACTTCGCGGTCAACCACCAGGGTTTCAGCCAGTGACGGGTATAAAAAGGCATACACCCGGATGGTGCCGTCGGGATTGCCCTGGGACTGCTGTGGGCCAATCAGTCGGGTTTTCAGAATCAGATACAGCGCCTTTTGTAGCCAGCGCAGCATGGTTTGTCGCGTTCTTGATAACCAGCTCATGTTGCCAAAGTGTCCGAATCAGGGTGAATGTTATGGGAGTGTGGAAAAAACCGATGTTGTTTTTATAGGTAATGATTTGGGGTATCGGTTGTCAGAACGATTTAAGCAGACTGCTGTGATGTATTCACGATAATCAATTCATTCATTAATAATGTGGTGGAGGCACATCATCGGATGGCGATTTTGACATGCCCTGGGACTGCATCAGTTGTTCCAGACGCTGATTCATCAGTTGCATGGCCTGGCGTGCCAGTTCAAAGTCACCGTTCAAACGCGAAACCTGCTGGTTCAGGGCGTCGATCAGCTCATCGGAATAGGCATTTCGCATTTCCAGTTCCTGGATTCGGTCCAGTGCTGATGCGAGTTGGGCGGAAAGATCGGTATCGCTCATTGTGTTTTTGGTCCTGCCTTTGCGTGGTTCGCTATCATATTGATTTTTTTGGAAATTTGGGATTACATTCAAAGAGTAAGGTTAGTTTGTCCTTACTGCGTGAATGATAAAAATATCGTTAGTCGTTATATACAGGTAGCAATATGGCAAAAAAAATAAGTTTGGCACTGCTGTGTGCCGTCATTGTACTGGTTGCGTTCTGGTTGTCATTTACTTCCCTGCTGGGTGATCTTGTACTGGCAGATGGTTCTTCTGTGGCAGATGCATTGCCACTGGCAATTCCGATGATTGTGTTCCTGGCCGGTTTGGCAGGGGGCCTGGTAGCCGTGTTTATGGCGGGTGGGGATTCTGAACCACGTCGTCGTCAGCGCAGCTCTGGCACCATGGTTGAGGAAGACGTTGATGACGGCCGTGAGCGTGGTGTCGTCAAGTGGTTCAACGTAAAAAAAGGCTTCGGCTTTATTACCTGGGATGAAGGTGAAGACGTGTTCGTACACTTCCGCTCCATCCGTGGCCAGGGCCATCGCTCCCTGACCGAAGGCCAGCGTGTGAAGTTCACTGTGGTTCGCGGTGACAAAGGCCCGCAAGCCGAGGATGTATCCGCGGTGCGTTAATACCGCAGTTTGGTATTTTCCTGAAGAAAGCGGCTCCGGCCGCTTTTTTTGTCGCTGGCGTTTGGTGTTTGATTATTGTTCGCCAGACGCCAGACGCCAGACGCCAGACGCCAGACGCCAGACGCCAGACGCCAGACGCCAGACACCAGACACCCGACACCCGACACCCGACACCCGACACCCGACACCCGACACCCGACACCCGACACCCGATTTTCTGGCCCGGTTAGTGCAACACCCTCCATAGATTCAATTTTCTGACGGGTAGGGTTATGGCGACGGCCGCGTCTCAGGTGTTTTCCCAAATCAAGCAAGGCAGCTCGTTGCTGCTGAAAGGCAACCTCAGCATTCCCATGATGGTGGTGGTGCTGCTGGGCATGATGACCCTGCCGTTGCCACCGCTGCTGTTGGATACCTTTTTTACCTTCAACATTGCGCTGTCGATCGTGGTGTTGCTGGTCAGCGTATATGCCAGAAAGCCGCTCGATTTCGCCATTTTTCCGACGATTCTGTTGGTTGCTACCTTGCTACGTCTGGCCCTGAACGTGGCGTCTACCCGTGTGGTACTGATGAATGGCCACGAGGGTGGAGATTCCGCCGGTAAGGTAATCGAGGCCTTTGGTGAAGTGCTGATCGGCGGTAACTATGCCGTCGGTCTGGTGGTCTTTATGATTCTGATGATCATCAACTTTGTGGTGGTCACCAAGGGCGCCGGCCGGGTATCCGAAGTGAGTGCCCGCTTCACCCTCGATGCCATGCCCGGCAAGCAAATGGCAATTGATGCCGATTTGAACGCCGGTCTGATTGATGCTGACCAAGCGCGCACTCGCCGTGCTGAAGTGGCCGGTGAAGCTGACTTCTACGGTGCCATGGACGGTGCCAGTAAATTCGTTAAAGGCGATGCCGTCGCCGGTATTCTGATTCTGTTGATCAACGTGATCGGCGGTTTTGCCATTGGTATGGGACAGCATAACCTGGGCTTTGGCGACGCCGTCGAGGTCTACACCCTGTTGGCCATCGGTGATGGTCTGGTGGCGCAAATTCCGTCGCTGCTGCTGTCGGTGGCCACCGCCATTATGGTGACGCGCAACGGCAATGATGAAGATATGGGCACTCAGGTGGTTGGCCAGATGTTCTCGTCGGCCAAGGCGCTCGGCGTCGCTGCGGGTTTGATGTTCCTGATGGGCGTTATCCCCGGTATGCCTCATGCGGTGTTTCTTGGGGCGGCGCTGGTCGCTGGTGTATTGGCCTACGCCATTCGTTACAGCAAGGACGGCGGTCAGCTGGGTGATGCGGTGGTCAAACGCTTCGGCGGCAAACCCAAGCAAGATCCCAAGGCGTTGCCATCGGCTGCTGGTGGCAAGGGCGGTGCTCTGGAGGCTCCGAAGCAGAAAGCGGAGCAGGCGATCAAGCAAATGGAGGTCAAGGAGCTGGGCTGGGACGACGTTGAACCGGTTGACCGGGTTGGGCTGGAAGTCGGCTACCGCTTGATTCCACTGGTCGACAAACACCAGAACGGTCAGCTGCTTAGCCGCATTAAAGGCGTTCGCCGCAAGCTCTCGCAAGACCTCGGTTTTCTGATGCCATCGGTGCATATCCGCGACAACCTCGACCTGCTGCCGAATCAATACCGCATCACTCTGATGGGCGTCACCCTGGCGGAAGCGGAAATTCATCCGGAACGTGAAATGGCGATCAACCCCGGTGAGGTGTTCGGTAAAATTGACGGCATCGCTGGCAAGGACCCGGCGTTCGGGATGGACGCCTTCTGGATTGAAGCCAGCCAAAAAGACCGCGCCCAGACCCTTGGCTACACCGTGGTAGATGCCAGCACCGTGGTGGCGACTCATCTGAATCAGAAACTCTACCGTCACTCCCACGAGCTGCTGGGCCATGAAGACGTTCAGAAGCTGGTGGACATGCTGGCCGACAAGTCGCCGAAGTTGGCCGAAGAACTTGTGCCCAACAAGGTGAACGTCAGCCAGCTGCTGGGCGTACTGCAAAGCCTGCTGAAAGAACACGTGCCGATCCGCGACATGCGATCCATCGCCGAATCTTTGGCGAACTCACCGGCAAACAGTCAAGATCCTGCCGCTTTGATGGCCGCTGCCCGCATGGGCTTGCGTCGCCTGATCGTCCAGAACATCTACGGCCATGCGGATGAGCTGCCGGTTATCACCCTTGATCCAGGGTTGGAACAGTTATTGCTGAAGTCCTATCAACAGTCATTGCAACAGGCCCAGCAGACCGGTGGGCAAGCAGGATTGGTTCTGGAACCGGCGATGGCCGAGACACTGCAAAAGTCGCTCACCGAAGCGGTCCAGAATCAGGAAATGGCAGGTCATCCGGCAGTGCTGCTGGTAACCGCCCAGATCCGTACAGCGATGGCGCAATTTGTACGTAACTCACTGGAACAGCTGCACGTGTTGTCGTATCAGGAAATACCCGACACCAAGAGCATCACCATCTCGGCAGCAGTGGGTGGCAAACGATAATTGATGGCAGGGCGTGCCCAGCGGAAATAGAGACGTTCTTATGAAAGTAAAACGCTTCATTGGACCCAACATGCAACAGGCGCTGCGCATTGTTTCCCGTGAACTGGGAGACGACGCCGTCATCCTGTCGACCAAGAAAGTTGCCGAAGGCTTTGAAGTGGTGGCGGCACTGGATTACCAGAGCGACAACCAGAAGAGCCCCAGCGAAGTGAACCGTCAGCTGGAGCTGCAAAAAGAACTCGAACGTGCCCGCGCCTTGCAGAAAGACCGTCAGCAGGCCATTGCCCGCGGTGAAACCCCGGCGCCGGTCGATCTTGAGCGCGACATTCGTTTCGACAGCGGTCATCGCAATGCGGCGATGTCACCGCTGGCAGGCTATGAACGTCCGGCGGTCGACATTGCCGCAGAGCCAGCCTCCATACCGACGTCAAAACCAGCTTCTGCGGCACGGTCAGACATGGCTAACGGAATGTCTGCTGGAGTGGCTGCTGGAATGACGTCAGGTGCTGGCATCGACAGCGAAGCCTACGGCGACATGCTGGAACGTATGAAAGGCGAACTCAGCGACCTGAAAAACTGGATGGTCAGCCACGGCGGTAGCGCCTGGGATACCGGTCGTCCGATGACCTGGCAGCAGAGTCAGCTATGGCAGCGTTGCCAGGACATGGGGCTGGAACCAGTCTGGTCGGATCGCATCGTTACCTCCATTGAAGACCACGAGAATCTCGAACAAGGCTGGAAGCAGGTGCTGCAACAAATGGCCTCTGACGTACCCATTGCCAAGGCCGGCAGCCTCGACAAAGGCGGAATTTTTGCACTGGTTGGTCCTACGGGGGCGGGTAAAACCACCACCATTGGCAAGCTGGCCGCCCGCTTTGTGATTCACCACGGCGCTGATTCGGTGGCGCTGGTGAGCATGGACAGTTACCGCGTTGCCGCCCAGGACCAGCTGCGCAGTGTGGCACGGATTCTGGGCGTGCAATTGCACACCGCAGCGCCAGGGGACGACCTGTTGGCGATGGTGGAACAGCTGTACAGCAAGGAACGGAAAAAGCTGGTGCTGGTGGATACCGCCGGTCTGGCCAGCCAGGACCCGTCGTTTCCCGTGCAATTGTCTATGCTGAAGAAAGCCTGCAACCGTCAGGGCAAGGGCCCTCGACTGCGTTGCCTGCTGACACTGCCATTGACCAGTCAGGGACGTTGTTTGCAAGAAAATTACGAGCATTACAAAGATGCCGGCCTGGCCGGCTGCATTTTCACCAAGCTGGACGAATGCTTCAGCCTCGGTCCTGCCATGAGCATTGCGGCATTGACCCGCACGCCGGTAGTGATGGTGGCTGATGGTCCACATATCCCGGACGACCTGCATTACCCCGACGCGGGCAAGCTGGTCAAACTATCCGAGCAAATGGCGCGGATGGCACGTACACGCTGGCAAGCGACCGTATCCGGTCGTTTTGGTCAGCAATCCGGTTCACAACACGGAGTTCAGTAGTTATGGCACATCCAGTTCAGGTAATCGCAGTAACTGGCGGCAAGGGCGGGGTTGGCAAAAGCAACCTCTCGGTCAATCTGGCCATCGGCCTGGCTGAACTCGGCCGTCGGGTGGTGGTGCTGGATGCCGATTTGGGCCTTGCCAACATCGACATTCTGCTGGGGATCAGCTCCTCCAAAACCATCGAAAATGTGCTGGCAGGGGAGTGTGACCTGCGCGACATCATGGTTCGCGGGCCGGGCGGCATTCGCATTGTGCCGGCGGCGTCGGGAACCCAGAAGCTGTCGCAGCTGAACACCATGGAGCACGCGGGCCTGATTCAGGCATTCAGCGAGCTGGCTGACGACATCGACGTATTGATCGTGGACACCGCTGCGGGGATTTCCGACACCGTTATCAGCTTCGTCTGTGCCGCTCAGGAGGTGCTGATGGTAGTGACCGACGAGCCGACGTCCATTACCGATGCCTACGCCCAGATCAAACTGCTGAACCGGGACTACGACATGTTCCGATTCCGCATCGTTGCCAACATGGTGCGCACCCCACAAGACGGCCACGCTCTGTTTGGCAAGCTCACCAAGGTGACGGACCGCTTCCTCGACGTTGCCCTGCAATACGTTGGCGCGGTGCCGCAAGACGACGCCGTCAAACGCGCAGTGCAGCGGCAGAAAGCCGTGGTCGAAGCCTATCCGCGTTCGCGAGCTGCAACGGCATTCAGGGCGCTGGCTAAAAAAGTGGATGCCTGGCCGCTGCCGGCTACCCCACGGGGTCACCTGGAATTTTTTGTTGATCGACTGGTGCAGCAACAGATCGGAGCCTGACAGTGAATCACACGAGTTGTATGGCCTATGCCGCAGTAGAAAAGAACAGCGTCGACGAGCGCGTTCGGGAGCATGCCACGCTGGTAAAACGCATTGCCCATCATTTGATGGGGCGATTACCCGACTCGGTGCAACTGAACGACCTGATTCAGGCGGGCATGATTGGCCTGCTGGAAGCTGCTCGTAAATACGATGGTGACAAGGGCGCCAGCTTTGAAACCTACGCTGGTATCCGCATTCGAGGCGCCATGTTGGACGAAATGCGGCGCGGTGACTGGGCTCCCCGCTCGGTGCACCGCAATACCCGCCGGATCAGCGACGCCATTCACGAAATCGAAAGTGAAAAAGGCCGTGACGCTGAAGACAGCGAAGTGGCTGAACGGTTGGGCATGAGTACCGATGAATACCATGGGGTACTGCGCGACAGCGCCAGCTGTCGGCTGTTCAGTTACGAAGAAATGCTGGAAAACAACGACAGCGCCGTCGATGCCATGATGGACGATGACAACGACGACCCCTCTCATGGGGTTGAGCGAGGGGCGTTTCAGCGCCAACTGGCCGACGCCATCAAGGAATTGCCGGAACGCGAGCAGTTGGTGCTGGCGTTGTACTACGACGAAGAATTGAACCTCAAGGAGATTGGCGCGGTGCTGGGCGTCAGTGAAAGCCGGGTGTGCCAGATACACAGCCAGGCGGCCCACCGACTGCGCTCCCGTCTTGGCGGCTGGCTCGACTAGCCAGTCTCCGGCCTTATACCGAATCAGGGCTACTGAGCTTTGCTATGGCTCTGTCTATAGCTCTTTATAGCTCACTATAGCCCCTGTCCTATCCCTTCCAACTGCCGATGCATGGGCTGATTTACAGCCCTGCGCGCAGAAAAAAGCCCAATTGATTCAACTTGTTGAAAACTGTTACCGAGTTTCTGGATAACCGCCAGAGTGGGTCTACACTTCCTTTAAAGCCCTTACGCCAAGGCGTGTTCGGGTAGCAAGTACGGCTTGTGAGTGAAGTCGATAATTGGAGGTCGTTTTGGACAAGAACATGAAAATTCTCATCGTTGATGATTTCTCTACGATGAGACGCATCGTTAAGAATCTGCTGCGGGATTTGGGATTTACCAATACCTCTGAAGCGGATGATGGCTCAACCGCCTTGCCGATGCTGCAGCAGGGCGACTTCGATTTTCTGGTCACCGACTGGAACATGCCTGGCATGACCGGTATCGAGCTGTTACAGAAAGTTCGGGCAGACGAACGCTTGCGAAGCCTGCCGGTGCTGATGGTAACGGCCGAGGCCAAGCGAGAACAGATCGTCGCAGCGGCGCAGGCCGGTGTGAACGGTTATGTAGTGAAACCTTTCACTGCGGCGGTGCTGAAAGAAAAGATTGAAAAGATCTTTGAGCGTGTTGAAGGCTAACCCAGGGATGTAAACCATGTCTGAAAGCAATCAGCCTGTTATCGCTCAGGCCACCAGTGAGGAAATGAAGACTCTGGCCCAGAACATGGTCGAGAGTATCGAGCGCGGGGAACTGACCCACGCCGTATCACTGGTCAGCCAATTGAACGATGTTCGTGACAAAACATTGTACGAAGAGATCGGCCGTCTGACGCGGGCGCTGCACGAGTCGATCAAAAACCTCAATATCGAAACCGTAGGCGCTGGCTCGGAGATTGAAAAAGCCACCGACAAGCTCTCCTACGTGATCGAAATGACCGACAAGTCGGCCAACCGCACTATGGACCTGGTGGACGAAGGCATTCCGTTGGCTTCCGAAATGAACGAGCGCGCAGCAGAGCTGGGTGAGCAGTGGCAAAAGTTTCTTAACAAGGAACTCAAGCCCACCGAATTTCGGGCGTTAACCAAGGATATACAAGACTTTTTGGCCCAAAGCGAAAGTCAGTCCCGGCAAATAAAGAATCAGTTTAACGAGATTCTGCTGGCACAGGACTTTCAGGATTTGACCGGCCAGGTGATTCAGAAAGTCGGCACGCTGGTGCGTGACGTCGAATCCCAGCTGGTGAACCTGGTGGTGATGGCAGGCACTGTGGATAAGATCACGGGCATACAACACCATGGGCTGGATGCAGAACCCGAGGCCGAGCCGGATTCACCGATCAAGGCAGAAGGTCCTCAGATTGATACAAGCGTAGATGGCGTGGTCGCCAGTCAGGATGACGTTGATGACCTGTTATCCAGTTTGGGTTTCTAAAGGAGCAGGTAGATGAGCTTCGATGCTGATGAAGAGATTCTTCAGGATTTTCTGGTAGAGGCAGGCGAGATTCTTGAGCTGTTGTCCGAGCAGTTGGTTGAGCTGGAACAACGCCCTGATGACAACGATTTGCTGAACGCCATTTTCCGTGGATTCCACACCGTCAAGGGTGGTGCAGGCTTCCTGCAACTGACCCCTCTGGTGGACTGCTGTCACGCTGCTGAAAACGTGTTCGACACCTTGCGTAACGGCTTGCGGGGTGTGAACTCCGACCTGATGGACGTGGTGTTGCAGGCGCTTGACTCGGTCAACGACATGTTCGACAACGTTCGCTCCGGCGTGATGCCTGAGCCCGCTGACCCGGAATTGATTCATCAGCTGCACAAGTTGGCCGAGCCACAAACCGCCGACGAGCTGGAACCCTTGCCAGAGCAACCACCAGAGCCTGCGGCAGAAGCCCCGGCTGCTCCTGTGGAAGCGGCTGTCTCTGAGGGTGGTCAGACGGAGGCTGCTCAGGCAGACGCAGGTGCCCCTGATGCCGATATCACTGACGACGAGTTCGAGCAGTTGTTGTCGGCGTTGGATGAAGACGGTACCGGTCAGGCTCCGGCACCTGAAGCGGCTCCGGCAGCGGCGGCAGACGACGATTTGTTCGATATGCCAGGCGCCAGCGCCAGCGGTGACGATGAAATTACCGAAGACGAATTTGAAGCCCTGCTGGATCAGATTCACGGCAAAGGCAAGCACGGCGCTGCAGCACCGGCTGCTGAAAGCGCTCCGGCACCGGCTGCGCCAGAACCAGCTGCCGCGCCAAGCGGGGGCGGTGACGACCTGATTACCGACTCTGAATTTGAAGAGTTGCTGGACCGTTTGCACGGCAAAGGCAAACACAGCTTTGCGAATGGGGACGAAGCGGCTGCACCTGCAGCGCCTGAACCAACGCCAGAGCCTCCTGCTGCTCCAGTGGCTGCACCACCACCGGCTGCACCTGTTTCCGAAAGCAAGCCGGCGCCGGAAAGCAAGCCTGCTGCCCCGGCAGCCAAACCCGCGGCACCGGCTGCCGCCGGCGGAGGCGCCGCTGGAGGCAAGCCGCCCGCAGCGCGAGCACCTGCCAAAAACGACAAGGACGCGGGCGGGGAAGCCACCGTGCGTGTGGATACCAAGCGTCTTGACGACATCATGAACATGGTCGGTGAGCTGGTACTGGTACGTAACCGATTGGTACGTCTGGGCCTCAACAGCTCCGACGAGTCGATGTCGAAAGCGGTGGCCAACCTCGATGTGGTTACCGGTGATCTGCAAACATCCGTGATGAAAACCCGGATGCAGCCGATCAAGAAAGTATTTGGTCGTTTCCCTCGAGTGGTACGGGATCTGGCCCGCCAGTTGAAGAAAGAAATCAACCTTGAGCTGCGCGGTGAAGAAACCGACCTGGATAAAAACCTGGTTGAGGCACTGGCTGACCCACTGGTTCACCTTGTGCGTAACTCGGTTGACCACGGGGTTGAGACACCGTCTGAACGTGAAGAGTCCGGCAAGCCACGGGTAGGCCATGTGGTGCTGTCAGCGCAACAGGAAGGTGACCATATCCTGCTGCAAATTCAGGATGACGGTAAAGGGATGGACGCCAACCTGCTGCGCCGCAAGGCGGTTGAGAAAGGTTTGATGGATCAGGATGCCGCCGACCGCTTGACTGATCAGGAATGCTTTAACCTGATCTTTGCACCGGGATTCTCCACCAAGGAACAAATCTCCGATGTGTCGGGCCGTGGTGTGGGCATGGACGTGGTGAAAACCAAGATCGCCCAGCTCAATGGCACCATCAAGATTGATTCAGAACCCGGTGTGGGCACCAACATTGTGATCAAGGTACCGCTGACGCTGGCGATCATGCCAACGCTGATGGTGATGCTGGAAGATCAGGCGTTTGCCTTCCCGCTGGTGAGTGTGAATGAAATCTTCCACCTCGATCTGACCCAGACCAACATTGTTGATGGTCAGGAAGTGGTGGTGGTGCGTGAACGGCCAATACCGTTGTTCCACCTCAAACGTTGGCTGGTGCCAACCAAGTCCAGCAAAAACGACACCAGCGGCCACGTGGTAGTGGTGTCGGTTGGCACCAAGAGTGTGGGCTTTGTGGTTGACCAATTGGTTGGCCAGGAAGAGGTGGTGATCAAACCGCTGGGCAAAATGCTGCAAGGCACTGCCGGTATGGCGGGTGCCACCATCACAGGTGATGGCCGCATTGCTCTGATTCTGGATATTCCTAGCATGTTGAATCACTACGGTGCCCGACAGGCCAGCGCGGCCTGATCAGGCAGGGCCAGCGAACAACGACTGGCCCAGAGGTAATGCACATTTGAAATGGATGTCCTGACGGCGTCAGGTCTAGAAGAGTTACCACTATATGGCTATCAAGGTACTGGTTGTCGACGACTCGGGTTTTTTCCGTCGCCGGGTGTCCGACATCATTAATGCAGATCCTCGAATGAAAGTGGTGGGTGAGGCTTGCAACGGTCGCGAAGCGATTGAGCAGAACGACGCCTTGCAGCCAGACGTCATCACCATGGACTACGAGATGCCGGTGATGGATGGCATCACCGCGCTGCGTAATATCATGATGCGCCGTCCGGTGCCGGTGTTAATGTTCTCATCGTTAACGTTCGAGGATGCCCGCGTAACGCTGGATGCCCTCGATGCTGGGGCACTGGACTACCTGCCCAAAAACTTTGACGCGGTGGCCAAAGGCACCGCAGAAATGCGTCGTACCCTGACCGACAAAATCGTGGCGGTTGCAGCCAGCCGCTTGGGCCGTAAAGACAGTGCGCCGAAAGGCGATGCGCCGTCAGCAGCGCCGTCAGCAGCGGCGTCTGCTCCGGCAAGTGCACCGCAATCGGCGGCTCCGGCTGCCAGTCAGCAGAACATTCCCAAAGTGGATGCTGGCACGGTCAAATCCACTCAAACCCAGCAAGCTGCTCCGGCAGCGCCTCGCAAACCACCGGCGCAGCTCAAGGGCATCGAGCTGGTGCTGATTGGCACCTCGACCGGCGGCCCCGCGGCCTTGCAAAGTGTATTCAAGGGGCTGGCTCCCAACTTCCGAACTCCAATCATTATTGTTCAGCACATGCCGGCGTCGTTTACCAAAGCCTTCGCCGAGCGTTTGAACAGCCTCAGTTCCATGACGGTGAAAGAAGCCGTCGATGGCGACAAGATTATTCCGGGCCATGTTTACGTGGCTCCGGGTGGCATGCAGCTGATGATCGAAAATCGCGGCCAGCCGGCCATTCGCATCCGCGAAAGCGACGACCGCATTAACTATCGCCCCAGTGTCGATATTGCCTTTGCCGCAGCTGCCAAATACTTCGGCAGCAAGGCGTTGGGTTTGGTACTGACCGGCATGGGCGCGGATGGCAAGGAAGGGGCGCGATTGATGAAAGCCGCGGGGGCTCATATCTGGGCGCAGGACGAAGCCAGCAGTGTGATCTACGGCATGCCGATGGCGGTTACCAAAGCCGGTTATGCCGACGACATTGTGTCACTGAAAGACATCGGTCCACGGCTGTCGACAGACCTGCTCTGACCTACCGCACAGCCGCAGCCAGGCAAGGCCGTCAACGATAGCCAACGGCAAAGGAGCGCTTTATGGGATATTGGCGATTACCACTGCTGCTGTTGGCTCCGGTACTGATTATTGCCATGTTTGCCAAAGAAGGCGGCGTGGTGTCCCTGCTGTGGGACCCGATGGCAATGATTGTGGTGGTACCGGGCAGCTTGTTGGCCACCTTTATTCCCGCTCCGGTGGATGCTATCCGCCACCTTCGACACGCCTTGCTGCACTTGCCAGCAGATCACCATTACGCCATGGAACAACTCGCCAGTCGCCTGATAGAGTGGGGCAATACCCGTCGCCGTAAAGGCAACCCCGGTTTGGAAACCCTGCTGCACGCCGAGCAAGATGGCTTTTGCCAGCGTGCCCTGCAGCTGATGGTGGATGGCCATCCGCCTGCTGATATTCGTCAGGCGTTGGAGAACGAGTTGTTGTATCGCCAATCCCGCGACCAGCAAGCGCTGGCGCTGTTGGGTAACTTGGCCGGTTACTTGCCCACCCTGGGCATCGTTGGCGCGGTATTGGGTCTGATTCAGGTGCTGTCGGGTATCAGTAATCCGGACACTCTGGCGCAAGGCATTGCCACCGCCTTTGTGGCCACCTTCTACGGGGTGGCGTTATCCAATCTTGTGGTGCTGCCATTGCAGCAATATGCCCAGCACCGGCTTGGGGTGCAGCAGCAGTTTTACTGGGCGTTGTTGCAAGGGGTCGATGACCTGCTGCACGGCTCCAACCCTGCCGCCATCGTGGATCGTATCCGTGTCTGGCATCAATAAACGTGCGACTGGTGTTCAAGCGCCCGTCAAACGACGCCGGGCGGCGCCTTCCATTGCCTCACCGGTAACACCGGACTCACAACGCTGGCTGCTGTCCTACGCCGACTTTATTACCTTGCTGTGTGCCTTTTTCATCATGCTGTACGCCATGAGTGAAGTGGACCGGCGTCAGGGCACCAATCTGTTGGTTGAGTTGCAAAACCGCATTAACAGTCTGGCGGAACTGCCCAACGGCATCGCCGAAGGGGAGGCTGAATCGATGGCGTTACAAAAACAGCCCATTGATGCAGCCGACCAGCCATACCGTGGTAATCAGCCGTTGCAGGTGGCGCAACGATACGTCGACAAGGTAGCTCAACTTTTTCCGGCCAGCGCCGATACAAAAGTCATGAAAGGTCCCGACTGGGTCAGTCTCAGTTTGGCCGGGGAATTCCTGTTTGATGACAGTGAGTACCTGCTATCGCCGCAAGCCAGGCAAGCCGTCGCCGAATTGGCGGCAGAAATTCGCCGCTGGCCCTACACCATCAGGGTTTATGGGCACACGGGAATTCGGCCCGACAGCGCTTATGACAGTAATTGGCAGTTATCGGCCATGCGAGCGGCGTCGGTTGCCGAGGCTTTGGCGGGCGGCGGTGTAGCACCACAACGACTGGAAGCCACCGGCATTGCGCACTACCACGGGCTGGCGACGGCTATCGATGATGAGCGGGTTGAGTGGCAAATGGATGCCTCTCTTCAACCGCAGCAGAACCGGGTTGATGTGGTGTTAAGCGTGGCTGCCAGCCCGACACCCTGGAATAGCCAGATACCTGTGAGTAGCTCTGAGCCTGAAAATACGCCGGGGTCTATCAATCCTGCAACGCCGGGGACGGCAGCCCCGTAACGGCGAAAAAGCGTGCTGGAACGGCTTTTGCTGTAACCGCTATAGAGCAACAGAACGAGCGATAAACGACTGAATTCCGACACCGGAGCCGTCGTCGTCGCGCAACAGAATGACAAGGCCGGGGTGGCGGTAACAAGACTGCCATTCGGCCCATGAACAACCCAGAGGTGAGCGCATGCGAGTCTGGTCAATTGCCAATCAGAAAGGTGGCGTTGGAAAAACAACCAGCGTGGTGACGTTGGGTGGACTGCTGGGAGCCGAAGGACATCGGGTGTTGCTGGTGGACCTTGATCCGCACGGCTCGTTGACCAGCTATTTCAAGCTCGACCCCGACAGCCTTGAACACAGTATGTATCAGCTGTTTTTCAACAATCAGTGCAAGAACCGCGAATACATTGGTCAGGTGATTCGGCCAACCACCATGCCGAATG
Source organism: Oceanobacter kriegii DSM 6294 (assembly GCF_000422845.1). Taxonomy (GTDB): domain Bacteria; phylum Pseudomonadota; class Gammaproteobacteria; order Pseudomonadales; family Oceanobacteraceae; genus Oceanobacter; species Oceanobacter kriegii. Next base: position 275,458 of record NZ_KE383932.1, read on the forward strand.
TCGATCTTCTGCCTGCCGCTACTTCGCTGGCGACGCTGGAGCGTCAGGTCAGCGGTCAGGAAGGCATGGGACTGGTGTTATCACGGGCGCTGGCGCAAGTGTGGGAAGAATACGACTACGCCTTGCTGGATACGCCGCCGATTCTCGGTGTGCTGATGGTCAATGCGCTGGCAGCCTGTCAGCGACTGGTGATACCGACCCAGACCGAGCATCTGGCCATGAAAGGGCTGGAGCGCATGGTTCACACACTGAAGATGGTGATGCAGTCACAGAAGCGCCAACTGCCGTACACCATTGTGCCGACCTTGTTTGACCGCCGGACGTCGGCATCGGTCAGTACCCTGAAAGAAATGCGCCGCATCTATCGCGACAGCCTCGCAGAGGAGCCGATACCGGTCGATACCCGTTTACGAGACGCCAGCCAGCAAGGCGTATTTCCTCACCAGTTGGAAGAAGAAAGTCGAGGAGTGCGGGTGTACAAACACTTGCTGACCGCCTTGAACACTGACCTTGAGAAGGTGAGCTAGTATGGCCGACACGCTGTCGAAAACGGCGCTGTCACTCGGGCCTGCCTTGCCCGCGGACACACACGAGCCTGAACCGGTGGAGTCGCCCTCAAGCGTCGATGATGTAATCGTTGGCTACCTGGATGGTCTGCTGGGCACAGGGCCGGAAGAAACCGATTGGGATGGATTGCTGCAACAAGCCACCAGTCAGGCTGCGGCAGAGCCTGTTCAATCCGAGCAACGGACAGAACCTGAAAAAGAAACAGAATGCCAGCTCGCCACGGAAGAGAAGATTGTTTACCAGACGTCGCTGGCCAAAGGCATGGAATTGTTGCCAGTCGATGGTATGGGCGAAGCGCATCCGTCACGGCTGCCGCTGCAACTGCTCGACAGCTTGTTTCTGGTTCGCCGCCTTCCTGCTGGAACCCGCTTGCATGCCACGGTATTGGCCGCTTGCAGCTCGCTGAAACATCGTCTTGATCGGGTTGGGTACTCGAAGTGAGGGGTGGATGAGTCAGCAAGCCAAACGTCCCAACAAAGTCGATGGCGTCCTGCAAGGCTATCTAGATGACCTGTTGATCGAGGACCTGCTGGTTGAAGCCACCGAGGTCACCGAACGCTATCAGGCTACGGATGATCCGCGTCCCGACGAACCGGTGTCAGTCGAGCGGGTTTCAGGCGAGCCTGTTTCAGATGAACCTGGTTTAGCTGAGCCAGAAGCAGCCGAACTGGAATCCAAGCCGGACCCAGAGCCCGCTAGTGAGACTGCTATTGGGTCTGTCAGTGAGCCTGCTATTGATACTGTTGGGGAGCAGGTAACAGAGGCCAGTGAGCGCATCCCGCCAGAATCAACAGCGGATGTTCCCAACAGCGCCCGTCAGGCACTGGATAACAAATTCAAGCGCAAGGATGGCCGGCCGTCGTTTCTGGCTCAATTCGATGATATCGATGACGCTGGTACTGGTGGTTTGAGTGGCGTAAATAAAAACGCCCCCGAAGCAGACAACCCCTTTCAGCAGCCGGAAGCGGCTGAGGATTATCCCTACGAAGCCCCAACTCACAGCATGGACGACGAGCTGATTGATGATGTGATGCCGGGCGTTATTTCATCCCGTACTGAGTCATCCCGTATTGATTCAACCCGCACAGAACTAGCCCTATTTACTGAACCTGCCCCATTCACAGAGACAGAACGCTTCAATCCTGAGTTGGCTCGTCAGACATTGCCGAGCCGAACTGAGCGAGAGCCTCTGAATGCTTTTGCGCCACCACTGGCATTGCCTGTGGCATTACCGGAGATTCCGCTACCAGAGGCCGTTGATCCTGAACCGGCTGTTGTTGAGCCAGAGCCCTTGGTTGCTCCAGAGCCGGAAGTATCTGAGCCTGCCGTCTCAGAATCAGTAGAGACCGCCGTTGTAGAGGCAGAGCCAGAAACCGCCGAGAGCCAAATTTCTGACACAGACCTGCAGCTCGACACCGAGTCCTCGCCATTAAACTGGCAATCCGGCACCGGGGTGGACTGTCTTATCTTTGTGGTGTGTGGCCTGAAGCTGGCGATTCCTCTGCCAATGCTGGGGGGCGTGCACAAGGTCAGCGACCGGGTTGTGCCTCTGTTTGGCCAGGCCAGTTGGTCATTGGGGGTCTGGCAAGGCGACAACAGCAAATTGACCATCATCGACAGCGCCCAGTTGATGATGCCGGAGCGCAAACGCAGCTTGCAGGACGAGGGGTACGAATACTTTATTCAGCTCGACCGCTCACCCTGGGCGGTGGCCTGTCAGGAAATATGCGACACCGTCAAACTCAACGAAGACGCCATCAAGTGGCGAGGGGAGCGCAGCAAGCGCCCCTGGTTGGCGGGCACCGTCATTGACGAGATGTGCGCCTTGATTGATGTTCCGGGTCTGATGGAGTTGCTGGAAGACAACGTCAGACCAGCGGCCAAGCGGGTTCAGCAATAATATCGAACGTGTTTTTAACGGGATTGGCCGCCTGGAAAAGCACACTTCTCGACCACTGTTTTGGCCGTTCGGGCCAGTGCACGAGAAGTCTCAAATTTTCTTTGCCATGAACTGGTACACATTGTGCTCTGTTCTATAGTTAAGAAAGGTTCGTCATGTTTACGTCAGGCAGCGGCCTTTCTTAAGAGGATGTTTTTATGTCAGCGATTGCCGGAAACAAGAGTGCAGAAGATCCCGTACTGCAGTGGGTCACCTTCCGACTGGATAATGAAACCTACGGCATCAACGTGATGCAGGTTCAGGAAGTTCTGCGCTATACAGAAATTGCCCCGGTTCCCGGTGCTCCGCAGTACGTGCTGGGCATCATCAACCTGCGCGGTAACGTGGTCACGGTGATCGACACCCGCCTGCGTTTTGCCTTGCCGGAAGCTGAAACCACCGACCAGACCCGCATCGTGATTATCGAAGCGGAAAATCAGGTGGTGGGCATTCTCGTCGATGCGGTGGCAGAAGTGGTGTATCTGCGTCAGTCAGAGATTGAAACCACGCCATCGGTGGGCAACGAGGAAAGTGCCAAGTTCATTCAGGGCGTTTGCCACAAGAATGATGAGCTGCTGATTCTCGTTGATCTTGAGAAACTGATGACCGACGAAGAGTGGTCTGAACTGCAGGGTATGTAAGCCCTGAAGGAAAGCGTCAATGTGGCCTTTAAGTATTGAGCAAGGGGTTCTGTTGGTGGTTGCCGGTGTGCTGGTGGTGGGTTTGGTCACCATCAAGCGGTTGCGAGGTGCCATCGTCAAGCTGGAAAAACAGTCGCTGTCGCAACAGCACAAGTTAAGTCAGCTGAAACAGAATCAGGAGGCCATGAACCAGAGTGTGGTGGGCATGGGGCGCAAGATTCGGCAATTGACCGAGCGTTTGGGCGAAGCCGAGCAGCGTTCGCTGTTTACCCCGGGCGATGAGGCCTCCTATCAACAGGCCGCACGATTGGTCAGCCTGGGGGCATCAGCCCGTGAGTTGGTCGAGAATTGCGGTATGGCCCGGGCAGAAGCTGAGTTGCTGGTGTCGCTGAAAGGCGGTCGCCCGCACTGATGTATGCCGTGGTCTGGATGGCAGTGACGAGGGAGTAGTATCAGGACATCACAGGCAAGTGACCGTTAAGGAGTGGCTTAACCATTTCCCAACAGGGGAAGGAGGCGCTTATGCTGACTTGGGTTGCCAGTGTGGCAATGACCGCCGTTATGGCGACAGTTCCTGCGCTGGCGCAGGCTCCAGCGGCAAACAACCTTGTGTCGGGTGTGACCTATAGCGGCCAGACTCTGGTATCTAACCGGATTATGGACGCAACCAATATGGAATACTCGCCAGACTACACCGACCTGTATTTGATCGAGGCCTTCGACAAGAGCCGGTTTATCAGGATTTACTGCAATGCCAGCAGTTGCTACAAGCTCAGGGGAACGTTCAAGTTTGTCTGAACAGATACAAAAAAAGCGGCCATCTCGGCCGCTTTTTTGTGTTTTTAACTGCCTGCACATTTGGGCTGTGATCAGCCTTTAGCGCGCTCGGCTAAAAACGCGATCACGTCGTCGTGATGGGTTTTGGTTTTTACCTTGGGCATTACATGCAAAATGCTGCCGTCTTCACCAATGATGAAGGTGATGCGGTTAACACCCATGTATTCCTTACCCATGAATTTCTTCAAACCCCAGATGCCGTAGGCCTGGCACATGGTGGTTTCTTCATCGGAAAGCAGATCAAAATTGAGGTTGTCGCGGTCGATGAACTTCTGCAGGCGGGCTGGTTTGTCCGGGCTTACGCCAACGGCAACGGCGTTGTACTGAGCCAGTTCTTCCTTGCTGTCACGCAGACCACATGCCTGGGTTGTACAGCCCGGTGTCATTGCCTTCGGGTAGAAGTACAACACCAGCACCTTGCCGGCGTAGTCGGCCAACGTCACGGTTTCGCCTTTCTGGTTCAGGGCACTGAAGTCCGGCGCCTGGGTTCCAACGTCTGGCAGTGTCAATGTGCTCATGGTTGTTCCTCGAATGTGTCAGTCTATCAGTTGGAGTTGTATCGGGCCGCGGGGGATGCAGCAGCACAACAGGATTTCATCGTCGTCCACCCAGGCCAGAGGTTCCTCGGTGTAATGTACGTCGCCTTTCAGCAGACGCGCACGACAGCTGCCACAGTAGCCTTCACGGCACTGGTACTGGACATCGATGTTCTGGGCTTCCAGTGATTCCAGCAAGCTGTTGGCGTGTTGGAAAGTCGCTTCCCGGCCGTCGTCCAGCGTCACCAGGTAGATGGGCGGCGACATGCCGTCCAGCTCCAGCTGCGGCGTTGGCTCGGGTTTTTCCGGGTCGTTTTCTGGCAGGTAGAGCTGTCCCTGACGCTCGTCGTCGCTGTCGGCTTCGGCTTCAGCGGGCTCAAGGTCGAATTGAGGCTGCTCGCTGGCGTCGCCATCGAGCTGAAACTCGTCGTCGTGCAGATTGAGGTGCGGGGGCTGTTCCTGGGCATCGCCAGTCGGTGTCGACTGGCGAGAATTCGTGTTACTCATCAAAGATCGAAATCACCCAGGTCATCGGTGTTGATTTCACTGTCGATGGCGCCCACCAGGTAGGAGCTGATTTCGGATTCCTGTGGTGCAACCTGCACGTTATCGCTGTTGAGCCAGGAGTTGATCCACGGCAGCGGGTTGGAGCGGGTTTCAAACAGTGGATCAAAGCCCAGCGCGGCAATACGCTGGTTGGTGATGTATTCCACGTACTGACACAGGATGTCCTTGTTCAGGCCGATCATGGAGCCGTCCTTGAACAGGTATTCGGCCCATTCCTTTTCCTGCTGGGCGGCGTCGCGGAAAATCTCGATGGCGTCGGCGCGGCATTCTTCAGCGATTTCGGCGAATTCCGGATCATCTTTGCCACGTGCCATGATTTGCAGAATGTGCTGGGTGCCGGTCAGGTGCAGGGCTTCGTCGCGAGCGATCAGTTTGATGATCTTGGCGTTGCCTTCCATCTTGGCGCGTTCTGCGAAGGCGAACGAGCAGGCAAAGCTGACGTAGAAACGAATGGCTTCCAGTACGTTCACCGACATCATGGTCAGGTATAGGCGACGCTTCAGTTCGCGCTTGCTGACTTCAATGGTTTTGCCATTGACCACATGAGTGCCTTCACCCAGCTGCTGGTGCCAGGTGGACAGTTCGATGAAGGAGTCGTAGTACTGGGTGACGGAGATGGCCCGACGGGTAATAAACTCGTTGCGGGTAATGTCGTCAAAAATGGTCGCCGGGTTCGGCACAATGTTACGCACAATGTGGGTGTACGAACGGCTGTGAATGGTCTCACTGAACGACCAGGTTTCAATCCAGGTTTCCAGTTCCGGCAGTGATACCACTGGCAGGAAGGCAACGTTTGGAGAGCGGCCTTGCACGGAATCCAGCAGGGTCTGGTATTTCAGGTTGCTGACGAAGATGTGCTGCTCGTGTTCTGGCAGGTCAAGGAAGTCCTTGCGATCGTTGGTCAGGTCGACTTCTTCCGGGCGCCAGAAGAAGGACAGCTGTTTTTCGATCAGGTTTTCGAAAATCTTGTGCTTTTGCTGATCGTAACGGGCCACGTTGACCTGTTCGCCAAAGAACATGGGTTGAGCAAAAGTGTCGAATTCGTTGCGATTGAACGTTGTGTAAGCCATGGGCGCTGTCGTCTCACCTGGCCGATGCTCGGCCAAACTGGTTCAGGTAATAACTAAAAGGAAACCCGCGCAGGCAGTTGCCGGCACGGGTATCGTGATTTGCTGCCCCATATTGTACAAAGCCTATACATATGGGGGAAGAAGAAGGGCGAACCCTTCATCAGATTTTACATGCACCACCGGCGCAATCATCGTCTTCGGCGATAACGGCTTCTTTTTGTGGGTCTTCCATGCCATCACGGGTGTTGTGGTAGTACAGGGTCTTGACGCCATTCTTGTAGGCCATCAGCAGGTCTTTCAACAGCTGCTGCATTGGCACCTTGCCGCCGAAACGGGATGGGTCGTAGTTGGTATTGGCTGAAATTGCCTGGTCGACGAACTTCTGCATGATGCCGACCAGTTGCAGGTAACCGGTGTTGTTCGGAATCTGCCACAGCAGTTCGTAGTTGTTCTTCAGGGTTTCGTAGTCCGGCACTACCTGTTTCAGGATACCGTCCTTGCTCTGCTTAACACTGATGTAGCCACGTGGTGGCTCAATGCCGTTGGTTGCGTTACTGATCTGGGAAGATGTCTCGGAAGGCATCAACGCGGTCAGGGTAGAGTTACGCAAACCGTGGCTGCGAATTTCTTCACGCAGGGCTTCCCAGTCGTAGCGCAGCGGCTCTTCACAGAACTTGTCGACTTCAGCCTTGTAGCTGTCGATCGGCAGGATGCCCTGTGCGTAAGTGGTTTCGTCGAACATCGGGCAAGCGCCGTATTCCTTGGCCAGCTTGGTAGAGGCTTTCAACAGCCAGTACTGGATGGCTTCAAAGGTACGGTGAGTCAGGCCGTTGGCGGAACCGTCGGAGTATTTAACGCCGTTTTTGGCCAAGTAGTAGGCGTAGTTGATCACACCCACACCCAGGGTACGACGACCCATGGTGGCTTTGAACGCGGCCGGTACCGGGTAGTCCTGGTAATCCAGCAGGCTGTCCAGAGCGCGAACGATCAGTTCAGACAGTTCTTCCAGCTCGTCCAGTTCGTTAACCTTGCCGAGGTTGAAGGCAGCCAGCGTACACAGTGCGATTTCACCGCTCTCGTCGTTAACGTCCATCAACGGCTTGGTTGGCAGGGCGATTTCCAGACACAGGTTGGACTGGCGCACAGGTGCTTTTTTCGGATTGAACGGGCTGTGGGTATTACAGTGGTCGACGTTCTGGATGTAGATACGGCCGGTGCTGGCACGCTCCTGCATCATGCTGGAGAACAGGTCGACAGCCTTGATCACTTTCTTGCGGATGGATTCATCCTGCTCGTACTTCACGTACAGCTGTTCAAAGCGTTCCTGGTCTTCAAAGAAGGCGTCGTACAGGCCTGGCGCGTCGGATGGCGAGAACAGGGTGATGTTGCCGTTCTTGATCAGGCGCTCGTACATCAGCTTGTTGATCTGCACACCGTAGTCGAGGTGACGAACCCGGTTTTCTTCAACACCGCGGTTGTTTTTCAGTACCAGCAGGCTTTCAACTTCGTAGTGCCAGATCGGGTAGAACAAGGTCGCGGCACCGCCACGAACACCACCCTGGGAGCAGGATTTAACCGCAGTCTGGAAGTGCTTGTAGAACGGGATACAACCGGTGTGGAAGGCTTCACCGCCACGGATCGGGCTGCCCAGAGCACGAATACGACCACCGTTGATGCCAATACCGGCGCGCTGGGAAACGTATTTCACGATGGCGCTGGAAGTCGCGTTGATGGAATCCAGGCTGTCACCGGCTTCGATCAGTACACAAGAGCTGAACTGACGGGTCGGGGTACGAACACCGGCCATGATTGGTGTTGGCAGTGACAGTTTGAAGGTGGAAACCGCATCGTAGAAACGTTTTACGAAGTCCAGACGACGTTCTTTGTCGTAGCCACTGAACAGGCAAGCGGCGATCAGTACGTACAGGAACTGGGCGCTTTCAAATACTTCGCCGCTGACGCGGTTTTGAACCAGGTACTTGCCTTCCAGCTGTTTAACTGCAGCGTAGCTGAAGTTCAGGTCGCGGCTGTGATCCAGGAAGGCATCCATGGCCGCAAATTCTTCTTCGGTGTAGTCGTCCAGCAGGTGCTGGTCGTAGCGCTTCAGTTCAACCAGCTTGCGTACGTGGTCGATCAGGCGTGGCGGCTCGTATTGGCCGTAGGCTTTTTTGCGCAGGTGGAAAATGTTCAGGCGGGCGGCCAGGTACTGGTAGTCAGGCGCTTCGTCAGAAATCAGGTCGGCGGCGGCCTTGATCAGGGTCTCGTGGATCTCGGACGTCGGCATGCCATCGTAAAATTGCAGATGTGCGCGCAGCTCCACCTCGGACACGGACACATTATGCAGTCCGTCCGCCGCCCAGGTCAGGACCTTGTGGATCTTGTCCAGATCCAGGGTTTCCTGTCGACCGTCGCGTTTGGTGACTTTGATAGAGCTGTTCATATAGTTTGCGCCTGTACTCAATTTGTTTTCGATCACATCCATGCTCAACAACCGCCGAAATTAGCTTGATTTGACCGGTTTCCAACAGGGGAAACCGGTGTGTACTTGCGTCGTTCAGGTTAGCGAGCCGGAGAGACCGTGTTGCTGTCAGATCACGGTGTCGGGAAGCGCCTGGACTGCCTCTCCGGCGGGTAACCGGAATATCAGCCGCCCGCAGAAGATCATCGAGTGTAACATCTCGATAAGATCCGTTTTTTGCGGTGGATAACAGGTTGGAAGCAAGGGCTGTTTCATATGACGAGGTAGAACTCGGCGACTCCGGGACGCCTAACCGTGTTGTTAGGAGACACAAGATAATGGGCTCGGGCTGCTGATTCAACCCCATATATTGTGTGTCTCTCAAAACGGGGTGTGGATAAATTGTGAAAGAATTGTGTACGTCTCAGGAGTAAGTTGTTGGTGATATTGCAACGATTGCCGCTAGCCCAGTAACGGTGCGGATCGTGTAAAAAGAAACCGCATTTTGTGCTTTGGTAAGTTTCTGTGCATTCGCTTGACTTTCAGTCTATGGTTACTGAAGAAGCCCTGTTTTGTAACAGAGCAATTCCAATTCAAGGCGGCAGGAACGGTCAGATCCACAGAGAGAACGGCCTGGAAGAAGTCGCGCCTTTACGTTAAAAGCTCGGCACGCAACAAACTGCTGGAGATCCAATGGTGAATGAAGCCCCATTGCATGATTCTGATGAAAACTGGCGCATCCTGATTGTAGAGGATGATGAACGCCTGGCGGCGCTGACCAAGGACTACCTCGAAAGTAATGGACTGAACGTTGCTATCGAAGGAGACGGAGCACGCGCCATTGAACGCATTAAATCCGAGCAGCCCGATCTGGTGGTGCTGGATTTGATGTTACCCGGTGAAGACGGTCTGGCAGTGTGCCGACTGGTTCGCCCACATTACAGCGGCCCGATTCTGATGCTGACCGCCCGAACCGAAGACCTCGACCAGGTGCTGGGTTTGGAGATGGGGGCAGACGATTACGTTGCCAAGCCGGTACGCCCGCGGGTGTTGCTGGCACGTATCCGCGCTTTGCTACGTCGGGTTGGTGACGTTGCGGAGCCGGTACGCGAAGAAGGCAGCCAGGAAAACCGCCTGACCTTTGGCAATCTGGTGGTCGACAGCGCGATGCGGGAAGCCTGGCTCGAAGGTCGCAGTATTGACCTGACCAGCGCTGAATTCGACCTGCTGTGGCTGCTGTGCAAAAGCGCCGGTCGAGTGCTGACTCGTGAAGAGATTTTTCACCAGTTGCGCGGTATCGAATACGATGGTCAGGATCGCTCCATTGACGTACGGGTGTCTCGCATCCGTCCGAAGGTGGGGGACGACCCAATGAACCCGCGCCGGATCAAAACCGTGCGCAGTAAGGGCTATTTGTTTGTGAAGGAACTGTAACCGGGTTGATGATCAGGAAAGCACGGTTATGAGTTCAATGTTCATTCGGGTGTACGGCTCTGTGCTGTTGGCCATTGCGTTGATTTACGGCGCTGGCCAACTGGCCATGATGCTGACAGAAACCACCCGCTCGCATTATTACTGGCAGCAACGGTTCTCGCCGCTGTGGCTGGAGTTGCTGCCGTCTCCTTTTTCTCCCCTGTCTTCATCTTCACAGACCAGCACCGATGTGGCGGATGCCTATGACTCGGTTTATGGTCAGGCGCAGTCGGTTGGCAAGCTGTCGTGGCAGTGGTTGTCGCCAGAGGCGTTAGGGGCGTTCAAGCAATATCAGCTGGATCACCGTGGGGTTGCCGTAGCCCCGTCTGCTGAGGCACTGGAAGTGTGGTTGGCAGACCCCACTGTGGCACCCGATCGGGTGTTGCACATTCGTATGGCCAGCCCACAGGGGCACCATTGGCCAGCCTTGGTCGACTCCCTGCAAGCGCTGGTGCAAAAGTATCCACAACGGGCAGATGCACTGGTGCAGTGGCTGCCTGAGTTGGTGGGTGACGATGTTCGTATCGCCATCTCGGATCATGGCACGCTGGAGCGTTTCCGAATCGCTCTGCCTGACGGTCGTTATATTGGTCTGACGCCGGAGCTCGGCTATTGGCGTTTGCAGGCCACTTTGGTGATTTTGCTGTTCGCGGCCTTATTGCTGGGCGTGGTGATGTACCAACTGGTCAACCAGCTGGAAGGCGGCCTTAAAAATCTCGATCAGGTTACCGGGCGTTTGGCACAAGGGCATTTGTCGGCACGGGTGTCGGTCGCCGGTCACGATGCTGTGTCGGGGCTGGGTTGTTCGATCAACAAGATGGCTGACCACATTCAGCGATTGATTGGCATTCAGCGGGAAATGCTGCGAGCGGTATCCCATGAGCTGCGCACGCCGGTGGCGCGTTTGCGATTTGGTCTGCAAATCATGGAAGACGATGCCAGTGACCCGGTACTAGGTAAGCAACTTCGTGGAATGGACGATGACTTGCAGGAACTGGACCAGCTGATTGATGAGATTCTGACTTACGCTCGTTTGGAAGAGGGTGGTCCCTTACTGGAATTCCAGCTGGTGGATGTACAGGACATTGCCTGGCAGGTGGTGGATGAAACCAATCCATCGGCGCGGGTGAACGTATTGTTTATTGAATCCGGCGCCCGCGATACCCGTGGGGAAGTGGAGCCAAGATACATACACCGGGCGATTCAGAATCTGGTGGGCAATGCCTGCCGCTATGCGTCATCGGAAGTGAATGTGCTGTGCAGTTTCACCGAGGATACGTGTCGGGTCGATGTCGAAGACGATGGCCCTGGTATTCCGGAAGATCAGTGGGGCTCGGTATTTGAAGCCTTTGCCCGGCTTGACGACAGCCGAACCCGCAGCTCGGGTGGTTATGGTCTGGGGCTTTCCATTGTGCGCCGGATCACCTACTGGCACGGCGGTCGTGCCATTGTTGGTCGCAGTGACAGTCTGGGCGGTGCCCGTTTCAGTCTGGTGTGGCCTCGCCGCCACACCGAATAATCCAAGCGGCGATAGCCTAGCCAGCTTGGCCAAGCCAGCCTGCTCAGGCTGGCTCAATTCCCTTCAAGCGATCAAAGCAGGTCTCTACGGACAGCTGCAGGAAGTCCTGCATGTAGTTGTCGTCACATTGATCTTCCCGAATGGCAGCGTACAGGGTTGGCCAGATACCGTCTCCCAACGGCGTGGCGGTCACCAGCTTGCCATCCAGATAGGGTTGCAAAGCCCAGTTCGGCAAACAGGCGACCCCACGGCCGCTGGCAACCAACTGAATCATCATCAGTGTCAGCTCGGTTTGTCGGGTGCCCGCAGGGGCTAATCCGGCCGGGCTGAGGAATTTGCTGAAGACATCCAGGCGGTCGGTGTCGATGGGGTAGTGGATCAGGGTCTCAGTGGCCAAATCTTGCGGTTCAATCTGGCTCCGCGAGGCCAGCGGGTGCTGGTTGGCGACGGCCAGCAGTGACTGGTATCGGAACAGCGGCTGGTAGTGGATGCGAGGGTCTGGCTCAGGGTCGGAAGTGATCACCAGATCAATGTCACCACGGGTCAGCGCTGGCAGTGGATCGAAGTGAAAGCTGGTGGTCAGGTCGATTTCGACCTCAGGCCATTGATCCCGAAAGCGATTGATGGCGGGCATCAGCCATTCAAAGCAGCTGTGGCATTCAATCACCATGTTCAGGCGGCCGGTTTCGCCGCCAGCCAACTTCTTCAGGTTAAGCTCGGTGTGTTGCAGCTGGGGTAACACCTGATCGGCGGCATTGAGAATTTCAAGCCCGGCTCGGGTAAAACGCAGGGGGCGCGATTTGCGTACAAACAGGCTGACCCCCAGACGGTCTTCAAGATCCTTGATCTGGTGCGACAAGGCGGACTGAGTCAGGTGTAGACGCTGGGCGGCTTCCACCAGGCTGCCGCCGTCTCTTAAGGCCGTTAGTGTGCGGAGGTGTTTGATTTCCAGCATATCTATGAACTACTTTCATGATCTCATCTGGAGCCCATGATAAGGGTTCAGGTTGTTTCCTGAAAGCGGTGAACAATGCTGGCTTGTTCCTGCGATACATTGGCTGCCGTCTGACAACTTGCGTGCATATTGTCGGCCATGACACCGGCCTCATCCGACAGCCTGCGCAGCTCCATGATGCTGTCCTGAATTTGATGCACGGCGTCGTTTTGCTCGTCGGACAACTGGCTGTTGCGATTGGCACTGGCACTGATGCTGTCGAGGGCCAGACGGATGTCCATAAACACTTCATTGACCGACGACGCCTTGGTAAGGGTTTCCTGCAGCGACGCCTGGCCTTCGCTGATGGCACCAACGGCGTTATCCGCTTGCTGGTTGAGGCCATCGACAATTTTTTGAATTTGGCCGGCCGATTCCTGGGTGCGCTTGGCCAGATTTCGTACTTCGTCAGCAACCACGGCAAACCCACGGCCTTGTTCACCGGCGCGGGCCGACTCAATAGCGGCGTTCAGTGCCAGCAAGTTGGTTTGTTCGGCAATGTCGGTAATGGCCTTGAGGAAACTGCTGACCGCCTGAATTTCGGTGGCCAGCAAGCCAATGGCTGACGAGGTGTCACTGAGTTTGCCGTTCAGGGCACTGGTCTCAGACACCATGCCCTCAACCTGAGTGATGCCACGACTGGAAATATCAACGGCGTTGGCAGTGCCTTGCTGGCTGTCATTGGACGCTTGCTGAATGGCCGCGGCGTTGTCTGAAATGCGTTGGGTGCTGTCTTCTACCTGAGCGGTGAAGGTGTGCTGTTTGTGAACGCTGTCGCGGGTGCTGCTGGCGCGTTCGAGGGTTTGCTTGCCAATGTCCTGCAAGGATTCGGTATTCTGTGAGATCCGAACCAGAGTGGTTTGCAGTTTGCGCTTCTGGGCGATTTGGGCAAATTCCACCGCACCTTCAAGATTGTGTTTGCCAGTGTAAATCCACGCCATGGTGGGGTTGTTGATAATCTGTCGAGCTTTACCCAGCAATGACTGATTGCGCTGACGTTGCACCAGTATTCCGACGGCTCCAAACAAACTCAGTGCAGCTGACAGCCAAAGCGGGGACGCACCAAGCCATGGCAGCACAGCGGTTGCTGCCAGCGCCAGGTACACCAGATGGTTAGGGTCAAACAAGGTGTTGGCGGCGGTGACGGAGCGGCCTTTCTTCATACGTTGATAGGCGTGTTCAGCCCGTGCGACTTGCTCCCGGCTGGGCTTTACCCTTACCGATTCATAACCTATGGTGGAGCCTCCACTGTATACCGGCGTGACATAGGCATCGACCCAGTAATGGTCGCCGTTTTTACAGCGGTTTTTCACCAGCCCGAGCCAGTGCTCGCCGCGTTTGAGGGTTTGCCACATGTCGTCAAAAGCGGCTTCCGGCATGTCGGGGTGACGTACCAGGTTATGGGGGCTGCCAATCAGCTCATCCATCGAAAAGCCACTGATGCGTACAAAGTCGTCGTTACAGTGGCTGATCATTCCCTTGGTATTGGTGGAAGAGACCAGGTGCTGGTGTTCCGTCAGGAGGATTTCCTTGTCGGTAATGGGCTGGTTGTTACGCATTGTGAGGACTCGAGCCGCTGTCTTTACTACACTATAGACAAGGGTTCATCGGTTGCCTGCCAGAGGCGGGAAAAGGACGTTATTTGACCATTAAGTTACATCGAGACATCTACCGTCGGCAGGGATTGGCTGTGGTAGGGATGCTGTTGTTTACCGCCTTGTTTGTGGGCGGTAATCGCTTTCTGGGGCTGGCACCCAAAGGTGAACTGCAACTGGTAACGACCTTTTGGGCTGGTATTGCCTTGTTGAGTTATTGGTCCTGGAGCGGCCGTACCCGGGATTACCGCGACCCGGGGCTGACGGTGTTGTACATCCTTTGGGCGACCCTGTTTGTCAGCCTTTCTATCCTGATATCTCCTCAAATGCGCTTTGTGATGATGCTTGCTTATTTGGCGTTGCTGCCATTTGGCATTCTCGGCATGGGCTGGCGCTCGTTCTTTGGCGTTTGTCTTACCACCATTGGCGGCTACAGCTTGCTGGTGCTGTATTTTCGCAATCACACCGAAGGCGTTTTTGATCCACGGCTCGAACTGCTGTTAGGGGCATCGTTTGCGCTGGCAGCCATGTCTCTGGCGCTGGTGGCCCGTGAGATGGTGTTGTTGCGGGAAGCCTACAGCCGCAAGAGCCGCGAGCTGAAGCTGGCCACAGCGCGAATTGAAGAGTTGTCGATCAAGGACGAAGTAACCGGTTTGCTGAACCAGCGTTACTTTGATCGCACCTTGCAGAATCAGCGAGCGGTCAGCAACCGGGATGGTCGGCCCTTTGTGGTCGCCTTGATGGACATTGATCACCTCGATGCCTTACGGGCGTTGCACGGCGAACGATCGGTGCAAACCATGATGCATGAGCTGGCACAGTTGCTGACGGTGACGTTGCGGGAAGTTGATATCGTATCGGCTTATGGAGCGGGACGTTATGGTGTGCTGTTAACCGGCGCAACGATTGACACCGGCCAGGCGGTGCTGGAGCGCATTCGTCAGAAGGTGACCGAAACACCGTTTGCCAAAGGCGTGATTCAAACGTCGGTTTCCATTGGTGTGGTGCAATATCAGCCGTCGGAATCGGTCGAGGAGTTATTGAGTCGTGCAGACATGCATGCGGCCATTGCCGTCAATGAAGGCGGTAATCGGGTGGTGGTTAACTGGTCCGGATCTGCTGGGGTCAGTCACAGCGAATAACACCAGAAGTGCCTGTGCGGCCTCTGACCTGTTCTGACTGATCTATTCTGATTGATCTGTTTTAACGACGAGGGCTGCAAAGAGCTTTAAAGGGACTTTAAAGAAGAGTTTAAAAGAATGGTTGTCGACATGGGTCGACAACCACAAGGGGCGCCAGAAAGGATGTCGCGAAGGATCAGGAAAGGCCCTGAGCTTCCTTCAGCAAAAATTCCATCAGGGCTTTTTGAGCGTGCAGGCGGTTTTCGGCTTCATCCCAAACTACGGAACGAGGATCATCCAGCAGGGTCATGCTGATTTCTTCACCACGGTGCGCTGGCAGGCAGTGCATAAAGACTACGTCTTCTGCGGCCGTGTCCAGCAAGGCTTCAGTAACCTGATAACCCGCAAAAGCGCGTTCGCGTTCTTTCTGCTCTTCTTCCTGGCCCATGGAGGCCCACACATCCGTCACTACCAGATGCGCACCTTTTACGGCTTCTTCCGGAGTGCGGTAGATGGTAACGCTGTCCTTACAGGCTTCCAGAATTTCTGGCTTTGGATCAAAACCTTCTGGTACTGCGATGTTCAGGTGGTAGCCAAACTGCACGGCGGCATTCATGTAGGAATGACACATGTTGTTGCCATCGCCGACCCAGGCCACGGTTTTACCGGCAATGGAACCGCGGTGCTCAAGGTAGGTTTGCATATCGGCCAGCAGCTGACATGGATGGTAGTCGTCAGTCAGAGCGTTGATCACAGGCACTTTGGAGTTGGCTGCGAACAGTTCCAGACCGGCGTGATCGAAGGTCCGGATCATGATGATGTCGACCATACGGGACAGCACGCGAGCGCTGTCCTCGATAGGCTCACCGCGACCCAGTTGGGTATCGCGGGGAGACAGGAAAATCGCCGATCCACCAAACTGAGCCATACCGGCTTCAAAGGATACGCGGGTGCGGGTGGATGATTTTTCAAAAATCATGCCCAGAACCTGATTCTTGAAGGGTTCATAGATTTCATGACGATGTTGCATGGCCTTCAGCTCGATGGCGCGCTGCAAAATCTGGTTCAGCTCCTCTGACGACAAATCCATCAGAGTCAGAAAGTGTCTCACGGCAATTCCTTCGTCTATCAGTCGAGTGATTCAACAAGTTCGCAGACAAGCTCAACGATCTTGTCTGCGTCTGTTTTATTCAGGTTCAGTGCCGGCAGCAAACGGATCACGTTGCCAGCGGTTACGTTGATCAACAGGCCTTTTTCAAGGGCCTTGCCAACCAGTTCAGGGCAATCCTGTGACATCACCAGGCCAATCATCAAACCACGACCACGGATATCAACCAGTTTGCTGTTGCCAGCCAGACGCTGACGGAATTCGGCGGCCAGGTACTCACCCATTTCACGGGCGTTGTTGCACAGACCTTCGGATTCAATGGTATTCACGACCGCGAGGGCAACGGCGGAGCACAGCGGGTTACCGCCGTAGGTGCTGCCATGGCTGCCCGGTTGCAGGATCTCGGCAGCCTTGCCACGTGCCATGCAGGCACCAATTGGCAGACCGTTGCCCAGACCTTTGGCGGTGGTGACAACATCCGGAACAAAGC
Organism: Oceanobacter kriegii DSM 6294; assembly: GCF_000422845.1. Taxonomy (GTDB): domain Bacteria; phylum Pseudomonadota; class Gammaproteobacteria; order Pseudomonadales; family Oceanobacteraceae; genus Oceanobacter; species Oceanobacter kriegii. The sequence goes on from NZ_KE383932.1 coordinate 292,373, forward strand.
CCAGCTGTTGGTAGGAGAAATAGCTACCTGTACGACCGTTACCGGTTTGCACTTCGTCCGCCAGCATCAGCCATTCGTTGGCATCACACAGGCTGCGAACGCCTTGCAGGAATTCCAGAGAGCCCGTTGCCAGACCACCTTCGCCCTGAACGGTTTCCAGCATCACGGCAACAACGTTCGGGTTGGCTTTGGCGACTGCGGTCAGGGTATCCAGATCGTTGTACGGTACACGGATAAAACCGCTCAGCAGTGGGCCGAAGCCTTCCTGTGCCTTGGCATTACCGGTGGCTGTCAGGGTGCCCATGGTGCGGCCATGGAACGCTTTGGTCATAACGATGATGACTGGCTCGGTGATGCCGCGCTGGTGGCCGTATTTACGGGCAAGTTTGATCGCCGCTTCGTTGGCTTCTGCACCGGAGTTGGAGAAGAACACCTTATCCATGCCGGAAATACGCGTCAGGGCATCGGCCAGTTCCTGCTGGCGGGTGATGCCGTACAGGTTGGAGGTGTGGATCAGGCGGCTGCCTTGTTCCGTTAATGCACTGGTTACGGCAGGATGAGAATGACCGAGGCCAGTGACTGCGATGCCCATCAGGGCATCCAGATACGCCTTGCCTTCGGTATCCTTGAGCCAGCTACCTTCACCAGACACAAAGGTGACAGGCAGACGGCCATAGGTATTCATGATTGCTGACATACAGGGATTGCTTCCTTAAAAACGCAAAAGGGCAGCTGCTGCTGCCCAATAGGTGTTCGACTATACGAAAGGCGTTTGGTGAAGTAAACGACTGCGGGTCAAGCGGTGGCGTAATCGCCCATTATGGATGCAAAAACGAAGAAAATACGGCTGTTGACGAATATTATTCGTCGTAAGATTGGTTTGAGTGCACTAAATTCGATGTCTGGCTGCTTTGGAGAATTAAATTGCTGGGAGAGACTGGGCGCCTGTTCAAGGAGTTCACCCAATACTTCGGGCTGAAAACAACAAAGGGCCTTGCGGCCCTGTGTTGGTGACTTTGTGTTTACAGCTCGGTGCTGGCAACAATAAACGTTGATCAGCCCTGACCGCGGGTTTTGGTTCTGTGCGCCTGGGCATTTTTCTCGATGAACATGATGATCTTCGAGGCCACATCGGTATTGGTGGCTTCTTCGATGCCCTGAATACCCGGTGATGAGTTTACTTCCATAACCACTGGCCCACGATTGGAGCGCAGGATATCGACACCGGCTACGTTCAGTCCCATGGTTTTGGCAGCACGTACGGCGGTAGAGCGTTCTTCCGGCGTGATGCGGATCAACTGGGCAGTACCACCACGGTGCAGGTTGGAACGGAATTCGCCGTCCGCGGCCTGACGCTTCATGGCCGCAACCACGCGGTCACCCACAACAAAGCAGCGAATATCCGCACCGCCAGCTTCCTTGATGAACTCCTGTACCATGATGTTGGCTTTCAGACCCATAAAGGCTTCGATCACACTTTCTGCCGCCTTGCGGGTTTCGGCCAGTACCACACCAATGCCCTGGGTGCCTTCCAGCAGTTTGATTACCAGTGGCGCACCGCCGACCATCTGGATCAGGTCAGGAATGTCGTCCGGGCTGTGAGCAAAGCCGGTCACCGGCATGCCAATGCCTTTACGGGACATCAGCTGCATGGAGCGCAGTTTGTCGCGGGAGCGGCTGATGGCAACGGATTCGTTGAGCGGGTATACGCCCATCATTTCAAACTGACGCAGTACCGCCGTGCCATAAAACGTAATGGAGGCACCAATGCGGGGAATCACTGCATCAAATCCCGTCAGCGCATCGCCCTGGTAATGGATCGATGGCTCGGTACTGTTGATGTTCATATAACAGTGCAGAGTATCCAGAACGACCATTTCGTGGCCACGCGCTTCGCCAGCCTCTATCAAACGACGGGTGGAGTAGAGGCGAGGATTGCGCGACAGAATCGCGATTTTCATAGTGTTAATTGCTCAGATAAGTGTGTTCAACGTCGACCACAAATCGACCGGCGAAGGCTTCGCGCCCCAACAGCATAGGATAGGTCATGCTGCCGCGGTGACTCAGATTGAGATCAATCGCCCAGTGTTGGCCGCCCAATGACACATTGGTACGAATCACGTAGCGGTAGCTGCGTGAGCCATTGGAACTGGCGATGCGCTTACGGCTATGAACAGGTGCTTCGCAGACCTGATCAATGGGCATTTCTCCACGACGAAACAGCACGTGGAATTGAACCCACTGCTGGCCGTCGCGTTCAAAGGTTTCAACCTCTTCAGCATGAATGCTGCTGGAGCAGGCGCCGGTATCGACTTTGGCCAGACATTGGATGTCCAGTTCCGGTAAATCGATTTGTTCCAGGTATCCGATTGCTGGTTTAGTCATCCGAGTCCGCAGTCTCCGCAATGCCGTCAGTGACTGCACCTGAAGATGCGGTGAAATAAACCTGCTTGCGACGCAGTGCGGCCAGATAGCGGCCCCAGGCTTTTTCAACGTCGGATTGTGCCACGGCTTCGCCCATGCACACCTGTACAAAGCGGGTTTCAGCTTCATCGGCTGGCAATTGGTCGCCTTGATGAAGCGCTTTCAACACCACACCCTTGCTTTCCAGCAGGTCGGCCTGAGCCCGGGTGAAATCTCCCGAACGATGGAAGCCGCGAGGGAAGTTGGTGTCATCGTAGAATTTTTTGCTGCTTTCAAAACTCATGACGGTTCCTCGTAGATGCATTTTTTGAAGCGCTGTGGCTGGACGCCATCTCTATTTCGGCGGAGTATGGTCAGGGCACAGAGTGCGGTAAAACAAAAAATATTTGTCGTAACGAACATCATAATTGGTCGAATGGATACAGAACTTCTAAAAACCTTCATGGAGGTTTCGCGCACCCGTCACTTTGGCCGTGCCGCGGAAAATCTTTACCTGACCCAGTCTGCTGTCAGCTTTCGGGTGCGCCAGCTCGAAGGCCTGCTGGGCGTCGAATTGTTCACCCGTCAGCGTAACAACATTCAGCTGACTACCGCTGGTGAGCGCCTGATGCCACTGGCGGAGAGTACCGTGCAGCTGGAGAAACGCATCCGCCAGGAAGTGGCCACTGAAGATGCTCGTAATCAGCAGGTGGCCATCGGTGCGACGCCGAACTTATGGGATGGTTTCCTGCAACAACAGGTTCCTTCCCTGATTGACGGCGCTGCCGGTTTGGCGGTGGCAGCGGTTGCGCATAGTAGTACCACCCTGGTTCGGCAGGTGCTGGAGCGCACCATTGATTTGGCCTTTCTGTTTGACGCCCCCAAAGTTGACGAACTGACCACGCTGGAAGTTGCGCACTTGCCATTGCATCTATTCAGTAGCCAGCCCAACCAGCCTGCGGAAGAAGCGGTCGGGGAAGGGTATGTGATGGTGGATTGGGGAACAGCGTTCATTAATGATCACAATCTGGCCTTCAAAGGCCAGGCCAGTCAGCAGGTGATGACCAATACGGGACGCATCGCGCTTGATTGTGTGCTGACTCGCGGCGGCGCAGCCTATCTGCCTGTTGGCCTCGCCCAGAGCCACGTAGATAAACAAGAACTGTTTGAGGTCGACGATGCACCGGTGATCCAACGTTCGGTATACGTCAGCTACCACAGCAACGGTGGGCGGGAACATATTATTGATACCGTGGTGCGACAGGTGGCAGATGCCAACAACAGTGCGCATCCACTGGTTAAAAAACTCAATCCGGACGATATAGGTATAGGAGGGCTGGATGACAAACGCTAAAGCGGTCACGGTTTCACAGCTGGGTGGCCCAGAGGTTCTGCAAATCACCTCGGTTGAAGTGCCTGCTCCTTCAGCAGATGAAGTATTGGTTAAGGTATTGGCAGCTGGCTTCAACCCCATTGATACCAAACTGAGGGCCGGACTGGCCCCGGTACTGACAGAAACCGGCATCACCGGGGTAGAACTGTGTGGTGAAGTGGTCGCCGTTGGTGATGCGGTAACGACGTTGAAAGCAGGCGATCGGGTGTTTGGTGTCAGTGGTGGTGTGTTAGGCACCTGGGGCGCCTGTGCGGAATACACCCTGGCTCGAGCCGAATTGTTGGTACCAGCCCCGGACAATATCTCCGATCAGGTTGCAGCCTGTGCCGGTGTTGTTGGGTTAACGGCGCTGGAGGCGCTTGAACGTCTGGCACCTGTTTCGGGCCAGAAAATCATGATCCTTGGTGCGTCCGGCGGGGTCGGGCTGGTGGCGGTGCAACTGGCTTTGGCAGCAGGACTTGAGGTGTATGGCACCGCAGGCACGGAAGAGCGTGTTGAAGCGCTGGCGGCTATGGGCGTAAACGCCTGCTTCCATAACGAAGTTGACGATTTACTTGCTGCTGACAGGGTATTCCCGTTGGTGCTGGATACTCATGGCGGGGCATCATTGCAGCAGGCGCTGAAACTGGCGGAAAGCTATGGCCGGGTGGCGACCATTAATGCTCGCGGCGAACACGAGTTGGCGATGGCGCATGGTAAGGCATTGACCCTGAGTGCCATCTTCTCTCTCATCCCGGTATTAAAGCGTATTGGAATTGAACAGCACCAAAAGCGCCTGGCGACCTTGTCAGCCATGCTGGAAAGTGGCGCATTGATACTTAACGAGCCGGAAACGGTGGCGATGTCGGAAGTGGCTGCGATTCACCAGCGTTACGAATCTGGTCAGTTGGGCCACAAGGTAGCGTTCGTCTGGTAACTGCGGGTAAACACAAAAAAGCGCGCAATCCGTTCATCGGATGCGCGCTTTTTTGTGGCTGAAGGGCTGGATCAGTCGATGCCCATCCACTTATGGGTTTGCAGGCTGATTTTCCATTCGGGATTGTCCATGCAATAGGCGACTGCTTGCTCTGTGGTTGACGTGGCTGAGTCCAGTTCAAATACGTCGATCAAAGCGGGCTGATGAACGGAAGAACGAATGGCGGTGCTATCCAGTGGTTGCAAATAACGATGGCTGGCGCGGATGGTATCAAATCGTTCTGGTCTGGCATCCGGTTGTGGAAACACCAGCTTCAGCTCATCGCATTCGGTGACCACCAGATCGCTGTCGCCTTTTGGACTGAGGCATACCCAGTCAATGCCGTCAGGCAGTGCCAGAGTACCGTTGGTTTCGATGGCAATTTCAAAGCCCGCCTGGTGGAGTTGGTCGACCAGTGCCTGATCCAACTGCAGGGCGGGTTCGCCTCCGGTGCATACTACGTAGGGCTTGCCGCGGCTCATGTCTGGCCAAAGCGACGTCAGTAGCGACACCAGTTCGTCAATGTTATAGCGACCACCGTTTTGGCCATCGGTGCCAACAAAGTCAGTGTCGCAAAACTGGCACACGGCCGCCATGCGGCCAGTATCCTTGCCGTTCCACAAATTGCATTTGCTGAATCGGCAGAAGACAGACGGGCGTCCGGCCTGGGCACCTTCACCCTGTAAGGTATAGAAGGCTTCTTTAACCCGATACGAAGACGCCATCTCAGGCCTCTTCGTAGGCCAGTGGGTCGGCGGCCTGGTTCAGTTCAAAAGCTTCCAGTCGCTCAACGCAAGAGCCGCATTTACCACAGGCCTTTTCACGGCCGTTGTAGCAAGTCCAGGTTTTGCCGTAATCCAGGCCCATCGCCAGGCCATCTTTCAGAATGCCGATTTTGTCGGAGTTCAGGTAAGGCGTGACGATTTCGACCGGCTCGTAGTTGGCAATCTTTGCTACATCGTTCATGGCGTGAACAAACTCGGGGCGGCAATCCGGGTAGATCGCGTGATCACCACTGTGAGCGCCATAAAACACCTTGTTGGCACCAATATCGACGGCATAGCCGATCGCCAGCGATAACAGAATCATGTTGCGGTTTGGCACCACGGTAGACTTCATGTTGTCGTCGGCGTAGTGGCCTTCAGGAATATCCTGTGCAGACGTCAGCGAAGAGCTTTGCAGTAACTGATTAATGGCAGTGATATCAATCACCCGATGGGACAGACCCAGCTCTTCACACACGCTGGCAGCAAAGCGGATTTCCTTACTGTGTTTCTGGCCATAATCAAAGGTAAGCGGGTACAGCTCATAACCTTCTTTATAAGCACGATGAAGAATGGTGAAGGAATCCATTCCGCCGGAATAAATCACAACGGCTTTTTCAGACATAACAACTCCAGGGTTAGCCAAACGGAAGACAGTCCGAGCGGCTCGTAAAAAACACGTACATCTACCTATAGAAGTACGTACCTGTGAAAGCGCCGCATTATACGCAGGTTTATAAAAAAGTATTGACTCAAAATGTCACACCGGTATTATGCGCGCCTCTTCGCTGCTCAGGCAGAGAAGAGCAAGGAAAACAGCGTGTTTAGCCGCTGCGGTCCTTGAAATAAATCTTCACTAAGGTGTTGACCGCTTCGGTTAATCGCGTATTATTCGCCGCCTTTGTTCGAGGTGCTCGGTTTTGTTGCTGAGTGTTTCGGTTGTAAGTATTTGTTTTTAAATGACTTTTCTTAAGTTGCTTGAAAATGATTGCTTGACAAGAAGATTTGGCGCTCTATAATGCGCCGCACGATTTGAGAGGTTGTTGTTTCGCTTCTTGAGTTGGTTGAGAAGTTCGGTTCTGTGTTGTTTAACTGAATCG